>CBDCFN010000016.1:1707500-2397981 GCA_965216315.1 bacterium | reverse complement strand
AAGACTTCGCTGCCGCCGGGCAGTGAGATTGTTACGGTATATGACCGGTCATCGTTGATCGAGCGGGCGATTACAACGCTCAAGAGCAAGCTCATTCAAGAGCTCTTGATCGTCGCGCTCATTATCCTCTTTTTTCTCTGGCACTTTCGCAGTGCACTCGGTCCCGATGGTAACCTCTACCAATCGCGGCATTATGCTCGCGTTTATTCCCATGTTTTATCTTGATACTAGCTCGAACATCATGTCGCTCGGGGGTATTGCTATTGCCTTGGGGGCGATGGTCGATGCGAGTGTCGTGTTGGTCGACAATGTTCACATAAGCGTATCGCCCAAGCCCAAGAGCGCGCATGATGAGACGTCCGATGTACGAGGTAATCTTGGAGGCCTGCCAAGAAGTCGGTCGTCCACTCTTCTTTCTCTTTGTTGGTGATTGCAGTCTCGTTCATCCCGATCTTTGCGTTGACCGGCCAAGAGGGACGCCTTTTTAAGCCGTTGGCCCTGACGAAAAACTTCGCGATGTTCTTTGCCGCGGTCTTGGCCGTCACTTTGGCGCCGGCGCTGATTCAAATATTGATTCGGCCCGGCAGAGCCTTGAAAGAAGGCGTAACACGCGGTGAGAAGCTAAAGCGCTGGTTGCTTGCGGGTAAGATTTATTCCGAACGCCAACACCCCGTCAGCCGTTGGCTGCAGCGCAGTTACGGCCCCATTATCGATTGGATGCTCGCCCATCGTAAGGGTGTCGTTTGGGTTGCTTTTTTGAGTGTTCTGGCGATTGCTCCGATCCATGCCCGGCTGGGTTCAGAATTTATGCCCCCGCTGAATGAGGGTGATATCCTCTACATGCCGACAACTTTGCCGGGAATTTCAATCGAAGAGGCCAAGCGATGGCTGCAGATTCAAGACAAATTGATCAAGACCTTTCCTGAGGTTGAGACGGTGTTTGGCAAGATCGGCCGCGCGCGGACGCCGACCGATCCCGCCCCGTTATCGATGGTTGAGACGACGATCCAACTTAAACCCATGAAGCAGTGGCCCAAGATTTATCATCAACGATGGTATTCTAGCTGGGCGCCGGATTGGTTGAAATATTTCTTGCGCGTGCAGTGGCCGGAGCACAAGCGGCGTAGCTGGGAAGAATTGATTGCGGTTCTCGATGCCAAAGTTCAGCTGCCCGGTACAACTAACGCCTGGATCATGCCGATCAAGACGCGTATCGATATGCTGACGACAGGTATTCGCACCCCGATTGGTATCAAGGTTTTCGGCCCTGATTTGAATACGATTGAAAAAATAGGCCAACATATCGAAGGACTCTTACCTCAACTGAAGGGGACCCGCAGTGTCTATTCCGAACGCGTGACCGGAGGATATTATCTGGATTTTGATATCCGCCGTGAGGCGATCGCGCGCTACGGTCTCACTGTGAGTGATGCCGAGACTATTGTAGAGACGGCGATCGGCGGCAAGAATATTACCATGACTATCGAGGGCCGGGAGCGCTATCCGGTTAATATTCGCTACCCCCGCGAATTGCGCAGTGACCTTGATCAACTCGGCCGTGTTCTCGTACCGACCCCAATGGGAGCGCATATTCCGATTCAGGAAATTGCCGAGCTCAAACTTTCGCAAGGAGCTCCGGCTATCAAAGATGAGAATGGCATGCTGACCGGCTGGGTCTTTATCGATATCACCGAACGCCAAGACATCGGCAGTTACGTCAAAGCTGCGAAAGAGTTGATTGCAAAGCAAATCAAACTCCCGACCGGTTATTTTCTCGCGTGGAGTGGTCAGTTCGAATACATGGAACGCGCCAAAAAAAGGCTCCTGCTCGTTGTACCACTGACCCTGTTTATTATCCTCATCCTCATCTTTATTAACACGGGCAGTTGGGCCAAGACGGGGATCGTCCTCCTGGCCGTGCCTTTCTCATTAGTCGGGGCATTCGTGCTCTTGTGGGTGCTGGACTACAATATGAGTATAGCCGTATGGGTCGGGTTGATCGCACTCGCCGGAGACTCGGCCGAGACCGGTGTGATAATGCTCTTGTATCTCGACCTCGCCTATGAAGATCGAGTTAAAGCGGGCAAGATGAATTCGTGGGCTGACCTACGAGCGGCGATTCACGAAGGGGCAACTCAACGTATCCGGCCGGTTCTGATGTTTGTTGGAACGACTTTTATGGCACTGCTACCGATTATGTGGGCGGCGACCCACGAATCGGGGGCGGACGTGATGAAACGTATCGCCGCGCCGATGGTCGGGGGCGTGTTTACGGCCCTCATCAGTGTACTCGTTGTTTATCCGGTTATCTTTGCATTGTGGAAGGGCCGGGAGTTAAAGCAAAGGTAAAGTTTTATAAACCAAAAAGGAGGAATCCTATGTTTAGTTGTTATCTTGCGAGTGGTGGTTGTCCAATAATGCTTGGATTAGCTGTGCTAGGTTGGGTGCTGGTTGCATCTGTATTATTATATTTAAGTTGGAATAAAGTTATTGTGAGTGTGACCAACTTTAAGGCGGCCAAGTTGTGGCATGCCTTATTGATTGTCGTTACCATGTTAGCATTCTGTGCTCCGAAATACATGATGCATAAGGGGCATCGAGGCCATCACAAAGGTTGTGAAGCTTACTCTTCTAGTTGTATCTGCGCCAAGAGCGACTGCTCGGACTGTGGCAGTGAACCGGGCAAGGCCTGCGGTAGTTGCCCATATTGCGCTAAGGCTGGCCATGGCAAAAAAAGCAGTTGTCCGCATGCTCACGGCGGTGATGATAGCAGTGACGAAGCAAACTAAACCGTTGTATATGATGACTTAGAGCATCTTGCGAATCCGCTCATAACCCTTGCGAATCTCATCGGCGGCGAGTTTAGTGGCCTCGATGAGTTGCTCCCCGGTATGTTCGGCGATTATGCCCGCACGGTCGGCTTTGTTGGTCAATTTGTCGAGCTTATGCTCCAGCTCTTCCCATTGCTCTTTGACCTCGGCACTGCCCAGCTTGAGCTTTAACTTAAGCTCATCGCGTTGTTGTTTGAGTGCATTGACAAGTTTGTCGAATTGATCATCGGTACTCATGGTATAATTCCTCCGTTGAATTGGCTCTTATAACGATATTCAGAAAAACACAAGCCACATGCAGAATGAAACAGCGCTTCACAGGGCAGCCCAATTTATCTATAGTAAATGTCATGGGCCTTATCGCGACATTAAGTGCGATGTTTGGGAGCAGTTTCCTGAGCGGTTTCAGTGCCTACGCCACGGTGGGCTTTTTAGGTTTGTTTGGCCGCCTGGGTTGGTTGGATTTGCCGGAAGGTCTAAAGGTGCTAGAAAATCCCACTATTTTCGGGATCGCCTTGGCCCTTTTTGTTGTAGAATTTGTTGCTGACAAGGTGCCTGCCTTTGATTCGTTTTGGGACAGCATCCAGACCTTTATTCGCGTTCCCACCGGGGCCGTCCTGGCTTATGCGTCGGTCGGGGATGTCTCCCCCGAGTTAAAAGTTGGTGCCGTGCTTCTGGGTGGAACCGTCGCTTTTTCCGCGCATGCGAGCAAGTCAACGGTCCGGGCCTTGGCGAATATGAGCCCGGAACCGATCTCTAATTGGCTGTTGTCATTGGGACAGGATACGCTGATCCTGTTAGGAGTTTTTCTAATTTTTTATCTACCGCTCTTGATGCTCATGATCATTGCGCTCTTTTTTGTCGCCTTTTTATTTTTCCTTCCGAAGATATTCCGGACTTTTCGCTGGGTGTTTCGAAAATTTATTGGGCTGTTCCGCGCTCCGTCACACACCTGAAAATACCGGACTATGTGCTTGGATCTAAATCAAAATCGCTGATGGCTGTGTTCAAGTGTACACTGAAAATCGTCATGGCAAAAAAGTGAACTTGATTTAGCTAACCCAGACAGGTGAGATGGTCTTTCAACAAAAAGGAGACTATTCATGAAAAGTTTATCGCGTTATGCCGTTTTATTGAGTGTTCTGGTTATTTCTCTTGTCATCAATGCATGTGGAACAACGACAGGACCAACAACGGCCGGTGACAGTGCCTCCGTTGATCCGGGTGATGGAACGGTTTTTTCAGGGACGTACGTGTTACGTACTGAGGACTGTGACCCTTCGGAAGGGATTTATGTTTTCACCGTGACGCAAACCGGCAGTGATTTAGTATTGACGGTCAATGAGGTTGACGAAAACAGCAGTTACATTGCAGGCGATGAAATTGCGGCTGAAGCCAAAGAAATAGAGGGACAAACTTTTGCGACGGTTTCTGAACTGGAATGTGCGGCGATCTTGATGACTACGCAAGAAGATGTCGATGATGCCAACACGCGTAATACTGAAAACGCGGCCCAGCTCGGTGATCTCGATGTTTTTTGCAATGACAGTTCGGACGACAGTGTGTGTACGCTGATCTATCAACACAGCTCTACGTAAGTTTTTAGCTTTTACAAGGGAGCTGATTTCCTGTAGTGAGAATTCATGTCTACAGGAGAGATGCGGGGTGAACTGAAGGCGACTTTCCAGCGCATGCGGATCATTGGATTCGCGTTGCTGGCCTCGCTGGGGGTTTATACGTTTATCGTTCACTACCTTAAAAATGCCCCAGCTCCGGAGGCACCGCCGGACATGGTGTTGTTTCGCTATCTCTTCATCGGCCTTTCTATTGGGATCTTCTTTTTGATTCGCTTCCTGCGTCATATCTTGCTGGCAAGAGCATCAAACGTGCTCTCTTTGCAATCGGCCACCGTGGTGAGCCTGGCACTCTGCGAGTCGGTCGTCTTGTTCGGCTTTGTGTTGTATTTTCTTGGTCGAGAAATTAACGATTTCTATATCTTCCTGGGCCTGTCACTCTTTTATTTCATTGTCTATTTCCCCCGCGCCCAGCAATGGCAGGAATGGGGCGCGAAGATAGGATTGCAGTAACAGTGGTGAAAAAGATTTGTTTCTCCCTTCTTTTATGCGTTCTCTTTGCAGACACGTACCTGCTCTATGCGCAAGTACTGAGAACATATGGGGCCGAAGGAAATCCAACCGGAGATCCTATTGGTGGGGGTGCCGAGTATTCACGTATTATTTCTCCAGCTAAGGCAGATTATATTGTCTCCACAAATAGTCCTGACGAACTCAGAAATAAACTGAAACGCGCCCAGCCAGGTAAAATTGTCTACGTGAAGGATTCTTTGTCGATTAATCTTACGAGTGCATTTAATAAGCCGATTGTTATTCCTGCTGGTGTAACGCTTGCCAGTGGAAGAGGCGCAAAGGGGTCAAGGGGTGCATTGCTCTATGCCGATAAGGATCCAGCTATTGAGCAACATCTTTTTGAGATTGGAGGTCGAGATGTAAGGATTACCGGACTCCGCTTTAGAGGGCCAAACGAAACTACAAAAGGACCAATTCGAGCCATAGGAGTATATAATCCCGGTTTTTCGAATAGTGAAATCGATAATAATGAATTCTTTGGTTGGGATAAGACAGCGATTGATCTCAGAAAGTCCATCGGTCACAAGGTTCACCACAATAATATTCATAACAATACAGTTATTGGTTCGGGGTATGGTATTAAGGTTGTTGATGCAGGTGTAATTGCAATCGCCAACATATTTAAGGCTAATCGGCATTCGGTATCGGGTGCAGGAAGGCCTGGCGAGCATTATGAGCTTGCCTATAATGTATTCTTAAATCCACATGAAGGCTACCCTATCGATATGCATGGTAGCCCCAATAATAGTTTTTCTGCGACTGGTGGAAAGTGGATGAGAGTTCATCATAATTCTATTTACACTGAAACGAATCTTCCTGGAGGCCGTTATCACGGGGAATTTCGGGTTGAAGGAAAAATTAAAAAATATGGATGGGTTTTTGATAACTGGTTTAAGCAGGTTGAAGCAAAGGCTACCAAGCAAGTTTATTATAAGAAGAAGAGGCCCTTTGTTACGGAGAGAGGCATCAAGCAACTTGCCAATAATGCCTTTGCCTATGCTTCTAAAACCGGCTGGGGCATGAATCTGAATTGGGAAGCCGAACCTTATAAAAGTGGCGACTTTAATGGGGATGGCAAGGTTGATCTACTGCATATTCGTAAGGATGGGGGGCAAGAAAAATTGGATGTTCTGATGGCTAATGATGATTTAGGGATGGCCAACAGTCAGAGCGGAGATTCTTGGGAACGGTGGGGAAAAAATGAAAGTACTATCGGGACTAAACGCTATAAAATTGGTGATTTTAATGGAGATGGCAAAAGTGATGTCATAGCATTTAAGCCGAACGCCAGTTTTAATGTTTGGTTGTCTCTGGGCAACCGTTTTATGGACATGGGTAAATGGGGTTCCAACGGTGCCGATATTGGTTCCGACAGATATCGGATTGGCGATTTCAATGGTGACGGGCGCACGGATCTGGCCTCATTTGAAAGTAACGGAAATTTTTACGTATGGCTCGCAAAGGAGAGCGGAGGTTTTCAAGCCGTTAAAAAATGGGGCTCTAAGGGTATTGATTTAGGAATTGAGCGCTATAGAATCGGGGATGTTAACGGCGATTATAAGGCGGATATTGTTTCGATAGAGAAAGGTAATAAGTTTCATGTTTGGCTGTCCCAGGGCAGTGGGTTTTCGTATCAAGGGCAGTGGGGAAGCAATGGCTATGATTATGAGCCATCCGTGTACAAGCTTGGATATGTCAATGGAGATGATAAAATCGACCTTATTTCCTACGAACGTCAAGGTGGTCTCTATGCGTGGCTTTCGACTGGGTCTGGATTTAAAAAGCCCTATCGATGGTTGTCGTGGAAATAAGACGAGGGTACTTTAATGGATGACGCTAAAGTTGAGGCCTTTACTGATGAACTTGTCGGGATCTTAAACCACGGAGCTCTTGCAACCATGATCTCCATTGGGCATCGCACCGGTCTCTTTGATAAGTTGGCCGAGTTAGATGCGGTGACGAGCGACGAACTGGCGGATCAGGCGGTTTTGAACGAACGTTATGTGCGGGAGTGGCTCAACGCGATGCTCGTGGGCGGCATTGTCAGTTATGACCCCGAATCGAAGCGCTATGCCTTGCCGGCGGAACATGCGGCGGCGTTAACCCGCGCGGCGGCGCCGAATAATATTGCCGCCTTCATGCAGTATGTCCCCCTGCTTGGGAGTGTAGAAGATCTTATTATCGAGTGCTTTGAAAAAGGGGGTGGTGTCCCTTACGAGAAATTCCCACGCTTTCATGAGGTGATGGCGGAAGATAGCGGGCAGACCGTGTTGCCCGCATTGCTGGATAGTATTTTGCCTCTCGTACCGGGACTTGTTGAGCGACTCGAGACGGGCATCGATGTGCTTGATGTCGGCTGCGGAAGTGGAAGAGCATTGAACTTGATGGCGGCGCATTTTCCAAAGAGTCGATTCAAGGGCTATGATTTTTCCGAAGAAGCGATCACGACCGCGCAAGCCGAGGTTGATGCGAAGCGACTCGGCAATGTCCGTTTTGAGGTGAAGGATGTTACGGATCTCGGGATGACGGACAGTTTTGATCTGATCACGACCTTTGACGCCGTCCACGATCAGGCGAGGCCGGATCTCGTTCTCAAAGGTATTTGTGAAGCCTTACGTCCGGACGGTGTGTATTTGATGCAGGACATCAAGGGTTCGAGTTATCCCGAGAAGAACGTGGACCACCCCTTAGCGTCTTTTCTCTATACGGTTTCGTGCATGCATTGCATGACGGTCTCCCTCGCTGCGGGAGGAATGGGTTTGGGCACGATGTGGGGCCGCGAAAAAGCCCGCGCTATGCTAAGGGACGCGGGCTTTTCGCAGATTGAAATCAAGGAGTTGGCTCACGACCCCCAGAATGACTACTACGTCATTCGTAAGGAGTAGCAGGACTTTACGTGTCGCTGCTACTCGGCGGCGTTGGGTTCGGTCCAAAACCGCCCATGGAGGTCTGAGTGAAGGTCTGGCGATTGGTCACACCCCGGGTTGTCTGAGCGAATGATGTCATCCCCCGGACGATGTCGCCTTCTTCGCGTTCCAGGACGATGATCCATTGCTCAGGAATACCCATTTCGGCGAAGACTCGCGCGAAGTTGGTGTAACCGTCACGTACGCCGATTCCGGCAACAATATGATTTTCTGATGTGATCATGCGTTCGACCACCGTGCGAACGTCTGCAGGCCGACGCGTCCGAGAGAACTGATCATGCCCATCGGTCATAATGGCAGTCATCGTTACGACGTCGAGATCAGGGCGGGTATATAACGCCAGACTCCGTTCAACATCTAAGAGAATTCTATAGGTTTCGTCGTAAAGTGGTGTTCCCAGGTTGGGATTATAGTTGTGGGTATCCATGCGGATGGCATCTTCAGGTTTGGAAAAATCATAAAGGAGCGTACCGTTAAGGTAACGATTTCGCACCAGAATATTTCCTGGGTGCTGTCTGTATGTATCGAGCTGAGAATTGTGTCCGCGGCGGATGGCCGGAGCATTGCCATGGTGATTAATAGAACCTGAGTCATCAGGGACCATGGTGACCAGCAATTGCGTCGGCCGGACCAGTTGTCCATCTCCTTGAAATGACGGATGGGCCATTAACGGGGAAGAGGGGTTGTTGGCTGAACTCGCCAGGACCGGGGCCGCCAGGGCGGACATCAAGGGCATTGAGTGATACATCACAAACTCCTTATTCTATCGCACCCTCGGTTATCAAAGTGAGTCTCCTGCCTCACTTAGGGTCCTCATCGCCATTCTTTGGCCGAAGTTGCCCAGTGCTTTTTGCCAATATTTGCAGGGGCTCATTTGACCTTAACTCGTGTTAACGGCTACAACGCCCGAGAGGGAGATTCTACTGCTTATGGAGCCGCCTTGGCCTAGCGAAGAAGAAACGCCGCGCACGTATAGCTTTTTGTCGGAATTTCCCAAGTCCGAGGCCTTTATTCCGGCCCTTCTCTTTGCCTTAGTGGCCACGATCATTAGCATCTTGTGCTGGAGCGATCCGAGCATCAAACGAGCCCTGGTCGGCAGGCCCCACCAGATTTTCGTTTTGGGTGAGTGGTACCGGTTATTATCGAGTATTTTCGTGCATTCCAATCCCAAGCATTTATTGGGCAATATGTTTTTCTTTGTCCCCTTCGGCGGGCTCCTGACTTATTATTTTAGTTGGCGCATGTTTCCGTTGGCTGCACTTATCTTGGGGCTCGCCACGCAATTTATTGCGCTGAAGACCTATCCGCCGCAGATCGGCTTGCAAGGGGCTTCCGGGGTCCTCTATGTCATGTTCGGCTTGTGGCTCAGTCTCTACTACAAGGCCGAAGTTCATCTTTCGCGCGGGAAACGGTGGCTGCGCATCATTGGTTTTTGTCTGGTCATGATGGTGCCTTCGGAGTTTTCACCGCAGGTTTCTTACCGGAGCCATCTTTTTGGCCTGCTTGTGGGTTTGATAGCCGGGATTATTTATGGTTTCATGGCTCACGAAAAATTCGAGCGCCGCAATGATGAATATGCGAAACGCGGGTGATTCGCCTTGCAAGTTTCGGCTGAGCACGTTAGTGGATTCGCATGCGCTTGATGACCCGAGTCATTCCTGCCTTGCTCGTTTTGGTTGCCTGCTATTATGGCCTTAACAAATTTGCGGTGATCGGCTCTGCTCCCGAATTGGATGTAAAGAGTACCCTTACGGGACCCGTACAAGAGGGAGTGCCTCTACCGGTCGGCGTTAAGCCCCCGCTGCAATTAACGGTTGCCAGTCAAGAAGGTATTTGCAGCCTTGAACTAGCATTGAAGCAGGGGGAAATATCAAAAGGTATTTTTCAAGAGAGCTTGCCAAGTGGTCCTTCTCGCGAACTCGCTTTAGCCGAGATGCCAATCAATTTGCAACAGTCTGGATTTGCAGAGGGTGCTGCCGAGCTGATGGTTACGGCGAGAGACTGCTCGTTCTATAAGCGAAAGGCGAAAAAACTTGTTCCACTTGTTTTAGACTTTACGGCGCCGACAGTAACCTTGACTTCGAGTAATCACTACATCAATCAGGGTGGGGCGGACGTACTCACTTACAAAGTTACGGGTGATGTGTTCTGGTCAGGTGTGCGCGTGGGCCCTTACCTATTTAAAGGCTATCGTATGCCTTCGAAGTCGGACGATGACGGACATCGCTTTGCTTTCTTTGTATTTTCTTACGAGCTCCCTGTAGATACGGAGATTAAAGTAATTGCCCGTGATGCGGCAGGTAATGAAGCCGAGACGACACTGCGACCGACCCGCCTTTTTGCTAAAAATTTCCGCAAACGTAAAATTAATATCAGCGATCGTTTTATCGATGCGAAAGTCAAAGAAATCATCGATCGTGTTGAAAGCCTGAATGATACGGGGGATCGAGCTAAAAATTATTTGCTCGTCAATCGGGAGTTGCGTCGAGAAAACGCGAATTTTTTGCTCAAACTGGCGCAAAAATCTGAGCCCAAGTTCTATTGGGATCAGGCTTTTTTGCAGATGGGAAATACGGCTGTCGAAGCGCAGTTCGCTGATTTTAGGGATTATTTGTACAAGGGCAAAAAGATAGATACTCAGGTTCATTTAGGGTTTGATCTTGCCTCCGTTAAGCAAGATTCAGTAGCGGCCTCCAATTCGGGTAAGGTTGTTTTCGCGGATTATTTAGGGATATACGGCAATACGGTCGTTCTGGATCATGGTTATGGGATCAACACGCTCTACGCCCATCTCAGCCGAATTGATGTAAAGCCAGGGGATATGGTCAAAAAAGGACAGACAGTTGGTCTTACGGGTGTCACTGGCTTGGCCGGTGGGGATCATCTCCATTTTTCTTTGCTGATTCACGGTGTCCAGAGCAATCCCGTTGAATTTTGGGATCAGCATTGGATCGACGACCATGTGCAACTTCGCATTGGCTCCTTCGGACCTCAGGTGGTCGGAGCTAATTGAGGTAGCTGTTATTCACTACATAGCCATATTTTACGTCTCAGCGCACAAACATCCAGATTCCCATCACGATAAGCAAGGATCCTGCCGTATATTTTAATATCTGAGGATTGATAAATTGGGCAAACAGCCGACCGGCGAATACTCCAATAATGCCTGCCAATGCTAACGCTACGACTACTCCAATGAGGATGGATAGAGTTGATTTTGATTGTGACGCCAGGGCTATCGTGGCTACTTGGGTTTTATCTCCTAATTCCGCCACGAAGATGGTGGTGAATGTCGCTAAGGTCAGTTTCCAGTCCATATGCCGATCTCCTTATTCTCGTTCATCCATGGATCCTGCCTCCTTACATGTAAAGTAGCTTTTTTAGCGAAGCTTCATTATAAAGGACCGCTCATGGCGGCCTCGTCCAAAAAAGCCATCTATGCTGCCTTGATAGGCAATGGTCTTATTGCGATCAGCAAATTCGTCGCAGCGGTCTTTACCGGGAGTTCGGCCATGCTCTCGGAGGGCATTCACTCCGTTGTCGATACCTTCAATCAAGTATTGCTTCTCTACGGGCTCAAGCGAGCCCGCAAGCCGCCCGACGAGGATTTCCCCTTCGGTCACGGCAAAGAAGTCTATTTTTGGTCGTTCGTAGTGGCGATTCTCATTTTCGCCGTCGGTGCCGGTGTTTCGATGTATGAAGGGGTCCTGCATATTATTCATCCGAGCCCGGTGACTAACCCAACGATGAACTACATCGTGCTCGGTATGGCCGCTTTGTTTGAAGGCGGGGCCTGGTTTTTTGCTTTACGGGAGTTTTCCCGCGCCAAGGGCAAATGGGGATATTTCGAAGCCGTCAAAAAAGGTAAAGATCCTTCCATGTTTGTCGTGCTCTTCGAAGATTCGGCGGCGATGCTAGGTATCATTGTGGCTTTTTTAGGAATCTGGTTGGGGCAGATTACCGGCAATCCTTATTATGACGGAATCGCTTCGGTGATCATCGGGATTATCTTAGGAGGGACGGCGGTCTGGCTGGCCTATGAGACCAAGGGTCTGTTAATCGGCGAGAGCGCCAACCGTGAAATTGTTCGCAATATTCGCAAGGTTATTACCAGTACCGGTGATGTGGATAAGGTCCACGAAATTCTGACCATGCACATGGGCCCTGACTTCATACTCGTTAACGTCAGCGTGGATTTCAGAAATGACCTCAGCGCGGATCAGCTGGAACGGCGGGTAGCCCGTATTGATCAGGACCTCAAGCTGAGATTCCCTCAGATCAAACGGGTTTTCATTGAAGCGGAGGCCCGTGCGACGTTGCTTGCCCACGGGGACGTGAAATAATTTGAGACAACTTTGCAGTAATCGACTCTAAGGCATTCAGAGGGAGGCGCATGGAATTGCCGGTCGCAACTTGTTGGGAACCCTTTGCTACGCGTTTGCGGGGTACCCGTTTAGAGCTGGCGCGAGGCCCCATTGAGACTCTCCAAATCAATCTTGGCAAACTCTGTAATCAGGCGTGTCATCACTGCCACGTTGAGGCCGGGCCGAAGCGGACGGAGATTATGGCGCGTGCGACCGTGGAGCGTATCCTTGAACTCGTGAGCGCCAGTCCGGAGATTCGGACTATTGATCTGACGGGGGGTGCTCCCGAACTCAATCCCCATTTTAGATATCTGGTGAGTGAACTTGTAACGAATGGCCGGGAGGTTACTGATCGTTGCAACTTAACGGTCCTGTTTGAATCCGGTCAGGAGGACACGGCGGAATTTTTACGAGAACATCGCGTTCATATCATCGCGTCTCTGCCATGTTACACGGCGGATAATGTCGATGAGCAGCGTGGTAGAGGTGTCTTTGCAAAAAGTATTCGGGCTTTACAGAATCTCAATCGTTTAGGTTACGGTTGTCATGATAGTCCGTGGCGCTTGGATCTTGTTTATAATCCGGTCGGGGCCTTTCTTCCGCCGGATCAAAGCCAATTGGAGGCTGATTACAAGGAACAGCTCAAGGCCGATTTTGGTATTGAGTTCAATCAGCTTTATGCGCTGAGCAATGTTCCGATCAAACGATTCCTGCATGAGTTAAAGCGCACCGGTCAACATGATGCGTATATGACCCTGTTAGCAAATAGTTTTAATGTACAAGCGGCCTTGGGTGTTATGTGTCGCCAATTGATCTCGATCGGTTGGGATGGCCAGATATATGATTGTGATTTTAACCAAATGCTAGAGATTCCTGCCGGGGGTCAACGTCGAGATATCTGGGAAATCGAAAGCTTCGCAGAGGTGACAATGAGCCCGATTGCCTTTGCCGATCACTGTTACGCCTGCACGGCCGGGGCGGGAAGTTCATGTAGTGGGGCCATAACATCGAAAGGGGAAACAGCATGAGTTCAAGCAGAAGCGATGTGCAGGAATATTATGGGAAGACGTTAAAAAGCAGTGACGACCTCAAGACCAATGCCTGTTGCAGTGCCGAGGCCTTTGCGCCGCACCTGCGGCCGATTGTCAGTGAGATCCATGAAGAAGTGGTAACGCGTTTTTATGGATGCGGCTCTCCCATCCCTATGGTCTTAGCAGGACGCACCGTGCTGGATCTGGGAAGTGGAACCGGACGTGACTGTTATATTCTTTCTAAGCTCGTTGGTGAACAGGGCCGAGTTATTGGTGTTGATATGACCGATGAACAGTTGGAAGTTGCGCAGCGGCATCGTGATTACCACGCCGACAAATTTGGTTTCGAGAAATCGAACGTGCGGTTTCTAAAAGGTTATATCGAGGATCTTGCAGCCCTTGATATTGCGGACGATTCGATTGATGTGGTTGTCTCTAACTGTGTAATTAATCTTTCCCCTGATAAGCGCCGCGTCTTTTCGGAAATATTACGTGTTCTCAAGCCCGGTGGAGAACTTTATTTTGCTGATATTTTGAGTGGTCGCCGCATTCCGGAGTCCTTGCAGCGAGACCCGGTCCTGGTCGGCGAGTGTCTCGGTGGCGCCCTGTACATTGAGGATTTTCGCAGGCTTTTGGCGGAACTTGGCTGTTTGGATTATCGGGTCGTCTCCATGAGCCCCTTGGATATCGAGGACGAGGCGATTGCGAAAAAGCTCGGTCCGATTCCCTTTTATTCAATGACGATACGTGCCTTTAAACTGCCTTTAGAAGATCGTTGTGAGGACTATGGGCAGACGGCCACTTATCAGGGGAATTTGGCGGAATCCCCTGCTGCTTTTGCACTCGATCAACATCACCTCTTTGAGGCAGGCAAAGTGATCCCGGTTTGCAGTAACACGGCGGCGATGCTTTCAGCAACACGCTATGCCCCTTACTTCAGAATAGTGGGGGACTGCAGCACTCATTTCGGGCTTTTTGACTGTCATCATGATGAAGCGCTTGAGCCGGGTATTGAGAAGCGCAATGCCGGGAGCTGTTGCTAGCGATGGCAGTTAATCCCCTAGAAGATGTGGCGGTTATTATCCCCTTGGCCCCTCAAGAAGAGGCCTGGACAAGTCTGTTGCCTGATCTGCGCGATCTTCCCTTGAAGTCGGAAATTATACTGGTCAGTCCAGAAGCGGCTCCCCTAGAACTGAAAAGTTTTGAGACAGATTTGCGGCTGGCCGGTCGCGTTCGCTGGGTTCATTCAAAGCCGGGACGAGCGCTGCAGTTGAATGCGGGAGCGAAGGTGACAAAGAAACCGTTCCTTTGGTTCTTGCATGCGGACTCACAACTGACGCCGCGTTCGATTGTGGCCTTGCGCCGCGGACTCGAAAGAGCTCCCGGGGCCTTACACTATTTTAATCTCCGCTTTCTTCCAGACGGACCGCCATTGATGCGGGTGAATGAGGTCGGCTGTTGGGTGAGATCACGTCTGATGGGAGTGCCTTTTGGGGATCAGGGGTTTTGTATTGCACGGAAAAATTTCGAGGCGATTGGCGGCTTTCCGGAAGGAAGTTCCTACGGGGAAGACCACCTTTTCATCTGGCGTGCTCGACAAAAGGGGGTGACCTTACGTTGCACCGGAGAGGCCCTATTGACGAGTGCGCGCCGTTATCAAGAAAACGGCTGGTTGCAGCTGACTTGGAGTTACGCCCATCGCTGGGTGCGACAGGCGGTACCCGAATGGTTCCGTTTGTGGGGTGTGCACTCGTGAATCAATTGCTCATCTTTGCAAAGTATCCCGAAGCGGGACGCGTCAAGACGCGTTTAGCTCAACGGGTTGGTGTAGCCAAAGCAACGGCATTGTATCGTGATATGGTGGAGACGGTCGTTCGCCAGACGGCAACGGATAATGGTGGTTATCAACGAGTACTTTATTATGACCCTCCTGAACGCGAGCGTGAATTTAAATCATGGTTGAAACTTGAGTATTTAAAGCCGCAGTATGGTGCCGATCTCGGCGAGCGCCTCTTTCATGCCGTTAGTGAATCGCTCGAGCAGGCGAGTCGCGCGATTGTCATTGGCAGTGATTGCGTCGATATTGATCGGGAATTAATTGAAGCTGCTTTTGTGGCTCTGGACGACAATGATCTCGTCCTGGGTCCGGCCGAGGATGGTGGTTACTACTTGTTGGGCTGTAAACAAGTGCGACGAGAATTGTTTGACGACATTGATTGGAGTACGGAACAGGTCTTAGCGCAGACGCTGGCCCGGGTGGCTCGGCTGGGTTGGTCTCATCATTTATTGCCGGTCCGAGCGGATATCGACTAGAGGCAAACGGAAGTTATGAAAAAAACTTATCACCTTCTCGTTTTAGGAGCCGGTTCGGGTGGTCTCGTCAGTGCGGCCGGTGCTGCGGGACTCGGGGCGCATACCGCCCTGATTGAAAAACACAAAATGGGAGGCGATTGTCTCAATACCGGTTGCGTTCCGTCCAAGGCGATCATTCGCGCGGCCAAGCTGGCCTACGATGCACGCACGGCAGGACGGTTTGGACTTGAGGAGACTCATCTGGATGTTGATTTTGCGCGCATCATGGCTTCGGTGCGTGAGGTTCAAGCCAAGTTGGAATATGCCGATTCCGTTGAACGCTTTGAAGATCTCGGTGTCTCGGTCCATCAAGGCAACTACCATTTTACTTCACCGTATGAAATCAGCAACGGTGAAGAGACGTTAGCGGCCAAACGATTTGTAATCGCGACGGGAGCTGTCCCCTTCGTTCCGCCGATTCCAGGGCTCGATCAATGCGATTTGCTGACGAGTGATAATGTGTGGGAACTAACGGATATTCCTAAACGACTTGTTGTCTTAGGGGGTGGTCCGATCGGTTCGGAACTATCACAGGTTTTTGCGCGTCTGGGGGCGCAAGTCACTCAAGTCGAAATGGCGCCACGTATCTTAGGGCGGGAAGACGCCGATGTTTCCGAGCTGATTCAAGCGCGCTTTAAACAGGAAGGCATCGAGGTCTTGACCGGATGGAAGGCCGAGGCGGTCGAACAGGAAGTAGATGCCTATCGGCTCAAGGTGACGCATCCAGAGGAAGGTGAGCGTTGGTTGACCTTTGACAAAATACTTGTTGCGGTCGGACGCGCGCCTAATGTGGGGGAACTCAAGCTCGAAAATGCGGACATTCGCTATTCACGCCGTGGAATCGAGGTGGATTCCTATCTGCGGACAAGCCAGCGGCATATCTACGCCTGCGGTGACGTGGCGGGGCCGTATCAATTTACGCACACGGCGGATTTTCAGGCCCGGCTCATCCTGCGCAACGCCTTGTTTCCGGGTAAGAGCCCGATCAATTATCGGGTCGTGCCGTGGTGTACCTTTACTGAGCCGGAAGTTGCCCGTGTCGGTCTCAATGAACAAGAGGCCCAACAGCAAAACATGGCTTATGATGTCTATCGTTATTCGATGGATGAATTGGATCGGGCGGTCTGTGATCGAGAAGCCGAAGGGTTTATTAAAGTCCTTACAGAAAAAGGGAAAGATCAGATCGTGGGTGCCACTTTGGTTGGGCCGCATACGGGTGATTGCCTTCATGAACTTGTCCTGGCGATGCAAAATAAGATTGGCCTAAAGAAAATTGCCGGCATGATTCATGTGTATCCGACTCTTGCCGAGATGGTCAAACGTCTTGCCGATACGTATCAACGGACTCGTCTGAGTCCACGGATGCGCCGTATTCTGCTTTGGTATTTTAGCTGGCGCTTTGGAAAGACCGCATGAAAAAGGCCCTGATCGCCCTCGCCGTAGTTGTCGTTGTTGTTTGTCTCTATCTTTTCACGCCGGTGCGTCACTACCTCTCTCAAGAAGGTTTTGTTTCCCTGCAAGAATGGATACGTGCCCAGGGCCCCTGGGGTCCATTGATCTTCATGTTGATTTATATCGCGGCGGCAGTCTTGTCCTTGCCGGGTTCCGTGCTGACGATTGGCGGGGGTATCCTTTTTGGGGCGGCTTGGGGGACGGCGATCAATCTGACCGCTGCGACTATCGGTGCCACGCTAGCCTTTTTGTTGGCGCGTTATCTGGGTCGCGACTTCGTTGCAAAATTAATGAAAGGGAAATTGGCGAAGCTCGATGATCGAGTCGGGCAGCATGGGTTTTATGCGGTGCTTTATCTGCGGTTGATTCCGTTATTTCCCTTCAATCTGCTCAACTATAGCCTGGGACTCAGTCAGGTTCGATTGAGTCAATATTTCTTAGCCACCTTGATTGGAATGGCTCCCGGCTGTTTCGTCTATACCTCACTCGGCGGTGTCGGGCGTTACATTGACTGGACGGATCCTAGGACCTGGGCCGACTACCATGTTTGGGGACCCTTTGCCCTGGTCATCGTCCTGACAGTGGTGACGAAAATTATTCAAGCACGCCGCCGCCGACCCTCAGCCTGAGCCGTTATCCGGCAGTGCATATTTTTTCTTTGCACCCTTCGCCAAAAAAGCTAAGAAGAGAGTCTCTATGGAACAACCGTTGCAACACACGCAGGCTATCCCCAACACGTCAGGCATGGGCAAGGACCATCCTATTCCAGATGGTGTCACTGGCTGGTCCTGGGGCGCTTTTCTGCTGAACTGGATCTGGGCGATAGGTAATCGCGTTTGGATAGGTTTGTTGGCGCTCATTCCATACGTGGGTTTTGTCATGGTCATTATCTTAGCGATCAAGGGACGCGAGTGGGCCTGGCAGAATCACAAGTGGGACAGTGTCGAACATTTTCAGCGGGTTCAGCGTCAGTGGGCCATCTGGGGCATTGTTATCTTCTGCGTCTTTTTTATCCTCGGTTTTGCGGCGGCGATTTTGGCTCCGATATTTATCGCGACGCAAAATCCTGAAATGATCCAGGAATTCACCGACCAACTTTCCAATCCATGATTTTGCGCGCCATTTCGAACTTTTTCCGCCAGGAAAATAGTAAAGCACGCATTAAAGATCCTATCCTTGTCGCACATCTTTACAAGCGGTGGCGCTGGGAAGTTTTCCTTTCTATTACCCTTGGCTATGCCTTTTTTTATACAACCAGGCTGAGTTTTTCCGTTGTCAAAAAACCACTGCTTGATGCAGGCATACTAGATGCCCGCGAAATGGGGCAGATTGGTTTTGCGCTGCTGCTGAGTTATGGGGTCGGTAAGACTATTAATGGTTTCATTGCCGATCACGTAAACCCGCGGCGTTTCTTTGCGACAGGGCTGCTCATGTCGGCAGTGATCAATATACTCTCCGGTTTTTCGACTTTCTTCTGGGCCTTTCTTATCTTGTGGGCCTTCAATGGTTGGTTTCAGTCGGTAGGAGTTCCCTCGAGCGGTGTTGTGATGTCGGAATGGTTCAGTAATAAGGAGAGGGGAACGCGTTATTCGCTGTGGAGTACGGCGCACAACATTGGTGAAGCGATTACGTTTACAGCGACGGCGTTCATTGTGACAGCTCTTGGCTGGCGTTTCGGTTTTTTAGCTCCGGGTTTTGTCTGTTTGCTGGTTGCTTTCATCCTCTACTATACGATGTCCGATCGGCCTGAGACGCACGGCTTGCCGCCGATTGCCGATTATAAACGCGATTATAGCGGACATAATGGAGACCATGAACTGACGATTGGGACCTTACATCTACAAGTACTCAAAAATCCCTATGTCTGGTTAGTCGGCATTGCGAGTGCTTTGATGTACGTGGCGCGTTATGCGATCAATAATTGGGGCGTGCTCTATTTGCAAATCGAACGCCAGTATTCCCTTGTGGAGGCCGCGGCAGTCGTTTCGCTATTTCCTATTGTTGGAATTGCCGGAACCATTTTAGCGGGACCTGTTTCCGATCGCTTTTTTGGGGCCCGACGCGCCCCGGTGAACTTTGTCTACGGCATCCTGCTCATTCTCTCATTGTTCGTCCTCTACTTCGTTCCTAACGGAAATCCCTGGACAGTGCGTATCGCGATGGGGGTAGCAGGTTTTGCTATCGGCGGTCTCCTTGTATTCCTGGGCGGCCTGGCCGCGATGGATATTTGTTCCAAGCGCACGAGTGGGGCCGCCTTGGGTTTCGTGGGTGGCTTTAGCTATATGGGGGCGGCAACACAGGATTGGGTCAGTGGTGCGTTGATTGACGCAAGTCGCACGGTTGTGGATGGAAAAGAGATCTATGATTTTACGGCCGCCAAATATTTCTGGATCGGCGCCGCAATCCTCTCGTTATTTCTTGCCTCTAGTCTCTGGTTAGCCGAACGGGGCTACAATAAGTAATTAAAATACCCTAGTGGATTTCAAATCCATATAACGTCGAGATCCCGTCTTCCGGAATAAAATAGTAACGCAAACGTTGTTTGTCAAAAACGAGGGCCATCGGATTCTTCGTCATGAAGATGTCATTTTTTGTCTTCGGCGGATTCAAGACATGATGCATGGACTTGAAATGCTTCGTTTCCATGAGGACAAGACCGCCCCGCTTTTTTTGTTTCACGCCCGAGCAAATTATTTTTTCTTTTCCCGCGTATTTACAGTCTTGAAATGCCAGCGTGTCATTTTGGTTGTTCAACTTGCGGAGGAGTTTTCCCTCTAGATTCCATTCATAAATAATTTTTGAATCCCAGTTCATGCCGATGAGCGTATTTTGAGCCCGATTAAAGACAAGGTCACCGATGTGGTCATCGACTCGGAACGCCTCAATAGCCTTCCATGACGTGAGATCGATTTTATAAATAATAGAGTGGCTGTGCGGGCGATATTCGGCGACCGGCACCCAGATATACCTGCCATCCGTGTCGATGCCGCCGGGGTGGTAACGATGCCCTTCACCAATTGTCAATTGCTTGGTGAGCCGCCCATTCGAACTGAAACGTAAAAGATAACCAACACCGACGCCGGGAGTGCGGTCATAGGGGCCCTTGTCGAGTTTTTCGGTCTTCTCAATTTTGTTAACTGCTGATAAATAGAAAAATTCACCGAGTTTGACGAGGCCCTGCGGATGAAAGGCATTGAAGCGCAAGGGAACTTTGTCCATTAAATGCCAGCGCGGTTGGTTCGGCAATTTTTCAAAGCGTTTGGCAGCACTCGGTGTTGCGGCTAAAACAGTTGTGGCGATTCCCATGATTAATAGTGGCGCAGTTATTTTTGAAAATAAATTAAGCATGTTGACGGAACCAGTCATCTAGAACCGATACATAATTCGCAATAGTTTCGTCTTCAAGTGGAATATGGCCGCAGTTCTCCAGTCCAATATAGGCCTTGGCGCCACCGAGTCGCTGGTAGCTTTCAATCGATATCCTTTCGGGAAGGAGCAAGTCCTCTTTGGCATGAAGAACGAGCACGGGGACGCGATCGAATTCTTCAAAAGGAATTGCGGGATGGCTCGTCGCTATGCTGTACATGGATCGCACGGTGTAGTGTTTCGTTGCCAACGGGTTGTTTCTGAAGAGGCGCACGATATCCGGGTCGGGACATAAGTTGTCCATGTCTAGAAATTTCCCCATCGGAACATAGGCATGAGGGATAATTCGTGAGGCGATTGCAAAAATAGGTTTGAGCAAGATGTGAAGCACGGCGAGCTCATGGGTCCGGACATGGGCAAAATCCATCAAGCAAAGACATGCAATGGTATTAACCTCGGCCCCCGCGGCAGCAGCGTAGTAACTCAGTCCACCGCCCATCGAGATTCCAGTCAAATAAACCGGTCCAGTATATCTTTGGCGAGCGTAGTTGACGGAGTCGATTAAATTTTTAACGTATTCATCGATGGTGCCACTACCCTCCTTGGCGACAGTCATGCCAAAACCGAGGAGATCGGGGCAGATGACATTGTAGCCCTTTTTATAGAGCGGGCTGACCAGGTGTGCCATCATGCGTGCACAGGATGAGAGCCCATGACAGTAAATTACTGTGGGGGCTGTCTTATCTTGTTCGTAGATATCGAGATGAATTTGCGTACCTGTCGAGTCGATCCATTGCTCTTCGATCGTATCCTCGAGAAATTGACGCTCTTTACTATCCGGAAAAAATTCCTTCCAATGTGGGTCTTGAGCGTATAATGGTAGCATGAGTGGACATTATACAAGAATGAGATACGTGACTACAATAAAGGTGATGCACTGGTTGTTGGTTTTTGCTTGTTGGATGGTGTTAGCCGTTCCGACGGCCGGAGCCGGTGAGTTGACTCCTCGGGGCGGTGAGGAAATCTTTAAAACCCAGCGCAAGGGGTATACGGAGTTTCGGATTAAAAATAAAGGGCCCAGGGGGCCGGCAGACGTTGTGTTGGCATGGTCCGATTATGCGGGTGTACCCCAGCAGAGGCGCATTGTTCTGAATGAGGCTGGAACGACCGAATATTACGAAAACGCGTTTGGCGGTGTCAGTGTTAGGGTTACAAATCATTCCCAGAATGCGCGGGTGAAGGTCACAGTCTCTAAATCGAAGTAGCCCACGGCGCAGGATCTTCGATGAGTTTCTTGAAATATTGAGCCATTCTGGCTCCGCTCAGTCCATCGATAAAGCGATGATCAAAACTGACGCTCAAATCCAATATCGGTCGAGCGATGATTTCACCATCGACAACCCAGGGACGCTCTTCTACGGAGCCAACACAAATAACTAAGGGGACGCGGCTCATTGGTGACAAAGGAGCAAAGCCTGAGGCGACACCAAGGGACCCTACATTTGTTACCATCGCCGAGCCAAAAGGATCTTCAGGAATACCTAATTTAGGGAAGGAAAGACCGAGGTTGAAACTAATAAACGTAATCAGGCGGAGAATTCCAGAAAGCAGTAATGGTGGCAAATATTTAAGAAGTCGGAGTGTGACCTTAAATTGCGGGTCACTATGCTGACGAATCGATTGTGACTTTCTTTTGAGTTCTAAGGCGATCTGGTCGAGGCTTTTAGTATCACATGACTCAATCTTCGTGCCGGAGAGATCAGGCTGTTCCCCTTGTCTCTCTTCAGCAATTGCAACCTGCAGGAAAATATCGACTGTTTTCCTGAGATAAATACGGCGCCATTTAATAATCCCGTTGAGTTCCGGATAGTTCCTTAATGTCAACGCGGCCGCTTTGGCTACGAGATGGCTCGGGGTAATTTTCGTGTTTAACTCAGCGCTTAGCTGTTCGAGGCAGGTCTTGCCGCGACTGAATTCGATTGGAAAAGCAAAGTAGACTGTCGGGTCGTTGGGAGCTTTCCAATCAGCGATGGCGATACGCCGAAAAGCGCTGGGGTTTTTGAGTCGTTCGAAACGTGGACGCGTCATAGCTCTTCGGGCGCGGGCTCGTCCTCATCCTCAGTGGGTACCGCTTCGATCTCTTCGTCTTCATTGTCATTCTCTGGCGGCTCAACTGTTTCGTCAGCGGGTGCGATGACTAAGTCAAACGAGCGATCATCAGTTGCGTCAACACAGTTGTCATAAGACGACATAAAGGCAAGGTCGCGTGAAAAAACTTCGATTTCGATCGGAAATACGCCTTCTTCTTCGGGAATACCTGTAATGACCGCGTTATCCCCATCTGCTTGAAGCGTTAGGCCGGCGGGGAGACTGCCGGACTCAAGTTCGTAGTCATAGTCAAAGTGGGAGTCCCAGAAACTATTCTTAATAGATGCCGTTAGCTCTGCATGATATTCTTCCCCGACCATGCCCTCGGGGAGTTCATCAGTTTTAAGGTTCATCCGTTCATCCAGAAGACAGCTCAAAAAAATGTCACATCCCGAAAGAGTGACAAGGCAATACACAAGGGCCGTTCCATGGAGACAACATCTTCCTAGTTTTCTAAGGTATTCAGTCAACATCATTGAACTCTATCGGCCTTTAGGGCCATAGGTTGCGCGAATAAGCAAGTCATAATTCCCCTGTTTTTGGCCGTTCTACGCTGTAATCGCACTATTGAGCCTGTTTATACCGTTTTAACGTAAGTTAGTTGCGACGCGATTCGAATAGGGGAGAATAATAATTTTAGTGCCGGGGAGTTCGTTTTTCTTGTCCGGCAGCTCGACAAATTCCTCATTGAGCCACTTGGCATCTTCTTTAAAAGTTCTGACACAACCGTGACTCGCATTGTACCCAGGGACTTTGTTGGACCCGTGAATCGCATACCCGCCGTAAAAAAACATGCAGTAGGGCATGGGAGCGCCACCCTTTCCAATAGGAAATTTACGTGATTTGCACCGGCGACCAATTTTGCGTTTGATGGCGAATTCCTTGGCAGGGGTGCGGCAGCTACGTCCTACATCGGGGCACCAATTTTTTCCACCCGAGGCGGGTCCCCAGCGCACCAACTTGCCCTTGCTGTCATATGCGCCCCAAGCGAGCTGAGTGAGATCAACGAGAATGATTTTTTCGTTGGGAGTCCCGATGCTCTTGGGGAAGGGCGTCGCTTTTTTAATAGTTCTTTTGTTGAATTTTTTAGGGACGGCTAAAGTCATGCCGGGGCGGAGCCGCAGATTAAGTCGATTGATGCGCTTGACGAACATGCGTTCATCTTCTTTAGTCCATAAAGATTCCCAGCTGTCCCCTTTTTTAACGGTGATACATTGATACCCTTTTTCGTTACAAAGCGCGTGGCCGATTCTCTTGGGCTTGGCCCAGCCCGGAGCCGGGCAGATAAGGGTCAGCAAAATAAACACGACTGCAGCTAGTTGAAATGATTTAAGAAATAGAGACCAGGTCGGCTTCAACAGAGAGAGCATGGACTTCACCTGCTTTCGAGCTCACCGCTTCTATGGGTAGTATATAAGGATTTCGGGGCGAGTTAAAGGATACAGATGTATCCTTTTTCCCCCTTGACAGAAGTGACTTTGGTACGTGAATTCTTTTATCATGCCAAAGCAGGGACTCCTCTATCGCATTTTCATGGGCGCACTTGTATTTGCCGGGGCCTGCATCCTGTTTATTCCGATCATTAGTCGTGGCTTTTTAACGCAGTATGCTAGGTCAACGGCGGAACATGTTCTGCAGATGAAGCTGTCTCTAAGTAGCGCAGAACTTCAAATATTAAATGGGTCTGTAACGATCAATGATCTCGCCGTGTATCATCCCAAGCATCCGGATAAGACGTTAATGGAAGTCGAGGAGATTGACGTCGGATTGAAGATTATGCCGTTATTTTTAGGCCGGCCGCCTGCATTACTTATTCGCATTAAAAAACCACAGATGACATATAAGACGAATAAGCGCGGCAACTGGGAGCTGAGTGGACAAGTGCCGTTATTTAAGCGGGGCAAAGGAGAGCGCCGACTTCCGCTTGATGTGGAGCACATTATCATTTCCGATGGAAAGGTGGAATTTCAGGATGGCAAGGTCGGCAAAACAACGCGTCTTTCGGATATTGAAGTCGACGTCAAAAGGGTGCGTTTACCATCGGAAGGCGACCCACTGCCGGCTAAGTTCGATCTGTCTTTCATTATCGATAAAGCGGCGAAATATAAGATGAAGGGCCGGGCCGATTTTTTATCACCCAAGATTTCATTTGATGCGGACATTAAGTTGAGTGGTTTGCCTCTGCCGCCGTTCGCACCTTATTACAATAAACGCAGTATGCCCGTTCGAATAACCAGCGGCAGCATGGCCATGACGAGCCATGCTAAATGTAAGAATGATTATCTTAAGGCTCCGGCTCACATGGTACTGAGTGGCCTACGTGTGGAGCCAAAAAAGGCGTCTATCCTCGGCTTCGCTTCTAATCGAGTTGTGGATACTCTAAAGGATAATAAAGGGCGGATGGAATTAGACGCGATGATTAGTGGCAATATTCGCAGTCCTAATTTCCACATTTCTAGCTCGTTGAGCCGTGCCTTTGCCGGCGGCTTTGCCAAGACTCTCGTCAAAGATGTTCCGAGTAATATCGAGGAGGTCGGAAAAGGCATCGGATCGAAGATCAAGGGACTGTTCGGGCGTTAGAGTCTAAAATCCAGATCGGCTTGGATGTGTCCCGTATCCACTTAGAACAACTTTGCGAAGAATGAGCTTAGTTGTTCTTATGTGGTCGATTGTGGTCGATAAATTTGTCAGATTCGATAGTTTAAATCGGCTTGGATGTATCCTGTATCCACCTGTGCCAGTTGAAGCTGACCGCTCAGGTCCCAGTTAACGGCCTGCCACCGGGTGAACTGGTCAATCACCCATACACCGGACTGCCGAGAACCATTGCCGGAACGTCCGTTGCCGCCAAAGGGAAGGTGCGCCTCGGCGCCCGTCGTTGAGTTGTTAATGCTGGTCATGCCAGCGCTAATTTCTTCTTTCCATTGATGCATGTGTTCTGGGTTCTGAGTATAGATTGCTGACGAGAGCCCATAACCGGTTTCATTAGCGAGATGAAGTGCATCGTTGAGGTCACGGCATTTCATGACGTTAAATAAAGGGCCAAATGTTTCAGTCGAATAGATAGTGTCCTCGCGTTGCACGCCTGCAATAAGCGTGGGGAAACAAAAGTAACCCTCATTCGGGTTGCGTCCTTTCCACTGAGGCCATTCTTGTTTATCCATAATGCGGCCGTTGGGAGAAGTAAGGACGCGATGATGCGATTCTATGAGTGTGTTCAGGTTGTTTAAGTGGGATTGCATAAATTTTTCGCTGATCATAGGGCCATACAATATAGATTCATTCATCGGATCACCAATTTTAATAGATCGTATCCGTTCGACGAGTTTCTCGATGAACTCATCGTGAATCGCTTCATGTAAGATAAGATTGCCCAGGCTGGTACAGCGTTGCCCGGCAGTTCCGTAGCCGGACCACAAGGTGCCTTCAAGGGCGAGTTCTATATTGGCATCTTCCAGGACAACCAGAGGGTTCTTGCCGCCTAGTTCCAGGCAGGCCGAGACCATATTGCGACCGCAGATTTCTCCAATCGTTTGTCCGACAGCGGTTGATCCCGTGAAACCGAATTTTTGAATGAGCTTGTCCTCGACTGCTTCCACTAACAGTTGGCCGGTTGAATTGGCGCCTTTTCCAAAGAGGACTTGGAAGACTCCCGTTGGACATCCCGCCTGATGAAGTAGTTGGGCAAAATAGTAAGATGTTAGGGGAGCATCTTCAGGGCACTTCCAGACACAAACATTGCCGGCAACCAAAGCGGGAATAAAGTACCAGGAAGGAACGGCAACCGGGAAATTGCCGGCCGTGATACAGGCAAACACGCCGATCGGGCGCCTATAAGTCGTCAGTTCTTTCTTAGGGAGTTCCGATGGAACTGTCATGCCGTAGAGTCGACGACCTTCGCTTATAAAAAAATTGCAAGTATCAATCGCTTCCTGGACGTCACCTCGTGCTTCCTTAATGGGTTTACCAATCTCGCGCGTCATGACTTGGGAGAGTTTTTCTTTGTTAGCCTCAAGCAATTTGCCGAAATTGGCAATAACACCGGCACGGACCGGTGCTGGAATGTGTTTCCACTGTTGCCATGCCTGTGCCGCCGTTTGGCAGGCGTCACGGATTTGTTCTTTATTGGCGCAGGCAAAAGCTCCGAGCGTGTCACGGGTATGAGCCGGATTGATGGAAACGAATGTTTCGGATCCCAGCTCTTCTTTACTGCCGCATAACCATGCCAGTGCCTGTTGCGTCATGGCTCGACCTCGCTGCAAACGTCGGCAAATATCTTCATGGCTGTTTGAATTTCTTTTGAAGAAATAATCAGCGCCGGGGAAAACCGTATCGCTTGTTTGCCACAACCTAATAAGAGGAGCCCCTTGTGAAAAGCTGCCTGGATGATCTTATTTCTTAGCGCGACGGCGGACTCCGAACTATCTCCATCGATTTCTATGGCTATCATCAGTCCGAGTCCGCGCACGTCGGCGATCCACGGGTATTGCTGGCTTAGGCTTTTCAGTTCCTGCTTGAGTAGCTCTCCTTGCTTCGCGGCGTTTGCCATCAACTCCGCTTCAACGAGTTCCAAGGTACTCAGGGCTGCGGCGCAGGCGACCGGATTGCCACCGAATGTCGAGGCGTGAGCGCCGGGAGGCCAGTCCATGATTTCAGCTGTGCTGATCATGGCCCCCAAAGGCAGACCTGAGGCAATGCCCTTGGCCATCGTGATAATATCAGGCACGACATCAAAATGTTCGCAGGCGAAAAACTTGCCGGTGCGGCCCGTACCCGCCTGAATTTCGTCCATGATGAGCAGGATATCATGGGTGTCGCAAAGCGTGCGGAGTTCCTGATGAAAATTAGGCGGCGGGACTATGTAGCCGCCTTCGCCTTGAATCGGTTCAACCATGATCGCAGCGACCTGGCTCGGCGGCAGGGTTTTTTCAAAGAGCTGCTCTTTTATCCACTGAACACATTGACGCGCGTAGTCCTCGGGATCCGTGCCTTGAGGGCAGCGGCGCGGATTGGGATAAGGAGCATGATGGACTCCCGGAAGCAATGGCAAGAAACCATGCTTTTGAATCGGTTTGCTCGCGGTCAGGGAGAGCGCCCCGCAGGTGCGGCCATGAAAGGCCCCATAAAAACCGATTAGATGGGTGCGCCCTGTATGGAAGCGTGCGAGTTTGATGGCCGCTTCATTGGCTTCGGCGCCGCTATTGCAAAAAAAGACTTTTTTATCGGCTGTGCCCGGGGCGAGGGCGGCTAATTTTTCCGCGAGGGCGATTTGCGGTTCATAATAGAAATCGGTGCCGGACATATGAATTAATTTTTCGGCTTGAGCTTGGATAGCGGCGACGACTTTGGGATGGCAGTGTCCGGTGGCGGTCACGGCAATGCCGGCTGTCATGTCGAGAAACAAATTGCCATCGACGTCTTCGATGCAACAGCCACGACCCTTGGCGGCCACAAGCGGGTAATCACGCGTATAAGAAGGAGAGACGTCCCTACGGTCCCGCTCGATGAGGGCCTTAGCCCTAGGACCCGGGAGTTCAGTGATGATTTGAGGAACCGTCACAAGAGGATTGTATCAAAATGGGACGCTAAGTCATTGATATTGTTTAAGGCCTTATGCTGGGGCAATTAACGCGAGTTTGGTCGTGCGGCTCATTTTTTTGATTTCTATTTCACGGCGCGTAGCCGAAGCACGGTCGGGATGGGATTCAGAGAAGACAATCTTTTTGGGAGCCGTGCTTGAAAAAAACTTTGCTCCCTTGATTCCTTCTTTATGTTCGGAGAAACGGCGTTCGAGGTCGGTGGTGATGCCGGTATAAAGTCTGTTGTCTGTGGTTTGGATAATATAGACGAACCACTCAGTCATTGAGCAATTCCAAGAACTCGCCATCTGTGTCGAGAAACAGCGTGACCTTGTCGTCTAATGTCTTGCGGTAGGCCTCAAGCGTTCGGGTAAAGTTGTAAAACTCGGGATCACGATTGTAACCTTCGGCATAGATAGATGTCGATTCCGCATCCGCCTTCCCTTTAACGAGCTGGGCTTTTTTGTAGGCTTCGGATTGGATGCGGTCTAATTCGCGGTTCATGCGCCCGTTGATCTCGGCCTTTTTACCAAATCCCTCGGAGCGGAGTTTTTCGGCGATACTTTTGCGCTCTGAAATCATGCGGTCGAAGACCTTCTTTTGGACTGACTTCTCATAGTTGAGTCGCTTGATGCGAACATCGATGAGTTCGATGCCGTATTGCTTGATCGTTGGTGCGGCACTCTTGAAGATGCCACGCTGTAGC
The DNA here is from genome assembly GCA_965216315.1 of bacterium. Classification (GTDB taxonomy): domain Bacteria; phylum UBA10199; class UBA10199; order 2-02-FULL-50-16; family JAJFLM01; genus CBDCFN01. The sequence goes on along the minus strand of CBDCFN010000016.1, from coordinate 2,369,078 downwards.
TTGTCGCGGCCGACATAAATTCTTTTGAGCTCAAGGTGTTCGGGTTCGGTCTCAGCACTCTCTTCTATTTCTTCTTTTTCTTTCTTGGTCCGTTCTTCTAAGATGCGGTTGGTGTTACGAACGGCCTCAACGAGGTTGTGACTGGAAATCGCCTCACGCGTTGCCGAATCAATAATGTCATCGAGGCGTGATTGTGCGCCACGGGGGGTGCGGACCGTTTCAAGGAATTTCGTGGGATTCGTAATGCGCCAGCGAGCTGTCGTATCAACAATAATATATTTCTTGTCTCGAGTCGGGATCTGGTTCGGATAACCATCCCATTCAACAATGCGTTTTTCGATCTGAACGGCCTTTTCGATGAAGGGAACTTTGAAGTTGAGGCCAGCATCGCGGATTTCTTTGACGGGTTTACCAAAGCGCGTGATGACGTACTGATGTTCTTCGGACACGATGAACATGCTTGAGGATAAGGCAACCCAGCCGAGTATAAAAAGAACTCCTATAATGAGTGACTTCTTCATTGGGCTTTAGCTCCTCTCATATCAAGGAGGGGAACCAATGATTTCAGCCCCGGATTGATGACGTAAATCTTGTCGACGGATTGGGCGACGTCTTGCATGGTTTCTAAGTAGAGTCGTTTGCGTGTCACCTCTTTGGCCTTAGCATACTCACGTTGGAGGTCGATGAAGCGCTCAGTGTCACCCTTGGCGCGGTTGATCAATTCGATTGCATAACCCTCGGCTTGGGCGATGGTTTGTTCAGCTTTGCCTCGTGCTGCCGGAATGACAGAGTTGTAGGCCTTCCAAGCTTCGTTAATATGTTGATCAGCTTCTTGTTTGGCCGCATTAACTTCGTTAAAAGACGGTTTGACTTGGTCTGGTGGATTCACGTCTTGAAGCTTCACCGTGACAATTTGTATCCCCGTTTCATATTCAGACAGGATCTTTTGCAGGTGTTCCTTTGCTTTGGCCTCGATTTCAGGGCGGCCATAGGTCAGCACTTCACTGACGGAACGGTCGCCGACAACTTGACGCATAACGGCCTCGGAGAGATCATGGATATTACGGCGCACGTTTCTGACCTTGAAAAGATAGTCTTTGGGATTCGCGATTTGGTACTGCACGATCCATTCGACGTCCGCGACGTTGAGATCACCGGTCAGCATGATGGACTGTTTCTCGTAACTCGTATTGCGATCATCGTACTGAGTACGCACGCCGGCTTTAACCGTTGCAAACCCGAATTCTTCTTTTAGAATAGCACGCGTTCTGACTTTAGTAACTTTTTCGATGCCGGCCGGGAGTTTCATATGAAGGCCAGGCCCTAAGGTTCGATCGTATTTGCCGAACCGTTGAATGACCGCATCTTGATCCGGTTCCACAGAAAAGAACATTGACTTAAGGAAGAAGAGGGCGACCAATCCGACACCAATCCAAATGAATTTTTTCTTATTTTCAAGCCAGCCCGACATCTTGGTTTTGAGCTGGATGATTTCCGGTGGCAGATCTTGCGGCATAGTGGCGGCACGCTACGTAAGTCGACGCACCTTGTCAAGTTTCGCGTATTCAGCTGAATGCATGAAATAATTGAATAATTGGAAATTATTCCCGTTTTTTCCGAGCAACCTTTCATCGGCAGGGGCGATAGAAGTCTTAGCGGGTGACGTTAACACTAAGGAGAGTGTCATGAGTATTATTGGTATGAATACGGTGTCGATGCTTGGTTCGTCGACTCTGCTTGCAGCTTCAAGTTTTAATCCGAGCGCGGCTCTCGAAACGGTTTTTCCACGCGGAGCCATGCCGACCGATGCCGGAGTGATTTCACAGGCGGTGCAGCAGAACGAACTGTTTAGTGCCTTACAACAAGGTTCCATTTTTCTCAGAATTGAGAAGGTTGAGAAAGCCGCCATGCCACGCCTGGATACCGTTTCATCTCTGAGAGTACCGTCACATATGACGGCACGGGATGCTTATCAGGCGATGTTAAATCTTGATAATTGGAATCAATGGATGCCGCGCAACATATTTTCTCGTGGAACGCCGACGGGTCGTCCAAATGAGCAATTTCACGAGGCTAAGGTCGATGGGGGGGCAGGCGGAACGTTCCATTATCGTTCGCACTTGTTCAATCGAGATGTCCCCAACGGTCACCAAATTTATTGGACCATAGATAGCCAGTCACGCATTGAACCCGATCGAAAACTGAAGGGTTTAGCCATCAATGATGGATCGTGGACGTTCACGGATATGCCCGGAGAACCCGGAGAGATCTTGATGGCTTACCAGATTCATATTGAAGCGTTGGTCAAGGGTGGCTGGTTAGGCAAACAGGCATTAAAACTGTTAGAGCCAATCATTACCAGAATGACCTTGGGTGAGTTTGACCAAGTGGTATCAGCGATGGCGAATCACACCGTGGATCCCAGCTGGACGGAGGGGAGCGGACAGAATCCCTCCGGTCGCACTTATCAAGTCAAAAAAGCCTAATCATTTCAGCCTCATTCAAAAAGCTGATTTATAAACCTTTTTTGGCAACTTTTCATCAGGATCGGCGATAGTTGTGGACGTGATGAGTGTGCTGTCCCTTGCCAACACCAGCCTATTAACAGCTGCGCCGATCTTAGCCCACGGAACCTTCTTGGGTCCGACGCAGAACGCTCTGCTTGAACCGCTTGCCGTTCTTCCCAAGGATCATCTTGGTTATGAAGATCCTTCCGAACGCTTGCAGTTGATGATACACGGCGGTGGCACCGCGAGTGGGAGTCAGTCCGCAACGACGAGTCGGGCGCGCAATGTGATTACGGATATCTTTCTGGACGGACGTCGTCCCAGCAGTCCTTCAAAAGTTGAAGATATTGTCCATCTCTATGGCGTACGGGATCAGTTGCAGGCCGGCAAGGTTTTTATCTGGCTGGAAAATGTGCGCAACAGTCCGTTGCCCCGTTTTCATGCCTTGGCAGCCATGCCGGTATTGCACAGCCAGCTGTTTGCGACTTTAAGCAATGAAGAACAATGGGCCGAATGGATGCCGGGAGTCGTAAGTTCCGGCAGCCTGACCTCTCATTTCCAGTCGCCGCATATCCAGGAACTCATTATTGGAACCCCGGTCGGCCGCAAGTTATATACTCAAAATGTTATGCACAAAGAATACTTGAGCGGGGGGGAACAGATTTATTGGACGATGCGGCCCCGCGCCGAATATAAGGTTCCTTCCGGGCATACGGGCTTTAAAACCAACGAGGGTTCCTGGACGATTACGCGGGCGAAGGGTCAGGGGATGTGGACGCTCGTGGCGTATCAAACCCACTTTGTTCCGAACATGCCTGATTGGGGACTCGAAGCCTTTAAGGGAGCCATCATGGCTCAGGTCAGGGATGAATTTTCAGGTCTCATGTTGGCCTTAGCCAACCGGACCCGCGATCCTCATTGGACGCCGACGTCCGGTACGAATCCGACCCAGATGGAATATACCATCGAAGAATTTCGCTAACGTGAAGATACTGTATAACTCGATGTCATTCTGAGCCACCGGCGAAGAATCCCGTTATGGCCATTGGATCCTTCGGGCGCTGCCCTCAGGATGACTCCCCTATCTATGTCCTGGGCATTGTGTGTGCCATCTCGCGGAGGAGACGGATACGCTTTTGAATCGGCGGGTGGGTGTCAAACCAGCCGGCTTTTTCGCTGATAGCCTTCCCTTTGGCGCGACGCTTGTTGTCCTTGGCGGCTTTGAGTGGGTTGACCACAAACAGATGTTGGGTGCCGCGGTTGGCGAGATCCAATTCGTCGGGATCACCTGCAATTTTTTCGAGGGCGCGGGCCAGCGCTTCCGGATTGCGCGTGAGTTCCGCGGCGGTATTATCGGCCAAAAGTTCGCGCCGGCGTGACATGGAAAACTGGATCAGTTTAGCAGCGAGAGGCGCGAGTATCGCGAGGGCAATCGCGACGACCAAGATAACAAGTTGTGCTTGTCCGCCCCCTTTAGACGAACTGCCCCGCCGTGAGCGCAGGGATATCCGCCAAAAGGCATCGCAGAGCAGGGCGATGGCCCCGACCATGACCGCCATGAGAATGGCAAAGCGCGTGTCGAAGTTTTTAATATGAGCCATCTCGTGCCCGATGACGGCTTGGAGTTCCTCCCGGTTGAGTTGTTGCATGAGCCCGGTCGTAATCGCGATCTTAGCCTTTTCGGGAGATCGTCCCGTGGCAAAGGCATTGGAGGCATCCGACGGGATGACGTAGACCTCGGGCATCGGCAGGCCGGATGCAATCGACATTTCTTCGACGATATTAAAGAGCTGGGTATGACTTTCCGGTGAGGCGCGCTTGGCGCGCATTGACATCATGACAATACCGTCACCGGCCATCAAGCTAATCGCCGTATAGAGTAAAGCGAAGCCGCCGGCCATCGCGAGCCCGATCAATGGATCGCCATAGTAAAATCCAAGGACGTAACCCAGGCTCGATAGAATGACGATAATAGAGACAACGAGTAGCCATGAATTACGCTTGTTGCGCCGGATTTGCTCGTAGAGATGAGCCGAAGCCATTGCTTATGAGAACGATACCTTGACGACTTCACGTTCCTCGGGGACTTCCACCTCAAATAATTCTTCATCGTTGAAGCGAAAGATTCCCGCAATGACGTTGCGCGGAAAGGTTTTGATCATGATGTTATATTGTGTCGTCGTATCGTTATAGAACTGACGCGCAAAGGAAATTTTATTTTCTGTCGAGGTCAGCTCTTCTTGCAGCTTCGAAAAGTTCTCGTTGGCCTTGAGGTCGGGATAGCTTTCCGAGAGGGCAAACAGTGATTTCAAGGCCCCACTCAGAATGTTTTCGGCCTCACCGGATTCTTTGGGACTGTGCGCTTGCATGGCCATGTTGCGGGCTTGAATAACCTTTTCCAGGGTTTCTTGTTCATGTTTGGCATAGCCCTTAACCGTTTCGACAAGATTAGGGATGAGGTCATGACGGCGTTTGAGTTGGACGTCAATTTGTGCCCACGCATTTTTGACCTGCTGGCGCCAATAGATCAGCTTATTGTACGAAAGGACCACCCACAGCACGATGAGTGCCGGGACCGCGATGAGTATGATTGTCGTAATGGCCATGAGTTGCTCTCCTTGCTTAAGTGGAACGCTAGTCAATCATAGTCAGGTAACTGAAGCAAGGAAACTTACTGCTTGGAGCGAGCCGCTTGATCGGTGGCTTGAATCCAGGTCATGAGCACCGGGGTGAGGACAATGATGGGCAAGGGTCTCAATGCGAGTCCATAGTCCTTTACGAAGATGCCGATGCAAATCGCGATGCCTGCGCCCGCGATAGCGGCGGAAACGAGGGCCAGGGTGCCTTTGGTGATAGGGCGATCGGCCTGGGTTTCTTCAAGGGCACGCAGGTAGAGCTGGATGGTATTGAAGATAAAGGTGCCCCCTAAGAGCGGAAGCGCCAGCCAGGAGTCAAGGAGTCCGCAGAGTGCGATGCCTGCACTTAATGCGATGCCAATAAACAGCGTTTGGCAGACGAGGATTCCGTTCCGGGTCAGCTGGTGACGGATTTTTTCGGTACCGGTATTCATGGCCCTGATATCGTCTTGCGGCCGAAAAAGTTGAGTGAAATTTTTGCAGGGACCTGTTAGGACCTGGAGCCTTATGGGGTACGCTAATCTCCAACAATGCGTGGCTGATCTGGAGCGCAAGGGGCAGCTGGTCCGCATCGATCGAGAGATCGATGCCGAACTCGAAGCGGCGGCCATTCAGCGGCGAGTCTATCAGGCCGGTGGGCCCGCCATTCTCTTTACCAACGTCAAGGGCTGTAAATTTTCGATGTTGGGTAATTTATACGGGACGATCGAACGCGCGTGTTATTTGTTTCGTGACACCTTGGTCGCCGTACAACGCCTCGCTGAGCTCAAGGCCGATACGGCTCGTCTCCCCAAGCACCTGTTTCGCTACCGTCAACTCCCGCGCATGGCCTGGCATTTACGCCCCAAAAAAGTCTCGTCGGGGCCGATTATGAAACATCAATGTCGAGTCCGCGATTTGCCTCAACTCAAGTCTTGGCCGGATGATGGCGGCGCCTTTATTACCTTGCCGCAGGTCTATACGGAACATGTCGAGCAGCCGGGGCCGGCGAAGTCGAACCTCGGGATGTATCGCATTCAAATATCCGGCGGGCGTTACAAGACGGACGACGAGATCGGTCTCCACTATCAAAGTCATCGCGGGATCGGCGTTCACCATGAAGCGGCGATACGAAATGGCAAGCCATTCAAGGTGAATATTTTTGTGGGTGGTCCGCCGGCGTTGACATTGGCGGCCGTTATGCCCTTGCCCGAAGGAATGACGGAGTTGGCGTTTGCCGGGATACTCGGGGGACGGCGTCTGCCGATGGTCGTTGCAAAAGGGGCTTTGCCGATTCCCGCGGAGGCGGATTTTTGTATTACCGGGACGGTGATCCCCGACAAATTGTTGCCGGAAGGTCCGTTTGGCGATCATCTGGGTTATTACAGTTTGGAGCATGACTATCCGGTGCTCAAGGTCGACAAGGTCTATCACCGCGAGCACGCGATCTGGCCCTTTACCTCGGTGGGACGACCGCCCCAAGAAGATACCGTTTTTGGCCAGCTCATCCACGAACTGACGGGACCGCTGATTCCCGATGTCTTGCCGGGCGTTCATCAAGTTCACGCCGTGGATGCCTCGGGGGTCCATCCCTTGTTGCTCGCGATTGGGAGTGAACGCTACAGCCCGTATGTGGAGACGGAACGTCCTCAAGAAATACTGACTCAGGCCAATGCGATCCTAGGTCAGGGGCAATTGTCGTTGGCGAAATATTTGTGGATCTGTAATCGTTATGATGATCCCGATCTCGATGCCCATAATATTGCCGACTTTTTCTATCACATGCTGGAACGGGTCGATTGGAAACGGGACTTGCACTTTCAGACCCGCACGACGATCGATACTTTGGATTACTCGGGCAGCGGTTACAATCAAGGGTCTAAGCTCGTCATCGCTGCCGTGGGGCCTAAGCAGAGAGAGCTCCCGTCGCAGCTGCTGCCGCTGTTGGGCTTTCCCGAAGGTTTCGCCGATCCGCAAGTCGTTTTGCCCGGGATCGTCGCCGTGAGTGGCCCCCCGGCCGGCGACGATCCGAAGGTCAAGGATGCGGAAATGCGCGGCTTTTGTTACGCGATGAAAAATCAGGCGATGTTTCGTAATTTCCCGTTGATTATCATTGTCGATGACAGTGAATTTACCGCCCGCAATCTAGACAACTTTGTCTGGGTGACCTTCACGCGCTCCGATCCGGCGATGGATATCTATGGCATTGATTCCTTTGTCGATTACAAGCACTGGGGCTGCAAAGGGTCGCTCGTCATTGATGCCCGAAGTAAACCCCATCATGCTCCGCCTTTAGAAGATGATCCGGCGATTGAGAAAAGAGTCGATGCCTTAGGCGTCTCCGGCGCTCCCTTACATGGAATTATTTAACACCTTGATGGCCTCCCTTCCCTTGAGGGTGGACATATCTCGTATTATCTATATAATCCGCAATAGAAATGCGGATATACCTAAATCAAAAAATAGTAAGTAATATCAATGAGTTAATTAGTGATCCATCTGTCTTTCAAGCCCAGGAATTTTGGGGAAAGAAGGGTGCATATGATAAATCCGCAATAAATTTGCGGTTATTTGATACGCCGTTTGGCTCGATTTCTCTGCTGTACGGACCGCGGCAGATTGGCAAAACAGCCTCTCTCAAACTTTTTCTCAGCCAACTCCAAGATTCCGAAACCCTGATCTTCACCGATTGCTCGGCTATCCTCGATAAGGCTGATCTTTACCAGCACCTGGATCAACTTATTTCAGGTAAGAGCACCATCGTCCTGGATGAAGTGCAATCGGTGCCTGATTGGCATCTGGCACTCCGATCGCTCTATTCTGAGGACAAGCTCAAGGCCTGCCGCATTTGGTGTACGGGCAGTGAGGCTCGATACTTACTTGAAAGTGGTGAGCGGCTTCCGGGTCGTCGCGGAGCCGGGAAAGTCATCTTTGCTCGTCCTTGGAGTTTTCGTGAATACATGGATTTTTTTCATCCTGCTGAGGTGGAGGGGTATCAGTCGGCACGTATTCAGCACTTTAATCAACAATGGCTCAATGACCAAAAGATCGACTGGCAGTCCTATTGGAAAAGCTATTGTTGGAGCGGTGGGATACCTCAAGTGGTTGGGGCGCTTCATAAGTTCCAAGAGATCGGCGATGGGATCTGGCAGATATACATGGATTGGCTCATGGGCAGTTGGTCCCGTTTAAGAACTTCGGAACGTAGTTTGGCCGCGCTGGCCAGGCGGCTCTGTGAAACGCTCAATAGCCGAGTCAGTTTTGAGACACTGAAAAAAGGAACGGATATCCAAAGTGCGAATACTGTTAAAACTCTACTCGAAATCCAAGAAGATCATTTTTCGATTCGCGTACTTCCTCGTTTTGATCTTCAAAAGCTTAAGTTTTTACCCGCAAAGCTCAAGAAGATCTACCCACTAGATCCGTTTACCGCTCGTGTTTGGGCCGCTATTGGCTGGAGAATTCGACGACTCCATCAAATGTCTATTCCTGAATTACCCCTAGATGAATGTGCATTTCTGACCCAGACCTATCGTTGGCAAGAGTCTTTAGATGTGAGTTATTTGTATAGCAATACGACTAAAGCTGAGGTGGATTTCTTCTTCGATGATTGTGGCTTTGAACTCAAATCAAACGGTCATCCAACGCCCAAACAGCAAGAAATTCTCAATCAGTGTCCACAGGCCTTCGTGGTTAGGAAGGAGAAACTGCCTTTGGTTGCTTACCTTATTGGTGAGGGACGTACCTAATACCCTACTATCAGCAGAATATTTTTTCCTCTTCAATCAGGCTCACGAGATCTCCGTGCCGCGTGCCATTGGTTGCGAGGGTGAGGGCTTGGTGCGAATAGGGGGCTTCCAATTGGTACTCGAGCGGCGTGCCATCGATACGAGTGAATAAGCCACCCGCTTCTTCCAAAATAATCTGCGGGGCGCAGGTGTCCCACAAATGAACCGGGTGATGGTTGATGTAAACGTCCGCTTCCTGGCGGACGACATGTCCGACTTTGATGCCGACACTATTGATGGGCGCTAACAAAGGACCCGTGAGCTCGATTTGAAGCTCTTTTAAGGAGGCTTGCGGAAAACCCGTGGAAACGACGACGGGCATGTCCGCATAGTCCGAACGCTTGGAGACCCATAATGATTGCCGTGAGCCACCTTCCGTCAGATAGGCTCCTCCGCCGCGGCTTGCTTCGTAAGTGCGTCCCGTGATCGGGTCGACGACGACGCCGACATAAGGCCATCCCTGGTGGAGGAGTCCCACCATGACCGAAAAGCCGGGGATGCCTTTGGCATAGGCCTTGGTGCCGTCGAGCGGATCGACGAGCCAGACGTATTCGGACTTGGGATTGCCGAGGATGCCGCTCTCTTCGCTTAGAATGCCATGGTCGGGAAAGGCCTCGAGCAGGCCTTCGCGAAGAATCTTATCTGCGTTGAGATCAGCCGTTGTGACGAGCGACTGATCCGCTTTGCGCTCGGAATTCAGCGGCTGGTCCTTGAGACGCATCACTTCGGCGGCGGCTTCTTCGGCTAAGCTGCGTGCGGTTTGGAGTAGTTGCTTGGTGTCCATGGTCCTTGAGTCGCGCTACGCTTCGTCTTTGGTATCGGGGTCGTGGTGCGACGTGTGCAATCCACACTCCTTATTTTCCTCGCCACTATTAAACCAGCGCCAGCGGCCGGCACGGCGGGGTTCATTCGGACCGATCGCGGTGGAGCAGATACGACATCCGAGGGATTCATAGCGCCACCCCTCATTTTCCCACTCCAAGAGGGGATGAATAGGCACCTGGTTTTCCTGGAGATAGGCGCGGCATTGAGCCTCACTCCAATCGATCAAGGGGCAGACCTTGAGGATGGGGCGCCGTTCTGGGCCGTGTTCGATAATTTCAAGCCGCTTCATGTCACTCCGAAAGACGGACTGGTCCCGGCGCAGTCCGGAGAGCCAGACGTCGACGGAATCGAGGGCGCGGTTATTCGGTTCGACCTTGCGGATCTGACAGCAAAACTCCTGTTTTTCCGGTGAATCGAAGAAGAGATACTCGCCATGTTGGGCGAGCATTTTATTGAGCTTGGCCGGGTCGGGTTGCATGCGCTCGATCTCAATACCGTACTTCTCTTCAATCGCGTCAAAGTAGGCGTAGGTCTCGTTGAAGAGACGGAGCGTATCGATCGTAAAGATCCGCGGCCGGGTCTTGGCCCGCATGGCCATGTCTATCATCACCATGCCGGTCAATTGGCCACTCGTGCCGATGGCGGCACGGTCACCGAAGCGGGAAACGATTGCAGCAATGAGGTCCTGCGGCGCAGCAACGCCGTCAAGTTCGTTGATCAGTGCCTCATTAATCTCATGCATCAGAGTGTGATAATACCATTCGAGACGAGCAGGTCGAGCACACGGCGGGTACTGTCCTCGAGGCTCTCGTCCTTGGTTTTCAATACCAACTCGGCCTTGTCCGGGGCTTCATAGGGTGCCGAGATGCCGGTAAATTCGGGAATCTCGCCGGCACGCGCTTTTTTGTAGAGGCCTTTAGGGTCGCGTTCTTCGCAGGTTTCCAAGGGAGCGTCACAATAAATTTCGTAAAAGCTGCCCTGAGGGAGGAGCTCGCGGGCCGTATTGCGATCCTCTTTATAAGGGGAGATGAAAGCGGTCAGGACGACGACGTTGGCTTCGGCAAAGAGCTTGGCGACCTCGCCGATACGACGGATATTTTCGGTGCGATCTTCGGGGGAAAACCCGAGATTCTTATTCAGGCCATGGCGGATGTTGTCGCCGTCGAGAACGTAGGCATTAATGCCGTTTTCGACGAGGGCGTGTTCGACCTCAACCGCGACGCTTGATTTGCCCGAACCCGAGAGTCCGGTCAGCCAGACGACGGCGCCTTTCTGTTTTAAGTACTTCTGGCGGTCCTCCCGCGTTAATTTGCCGTGGTGCCAATGGATATTCTTACTCACCGGTGCGTCCTGAGCCATCGTGATTCTCCTTTATGGTGCTGGGTTGTGATACGGCTGATGCCTTTATTTAAGAGGCTTTTAGGCCCCTGGTGCGGGGATGTCAAATGAGCGGAGATTGACTAAAGAGGCTATTTCAGTACACTCGGAGCCGATAAGGAGTCAGATTATGGCCATTGCAGAAGAAAATGAATTTAAGGGCAATCCGGTGCTTTCTCTCAAGAATACGGAAAAGGATCGTTATCCATTCACTTTTGGGGTTAAGAAGGCCCAATTGATTCTCGAACACATCGCCGACATCGAAAAGTTCGTCGAAAAACATGCTGAGGAGGAGCAACCGCCTCCGCCACCCGAACCGGAAGAATAGGGGCTAAGAGTCTGTGGAATAACAACCAATTGGCTCCGCTTCCGTATTCTACAGAACACTGAATTTTTAGTTCCTCCTGCTTTTCCACTTGAAATTACAGGCAAAAAGGATCAGTTTGGCCGTCTGCGGCTGACGGAAATAAAGTCTTTTGACTTTTTGACGTAACTTCAGTTAGACTTCGCAGCCGTTTGACGCGGAGCACGTTGTACTCGTTAGCTTTAGGGGGAAATGAATGGGTAACCGAGGGAAGCGCGCACTTCAGCACAATCACTTTTTTTTCAATGATACCAACCATAGGGGGCTTTTTATGGGGATCACCCGCATCTGCCGACGTCTATTCACAATCTTAACCTTGACCATGCTCAGTACCAGTGTCCAGGCCGCGACTTTCACAGTCACGGATACCGGCGATGACGGGAGCGCGGGTCAGCTTCGCTTCCTGGCGGAGAATTTGGCCCTCAACCCCGGTGATGTGATTGAAATCCCGGCCAGTACGACAATCACCTTGTTGCTGGGACCGATCGAAATCGATGAGAGCATTACGTTGCGGGGCGCCGACTTTGCGACGAGCATCATCGATGGTGGCGGGACGGATCGGGTCATCGAGATCGATAATGATGATCAGGGTGTCCAGGTCGTGATTTCCGGGCTAACGATTCGGAACGGGAGTGTTGCTGCTAACGGTGGCGGTATTTATGTCGACCATTCCGGGTCGCTTCACCTTTTCAGTTCGATGGTCACCGGCAACGTAACGACGGGTGATAATCATTACGGTGGGGGGATCTATGTTGCGAGTGAAGCTCATCTGACCGTCGATAGCAGCACGGTTAGAAGCAATACATCAGCCGACCATGGTGGCGGGATTTATAACTCCGATGGCCATGTGGTCGTGACAGGCAGCGTGATCGATCTCAATGAAGCAGATCCGGTCGCGGCTTTCGCCTCGAGCGGGTACGGAGCAGGAATCTACTCAAGCGGGGGCACCCTGGAGATCCTTAATAGCAGTATCGTTCGAGACAATACGGCCGATGAAAACGGCGGTGGTATCTACGCGACTGGCGCGACGCTGATTACCGATAGTGAGATTATGGGCAATACCTCGACCAACGGAGATGGGGGTGGGATTTTTAACAGTGGAACGCTTGTCATCGCCAACTCTGATGTCGCGATGAATAAAACCGATGAGGCCGCTAGTGGTGATGATGGTGGCGGGATTTATAGTGATGATTTGACGATTCTTTTGGACAACACGAATATTGAAAATAACACTGCTGCCAATGACGGCGGGGGGGTTTGGACCAATGACTCCCTGATTGTCGATAATAGTACGATTAAGCAAAATACCTCGGGGCGCGATGCCGCGGGTAACGGCGAAGGCGGTGGAATCTATGCCGAAGGCGAGCTGGTGATACGGGCGAGTACGATCGAGCTCAATAAGACGGAAGGGGCTGATTCGGAAGGCGCCGGTGTTTACGCGAATGCCGATACGTCGATTGATAGTTCAACCATTTTACAAAACGAAACCGCCGATGGGCATGGCGGAGGACTGTATTCGGCGGATGAGTTCATTGTGCGCAATAGTACCTTTTCGTTGAATAAGGCGCTGGGGGCCGGTCGTGACGGCGGTGCAATCTATAATACTAGCTCTGACTTCGGGGTGATCGTTAACAGCACGTTTAACGGCAATGAGGCGGCTGATGATGGTGGAGCGCTTTCTATAGGTGCCAACACGTTGCTCAACAATGTCACTATTGCTGGGAATACAGCGGGTGGCGACGGCGGCGGTTTTTCCAATACGGATTCGACAACGCTTAGTAATAGCATTATTGCAGATAATACGGCGGCGGGCATGGGTCCGAACTGCTACGACGGGGGAACCAATGTGACGGCCGTGGGTCCCAATCTGGTCGAAGATGATACGGATTGCAGCATCATCGGTGATGCCGGTAGCGTCATTCATGAAGATCCGGGTCTCGCGGCCTTGGCCGATAACGGTGGTCCAACGGATACGATGGCCATCACGGCGGCGAGTCCGGCGTGGAATAAGGGCGATCAAGGGAGTTGTGAAGCGACCGATCAGCGTGGGGTGGCCCGGCCGCAAGACGCCGATTGTGATCTTGGGGCCTTCGAGTTTGGAGACGATGACAGCGACGATGATGGCATCGATGACGCCGACGACAACTGTCCCGGCGATGCCAACCCCGGTCAAGAAGATGCCGACAGCGATGGGATTGGAGATGTCTGTGATGCGGATGCCGATGGTGACGGGATTGACGATGCCAGCGATAACTGCGTCGGGGTCTCTAACCCGGATCAGGCCGACTCTGACGGAGACGGGACTGGCGACGCCTGTGATGCGGATGCGGACAGCGACGGCGACGGCGTGGCTGATGCCGCTGACAACTGTCCCAGCGATGCGAATGCCGATCAGGCCGACGCGGATGGCGATGGCATCGGTGATGTCTGTGATACCGGTGACGCCGGTGATACCGGGGGCGGTTGTTCCTTGAGTGCTGGGTCCTCTCAAGGAATGGGTTCGACGGCCGCGTTGGCCTTACTGGGTCTATTGACGCTGCCCTTAATGGTGAGGAGACGGTTTATGCGTAAGATGTTTGGTTCCTTAGCAGTCGCGGCAATGCTCGCTGTGGTGGCGGCGCCTCTGCCGGTACGGGCAGAGACGATTACCGTTACGGAGACACTCGATGATGATCCGAGCACGAACAATGGGTTCTGTTCGCTTCGGGAGGCCATTGAGGCGGCTAATACGAACGCCGCTGTAGACACGTGTCTGGCCGGTGAAGCGACGGCGACTGCAATTGATGTCATCAGTCTGCCGGCGGGTACCTTTACCTTGTTGATTCCAAGCACGAATGACGATGCCAATGTCGATGGTGATATCGATGTTTTGGAGGACGTGGTGATCAGCGGCATGGGCGCGGGTCTTAGCGTCATCGACGCGAATGGGGCCGTGACCTCCGGTCGGGCGCTCCACGTCGATCCGGCCGGGAGTGATATCAGTGTCGTGATCAGCGGCGTGACGATTCAGCGCGGCGATATAGCCGGTTTTCCCGGCGGTGGGATCCATTTCAACGGTAATGGTTCGCTCGAAGTGAAGGATTCGATCGTGTTTGCGAATGAGTCGTCGACCAATGGCGGCGGGATTCACGTCGATGATTCGGGTGCCTTGATCGTCAGCAACACGACGGTCTCGCATAACATTGCGGGGAGTAGTGGTGGTGGGATTTATACCGATGAAGGCATGGTGATTGTGGGTTCCGATTCAAAGATCGAGGATAACGACGCCGGCAGTGGCGGTGGGGGCATTTATGTCGATACCGGTGCCCTGACCCTAACGAACACGGAGGTGACGGGCAATAAGGCCGATCAAGGGGGTGGAATTTATAATAACTCTTCCAGTGTCAATCTGTCTTCCTGCACCATCTCCGGGAACTCCTCGGACAATAGCGGCAATGGCGGTGGCGGCATCCACAATCTGCAGGCCATGTCGATTGATAATTGTGAGATCAATAATAACCGATCGTTAGATAATGGTGCAGGTGGGGGTATCTTTACGCAAGATCTGTTGACGATCAATAATAGCACGATTTCCGGCAACCGAGCGGACGGTGACGGTGGTGGTATCTACAACGAGGGGACTGTCACGCTCGAGATGACGACGGTTTCCAAGAATATCGCGGATGCCGATGAGGATGATGCGGGCGGTTCCGGTGGTGGTATTTTCAATGATTCTTCGGATTTTCTCTACGTCACCGGCGGAAGCATTGCGCAAAACGTCGCTTCGAGCGGCGATGGCGGTGGCGTTTATCAGAATGGATTTGCCGTTTTCGAAAAGGTCTCGATCACGGATAACGTGGCTTCGGGCGATATCGATGGCGGGGGTGGGATCTTTGCTGATGGCACCAGCACCGTGATTCGTAATTCAGCTTTGACTGGAAATAGCGCGCGGGGCGAAATCGATGCGAGTGACGACCCTGAGGGCGGTGGTCTTTATGCCGATGGGAGTGTGCTGGTCGTCAATTCGACAATCGTCAACAATGAAGCGGATGGTCATGGGGGCGGGATCGTCAACTACGATGACTTGAGGCTCAATAACGTCACGTTGGCGAATAATACGGCGGACGCCAATGAAGGTGGGGCCTCCGGCGGCGATGGCGGCGGTCTCTACAACGAAGATTTTGTGAGTGTTTCCAATAGCATCATTGCGGGCAATACGGATGCGAGTACGGTTCCGTCGTCGCATGATTGCTGGAATGATTTCGAGTTCGACAACTATACGGTGACCTCCGCCGGCCCGAACATTGTTCAAGATCTCGTTGGCTGTGAAGTGACGGGAGATATCTTGAGCGTCCTGAACGTGGACCCCTTGTTTGATGCGGCCGGACTGGCCTCCGATGGTACCCTGCCCTTGGCGGCGGGAAGTCCCGCGATTGACGCCGGGGATAACAATACCTGTGAAGCAGATGACCAGCTCGGGACGGCGCGTCCGATCGGGGCGGCCTGTGATCTGGGTGCCCTCGAATCCGACCAGGATCCCGATGCAGCTCCTGGTGGTGGCGGCGGTGGTGGCGGCGCCGCGGGTGATGGTGACGGCGATGGAGTTGATGACGCCGACGACAATTGTCCCAGTGACGCGAATGCCGACCAGGCGGATGCGGATGGCGACGGCGTCGGAGATGTCTGTGATAACTGTGTCGATGATGCCAACGCGGATCAGGCGGATGCCGATGCCGATGGTATCGGAGATGTCTGTGATAGCGACAGTGGCTCCGGTGGGGGTTGTTCCTTGTCTGCAGGCACTGATACCGGTTCACAGGCGGGTGGCTTTGCGGCCCTCTTGCTGGCCGGGATTCTAGGGATGCTCTACTTCAGACGGGGAGAAAGACCGATGCGTAATTTACTAATGGCTGTCATGATGTTCACATTGATGGGTGTCGCGCTACCGAGCGTCAGCCAGGCCGCAACCTATCAGGTCACGAGTCTCGAGGATACGGATCCCCCCGAGGCGGGCCAAATTCGTTTCATCATCAATAGCGGTGTCCTGCAGAACGGTGACGTCCTCGAGCTTCCCGAGGGATTGATCGTGCTCACCCCTGAAGGGGGGGCCTTGGATTCTGACGGCGACGCGGACCTCGATATTGATGTCAGTATCACCATTAAGGGGCAGGGCCGAGACAAATCGGCGATCAGCTCCAATGGGGACAGCACCGGTGATCGCGCCTTTGAGGTCGACTACAACGAAGGCAACGACGGCCAGGGCGTATCGGTTACCTTCCAAGATATGGCTATAACCGGCGGACGTGTCGATGAGGACGGCGGCGGGATCATGATCCGAGAATTCGGTTCGGTCCGTCTCGTCAATAGTGTCATTTCCGGCATCGACGTTGATGATGCTGGCGACGATGGAGGGGCGGTTTATATAGAGGACCATGGGACACTGACGGTGGAGAACAGCCGGATTGATGGTAACCGAGCCGATTATGGCGGTGGGATCTATGTCAGCGACACGGCGACCGTTATTGTTGGACCGGGGAGTGAGATCACGAATAATTATGCGGATGATAACGGGGGCGGTATTTATTTTTATGCTGGTTCACTCGATATACAGGGTGCATCATTCCGTAATAATACGGCTGACCCTTCTGGTGGTTACGGTGGGGCTGTTTATTTTGAAGACGACGGATCATTGAATATCAATGGTTCGGAATTCATCGGCAATACGGCGAGTGACTACGGTGGCGCAGTTTCTATCTATGACGACGAGGTGGCAGCAACAATTACTAATTCGCTCTTTCACCAGAATTCCAGTGAGAGTTACGGCGGAGCTCTATATAGTTACTATACGACTTATATAAGTAACTGCACATTTACGGAGAACGTGGCGGAAGATGAAGGTGGAGCGATTTACAACAATTATGGGACCGTCATTACAGATTCCCTCATTGAAGGGAATGTGGCTGAAACGAGTGATGGTGGCGGAATATATAACCAATACTATCTCGTCGTAAGTGATTCTACGATCAGGAATAACGTGGCTAACGAAAACAGCGGTGGCGGGATCTATGCCAATGAAGAACTGGTCGTTGAAAATTCATTGTTTGAAGAGAACGTGGCGCGAAACGACGTAGACGGAGGTGGGGCGATTGCCTGTGCGGCGGAGCCATGCGTGGTTCGCAACAGCACGTTTATCAATAACCGGGCTCTTGGTACTGACGGGACCGATGATGCCAATGGCGGGGCTATTTGGACGGAATATCCTTTGACCGTCATCAATTCGACCTTTGTCGGTAACGAGGCGGATGGTCATGGCGGAGCGATCTTCGTCTATAGTCAAAACACAACGCTTCAGAATGTTACTATAGCTTTTAACGTCGCGGATGCCAATAGCGGCGGCACCAGCGGCGGTAACGGCGGCGGTATTTATAATGATGATGAGGTCAGTTTTCAGAATACCATCATCGCCGGGAACATCGATGCGAGTCCTGGTGCCGAGGCACCTGATTGCTACAGCGATTTTACCGTAGAAGGTGATAATATGAGTTCGCTGGGTGTGAACATCGTGCAGGATCCGACTGGCTGTGAAATTATCGGGGACGACGCGAATGTGATGCATGTCGATCCCCTTTTCGTTGGGACGGAAGTCAGCGACAACGGTGGTGATACGCCGACCCTGGCTCTGCAGGCCGGGAGTCCTGCGGTCGATGCCGCAAGTGCGGATAGCTGCCCGGGAGCGGATCAACGGGGTGTCGAGCGACCCCAAGGGGATGCTTGTGACCTGGGAGCGTTCGAATTCGGCGACGGTGATGCCGCCGATGGCGACGGTGATGATGGTGATGGAGGTGGTGACGCCGGTGATACTGATGGAGACGGTGTTGATGATGGTACGGATAACTGTCCGGATGATGCCAATGCCGACCAAGCGGATGCGGATGGGGATGGCATCGGTGATGCGTGCGATTCGGACGGTGGTTCCGGTGGCGGTTGTAGTCTCGTAAGCGGCGAAGCCGGCTTGAACGGAGCAGCCACCCTGCCGGCGCTGGGGCTCCTGTCGATGTTGTTGTTCTCTATTTTTCGGAAGAGGAGTCGAAATATGGGTAAGGTCATGAAGACGTTCTCAATGGCGGCATTAATGCTGGGTTTGACGGTTGGATCGGTCCAGGCTGAAACCATTAATGTTGACAACGACGGCGATACCGGTGCTGTAGGACAGTTACGGACCTCGATTGTCACGGCGGATGATGGTGACATCATCAATATCCCAGCGAATATGACAATCGCAATCGATCCAGGGTTGGGGCAGATTCTGATCGATAAGAGTATCACGATTCAGGGGGCCGGGGATGGGACCAGTATTATTGATGGGAACGGGCCCGCGACCGCTGATCGCATCTTTCAAATCGATCCGACTGATGACGGCGTCGGAGTAACGATTTCGGGGCTCACTCTCCAGAATGGGGATCAAGCCGGAAATGGCGGGGCTATCTACATTAGTCATTCAGGCGTGCTTCGGCTGATAAACTGTCTCGTCACAGGTAATGAGGCGGCAAGCGGCGGAGGCATTTATGCCGACAGTGATGGCAGCCTGACCGTTGAGAATAGTCAATTCACCCACAATGACGCTTCTTCCGATGGGGGTGCAATTTACCTTGGTGACGGTACCCTGATTGTCAGTGGCAATAGTGAGTTATCGAACAATGAGGCCGGTGGCTCCGGTGGGGCGATTCATGTGGATTCTGGCGGCTTAAGCCTGGTTAATAGCCAAGTCCTTAACAACAGGTCTCATAGTGATGGTGGGGGGATTTATCTGTCGGCTGGAGCCCATGTCTTCGAAGATTGTGAAATCCGGAACAATCGAGCCGATGGTAGCGGCGGTGGTCTTTATTCAGGTTATTCGGCCACCATGGATAACTGCCTCGTTTCGGAAAATTACGCCTATGACAATCGAGGCGGCGGTATCTATAACAATGGCGACGTCTTCTACCTGACTAACTCCACCGTCAGTAAAAATAAAGCCGATGAGGACGGTGGTGGGATTTACAATGATTACACGCTTTACGTCGAAAACAGTTTAATTGAAGAGAATATAGCCAATCACGACCAGGATTCCAATTATTATGGTGGTGGGATTTACGACAATGACTATCTTATCGTGGACAATTCGACGATACGGGGGAATGTGGTGTATCAAGGTAATGGAGGTGGAATTCGTGCGTATGTGACCGTGGTTTATAACTCAACGATTGCGGATAATATCTTGGTTGGGTGTTATGATAACATGGATGATGGTGAAGGTGGTGCAGGAATCCATAACGAAAATGAATACGGTCTTACGATTACGAACAGCACAATTAGTGGAAACCGCGCAACTGGATTTGATGATGATGCTGATGATTGTAATGGAGGCGGAATCTGGAGCTATGGGCATGTCGGCCTGTACAATACAACCGTGGCCAATAACGAAGCATCTGGACACGGTGGGGGTATCTATCAACAAGATTACTCTCTCGCTCTCAATAACGTGACAGTCGCGTTCAATGTCGCTGACTCTGATAGCGGTGGTTTGACCAATGGTGACGGTGGGGGTATTTACGTCTATGACGACGTCGATAATGCCTCGTTGGCTAATTCGATTATCGCGGGAAATAATGATGCTAGCCCCGGAACGGGAGTTGATGATTGCTTTCATGAATTTGACCTGGATAACGACGATTCTATTCTGATTGCGATAGGAGCCAACTTTATCGGTGACACCTTTGAATGTGATATAATTGGTGACTCTGCTCTTGTGATTACCGGCGATCCACTCTTTGACTCTGCGGGTCTTGCGGATAACGGTGGTGATACTCTCACGATTGCGCTGCAGGCGGGAAGCCCGGCTGTCGATGCGGGTAATAATGCGACCTGCGCCGTTGAAGATCAACTCGGGACGGCGCGTCCTGAAGGGGATAACTGTGATCTCGGCGCCTTTGAGTTGGTCGGCGGCGGCGCCGGTGAAGCCGAAGGTGAAGGTGAAGGCGAAGGTGAAGGTGAAGGTGAAGGTGAAGGCGAAGGTGAAGGCGAAGGTGAGGGCGAAGGAGGCGAGGAAGCGGTCGGCGACGGCGGCGGCTGTGCCCTGACCCCGAACGGTTCGCAGCAACCTTTGGCAGGACTGTTACTGCTGATGCTCGCGGCGATGAGCGCCTTGGCGGTGACCCGCAAGCGAATCTAATCAAGAGACTATCGATGAAAAAAGGGCGGCCTTTAAGGGTCGCCCTTTTTTTGTGCCTAGAAAAAGTCGGCGCTGCCGAATTCGCGGACGCGGTTGATGTAGGTCGTAACGCTATCCGGGTCAATGCCCACCTCATTGAGGGCATAGCGGCCCATTTCCACTCCCCCTTCAAGCTCTTCGGAGATGACGATGTCCGCGCCGGCATCGTACAATTTATCGACTTCATTGCGGTACTTTGCCCGCGTGATGATGCGGATGTTTGGATTGAGCTTGCGCGCCTGTTGGATAATCGCCGCACTGTTTAAATAGTCCGGGACCGTGATCGCCAGCATGCGGGCGCGCTCAATGCCGCATTTATACAGGATTTCCTCGGATGCGCCATCGCCAAAGAAGACCGGGTCCTGACTCAGGCGGATCTTTTCGATCGTCTGCGGATTGAGTTCGAGGACGATGTAGGGAATGCGATGTTCCTTAAGAATCTTGCCAAAGGTTTCGCCGAGGGGACCGAAGCCGCAGATGATGACATGTTCCGAGAGGGTTTCCGATTCTTCAGCGGCCAGCTCTTCTTGTTCGCTGCGCGCAAAATGCCGAAAGCCCGGTAGATGAATCAGCCAGTCGGCGACGTGCGGCGCCTGATTGACGAGGACAGGGGTGATGATCATCGAGATCACTGCGGTCGCGACGATAAGCTCATAAAAAACCGGACTGATGGCCCCGACTTTTTGGCCCGTGTAAGCCAGCAGAAACGAGAATTCACCGATCTGGGCCAAGGAGATGCCGACCACGATAGAAAGCCGCAGGGGGATGCCGACGACCCAGGTGGACAGTGTCGTGATGACGAGTTTGATAACCGGGATCATGATCGCGAAGAGCAGGACGAGACCGAAGTGATCGATGACGAATTCGAAATTGAGGAGCATGCCGATCGAGACAAAGAAGATGCTGTTAAAACAATAGCGGAACGAGGAGATCTCCGTATGGGCCTGGTATTTGTATTCCGTGCCGCCGATCATCAGTCCGCCGAGAAAGGCACCGAGGGCCGGGGAAAGCCCCAACATATGGGTGAGCCAGGCCATTCCCAGTGCGATGACGACGATCGTGACGATAAATAATTCCCGGCTCCGGGACCGGAAGATGACGTGGAGAATTTTCTGGGCGAGGATGCGCCCGAGTATCGCAATCAGGAGGATAACAAATAGGGCCTGTCCCGCCTCACTTAATAAGGGGGTCCATTCGACGGCCACCGCCCGCGTCAGGGCAAAGATCGGCAGAATAATAATCATCGGGATCAGGGCCAGGTCTTGCATGATCAGATAAGAGGTGGAGAGTTGTCCGGAGACCGAATCGAGCATCTTGTGATGGAGCATGATCCCTATCACGAGGGCCGTGCTCGAGAGGGTGAGGAGACAGCCAAAATAGACGCTTTGGTACAGGCTCCAGTTCAGGAGCTGGCCGATCAAGGCGCCCACGAGGAATGTTCCGCCAATCTGGAGCAAGGCGCCAAACAGGCTCTGGTATTTGAGTTTTTTAAGCGTGACGAGTGAGAATTCCAGTCCGACGGTAAAGAGCAAGAGGGTGACGCCGACCTCGGCCAGAATATTGATTTGGTGACTGTCGTGGATGAGCCCGATTCCGTAAGGTCCAATCAAGGCTCCGGTGGCGAGAAAACCGATAATCGAAGGAAGTCGGAATAAGTGCCCTAAGAGGACGACGGGTATGGCCAAGAGAAAGATCAGTAAGATATCGTAAAAGATGGGATGGGCCATAAAATTTGCAGGATATGTGAGTGTAGCAGAAGGGTTCAGAATTTGGTAGGAAAGCTGTGAATTATGCCTGAACTCCCCGAAGTTGAAACGGTGCGTCGTGAGCTGGCGCCGCTTTTTCCGCGATCCGTGGCGCGACTTTACCTGTCCGCGGTGGCGCCGGTTGAGACGACGACACGAGGGGCCGTCCGCCAATCCTTACTGGACGCGACTTTGCAGGGCATTACTCGCTGGGGTAAGTATCTGCTCGTTGCGACCGATCGATCGGGCTATCTCGTGATCCATTTAGGCATGTCCGGGCGTTTGCTTTTTTACGATAAAGCAATTCCCAGTCGCCCGAAACACACTCATCTCGAACTCAGTTTTCAGGATGGAAGTTTGTTGCGTTTCATCGATGCGCGCCGGTTTGGAACGCTTTCGCTGGCTGACCACAACCCACTCAGAAATCCTTTCTTAGCGCGCCTGGGCCCTGACTATCTGGACCCCACCCTCAAGACCGCTGATTTCATCCAGCGTTGCCGACACCATCGTAAACTTAATTTGAAAACGTTGCTGCTCAATCAAAAAATTGCGGCCGGGATGGGCAATATCTATGCTTGTGAAGCGCTTTATCACGCCGAGCTGGATCCGCGCCGTGTTGTCGGTGAAACTTCGGATTCAGAATTGGAGCGCTTGCTGGCGTCGGCGCGCGACCGCTTGGAACTGGGCATTCAGTATGGTGGCACAACCTTTCGTGATTACCTCAGTGGCCTCGGCCATCGCGGAAAAATGAAAGAATTGTTGCAAGTGTATGACCGCGAAGGCCAGCCAACACTTGATGGCCGCGGTTTGGTGCGGCGCATTGTGCAGCAGCAGCGTGCGACCTTTTTTTGCCCTGAATTACAGCGATGATAATTGGTGGGAGGCGCGTTCAAAGGCGGCCTTTAATTCAACATAATTATTCGTGACCGGAAACTGCGGAAATTCGTCGATCACGTTCTGGGGTGGGCTGAAGAGTATGCCCGCGTCGGCTTCCATCAGCATGGTTGTATCATTATAGGAATCCCCGGCGGCGATGACTCTAAAGTTGAGCCCCTTGAGGGCCTTGACGGATTCGCGTTTCTGGTCCGGCATGCGGAGTTTGTAATTCGTGACCTTTCCCGTTTCATCAACCTCGAGGGAATGACAGAATAAGGTCGGGAAATCCAATTGCTTCATCAGTGGATAAGAGAACTCATAAAACGTGTCCGAAAGGATGATGACTTGGTAATGGGCCTTGAGCCATGCCAACATTTCTTTGGCCCCGTCTAATGGAGTGAGCGTGCCGATCACTTCTTGGATCTGATCGAGGGTGATGTTGTGCTGATCCAAGATACGCAGCCGGCGCTGCATGAGCTCGTCATAATCGGGGATGTCCCGGGTCGTGAGGCGGAGTTCTTCGATTCCCGTTTTTTTGGCCACGTTGATCCAAATCTCCGGGATGAACACACCTTCTAAGTCTAATGTTGCGACGAGTGCGGCCATAGAGGTATATCCTTAATATCGATGCCTCACGAACTCAACGAATATCTTAAGGCCAAGCAAGATTCACTCTCGCCCCTCTTGATTATGACGCATGATCACCCGGACCCTGACGCGATGGCGAGTGCTTATGCCTTGCAGCTGCTTGCCGGCGAGAAATATGGGATTCGCTCCCGCCTGGTTTATGGAGGCATCATTGGACGGATGGAAAATCAGGTGATGAAACGGGAGCTCAAGATTCCGCTGCAAAAGTTGCGTTCCCGTGATCTGCAGCCGGATACCAATGTGGCCTTGGTGGATACGCAGCCGCCCTTTGCCAATAACGCCTTTCCCGCCGCGCAGTTGGCTCGTATCGTCATTGACCATCACCCGCTGCATCGAAAGACCAAGGCCGAATATACCTTGGTGCGCGAACACTATGGGGCGACGTCGACGATTATCACCGAGGCCCTGTTGGATGCCGGTGTGCGGATTCCGCGTCAATTGGCGACGGCGCTCGCTTACGGGATCAGTTCGGAGACCCAAAACCTAGGGCGCGAAGAAAGCCCGGCGGATATAAAGGTGTATACGACGTTGTTTCCGCACGTCTCCATGCGGTCATTGGCACGGATCGAGCATCCGCCGCGTTCGGATGCGTATTTTGCGACGGTCGGACGCGCGATTCAGCAGGCCTTTCAATGTGGTCGCGTGATCGGGGTC
The DNA here is from genome assembly GCA_965216315.1 of bacterium. Classification (GTDB taxonomy): domain Bacteria; phylum UBA10199; class UBA10199; order 2-02-FULL-50-16; family JAJFLM01; genus CBDCFN01. The sequence continues at coordinate 2,344,450 of CBDCFN010000016.1, read as the reverse complement.
CACTTGGGACGGATTCCCAATCCCGATCTGGTCAGCCAGACGGCGGATTTTTTGTTGAGTTGTCACGGCAAGACCTGGAGTGTCTGTACCGGCCGCTTTCGTGACCGCCTGCATATCTCGCTGCGCACCAGCAACGTCAGGTCCGAGGCGGGCCAGTTGCTCAAGCAAGTGCTCGAAGTCAAAGGGGCGGCCGGCGGCCATGACATGATTGCCGGTGGGGCCCTCAGGGTTGGAACGGGCGCATCCGACCAGCAGTGGGTCGAGACGGAGAATCGCGTGGCAACGCGCCTTATCCAGCGCCTGGGGTACAAGCGGAAGGCCCCCTTCGAGAAGGCTTTTGAGGCATAGCCCTCAACAAACAGGAATTAGCAGTTGTGAATGAGCATTTCAGAGGGTAAAAACAGCAAAATTAACCAGAAATAGAAATTCCTTAATAATTTCAATGACTCGGAGATAAGCTCCGAGTCCATCAATAGGTCTACGGATGTACGATAGCTTCGGGTTCTCACAGAATATTTTCAATACTAAGCCACTAAGACCCACCAAGGATGATGCCCAATATTTTGTTGGAAGGCTCATCAACCTCAATAGTTTCATGGTGGACATTTCTTCGGAAGATCGCGCCTTGGCCGTAGTGAGTGGGCATCGAGGTGTTGGAAAAACAAGTTTTGTGAACATTATGGAATTCGCCTGTAGCCAATCTGAACCACTATTCGATGGTTTAGCGTACCATGAATCCTATTTGCTGCCATGTTTTCATAAAGTGCAAATAGAGCCTTCGGAGCAGGTTGGGAATCTGTTGTTTAAGTGCATTTCAAGTATAATGTATTCTATTCGAGGATATAGCTCTGCAACTGGCATTCCTTTCCCAGTAGAATTAGAGCCATTACTTCAATGGGTTTCAGAAATTGTGCCCACGACGAGTACATCTCTTGGTGGCAGTGTGGCGGGTCTAGGAGTGTCGGGAAGCAGTACGAAAGAATTTCGTCCACCTGACCAAATCCCCGCTACAACTTATTGTGAACAAATCAGAACGATCATAAAAACTGTTAAGAAGCATTTTGATCTGAAGGGAATATTTCTAAATCTTAACAATTTGGAGATAATAGACGAGACTGAATTTACCTCGCTCATGGACCAAATGCGTGACTATCTTTTTGAAATTGAGGGCCTCTGGACAATATTGATTGGATATCCTGGTATTTACTCGACACTAGCTACAAAGTCATCAAGGGTCGCCGAAATAGTTTCGGGACAAGAAACATATTTAGCACCACTCAGTGAGGATGAAGTCATTGAAGTGCTCAATATTCGCAGGCGTTTGTATGCCATAAATAATATCTCCACACCTCCCTTATTGCCGATAGATGAGCAATTGATTAGAGATATTTATCAGAATTCAGATGGGGAAATTCGCGCTGTTCTTAAAGCGTGTGATGACATTGTAAGGGCGATATTTAAGGAAAATCCCACTGTAACTAGGATTGGGAGGGGAATAGGTTTGTCGTTTCTAAAGAATATTATGGCAAATCAGCTTGCCTTAGATACCTTGAAGCCAAAAGAAAAAGATATATTAAATAATATTCTTTCTGAAGGACCAATTCGTCCAAAAGAGTATCAAAGGCTTTCTTTGAAATCATCAGTTGAGTTTACAAATAGGGCAAGACCACTTTTAAAAGCAAACTATCTCAATAAAACAATCGAAGGTAATGCAGCCATTTATGATGTTTCAGGTGTTGTTAGGTTAGCAAATTTTTCGGGAGTTATTATAGAAGATGATTGACAGACTTTGAGTTAATTTTCCTTGTATGAGTCCTCGTGTTTTTTGAGAATGTCATCACGCGAGATGAAAGTAAGAACATCTTCGAATTTTTTTAATAGGTTGCGTGCGGAGAGCATTGAGGACATCGGGTCTCCGATGACTAAATCTCGGTTGGGCAGATCCCATTCTGCAGGAGAGCGATTCGATATGACGGGAGTCCTCTGTCTAGGTTTTTCCATCTTTGCTGCTGGCATACGCGCCTGAGCCAGTTCTTTCTTGAGCGAGCGAAGCCGGGAGCTGCACGCTGGTGAAAAGCACTCCTTTGCCTGACACATCGTTCGCGTGATCTCATAGGCGCCGAGAATCCACAACCACATGAGCATTTCAGCTCGCTCAAATTGACCACCGTCTACGAGATCGCTAGAAAACGCATTATCGAGAGTGGAAATGACCTCCTGTCCGATCTCCAGAAGGCAATTTTTCCGGCCAGAGAGATACCACGAGAACGAGACGAGGGGGTCACGTTCCACTATATCGTTCCATGTCTGGCTTATGAGTGGATCATCGTTATCCGGCATTGCTTTGGACGGGTTTAACAAGCTTAGGTGTCAAATGTGAGCCGTATAGGATTCGAACCTATGACCCGCTGATTAAGAGTCAGCTGCTCTACCAACTGAGCTAACGGCCCATTCGCGCCGTTTCTCGTTCATACCGACTCAATTGTCAATGAGTCCCTCGCCTTTCTTCTTGCAACTTACCGAAATCTCAAGGTATTCTGTCCGCACAACGAAAGCGCAGCTTCCGTTGTGCTAAAGTCATGGGGGCGATAACTCTCTCCCCCCTGACAACCCCCCATCGCGTACTCGATTGCGATGAAATCGCTAGCGAGCGAGAGGGGGAGACTCCGGCGGCTTTGCCGACCGGAGGGGGCGACGTGAGCCCCTGTGATACTGCGCGAGCGTGGCGGAATTGGTAGACGCGCTAGGCTTAGAACCTAGTGGCGCAAGTCGTGGGGGTTCGAGTCCCTCCGCTCGCATATGGAGAGCCACTTATGAAAGTTACAGTTGAACAAGAATCACCCATTAAGAAGAAGGTCGAGATTCAGGTCGATGCGGACCGGGTGAGCGAGCATATCGACGCCGCCTACGATGAGATAAAGAAGACGGCCAAGCTCAAAGGGTTTCGGCCCGGCAAGGTCCCGCGTAATGTCCTTGAAAAACACTACCAGCAAGATGCTGAAAGTCAGGCGATGCGCTCCTTAGTGGATCAGACCTATCCGGAGGCGCTGACCCAGGAAGGGATTTTTCCGCTCTCCTATCCACAGATTGAGATCACGCGCTTCGATCCGATTAAAGAACTCGTCTATGTAGCTCGTTTTGAGGTGAAGCCCGAGTTGGGAGCAATTCAAAAATACAAAGGTCTCAAGCTGAAACCGGAGGCCGCGAAAGTAACCGACAAGGAGCTCAAAGACCAGTTGACGCAACTTCAAAACCATCGCGCCAAGCTGGAATCTATTGATCCTCCGCGAGCGCTTAAAAAGGGTGACGTGATTACCTTTGATTATGAGGCCCTTAAAGAAGGCCAGTCTTTTGAAGGCAATAAGGTGGATGGTTACATGGCGGAGTTTGGCAGCGGGACCCTGCTGAAAGAATTCGAAGATAATCTCAAAGACGCTAAAATTGGTGATAAACGGGAAATAGACGTAACTCTACCGGATGATTTTGCCGATAAGAACTTTGCAGGCAAAAAAATGCATTACTCCGTGCATTTAAAGGATGTGAAACAAAAGGTGTTGCCCAAGTTAGATGATGAGTTTGCCAAAGACTTGGGCCAGGAAGATCTGAAAGCTTTAAAAAAACAGATCAAGGAGGACCTGGCTGGACAGAAAAAGCGCGCCGATAGAGGCAGACTCCATCGGGAAGTTGTCGAGTCACTTGTGAAAGCGAATGAGTTTGAGGTTCCTGAGTCGATGATTGAAAGCGAACTTGCGAGCATGTTTGATCAACTGACTCAGAATTTAAAGATGCAGGGTCAGTCAGCAGAGGCCCTTGGAATTACACCGGAAGTGTTCCGCGAAAAGAATTTAGCCGAGGCGACGTTGCGCGTGAAAGGCATGTTGCTTTTTGAGAGAATCTGGATTGATGAAAGCATTCAGGTCAACGATGAAGATAGGGAAGCGAAGTTGGAGGAAGTGGCGCGCATGACGAATCAGCAAAAAGTGAATGTGCGGCAGTTCTACGAAGCCAATCAGGATCGAATGCGCCAATTGGATGCCTTGATCCTGCAGGACAAAACCCTTGATTTTATTCTGGCTGAAGCTAAAATCGATACAAAGCAGGCAAAAAAAAGTGAATAAATTTAAATACTTAATGGGGGAATTATGAGCGGACCGTATGCCTCGACGTTAGTGCCCATGGTCATTGAGCAGACCCACCGAGGGGAGCGGGCCTATGACATCTTTTCTCGGCTCTTAAAAGACCGAATTATCTTTATCGGGACGGCCATTGGGGATGATATGGCCAATTTGATCATTGCGCAGATGCTTTTTTTGGAATCAGATGACCCGGAAAAAGATATTTACGTCTATGTCAATTCGCCGGGCGGTTCCGTCACTGCCGGTCTCGCCATTCTTGACACGATGCGGTATGTAAAACCGGACGTGTCGACTCTCTGTGTGGGTCAGGCGGCCTCTATGGGGGCTGTACTGCTTGCTGCCGGGACTAAAGGCAAACGCCATGCCCTCCCGCATTCCCGCATCCTCATCCACCAGCCAATGGGCGGATTTCAAGGCCAAGCGACCGATATTGATATCCATGCCCGAGAAATCTTGCGATTGCGCGAGGAACTGAATAACATACTAGCTAAGGCAACGGGCCAGTCGATTAAGAAGATACAGGCCGATACGGAGCGTGATTTTTTCATGTCTGGCGAGGAGGCCGTTGAGTACGGCTTGGTAGATGACGTGATTAGGTCACGAGATATTGATAAAAAAATGGAAGTTGTGAGTGGCACCAAGAAGTAGGTGATTCAATGAGTCGAAATTATGTGGATGACCCAACGAATCTTTCTTGTTCCTTTTGTGGCAAGTCGCAAAAGGAAGTTAGAAAGCTGATCGCAGGACCCACGGTCTATATTTGCGATGAATGTATTGATCTATGTAATGACATTATCGCCGAAGAGAATGCACGGACAGATCAATCGACTGCTAAGACCGGTATTCCCAAGCCGCATGAAATCAAAAATATCTTAGACGAATATGTCATCGGCCAGGAACGGGCCAAGAAGGTTCTGGCTGTCGCGGTTTATAACCACTACAAACGGATTGAGGCACGGGGTTCAACGAGCGATGTCGAACTCCAAAAGAGCAATATCCTACTGATTGGTCCGACGGGTTGCGGTAAGACGTTGCTCGCACAGACGTTGGCAAAAATTCTTAATGTTCCTTTTACGATTGCTGATGCTACAACCCTGACCGAAGCCGGTTATGTTGGTGAAGACGTCGAGAATATTATTCTCAATCTCTTGCAGGCCGCGGACTATGATAAGGCGCGCTGTGAGCGGGGCATTGTCTACATCGATGAAATTGATAAGATAAGTCGCAAGGCCGATAGTCCCTCCATTACACGCGACGTTTCAGGCGAAGGGGTTCAGCAGGCATTACTGAAAATTATTGAGGGAACGGTTGCCAATGTGCCTCCCAAAGGGGGACGCAAGCATCCGCAGCAAGAGTTTATTCCGATTGATACCTCCAACATTTTATTTATCGTTGGTGGTGCGTTTGTTGGTCTCGAGGACATTATTCGGCGCCGCATCGGAACTAAGAGCTTAGGTTTTGGGGCAGATCTGCAGACACATAAGGAAATGGGTGTTAGTCAACTATTGCCTAAGACACTGACTGAAGATCTGTTGAAATTCGGGCTTATCCCAGAGTTCATTGGGCGTATTCCCGTCATTGCGACCTTAGGGGAGTTAGATGAAAACTCCTTGGTTGAGATAATGACCAAGCCGAGAAACGCCCTGGTGAAGCAGTATCAACGCCTTTTCGATTTTGAGAAGGTGAAGCTGAAATTCCGGGAGGGCGCGCTCCGTGCCGTCGCCCGAGAGGCCGCTAAAAGAAAATCCGGGGCTCGGGGCTTGCGTGCCATCCTCGAGCACATTATGTTAGACATAATGTACGATGTCCCTTCTAACGACGATATCAAGGAAGTTATCATTAACGAAGATGTTATCGTTAAGAAGGGCGAACCGGTCGTCGTCTATGAAAAAGAGGCCGAATCTGCTTAACGGCAGATACGGCGGCAGTTCAATCTTTAGTTAAAGAGAATTACTATGGGTTTTGTTAAGGATGATATGGAAGAAGCGAAAGGGCCTAAGGGAGTCGGTGTTCCCCTGCTGCCGCTTCGTGACATCATTGTCTTTCCCCACATGGTCGTGCCCCTTTTTGTTGGCCGGGAGAAATCGATAGCCGCCTTGGATGAGGCGATGAGCAAAGAGAAGGACATTTTGCTGGCGGCACAGGTCAATGCCAAAACGAATGACCCCAAAGAAGAAGATATTTATAGGATGGGAACGCTGGGGACGATCATTCAGCTCCTGCGTTTGCCCGATGGGACTGTCAAGGTGCTGGTAGAAGGTAAACGGCGCGCACGTATTAAAGAGTTTGTAGCAAAAACGCCGTTCTTTTTAGCCGAGGTCGATGAAGTGTATGAGAATCGGGAGTTGACGACAGAGATCGAAGCTCTCATGCGTACCGTCAAGACGACCTTTGAGCAATACATCAAGTTGAACAAATATATTCCGCCTGAAATGATGACGTCTGTTGCGACGATTGATGACCCTTCGCGTTTAGCCGATACGATCGTTGCTCATCTCCAATTGAAGTTATCTGATAAACAAAAATTATTAGAAACGGAAATTCCAGCCGAACGCCTTGAAAAACTCTATGGTCATTTGCAGTCGGAAATAGAGATCTTGCAGGTTGAGAAAAAAATTCGTGGTCGCGTCAAGAAGCAAATGGAGAAGACGCAAAAGGAATATTACCTCAATGAACAAATGCAGGCCATTCAGCGTGAGCTCGGAGAGAGAGATGAGTTTAGGAGCGAACTCCAAGAACTGGAAGACGAAATCAAGAGCAAGAAGATGAGCGCCGAGGCGACCAAAAAAGTCCAAAAAGAATTTCGCAAGTTAAAGATGATGAGTCCGATGAGTGCCGAAGCGACGGTCGTGCGTAATTATATCGATTGGGCGATTTCCCTGCCATGGTATGACATGACAGAGGACAAGGTTGATATCAAAGTGGCTCGCAACGTACTCGACGAGGATCATTATGGGCTTGATGAGCCGAAAGAACGGATTCTCGAATATCTTGCCGTACTGAGTCGGGTTGAGAAGATGAAGGGCCCTATCTTGTGCCTGGTCGGACCTCCGGGTGTCGGAAAGACATCGCTGGCGCGCTCAATTGCGCGTGCGATGGGCCGCAAGTTTATTCGTTGCTCTTTAGGGGGCGTTCGAGATGAGGCTGAGATTCGAGGCCATCGCCGGACCTATATCGGTGCGCTACCGGGCAAGATTATTCAAAGCCTTAAAAAGGCAGGTTCCAGTAATCCGGTCTTCCTTCTCGATGAGGTCGATAAAATGTCAATGGACTTTCGTGGTGACCCGTCGGCGGCCCTGCTGGAGGTTCTAGATCCGGAACAAAACACAACTTTCAACGATCATTATCTGGATCTGGATTACGATCTTTCCCATGTTATGTTTATTACGACAGCCAACACGCTGTCTTCAATCCCACATCCATTGCTTGACCGTATGGAAATGATTCGTATCCCTGGGTATACGGAAGATGAAAAACTTAATATTGCTAAAAAGTATTTGGTTCGAAAACAACTCGAGGATCACGGGCTGACAAGTGAGAAATTGCTGGTACTGGATAGCGCGATTAAGCATATCATTCGACGTTATACGCGTGAAGCCGGGGTGAGAAACCTCGATCGAGTCATTGCCAAAATTTGCCGTAAAGTCGCGCGCAAATTAACGGAAGAAGGATCTGAGAAAAGCGTGCGTGTGGCGGCTAAAAACATTCCTACCTATTTAGGACCACCTAAGTTTCGATATGGGGCGATGGAGGAAAAGGATGAAGTTGGCATGTCAACAGGCTTGGCTTGGACTGAGTTTGGTGGTGAACTGCTTCAAACCGAGGTCAGTGTCGTGCCTGGTAAAGGAAAATTGACGGTGACCGGCAAACTAGGTGATGTCATGCAGGAGTCGGCGCAGGCGGCGATGAGTTATGTGCGTTCACGCGCACAGGCCTTTGGACTGCCGCGCAATTTTTATCAACGTCTCGATATTCATATACATGTTCCGGAAGGAGCCACTCCCAAAGATGGTCCGTCGGCAGGTATTACGATGGCGACAGCGATTGTCTCGGCTCTTTTAAAGATACCTGTTCGTAAAGATGTGGCGATGACCGGTGAAATTACCTTGCGCGGACGCGTTCTTCCTATCGGCGGGCTCAAGGAGAAGAGTCTTGCAGCGCATCGAGGCGGCATCAAACTCATTATTATCCCCAAAGAAAATGAAAAAGATCTGAAGGATATTCCTAAGAAGATTCTCAAGCAGCTTGATGTCAGGCCGGTTGAGAATATGGACGATGTCCTGATGATTGCATTGCGGATGGAGAATCCCGAAAGCCTATTTAAAAAGAGTCCTCTCGTCGATGATGGTGGTGCGGAAGATTCTGAAGAAATCTTTTCTAAGGATGTTACTCAATCCGATTCAGCTACAATTACTCACTAGTCCTTACCGGCAGGAACCTTACTCAGCTCAAATCTTATCAACCGTGCATGGGGCAGATCATCAGGCAGGAAATAGATATATTTCTTGTTTGGGCCGACAGCCATACCGGCATTGGTGAGTGGTAGTGGTGTCGTGTAATCCCCGTAGTAATTAGATTCATCCATTTCGATGTCACCGATTGTTTCTACACTGACAAAGCTTCTTGAGCCGAATTTTGATGATACCTTCTCTGCGAATTTAGGTCTCCATACAAGTGTTTCGGTGTGATAGACTTTTAAATAATCAAGTTCATTACCGCTTACACTCAGCATGTGGAGGACACCATCCCGTTGCGGGTACCAACTATTAGGCAGTTTCATGCCTCCTGCGCATAGTATAGTATGCTCATCAAGGTTGTCGCAGTCCTGATACGCGATATTATTAGGAACAGGGCGCGGTCGCCACCGTGTCTTTCCCGTGCTTGGATCAATAATAATCATACGCGGTTCTTTTCCCCAGTTGAAAGACCAGAGAAAAGGGCCTGCTGTCGTCGCAACAAAACCAAGGTGATCGTGAACGGCGAGTGGTTGGTGCTTGGGAATAGGTTCAAGCGTGTCTGGGTCTAAGAGGAGTAGATGAGTATAAGAATCCCATCCATAGACGGCGTTTGCGACCCAGAGCCCGCCGGCTTTCTGGTCATAAGCAAGGCCCGACGGATGTCCCATGACGTGCTCAATATCATCTAAAGGCAAAAACCAATTCATGAAAGTGCCGAGGGTGCTTGGAATATTGCGAATCATTGAATCAGTAATTCGTTTTTGTTCGGCAGCGGGAACGGTCTCAGTGATTTTCTTCATTGACCAGGCGATGTGATGTTTCTGGGCTGTGTTAGTAATGTCTTTTAATGGAGCTTTGAGGAGTAGGCTTTCGGCCGCATAGCTCCGGCGAATTTTTTGGCGGGAATTGTACAGACTACAGCTGATAATGACATTTTCATTGACGATTTCCATGCCTTGCGTATGACATTCGGCCAGCTCAGGATCGCTCGGCAATTGACCCTTGAAAATCTGGGGGGGGATTCTGAGGTCAAAACTGACGGGTCGGGAAAGAACCCATTTGACAGCGCGGTGTTCGACATCATCAGATGATGAAGAACAAGCAAGTATAAAGATAGAATTCAGTAGGCTAAGCGCAAGTATTAATGCTTTCATTTCTTAAGGTTCCTACGCTTATTGTAAGGCAAAATAACGGGTTCAGCCACTGCATGCTACGATGACGGCGTCTTTTCTTTTTTCTTTGACGTTGTTTTTTTATCGTCTGAGCTCGTTTTAGGTTCTTTTTTATCAGGTTTGCTGCTCTTTTGGCTATAGCCATCTGCGTACCAGCCACCCCCCTTGAGATGAAAAGCGGAGAGAGAGAGTTTTTTTTCGAGTTTGCCGCCACAGTCGTCATGTTGAGTCAGCGGTGCTTCTGAGACCTTTTGGATGGCCTCAATCTCCTGGCCACATTTTTGGCAGATGTATTCGTAGATAGGCATGGCGGGGAATAAATAATGATATGGTTTAAAATCGTCAAGTGACACGAAAAAATCTTTTAAAAAGGCAGAAATTGATTTATTGAGCACGATATTCTTGATGAGTTACAATGGCAGTCCAATCATCTAAAAGAGTCACCTCATTTGGTTTTAACGCAGGCCGTATCCTTGTCCGTAAGTATGAAGTCCTAGAACGGATTGGCTCAGGCTGGGAAGGTGAGGTCTATCTGCTGAGAGAGCTCAAAACCGGTATTGAAAAGGCGGGCAAGTTCTTTTTCCCTCATAGAAATCTACAAAACCGTATGGTGAAGTTTCATGCCAAAAAACTCTATAAGCTGAGACATTGTCCTATAGTCATGCATTATCATACGCAGGAAACGATTCAGTTCCGCAAGGTGCCGGTTACTTTCCTAGTATCGGAATTTGTAGAAGGTGAGTTGCTCAGTGAGTTTTTAAAACGACAGGCGGGCAAACGCTTTAATTTCTTTGAAGCACTCTGTTTATTGCATGACCTGGCTACCGGGATGGAAGAGATTCATGCCCTCAATGAGTATCACGGGGATCTTCATACCGATAATATTATTGTGCAACGGTATGGGTTGGGATTTGACCTGAAGTTGATCGATCTTTTCCATTGGAAGGCCCCTAGGCCGCAAAATATTAAAGATGATGTCTGTGATATGATCCGGCTCTTTTACGATATCATTGGGGGAGCCAAGCGTTATGCGAAACAGCCTGCGGTGGTGAAGGACATTTGTTGTGGATTGAAGCGGTCCATGATCCTTAAAAAATTTAAGACGGCAGGTCAATTGCGGCAGTATCTGGAGAGCCTGGAATGGGAGTAAAAACATATCTCGAAGCGACGATGGAAGCCGGAGAGATATGTTTATTGGATTGGGGAGTCGTCGGAGTTTTCAGTGCACGCGCACCTGATAAAGAAGGCCCTAACGAAGATGCTGCCGCGATTATTCCTATCGGAAGAAAAGGCGTGGTGTTGGCCGTCGCGGATGGTTTAGGTGGGCATCGCGGTGGAGCCAAAGCGGCGGCGCTGGCGGTTACCAAATTACAAAAAGCTCTTGAAACGGTTGATCTGGAGGCGAAGACCTGGCGCCCTTATGTGCTCAATGGATTTGAAGCAGCCAATAAAGCCGTCCGCAATCTTGGGACAGGGGCTGCAACGACTCTTTCCGTCGTTGGTGTCATGGGCGACTTAATTCGAAACTATCATGTCGGGGATTCTCACATCGTGGCGGTGGGGCAGCGAGGTAAGGTGCGCTCTCAGAGTATTTCCCATTCGCCGGTCGGTTATGCGGTCGAGGCGGGAGTTTTGAATGAAAAGGAAGCCTTGGCTCATGATGACTTGCACATCGTGTCGAACGTGATCGGGGCGAGTGATTTGCACATTGAGGTCGGGATGCCGCGTCGTTTGCGCTCTCGTGATACGGTACTGGTCTGTTCGGATGGACTCGCGGATAATTTCACCAATGATGAATTGATCGAGCGTATTCGCAAGGGCAAGCTTGAATGTATTATGTCGGATCTAGTTGCTGAAGCGCAACAGCGGATGCAGGCTCCGAAAAACGGCAAGCCATCGAAGCCCGATGATATTACTTTTATTCTCTATCGGCTCAATGCCTAGATTTTATATTCCAGTCGAGGAATTCCAATTCTTTGTCGCCCCGTTTCTCCTTTGAGTAAATTCTTTTGGCGCGTGGGGGCTTTGCCGCGGCGGCCGGAATGAGCGCCGCGAATCACCACTTCATTCCCTAAAAACACTGTGTGTTTGCCATAGCGCGCATTGATCTCGTCAATCGACTCATAAAGCTGGCTGATTTTGATGACACGAACGGGATCTTCGAAGAGATCAAATTGTTGGCCGTCAGTGGTGGTCAGGTGAGTGAGGACTATGCCGGTGGCGCGGTAGAGTTGTCTGGGCTCAAACAGATTAGCAAAGAGTTGTTGGAGTGCGGTTTGAAGTTCGAGTGGATAGGCGCTAGGTCGAGAGAGCCGGACTTCTTGCGCACGACTGGAAAAGTCCTGGGCACGCAATATCAAGACAAGTCGCTTGGTCTGGAGTTGATAGCGGCGGGCCTTGATACAAGCGGATTCGAGGTTACGTAAGGCCCGAGCATAAACCATCGATCGGTCACGTGAAGCCGGGGCAAAGGTTTTGAATTTGGAAATACTCGCATAAGTCGATTTGAGGACGCGGTCGACTTTGTAAAGTGATTCGCCTCTGAGTTCATAGTAGAGTTCCAATCCCACTTTGCCGAGACGCTTCTTAATAAAATCAATCGGCAACTGTAGATAATCCCAAGCGCTACGGAGCCCGTTTTTTTGGAGCAGGGCCGTGGTGTTAGGTCCGAAGCCCCAAACCTCTTGGAGTGGTGTGGTTTGTAAGAGTTGGTGGATCTCTCGACCCGGGATTGCCGTAAAACCATCGGGTTTATCTCGTTTAGAACAGAGTTTTGCTAAGCTCTTGGAAAGGCTGAGACCTACCGAGACGGTAATGCCCAGCTCACTCTCAATCGCGGTTTTCATCTTTTCAGCAATCTGAGGGTAAGAGCAATGATGGACGCGGCGCAGTCCTTTGAGGTCTACGAAGGCTTCGTCGATGGAGTACTCTTCGACCTGGGGAGAGAAACGGCGGAGAATTGCGAAGATGCGTTTGGAAAACAGACTGTAAGTCTCATAGTCGCTAGGGACGATAATAAGCTGCGGGCAGATGGCCTTGGCTTCTTTGAGGCTCACGGCCCGTCGGATGCCGAGGGCCTTGGCCTCGTAACTGGCACACGCGACAATGCCACGTTCAGCGCCGGTAATGATGGGTTTACCACGGTATTCGGGATGGAGGGCCTGTTCCACGCTTGCAAAAAAGGCATCGGCATCCACGTGCGCGATCGCACTGGGCCAAGAACGAATTGTGATCGGGTTCATTTTATTTCAATTGCGCCGGGTCCTGATTCTTCGCAGACCTTCGGCTGCGTCTCAAAACGCAGACGGTCCGAAGGCAGCTCGAACCACCCGGCGTCCACTTATAAATCAATTGTGGTCAATATTTTCGAATAACGGCGCGAATAATTCCCTCGACCCTCAATTCGCGTTCGGGTCGGATAATCGGATACTTATGATTGGCGGGGACGAGGAAGAGTTGGTTCTTCTTTTTTTGATAATACTTGAGAGTCCATTCCCCATCCACTTGAGCCAAGACGATGTTGCCGTTCTTCGGTTGTTGGCCTCGTTCGACGATGACGAGGTCTTCCGGATGGATCCCCGCCTCAATCATCGAGTCTCCCGTGACCTTGAGCATAAAGCTCATCTCCGGGCTCTCGATCAGGTACTCGTCCAGGCTCAGGGTATCGATGAGTTCCTCTTCCGCCGGGCTGGGGAAGCCGGCCTGCACATAGCCTAGGACAGGCAGACCAAAGTGCTTCCCCGCTGGCAACAAGCGTCCGGTAGCATCTTTAATAATATATCCCGCCTCGATCAGCTTATTCGCCAGGTAATAAGCGGCATTCTTGGAGGCATAGCCATACAGCTCCTTCATCTCCTCGTAGCTAGGCATGCGCCCCTGGACGCGATAGAAGCGTCTCAGGGGCGTCATGGTAGATTCGAGGCTATTAGGGTTTCGAGTTGGCACTCAAAAGAGTCTATTGAACGATCGTTCAAATAGCAAGGAAATAATCAATCGTTCTTCCATTTGATCTGAAACTCGATCTCTTCCTCATCGCCTTCACGCTCGTGCTCAATATTAAATTCGGCGCGCACGGGGATGTAGATCCGTTCATTGGCGATCTGGATCTCAAATTTCTCACCATTTTCAAGCGAGTCCGCTAAGCGGCGTAATTTAGCGACAAATTCGGACGTGCTATAGCCTTTTTCGATATCGCGTTCGGCTTTTTCAGTCATGATTGGCTCCTCTGGGTTCATTCATGTGGTTTGCGTGATTTGGCTTATAGAGCCACATCAGCTGAAAAAAGCAATTATTTCAGTTCATTAAGTACTCTCGGCGTCTTTGCTAATCCCCTAGACAGGACCCCTATTTTCCCTCTATGCTCAAGTCAGATGTTCTCCTGCGGCGCGAAACAAATTCGTAATAATAATGGAGAATTTGTGGAGTAGTATGGCCAAGCGAAGGCTCGAACCGATCGAATATTTCATTGAGACCCAAGATGGGTGGCGTCTTGCGGCCTACCGCTATGGGCGCAAGACCCAACGGGCACCGGTGTTGCTCATCCACGGGCTGGGGACGAATCGCTATGACGTCGACTTTCCTGACGAGAATATTTCGTTGGCGAAATACCTCTATCGCAGGGGCTTTGATGTCTGGATTTTAGAACTGCGCGGGGCAGGCAAGAGCCAGGCCCTCTCGCCGATGAAGCGGGTGCAATCGTTGATCCGTCCGGATTGGACCTTTGATGACCACGTCTTTACGGATATTCCGAAGTTTATTGATCACATCAAAAAAGAAACCGGCCACAAATCTTTTCATTGGGTAGGGCACAGTTTGGGGGGAGCCTTAATCTATGCAGTGGTGCAGACGATGGGAAATAAGATCTGCCGCAGTGCTGTTGCCATCGCTTCGGCGATGAACGCCCATGCCAAGCCTGGTTTTGCTCAACTGCTGATCAAGATTGAGGATCGCTTATTGAAATGGGTCCCGGTTATTCCCGGCAAATATCTTTCATCGCTGGCTTTTCCCGCGGTTGGCTTAGCGGCGCCATTACTGGATAATTTTTATTACTGTCTCGATAATATTGATAAGAAGACGCTTCGTATTGCTTCTCGCGTTGCGGTCGAAAATATTTCCGTACCACTTTTTTTGCAGCTCCATCGTTGGTATCAAGAAAATCACTTTGATACCCTAGATAGACGCTTTAGCTATCATCATAGTTTGCATTCCATTAAGGCCCCTTGGATGGTGTTGGCCGGTTCCGTGGATGGGCTGACACCGCTTCCCGATGTTTATTATGGTTATGATCGCGTGAAATCACGTAAGAAAAAATTCATCGTGTTCGGCAAAGAGTTCGGATACAAAAGTGATTATGGCCATTTGGATCTCGTGCTCGGAATTAATGCGCCCAAGGAAGTCTATCCGCAAATATTGAGTTGGCTCAAAGAACACGATAAAGTAGCTGTTAGTAAAAGTCGTACGCCACCGGTTAATGTCACTCCTTTAAAGGTCGTTGCAAAACCCTAATCATGACAAAAGCATCTTCGATACGTAAGGTCGTCATCCCGGCTGCAGGTCTGGGTACCCGCTTTTTGCCGGCCTCTAAAGTGACGCCCAAAGAGCTGTTCCCAATTGTGGACCGTCCGTTGCTCCAGTTGAATATCGATGAAGTTGTGGCTTCCGGGATCGAGGAGGTGATCTTAGTCGTCAGCCCCCGCAAGTATGCCTTGATGGATTACTTTGAGCCGGACACTGATTTAATGAGGCACCTCGAAAAGAAGGGTCAGGCCGACCTGTTGGCTGTTCTCCAACAAATTCAACAAGGCATCAAAGTGACGGAAGTGATTCAAGAAGAGGCACTCGGCCTGGGACATGCTGTGTTGATGGCACGAGAGGCCGTTGGTGATGAGTCCTTTGCGGTGCTGCTTCCCGATGATTTGGTGCGCTCGGAAGTCCCCTGTTTGCAGCAGATGATGTCCGTATGGGACAAGGAAAAATTGGCCTGTGTCGCGCTTCGTCGCGTTCCAACGGAACAAGTAACGCGTTACGGTATCGTTGATGTTACGGCCACGCAGGATAGGGTGCATCAAGTGAAAACAGTTGTTGAAAAACCGGCTATTAGCGACGCTCCATCAGATCTAGCCATTGTGGGCCGTTATCTGTTACCATCAAAGATATTTGATTCGTTAGAACGCCTTACGCCGGGAGCCGTTGGCGAGATTCAATTGACAGATGCCTTGCAAGAATTAGCGCAAGCCGAAGGTTTGATTGGTTATGAATTTAGTGGTGAACATTATGATGCGGGCAACCCATTGGGTTACGCGACAGCTAGTTTGGCCTATGGCCTCGCTCATCCAGATATCGGCGAGGGATTACGAGATTTCATAAAGGAGAATGTACAGCTATGAGCCTATTAAAATTGTTTCTCATGTTTATTGCAGCCGGTTTTTTTGTCACAAGCAGTGTGAATGCTACGCATGCAGATTCCAGAGTCATCGAATCATTTTCCGATTATAAAGTAGGGAAGTTTCCCAAGCGCTTGCGCACCTATCCGTTTCAACGCGGCAAAGCCCAGGAAGTGTACGTTGTTGCCGAAGAAGGCGGAAATAAGTTTTTGCGCGCTAAAGATGACAAGAATCTCTCGGTTCAGGTGATGCGTCAGTTTCTGTGGGATGTTAAAAAGCATCCTTGGATCAGTTGGAAATGGCGGGCACGGACGTTGCCGAAGGGTGCCGACGAACGTGACTTCAAGAACACCAACGATTCGGCCTGTGGGATCTACATTGTCTTTGGGAAGTATAGCGGCAAGGCCTTGAAATATACCTGGTCGACCTCCGTTCCGGTCGGTACGGTGATTCGGAAGAAACCCAATAAGTTTCATATGATCATCAAGAACTCCGGCCCTCCGGCGGATCCGGGGGCTTGGCAGACCGTGTCCGTTAATATTCCGGAGGACTACAAAGCCAACTTTGGTGAAGAGATCCAAAAGAGTCCGACCGGCTTTGGTATCCTGACCGACGGCAATGCGGATAAGGTCCGGGCCCCGTCGGCCTGTGACTATGACGCCTTTACAGTTTCATCCGGGCCATCGGCCTGACGTGGGGCCCCTGTAACCGCATAAAATTGTCGGCCAATGACATTTTTGTCGCCTGTCAGTGTCGTTCTTTTGACGGCACTGACAGGGTAAGCTTTAGTAATTTAACAACATTTCCCTAAGCCAATTTCCCCCTAGACAGGCCTTATCGGAATCGACTAAGACGATAGCTTCGTTCAAGGGAGTTTATCATGAAAAAAGTCGAAGCCATTATCAAACCATTCAAACTTGATGAGGTCAAAGAGGCCCTTCAAGAAGCAGGTGTTCAGGGAATGACTGTCTCCGAAGTCAAAGGTTTTGGGCGGCAAAAAGGACACACGGAACTTTATCGGGGTGCCGAGTACGTCGTCGACTTTCTCCCAAAAGTCAAAATAGAGATTATCGTTGCGGACGAAACCGTTCAAGCGGCAGTCGAAGCTATTGCCAATGCGGCTAAAACGGGCCGGATTGGTGATGGCAAGATCTTCGTCTCGCCCATCGATGAGGTATTACGTATTCGTACTGGTGAAACCGGAGCGGATGCAGTTTAAACTATATTAGAGAAGGAGTTTTGCAATGAAGCCTAAAGAAGCACTGGCCTATGCCAAAGAAAATAATGCCAAGATGGTCGATCTGAAGTTCATCGACTTTCCTGGCGTGTGGCAGCATTTTACGATCCCCATGAGTGAGTTAGATGAATCTTCGTTTGAAGATGGTTATGGATTCGATGGATCATCTATTCGCGGATGGCAGGCAATTCACGCATCTGACATGCTGGTGATGCCTGATCCCGCTACGGCTATGATGGATCCTTTCATGCAAGTTCCGACGTTGTCGTTGATTTGTAATATCATGGATCCGATCACTAAAGAAAAGTATACGCGCGATCCTCGCAATGTTGCTCAGAAGGCTGAAGAGTATCTGAAGTCAACAGGTATCGGTGACAAAGTCTTTTTTGGTCCTGAAGCAGAATTTTTCATCTTTGATGATGTTCGTTTCGACCAATCACAACAACATGGTTTTTACTATGTTGATTCCAAGGAAGGTCGTTGGAACACCGGACGTGATGAAAATCCGAATCTTGGTTATAAACCTCGCTACAAAGAAGGGTATTTTCCAGTGCCTCCTACGGACAGCTTTCAGGATATTCGTTCTGAAATGGTCTTGGAAATGGAAAGAATTGGGATTCATGTTGAATGCCAACATCATGAAGTGGCAACAGCCGGCCAGGCTGAGATCGACATGCGTTTTGACGAATTGACGCGAATGGCTGACAAGCTGATGTGGTTTAAATATATCGTCAAGAACGTAGCACGTCGTCACAATAAGACCGTTACTTTTATGCCGAAGCCGATTTTTGAAGATAATGGCAGCGGCATGCACGTCCACCAATCCATTTGGAAGGGTGGGGACCCGACTTTTGCCGGTGACAAGTACGGTGGTTTGTCGGAAACGGCCCTCCATTATATGGGCGGCATTCTTAAACATGCCCGTTCAATCTGTGCTTTCAGTAACGCGACGACTAATTCTTATCGTCGTTTGGTGCCTGGATTTGAAGCGCCGGTTAATCTGGCCTACTCAAGTCGCAACCGTTCTGCGGCAATACGTATTCCCATGTATTCCAACTCACCCAAGGCCAAGCGCCTTGAGTGCCGCTTTCCGGATCCATCCTGTAACGGCTATCTGGCCTTTGCTTGCATGTTGATGGCGGGCCTGGATGGAATTCAGAACCGCATTGATCCGGGTGATCCGTTGGATAAAGACATCTATTCACTCTCCCCTGAAGAGTTGGCCAATGTGCCGAGCACACCTGGCTCACTTGAAGAAGCGTTGGAAGCCCTCAAGGAAGACCATGGCTTCTTGCTCAAGGGTGATGTCTTTACCGAAGACGTGATCCAGATGTGGATTGATTACAAGACAAATGAAGAAGTGAACCCGATGAAACTGCGTCCGGTTCCTTTTGAGTTTTCTCTGTATTATGATATATAGATAACAATTCAGTAGGGGCGGCCGGTCTGGTCGCCCCTACTTTGTTATATTTCATGCCTAAGGAGTTCATCATGTTCAAGAGATCCATTCCCCTGATTGCCTTAGTGAGTTTATTGTTAGCCTGTAATCAAGGCGGGCCGAAGTCAGCGACGTCTTCATCAACTGCGCAAGGCGATACGGACAACGTTGTGTTGGCAACGGTCAATGGCAAGGCAGTGACAGAGGCGGATATCGAGCAAATTGCGTCGGGACAATTACGGCAGGCGCGCATGGATATGTATGCGGCCCAAAAGAGTGGCGTGGATCAGATTATCAATCAGAAACTTATCGAAGCCGAAGCGGCTAAGCAGGGCATTTCTATTGAAGAACTTAACAAGAGAGAAATCAGCGGAAAAATCAGTATCACGGATGACGTCATTGAAGACTATTACAATCAACGCAAAGCGCGGTTTCAAGGAAAGAAGTTTGATGAGGTCAAGGGGCTGATTCGCGGTTACATGTATCAACAGAAATTTCGTGAGGCTCGTGGGGCGCTAATTGCCAAGCTGCGCAAAGACGCGGATATTAAGTTTTTGATTACGCCGCCGCGAGTGGAAGTTGCTGGCGGCGATCATCCGGGCAAAGGTCCGGAAGGCGCCCCTGTCAAAATTATTGAGTTTTCAGATTACCAGTGTCCTTTTTGCGGACGAGCTCGCGAGACGGTGAATCAGATTATTACTGAGTATGGTGAGAAGGTGCATTATGTTTTTAGAGACTTCCCGCTCTCCTTTCACAAGGAGGCGCAGAAGGCTCACGAGGCCGCTCATTGCGCACGTGAACAGGGCAAGTACTGGGAATATAATGACAGGCTCTTTAAATCCCAAAAAGCCTTGAGTGAAGATGCCCTCAAGAAATACGCAAAAGAGCTCAAGCTGAAGCAAGCGGACTTTGAGAGCTGCCTGTCTTCCGATAAATATGCCAAGTTAGTGCAAGATTCACTTCGTTACGGGCAGTCCGTTGGGGTTTCGGGAACGCCGGCATTTTTTATTAATGGTCGCATGCTTTCCGGTGCGCGCCCATTTCCGGCATTCAAAGAGGTCATTGATGACGAATTGTCGAGGGCTAACTAAAGGGTCGTGCTCGATTCCAAGTATGTCTTAAATAATTTGGCGGAAGTTCAGAAGCGTTTAGCAACGCGCGGCGTGGACTTTGATTTTCGGGCCATCGAGTGCCTGGATGGAGAGCGTCGTCGCCTCCAGCAAGAATACGATACACTCAGATATCAACAATCCGAAGCGGGTGATCGCATTGCCCAGCTGCAAAAATCTCAGCAGGATGCCTCTGATGTCATTGCTGAGATGAAGCAGGTTGCCGCACGAAGCAAGGAAGTATCCGAACAACGTAGTAAAGTTGAGGAGGAGCTCCAGGACCTTTTCTTGCAAATTCCCAATCTTCCGCACGAAACCACTCCGCTTGGGGCTGATGAAGCAGCAAACAAAGTCATCCGTACGGTTGGATCGACTCCGCAGTTTGATTTTCCACCCCGTGACCATGGGGAGCTTGGCGAGGAGTTAGGGATTCTGGATTTTAAACGTGCGGCCAAAGTGTCGGGGGCACGCTTTGCTTTTTTAGCAAGAGAAGGGGCGCGCCTGGAGCGGGCATTGATTCATTTTATGCTGGATATCCAGACGAAGGAACGCGGTTATTCTGAGCTCGCGCCGCCGTTTCTGGTCAATGCGGCTAGTTTGACCGGAACGGGACAATTGCCCAAGTTTGAGGAAGATCTGTTTAAGACGACGACGGATCATTATCTCATTCCGACCGCGGAGGTGCCGGTTACGAATTTCTATCGCGAGGAAATACTCGAAGAGTCAAACCTTCCTCGTTCTTTTGCCGCCTATTCCGCGTGTTTTCGCAGTGAAGCGGGATCTTATGGTAAAGATACGAAGGGTTTAATTCGTCAGCACCAATTTAACAAGATTGAGCTCGTTAAGTTCACCCTGCCGGACCGATCGTATGGAGATCTCGAACGCTTAACGGCCGACGCCGAAGAAATTTTAAAGCGCTTAGAGCTTCCCTATCAAGTTGTCGCTTTGTGTACCGGTGATTTAGGTTTTTCCTCTGCCAAAACCTATGATCTCGAGGTGTGGTTTCCAAGCCAAGAGGCCTATCGTGAGATCAGTTCATGTTCTAACTTTGAGGATTTCCAGGCGCGTCGTGCCAACATACGTTTTCGGCCGTCAGGTGGGGGGAAACCTGAATACATCCATACACTCAATGGGTCTGGTTTGGCCGTTGGCCGCACTTTTTCAGCGATTCTTGAAAATTATCAGCAGGTTGATGGCAGTGTACGTATTCCGGAGGCCCTCCAACCTTATATGGATGGAATTAAGGAGCTTCGGGTCTAATGAGCGTCACTATTATTTTCAACTTATTTCTGTTGCAGATGGGCTGCGGAATGCTGGCGCTTTGCTTATTCCTTCAACAAGACGAAATAGATGCGAATTTTTTCAAGTGGATTAATTTGCTCTCCTTTCTGTTCATCATCGGTGGATTATTGCTGCGTTGGCACTATGGCGATGTGCCAGCCAGTAGCCTGACTGTCTATGCAAATGTTTTGTACGGTGTGGTTGCGGCGATGGCATTGCTAGGCTGGGGCATTATCTATTTAACCCTCAAGGATACGTACAAGATTTTTTTGAAGTTAACCGGATTGTTGGCCATTGCGGCAATTATCGTTGATAGCCTCCTTTTCATGGGGGCTCGACCCACATTAGGTTTGCCGGGATTTCTGGTCACGACTCATTTCCTGACGACCAGCTGGCTGCTGGGAGCCTTTTTGGGCGGAATGCTTTTTGGTCATTGGTATTTAGTTGGTACGGATATGCCAAAAAAATTGCTTAACCGTATGGCGGCAATCGTCATTATTACAATCACCCTTAAAATTCTGGCGGTCGGGGCGACTTGGTTGTTGATGAATCCAACGGGCGAAATGAAGACCATTGTCGCCTTGCTGACGTCCTTTCAAGGCTATGGAATCTTCTTCTGGTTGCGGATCTGTGTGGGTCTCGGGATCCCGGCCATTCTAGCCTACATGATTTGGTCGACGTCACGCATCGGGTCCAATCAGTCAGCAACCGCCTTTATGTATATCGGTTTTGTATTTATTATCATTGGCGAACTGATTTCGCAGTTTATCTTCGCATTTTCTTCCGTGCCGTCATAACGAGGAATGAGTGATGGAAGCAGCTGCACAGACAAGCCCTTTTATATGTCCAGAATGTCAATGCCCGGATGTCTATAAGGAAAAGCGCTTTCCTAAAAAGTTAGGGATTGCGGTGATTCTGGTGGCTGCGGTGACGAGTTTTTGGACCTATAATCTCTCGTGGATCGGCGCTATTATCATTGATGGTGTCCTTTTTCTGGTCGTACCGACTCAACTCGTCTGCTATCGTTGTAAGATGATCTTTCGGGACGTTGAGATTCCCAAAGAAATCAAGGTGCATAACCACCACAAGGCCGAAAAGTATCGCTAATATTTGTCAGGGAGAGAGTTTCTTTTCTATAGCGGTCCGGATTGCCAGCCCATCCTGAAATCGAATTTTCCCCAGGTCGAGGGGGGGGTTCCCCTGTTTGACCAGTAGGGGCGTGGGAAATTTAGCGACCATTTCGCCGTCTTTTAGGAAGCGTACCTGGTAATGAAGACCTGTTAGGGCACTGAATTGAAAGAGACATTTCGGACCAATCTTGACCGATTGTTCCTTCGCGTTCGGGTCAACGATGATAAGATCGTCCGCGGGACAACTCGAGTTCACATAGCCGAGAACCGTGACGTGAGGGTTGGCCGCGCCATCGTTATCTCCCCCTTCGGTTTGTAAGTGGCCTACGACAATACGTGTCGTATTGTTTTGTACGGTGTCCGCAGGGTTTCCTTTAGGGTCATCATCTTCGTCGCTGACGGGGATATCTTCTCCCGGTACATCGGGAGGCGCGCCGCCGGCTTCGGGATTTTCAAATTCAGTCCCCCCAACTTGGGGGCTCCCGGCGTCGACGTCGTCGGGAGCTGCAGTCTCACCACCTGCCGTTTCCGCATCCATTGAAGTAGGACTGCTGCTAAGGGGAGACATCCCCGGTGCGCAGGCACTTAATAAGAAGAGCAGAGTTCCTAGTAATATGAATTTCATGAGTCTTTGCACCCTTTCGGGACGGTTAAGGGGAACATGTAGAGATTGACCTGCACCACTTCCTCGGGGTCGGCCGCTTCAGCGGAAAATTTGAGGAGACTCTTACGGAATTTCTGGAGTTTCTTTTTGAGCTCAGGCAAACGTCCTGCTGCGATACCCATCGTGACCGCGCTCATATCGCGACGCTGCCCGGGCAGGCTTTCAAGTAACTGGGGGGACAGCGCCATCATACTTAAATGATAATTGAATAACTCGAGAGATACAACCCGAGATCCCGCCGTCAGCGTCACATCCTGTTGCTGCCAGCGACCTGATGGGGTGCGCTGCACAAAGTTCAGTTTTTGCAGTAACTTCAGCGATTCTGCAGCCTCCTCGCGGCTAATTCGATTGCCAAGCCGTTCCGCGATCCAGGTGGGCTTGCCATCAAAATCAGGATCAAGGATCAGCTCGCGAATGGCCGCATGATACCATTGAGAGCAGTATGCATACTCTTCCTGGCTAATCGGCCGGTGCTTGCGGTACTGTCGAAATTGCAGCATCTGCTCATAATACAGGGCCTTATCGTTATGGGCCTCGGCCTGGTTAAAGAGGACGAGATAGCGGAAGAACTCCGACTCTTCCTTGGACAGCTTGAGCCCTTTCGCGACCATTTTGGCCGCTTTGTCACTCAAGTTCCGTTTGCCCTGCATGACGAGCATGATGAAGTTAGTCGATTTGAGCCCGGCCCGCTTGGAAAAGAGCCGGTACGACATCCCCGCCCGTGTCTGTTTGGCTGCCTCAAACCAAGCTTTGAGGTATTCGCGGTAATCGAGGTATTCGAAGAGCTTGACTGGGGTCACGTGTACTATCATACCCGAAATTTCCGTCTATATTAAGGACAATATCCTACTTATTTAGTGTTTAAAAAGGGCTATATGGCATTATGAGCGTGTACTTAGAGTACACGGAAATACCTCTCTTGTAGCAACTCTCGTGTCAATACTGACGAAAATTTGAAAAGCATGGAGGTGTGTGATGGCGGAAATAAAGAATCCGAAGTTATTTAAACAGGTATCTGTCGACGAGTACAATTCTAATAATCCCGCTGGCATGAGAGTTCGTGATCTCAATGAGAATGGGGTTGTCGATGAAGGGGATGCGTTTTGCCAAACAATCGATGGAGTCGAGCGCTCAATCGATCCTCGGAGGGCACTGGATGATCTATGTAAAAATCGACTCGATCATGACACACGCTACAAGACCAGCAAAAGAGCCCAAAAAACTTTGGACCGTCATTTCGTATCCCTAACCCGTAGAGATGATAATACACGGTATTGGGGTGACGGTTCTGGCTGGGAAGAAACGTCTGCGTTGATGTCGGATGGTCAGTATCGATTGATTGGTTCAACTATTGGAAAATTTGATCGCGACCTAAATGGCTTCAATTACATTAAGCGGAATGTCCGTATTACGGCAGGGCGTAACGACCATGAAGTTAAGCTTGTCTATACAGATGCGACGGGAAGACACCGTCACTACCTTAATTTGGATACTGGAGTCGTGGCTGACGCAAAATAAGTTGAAAGTTTTTCTTTACATCACCCAATACACACCCCAAGAGCCCCGCGAGGGGCTTTTTGGGTGTGTAAATGAACACCTGACTTGCCAACATACTTCAACGTCGCTAGGATGTGACACTTCTCCGTACCCCCGTCTGAACAAGACAGAGGGGAATTGTTAGGGGGGGAGGCCCTTATCTCCCCCCTTAACTAAGGCCAGTGAAAGCTCATGCTTTCGCTGGCGAATTGGAGGGGTGGCCGAGTGGTTGAAGGCAGCGGTCTTGAAAACCGCCGTGCCGCAAGGTACCGTGGGTTCGAATCCCACCCCCTCCGCATCTGTAGTGACCTAGAGGGCTTCGCTAAAACGAAGCTCATAGATTGAATCCAATTGTCACTTTCGAATATTTCCGAGGGGGAACCCAGGTTCCCCCTACGGACACTCGCTGCGCTCGCTGGTACCCCCTCCTTAGAAAATATCTTGAAATTGAGGCGATTATGACAGATGAGGGATAGTTAAGGGGGAGAGCAGTATCTTCCCCTTAACTAAAGAAAGCGGAAGCTGCGCTTTCGTTTTCGGATCGGAGAGGTGGCCGAGTGGCTGAAGGCGCTTCCCTGCTAAGGAAGTGTGCGGGAAACTGCACCGTGGGTTCGAATCCCACCCTCTCCGCATAAAAATAAGGACCCTAACTGGGGTCCTTATTTTTATTTGTAGTGGAGGATGAGAAGCCCCTGCCACAGGCAGTGGGTTCGACAATCCGCTTCGCCGAAGGCGAAGACCAGGATGTAATTCCTTAGATTGCGGTGAGCGTAGCGAGCAAATCCCACCCCTGGCCCACCTATGACGCCTTTTTCGTAAGGCTTGTCATCCGCGTCCTATTGAAGTAGGTTCTCTCCCATGCGTCGCACCTCTACTTTGCGTCTTTTGATCATTGATCGCTCGGAATTAGCCAAGAATATGTATGGGCTGCTCTTCAGGGATCTGCCCGGTTATCGGATTGAATTTGCCGAGAGTGCAGACGGTCTGGATGCCCGCCAACGCCGAGCGAAACCTCACGTGATTCTCATTAATGGCAATGCGATCGAGCAGGAAGGCCGGCCGGCCTTTATCGATGAATATCCGACGGTGTTGATCAGTGGCCCGCAACGGATGGATCTCAAAGAGTTGGCTCGCGAAGAAGACAAGGTCGAGCTCGTGCCGAAGCCGTTTTATCCTTACGACTTGATCACCGTCATCAATCGAGTGGCTTCTAAATTTCATCCGCTCAGTGGTTCGACAGAACCGGCGCCGGCCCCTAAGAAACGGCGACTTAAAAGGAGTGCCAAAGGCTAATGGCAGACGCATCTGAAAAACGCATTCATCCGCGCAAGACTTTGAGAACTCAAGTTGTTCTCGAAGATGAATTCGGAGAAGGATTTATTTACTTCTATACAACGGATATTAGTTTGGGTGGCCTGTTTATCGAGTCGGAAATTCCACTCAAATTAGGTACGAAGATGTTTCTTTCTTTTTCATTGGGGCCGACGGAGGCGCCGATTCGTACGACCGGCGAGGTGGTTCGGCTCGAAAAGCTGGCCCCTACTTATCCTGGTGTCTCCGGACTCGGGATCCGTTTTATCGACCTTGGCTCCACGGACCATGAGGCCATCGTGGCGTACACGGCTGAATAGGCCCCTTGACTTCCTTGTTCTAAGTTATAATAATTCTAAATTAAGAATTATTCTTAATTAGTAATGAGCCAACTCACTGAAAAATTGAAGGAATCAGGTTTCAAGCTTACCCCGCAGCGCCTCTCGATCGTCGATTATATGGAGGGCAACAGGTCCCATCCCACTGCGGCGCGGGTTTACGAAGATCTCAAGCCGGCCTACCCGACGATGAGCATGGCCACTGTTTATAATACGCTCAACATGTTGAGTGAATTGGGCTTGGTCCGAAAATATAAGTTTTACGAAGATCAGGTCAGTTTCGACCCGGAGACAAAGCCTCATCACCATTTCTGTTGTTCGGAATGCCACGCGATTTTAGATATTCCCGATGAGGGTGGGCTGCCTACTTTTAAAGATTTTGAAAAAAGGACAAACAATCGTGTCGACTCTGTCTCAGTTGTTCTCACGGGGATTTGTCAAGATTGTATAGCAACAACGTAATCACAAGATGATAAAAAGGAGTGAATCATGAGTGTACTAGTCGGAAAACCGGCTCCAGATTTTAAAGCTAACGCGGTTGTCAATGGCGATATCCAAGATGGATTTACCTTGTCGCAATTCAAGGGGAAGAAGTATGTCGTACTTTTTTTCTATCCCCTCGATTTTACTTTTGTATGTCCGACTGAAATCCATGCCTTTCAAGAGAAGCTGGCCGAATTTGAAGCCAAGGATGTTCAAGTTATTGGATGTTCAGTTGATTCACATTTCTCTCATCTGGCGTGGGTCAATACACCTAAGAAAGTCGGTGGTATCGAAGGCGTGACGTATCCGTTGGTATCCGATCTGAGTAAGTCGATTGCCGCTGATTATGACGTGCTTGTTCCAGGTGCGGGTATTGCCTATCGTGGTCTCTTCTTGATCGATAAGGATGGTAAAGTGCGTCATCAAGTGGTCAATGATCTGCCATTAGGCCGCAGCGTGGATGAGGCCCTTCGCATGGTGGAGGCCCTGCAGTTTCATGAGAAACACGGCGAAGTTTGCCCGGCCAACTGGCAAGAGGGTGAGAAGTCGATGAAGCCGAACAGTGAAGGCCTCAAAGAATACTTCGGATAGTTTAAGCGAATAAATACCGATTAATTTCGGCAAGTCCTTCCATGTCATGCACGTCCGTCTCTAAAAAAGGGACGGACGTGTAGAAGGTCTTGGAGCCACATGCCTTTTTGAATTCCTTGATGCTCAATTCATGTCTCTTTTGCAGCATAAAAAAGTCCTCAAGATTCTTGATCAAGCCGATTTCGACGTTGTTGGGGAGTGATTTGAGTTGGGCCCTGGCCTCTTCAATCGCTTCCTCCGATGGAATGTAATTCGGATAGACCCGGTTAAATACAAAACCGGCGAGAGGTAATTCATATTCGCCGATCTGCTCATGAAAGTAGCGTGCGTCTTGCAATGCCATTTTTTCAGGAGTAGCGACTAAGATGAAACTGACTTTTGACGAGCGTAGCAGCTCATAAATCTTTTCGGCGCGTTCACCAAACCCCCCCAACATATCGGCCATGCCGCTAATCATTTCCGCTAGCTCATGGAGAAAACTAAAACCGGCAAGTTGATCGAAGACATTGAGGACTTTTTCCGCTGTTTTTTGGAAGAGCCCAAAGCTGACTTTGCCGGCAAAGACCCCTGGTTTAAGAAACCACTTGATGACGGAGTGGCGCGTCAGGTCGACCATTTTTTTAGGTGAGTCGAGAAAATTAAGGGCGTTACGCGTCGGTGGCGTATCCAGGACGACCAGATCGAAATTACCATCATGGTGGATTTCATACAGTCGTTCCATGGCCATGTACTCATGCGAGCCGGCGAGCATATTGGACATTTGTTGATAGAGACGGTTCTCCAAGATGGCCTGTCGTGCCTCCACCGAGGGGGCATATTTTTCGATGATACGATCAAAGGTCCGTTTGGTATCGAGCATCATGGCATGGAGCGATCCCTTAGGCGGGCTCGGAAAATAATCGTCCTGTATTTGCATCGGTTCATCCGTGAGGGCCTCGAGACCCATTGAAGAAGCCAATCTCTTGGCGGGATCAATCGTGAGGACGATAGCTCGTTTGCCGATCATGGCCGCTTGCATTGCGATGGCGGCCGCCGAGGTTGTTTTGCCGACGCCACCGCTGCCACAGACGACGAGAATCTCCTGGGATTGGATCAGTGCGGAGAGTTTGGGTTTGCCTTTACGTTGATTCATGGCTTTCGATGCGTTCTCCAATGTCTTTGAGCTCAGTTGTCCCAATAGATTCGCAAAAATAAAACGGGATTTCTACGGTTGGGAGCCCTTTAAGTTGTTCTTGCAGCTGTTGCGTGTAGTGCGCATGGAGCTCCGAGCGTTTCATGCGCATATAATAGCTATGACGTAAGCCTTCCATGACGGGGTTGGAGTTGTGTTCGCGGAAAAAAGTCTCACATCGTTCTTGATCGGAGTGGTGGGGGAACAACGGTGTAAACAGGCCGTTAATGATAACCCCGGTTGGCTCAATGCCGAGATGGCTTTGGATCCATTCCCGCAGTTCGAGGGTCTCCTCAACCGGCATTTCCTCGGCAAGACTGACGATGAGCAGGCCGGTTTTTGTTGAGTCCTTAAGAAGGGCTTCAATTTTCTCGGAATTTGTCTTCAGAGGACCAACCCGGACGGCTTCGGCAACAACCGTCGGGACTTGGAGGAGCGACTTACCATGTCCGGTTGCGGGGGCATCGAGCACGATCGTGTCGTATTCATCGACCATGTCGTAGACCTTACCGATGCACATGAGCTCCGCCATGCCCGGGGTGCCCTCAATAAAAGCGCGCACGTATTTATTGTCGAAGACGGCTGAATAGATCGAGTGAAACATGATCTGTCGGACGACATATTCTTCAAAAGCCTTACGGGCGGTAATGTTGATGCCGGAGAGTTGGGGGCGGAGTGGACTCGGTTCATAGCCCATCGGCTTGCGGTCAAAGAGGGAGGGGATTTGGTCCTCGCAATCGATCGTAGCGAGCAGGACCTTGCGGCCAGCCTGGCTTAAGTGCCAGGCGAGCGCCGCGCTGATCGTCGTTTTGCCGACGCCCCCTTTACCGGAGACGAGGATGAGCTTTTTTCGAGACAGGTCTGCGAACACTACTTTTCATACTGCTGAAGCTTCTTCTCCAGATCGTCGATCTTCTTGCGCATCTGATGGACTTCGGACTGGAAGCCGGGGACACCGATCTTCGGCTTGATCTTATTGTCGACGAAGGAGCGGAGGAGCTGGCGCATATCTTCGAGCGAGAGATCGCCTTTTTTGATCATTTTATCCAGATAGTCTTCCACCTCATCGCGGGCATGGGTAATGGAGTGCACGACCTCGTCGGCCTTACTGGCGACAAAATCGACGACTTGGCTCGGTCCACTGCGAATGATGTCCCGCAGCGCTGGAAGCGGGAGGAGGCTTTTTTTCTTCTTTTCTTGTTCAAAGATAATCTGCGTCAAAGTCAGCGAGGTCAGATCCTCTTTGGACTGGTTATCAATAATCTTGACGTCTTCACCGTTCTTGATCATGTCGGCGATATCGTTGAGCGTTACGTACCGGCTTTGGCTCGTGTCATAGAGCTTACGGTTTTGATAGCGCTTAATTATCCGTTCCTTTTTGGCCGTCATGATGCATCCCCTCCATCCGGTTTCTTATTTTGATCGTCATCGTCACTACTGACTGATTTTTTAAAATTCTTGAGGGCCTCACCGATTGATGATCCCACCTTCGGGAGCTTGCCGGCACCAAACACGACTAAGACGACTGCGAGAATGATGACCAGTTCCCACGGTCCGAGTCCTCCGATTGCGGCACGATAGATTTCGAGCTCCATACATCCTATGCTTACATATCCAATGACGCATTGTCCAGGATTTATGACGCACCAGGACGTCGTAGGGGCTTGCGTCGCCCCCTCCAGAAGCAAAGCTCCTGGAGCCTCCCCCTCTCGCTCACTTTGTTCGCTATGAAATGACGCAGATCAGGTCTAGGCGATGGCCTTGCGAAAGGCTGCGATGGTGCTAGCATAGTCGTCGCTGCCAAAGATGGCAGACCCGGCGACGAAGACATCGGCCCCCGCTTCGGAGAGGCGGGCGATGTTGTGGGCCTTGACGCCGCCATCGACCTCGAGGAGGACGGGGTGCGTGCCCGCATCGATCATTTGACGCAGCTTGGAGATCTTGGGCAGGCAGCCTTCGATAAACTCCTGGCCCCCAAAACCCGGATTGACGGTCATGATCAGTACGAGGTCCACGTCTTCGAGAATGTCCTCAAGTGTGCTGACGGGGGTCGATGGATTCAGCGAGACGCCTGGTTTGGCGCCGTTGTCTCTAATGAGCTGTATCGTCCGATGCAGGTGGGGGCAGGCCTCCTGATGGACGGTGATATACTGGGCCCCCGCCTTTGCAAATTCGGGGATGTAGTCGTCCGGATTTTCAATCATCAGGTGGACGTCGAGCGGGAGGCTCGTGCTGCGTGCCGCGGCTTCGACCAGCATGGGTCCTATCGTCAGGGCCGGGACGAAATGGCCGTCCATGACGTCGCAGTGGATCCAGTCGGCGCCGGCCTGCTCGACCGCCTGGATTTCAGTGCCGAGGTTCGCAAAATCGGCCGAAAGGATGGAAGGAGCGATGAGTTTCATAAGAGCTGTGACTCCTCATTGAGCGGGTGCCCCCGTAAAAAATCGGCGGCACGCATGCGTTTCTTCCCAGGGGACTGGAGTTCGTCGATTTGCAGGGCGCCGTCGCCACAGGCCACCCAGAGTCCCGCTTTGATGTCCGCCTGGAGTATTGTTCCCGGGCTTGCCTTGTTAGCTTCAGGGCCCGGTGATGTGACGGTTTGGGCACTGTAGATTTTCAGCCGGATCTTGTCAACGGAGGGTCCCCTGTGTGATGGCGCCGAGCCTATCTCATGGGGCAAATAACTATAGGCCCCGGGCCAGGGGTTGAGTCCCCGAATTCGGTTCTTGAGCTGAAGCGCGTTCTGCGTCCAATCCAAGTGGCCATCCTCCTTTTTGAGGATGGGGGCGAGGCTGGCCGCTGCGTCATCCTGGACCGTTTCATTGAGGCGATCCATTTGGAGCTCCTTGAGGGTCTTCGCAAGGAGCGCCGGGCTTTGTGCGGCGAGTCGCGTCAGTAGCTCACCCGCCGTTTCGTTGGCATCGATGGGAGTGCGGGCCTGGTTGAGAATCGGGCCGGCGTCCAGCGCCTCAACCAGGCGAATGATACTGATGCCCGTCTCAGCTTCGCCATTGATGAGGGCCCATTGACAGGGGGCCGCCCCGCGATACTTGGGCAGGAGCGAGAAGTGGACATTCCAACAGCCATAGCGGGGGGCTTGCAGTATATCAGGTCTCAACAGCTTGCCGTAGGCGACGACGATGGCGAGGTCGATCGCGAGCGGCTTGAGGGTGTCGCTGAAGGGAGGTTGTGTCAATTTGTCGGGCTGATAGAGGGGCAGATCCAATTCGCGGGCGCGCGCCGCGACGGCACAAGGAGTCAGGTGGCGGCCGCGCCCCACCGGACGATCCGGTTGCGTGACGACGGCGACCAGCTCATGTTCTGATTCATGGAGATAATCGAGACAGGGGACCGCAGCGGCGGGACTACCCATAAAGAGGATGCGAAGGGGTGACGTCATCGCTTCTACCCCAGATAAGGTTTTCGACTGGCTACGGCGGGGGCCTCGATCGATTCCTCGATGACCTCATGCTTAGCCAATTTTTTGCGATAGAGGTCACGCTTGAGCCGCGAGACCTTGTCGACGAGGAGGATGCCGTTGAGGTGGTCGATCTCGTGCTGGAGGGCAACGGCCAGTAGTTCTTCCCCGAGGAGGGTAATTTCCTTTCCATCCGGATTGAGGGCCGTCACGACGACCTTGGCGGAACGCTCGACCGGGACGATGAGCTCAGGCAACGAAAGGCAGCCTTCTTCCCAGATAATTTTGCCTTCTTGGCTCTTAAGTTGAGGATTGATCAAGGCAATCGGGTCCGGCTTAGTCTCTTCATTTTCGAGCCGCCCGACGTCGATAACGAGTAGGTCGAGAGGGACGCCTACCTGGGGGGCCGCCAACCCGACGCCCTGATTGGCGTACATGGTTTCGAACATATCGGTCACGAGTTGACGGATGTCCTGATTAACGGCGTCAACGGGGGCACAGGCCTTCGTGAGTTCCGGGTTCGGGTATTTAACGATGTCTAACAGCATAGTGTCTATTTCCTACAACATATTTAGCGGATCCACGTCTACGGCGACGTGTACGCCTGATGGTAGGATATTTGGAAAATCCGCGTCAAGGCAGGCCTGAAGTCGGTCGCGAACGTGGGGATACTGATGGGTCTTGATCAGAAGCTGCCAGCGATACTGGCCGCGGAGCTTTTCGATCGCACAGGGGGCCGGACCCAGGAGCTGGCCGTATTTTCCAATCGCGCCGTTGAGATGGTCCGCTGCGCTGGCGCAGGCCTTAATCGTTTTCGAGCTGTCGAGGGCCCGAAACACTAGCTGGATCAGGCGCGCAAACGGGGGATAATGCAAGTCGCGGCGTGTGGCCAGTTCGCGGTCGGAGAGGCCCGCATAGTCGTGGTCGAGGGCGGCCCGCATGACGTAATGCTGAGGTTGATAGCCCTGAATGATGACGCGGCCCGCCTGATCACCGCGACCCGCGCGCCCTGCGACCTGAGTGATGACCTGGAAGGTCCGTTCACTCGCGCGGAAGTCGGGAAAATTGAGGGTCCCTTCGGCGAGCAGAACGCCGACCAGGGTGACCTGGGAGTAATCGTGACCCTTGGTCAGTATTTGGGTGCCGACGAGGATATCGATTTGGCCCTGACGCATCGCTTCGAGGGTGGCTTCCAGGACGCCTTTCTTGGCCGTCGTGTCCCGGTCGAGCCGGGCGATCCGCGCCCGCGGAAAGCGCTGCTGCAGATCCTCTTCGATGCGTTCGGTGCCATGCCCGACCCAAATGACGCGGGCTGAGCCACAGCTGGAGCACGTGGGAGCTTCCTTTTGTTCATAGAGGCAATAGTGGCAGACGAGCCGCTGTTTGCCTTTGTGGAGGGTCAGGCTGATCTGGCAGTGAGGGCATTGGAGGAAGGCGCCGCAGTCCCGGCACAGTTGGACGGGGCTAAACCCCCGCCGGTTGAGAAAGAGCATGCATTGTTCCCCGCGTTGGAGTGTGTCATCGATGCCCTCGGCGAGCTCGCGGGAGAGCAGGCAGTCCGAGGCCTCGCGGCCCAGATCGACAAACTCTAGCTTGGGGAGCTCACCAGGGCCAGCGCGCTCGGGAAGCGTGAGATACTGGTACTTGTTTTCACGGCAGCGTTGGAGCGACTCGAGGGAGGGGGTGGCCGAGCCGAGGATGACCGTGGCCTCTTCAATGCGGCCGCGAACAATGGCCAGGTCGCGGGCGTTGTAGCGATACCGCTCCTCCTGTTTGAAAGAGCCGTCGTGTTCCTCGTCGACGACGATCATTTGAAGCTCTTGGAGGGGCAGAAAGAGGGCCGAGCGGGTTCCGACAACGACGCGGATGTCTCCGCGCTGACACTGTTCCCAGACCTCTTGGCGTTGCCGCGGGGTCATGCCACTGTGGTAGCCGACGACCGGGACCGGAAGCTCTGCGGCACTCCGCCCGAGGAGCTGCGGGGTTAAGCCGATTTCGGGGACTAATATAAGTATACTGGTGTGGGGGGAACTATCGAGCAGGCGCCGAGCCAATTCCAGATAGACCTCGGTCTTGCCGCTGCCGGTGACGCCATGGAGTAAATAAATTCCAGTGGACGGGTCCTGCCGCATTCGCAAACCTTCGGCTGCGTCTGAAATGACGGTCCGAAGGTTCGCTCGCGTCACCCGTCGCGAGTCAATATCGCCCCAAATAGTTTCAATTGCCTGTAGCTGTCCCTCGTTAAAGTTGATGTCTTTCGGCTGGAACGCGGCCGGTGCTGGTGGTGGCTTAACAGTGCGGCGACGTTTCGTTGGTTTCCAAAAGGCGGCTGGGAGTACGGCCCGAAAGGCCTCGCCCGGCGGAGCGAGATAATGACGCGCGCCCCAGAGGACAAGCTCCATCATCTTCTCGTCGATTAGCGGGGCTTCATCCAGTACGGCGTTGATGGCTTTGAGGCGTTTAAACGTGGAGGTCTCGGCTAGTTCCACCACAATGCCAATCTTGTCTTGGCGCCCGAAGGGGACTTGAACGCGCACGCCCACCTGGATTTGGTCCTGGAGGGTCTCTGGGATAGCATAGTCAAAGAGGCGGTAGAGTGGTGCGGGAATGGCGATCTTGGCAACGGCGGCGGGCATGCCTTGGGCCTAACAGAGCCCTGCAACTTTGTCACGGTGCGCGTGTGTTAGCAGTCATGGGCGTACATCTGACTGGCGCCGGCGAAGACGGCGTTGAGGCGGAGGCTCTCGCGGAGCCGCTGGCAGGCCTGATCACGCGAACCGTTTTCCATTAAGAAGCGGGCCTCGGCGGCAATGACGCGGTAGTTCTGCGGGGCGATCATGAGGGCCCGCTGGAGTCCCTGGGGTTGGGCCGCTTGCTGGAGATAATGATAGGCGAGCAGCTCTCGCTCGGAGATGGCGACCCAATCGCCGGCAAAGAGGGTCACGTCAAAACCGCGCGGCCCTCTCGTAAAGTCGACAAATGTCAGGTGGTTGGGCCACTGGGGATCGAGCTGGAGTCCGATCAGTACGCGATCGGACAGGGTCAACTCTATCGGTTGGGCGACAATGCCGAGTTTGCGGCAGTAGGAAGCATAGAGGTAGGCGTCAAGGTCTGTCCCTGGGTTCAGTGCCGGTAACAAGATTGTATAAAGGAGTTGGGCCAGCTGACGATGGGCGGCCGGGCTACCCGGAGGTTCATGGGTGGGCAGGGCCGCGGCTGGATTTTGGATCAAGGCTTCTAGTTGGCGATCCACTGAGGTGTCACCACTGCCGGTCGATGGGAGCCAAGGGATGGCTAGTTGCGACCGAGGGTCGACGTGGTACCGGCTGGGTTGCTGCCAGGCCAGGCTCGCAGCGGCTAGGGCCGCGTCATAAATTTCTGCGATTTCAAGGACGCCATTGTGCGCCATTGAGAAACCGGACGTGTCGGTGACCTCGAGTTGGTGACGGCCGAAGTTCTGGTAGTCAGGGCGAGTCGAACCTTGGTCGAGTGTGTCCCTCGTGACGCCGGCATGACGCAGTTGGTTACAGAGCGCATGAGCGGTCGGATCTTGATCTTTTAAGGGTTTACAGAAGTTTCCACTCACACCACACAAGCCTCCCTCACTTGAGTCGAGGTCTTATCGACGGCATTAATTCTAAGTTGCTGCGTTCTCGCCTCGTGTACTTTTAACTCCTTCATATATAATCACATAAAAAATAGAATAGATAGAATAATAAATAAAAACAAATAGTTATAACATATAATATCGTGTACTGAGAGTACACTGAATCTCGGCGCCATTCACAACTGCCCTGAGTATTGTGACGAAAATAAATAAGGCATGGAGGTGTGTAATGTCTGAAACAATTATTCAAGGAAGCGCCATGGTTCGCACCATGGCCGATATCAATACAGCACAATTTGTATCCAGTGATACCGCCGTAGCGGCCGAGCCAACTATGACGGAGGCCGAGGTAAGCCGTTCGTTTCAAGCGATGGCGGGGTCTTCAGGTGCCAACGGCGGTACATCCGTGATGGCACGGACCCTCCCGGCCTCTTCAGCGTCGACGCCGCCCATGTCGGACCCCGGCCATCGCCTCTCCAATCCGGAGGTCAATCGAATCGTGGGAGAGACCCTGACCGGAGCCTTGGGCGATCGCTACACCCGTCTCGATACCGGATCCTTGATGATTTATCTCGATGCGACGGTTGCGAATACCGAGGGGCTGACCATGGCGTCTCTGGACCGCGTGCAGGTCTTCGCCTCGGGATTGGATCTTAGTGACAGCCAGGAGCAGGCACTGGTCCGTGATATTCAGACGGCCTTGAGTCAATCGACGGAGCTCGAGGGGCTCCTCGTCTCGATCGCCGGTAAGACGGTGGAAGGTAGCGACGGGGCTCAGGTTTATCTGGCCAGCGACATTCGTTTTGGCGGGACGTCCCATCTTTCCAGTGATTCGATTCGTCTTCCTCTCCAGGGCCCTTTTAACCCGGTGGCAGGACAGCTGGGAGTGACGGGACGCACGGCGGAGGGTGTGACCTATACGCGGACCTTCGACAATGTCATGATAGCCCCCGTGGGTCAGGCAGGCATTCCCCAAGCCGGCGAGGGAGGGGATCCGTACGTCATTGAGGGCACCGAATACCATCCCGTCCCTTATAAAAAGGGGTCGGCGTATCACGCCGGTTGTGGCTACGTTCTCTTGGCGACCGTGGATGACGCAACCTCGACCCCTCATGAAATCTTGCGCTCGATGGCCTTTACCCAGGCGGGACGCGGGCACTTGACCTTTACCCCGCCTCGCGGTGTCGTGATGTCAGGGTCCTAAAGGATATTCCTTTGCTTTTTCCGCAGAAATTTAGGACATCATTCGCTTCGGTCGAGCCGTCGTTCCGAGAAAGCTTTGCTTATCGAGGAGCGGGGGTTTGGGGGATCAAGCCGGTAAACTCGTGCCGCGGAGGGCACGAGGCAAACGGCGCGATAGTAAGAAGGGTGTGTTCCAAGCTAGCTTGGCGAAGCACACACCCCCATTATTACGGGGAGTAGCTCAGCCTGGTAGAGCACTGCGTTCGGGACGCAGGGGTCGCAGGTTCAAATCCTGTCTCCCCGACAATTGCTTCGCTCACAATTTCGGCACCCTAGGTCACTCCTGCGCCTAGCTCACTCCAGATATCGCTGCGAACTATCGATAAAATAAAAGGATATTTGCGATGACCCGTTTCCACATTCTCATTTTGATAACGTTATCAAAATGAGAAAATCTGTTGATAACTTTACTGAATGATTTCAACTGGGTCCAAAAAATGAACGCGATTTTTTTGGCATGGTACTTGCTACGTTAGTGGGCATTAAGGAGGGTAAGCATGTCACACCATATCGATTCCACACTGAGGATAGAGTCTGCCGAACCGGAGTGGACCCAAGCGGAGCTGGTACGCGGGGTACAGAGAATCGTCTCTCGAGTCCCTTACTCATTTAATGGGCTGGTTCGATTTACTTATACAGTGACCGGCGAGGGCCGGATGACCAATGTTCGCGCGGATATTTACGCGGAACCGCTCAGTTGTGAGCCCGGTCCCTTTCGCTTCATCAAACAACGTTTGGAGGCGCAGATCGGGGCCTACTTTGAGGGCGGCCTCGTCACGGCCTTGGCGATCGGGCGGCGTCAATTAGCGATTCCCGTTGCCCAGCAGGTTCATTAAGTGAGGGAATAGGCCTAGCGCAGCCGCGCGAGGGCGCGACGCCGTGCTTTGGGGTCACGGCGCGCGGGTCCTTTTTTGCTATAACTGATCTCGTCGGCGTCCTCGAAGGCGTCATCCTCACTGGCCGGTGGACTATCCAAGAGGAGGTCAAATTCATGAGAGCCTAATACGCCGCAACCCCTTTTTTCCGCATAACGCGCGACTTCTCGATCCGAACTAATGATGACGGCCGCACTGCCATGTTGACGCGCCAGCTTTTTGAGCACGCTGTCGGCGGATTGGCCCTGCCTGGTAAACTGGACCTCAATCCCATCGATGGTTTCTGAACTCAGGTCGTAGGCGTCCGTTTTGTGCGCGTCAAAAACAATTGTGACTTGATGGCGCGCGAGCCGCGGACTGCCGGCGAGGCGTTGGATCAACTCTTCGCGTGAGTGCTCGAAGTTGCGAATCGCCTCGGGGCGATGGGTGTCGGAGGCCCAGAGGAGATTGTAGCCGTCGATGAAGATCTTGGTCGCCATGCAGCAGCTCTATGCCATTCCGGGCAGAGGTGCAATTTCCTTTTGAGCCCACAATAGTGTGAACAACGTAAACAATATATGTTCACGTTGTTCACGTTTTAGGTCCTGGCGACCTCCCACCTCACGTACGATACTCATAATACTTTCATAGTGTTATAACTTTTATTCCTAAATGCCTCTGCTGGCACACTCTTTGCTCTAGTAGTGCTCAAACAATTCACCCTTTTACTTGAGGAGGTAAATACAATGGGGGATAATACTATTAGACCAAGTCTTGAAACTCTCATGCAACAGGCCGCGCCTGAACCGAATACGGAATTACTCGATTCCGTGCCGCTGTCTGATGCTCCCGCAACCACACCTGAGGCGCGCCAAACGGTCGCCATCGTCGATGCTGCGTTAGACTCCTATGATAACAACGCTGTTGAACCGCAGGTGAATAGTGCACTCGCTTCTTATGATGCCAACCACAATGGATCGACGAGCGGTAGTGCTCCTACTGCTGGCGCAGTGGCACGCAGTGCCGCTCGTTTTAGTCAGCCGAGACCTGTAACCGAGCGTCCTATTGACGCTCCTGTAACCTCGGATACGCCAATGGCCCGTGGTGGGAGCGGAACGCCGAGTGTTCGCACCGGCACCATCCAAGGTCATCCGGTCATCGTGACGTCTGCTGGCGCCAGCGCGCCCAGCGAAGGTTTTGTCGCGGTTCGCAGCCACGGCGGTCAGACTCTTTGGGCCCGTCCCAATGACCGTGCGGCGTTACTTCGGACGCCCGGCCCGCTGACGCTGGACTGATTCCCAGATCGGCTGCATCGAAGGATTAATCTGCTGCGCCCTACGCACGTAGGGCGCAGCCCTTCGGGGGCTGTGCCGGATGTTCCGATAAAACCAGCTGACGTCGTGAGCGATGTCGAAGCTGTTCGGAGCCAGTCGATAGGCCTGGAGCAAGATCTGCTCTTGTTCTGCGGGTCGACTTACATTGTAGAGGCCGACATCCCGCAGGAAACTGGCCAGCATTTCGAGGTTGGTCAGCGGATACCATTGATAACGCCCTTCATCGACACGGACCCCGCGACTCGGATCACAGGGCCGTAAGGCGCCGGGACGAACTTCGACGGCGACGCCGACGTGATAGATCGCCCGAAACGGTCCCGTGTAGCTTTGGCGCTCCCCCGGAATACTGATGAAGCGGGGATTGAGTCCCGCACGTCGTGCCAAGGCGTAGAAGAGAAACGAGAAGGCATTGCAGTCACCTTGATGGGCGGCGAAGGCCTCGATGGCATTACGGCGCCGATGGCGGTTGCCGGCACTGAAGACGTAGCTCAGGCCAAAACCGCCGGCACTTTGAGCCTGGCGGAGCGATTGCAACAGCCGCGTCAAAACCAGGTCATTGTAGGGGACCGATCCCCGTCGGTGGCCCCTGCGTTGTGCTTCCCGCTGAGCTGTCTGAACGACGGAATCGATACGGGCCCGCAAGGCATGATCCGCCAAGTTGATGGGGTTGCCATCATCGATGAGCCAGGGGGGAAAGTAAGCCGCGTCGCGGCGGTAGTCATTATAGAAGTCAGTGGCGGTCGGGTTGGTTGAAGCCACCTCCCTGGCAAAGGAAGTCGAGCCAAAACGAATTTGTTCTAGACGACGCAGACTTTCTTGAAAGATTTCCGGGACGCTGACCAGAGTATCGGCCTGACCCGGGACAAGCTGTGGGGCTTGGGAACTGAGACCGGAAGAAGAAGGGGCAGCCCAACGGCGCAGAGGAATCCCGCGATCAAGCGCGGGGTCATTCGGCCCGTGATGCTGCTGCAGATGGACGCGCAGACGTCGGGCCACGGTCGTGAGATTTTGGAATCCAGGCATAACAATAGTGTCTGATTCCCATGACGCGACCCTTATCGAAGCCGAACGCGAAACGTTGTGTCCAATGAAGGATTTAACCAAAACCGTATAAAACAAGGAGACTTATCATGGGTGGAAATACAATCGATATCGGGGCCGTCGTTGACGCGGCCCTTCAATCTTACGATCGAGCTCACGGCCAAGCCAGCCCGACAGCATCGGCAGATCCTATTACGCAGTCGGTAGATGAAGCGCTTGCAACTTACGATCGAGCTCACGGCCAAACAGCCCCTGCGGACCCAGCTGAGGATCTGTTGGCGAGTTTGCCCGAACCGACGCCCCCGCCTGCTAATCCGATAGTGGCACGCGCCACTCAAGCGCCGGATAGCGGCACGACGCGGCAACCCGCCAACCTGTTTAGTCCTGTCGATGCGATCATCGCGCGCTCGCAGGGAACGATGGCTCGCGGCGGAGTCGGTCAGCCGGGTACGGTACCGAATCTAAGCGACTCCAATGTGGCAACCGTTCGTTACCAGGGCCAGACCCTGACCTTTTCGGCAAACTTTGCTAACCGCCGACCCGCCGGAGCCATGCCCCTTGCCAATGCAGGCGGGCCCGTTCGGACCCCCGTCGTCGTGACGGGAAATCCGCCGGATGAACCAGCCGTACCGGTGGCGCCCATTGCGACGCGGGATATTTACGTCGGCGGTAGCCGGGATGCCCAGTCGTTGGCCCAGGCGTACTTCCGTGATAACCCGGATGCGCTTGCACAGATCCGTGAACACCTCACGCAGTCTCCGGTTCACTAAGAGCTAGGGTGAGACCTCCTCATTCCAGGGTTGGTAGCGGTTCAATTCATTGAACCGCTACTCATCCCTGTGAGGTCGGTTTAGCTTTCACAGAGGGCATGCACCTTACCCGTGCCCTTGCAGGTGGGGCAGGTCTCTTTCATCTCGAAGGCCTTAAAAATCGACTTGGTATACTCTTCCTGTTCGTAGTTGTGATCCGGATAGCGGAAGTGGGCGAGTTCGTGCGCAAAGGTTTCCAAGATGCGTTTTCGATGCAGTTTGACGATGCGATAGACCAGATACGTATTGTCCGGTTGCTTTTGGAGCAGCTGATCGTGGGTCGCGAGTGAAATCGTCTTGGTTTCAAAGAAGGCATTGCCCAGCGTCCTCAAGATCTTGTTTTTTGAAGGTTTGAACGGACGGACGTAGCGGGGCAGCTCCAGGCTGGGCATCTTGTCCTTGGCCCGGCGCAGATAAGGCTCCAACCACTTTAATTGTTTAGAGAATCTGACTGAGTCGACGACGTGCTTTTTTTTGACGCGCTTTTTGGCCGGCTTTTTCTTCGGGTCCGCTGCTGCCTGCTTCCGTGTCGCCATGTCGAATGGCTTCATTATACTCGCTATTGGGGCGCGGGGAAAGGGGCTACCGTGCGTCGGAAATTGCGGCGCGGAGCTGGTCGATGCGCTCGAGCCAGCGGCTCTCATGGCCGATCAATAATTCCGCGCGGTCGAGCAAATCCCAGGCGCGCGTGAGTTGGTCGAGGTCATACTTGGCACGTGCCAGCCAATAGTAGGCGGGACCGTAAGAGGAAGCGATGCGAACGGCCTGCTCGAAATGAGTTGCAGCTTTTTCCGCGTCATCGTCTTTGAGCGCGGCAATCCCCGCGACGATCAGTTGATCGGCGGCCTTTTGTTCCGGCGAGTCTTGTCCGTTGGGGCGAATGACCTCGGGGCGGCGATGTTCGACCTCAGGTCGGGGAGGACGCGTTGTTGGCCGCTTGGGACATGCGGTAAAGGTCAAACACAACGCAACCAACAAGATGCAGAGACTTCCCCTCCTTACCAAGGAGGGGTTAGGGGAGGTCCGGCTCGTCGCAGAAGCGCGTCGGTTCGGTCTTTTCGATGAAATACTCTTCATAACTTGGTCCACAGCTTCTTTTGGACAAGAGCCCGGTCTGTTTGTCAACATCAACGACGATTATCTTCGGAGTCGCGATAAAATCTTTGTACTGACGGCCCCTTGTCGCCTGCTTCATGAAATTGGTCCAAATAGGCAGGGCGCCGCTAGAGCCGGAACGTTGGGTCTTGGCATTATCATCATAGCCAACCCAGGAGAGGGCCAGCAAGTCCGGTGTATAGCCCACAAACCAGGCGTCTCGATAGTCCGTCGTCGTTCCCGTTTTGCCTGCCGCAATGCCGGTAAGACCCATGCTGCGTGCGCGTGTCGCCGTGCCTCGATCGACGACGCCGGCGAGCAATCGGTTCATTAAATAGATAACGTCTTCCGAAAAAATCCGCTTCATCTGAAAGTCTTTCTTCTCCAAGACCTCGCCCTCCTTAGTGACAACCTGGCGGATGGCGACGGGGCGGGTGCGGACTCCCTGATTCGGAAAGATTGTGTAGGCGGCAACGAGTTCCAAAGGAGTGACTTCAAAGGAACCCAACGCGAGCGACGGATAGGCTTCCAGTTTGCTGGTGATGCCCGCTTCACGTGCCGTGTAGACCACGTGTTCCAGTCCGACCTCTAAGGCTAATCGCGAAGTGGCAACGTTGAGACTTTTTTCGAGTGCCGTCCGGAGGCGGACTTTGCCGTGGTTTTTTTTGTCATAGTTCTTCGGTGACCAACGCTTGCCGCCCGCCTTCACATGAAACGGATCATCGTCAATGAGAGAAGATAAGGTGAAGGGTGGATCCCGGCGTGACGGATCTAAGGCCGTGAGGAAGACAAAGGGTTTGAAGGCGGAGCCGGGTTGGCGGCGCGCATCACTGATGTGGTCGAATTGCACTTTGGTGTAGTCACGGCCGCCGACATAGGCCCTGACATAGCCTGTTTGTGGTTGCACGGCGATGAGCGCGGATTCCAAGTGCTTCCCTTCTTTGGCTTTCTTTTTGAGATAGGCATAATCTTTTTCCAGGCGGTTGAGCCAATCAGAGACCGACTTTTCCGCCGCTCGCTGCATGCTCATGTCTAAGGTTGTGAAGATTCTCAGGCCTTCCGAACGAAGTTTGTCGGCCGGAAAATTTTCTTTGAGCTGTTTTTGGACAAAATCGACAAAGAAAGGGGCATTACTTAGCTTGTCGCGCTTACGTTTCTTGGGCAACGGCACTTGACGCGCCTGTTTGTACTCTTGGGCGAGGATCAGTTTCTTATCATGGAGGCGTTTTAAAACGAAGTTGCGGCGGTCGCGTGCCCGTTTCGGATTATTGAAGGGCGAGTAATAGCCGGGAGAGCGGATCATGCCGGCAAGCAGGGCACATTCGGCCACGCTGAGCTGACTGACCTCTTTGGAGAAATAGTAGCGTGACGCTTCGGCAACGCCGGAGATGCTGGCCGCCCCCTGTTGTCCTAGGTAAATTTCGTTGAGATAGGCCTGCAGGATTTCATCTTTGCTGTAGCGAATCTCCATCATCAGGGCCATGATCATTTCGTTGAATTTACGGACGAAGGATTTTTTTGGATAAAGAAAAATATTCTTTACGAGTTGTTGGGTCAGGGTTGAACCGCCCTGAACAATACCGCCCTTAGTGATATTGGAGACAAAGGCGCGGGCAATGCCGATGGGATCCACCCCAAAGTGCGAATAGTAGCGTTCGTCTTCGATCGCGATAATGGATTCAATCAGGTCATCCGGGACTTGTTCGAGTTTGACGACGGTTCGGTCTTCCATCTCCTGGTCAAAGATCGAGGCAACCAACTCCGGTTCGAGTCGGGTCAGGGAGAGTGGCTCGCCGGTATCCCGTCGGATCAGGTCTTGAACGACACCATCGCCAACGC
This sequence comes from bacterium, assembly GCA_965216315.1. Lineage (GTDB taxonomy): Bacteria > UBA10199 > UBA10199 > 2-02-FULL-50-16 > JAJFLM01 > CBDCFN01. The sequence goes on along the minus strand of CBDCFN010000016.1, from coordinate 2,300,774 downwards.
TGAATGAGATGGGATATCCTTCAAACTTGTCTTCGGGGTAGTCGAAGCTGTGGAGATAAATTGCAAACTGCCCACCGGCGTAATGGTACTGGCCGTGGTGACGTGGTTGCGAGCCGACGGAAATATAACCTAAATGGCGGAGTCGCTGATGGATGGCCGAGGCCGGGACCTGCCGTCCCGGATAGAGTGGGAAAGCATCCGAATAGACCCGTGAGGGCAAATTCCACCGATGGTACTCAAACTTGGAGATGATTTGATGGTGGAGATACAGCAGATAGACCGCTCCAATGATCAATGCGATAACTATGGCCGGGGTCAGACGACGCAGCATTGGGGGACTCTATATAAGGAATAAACTCACGACAAGAAGTAATTGTTGCTTATGTGACAAGTCTCAGTCCTTATTTTTTAAGGATCAATTCGACTGGATAGTAGTACATTCGAGTAACGCGAATGCCTGAGGTGTAAGGAAACTGGAATAAAATGACGGGCCGGAGTAGATTTACGCGATAATGAAACAACGCTTTTTAAGGGCCATAGTTTGGGGTTTCGGTGCCGCAGGAATTTGTGTGGCGCTCGGTGCGCTCTTTAGTGTGATTGTTTGTGCTGCCGATTCGGGGACATCGTATGTTGCAGGTCTGTGCGTCATGCCCGTTGTTTGGGGCGGTATAGCCGCGGTGCCGATAGGGCTTATCGGTTTTGTGATGGGCTACGCTAAAGCTACACGGGGGCACTCAAAGAAGATATCGGCTCTTGATTTAGCAACGAATCCTCAGGCCTTTAGCGAATGGCAAAAGCGCGATGACAGACCAGAGTCGTGACGTGGATCCTCTCTTTAACATTCGGACATGTTGTTCCAGATGATCTCCTGCTGTGTAATGTATTTCCACAGGTTCGAAGACACATTAGTGATGTTCGGATTGGCTTGAAGGACATCTTTTAAACGCGTCAGCGGCGATTCATTCGAAAAGGAATTGTAAGTAGGGTTAGCGCTAAAGTACCAACGAACATTAGATAAATGTCCGCTGTTTCCATCGTACCAAGTACGGTCAATGCTGATCAGCTCGCCGTCGGGTCCGGCAGGTGAGGTTTGCATGCCACAAATAGGATGAACAACCTGACCGTCCGTCAGCTCAAGCGTGCCTATTTTGCCTTTGTCTTCGACTTGAGGTCCGGTCCAGGCGTCACCGCAGACCTCTTTGCTGGTCATATTATTAAACTGTTCTTTAGATACGATACGCGGTTTCATGAGATCTCCTTAACGATGAGTATTTGATGACTCTCTGTTAGTTTTTATAAATGACTACGTTGGGTTTTATCGGTTTGAGTGGAGGCGTTGTTGTGTACCTGAAATAATTCTCAGTGTACCTAGGTCCACATGAAATCTTAAAGGTGAGAGCTAAGAAATATCGTATTTACTGGGAGTTAAGGATTTCTTGGCTTTGGGCCATTCGTGTACCGGTTTCTGACAGCTATGGTTTTTACAGATATAGATGGTGGCCCTATTGTTCTGAGGCACCTTGCCTTCGATAAGTGGCATTTGTTGGAGGCGCTCTGGATCCATACTGTCGGCAAGGGCAACGACTTTATTCGGTAAAAAACTCTGCGCGAGATCGTTGAGTGTTTCTTGGACGCAGGGATCATCCTTCATCCCGGCAATGACGATTTCGGCCGGCTCATCTGTTGCAAAGTCGATGGCGAGTAGTAACGCCGGGGCAATGAGGGGATTGTCTTTGAGACGCCCCGAAACGGCACGAATGACTTCGTGAAAACGTTGCAGATACCTTTCATCTAGGGTGTAATGGTAAAGCCGGATGAGATTCATTGCCGTGATGGAGTTTCCCGAAGGCATGGCACCATCGTAGAGTTCCTTGGTGCGAGTGATCAGTGAATTGTCCGTTGCATCCGTGTAGTAGTAGCCGCTTGCAGACGCGTCCCAAAATAAGCGATCCACACTTTTTTGTAGATTAACCGCGAGGGTAAACCATTGGGAGTCAAAATCCGCTGCGTAGAGGTCGAGCAGGGCCGCGATGATGCAGGCATAATCGTCGAGGGAACCATTGTAACGCACCTCACCGGCACGATAGCGTCGCTTCAAGATCTCGCCATCCCAAAAGTTGTCGATGATAAAATGCATCGCATTTTGAGCCGCTGCCAAGTAGCGCACTTCTTGCAGAATGCCGGCCGCTTGCGCCATGGCACTGATCATCAGCCCATTCCAGGAGGCAAGGATTTTGTCGTCCAGTAGCGGGCGTATTCGCCGCGCACGCTGCTCAAAGAGTTTTTGCAGAATCCCTTTATTGCCTTGTGTATAGCGTTCTTGCCAGGGGGCTTTTGGGTCCAGGTGCAGGACAAACTTGCCATCGAGTATGCTGGCAAGGCTGAGGGGAAACAGCTGCTTGAACTCCTTTAATTCGGCCTCCGTGAGAACGGTTTTTAGTTCCGGTTCGGACCAGGTATAAAATTTTCCTTCTTCATCTTCGCTATCCGCGTCTTCCGCGGAAAAGAAGCCGCCGGACTCTGCCGTCATGTCGCGCAAGACGTAATCCAAAGTTTCTTTAGCGATACTCGCCCAGTCTTCGTTATGGGTGACCTGGTAGGCCTCGAGATAAGAACGCGTGAGCAGGGCATTGTCGTAGAGCATTTTCTCAAAGTGCGGAATCAACCAGCGCTGGTCCGTTGCATAACGCGCAAAGCCGCCTCCCAAGTGATCATAGATTCCTCCCCGCGCCATGGCATCCAGCGTGCGTGTCGCCATTTCGAGAGCCCGTTTTTCACCGGTTCTCCGATGGATCCGAAGTAAGATCGAGATCTGCTCGCTCCGCGGAAACTTCGGTGCAGGGCCGAAGCCGCCATATTCGGCATCAAAGCTATGGGAGGTGTGTTGATAAAATTTCTTGAGGACCGCTTCATCGAGAAGTTCACCCGGTTGATTCGTGAGGTTTTGTTCAATGACCTCCGTTAATTGTTTGCTGGTGCCGATGACACGATCGCGTTCTTCGCGCCAGACGCGCGCAATTTCTTCGAGTATTTCGGGAAAGCCCGGGCGTCCATAACGGCGATCAGGCGGAAAATAAGTTCCGCCGTAAAAAGGGGTGCGTTCGGGTGTTAAGAAGGCTGAGAGGGGCCAGCCCCCGCCGCCGGTCATGGCCTGGACTGCGGTCATATAAATCTGATCGACATCGGGGCGCTCCTCGCGGTCGACTTTAATATTGATAAAGTGTTCGTTCATGATCTTAGCGATTTCTTCATTTTCGAAGGACTCGCGTTCCATCACGTGACACCAATGGCAGGTCGCGTAACCGATGGAGAGAAAAATCGCTTTGTCTTCGGCCTTGGCTTTCTCAAACGCTTCCGGGCCCCAGGGATACCAGTCGACCGGATTGTGGGCGTGTTGGAGGAGATACGGGCTTTTTTCTTGGGCGAGACGATTCGTGTGTTTAGGTTCCGACATCGACATACTCCTTTACTAAGCCGCACGCTTCTTGTCATCAGTTATAATTACAGCTCAAAACGTCGTAAATGTAAGTGTGTGAGTAGTAGAACGATTCGTCGATATCAGTTAGACTTCGAATATGATTCGTTCTGTCAAGGCGGCATTGGTTTTCGGACTAACGGGTGCCTTTGTCGCCATGTTGGTGTTGGCTTCCGCGGAAGGTGGGGGTTGGATGCAACTGACTGGGTCCGCGGGCCTGGCTGCCTTTCTCGTCTCATTGGGACTCTGGTACTTGGTTATTAAGAAATGGTCTTTTGTCAACGGCAAGCGCGGGGCCTTAATCGGATTGATCGTCGGCATCGCGTCGCATCCAGTGACTTGGTATATTCATATACTTTATTTAAACATCATTGACTCACGTTCTTCACTCAATGAGCCCCCAATTGGTCCGATCGATGGGCTCTATGGGAGTCTTGCTTTTACTTTTTGGAGTCTCTTGTTGTTCGGTTGGTTGACGGCGCCCATCGCCGCTTTACTCGGTGCGGGAATTGGTTGGTTTCAGAATCGCAAATCAGTTACTCCATAGTCGCTGCATACAAATGAATGCAAAAAGAATTGCGCGTTTGTTTCTTTTCTTTGCTCCCATTCAAAATCTTAATACTGTAATGAGTGCATACAGCTGGTGACCGGGGAGTGTACGTGACTCGGTTGAGGTGCGTGCACGTCGTTAGCCGAACGCAACGGCGGGGCATCGTTATCCCCGTGCGGTGTCCCGTCCTAATCGCATCCAAACGAATGCAAAGATTAACGTTTCGTTTGAATTGACGAGAAACATTTCCACTCACGTGCCGAAATTTCTCTTAGCTTATTGGGGCGAAGGAGGAATAATTATGGGTGGACCAGGAAAGACGATCAAATTATTTGGAGAGGAATTGAGACTGCATGATCTTTGGCGCGTTGGCGGAGCGGCGGTACCGACCGAGAATGGTCATCAGGTGGGGGGGAACGCGGCCCTAAACCTGCAGGCCACGGATACCACCGGCATGAGCCTGGGCATTGGTGTCAGCAGTTATATGAGTGCGGACAGTAAACGCGTGGGTGGCAGTGCCAACGTTATGGGCCCCGTCTTTTTTGGGGTCTGGGCTGGAGTTGAAGCTGAGGTACTTCGCGATCTTAATGCCGATAAAACTCAAGTCGGCGCTGCCGCGGGCGCGTTTGGAATCCTGCCATCTGTCGAAATACCGATTTATCTGAAAGCCGGCTTTATGGATGTTACGGAGCTTGACTCGTGGGCTGTCACGCTTGGGGTGAGCCTTTCGTTTGAATTCCTGCGGGCACCCTAATCGATGAAAATGACTCCACCTATCGCGAGGGTATGACCGGTGCGATAGCACTGCTGGCGGGCGGACCGAGAGGCTGCGGTCCGTTCCGCCTGCCTCGTAGTCATTATAAGTCGCTGAAATTAAGAGTTTTTTCAAAAAATTAAAAATAGTTGAAAACAAAATTTGGCTTTGACCGATAAGGAAAGTGGGCATCAAAGCGGATACAGGTTTAGCATGAATATTGTATCCGACATCTGTGTCTATGATTATCTCGATTATAGGACTTTTCTCAAGGACTGGTATGAGAGTGCCAAGCGCCTGACCTACGGATTTTCTCTCCGTATCTTTTCACAACATGCCGGGTTTGGTTCTTCTAATATCCTCAAGCTCGTTATGGATGGCGACCGCAACCTAACACTAAAAAGTTTAAGAAAATTTATTCGAGGTTTGCGCTTGGAAGACGACGAAGCGGAGTATTTTCGGCATCTCGTCTTCTTAAATCAGGCTGAGAGCCCTGACGAAATTAAGGAACACTATCTAGAACTGATGGCTATTCGTAATGTGCATCGCCTTCAAACACTCAGCCTCGATCAGGGTAAACGCGATTTAAGTGAGATTACTTTTGGAATCATTAGAGATAACTTGCCTCAACTCAAAAAAATAATCCGAGAGTTTCGGAGTAAACTTCTCAATTTAGTCGACGATGATGTCGTTCCTGAAGAGATGATGACGATGTCGATCGAACTCATCCCCGTGATTCCAGACGAAAAAAAGCTAACATATAAAAAATTAGACAGACCAGTTTGATTTAATTAATATTCATAATAGTTGCGATGATGCCACGACTATTAAAAAAGGTTTTTTCCTTCAATTATGACGATTCCATTGTCAGCGATTCTGTCTACGAGCTCCATGCGAAATCCTGGCTTAAGTATCTTCATGACTTACACTATCGTGTTCGGCACGAAGGTTCTGTCGAGGAAGGTATAGTGCGGGCGAAAAAGGAGCACGTAATTTTCATTCTCAATCATGCTCTGACCCTTGAGGCGCCGCTGGTGTGTCAGCATGTCTTCTCTCAAGGCGCTGGAAAGATTCATATGATGGTGTTGCGCGAGGCCTTCAAAATACCTATTTTCAGAGAATATCTCCAGTTAGGGCAATGTGTTCCGCTTTCAGTTGCAACAGGGGTTCAAGCGCTGAAACGTCGTCATATCTTACTATTTCCGGAAGGATTGGATTTTGTTAAAGCATTTAATAACGGCCACTCGGTGGCGGCCTTTCATGCGGGTTTCTTAAGGATTGCCAAGCAGTATTTAAAGGAGACAGGTAAAGAGTCAGTATCGATCATTCCGATTGGGCATGCAGGTTTGGAGAAAACACTTAAGATTTGGCTCATTCAAAACAAATTTGTTATCGATAGTCTCGTAAAGCCGTTGGTGAAAACGCCGTTCATGATTATTCCGAAACTACCATTCCTGTTTCCATCAAAAGTAGTGATGAGATGGGGAGCGCCGCAGCGAGTGACCTTGCAAGACCTTGGGAGTGAGCAAAAGATCGCTAAAAAAGTCGAAGAGTTTAGGTCGCTTATCAAAAAAGAGATCTTAAAGGCTAAAATAGCACGCTCTTAGACAACGAGTTTGTAGCCGCGCCGAAATAGATAGACAGCAGTCGAAAAGGTGATCAAGGCCAGCCCAGCGATGATGCTGATACTGATTGACGGATCGATATCACTGCTGCCCAGGATGGCCCAGCGCATCGAGTCAATCATGTAGTAAAGTGGATTGCCGGCAGAGACCTGTCTCCAGGTTGGCGGCAGCATGGAAATCGAATAAAAGACACCACCAAGGTAGATGAACGGCGTAATAACGAAATTGGCTACCGTGGCGACGTGATCCCAACTCTCAGCCCAGAGTCCGTTGATGACTCCAAAGGACGCGAAGCAAATTGCGACAAGGATCATCACTCCTATCGTGGCGGGGATTGATGCGATCTCGAGTCCGGTTAAAGGAACGGCGACCGCGACGGTGATGCCGCCGACAATCATTCCGCGGGCCATGCCGCCCATGACCATCGAAGAGACGATACGTATATAGCTGATAGGAGTGACGAGGATGTTTTCAATTGATCGGTCACTGCGCGCCATGAAAAGCGACGTGGTGCAATTGGCATAGGCGTTATTGATGACGCCCATTCCCGCGAGCCCCGGAATGATATAGATAATATAGGAAAAACCCGAGATCTCACGGATGCGACTACCGAGTGAATAGCCGAAAATCACAATAAATAAGATGGTCATGATGACCGGTGGGGCAATAGTCTGGCCGGCAAGACGGAAAAAACGATAGAACTCGCGTTCGATCAGCGTGGAGATTGCATTCCATGATTTCATGCGGACGTGTCCTCCCGAGCTTCATCTTGATGAATGGAATGACCTGTCAGTTTCAAAAAGACCTTTTCGAGGCTGCCTTTTTCAATTTGGACGTCATTGACTTGCAGTCCATTGATTTGTTGATGCTGTTCGCCATTGACGATGAAGTATTGTTGGCAGTGCCGTTGAATCAATTCTTGAGGAGGGCCTATTTCGATGATCTGTCCTTGATCAATAATGCCGACTCGTTCGCAGAGTTGTTCGGCTTCATCAATATAGTGAGTGGTGAGGATAATCGTTGTCCCATCTTTATTAAGGCCACGCAGCTGTTCCCAAAGTTCATAGCGTTGTTCCACATCCACTCCCGAAGTAGGCTCGTCTAAGATGAGGATTTTAGGATACGCCATCATCGAACGCGCGACCATGACGCGCTTTTGCATGCCGCCGGAGAGCCGCCAGAATTGAGTGTTAATTTTTTCAGTCAATCCGAACTGTTCAATCAACTCTTCCGTGCGGTGCCGCCGTTCCGTTCGTGACTGTCCATAAAAGCCGCCTTGAAACTCCATCAATTTGCGGACCTTAAAATAGCGGTCGACGTTGGGTTCTTGCGGAGAAAGGCCGATCAAGGCACGTGTCCGGATATAGTGTTGAGTGACATCCAGGCCGCAGACTTCAACCGAGCCGGCATTCTTTTTCGCGAGGCCAACAATCGTCTTGATGAGGGTTGTTTTACCGGCCCCATTAGGACCCAACAGGCCGAAAAATTCGCCTTGTGGGATTTCGAGTTCCACATTGCGCAAGGCCTCAAACTTGCCATACTTCTTGTAGAGCCCCTTGATTGAAATCGCGGTGGACATGGGCTCCAAGCTTTAAACTAAATCAATGCTGGAAGCAAGATAGGACCTAGTACAGGATAAAATGAGTAAAGAGGCGGATACCAAGACTCACGCCATCGCGCATTCTATCCATGAGAATGTCGTGTTGCTCCGCAAAAACGCCCACGCCCCAATCGGAAAATACAATATTGATGGAACCTCCGCCGCCGAGATCAAAAGCCGCGTCAGTGTGATTATATTGAGGGCGTAGACCGCCCTCGGCGATGATTGTTGTGCGTGCTAGATGAATCATCAACGCGGGACTCGCAGTGAGGCCGACACGGTGGACGCGATGGGCGCGTTCCGGAACTAAGTGATAGCGGGCACCGACGTAAAAGCCGGGCGAGATGTCAGGGTGGAGATGCCAAAAGAAAGTGCCGCCCAGCTGAAAAGTCATCGAAGCGGTGGCCTTATCCGTGCTTATATTGGCCCCCGTGTCGACCATTAAGTTGCCGTCAATGGTAAATGAATAGTCTTCTTCCTGTTCTGACGCCGACTCTGTCAGAATATTTTTTTGTTCGTCCTGTGTTTTAGGAAGTGAATAAATGCTCATGACAAACTCCTTATGCAAATAGTTTATCGGTTCGATTGTGTGTGCGTTGTGTTGTATCTGTCGAGTGGTAGGTATTCTAGTGGACCATGGTACACGTTAATTTAGGCGCCGACGAAACGTTTCAATGGCATCTCCCGATAATAAGCGACATTGGAGAATTAAAATATTAACTCAAAGTGTATTGGGGGAGACCAATGTCTATACGAGCAACACACAAATTACCGAATATTAATTATAATCAGATGAATCGCCAGGAACTGCGTTTACATGAAGATATGACGCGCGTGGTTGAGCTTGTTGAGGCCGGCCAGTTTGAAAGTCTTGTCACTGTCGACGCGGCTTTGGATCATTTGGCCGTTCGGGCGGAAGAACTCGGTTCTTTTTTGCCGGAGAGTTACGTACAAACGGTTAAATTACGTGCCGTAAACGTTGCGTTGGAACGCACGGAAAATCATGCGCTCTACAAAGCCGAAGCGGAAGGGATGATGAAGCAAGCGGCCAGTCAGATTAAGGCCGGAAATCGCAGTAATTATTGGCAGCTATCCGATCAGATTCATGACTATTGTGCGGAACATCGCCTTTCGACGGACGAGATCGACGCGCTCGACAAGAGGGCGAATCAGAGTCCGTTCGTCTATCGCGGCGGACCATACAAACCAGCCACGTCGAAAGCGCCAAAGGTAGTTAATCCTTTTGTGAACACCTAACCCATACGCATGAGACACACCTGGGTCGGGCTCTTCGGGGCCCGGCCCTTTTTTTATGCCCCTCAGTCCGACTCCACAAGTCTATGTGGACAACAATTTCGCAAATATCTCAAATAAATATTATCTAACTAATTAAAATAATTAAGTTTTATTAAGATTATATGTGTACTCATGTACACTGTTTTAGGTAAATATTCCTCATTGACGCTCAACTTAGACCCCACCGGAGTCGATAACTAGTAGGACCGAAAAATTTCTAACTGGAGGAAAGATCATGGGTATACTGGAAACGATTAAAAAATTCTCAATTATTAGCGCGGTGGTTGTCGCGATGTTGGCGGCGGCTCAAGTCCACGCGGAGACTTATACCGTGGATCGAACGGAAGATGGTGGTATCTGTTTCTTCATGCTCGGTGGCGGAACGTCATGCACCTTGCGTGCGGCGATTAATCTAGCGAATAGCAATCCCGGCGAAGATACGATTATCATTGCCAACGGCATTTATGGAATCGATGAGACGATGCTTGTCGATGATGATGCGAATGGCCTGCGCGATTTTGATATCACGGATGATGTCATCATCCAAGGGGACCCGAGTTTGAGTTCGGGTGCTATCCCGCTTAAGAAATTGCCTCTGCCGATTATCAGTGGTGGTCAACACAGTCGAGTGTTTCACGTTTTAAATAATGCGAACGTAACTTTTGAGCGACTCTCGATTCAGAGTGGATCGAGCCCCACGGAACCCGGTGCCGGAATCTATTCGGATGGATCCGGTGATATTATTTTGCGTGATGTCGAGCTTATCGGCAATGAAGCCGACGCTGGCGGCGGTCTGGCGATAGGAACCGGAACGCTTGATATGGAGCGCTGTTTGGTCAGCGACAATAGCGCTGCCGATTTTGGTGGCGGTGTTGCCGTTGGAACGGGCTCTAGCAACATCAAGTTGGTGAATGTCACGATCAGTAACAATACGGCGCCGACCGGTGGCGGGCTGGTGAGTCTCGCGGACGATGTGGATCTCTGGCATGTCACTTTCTATCATAATCGTGCTGACCTGCTAGCGGCTCATCTCGTTGCCGGTGATGGCGAAGTGAATTTGTATAATAGTTTGTTGGCACAGGTAGACGGATCCGGCGGCGTTGACGCGAATTGCGATACGTCCGGTGGTCTCGGGACGATTACATCGGGTGGTGGCAACATTGATGTCGACGGAACCTGTAACCTTACGGAAACGACGGATCAATCGGGAGTCGACAGTGCCGATCTTAAGTTGCAAGCCTTGGCTTTTAACGGCGGAGACACCCGCACACATGCGCTTGGAGCCGGCAGCCTCGCTATTGATGCCGCCATCATTGTCAAGCTGGCTGAAGACCAGCGCGGTTTTCCGAGGCCTCTTGGGGTCAGTTCGGATGTCGGGGCCTTCGAAAAAGGTCTCTGTGGCAATGGTATTGTGGATGAGGGAGAGGACTGCGACGACGGGAATGAAGAAAATGGCGACGGTTGTGATGATCAATGTGAAGGCGAACTTATAAACATAGACGCGGATAAGGGAGAGGATGCGGAAGAGAATCCGGCGGAAAATGAAGAAGTTATCGTCGGTGATGGAACGGGTGAAGAAAGTGAATCACTCGCGACATCGGGTGGTTGTAGCCTGAACGCGACGCCTCACGCGGCAAATACACTCGGCCTCTTCGTGATGGCCTTGGCAGCATTAGGCGTGTTGTTTGGGCGCCGTGCGCTGTTGAGACAATAATCGGTAGTTATTCCCTGACGGGGGACAACATGGTATAAAGGGAGAGTCTATGCACGCGCGTTCAATTGTTTCGATTACGGCCCTGTTATTCCTACTGACATCCTGTGTACCGGGAGGCGGTCTTGATTCTCCCGATAACGTCCCCACTGGGGCTGAGGTCGAAAAGACCGGCGCTTCCGAATTCGGTAATCCGCAGGAACAGGGAGGTTCGGAATTTGGTAATCCTCAAGGGGGTTCCGAATTCGGCAATCCCATCGCTCTCGTGACGGGTCAGTTGAAACTCATTGCAGAAAAGGCCCCTTCAGGGAACGAGGAGCCGGCACCGGGAGACAATCCTGGATTCGCGGGCGACCAGGTAGGTTTGGCCCCGGGGTTTACGACGGGAGGAAGTACCGTGCCGGAACCGCCCGCGCCTGGTCCCGGTTCCTTCGCGACCCCGCCGAAGCTGATTTGCGGGGTCGACCACGTCAAGTTAACCGCTTCCGATGGAGAGGTTCATGAGTCCGATATTCAAGACGATTGTTCTTTCCGTATTGAGGTCCCCTCCAATCAACTTTATCATATGAGTTTTTGGTCGGCAGGCTCGATCCAATCGCGTTTAGTCGTCTCAGTAGTCGGAGGCGTTCCGCTTCATACTTTCAACATCCCGGCTTCGGACACCCCGCTCGATTTGGGGGCTATTGCGCGCACAGGTAAGATTGCAACGGCGGCCAATGATCCGCGCGCGTGGAGTGACCGCGACGGAGATGGCCTCAATGACAAAGACGATCCTGACGACGATAATGATGGAATTCCTGATGTGGAAGAGCCGGACTGTGACCTCGATGGCTTTCCCGATGATGGCGACGAAGATTCCGCGTGTTCCGCAGGAGGATCCTCTTCCGGACCGCGAGTGCTCGCAGCGTCTCCTTTTAGTGGCGAAACGGATATAGGTGAGTTGCAAAAGATACGGGTCAAGGTCAGTTGCCCCGTTGATGTCGGCCAGTTTGATTCGGGCAAGATCAAACTCGAGGATGAAGTGGCTGCCACGATTGCGTGCGTGTCGGTTCTCTTTGTTGGCAATACGGTTATTGAGTGTACGCACGCGCTTCCCTTTGTGCACAACATGACGTACACGGCGACGCTGCTGGAGACCGACTGTGACGGCGGGGAAAGTATTCCGCAGACGAGTTGGACTTTTAAGACGGCTTTATAGAATCGACTAATCATAGTTGCTTAGAATTGTTAAATAAATGAGACTTGTTAGTGTACTAAAGTACACTGATTATAGAATATTCTGCTGATAATCCGCATCCGCGGACCTCATATATCCGATAACTAACTGTTCGGGCGAGTCATCAGTTCTTCTCTCTGTAGGCACTCTGGCTCTGCTGGTGGTTGTCGGGTGCGTCCGTTTCCTTGGAATCGGTCAATACCGCTAGCTGAACCCTGGGCGGGGCGGCGTCTCTCCGGTCGTCGCCCCGTCATTGCCTGCTGTGCCGCCTTGCCGGTGTCCTCTGCAACAAGGCTCTGTGCATTGAGCGTGTACAGAAAACTCGCTGCTAAAAAGCGAGGTATTATTAGCCTCTTTTCTTTAAAAGCATCATGCCAATTTCTGTGTACTTGATGAGGGGGTTGTTATAAGATCATTGAAACCCCTATGTCACAGTCACGCATTGCCAATCAGGTCAGCCCGTTTAGTTATCTAGATTATCGTGATTTTCTAAACGATTGGTACAAAGCTGCTAAACAGACCCGGGCGGGCATGTCGTATCGAAAGTTCTCGGAGCGTGCCGGCCTCAAGTCCTGGAATTTCATTATGATGGTGTTGCAGGGCAAGCGAAATTTGAGCCAAGAAAGCATTCCTAAAGTGGCCAAGGCGCTCAAGCTGAACAAGCAGGAGACGGAATTTTTTGAAAACCTGGTTCATTATACGCAGGAGGAACATCAGCGGGACAAAGAGCGTTATTATCAACGCATGCTGCGGTCGAGAAAGTATAACCAGTTAGAACCGATACGCACGCACCAATATGAATATTGCTCTCGTTGGTACCATGCCGTCATTCGCGAACTCATTACGGCAAAAGAATATGACGGGACTGCTGAATGGATTGCGGAACGGATTTTTCCGAAAGTATCTGTTGCCGATGTGACGCATTCTCTCGAATTATTAGAAACCTTGGGCTTCGCCAAGCGCAATAAAAAAGGTCGGTGGAAACAGAGCCATAGTTTAGTTTCGACGGGGGCGGATGTTCGCTCGATCGAATTATTTGCATATCATTATAATATGCTCGAGTTGACCAAGGAGGTTCTTGATACCGTACCGGGAGAACGACGCGATATCAGTGCATTGACCCTCGGGGTGCGTAAAGAAAGGCTGGAGCAACTCAAGAAAAAAGTCCAAAAATTTCGTCAGGACATCCTCAAATTCGTCTCCGCAGATGAAACCCCGGAAGAGGTCGTTCAGGTCAATATTCACATGTTTCCGTTAACGAGCCCCAAGGCTTAAGCAACTTCTTACGCAGAGCGGCGATGAAGTGAGTATGCTGCCTGTGGTGTCCTCCTATACGAACGGTTTAGCCTCAATAGGCTTGATGACGACTGTTCTGGCCTCCGGGGATTCTTTCGATATTTTAAATCCTCCTTCGGGGCCGTTTCCTATTCAAACGCACCGGCTCAGCTCCGTATCGATCGACGATGTCGACTATGCGATTGAGGATGCGTCGCGGCATCCCGCTTTGCATCAAGCGTTTGCGCAATTCTTTGGGGAGCGGGTCACCATCCAGGATCTGATTAATGCCTTTGAAGGAATGAACATTTCCTTGAAGCTTGATTGCCTGCGTGTGGCGAGACACAACGAAAATACTTTTGAGACGCACGCCGAGTTTAAAGGGAATGGTGACAGTATCAATGGAAGTTGTACGTACGTCTGGCAACGGAATGCGGACGGATCGCTGACGCGAAGGAGTGATACATCCATAGAAATTACGGGATCCAAGTCCCGACTGGCTCTGCAGATCCATCAAAATCTACTTCATTTTGCGCGCAAGAGTGGGATGGTGAGTGACTTCCAGATCGAAGCGCGTGAGGTCGGCCGTTATGCCTACCGCTTCTTTGATGGGGTTACGATCGATCAGGGAACTCGCAATGCCATCGGCAATAAACTGAAGGAATTTGCGGGCGATTACGGCGAGGCCTTTGCTCAAGATAAATACAATGAACTGAGGAGTCCACGCGAACTCGCTGGGTTTATTGTGCTCCCCCGGATTAAACTCGGCTGGCTGCGAGTTGTGTCCGAGATTATTGAGCGTCATGGTTATCAGTTTACGGTTGATCAGGTCGTGGACGTGGCGCGCCGTCCGGGGCTGGCCTTCTTGCTCGATCGCTCCAGCTACACGATGCAATTGGATTTAAAGGATGATGAGACTATCAGCCGTTTTCGTGAATCGGTTATTGCGGGACGCGGCGGCCGCATTCTCCGTCGTGTACGGGGTGTGCTCGGGATGCCCTTTACCAATTTGCCGGAGACGGTGCGCAATGCCTTGATTATTTATCGACCCCACCTATTTCCGCGCCCGCGTCAGACCCCGCCGATTCCTGACTTATCGCAGCGGACTCAACCGCGATCCCCTTATCATGTGGTGGGCTTTCGTACTCAGGATAGTCGGCTGCTGCGGTCGATCGATCGAGATCCTTCGGATAAGTCGCTTCGTGACTATCGTGCTTCCGAAGTCGATCAGGTCGTTAGCGCGATTGAGGATGGTGTCCAGCTCGTCTCTTCGACCGGCCTTTCGGGCTCCGGAAAAAGTGAGGTTCTCATCTGGAATTTGGAACGGGTCTTATCAGAAAGGGGGCACCGAGTCGTTTCGCTTGATGCCCAGGCGATGGGGGGAGGTGATCGGGCCATCGGCTTGATCCGCGAGATCGATGATATCGTGCAACCGACAGTGTTTATTTTTGATGAGTCTGTTTATATCTCGGGTAAGTATGTCGAGAAATTTGCGGAATTTGCCAAACGGTTTTTGCGTTATCCGGGACAGCACATCATCTTCGTAGGTGGCGGCGTGACCTCGCCGCAGAAACAGCGCAGTCAGATCGAGAGCCACCTCCACGAATTATGGAATATCTATCAAACGGCCCATGTGTCGCTCTATCCGAAGCCGCTCAACTTGCGACAGGCCTTTCGGTTTTTGGGGTTAGCGCGACTCGAGTGGCTTAGCGACGATGATAAAATGGAGCTGCTTGATTATGTATTGGAGCGTTACCCACCTTACTTTATCCCGTTGATCCCGATTCGCTTCCACGAACATCCGGAGATTACGACCTTGGCCGGGGCACGCCTCCTCGTCGATGCGGAGATTGACGTCGACTATTGGACGGCGGCGGCACGCATGGTCATCCAAGACCCGAATGGTGAGGGTTAGCGGTCCAGAACTCCCAAAGAGACCATTTAGTTGCGCCTACAAGTAATTACAGGTATTTTTGGTAGGTGTCGGAGCCGGCAGAGGACATAAATCTCTACGATTACAACGATTATCGTACCTATTTGCGCGACTGGTTTGAGGCGAAGAAAAAGACCCGGGCCTCCATGTCCTATCGAAGATTTGCGGAACGCGCCGGGTTCAAGTCCTCCAACTACATCATGTTGGTCATTCAGGGAAAACGGAACTTAACTGCGGATACCTTGCCGAAGACGGTTAAGGCCTTGAAGCTGGCGGCCCAGGACGCCGATTTTTTTAGCAATCTGGTCGCGTATAACCAGGCCAAGACCCATGAAGAAGAGGATCGTTACTACAACTTGTTGCTGCGTTCGAAAAAATACCAACAAAGACAACCGATTAGAGCCCATCAGCATGAATATTGTTCGGCTTGGTACCATGCGGTCATTCGCGAGCTCATCACGGCCAAGGACTATGATGGAACCCCGGAATGGTTGATGACGCGGCTCGGAAAACGGATCAAATTGGAGCAGGTCGAAGCCTCGCTCGAGCTCTTGGAAAAGCTCGAATTGATCCATCGCAGCCCGTCAGGACGCTGGGAACAGAGCTCTTCCGTGCTCGCCCCCGGGACCGCTATTGAATCCGTTGAGCTTTTCAATTATCATAAGACTATGATGAAGCTTCTCCCCCACCTGCTTGGGGCCGTTCCGGCACCGAGGCGCTATATGGGGGCGTTGACCTTGGGAGTAACCAAGCCCCGCCTGCACCAGATAAAGAAGAAAATCGAAAAATTTCGACAGGACATCCTCAAGCTGGTCGCCGATGATACGGAGACGGAGGAGGTCTTGCAGTTGAATATCTATTTATTCCCGATGGTCGAAGAGCCGACGGACGAGGCAGGTGGATCATGACCTGCTGGAGCCGGTTGCTCAGTACTATTGCGCTCGTCTTTTTTATTGCCGCGTGCGTCCAGCCGCAGGGAGCGGATACCGCACCACCGGACATTGTCGATACCGAGCAAACGATCAGCGGAACGGATTTCGGGAACCCAGAGTTCGGGGGAACGGATTTCGGGAATCCGGAAGCGACGCCGACTGATCCGGGACCAGGGCCACGGCCGGGAACACCTTACGATCAGGATCCGGCTCCGCTACGCCTGATCATCGGTCAGCTGCAGCCCGTGGAAGAGGAACGGCAGCTGATCGAGAGCCCGGTGCGCGAATTGCCGTATAAGGATATCAGGCCGCTCATGCAGATGAGTCTGGTAAACATCCGGACGGAATGGGCCGAGCAGGCGACTAAAATTGCGGTAGTCAAGGTCTGTCCGGCCGCGACCGTGACCGCGATCAACTCTGCACGACAAGAGCTCACTACGAGAATTGAATCGGATTGCTCTTTTAAGCTCGCTGTGCCGACCAAGCGCGCTTATATGCTGGAGTTCCGAAAAAAGACCGGTGACCTCGTCGCGCGCCTGGTCGTGAAGATGGAACATCTCAGTAAGCAGCGCGCCTTTATCCGCCAAAATGAGTTTTACGTCGGGCTCCCGGCCGAGAAACCCGTTGACTTAGGTCGGGTGCAGATCGAGGGTCTTGACGCGATTCCGGAACACAATCCGGAGATCTATACGGACCGCGACGAGGATGGGGACTCGGATGCGATCGACACGGACGATGATAACGACGGCGTACTTGATCAAATGGAGCGGGATTGTGACCTCAATGGTTTTATCGATGACAATGATCCCGGCTCACCTTGTCGTGAGGAAGATTTGGGGGGGATGGTTCCGGTCTTGAGAATTTATCCCTTCAACGGTCAGACGGGCGTAGGCCTCTCGGAACAGGTGATTGTTCGCTTGGGCTGCAAATATCATCTTGGCCTGATCGATTTTCCCAGCGCGCTGATTATTCAGCCCAAAGGACTCGCGATCGACGTCGATTGCACCAACCATCAGCTGGGGGCGGATGAGATCGCGTGCGAGCACGGCGTTGACCCCTTTGCCGCCGGGACCGAATACGAGGTCAAGGTCGATGAAATCGACTGCGGGACGGGCGGTAAGACCAAGGCCGCAACGACTTCGTTTACGGCGCAACCCTAGTTCAGCTATTTAGTTGCCCCCGGAAAAAGTGATTCTGGCGCCAACCATGATTGAGGAATTAAGGGGTTGTGTGCTTACGTCGCCCTTGATACCAAACTCCAGTTTTAATGTGTCACTCGACGCATAACGACAACCCAACTGAAAAGGCCCGACGTTGCGGCCGCACTCAAGGAGCTCTTTAATACGGACTTCGTCACCGACGTAAATCTTACTTCCTGCACTCGTACGAGGAATCGAGCCACTCGATTGCGTGAGATGAACATTCAGCTTCCGGAGTTGCTGCATGGTGACGCCGTAGTGCCGCGCAATGCTTGCCAACGTGTCTCCCGGACGGACGGTATGAATTTGATACGACATGTTATCCCAACCTTTCTGAAACGAGTTATCAGTTAGCCTACCTGTAGTATTATCGGTTATTCGCAAACGATGTTGTTTAATATTCGTTAACGAAGGCTTTATCTGTTGACGTAAGTTAACACCTTTAAAAGTAAAAAGGTCATCCCCCCGGGGAGAGGGATGACCTTTTTGGAGTGTCATGGGTGCGTATGTGTAAGTTGAATAACTTGTTGTATATTAGTTATCGGTACCTACCGACACACTGTTGCGTTGCAAAAAGTTTATCTGTTAACGTCAGTCAACACGAGTGAACGAAAAAAAGCCATCCTCAAGGGGTGAAGAGGATGACCTTTTTCGGAGTGTCATGGGTGCGTATGTGTAAGCTGTTTTTAACTGTTAGGTACTGATGCCGGATCCGGTGTCGGATTCAGCGATATGGTGTGCGTGATCCACGCGCATGGATTCGTTCGCGATGCTTCCGGCACTGCATAGCTAGGCACGCTAAAAGGCACGAGCGCTCGATGAATGATGTGGTTCATTTCCTCCCGTGAAATGCCCTTCGGTGGTTTGTAGTCTTCCGGGAGTTCGGCGACCGCAATACTTCCATTGGACGATATTTGCATGCGGACTGTAATCGTGTCCGGTAGTTTCGACTTGTCAAACGCATAACCAAGCTCTCTGACGACGCGTTCGTCGTGCCCGAAACCGGGTCGTTTCATGAAATTGGTGAATTCGGTATCCCCATCGTCCCGCTGGCCGGGGCGCATCGGGGCTTGATGAAGGCGAACGACCGAAGGAGTTGCCTTTTTGCAGGGGGTGACGGTCTTGTCTAGTAAATCCGTATTCGCATGAGTTTGCGCCGTGTCATCAGCGCCGGAAGCGACATCGCTATCCGTTTCCACGGGCTGCGCAGCGGCTAAGTTCCAAATATAGTCTTTGGTGCTATTATAGATATTAAGAAGTGTGCTTGGTTCACCCATTGTTGCCTCCATGCTCAGAAATTGCGGTTCGTTTCGTTGAGACTTATCGGATTCGTTCGAGTCTTCGTTGCGTTTCGTCAGGATTATCTGTTGACCTGGGTCAACAGGGGGGCCTGTTGACTCAAAAAAAAGGGCATAAATAAGATAGAAATTAAAAAATTAATAATAACAGATAGTTAGATAGGGATTGCTGCATACAAAAAATTGATAAATTTCGTCAAAATGAGGCAACTCAAGCCGGACGCTGAACGATAACTAGAGAACAGGCAGTATACAGGGTATAATAGCGTATAGGTAAGTGACATGGGTAACAACGGCAACAATAACGTCTCAGTATTCGATTATATGGATTACCGGGCCTTCTTGCGCGATTGGTATGAATCGGCCAAAGAGCGGTACGGGTTTTCATATCGGGTCTTTTCCCGGCAAGCCGGCTTTAAATCCTCCAATATTTTTAAACTCGTCATGGATGGCGAACGTAACCTGACTGAGGAAAGCCTCAAGAAATTCATTAAAGGAATCAAACTGGAGCGTCCGGAGCGCGAGCACTTTCGTAATCTCGTCTTCTTTAATCAGGCGAAAACGCACGCGGAAAAAAACGCTTACTATAAGAAGTTGATTCGTTCTCAACGCTACAGTCAGTTAGAGCCACTTGCGCAGGATCGTTACGAGTATTTTTCAACCTGGTATCATCCGGTTGTGCGCGAGTTGATCATTTCTAAGGATTTTGACGGTTCAATCGAGTGGTTGGCTAAAAGATTGCAGCCGGAAGTGTCTCCCGCGCAAGTAAAAAAGTCCGTCGAATTGTTGGCGCGACTTCATTTTATTGAGCGTGATGCGGTGACCAATAAGTGGAAACAGGCGACACCGCTTGTAACGAGCGGTGCCGAAGCCGATTCCCTCGTGCTTTTAAATTATCACCAGAGTTTGTTTGATTTATTAAAAGGGCAGCTTCCCGAGGTGGAACAAAAAGAACGGGATGTCAGTGCTCTGACTTTAGGAATTATTAAAGAAAGAGTCCCGCAGATCAAAAAACGCATTCAGGAGTTTCGACGCGAAATCCTCCAGTTGGTTGCTGACGATGACAATCCAGATGATGTTGTCTTGCTCAGTATCCAGATGCTGCCGGTGACAAAACATGAAAGAGCGTAAGAAGCGTACGAAAGGGTGTTACATCATGAAGAAAGCATTTAATTTAGTTTTAACCTTGGCTGTCGTGGCGATAACGGTCACTGCTTGCAATACTGGGGGTAGTGGTGGCGGTTTAGGAAATCCCGGACTTCGAGGCGGTACCGAAGCGGGTAACCCCAGGAACGGTCCCTCGGTGACTGATCAAGATCCCGGGCAGGCCGAAAACCCCGGCATCGTTTCGGTGACCGGTAACGTTCCTCGTATGCAGGAGATTCCCGGTTTTGATCCGAATTTACCGAACGCCTGCGCGGGCGTTAAGGTTATTGCCACGAACGTGCACACTCATTTAGAGACAAGTGCGTCTGTAACGCCGAGTTGTGATTTTACGATCCCTGGATTGCGGTCTGGCGACAAGTATATGTTTGATATTGAAATGCCTGACGGCACCCGGGTTCGAGTTGGCTTTGGCGATGATGATACGCCTCATGTCCGTTTCGAAGGCCGCGGAGTGACCCACGATATTGGCAAGATCTCCTTCTACCAGCAAGGCGATAGTTATGCCGCCCGGGCGGGCGGGTCCAGTGAAGGGACCGGCGGTCCCTATTATCCTGAGGGCGAAGGTGAAGACGAGACGGAACAGGCCGGTCCTGCAGAAGGCTTTGGCGGCACCGAGGAGAATCAAGGCGCCGAAGAGGTGACTAATCCGTTCACCGGAACTTACGGTATTACGGAGCAGGAAGAAGAACAGGGTGATGATAAAATGATGATCAAAAGAGACAGCGTTATTAAGGTCATCAAATCATTGAATGAGATCGGTGGCGCGCAGCAGCCGATCGAAGATCCGGAAGATCTGCACGAACAGCTGCGCTAAAGGCGCAGCTGTTGACTTGAGTCAACAGATATTTTCCGCTGTATACAACATTTCCTTTATTCTTTCGATAACTTAGGTGATGTTCTCACTTAAGCAAAATATCTTATCGGGAGAATACACCATACGAAAATGCATCGTCATCGTGGTGGGCCTGTTCATTCAGGCCCTGGGCGGCTTTGCCTGCGGCACGCAGCCGCCGCTAAGCCAGTTTCAAGGCGGGACCGAGGCCGGTAATCCACCGTCCGCCTATCGCCAGATCATCGGCATGGTGCCGCCGCAGTCCGAGTGGCAGGCAGAAGCGGAATTCGCGGGCGACGGCGACTGCGTCGGACGCCAGATTTGGGTGCAGCAGGGTCCTCAAACCGTCGTCATCGGTTCGGTCGATTTCGAGTGTCGTTTTAGTTTTTGGGTTGAGACCGGGCAGTATTATCATTTCTCCTTGAGTCTCAGCAGCGAGGAGCAGATCCCTTTGCTTTTCACGACGGAAGAGGGTTTGAGTGAACAGCTTCATGTCGAGGCGAGCGAACGTCCGCTAAGCTGGGGACAGCTTGGTCTGGCTCTCGACGACGATCGTTGGGTCGCGCTTCCGAATACCGAAGCAGAGACGGATACTTCATTCACAACTTTAAATAAATCCAGTTACGGTCATCTGGCTGGATTGATGCCGATGCAAGCAAAGGAAATGCGGGAGGATGACGACGCGGAAGAAGGTGCGGCGACGGATGAAAAGCATGAAGAGCGAAAGTTTGAATCCCGTCGGAGTCATGCCGTTCCACTACACGAACTCATGGAGCGTATCGCAAAAGACGGGGCAATGATGAATACGGATGGGTCGGTCGAGGAAATGCCCGAATAGAAATTCGATAGATCGAGGCCTCTGCCCTTGATTCCTGCCAATTGATACACATATCCGACAAAACTTGTCTGCTTTGCTCAATAGGGTATACTTACGATTCCACGAAACCAGGGGGTCGATATCATGGCAAAATTTTATTCTTATATCGTAATAACGTTAGCGGCGCTGTTTTTTTCAACGCAGATTCAGGCGGCGACCTACCTCGTTGATCGCACCGACGATAATGCGGCAGCGACAACTTGTGATGACGCGACGGATAATGACTGCAGTTTGCGTGGAGCGGTGATTAAGGCCAATACCGATGCGGCGCATGATGTGATTATACTCGGTGAAGGGGAATACATAATTGACATCGACCGCAATGCCAATACGGAGACGGATCAAGACGCGTTCAATCAATTTGAAAATATCGGGGACCTGGATATTTTTGAACCGGTGACGATCATGGGAGCCGGCGCCGATCTGACGACGATAAAATCCGGCCCCGGCTTTGATGACCGGCATTTTCATCCGAATCTTGCGACCAATGGTACAGTGGTCATTAAGGGGATGACACTTGATGCCGACAACCTCCCGTCGAGTGGTCGCGGAGGTCACGTGTATACCGTCAGCGACGGTGCGGGTGACGACACCAAATTCGCGCTTCTTATAGAGGAATGCCACTTAAAAAATGGAGATGGTACTGACGGTGGCAGCGTGGCGATGAACAATAATCAGACGGTCATCTTCCGTAACACAACTCTGTCCGATAATACGGCGAGTAGTCGTGGCGGAGCCTTTTTCTGTGAAACGGGGACATGTTTCGTTATTAACAGCACGTTCTCGAACAACACATCGACCAGCAATACAACGGGTGGTGGCGCTATAGAAAACAGTACCGGGACACTGAATGTTTTTAGTTCGACGTTTGTTAACAATGAAGCTGCTGATCCAGCCGGCGCGGGTGGTGCGCTGCTGATTACGCAGAATGCGACAATACAAAATTCTATTTTCGTTAATAATACGGCTAATGGCGTGAAGCAAAATTGTGCGGGTACTCTTGCCAATCTCAGCTCCGATGGCCATAACCTCAGCGATGATGCGACCTGCGCAGGTCAGTTTAATCAGACCGGCGACGACAACTCCGTAACCGATCCCATCGTCGCAGCGACACTGGCGGATAACGGAGGACCGACACCGACGCACACGCTGGCGGCCAATAGCCCGGCGATCGATCTCATTGCCGACGGCTCCTGCGTCGATGAAGACGCGATTGAGTTGACCGCAGACCAGCGTGGCTTTACGCGTCCTGCCGACGGGGACGGCGACGGGACGGCCTTGTGTGATGCGGGCGCCGTCGAGGTCGGTTGCGGGAATGGCAACGTCGACACCGGTGAAGAATGTGACGATGGTAATACGACGGACGGCGACGGCTGTGCGGCGGATTGCACGACTGAGACCGGCGGCGGTGCTGCCTGCGGCGATGGCACCGTCGATGCGGGCGAGCAGTGTGACGACGGGAACACGGCTGACGGTGATGGTTGTTCTTCCACTTGTCAAAATGAAGGGGCGGCCGCTTGCGGCGACGGGATTCTCCAGACCGGCGAGGAGTGCGACGATGGCAATACGACGGCCGGGGATGGTTGCAGCAGTACCTGTACGGATGAAAGCGGCGGTTCCGGTGGCTGTTCGTTGATTAGGAAGTAATTTAATAAAATCAATTGTTGTCATTGCGAGTCGGCTCAAAGCCGACGTGGCAATCTCACGAATACAAGCGAGGGATCGCCTGTAATTCATGGTTATTTAGGCCATTTTGAGCCAGGTAGGCCTCTAAGCCGCTGATCACGGGCCTTGTGCTTGCCTATCTCCACCCCACATGCGTACAATAACGCCTTCATGCGGTCACGCCTGGGCGCAACTTACAAGGGGGAATCATGTCCAAATGGGTCATCACGTTATTTATCTTGTTCACGAGTGCGACTGCGACGGCGGCGACGTTTACTGTTAACCAAAAAGATGGTGACACGGATGTTGATGCATCAGATGCCAATATAGGTGATGGCGTTTGCGATGCTGACCTTGGAACGGGGGGCAATCAATGTAGCCTTCGTGCAGCAATTGAAGAGGCCAATCATGCAAACAATTCAGGGGCCGATGAAATCCAGTTTAGTCTGGCGGGGTGTCCATGTAAGATTACTTTGGCTTCAACGGGACTCGATAATATAACGGAATCGCTTACGATTACTGGGCTTGGTGCGGACCAGTTGACGATTGATGCCAATGGGGCGACGACCAGTGCACGTGTTTTCAATTTCAATAGCACGTCTAACGATCAAACATTTAATCTCAGCGGGTTGGAACTTACAGGTGGCCAGCTAGCGGGAGGAAATGGTGTTGGTGTTCTGGTGGGATCGGGGGAAACTCTTAATATTGATTCCTGTCACATCACGGGCAATACCGCAACGTCGGGAACTCCTAACGGCGGTGGAGTATCCGGTACCAGTTCAACAATCACCATTATTAACTCGACAATCGACAATAATGAAGCAGGGAACTTTGGTGGAGGTCTTCACACTAATGGCGGTACATTGATCGTCAAGAATTCGACGATTCACGATAATACCACGTCTGGTCCTGGAGGCGGTATTGGTATTGTAGGGGCTGCGGCGACGGCGACGCTGGTGAATGTGACGGTGACTAATAATGATGCGGATGACGGCAATGCGAATACGTGGTTTGGCGGCGGACTTGCGGATGATTCGGCTGGCGGATCTATTAGTGTCCTCAATTCAATTATTGCGGATAATAAGGCTTCTGGAGTCGACGATAACTGCGATGGGAGCGGGATTAGTTCAAACGGCAACAATATCGAAAGCGGTAGCGACTGCGGTTTTACGGCCGGAGCTGATCAGCAAAATACGGATCCCCTACTAAGAGATTTAGCTGACAACGGAGGAGACACGATGACCCGGGCCCTCTTGCCCGGCAGCCCGGCCATCGATGCGGGCAATGATACGCCTTGCAGCACGGATCCGGATATTAATTTCCTGGACCAGCGCGGACACACTCGTTCCGATGACGCCGACGGAGACGGCATGGTCATCTGTGACGTTGGGGCTTTTGAACTACAGGTCTACGTCGTCGATAGCTTGGCAGACGGATCCGATTTCAGTACCGCGGATGGTTATTGTGATACCGATGACAGTGATGGCGACGGTCCGTGTACGTTGAGGGCCGCTATTGAGCAGGCGAATGCCGTGAATAGACCCGGGCCGGAGGCGATTCATTTCTCCGTGACCGGGACGATCAATACGACAGCCGTCCTCAGTGCTTCTGAATCTGTAGCGATTTACGGTCCGGGGCAGAGCAATCTTACGATTGATAACGGACAAAATTCGCGGGTTCTTCAATTTAGTAGTTCAACCAACGATAATACCTTTACGCTCTCCGGTATGACGATTAGTAACGGTTTGGTAGGTGGTGCTGCAGGCGGTATCTTTGTTTCGAACGGTGAGACGGTTACCTTGAGTGACTGCACGGTCAGTGGCAATGAATCCAATCTCGGGAGTTCCGGTAATGGTGGTGGTATCGGTGCCAATGTCGGTTCTGATTTGACGATCAATAATTGCACTATCAGTGGTAATACGGCTTCCGCGAGCGGAGGGGGGATTGCGACGAGTAATGGAACACTGACTATCAGTAACTCGACGATCTCGGGGAATACCTCGACGGCAACGATCACGAGTGTAGGTGGCGGCATTGCCTGCGATAGTTGTACTTTGGATATCACCAACAGCACGATCTCGGGGAACCAAACCAATCACCATGGCGGTGGTTTGGCGGTCCTGTTTCCAACGGCGACGCTGAACAATGTGACGATTGTCGACAACGATTCGGATCTCGATAACAGTGACGGCGGGATTGGCAATGGGAATGGTGGGGGCATCTATCAAAGCAGTGGCGGTACCATTACGCTGAAAAATACTTTACTTGCCGGCAATAGGAGCAACGGCGGCACTGGTCCCGACTGTAGCGGGAATATCTCTTCGGCGGAATACAATATCGTTGGTGATGACTCGGGTTGTACCTACGGGGCAGATACGGGCGATCAAGTCGATATTATCTTTGACGGGACTTATACCCTGGCTGGCATCATCAATCTGGCACTTGCGGATAATGGTGGCCCGACCCAGACGCATGCCTTGGCGGCAAATAGCCCGGCTATTGATACGGGTGATGGCGCGGGTTGCCGCGATAAGGATGGCGTGCTGCTTGATACCGATCAACGCGGTTTCACGCGACCGGTGAATAGCGTGTGTGATGTCGGGGCCTACGAAAATGGCACTTGTGGCGATGGTGAGGTCGATGGCGGCGAGACCTGTGACGACAGTGGTGAGTCGGCGACCTGCGACGACGATTGCTCGGCGGTGAGTTGCGGCGACGGTAATCACAATGCGATGGCCGGTGAGGCCTGTGACGACGGCGGCGAGTCGGCGAGCTGTGATGACGACTGCACGGCGGTCAGTTGTGGTGATGGCAATGTGAATGCGGCGGCCGGCGAGGATTGTGATGATAGTGGGGAGTCGGCGACGTGCGATGATGATTGCACGGATGCCGTTTGTGGCGATGGTACGACCAATGCCACCGCCGGCGAGGCCTGTGACGATGGGAATACGACCGATGGAGACGGTTGCCAGTCGGATTGTCAGTTTCCTGTGTGCGGGGATGGGATCGTCGACGCCGGCGAAGAGTGTGATGACGGTAATGCAGCTGATGGCGATGGATGTGCCGCGGACTGCACGACCGAAACGACGAGTGGCGGCGTTTGCGGGGATGGGACCCTGGATACCGGTGAAGAATGCGATGACGGCAACACGACCGCGGGAGACGGTTGTGCCGCCGATTGTACGAACGAGTCCGGAGACACGAACGGCAACGGGAGCAGCAGTGGCGGTTGTTCGCTGGTAAGGCGCTGATCCGGGGTGTATCCGGAGAGATACGGTATTTGTCGTCGTCGAGAGGCTTAATATTGACTCTACAAGGTCTCTTTGCTGAGCTGTCGATCATCCCTGCGCTATGGGGAGACGTGGAAATTAGTGTGTGTATGCCTACTTAAATGAGGAGAAAAGAATGTTTCGCTATACCCTGATTACTTTGAGTGTTTTTTTCAGTTTAACGGCCTCGGCGGCGACAATTGTCGTCAATGACACGGGAGATACCGCGGCGGATGATGGCGTCTGTACCCTACGCGAGGCGATTATCGCAGCGAATGCCAACACGGCCTCCGGTGCGATGGGAGGCGAATGTATTGCCGGTGATGATAGCAGCGAAACCATTGATCTGACCGGAGTCAGCGGAACGATCACGTTGGGATCGGTCCTCGATACGGTGGTTGCCGACGTCGTGATCACGGGACCCGGGGCCGATCAGCTGACCGTCGATGCTGCCGGTGTAGGACGAGTACTCAATTTTAATAATGGTACATACGAATTATCGGGAGTTACGATTACCGGCGGTGATATCTCGAGTGGTCAGGGTGCCGGTGTTCGCGCCTCTCTGAGTACTATAACCATAGATTCCTGCGTGATCACCGGCAATCAGTCAACGAGTGGTTCGGATGGGGCTCTGCTGGTGAACAGCTCTGATGCGGTGATTCTTAACTCGACATTCTCAAACAATGACATCAATGGTGACGGTGGCGCGATCTTCGTCAATGAAAATGCTTCCGATGGCTTTACGGTGACGATCAAGAATTCGACGCTGAGTGGAAACGACTCCGATAACAATGGCGGCGCCATCTTTAATAATAGTACCACTTCGATTACCATCATTAACTCAACGATCGTCAATAATCGAGCGGACCTGGGAGATTCTGGTCAATTGGGTGGCGGAATACTCAATAACTCGACAGGGGTAGTCACCATCCAGAACACCATCATCGCCGACAATACCGAGGGGACGGGTGAGAATCCGGACAACTGTAGTGGCGGCTCAATCACCTCGAGTGGCAACAACATCGAGAGCGGCACGGACTGCGGTTTTACGGCGACAGGTGACCAGCAAAATACCGATCCGCTGCTGGCCGATTTGGCGGATTACGGCGGCACGACGACGACAAGATCTTTATTACCGGGGAGCTCGGCGATCGATGCGGGGAATCAGACCGTTTGCGGTAGCGATTCCGATATCGCAGGAGTGGATCAACGCGGGTTAACACGTTCAGTCGATGGTGACGGGGATACGACGGCGACCTGTGATGTCGGGGCGTTCGAGGCCCAGGCCTTTACGGTCGACAGTACGTCTGATGTCGTCGATGACACGATCGACGGCGTATGCGATGACGGCGGGACTAATTGTACTCTGCGCGCCGCGATCCAAGAGGCCAACGACAATGCCGGGCTCGATATCATTTTTGTTCCGGCGGGGACCTATACCCTGAGTATTGCCGGAACCGGTGAAGACGCCGCCGCGACGGGTGACCTGGATGTTTTAAGTCATTTGGCCTTGGCTGGAGCAGGAGCGACGTCAACGACGGTTGATGCCAATAATATCGATCGTGTCTTTCATATCGATCCGGCTTTTACCAATGCCTTCACGGTGAGTATGAGTGGGGTGGGTATCGTGAATGGCGATATTAGCGCTGCTAATGGAGGGGGTATTGAGACAGCCTCAACGCTCAGACTTTCGGACTGTTTGTTCCAGTTGAATACTTCCAGTGTATCTGGTGGTGGTCTCAGTGTTAATGGACCGGATTTGGAGATTGATCGTTGTCATTTCGATCAAAATGACGCGACGGGAAGTGGCGGCGGAGCGGTTCGACTTGGCAACGACGTCCAGTTCGTGATTCGGGATAGTCTATTCACGGGAAACACAGCGGAATTCGGGGGCGCCCTTGTTCCTCAAGGTGCGGGTGGTGATGGAACGATCGTCAATTCGACCTTCAGTGGCAACAGTGTCATCGAAGGCGGCGGTGCGATCACCTGGGGAACCGGTAATTTCACGCTCAAGAACGTGACGATCACGGACAACACCGCCGATAGCGATACGGATGACGGGTCCAATCATGATGGGGGCGGTATTCGTGTCTCCGGTGGAACCGTGACGGTGGAGAATTCGATTATTGCGGGCAATCACGATGACAGTGTTGGCGGAGGACCTACGGTTCATCCGGACTGCTCGGGTCCGCTGACATCCTCAGGCTACAACATTCTCGGTGATAGCACGGGCTGTTTAGGTGGTGCGGGACCGGGCGATCAGACCAACATCATTGGCAGCGGAGCCAATGTAATCGCTGATATCCTTGAGGTCGCCCTAGCGGACAACGGGGGTCCGACCCAGACTCATGCCTTGGCTAGTGGGAGTCCCGCGATTGATGCCGGAAATCCCGGCGGTTGTACGGATGAAGACAGCAACCCGCTCACGACGGATCAGCGCGGGTTTACCCGACCCGTCAATACGGTTTGCGATATTGGCGCCTATGAAAGTGGAATATGCGGTGATGGATTTATTGATCCCGGCGAAAGCTGCGATGATTCCGGTGAGTCACCGACCTGTGATGACGATTGCTCGGCCGTGAGCTGTGGTGACGGCAATCACAATGCGATGGCCGGTGAGGCCTGTGACGGCGGTGGCGAGTCAGCAAGTTGTAATGACGATTGTACGCTTGCCAGTTGTGGCGATGGGAAGACGAACGCGGCGGCCGGTGAAGATTGCGACGATAGTGGTGAATCGGCGACGTGTGATGATGACTGCACGGATGCGACGTGTGGCGATGGTAATTTGAATACGACCGCAGGTGAAAGTTGCGATACGTCCGGTGAATCGTCGACCTGTGATGATGATTGTACGACCGCAAGCTGTGGTGATGGCAACCATAATGCTGCAGCGGGGGAAGGGTGTGACGATGGCAACACAACTGACGCCGACGGATGTCAGTCGGATTGTGCCCTGCCGATTTGCGGCGACGGTATCGTCGATACCGGTGAAGACTGCGATGATGGCAACGACGTCAATACCGACGGCTGTACGACGGATTGCATTTCCAATCTCGCCGGTGATCTGACCGGCGTGAATCCTGATGTTGATTTTAACAACATGATTGTCGGTGTCGTCGAGACGCTTAACGCTCCGGATCCGACCCTCGGTCCGAGCGGCAGTGTGCTGACCCAGATCGCGCCGTCGAGTTGTACCTGCGACTGGACGGTCGATCCGAGTGCCCGCGGTAGCTTCGCGGATACGACGGCCTGTACGACGGATTTTACGCCGGAAACGACCGGAGGCGGCAATATTCTGGTCTCGGTTGACTGCGGGGCCGCCGGTGTGGGCAGTTACTTCCAGAAGATAACGGTGAGAGCGGCTTCCGGCTCCAGCGGCGGCGGGTGTTCGTTAGTTAGGCGTTAATCCATGGAGTTGGAATGAGAGAGACGTCAATGCTGAGTCGTACATTAAATAAGGGGGAGATGGTATATGTTTAACGCATTACGCAATTTTTCCGTTGTAATGGTGTTTATAGTTGTGAGTCTGGTGTCTATGTTGGTCTATGCTCCAGAGATCGGGACGGATGACTTTCGGATTAGCGTTATGGATACGGATGGGGATGCTAATTTTGATGCTCAGGATCCGGCCGTGGCTTATAATTCTACTGATAATGAATTTCTAGTCGTCTGGCAGGGAGATGAAGACGACGGTTCGATAGTTGATAACGAACTCGAAATTTATGGACAGCGCTACGATGCGGATACCCTGGATCCACTTGGATCACGCTTTCGTATTAGCCAGATGGATGGTGATGGAGATGCCAATGATGACGGTGTATCACCTGCGGTCGCCTATAGTTCTACAGAAAATCAGTACCTTGTTGTCTGGCGTGGTGATGCCGACTCGGGATCGCTGGCCGATAATGAATTCGAGATCTATGGTGAGATAATTAATGCCGATGGGACTCCGGACGTAACTGATTTTCGGATCAGTACGATGGGTCCTGATAATGATGCCAACTACCGGGCGGATAATCCAGATATCGCATACAATTCGACTAGTAACGAATACTTTGTGGTTTGGCAGGCGGATGATAATGGCACGACGGTTGATGGCGCCCAGGAAATATTTGGACGCCGCATTGATGCGACAGACGGTTCATTGGAGGGTTCGCAACTTCGACTGAGTGACATGGGAAATACCAATGCGGATACAGCTTTCGATGCAGTCAATACGGCGGTTACCTATAACGCGACAGAAAATCAGTTCCTAGTGGTTTGGGAGGGTGATGACGAGTCGACCGGTGGTGACAATGCTTTTGAGATTTTTGGTCAGCTTGTCAATGCGAACGGAACGGAAGATGGTTCCGAATTTCGTATTAGCAGCATGGGTAACATGGACAGCGACGCTAACCGTCAGGCGCGCTCACCGGATGTGGCTTATAACTCAACAGATAATCAGTACCTTGTCGTCTGGTATGGCGATGACGATGATACGGGTCTGGCTGATAATGAAAATGAAATTTTCGGCCGTCGGGTAGGTAATGACGGGACACCTTTACTGTCGGATTTTCGCATTAGTGATATGGGGAGCAGTGATAATGACGGAACTTATGATGCAACGGCTCCGCGAGTCTCACACAATGCGACGGCAAATGAATATCTTGTCATTTGGCGGGCCGATGACGATGATACAGGTGCCGATAATGCTTTCGAAATATTTGGTCAGCGCATTTCATCATCGGGCTCTGAGCTCGAATCCGACTTCCTGTTGAGCAGCATGGGGAATACGGTAACAGATACGAATTATGCTGCCAACGATCCGGCCATTGGTGCCAGTACGACGGAAAATCTTTTTTTGATCACCTGGGAAGGCGATGATGATGCCGATGCGGGTCTCGCCATAGACGAGCTTGAAATCTACGGGCAATTTTTTGTCGCCCCAGGTTGTGGTAACAGCGTGGTGGAGCCTGGCGAGGGAGAGGATTGCGACGACGGGGGTGAATCAGCCACCTGTAATGCCGATTGTACCAGTTCTTCTTGTGGCGACAGTGTAACTAATATGACTGCCGGCGAAGAGTGCGATGACGGCAATAACGATCCCGATGATGGTTGCGATGCGTCCTGTCAGTTTGAAGTGCCGGCCAATTGCGGAGACGGCAACTTGGATGCCGGTGAGGAATGCGATGACGGGAATAATACGAGTGGTGACGGTTGCGCAGAGAATTGCACGAACGAGGGAGCAACCGCCTGTGGTGACGGTGTTCTACAAGCTGGTGAAGAATGTGATGACGGTAATGCAATAGATGGGGATGGTTGCGCAGCGGACTGCACGGACGAGAATGGCGGTGGTGGCGTCGGTGTCTGTGGTGACGGCACCGTTGACAGCGGAGAGGACTGCGATGACGGTAACACGACTGCCGGTGACGGGTGCTCGGATGTTTGCAATATCGAACAGGAAGACGACTTGGCCTGCTCCAACCCGGATGTTGACTTCGTTCAGTTAACTGAAGGTCAGCAGGTTACCTTGAATGCGCCGGATGCGACGTGTGGGGGGCCAACGGCTTTCGTGTTAGCGCAAAATTTGCCCGATACATGTGATTGTAGCTGGTCGATCACTCCTTCAGAGCGCGGTAACTATTCCGATGACACCGCTTGTACGACAATTCTAACCGCCGGTTCGGCAGGGACCGGTCAGATTACGGTTGATGTCGATTGTGGTACCGATGGAAGTGGTTCGTTTAACCAAACCATTGTCGTATCGGCGTCTAGCAGCGGCGGCGGGTGTTCGTTGATTCGGTAATGGCGGAACTAAAAAATTGGCGGGTTTATGGAGGTGCGTATGTCACGGTTTATTGTCGTTTTCTTATACTTGTTCACGAGTGCGACGGCTTCGGCGGCGATAGCCAAGACTTATTGCGTCGATGATACCAGTGACGTCGCTGCTAGTGGAGCGGATTGTGCCGCTACCTGTGATGGGACGAACGACTGTTCGCTCCGCGATGCCATTGCGGCGGCCAATGCCAATCCGGTGGGCGATGAGATCAATCTGACCAATGTGAGCGGGACGATCAAGCTGACCAGTGCCTTGCCGGCCATTACCGAGTCGGTCGACATCCTGGGTCCCGGTGCGTCGCAGCTCACCATTGATGCTGATGGTCCGAGACGCGTTTTCCTTTTTGATAGCGGGGACAATAGTAAGACTTTTCTTGTTGATGGTCTGACCCTAACAGGGTCCACGACAACTTCGTATGGAGTCTGTGTTCGGGTGGATGCAACGGATTCACTAACGGTTCAAAATTCGGTTATTACCGAGAATCATGGCCAGGGGGGTGGTGGCGGAATCGATTTCAGAGGGAATGCGCTTATCATCAGTAATTCGACCATCAGCAATAATAGTGTGTCGGGGGCCGGCGGCGCCGGTGTCAATGTCTATGAGACCACCGGGACACCGAGTGTTTTCATCGAGAATTCCACGATTTCGGGCAATGAAACGACTTGGGACACGGGTGGTGGTTTAAACATCAAAGGTGTGGGGACGACGGTCGATGTGGATATCGTTAATTCCACCATCGCCGGAAACAGTGCTCTGAATAATGGTGGCGGTATTTTCTTTTTTAATGTGGACGCAAACCTTTTTAGCGTGACCCTGGCGGGCAACAATACAGAACAGGGTGATGGCGGCGGTATCTCCTTTGGGGGGACATTGGGAGTCGAGCTGACGATCGCGAATACGATTATTGCCGACAATGTCGATGAAGAAGTCAATGAGGACGGGGATGGTGCCGCGGCCGATTGTAAGGATGAAGGTTCCGCCACGACCCTGACCTCGAATGATTACAATCTGCTTGAAGACATCAACGGTTGTACTTTCGGTGGTGCGACGTCGAACCACATCACCGGAGAGGATCCGCTCTTGCAGGCCGCCTTAGCGGATAACGGCGGTCCGACCCTGACCCTGGGGCCACTCAAGGACAGCCCGGTCATTGATGCCGGCAACCCGGGCGGATGTAAGGATGAAACCAACGCGGACCTGACGGAGGATCAGCGAGGGAGCGACCGTTCTCAAGATGGCGATAATGACGGGACCAGCACGTGCGACATCGGTGCCGTCGAGGTTGGTCCGTGTGGTGACGGGACTGTCGATACGACGGAAGAGTGCGACAACGGAGCCAACAACAGCGATACCGAACCCGATGCGTGTCGAACCAGTTGTGAAAACCCATCTTGCGGTGACGGGGTTACGGATACCGGTGAGGGCTGCGATGACGGCAATGCCGATAACGGTGATGCGTGTCTAGACACTTGTGTGTCGACGACGTGCGGTGACGGGGTCATTCAGGCCGATGTCGAAGACTGCGATGATGGAAGCGTTAACAGTGATACCGCGGCCGATGCCTGCCGCACTAATTGCATTGAAGCCTTTTGCGGTGACGGCGTCGTCGACTCTGGTGAAGAGTGCGACGATGGTAACGCGACCGATGGGGACGGTTGTAGCTCCACCTGCGGAACGGAGGCCGTCTGTGGCGACGGGACCGTTGATGCCAGCGAAGAATGCGATGACGGCAACACCGATGACGGCGATGGCTGTGCGGCGGATTGCACGGATGAGACGACCTCGACTGGGACTGGTGGTGGCTGCAGTTTAATAAGATAGGCCAATAAAGAACTTTACTGAGAAAAAGGGGCGGTTCTTTACAGAACCGCCCCTTTTTTATGGCCAATAATTCGTATTCAAAAATAGACAATAGTCACCATTATGGTGACTACCATCACCATAATATCTAGTATTTTTAGGCAGTTATAAAAATAATAAGTATACAAATATTTGTTATTATTAGAATTTTAGCTCTTTTGCCCCTTTGCTCTTCTTGGCATCCGGCTTGCATATATCTCGTCCCAGGCGGCAGGGAGCCGCGCTTATTTTAACCGCCTGAGAGCGAAAGGACAGGACATCATGGCTATTTTATTTTCACGGAAAATTTATCTCTTTGCCGGGATCGTGGTTGGCTTGTTTAGTTTTTCCCCAGCGGCCCAGGCCCAGATGGCCGGCGAGGGCTGGTCTTGTCCTAATTACGAAGAATGCGAAAAATTGATCAGCTGTACCGTTGATCCGTCACAGGCGGACATGGGCGCTCATCTCGTTAAGATCATGAAGATGCTGGCGGACGACGGACAGAATATTAATGATCAATACCAGGCACAAGCCAGCTGGCCGCAGGGGAGTAACGCCTTTGAACAGCAGATCATTAATCAAAAAGACGCCGCTGCTTGTGTACGGCCGAATTCAGAACCGGAGTGGTATTTGGCCGGTATGATGGAAGAACCGGCTGCGTGGGGTCTGCCACTCCCTTATTATACCTCCACGACGATTCAATTGTTGCCGGAGCCACCGGCGGACTATCATCCCCAGTTTTCTCCAAAGAAGTATCAAGAAGATATTGGTCCTAAGCCCTTCATGGATATTGCGATTAAGGAGCCGCTCGTGATCAATCCGAATGTAAACAGTGGAGGTATTTGGAATAACTACGCCGCCTTAGGTCAAAATAATTATCCATTGATCATGCGCGGCGACGCCTTGTTAGGGATGGCGGATTCCAGTGTGCTTGATGCCCCCAACCAACCGTGGTCGGTGAGGATCAAACCGGCGCCCGAATTCTCCGGCGAATGCGGGATCATTATCAAATCGGCACATCCGGTCGTCCTCAAGCGCTTTATTGTCAGCGGCTTTCCCGTGGGAATCTGCGTCGAGGGTGGCCAGGTTCTCTTGAGCCGCATGTCGATTAGCGGCAACGGGATTGGCGTGAGGTTTAAGCGGATGGGTGATGCAGTCGCAAGTGGACTCATCAATCAGTCCCGCTTTACGAATAACGCGGAGAGCCATATGCAGGTCCTGGATGAAGCGCCCTTGTTTGTTGCGCGTTCGCAGTTTGAGGACAGTGATACTTTTGAATTGAGTGCGAGCGCGAAGCCGCATTTATTTTTGTTAGGGAATTGGTTTTCCGGAAACATGGTCAAGGGAATGCCCCAAGGTTGGGTGGACGATGAAGATTTTCTGCTCAAAAGCGCCGTGCTTGTTTCCGATGGCGCTGATTCGAAACTCGCCCTCTATAATGAACCCAAGCAGGAATCCGGTTGGAGCATGCACGGGGTCTACGCGAGTCTTTATCAAGGAGGCGTGGCTCAAAGCTGGTTGGAACTAAACATGCTGGGCAGTGCTGATTTCTATAGTATCCCGGAGAGTAACAGCCTGGTCCTGGAACAGGCCTTTAGTGGTCCCATCGCTTCGAAAGAACTGCCGCTCCATCTTATTGCGGCATCAATTGATAGCCCGTTGGGCCCTCAACCGTGGGAGGCCCTGGCGATTAGAGAATTTATGAGTGTTGATGAATTGCCTCGCAGCTATGCGATCGGTATTCCGGTAGCGGTCTTTACCGCGGCAGAACTAGAGGCGATGGCGAATCTTCAGGCGCCTGACTTCCAGTGGGTTCCTCTCCAGCCGGCGGCGCCCCAGACTGAACTAAAGCGGGCTGGTGCGGATGCAGCACGTCAGTTTGTGCCGGTGCCGAAACCCAAGCGGATTAAGAACCGGTTGCAAAGACCAGACCGGAGTGGACGATGAGACGATTTATCACTTTATCAATTGTAGCGGCCCTGTGCAGTCTGGTGACGGCGCAGGCCGAGGCCTATCTGGATGAATACGGAGAATGGCTGAGTTGTGAATCGACCGGGCAGTGTGTGGATCTTGTCGGGGCTGACTGGCCGATAACGGTCCATGATGTTTCTTATCTGCAAAAGGTTTTTTATTTTAATAAGCAGGCGGAACCAGCACGATATAATATTCGACAAAAAATTGCCGACGCGGCGTGTTCGAAATACGACGCCGCTTGTAAGCATGGTATCGCCCAGCAATACGGATCCGTTATTTATGGAATGACGGAGACGATTGGTTATGAAGACATTCCTCCCGAATGGCACTTTGCTAAACACTGGACTCCGGATGCCATGCAGCTTTCAGGACCGAATTGGCTCCAACATACGCCGGGAGTTACCTTCGGATTGGATGCAAGTAATTCACCGGAATGGAGTCAGGAAAAGCAACGTCTCCACAGTATCACTCTTCGTTTTGCAAGTGATGAGGGGGAATCCAGGACTTTATCCCTATCAAAACCCTTTCTAATGTTTAGCCCTGTAGCGGTGTTTGGTCCGGACAGCATTGTATTACATGGGGATAATGTGACTCATGCGCAAAACTTGCAGCTTTTTGAGACAGATGCTCATTGGCCGCGTGTGGAGTTCTCGCACGAGCGCGATGCCACGGGACGGATTCAGACGCGACCCTATGAATTTGTCAAAGCAGCGGACTATCAGTTGCCGCCGGGCATCGTGCAATCCGAAGGCAAGGGCTATCCCACTCCTTACAATCAATTATTCGGTAAAGAGTGTGGTGTGGTGATTACCGGTCCGGGGCTCTATACCGGTTTTAAGGTCTCGGGTTTTAAGTACGGTATCTGCGTGCTCAGTGATCAAAGTGGTCATTCTTAGTCACGTTAGCGTGACGAACAACGAAGTCGGTATCTGGGCCGCCAATACGGTCATCGTTGATTCTCATTTTCAGAACAATTCGGTAGCGGCGATTGAAGGGCGGAACCTTCTCTTGCTTGATAATTATTTCACGGATAATGCCGCCGGCGTGAAGAGTAACGCCTATCGACCGCACGTCTACATGCCGCGTGGCGGTTTTCAGGGCGGGAACGGTGACAACTTCGTATTTACGGATACGGATGGAGTCCCAGTTTAGGTTGCCGGTGCCGACGGACGTCAGCCTATTCAAGGGCGCCAGCCAGGTCGATGGTCACGCTGTCTTTCGGCTGGTTTGTCTCCGGAAAACTAAATCCAGAACAGTTCTTTAATGTGAAGACGGCGACGCTCATGGTGTATGCGGCAGATACGGATAACAATCCGCAATATTTATTGGCAGCGCAACGCATCGATGTCGCGGCGGATAATAAAGGACCTATTGAGTTTAAAACGTTCCTTCCCGAAAAGGATGCGGATTTTCAGGCGGATAACATCGTGTTTCAGGTCTATCACGGGGACTGGTCCGAGGTGGTTACGTGGCACGGTATTCACAATGTCCATGAACGACGCGCTTATTATGACCGCGCGATGGTGGCGTTTCAAAAGGCCATGACCGGTAACAGCCTGTTAATCTCAGCAGTGAGTCAGCCGTATTCGTTAAAAAATGCGCTGGGTTTTACGGAGGATGTCCTCGAGTATTTGAGCGAGGCGCAGCTGGAAGCCTGGACTAAGTCGATGACTCTGCCGCGGACTTTCGACGTTCGCGTTGCCAGTCAGAACCGTCGGAGCGATCAGGATTCGACACGTCGCGATCGTGGCACGGATCAAGGTCGAGCGGCGACTCCTGAAGCACAGGATCCTAAGTCTGATGGCAACATGGGCCTCCCGACGCGCTTGGTTCCCGATTCGATGACGGGAGAAGACAACGGGGAAGAGCCCCCGGTCGAGGCCGGCTCGGAAAGTCAGTTTCCAAGCAGCGAGGAAGAAGACAATGTTCCATCTACGCAACCTGGGGATGACGTGGTTACGGTCAATCCGCCGGATTCATCCTCGGATGCATCCGTTCCGAAGGCGCGTAGTGTAGGCGGCTGTTCTTTGCTGCTAAAACGCTAAGTTGCCCCAGGTGAATCCGCGCGGATGCGCATTCGCAAGGATTCGTCAAAAAAACCGTGTACAATTTTGAACTTCAGTCGATACAAGCACAGAGCCTTTAATCAAGGCTGGGTGCATTATGGAGAAAAATTTAGTCAATATAAGTCCATTCGACTTTCTGGACTATCGCGCCTTTTTGCGCGCGTGGTACGAGGAAGCGAAGTCAAGTTTTGGGTTCTCGCTGCGGATGTTTTCGCGCTTGGCGGGTTTTCAGTCCCCGAATATGTACAAGCGTGTCATGGACGGGGAGCGCAACCTTACCGATGGCAGCCTCAATAAATTTATCAAGGGTTTAAAGTTGGACCGGCAGCAAAGGGACTATTTTCGTGCCCTCGTCTGCTTCAATCAGGCCAAGTCGGAGAGCCACAAAAAACAATACTATCGCAAGCTCGTGAAGCTCCGTCAATATTATGAGCTGAAACCGCTTTCTATCGATCACTATGAATATTGGACGCACTGGTATCATCCGGTGATTCGCGAGCTCATTGTCGCTGCGGACTTTGATGGGTCTCTCAAGAATATTGCCTCACGTTTGGTGCCCGCAGTCGACGAGAAAACCGTGCTTGAATCGATTCGGTTATTGGAACGTCTGCGGTTTATCAGACGCTTAAACGATAACGGCCGACTGCGTTGGGAACAGGCTGAGCCGCTCGTCTCGACAGGCGCGGATGCCGTGTCGAAGATCTCCATGCAATATCATCAAAATATGTTGGGCATCGTCAAAGAGCGCCTGCCCGCTATCGCAAAGGAACAGCGCGACGTGAGCGCCTTAACATTGGGTATTGCACGTAAACGACTTCCACAACTCAAACAGAAGATTCAGGAGTTTCGACGCGAAATTCTTCAATTGGTTGCGGATGACGATAAGCCGGAAGACGTCGTGTTTTTGGGAATTCAGATGATCCCTTTTACGGAGATGGAAGGAGAGCCGCAGCGTGGGTAAACGATTTTTCATTTTATTGGTTTTGATTGCTAGTTTGGGGGTCGCATGTGGGGGGGAGACCCAAGTCTTCGACTTGCAAGGAGGCAGCGAGATTGGGAATCCACCGGATGAATACCGACAGGTCACGGGATTTGTGCCATGGGCCCACGATGTTGAGCTCCAGGGCCTGAGCCTCGGGGGAGTGGCTTGTTCGGCCGGTCCGATCATCGTGACGGACCTCAGTGGCAAGGAGCGTTCTTACCTGACAGAATCCGACTGCTCGTTTAGTTTCTACGTTCGGACGGGAGAGTACTACACGATCGATTTATCCCTGGGGAATGACACCGCCATTCCGTTGATGTTCGGTAAAGAAATGAGTCTACTCTCTCCCTATATCAAGATTGAACCGAGCGAAGCCGCTGTTGATTTCGGTAATATCCGTTTCGAGGAAATTGAATTGGGGATGATTGCCTTGCCCGAGTATATACCGACGATTGCGATAGAGATTCCGCTCGAGATTCCGATCATCGAAGGCCCGGATATTGAAGATCCCACTTACAACCCTTTTGATGAGGTGCCGGTACAGGAAGAGGAACCAGCTTTCCACCCCTTCGAGAATTTCCAGCCGCCGTCCTTGAATGCTCCCCAGCCGATACCCCCATGGTCTTTTCCACCGAGGATCTGACTGAGGATAGGTAAAGTGGTTGGCATGGTTACTGTTAAAAGGGAGCTTGACTCGCTCTAGGGGGATCTGAGACACCCATTCGGGTGACTGAAGAGCTTCCTTTTCATATCGTTGAGACGACCGATGCGGGTTTTAAGGAACTGGGGCTGGAGCCCGATATCCTTAAAGTCCTCGATGAGGTCGGTTTTGAGCATCCGACCCCTATCCAGGCGAAAGCGATTCCCATTGCGCTTTCGGGTCATGACGTGATGGGCTGTGCCCAGACCGGGACCGGTAAGACTGCGGCCTTTGTCCTGCCGGTCGTCCAAAAACTAACCCACGGCAAGGGGGTTCGCGGTCTCATTCTCTGTCCCACGCGCGAGATCGCCCTGCAGACCAAGCAATTTTGCGACTTCTTCGGCAAGAGCCACAGGTTAGAGACGGTGGTCCTCATCGGTGGTGTTAAAATGGGCCCGCAGATCAAGGCGCTTAAAGCGATTCCGGATATTATCGTCGCGACACCGGGGCGGTTGATGGACCATGTCGAGCGCCGCAACGTTTCGCTCAAGACGATTGAAGAGTTGGTGCTCGACGAAGCGGATCGCATGCTTGATATGGGATTCTATCCGCAGATCGAAAAGATCCTTAAAATGTTGTCCAAGGATCACCGCACGATGATGTTTTCAGCGACGATGCCGATGAGCATTAAACGCCTTGCGGACCAATTCATGGAGGCGCCGGAATATATTGAAGCGGCCCGGCCGGGGACATCGGCTTCAGGGATCGAGCATCGTCTTTATCTGGTGGAAGAGCAGAAACGCTTGGATCTTCTGTTGGCCATCGTCAAAGAAGAGCCCGGTTCCATTCTCATTTTTGCCCAAATGAAGCGCGATGTGGATGCGCTGGTTCGTTATCTTAAAAAGCATGGTGAGCCTGCGATTGAGATTCACTCGGATCGAAGTCAAAAAGAGCGGATGCATGCCTTGGAAGGATTTAAGAAGGGCGAACATTCCATTCTCGTTGCAACCGACGTGATGTCGCGCGGGATCGACGTGTTCGGAATTTCACAAATTATCAGCTATCAAGTCCCGCAAAATCCTGAGGACTATGTCCATCGGTCAGGACGGACGGGGCGCGCGGGACAAAAGGGCATTTCATCGGTGATTGGGACTTGGAAAGACAAGGCGGGGATTGCCACGATTGAAAAGCTCTTGGGGCAGCCCTTCCCACGGTGTACGGTTGCAGGCGTTCCTCCTTATACTGAGCCGAGTGTCGGCAAGAAGAAATCAAAGCTTCGTGGCTGGTAGATTGTACGGTATTGCAAATTTCAATTATACTATGCTAAGAATAGGCTCATGAGTAGCACATCAAAACCCTCCAAGCCGGAAGACGAATACTTCGCCCGCGTCGAAGCTGAAAAAAAACGCAAACTTGCGGAAGATCTCCACGCCGAGATTGATGCCGAACAAAAGGCCGAGCTCAAGAAACTCCACTGGATGCGTTGTCCGAAGTGCGGGATGGAGCTGCACGAAGTCATCTTCAGAGGTGTCGCTGTGGATAAGTGTTTTAGCTGTCACGGTGTCTACCTTGATGACGGTGAATTAGAAAAAATTGCCGGTAAGGCGGACGGTTTTTTGCCGGGCCTGATGAGTTTGTTCAAAACGTAATAGGGGCTCGCGTCGCTCGCTAGATGCTGCGCGTCAGAGTTATCCACAGAAACTCTTTATAGAATACGTATTTTTGTTTGCATAGCTGCGTTTTGCCTTGACCTTGTTGGTGTTTAGTGATTGAAGCCAAACAAGTTTCCATAACAAATGATGATCAACAAACATCGCTTCATGCGAATCACCTTTCTTGCACTCATCTTATTAATATTACCCGTTAGCGCGCGCGCGATTGAGTTCACAGGTGACGTGACAGTCGATTTTCCTGCCGAAGCGTGTTTTACCGATCCCAACGATGTGAGTGTCGGCGTGCCGGTTGCGTTTCCGGCCGGAACCATCAGTGGCTTTGATGTCGAACAAATTTGCCTGATTTATGATGCGACGACCGACACGGTCGATGTCGGGATTAAAACCTATGAACAAAGCAATGCGGGTGGTTTTCAGATTCCTTTTGGCGATGCCGATGGAGATGGGGACCCAGGCGGAACGAGCGCCATTCTTGCCGGTTTAGCCGGATCCGATAATGCTGATTTGGGGACCGATGAATTTTTTGCCATGGTTCTCGATTTTGATGCCGATCCAGGCACAACCCCTGAGGCCGTAGCCGGGATAACAGATGTTCGGAGCGCTCCGGGCGGCTTTCGGGTGAGTGAGGTGGCCTTACCCGATCTCGGCCTTAACGCTTCATTTTCGGAGGGTTATTACGGGAGTCTCATTGCGGCGGCCACAGGGAGCGCGGTTTTTGCCTCTCCAAGTGGTGCCGCGCCACACTTGGAATTCAGTATGATCGGTTTTTCGACTTATCCTGGTTTTTCCACTCTCGACCTCAATGATCCGGACGAAACGATGGATATTATCTTTAAGGCGGGTAGTTTCGCGGATAGCGGGATTGGGGACGAAGACATTCGTATTACCCTCGATGTACAAGACTTTTTTGATGATGACGGCGATGACATCCCCAACAATTCGGATCCTGATAGTGACAACGATGGGATTCCCGATATCACGGAGCGGGATCTCGACGATCACGATACGGATGGCGATTGTTTTATTAGTGCTGCAGAGGCGGCGGCTTCAGGTCTGGATACGGATGGCGATGGAGACATTGATGTCAACGATGGGTTCGCCAACGTCGATACGGATAGCGATGGGACGCCAAACTATCTCGATATTGATAGCGATAATGATACGATACGAGACATTCACGAGGCGGATACTGTCAATTTTGATACCAATGCCGACCTGAGCATTACCCCGGATGAGTTCGATGCGATCGATTGTCTCACCTCCGATGAGGAAACGGATACGGATGGCGACGGCACTCCGGATGTGCGTGATCTGGATACCGATGATGACACGATCCCGGATGCCACCGAGGCCGGCGATGCGGATCTGGATACCGATCCGGTCGACACGGATGGCGACGGGATTCCTGATTATCGTGATCCGGATTCCGATGATGATGGCCTTGATGATGAAGAGGAGACAGACATTGGCACGGACCCGACCAATCCGGATTCCGATGATGATGGCATTCCCGATGGAATAGACAATGATCCGCTGACCCCGGGTGATGGTGTCGATCCCGATATTGCGATTCCAAACAGCGGTGATGCCGTTCAGGCTCAGGGGAGCGGCCTTGCTTCATGCCAGTTGATTGACGCATCTCAGTTAAAAGGGCGATCGACCTGGATCAATTGGTTGCTGTTGGCAATCGCGGCGATGGCCTTAGCACTGTTCAGAGGTCGGCGCCGGCGTCCGTACTTCGCGTTTTTTTTTATTCTTGTTAGTCTGACGCTTCCATGTTCCTCCTATGCGCTCAATGGCGAATTGTTTCGTCCTGCCTTCGATAACCTCGGCCTGGTTAATCTCTATGAATCACGCATGTTAGAAAAGCGCGCCTGGTCACTTGGCTTAGGTCTTAGCTTTTCAAAAAACCCCCTGGAGTTGGGTTTGGTAAGTTCCGGGGCGCGGCTTGATTCTCTAGTCGACCACCACGTTAATATGACGTTGACCGGGGCCTATGGTCTCGCCGACTGGGTGGAACTGGGAATTTCCGTACCTTTTTTTCCGAATGTAAAGGTTGAGCCGGTGGGAACATCGTCCGGAAGTTCGACCGCGGCGTTCGGTGATATCGGTTTGGCCGCTAAGTTCCGCTTGTGGACCCACGGAGATGTGGAAACGGATAATGTGACGATGGGGGCGGCCGTTATTCCTTTTGTGACTTTGCCATCCGGGAGTACGGCAAAATATACCGGAGATACCAGTGTGACCGGGGGGGTCCGTGGTGTTTATGATGTCGAATTCTGGAAGAATAAGGTGGTGGCCAATATCGGCATGCGCTTCAGAGAAAAAGAGAATCTCTTTAACCTGACCATAGGCCAGGAATTTCTTTACGGGATTGGTTATCGTCGTCCCATTTGGCAGCCCTGGGATCTCCATGGTCTGACCGAACTAAACGGTTCGGTTGCGTTTAACGGGGTGCGTGCCAATCGGTCGCCGCTGGAATGGTTGTTTGGCATTCGTAAGGGCTTTATGGAAAGTCGCCTTAACGCCACTGTCGGCGCGGGTTTAGGCATTACCAATGGTTACGGGGCGCCTGATTACCGCATCTTCGCGATGCTCTCTTATGTGGCCGCGCCGATTAAGAAGCGGGCGCCGCGTCCGGCATCGGTGACAGAGAGACGGGTGACATATAAGAGCTACGTCCGGCTCGAAGGCGGTCAGATCGTGATCCTCGAACCGATTCATTTCGAGACCGCGCGCTGGAAGATACTGCCCGAGTCG
The DNA here is from genome assembly GCA_965216315.1 of bacterium. Lineage (GTDB taxonomy): Bacteria > UBA10199 > UBA10199 > 2-02-FULL-50-16 > JAJFLM01 > CBDCFN01. The sequence continues at coordinate 2,256,348 of CBDCFN010000016.1, read as the reverse complement.
CAGCCGGTGGTTAAAGCGGTTGCGGCCTTGATGCTCGACCAACCGTGGATTCGCCATGTTGTCATTCAGGGACACACGGATCATCGTGGTTCGGATCAGTACAATATCAATCTTTCCAATAATCGTGCGCGTGAGGTCAAAGAGGCGATTATTGGTTTTGGCGTTGAACCGGAACGCCTGACCTCCGAAGGGCGTGGCGAAAGACAACCGATTGCGACGAACCAAACTGCCGAAGGCATGGCGAAGAACCGTCGTGTCGAATTCCACATCGTCGAAGTCCAAAAAGTCGGTGAAAAGGAAGAAGTGACGGAAAAGACCGAGAAAGTAACTAAAGGCCGTCGCCGCTAAGCCGAAACGAATCCTGTTTTCCCAATTTATCCTTTGCTTCCGTGACAACAAGGTCCCCGCGCATCGCCCGGTCGAAGTCTTGGTTGGTCTTGGAACGGTTACGGTCGAGGCGCATGAGGCGGTGTAAATGGGGAAGGCCACTTGGGCCGCAGAGAAGGCGCTCGCTTTTACCTTTAGAATTTAGCGGTCCGCTGACAACACGCCATATATGTTCCCTCCCCTTACTAAGGGGAGGGTGAGGGAGGGGTCGAGTTTGACCTCCCCTTAATCCCCTCCTTTGTAAGGAGGGGAGAGCTGATAAGATCAGATACGACGCCTTTAAGTAATCTTTGTGTATCCCCACCAGATCATCCAAATGCTCAATAAACTCTGGGCGTTCCCATTCCCAATACATGTGGCACCAATCACGCGTATTATGCGCGAACATCGGACAGGCCTCTTGATGCAGGCAGGGTGCATCGATAAAGGCGATTTCACGGTCTGCGATCATGTCGCGTAATTCCATGAGCTCGCGAGTTTGGCGCCGGAGGGCGGGTTCAACGATGATAAGGCGGCCATCCGGTGTCAGGTGTTTTTGAACAAGTTGGTTGATTAGCTTGGCGCGCCGATTCAGGTCACGGATTTCGTTGAGGACGTTGGCCATAAGGACCAGATCGTATTGTTGTTGACGCGGGAGTTTTTGATTGAGGTCTCGTGCGAGGTCACAGTGAATCATATTGAGTTGTTCCGGCTTTGCACAAAGTTTTGCGTCGACCATACTGCGGATCAGATTGGCACCATCCGTCATGATGTGTTTGTTTTGATCGAGCAATGTGATGTGAAGGCGCTGTTTTGGTTCTCCCGCGCCCAAATGGAGTAGAGTTCCGATCGCTCCGGTGCCAGGACCACTTCCGATATCCAGGACGGAACGGGGAGACTTGAAAAAATCAGGAGGGATTTGTTTCAATAAGGCCGCTATTTTCAACGCATTGATGGGTAAAAAATAGAGCAGATAGCCCGAGCGCAGCTCTTTTTGATTGAAGTAATTTTTGGGGAGGTTCGCCCGGTCGGCCGTGAAGTAGACGCTCAATTGAGCAACACCCTTCATAAAAAAACGATAATCTCCCTCGGTAAAAGCGCGTTTGGCAAAGTCGGCCTTGCGGGTATTTTTGTAATAGCTTGCCTTGACGTAGGATTGGAGAACGCGGGCAAATGGATCAGGTAGGTGTAGCATCAACTCCCTGCAGCGATCGCGCCCGGTAATTTCAAACCAATGTAGAGGGTGACCGCTAACAGGATGATATTGATGATCGTCGTGCGATAAATTTTCATCAGGTAGCGGGTCTTGGTTGGTTCGTCGGATTCGATGACACCGTTGGCCATGCGGGCAACGCGGAGCCCGGTGCCGACGCATTGCATGCTGCCGAAGAGAAAAATGAGCATCGTCAGCCCGAATTTTTGCAATAGTACGGAACCGATCTTTGTATAGTAGGCGGTACCGAGATCGATCTTGAGGTCCGTAAGGCCGATGGCGCCGGTCATAAAAATCAAACAAATGCCGAAGAGAAAGAGGGGGTGAAAATATTTGAGGATGCCGGCGATCATCATAAAACGCTGTGACTTATCTTCGATCCAGGTCGTGCCGGGATAAACCGCCCCGACGATGAGCACGGCCGAGCCCAGACTGATAATGATTCCGCTAAGATGAAGCCAGAGGAGCCACGAGGACATAAGGGGCCTTGGCTAGCCTATCTGAGGTCTTCTGTCTACAGAAGGCCGCGGATTTCTTGAGGAGTCGGTGCGATGTCTTATGGAAAACTACATAATTACAATAAGTTACAAAGTTAGCCTTGAAGCCGGTTTTGGTACTCATCTTGCAATGAATAGACCTGAAGGATTTTAATTATGGCAATAGATGGGCCGAACATGAACATTGATAATAATAGAGGTGGCGACACGTCCTTTGGTCGTACTCCCCGGGAGCAGGCCATGGCTTATATAGAAGCCGGAGTCACCGATGCTCACATGATCGCGCAAGAGACCGGTCTCAGCATTAGAGAAATTGAGGCGCTGGGGGGTGGTGACGGGATCGGTAGCATCCAGCCGGGACTCTATGCCGACGATTCTTCTCCTGAAGATAGATCCGGGGACTTCTCGAGTGACAGTCATGAACTGGATCGTCTTGAAGGTCGCCGCCGGCTCGCACGCCATGAGGACCGCTATTCCGGTCAGAGTTTAGACATTCGTCACATTCGTCCACGCCATCTCAATCGTCACCGCGCTTAAAGCGCATTTCATTTCAATCAAGTTAAAGAGAAGGGCGCTGTTGGTGCCAGTCCGTCGACTGTTCGTAGGCATGGGCGGCCTGTAACATCTTTTCTTCCCCGAACGGACGGCCAATAAGCTGCAAACCAATGGGTAGCCCGTCGACAAATCCACAGGGCAAAGACATGCCCGGCAGCCCGGCGAGATTGACCGCTATCGTTAAGACATCGGACAGATACATCTCGAGGGGGTCATCGGTCTTTTCACCGATTTTAAAGGCGGGAGTCGGGCTGACCGGCCCCACGATCAGATCCACTGCACCGGAATCGAAGAGATCCGTATAATCTTTTTTAATCAAGGTTCGTACCTTTTGCGCCTTGAGATAGTAGGCGTCGTAGTAGCCTGCCGACAAGACGTAGGTTCCGATCATGATGCGGCGTTTGACCTCGTCTCCAAAGCCCTTGGAGCGACTTTCTTTATACAACTCAAGTAAGTCCTGCGGGACCGGGTCGCGGTACCCGTAACGAATCCCGTCGTAGCGGGCCAGATTTGACGAAGCTTCAGCGGGCGCCAGGATGTAGTAGGTCGGAACGGCATATTCGGTATGCGGCAGTGAGACCTCTTTGACTATTGCGCCGAGTGATTCAAATTGTTTGATCGCGGTGCGCACCGCTGCTTCTATTTGGGGGCTCAAGCCTTCGACGAAAAATTCTTTCGGGATACCAATCTTGAGACCCTTGATGTCTTGGCCGAGGGTCGCACTATAGTCGGGGACGGGAATATCAACGGAGGTCGAGTCTTTGGGGTCATGGCCGGCGATCGCTTGTAACATCAACGCACAATCGCGCACGTCCTTGGTAATCGGTCCGACTTGGTCGAGTGACGAGGCGAAGGCGATGACGCCGTAACGGCTAACGCGGCCATAGGTCGGCTTGAGTCCGACGACGCCGCAGAGCGCGGCGGGTTGGCGAATCGATCCGCCGGTATCGGTGCCGAGCGTGGCGACACATTCATCGGCGGCGACGGCTGCGGCACTGCCGCCGGAGCTGCCGCCGGGTACGCATTCGAGGTTCCAGGGATTTTTCACAGTACCGAAGTGTGAGGTCTCGTTGGAAGACCCCATCGCAAATTCGTCCATGTTGAGTTTGCCCAACAAGACCCAATGGGCTTGATTCATTTTCTCGACGGCGGTGGCGTTATAAGGAGGAATAAAACCGTCGAGTATCTTCGAGGCGCAGGTGGTCGGGATCCCTTCAGTGAGAAAGATATCTTTGAGCGCGATGGGAATTCCCGTCAGTGGATTGATCTCATCGTTCTTGGCAATAAAATCATCGGCGCGCGCGGCATCTTGAAGGGCCCGCTCCGCGGTCCGGGTAATGTAAGCCGCGACCTTGGGTTCGACGGCCTCGATACGACCGAGCACGGATTCCGTGACCTCCTTGGAGCTCACCTCCTTGGTGCGGAGTTTGTCGTGTAGATCATGGAGCGTGAGTTCATATAAGTTCATGACTGGATCACCTTGGGCACCTTAAATAAGGTGTCTTCCCGCTCCGGAGCCTGATCGAGAATGGCATCGCGGACCGTGTTTTTGACGACGACATCTTCGCGCAAGGGAGTACCTTCATCTTGGGCGTGAGAGGTCGGTTCGATGCCCTCGGTGTCGAGCCGGTTCAGCGCCTCCATCAGGGTCAGGATATTACTGAGTTGGCCGGCCAGCTTATCCGCCTCTTCGTGGCTGATTTTGAGCCGGGCCAGGTCGGCGATCTTTTCAACTTCTTCGCGGCTAAGCTGCATAGAATCGAGGGGTAACAAGAAAATCGCGGGTGAGTAAAGGGCTTTCCTCGGTGTGTTCAACTGTCCACTGAAAGCCCTCCCGGCCCCAAACTCGATTATTGGCCGACCCGATAACCTAGAACGTAAGCGTAAGATGCTTATTTGGGTGCGATTCGTTAGGTGCGAATCCTTGGTGCAAGTAAACGAAATTTTTGGAGGTGTGTCATGGCTTTTCCAGGTGGAGCCGCATTAGGAATTTTTAACTGGAGTTCTTTTCCATTTTTGCCGACCGGGGCGCCGTCAGACTCACAAAGAAAAGTCACCCAGCCGGCGGCGTCCCAACCGGCAACTCAATTTACGATCGCAAAGAAACCGTTGAAAAATATCGTCGACGGGAAGGGGTCCAAGCCGGCGAAACCGGCGACTCCGTCGGCCCAGGCTACGAAACCAACGACCAACCCTAAAAAAGTCGCCGAGCATAAGGCAGATAAGAAAACGGCAACAAGGACGCAGGTTAAGACGACGACACAACCACAGGCCAATGGACTGATCGGGGCCTTTCAGCGCCTGGGTCAGTCATTGGGCAACCTCGCTGGAGTGATCGTTAAAGCCGCGAGTTGAAGTTAAGAATTCCTGGCCTCAAGTACTTGCTTGATGCTACTAAGAGTCCATGGCTGGCTTGGAACTCGTTTACGTCTCTCTCTTCGGGTTGATCATGGGCAGCTTTCTCAACGTTGTCATTTACCGGGTGCCACGCGGGGAATCGATCGTGCGGCCGCGCTCGCGTTGTATCGGTTGTAAGGAAACGATTCGCTGGTACGATAATATTCCGATCATCAGCTATCTCTTGTTGTGGGGCCATTGCCGTCATTGCCGGCGCAAGATTTCCATCCGTTATCCCAGCGTCGAATTGATTACGGCCGTCATGTCGGTCGCCATCTGGCTGCGCTTTCCCACGCTGCCCCAATATGTCGGCTATTTCATTTTGCTCACGCTCCCCTTGATTGCGATTACTTTCATCGATCTCGAACACTTGATTATTCCGGATATCCTCTCGTTGCCGGGTATCGGGGTCGGGGTCATCGTTCACCTTTATCTCGGGAATGCTCCTGCCCAGGCCCTCTTTATTGATTCCTTGCTCGGGATCTTACTGGGTGGCGGTATCCTCGCGGTGCTGGGCTGGACCTATGAACGGCTGCGTGGGCGCGTCGGCCTCGGGTTGGGCGACGCCAAGCTCGCGGCCATGCTGGGGGCCTTTTTCGGCTGGAAGTCGGTCATCTTCATCATGCTGATGAGTTCCCTGCTCGGGACCGTAATAGGCCTGATCTATCTGGGGCTCTCCCGTAAGGGGCTCAAGCAGGCCATCCCTTATGGGCCCTTCCTGGCCTTCGCGGCCTGGCTCTATCTCTTTTATGGTCCCCAGATTCTCGATTGGTATCTGGCGCTCACGCGAAAACTTTACCTGTAAATTCTGCTTAATTTCCAGGCAATTCGGGCCCTTTTTTAACCCAATTTGTGACTCATTGCGTCACAAAAAAGTCCCCATTGTGATATATCAATTAGTATTAATTATAACTAATTAATACAATAAAATAGTATAAATTGACTTTGTTTATAAGTTTGTGTAACCTTCATCAGTTGCTTATATAAAGGTGAGTGGATATTATTTATAAAGGTTCATCATGGCAGGGACGAAACAAAACGCAGTACGCGATCTCCGTGAGTCGCAGTTGATGAGTAAGGCCGAGTTAGCACGCAAAGCCGGCATCTCCGCATTGACAATTGACCGGGTTGAAAAGGGAAAAGACTGCCGGATGGACACCAAACGCAAGATTATCCTCGCCTTGGGCTTTAAACTCTCTGAAAAAGAGAAGGTCTTTCCAGAAGACTAAACCAGCCGTCGGACCTCGGACCTCAAAATCCCATTGCAAAAGTTCTAAACGGCCTTTTAAGTAGGTATCACTATGTCACGTATTCGCTATTTAACCGCTGGAGAGTCACACGGTCCTATTATCAGCGTCATCGTCGAGGGGATGCCTTCCGGAGTGCCGATCGATCTTGATGTGATCAATGAGCACTTACGAGGGCGCCAAGGGGGTTATGGGCGCGGCGGCCGCATGAAGATCGAAAAGGATGTCGTCCAGGTGAGCGCCGGGATTCGTTTTGGTAAGACCTTAGGGTCTCCGGTCTGTCTGCAGATTCCCAACAAAGATTGGAAGAATTGGGAGACGATCATGTCGATCGATGCCGCCCAGCAGAGTGATGCGAAGGCCGTCTACGGACCACGTCCCGGTCACGCTGACTTGGCGGGTGGGATCAAGTATGCGCATCAAGATCTCCGCAACGTGTTGGAGCGGGCGAGTGCCCGTGAAACGACGATGCGGGTTGCGGCGGGGGCGATGATACGGCAGCTGCTCGAATCGGTGGGGGTACGTTTTTATAGCTATGTGACCAAAATCGGCGGCGTGGCGGTGAGTGAGGAGTGTCCGCCTTATGAAGAGCTCGCAAAGCGCTTGGAAGGGTCCGAGTGTCGCACCTTCGATGCCAAGGCCGAGGCGCAATGGAAGCAAAATATCGATGCGGCACGTAAGCAAGGCGATAGCCTCGGGGGGCTCTTTGAAGTCGTATGTACGGGTCTACCGATCGGGCTCGGGAGTCATGTACAATGGGACCGCAAACTTGACGCGCGCCTCGCGGCGGCCGTCATGAGCATCCAGGCGATCAAGGGGGTTGAGATTGGGATTGGCAAAGAGGTGGCGGATCGTCCCGGCTCGGAAGTGCACGATGAAATTTTTTATGACCAGGGGCGCGGATTTTATCACGAAACCAATCGCGCCGGGGGGATCACCGGCGGGATGAGCAACGGTGCCCCTGTGGTCGTGCGTGGATCCCTCAAACCGATCGCGACCCTGTACAATCCGTTGCGTTCCGTGAATGTCCAGACCAAAGAGGCCTTTGAGGCGAGCATTGAGCGTTCCGATATTTGCGTTGTCCCGGCGGCGGCCTTGATTGCGGAAAATATCGTCGCGATTGAGATTGCGGATGCTTTTCTCGAAAAATTCGGGGGTGATTCGTTGGAGGAAGTGCAGCGGAATTATCAAGGCTATTTGGAACAGGTTAAAAGGTATTGAATCAAGATAGAATCATCCTGACCGGCTTCATGGGCACCGGCAAATCCACCGTCGGCCTGCTCCTCGCCGAGGAGCTCGGCTGGCCCTTTCTGGATACCGATCATCTCGTCGAGGCGCGTGCGGGGCGGACCATCCCCGAAATATTCGCCCAGGATGGAGAGGCGGCCTTCAGGGCCCTGGAAAAAGCGGTTCTCCAAGAGGTCTGTGCCCAGAGTCCCGTCGTGGTGGCGACCGGAGGGGGCGCTATTCTGGATGAGGGTAATTTTCAGCTCATGCAGGCGGCGGGGCTGTTAGTGGCCTTGACGGCGACACCCGAGTCCATCTACCAGCGGGTAGCAGAGGGGCAGAATCCTGCCGAAAGGCCGCTTTTAGAGGGTTCGGACCCGATGCAGGAAATTCTTCGGTTGATCCAGGAGCGCCAAGCGTCCTATGACAAGGCAGACTATGTCATCGATACCTCAGAAAAAAGCCCCGAGCAAGTCGTCCAAGCGATCCTCCAATGCGGCTCCTTCCGGACTGACGGTTGAGCTGAAACAGCATAGTTATCGCATCGATATTTCGAGTCATGACAATGGGCCACTCTGCGATCTGTTAGAGACTATTTGTACCGATGGGCGCGCCCTGATCCTGACGAATTCTGTTGTCGGTCCGCAGCTCGTTCCCGATCTCAAGCGTAGCCTCCGGGCACGCGGTATGAAGGCGCCCTATCTGATCCTTCCCGACGGGGAACGGAATAAGAATCTAGAAACGGTCCAGCTTTGTTATGACTGGCTGCTTGATCAAGGTGCGGATCGGCACAGCGTGCTGGTCCTGGTCGGAGGGGGCGTGCTTGGGGATATCGGCGGTTTTGTCGCAGCGACTTTCATGCGGGGGATACGCTATGTACAGGTACCGACCACGCTCGTCTCGCAGGTGGATTCCAGTGTCGGTGGCAAGGTCGGTGTCGATCACAAGGAAGGTAAAAATCTCATCGGGGCCTTTTATCAGCCCAACCATGTTCACATTGATGTCGGTTACCTTGAGACGCTCCCGGACCGGGAATTTTTGTGTGGGCTGGCCGAAGTGATTAAATATGCCATTATCTACGACGCGGAGTTTTTTAAATTTTTGCAAAGCAATCGTATTGCCATTTTGCAGCGGGACACGTTGCATTTAGAGAAGATTGTTCAGACTTGTTGTCAAATCAAAGCCGATATTGTCAGTCGCGATGAAAAGGAAACGATTGGTGAGCGGATGACGCTTAACTTTGGTCATACCGTCGGTCATGCCGTGGAGCGTTTGACTGAATACCGCAAGTTTGGGCATGGCGAGGCTGTATCGATTGGAATGATACAGGCGGCACGGATATCCGAGCACTTTAAATACTGTTCGAGTGAAGTTGCTCATGAAGTTGCGGATCTCATCGCCGCCTATGGACTCCCCATTAAACTTCCCAAGTTTTCCAAAAAAGAATGGGAACAGAGTCTCAAGCGCGACAAAAAAATGCGTGGCGATGAACTTCAATATGTATTTGTTGAAAAGATTGGGAGAGTTAAGGTGAAGTCCGTTGATCCCAAAGAAATAGCCGCCTTATTAAAGGCATAGGAAGACCTTCCCCATGAACGAAGTTCCCGCTCCTTTACGCGAACACACCCAATTTCTTAAGTATTTTGAGACGTGGAGTCGTAATCGGGCCTCGATCGTATTTGTGCCGATGGCCGAAATTTTGCGTGATCAGGGTTTGTTGGATGAGGCCTTAGAACTCTGTAAAATTGGGCTGGAGCACAACCATGACTCCATCAGTGGACGTTTAATCCAGGCCTCGGTATACTGGGCGTTGAACCGGAAAACCGAAGCGGAGAGAGTGGCCGCGCAAGTTCTCGCTCGTATGCCAGGTCACCCGGAAGCTTTAAAATATGCCCCCAAATTGCGGCAGGAGGCACTAAAGCAAAAAAAGTCGGTACAGGGCAAAGACATGTGGCACACGCCGACAATGGCAGAGATATTGGTGGGTCAAGGGGAATACCAAGAAGCCATTCGCATTCTCCAGGAACTTTCGGTGCAAGATCCTAAGGATCGTGAATTGAGAATGCGCATTCAAGAACTAGAAGAGATGATAACCGGTGAGGAAAAGACAGTCGTATGAAGATTCTTGTAATTAATGGCCCTAACTTAAATATGCTTGGCAAGCGTGAGCCCGAAGTTTACGGGAATATCTCGCTTGAAGATATAGAGAAACTCATGAACGAGGTGGCTCATGATAGGGGTGTTGACCTGCAGTTCTATCAGTCAAATCATGAGGGTGAGATTGTCACGCGTATTCAACAAGCAGAACAGGATTGTGATGCTCTCGTGATCAATCCGGCTGCGTTTACCCACACGAGTGTCGCGATACGTGATGCTTTGGCATCCGTATCTGTTCCCGCGGTGGAAGTGCATATAAGCAATATCCATGCGAGGGAATCATTCCGTCAGACGAGTTATACGGCTCCAGTTACAGCGGGTGTTATTACCGGATTTGGCATACAAAGTTATATATTGGGCTTGCAAGCCGCGATTGGTCTGCTCGGAACGAAATGAAAAAAGAAAAAGCCATAGAAACCGCCGACAAATATGTCGCCGATGGCAAGTATGATAAGGCTCTCAAGGCTTATCAAAAAGTCATTGCGGCGAATCCAGACGACATGCGTTTGAAGGTGAAGTTGGGAGATCTCTTTGTGAAGCGTAAAGAGATTGCGAAGGCCTTGGAGACGTATAACGAAGTGGCGCAGCGTTATGTTCAAGACCGGTTCCACCTCAAAGCGATTGCGTTGTTTAAAATGATGCTCAAGCTTAACCCGACGATGGTGACGCTTAATGAGAAATTGGGTGATCTTTATAGGGAAGTCGGACTCCAAAAAGATGCTATCAGCCAATATTTTATCGTGGCGGATCATTACGAGCAGTCAGGTCATTCCAAAGAACTCCTCGAAGTTCGCCGAAAAATAGTTGAGACCGATCCATCGGCCATTACAAGCCGCATTCGTCTGGCGGAGATTTATCAAAAAGAGGGCAGCACGGATGACTCATTGCGTGAATATGAGAGAGCCGCTGAAGATTTGAAAGCGCGCAATGATAGGGACGCTCTCATCGAGGTTTATGAACGGATTTTTTATCACAAGGCGACGGATGAGAGCCTCATCAATGCGCTTTGTCGACTCTATATGGAAAAAGACAGTGTCGATAAGGCGCAGGAGCGCTTGGAGTCGTTGAGTTCGGAAATGAAAGCGGTTCCTGGAATTAAGGAATTGGCCATTGATGTTTATCTCAAGCTCGAGCAACGAGAAAAAGTAAGGCGTATCATTCGAGATCTGTATGAGACTTATGTAAAGGCGGGTGACGCGCAAAGAGCGGCCAAGCTGTACCAACGGGCTTATAACGAATTTGTTGATGATGAAGAATATTTGGAAGAGTTGAGTGCGTTACGGGATGAAGCTGGTCTTCCTAATGTGCCGGTGACGCCTGAAGCTCCGCCGGCCGCAAAGGGACTTCATGACAAGATCAGCGATGAAGATCTTGAAAAGACGACGATGGTACGTTTGGATGAACTGCCGACGCCCGAAACTCCGCCGGCCGCAAAGGGGCTCCATGATAAGATCAGCGACGAAGATCTTGAGAAAACAACGATGGTTCGTGTCGATGATTTGCCACCACCGGAAGAAAAACCAAGCCCGTCTCCTCAAGCCAAAAAAGAAGGCATCGACCTCGATAAGACGCAGAAAACCATATCTTCAAAATCAACTCCCGCCGTCAATTTAGATGAGACGGTCATGGTAACGGCGGAGGAGTTGGAGAAACAGTTTAAGGGCAAAAAGAAGAAGAAGGGCTAATCCGGTGAAACGGGTGCGCCGCGCCCTGAGACATACGTTCCGTCTTTCGTCTTTCTGAAATCAACTTCAGGATACCAGCGTAAAACCTTTAGCTTTTTACCATTCCAATGCCAATGGGCCTGGACGCGGTTGCGGCTCTTGCTGCTTGTCGCCGGCGTAAAATAGGTTGAAAAATGACCAGGCTGGAGTTCTTTTTGAACTTGGATTCCATTCCACTGCAGGTTGTCATTTTTGTGAAGGAAGTCGGATTCTTCCATCGCCGCGGCGCGGATATAACGGTTATTTTTGTAGCGGAAGATATGAAATGTGGCGGAAGGGACTGCACCAAAGCCGTGATAGTAAACTGCAAGCCAGTCGCTTCTGCCGGCTGCCCTGCTTGGAAGTGGATAGAAACGAATGCGGATGGCGCCTGTTTTTATCTCACCTTTTTTTTCGGTATAAGTCAGGGGGATGCGAATGTCGGTCCACCCATATTTGCGGTTGAGTGCTTCCGTAGATAGGGGAATCACGCCACCATTGAGTGAACGCAAGACATCCTGATCAAATAGCGACCACATGGTAGAAGCATCCGCTCCAGTGATATTGCGTTGAACGCGGAGGAGTATCTTTTCTTGAATATTGCGAACGGAGCCGAGCACTGAATCAGAGAATTCAGCTTGGACCGTCTCAGCGGGAGCCAACACCAATATGATGGCCCCCACCGCTGCGAGGAGGAAAGCCTTCATAGGATGAACATAGTCCTCGAGACGAAGAATCGCAAATGATTTTAGTGGGTTTATCAGCATAATCAATTGGCGATAACCGCCGGTTCCTCTGCCGTGCGCGTTCTCACAAAGACAAAGGCCGGAACGGTACTCTCCTCCGTGCGCGTGACGATATTTGACAGAATTAAGATCTGAATCGGGGCAAAGGCCGGAAATTGGTCATCGCCGGTGCCGATATTTTCAGGGAGGTCCCGCGTTTTAGACAGTAAAGCGGCCTCTAAGACATCATATTCTTCGTCCGTCGGGGAATAAAAACCGAAAGCGTCGCGCGTGGAATCCGTGAGGGTTCCGCTGAAGACAAAAGCCGCACTGACAACGGCCTGGTCATAGGCCCGCTGCAGCAACGATTCATCCAGGTTAGCGCGCTCATCCGCATTGAGGTAGATATCATGATTGATGTCACTTGGATCGACGGGTGAGAATTGATAGATTCCGCCTAAATGGGCTTCGATTACCGCATCGTATTCAGAAGTCGGTGGGTCGGCATAAAAATCAAAATCGTCGGCGGCAAACAGGCCGGGTGTTTCGGTCTCGCGGATGAGTTCGACCCGGTTGCGGATCACGTGCGCGAGGGCTTCTCCGGTTGGGCTGATGCTCCCACGTTTGACCTGACCCGCGTCATCAAGTTTCGCCTCACGGGCCATGGGCCCCTGGGATTCCGCAATGAGAATCTGGATGAGCTTTTGCGGCGGAGTAATCGTTTCATAGGTCAAAACGACATCGCTTTCACCGTTACTAATCGTTTCGATGGTATTTGTCGTGATGCCGACGTCGATGGGAATGAGCTGAGCGGCGCCGGCGGATTCGTATGACGTTTCGCCGGCGGGAATTTCAAGGTCCAGCAGGCTAGGGTTTGCGGTCGTAAAGCGTAATTGCTCGTATTCCAGGTCCTCCTCAACACTGACGATATCCCAGTCAGGGGCCACGCCCCCAAGCGCCAGGGGATAGAATTCATCGACACTCCGGGTTTCAGCCGGATCGGCCCCCCCACAGAGGGCGAGGAGGGCCAAAGGGCATTCGAAGGGATTGAAGCAGCCACTCGTGGTCAGGCTGGTTACAAATAATAAGGTTAGGACGAGGAATTTCATAGAGGCGTCTGAGGACGGTAGCATGAAGCACTGAGCGCGTAAACGTTTAAATTCATTGAATAAAACTGAATTATTCTGTAAATTGAAGCGCTATGCCCATCCAATCCATCCGAGGAATGGCCGATGTATTGCCTGAAGAGGTCACGCTGTGGCAGCAGGCCGAGGCCGAGGCGCATCGCTTATTTTCCCTCTACAATTATCGGCAGATCCGTACCCCGGTGGTTGAGGCCCTGGAGCTGTTTACACGGACATTAGGCGAGACGACGGCTATTATTGAAAAGGAAATGTACAGCTTTGAGGACCGGCAGGGAAAAAAGATTTGCCTGCGTCCTGAGGGGACGGCTTCAGTGATTCGCGCCTACATTCAAAGCCATTATGATCAGACGGAGCCCTTGGCGCGCCTGTATTATTTAGGGCCGATGTACCGCTACGAACGGCCGCAAAAAGGCCGCCTGCGCCAGTTTCACCAAATCGGCGCGGAGGTGATTGGGTCCTCTCACCCGATGGTTGATGCGGAACTCATTCACTTGGCCGATCAGTATTTTCGCCTGTTGGGTGTTGATGATCTCGAATTGGAAATTAATTCCTTGGGATGTACCGTCTGTCGTCCCGATTTTGTGGCCGCCCTGGTGAGCTATTTAGACGAGCGCCACGACCGGCTCTGTGATGACTGCCTGCGGCGTATTGTGAAGAACCCGATGCGGGTCCTTGATTGCAAGCAGGAGGGGTGCCGTGCGATTGCGGCGGAGGCCCCAAGCATTCAAGAGCACCTCTGTGATGACTGTGAGGAGCATTTTGATGGGGTCCTGCAAGGCATCGGGCGCCTCGGCTCTTCCTATGCGATCAATCCGAATATCGTGCGCGGACTCGATTATTATCAGCGGACGGCCTTTGAATTCACCTCCCAGCAGCTGGGGGCCCAAAATTCAGTGGCTGGAGGAGGACGCTATGATGGCTTGCTGCGCTTGATGGGGGGGCCTCATTTACCGGGCGTGGGTTTTGCAATTGGGGTCGAACGTTTGGTATCATTGTTGCAAGAGAGGGCCGAGGCCAGACCGCCGCGAGGGCCCTTGGTCTTTGTAGCCGCATTCGGTTCTGACGCGATGTCCCATGGAATAGCGCTCGCCCAATCGCTTCGCCAAGGTGGGGTTCGGGTTGAGATGAATTATGAGGACAAAGGGCTGAAGGCCCTGATGAAACGCGCGAATCGAATTAGTGCGGATTTTACAGTGATTCTTGGCTCGGACGAGGTTGCGGCGAAGAAATTGATTCTTCGCAATATGACCACGAGCGAACAAGAAGAACTTGGATTAGATGATGCGGAATCGTTGCTCATGCGGGTTCAATCGTCATGATGAAATGATTTCGAGGGGGAAGAAGCCATGAAAATAAAAATGTACCTGCTGTTGGCAACAGGTTTGTTATTAATACCGGCGATGACGATGGCACAAGAGCCGTTGGGGATTGCCGAAGAAGGGTCCCCGGAAGCGGAGCGGCTACGGCGTGCCCATGAAGCGGATGTTCAAGGTGCGATGGAGAGTCCCGAGGAAGCGGAACGCAGGAACCGACGGATGAGAGGAGAAGGTGGCTCGGCGGTCACACCGACGCCGCGCCCGGAACCTCATTATACGCCTCCCCCACCGGAACCCTCGTCATCCAATACGGGTGTCGAGTCAGATCTGCAGTTAGAAACCGGCAGTGCGGCCGCACGTCGCGACGCACGGATGAGAGGTCATTCGGGTTCTGTCGCCGCGGCACCGCCACCACCCAGTTATTCAGCGCCGGCCGCGAGCAGCGGCGGAGCGCATGAGTCGGATTTGGCGATTGGAGCCAATGAACCGATGTGGCTGGGTGGAACCCGGGTCTCGACGCGACGCCGGTCGGTTCCGATGCGTGCCGACGTATCTGTCGATGCCGAAAAGAGTCAAATCAAGACGCCGCCCTTTCTCTTTAATGCCTGGTCGACCAACCTCTCGGACGGAGACCGCCGCGTACTCGAGCGCGTCGCGTCGATCATGAAAGAGAAGCCTAATGAGGTCCCCAAAGTTCAGGTATCCGCGTATACCGACAATTCGGGAGATTCGGCCATCAATGAGGCCTTGACCATTGCGCGTGCAAATGTTGTCAAAGCATACCTGATTTTGCAGGGTGTAGGCGTGCACCGAGTTGTGGCCAAAGGCTACGGGGACAGCAACCCGATAGAATCTAACGAGACCAAGGCAGGTCGAGCCAAGAACCGGCGCATCGAATTCAAGATAATTAAATAAACGGGCTGAATGTCAGAATTTCTTCATACCTATAAACGGACCCACTCCTGTGGGGACCTAACGGCCGACTCCATAGATCAGGAAGTGGTACTCATGGGTTGGGTGGGCACGCGCCGCGATCACGGCGGCTTGATCTTTGTGGATCTGCGTGACCGTGAGGGTGTGACGCAGATTGTCTTCAATCCGGAAGATGATGCCAAGGTGCATGAACTGGCCCATCACCTGAGGACGGAATACGTGATGGGAATTCGAGGTCGCGTGCGACGGCGGCCCGAGGGGATGCAGAATGACAAATTGGCGACCGGCGCGATCGAAGTGGCCGTCGAAGCCTTTGAAGTCTTTAATCGCTCGGAGACCCCGCCTTTTCTCATTGAGGACAATACCGATGCCGGCGAAGATATACGATTACGCTATCGTTATATGGATCTGCGCCGTCCCATTCTGCAGCGCAATCTGATGATGCGGCATCATGTGATGCAGGCCGCACGAAAATATCTGACGGAGACGGGATTTTTAGAAATTGAGACCCCTTTTTTAACGAGGTCGACACCGGAAGGTGCCCGTGACTATTTGGTGCCGTCACGGCTTTATCACGGCCAGTTTTATTCCCTGCCGCAGTCTCCCCAGCTGTTTAAACAACTATTAATGGTTTCCGGTTTTGATCGTTATTTTCAGGTTGTGCGTTGTTTTCGGGATGAGGACCTGCGTGCCGATCGTCAACCGGAATTTACCCAGATTGATATCGAGATGAGTTTTGTCACGGAAGACACGCTGATTAATGTTATTGAGGGCTTGGTGGGTTCGCTTTGGAAAGAGGCGCTGGGTTTGGAACTGAAGTTACCGTTTGAGCGTATGACCTATCAAGAAGCGATCCGGCGTTTTGGGATCGATACACCTGATTTACGTTTTGGTCTGGAGCTGGTCGACGTCGGCGAAATATTTAAAGAGAGTCAGTTTAAAGTCTTTAAAAGCGTGCTGGAAAACAAGGGGATTATCAAAGCCATCAATGTCAAAGGGCAGGCGGGACTTTCCCGTAAGATTATTGATGAATTGACGGCCTATGTCGGCATCTACGGCGCGAAGGGAATGGCCTACATCAAGGTCGGCGATGATGGTGAATGGCAGTCGCCGATCGTGAAGTTTTTTTCGGATACGGAAAAAGAACAACTTAAAGCCTCAATGCAGATTAAAAACGGAGACCTGATCGTTTTTGGCGCGGATAGACCCAAAGTTGTCAATGAGGCCTTAGGGCATTTGCGCGAAGAACTGGCGCGGCGCTTAGACCTCTTGCCTAAAAATGAATTCCGCTTTGTCTGGGTCACGGATTTCCCGCTCTTTGAATACGACGAGGACGAGGCGCGACATACGGCGGTTCATCATCCTTTTACCGCGCCCAAAGTAGAAGACCTCGATAAATTAGACGGGGCGCCGCATGAGATTCGTTCGCAGGCCTATGATTTAGTCCTCAACGGCAACGAAATCGGCGGAGGGTCGATTCGTATTCATCAAACCGAGTTGCAACAAAAGATGTTCGAACTCTTAAAGATAGACGAAGCCGAGGCACGTGAGAAGTTTGGATTTTTGTTAGATGCCTTGAAGTATGGTGCGCCACCCCACGGCGGTATCGCTTTTGGTCTCGACCGTATTATTATGTTGATGACCGGCGCCCCGTCGATCCGCGACGTCATCGCCTTCCCCAAAACGCAAAAGGCCCAGGACCCCATGTGCGAAGCGCCGTCGGATGTTGATTCGAAACAGTTGCGCGAGCTGGGATTACAGGTTCGGAAACAATAAGTTCAGAAACGTAATAAACTACACCCGCCTCCTGCCCCAATCTTAAAGCTCGTGCTTGCCGTGTTGTTACTGGCATCCGTGTCGTCGATACCGCCGCTCACGGAGACATCGAACGAGACAGAGTTGCTGACGTCTATTGATATTGCGGTGACACTGATTTCCGCAGCGCTTACGCCTTCTAATGAACCGATATCGCAACTGAGGGGCAGAGTGTCGTTGCAGCTGCCTTGAGTGGGCGTGGCCGACACCAAGTCGAGTTCCGCAGGATCATTGCTGCTGACGACGACGTTGCTGGCGGTTGTGTCCGCTAGATTGTCGACGGATATCGTAAGATTGATCTCTTCGCCGAAATTAATCTCCGTTTGATCGGCGCTAATATCGATAGCCAGGTCTCCGGGATCGGTGAGAAGCCGCGTCAGTGCAATATCATCGTCGGTTCCGTTATTAGAGTTACCGCCGACGAGTAGTTTTCCATCGGGTTGCTCGAGCAAGAAGCTGGCCTCATCATTCATGTTGGCCGGAAAGTCGATGAGCTGAATGCCATCCTCGCTAAAGGTCGCTTCGTTGTCCAGACTGCCGTCGGGATTGTAACGGATAACGGCCATATCTTCTAAGCCATTGAGCTCGCTGCTACCCGCGAGTACGATTTTATCATTGTCTTGCACGAGCAAGGCCCGTGCCCGGTCCATACTGTTTCCCTCGATATTGGTGTGCGCGAATCCCTGGCCACCCGGCCCAAAACTTGTGTCGATTGTGCCATCGGCTTCGAAGCGGGCCACTAGAAAATCTTCGTCGGCGTTCAACCCGTAGACGCCGCTCGCCACGATCTTACCATCACTCTGTACGCCGACGTCGCCGAATGCCGTTAAAATACCCGCACCCGCATCCAGCAGGGCAAAACCGTTGTCGCCGAAGTCCGTATCAAGGCTGCCGTCATCCAGGAGCCGGACGACCCCTGCCTGCGACGTTAGGGCCATGGGATCAACTAAGCCGGACGGAACTAAAATTTTTCCATCGGGTAAGAGGTGTGAATTAACAGCAGCAAAGAAGGCAAAGAAGAGGCCAACCGACGTGCTCGTCGAGCCGTTGGTACCGAAAGAAGTGTCTAAATTGCCGTCGCTATCAAAGCGGCTGGTGACGATCGTCACGTTCTGCACCATGGAATCGATTGAAAAAGCCACGGAGAGAAATTTCCCGTCCGGTAGCACGTGAATTCTTGTTGGAAAAATAAAATTGCCGGCGACAGGAAGTGTTGCCAAACCGCTGGTTCCAAAACTTGTGATGACATCACCCTGGCTGTCGACTTTTAGGGTAATGACTTCAAAAGCCTCCATGTTGGGATCATTGTCCGCGTCTCTAAGCCCGTGCAACAGCATGGAGCCGTCTTCCAGCACGGCTGCGTCGAGGAAGCCTTCGGCATTCATGCTGGCGGCTAAATTGAAAGTGGCGAGACCGTCGCCGCTGAAATCCGAGTCAAGCGATCCATCTGAGTTGTAGCGGGCCACCATTGAGTCGAGTGAAGATAATGAGCCGGATATGCCCACAACAACTATTTTGTCGTCATCCTGGAGGACAGCTCGTAAAACTTGCTCGCTTGAGCCGTTGTTGACATCCGTAACAACGAAACCATCATTACCGAAGCTGGCGTCTAAATCTCCAGGCGCGGCATTGACGAGACGGAAGTTTATAAAGCTGTTTAAGACTACAATTAAGCAAATCCATAGCGTTTTGATTTTCATAGCAATGTTTCCAATTGTTAGTGAAGGATGACTGAGGAAGTATACACTTCTTTAAGCCAAGAATCCATTTTTCGCCAATTCTTAGTCCTTGTTTATCTATAAAATTTAGCTTATAATTAGCGGCTGGGTTTGAATATGGGGTATCTCGCTAAAACAATTAAATCAATGGTTGTTGTCGCCATGTCCGCTGCGACTTTTGTTTCGGTGAGTGTCGTAGCGGACGCACGGGGTCGGAACGCGAAGCACGCTCAAGCACTCAATCCGCTTGTCGCCGACTTTTCGGTCCGGCAGAGCGATTTGCACGAGGATGAGCCGAGCCATAAGAAAAAATTCCGCGTGCTCAGGCGCGTCGCCGCCTCGATGGCGATGATTATCGGCGAGGCCGCCGATACGGACGGCGTTAAAGAAAGGCTGATCCGTCCAGGCAATCCGACGCAACGCCACTAAAAACTTAGTCATTTCAAAGCATTGCTGAGCGCAACTATCTGTGGCCCGCGTCGATAAGCGGGCATGATTGCGCCCCTGGCCCAACAGCTTTCGAACATCGGATTCAGCCATTTCGCGATTGGAATTGCCAACCAGAATGCGGGACCTTCATTGGCACTCGTCTATCACCCTCGGTCCTGTGAACAGTTTGCAGCGCGCCAGGCTTTTTTAACGGCGGAAATAGACCTACAGATAACGCTTAATAGTGACGTTCGCGATGATGACGATGACGGGCATTTCCACGAAGTAAGGTCAAGAGCCTTTGACAAAGGTTGGGGTAAATTCCGTGAAGTGAGCGGGACACCGACGCGTCTTTTTTTGGGTGTTTACAGCGATCCTACATTGGAAGGAAATCTCGAAGCGGCGGTAGAAAAGGTGTGGGATGCATGCACAAATTTTTCGTCGATTCGCTGGGATGTCAATTCGTTCGGTCTCGCTAGTATGGCGGCTATCGTTTCAATCGGGTTATTCACGAATATACAGACTCATTGGGCCACCGCACCGGGGAATACGCGTGTCATTTATTTTCCGTTTGATGACCGCAGTTTTTATGACATTGCGCGCCGTTCGCTCAGGGAAAGTTTCGGTTCTGAGTGGGTTTACGAGCCGGATCCGCAGTTGGATTTATTCCGATAATTTTCAAGATTAAGGGAAGGGTTTTCAATGACATTTTTTAGTTTAGCTAATAGTACGTCTATCGGATTGGCTTCGACAGTTTTAGCCAGTCAATCGACCTCAACAAGCTCTTATGATTGCGTTGTTCTCGGTGAAACTTATTTGACCTTGGATGCGATGGCGACAGTTGCGCGAGAACACGTCCCCGTGGCCGTCAGCGAAATCTCAACGCCGGTAATGGCGGCTTCACGTCGCGTGATTGAGGATATCGTCGCTGGTGGGGAGGGGGACCGCGCGGTATATGGAGTCAATACGGGTTTCGGGGGAAATGCCCAGAAACGCATTCCGGCAGCGGAGCTTGCCGAACTTCAAGTCAACTTAGTGCGTTCTCATGCAGCAGGTGTGGGTGCTCCCTTGCGGACGGACCAAGTGCGGGCGATGATGTTGTTGCGCGCAGCGGTTCTCGCTCTCGGGCATTCGGGAACGCGTCCCCGTGTCTGCGATCTTTTATGTGACATGCTCAACAAAGGGGTCCATCCGGTTATTCCCTCCAAGGGATCGGTGGGAGCCTCCGGCGACCTTGCGCCTCTCGCGCATATGGCCCTGGTCCTCATTGGGGAAGGTCAGGCGGAATATGAAGGGCAGATATTAACAGGCGCTGCGGCGTTGAAAGCCGCCGCTCTATCCCCTTTGAATCTTGCGGCCAAAGAAGGTCTCACGTTGTTAAATGGAACCCAGTTCATGACGGCGGTGGGTGGGCTGGCAGTTTACGATGCCCAGATGACGGCGAACTTGGCCGACATCGCCGGTGCGATGTCACTCGAGGCCTATCAAGGAACCAATAGTGCTTTTGATCCACGCATTCATCACTTAAAGCAACACCCAGGGCAGATGACGTCAGCCGCATTTTTAACGCGCTTGTTGTTAGGCAGCAAGATTATCACTTCGCACGCCGATTGCGACAAAGTACAAGATCCCTATTCCTTTCGCTGTATGCCGCAGGTACACGGCGCCACGCGAGATGCGTTGACACATGTGCAACAGGTGCTGGAACGTGAGACAAGAAGTGTAACGGATAATCCGCTCGTATTTGCGAACAGCGGCGAAGTCATTTCAGGCGGTAACTTTCACGGCCAGCCGATTGCACTGGCACTGGATTATGCCGGGATTGCCCTCGCCGAATTGGCGAACATCAGTGAGCGGCGTATTGAACAACTTGTTAACGGTCGTTATGCAAGTGGTCTCCCGCCTTTTCTTGCACCGGATCCGGGAACCAGCAGTGGTTTTATGATCGCCCATGTGACGGCGACGGCTTTGGTTTCTGAGAATAAAGGCTTGGCGCATCCGGCCTCGGTCGACTCGATTCCAACGTCCGCGGGACAAGAAGACCATGTATCGATGGGTGCCCGCGCGGCGATAAAACTGGAAGCGATCCAACACAATGTGCGTGATGTCCTGGCGATCGAATTCCTAGCGGCGGCCCAGGGGCTGGATTTTCGTAAGCCCCGCCGTACGAGTCCCGCGCTCCAAGCCGTGTACGAGCGGATTCGGGCAGAAGTTCCGTTTATGGAACGCGATCGGGTCATGACTCCTGATATCGAGCGGGTTCGCGCCCTGATCGATGACGGGTCACTCCTCTCTGCCGCCGAGTCCGCCTTGGGTTCGGAAGCGGATTAGAGCTCGTTCCCCCCAGATCAGGTCAGTGTGGGTCTTTAATTGACGCCTTGCGTCCTTAAAGGTAGCCTATGGCCCTTTATGGCGGAATCCTTTGATCTCATAGTCGTTGGCGGGGGTTGTAACGGGACCGGAATTGCCCGCGATGCCGCGATGCGCGGTATGACCGTTTTGTTGGTGGAAAAGAATGATTTTGCGGCCGGGACGACGGGAGCCTCTTCCGGGATGATTCATGGTGGACCGCGCTACCTTCAATATGAGGTGGGCACCACCAAGAAGGCCTGTCGAGATGCGGGTTACATTCGCAAGATTGCGCCGCACCTTTGTTTTCGTATTCCTTTTCTCGTTCCCGTCCTCGATGAGGACGGATCCTCGCGATGGCGGAACCGGCTTACCTTGGAACTCATGGAGACTTTTTTTGAGGTCTACGATCGCTTTTCGAAGCTGAAGGGCGGTAAGAGCCATACCCGATTGAGCCGCGATGAAGTTCGCAGCTTGGAGCCGGCGATCCCACCGACGGTAGACGGTGCGGTAACTTTTGACGAGTGGGGTATAGATACGAATCGACTCTGTGTCGCCAATGCTCTCGCCGCGGCGGAATATGGCGCTAAAATTCGCAATCATACACTGGTCACGCGAGTGATTCGTGAGGGCAATCGCGTCACCGGTATTAAAACGCGCGATGTTATTTCAGGGGACCCGACGACTTATTACGGCCGCATTATTTTTAATGCGACGGGACCATGGTCACCGCAGTTTGCGGAGCTCGCCCGATGTCACGTAAAAATACGTGGCGGCAAGGGGATTCATCTCATCCTCGATCGGCGCCTCACCAATATGGCAATTGTTTCAAAGTGCATTGATGGTCGGCAGATATTTATTACGCCTCATGAGAACACAACGATTATCGGGACGACGGATGATGATTTTTATGGGGACCTCGATAATATTGCGGTGACTGAAGACGAAGTGAAATATCTTATTGAAGGGATCGAGCCTGTCTTTCCTGAGGTCCACAAGGCCCGCATTATCAGTACATGGCGCGGTGTTCGCCCGACTATCTATGGAACTGACTGTTACGAGGATGAGTTGTCTCGAGATCATCTGATCATTGACCATAGTCAAACTGAAGCCGTTGATGGTTTCATCAGTATGATCGGCGGCAAGTTGGCTTCATTTCGTGAAATGTCGGAAGAAGCCACGGACTTGATAGCCAAAAAGCTTGATGTCTCCTCTAAATGTCGAACGCACTTGGTTCCCTTGCCGGGAGGAGAGGAGACGCCTGACGTCAGGGCAACGGCGGAGCAATGTGGTCTGGATACGTATGTTGTGAGACGCCTTTCATACCGCCAGGGATCGCGTGCTAAGCTGATACTTGATGAGGCCTGCACCGATGTTCCCGAAAAGACCGTGATTTGTCCGTGTGAACCGGTGACGGCTGCCGAGATCTCCTATGTCGCACGTAATGAATGGGCTGAGAGTTTGGATGATTTATTTAGAAGGACGCGAGTTGGTTCCGGCGCATGCCAGGGGGCATTGTGTGCGGTGCCGGCGCTCTCGTGTCTTGCGAGTGTTAAAGAATGGTCCGCGGATCGTTCGATTAAGGATCTCAAGCATTTTCTCAATCGGCAGTGGCAGGCGCGCAAAAATATCTTAACGGGAGAGCAGTTGGTGCAGGAAGAGATTAATCAAGGGATATTTAGAGGCACTTTGGGATTGCAGTATGAAGGAGAATAGCCATCGCTAAAAGCGTGATCATTATCGGGGGTGGCTTGAGTGCCGTTGCGGCGGCATTAGCTGCACAGCAGAAAGGTGCTGATGTGACGATCGTCGGGGGCAGGCCGGGTGCGACGGCGATGGCGTCAGGTGCATGGGACATGGGTTCGCTTGATGAGCGGCGTATTCGGGTTGAATATGAAACACCTTTATCTCCGCGCGAGCAGATTGAAAAAATTGCCGTCCGCCGTCCGCAGCATCCTTATGCGCTGATGAGCCGTACATTGCGTGATACGTCGTTGGCTGACGAAATGGATGAAGCGCTCAGAGTTTTGGGAACGCACTTGCCTCGTAATCTGGTCGGTTCCTTGAATGAGACAATGGCTTTTTTTACGCCATTAGGCACACTCAAATATACCGCCTTGGCAGATCCATCACAGGCGCCTGGCAATGTTCTCAAATGGCGCAAGGCCCGACTTCTTATCGCAGGTATTCCAGGACTGGCGGGTTTTTCCGTTCCTCTCCTTAAAAAAGTCATTTCGTCTGTAGCCGCCCGCTTGCCCGGCAAGAGTATTGATTCCGTTGAAGCGTGTTGGTTGAGCATCAATGGAGTTCCCCAGCATTCTCTATCGCCTTTTGCCTTGGCGGAGCGGCTGGAAGAGAACGATACCTTTGAGCTGCTTGCAAACGCGTTACGAGAACAAGTTCAACACTTTAATGCGACCCACGTCTTATTGCCCGCGGTCATTGGGATTGAAAAAGGGCCGCGACTCATTGAACAATTACACAAACAGTGCGGGGCTCAGTGTTTTGAGGTGTTAGCAACGGTCCCGTCTATTCCCGGATTGCGTCGCCATAAGATCCTGGAGGCCGCCTTATCCAGTGCCAATATTAAAATATTACCCGGCACTGTCACGGGTTTTGAGTCAGTAGCGGATCGGATTACTCAACTTGTGACTTCAGGAGGAGATGTTGATCATCTGTATGACTTTGATGAGGTGATTTTGGCTACGGGGCGTTTCATCGGTGGCGGGGTGGTGAGGCATGACATTATGAAAGAGGCTATTTTTGAGTTACCCGTGTTTGTCGATGGTAAAGTCGCCGGAGCGAGTTTTGTAGGTGATATGCTGGAGCAAGATTACATTGATGATCATGCGTTGTTCAGGGTGGGAGTCAAAGTGGATCGGTCGCTACGGCCGGTGAGTCAGTGGAATGAACCTCTGTATTCGAATCTGCGCGCGGCGGGGAGTGTGATCGGCGGGTATCGCGCGGCAGCCGATGGATCCGGCAGTGGCGTGGCCTTGTTGAGTGGTTGGCTGGCTGGAAGAGAGGCTGTCAGGTGAATTTTAAGTCCATGTACGCAACATTGGTGCTGGGTATTCAATTTGTTTGGCATCTCTTACGACGACTTTTTAGATATAAGTCACCGGGCATTAAAGTTTTTTTGGACAACTATCGAGATGATGGTATTCCCGCGATGTCTTCTCAAGAAAAGGCCTTGCTCTACCAAATCAGTCGTTGTGTATCCTGTCGTTTGTGTGACAGCCTTTGTCGCGCTTTACCTCATACTAATCCGGCTGATTTTATGGGGCCCTCGTTTTATACCAGTAGTGCGTCTCGTCTCATTACAGATTATCCATACGCAAATCTCGACCCAACGGCGTGTGACTCTTGCAGTGGATGCGAAAGTATCTGTCCTCGGGATGTTCCGATTAAGGAGACGTTTGAACTCATGCAGCGTAAAGTGGAGTCGATACGCGCATGACGAAGACGGCACTGTCGAAACGAGACATACGTTCGCTTTCACAAATTGTTGGGGATCAGCATGTTACGGTCGGAGAGGTCGATTGTCTGCATTATACGCATGATTCGATGTCGCGGACGCTGATTCAATCACGGCGAGGTCGCCCCATTTATTGGCCACAAGCGGTCGTCTGGCCGGGATCCACCGCCGACGTTGTGAAGCTGGTGCAGTGGGCCCAACAGCGACAAGTTCCATTGATTGCCTTTGGGGGCGGATCGGGTGTTGCGGGTGGAACCTTGCCGGTACGTGGTGGGGTAATTGTCGATCTCAAACGGTTAGATCAAATTGAATCGATTAATGCGCGAAAACGTACGGCTATCGTCCAGTCAGGGATTAATAGCCTTAGGCTTGAAAAACTTTTAAATGATAAAGGCTATACCCTTGGTCATTTCCCAAGCTCCATACTCGTGGCGACTCTTGGCGGCTGTTTAGCTGCGCGAGGTGCCGGCCAACTTTCTTCAAAGTACGGCAATATTGAAGATATGATTGATTCGGTTGAGGCGGTATTGCCGTCGGGCGAAATATTGCCGATCGGGTCGAAACGCATCCCCGGCCTGCCTGGAGTAACTCCTGTTCCGTTATTTGTCGGAAGTGAAGGAGTGCTTGGTATCGTTACCCGATGCCGCGTTCGTCTTCATCGAAAAGCGCAGGCTGATCGTTATCGTGGCATTAGTTTTGTCCACCTGTCGCAGGCCATCCAGTCTTTGCGACGTATTATGCAGGCCGGTTTACGCCCTTCGGTGCTTCGTCTCTATGATCGTTTAGACAGTTTATTGTTGCAGTGGGGTTATGAGCGGAATCTTGGAGGTAATCTGGGTGATTGGCTCGAAACGGTCAAGCAGCCGTTGCGGGAGTCGATTTTGAATCCCTTATCGCGTTTAGTGGAACCGCTTAAAAGCAAGGCACTCAATCGGATTATTTCTTACCCACGTGTCGTAGACTTTGTCGTCCAACGCATGCCGGTTAGCTCTGTTCTCGTGATGGGCTTTGAGGGAGACCCGGATATTATAAAGTCGGAAGAGGTCGAAGCGCTCAAGATATGTCGCGAAGTGATTAGCCGTGATGAGGGGCCGGCTATTGGGGAGCATTGGCGGAAGCATCGTTACAGCGTTTCATACAAAATGCCGGAGCTATTTGCGCAAGGTAATTTTGTGGACACGATCGAAGTGGCCGCAACCTGGGATTGTCTTGAAGAGCTATATAAAAGGGTGCGTAAAGCTATTGCACGACATTGTTTTGTTATGGCGCATTTTTCACATGCTTACCCGGAGGGTTGCTCCATTTATTTCACGTTTGTTGGGCGCCAAAATTCCGTCGCTGAGGAACTGCGTGTTTATGATCAGGTTTGGGGAGATGCGATGGATGCTTGTTTGCAGGCGGGAGGCACGATTACGCATCATCATGGGGTGGGGCTTTTGAAAGCCAAGTATATGAGCCGTGAGCTAGGTCGTTTGATGGACGTGTTCCGAAATTTTAAGAATACGCTTGATCCCAACAATATAATGAACCCGGGAAAGATGGGGCTCTCATGAGTGAGGCAATGAATATTGATATGGATCATATGTCACTTTTGGTGACATGCTCGGCGCAAACAAAATGGGTACGCTTAGAAGAGAGACTCAACAAATCAGGGTATACGCTGGGCTATCTCAATGATCAGCAGCGCAGTCTCAGTGTCCAGCAATGGCTCTATAAAGATCCTCCTAATTTACTTCAGGCGCAGTACGGAACGGCCATGAAAGCCTGTGTCGGGTTTACGATGATGGGCAACGATGGCAAACGTTACAAGAGTAAAACGGTACCGCGGACTGCGGCGGGCCCTGATTTTCGTACACTAATTCTAAATATGGGGACGCGCCAAGGTAAGCTTGAAGATGTTACGTTACGGCTTTATCCTTTGCCTGAAATAATTGAGTGGCATTATTCCTATTGGCCGTCTTTAGTGAAGGGGCAGGAGTTTGTCGAAGAATTGGCAGCTTTGCATATCAGTAACAGCTTTTCAAAGGTCTATGACGTAAAGCAGCAGGCTACTGAGTTGAGGAGTGATAAACTTGCCTTGGTCAGTGTGCGCTTTGCAGGACTCGAAGGTATGGTCAAAGCTTATATGAGTAAGGCAGCCACTTTATCCAAGTCTCAAGGAGGTAAAGTGATACGAGCGTCGAAACGTAAGGTTGTTCCTCTCCTTGAAAAGATGATGATGGAGTCAGTCTGATGGTGATGAAAAAGTCCTTAGATCACTGCTACTATTGTCCCAATCTCTGCCGTGAATCTTGTCCCGTAAGCGACGCGGATCAGGATGAGATGAGTACGCCGCGGGCTAAAATGATGACGATGAAGTTACTGGCGGATCGAAAGCTTGAGTGGAGTCATGAGGCGGCATTACAGGCTTATAAGTGTGCCGATTGTGGGATGAGTACTCAAACGTGCGAACTTGATAATCCCGTGTCTTCGGTACTCATTCAGTTTCGGGCCAAGGCATATAAAAAAGGATTTTCTCCTCAAAGTGTTTATGATTTTTGTGCTCGATTTAAGCATCGCAATAATCCTTATGGAGTGCGGTTGCTCGAACTGTTAAAAAAGAAATTTCCAAAAGATTTATTTCGTCCTGCCGCTGTTACGTATTTTCCAGGATGTTCTGAAATCCATCATCACCCTCAGACCGTGCAGCATACCATGGAGCTTTTTGGCAAATTAGGTCTCGAGTCATTCGGTCTTTTTGATCAGGCAATTCAGTGCTGTGGATATCCACTGCTGGCAGCAGGAGATCTTAATGGGTTTAAGGAGCATGCCGAGGTGCTTTCTCACATGTTTGATGATTACCCACTGGTTGTTTGTGGGGACCCTGTTTGTGTCTATACGCTTGATAAGCTATTTCCTATCTATGGTTTTCCAGTAAAAGCACAGATTGTTTCATTGCCACAGTTTTTAGATAGCCAGATGAAGCAAAGCAATTTTCATGTCCGCAAGAGTGTGCAAACAAAGGTTGCTTATCACGACCCTTGTTTTTTGGGGCGCTATCTCAATGTTTATGAAGAGCCACGGCGGGTTTTGAAGACGGTTATTGGAACCGACCCGATTGAATTTCGCCGGAAGCGTGAAGGAAGTTATTGTTGCGGTGGCGGCGGTTTGTTGCCAGTCACGCGGCCCGAGACGGCGCAGAAAATGACTGAAAGTCGGTTGGCCGAATTTCAGGAAACAGATGCAAAGGTGTTGGTGTCCTCATGTTCGACTTGCGTGAATCGGTTTCGGGAATTTGGAGGTTCTATGCAGGTACAGAATTTAGTGGATTTTTTGAACAGTGCGATTAGGCCGGAGGGGCCCGGCAAGATCATTGATGAATTCGGGGAGAAATAGCTCACGATGTCCAAAACTGCTAAAAATTTCAAAACGTTCTTTGTCGTCAATGCCTGCTCCGGTCATGGCCAGGGGCGTAAAGTGTGGGATAAACTTGAAAAGCTCATTAAGAAGAAATTTGGAGTTTGCGATTTTGAGATTACTAATTCGCAGGGCCACGGCATTATCCTGACAACGGAAGCCTTACGTAAAGGTTATGAAATGATTGTCGCGGTGGGAGGGGACGGGACCGTCAATGAAGTTGTCAATGGTTTCTTTGATGAAGGCAAAGCGGTTGTTGCCAAGCCCGTACTGGGAGTGATTTCAGCCGGAACAGGTGCGGACTATGTCAAATCGATCGGTCAACCCAAGTCGACCGATGAGATGATAGCTTTTTTAAGTGGTCGTGAGACGCGATCGGTAGATATTGGGCATATCACGTTCAAGACGCTCGATGGGCTGAGTCAGCAACGCTATTTTGCCAACATCGCCGGATGCGGCCTGCCCGGGGAACTTGTCGACGAAATCAGTAAAATGCCGCGGACTTTTGGGGGACGCGTGGCCTATTTGCTGGGATTAGCTAAGGCACTCAGACGCCACCAGAATCGTTACATCACGATCGAGATTGATGATGCTGAGCCGATTCGCAAAAAAGCGCTCTGTGCGGTCGTCGCGAATGGCCAGTATTTTGGCAGTGGGATGCATATTGCTCCCGATGCCATCATTGATGACGGCTGGCTGGATTTTGTCCTGATCGGCGACGTAAAGGTCACCGAGTTGTTGCGCCACCTGCCCCAGCTCTATATGGGCAATATTCGCAACCATCCGCAGGTTGAGGTCTATCGGGCCAAAAAGGTCTCTATTGCCTCGGAAGAGTCTGTACTCCTGGATTGCGATGGAGAGCAGCCGGGGGTCTTGCCGGCGACCTATCGGATTCTTCCGAAGGCACTCCGGCTGAAATCATTCTAGACGGCGCCTAGGCCCCACGTCCTTGACTTTAGTCCTGATTCCAATAAAGTACCCCCGCTATGCCTTTAGGAAAAATGGAGCTTAAAGCGGGTCTGGAAGGGGTTATTGCCGCTGATACGGCCATATCGGCCATTGACGGGGAGCGCGGCGAGCTGATCTACGGTGGTTATGATATTCGCGAGTTGGCGGGTAATATCAGCTTTGAAGAGGTCTGTTTTCTCTTGTGGAATCTGCGCTTGCCTACAGCGAGCGAACTGAGCGAACTCCGGGAGGCGCTCGACCAAGAGGCGGATTTGCCCCGTTCCCTCATCGAGATACTCCGTGGGATTGCCAATCGGCATGCGGCGCCCATGGATGCACTCCGGAGTGCGGTTTCTTTATTATCCCACTACGATCACCGGCCCAACGACCATTCGGATGCCGGGTTACGTGAAAAGGCGATTCAGCTGACGGCACGTATTCCCATGATCGTTGCGACCTATGATCGTTTGCGGAGAGGGCTAGAGCCGGTACCTCATCAATTAGGCATGAGCTTGGCCGAGCGTTTTCTTTATCAGCTCAAGGGTGAGCCGGCGATGCAAGAGGCGGTCGACGCCCTCGATATGTCCTTAGTTCTCCATGCCGAACATGGCTTTAATGCTTCGACTTTTTCAGCCCGCGTTACAATAGCCACCTTATCCGATATTTATTCAGCCGTGACGGCGGCGATAGGAACGTTGAAGGGGCCGTTGCACGGTGGGGCCAATGAAAAGGTACTGGCTATGTTGCAGGCGATAGGCAAACCTGAAAGGGTGTCTTCATGGATTCAGGCGCAACTAGCGGATAAACAAAGAATCTTTGGTTTTGGACATCGGGTGTATAAGACAATGGACCCACGGGCCAGCTTTCTCAAACGGATGGCAGAACGCCTTGGCGAGGCCTCTGGACAGTCTGAATGGTACGAGATGTCGACCCAGATTGAGGAAGTCGTCAAGAACGAGAAGGACATTGATCCTAACGTTGATTTTTATTCGGCAAGTGTTTATCACATCATCGGAATTCCGGTTGATTTATTCACCCCTATCTTTGCCATCGCGCGTATTTCGGGTTGGACGGCGCACATATTAGAGCAAATGAGGAATAATCGCCTCATCCGTCCCCTGGGCCGTTATGTGGGTGCTCGAGACCTCAAGTTTGTGCCGATAGGTGAGAGATAGATCCATAAAAAATAAAGGTTTTTTAGCATGACTTTAGAGAAGATTTCCCTCCCCACGTCAGGTGAACTGATCCAGGTCTCCCCAGCAGGAGCCTTAAGCGTTCCGAACAATCCGATCATAGGTTTTATCGAAGGTGACGGGATTGGTCCGGATATTTGGGCCGCGACCCGACTGATTCTCGATGCCGCAGTGAAAAAAGCTTTTGATGGCGATAAGGCCATCGAGTGGTGGGAGCTCTACGCTGGAGATAAAGCCAATGAAGTTTACGGGCCCAATACCTGGCTTCCGGAAGATACGGTCGAAGCGATTAGTCAAGTTCATGTGGCGATTAAGGGTCCGTTGACGACGCCGGTCGGGGGTGGGTTTCGTTCTATCAATGTCCGCTTGCGCCAGGTCATGGACCTCTACGCCTGTGTCCGGCCATCGCGCTATTTTTCGGGTGTTCCGTCGCCGGTGAAAGAACCGGAAAAACTCGACGTCGTGATTTTCCGGGAAAACACGGAAGATGTGTACGCCGGTATCGAGTGGGAAGCCGGTTCCGCAGAAGCGAATCGGGTGATTGAATTCTTAAATAAGGATATGGGCAGTTCGATTCGTGAGAATTCGGGGATTGGGGTGAAACCGATCTCGGCTTTCGGCACCAAGCGATTGGTCCGACGGGCTATTCAATATGCGATAGATCATGGTCGGTCCAGTGTGACTCTAGTACACAAGGGGAATATTATGAAGTTCACGGAAGGAGCCTTCCGTGAATGGGGTTATGAAGTCGCTCGCGAGGAGTTCCCTGAGCAAACGATCAGTGAACAACAAGTGTGGGATGAATTCGATGGCAAGGTGCCTGCGGGCAAAATAGTCGTCAAGGACCGCATTGCGGATGCGATGTTTCAGCAGGTGTTGTTGCGTCCCGATGAATATTCGGTCATTGCGTTGCCGAATCTGAATGGTGACTATTTATCCGATGCATGCGCGGCACAAGTCGGCGGGCTTGGAATGGCGCCGGGTGCCAATATCGGGGATAAAGCGGCGGTTTTTGAGGCGACGCATGGGACCGCTCCGAAGTATGCGGGATTGGATAAGGTTAATCCATGTTCGTTAGTGCTTTCTGGAGCGCAAATGCTAGAACACTTGGGTTGGGAAGAAGCAAGTCGGGCCGTTATTCGCGGCATCGAAGGGGCTATCTCGCAAAAGACCGTGACCTACGATTTGGCCCGACAAATGGAAGGGGCGACGTTAGTCAAGTGTTCGGAATTTGCAAAGGCAGTCGTCGAGAATATGTAGGGGCGCCCCTTGGCGCGCCCTTTTACGGGTGTAGCACCTGTCCTCCGCAGTAGCTTTGCTACTGAAGGTGGAAGCAGCACCCCTACGGAGAATGTAATGGGTAGAAAAAAAATCTCTTTAATTGGTGCCGGTCAAATCGGCGGCATCCTGGCACAACAAGCGGCGCACAAAGAACTCGGTGATGTCGTTCTTTTTGATATTATCGATGGCGTTCCCCAAGGGAAGGCCTTGGATCTCGCTGAGAGCGGTCCGGTGAGTGGGTTTAGTACGGCATTAAGCGGCACCAGCAGCTACGAAGATATTGATGGATCAGATGTTGTTATCGTGACGGCGGGAATACCGCGTAAACCGGGCATGAGTCGTGATGATCTGCTGGCGACTAATCTAAAGATTATGAAGGACGTGGCGAGTAATATTAAGACCCATGCGCCGGATGCCTTTGTCATTGTCATCAGTAATCCGCTTGATGCCATGGTCTATACGATGAAAGAGGTGACCGGATTCCCGAAGCAGCGAGTTGTTGGGATGGCCGGTGTATTGGATTCATCGCGTTTTCGTTCCTTTGTCGCAATGGAGTTAGGTGTGAGTGTTCGTGACGTTACGGCACTTGTTCTCGGTGGCCATGGTGATTCGATGGTGCCCTTGTCCCGTTTGAGCACGGTAGGAGGCGTTCCGCTGGATCAACTGCTTCCTCAAGAAGCGATCGATGGCATCGTCAAGCGGACACGTTTTGCAGGAGGAGAGATTGTCGAGTTACTTAAGACCGGCAGCGCGTTTTTCTCCCCGGCGGCATCCGCCATTGAGATGGCCGAAAGCTTTATAAAAGACCAAAAACGTGTGTTGCCGTGCGCGGCCTTTTTAGAAGGCGAATATGGAGTTGAGGGTTACTACATGGGCGTTCCTGCCATTATCGGCGCAGGTGGCGTCGAGAAAGTTCTCGAAGTCAAGCTGACGGCCGATGAAAAAAAGCTCTTTCAGCAGAGTGTGGATCACGTCAAATCTCTAGTAGATAAGATTGAAATATAACGAATGCTATGAGCCAGAAAACAACCCCCTTCTTGTTGAAACGCCTTTTCTCACTTGCGGGGATCTTCCCCATCGGTGCTTTTTTGCTGCAACACTTTTTTTCTAATGCCTACGTTTTCATTTCACCGGAAGCCTACAATGAACATACAGAATTCTTAACCAGCTTGCCGTTGGTAGTTGTAATTGAGCTTTCGACTATTTATGCGCCTATCCTCTTTCATGCCGTAGTAGGTTTGCTGATTATATATCGGGGCGAGAATAATTTTGTGGATTACGGTTTTTCTCGGAATTGGCTTTATTTTGCGCAACGCTTTACGGGCATACTCGCGTTGATTTTTATCGCGACCCATTCCTATACGACGCGGATTCAATCTTACTTGGCAGGGACTGAGTTTCACTTTGAAGAAATGCAGGCGATACTGCAAAATCCTTATTGGTTTTGGTTCTACATCGTGGGCGTGTTGGCGGTTACCTTTCATTTTTCGAATGGAGTCTGGAGTTTTCTGATTACATGGGGACTGACAATCGGTCCTAAGGCGCAACGGGTTACTGCAGCATTGAGCTGGATAATGTTTATTGGCCTGGGTGGCTTGGGCATAGGAATACTGACGCGGTTTTTATAAATGGCAAACACAAATCCAAGAATTATCGTTGTTGGAGGGGGTCTCGCTGGACTAGCGGCCTCAATGAGCATTGCGGAAAGAGGCGGACAGGTAGACCTGTTTAGCGTCGTTCCGGTGCGTCGTTCCCATTCCGTGTGTGCGCAGGGCGGTATTAATGCCGCGGTGGATACGAAAGGGGAAGGAGATAGTCCCTGGCAACATTTTGATGACACGGTTTATGGCGGCGATTTTTTAGGAAACCAGACTCCCATCAAGAATATGTGCGAGCGCGCGCCGTCGATTATTTACATGTTGGATCGTATGGGTGTCATGTTCAACCGGACGGCGGAAGGGCTGATAGATTTTAGACGTTTTGGCGGAACACTTCATCATCGGACCGCGTTTGCCGGGGCGACAACGGGACAACAGCTGCTGTATGCCTTAGATGAGCAGGTTCGCCGCTATGAGACCGAAGGCAATATAACAAAGTATGAAGGGTGGGAGTTTCTTTCGCTCGTCCTCGATAATGCGCGCAGATGTCGCGGTATTGTTGCGATCAACCGTTCGACGATGGAAGTTGTTGCTTTTAAAGCGGATGCGGTCATTCTTTGCACCGGGGGTCCGGGGGCTATCTACGGGCGATCGACGATGTCAGGTATTTGTACGGGGAGTGCGACGGCATCGGTTTATCAGCAGGGTGTCTACTACGCCAATGGAGAATTTATTCAGGTTCATCCTACGGCGATTCCGGGAGATGATAAGAATCGTTTGATTTCCGAATCGGTTCGGGGCGAGGGAGGTCGCGTCTGGGTCTATAAGGATGGCAAGCCATGGTATTTTCTGGAAGAATGGTATCCCAAATACGGTAATCTCGTTCCGCGTGATGTGGCGACGCGGGCGATTTTTAAAGCTGTTTATGAGCTGGGCTTGGGTATTGATGGTAAACCGCAGGTATTTCTTGATGTATCCCATTTAGATCCCGATATGTTGCAGGAAAAATTGGGTGGTGTTCTGGAGATCTATGAAAAATTCGTTGGGGATGACCCGAAGAAAGTTGCGATGAGGGTGTTCCCATCCATGCATTACTCCATGGGTGGCCTTTGGGTCGATTTTAATCAAATGACCAATATTGAAGGCTTGTTTGCTGCCGGTGAGTGCGAGTATCAATATCATGGAGCGAATCGTCTAGGTGCCAATTCATTGATGAGTTGCATTTACGGTGGGCTCATTACCGGTCCGAATGCGGTCGAGTATGCCGGCGGACTCGAGTCCTCTTCAGATGACGTCAATGCGGCGTTTTTTATGGAAGAAGTCAGACGCCAAGAAGAATTAAACGAAGCGCTGGTTAAATCCTCCGGCGATGAAAACCCCCATGTTTTGCAACAGGAGTTGGGTGCGATGATGACCGAATACTGCACGGTTATTCGTCAAAATGATAAGCTGGCCAAGGCAGATCAAATGATTCAGGAATTTATCGAGAGGTATAAAAATATCGGTTTGCCGGATACCGGCACCTGGGCCAACGAAGAATTATTATTTGCGCGCCAACTTGGCAATATGTTGCAGTTGGCGCGGGTCATTGCGATTGGCGCCTTTAAGCGCAATGAGAGTCGTGGTGCCCATTATAAGCCCGAATTTCCGGAGCGCGATGATGAGAACTGGCTGAAGACGACAAAGGCGAAATTCAAGCCGGAGGCGCCTGAATTCAGTTACGAGGATGTTGATATCCAGTACATAAAACCGCGGCCTCGCCGCTATGATAAATAAACGATGACCATCGAGAAACAAAAGACCGTTCCTTTTAAAATAAGGCGTCAAGACGGCCCCAATGCGGATCCCTATTGGGAGGACTTTGAGGTCACGCATCATCGGGCGATGAATGTGATTTCCGCGCTACTGGAAATTCAGAAAAACCCCGTTAATGCCAAGGGTAAGAAGACGACACCGGTAATCTGGGAAAGTTCGTGTCTCGAAGAAGTTTGCGGGGCCTGTACGATGGTCATCAATGGTCGTGTGCGGCAGGCCTGTTCAGCGCTAGTTGATCAGCTCGAAAAGCCCATCCGTGTCGAACCGATGAGTAAATTCCCGACGATTCGCGATCTGCGCGTCGATCGAACCAAGATGTTTAATGCCTTAAAGAAAGTGCAGGCCTGGATCCCGATCGATGGTTCTTATGACCTGGGTCCCGGACCGAAGGTGGCTCCGGACGTTCAACAGATGGCCTATGAATTGTCGCGCTGTATGACCTGTGGCTGTTGTCTGGAGGCCTGTCCTCAGGTCAATAAAAACAGCCCTTTCATCGGTGCTGCGGCGATTTCACAGGTTAGATTATTTAACAGCCATCCGACCGGCAAGATGCAGGAAGATGTTCGCCTCGATGCCCTGATGGAAGAGGGCGGTTTGGAGTCCTGCGGCAACGCCCAAAACTGCGTCGAGGTATGTCCCAAAGAAATCCCTCTCACCTACTCGATCGCCGAGATGGAACGCGCGGCGACCAAACGAATCTTTAAAAAACTGCTCGGAAAATAATTATGAAAATCCACGAATATCAAGGCAAGGAAATCCTTCGGAAGTACGGCGTGCCCGTGCCTGAAGGCCAAATAACCTATGACGTTGATGAGGCGGTTTCGGCGGCCGATTCCTTAGGCTATCCCGTCGTCGTCAAGGCCCAGATCCATGCCGGCGGGCGCGGCAAGGGCGGTGGGGTCAAGCTGGTCAAGGATCAAGCAGCGGCCCGTGAGGCTGCGGATGCCATCCTAGGCATGAACCTCGTGACCCACCAGACCGGACCGGAAGGCAAGCTGGTGAAGAAGGTATTGATCGAGAAGGGCTGCGACATTGCGCGTGAACTCTATCTTGGCGCAACCCTCGATCGTGTAACCTCTCATGTGACCTTCATGGCGAGTGCCGAAGGGGGCATGGACATCGAAGAAGTGGCGGCAAAGTCCCCGGAAAAGATTTTCAAACTCCCTGTCGATCCTGCGGCGGGCGTTGATGAAGGCCAGGCGCGCGATATAGCGGCCAAGTTGGGACTCGATGGCGATCTCGGTGCGACCTTTTATGATTTTGTTACCAAGCTCTACAGTGCCTACGTCGAAGCGGACTGCAGTCTGGTGGAGATCAATCCGCTAGTCGTGACGGGAGACAACAAGCTGCTGGCTTTGGATGCCAAGATCAACTTTGATGACAATGCGTTGTTCCGTCATCCGGATTATCAGGAGTTGCGCGATCTTGATGAAGAAGAACCCGGTGAAATGGCTGCCAATGAGCACGATCTGTCCTATATCAAACTCGATGGCAACGTGGGTTGTATGGTCAATGGGGCCGGCTTGGCGATGGCCACCATGGATATCATTAAACACTACGGAGGGGAGCCGGCTAACTTTCTCGATGTTGGTGGCGGCGCCACCGCAGAAAAAGTGACCGAGGCATTTAAAATCATTTTAGGGGATCCTCACGTTAAGGCGATACTCGTTAATATTTTCGGCGGTATTATGCGTTGCGACGTCATTGCCGAGGGTGTTGTCGCGGCGGCTAAAGAGGTTCATATTAAAGTGCCTGTTGTGGTTCGATTGCAGGGAACCAATGTGGAATTAGGCAAGAAAATACTCGAAGAGTCGGGGTTGGATTTGATATCAGAAGACGATTTGGCCAAGGCGGCCCAAAAAGTCGTGGAGGTGGGGAAGTAATGTCAGTCCTCGTTAATAAAGATACTAAAGTAATGACTCAAGGGATTACCGGGAAAACAGGGCAGTTTCATACACGGTTGGGTGTCGAGTATGGAACTCAAATGGTTGCCGGCGTGACGCCCAAAAAAGGCGGACAGGAATTCGAAGGCATTCCTATTTTTAATACCGTTAAAGAGGCCCAGGAGTCGACGGGAGCTTCGGTTTCGGTTATTTATGTGCCACCTCGCTTTGCAGCGGCCGCTATCCTAGAAGCGGTCGAGGCTGATCTTGATTTGGTTGTCTGCATTACGGAAGGAATTCCTATTCTGGACATGGTTAAGGTGAAAGAGGCTATTAAGGGGGCGCGGACACGTCTGATTGGTCCCAACTGTCCGGGCATTATCACCCCCGGGGAATGTAAGATCGGCATCATGCCCGGTCAGATCCATCGCCCCGGCAAAGTAGGCGTGGTCTCTCGGTCGGGGACCTTGACCTATGAGGCCGTTGACCAGGTGACACGCATGGGTCTCGGGCAATCCACTTGTATCGGAATCGGTGGGGATCCGGTCAAGGGGCTGGATTTTATTGAGTGCCTGGAACTCTTTGAACAAGATCCGGAAACCGAAGCGATTATTCTTATCGGTGAGATCGGTGGGTCTGCCGAAGAAGAGGCTGCGGAATACATTCAATCGACAGTCAAGAAACCGGTAGTTTCAATGATTGCAGGTCAAACGGCCCCGCCAGGTAAACGGATGGGACATGCCGGCGCGATTATTGCAGGGGGTAAGGGAACCGCTAAGGAAAAAATTGCGGCTTTTGAAAAAGCGGGTGTAGCCGTTGCGCCGACCACGGCGGAGATTGGCGCGACTTTGAAATCAATTTATAACCCGAATTAAAGATTCTTAGAAAGGAACTCGGCAATGGAACGGACTCTCTCTATCGTCAAGCCAGATGGCGTACGCAAAAAATTGATCGGCGAAGTAATCAAGCGCTTTGAATCAAATGGCATCAAAATCGTCGCGATGAAACTCATTCACATGGATAAGGCGCAAGCCGAGGGTTTTTATGCCGTCCATAAGGATAAGCCCTTTTTTAATGACGTTATCGAATTTATGACCTCGGGTCCCTGTGTCGTGATGGCGCTGGAAGGGGAAGGTGTCATCCAGAAGAATCGGGCGTTGATGGGAGCCACCAACCCTGCCGATGCTGAAAAAGGCACGATCCGGGCCGATTTTGGCAGTGATATTCAATGTAATGTGGTTCATGGCTCCGATGCGCCGGAAACAGCGCAATTTGAGATTGGACATTTTTTCTCAGATAATGAAATACAAAATATCGTCTGGGATTAATGTTGGAGATGTGATTATTCACATAATATGGGCTTATTATCCTTCCTAAAGCGCGACAAGCCGATTACGGACAAGATAATTGCCTCGCGGATTCGCGAGCTAATTGCTGGTGAAATAAATCCCAAACTTGCTTCTCACGGTGGCTCGGTCGAGCTTGATTCGGTGCGCGATCGTCAGGCCTATTTAAAGTTTGGAGGAGGTTGCCAAGGTTGCGCGGCTTCTACCTTGACGATGACAATGGGTGTCGAAATGCGGATAAAGGAACTGATACCCGAGGTGGCAGAGGTGATCGATGTGACGGATCACAATGCCGGTGCGAATCCTTTTTATACTGAGGTGCCAACTTAGTGATTACGGCATATCTTTGGTTTAAGGCGTTTCATATCATTACGATGGTGGCCTGGTTTGCCGGGATGTTCTATATCTTCAGGTTGTTTGTTTATCATATTCAGAACTGGGATGATCCAAGAGAAGCGAAGATCTTTTCGATTATGGAGCGTCGCCTCATTTATATTATCATGTACCCGGCCATGGTCTTGACTCTTGTGTTTGGTGCCTTGATGGTGACAATGGCGCCGTCGATCATGTCACAGCCGTGGTTTCAGGCCAAACTGGCGGGTGTATTGGGCCTGATGGCATACCATTTTTTTGCAACGAGTATTCACGGAAAAATGCTCGATGGTCATCGGCCGCTTTCAGAGCGGGCCTGCCGCATTATTAACGAAGTGCCCACGCTCCTTTTGATACTCATCGTGATTATGGTGGTTATTCGACCAGGTTCCTAATGATAGGCGTCTTGCTCGTCAATGTGGGGACTCCCGATAAGCCGACAACCGCGGCGACGCGGCGTTATCTAAGAGAGTTTCTATCCGATCCGCGCGTTATTGATATTCCCGCGCTGTCCCGCTGGTTTCTCGTCAATTGCATCATTGCCCCGTTTCGAGCCCCCAAGAGTGCCGCGGCCTATCGAAAAATATGGACAGACTCAGGATCACCTTTGCTCGTACACGGAGCGGAGCTCGTCCGCCAGGTGCAAGAAAAATTAGGGGGGCGTTACTGTGTCGAATTGGGCATGCGCTATGGCAGACCTTCCGTCGAGCAGGCACTGGAGACACTCATTCGAAGAGGCGCGACGGCGATTCGTGTCTTACCGTTGTATCCGCAATATTCAGCGGCAGCGACGGGTTCAGCGGTGGCAGCGGTATTAAAGCTTGCGCATGAGCTGTGGGATCCGCCGAAGCTGAGCATTCTGCATCCTTTCTATGATGATCCGGGGTTTATAGAAAGCTTTGTTGAGATAGGGCGTCCCGTTGTAGAAGGAACGCAGGCAGATCACGTTTTGTTCAGCTTTCACGGTTTGCCGGAGCGCCAGATTCGAAAAAGTGATCGTAGTGGTACGTATTGCTTGATTCGTCCTGATTGTTGTCTCAATGACACGCTCGAAAATCATTATTGTTATCGTCATCAATGTTTTGTGACGGCAGAGTTGATTGGGAAAGGACTGGGACTGACGAAAGATGCGTACAGTGTCTGTTTTCAGTCACGACTGGGGCGAACGCCGTGGATCGAGCCGCATACGGATAAAATTTTATTAGAATTGGCGCGGGGCGGTAAGAAGAAAGTTACGATGTTTTGTCCGTCCTTCGTTGCTGATTGTCTGGAGACAATTGAAGAGAACGGGATTCGCAATCGCGCCGCCTTTCTGGAGGCCGGAGGAGAGCGCCTCGACCTGGTTCCCTGCCCCAATACCCACCCCCGCTGGGTGCAGGCCGTTTGTGATCTCATAAGGCATTGAAATAATTAAATATTAATTATTTGTATACAAATGAATCCATAATAATATGTATTTATTAAGATTTTAGCAACATGGAGCCCATTGATTTCGATAATATGTATACGCACCTAAAATCACTCTGCCTCCATAAGGCGCCCGCAACCGATTCAGGCTGCGGGCGCTTTTCATTTGAGAACTCACAAACCGTTACTGCTTTTGCTGAAATTTCCACTCATGAACGTAATCGACTAACGCCATGACGTGATCGACGGGTGTTTCGGGAAGGATGCCGTGACCGAGGTTGAAGATAAAGCCGGGTTTGTGGCCGACGGCGTCGAGTATCTTTTTGGCTTCGGCGCGAATAACATCCAAATCAGAAAAAAGAATAACGGGGTCCAGGTTGCCTTGAATGGCAACGTCGCCTAATCGTTCCCAGGTCGGGCCGATGTCCATGCGCCAGTCTAGACCAATGACATCGCCGCCGGCTTGTTTTTGTAGTTCGAGGAGCGTTGCGGTGCCCGTGCCAAAATGAATGACGGGTACATCTTTAGGAAGCGACTGAATGAGGTTTTTAACATGGACAAGAACATATTCTTCGTAATCCTGAGGAGAGAGGGCTCCGACCCAGCTATCAAAAATTTGCAGGACCTGACAGCCGGCCTTATGTTGTTCGGTGAGAAAGTCAATTTGCACAGCGACGAGTTTTTCCATCAGTTGGTGCCAGGCCTTGGGTTCGCTATGCATCAGTGTTTTCGTGGGAATATAATTGCGCGAACCTTTGCCCTCAATCATATAAGAGGCCATCGTAAACGGAGCCCCGCAAAAACCGATGAGGGGGATGCGGGAGTCCATCGTGCTCCGGACATTGCGAATCGCTTCAAGAACAAAGCCCAGGGATTCATTGATATCGACCGGCCGGAGTTGTTCAATAGCGGCGATATCGCGAACTGGACGCAGGATACGTGGCCCTTCACCTTTTGCGAAATCCAGGCCGATACCCATCGGTTCAACCGGCAAGAGAATGTCGGCAAAGATAATCGCTGCATCGACCCCTAAACGCTCTAAGGCTGAAAGAGTGACTTCGGCTGCCAGCTCCGGGTTCTTGCACAGGTCTAAAAAACCAAGTTTTTGCCGTACCATTTGATACTCGGCCATATAACGGCCCGCTTGACGCATGAGCCAAATCGGAATTCGTTCATTTGGCTGGCGACGACAGGCGCGGAGCAATAATGTATCATCATAATTGCTTGTAGGGGCGTTGCTTGCTGCGCCCGGGTGGGATCCCGCTCCTGCCCCGACACGAACCCAAGCACGTGCAGCGCGCTGCCTTTTTTGCGCGGCGACCTGCGGTCCGCTTTGCGCAGCGAGTTCAATTAAATCCTCGAGTTTATGAGGCGAGGCCTCCAAGTCAGTAAAAAATTGAGCTTGCCGCAGTCGGGCACTTGTCGTCGGGCCGATGGAAACAATACCAACGCGAGTCATCGCGCGGCGCAGTTCGGCTTCTTTGTTACGTTCTCTGGCAAGCGCGAGTAGATTGACGACCTGATGGGCACTGGTAAACAGGGCGAGGTCGACGGAACCTGCGATGATTTGCTCAATGGCCTCGAGTAGCGGGCCGACATCGTCCGGGAGGGCCCACTTATAAACGGGGACCGGGCAAATTGTCGCCCCGCGTAGAGTGAGTTCTTCATAAAAATCTTCGTTAGCAATCCCGTATTCCTGGACCGCAACATTTTTCCCCTTCAAACGGATGTCTTCATCGAGGGTATTGAGGATCTCGCGCCAGGTATTCGGCTCAGGGACACTGAGATCTATTTTAATTCCCAGTGACTTGCAGGCGGCTGTTGGTTTGGGGCCACGAACGACAATTTTCACGCGGTTGAGTGCATTAATGATATCGTCACGATTCAAGCGTGTTTCCAGGGTCTCAATGAGGGTTCGCGTGCCAACCCCTGTCATCAAGATTAAGATATCAACGTTGCCATTTTGAAGACTTTCGAAAAAGCGAAAGGCCTCTGAGTTCTCACTGAGTGGAATTTCCTGCATCGATGGAGCCAAGAGGGGCGTGGCCCCTTCGCGTTCCAGCAGCTTGCCGACTTTCTTAGCCATGCGGCTCTCAAAGGTGACGACGGTCAGGTCGTTGAGGCGTTCAGAGGTTTTTATTGCGGTTTCAGCCATGAATTCTATGTAACCTATAGTCAGTAATGAATTAAACAAAAATCGTAGGGGTACCATTTGCCCGGTCGACTTGATATTTCAATGTATATCGACTAAAGCTCCGTCATGTCTACATCTCAACCTGATTCATTTGCGGCCCTCAAGACTTTGAACGCTGAGGGCAAAGATTATCATTATTGGAGCCTACCCGCGCTTGCCCAGGCGGGTTATGACCTAAAGCGTCTGCCTGTCTCCATTCGCGTGCTCTTGGAAAACCTGCTTCGTCATGAAGACGGCAAGACGGTGACCAAGGCGGATATTGAAGCTCTCGCGGCGTGGCCGGCCCAGACGGCAAGCCGTCCTGAAATTGCCTTTCGACCCGCGCGTGTCATTCTGCAAGATTTTACCGGGGTGCCGGCCGTTGTCGACTTGGCTGCCATGCGCGACGCCGTCAAGGCTATGGGCGCGGATCCCAAATTGATCAATCCGCTGCAACCGGTCGATCTCGTTATTGACCACTCGGTTCAAGTCGATCGCTTCGGTGGGCCCGATGCGCTCGCCTATAACACACAGCGCGAATTCGAGCGTAATCGGGAACGGTATGAGTTTTTGCGTTGGGGGCAGCAGGCGTTCAACAATTTTCGTGTTGTCCCACCGGGGGCCGGTATTGTTCATCAGGTTAATTTAGAATATCTCGCTTCGGTCGTTTTTAAGAATGAAGCGAACGAAATCTATCCCGATACCCTGGTAGGAACAGATTCACATACAACCATGATTAACGGTTTAGGTGTCCTGGGTTGGGGGGTTGGTGGTATTGAGGCCGAGGCCGCCATGTTGGGGCAAGCGATCAGCATGCTTGTTCCGGATGTTGTCGGATTTCGTCTGGTTGGTGAGTTGCCGGCGGGAACGACCGCGACGGATTTGGTCCTGACGATCGTTGAACGACTGCGTGAAAAAGGCGTTGTCGGTAAGTTCGTCGAGTTTTTCGGGCCCGGTTTAGACCATTTGAGTTTAGCGGATCGTGCGACCATAGCCAATATGGCCCCTGAATACGGGGCGACGATGGGCTTTTTCCCCGTCGACGAGGAAACCTTGCGCTATTTACAGCTTTCGGGACGCAGCGCGGAGCAGGTCAATCTGGTTAGGGCGTATTTGAGTGAGCAGGGACTGTTTCGCACGCCGGCGATGCCGGACCCGGAATTTACCGATACCTTAGAGTTGGACCTGGGGACGATCGTTGCGAGTCTAGCCGGCCCGAAGCGTCCCCAGGATCGAGTGCCACTGACAGAATCCAAGGCGGCATTTTCACGTGTCATAGATGCCATGGTGTCAGCCGGTGACGAAACAAAGTCGGCGGATGTGACTCACGATGGGGAATCATTTCAATTAAAACACGGTTCGGTGGTGATTGCGGCCATTACGAGTTGTACGAATACGTCAAACCCGTCAGTAATGATAGGGGCCGGCTTGTTGGCCAAGAAAGCGGTTGAGCGGGGCTTAACCGTGAAGCCTTGGGTCAAGACGAGTCTGGCTCCCGGCTCAAAGGTGGTTGCGGATTACTTGGAAAAAGCCGGTCTGATGACGGCCTTAGCCGATCTCAAGTTTAACATCGTGGGTTATGGTTGTACGACGTGTATTGGTAACTCTGGACCACTTCCGGAGAATATTGCGCAAGGGATTGAAACGAATGATTTAGTTGCGGTTTCAGTCTTATCAGGCAATCGGAATTTTGAAGGGCGAATCAATCCGAACGTACGAGCCAATTATCTTGCGTCGCCGCCACTTGTCGTCGCTTATGCGATTGCCGGCAATATGACTGTGGATATAACCAAGGAACCGCTGGGGCAGGGGCGTGACGGGCAGGATGTTTTCCTCCAAGATATCTGGCCCAGCCAGGAAGAAATTCAGGCCGCGATGAATGAAGCGCTCGATCAGGACATGTTCTTAAAGGAATATGGGCGCATTTTTGACGGAGACGAAGCCTGGCAGCAACTACCGGTGCCTAAAGGCGATACTTATGAGTGGGATACCCGCTCGACTTACGTCAAGCACCCGCCTTTTTTTGAAGGGATGCACGCAGAGCCCGCGCCGCTTCAGGATATTCAGGCGGCCAAGGTCCTCGCCCTGCTCGGAGATTCGGTAACGACAGATCATATCTCGCCTGCGGGGGCGATTCCCAAAGACAGCCCTACGACGACCTATCTCTTGGAACGGGGCGTGGAAGCTAAGGATTTTAATAGTTATGGGTCGCGTCGTGGCAATCACGAAGTGATGATGC
The DNA here is from genome assembly GCA_965216315.1 of bacterium. Classification (GTDB taxonomy): domain Bacteria; phylum UBA10199; class UBA10199; order 2-02-FULL-50-16; family JAJFLM01; genus CBDCFN01. The sequence goes on along the minus strand of CBDCFN010000016.1, from coordinate 2,211,427 downwards.
GGGGTACCTTTGGGAATATTCGACTGCGCAATCAGCTGGCTCCGGGAACCGAAGGCGGATGGACTGTCTATCAACCGTCGGGGGAGACGGAGTCGATTTACGATGCAGCGATGAAATACCAAGTCGATGGGACGGATTTGATCGTTATCGCCGGGAAGGAATATGGGACCGGTTCTTCCCGCGATTGGGCCGCCAAAGGGACCGCCCTACTAGGTGTCAAGGCGGTGCTTGCGACGAGTTATGAGCGCATCCATCGTTCCAACCTAGTTGGAATGGGCGTGTTACCCTTGCAATTTAAAGCAGGCGAAGATGCCGTCTCTCTGGGCTTGAAGGGGAGTGAATCGTTCACGATTAGTGGCATTGCCGCGCTCAAGCCACGTCAAGAAGTGACAGTGCAGGTCGATGGGACGGATAAAAACTTTCAGATGATGGCGCGTATCGATACGCCGGATGAGTTGGAATACTACCGTAATGGCGGAATTTTGCAGTACGTGTTACGACAACTCGCTAGTAAATGACATTCCTCTCTTTTGTAAAGGGAGGTTAGGAGGGATTTAAACTAATGTAAATTAAATCCCCCTTAGTCCCCCTTTACAAAGGGGGAGATCACTGTATCCGCGACTTCGAGTCCGCGGTCCGTCAATTTCCAATGACCCTGGTCATGATGCAGGGGCGCCGCTTCCCCCTCCGTAGCAGTAGCTACTGCGGAGGACGGGTGCTGTTCCTTTAACGGCGATAACACCTCTTCAAATACCTCGGTAAATTCCTCTCCAAATAGTTCTCTAAAGTGCCGTTCGGATAGGCCTTCACGGGTGCGCAATGCCAGCATGACGAATTCGCCTTGGGCGGTTATTTGCTCAATCGGATCAATTTCTATTTGATAGTCACCATCGATATATTTTTGCAGATCACGCGCGTTTGCCGTGCGTTTAAATCCCCCCTGGCCCCCCTTTACAAAGGGGGGGATTTTATAGAAAGACGCAGCGGAGACACCGAAGCCGACGTACTCTCCATAGTTCCAGTAATGCTGATTATGGCGACATTCATAGCCCGGGCGGGCGAAGTTGGAAATTTCATAGGCCTCAAGGCCGGCTTGGGTTAGACGTTCGCGGGTGTACCAGAATTGCTGTAATGCGATGTCATCGCTGGGTAGGGCTGACTCCGACCCTACGCGGCCATACAGTTTTTCAAAGGGTGTCCCCGGTTCAATCGTTAAGGCATAGCAAGACAAATGCGGTGTTCCCAGGTCCAGTGCTATTTCTAGATCCTGTTTCCAGTCATCGTGTGATTGGCCTGGTAGTGCAAAAATCAGATCAAAATTAACATTTTCAAAGCCGGCTTGCTGTGCCGCTAAAATAGTCTGTTTGGCTTCCTGGCCGCTATGGATGCGCCCCAGTCTCTTGAGAAAATGATCTTGGAAGGATTGAACGCCAAGGGACAGGCGATTGATGCCCAGTGAACGACGTTCGCGTAGGCCCTCCAGATCTATTGTCTTTGGGTTGCATTCCATCGTGATTTCCGTCGTCTGATCCCACTGAAAATATTCTGCAAGAGTGACGAGGATGCGTTCTAAGAGGTCAGGGCGGAGCAGGGAAGGGGTGCCGCCGCCGAAGAAGATGGAGTTCACGCGTGTTCCCCTCCTTACGAAGGAGGGGTTAGGGGAGGTCGACCGCATTTCAATCTCCCGACACAGCGCCGCGACATATTTCTCTTGTAGATCAAATTCCTGGTATCCTCGCGGTACGCTGTAAAAGTCGCAATAGCCGCACTTGACCTCACAGAAGGGAATGTGAACGTAGACCGCTATTGCATCTGATGGGCTCATGGGGCTATAAAACTATTATGTCCCAGGCGCGCTGTCCACACTGTAAAAAAGAGATCGAATGGAAGGATAACCCCTATCGCCCCTTCTGCTCGGAGCGGTGTAAGCTGGTTGATTTTGGCAAGTGGGTGAGTGAGGAGTATCGAGTCAAAGGCGGACCTGTCGATATAAGTGATGGAACAGTTGTTCCCTTTCCGGAGAAAAAAGACGAATAAAAAACCCCGTGGGATGGCGGTTAAACCGATCCCACGGGGCAATTCCCAAGATCCACTAAAGGCGTTATAACTTTTTTCGACTCATTCCGAGTCCGAATAACGAAATGACTAATAGCAACAGGGTGCCACGGTGAGCCAGGTTTGTGGTGGTTTCGGCTGCTAAGGAACAGCCGCCACCGGAGCCACCGCCACCTTGAACATTGACCAGGGGTTCTGGACCGCCAAAGTCTTCCGAATCCGGGTCACAGACGTTACCGACACCATCGATATCGGAATCCAACTGAAAGGGATTCGGATCGTAGATGCAATTGTCGTCTGCGTCGGGAACTCCATCTCCATCGTAGTCACCTTCGCAGGCAATACCGACGTTGGAAGTAGGTTCTGACTCTTCTTGCCCGGGGTTGTTCACGATGGGGCAATTGTCATTGCAGTCAGGAACGCCGTCACCGTCGGTATCCGGATCTAATGGATCCGTGTGCATGCCGATTTCGATATCGTCAAAACAACCATCGCCGTCCGAGTCGACGGGATTGACGTTCGGGTTGCCGCCGCCGTTGTTGCCGCCACCGTTATTGCCACCATTGTTGCCGCCGTTGTCACCACCCGTGTCTTCCACGAGGAGCCAGCAGTCTTCATAGGTGTACTTCTCGGGATCCGTCGGGGCACAATCGAACAAGTCGGTCAGACCATCATCGTCCGTGTCCGGGTCCATCGGATCCGTTTCCAGGGCGACTTCGCCGAGGTCGGAGACGCCGTCGTTGTCGTCGTCTCCGTCACAGACATCGCCGAAACCATCGTCGTCGTTGTCCTCTTGACCTGCATTGCTATGGTCAGGACAATTGTCGTGGTTGTTTTCGATGCCATCGCCGTCGACGTCGTATGTTGTGGGCATTGCCACAGCAAGGGCCGGAATCAGCGCGAAGGCCGCGATTAATACTATATGTTTCATCCAAGTCTTCATCGTATGTTACCTCCCCCAATACTGGCTTAGGCCTGGGCCTCCGATTTCTTGCGCGTCATCCGGAAGATGACGATCGGCAGCATTAGGATCAAGAATGGGATTACGTCTGCAGGACTTCCACTGACTCCATCGATACGGCAGCCACAGCCACCACTGGAGAGAGCCGCAAAGTCAGAGTCACACGCATCCCCGATGCCATCACCGTCTTGATCGCCCTGCGCTTCTTGGCCAGGCTCAATCGGATTGGAATCAAAAGGACAGTTGTCGAGGTCATTACCGTCACCGTCCTTGTCGGCAACACCGTCACCGTCACTATCAAGGGCATCAACTACCCCGTCGCCGTCTGTATCAAGCTGACAGGCGTCACCGATGCCGTCGTCGTTGTCGTCTACCTGATCCGGGTTAACAACGAGCGGACAGTTGTCGCCAATGCCGTCGGCCTGAGGCACACAAACCGATACGGTTGTGGGATCTTCGCCTTCAACTTCAGCAGGGACTTCTGTGTCGACAGCCGTGCCGCCGTCACAGATGCCGTCGCCGTCGGAGTCAGCATTGCGAGGATCCGTTCGAGGCGCCTTTAAGACTTCGTCGCCGTCACTGATACCATCGCCGTCTGTGTCCGCATTATTCGGGTCGGTATTGGTTACATTTTGTTCAATGTCATCAGGCAGACCGTCACCATCGCTGTCGACGCCGCCACTCACACTTGGGAGCGGTCCACAGTCTTCAGAGACGTCAGCATTTAATGGAGCACAGTCATTGCCGTCGTTGGTGCCATCACCGTCCGTATCCGGGTTGTTCGGATCCGTGCCGATCTCAATTTCCTTGTTGAGACTGAGACCATCACCATCAGAATCGACTAGGCCGGGGTTGACCGAATCAAAACAGGTCTCACCAGGTCCCTTATCAGGATTCAGCGGCGCACAGTCCGGTCCGCCGATACATTCCGTACCGACATTCAACGGTCCGTCACAGATGCCGTCGTCGTCGGAATCCGGATCATTCGGATCGGTTCCGATGCTTTCTTCGGCGCTGTCTTCAAGGCCGTCATCATCCGCGTCTTGATCGATAGGATCAGTCGGAGGCACACAGGGCTCCGTAATCGCGGATTCATCCAGCGGACAGGCATCTTCATTGTCGTTGACACCATCGTCATCACAATCTTCATCACAGGGGCAGACATCAACACCGTTCGCAAGTCCATCGCCATCGATGTCGTCATCACAGGCGTCACCACAAGCGGTGCCTTCAGGGGCGCCTTCACAGTCGCCGTCCATGTCACCGGTTTGGGTCAGGGCGAAACCACAGTCTTCACCGCCGCCGTCATGATTCGATTTAATCGAGCCAGGACCAGGAATCGGTCCAGCGGGAACGGGATTGCCCATTTGTATGGCGAGATATTGGCCTCTGACCTCAATCGTCTTGAATTGAGTTTGGTAGCCACTCTTGCTCAATTTATACATCATCATGGCTTTTGCGATCGTTCCCGGGCAGAGGTCTTCATCATCGGGAATGCCATCGCCGTCTTCATCCGGGCAGCCATTCAGCGTTCCGGCTTCGTCCGGACATTCGTCTTCGCCATCTTCATTACAAAAACCATCACTATCTGGATCAGTGCAGGGGCAACCGTTGTCGGTGCCGGCGACATCCGGACATTCATCGGCGCCACCTTCTTCGCAGAAGCCGTCTTCGTCCGTGTCGGTACAATCATCACAGGCATCACCGTGTCCGTCACCGTCCGTATCTTCTTGGCCCGGATTTGGAACATTCGGGCAGTTGTCATCAGGATCGTCGTGCCCGTCACCATCGCTATCGGTCGGTCCCGGTCCAGGGCCATCACTTTCTTCAATCGTGACGTTGTGGATCCAGGCGTAACTATTTTCTTGGTCTTCTAGGGGAATCGCTTCGCCACCCGTTGTACAAATAGCCATATCAGCATTGGGGACGATGAGTTTAAAATTAAGAAAGTCGAGCATTGCACCGGGGCCGACTTTAATAGGACAATTACCGTTATCTTCCGTGTAACCGGAGGCATCAATTACGACCGCTGTATTACTCAGACCAGGACAGCCGATTTCTTCCGCGGAGCAGCGGCGGATCTTTGTACCGTAAGTACTCCCGCTTGGCGGGCCCGCTGTAATTGTAAATCCCTCCGGGATGACAATCGTCTGTTCCGCCTTAAAACGGATACCTTTGCGACACTGCCTCAAGCCTTCGTCAGCGTCATGATATTGATTAATGGCCGTTTTTAATGCGTTAGCACTGCCGTTGACGATGTCACAAAAATCGTCTCCCCACGCGGCATCCGCTTGTGATGCGGTCCCGCAAAGTACGGCAAGAGCCAATACGGTTAAAATATTTTTGAAGCCTTTCATGGTGCGTCCTCCTAAAAGTCCTATGTCCAATAGCGATTCAGCTCGCACAGATTCACTTTGAATAAACCTTTCGCTCGCTGTGTGAAATTATCGGGTGGGTTTACAAAAAGTTGCTAGTAACAGCGGGAATTATCGTGAGATTGATGCAAACACTCCTCATTTCGGAATAGGCGAATTAATTAATAAAATCAAAGAGCTAAAGCCGAAGGTATTAGATTTGCAACTTTCTTCGAAAATAAAACCCCCGTGAGATAATTCCTTATCTCACGGGGGGATAATTTCAATCTATTTAGCGTCTTTACTTAGCGGCATCTCTGCGAAAGCCGAGTAGGGCTCCTACAGCGAGTAGCATCAGCCAAAGTACGGTCGGAGTGTGGCTCGCAGCACTCGGGCTCAAGCTACAACCTCCACCGGAGGAGAGGCTGCCTGGGCTGGTGTCGCAGGCATTACCGATGCCGTCTTGGTCATCGTCCGCTTGGTTGTCGTTGCTGACGATAGGACAGTTGTCGCCTTCGTTGGGGACACCGTCGCCGTCCGCATCGCCTTCGCAGACATCGCCGACACCATTGCCGTCGCTGTCAACCTGGTCGGGATTGGTGACCAAGGGGCAGTTGTCCGGGCCGCTGTTACAGATTCCCTCGAGGGCAATGATGCCGTCGCAGATATCGTCGTCGTCGATGTCGGCATGGTTAGGATCGGAGAAGCTCGTGACTTCATCCAGATCGTTGATGCCGTCATCATCGGAGTCCGTATCATTCGGATCTGTAAATGTGACGTTGATTTCGACTTCATCGGTAAGTCCGTCGCCATCACTATCCGTGCCACTTACGGCCAGATTTCCTTCACAGACATCGCCGACGCCGTCGCCATCGCTGTCTTCCTGGCCCGGGTTGGCAATTTGGGCACAGTTGTCGACGTCGTTATTGTGTCCGTCGCCGTCGATATCGCTTGCTGTTGCGCTATCGATATCGCAGGCATCCCCGCTGCCATCATCATCCGAATCGGTTTGATCCGCATTGGGGGTCTGGACACAGTTGTCGTCCGGATCGTCGACACCGTCGCCATCCGTGTCGGTCACTCCGACCACATCGCCGCTATCGCAGATGTCACCGATACCATCCATGTCGGTATCTTCCTGGCCCGGATTGGCGGCGAACGGGCAGTTGTCGGCGCCGTCAAGGACACCGTCGTCGTCATCGTCGGTATCACAAGGATTGCCGTCGCCGTCGCCGTCCGTATCCGTCAAGTCGAGTGATGCTTCATTCGGACAGTTGTCGACCGCATTGGGGATGCCGTCCGAATCGTCATCGTCCGCGCCGGTATCACAGGCATCACCGATGCCGTCGATGTCAGCGTCGGCCTGACCGGCGTTCGAAACGAACGGGCAGTTGTCGACGCCGTCGAGCACGCCGTCGCCGTCGTCATCGTCATCGCAAGGATTGCCGAGGCCGTCGTTGTCCGTATCATTCAGGTCCGTTGACGGGACTGCGGGACAGTTATCGAAGACATTGGGAATTCCGTCCCCGTCGTCATCGTCGAAACCGCCGCCACCGCCGTCCACGTCACAGACGTCACCGGTACCGTCGGTATCGGTATCTTCCTGACCGGGGTTGGGGGTGAGTGGGCAGTTGTCGACGCCGTCGAGGACGCCGTCGCCATCATCATCGGTATCACACGGGTTCCCTTGGCCATCCATGTCTGTATCGGCTAGATCCAATGAAGGAACCGCCGGACAGTTATCGATGGAGTCCGGAATCAGATCGCCATCGGTATCGACGACGCCGCCATCAAAGTCACAGACGTCACCGGTGCCGTCAATGTCGGCATCTTCCTGGCCGGGGTTGGCGGTAAATGGACAGTTGTCAACGCCGTCGAGGACGCCATCGCCATCATCGTCGGGATCACAAGGATTGCCCTGACCATCCAGATCCGTGTCATTCAGATCCAGTGAGGGAAGGGCCGGACAGTTGTCGACCGCATCCGGGATGAGGTCGCCATCCGCATCTATCAAGCCGAAATCACAGGCGTCACCGATGCCATCGGCATCCGCGTCGGCCTGCAAAGGATTGGCAATAAACGGACAGTTATCGTCACAGGCGACGACGTTGCCGCCGACACAGGGGGCATCGCCTTCAATCAGCGAACCGTCGCCGTCATCAAGAATCGTGTCATTGTCATTGTCCGGATCGCAGACATCGCCTTGACCGTCGAGGTCGGTGTCTGTCAGATCCAACGACGGTGTAAGCGGGCAGTTGTCGATCGCATCTTGAATGCCGTCGAGGTCCGAGTCCACGAAACCGCCCCCACCGAAGTCACAGACATCACCGATGCCGTCGTTGTCGGCATCTTCTTGGCCTGCATTGGCAATGAGCGGACAGTTGTCATCACAGGCGACCGTGTTGCCACCGACACAGGTGTTATCACCTTCAACCAGCGATCCATCGCCGTCATCAAGAATCGTATCGTTGTCATTATCCGGGTCGCAGATATTGCCGAGACCGTCGAGATCGGTATCCGTCAGGTCCAGCGAAGCCACTCCGGGACAGTTGTCAATTACATCCGGGATGAGATCGCCATCGGCATCGGGTAGGGCCGGGACTTCGTCACAGGCATCGCCGATCCCGTCAAGGTCTCCGTCTTCCTGCCCCGGATTGGCGTCAATCGGACAGTTGTCATTCGGGTTGGAACAGAAGGCCAACACGATGTTGGGGCCGTCACAATAGTCGTCGCCATCCGTGTCGGGATTGACCGGGCTCGTGCCGAGTACGCCTTCGGCGTTGTCGCAGAGGCCGTCACCATCCGTGTCGACGCTGTCTAACGCATCCAGCGGACAGTCATCGCCCACATCCGGGACGCCGTCTTCGTCGTCATCCGCGTCACAGGCGTCGCCACCATCCGGCAGGCCGTCCGTATTGGTTTGATCAAAATTTGCATCTAAAGGACAGTTATCGACTGCATCCACGATGCCGTCGTTGTCGTCATCCGGATCACAGACGTCACCGATCGTGTCACCGTCCGCATCTTCTTGGCCGGGATTCGGGTCATCGATGCAGTTATCTGGACCGGCATCACAGAAGGTGCCGATCGCGATTGCGCCGTCACAGATGCCGTCACTATCGGAATCACCCGTGCTGTCGTCATCGTCACACTCGTCACCGAGACCATCTTCATCGGTATCTTCTTGGCCGGCGTTCACATCCAGCGGACAATTGTCGTCGCCGTCGAGGACGCCGTCATCGTCGTCGTCGTCATCACAGGCGTCACCGTCTAAGTCGCCGTCGGTGTCGGTCTGGTCATGGTTGGCGTCATCTGGGCAATTATCAACGTCAGAGCAGACGCCGTCACTGTCTTGGTCGTCACAATTGTCACAGGCGTCATCGAGGCCGTCACCGTCGGTATCAACGCCCTCTTTCGGGAGGACATCGCCGGTGCTCATATCAAGGCACCAATTCGCCTCGGGGCAGCCTTTGAGGATCACCGTACCGGCTTCGTTAGGACACTGGTCTTCGTCATCCGTAACTCCGTCGTTGTCGTCATCATCATCACACGAATCGATTTCACCATCGTTGTCACTATCAGGCTCGTCGGGGTTGTCCGCCGCGGAGCAATCATCATGAGGATCAACCGGAGTCGATTGAATAATCGTCACATTGTGGATCCAGGCATAGTCATTGCTTTGATCTTCTAAAGCGATAGGGTCACCACTCGCCGTGCAGATGGCCCGGTCCTTATTGGGGACGGTAATCTGGAGGTTCAAAATATCAATTTTAGCACCGTTGGAAACCTTAATCGGGCAATCGCCGTTGTCGTTGGTGTAATCGGAGAAATCGAGCTTCACCGCGGTATCGCTGAGATCCGGGCAGTTAATTTCAGACGTGGAGCAGCGGCGAATCGCCACGCCGTAGGTCTCGCCTGATGGCGGGCTCTGGGTGATGCTAATACCGTCCGGTAATGCGATGTGCTGGGCCTCTTTAAAGCGGATCCCTTTTTTACACATCCGGTCGTCGCCACTCGCATTGTAGTGGTTGATTGCCGAATTGAGCGCGCTGGCACTGCCGTTAATGATGTCACAAAAATACTCGCTCCAAGCCGCGTTGGCCTGACCGATGAATGTCAGTGACGTCAAAGTTACAAATAAGCTGGTGATGATTTTAATCCGCATCATGGTTTTCCTCCGAAAAAAAAGGTAAAAACTTTAGTCCCCTTAGCTGGCTGATCGTCGTCCGGAAACAGGAAAAGTTGCTTGTTAATTGAGGGAGCTGGTTTAGATTTCGAAACGCGTTCGCTCATGAATATTTAATCAGTCGTGTATAAGGTGGATCCCCGCCCAAGCGTCGCAAGAAGAGACTTTTTTGGTGCTTATGTCAATCGCGCGGTCAAATTAGCGTATACTCCCGTATTCCGGGAAGCTATCATTGCGTTTTCCTTGTGTTTTCCTTTCGAATTTTCGCAAAATTGCCTGCGGGAATATCCGAGAATAACCGCTTTATCATTAGTAATCTGCGACTTAGCACGCGCGGATTATCCCCTTGTTTTTTAGCAACTTCTTTTTTGGGAACCCGATAAGTTTCTACGTGCAAGGCAAACGAATATTTTTTCGTGTCTGTGCGAGGACTTTTTCAACAGGGATTTATTTGAGGAATTTATAAGCTAGGACTTTTAGGAGGACCACCATGGCAGATACTAACTATAGCGTTGTTCGGAGCGGAGCTGATCCTGTATCAGTTGCAATTACTGAACGCAATAATGATGCAAATGTATTAACGGTTGCAGAAGCGCGGCAATTGGCAGCTCGAATCAGGGATACGGCAACGGCTGCGAGTACTGGCGGGACAACGGTTAACCCGACCGATTATACTGTCGTGGTCAATGGTCAGACATTTACTTATGCCCAACTGAACGGCGATACCGCTGATTCACGTATCGTCGCAGACGCGACGACGGATCCCAATCCGACGACGGATCCCAATCCGACAACGGATCCCAACCCGACCACAGATCCCAATCCAACTTCGACGGATCGCAGCACGCGGGTTCGCTATGGTCTCGGTCTCCGCGGTTTTGGTCAATTCGGTTCTGGCGATGTTGCTCATAGCGGCGGCGGCGGTGACCTCCAGTTTCACCTAGACGTTTTTAGTCCCAATACTCCCTGGATTGCAGGAAACTTCTACACCGGCATCGGCGGACAGCATTTAGCTGGTACCGGCCTGACTCCCGGTGGCGAGAGCTTTGATTCGAGTGCTTCCAGTTTTATGTGGCACTTGGGAGCCCTCGCGCGCTTTTATCCTTTTCATGCGACGGCGGCGAGAAACCTCAGCCTTTTTGCCGGTGGTGAGTTTGGCGTCGGTAGCCTGTCCTCGATGGGCAACTGCACCGAGACGACACCCAGCGGGACTGAAGGCGAATTAGGCCGCGGTAATGACGCCGGTTCGAGCTACAACACGGGCCTTTGTGGACTGTGGAATCCAGCGGTTGGTAATTCCATTGATGCTGGTGGTGGTACCGTCATGAACCTGCGCGGAATTCTCGGCCTCGGCTATGATATCATTGCCGGTCAGAATCATGCCGTTCAGTTAAATCTTGCTTATTCACCGGGATACACTTGGTTTAATCCCTCCAACCGCGGGAGCAGTAGTTTTGGACAAGCTGATCACCGCGTCATGGGTGGTTTGACCTGGTACTTCGGTGGTTCCAGCGACACGGGCGGGGTGACACCTCCGGTTGCGGATGAGCGGACCCGGGAGGTTGGACCCCATGATGCTGGAACGACGCGTGTCGCACCGGGTGCCGAAGGTTCCTTCACTGCGCCTGAAGGCGGATGGAGACCTGGGTCCACGGTTCGCGTTAACGGACGTGATACCAATATCCGCCCGTCGGGTAACAATCCGCTGGTCGTTGATGAAGGTTTGTTGACGGAAGATCGCAACACGGTTGAAGTCCGTGATTCGAGTGGAACCGTTTACTGGACGGCTGTCATCGAGATCAATCGCTCAGAGACGCCGCAGAATCCGCAGACCTGGGAACCCCATAATCTCACCGTTACCGATGAGGCTGTACGCGATGCGGCGACGGATGACACGATTATTGGCCGGATCGGGCGCGTGGTGGCCCGGACGGAGATTGCGGCCGGTTCGCGGATTCAGGTTAAGACCAGCAATGGTCGCGTGATTGCGACGATTGAGGTCCCGAATAATATTCCGGTCGGCGGATCTCTTGATGTGAACCTGACCAAGTCTCAGGTTACCGCATTGGGCTTGACCGCCGGTAACTCGGCAAACGTCTTTGTGACGCTCGGTTCATTGAACTTAGGGAACGTGACAGTTGCCATGACTCCGGCAGCACCCGCACATGCGACGCTGAGCTCGGCGAGCGTGACTTCGACAGCCAGTTACTACGCGAATGATTCGATTACGCTTCGCGTAACGAGCGACATCGCCGGTCCTGCACGGATCACCGTCGGAACTCACACGGAAGATGTGACGCTGACGGCCGGTGTGAATAACATCACGCTGACCGGACGCCCGAAGACCTGGAATACGGGTGGACGCGCCGGACGTCGTCAAGACTTCAGCGTTACGATTCAGCCGTTGAGTGGGACCACTCTGGTTGGATCCTCGGTGACCGCCGGTACGGTTAGCATCCGTCGCCAAGGCGGCGGCGGTGGTGGAAACCGCGGCGGTGGCCTTAACTTCTAATTCCTTATCGTGATGCGGCGCCGGTTCAAAGCCGGCGCCGCACAACTAAGGTGGAAGTGGACAGTATATTTTACGGAGAGAGAAGAATCTTAATTACAGCCATAAGGGGTTAGTAAAATGGTTAATGAATGTAGACCGAATCAAGTTAATCCAGCAATTTTAAGTGAGGCGCGTGGCCTTGCGGCAATCTATCAGCGACTTGGTGTCGCACCCCAGCACGGTGGTGCCAACCAAATGCCGCCGAACCAGATCAGCAATCTCGATCCGGATTTATCGGGACGCTACACGGTTCCTTCAGGGAGCTTCGATTCATTTACCCGTTATCTTTCGGCAACGGCAGACCGCCGAGGAAACACCTCAGAACGCAGCGGTTTTAACGTCGGAATACTCTATGCGAACGACCAGGCGCTGTTGACCTGTCTGACCAGTCAGCTTGGGTACAATGCGACGGCAGCACAGGCGACCTGGGCCGAAGTCGGCCGCCGTCGGACCGATGGTGGTGAAGAAGCGGTTACGGCCTACTTGAATACGCTGACCCCACAACAGGTGACCAACTACGAGCTTTATGATGCCCTCAACGTCATCAATATTTTCCGCGGCCTGAATCCGGATGTCGGCGATCGCTTCAATCCCGATGGCAACGCCGACGTGATTTCCCGTCGTGACTTTATTGAGTTTGTGACCCGCGCCTTCCGCGGTCGTGCGACCCAACAGGCCAAGGGTGAAAAGCTGATCCGTTATATGCACGCGCTCTTAGGAATCGCTGTATTCTTGGATCAGAACCAAGGCGTGCCGCCGCGTACGACGCGGAATCTTACGGCCCTGACGATGACGGAAGGGGAGACGCCGACCGGTTTGACGATACGTCCGAGCGATGCCGGGTTGTCCGCTTGGCCGGAAGGAACCGCCGTGTACGTCGGTGAAACCCGTGTTCAAGCCCTGACCGGCACCGGAACCTATGTTCCGACGCTGGGTGTCGGGACGCATACCGTTTCCGTCCGTGACGGTGATGGGACGATCCAGACCCGGGAGATCACGGTCAATGCCCGGCCACCGGCACCAACGCCGGAGCCGACTGTATGGCAGCGCATTTCCTCGTGGTTTAGTGACAATTCTAATATTGCCATCCCGGGAGCGGTTGTCCTCGGTTTAGGGGGTATCTATCTTGGTAGGCGCTTTCTCCAGAATCGCGCCGCGACTCAGGAAGCCACCAGAAACCGGGTGCGTGAATCGCACATCCAGAGTTTTGTCCGCATGCGCTATCCGAATTTAAAGGATGGTGAGGGCCGGAGAATTTACGACAGCGTCATTGCTCAAGAAGCGATGCGCCGTTGGGATGCCGCCGGTCGTCCGACAACAGGTCAAGTTGACGGTGTTCCCCCAGTCGGGATGATTGATGCGGCGACGGATCATGTCTTACGGCAAGTTTATGCCGATAGTGAAGCGGGACGTGCGGAAGCCGCCCTGCTCAAGTCGGATCGACGTGATCTCAGTCAATTCAGTAGCGAGGACCGGAGTAGTTTTGAAGCGGCGGTTCGTAGCGCGAATACGTCAGACCGCCCCTCGGCTCCGAATACAGACCAAGTGAATAATCTTATTGAGCAGGTCCGCGATGCGGTCGGACGCGGCAATGCCGATGCACCGATACGCGGTAGAAGCAGCGGCGGCAACGGCTCCGGTGGTTCGACGCCACCGCCGGCAGGGAATACACCACCACCGGCGAATAATCCACCCGCGGGCGCGACACCGCCTCCAGCTGATGCCTACGCCGATCGTTTTGATGCGGCGGAACTGACTTCGCTGCGCGGAGCCGGTTGGACGGATGCGCAGTTAGACGGTCTCTTGCGGGATCGTGCGGCACTCCAGGGTTCCAGTGGAACCGATGCCGCGATCGAACTGCATCTTCGTTCCCAATTACCCGGTTATGGAGCTTTGCCGGCAGAGGCGCGCCTCTCCGCGATTCAAGAGCTTCGTCCCCTCTTTAGTGCGTTCGAGACGCAGGCGCGCAGCCAAGTGGAACGCGACCATGCTGATTGGAACACGGACCGTCGTGAAGCGGAAATTCATCGCCGGATCAGCGAAGCGATGCGGACTGAGATTGCCACGCACGTCGCGAGCAGCGGCCACGGTCTCTCCGGACTTGAACATCTGGATACCGACCGGGCGCGTGATCGTCGCGATCGCCTCCGCAGAGGCCGCTAGGTCCGAAACAAGTAGTTTAGTAGAGGGAACGCCCCGTGAGATCGGTTTAACCGCCAGCTCACGGGGCTTTTTCGTTTACTTTCGTCAACATTTGACCCCTCCGGCTTAGCAACTTTCGCAATCTTGTGCCGATACGGGCTTGCGAGATGAATTTTAGTAACTACCTGTATTTATTATCTAATTAATACAGTTCCTGACGGATGCGGAGTCCTACAGTTCTATGAATTTACTAGCCGGCGGAACGAGCATGAATTTATTGAGTCTCTCCCAAGGGATGGGTTCGAGCGTGCTCGCCTCGACGTCCACGTCGACGCCCGCGACTCAGGGACTTCCCCTTAATACCGAATTAACCACTGCGCCTCCGGCTCCTGATACGGCACTGTCAGCGCCGGTCGCCAGCCCGGCACAGCATTTACTCGTCCGGACACCGGAACGCGCGCGGACTCCCTCGCGGGCGGAATTCATTCCTCTCGTCGCCAGTGCGATGATGATGACGGGTTGCTCTCCCGAAGCCAAGTCCGTCGGTATTGGTGTTGCGGTTGCGGTTGTCGGGACGGCCATTCTCTTCGGCCGCCAGATTCGCAATTGGTTTTTAGCCCGTAAGGCCCAACAGGAGGAGCCGACGCCGGCCCCCCAAGCGACCGCCGTACGCCTGCCGATTCACGACCTGGAAAAAAGACCGGTCCAACACCTGTTTGGAATCGGTCGCAAGGTCAAGGACGGCCATTGGCGGATCAACCCCGAGAAAAAAGCCGTTCATGATTTGGTATCTGATCTTCAGGCCGAAGTGCGGATTCTTCCCGACGACAGCTACTGGCTCATTGATAATGAATCGGATTTTGGGACGACTGTGATTCGTGATGGCAAGCCGCTCAAGGTTTCGAGTGAACGCTACCTCAAGCTTGAGTCCCAGGATGTCATTTCCGTGATGGGGAACAAGCTCTTGCGCTATACGGGTAGTGCCTTGTTGGGTCTGGAAACGGTGGCGCCCGATACCTTTGAATCCGCGCCGGATTATCCGTTGGATCCCACGGGCATGCCGCAGCAGCATTCAGCCATGCCGCGCAAGCGGCCCGTCGATCCGGAGCTCGGTTCCGATGTCATGCTCGGTTATTTCTGGAGTGGCAGCTCGGCAGGGCCGGAACGCGAGACGCAAATTCGCCGGATCCGTGAGACCCGGCTTCAGGGGGCTATCCAAGACCTCACCGCGACGATCGAAGCCAATAATTTAGGGGAACAAAAGAAACTCCTCGAAGATGCCTTGGCGGCGTATCAAGACCTCGATCTCTTGATTGCTTATGAGTTGGATCCCAAGTCCATCCACGATGATCGTTTGGTCGATCGTGAGAACTTTGAAGAATCGATTCGGTCGCGCTTGCAGCAGCTGCGGACCCTTCGCAGTCAAGGGGTGCATCACTACATTACGGCGTTATTACCGACGGATGCGCATCAATCCGAGCCCATGGTGGCCTATCAGGATAAGGAAGAGGCCAAGCAGAACATCATTCGTGAGGCGGCGATTCGTGCGTGGGAACGCATGACGCAACAGCAGCGTGCGGCCTTCTGGACGATCGAGGGAAAACGCGGCGCGGAATTGCCCCTGGCTTATTTACGTTTATTTTTTACGACCTGGGAAACGTTGGCCGATCACGATGATTCCGGTCAATTCGTGATGGAGCAGAGCGACCGCGTGTTGGAACTGCTCCCCTTGCTCTTATTTATCAGTCAACATGATTCCGAAGCCGTCCGCACGTTGGTCCATCATCCGCGTGAGCTGACGGCGGCCGTGCAGATCTACGGTTATCTCGACCATGTTGTGAAGGCACAGTTCTGGGCGCAAGAGGGGGTCGATCTTGATGCGTCGCCCCAAGAGGGACTTCCCGAGGCGTATTTAAGGGCTTATTTTAGGATCCGTACCCGCAAAGTCGATCTCAGGACCTATCCGGTGGCTCATCCCGCGGGCTTGCGATCGGATTTTCACGCCCATATGGCGGTCCAAGTGGGGATCGCCGCGTTTGACGCGGATGATGACGAATATGCCAATGTTGATGACGTCGAGTTGTTGGGTGTCGATGATGACGATATCGTTTCATCGGAGCCGGATGTTGCCGCGGTTGACGACGGCGAGGCCGAACCGCTGCCACTTGTTAATGAAATTCGTCCACCGGAGCCTCCGCCGTTGCCGCCATCAGGTGCGACGCAACCGCCACCGCGTGGACGCGTGATTCGCCGGCTTTTTCAAGACAAGCACGATCAGTTTCATAACGTGTACTATTTCCTCCCTGAAGGGAACGAAATGCGCGCCCGTCTCTTAGAGGCGATGAATGATCTATTGGCCGCCAAGGAAAGAGTCCATCCCGATCAGCAATCCGACATTGGGGTCAGCGAAATATTGACGCTCGAAGAGAGCCACCGCATCGGTAGTGCGATGCGCGTGGTCAAGGCGCTCACGGAAATGCCCTCCTATCAGGCCCTGTTGGCCAGTGATCTGGCGCTTCAGGATTGGGATCAAGCCTACGGCGACAGCCCGTTGAGTGCGCCCCAGAGTGGTCCCGGATCGCGAGTGGTTCTCGTCACCGAGCATGCGCAACATTTTCAACATTTTACTGTCGATCGCGCGCTTTACGAGTTGTTGGAGAACTATCAACCTCAAGAGGATAAGGACCAGGTCTTGAGTGACTACATCCTGAATAAATGGGAAAAGATTCCGCTCTTGCGCGCGGGAGCGACGGAGATCAACGACGACTTTGTGCGCAGCATGACGGAGCTGTATTTAACGCAGCATCCCGAAGCGCATTTTATGATCAAGGGTCAAGAGCCGCGCATCAGCCGCGAAGAAAGAGTGGCGCAGATTCTTTCCGTGGTTTCTCCCGACTGGGATTCATACGACAGTGCCGCCCAGCAACGTGAGATTCACGGCATTATTGAAATGTGGGCGCGCCACGAAATGTTACGCGATGGAGCGACGGAGATTACCGAAGCTTTCGTGCGTCTCTTTGTGAAGCCGCCGGAGCCGAGCTCTGAAGAAAAGGTCGCCCAATTTCTTGCCGAGGTGGCACCGGATTGGGACGAGCAGGACGCTCAGGCGCAGCAAAGTCTTGTGGCGCAAGTTCTCGATCAGTGGGCGCAGCGACAGGATGTGAGTGTGACGGAGATTACGGAGGACTTTGTCCGCGCCGTCATTGCGCCGCCAGAGCCGGAGTCCGCACCGGAACCGACCCGTGAAGACAAGGTCGCCGCGATTCTTGCGACCGTGTCCCCTAACTGGGATTCACTGGATGCCCCCCAGCAACAAGTGGAGGTCCAGCGTATTATTGCGATGTGGGAACGCCATGAACTCTTGCGTGATGGGGCGCCGGAGATTACGGAAGCCTTCGTCAGTCTATTTGTAAAACCACCGCTGACCCGTGAAGCCAAGGTCGAGGCCATTCTTGCCGATGAACTTGATGACTGGGCGGCGCGCGATGAAGCGGCACGGCGTCGGGCCGTTGAACACCTTATCAACTTATGGGAACGGCAGCCGTTGCTGCGGGGCGGTGCCAGTGATATTGACCCTGCGTTCGTCGGCCTGATGCGTTCGAGTTTACCTTCCTAGCCGTCTCTTTTCCCGTTTTGTAGACAACTCGATCAGGTGCCGGCGCCGATGAAAACTCATCGGAAGGGATTTCTATAACTTATTGATATTATTTAGTTTTATCTTCTTTTCAAAGTCGCGGAATTTTTTTGAAGCTTCGTCAAGATTCGAAGCAACATCGGCGAATTCTTTCCGATAATTAAATAGAGAATAGAAAGAATCGGGAGACCCAGGTCTTTCAATCGGCATTAGAAGGGGTTCTAAGCCAAAGGAGAGGGAATTGACGCCACCACCGATAGTTTCATACAACAATAGCGGCATTTCCGTACAGCCGGTTCCCGCCTGTCAAGGGACGGCGACGCGCAGTACGACCTGTAGCGTACCGTTGCATGTTCCTCTCGGCGACCCGACCCGAGACCGCTCGCTGGTGGGCGCCCAACGAGTTGTGATCGGGACCGATGGCAAGGCCTATCTCCGACCCGATCCCAACTACACCTTACTCCCCGGGGAACGCAATCCGACGTCAGCAGAACTGGAACGTGTGTACGCCCAGATGCATGCGATTGAAAACGGCCAGTATAGCCCGGCGAATTTAATTCCTAATTGGACCGGCCTGCCCGGTTATACGCAAATTCACAGCTCGGCGACGAGTGGAAGTAATGCGCTGACGGAGCAGGAGTTTAATCGCGTCGTGGCGATTGGAATCAATTCGTTACGTTTGCCGGCGGACAGCCGAGCCACGGCCATTCAAACGGCGGTGTCTTCCGTCGTGTCAGGTGACCGCAAGACAGCCACGGCGCGCGCCGTGGCGACGACGATTTCTCAATTAGCGGAGACCCATTTGGCGCGTGCCCTTGGTGGCACCGAGAATCCGTTGAGTTCAACGGACTTGCAGCAAGCCCTCTTGAGACATGGGGCAACAGGTCCTACCGGAGGTGTTCAAGCAGTCATTGGCCGCTCACGCGATGGTGAGACGGGTCAGCCCGCGTGGATCGTTTTTAGTGACGGACGGAGTGGCGCTGTTTGCAGCGCTCAAGGGATAGGTGGGTCACAACCGCTCGGGATGAGCTTAAGGGACGACCAGATCTTGACGCTCCTCGAACTTGGCGGCATCGAGACCGGTGAATATTGTATGTCCCCGCAACGCTCCGGCGTCGTGCGCCTGTTATCCAGTTTCAGTCAGGGGGGGAATGCCAACCGCATTCGGAATCTTATTTCTACACTGACGGGAATCGCGCCGAACTCGATTCGTGCCGATCACCAGATTGTGGCGAGTGATATTACCCGCGAAGGGACCTACAACCCTTATTTTACCAACGCGGAAACGTTGCAAATCGCCAATAGCCTCCGCACTTTTATCCAACCGCAGTTGGCGGTGGATGACGCCCGCACGGATCAGCTCGGCATGCAACGTACCGGCCTGGATGCCCAACTCGAAGCGGCCGGGCTCGCGAAGTATAGCCTGTATTTCATGGTCGGCCTGAGTGCGACGATGTTGTTTCAGACCTATGCGATGGCTAAACAGCAAGGGTGGACACGCGGACTCGATAGTTTCTTGTCCAACACGCGCACGGCTCTGAAGGCGACCTGGGGACGCTTGAGACACCGTGATGGCCGCGCGGTCTGGCAACACTGGCGCAATATTTTTCAGGACTCGAGCCCGATTATTCGAGACCGGACCGCCGACTTTAGGACGCGAAGTACACCCCTGTCACCGACCGGCCGGGAGATTTTGCGCGGTTTTAACCGCGGTTCGATGCCTCACGTCATCCTCGGTGGACCTTCCGGTTCCGGTAAAGGTCACGGGGTGACCACAGCCGCCATTGCCGCGGTTCAAGGGAACTCCGGCGTTCAGGCCTTCGAGGGACGTAATGTTCGGTACGTGCAGATCAGTGCGAGTCGCGTCGTTCAACAAGCGGGTTCGTGGATGAACGGGGCCCAGACGATTTTCTTTCGGACCCTCGATGGCTTGGCGGGTGAACACCCCGTTATCGTCCATCTGACCGAGGCGGATCGTTTTCTCGAGGCCGGAATGGGCCCCGGCAATCAGCCCCTTAACTTGATCGCCCAGATGTATGAAATCCTGGAAGGCAAGGATCCGCGCTACGAAAACCTCCACTTTATTTTCGATTCAACGCGCTTCGATGAAATCGAACGCAAGGCGCCCGACTTGCTCCGCCGTACCGAATTGGTCGAGGTCGTCCCGATGACGCCGCAAGAAGTTCGCGGCGTCTTTGATCACGCGATTCGAGATCGCTTGGGCGGTGCCGAAGGACGCATTAACCGGCTTCGCTATGAACGCGTCGACATCACTGATGGGGCCAAGGATGCCTTGACCGCTTTAGGGGCTTCCGAACGTGGAGCCCCGCCGAGTGCGCATATTAACTTAATGGATGCCGTCGTTACGAATATGACGCAGGGACACGACCGGAGTGATATTCAAATAACCGCGGAAGACGTCGTTCGTGTGGTTTCGGAGCGCACCGGTCATAGTGTCGAGTCTGTGCAGCGGGAACTCACTCAATTGCTGGAAGGCGGGATCGAGAATAATCGCCGCATCCAAGACCGCATTTTAGATGCCTTTTACGAGGCCTATCGCGAACCAGCAGGCGGAAGAATTGATCCCTTGAATCCCCAAGGGGAACACCGTGGGGGCTATCGTGATCCGGGATCCGGTCCGCGCGCCGATGCACCCGTGGCGCCGAGTGCGCAACCGGGTGGTGGCAATGGGGCCAATGGTTCCGGCAACGGCGCGACTCCGGTTGTTTCGAACGGCGCCAATGGCTCAGCCGGAAGACTCGAAGGCGACCGCGGCGTGGTCCAAGAGATCGTCCAGACCGCGGCCCAAGACTTATTGAGAACGCGCACTAACGGCAACAGTGTAACCTTTGAACCCGGTGCTATCGAGCATCTTGCCTCCATCTATCATGGACGCGGACGTGAATTGGGAACGCTCGCCGATCAGCAGCGTGAAATCACGACGATACTGACCCGAGCGGCCGATCGTTCGATTGAAAATGGCGGTGGTGGCATTGTCACGCCGCGCGATTTGACACTTGAGTTCCGGGCGCACGAGGCCGTGGAAAACTTTATCTCCGAACATCGGACCGATGCGAGTTTCGCCCAGCTGTGGGATGCGAATCCCTCGGCAACGGATCGTGAGACCCTGCGCAAACGCTTTGCCGATGCCTATATTGATGCCGTGTTGACGAGCGGAGGGGATCGCTTGACGAGTACGCGCAGTGCCGAAGTCATCTCGGCCCATGTCCAGGCCCTCGGTGGAAACGGCGGCGCGCATGTGGTGGCAGCGTCCAGTCACACCCCCGTAGTAACACCGACGCCCGAGCCGGCGCCGACCCCGGAATTGTCGGTCGAAGATCGCCTCGCCGCGCGGGAACGGCGTCTGGACCAGTTGATCCGGGCGGAGATTCCTAACTACGACTCCTTGCCGGCCGAAGCGCGACTCTCGATCACCGAGAGCCTGCCGCGCCTGCGTGCCGATATTATCGGTAGGTGGCGTTCGCAACCGTTACTGCGTGACGGTCGCTCGTTTGAAGATCCGATCCCGAGAGATTTTATTCGTGCCTCCTTGGAGAGTGCACGTCCGCACCATACCTGGATGGATACGCACTTACCAACCGAGCGCCGCCGCGACGAACGACGTCGGGGACGTTAAAGCAGCGAAACCTTTCGGTAAAGTCGGCGATAATAATTTAGGGTGGGGAGGCTAAAGTTGCGATAGGAGTTGAACGATGCCCCCAGTCACACCTGTTTATCAACCCTTTCAAATGAGCGGCCAGTGGTGGGTGTGGAGCCCGGCGGCCGGTTCTCTTGTTGTTTCCCAGCCCCCCGGGAGTCTCGCGGCGCCTACAACGTCCATCAACGGACAGGATCAATATATTACGACCGAACCGGTGACCGGGACCCTGACTCAACCGTTGGTCCCTGCTGTAACGACAGCAATCGGAACGCATACGGCGACGGGCAATCCGATCTCGGTGCCTTTTCCCAGGGGCCGTGCGCATACGATGACGCTCGGGCGTTACCCTGGTGCAGATAGAGTCCAAATTGCTTACTCCGGTATCAGCGGTGTCGCGCGCATTTCGCGGAGCCATGCGGCAATCCATCATGATGGGCGGGGCAACTATTCCATCCGTGATTTGGGCAGTACGAACGGCACGATTATTTTTCGCGATGATCCCGTGCGCGGCAATCGCGACGAGATACCGGTCAATGGAAATTCGGTTGCGCTTCGTGATGGCGATGTGCTGAGTCTGGGGAGCGTTCAGCTGGAGTGGCGGAGTCATGTTGATGGGGGGTCTCTGACGCCTACCCAGCCGGTTCAAAGTATTTCCAGTTCAATTTCCGTGGCCGAGAGCTCAGTACCTCGGGTCCAGGAACGTGATATTAACGAACGACTACGGGAAGTCGCCGACGGGCGTGTCGTTGAATTATTCATCGAAAACTCTAAGGAAAAATATGTCGGCCGCGTTGAATTGTTCACCGGCTCCGACGGTCAGCAACGCGTGCGCATGCTGATCAAGGGGCGGCCGGAATGGCCGGTCGATCAAGTGCTGACCGTGCGCGATCGCCAAATTGATCTGACTGCTGAGTTCATTCACCCCCGCATTCAAAACCCTCAATTTACCGACCGATCAATCAATGTCTCCGGGACCGATGGTAGCGGCAAGGTCGTGTTGGTTGATTTTGCCGACCCGCGCTTACAGCGTTTTCTCGAGGCTCACATGGGACCCATCCGGCAGGAACTTGATGCCGGCCGCATCACTCAACAACAGGCGGCCGAGCGCGCCTGGCGTATCGTCCGCGATTATGTGCCTTATGATCATGCCCGGCTCTACTCGAGTATTCCCAACCAGATGTATCGTCTTGGTGATTTTATTGAACGGGGCGTCTGTAACGAGCGGGGTATGTTGTTGCAGGTGGCCTACCAGTACATCGGTGTCGAAGGTACCCGCATGGAAAAAGGCCAGGTGCCGGGGGGGCGTCATGCCTGGGTCCGCGGAATTTTCGGTTCGGGCCGATCCCGCCAAGAGCTTATTCTCGATCCCCAGCGGAATCGGGTATTGGAAGTGGGCCGTCATTTTGAGGCGGTCATGTATCATGATGATGCCACTTCGTTTGCGCAGCCGAAGGCGATGACAATCATGATTTCACAAATGAGCGAGACCGGTGACTATCGTGAGGATGCGCGCAGTTTCTTAAGCGCTGAGGGAGTGAACGTCGAGCGTGCCCTCGATATACTGCGTCACGATCGTTTCGCCCGTTCCGGCACTCCGTTGACGGATATCATGAAGCTCGAGCATATCGAAACGAGCCGCATGGCGCAGATGCACCAACGCCTTTGGGTGACACCGTGGGGTGAAGGACAACTATTGTATAACCGGGCGTATGAGGCCTTGAGTCCGTCCGCCCAACAACGTGAACAGCGTGAGGCCTTGAGTGTTTATAGTGCGTTAAGTCAGCCGGAACGTGATCTCTTGTGGCGGGCCGAGGGACGTACACCGGATGGACTGTTTCCGCGCCTGTTCTTGGAAATGTATTATGAATCGCGCGTTGAACAACACGAACAAGGCACTCATCCCTTTGGAGAGGTCGCCGGCCTGCGCACGACGATGTTGAGTGAGGTGCGTTCGCATCTTGCCATGCCGATGTATCAGGAGGCCCATCTTTATCACGGTTACGAGCGTGATATTCGTCGTACGATGAGCGAAGAGATTGTCGGTTATGAAGAGTTGGATACCGAGATTCGCGATGAGATCGCGCGGGAGATCGAGCGCTTGTGGCGGGACTTCCCCTTACTACGCGACGGGGCGACGACGGTGAATACGGCCTTCGTGCGGCAGGGAATCGAACTCTATCAAGCGCGCCATCCCCAGGTGATGGTGAGCTTGCTTACCCTCGATATGGGAGCGCGCGCGGAAGCGCTGTTGGCACAAGAGGTACGGGACTTTGAAGCGCTGCCCGCCGAGGCCCGGCTGTCGATGCAGCAAGAGGCGTTACGGCTCTGGCGTTCTCACCCGCTCTTGCGCGATGGCGCCCGACATATGAATGCCCGCTTTATTCATCAGGTCGTCGAAATCCATCAGCAGCGCCATCCGGAACAGGGCATTTGGTTGCGGAATCGGGAAGACCGCCGAGACCCCCATGAACGCCGCCGTAGCGGTCGTTAGCATCTTCTCAAAAGCTGCAAATTATTGATAAATTTTGCGAAACTTCCGCAAATTCCTGCCGATAACCTAGATGGAGAAGGAATTTATCATGCCCCCAGATGCCCTTTGTTTTGATCAAGGTGGTCGACAGGTTCGTTGGGACCAAGCGACTCAGAGTATCGTGGCCTGCACGACGGATGCCGGTTCAACGGCCGATGCCGGTACGGATACCAATACGACGACTCCGGCGACCCACCAGCCCTTTATGCAGAATGGCCAGATGGTCATCTGGGATGCCGCGCAGGGACGACTCGTGCCTTATACCGGTACGGCAACGTCGACCGATACGCCTTCCGATTCCCCTTCGAATAATTCATCCGGCTCAAACGGTTCGACGCTGGATTGGCTTGCCAATAATTGGTACTGGCCGGTGGGCGCCTTGTTGTTTGGGAATATCGGACTTTTTACTGCCCGCCACTTTTTATCCCGGCGCAATGCGTCGCCGAATGGAGCTACCAACGGAGCCGACAATGAAGTGGTTGTTGCGACGAACCCTGAACCGGTCGTCGAACGATCGATTGAAGAGATGGCGCGCGAGCGCGATGCGGCTTTGGACCGGATGATTCGCGCCGAAATCCCTAACTATGAATCTTTACCGGCCGAGGCGCGACTCGCGATCAGTGAAAGTCTCCCGCAATTGCGCGCTGATATTCTGAGTACTTGGCGGCGCCAACCTTTGCTGCGTGATGGTCGGGCCGAGACCGATCCGGTGACGTCCGAAGTGATTCGGTCCGTACTGGAAAGCCGCCGCGCCAGTCACCCATGGATGGCGGAGCATTTACCAACCGAACGCCGGGACGAAGAGCGCCGCCGGGATCGCGCTCGTTAAAGAGAGGGAACGATATGCCGCCCGAAAACCAATGTTTTGACAGAGCCGGCCAGCAAGTGCGTTGGAGTCCCGGAGCGCAGGCGATTGTGCCCTGTGCGACGCCGGAGCCAAACCCAACGGCACCGAATCCGACGACCCCAAACCCAACGCCGCCGAACCCGCAGCCTAACCCCGTCGTGACGGATGCCGCTTCGCCACAACCGGTGACAAATACCGCGGGCAATTCGACCACCCCGAATCCGACGGTGACGCATCTACAGCCGACGCCGCCGGCGCAACCGAATCAACCCTTGCAACCCGGAGTGGGACATCCGGGATCGTCGAGCTACGTGCCGCCGCAGCAATCAACCTCATGGTTGGATACGCCGTGGCCTTGGGTGTTGGCCGTGGGGGTCCTGGGGAACATTGCCTTATTAGCCGCCCGTAGAATCCTGGCGCGCGGCAACACGTCCCACACAACACCTGTCGGGCAACGGCAGGGTGGCCCTAACGTGGATCATCGGACGCCCGAGCAACGTGCGCGTGAGCAACGCTTGTTGGCCGTTGAGCATTTGATTGAAGACGTGCGGCCCGAGATGCGCGCCCAACCGTTGGAAGCCCGTTTGTCGTTTCGCGATTGGGTGATCGAACAGTGGGAGACAGGGGACCGCGAGCTGCGCCGCGACGCCCGCGAGATCAACGCGGATTTCATTCGTCGGGTCGGTGAGCACTATGATCGCCTTACGGAAAATCAATTACGTAGTCGTCACGCGATTGATCGTGAAGATCCGCTGCGCCGTCGGCGGGGGCGCTAAATCCCTTAATTTCAAAAGTTTACGAATTTTCGTCAGACCTTTGCGAATTTTCCGCAACTTTCACCTTCCGATACCGATAATGCTAATAGATTAGGGGCCTAATCCGCCTCTACAGCCATGCGCGCTCCGAGGCGAGGAGGAGTGATCATGGGTTGCGAACTCTACGGTGCGTCCAACCTTCAAGGACACAAAGGGCTCTGTCGAGCCAATCCCGGTACCGCTTACGGCCCCAAAGACGACAAACCAGGGGCTGTTTTTACTCAAAAAGGAGCTATCGTCCCCGACCCGACGTTGCAGGGCGTCAAGCCGGAAGATCAGCCTTGGGGAGCTTTCATCGGTGAGACCTTGCGAGCCTGCGATCCTAAACATGGTTACTACGAAATCGCCGATTCGGGCCCGAAGGGTGCAACCTTCGACAAGAAATCCGCCAACGTCGTCCGTAAATTTCCCAACATGTCTAAAGATCGGGTCATGCTGTCTGCTTTTGGCGGGAAAGCCGGGACTTTATGCATCAAGGCCGATCAACCCTCGATTCGTGAAGGTATTATCCGCACGATTCGCGGGGGCGAGGATTGGTACAATCCTTTTCATTGGTTTGACGGCGATTGCCCGAAGGGGCTGAGTGGTCAACAATGTGATGCCCTGGCCTCGTCAATGGCGCAGTTACGGCCGCCGTCACAAAACCATCTGATGGAGTTCTTCTTTCTGATCGCCGCCTTTACGATCGGTCCCGATATCTATCACGGGATTAAAAATCGCTTTAAAAAGGGGAAAGGCGATGGTGACGGCAACGGTTCCGGGAATGGTGGTGGCGGCTCGGTAGACGATATTATTCGGGCCTATCATCATGGCGTCATGGACGCGAAGCAGCAGCTCTCGCAGGAGACGAGCAGTGAGTTTATTTCCGCACTGACTCCCGTATCGCAATCGTCGATGACCCTCGTAGGCGCCTACACCCAGATCAATGGCCAGTGGTATGCGATCTCGGACGAGGCGTTGAATCCGCCGCTGGTATTGGTTCCCGATCACCCGGCTTTTAAGGTTGCCGATGCCTTGCACGCGATCGCCGGAAAGTCCTGGCGTATGGAGACCAACGGAGCTGCAATGGACACCGTTCAACTGACGGAAGTCACTGCCTCGACCTCAACACAACAATCCGCGCTCGCAGCCGTCGGGATTGCGCAAGGTCATGCGGGCCTGGTCGACTTCGTCAACGTGAAGAGCGATCAATTTTCGCCGAGTGATGCGGTGGCGTTTACGATCCAGGGAAGTGGCCTCAAGGTCTTTGCCGGAGCCGGGGCGCGCACGGTTGGTGGTCGGGTGGTTGCCGCGCCGACGTTTAGCATACGCATTGCCCCCGTGACGGTGACGCCACCGGTCATGGTGCCGGCCCTCTAATCTCGTTACTTAGGAAGGTGCTCTGATATGACTTGTGATCCGACAATATCCGTCTGCCGCTACACCAAGCCGCAATTCTATGCGGACCATGGGGAGATGATGGTAACGCCTCCTATCAAGGAAGGACAGGGCGTGGCGGTTCCCCCCGCACTGATTTTTGGGCCGACGAGCGAGCCGGTCTTTTTTGCGGCGGATTTTAGCAGGAAAAACGAAACGGATACGTCATCCGGCCTGCCCATCGTTTATGATATCGATCAAAAATCGGATCGCGTCCTCAACTTCGGTGCCAATTTTCTCGCCGCGGAAGAGATCGACGAGTATCAGTACTTGCGCAAGACGTTTACCGATGACAAGCGCATTCCCGTCAATTCCATTTATGATGAAATGCCGGCTTCATTGCGCCCGCCGCAGGAATACAAGGTCGGTTGGTTCATGAGCGTCAAGTACGTCAAGGGCGGGCGCCCGATCGTCTTGCTCCATCGCGCGCCCTCGCATGAGTATCCCGACTATAAGCCCGGTGCGAATGAAGAGTTCTACACGCGTCCAGTCGCATCCGGCGGACCGACGCCAGTCTATGCCGTCGTCCATCCGCACGAGTATGGTCAGAAAATCAAGCAACGACCGAAGCTCGATACCAATTCTTTTGGCATGTCGAGTTCGACCGTGCTCGCTGGGGGTGTGGCTGCATTGTCCCCGAAGCTAGTGCAAAATTTTTACCATAATACCCCGCGAGTTATTTTTAAGGGTTTAGGGGTTGCTGTCCCTTATGCGGCGGCCTACTGGGCGGTTGATCAACAATCCCAGGCCCTCGGTATCGATGACCCTTATCAGCGCGTGTTTTCAAATATCGCGCTCGGGGGTGCCGAATACTCCTTGCTGCGTCATACTTACAACAACACCTTTCCCCGCATGTTGATGCCGAGTGCACCGGAGATTCCGGCGTTTAGTTGGACGCAATTCAAGCAGGTCGGCGGTGAACTCGTCGTTGTGTCCGGGATTACGAGTGAATTGACCCACTGGATCGGAGGCGGTTGGGGAGGGATCGAAACGCTCAAGAAGGGCGGTACGGGTAACTTACTGATCAGTGCCGGCTTGCCGGCGGCCCTGTATTCGAAGTTGTTTAAAGGTTATGCGGTACGCGCGGCCGCGGCGTCGACGCTCGCCAAGACGCAGGGCCAACGGCTCGGCTATCGATCGCTGGGCACGTCAATCATGCGCAATTCAAGCTACGGTTGGCTGGCGCGCGGCGGTGGTTTGTTGATTGAAGGCGCGTCGTTGGCTTATGGCGTCCCGCTGTCTTTTGAATTGGGCCTGGGCATCGGCGAACAAATTTGGTCGCCGGCGTTTCGCAATGCCGATTACTCGCTGAATGAGGCGTTGTTTAATGAGGTCTACGGCAAGAGCATCAATGACTCGTGGTTTCCCAGCATCAAGAAGTGGTCGATTTGTGTCAAAGGTCTGGTGACCGGCGGCAGTGAGGCTAATGCCAAGATATCCAAGGTCTACAATCAATGGCTGGAAGGCGCGGGGATCACCTTTCCGAATCAGTTCGTTAAGAACGTCGCCTTTCCCGCGAGTTGGGAAGGGATGCGCCAAGCGGATGCCGAGACGCGGGCGATTACCGGTAAAGATTATTTCATCGATTACAATACCGTCGAATCCATTCTCCAGGACTTCGTTAAACAGAACGATATGAGTGGGACCTTTAAGGTCATTGATTTGATCGCGGCGACCGATGACAAGGCGTATGTGCAACGGGGTGCCGACATACGGGCGCTCTATGCAAATAAGCAGCCGGATATCCAAGCGGTTTCCAACTACCTTGAAAAAATGTTTAAAGGCCGCCGTGATTTAGAAACACACCTGACGACCTTTATTCGCAAAAAATATGCCGATCTCTACCATCGCATGGCTGAAGTAGGACTCGGTGTTTCCGTCGAAATCCATCAGACCAAGTCACCGAGCGGCGTCGATCAGGATGAAGTCGTTATTAAGACGAGTGCCGGTGTTCGCAAATTTCCCCTCTCCATTCTTTACGATAGTTACGGTGAAGTCGCTTTTAATGACGGGATTCACATCGAAATCAAACGGACGAAGGACGGCGTCATCCATCTGATGATGCGCAAGGAAGGTACGGAGTTAACGACCAAGATTGAGGCTGCTTGGAATGAACAGGCCAAGAATTACACGCTCATCATGCGGGATACTTTGCCGGCTGTGGACCCTGAGACGGGTGAAAAGAAAATCGATCCTCAAACCGGTGAGCCGCAAATGATTACGCTGGACCCGACCGTGACACACACCGGCCACGTGATGATGAAGCTCGCGCCTAAGTTTAATGCTGCGGGCAATCCGGAGTACACGGAAGAGCAGCGGAAGTTCTTTCGCGGCGCGCGCGTTACCGCTGCCGGCGGCAAACAGGTTGGGCGGCCGCGGCCGGAGGGCGAAATCCGCCGCGCCCAAATTCTCTTTTTGGAGCAGCTGCGCCAGGTCCTCAAGGCCAAAGGTCCGGAGAAATTCGTCGAATCGATCGATTTCACGGTCAGCAAGGATTTCAAATCCAAAGATGACGACTTTAAAGACATTCGCTTCGACATGACGGGTCCGCAGCCGAATTCTAATCCCTGTCCTAGCGGTTGCCATTCATCCTCATCCTCGTCGACGTTCTTGCGTGGAGGATCTCATGGAAATAATTTTGTTTTTGATGAGGCGCGTTTTCAAGAGATGCAGAACATTCTGTATCAATAGAGCGTGATGTAACACACTGATTTCACTTAGTATTTCCATAGTTTCGAAATCTCGCTAAGCCTTTGCGAATTTTCCGCAACATTCGCAGATGCGAACCGATAACTGGGGAGATAGGCACTCTTATTCATTCTTGAGGTGGACGGATGAGTAAGGAGTCTACTCATGGCAAGTTGTAATTTGTACGGTGCATCACCGATCATGCGCACGGTTCCGCGTGTGAACCGCAAAGGTCAATATCTCGACGCAACCGGGAAAGTCGTTTCATCCCCGAATAAGGCGGCCCGTGTCCGCAAGCCCAGTGGCCTGTGTCGCGCCAATCCCGGAACGGCCTACGGACCGAAAAAGGGTCGCACAGGTGCTGTCATTACCGGAACCGGGACGATCGTCCCCGATCCCAAGCTTCCCCACAATAAACAACCTTGGAGCAAATTTTTCGGTGAGAAGCTGTGGTCGTGCGATTCGCGCCGCGGTTATTATGAAATTGCCGATTCCGGTCCGAAAGGCGCGACGTTTAATAAGCACTCGGCCAACGTCGTCCGCAAATTCCCTAATATGTCGCAGGGACGCGTGTTCTTTTCCGCGCATGCCGGCCGGGCCGGGACGCTGTGTATCAAGGCCGATCAGCCGTCGATACGCGAGGGGATTATTCGCAAGATTAATGGGGATATGCCCTGGTATGTCCGTTATACGCCCTTGCGCCTGTTTATGGGGGATGCAGGTGAGTGCCCAAAAGGACTGACGGATAAGCAGTGCACGGCCCTCGCGACTTCGATGGAAAACCTGCGGCCGCCGAGCCAGAACCACTTCGTGGAGTTCTTTTTCCTGCTGGCGGCTTTTACGATCGGCCCTGATGTCTACCATGCCCTAAAGCGCTGGATTCAGAGTAAACGTAACGGTGGTGATGGCGACGGCAAAGGTAATGGTGGTGGTGGCGGCGACAGCATCACGTTTGAACAGCTCGGCCAAATTTTAGCGGGAGTGGCTGCCGCGCAAGGTGAACCCGCCAAGGCGCCCCAGGCAACCGAGCCCAAGACCTTTGTTGCCAATAGTCTGATCCATGGGATGTTGCAGTATGGTGGCGCCAAGGCCATCCGTTCCACGACAGCGGGTCAGGTCCCGGTCGCGAAGGGCCTGCCTGCCGGCAAGGCAGGAGTCAAGCCGACCACAATCGCTCCGCCTGTCCCCATCGTTGCAGCCCCTCGACCCTTTGCAGTCAGGGCTCCGGTCTTCGTGCCGCGGGCGGCTCCGGTGCCGGTGGTTCCGTAGTTAATTGTATTTCCCCTCCTTACGAAGGAGGGGCTAGGGGAGGTCGAGAAAGACCTCTCCCTAACCCTCCCCTTAAGTAAGGGGAGGGAACCCATTTTTCCGAATTTTCGACAACTTCTTGCAAATTTCCCGCAACTTTCGCAAACCCGGACCGATAACTAGATACACGTCTAGGTGCGTATTTCGACTAACTAAGGGCTTGGGACCCCTTTAACTAGGAGAAATACAATGGGATGTGATCTCTACGGTGCTTCCGATCTTCCCGGACAGCCAGGACTCTGCCGCGCCAATCCCGGTACGGCCTACGGCGAACAAAAGAATTCCGACAACAAAAAGATACCCGGCGCGGTGATGACCCAGAGCGGGACCATTGTCCCGGATCCGACGCGGGCGAAGAACGACCAGCCCTGGGAGGCCTATCACGGTGAGAGCCTGCGTTCTTGTGATTCTAGGTCGGGTTACTACGAGATTGCCGACTCAGGTCCCAACGGCGCGACCTTTGATCATAAGTCGGCCGATGTGATCCGGAAATTTCCTAACATGTCGCAGGACCGCGTGTCCTTATCCGCCTTTGGTGGCAAGCCGGGGACCCTCTGCGTCAAGGCGGATCAACCGGCGATTCGCGAGGGCCTGATCTATAAGCTCTGGGGCAAGGAGGACTGGTGGAACCCCTTGGCGTGGTTTGACGGGGACTGCCCCGAGGATCTTGATGATCAACAATGCCACGCCCTGGCCCACTCGATGTCAACCCTGCGCCCCCCGCAGCAAAATCATCTGATGGAGTTCTTCTTTTTGATCGCGGCTTTCACCATCGGTCCCGATATCTATCATGGACTTAAGAATTGGTGGAAAAATCGGGGTGGGGGAGACAAGGGCGGTGGTCCCGGCGGGGGGAACGGGAACATCGAAATGACGCCGGAACAGTTGGCGCAGGTGATGGCTGCGGCGGCGGCTGCCAAGGGCGAGACCGCGCCTCAGCCGGAGGTCCAACCCAATGCGCAGCCCGCGAGTGCCCAGCCATTTACCGCTGATAGCTTCGTTGACGCTGAATTGCAGAATGGAAGCAAGAGTCCCGTAGCGAAAGCAACGCCCGGTGCCAAGGGGGCTAAAGCCCCTGTCGCGACGCCTCCCGTTCCGGTCGTTCCAGCGCCGCCGGTTGTCCCGAAGGGCGCGCCGGTGCCGGTCGTCAAGCCGAGTTTGGTGCCGGCGATACCTTAAAATGCCCCGTCTTGCAGCACTCGCGCTCCCTCCCTTTGTAAAGGGAGGTTAGGAGGGATTTAATTTACCCCGAGAGACGGATTTGCGTGACGTCTCTTAAATCCCCCTTAGTCCCCCTTTACAAAGGGGGAGACAACGGTTCCCAATTTTCGTCAGCCTTTTGCGAATTCCCCGCAACTTTCGCAAGGCCATGCCGATAACCACATTGGGTTGTTATGGTGGACTTCCGTAACCGGAGGCACACTATGACGCGGGTAAACCTTATCCAAATCAATCAAACAGGCCTAAGCCAGGCAGTGCCTCCTTTTAGTCAACGACCTCGTTGACGGCAAAAGGAGCCGATTATGACTTGCGATCTGTATGGTGCGTCTAATTTGGAAGGGCAGCCCGGTCTGTGCCGCGCTAATCCGGGCACGGCTTACGGACCTAGAGACGGTCGCCCCGGCGCCGTTATGACGCAAGCTGGGGTCATCGTTCCCGATCCGACCCGGCCTGCTAACGACCAGCCGTGGAGCGCCTTTCACGGCGAGAGCCTGAGATCCTGTGACGCACGTCAAGGGTACTATGAAATTGCCGATTCAGGACCCAACGGTGCGACCTTCAATCATACCTCTGCCGATGTGGTCAGAACTTTCCCCAATATGTCGCAAGATCGGGCGTCTTTCTCCGCTCACGCGGGCCGACCCGGAACCCTGTGTCTCCGCGCCGATCAACCAGCGGTACGTGAGGGAATCATCCGCCATATTCGCGGGAACCGGCCCTGGTATGTGAACTATTCACCGGCGCGCTGGTTTGTCGGGGAATGTCCGACGGGACTCTCCGACCAACAATGTGAGGCCTTGGCGACGTCGATGGAACATTTGCGTCCTCCGCAGCAGGACCATCTCACCGAGTTTTTCTTCTTGATCGCGGCCTTCACGATTGGCCCGGATGTCTACCACGCCCTGAAAAGATGGATCCAAAGCCGCCGCAATGGCGGCAATGGCGATGGTAATGGAGGCAGTGGCGGTGGCGGTGGCAACATCGAGATGACACCGGAACAGCTCGGCCGCGCCCTGGCTGCGATGCACGCGGCTCCCGGCCAAGCTGACGCCGCGCCCCAAGCGGAGGGAGCCGGCGAAGCGGCCCCGGCCGGTGAGGAGACCCCAGCTTCCGAGGCACCGGTTGCGACTTTTACGGCGGTTTCCGGCGTGACGGCGCGAGTGGCTGGGGTTGAAATGGCCTTGCCTGCCGAGATGGCTCATTTGGCCGATGTTTCTTACACTCCTGAGGGATTTGCCCAGGCAGCGGCACCGATCTTTGCCCAATTGGCCATGCGTAATGGCATTGGTCGTGAGCTGGGCTGGAATCAGGCCCAGTGGACCCGTGTCTTTCAATCCGCGCTGACGAGCGGCATCAATAACGCGGCTGCTTCCACGGCGGCACCCGCCGGCACGACGCGGACCGCCGATACGCTCTTTGACGGGATGATGCAGCTCGGCGGGGTCAGTTCGGTCGCCGCGACCGTTCCCGGTCGGGTCCGGGCCGCGAATCCGGCGGCCATCCCGACGCCCGCCCCAACGGCGGTTCCGGCCCCGGTGGTGGTTCCGCGCGTCGCGCCGGTTGTTACGCCGCGCGTGGCTCCCGTCGTGGTGCCGCGAATGGCGCCGGTTCCCGTGCCCTTATAAGCACTTCTAATTGCAGGCCTGGGGGGTTGAGAGGGCCCCCTAGAGCCTGTTTCTTGCCAATTTTGGGACGGTTTTTCTAATTTTCGTCAGCCCCTTGCGAATTTACCGCAACTTTCGCAAATCGACACCGATAATGCCTATGAGTAAGCGTGTGTTTAAAAGTGTCGTGTGCTGTGCATGGAACTCAGCACCTAGTTTAGACAGCGTGTAGTGTATAACATGGGCGTTTGGGCGCCCGTTGCGTAAGGAGTTGTATATGGGATGCGATCTTTATGGTGCGTCAAATCTAGAGGGGCATAACGGCCTGTGTCGAGCCAATCCGGGAACGGCCTATGGAGCCACGGAAGATAAACCCGGAGCGGTTTTTACGCAAGGTGGCGTGATCGTTCCCGACCCGACTATCACCAGCGGCGACCAGCCCTGGGCCGATTATATCGGCGAAACTTTACGTTCTTGCGACTCGCGACAGGGCTACTACGAGATTGCCGATTCCGGTCCACATGGGGCGACTTTCGACCATGATGCCGCCGACGCCGTCCGCGGTTTTCCTAACATGTCTCAAGATCGTGTCTCCCTATCCGCCTTCGGTGGCCGTGCCGGGACCCTGTGCATCAAGGCCGATCAACCGGCGATTCGTGAAGGGATCATTCGCACGATTCGGGGCGGTGAAAGCTGGTACAATCCTCTGCATTGGTTCGATGGCGAATGTCCGACGGGTCTGTCGGATCAACAATGTGATGCGCTCGCCTCATCGATGGAACGTCTGCGTCCCCCGACCCAAGACCACCTCGTAGAATTTTTCTTCCTACTGGCGGCCTTTACCGTCGGTCCGGATGTTTACCATAGCTTCAAAAATTGGCTGAAAAACCGCCGCGGTGGCGGGAATGGCGATGGTGATGGCAACGGTGGCGGCGGCGGTATTTCGCCCGAGCAAGCCGGCCGCATGTTCGCTGAGTTTTTAGCGGCTCAAGGCCAAGGCGCGGTGGCTCCCCAGGGTGAAACGGCACCGGTGAGTGATGGGGCCAGTGAGCCTGTGTCTGCCGGCGATTCTTCTCCGGTGACGGAGCCGCAAGCCGCTGGTTTTTCCGCCATGACGAGTCCGGTCTTGATGGCCAACGTCGCAGGCGTGGATATACCCCTGCCGGCGGAGTTGGCTCATCTCGCGGATTCCTGTTATTCCGCCGAGGGATTTGCGCAACAAGTCGCGCCGCTGATGGCCCAGACCTTTATGAACAATGGCATCGGCGGTGACATGGGCTGGAATCAGGCCCAGTGGACGAGCTTTTTTGAGTCGGCCATGAGTACCGGCATTAACAATGCCGTGGCGGTTAACAGCGGTGCCCACCAGACCTTTACGGCGGACACACTGCTCACCGGCATGATGCAGATGGGCGGAACGAATCCGGTCAGCGCCACGCTTCCTGGTAATGTCAGTGCCGTGAATGTGAACGGTGTTGTCGCCCCGAGCGTGACGGTGGTTCCGGCACCGATAACGGTCCCGCAACCGGTTGTTGTCCCCGAAGTGGCGCCGGTTTTTGTGCCACGGGCGGCGCCCGTCTTAGTTCCGTAATTAATTTCATTCCCCTCCTTACCAAGGAGGGGCCAGGGGAGGTCGAGACGGACCTCTCCCTAACCCTCCCCTTCGTAAGGGGAGGGGAATCCGAGTTGGGTCTAGGGGTTTCGAGGAAGGCTAACGGAGGTGCGTAATGGGTGCAGATGGTGTGGCGGCAGCCACTTCTTCAGTTGAACCAACAGGTGTGTGCGGCGCGGGCGAAATCGGCCCCGTTTGTTACGGTGACACATCTTTTGATCTCTATCCGAGTGATTTCTACACGACAGATTGGAACGGTTCCACGAATCTGTGGGATGCCTCCGTCGGGCCGCGAAGCACGTTCGAATCATTTTATGCCTATGATCCGGGGATGTTAGCGGGGACTTCCCTCCCGTTAAATACCGACCTCGATTTTGCGACCCATGTCGACCAACTCCCGGCTGAAATGCTGCCTTATGTGGAGCCCGTTCGCATCCTTGCGCTGGAGCGCGGGATTCCGGTTACCTTTCGCGTCACTCAAGCCGTGACCGCTGAAGGAGTGACGATGCCGCAGTTCGTGTTCCTGCGCGGCGATGCCGAGCCGATGTTCACCCGCACGGGCGGGCCGGGTGGAAGCGGCGGGAAAGGCGGTCCCAGTGGACCGACAGGAATTGGTTACACCGTGCCACTCCTTGGGGTCGGCGCGGCGGTCATTGCCTATGACCAACTGCTTGTCGAGGAACTCGTCCAGGAAGGCCTAGTGGCTTCGGAGTTGCGGACCCCCGTAACCTTTGGTTCCTACTTGGCAACGCACACGATCTTGCACCGAGCGGGAATGGTCAAGACCAGTCCAACGGCGGCGATGCGTTCGATGCCGACCTTCTTTGGCTTCCAGCTCATCGCGAGTAGTTTGCTCTCCGCCGCGGACCATGGGGTCTGTGCGGTCAATGATCCGGACAACGAGGATTGCGTGGCGATGCGCGAGCGCGACAAGCCGTGGCTCCGCCAGGGAGCGACCTTTACCTTGGCGGCGACTCCCTATGTGCTGGCGCGGAGTTATCCGAGCCTCGCTCAGGCACTCAAGACCACGGGAACGGGACGTGGTGGCTTGCAATTAGCCGGTCTGACCCGCGGAGCGGCCTTGATGAAATTATCGGTGCTTGCGGCCCGTATTCTTGGTTGGATCGGTATCATCGACATTGTCTCGCGAGTGGGGACCTATGGCGTGAGTCGCGTCATCCACCGAACCGACCATGGGCGCCGCAACTGGGATTTCATGCGCCTGTGTCAGGACATCTATAATCAGGAACGGATGGGTTCCGTCGTGGCCGGAGGTTTGGGGACCTTCGTTACGGCCGGAGACGGGGGTCTCAGTCTATTCAGCGGCAGTTATTGGGACGGGTATAAAAGCGAAATTGTCCGGATTCGCGACGAATATCTCGGTCAGTCCCGTGGCTTCGGCACGATGGTCGAAAATGTCGCCATCGCAAGTTTTGCTGAGCACGCCGTTGCCGAAGAGACGGGAGAATGCTTAGCCGATGAATCACGGCAAGCCGTTGTTGAACGACGGACGGCGGTTCCGACCGATTATCACTGGGTGATCGATTGGGACGCGATAGAGGCGGATTTGGAACGGGGCTTCGGTGAGATTGAAGGGATCGATAATGGCTACTACCTCGTCGATACCTATACCGGCTCGCTTGATCGGCCGACAGGCAAGCTGCTATCAGTCATCAGTGCCGACGGCGACCTCGTGTCCGCTACGGAAAACGGCGAGACGGTGAATGGTCGTGAACGCTTACGGCGCTATTTGCTCAAGAGTCTCGAACAGCGGGTGGCCGCACTGGATCAACAAATCTATGAACGCAGCTTGGAAGAGAATGTCTTTCAGCTCATTGATGGTCGTCTCGTCAAGATCGATGACCCACAGTATGCGGAACAGCAGCGGTTCTTTATGTTCGGTGCCGACGGTCCGGCCGCAGGACCCGATGATGTGGATAATAAACCGGGTGAAGGCGAGCTGCTGGCCTTTGAGCGCGCCTATGCCTACATGCTGCTCCAGGCACTGGAATCGGATCAGAATAATTGAATTTCCCCTAATTTTCGCAAATATTTCCCGCGACTAAGCCCGGTAACGAAACGATAATAAACTTAGTAATTAAGAGAAGTTATGTGATTTTGGGTGCGCCGGACTCCCTGTGCAAGCCGGCGATTTTGTGAATTTTCGCATAGACCTTCGCAACTTTCGTAAGCCGAGGCCGATAACTTAGGCTGTGTATGTGTAAAGCCTTGGGTTGGCTGAATGCGTGTGTGTGAGAGGGTCGAGGAGTGTCATGGTTGATTTGATCTGTGACGCCAACGGCCGGTGCCGTGTTGTTGAAGACACGACTTCCAACGTTGTCGTTAATCCCACTTTTGTCCTAAATCCTGAGGAGCGAAGCCATTTTGACGAGGTTGTTCTCGGCAACGGAGCGCCGCTCAATCTTATCCGTTATGATGCAACGGAAACCCCGACCCTGTTTGTTGGTCCGGAATTGCCAGCCAATGTCACGACCGACAGTTTGTTGGCCTGGCATAATGACGCGGCTGCCCCTTATTTTGGCGATGTTCAATACCGTGTCACTCTGACGGAAGACGGCCAGTTGATCCGGACATCTCTGGACGCAGGAGGCAGCCTCTTTCTCGGCGACGAACCGAGCTGGGATCCGGCCCTGAGTGGTTCTTATCAATTCGTGATGGGGGAAGACGGTCATCTCCACCTGACCTATGAAGAGCCCGCGATCATTACTCCCGCCATGCTCGATCAGCTTGAGACCCAGATGTTGGCCGAGCGTGAACGCATCGCGGGCATTCTCGATAATGCCGGGTCCTTTACCGCGACATCGCTCTCTCCCGAGGTCGTGGCGGCGACGCACGAACGGCGCCGCCAGCAAGAGTTGCAGTCCGACATCGATTACATGACGTCCGTCTTGTCAGAAGGGGTCGACCACAACCTGGCCGAGAATTTTGATATCTTACCGCGTTCGATGCAGGCCTCGCTCGAAGGTTATCGGGATGATGAACAGCTCTCTTTCCGCTTTGAGCTGCACGAGGTCGCCGGCGCGATGGTTCCGTTCCTGTTTTTGACGCGCGGGCGCGGCCTCTTAGGAGGTTCCAATACGTCCATGATGACCGGGGAAGGGGTCCTGGGCGGGCTGTTGCGGCCCCCGAATATCGGTCGGGCGCCGATTCGCGTTTGGTTGCCGGAAGGGCGTTCATTGGAAGGAACGGGAGGCCCGCGTAATGGTGGCGGCGGCGGTGGGTTTCAACCGCTAGTCGGTCTGCAACAGGCGGCCGGGATGACGGCCGTCTTGATGGTTGTCGATGCCAGCGTCATCGCTTTAGACATCCCCGAGGAGTATCAGGGGGAGGCGCGTGCGGTTGGCACTGTCCTCGGTTTTGAGGGGCTGCGGCGTACCGGTCTCCTGCCTTTTCAGTGGGCTGCGGGTCTCGAAGGCATGCCGTTGTTTACCGGGATGAATTACGGCTTTAGTTACTTGTTCGATGCCGGCGGGGCGCCGATCGGAACGCCCTTGAACACCTATGGAAGCTTCGGGGCCTCGGCGGCAACCTATACGACGGTTGTTCCGTGGCTGGCCAATAATTCTGCTGGTTTCAATACGGCCTGGCATTCGACGCGCGGCATTTCAACGACGGGTGAGCTCTTGGCGTCGTCGCGGGGAAGTCTTCAGCCCTTGGGTCGCCTCGGGCAGTTGCTCGGGACTGAAGGTTGGGCTTGGGCCTCGAGTACCTCGGCGACGATCTCTTGGGCGAATGCCGGTGCGAGCGCCGGCGGGGCGGGTTACCTGACCGGCATCAACGGCAGTCTCGGTACCCGTGTGCTCGGCGGCAGCCTCCAGGCGGCGTCGGCCTTTTTCGCCGTCATGCTCGGCGATATGTTCGGTGGTGTTCTCGTCGATTGGGCGGCCAACGATGGCAGTCCCGAGTATCGCTTGATGAAGGCGGCTTTTGACTCCTTGGTGCAGGAAGATGGTTGTGTCGTCGGTGGGATCTTTCCGAGTTTGACGCAGGGGATCTGGACGATCGTCGCCGAACCCGTGTCCTGGTTCGCCGATGAAAACCCGCTTTATGGCCCCAACGGCGGGATTGCGATGCGTGAGCGTGAATGGGTCGATGCGGCCCGGAACTTTGCCGTCAACACCGAGAATAACTTGGTATCACTGGCGTTGAGTTCGATTGATTATAACGCGCAGCCCTTGACCTTCAACTACGAGGCCTTCGAGGGGGCCCTGCAGCGTTACATGAGTTCGCTCAGTTCAGATGAGCAGGATAATCTCTATGCCTTGATGAAGCTGACCAAGCATCGCGACAGCCACATCAACAACATCTATCACGCGCTCGACCGGGATGGCGAGATTGACCAGGAAGACCGGCTTAATCGGACGCTCTATGATAACGCGACCGCCCAGCTCAGAACGGCGACGCAGGCGCGGGAAAACCGGCTGATTGAATTAGGGCTGGCCTACCGCGAGGGGAGCGAGTTGAGGATGATTGAATTCCGCTCCGCCGATGAGCTCAACCCATCCCAATATGCCTTTCTCTTTGGGGATGGGACGAATGAACCCACTGAAAATATTGTGCTGGGTTCACGCCAGCTGGCCCTGCAATCCATTGTCGATGGGGTGCAGGCGCGCTTTAACGATGCCGTGGCCGGGCCGCGGGCCGAGTACGAGACTGTCGCCGAGGAGCTTTACGCCGACATCCTCAATCGCCGGACGGAGTGTACGTGGGAACCGGTGACGATACGCCTCAATATCTCTGGTACGGGGAGCTTTCAGAGCTACGATATCATCGGGGCGGGGGACCGCGAGTCGGCCCTGCGGGCCCATATCGATCTCTCACGCAGCTATTACGGCGATCTGTGGAACGTCGATGATTTTCCGCGTTCCCTGGACGGAAATAGCTATACGGTCGAATTTACGATCAATGATGAGTATTAGGGCGGTTTTTCGATAATTTGCGAATTTTCGTCAAATTTTCCGCAACTCTTGCGAAGCGTCGCCGATAACTAGATCGTAGTGGATACTGCGCATGGTTCATATGGAGATGAACCGATATGTGTAATCCAACAACTCAATGCTGTGTCGACACGAGCACCCCTGCAAGTGTCATCCCAGGCGCACCGACCCCGACCGAAAACCCGAATCCAAGCCCCGAAGCAGTTCAGCAAGCGGGCGACGTCTTTTTTATCGCTGACGATCTGAGCGCCCTGCAGGCCCCGCCGGCAGCTCCGGCACAGCCTCCGCTGAGTCTGTTTCAGGATCGGTCTCGTCCGAGCGAAATCTCTGTCGACGCCTTTGAAGCGGGGCGGACCTATTCGATGGCGGAATCCGGTCATCTGCTGCCAGCCTTTGTCGATGCCTATACCGCACTAGCGGTCTCCGGCGGGACTCCACTGGAACGCATCGGTTTTCAAGTGACGCGCACCGTGACACCGGAAGGGGTCGTGGGTCCACCGCGTCTCCACATCATGCAGATGAGCGGACCCAGCACCGAGGTTGAAGTTCCAGCAGCGGCGACCCCGCGCGGAGGAGCCGCGCCGGGTGGACCGGCTCCCGAACCGGCCCCGAATATTCACACGACGACCGCCCAGATTACCGCGGCAACCGGGCAGATCGTGGCCATTCTAGCGATCGATAATTATTTACTCCGCCCGCTCGTCGAGGATGGGACCATTCCGAATGGTGCCCGTGGCCCGCTCTTGCTCTCGAGTGTGCTCTTAATGAACGAGGCCATTGTCCGCACCGGACTGATTCAACGAACGCCCTTGCGGCAGATCGGTGCGAGTATTCCGCCCTTCGTCGGCTATCAGGTCATGGCGATGATGCTGCTCCATTATGCCGGTGTTGAGGTCGGGACGCAGGCCAATGAATACGGGAGCATCGTTGGTGCTGCCGGGACGGCCTTGACGCTTCATACCATGGGCCGGGTTGCTGCGGCGTTACCGACCGTGGAAGTGAACGGTGTCGTTCAGATGGCCCGCGGGGCACGGCTCCTACGAGGTCTGAGCGTGGCGGGACGCGGCGTGGCGGGTGTTGTCGGGGGGGTGACCCTGGCGGATCTGCTGATTGGCGGCGTGGTCTGGGCCGGTGGTGAGATGATCTCTGACGACGCGGTGGCGCGTGAGTACCGGCTGACCGGGTTAGCCGATGACATCATCAATAA
Organism: bacterium; assembly: GCA_965216315.1. Taxonomy (GTDB): domain Bacteria; phylum UBA10199; class UBA10199; order 2-02-FULL-50-16; family JAJFLM01; genus CBDCFN01. Next base: position 2,169,677 of record CBDCFN010000016.1, on the reverse strand, counting down.
TGAATCGATGGGTTTTTGGCCCTCACTCTTTCTAGGCAATATTTTCCGCTTGGGTCGTGGGATTGGGGCTGCAGCCTCCGACGACTTTGACCGCGATCTCGATGGCGGTCGGGAGCAGATTATCGGGCGTTTGGCAGCCGATTCGGATGCCTTTGGGACCCAGGTTGAGGACGTGCTTTTCAATCAAATTTTGAGCCAGGCAGGGACCCAATTTCAGCGCCATCTTGCCAGTCACTCAACGACCGGCGCGCAGGCGGCCTTGACGAGTTTTCGTTCCCAAATCAATTGGGATTCAGTCGAGACCGGGGTGGTTACCTTCTACCGGGGCAACCGAACCGGTATTCAGAGCCACTATGACTTCTTAGAGGAGTACATTGGGGGACGCGCACCGATTGGTGAGAACATCCGCCTCAATATCACCGGTCTCGGGCAGATTCGTAATCAGGGGCGACTCCGGCAGCATCTCTATCGTCGTGCTCAGGCGCGTTTGAGCGCTGCGGAGCAGCAGATGAATCAACAGGCGGTGGCTTGGGGCCTGGCAGAGGAGCTACCGGACGGACGCTTCGCGATCCGGCGCCCCGAGCATCTGACCGAGGCGCAACAAACGGCCTATCGGACCCGGATTATGCCCCAGATTATGGAAATTCAGCGGATGCGGCTCGCGATGCAGGCGCTGGCGCCGACGCCGAGGACCTCTCCCCAGCCCTCTCCTTCGTAAGGAGAGGGGGTTCAGGGCTAGGGGAGGTCTTTCAAGATTTTACGAATTTTCGTCAAATTCTCCGCAACTCTTGCGAATCCCCGCCGATAACAGAAATGGAGCTCATGGGTGCACCCTATTAGAGGTGTGCGCACATGACCGACCAGTGTCGACCAATTAGCTCCAAAAACCCCAATCCGGACAATCCCTTTATTGTACCCGCCTGCGAAGCTCCGGCTTACGAGGGCGGACCCGTCGTCAAACTCGATAGTTATACGGGTCCAAAGGATTCCGTTCCCGCCGTACCGCTGCAGAATCCCGTTGATCAACTTGCCGTGACGATGAAGGCGACGCGGGAACGGCACCAGGAACTGCTGAATAATAAGGCGCCGCGCACGGCGGATACGATTCCGCTCGAAGAGATCGATGCGTGGAACCAAGACCAACAAACCGGCCAACTCCAGGCCGAGATTGCCGCGATGACGGGGAAACTCCAGGCCGGCCAGACCTACTCGCTCAAAGCCAACTTTAGTCAGCTGCCGACTCCGATGCAGGAGGCGATGCGGGAGTATCGTGACGAAGAAGACATCTATTTTCGCTACGAGATGAAGGAGGTCGCCGGGGCGGCGGCGGTGCCGTCGATCCTTTTCCTACACAAATCGGCGCTGCTGAAAAATTTCTTTGGGACGACCCCGAAAGGAGATTTCACTTCAATGGGCAAGGCGCCGGTTAAGGTCTTTATGCCGGAAGGCAAGAGCCTGGTCCAGACCGGCGGTCCTAAACCGACGCCGCAGCAGCCCGGACCGTTGACGACCGTCTATCAGGTCGGGGGTATCGTCGGGATTGTCGCGATGGTTGACTATTCCATCGCCAAGCTCGACCTGCCCGAGCCTTATCAAGGCCGGGCGCGCGCGGGTGGCAGTCTGTTGTTATTTGAAGGCGCTCGGCGCCTCGGCATGATTCCCAATTTTCAGTGGGGTCCGGCCCTCGAAGGGATGCCCATGTTTACCGGGCTCAATCTTGCGGCCGCTTACGGCCTCGATGCCGCGGGCGTGGAAATGGGGACGGACGCCAATACCTATGGAAGCCTCGGTCTCTCCCTTTATACCTATACCAAGGTCCTCCCAGCCCTGGCCGCCGACTACCCGGCCTTTAACGCCGCGTGGCAATCGACGCGGGCGCTGACGACGAATGGCGAGTTAATGGCATCGAGTGGGTGGTCCTTAAACGCCGGGCGCCTTGGCCGTATCTTTCGGGCCCCGGGTTGGACCGGCATCACCGGCAGCACCGGAGCCAAGGTCATGGGCGGGACCTTGCAGGCGGCCAATGCCGCGCTGGCGGTCTGGTTGGGCGATGCCCTCGGCGGCGCCGTCGTGGATTGGGTGGCGGATGACGGGAGTCCTCATTACCGCCTCCTGCAGGCGGCCTTTGATTCAGTGGTCCATGAGTCGAATTCGGAGGTACCCGTACTCGGTCATGTGGGGAATGTCTTTAGCAACGTCAGCAAAGGCATGTGGACGATTCCGACCATTTTCTCCGATGATTGTTACGAAGCCCTTTACGGAGACTATGGGGCGATTTCGATGCGGGAGAATGAATGGACTGACGCAAGCCGGGTCTTTTCCTTGGATATCAAGGATAATATGCTCGAGGTCGCGCTTTCCACCGTGGACGTTCGGGACAAAACACCCACCTTTGACGCGTTCGAATTCCAACGACGCTTGCGGGGTCGCTACGGGAGCTGGACCAAAGAGCAATTCGAGAACAGCCAGTACCTACTCAAACTCACCAAACACCGCGATTCTGATATCCAGCTCGGTTACTCCGTTATGGGCAAGGGCGGTAGCGCGATCAACAACGAACGCCTCGATAAGGAACTCCAGGCACAGGCCACGGCCGAGCTCAAACGGGTCCAGCAGCAGTGGGAACAGCGCAAACTGGAGCTGGGCCTGAGCAAGCGGGTCGGCGACAAGATCGTGGCGGTCAGCTTCACGTCCATCAACGAGCTGACGCCGGCCCAGCGGACCTTCCTCGTCGGGGAGGGACGGGAGCCAAGTGAAGGCGTGAGGCTCAAAAGCCGCTTGAAGGCCCTGGAGGTCATTATCAAGGCACATCAGCCGGCTTAAGCCCGTTTTCCAAGTCTTTGCGAAAATCCGCAAAATTCCCCGCAACTCTTGCGAATCCTCGCCGATAACCAAATTGGAGAACGGGTGTAAAAGGTGGTAGCGTATGTGCGATTCGACAATTCAGTCCTGTGGGGCCGAACCCACTTTTTCTGCGCCAACAGCGCCGTTGACCTGTTCACTACCGGTGACGGATGCGAGCAGCGATCCTGTCCTGACGGGTCCCGTGGATCCGAACTATTCCAGTACGGCGAGTTTCCCCTTTATGGACAGTGCCTACGACGTGGGTCCGACGGCCTATTTTGCCGACGCCAACGCCGCGGCCGATCAGGCGGCCCTCAATAACTTTGAGCCGGGCAAGACCTACTCGTTACAGGATTCCGCTCATCTGCTTCCCTCGTACCTGCGCCCCTACGCGCTTTCGTTATCCGGCAATGGGGTTTCGCTCGCCAACGTCGGGGTGCGCTATCAGATGGTCGCGACACCCAATGGGGCGCCCGGTGCGACGGTTCCGCAGTTTGAGTTTATCTATATGCGTGCCGGCGCCGCTACGGCCGATACGCCTTTGCCCTCGTTGGTGCCGCGCTCGCTCGCGACGACCGGCGGTGGGAGCGGCCCGCAACCTCCCTTGGGTCCCGTGCATACCGCGCTGCGTTCGACGGCGGTTCATGGACTGTCGGCGGGTGGACAACTGCTCTTTCTTTTTTACATCGATGACCGTCTGCTCAGGCCCGCAGTGGCCGACGGGACGATTCCCGATGGGGCGCGCGGTCCGATCCTCTTTTCGACGGCGATGTTGGGGCACAAGGCCCTTGCCGATCTGGGCCTCGTTCAACGGGGCAGCATGGCTACGCTGGGGCGGAGCATTCCCCCCATCGTCGGGTACCAGATGATGTCGGCGTTGCTCTTGCATGCGGCCGGCGTCGAGATCGGGACCCAACAGAACGAGTACGGCAGTATTACCGCCGGTGTCGGCGCCGTGATGGGCCTCAAGGGTCTCGAGTGGGTCGGTGGCCGCTTGGCAACCAGTGCCGCGACCGGACGGCTCGCGACCGTGGCGGCGTCACGCTGGATTGGCCTCGCAGGTCGGGCGGTAAGAGGCGGAGCCATCCTCGCACGCGGTGCGGGAGGTATCATTGGTGGCGTCACTTTAGTGGATCTGGCGATCGGCGCGATCTATTGGGGTGTCGGCAAGACCTTGGACGAAGGCAGCCAGCGCGAGTACCGTCTCGATCAGCTGGCCAACCGCCTCGTGCATACGGATGTCATCAATTGGATGACCGGCGAACAAGATCTCTCCGGCGATCGCGCGGGCTTCCTCAGTACCGGCAATATCTCGACGCTCTTTATGGGCAATATCATGATGACCGGAACCGGTGTTAGTGAGGCCCTCAGTGCCGAGACCCGTGGCATTATGGAGAGCGAGCGTGACCGGATTATTCGCATGATGGTGCGGGATTCAGCGAGCTTTGGACAGTCGGTCGAAGATACCCTGCTCGACTTCTTTATCCGCAACGTGGGTCCCCAATATCAGGAACATCTCAACGGCTATATTCAACGTGACAGCGCCGGCAATCCGCTCCGCGATGCCAGTGGTAACATTCTCTATGACCTGCCGGCGGCGATGCGCGCCTTTCGGCCGACGGTTAATTGGGACACGTATCGGACGGAAGTCCGTACCTTCTATCGGAACAATCGGAAGAACATTACCGATCAGTATCAGATGCTCGCGGACTATACCGGCGGACGCGCCTCCGATGCCGAGGTAATACGGGGCCTGATCGCTGCCGACACGGGAAGCATCTCCGATCATCAACGGCTCACCGTTCATCTATGGCGCCGCGCCATGCTGCGGATGAAGACCATTGAAAAGCAGATGTACGCGCTTGCCGAACCGGCGGGTTTGGTGACCCGTCAGGCCGATGGCAGTTACGCCTTCGTCCACCCCAGCTCCTGGACGGAGGCACAGCGCCGCGTCTTTAATACGCAGATCCAGCCTTTGCGCAACCAGGCCTTCCGTCTCCTCTTGTTGGGCCAGATTCTCGGGGTAGAGCGCGCTCACCAAAAGAGCGCATCCTAAATTTCGCAAAAATCCGTAATTTTTCAGCAACTTTTGTCAGCTCCCGCCGATAATCCATTGAGGAGTTCAGGGTGCGACCCTTATTAACGAGGGTGCGCCTGGAGTGATCATTAGGAGGCTACTTATGGGCGTTGAATGGTGTGACATCCCGGTCATTAATTGGTTTTTATCTTGTGACGAGACGCCGTCGACTCACGACAATACGACAACAAGTAGCGTGCACACGAATGGCACGGCGGATGCCGATGGCGGGGTATGCACGGCACCGGAAGGTTTCTTGGCGGATGCCGGCGGCCCTCCTCATTCAACCTTGACCTGCGAAGCGCCGGACAACGGCTCTTCAGTTGATGACAATGGCGGTTCTTCCTTCGGCAACGTCCTGGCTTCAACCGTCCTGTTGGGTGGAGTGATTGTTGCGGGAAGTTCCGGGAATGGCAATGGCGAAGGCCGGAATAATCACACGGACCCGACCGATGGTTTTCTGAATTCCGCGGCCGAGGCCTATGACATGACGGAGGTTCGTCCTGAAGATCTTGTCTGTTTGGATCTGGACCGTGCCTTTATCGGTGGTGACGGCGCGACCTTGCCGAGTCCCCATACGATGGAGGATTCCAATCATCTGGAGGCGATTCGAACGATTATGCGCGCGACCCGCCTGAATACCTTTGGCGTGGAGGTGCCCGTGACCATTCGCCATCAAGCGCTGGTTCCTTTGCTCAACCAAGCGGGGATTAACGTCACAGCGAGTACGTTGCAGGCCCGTTACCCGGATATGCAGAGTCTTTTGCTCAACCTCGACGAATCGACCCGGCGTGAGGTCATGCGCCGCGCCTTTGCGGTCAATGATCAGTTGAATCCCCAACTTCCGGGGGCCAATGGCGAAACCCTGCCGCGCGTCTTTAGCGAAGGGGAAATTTTTACGATCTATCAGGAATTGATCGTTGCCAACTATCATCAAGAGAACCCGGGCGAACATGCGCTCCGCGTGCTCAACCATGAAGTTCCTCGTTTCAGAGAGCTGCCGATGGAAGCGCGGCTTTCTATGGTTGAGGAGCTTTCCAACCGCTGGGCGCGCTATCCCCACGAGGCCAGCTCAACAACGCTACGACGTCGCGCCGTCCAGGACCTTGTCGATGCCAGACGGAACAACGGCTTCGATCTCCGCACGCGTACCGAAATCAATCGCGACCGTGAGCGTCGTCGCCGCGGTATCTAAGTCCATACGACAATTTTCGCAGGTTTCCCTTGGCTCCCTTCTAGAGTGTGTTCATTTGTCCACGAAATGCGCATCGCTTTGCGAATCTTCGAGAACTTCCGCGATTTTCCGCCGATAACTAAATAGTCAGCCCATTAGGTGCGAAACAAATGGAGGTGCTCATGGGTGCGGTGTGTATGGTGTCCGGTGTGTCCGCTGCCGCGGCAGCGACAATCAAATGGGAGTCGATGACTTGCGGCGGCGGTACGCCCGGACTTGATCATTATAATTCAGTCGATACGCCGGCGGCCGCGCCTCTTCGTCGCAATCCCATCTCACTCTTTGCCAATGAGCTTTGGTACGTCGGCGGGGCAACGCCCGTGCCGCTGAATCAAGACCTTTCCCTGACGCATTTTTATAAGAAGTTGCCGCCCTCAGTACGCCCCCATCTGCACGGTCTTTATCAACTCGCCGTTACGCAAAAATTGCCGATCTCGTTTCGGGTGACCCAGGCCGTGACGGCCGAAGGGGTGACGGTGCCGCGTTTTCATTTCTTTAAGAGTACACCGCTTGAATGTGGGCCGGGGAGCGCAGGTGGGGGACCTTCAGGTGCCTCATCCGGGATTCGACCCCCGAGTCCGATGAGTCTGACCATCGGGATGGTTGGGGCGGCGGGTATTATCGTTGCCTATGACCATTTTGTACTGAAGTCCCTCATTGACAACGGCCTCCTCCCTGAAGAGGCGCGCATCCCGGCCCTTTTCGGCAGCGTGTATCTCGCGTCGATGGCATTGCATCAGTTGGGTGTCTTCGCGACGGGACCGCGCGCGATGCTCGCGCACATGCCGACCTTCTACGGCTTTCAGTTGTTGTCTTATTTTCTGTTGGAAAAGGCTGGCATGGATTTGAATTCTCCCGTGACCCAGTTTGCCGGCCTGACGCTGGCTTCGATGCCCTATGCCTTGGCCGCCGTCTCGCCGACGATGGCGCATGCCCTCGGAATTAAATCCTCGGCGGCCTTGCAAGCCTCGCGCGGGGCGGCGGTCTTACGTGTTGGCGCGGTTTTGACCCGGGCCCTCGGTTGGATTGGCTTGATTGATCTCGGGGCGCGCGGGGCGCTGTGGGCCGTCAGTCGTTTGGCTTTCAAAGGAGATGAACGGCGCCAGTGGGATCTGATCCGCTTGAGTCAACAGATCTATTTGCAGGAGCGGGGGAGTGAGATGCACGGCGGTCGTTTCTTGGCGAGCGCCTTCGGCATGTTCATTACCGCTATTGATACGGTTGCATCGGCTGTCTCCAGTTCTTACGAAAAGAACTACGACGCGAATCTCGACCGCATCCAAAACAAACTCACCAAAGCGTCCCAACAGTTTGGCGACTCGATGCGGCAGAATTTAACCGCGCTTGTCATGAAGAATACGCGCAACGAAAATGGCGTATGGGCCATCGATTGGAAGGGTGTGCGTCGTTCGGTGCGCGAATTTTATCAAGACGACAAAAACAAGAAAAACATCAAACGCGCGTATGAACTCGTGAAGGAATATACCGGCTTTCATCCCGACGCCAGCGATGCCGATGATATCACTAAAATGATCAGCCCGAAAGGGACGATTAGTAACATGAAGGCGTTTAAACGATTCATGTCTCGCCATGCCCGGATCGAGTTTTTGCGCGTCCGGCGTCGACTCGAACATAAAGGACGTTCCTTGGGCCTCGTCCAAGATAATCCCGCTGGCGGTTATCAGTTTATCCATCCGTCCCATCTCAACTCCGAGCAGCGCGCCTTCATGAAAAATGAAGGCGCGCGACTCACCGTCCGGCTCTTGCAGTTACGGAGTTTCAGACTGGCTTTAAAAAATCCCTCCTAGCCTCCCTTTCTCAAAGGGAGGGATCCGAGGGGATTTCTTGTATTCAACTGAATACTAAATATTTGAAATCATTTAACTTTTTGTGAACTTTTCCGCATTTCCGCCGATAACCTCCATGAGGAGTAATTGGGGACATGAATTGCGTTGCGAACCTTGTGAGTCAGCACTGTGCCGTCGTCGGGGTGACCCCCCTGGCGGCACCGACCGCCGTAGCCGGACACTGTTATGAAGCGGCGGGTTTTTCTCAGGCCATGGCCGAAAGCCAGGGTCTTCTTTATTCGGATAGCTATGTCAGTACACCCGACCCCCGACAGCCCTGGTTGGAACGCGATGTTTCGGCTTTAAAGGAGCAGGCGCGGTTTCAGCAGCGGCAAGCGATCGAGGGGGAGATCGAGTATTTTCTCGAGGGCATTGAGCCGGGTCGCGTCTACCTCTTGTCCGAACAACGAGATCAGCTGCCCAGGCTGTTTCGCGCGATGGCCCATGAAGTCTTGAAGACGGAGTCACGCCGTCCCGATCAAGCCGCCTTTTATGTCGAATGGGTCTCCGAGCTCGAAGGGCGTGAGGTCGTTTTTAAGCCGCAGATCCGTTTTGTACCGATCGATGCAGACCAGGACATCGCGCGTATTGCAGGGCAGTTGCAGCGCCGGCTCGATGGTCATGAAGTCATTTTGCATGTGCCCGGACACCAACCGAATTATGCGCCGGATTTTCAACTTGCAGAACAGCCTTTTAGTCGGGGCATTGTGCGGACCGGTATCCTCATTGAGGAAGGTTTGCTGTTGGCTCAGGAGTCAAATCGTGGTGGTGATGATCAGGATCTGCTGACAGCCGGGGCGCCTTTGTTGGGTGGGCTCTTTACGGCATCACGCTTCCTGAAAAATCCGCTGGTACAACGCGTGATTCGTCCGGTCGCACGGCTCGGTTTTCATGTCGGGATGGCGACCGGAATTTACGTTGCCTTTGAGTTCGGGGTCTTTCAGGATCTCGATCCCGCTATCCGTCCGGTCTTTGTGATGGGCGGTATGCTCGCCAGCTACGAAATGATGGGGCAGATCAGCGAGTCCTTGGTCGCCGATGGTCTGCTGAGCCGCGGTTTTATGGGCCGGCCCCAGTGGAATCCACTCGGGCTCAGTATGCCGATGATGTTCGGCGCGAGTGTCGGCACCGGTTTTCTTTTGGATGGTCTTGGTTGGGAATTTGGGAGCCCTGAAAATAGTATCGGGAGTGTCGGGATTACGATGGGCGGTTATATGGCCGTGGCGCATTACGCCTCGCAACTCGCTCCCTTGCGCTTGGCTTATGAGACGGCGGCCTTTAGTCAAAAACTGGGTGCAGGTGCCAAACTTTGGCGTAGCCCGCTTGTTCCCCGTTATGTCCAGCCGCAAGGCTTGCCCGGCGCGGGCCTGGCGGCCCTGCGGCCGATCATGGTCGGCGGACGACCTCTCTTCAGTATTTGGGGGGGACGCATTTTTCTCTCCAGCGGGATCCCGGCCGGGGCCTCGGCGGCGACCAAGGGACTCGCACTCGGCGTGCAGGCCTTCAATGCCGTCAACGTCATCGGCCTCGGCAACTGGGCCGGAGAGTTGGCGGTCAGCGGTGTCATGGCGGCGACCGGTTATGATGACGATCCCGATTATAAACTGATGCGCTCGGCCTACGATACGATACTCCGTGAACATATGGGGAGTGTCGGCTACTTCTTCGGTGGGGCGATCGCGCGAGGCATGCAATCGCTGAGCTCGGCAGTCGATGATGACGTCGACCGAGAAATCTGGCGCGGTATCAAGACCCGGATGATCGATTGGCAGACCAATCTCGAGCGCTTTGCGAAAAACGTCGAGGATGAAATCTTGATCACCGTGATCAAGACGCGCCGGTCGTTGCCGAAAGATCCGTTTTACGGGAAATGGACGGCGGAGGTGAACTGGACGGCACTCAAAGCGCGCCTCAAAGACGTCTATAGTGGTGAGGCCTATCCCGAGCTTACCGAGAGCAAACGAAAAGAATACCGAAAGGCACTTAAACATTCACTGCCGCAATTGGCCGAACTTTTTACCGGGACGACGCGCGAGCGCGCGGTGCGCGGCGCGATTCGTTTACTCAAAACGATAAATTCCGACGGATCTTTTGGTCGTTATCGCCAGGCCTATGACTTCCGCACGGGGCAACCAGTGCGTGGAGACTGGATGCCCGGGGAAATGCAGTCTTACTTGCATGACCTGATTCAGCGTGCCGAGAAATCAGGTCGCTTGCAGCAGTTGGTCGGACGAATCCGTCAAGGCCTGCAGCGGCAGGTCGCACAGCGTGCCCATGATGTCGGATTGGGGTATATTTCGAATGGGCAATACTACTCCAAGCAAATTCCGGATCATCAATTGAGTACAGAGCAGCGTAAATTTGTCTTTGGTGACGGGACAAAATCAGAGCTGATTCAGCTCAAGCAGGAAATCGAATCCTGGCATCAGCTCGAGCAGAGTCTTGATCCGGAGAACCCGGAGCGGAAATCTTTCTATCGTTCGCTCATGATTTAAGGAGGTAGCATGAGTTTCGTTACGGTAATGACGAGTACCGGCTTGGCGCGCGTCGGCCAAGCGCTGACACTTTGTCAGGAGCAAGCCAATGTTTTACAGTGTGTCGTCGATGCGCTGGCACCGGAGCCGGGCGCTACAGCCATCGCGTCACCTGTGCCCATTCAAAATGGCGTGACCAAGCTACTCGCACCACAACCGCTTTCGCTTGATTTGCCTTTTGAGCAAGATCTTGAGCTGACACGGCACTTTAAACAGTTGTCTCCGGCGCTGCAGTCTTATTTACAGCCCTTTTATGCGGTGGCGGTTGAAGGGCGTTTGCCGATTTCGTTCCGGCTGAGTCAGATGGTGATGAGCAACGGCGAGCTGACGATGCAATTGACTCTGTCGCGCGCCGGTTCGGCTCCCTCCGCGCTGCGCGCCGCGACGGGTGGCCCGAACGGACCCAATACGCCGGGTACCTTCGGGCTGACCGTCTCGCTTTTCGGGGGAGCCGCAGTGGTCGTCGCCCTCGATCAAGGGTTGATAGGAAGCCTGATTGAGGCGGGAGTCTTGCCCGAAGAGGCCCGCAGTCCGGTCCTGTTTACGAGCGTTATGTTGATTCACCAGGGGCTGTATAAGGCGGGACTGGTGCAGAAGAGCCCGTTGCAAGCGCTCGGGCAGGTTCCCACCTTTATGGGTTTCCAATATTTGGCGCACGGCCTGCTCGATTTTCTCGGCGTCGAGGCGGATGAAACTGCGACGATGTTCGGAGGACTCGTGTTGGCCGGGATTCCCTACGCCTTGGCGACTCAGGTTCCGGTCCTGGCCGAGGCTCTCGAAACCACGTCCGTCATCAAAGGGTTCCAACTCGGCGGTTTGGGTCCCAAGGCCGCCGTCGCCCGACTGGCTGTCGGGACGGCCCGCTTGGTCGGCTGGGCCGGTATCGTTGACCTGGGGGCCCGCGGGGTGGCCGATCTGATTGGTCACGCGCTCACGGGTGACAGTGACGAACGCTTTTTTGACGTGATCCGTCTCTGTCAGGATATTTATAACGTCCAGGAACGGGGTGACTTCATTGCCGGCGCCTTCGGTACGTTCGCGACCTTCGGAGACACGGTCGCCGGTTGGTTCGATAGCGATTTCAAACAAGCCTACAAGGCAGAGATCTTTAAGATACTTCATAAATTGATCGGGGACTCCGAGACGTTTGGCGAGAGCCTCGAAGCCTCCGTGTTCAGCGTTCTCCTCCGGCATACCCATTTGGCGAATAAAAAATGGCGAATCGATTGGACGGGAGTGCAAAGAGAGCTTACGGAGATCTACCATAATGACGGGGCCCGGAAGGGAATTGAAGCCGGGTATGATTTGGTGCGCAACTATACCGGTCCGTTCGTGTCTGATGCGGATCGTCTGAGCGCCTTGATTGACGTCGATGGGTTAATCCAGGACCAAACGAAGCTGCGTGATCACTTGCGGATGCGCCTGTTCTACCTCGCTGTTGAGAAGGACCAGGAAATGGAGCAGTGGGCGCGTGATAACGGATTGTTGGTCGAGACCAGGCCGGATCATTTCGTGTTCGTCGACAAGACACTCACAGGTCAACAGGAGCAGGAGCGTAGGCGCCTCGTGACGGAGCGCATTAATTTGCAGTATCTAGAGCAGGCCTTAGCGTTATAGGGATTTCTTCGGTAACGGACCCCATGACGGCATGACTCCGCCGCCGACCTTGGTGACGTTCTCACCCATCGCATTCATGATGTAGATGCTCATGCCGCCGCCGCGGCTCGAGGCAAAACCAATGTATTGGCTGTTCGGGGCCCAGGTCGGTTCTTGATTGGTGCCGGCGCCGGCGGTGAGCCGCTGCAACATCGAACCGTCCGGGTTCATGATGAAGAGATCCCAGGTTCCCTGGTCACGTCCCTGAAACATGATGCGTTGACCGTCCGGCGACCAGGCGGGGTTATCATTCTGGTAGCCGACAAAGGTCAAACGTTGCACGCCGCCGCCGCCGGCATTGGCACGGAAGACGTGCAGGCCGCCGGCCCGTTCCGAAGAAAAGGTAAAGGCGTCGCCGCCCGGGCTCCATGACGGGGCGATGTCGATACTCCAATGATTGGTTAGCCGCTTGACGAGCCGTCCGCTCATGCTGATGTTGTAGATGTTGTCGCCGTTATCGCCGACGAGTGCGGTGATAAGACCGCCACCCGGGGTCCAGGTTGGGGAGAGGTTGATGCCGCCTTTTTTAGTGATCTGCCGGACCGACTTCGAGCCGACATTGACCACCTTGATTTCCGCATCCCCTTCCTCGGTGAATGAGGTGTAAGCGATCTTGCCCCCGCCCGGGGAAAATTCGGGACTGATATTGATGTTGCGATCCGAGGTGTGCTTGGCGACTTCTTTACCGTCGACCCCCATGCTGCAGATTTCCTTACCGGACTTCTTGCTGCCGCAGACAAAGGCAATGCGGGTCCGAAAGATGCCGGGATAACCGGTGAGGGCTTCCATGACCATGTCGGCAAAATGGTGCGCGACCTTGCGGAACTCACCGGCGTTGGCCCGGTACTCATGGGCGACGATTTTTTGGCCCAGCGAAGGATCGTAGAGATAGATCGACGCCGTGACCTTGCCGTCGCTTCCGTAGGTGAAACCGCCTTTGACGAGGCCCTGAATCCCAAGCAGGTTCCACGCCGGGAATTTCACGTCACCGGGCTTGTATGTGTTTGAATCCTCGCCGGGAAAAATCTCCGGGTCGACAAATTCAAAGAGACCCGAGATGCGCAGATCGTTTTGCAGGATCTTGGGGATTTCGCGTGACCAGTTTTTGTTGTCGCGTTTGCCGCCGTCGTTGATGAGGTTGGTGATCGCGATCGGAAATTTCTTTTCGGCGACTTCATCAATGCGGATGTAGATGCGGGCATGTGCCGTGACAGAGTAGGCCAACAGGATGGGAAGTAAGAATAAAATGCGTTTCATTAATTAGCCTTTCACTTCGGGATCAAATTCGATTAAGAAGCCGTCCTGTACCGCTTCCCTTTTGAGCTTTTCCGGCGGAATGTCAAGGGGGGAGGCCTTATAAATGGCGCGGAAGGCGGACTGGTCAAAGGGCTCATTGCCGGAGCGCTGTTCAAACTCTGCACGAACGACCTTGCCCATATTATTAATTTTTACCGTAATCTGACAGGAGTAAGGGATTTCCCCGCCCGAAAAACTCAGCGGGAGCACCCAGGCATCCATAATGCGGCGGCGTACCTTGGCCTGATAGAGGACATAGATCGGGTCATCGGGGGAGACAAACGGCCCGCTGTCCGACCCAAAAGGGACCCCGCCTTCTTCCAACTCGTCGGGGACTTGAGCCGCTTCAGGGACCTTGGTATTGACCTTGCGGGAGATGCGCGCCAAGGCCCGCTCCGTGGCCGACAAGACGCGGCGTTTTTTCTTCTTACGTGGTTTTTTCTTCTTGATGACGGGTTTGGTCGGGCCCATCGGAGGAAGGTCCTCTTTGGGAATGTCTTTGAACGTCAGCTGCTTTTTGTCCTTGCTGGGCGGTGGGACCGTAATGGGTTTTTTTGATTCAGCGATCGTCGTTTTCGGCATGCCCTTGGCTTTTTTAACGCCGATGCCGATTTTGTCATCAAGTCCCTTGGGAATGCGGACCCAGACGATCTTTTCGCGTTTAAAGGGCTTACTCGAAGGATTGAGTGCCGGCGTGACGATCAAAATGATGACGAGCACGGCGTGAATGAGCAGGGATAGCCCTAGGTATTTTTTCAGGGACATCTCACGAATAGTACGCATGACTTACAATTCGAACTCAGCCTTCGCTGTCATCCTCGCCGACAGGAGACTGGGTAATCATACCGATCCGTTCGATGCCGGCTTTCTTCATGATGGCCATGGCTTGGGCCACCAGTCCGTAACGAATCTGTTGATCGGCTTTAAGGAAGATTTCTTTTTTCTCACGGTGACGGAACGCGGCTTCCAGTTTCTTCTCAAGGTCCATCAAGGTATAGGGCGTGTCATCGCCCATCAAAAAAAACTGTCCTTTGCTATTGATAGTCAAGATAACGTCGGCCTCACTGCGCTCAATTGCCGGGGCTTCGGCCTGGGGAAGATCGACGTCCAGGCCTTGTTGGAGCAAGGGGGCCGTGACCATAAAGATGATCAACAAGACCAGGATCACGTCGACTAAAGGGACGACATTGATCTCCGAGAGATGACTGGACGCCCCGCCTTTGCCATTGCTTTTGTTTTCGAGGACTTTCATGGTTTACCCGAAGTCTTCAACTATGACTGCTGCTTCGCTTTGGCGAAATATTCATGTGAGATCCGCTCCAGTAAGTCTTCCGAGAAGGAGCCCACCCCACGCGTAAAGGTGCGGATCCGCGTGACAAAGTAATTATAGGCCATTACGGCGGGAATCGCAGCGGCTAATCCCAGCGCCGTTGCGATTAACGCCTCAGCGATATAGGGCCCGACCACGGCTAAACTGGAGGTTCCTGCCTTACCGATCTCCCAGAAGGCGGCCAATATGCCCCAGACGGTGCCAAAGAGGCCGATGTAGGGGGCTGAGCTGCCGGTCGTCGCGAGGAAAGGGATATAGCGCTCCGCATGGGCGATTTCGTTTTCCGTGGCGCGGTCGACCTGCTGCCGGAGGCGCTCCATAGAGGTATTTTTTTCCGCCTTTTTCTCTTTCTTTTGTTTGAGCAGATCCGCGATTCCCTTGCGAAAGATCGTTTGGAGCGGGTTGCGGGGCAGAGAGGTCTTAACGACGAGTTCCTCCAGGCTGGAACTGCGCCAGAAGAGTTCGGCAAAGCGTTCCGATTCGAGGGTCGAGCGCTTCATTTCCTTATATTTGAAGGCAATGATGCCCCAGCACATGACGGACATGCCGACGAGGATGATCATGACGAGTTTGACGACCGGATCCGCGCCGCCGATGAGGCGAAACAGGTAGCTGCCCGATGACGCGGTCTTGGTCTCTACCTCGGCCCAGGCCGTTGTCGCGAGGCCTAGCGCGGGGATGAGGGTAAAAAGCCTTATAGAGGTGGATTTTAGTGTACCCATGATCGGCGGCATCCTAGTCGATACCTGACAAATGTCAATGGCGGGGCACGAAGCCTTTGAACTTGACAGGCTGCGTCAAAAACGTTTGAACTTACCATGACTTAGGTGCTCCTTCACGAGGTGAGGACCGCGTGTTTTGCCTGGAGCGTGATGAATTTTTTGGAGGATTAAAAGATGTTACGTAAAGTTTTTGAAGAGGCCCTCGCACGGGGAGAAAAAATAAGTAAAGAGCTGAGCAAAGATATTCTTAATTCAAAACTGGTGGCCGACTTGGCGAACAGTCCCCGTTTTGTCAATGCCATTACCTATGTGATTCGTTCGAAGGCGGAGTTATCGCGCGCGGTTTCAGAGCGTTTCAAGGGCACGATGGAAATCATGAACATTCCCACGCGTCAACAGCTCCGGAGTTTCGAGCGACGCGTGGCCCGTTTGGAAAAAGAGCTCGATACGATTGCGCGCAAACACATGCGTGGGGGTAATTCGTCCGCTGCAGCCAAAACTAAAAAGCCCGCTAAAAAAAAGTCCGTAGCTCCCGCGGCTAAGCCAGCAGCGGCGCCACAGCCCAAGCCGAAACCCGTGAAGGCGGTGACGCAGAACAAGTCAACGCCGCAGGAAGTCGCCGAACGTGAAGCGATCCAGGGGGCCGCGATTAAGCGAGCGGCCGCGGCTGCGGAGCAAAGTGCCGCGTCTTTGACCAGGCGGACGACCAAACCGATCAAGAATATCAAGCCGGCGCAGAATAAGTCGCAACCCGCGGCGGCGGCGATTCCGGGTCGGCCGATAACGGTTCATTAGAGGGCTCGAACCACCTAAGTATGAATCAACCCATTGGTATTTTCGATTCCGGCATCGGTGGCCTCACTGTCTTTAGGGCGGTGCGGGAGCTGTTGCCGAATGAATCCTTGATCTACCTGGGCGACACGGCACGGGTCCCGTACGGGACCAAGTCGGCGCCGACCGTGACTCAGTACAGCACGGAGAACACGGAATTTCTGTTGAGCAAAGGCGTGAAGGCCGTCGTGGCGGCCTGCAATACCGCCTCGGCCTATGCCGTGCCGGCCTTACAAGAGATGTTTAAGGTGCCGATCATCGGGGTGTTGGAACCGGGAGCGGCGCAGGCCGTCGCCCAGAGTCGGAGTGGACGCATCGGGGTGATCGGGACGGCGGGCACGGTCGGCAGTGGGGCCTATGAAGTCGCGCTCAAACGCCACTCACCCGATATTACGGTACTCTCCGCACCCTGTCCCTTATTTGTTCCGCTAGTCGAAGAAGGCTGGTTGGATCGACCTGAGACCGAGAGCATCGCCCGTGAGTATCTCCAGCCCTTGCTGGCCGCTGAGATCGATACCCTGATCCTCGGCTGTACTCACTATCCCCTGCTGATGCCGGTTATTCAAAAAGTGGTTGGAGATGACGTCCAGTTAATCGACTCGGCGCATGCGGCTGCGACGGCGTTACAGGAATTGTTGGAACAACAGGATCTTTTAAATGACGTGGCAAAAAAGGGAGATCAATTTTATGTAACGGATTCCCCCGACCGCTTTCAGCGGGTTGGTGAGATCTTTTTGGGACGGGCGTTAGAGAACGTGCGGAAGGTCTAAGCGATAAATTCTTTGACCCGCTCGACGATTTTCTTTGCCGAGATCCCTGCATCATCCATCAATTCTTCCGGTGTCGCCGATCCCGCCAATTCCGTGACCGCCACTTTGATGATCGGGCTCGTGTTGGCTTCAGCCGCGAACACGTTGAGCACGGCATCGCCGAGACCGCCGTCAAACCAGTGATCCTCGACGACGAAGAGGGCCTTGGTTTCTTCGGCCGCGGTCTTCAAGGTCGCGGCATCGATCGGCTTCACGGAATAACAGTCAATGACCCGTGCGTTGATACCGTCTTGGGCTAAGGCCTCTTGAGCTTTGAGGCATTCGTGCAGAGTGACTCCGGCGCCCACGAGAGTGATAGCATCCTGGTCGGAGTGGCGGACGACTTTAGAGCCGCCGATGGGGAACTGTTCGGCGGCGGTATAGATAACCGGGGTGGCCGGACGGCTGGTCCGGATGTAGACGATGCCTTTTTGGTCGATAGACGCGGCAACGAGTCGTTCCGCGGAGACCCCATCGCTGGGATAGAGCACGGTGCTGCCGGGAATGGCCCGAAACATTGCGATGTCTTCGAGCCCCATTTGGGAGGGGCCATCCTGCCCGATCGATACGCCGACATGGGAACCACAGACCTTGATGTTCGCTTCACTGACTGCGCCCATCCGGAATTGATCAAAGGCGCGTGACCAGAAGGCGGCAAAGGAAGACGCAAACGGGATCTTGCCGCGTCGGGACAGGCCGACGGCGACGCCGGCCATGTTCTGTTCGGCGATAAACATTTCGAAATAATGATCGGGGTGCGTCTTGGCGACGTCTTCCGCGAAGGTCGAGTTCTTCGTATCTCCATCGATTGCGACGATGTCCGGATAGTGAGGGACAAATTTGGCGAGCGCGAGTCCGTAGGCCTTACGCGTCGCAATGGTATCTCCCAGCTTGTAATCCGGTGCCGCCGGTTCACCGGCCGCGGCCGGTCGGGTGGCTTTGACTTTTTCCGGGGCCTGGATTTCACCTTTGAGTTCAAGGTCGACTTCACCCAACTCGGCAAGGGCCTCTTGTAATTTGTCGTCAGGCAGGGCCTTGCCATGCCAGCCCTCCTTGCCGCTCAGAAAAGAGACACCCTTACCTTTTTCGGTCTTGGCGACGATCATCGCGGGTTTTCCGGTCACGGCGAGCGCTTTTTCCAGTGCCTGATCGCAGGCGGCGGTGTCATGGCCGTCGATGGTCTCGACGTGCCAACCAAAGGAGGCGACACGGTCGGCATAGGCCTGGGCATCCGCGCCGTACATCGTTTCCTGGCTCTGGCCCATACGGTTGACGTCGATGACGCCGATGAGATTGTCGAGCTTGTAATGGGCGGCGAGTTGAATCGCTTCCCAGACGGAACCTTCCGCCATCTCGCCGTCCCCGAGCAGCACAAAAGTACGATGAGGGACTTTGTCTAAATACTTCGCGTTAATCGCTTGGCCGACGCCCACGGAGAGTCCTTGGCCCAGACTGCCGGTGGCCGCTTCGACGAAGGGCAAGGCCGGAGTCGGGTGCCCCTGGAAGGGGCTGCCGTGCTTGCGCAGCGTGTGAATCTCATCGACGCTGACCAGACCGGCGACAGCGTAGAGGGCGTAGAGCAACGGGGCTGCATGGCCCTTGGAAAAAATGACGCGATCGTTGTTCGGATTGTCGGGCTGATCCGGGATGGCGCGCAGATGTTTAAAATAGAGCACCGTCATGATATCCGCCGCGGACATCGACGAGGTCGGGTGTCCGGAGCCGGCGGTGCTGGTTGTCGTTAAAATGTGGTGCCGGACGCGCGCAGCCAGTTTGTCGAAGTCTTGATCAGACATAATAACTCCTATGGATACCTTGATTTGTCATGCCCATTTGAATATGAGGTGGGCAGCAGGCTGTCAATAGGAGAAGCACTCAAGGCGTGCTTTTTCGGGTTTCAGAGCGCTCTATCCAGCAGGGAATAGCTGTGCTAATATCGAAAATAGTATGACGTCGCTGATTCGCAATCTAGTTATCGCGGGACTCCTCCTTGTCGTGGCCAGCCCGGCGTTGGCGGCCCGGAAGGTCTCCGAGCAGGACCTCTATGAGGAGTTGGATCTCTTTGCGAAGGCCCTTCATTTTGTGAGGGAAAACTATGTCGAGGCTCCGGATGATCAGGAACTGCTCTATGGGGCCATCAAGGGCATGATGCAATCCCTCGACCCGCACACGGTCTTCATGCCGCCGGCCAACTACAAAGAACTTCAATCTGATACGCAAGGACGCTTTGGCGGGGTCGGCATCGAGGTGACGGTGCGTGACAAGGTCTTGACCGTCATCGCCCCGATTGAAGGGACGCCGGCAGCGCGCGCCGGGCTCCGCGCGGGCGATCGCATCCTTAAAATAAATGGAATTACGACACGGCATATGACGCTCGGTGATGCGGTGAAACTCATGCGTGGCAAACGCGGCAGCCGCGTCAAGCTGGCGATTGGTCGCGAGGGGCGCTCGGATCCTTTGAATGTAACGTTGCGGCGGGACATTATTCGGATCCAGAGTGTGCGTGGCACCGAGATGTTGGAGGGCGGGGTCGGGTATATTCGGATTAGCTCTTTTCAACAGGATACGTCGAATGCCTTAGAAGCGTCGCTACGTGAACTGGAAGGGAAAGCCGGCGGCGGCTTAAGTGGCTTGATCCTTGATCTGCGTAACAATCCGGGCGGGCTGCTCACCGAGGCGGTGGCGGTTTCAGACAAGTTTCTCGACCACGGCACTATCGTCAAAACCAAGAGTCGTTCGACGCCGACGCAGGAGCGCAAAGCGCGCGTTGATGGGACCCATCCCAATTTTCCGATCGTTATCCTTGTCAACGGCGGGAGCGCGTCAGCGGCGGAGATTGTCGCCGGAGCTCTCCAGGATCATGGGCGTGCCGTGCTGCTGGGGACTGAGACCTTTGGCAAGGGTTCCGTGCAAACCGTTTATGAGTTAGGGCAAGGGGCGGCGGTCAAATTAACCGTGGCGCGTTACTACACACCGAAAGGGCGCTCTATTCAGTCTAAAGGGATTCGCCCTGATATCATCGTCAAGGCGAAGAAAGAAGACGTCAAGATTGAAAAGGCGGTCAACGGCGACGGTGAAATTCAAGAAGAGTTCGAGATAGAGGTAGAAGAGGACAAGCAAAAAGAGCGTGCCCTCGACTACCTCCGTGCCTGGATTGCAAAAGGTAAGAAGCAACCCTTCAGTAAGTATCGCGGTTAAAAGCGCGTACAATCATCTCGATTTGGTTCTCCGCCGGCCCAAAAACCATCGCTGTGTGCATTTGGATGGCGAATGACACACATGGTGGGATTCTCCGCAAACTCAAAGTAGTTCAACATATTGATCGGCGCGGCCGC
This sequence comes from bacterium, assembly GCA_965216315.1. Classification (GTDB taxonomy): domain Bacteria; phylum UBA10199; class UBA10199; order 2-02-FULL-50-16; family JAJFLM01; genus CBDCFN01. Next base: position 2,149,162 of record CBDCFN010000016.1, on the reverse strand, counting down.
ACGTTCCGGATGGATGTGCTTGAGCGCGCTGCAGTGGCCGGCGTTCCAGCCGACGATGTCGAAATAATGAGGCCGGTGGACGTAAGGCGGGTAACTCATGCAGCCCGCGCGGCCGCGCTGGCGACAGTCACGACTCGTCGGTTCCGGAGTCAGCCATTCGAGGGAGTCACTGCGAAGATAACAGCTGCGATGGCGCTCGCCGAGGGGACGCCAAGGCCGGTAGATGATCAAGCCGGCATCTCGTAAGGCGAGCGTATCGTTGCCGCCGTTCAGCTTGAAACGGCAGCGCTTGTATTGCACGTCGCGCGCTCGCTCGAGCTCAATCGGGTTGCCATAGGGGTCATTGGGCCGCCGCTCACTGACGACGAGATTCTGGAGGGGATCCCCGTCGAACCACATCGCGCCGTAGGTCGTCAGGTGCCCGCTTTCAAGATCATCAAAGCGTCCTTCGCGGCCGCTGCGGTCGTTGAGGTAGTTCAGGTTCATGATGATCTCGTTATGTTCACGGCGCAAGTGCGGGACTTGATGGTTGCGAATGGCATTGATAGATCCATGCGCCAGGCCGGCTTGCTCCGGGCCCGCGGCGCATGCGAGTTCCAGGCGGTCGTTCGTGCCGGCGCCGCGTTGATAGCCGACACCGACATTCGCAATGATCCCGGTATCCCGAAAGCTGCCATAGGCGACCGGCGTGTTCGCATCTAATAGCTTGTTGAACGCCGGTGCCGTGTAGATGGAGGTGAAGCCTTCTTCGCCGAAGCGGCTGACTTGGATGTCAATCCCCGAGATCAGCCAGCTATTCGTATAGCTGGGAGCGGGAGCCTCAACGTCATTTTCAATCGCAAAGTATTTGAAGTGATGCGGATAGACGACGGGTTGATCGCGTTGCGGGACGTGCTTCCAGGTACAAAAGTAGCCATCATCGATTCGGTCGGTATTGATCGCACTGTAGTCATAACAGTGATCTCTTTCGTTCCCTGTTTTAAAGGCTCCATCCGCGCTCGGGCAAAAAGTCATCGTGACCGGTGTTTGGATGGGATTGAACATTTGACCGGCGCCGTGGGTGCGGAAGCAAATCTTGATCGCATCGATGTGCGTACCTGCGGGGATCTCGGGCTCGGCTTCCGGTTCGCCGCGGACAAAGTCCTCGCCCCCCATCGTGCCGTCGACATCGACGTTTGATTCCTCTGCTTCGAAGTAAACGTCTGCAATGATCGTCGGCTGGGCAATTGTCGCAATGAGACCCCCATCGAAGACAGGGTCGTCGTTATTATTGCCGAATGAACCGAATATCCCACGGTTCTCGTCCAGTGACTGTTCCAGCTCCGCCGCGGCACGTCCTTCGGCGTCCATTATGTCAATCCACTCGTCGCCGATCTTGACTCGGTCCGGCGGAGCTAAGGTCGGGTCGATAAAAACATTCACATCGGGATCGAGGTCGGAATCTTCAGGGGCCGCGACGATGTCGATGTCGCGGTGCTGCGATCCGGTGTGGTGAGCGGCCGGTGAACAAGCGGCACCGCCGAGTGCAATGAGCGTCAGCCAAATAAATGGTTTCAGTTTTTGATATCCAGACATGGTAACTCCTAAAATTGATCCAACCCATTTTCTTCACAATTCAGCAGTTACGTTTGAATGGGAGTTATCGGGGTGGAAATCGATTTGAGTTGTGGAAGTGTAAAACAAAAGTGTCTAACTAATTAGATTTCTTCAGCCAGCCCTGTTCGGCGGCGTAAGCGAGCATCTCCCAGGTGGTTGCGAGGGAATGGTCCGTATAGTTTTGTCGGGCGAGTTCTTGGGGATTCATCCCGGCTTTGAGATCATGCAAGAGTTGCCAGATCTCGGGTGAGATTTCTGTGGCTTTCAGTCCGGCTGCTGTGCGCCAGAGACAGTAATAGCTGTCCTCGGGTTCGAGCACAATCAGCTCTTTGAGTTGGTGCTCCGACTCGTCTTGTAGGGACTTCCAAATTTTGAGGAGAGGCCACGAACTCTTGAGTGTATGCAAGGCGTGAATCATGTGGACGGAAGCGGGACGGCCGAGGATGTCCTCCACGCGGGCCGGAGTATCCAGCGAGATGAAGGCCAAGTCATGCCAGGCCCATTCGATGGCGGCCATATCACCGATCCAACGGCTGTCGGCGAGTTCCGCGCGCTCGGCGAGAAAAGCCGGGAGATGCGCTCCATACTGACGAACATCTTCATGGGTTGAGGGGGCCTGATAGATCAGTTCGCGAACGAAGAAGGCAAAATTATCGTCCCCAAGAACGCGTCGCGTTTGCGCAAAAACGCCTTGGAGGCAATCAATGATGCCAAAGACGAGATTCTTGCGGTAAAGTTCGAGACCCGTGTCCGGATCAATGGCCGTTTCAGTGGAAAGAAGCTGCTTCATTTCATTGCGGGCCGCATCGCTGGGGCGCGCGCTGTAAATATAGTCCGCCAATTTTTTCTGGAGCTCAGCCAGCTTCATAGCGTTCTCCGGATAAGATGCGTTGGGCCTGAGCCGCTTCCGCCATCAGTTCTTCGAGCGTCGGAATATCGCTGTCCCATTCGATGAGGGTCGGCAGCGGTCCCGCTTGCTCAATCGTTTGTTGGTAGAGTTCCCAGACTTGAGGCCAGACCTTTTGACCGTGACTGTCAAAGAGGTAGGTTTTGCAATCCTGGTAACCGGCGAGATGGATGTACGTGATGCGGTCCAGTGGCAGCGCTTCAAGATAGCGTGTGGGTTGATAGCCGTGATTGGACGCGCTGACGTAAATATTATTGACGTCGAGGAGGATGCCGGTATCTGCGGCAGTGACGACTTCACTGAGAAAATCCCATTCAGCGATAGAACTCTCTTTAAAGGCAAAATAGGAAGAGGGGTTTTCGATGACGATGCGTTGGCCAAGCAAGTCCTGGGCTTGGGCGACGCGGGATTTCATGTGGGCGAGCGATTCTTCCGTGTACGGGAGCGGTAACAAGTCGTGATGAAAGCGGGCGTTGACTCCCGTCCAGGCGAGATGTTCGGAGACGTGAAGTGGTTGATAACGAGTAATCAGCTCTCTGAGCTCTGCGAAATAAACCTGGTTGAGGGGATCGACGGAGCCAAGATTCATGCTGACGCCGTGAAAGACGAAAGGGTAGTCCTGGCGGAGGCGATCGAGTTTGGCGTAAAATTCCCGCGCATCGCCCATGATGTTATCGACGAGAATTTCAAACCAGGGAATCGCTGGTCGTTCCGAGAGGATTTGATCGAAGTGCGGAAAGCGGAGGCCGATGCCGGCCCCCGCTAACGAGCCGCGAAAAATCTTTAAATCTTTTTGGTTTTCCAGACCGTGCCGCCCAGTTTCGCGCAGAGACCTTCCGGCGTGTAGACCCATTCGTTTGGATCCCGATCGGTCTTTGCCTTGCCGCCGCAACCGTGAGCCCCATCTTTGGAACCACAGTCATTCTGACCCTTGGCGGCAACGCCGAGGCACTTTTCAACCGTATCTCCGGTTTTAGCCCACTTAGGGGCGGCGATGGCCGTCGAGGCCAGGCCGACGCCTAGGGTGACGGCTCCTGCAAAGGCGGCATACGACATAACTTTTTTTTGTTTCATGGTTTTCTCCTCCCGAGGGTGTTTAAGTAACTCTTTGGGGCATTGGACGCAAGAATTCTTGGAAGGTCTCGCCCTCACATTTGAGCATTGACTATTAACCAAGGCTATGCGAAAGGCTGTTTTTCGCTGCCTCAGAGAGTATCAAGCCTTGTGCTTCCACCCTCTTGAATGGCATCAAACGCTAATTTTGGAGGAAATACCCATGGCCAAGAAACTATATGTTGGCAACCTGTCCTATTCGGTAGACGATCAAGGTCTTGAGAGTCTGTTTGCCCAGTGTGGAACCGTTGAATCAGCCAAAGTCATTATGGACCGCGATAGCGGCCGTAGTAAGGGTTTTGGTTTTGTCGAGATGTCGAGTGACGATGAGGCCGCGGATGCGATCTCAAAGTTTGACGGTCAGGAGCACGACGGTCGCGCTCTCAAAGTCAACGAAGCGCGCCCCATGAAGCCCCGCGGCGGTGGTGGCGGCGGTCGTTACTAAGAAATCCTGAATATCCCCGCGCTCACGTAGTGTTGTCCCTCCACAGTGTATAAAATTTATGCGTTCTGTGGCAGGGACGAGTGCATTTTTTTATACACGAAAAGATAAACATTCAATAAATTCATACAATTACCTGTTGGCACGTGTCTTGCTATTACTAGGGCTTGAGTTATCAAGTTACTGGAAAGGAGCGTGTGTTATGGGATGGTGGACTTCACTAAAACGGGGGGCTTCGAGTGTAGTCGATGCGGGTGGCGATATTCTCGGCGGTGCGGCGGGAGTGGTTAGTGATGTGGCCGGTGGTGTCGGCGGCTTTGTCGGCGATGTGGTCGGGGGTGTCGTCGGTGGGGTGGCCGGGGGAGTCTACGATGGTGTCAGCGGCGTGATCGGGAGTGCAACCGGTGTCATCAGCGGTGGCAACGCCTCCGTTGGTGATCCCAAGGAATCCATTTACAGTGACATGGCGGAGGCCAGTATGGCGAATATGGCGCTCTTTACGGCGGGTCAACTCCAACAGACCCGGATGCAGGCGAATATGATGAACCTGATGGGCCAGCGCATGCAGCAGATGGAGCAGGGCAAGCTCGACACTAAATTGGAGATCGCCAAAATGAACGTCACGGCGCGGATGCAGGAAGAACAATACCGCCACGACGAGAAATTGCTGGAACAGCTCAATCATCACATCGAAGAACTAGTCGACGATGGGATGATCGATCCGGATTCCTTGGCTTAAGCGGCCGTTTTGTATCGATCTTGCACAAAGTGGTGCTCATTGAGCCCCTTTTCGAGGGAGCTCATTCAAAATTTATCTTTAAAAATCAATAAGTTGCTATGTGGCACACTCTTTGCTCCTATCTAAGCCATAGTCTTGAACAAAACAGAAGGAGTGATCAGCATGGGACTTTTTGGTGGTATTGGCGGTTTTATTGATGGCGTAGCGGGTGGCATACTCGGCGGCGCGGGAGACATCCTGTTCGGTGGCGGCACCGGGACGATTACGGGGGGTGGGGCCCCGACGAATCCCGGTATGGACATGGGCCCGATGGCCGAGGCCAGTATGGCGAATATGGCGATGTTTGTCGGCGGCCAGGTCCAACAGACCCAGATGCAGACCAACATGATGAACCTGATGGGGATGCGGATGCAGCAGATGGAGCAGGGCAAGCTGGACACCAAGCTTGAGATTGCTTCGATGAATACCAACGTCAAGATGCAAGAGGCCCAGTATCGGCATGACGAGAAGCTCCTGGAGCTGCTCAATAACCATATCGAAGAGCTCGTCGACGATGGGATGATTGACCCCGATCAATTGGCCTAATGACGCACACTTTGTGCGCTGCTAGCACAAGCTGGACGGCGCAATGTGTGCTATTTAACCTCCGTTAATTCATAAAAATTCAATGATAACAATAAGATATTCTTTGGCACAGCCCTTGCAATTATTGTGAATCGTAAGATTTGCAACGATTGAAAGGAGGACGTGTTATGGGCTTATTTGGAGGTGGTGGTCTTGTTGGGGGATTGGTGAGCGGAGTCGGTAGCTTGGTCGGTGGCGCGGGTAATTTAATCGGCGGCGCGGGCAATATGCTCTTCGGAGGTGGCGGTAGCAATCAATCCGTTCCCGGCGCCCCGGCGCCCGTCGATTACAATCCCGGGATGATCGCGATGGCCGAGGCCAGCAAGGCGAACATGGCGATGTTTGTCGGCGGCCAGGTCCAGCAGACGCAGATGCAGACCAACATGATGAACCTGATGGGTCAGCGGATGCAGATGATGGAGCAGGGCAAGCTCGATACCAAATTGGAAATTGCCGGGATGAAGCAAGAAGCCGACATGCAAGAGGCCCAATACCGGCACGATGAAAAGCTGCTCTCTTTGCTTAACACGCACATCGAAGAACTCGTTGATGACGGGATGATCGATCCGGATCAACTCGACTTGGGCTAAAAGAAGTAGAAGTTTGACAAAAGACGCGGTTTTGACGATTTCTTTTGTGGATGGAGTGGATCTACCTCGTCATTCCGGTGCTGTTGCTGCTGACCGTCGTTATACTGTTCTATAACGGCTTTGTCAGGTTGAGTAATCTCAAAAGAGAGGCGTGGAGCGGTATTGATGTCCAGTTGCGACGCCGTTACAACCTGATTCCCAATCTCGTTGAGACAGTTAAAGGCTATGCAGGACACGAAAAGAACTTGCTTGAAGACGTCGTCAAGTATCGCAATCAGTGCATTGATGCCCAGAAGGTCCGAGCCCAAGAGAGCGCCGAAAACCTATTTACTCAGGCGCTTCGCGGAGTTTTTGCCCTGGCGGAGGCCTATCCGGACCTCAAGGCCAATCAGAATTTCTTGGAACTGCAAACGAGTCTCACCGAAATCGAAGACCAAATTCAACTGGCACGGCGTTACTACAATGGAACCGTGCGCAATTATAATATCCGGGTCGATTCGTTTCCCAGTCTGATCATCGCCCGGCTCTTTAAATTTAAACCTGCTGACTATTTTGAGATTGAGTTTGCGACGGAAAGAAAAGTGCCGGAGGTGGCGTTGTCTTGAGGAAATTTCAAGCTCACTTTGGAATCGTTCTGTTGCATGCAACGCTGTTTCTTTTTGCCACCGTCCAACCGGTGCAGGCGGAAGAAAAAATTCTCAGCTTTGAAAGTCAGGTGCAGGTTTTTCCTGACGGGGCCATGGACGTCACCGAAACGATTACAGTGCGCGCCGAACGCCGACAAATCAAACGCGGCATCTACCGGGATTTTCCGACGCGCTATAAAGACAGACTCGGCAATAATTACGTTGTCGATTTTGAGGTCAAAGAAGTTCTTAAGAACGGTAAGCCGGAGCCCTTCCATCTCAAAGGGCAATCCAACGGGGAGCGTGTTTATATCGGTTCGAGTGATGTTTTGCTGAGTCCGGGGATTTATAAATACACCTTAAAGTACCGGACCAATCGCCAGCTTGGCTTTTTTGAGGAGCATGACGAGCTGTATTGGAACGTGACCGGCAACGGCTGGGAGTTTTCTATCGAACAGGCGACGGCACGCATTGTATTGCCTGCCGGTATTCCGCGTTCCGCAATCAAAGCGGAGGCCTATACCGGGTATCAAGGGGCCCAGGGGCGTGCGTACCGGACTTGGGACGACGGGACGGCGGTACAATTCGAAACGATGAGGGCCTTATTGCCGCGGGAGGGACTGACGATTGTAGTCGGGTGGCCCAAGGGTTTTGTCGCGGAACCCACGACGCAACAAAAAGTCGGTTATCTGTTTCGTGATAACCGGGGCCTGATCGTCGGCGTTGGCGGGCTCGGACTTGTTTTTCTCTATTATTTTCTGGTCTGGTTGGCTGTTGGGAAGGACCCGGAGGCGGGTACGATTGTACCGCGCTACGAACCGCCGCAGGGATTATCACCGGCAGCCGTGCGTTTCATTCGCCGCATGGGCTTTGATAATAAAGCCTATGCCGTTGCGATCATCAACATGGCAGTCAAAGGGTTGCTCGAGATCAAAAAAAAGAAGCGCAAGTTTGTCCTCCATAAACAAGAGCAGCGGGATCAGTTGTTGTTTAAAGAGGAAAGAAAGATTTACGACAAATTACCGAAGACGCTCGAACTGAAAAACAAAAACCACAGCAAGATCAGCGCGGCGAAGAAGGCGTTGAAAAATACCCTCGCGGTGCAGAGTGAAAAGATCCATTTCATTAAGAATACGAAGTACATGATCTTCGGTGTCATCGCTTCCGGCGTCGCGATTATCGTGATGGCGGTTAGTGAGTCGATCGAAAAGACGGCCCTGATGTTTTTCGGTATCGTGTGGTTGTCACTGTGGTCCGTCGGTGTCTTTGCCATCGGGCTGGGGGCCTGGCGTAATTGGAAAGCGTTGTTGAGCGGCACCGAAAGTCTCGTCAGCGTGATCAGTGCGATTTTCATGACAGTGATTTTTCTCCCATTCCTCGCCGGGGAGATCGCGGGTATCGTGATGCTCGGGACGGTGACGTCACCCGGCATGGTGGCGCTCCTCGTTTTATTCGCGCTGATGAATTATCTCTTTTACCGGTGGATGAAGGCCCCGACGCACGCCGGCCGTAAACTCCTCGATGAGATCGAGGGCTTTCGGATGTTCTTGAGCGTGACGGAACGGGAACGCTTGAATCTCTTGCATCCGCCGGAGAAAACGCCGGAGTTGTTTGAAAAATATCTGCCCTACGCCTTGGCACTCGACGTCGAACAACTGTGGGCCGAACAGTTTTCCGACGTGCTCGCGCAGGCCGGGGAGGGCGGGCAGGCCTATGCGCCGCACTGGTATCACGGCCGTTTTACCTCCGGTAATTACGGCGCCCTCGCGTCGTCGATGGCGAGTACGTTTACGAGCGCGATTGCGTCGGCGTCCGTTGCACCCGGTTCACGTTCGGGGAGCAGTGGTGGTTTCTCCGGTGGAGGGTCTTCCGGCGGCGGCGGTGGTGGCGGAGGAGGGGGTGGCTGGTAAATCGGCCCATAATGATACGCTGCCGTTTCAGTTTGCGACGCACATTTATTTATCCACAACGTTAGAACACCTCTTTTCAGCCACTTAGCAAAAAAATGCGCTTGGCATCGTTTTTGCTTTTACATGCTTCTCTTGCTCACTTAAGAAAGGAGAATCATGATGTCCGATAGTTCCAATGCTGAGCGTTATTTAATCTTGCTGGAGGATATTCAGGGTCAGGTCCGTTTGCTAGCCGAGGCACAAGAACATTCCACTTCCCAGCTTGAAGTCCTACGAACTGACATGAATGCCATGGGTGAGCGCCTTGACCGCCGCCTTGATAAGATTGAATGGCGTCTGGATCGCTTGGAAATCAAAGTTGATCGTAATAGCAATGAGGTGCGCGAACTCAAGGCCGCGATGGCGGGATAACGCGAATCATCACCCATTAAGGAGTATTCAGCGATGTCGACGGAAAATACTCAACCCACCGAAATAACCTGGACCCCGGAGGCGCAAGCGCGCCTGGCTAAGGTCCCTATCTTTGTCCGCAAGATGGTCAAAAAGAAAATCGAAAAATATGCGGTCTCCAAGGGCGTCTCCGAAATCACTGCCGAGTTGGTGCAGGAGGCGAAAGATGCGCAGATGTAAATGATTATGACGATTTAACGTTATTTGTCTCGATCCGGTCCAGTTGCCGCTTAATAATTCCGTATTCGAGATGCAAGTCTTCGTATTTTTTATACAAATCTTTTTGTTGCCCGATGATCTGAGACGTGAAGCCGCGTAATTCCTGTAGCTCGGTCTTGAGCTGGGAAAATTTCGGGTCAACACTCTGCTCAAAGAACTGAGCCAGTTCCTTGAGGGTTAACGGGTGTGGTTCGGATGGTGACATGGAGACTCCTTTGTGCCGAACTGACATTGCCATAGCAATGCCAAACTTATCCCCAATGGAATTCAATGGGTTAGCTGAGTCGGAGACTAACAACGCATTTCATTTTGCGATGATGCGTCCCAGAATGAAACACCGAGGATGTCTGCTGCACAGAAACAACAAAAACAAGACGGAGGTATGAATTTCGTTTGATTCCGGGGGAGCAGCCATCAAGCCGGAAGCTGCGCTTTCGGCGGGACTTTACTCGCGTCAGTAATTGTCGTAAATAATATGGCGATGAGGGGGATGAAATCCCCCTCATGATTCATTCGGGGGTCGTCTAACGGTAGGACATATGACTCTGACTCATAGTATCGGGGTTCGAATCCCTGCCCCCGAGCATGCAACAGAAAGCCCCCTTATGGGGGCTTTGTTGTTTTATTATCTTGATGGCAGGGATAATCGAAACTCCGCGTTAGCCGTGGGTTCGACGAGCGTGGGCAAATTCCATCAAATTAGAAACCAAGACGTTGCTTGTGCTTTTTGGGTGGCTCGATCAACTGTCGGATGGCATCAAATACGACTTTAAACTGCGAATCATATTTGTTCTCCAGATGCCTAATTTTGCGTGTCAATTCTTCATGAGAGAGAATCATTAGCATCGCGACTCCTTGTTCCGCAAACGCATAGGGAGGTGTCCTGCGACCTCCCCAACCGGAACTTGATATTCCAATTTGGAATTTCAAGTTGGAATCGGCACATTCCGTTTGGCCACGGAGCACGATAATTAAATGTTCGATTTGCTGTGACGAAATCATTATTTTTGAGTTTCTAGTAAGCAAATGAAATGCCAAAAAATATACTTATAATTCAGCGAAATAATTAGCTGATGTTGGCGCAGGGAGTTCGATATTGAGACTCGGCGTCCCATTTTGCAGCAAGTGGCTGCGCGGTCACGCATTATCTTGGAACCAGGTTCGAACTTCGTTCCAGGTTGAGAGTATTTTTTTCAAGAATCATCAGAAACAGCTTCAAGACGGAGGAACTGAGGCGCTCTGTTAGTCCCAGTCGTCTCAAAATGAAACCCCCGCTCAGCTTTCAATCAACTAACTCATTGAATTTAAAGCAATTTAATCCTGGCATGTAGCTTGCTTGATCGTGTGGGTATGTCACGGTCTTCAGCACGGCTATTGTATATACAAAAGTATTACGCTAATATGAGGGTCAGCCTGTGAAGGCGATACGGTGGAGCTTGAGAAAGAATGAGGAGCTCAAGCGAACGCGGGGTGTTTCTTTTGATGAGTTGATTCAGAGTGAGTTGATCGCGGTCAAAAGACACCCAAAGAAGAATAATCAGCAGATCATGCTTTTTAAATATCGCGATTACGTTTGGGTCGTTCCATTTGTAGAATCAGAAAATGAGATATTTCTGAAGACGTTATTTCCGAGTCGGAAGTGCACAAAGCTTTATGAAGAAGAGAAGTAATGATGAAAAAAATGAGTAAAAAAGAAAAAGCCATTGAAGATGATCTGTTGGCAGGTGAATTCAAAGATGTCGGAGAGGCTGAATTTGAAGCTATTGCCAAATCGATTGAGGCGAGAAAGAAAGACGCCGTTCTCAATATTCGTGTCAATAAAACAGATCTCGATAATATCAAGCGTAAGGCAAAAAAGTACGGTGTTCCTTATCAAACCCTGATTTCCGAATTATTGCATCGTATGGCGAGTTAGCTTTGCAAGAAGATTGTCTCGCGCCTGGTGCCTGGAGAATCATTCAATCATCATTATCATTCAAGATAGAGGTGAGTTTCCTCGGCGAGGAGGTCGAGGGCGGGGCGCACAAGGTGCTCGAAAAAGTCCGTCCGGAGGCCGAGATCATGCTTGCGCAACTGCGCGACCTGATGGCGAAGGAAAACGACATCATCTACGAACGCTTTCGCGACGAAGGCGCGCTGGATTGAGTTTGGTGCGATAGCCGCCGGGAAACAATACTTCAAATTTGGCGGCGAGTCGGATACAGTAGCTCGTTCTTGATCATTATTCATGTCGATAGCGACAAGGAGGGAGTTGATGAGTGACTCACCCGCAAACCCCGGACAAATTCTGAGCGTTGCGCACGGGGCCTGGGCGTCTTTTGCCCTGGCGACCGCGGTGGAACATGAAATCTTTACGCACCTTGGCGATGAAAGTCTCGACGTCGCTGCGTTGGCGGAACGCGCGGGGCTTTCACCGCGGGGTCTGCAGGCCTTGGTAGATGCCCTCGTCGGCTACAAGTTGTTGGCGGTCGAGCAGGGGAGTTATCGCAATACACCCGATGGGCGGGTGTTTCTGGTCAAGGGCCAACCGACCTATTTGGGGGACTTTGTCCGCGTGCATCTCGACAAGGATTTTGTCGGGGACTGGCTGCAGTTGCCGGAGGCGGTCAAGACCGGTGCGCCGGCGGAGGCCGTGACCGCGGTCGAGGAAAATAGTTTCTGGGAAGGTTTGGTGCGGGCGATCGCGCCGCTGACCGTGCCTTGCGCCCAACAGTCCGCGGCCGAGCTCAAGGTTGCCGATGCGGGAGCCTGCCGCATCCTGGATATCGGGGGCGGGTCGGGGATGTTTTCGCTGACCTGGTTGGGGGAGAATCCCGAAGCTGAGGCGACTCAGCTGGACTGGGCCAACGTCAATCGGGTTGCCCGCGAGTACGCGGAAAAAATGGGGCACGCTGCGCGTTTTTCGACTCAGGATGGAGACTTCAATGAGACTGATTTGGGAGAGGGACGCTACGATTTCGTCATTTTTTCGCACATTGCCCACCAACTGAGTCCGGCGGGCAATATTGAAATGTACAAGCGGATCAAGCGGGCCTTGAAGCCGGGCGGGACCCTTGTCATCAACGATTTTGTGCTGGACAACGCGCGGACCGGCAATCCGTTTTCCTTACTCTTCAACTGCAACATGTTGTTGCATACCCCTGAGGGCGCCTCTTATCGTGAAGACGATTACCGGAGCTGGTTGGATGCCTGCGAGTTCAAAGAGGTGGACATCTCGCCGACGGATGGGCCGCCGACCCTGGTTTATGCCAAAATCTAAGTCAGGCTCGCCATTTCGGTGGTGACGCCTTACAATATCAGGGGAGGAGAACGTTATGAAAGCAGACAAGACCCAGATTCATGACGGCATCGTCGGGGCGATTGTCCTGTTCAGCGTGTTGATGGGCATGTATGTGAGCGGTGCGTGGCTCTGGTTGGCCGTGATCGTGGGGGCGCTCCTGATCAGCAGCGTCTTCACCGGCTTTTGCCCGGTCTATTTCGCCCTGAACAAGTTGATGCCGCATCGCGACTAGGCGTTCGCACCGCGGAGGGTGTCGTCTTATTCGGCGGCCGGATTATCTAGTTCATCCGTCATGATCAAGGGTCGGTCGATGCTACCTTGCGAGGGACGGACTGCCAGGGTGCGAATCTGCACCGGGCCGGGACTCAACGGGACTTTGCCGACCCATTTCAGCAGGACAACCACGATAACGCGTGCGAGTGTCGAAACCAGAAAGATGATGCCGTAAACAAATGTGTGTGAGGCAAATACGGACAATAAGAGACCGCCGAACAATGAACCCAGTACCATGGCAATCGCATGTCCCAGATTGAACACTGTCAGCACGCTGGTTCGTTCTCGTTCGGGAATGGTCTCAAAAGTGAGTAGAAGGGCCCCCAACTCAAAGAAGGCCCAGATGCCACCGGACAGGAGTTGCAGGCCCATCAGGTAATAAATGTTTTCGGAAAACAGCCAAAGAAGGGGCAGGGGAATAATTCCGAAACTGCCGACGGTTAACAGTCGTGGTGCCTTCATGTTACGACCATAGTGCCCCAGCAGCCACAGCGTGACTATCTTGGCTAACAAGGCGGCAGCCAGCAACAGGACAAATTGCGCATAAGTCAACTTCAGATGCCGTAGCATGTACGGCGTGAAGAACGGAGCTGCGGTATAAACCGCGGCTTGCATGCATAAGATAAACAACAGCAAACGCATTTCCTTGGCGCGGTCCACGCGGTTCAGCATTTCTGAGAAAGGAATTATCCGGTACGTGGCCTCATCCCAGGGACTGTCGGATATCCGAAAATGCAGATAGGATGACAGGAGGCGGGCCGATGCGGCGATACCGAACAAGATAATAAAAGCCGTTACAGCATGGTGGTGATTCGAGGCGTATTGAAGAGTCAACCCGCTCAATAGCAGGCTGGCAAACAGGGCGATCTGCATATAGCTGGTGCGGTGAGCAAAAAACTTGCGGCGCACGGTCCGGGGCACAATGCGCTCCATCCATGCGTTCCATGCGGGGCCGGTCGCCAAGCCCATCGCCCAGTACAGTGTCGCGCAGGCAAAGAGAAGCGCTATATTGATGACTCCGATCAGGGCTCCCCAGATCAAAGGGAAAAAACTACAGGCCTGTAAAGTCGTGCACAAAATAATCCAGCGCCGATAGGACCGAAGACGGGCGATCATGTAGGGGGCGATCAGTTGCAGACAGGCCCCGGCGACAATCGGAATCGTGGTGATCAATCCCGCCGAGACTTCGCCGAGACCGAGTGCCAGCACAAAGGCTGGTAGATATGTCTCCCCGGAACCGACCATTGTGCTGAAACAAATGCCTTCGGCCGTGATGAGTTTGAGTTTGCGTCTTTTCTCGTAACCGGAGCGGGGCATTACCATGAATTGTCCCTGAAAAATGTGCGGAGAAAAAGTGCTTTATTTGCTTTCGATGCGATCGGTGGCGGCGCGGAGGATCATTGCGAGCAATTCGCCGTACGACATGCCTTGAAAGCCGGCCATCAGATTCAGTTTGCCGTCCCAGCACCAGCCCGGATTCGGATTCACTTCCAGTAATTTGATGGTGCCGTTGACGTCCGCGCGAAAATCGAAGCGGGCATAGTCGCGACAGCCGGTGCGTTCAAAGAGTTTGATCGAATCATCGATCAAGCGGCGTTTGGCCTCTTCTTCGAGCGGGCTTTCCAGGTAGCTGATGTCCGTCCAGTACGGCGAGTCCGGATCCCATTTAGATTCATACGAGAGGATCGGCGGGAGCTCCGGCGGCAGTTTGGAGTAATTGACCTCGAGTAACGGCAGTACGGTATAATTGCCGATGTTGCCGATGATCCCCACACTGTATTCGGTGCCACTCAGGTACTCCTGAATCAGGATCGGCCGGTTCGGATAATGATCCCGCAGATAATCCAGGTAGTTCATCAATTCCTGCGCGTTATGCACGACGGAATTTTGCGTGATCCCTTCCGAACTATCGCCCCATGCGGGTTTGAGGAGCGCGGGAAAGATCGACGGAATATTGGCGGCCTGATCGGACGGATCAAAGTAGGTCTCGTCCGGTACCGGCACATCGAGTTCCTTGGCGATCGAACGGATGATCGCCTTGTTATAGCACAGGCCCAGGCTGGCCGGACCCGCCCCCGTGTAGGGAATGTTGAGCATTTCAAGCAGAGCGGGGACGTGCAATTCCTGGGTCGCCAGGTTTTTAAAGCCTTCATCGCAGAGATTAAAGACCAGGCTCGGGCGCTTTTTTTGGAGCCGCGCCAGCAGATCCTCATGTGAGTCCAGATAATCGAAATGATAATGATCGAGCGGTTCCAAGGCCTGTTTCAGTCTGGAAATCGTCTGCATGTCTTCGCTGTTAAAGTGGCCGTTCATTTTAACCGAGTCGGGCAAGCTTGGATCGCCCATGACCACGCAGATTTTTTTCGTCACCGGTTTTTTGGCACGGATGGCTTCCTTGAACGGACCGGTGGCCGTAATAAAGAGCCGGTGCGCCATCATGCCCAGATCCTGGCCGCGAGTGGAGTGAGTGTCTCCGTTCTTGTTGACGCTGATTTTCATGAATCCCAGTTCTTCGAGGATCGAAGTGATCTGTTTCCGGTCGTACAGGCGTTCGGCGTAGAATTGGTCGGCGATGACGCCACGCTCGGCATGTACAATGACCTCCCGGGAAATGATCCGGCCTTTGTCTTGGGAAAGGGAGCGTTCGCGACACACAAAATGGTCTTCGTCGACCCACTCCCAGGAACGATTTTCATAGTTGCTGCGCAGCCATTCGCCATCGGCGATATCCAATGCGAGACGGCCCTTGGATTTTAAGACTTTGCGAACCGACTTGAGCACGGCAATGTCGTCTTCTTCCCGTTCAAAATAACCGAAGGAGTTTCCCATCATGCAGACGACATCAATCGAATCTTGCGGCAGCCGGACATGGCGCGCGTCACCTTCGCGAAACTGTACCGGCAATCCCTGCTGTTGGGCGCGTTTGCGGGCGAGTCGCGTCAGGTATCGCGACCGGTCGATGCCGATGACATGCTTGAACCCGCGGCGGGCCAGTTCCAAGACATGGCGCCCCTGACCGCAACACAGGTCGAGAATAGACATGTCATTTTCGAGCTTGCATGCCGTGATCAAGAGATCGACTTCACTTACGGTGTTTTCGTCGTTTTCGACGACATCCCCATCGGTCTTTATATAGAGGGAGGTAAAGAGTGTTTTCCACCACTCGGCGGGAAGATGCCGTTCCAGGTCCGACACCGGACCCAGGGTCTTGACAGCGAGACGTTTGACCATGTTGCTTTGCCTCAGGTGATGTAATGACTCCTTATGAGCCGCGAGTCCTCATATGTGTTTTCGGCCGAAATGAGTAGTAAATTGTGAGGGGCCTTCAACTTTTTTTCGTAAGCGGATGGCGCCGGCGAGCCCTGTCCTTATTGCTCCACCAACTCCACCCGCCGGTTTTTGGCGCGGCCGGCCTCGCTCTTGTTGGACGCGACGGGGGCCAGGTAACCCGCGCCCCATGCCTGGAGACGTGTGGCGCCTACTTTGTAGGTGGAAACCAACGCATTCTGTACGGCCTGAGCACGCCGTTTAGAAAGATCCATGTTGTACTCGTAGCCGCCTTGATTATCCGTGTGGCCGACAATGACGAGTTTTAATGTGGGATTGGTCGTGAGCAGTTTGTTGATTTCATCGAGCGTGGGTTTTGACTTGGGTTTGATGTCGGCCTTGTCGGTATCAAAGTAGATGCCGTAGAGTGCAATGTGCCCCTCTTTGAGAATCTCCTTGGCCATGGCCTCCGCGTCGACCGTGACCATGCCCGTTTGCATCGGAGCGACCTCGATGACGTCCAATTTAATGTTGGCATGCTTGCTGCCGCTAGCCTTGTTGTGATTAATGTAGAGGGAAACAAAGACGTCGCCGGCGTCGCGTTTGAGGCGGCCGGCAAAGTAACGCTGGTCCTGATAAACTCCGACCATCGGCGTCGTGGTGACGACGGTATAACTGAAACTATTGCCGCCGCAAGCATCCGTGGCGCAGCTAAAGAGTTCCGTAAAACCGTTTTTTTTCAGTTCATTAACGTAGTTGCGAAAGATCTCCAGGGCCGAGCGGTCGGCAGGCCCGCGATACGTGACTTGGGTGACCTTGCCTTCCAGTGGCTTGAGAGCTTCCGGATTCTTGGCCTTGCCGGATTGCTTGGCCGGGCCGATCAACAACTGATAGTCATCAAAGGCTTCGTAACTGTAGTCAATGATCTCGGATCCTTCGTAGCGTGAAACCAGCGGATGGTCTTTGCTGCCGGGCTTGTCCGCCGCCCGGCCCGCCGGAGTCGTGAACAGTATGACGAGTGCGGTCAGTGTTGTCAGCCGGATATATCGTTGCATGGGATCTCCTTGCCTGGCATTTCAACACGGATGTGCTGCAATTGGTAGCGCAAAATCGGCCCCCACGCAGCCCGCAACTTTCTTTCAGCGGCACCGATAGGTCGACCATGAACGTGTCAGCCACCAACTTGATACCTCTGCAGGGGATTCATTTCCTGATCCATCCGCTGTTTAATGCCTTTTCGGGGACGGATGAGCGCTTGGTGCCCGAGTCGGAACACGCCGCGCACGGTGGCTGGGCAAACGGTTTCATGTATGTCGACCGGCGTGAAATCGAATTTCATCTCCAACTGTACCCGCGCCTGGTCCCAGCCTATCTGGAACGCGCCGCCGCGATCAAGGGCCGGGAAGTCCTGCTCACGTTTTTACCGTTCGAACGGGGAGCGCTGCGTTTTCTCGACACAGGCTTTGAGCCGCATTATGAGCGCTTGATGAGCGGTCTCCATAAACTCTTGTTCGAGCGCTCTCTGGTGTTTTATGCCGACGTCGATCCGGTCAAGGATGCTGCAGCGAGCGACCACGTGTGGGCACGTTTGGCGGACAAGGGCTGGGCCATCCCCGGTGACCTCGCCTCGTATGCCTTCGGTGAAACGGTGGAACACTGCATTCCGCAGGCGGTGCGCCACTTGCGGCGGGGTTTGGGTTTGAGAAAGTTTACCCGCGTCCACCCGGCGTTTACCGAACTCCGCTTCGTGTGGCCGACGATGAGCGATGCACAGCAACAGGCCGTTCGCGACGCTTTGCGGGTCGATCAAATCCTGGTGCGCGAATGGTCTACGTAATGGGGCTAAGCATTTTCAGTGCACTGCGGTACACAAAACACCTTTCCTAACAAGTCTAGATCATTGATGTTTTAATTTGTCTTCATGCGTCGTGGGTCGTTTGTCAGCGTGCCCTCACTCGATTCCGCAACGATGCCGATTCAACACCCGATAATGCTGTTGCAGAGTAATTAAATTACCGGATGAGGAGTAATTATGGGACTTGAAGACTTATTAATGTGTGGAGCGAACAACTGTCAGCAGCTGGAGACCGAACGCTGTGCCGAACAATTAGTGACGCATGCGGAGACTCACTATGAATTAGATCAAAGTGAAGCGCCGGAATCGATACGCATGGCGGCGGCCCTCACGACCTGTGGACAGGTCAAAGACATCCAGGATCGCGATGTCCGGCACGATGCGGGAATGCGCATCTATAGTCAGGAGTTGGAACAACGGATTGATCGCGCCAAGCAAGCGCGGGAGCGGGCGCTGGAAGACTGGGCTTGGGCCATTGATGCGTACAACTGGGTCGATGACGGCGGGGACGAACTCGTCGCGAGCTTGGAAGGTATGGCCCACGTGTTCGACGAGGTTGATTTAGGCGATGCAGTGGCCCGTTACGCGCATAATCTGATGCAAGGGGCTATCCAGTCGCTCACCAATTATCGGTTTCAGCAGCTTTGACTCGATGGGCCACTATTGGGTATGAATAAAGCGACACCCGTATGAGTCGCTATGGATAAGGATACTCAATCAGCAAAAATCAACTTGCCCGTGCCAAGCGTGTCGCCGTCCTAACCGGGGCGGGGGTTTCCGCGGAGAGCGGGATCCCGACCTTTCGCGATCGAGATGGCATATGGGCAGAATACGACCCGAAGAAAGTGGCGACACCGGAGGCCTTTGCGCGGGATCCGAAATATGTTTGGGATTGGTACTTGATGCGGATGAAGGCCTTCCAAGACGCGCAACCCAATGCGGCTCATCGCGTGATCGCTCAACTGGAACAACAAATTCCCACGTTCACTGTCGTGACCCAAAACATCGACGACCTCCATCGTATCGCCGGCACTCAGAACATCATCGAGTTGCACGGCAATATCTGGCGTACACGTTGCACCCGGTGCGGAGACTTGCGTCGCTTGCGGGCGATTCCCGAAATCTCGCCACCGTGCTGTTTGGTATGCAGCGGTTTGTTGAGGCCCGACGTGGTTTGGTTCGGGGAACAACTCGATCCCGACAACGTCCTTGCGGCCGAAGCGGCCTGTGCGGTCGATGTCTTGCTCATTGTGGGCACTTCCGGCGAAGTCTGGCCGGCGGCCGGCTTTGCGCACACAGCCAAAGGGTGCGGCGCTTTCTTGATTGAAATCAATACCCAAAAGACGGAGCTTTCCTCGTTGGTTGACGTCTCTTTGTTTGGTAAGGCGGGCGAGGTGCTGGCCGCGCTCGCTTGACACTCCTTAAGTAGTATATATATTGTATATACAATGTTTTTGCTGCGCGTCTTGAAGGCGTTGAAAGCCCGAAAGGTTCCCCATGCCGTGGCCGGCGGCTATGCCGTCGCGCTCCATGGGGCGGTGCGCGGGACCCTGGATGTCGATGTCGTGATCCGCATGAGTGAGCGGCACTTTAGGGAGACGGCGAAGGCATTAGAGAGCCTGGGCTTGGCCTCACGTTTGCCGGTAACGGCGACGGACGTCTATCGCTTTCGCGATGAATACATGAAAAACAGAAACATGGTCGCCTGGAGTTTCTTGAATCCCGACAATCCGGCGGAGATTGTCGATGTTCTTTTAACGCATGACCTTGATGAGCTCGAGACGGAAACGCTTCGCTTTCAAGGACAAACGATACCCGTGCTCAGTCTGGAGAGTCTCATTCTAATGAAGTCCGGAACCGGGCGGGATCAGGACAAGGCGGATGTCAAGGCGCTGCGACTCTTACGTAAGGAGGACCGATGAAATCCGTTCAGTTCTTATCCCCGGAATATCTAAGGCAGGCCCGTAAGACGACGCTCAAGCAGCGCCTCGAATTCTTGGAGAATTTTCGTTTACTCCACGGCCAGGCAAAGCCGGAAAGATCACGGCTCATCAGTTTGCGTGTCCCGGAAAACCTGCTCCGTTCTTTTCGACGTCAGGCGGAGGCCGAAGGCAAGAAGTATCAGACGAAAATAAAAGAGCTGATGACCGCTTACTTATCGTTCTCTACTCTTGATAAATCGCACGGCGGTGAAGGCATCTAAGAAAATTAAGCCGACAATCAAAACGAGCAGGGTACTGACGACATTTGAGTCGTATCGATGCATGAAGATGAAGAGGGAAATATAGCACACGGCGGTCGCGACGAGGATCCATCCACCGATATCCTTACGACCGGCATAAAAATTCCCTAAGCCGGGACAGATAAAGGGGAGACAGCAGGCGACCATCGCGCTGCGCGGCCTGAATTGGGAGACGTGTTCTCGCTGTGTCGGGACCTCGCTCGGGGGCTCCTGTTTTATTTCCTCATTCAATTCCTGCAGGAGCTTGGTGGCAGCGTCGGCCTGGTCCTTTCGAACCATAATGTTGAGCTCAATGTGGGGCCCGGCAAAACCGAGCATGCTGCGATGATGATAGCCCTGAATGTAGGTAAAGATGCCATGTTCTTCTAAGAACGATTTGATCAGGTCTGCATGGGCATTATCGCTGGCGGTAGAAATTTTTGTCAGGTCATGAGGCATGGGTTCCCCGAGCATACTGCAAAATGCCGCTAAGTTCTATTATTCCGCGACGGGGATAGGGGCGCCACCCTTACTGAGATACTGCTGATAAATCTGCGCGATGAAATGAACGCCGGCGACGTTTAAGATAATCGAGGCGGGATACATGCCGATAAACAGGGCCAGCATCCCCAGGATCATGAATATCATGCTGGCAGGGATGAAGATTAAGACAACGACGAGGACAGATTTCCAGCTCTGCTTGGCGTAGTCCATGATCGCGCCGAATTCGAACGTCTTGCCCAGATCGCAGGACAAGAGGGCGCGTGTCATGACGGCGTTTACGAACACCGCAAAGCCTATTATCGCAATGACTCCAATCACGAGGCTGGCCAGCACCAAAGGGACGATGATTGCGGGCGACACGGGTTCGCCCGGTCTCGCTAAGAGCGGCACGGCGATGGCGCTGACAATTCCCAGGATAAATATTAAAAACACCAACGGCAGCATCGCTACCAGATTGGCGAGAAAAGGGACGAGGCCTTCTTTGAGGTATTCGGCAAACTCGTTAAAGTCAAAGGCCGGCACGGCCGGTGTCTGTTTGAGCGTCAAGGCGCGCAGGATTCGCGCTTGCCAACCCAGCAACACGATGGGGCCCACAAACGGGATGAATAAACAGAGCGTCGCCAAAAGAATATTCTTGCCCCAGTCGGGACTGTCGAAGAGGTAGCGGAACGGGGTGATGAAATCGAAGCCGCTATCGTTGGTCGCTGTCATGGCGGAGCTTCCGTTAGACATAAGAGACTCTCTTCATGCCTGAATTGCGGCTTAAATTCAATAACTTTCCAATTTCTTGACCATTAAAAAGGCTTCACCAAGATGCCGAATTAAGGGGTGTGGCACCAGGGTTTCTTGTTTAACGACGTGATAACCGAGCCGGTCATACAAGCGCTTGGCGCCGGCATTTTCTTCGAACACAATCAGGCTCGTCTTGCCGAGGCAGTGATCGATGGCATCCGCTTCAGCGCGGGCCATCAATTGGCTGCCCAGGCCCTGGCCGCGATAAGCATCATGTAAGGCGACCCCGCAGATGTAATAGCTGTTCGGTTCCTCGAGGATGGCGAAGGGGCGCAAGACAGGGTCGATCTGATCGAGATCGCTTTGTCCGGCATCAGGTCCCATCGGATAGGCGATCAGCATGCCTGCGACGTCTCCGTTGACGTCGACCATCGTGCAATTCTGGTAACTGAAATCCGTGTCCTCGCGCGCGTAGCGCTGGGCGCCGACGTCCAAGAGGTCCTCGCCCGGTTGCGCGAACAGCGACCATATGTAATCGGCGACGCCATCGGAGGCGATGCGATAAAATTCGGCGACTAGGCGGCTTTCCTCCTTGAGCGCCGGTCTTAACTGAATCGTGTTCATGAGGCAGAGATTATAACACGCGGAGGTCGGGGCTTAAAAGTTCTGAGCGACTCCGGTTGGAAGGTTATTGCCGGCACCATTTGCGAATTTGTTGGTAGACCTTGGGATGGCGGGTGAGTCCGGCATGAGATAGACCTTTGATCATCTTGAAATGGTTAGGCGGAAACGGGATCGTCTTCGCCTTCTTAAGGCTCCGCCCCGCGGCTGTATGCGTTGGGACCATTCCATCGCCGAAATATTGCGCAAAAATATTATCGGATTCCTTGGCCAGCGAGCCGGCGATAATATAGTAATCCACTCCTTCAAGCAGGGGGACGGGATGCCGGTTGTCTTGCCATAAGGCATCTGGATCCTGTTCCATCCAGTCTTCGTCCAGGAGATATCCGTAGCGTAGATCCTTGATGCCGGCGCTGCGTTTGTTCCCCAGTTTAGCAATTCCCTTGGAAAAGAGTTTAAGGACCTTGCTGGTGAGGTTGCCGAGTTTTTCGTAATCGTTACCATGGTGAGGAGTGGCTAATAGAAATATTTTGCTAATCTCTTTGACCCAGGATGCGTTCGCCTTTTGTGCATAGTGACAAGCACTGCGCACCACAAGTCCGCCCATGCTATGTCCAATGAAGATGATTTCCTGAATGGGGTCAGATGAGTTCTTGCAAAGTTCGCTCACGCGTTGCGCAAGCAATTGGCCGTTGGTTGATATATGGAGCCCCGAATTGTAACGTACGTAAATCGGAGTATACCCGCAGTCTTGTTCCAGGAGTGAGCCATAGTCCTTGGTGGAGTCCTCAGTAAATTGCCACGTGACTTCCGAAGCGCAGAGCCCATGGGCGAAAATGCACAGGCGGTTCCCGGGTTTCTCTCCGATGAGACTCATCTCAATGGCGTATTGGCTGTTTTGAGCGGCCAGGGTATCACCCACGACTCCATTAAGCACTGAAAGCGGTCGGCCCTTGATCTCGGACAGCCACTCAATGGCCTCTATCGAGACGCTCGCGCTCTTTTGAACCGCACCTAAGGTCACAGTGGCCGTCTTGTGGACCGCGCCGACGGAAGCATGGGCACTTTTTTGCACGGCCTCCAAGGCTACGGTTGTGCCCTTGTGAACCGTCTCCAAGACCCCGATTGCGCCGCTTTGCATTGACTTAAGAATGCCATCAAGATCCTTTGCCATGGTTGCAACAGGCCTGTTCAAGGCATTTTTGTCAAGATACTGCTTTCGCTAGTTTGCGTCCGCTGACTCGGCGTAGTGACGTTGTCTTAATTTATTAAGGAACGCTTCCACTTCCTTGTGAGACCGGCCCATATTCCGCAGGATATGTCCGCCCATTTCGGTGCCCCCTTCGAGTTCTTCGGCGACGACAATGTCGGCACCGGCCTCGTAGTGGAGTTTCACTTCATTCTCATATTTGCAGCGCGTAAAGATCGGCAAATCTGGTGCAATCGCGCGGGCGGCGCTGATGATCGCCAGGCTGTTTAACAAATCCGGGACCGTGATGACGAGGATGCGGGCGCGATCAATGCCACCGCGGTGTAGGCTGTCTGCGGACGTGCCTTCCTCGTAGACGATGTTCTCAAAATCTGTCGCCTGTTTGTCAAAGATTTCCGGACTAAAATCGAGGATGAGATAAGGGACGTGATGTTGTCTTAAGATATTTCCGAGTTGGCGAGCAAAAGGCCCATAGCCGCAGATGATGACGTGATCGGAGAGTTCCTTTGCCTTTTCGTGTAATTGTTGGAGGCGTTTGCGTTGAGCGAAAAAACGTACGCCGGGCAGGCCGACCATAAAATTGGCAATGGCAGGGGCGGAACGCATCATCAGGGGCGTCATGAACATGGCGATGACGGCGGTCGCGACAACAAGTTCGTAGAAGGATAGCTCCAGGACGCCGGCGGTTTTGCCGAGATAGGCGATCAAGAATGAAAATTCGCCAATCTGACCGAGGTGGATACCGACGGTCATCGCGTTGCGGAGTGAGTCGCCAATAAAATAGAGCACAGTAGTGACGATGACCGTTTTTAATAGGGGAATGAGACAGACGAGCAAGAGAACGAGGGCATAGTTGTCTCGGATGAAATCGAAATTAACGAGCATGCCGATCGAGACGAAGAACAGACTGTTAAAGGTATAGCGAAACGGCGAGATTTCGGAGAGGGCTTGGTATTTGTAAGGCGTCGAACCGATTATTGTTCCGCCAATGAAGGCGCCGAGGGCGAACGACAAACCCAGTCGATGGGTCATCCAGGCGAGGCCCAAGGCAATCACGATAATACTGATAGTAAAGATTTCACGCCGGCCCGTGCGGAGAATATGTCCGAAAAACCAGGGGCCTAGATAGCGAATCGCGACGAAGACAAAGAGCAGGAAGAGAACTGCCTGCCCGATATTGAGCATGACACCGTTGCCGGCGAGGTGACCGGCGCTTTCTTGCAAACCCAGGAAGTGTAACAGGACCAACATCGGGATGAGGGCCAGGTCTTGTAAGATTAAAATCGTCGTCGAATAACGTCCGGGTAATGAATCGATCGAATGTTGATCGGAAAGAGTTGTCATGACGACCGCAGTACTCGACAAGGCGAGGATACAGCCAAAGTAGATTCCTTGAATCCAGTTCCAGCCGAGCAGGTGACCGATGCCAACCCCCGCCATGAAGGTCAATGTGATCTGGAGGGAGCCGCTGGTGAGGCTTTTCCATTGGACGCGTAGGTTGCCGAACGAAAATTCCAAGCCGACGGAAAAGAGCAATAAGGCCACTCCGATTTCCGCGAGGATGTTAATCTGGTCACTATCCGCGATCCAACCGAGCCCTTCCGGGCCGATCAGCGCGCCCGTTAATAGAAAGCCCAAGATGGTCGGGACCTTGAGTTTATTAAGGAGGAGGATCAGCGGGACGGAGAGGGTGAAGATGATCAGAATATCGATGAGGATCAGTTGGCCCATGCGGGCATCGTATTCTCTTTTGGGGGATTTGTGAATTTGTGAATCGGACGGGTGGATACTTGCCTGATCTGCATCAGTTCAGGCCCAATGGGTGATTTCCCTGGCCAGCCCTTTACTTCGCAATATTTATGAATTAGCAGAGGGCGTCATGGAAAAAATATTTTATGGATTCATCCTCATTTTGATATGCGGTGCACTCTCCTGTGGCGGAACCACGACGGGGCCTGATAGCGGTTCGAGTGGTGAGTCGAATAGTAGTGGGACAACCAATTCCAATCCACCTAGCCTAGCGAATTGCCAGGTTTTCCCGGCGGATAATCCCTGGAACCAAGATGTGTCTGGGCTGCCGGTGCACGCGAATTCAAACAACTACATTCAACACATCTTAAATAATGGCGGTGATTTTGTGCACCCGGACTTCGGATCCAATCCCGACTATGGCATCCCATACACGATCGTTTCGGACACACAGCCCATGGTTCCGATTAACTTTACCGACTTTGGTGACGAAAGCGATGCGGGTCCGTATCCGATCCCGGATGATGCCCCGATTGAAGGGGGGAGTGACCGTCATGTACTCGTCATCGATGACGACAACTGTATTTTGTACGAACTGTATCGCGCCTTTTTTACCGGGCCAGGTTGGGATGCCAGTTCCGGCGCGGTCTTTGATCTGACCTCTAATGAGCTGCGGCCTGAGGGTTGGACCTCGGCTGATGCGGCGGGCCTGCCTATCTTTCCCGGTCTGGCACGCTACGATGAGGTGGTCGAGCAGGGCGCCATCCATCACGCCTTGCGCTTTACCGTCAGCGCCACCCAGGCGGCCTACATTCATCCGGCGACACACTACGCTAGCAGCGATACTAACGCGGATTCACCGCCGATGGGCCTGCGTCTGCGCTTGAAAAGTGACTATGACATCAGTGGCTTTAGCGGGGCTTCCCGCGTCATCCTCGAGGCCCTCAAGACCTACGGCATGATCTTGGCCGACAATGGATCCAACTGGTACATCAGCGGCGCGACCGATACGCGTTGGGACGATGAGGACTTGAATCAATTAAAGGGAGTTCCGGGGGATGCGTTTGAGGTGGTGGAGACCGGACCACTGATTACGGGCGACTGATATGTTTTTAAAATTTATTTTCATCTTGTTACTATCGCTGATTTCCTCACCGGTCAGTGCACACACTTCCTATCAAGTTGTAAAAGTCATCGATGGGGACACTTTTGAGGCAACGGACGGGACGATTCGTTTTCGAGTCCGGATTGCCGGTATCGATACGCCGGAACGCGGCCAACCCTATTACAAGTTAGCCCGGCTTCGACTCAAGGATATGATTGGGGCCAAAAAGATAACGATTCATCCGGTTGGCCGTGGACTTGAGCGCTATAATCGAGTCCTAGGTCACGTTAAGCTCAATGGCCAGGATGTTGGGGAACGGCTGATTGAATCGGGGTTGGCTTACTATTATCGACCGCGTTGTCGCGACTGGCCGGCGGATAAAGATAAATATAATTACGATCCGCGGCCCTATGTCAGAGCAGAGCGAAAAGCGCGCGGTACGGGTGATTATATTTGGTCAAAGCTCTCCTCCACGATGCCTTGTCGGTGGCGGAAGGAACAGCGAGCGAGACGTCAGAAATAGGTTGAGTTAACAGCTAAATGCTTGTAGCGCCGAGCAGCTCAGTTAAACTCGCGAAGAGCGTCGGTTCGTTGTACACGCGATAAATGTGTGTATTAGAGGTTTGACTGGGACTGGTGTTCCAGCCACGTTGGACCGCATCCAACAGGAGTTGCGCGGCGCGTGTGGCGCTGACGCCCAAGGAACGCTCATAGAGGCTCCAGGCAACACTCTCACTGCCATACATCCCACTGGTTTTTACGGTTGCGGCTAACCCCTGCGTAAGATTGGGCTGCGGACGATCCCTATTCACCCGGACACTCAAGATATTCGGGGGCTGATTGCGGTCGTGCCGGTCGATGCGTCCCCAAGTCACGGGGCCGTGGAGGGAACGTCGGGCCTGACGATACATCGCCTGGGTATCCTCAGTATTGGGCATGCCAGCCATGCGAAGAATAGCGGGGTTGGCATCATAGTCGGATTCCTCATAACCGCTGAGTTTGACCCAGGTATCGATGGGCAACTCCTTGATGTCGACCCCTAAGTCGCCGGGATCATCAACTAAAACGAAGGCCTGGCTGTCCACTTGGGGGCCACTGATGAGTGCCATCTGTGTAAACCCGAGTGCCATTAAGGACGATTGGAGGCTCTGAATCATGCCTTATTCATCGGCCCTGAAGCGGCTTTGTTGTTGTTTCTCATTTGCGAAAATCTTTGAAGGCCATCCTTTTGCATCCTTTTGTTATGCTTTATTGAGCCTAACAGTTGCCAGAATCGCAACGTCCTCCATTACGCCCCGATATCCGTGCTATGACCGCATCACTCCTTAGCATCGCACGCGGATCCATGGTTGCAATTTCCGGAGGGACATTTCCGATGGGGTCGAACCGGCATTATTGGGAACAGCCGATCCGCAATGTGACCGTCTCTTCTTTTCAGCTGCAAGAAACACCTGTAACTAATCGGCAGCGGGATGCCTACCTTAAAGCACATCAGGATAAGCACTATGGGGCGTTCTTGTTCGGGGCGGAGGGTCAGGTACAGGAGATCGTGCGCGGAGCTTCGCGAGCCGAGACGGCGGAGCGGGTGATTGATCGAATGAGACCGGGTGCAAAGCACGTTTATCCTGAGGTGATCCAATTGGTCCCGACCCCACAACAGTTGCGCGACCGCCTCTTTAAAAAAGATCCCATGGGGCGCGATTTTACGGAGGTCTTCCAATATTATCAGGATGGTGTCGATGTCGATGATGAAACTAATTACCGCATGACGACGGCCGCCTTTTTGGGAGCCGATCAACCCGCGCTGATGTTCAATTGGTTTGAGGCGCGTGGCTTTGCGGACTGGATCGGTGGGCGTCTTCCGACGGAGGCGGAGTGGGAATTCGCGGCGCGGGGGCCGGCGGTCGACTTGAGACAGCTGTTGAGGGACGAAGAGGGCATCGAACTGGATTCCCTCAACGTCCTTGAAGAATTTGTTGCGGATCGCTTTGAGTCTATAGTGACTCAATTACCGCAGCCGGGGGACAGTTTCGCGCCACTGACTCAAGACGAAATTAACCGCGCCATCAACGATGAACGCCCGCTCTATGGTTGGCGGATTTATGGGACGGCCTCCGGGTACACGGATGAAAACGAAGCCTATTATAACGAACAACTTCCTGCCCGCGCTGATTGGGGGCCTAGTAATGCTACGGGGCTCAAGGGGATGGCGGGCGGGGTGTCGCAATGGGTCGAGGATCGTTTTCAATGGAACTATAACGGTTTAGTGGCACGAGATCCGTTCGGCCCAGAGACAGGGATTGCGCGACTCCTGAGGGGGGGATGTTGGTATAGCAACTGGGATGAGATACAAGCTTCGGCCCGCCTGCATCATGTCTTGCCGGACAGTACCGACTACCATGTGGGTTTCCGCTGTGTTGTTGCATAGATTCTTGCGGGCAAGACTTCTCTTGTGAACTTTCGCTCAACGACGTACTAAATCCCGTGTATGTACGATGTCATTATTGTCGGAGCAGGAGCCGCCGGATTGTTTTGCGCTTTCCAGGCGGCTCAGCGGGGTCACAATGTCCTTGTTCTTGAGAAGCAAGCCCGACCGGGTCTCAAAATACTTATTTCCGGAGGTGGGCGGTGTAACTTTACGAATCGCGTCGTTAGCTCATCCAACTACGTTTCGCGTAACCCGCACTTTTGCAAGTCCGCCCTTGCGCGTTACCCCTCAGCAGATTTTATCGAATTTATAGAGCGTGCCGGCATCGCTTATCACGAAAAGCATCGGGGTCAGCTCTTCTGCGATACGTCTTCCAAAGAAATCGTGAATCTGTTGCTTCGTGAGTGTGAGGCAGCAGGCGTTAGCATCGTTTATGGTGTTGCTACTACGAAACTAGAACGACAGGATGACGGGTTCGAGATAACGACGCCAGGCGATCGCTTTACAACTCCGCGCGTCGTCATTGCGACGGGGGGTCTGTCCTATGAACGTCTCGGGGCGACGGACTTTGGGTATCGCGTTGCGGAATCCTTTGGGCATACGATAATACCGCTTCAAGCCGCACTGACGCCGCTGCTCTGGTCGGAAAGCGATCGTGAGCGGTGGGGTGGATTGGCGGGGATCTCTTGTCCCGTCACGGTGAAGACGGCGACCCAAAGCCTTAATGAAGATCTGTTATTCACGCATGACGGTCTGTCAGGACCGGCGATACTCAATATCACGCTGCATTGGCAGGAAGGCGAGCCGTTGTGGCTTGATTTCTCGTCGCAGTCCTCATTGCAAGAGTTGTTGTTGTCGCAACGCGATAGCGGCTCCAAAAGTCTGGTGAAAAACGCGCTTGCCCAGCACTTGCCGTCTCGATTGGCGGAGCAACTCTGTAAGCTTGAAAATATCTCACAGTCGTTGGATCAAGTGAGCGAAAAGCGGCTCAAGCAATTTGCCGCGAAACTTCATCATTTTGAAGTGATTCCAGCAGCTCGTGATGGTTATCATAAGGCCGAGGTGACCAAGGGAGGTGTTTCAACGGATGAACTGTCGTCCAAGACAATGGAATCGAAATTGTGCTCCGGACTTTATTTTATCGGAGAAGTTGTCGATGTGACCGGAGCTCTCGGTGGGTTTAATTTCCAGTGGGCCTGGGCCTCAGCCTACGCCGCGGCGGAGGCGTTTTAGCCGATCCTTTGCTTCCAGTCTCCGCTTGCGAACTGGAAAATGATTTCATAAAACAAAGTTCATCAATGTTCATTCAAGGCTTACAGGCGGAAATGAAGCCCTCACGCGTGGTGAGAATGTTCGTCGGCTTGCTGGGATTTGCGGCTGCACTGACGGTGCTATTCCTGGCGATGCGGGCGGTAATGAACGTCGGCGGGTTTTGCGCCGAGGGAGGCCCTTATCAGATCGCGGTTCGGTGCCCGGAAAACGCCGCGGTGTTGACGCCGCTGTCGATCCTGTCTTTATTTGTTTTCGGCGGGCTCTATCTGGCCAGCCTGGTAAAGAACGGCCCCAACTTTACCGGATTTTTTTGGTGCGGCCTTTTTCTGGCATTAGGATGGAACTTTTTCGAGTATGCCTTCAACCCGCCGGGTGAGAGTGGCTTTGTCATCTCTTGGTTTATCTGCGGTGTATTGTTTGTCCTGATGGGTGGTGGACCCTTGTTGCTTATCGGCCGGAGAAAATTGGGCATGGTCCTCTTAGGCTCCACCGTCAATCCTCATACCCGCGAGGAAAGCGTGTTTCCTCTCGGTGTCCCCAGGGCTTTCCTGGTGGCATTGCACGCAATCGCGATTGCATCCGGCATCGTCGCGGGTTTCTTTATCTATCGGGTGGCCGCTTTTTAGGAAACGGATATGCTTGAGTCTAAGCCGTTTCAGGGCTAAGATAGCTGCGAAAAAAGACTGATTTTCGCGTTTCACCAAGGGAGGGTCGCCATGTCTATTCAACGTTGTATCTTAGTAAGTGCTTTTGTCATTGCACTGACAGCCTGTGGTTCAGGGCCCAACGAAGGGGTCTTTGTTGATAGTCCGGTGCAAGGCCTGTCTTACGCGAGTGAAAGCGAAAGTGGCGTGACGGATGCAGCCGGCATCTTTCTATTTCGTGAGGATGAGATGACCCGCTTTTTTTTAGGTGATATTGATTTGGGGGAAACCCTAGGTCAGGAGCTCGTCAGTCCCTTTGACTTGGTGTCAGGAGCCGAACCGATTACCGACGCGCGGGAACTGCGGCGGGTATTCAATAATCTCACCATGCGGATCGAGGATCCTTTCGTGACGGTTGCGAATATTGCGGCGATGTTGCAGGGGCTGGATCAGGACCAGGATCCAAGCAACGGGATCGTGCTGCCTGAGGGGCTTTCCGAGCTGGCTGCCGGTAAGAGTGTCGACTTTGCGCGGCGCCTGTTTATCTTTCCGCGTGACATTGGTCTCAACTCGTTGATTCGCGACGGCCGCGCTGACGGTCTTTGGACTGAAGGTCCCTTCCCCGTCGATTACGTCGGCGTCCTGGATCATCTCTATTCGACGCTCGGATTAGAACCGGAACTGTTCCGCCAAACCGTCAGTCGGGGTGATTTCGACGGCGACGGGACTTTCGACAACATTAATACCGAAATTTACAATGACGCCGGGCAAGTTGAGCGCTTCGAAAGCGACAGTGACGGGGACGGGACAATCGATAGTATTTTCCACCTGACGTATAACGAGCGCAATCAAGTTGAGAGTTTTCAGATAGATAATAACGCTGACGGCGTTATCGATGAGGCGACGGATAATATTTACGATGCGTTCGGTCGGCTGGTTCGATCCGAGACCGACAGCAACAACGATGGGACGCCCGATATTATCGAAGAACGAGAATATGACGATTTGGGTAACGAGATCCGGTCGACGCGGGATAATGATGGCGACGGTGTTATCGATCGCGTTCAGGAACATGAATATGACGCGAATAACAATCAGACCATTTTTCGTGTCGATGTCGATGGTGACGGAACATTTGAGAGTGAGACGGAAACATTTTTTGATGATAATTTTAATGTGATCGGGACAGCGCGCGATGACGGCCTCGACGGGACGATTAATTCAACTTCAACGCGGGTCGTGGACGCAAATGGTCGCGAGATTCGGTCGGAAAACGACTTTGACGCCGACGGCACGCCGGATATCATTACGGAAAGGGAATATGACGCGTTGGGCCGGGAAATCGCAGTGAATTTCGATTCAAATGGCGATGGGACGGTGGATCGCATCACGACGAGCACTTACGACGAGTTGGGCAATGAAATTCTGTTTGAGCGCGATGATGGGGCAGACGGAACCGTTGACAGGCGGACGACCCGTACCGTGAATGACGAGGGTTACATTACCAGGTCGGAAACGGACAGTGACGGCGACGGGACGATTGATAGTGTGTTCGAAAATGAATACGAGCCGGGTAACTGGTTCTTCTTCTTTGAGCGGCTTTTTTCATAGGAGCACGGCAACGCGGCCGTGCCCCTTACAGAAATAGCCTAGTACGCGAAGTCGTACCCTGAATGCTCGATTCCGAACAGCGTGCGCAGGCCGACCTCCCAGAAGAGGTTGGCGACACCGCAATAACCGTCGCCGAAGCGCGTGGTTCGGTCATAGACCATCAGGTCTTTCTCTAGAAAGTTCATCCAGTCACCGAAGAAATAGTCCTGGCTCATGGCGTTGGAGACCGCGCCGGTGATCCGGTCCTGCGTCGAGGAAGTCAGATTTTGCAGGGAAACATCTTCAATGACTTTGTTTCGGCCGATATCGGTGGCGATTGCCCAACCGAGACACAACGCGAGATCCGGTGCTGCCGTATATTGAAATACGCCGTCCGAGTCGATTTTACCGATTGTATCGCCGGCATCATTGACGACCTGGATGTTATAAGAATTCAATTGAAACTGATTGCCACCGGCCTGACGGTGTTTCATCTCGGCACTGTGTCGCAGGGTGTGGCTTTCGGCGCACAAGGTGCTTAAGAGCATGGGGGCATCCGTCACCGGAATTGTGCCGCCGGCCTGGTCTAGGCTTTGATTGCCGCTCATCATGCCGGTCACCATCATGTCCGTGAGTCCGAGTATCGTTAAATTAGCTTGGATATTTTGAGCAATCATCGGATAAGCCTTTCTATTTTTTCGGGGCTGTCGGGGCGTTTGCAACCAGCGGAACGGCTTTGAGGTCTTTGTATATCTGCTTCAATACGGGGGCATTCATGACGCCCATTTGATAGAGGGCCTGTTTCCGGCCGTGTTGTTTGAGTTTGGCCTGAATGTGTTGAACTGTTAACTGAGTTGCGAGTTTTGTGCCTTGCTCCATTGTGGCCGTAGTTTTCTTTTGTATCCTGTCTAGGGCCGCTCCTGTTGATTCGCCGGGACGAGGTTTGATGAAGTTCTGACAGGCCTTATAAAAGCTGTCGGCATTCAGTCCATACACTTGCAACGATCCTGTGATGACAGGGTGTCTTACGGCGCCGGGCGCAAAATAACTCTTGAGGATATCATACGCCATCTTTTTAAGTTGGGCGGGTGGTTTTTGTTTGAAATCTTTTCGCTGAACAAGAGTGCTCGTGATATCAGTAAGGAGGTGAAACACCACCCAAGCCGTGGCCTGTTCGGTTCGCGAGATTCCTTTGGCTTCCAGGGCTTTCATGACCGGCTCACTGTTGTATGGGACGACTGGATTTTCTTTAGGGATATTAAGTCGATCAGCAATTTGATAGATCAGGGCGACTTCATCCTTGCGGACATCCTTTCCCTGTTTTTTAGCGTGCTCCATCTCCTGGCTGATCTCGACAAAAAAGATCCAGTCCTGCGGATTAGCAGCGATCTCTTGTTCTACCTTGGCGGCATTGAAAATGGTGGCGAATTGACTAAAGCAGTGATGGACACCGCCAATCGCGGTGGCAGCGCCCAGAGAGGCGTCACTGCCCTTGAGGAGGTGCCAGAGGCTCAAATTATTGCAGAGTGCCGGTTGAGCTGGCGAAATAAAGGATTGTAGCGCACTTCCCTGGGCCCGGTGAAACAACTGTGGTAGCTGCGAGAGGTTGACAGTCGGTCCATAAGTTTTTGCATGAGCTCCTTCAACAGGAGTGAGGACATTATCATATTGGAAAGAATTATTATTGCCGTAAACGGCACTCAAATAGTCTGATACGGCGGCGACTCGTTGCTCTTCTGTGCAGCTTGCATCAGAAATGCAACGTCGTTCATACGAGACACCTTGGGGCGTCGCGGTTAACGAAGATACCGCGGTCGGTGGATGCATTTGATTTTCTTCGCCCGTGCACGAAGTGGTTAAGAGGGCCGTCATCGCCGTGGCCCCGGACAAAAAGATTGATGCTTGAGTCAAAATTGGTGATGTCATAGTGCGTGCCTTATCGGCTGAAAAGAGAGGAAGTTTCTGTTGAGAATTTACGAAGCCGTCAACAAGTGTTGACTCGTGTAAACAGTTTTTAAGAATGCAACTGAATTAGTCTAGTAACGGAGATTGTTGGCGCTGCGAACCATACTGTTGTACTCGTTGATAAAAGAATTGAGATTATGCCTCGGGTCTTCGTTTGCTTCGAAGACACGCCGTAGTTTTTTGGCTTCAATGTAAAAGTCCTTGGCGTCACCGAGAAAGACACTGCCCCAGAAAACCTTGCTTACCGTATCCTCGTTGGCTTTGGCGTAACTATTGAGAGCCTGGTAATCAGCGTCACATTTTTTATATCTCTCGAGATATTGACTTGAATTAATCGCTGTTTTCGTGCCGTCGGACGGAAGACTTTGCATGAGTTGGCGTGCACAGATGAGGAGACGTAAGTTGTGAAGTTCGAAGCTGGGCCCTTGCTTTTCCAGCCGCGTGAGTTCCCGTGAATCGAGTTCGGCGTTGAGGGTCATGAGTTCTTGGCTTAAGAGCTTTGCCGCGCTAATACATTGCTCAAAGAGTGAGATCAGTTCGGGATGCCATTTTTTCCCTTTGGCACAGGCATCGTCCTTGTAGTCCTCTTGATCATAGTAGTCTTCGACTGTTTGAACGAGAGGCACCAGAGCTGCATTGCATTCTGCCAATTTCAGGGCCTGCTGGTGCGCACTCAATAACTGAGGTGTTTGTTGGGGCGCGTGGGCCGCGGCTTCACGACAGGTCTTCACGCTGTCCTCGTAGAGCGTATAGAGTCCGTAACTGATGCGCGCTTCCTTGCAGGTCGGGCCTTTGGCCTTGTCGACCCAGCTAAGATAACGCTTGTAGCTGTCGCGCGTGCGCGAGACGACGCGATTGAAGCATTGGGTGTAGCCGCGTAAAGTTTTTTTGAGCTCTCTCTCCGGATCGGCAGTTGGTACTTGTTCGGGCAAGTTAGCATTGATTTCGTCGGCGGCTTTTTTTAAGGCGTCATCGACGAATTTTTTGACTTGCTCGGCGATGGGCTCGTTTGCGGTCGGAGTCGGCGGCTCTGTCCTTGGCTGTGGATTTTGGACCGGTGCTACGTCCTTGGGTGGAGCTGTCGGCGCTGTGGGTTTGGATGTTTGCTCGGCCTCTTTGTCTTGAGACGTGAGCTGATGGTAAAAGTCAATGAGAGCCTGGTCGGCCCTATCGAGGGCTTCGCAACCCAATGTAATGATTGCTAGAGTCGCCAAGAGTGAAAAAGTTTTTATGTGTTTCATGGTGGTATCAACCACCATATCTCCGATGAGTGATCAAGAATTATCTTTATTCGATAACGCCGGCGTAAGCATTAAGCTCAGCGGGCAGGTCAAGGCGTTGAAGTCTGCGGCCAGCGGCGTGAGCTGCTAATTCCAGATAAAAGGTGTGGCTGTCAACGCTGGGTTGGCGGTAGGGTAAAAAGTCCATCCAGATACGCGAGTTGGAGGCAAGCATGCGGACTTGATCGGCAAAGAAAGAGACGAGTTGTGCATCGGAGAAGCCGAAAGTTGAGTAACCGTTGATTACGAGTCGGTTCACCGAATGATCTGCCAGGGCCAAGCTTGTATGGGCGTCGTGAACCGTGAAAGTAATGTTTGGATCAGGGTGTTCGGTAGCGATCAGGGTTGAAACGCCTGTAACAATGCTATCCGGGTTAATGTCATAGGCGAGGACGAAACTTTCCGGATGACGTGTTGCGAGTCGAATCGCTTCTTCACCGGTGCCGGTCATTGGGTTGAGGATGAGGTGGTCGTTTTGAATGTCCATTTTGCTCTCGAAGGTGGGCGTGTCCACGCTGAGTACTTCATCTTCGGGCTCGGCCCAGGGGTAGCCAAAATGAACTTCAGGTGCACTATCCGCGTACCAACTACAGGCGCGTGTTTCGTAGAAAGTATGGGCGCCGGGAACGAGCTGATCAATCGTCTCCCATTCCAAGCCGATCAGGCGCAGCAGCGAGAGGCCGTCACGAATGGCCGTCGCTTCATCAATATGACTCGGCGCGGAGTCGGCCTGCAGTTCACGCCGGAGCAGTCGTTGCGTTGACCGCACATAA
Organism: bacterium; assembly: GCA_965216315.1. Taxonomy (GTDB): domain Bacteria; phylum UBA10199; class UBA10199; order 2-02-FULL-50-16; family JAJFLM01; genus CBDCFN01. The sequence goes on along the minus strand of CBDCFN010000016.1, from coordinate 2,113,177 downwards.
TGCTGGGGCTCGGAAAAACTCAACCAGGATAAATGGGTTACGGCTTGGTCGGCGACGGTCTGATAAGCGGGGAGGGTACTTGTCGTCGAGTCGGTCCAGGCCTGGCTGAGACTGCCCAAACAAGTTTGGAGGGCCGTTGATGTGATGAGGCTGAGTACAGACATGGAGCTCTCATCGACGTGGAAAATAAAAAGTTTCGGATATTGCTATTTCAGCTTTTGCAGAGTTATAAGGATTGCTTCGTTGGGAAAAATCCCCCTCAGTCCCCCTTTATTAAAGGGGGAGGTAACGGGTATCACTAGGATTCCCCCCCTTTGTAAAGGGGGGCAGGGGGGATTTAAGAGGAAACAAATGTCTAAGACTCTGTTCGATAAAATCTGGGAACGACACGAAGTTGCTACGTTGGAAGACGGTACCTCCATCATTTATATAGACCTGCATTTGGTGCATGAAGTGACGAGTCCGCAGGCCTTCGAAGGACTCCGTTTGAACGGACGCACGGTGCGGCGCCCCGATTTGACCCATGCGACGATGGACCACAATGTGCCAACGGATCCTTCGCGTACGATAACCGACCCTATTGCCAAGGCGCAGGTCGAAGCCCTCGTCAAGAATTGCGAAGAATTTGGAGTCAACTTGTATGGGATGGACGATCCCCGCCAGGGCATTGTGCACGTGATTGGTCCTGAACTCGGCTTGACCTTGCCCGGCAAGACGATCGTCTGCGGGGACAGTCATACCTCGACGCACGGGGCCTTTGGGGCCCTGGCCTTCGGAATCGGCACTAGTGAGGTTGAGCATGTCTTGGCAACGCAGTGTCTGCATCAAAACCGGCCCAAGTCATTTAAAGTTGATTTCATCGGATCCCTGCCGGCGCGGGTGACGAGTAAAGATATGATTCTGAAAGTGATCGGCGAGATCGGCACGGCCGGCGGGACCGGTTATGTATTGGAATACACGGGCGCGGCAGTGAAAGGCTTGTCGATGGAAGCGCGCATGACTCTGTGCAACATGAGTATTGAAGCCGGTGCGCGTGCCGGCTTAGTTGCTCCTGACCAAACGACAATTGATTATTTGACGCAAACCGAACGCGCTTATGCCCCTCAAGGGGATGACTTGAACACGGCCATCAAAGATTGGCAGTCGTTGCCGAGCGATGAAGGAGCCAGTTACGATCGCGAGTTGAGCATTGATACCGCCGCCTTATCGCCCCAGGTGACTTGGGGAACGAGCCCCGGTATGACGATGGGTGTTGCGGATCATGTTCCCGAACCAGGATCGCTCAAGACAGTTTCCAAAGAAGACGCACAACGTGCCCTCGAATATATGGGACTGACAGCGAATCAGCCTGTCAGTGACATCCAGGTCGATGTTGTTTTTATCGGGAGTTGTACGAATGCCCGCATCGAGGACTTGCGGGCTGCAGCGGAAATATTCCAGGGGCGCAAAGTCAATAAGGGTGTTAATGCCATGATCGTGCCCGGCTCGTTTGCCGTCAAAAAACAGGCGGAAGCCGAAGGTCTTGATGCAATCTTTAAGGAGGCGGGAGCGGATTGGCGCGAACCCGGATGTAGTATGTGTTTGGCGATGAATGCGGATGTCTTGCAGCCGGGTCAGCGGTGTGCCTCAACGTCCAATCGCAACTTCGAAGGACGCCAAGGCAAGGGCGGCCGCACGCACCTCGTCTCCCCGCAAATGGCGGCGGCAGCGGCGATAGAAGGGCATTTTGTGGATATAAGGAAGTGGAGTTAAACGATGGAAGCCTTCACGACACATCGCGGAATCGTTGCCCTTTTAGACCGGGGTAATATCGACACGGATCAGATCATTCCCAAACAATTTCTCAAGTCGATTAAGAAAACCGGCTACGGCGAGAGCCTTTTCTTTGATTGGCGTTACTTGGCGAATGGCAAGGACAATCCCGACTTCGAACTCAATCAAGCCCGTTTTGAAGGTGCGAGCATCTTAGTGGCCGGCAACAATTTTGGTTGCGGTTCGAGTCGCGAGCACGCGGTGTGGGCGGTCAAACAATATGGCTTTGATGTCGTGATTGCCCCGCGGGTGACAGTGGCGGGGGATTCGATTCCCGGTTTTGCGGACATCTTTCGGAACAACAGCGTGAAGAACGGGCTCTTATGTATCGAATTGGAAGTGGAACAAGTTAATCAAATCAAAGAGGCCCTCAAACACAACGAACGCCTCGAGCTAACGGTCGATCTGCCGGAGCAAAAGATCTTGTTGCATACGGCCGATGAGGAGCCGGAAGAAGAGGCGCGCGAGACGATTCATTTCGAGATTGATGCAGGTGCCAAGAAAAGATTGACCCAGGGGCTTGATGATATCGGACTGACGTTAGCGCATGAGGCCGAGATTAAAGCGTTTGAAGAGACGCATAATGCGCAGATGTACGGTTGAAGGCGGGGATCATTTCAAATTCAATCCTTCAAGTAATTGCTGTTTCTGTTCTTCGGAGAGTTTTTCCGGCTTGATGGTTTTGCCCAGAAGTTGGACGGCACGGTAGGTCGCGACAAAACGCACACAAGGCGGACAGATTTTGAGATGGCGTTTGATCCGGCGTTTTTTACCACTCTTGAGGGTGCCTTCTGAATAGTCGTAACATTCCTCTACGACTTGCACGCAGGAACCAAATCCCATCAACTTCATGAAGGAATGGATGAGTTTAGTTCCCATAGCGCTCTCCTATTACAGTTCTTAAGAGTAAGCGCGCACGGTGAGCCCGGTTTTTGACGGCGGATTTGGTAATGCCCAGGATCTCGCAGATTTCATTCTCGGAGAGCCCATCGACGTCCTTCAGAATGTAAGCCGTGCGTAAAGTTTCGGGCAACTGTTCGACGGCGTCCGCATAAAAATTTTGAAACTGCGCATCGCTCGCCAGCTTTTCGGGGTCTTGGGCCCAATTGGGGAGATTTTCCTTGGTAATCTTCGCATCGTACTGGGGCATGAGTTCTTCAATAGGATCATCAAGCCGTGGAAGTTCCTTGCGTATCGACATGAGCGCTTCATTGACCGCGATGCGATACAACCAGGTCTTGAGACTCGACCGACCTTCAAAACGATCAATATTTTTAACCATCTTCAGCAAGGCCTCCTGAACGACCTCGCGAGCCTTTTCGGCGTTCTTAACGATACGAAATGCCACATTGTAGAGCGAATCGCCAACCTCGCTAATCAACTCCTGATAGGCTTGAGCATCCTTGGCCCGCAAGGCCTTCAGTTTTTTTTCGTCTTCTTTCATCAGATTAGATGCAAATAATCATAAAAGTTGCGGATATTGTGCGCAAAATCGGGCTTTTTTAGCACGGAATGGAAGGACCTGTCACGTAGAATGCTGAGTCTTTTGGTCGGGGTTGTTAGCTTCTAGCCACCGACGGCCTGTTGGCTCGCCTGGGTCCGTCCGATCGGGATGGAGATCGTCGGGATCTTGTTGGGTATCTCGGTCGGTTTCTTCTTATGATATTCAAATTCTTCTCGGGAGGCCTGGATGCCGGCAATCACGGCGAAGGCGCGGGCCTGGCCGCCCGGTTTGAGTTGGAGGAGCAGCTTACAGAGCTCGTAGGTGCGGGTGCGTTCAAAGAGATCATTGTATTGGCGCAGCTCCGAGGGGCGCTCGCCGCTGTTGAGGGCGGCTTCAAAATCATGGCGGCGGTCGGCGTACTCATCGGTTAGGGCGATACGCATGCTTTTGAGTTGCGCTGCGATCGCGAGTTCTTCGGGATCGTTATCATCCTCGATGAGGGTTTCCAACGATTTGATGAAGTGTCTCAGATAAAGGGCCTCACTGAACATCTTGACCGTTGAGACGACAGTGAAGTTGTCGATGATATATTTGAAGAATGAAACGTCATTCCAGTAGGCGAACAGGGGGCCGTCGTAAGTACCGCGTAAGTATTTGTTAAAGGCGTTTACGGGAAGCTTGATCAAGTCGCTTAATGAACCCCAGATAGCCTCACCCCCGCGCTTCCAATGACTATGAATCCAACCCCAGAAGTGTTGCTTGCGTAAGAGGTGCATGGTTTCGACGGAGCGCGCATAGCCGTAGTTTTCGCGATACTCTTTGAGGGCTTCTTTAACTTTGTCCGTGAGTCCCTCGTCTTTCATGTCATCCCAATTAATGCCATTGAATTGAAGGTCGATTTTTAACTCAGCGTCACCGTCATCATTTTGTTCGACGTACGTTCTTTCGATCATTAGCGCGCGCGCATCCCGGTAGGGGTAGGCCTCGACTTTTGCTTGTTCATCTTTCACCGGGTGATAGTCGATTAAGGACGGGACATTCACCTGCATCAACGGAGTTTTACGCTTGAGTTTGAGTTCTTTGTTGAGGTCGACGACCTCGCGCTCATGGGTATGACCATAGGTATAGAGAATGACTTCTTCGCGGCTGAGCAGGCGGCGCAAGGCCTTGCGCATGCGCCGGCCGCGCCAACGTCGGATCCAGGGTGATTTGAGCATTTCCTGACTCGAATAGTGGCAGGCTAATTTGAAACGGGCTTGCGGATTTTGCTGCAGCATCTGGTCCATAAAGGTTTCAATGGCGCGAATTTGCAATTCCGACATCTCCGCGTTGATAGCAGGCAGCAAATTATTGTTGTCGAGACCATCCATACTGATCGTATAGACCGGGATCTCGGAACCGTCCTTTAAATGAAAGCGCGATTGTTCCGTAGCCTGAATATAGAAAGGGGTTACAGGTGTTTCTCGATCAGCCTCTTCGCGGTCGATTTCCTGACAGTTAACGAGGCACTCCCAGCTGGGCTGTTCATTTTTAGCCGGGTCTTGTCTGATAACGGGTTTCCAGAAGGTGGTGAAGTTCTGAGCGCGATGGGCCTCATCAAAGGGAATTTTATCTGCACTTCCGGGGAGAGCATAGCCGTCATAGTCCGCTGCGGCGATACTGACGTTGATATCATTTAGGCTCGGCGCGCTTTGTTCGTTGTCATGGATCAAGCGGCGCATCCCATTAAATGTTCCATGGCCTGAGAGTAAATACTTCGGTTTGCCGGCAACCTCTTCGACCTCGGCACGCAGTGAGTATTGGCGGAGTCCACGCGTACCGCGCAATTTCCGGTATTTACGACTTTGGAGATTGACGACGCCAAAGGCGTTGGCACTGCTGTGATTGCCGCGTACGACGACTCGGACATCTAGGGGGTGTCCATTCATCAGTTGTTCAAAGCGGAGGTATTCACTTTTAATCGGCGTGTCCGCCATGTCACCGAGCACAATCGTATTGATTCGTGAGGACTTAATTTTGTGTGATTCATCATGAGGTTCTGCTGAAGGGAGGTGAGTCGGTGCCCGTTCGGCTGTCGCTTGTTCCTCTTGTTGCAATTTTGCACAGGTTTGGCGGAGTAGCTCGTCAATAAAGACGTCTGCTGTTTGAGTGGCGATGACATTGCGGTCGGCGGGGGGAGAAAGTCGTTTGATGAGCGGGTTATCCGTAAACGGTCGGCGCCCGAGATGCTGCAACTGGGTATCGGAAACGTATATCGTTCTGCAGACCTCTCCCGGTTGAATGATGCAGCTTGCGAGCATCAGGCTGGCAGTGCTCGATGCGTGCAGTGATTGTGCGAGTCCGCCGATCATATCAGTAAGCGCCTTATCCTAGAGGTACAGTAAAATTCAGTGCATCGTTCGGTACAGTCGTAGGTTTCAACCCTTGAAATTTGTATTCAACCTCGGATGCCTCGAGGCCGACCATCACTGCAAAGGCGCGGGCTTCACTATCCTCTTTGAGGCCGACGAGCAATGAAGGCAGGCGAAAGACTCTGGAGGTTTCAAGTAAATCGTTAAACGTGGCCAGGCGTGCCGCATCCTCGCCTGCTGCAACGGCGGCGTTAAAGGTGTAACGCCTTGCTTCTAATTGAGCATTCAGATCTCGTGAAATTTCTCTCAAGCCTAAGAGTATCGCTTCAGAGGCGATGTGACCCGCCTCTACATCTTTTTCGACAAAGCGTGTCAGTGAGTGGAGAAAGGGAAGGAGGTGCTCCGCCTCATTGAACATTTGTTCCGTGGCCACCGTCGTTAAGGAATCCTTGATGTCTTGGATGATGGACGGGTGTTCCCACCAATAATTTTTTAGGCGTTTCCAAAAGAAAGGAACCCAAAGGAGGGGGAGTGGGAGTACGGCGGTATGAATAAAACGAAACACACTTTTAGCGCGTTTTTTAAAGAAATTTTTCCAGAGCTGGCGTCCAAACTGACCCCCAAAGCCCAGCCAGCGCGGACGGCCGAATTTTTCCGACATCGTATCGAGGGTACGCTGATAACTATGTTTGCCGTCCTGGCGATAAGGAGCTAAGGCCGCCTCAACCTCCGAAGTCAGTCCCCTGTCTCTCAGGTCTTCGGGATCGACACCCTTAAAGTCTACATCGACTTTGAGTTCATGTGTGCCGTCCGGATTTTTTTCGGTCCAGATACGCTCAATCGCGAGGGCGCGGCCATCCTGGGGACGCTCCTGACCTTTGGGTTGGACGGGTTCATAATCGGTCAGCGAAGGAACCACTACTTCAGGCAGTGGGGTCTTGCGTTTAAGCCCGAGTCTTTTGGTAAGGTCATTCACTTCGCGGTCGTGGGTGTGGGCGCTATTGAAGAAAATGATCTCTTCGCGGCTGAGCAGGCGCTTGAAGGCGCGCCGGACTTTACGATCGACGAAGGGATTAATCCAACTCCATACTCTACCCAGAATTCCTTTCGGTTGTTGGATGATACGCGCGGCGGGAAAATGGGCGCTGAGCTTAAAGCGGGCCTCCGGTTGGTGTTGGCGGACGTAATCGATAAAGGTCTCGATCAGCCGAACCTGCAGTGCCGACATGCCGGGAAAAACCACAAAGGGGTTGTCCGTGTCACTGGTATCGATACTGATCGAATAGACGGGAACTTCCCGTCCGTCTTCTAATTTGAAGCGCGCATCTTGAGACGCTTGGATGTAAAAGGGAGTGACCTTAGTCCCCCGTTCGCCCGCATCGAGATCAGCCACTTGATAGTTAACCAGGCAGTCCCAGTAAGGTGATTCACTTGGTGTTGCCAGTTTAGTGCCTTTAGAACTGTGCCAAAAGGTATGAAAATTTTCATTCAGCGATGTTGCGGTAAATTGTCCCTGTTCACCATTGTTGAGTCGATAACCATTGTAATCCGCCTTTTGGACCGCGGTATTGATCCGCTCTACAACTTGGCCGCGATCATCGCGATGGCGATGAAGAATCCGATGCATCGTCTCAAAGGTCTTCTTGGGGGTCAGGACATGTTTGGCACCGCCTGCGGCTTCATTCAATTGTTCTTCAAAGGTGTCTACACGATCGCCAAAGATCCATTTGCGCACCCATTTATTAAGGCGACTTCTCAGGTTGAAGACGCCGAAGAAGTTTCCGCTACTGTGATTGCCGCGATCAAATCCTTCGACCGGGAGTTTGGGGTGGTTATCCAAGACCGTCTCCAGGGATTCGGATTCATAATCACTCGGTGTGTCCGATACGTCTCCCTGGATCTGCAGACCGATGCGTTTGCCTTGATGATCGCGCGTGGCGTGTTTGAGCTGAGTATCCAAGTAGAGCGGGGCGGTGGCCATCGTGACGAGGTTGCGGTGGGCCGAGTGGATACGACGGTCCAGGCCGGCATTATCCCACATCGATCTTTTTCCTAAATGCTCAAACTGGGGATCCGCGGCGTAGAGGGTGGTGCTTTCTTCCCCCAGGCTCAATTGGGGGGAGCTCGTATAAAAAGCCGTTTGCGTACCGGTATTGACGGCCGTACTCGCCGAGGCGAGCAGGGCGTTATTCAGTGACAATGTTGAAGTGAGTCCTACGTTCATAGCAGCACCGGATCCGTCTAGTCGTCGGCAAAAATGAACAAAGGTTGTGGGCTATTTGGGCCCGATTTCTCAATCATTTCAGGAAATTGCCATGACGCAGCGCTCCGTTTGCCGTGAACGGACTTGACAAACCGAGTTTATAATTGCATATTTGTGCAAATGAGCAAAAAAGAGCCAAAAGATGCCTGCTGCCCGGATCTGGGGGAATTGATGGAGCCAGAGTTCTTCAAGGCCCTCTGTGACCCCAATCGGATTGCCCTGCTCACGGGCTTAAGTCAGCAAAAGGAGGGTCAGACGGTCCAAGCGATGGCCGGTTGTTGCAACGTCGATCTTTCGGTTGTGTCGCGCCATCTCGCCAAGCTCAAAGCGGCGGGCATCCTCGCGGCGAAGAAGCAGGGGAAAGAAGTTCGTTACACGGTGAACGCCTCGAAGGTCGCGCAGACCTTGCGTTCGATTGCGGATTGTCTGGAGTCCTGTCTGGAAGACTCAAAAGAAATAGGAGGATCAAACGATGAGTGAAGAAAAGAAATCCTGTTGCAGTTGTTGTGATTGCTGCAAGGATTGCCAATGCGCCGACTCATTTGCCTCGGCCCTGCGATCTCTGGCCGATGCGCTTGAGAAGTGCTGTCAGTAGACGAGCGTAGGGGGGCGTAGCCTGTCTCGCCGTTAGGCAGGCGCTGCGCCCCCAATGCTTAGCGAAGCATTTTTCGTATAGCCGTGTACACAATTTAATACATTTGTTATGCCATAAAATATGGATCTACTGATTCAGGCACTTCAGGATCCGAGCCGTTATGACCACCCGGTCGAGCGGGTGGAATTGATGGAGACCCACATCTCGTGGGTGCTCTTGGCTGGAGATTACGTCTATAAGATCAAGAAGCCGCTCGATCTGGGTTTTCTTGATTTCAGAAAATTAGAAGATCGTCACTTCTATTGTCAGGAAGAACTACGACTCAATCGTCGCTTAGCCCCGCAACTTTATTTAGCGGTCGTTAAAATCACAGGTACCGAAGCAGACCCTGTAATCGATGGCCCTGGCCCGGCGATTGAGTATGCGGTCAAAATGAAGCGCTTTGACCAGGCGACGCGGCTCGATCACGTGCTGGAGCGAGGGGAGCTATCTCCGGAACACATTGATCAGTTGGCGCGGCGGCTGGCCGATTTTCATTCGAAGTGTGCCGTGGCCACTGAAGATAAAGAGTTTGGGGACCCGGAGGTGCTTATCAAACCGGTCGAAGAATGTTTTTTGCAGTTGAGACCTCTCCTGTTTGATCAAACACAGATCGAACAGCTCAGCCAGATCGAGCAATGGTGCCGTGACGAATTTAACCGCAAAAAAGCGGTGTTTCAGCGGCGCAAGCAGAGCGGCTTTGTGCGTGAATGCCATGGAGATGCGCATCTAGCCAATATGATTCTGCTCGATGAGACTCCCGTGCTCTTCGATGCCATTGAATTCAGTGAGCGCCTCCGCTGGATCGATGTGATGAATGAGCTGGCCTTTGCCATTATGGACTTGGAAGATAGACAGGCCTGCCTGGCCGGCAGGCAGGCACCCACCTATGCGAGTCGGCTGCTCAATCATTATCTCGAATGGACCGGGGACTATGAAGGCTTGAGTGTGCTTCGCTTCTACCGGGTCTATCGGGCACTGGTGCGGGCCAAGATTGCTGCGATTCGGCTCCAGCAGGCAGGCGAGAACGGTTCGGAGCATGATTCACTTATTGAAGAGTTATCATCGTATCTGCAATTGGCGCTACAAACCTGCGCACAACCGCCGCTCTTTCTATGTATTACTCGCGGTCTCTCGGGTTCCGGAAAGTCACTGCTGGCGCGTGCCGCGCGTGATGAGCTTAGCGCGATTGGCCTGCGCACCGATGTTGAGCGAAAACGGCGTTTTAAGCTTGCGGTGGATGAATCAAGCGAGGGCCCGCTCAAAGATAAAATGTATAGTGCCGAGACCAGTGAATGGCTTTATGAATATCTTGCGACACGGGCAGCGGCTTGTCTCGAGAATGGTTACCCCGTGATCATTGATGGGACCTTTTTGAAGGCCGAGCAAAGGGCGCTCTGTCGTGCCGTGGCACTCAAGTGCTCCGTCCCGTTCCTCATTTTGGATATACGGGCGTCACCAGCAACTTTGCGTGCGCGCGTTGAACGGCGAGCTCAAGGAGGGGTGGATGCCTCTGAGGCCGACGAGAGGATATTGGCGCAACAACTTGCAGCGTACGCGGCTATTGAAGGTTGCGAAATAGCCGATGTCTTGAGCATTGATGCCGATCAGGAATTGACGCTGCAAATACCGAAAATCCTGGATAAAATGCGCGACAGGCTATATATGAGCTGAATCATAGTTGCTGAGCTGCGACTGTGTCAGAGTGAATTGTCATTCATATCAAGGGGGTTCCAATGCCACAAAAGGTCTTATTTGGGTTCATTTCAATCGCATTGCTGATTACGACGTCAGTCGGGGCTGCGGAATCTACGGAAAAAAACTTAAATGTAACGATGCGTAAGAACTTCGTTTCACTTATTCAGCTGCAAAAGCTCGCATCGGATTCAAAACAATTTAAAGACCCTAAAAATAAAGAGGTCATTGCGTCTGCATTGAAGGAATTGGATGCTGGGTCCGGCCATGTCGTGGGTGGACTGAAGCAACAGGGCAAGACCGGCCTCAAGGCGATCGGCGAGATCTATGCCGATTACGTCAAAGATATGGCGGATCGTTTTGACAGCGGCCGTATTAATTACGTGCGCAATCGGGTCGCGACGGTTTCGCAACTTTGTTTGTCCTGTCATACCGGACAAACGGCGGCTAAGCAATTCCGTGACGCGGGAAATGAAGTAGAAACGATTTCTTTAACGCCGTACCAAAAAGTTCATTTCTATGCGGCGACGCGACAGTTTGATCAGACATTAAAGAGCCTGGATGCGATTCTGAATAAAACGTCGTTGCCCTTTGGTGAGCTCCGTGAGTTTACGCAGGCGGTTAAGACGGGGCTGAGTGTCGCGGTTCGTGTCAAGCAGGATGCGGTGGCCGGTATTAAGATCATTCAAAAGGCCTTAGTAAAGCCCGGTGTACCGGAGTTTGTTATTAAGGACTTTAAGGCCTGGCAGTTGGACCTGCAGGCCTGGCAGCAAGAAAAAACCTCTCCGGGGGCGACGGCCAAGCAACTCATCGCGACGGCTAAAGGCTTGATTAAGCAAGCTCAAGAGAAGCAAGATTTTCCAACCGATCATGTCGCGGATGTGCTCTATCTGCGTGCGACCAATTATCTGAATCAGGCGCTCCAAAAGAATGCCAGCTTTGAAGAGCAGGCGGAGGCCTTTTATCAGTTAGGCCGCGCCTACGGGACCTTGCGGGATGCTCTGCTCTGGAACCTGGATCAGTACTATTATGAGGCCTGTATTAAGACATTACCGCATAGTGAGCTGTCCAATGAGTGCTATCGAACGCTGAGCAATGAGATATTTTTCGGTTATACCGGAAGTGCGGGGACGACGATACCTCCCAAGGAATTGGAGCGTCTCAGGCGCCTTCGCAAGGTCGCTGATTAGCCTATTATGAAGCAGCCTCGATGGCTCAGCGAAACAGTCTATCACGATAGTGACGGATTTTTTGCCGATCTCGTCAGTGCGATTGATAAAGCCCAAGAGACGATCGATTTCGAGATGTATATCTTTGAGAATGATGCACTCGGGCAGCGTATCATTGAGGCTTTTATCCGGGCGGCACAACGAGGAGTAAGGGTTCGTCTTCTCATCGACGGACTCGGTTCGCCATTCTGGCGTTTTCATTTTGCCAAGCGGTTAAAGGCGGTAGGCATTTCCGCCCGCATTTACCATCCTTATCCCTGGGCCTTTTTTTCATTTCCGTTTGGAATTCGACGCATCGGTCGCCTCTTTGCGCGGGTGAATAAGCGCAATCATCGCAAAGTATGTTTAATCGATAGAAAAGAGGCCTGGGTCGGTAGCATGAATGTCTGGGCGGTTCATCTCAGCGAGTTTAATGAGAAGCGATCATGGCGGGATACGGGCGTGCGCATTCGCGGCAAGGAATTGCGTAAGCTGGCCGGTGTTTTCAACTTAGCATGGTCGCGCGCCTGGTATCTGGCTCCTTTTAAGGGTCGTATGCAAAAACGCAAGTCAGTGAGCTCTCTGGTTTTTTTGAATCATCAGACATGGATGCGGCACCGACATCTTCGCAATCTGATAACGCGGATTGATAAAGCTAAAGAGCGTCTTTGGATTACGAATGCCTATTTTGTTCCCCCGCGTGCCTTGCTGCGCGCCTTAAAAAGAGCGGCGGAGCGGGGCGTTGATGTGCGCCTCATCCTCCCGCAGGCGCCTGATGTGCGCCTCGTCAAATGGGCGGCATCCGCATTTTACGGGACGCTTTTGCATTCAGGCGTCCGTATTTTTGAATATCATACGAGTGTTTTGCATGCGAAGACAATGATCATCGATGATTGGGCAACAGTGGGTACTAGTAACTTAGATACGCGAAGTTTTAGGCACAATTTTGAAGTGGCGATTGTGATGACGCATGAGTCATCGTTGCTGTCGTTGTCGCGACAATTCAGTCAAGATGTTGAGCACGCGCAAGGGGTTTCTCTGCAAGCCTGGACGCAAAGGCCGCGTATGCAGCGAATAGCCGAGCGTCTTGTCATGTTGATTCGTTACTGGATTTAATATTAACGGGACGGAAGGCTGAGCAACTTCTTTTTTTTGCCAACGAGGTCGACAAATCCACCAAAAACTTTTTTGCTCAGGCGCATTGAATCTTCTATGTAATGAGGTGTTTCTTCTCGAATGACTTCAGGATCAATTTTGCCTTGGAGCTTGGCCAGTTCATTCAGGTGAAAAGGTACCTGCAGCCAACGCATAATCATGGCTTCATCGACTTCGAGATGGAACTGAAATCCATACACTTTGTCTCCATAACGAAAGGCTTGATTAGGGCAACAACCTTCGCCAGAGGCGAGGTGAACGGCTTGCTTGGGAATATCGAAGGTATCACCGTGCCACTGGAAGATTTGTTCCGATTCGTTGAAGTGAGAAATCAGGGGATCTTTTTGGCCCTCTTTTGTCGGGCGGAGTCGGTACCAACCAATTTCTTTTTCCGGTCCGGGACCGACACGGGAGCCCAAGGCTTTGGCGATGAGCTGGGCCCCGAGGCAAATACCGAGGACGGGAATGTCTTTTTCAAGGGCGGCCTCGATGAGACGCATTTCATGGATGAGGTGAGGATAAGCTTCACTTTGATCGACATTCATCGGGCCGCCTAAAATGATGAGTCCACGATAGCCCTCTAGTTCGGGTGTCGCATCGGGGTGACGATCGAAATTGACGTAGCGAATTCTAAAGCCGTGCGACTTGATCAGGGGATTGAGGGTTCCCAGTATTTCGTAGGCAACATGTTGGCAAACGAGGATTTTGCTCATCAGTTTGATTCCTATTGTGCCATATTTAGTTGGGATGCAAAACCCAGATTGAGCTTGAGCCCTTGGCGATCAATTCGGAAGTAAGGCTGTCGGACGCGGCTTTTAGCCGGTGAGTGCCCATAATCACCAGATCGATCTTTGCTAGCCGGCAATAGCTTTCAAGTCTTGCAACGACATCGCCGCTGACAGTCAGATAATCATGACTGACATCATGCCAGCGCATCTGTTCCATGAGGTCTGTCATCTCTTGATGTTCAATGCGTTGTTCCTGCGGAGTTGAGCTTACATGGAGCACATGGAGGTCGCTCCCAAAATCTTCACAGCAGACCAAGCCCTGGGCTAGGGACGCGTAAGAAAAAGGCGTCGCGTCACACGGGACGAGCACATTTTTCAGTTGGGTTAAGGGCTGAGTATCAGGGACGATCAGGAGTGGGCAGGGACTTTGCTGGAGTAAGGGTGCCATCTTTACTAGCTGCGAACGTGTTCCGACTAACAAGGTCAGCAGGTTATTATTGGCCTGATCCAGAATCAATGAAAGAGGATTCGCAGCGCCGCTTATATCAATCAGGTTCACCTGGCCGTGGTAGTGATCTAATAAAAATTGGGTGCTTTTGCGGCCTGTTGTATCGGTGCTGCTGCCATCTTGGATAACTCCGATGTGTAGAGGCCGTATCCCTTGGGTCAGCTGGCTGAGACTCCACTGATTGCGTATTTCTTGATAGGGATGATGAAATTCAAGATGTTCCAGTTGTTCATGTTCAACCCGGTACTGTTCACGAACTTGATCGGTATCAAGGTGGCGCTTCTCCGCTAAGGGTTTCGACCCTGACGGATTTTTCATTTCGGGGAGAACTTTATGGGTTTGAGGAGGGGGACCCTTGCGCATGATATCGGGGATCAAGGATCCAAGCTCCTTCGCCCGGTACTTGATGAGGCGAAATTCAATGGGACTATGAAAGTACATTGTCTTTTTGCTATTGGGACATGGCTTTTATGCGCGAACCATCTTGGATTTCATCGCTTGGATATAGAATAACCCGGTCGCCGGTCTTCAGTCCATCGGCGACCATCGCTTGCTTTGGATTGCGGCGCACAATGTCGAGTACCTGTTTACGCGCTGTTTCACCATCAACGCGATAGACGGCCCAATTGTCACCATCGCGAAATAAGGCACCTGTGGGGATCGTCAAGGCATCATCTGTTCGATAGATGATGATTTCGCAGTCGACCTTATAATTATTACCGAGACCCTCCCATTTGGCATAAGGTTCCTTGATGTCAATGATGACATTGACTCGCTGTTCCTCAACGCCGAGGGCGGATACCTTCTTGAAAGCTGACGGTTCGACGCGGCGAACCCGGCCTTGCAAGGGGACGGTGCCCCCCCAGCCTTTGATGCGCACAGGGACGCCGGCCTTGATCTTGACGGCCTCGGTGGTCAGAACGTCGACAACAATCTCCAGCGAGGTGGCGTCGGCAACTTCCATGATCGGCGCACCTCGTTCGACCGCGGCGGCACTTTCCTGAATAACGCGCAGGACCCAGCCACTGGCAGGCGAACGGACCTTCACGGGGCGATCCCAGTCAATTTCAAAGAGAACATCGCCCTTTTGTACCCTATCTCCGGCCCGGAGAGTCACGCGTTTTAAATTTCCCGCGACGATAGACGAGAGCGTATAGATCTCACGTGCCCGGGTAACGCCGTCTTCTTCTATGAATTGCTCATAAGGGCTACGCATCACTGTTGCCGTTTCAACGCGTGTGGACTTGGGCCATAAGACCCAGATAACGGCGATCAGGCAGATGAGGCCGAGTCCGAGTGCAATTGTGAGCTTAGTACGTTTAAAGGGAAATTTTTTCATCGGCTTACTCCGGAACCTTCAGTGCAGCGATGAGATCAAGTTCACGCAAACGTCGACTGATGATCAACAGACTCATTGAGGCAGCCGCCATGATAATAAGCGCTGCATAAAAAAATGTCGATGTTTCCATGTACATGGGGAATTGCTGCGTCTCCGTTGTCATCAATTGGACCATTAATACCGCCAAGCCATAACCTAGAAACCACCCTAAGGGCAGGGCCCCTAACAATTGGACGGCGACCTGACTAATTACTATTCTGAAAACTTCGCCCCATGTAAAGCCCAATACGCGCAGGCTGGCAAGTTCCCGGCTTCGTTCCGAGAGCGTGACGCGTGCACTGTTGTAAACCACGCCAACGGCAATGACGATGGCAAAGGCGGTTAGAATCGCGGCGTAGATGAGGATAAATTGATCCATGAGCTTGCGCAGTATGGCCAGAGCGGTTGCTTTGACGTTGATCGCCGCGACAGTCGGTGTTTCTTTGAGGCGAGAATAGAATTGGTTTTCGAGTTGAGCGTCAACCAGGAGTTCTGCTGAGGAAATGCGCGAACCCCCTAATAGCTTATGGAGGAGTTCCAGATCGATATAGGCGGCGGAACCAAGCCAGTCATCGATTACCGCAGCGACCGGGATGGTAAACTTCTGTCTCTCTTCTTCGAGGACGTCGATATTGAGTATTTGCCCCGCTTTAATTTGAAGGCGGTCTGCCAAGATACGGCTTAGTATCACGCCCGATGGTGCCATTGAAATCGGGCGTAACTTACGGTCGATTAATTGCTTGAGGCGTGCGTCGCGCGGATATCCCAGCAGTACAGCCTGTTTTTTTCGTTGTTGGAAGCCGAGGCGGACGGGCACGGTGCGGGAGCCCTCCGCACTGAGTACAGCGGGATCTTGCTGAAGAGAGCGGAGCGCGTCACTGGAGATGTGCTCTGAAAACACGACCGATACATCCCCGCGTTCGATCAGTGAATACTGGGTGTAAAGCATATGGGTGACGACGTCCTGCCAGAACAGGCCTAGCATCACGATCATGATTGCAAAGCCGATACCGATGACGCCTAAGAGCGTGCGCCATGGCTTGAGCAAGAGATTGCGGAGTACGATGCGCCCGTGAGGTGAAAAAAAGCGATTGAGTCCCAAGCGTTCGCTTAGCGTGCCGTGAAAAATGGGGGGTGCTGGAGGGCGCATTCCTTCAGCCGGAGCCAACCCGAAGACGCGTTGGAGGCTCCCCAAGGTTCCCAGTACGCCGGCACCGAGACTGATCGTCGTAGCACTCAGCAGGAGCCACGGATTGAGGTAATAAATACGGATCGGAAAATGAAAGAAATCCGTGTAGAGAGTCGTCAAACCACGGCCGAGCCAGATGCCCAAGCCGATGCCGATAACGACACCGAGCATGACGATGACGGCCATAAGCTTTAAAAAATGGAGCGCGACGGTCCAATGGCTGTAACCGAGTGCTTTGAGCGTTGCAATTTGGCTTCGCTGCAGATTGATCAGCCGACTGATAACGACATTGAGTAGATAAGCCGCGACCAATAAAAAGACAAAGGGCAGGGTAACAGCCATGGTGCGCTGCTGCGCGATCTCGTCGCGCACAAAGCTGTGTGAGACTTGATCGTCGCGGTCGTAGGCCCCGAAACCACCATAATTGGTGAGTGCGTCGTCCAGATCGGCGATTACGCGGTCAGCCGTGTCCCGGGAGCTGAGAGTCAGGGCCACGCTGTTAAAGGCGCCTGACATATCGAAGGCGGATTCCAGCGTTTTTTCAGAGGTCCAGATTATGCCGAAGAGCCGTTCGTCGGGAAGGGGATTGGCCGGATAGATGGCGTAGATGTACTCGGGCGACAGGACGATACCCGTGATGTGAAACTTTTGATATTTGCCTTCCATGATCGCGATGATTTCATCCCCGGGCTCAAAGCCGTTAGCCTTTGCAAAACCCTCGCTGATCATCACCTCATCGCTGCGCTCCGGATTGATCATGCGGCCGGCACGGAGGTGGAGGCGGTTTAATTGCAAAGGAACGTCTTGTGGGACGGAAATGAAACGGCCGACCGACGTCTCGGCGCGGCCGGGGATATGAAGTAGGGCATCGTGCACAATGCGCGTTTCTAGCGCCGCGACCCCGGGGATGTGGGCTAATTTCTCTTCCAGGGCATTCGGTGCGCGTTTGAGGTCTACAAACACGTCCGCAAAGCGGTATTTGTTATAGACAGCGGCCTGAGCCCGCTGGAGTGAGTTGTGCGTGCTATACGAAGCGACTAAGGCGGCAACGCCGCTGGATACGACCAGGGCGATGGTCAGGACCTGTGCCTTCATGCGCCGGAGATCCCGCCAGACCTTGCGGTCGAGACCTACCACGTGATCTCCTGAGGGAGTTTTTTGTCAGGATTTGTTTTGACGGAAGTGATGCGGCCGTCCGCAAGGTGAATCACGCGATCGGCCATCTGTGAGATCACAACGTTGTGCGTGACGACCACGGCCATCGTGCCGAGCTCTTCGTTGATCCGGCGTATCGCCTCAAGGACGAGGACGCCGGTGCTGATATCGAGCGCGCCGGTCGGTTCGTCACAGAGGAGAACATCCGGCTGTTTCGCAATGGCGCGGGCAATAGCGACGCGCTGTTGTTCTCCGCCGGATAACTGCGAAGGAAAATGATGGAGGCGTTCTTTGAGCCCGACCAATTCTAACGCATGCGAGGCCTCCATCGGATCGTCTGAAATTTCAGTGACGAGCGTGACATTTTCTAAGGCCGTCAAGCTGGGGATCAGATTATAAAACTGAAAGACAAAACCGATATGCTCGCGGCGGTAACGTGTGAGTTCACTTTCATCGGCGGTACTTAGATTGTGATCGCGATAATGAACTTCACCTTCAGTAGGGATGTCAAGGCCGCCGAGGATGTTGAGGAGCGTCGATTTGCCACTGCCCGACGGTCCCAACAAAACAACGAACTCACCCGGATAGAGTTCCAACTGAGCCCCACGCAAGGCGTGGACTTCGACTTCTCCCATCTGGTAGGTCTTAGTGAGATCCTGGGCGACAAAAACAGGTTCTTTGTCGGCGGATTTTTTCATTAGTCGAACAGCATACTATAAAATGATGATTATGCACCCGTAATCTGCACGGCAGTGACTTTATATTCGGGGGCTTGTACATAATTATCACGGATCGGACTTGTGACATGATTGAGAAAAACTTCGGCGGTATGAAAGGTGGCAAAGAGCTCGCCGGGTTTGATATCAGGATTGACCCGAACCGGTAGCGTCGCCTGTCCGTAACGGCTGCGAATCGTTACTTGATCACCATTGCGGATCTTTAGAGCGCTTCCATCGGCCGGGGATATATCGAGATAATCGGTGGGGTGGAGTAACGTATTGGCTGTGCGTCCTGTCATTGTATTGGCATTGAACTGGTAGAGGTCTCTTCCGGTGGTCAACAGATAAGGAAAGTTGGCATCAGTAACTTCGGTGGTGGCCTGGTAGCCGATGCGACGGAGTGCTGTCTCTTTATCGTGGGAAAAGCGCTCACCGTGAAGCATGGAAGTGCCCGGATGATCTGTCGTCGGGCAGGGCCATTGCAGTCCGCCGTGCTCAATACGAGCATAGCTGATACCCGCGGCTGCCGGCCATACCGTGCGAATCTCGTCCCAAATCGCCTCGGCGTTCTCATAGGCAAAGAGTTCGCCTTTGCCTAGGGCCCGCGCCAGTTCGCAAATAATCTCCCAATCACTCTTGGCTGCACCGGGAGCCGGGAGTACTTGGCGGACCCGCTGGATGCGGCGTTCGGCATTCATAAAGGTCCCGTCTTTTTCAAAGCTGGAAGCGACCGGTAAAAAGACCGTGCCGAATTCTTTCGCTGTTTCCGTCATAAACATATCCTGAATGATCACGAGCTCGAGGTTTTCGAAAGCCTGCCGCATGACATTGGCATTTGCTAATGACAAGAATACATCGTAGCCGATCGCCCAGAGTGCTTTGAGTTGCTGTGCGGCGGCGGCGTCCATCATCTCCATTAGATGGAGCCCTTTGCGCGCTGGAATATCAGCCTGCCACAACTCTTCGAAATGGGTGCGATATTCTTTGATGCCGACAGCACCGGTCAGGATGCCCCGATCGCAACCCATGTGGGCGGCGCCTTGGACGTTGTTTTGCCCACGTAGCGGGTTCACGCCACAACCCGGTTTGCCGATGTTTCCGGTGAGCAGCGCGAGATTGACGAGACACATCACGCCCTCGGTTCCCTGGAGGTGTTCGGTCAGGCCCAAACCGTGAAAAGCCATTGCAGGTTTTGCCGTGGCATAGAGGCGCGCGGCCCGGCGGATGAGGTCCGCATCAACGCGGCAGATCTCACTGACTTTTTCGGGCGCATAAGCCGTAATGAATTGACGGAATTCACCCCATTCGTTGATGCGGTCATTAAGAAAATCCGGGTCGTAAAGTTCTTCTTCGACAATGACGTGCGCCAGGGCATTCAGCAGGGGAATATTGGTACCGGGACGGAGGGCAAGATGCACGGTGGCATGTGCGGCAATTTCAGTTCTGCGTGGGTCGATAACGATTAAGTTGGCCCCTCTTAATACTTGCTGTTTGATGCGCGCCCCGATGACGGGATGATTTTCAGTGGGATTGCAACCACAGATGAGTAATGTCTGGGCCCGTTCGATATCGTCATAACAATTGGTTGCGGCGCCGGTTCCCAACATCATTTTCATTGCCGCTGCCGTCGGTGTGTGGCACACGCGCGCACAACAATCGACGTTGTTTGTACTCAGCACGGTGCGTGCAAATTTTTGAGTCAAATAGTTCTCTTCGTTGGTGGCTCGAGAGGACCCGAGGACGCCTATACAATCGGGTCCATACTGGTCGATGAGTGCGCTCATTTTAGCGCGAATAAATTCAATCGCATCTTTCCAGGATATGCTTTGCCATTGGCCGTTTTCACGCAACAGAGGCTCCGTGATGCGGTCTTGGGCCTGAGTGAAGTCAAAGGCGTATCGACCTTTGACGCAGAGATGACCTTTGCTGACCGGGTCTTCAAGTACAGGCCGAACCGTGACAATGCGTTGCTCACGCACGCCGACATTAATTTTACAACCGGTGCCGCAGTAAGGGCAGGTCGTTTGAGTCCATTGGGTTGGTTCGCCCCATTCCAGGACGGTTTTATCCGCCAGCGCGCCGCTCGGACAGGTATCGACGCAGGCGCCGCAGCTGACACAAGAGCTCTCGAGCAGATTGGAGCCGGAATCTGCTTGGATCTTCGTCGCGTCACCGCGATTCCAGACCTGCCAGACATTTTGTCCCTGGAGGTCATCGCAGATGCGGACGCAGCGAAAGCAATAGATGCACTGGGACATGTCAACGTGAAGGTACGGATGGGAGTCATCAATGAGTTTGGAGTCCGACTCGTCACGAAGTGCGTCTATGACTTCATAGTCCCGAAGATAACGATGCAATTCATTGTCCGGTGACTTCTGCAGCGCCTGTTTGGGATAGTGTTGCGCGATGAATCGCAGCAAGGTGCGGCGGTGGTGCTCGATATCATCACTATGGGTCGTAATGATCATACCGTTCTCAAGGGAGGTATTGCAGGCGGTGAGCGGGCGTTCGTGGCCACTGACGGCTACAATGCACAGACGGCAGCCTCCGTAAGGCGTCAGCCGCTCGTCGTGGCACAAGGTCGGAAGCTCTATGCCGATGGAGCGGAGGGCCTGAAGGATAGTCAGTCCCTCTTCAAACGTGTAATCGTCATCGTTGATTCTTACTTGAAGCATGCCGCGAGTTCCTCTTGATAATAGCGATCAATGCTTTCTGCAAAGGCGGCGAGGCCGGTGCCATGGCCGCATAAACTCGTTTGTTTGAGCGCGCCGACAATATCACGCCATTCCTCCGCTCCCAGAGCCGCTCCCTCCAACCTTTGTTCGATGCGGCGGGCCCCGAGACGACAGGGCGTACATTTGCCACAGGATTCGAAGGCTCCGAACGAAAAGATGTGGTGAATCAGTTGGGGGATCGACGTGTGTTCATCGAAGGCGACAAAGCCGCCGTGCCCGACGCTGGCGCCGATGGCCTCCAGCTCTTCAAAACCGAATGGGGTGTCCAAGCGCTCGGGAGGGATGACGCCCGCGAGCGGGCCTCCGATAAGTACGCCCTTGAGTTTACCGGAACTCAGTCCTCCACCGAGCTCCATGACGATCTGCCGTACCGACAGGCCGAACTCGACTTCATACAGCCCCGGCTTTGCAAAGAGGGAGTTCAGTGACACGACCTTGGTGCCGCGACTTTTGGAGAAGCCAAGTTCACTATAGGCTTCTGCACCGTTTCGGATGATCCACGGGATGTTGGCCAGAGTTTCGACGTTGTTCACCAAGGTTGGTTGGTTCCACAGTCCGGCTTGGGTTGGGTAAGGGGGACGTGTACGGACTTCAGGTCGTTTGCCTTCAATGGAATTGAGCATAGCGGTTTCTTCGCCGCAGACATAGCTGCCCTGGCCGATGACGATCTCAATATCGAAACTGAATTTTGTGTCGAGTATGCCCTCGCCGAGAAAATGGTTCTGGCGGGCGTCATTAAGGGCCTGCTGTAGGACGCGTTCCGCTTCCGGATATTCTTTGCGGAGATAGATAACGCCGTGTTGGGCTCCAACCGTATAAGCCGCGATACACATAGCTTCGAGTAGGGCATGGGGATCGCCTTCTAGGATCATTCGATCAATATAGGCGCCGGGGTCTCCCTCGTCGGCATTGGCGACGATATACTTGGCCGGGGCCTGCTGGGCGGAAACCAGCCGCCACTTCTGTCCCGTCGGATAGCCGGCGCCGCCGCGACCGCGTAGTTGGGAGGCCTCGACCATGGTGATAATCTGTTCGGGTGGCAGGGTGACGGCATGTCGGAGCGCTTTATAGCCGCCGTGCTGCACATATGTCTGCAGAGCCGGTGCGCCGCCGCGGGTGAGATTGGCGAGAATGATGGTCTGCGGGGATTGAACTGTTATCGAGGGGAGTTCATCGTCTCGCTGACAGGCTGGGGCCCGATAGCATTTGCCAAGGCAGTAAACGGCGTCTTTCTGTTGTTCGGCCTCGGCATAACGCGTGGGATTAAGCTGTCTCGCCACGAAACAGGCGAGTCCCCTACAGCCGCCTGTGCACTTGTCGGCTAGATGATAAAATGAATCAATTGCATTACGATGATCCACTCGTAACGGCATGAAGGTTAGTAGAGCATATTTTGAGTAATGAGCCTATAGCTACATGAGAATATGTATAATAATTTGCTCCTTTCCCTCCATGAAGCTTGATATTATCTTCTATGCGGCTGGAAGCGCTATGATTGATGGGATTAGTAAATACGTCTGGAATGCGAAATATCGTTACCGTCATGGTGAGACGAACTATGATTTCTCCATCCAGGATACCTGGCGTCGCGTCGCGAAGGCTGCGGCGCAAGCGGAAGAGCAGGATCAGGAGGCATGGGAACAGCGTTTTTACGCCATTCTTGAGGATTTCAAGTTTCTGCCGGGAGGGCGCATCCTCGCAGGGGCCGGGACCGCACACGATGTCACGCTGATGAACTGCTTTGTGATGGGAACGATAGAGGATTCCATTGAGGGGATCTTTGAGGCTCTCAAAGAAGGAGCCCTTACGATGCAGCAGGGCGGGGGTGTCGGTTATGATTTTTCCAGCCTGCGGCCCCGGGGGCTCAGCGCTCATCGGGTGGGGACGATCGCGTCGGGTCCGGTTTCATTCATGAAGGTTTGGGACCGCATGTGTGCGACCTTGCTGGCGACGGGGAATCGCCGTGGTGCCATGATGGCCACGCTGCGTTGTGACCATCCGGATATTGAGGCCTTTATCGAAGCCAAGCGGAACCCCGCCGAACTACGTCATTTTAATCTTTCCGTCCTGGTCAGCGATGATTTTCTGCGGGCTGCCGAGTTGGGAGAGCCGTGGCCACTGGTTTTTCCCGCGACGGCCTTTGCGGAATCTAACTCGGCAGATAGCGTCATGCGGCCGTGGCCAGGCTATGGACATAACGAGACAGTTCTTTGCCGCATCGTCAAGACGGTTAATGCCAAACAACTCTGGCACAAAATGCTTCACGCCGCCTACGATGTGGCAGAACCCGGTGTTTTGTTCATAGACCGGATCAACCGGCGCAATAATCTTTGGTATCAGGAAGCCATTACTGCGACCAATCCCTGTGGTGAAATTCCACTTCCCCCATACGGGGCCTGTGATCTTGGTTCGTTGAATTTGACTCAATTTATTCGCAAGCCGTTTTCGCGGGAAGCATCGATTGATTTCGATGCCTTGGCAGCAGTGGCGGCAACGGCGACGCGGTTTTTAGATAATGTTATCGATACGACGCATTACCCCTTGGCTCAGCAACGTACAGCTGCGCAGTATTCACGGCGCATTGGCCTCGGTATCACCGGTTTGGCAGATGCTTTGTTGATGTTGGGAATCAGATATGGAACGGATGCCTCTATTCAATTGGCTGCAGATGTTATGAAGACGATCTGTTATCAGGCCTATCAAAGTTCTATCGCCCTGGCGCGCGAAAAAAGACCCTTTCCTGGTTTTGATAAGGGCAAATATCTGACGGGAGAATTTGTTGAGAAATTACCAGCAGAATTGCGCAATTCCATTGCCGCAGACGGGATTCGTAACAGTCATCTGACGGCAATCGCACCGGCCGGAACTATCAGTTTATTGGCCGGTAATATTTCCAGCGGCATCGAACCGATTTATAGTTTTGAGCATGATCGCCGCATGCGCGAGCCGGGAGGCGGAGAAAAGACTCTTCATCTCGTTGATTACGCGTGGCAGTTGTGGCGGCAGAAACATCCTAATGAGACGCCGGCACCTTATTGTGTCGAAGCCTTGGAGGTGAAACCAGAAGAACAGCTACGTCTGGAAGCGGCCATGCAGCCGTATGTCGATCATGCGATTTCAAAGACGATTAACATCCCTGAGCAATATAGTTTTGATGCCTTTCAGTCATTATATCAAAAAGCCTATGAGCTGGGGCTCAAGGGGTGTACGGTATTTCGTGCTAATCCCACGACGGGATCAATCCTGCGGGCAAAAGGCGAAGAGACACGTGCCGAAGAAAATAAATGCTGTCCGCATTAAGTAGAACCTATGCAGCGACATGATCGATATCATGATACCGTGGGGTCCGCGAAGCCAAAGTGGTTTCATTTGACCGTTGAGCAGGTGCTGGCAAAATTGAAGTCCGCGTCGGCTGGGTTAAGCCGGCAGGAAGTCGATCGGCGGCTAGAGCAATACGGGCCCAATCAACTGCCGGAAAAGAGGGCCACGCCGCTGTTGCAGGTGATCCTTCGCCAATTCGTCAGTCCATTCATCTATGTTCTTTTGATTGCTGCTGTAGTTTCCTTGCTGATTGGTGAATTCACGGATGCCATCTTCATTGCGAGTGTATTGCTGCTGAATGCGGCGATCGGGAGTATCCAGGAATATAAGGCCGAGCGCAGTGCAGCAGCTTTAAAGAGCTTACTTACCGTTAAAGCTTTTGTGGAACGGGAGGGCGAAATCTTTGAGATTGATGCCCGTCAACTTGTCCCCGGAGATCTCATCTATTTGCAATCCGGCAATCGTGTCCCCGCCGATTGCCGTCTGTTGTCCGTTAAAGATCTGGGGGTCGATGAATCGTTGTTGACCGGTGAATCGGTGGCGGTCAGCAAGCGAATGGACGTGTTCGAAGAAATGGAGCTGCCATTGGCGGAACGCTTCAATATGGTCTTTGCGGGAACCATAGTGACGCGGGGCCGCGGCAAGGCCGTCGTCGTAGCGACCGGCTCAGCGATGGAAATTGGTCAGATCGCGCGAGACATCGCCGGTGAAGTATCGCTGCCACCGCCGCTGATTCAGCGCATGACCCGCTTTACGCGGTTGATCGCCGGTTTTATGGGCGTGGCGGCCGTGTTGCTTTCTCTGATCGGCATCTTTCAAGGAACGACGTGGAACGAGATCTTTTTTCTCGTTGTTGCCTTGTTGGTATCGGCGATCCCCGAAGGTCTTCCGGTCGCCATGACGATCGCCCTTTCCATCGCCAGCTTTCGAATGTCGCGGCGCCACGTTATCGTACGCCGTTTGATTGCGGTTGAAGGCCTGGGCAGTTGCACGCTGATCGGAACTGATAAAACGGGAACACTGACCTGTAATGAGATGACAGTGCAGCGCATTGCGATTCCGGGCACCGATTTCTTTCAGGTCAGTGGACAGGGGTATATACCCGAAGGAATAGTGACGGATACAGCGAATCGCGAGGTGACGGCGGAACAGGATGGCGCCTTAGGTCAGCTTGGGGTAGCTATTTCATTAGCGAATGAAGCGCAGCTGTTTCACCGTGACGGCAGCTGGCAGTATAATGGTGACCCAACTGATGTGGCGCTACTTACTCTGAGTCATAAGTTGGGTTTGACGACTCCGAATCTGGAGTCACGGTACCAAATAATTGATACGATTCCCTTTGAATCGGAACGACGTTATGAGGCCGCTTTGGTTCATCATGATGGAGAAAATCTAGCATTCATCAAGGGTGCCGTAGAGAGCTTGCTCCCGCGTTGTAAACAAATGATGACACTGCAGGGAGAACAGCCCTTCGATAAGGCCGAAATTGAGCAACAGGTCTTAGAGCTCGCGCAGGCAGGTTACCGGGTGATTGCCGTTGCTCAACAAACCTACGACGCGTCACTGGGAAACCATCTCAACCCGGATCACCTCAACGAGATGGTGTTTCTTGGCTTAGTCGGCATGCGCGATCCACTTCGTCCAGGAGTGATCGAAGCTGTGCAGCACTGCCATGAAGCTGGCATTCAAGTCGTCATGATTACAGGAGACCATCCCTTGACGGCCTTAGCCATTGGCAGAGAACTCGGCCTAGCCGAGAAAGAAGGGGATGTGGTTACAGGACAGGAGTTGGCTCGGATAAAGGATTTGGGTCAACTTGCTCAAGCGATTCAGGGAAAAACAGTTTTTGCACGGGTGGAACCGCACCAAAAATTAGCTATCGTAGAAGCGCTGCAGAAAGAAGGGCATTTCGTTGCTGTTACCGGGGATGGGGCCAATGATGCCCCGGCATTAAAGAAGGCGCATATCGGAGTCGCCATGGGGCAGGCCGGGACGGATGTCGCCCGGGAGGCCTCCGACCTGGTTATTACCGACGACAATTTTGCGTCCATCATCAATGGGGTTGAAGAAGGACGCGTGGCTTATAGTAACATTCGGAAGGTGATTAACCTGTTGATTTCTACGGGTGTGGCGGAAATTGTATTGGTGACACTTTCGGTGCTGTTTAATACGCCATTACCGTTATTGCCGGCTCAACTTCTTTGGCTCAACCTAGTGACCAATGGAATACAGGATGTGGCTCTGGCCTTTGAGCCCAATGAGGGCCAAATTCTTAAGCAAGCTCCGCGGGCACCCCGGGAAAATATATTCAATCGCCTGATGATTAACCAGACTGTTGTAGCGGCATTAGTCATGGGCCTGGTTTCCTTTACCGTATTTCGTTGGCTCTTGCTTAACGGATACGAGGTGAATGAAGCACGCAATCTGATTCTGTTATTGATGGTTCTTTTTGAAAACGTTCATGTCGGTAATTGCCGTTCGGAGACGCGATCAATTTTCGCGTTATCGCCTTTGCGAAATCCGATCTTGTTGTGGGGTACGTTGGCCGCGCAGGGAATCCATATTCTAGCTCTTCATGTCCCTGTTATGCAGAAAGTGCTCTCGGTCCAACCGGTCTCGATGCAAAACTGGTTGAGTGGGCTCGCCTTGGCTTTGTCATTGGTCATAGTGATGGAATTGCACAAGTTGTGGTGGGCGCTAAGGGTCCGGTCTTCAAACGCCTCTGTTAAACACGGCTGAAACGCGCTAAGATGAAGTGGAAGGATCGAGTCGTGAAGCCATTCCATGTCATAATTGCTTGTCTCTTCGGCCTATTAGTGCTTTCTTGCAGCCTTACGTCGAAAGGAGCTGAGCAATCAACAATGTCTCAGTCAGAACAACATGCCAAAGCGACTTTTGCCGGCGGATGTTTTTGGTGTATGCAACCCGCTTTTGATCAACTCGAAGGCGTCGTGAAAACGACGGTGGGCTATGCGGGTGGAAATATCGATAGTCCGAGTTATGAGCAAGTAGTCAAAGGGGGCACCGGTCATGCGGAGGCGATCCAGATTGTTTATGACCCGAAACAAGTTTCATACGATAAACTGCTGGATATCTATTGGCGCAATATTGATCCGACGCAGGTCGATGGCCAGTTTGCCGATCGCGGTTCCCAATATCGAACCGCCATTTTCTATCACGATGCCAAACAACAACAGACAGCAAAGCAGTCTAAAGAGAAGCTTGCAGCGTCAGGTCGCTTTAAGAAGTCGATTGTGACTGAAATTGTGCCTGCAACCAAGTTTTACAGTGCCGAAGATTACCATCAAAAATACTATCAGAAGAATCCCACTCATTATCAGCTTTATAAAGTTGGGTCAGGCCGCGAAGGGTATCTTAAGGCCAAGTGGGCCGATGAAAAAAAGAAGAAACCTTAAATTTTCAGGGGAAGCCTGGGGTAGCTCCATGCCTATGGAGCTACCCACAGAAACCAAATCTATTCGATGCCGATGACCTCGACATGAAACTCCAAGGTCTTTCCGGCTAAGGGATGATTCAGATCTAGTCGTACACTCTCTTTGTCGATGGTTACAACGGTAGCCCTAAACGTCTGTCCCTGCATTTCTCCGCTGACGATATCACCCGCTTTGAGTTTGTCCGCCTCGTTGAATGCAGATATGGGTACCTGCTGGACGGCTTCAGACTCATAAGGGCCATAGCCCTTTTCTGGAGGAATGCTTACGCTTTTCTTGTCGCCAACCTTGAGGCCGGTGAGCTCTTCTTCAAGGCCAGGGATAATTTCACCTGAACCTTGCACGTAAGCGAGCGGATCTTGTCCTTCAGAGGTGTCGACGAGTTCACCGTCGACAGTTAATTTATAGTGGATACTAACTTTTGAACCTGCTTGGATCATTAATGGACTCCTTAATAGCGCTCGCGCCGTTGACCGCCACCGTGACGAGAGGGTCGGCCACCGCCACCTCCGCCGCTACGTTTTTCTTGGGGGCGAGCTTCGTTAACGACTATGGCGCGGCCAGCCAGCTCAACACCATTGAATTTTTCAATGGCCTGCTGGGCTTCATCATCATTTGACATTTCGACAAAACCAAAGCCACGGGATTTGCCCGTAAACTTATCGGTAATGATGCGTGCCGAGACGACTTCGCCGGATTCGGCAAAGGCGTTTTGTAAGTCTTGTTCTGAGAGGTCAAATGACAGATTTCCTATGTAAAGCTTGTTTCCCATAATGAGTCCTTCCGAAAATAAAAAAACCGCAAAAGCTTAATAGGGCTTTTACGGTCAAAGTGGTTACCTAAATGCTATAGAGCTCCTAACAAAAACTATCGAATCAGGATATAGCGTCTCACGTCCTCTGGGCCCAGTCAAGGGCCGAATAAGAAAGTATGAGGGGGGCTCTCTTTATGATATTTTAAGGGGGTGCCCCATGGCTATGAATTTGTTGATGGTTCCACGGCGATCGTAAGAGGTGCCGCAAAGGCCCACTGCAACTTTTTTGCCGGCTATCCCATAACGCCTGCCTCGGCGATTCTGATGAAGATGATGAAAGCGATGCCTCTGCGGGGCGGTGTCGCCATTCAAGCGGAGGATGAAATCGCTTCGATGGGCTTGTGTTTGGGCGCTGCCGCCGCTGGGTGCCGGGCAATGACGGCGAGCAGTGGGCCCGGTGTGAGTCTCTACACGGAAAGTATCGGCCTGGCGATTATGATGGAGCTGCCGCTCGTGATCGTGAATGTGCAGCGGCTGGGCCCGGCTACGGGAGGCGCGACCACGGTGGGGCAGGGAGACATCCAGATGGTTCGTTGGGCGACCTCAGGAGGGTATCCGATTATCGCCTTGGCGCCTTCATCGGTTCCCGAGTGCTATAGCCTGACGATCAAAGCCTTTGAATTGGCCTTTAAATTTAGGACGCCGGTTTTTCTGGTATCCGACAAAGAACTCAATATGACGATGACGACTGTGGCGGCCGACGCCTGGCAAGAACCGGCACCGTCGCTCATCGAGAACGTGTCCGTCCCTCCATTGAGAACATTTGGGAGTGAGGCCATTGTTCGCCTGACGGGGTCCACTCACGATGAAGACGGATTTATTACGAAAGATCCGCAGAAAGTTGAGGCCCTGAATGCGCGGCTGCGCAGTAAGATTGAAGATCATCGTCAGGACCTTGAGATGGTTAAGGCCGATGTGCAGCCCGGGGCGCAGACACTCTTAATAAGTTTCGGTGTTACAGCCGGGGCGATGCGTGAAGCGGTCCAGTTAATCCGTGAACAGGGACGTCACGTTTCGGCGCTGAGCATCCAGAGCCTTTGGCCCATTCCTGAACAGGCGATCATGAAGTCTTTACAAGGAATTAAACGAGTTGTGATTGCCGAGCTCAATAATGGCCAGTACCGACGCGAGATAGAACGTCTGGCTTCGGATCGAGACATTGTCGGGCTGAACCGGGTTGACGGACAACTCATTGCACCCCAGCAATTCATGGAGTTAATCGTATGAGCTTTCGAAACGAACGGCCGTATCCGTTTTGCCCGGGCTGTGGGCATCAACCTATCCTGGAGAGTCTCAATAAGGCGTTTGTCCAACTTGGTATCGATGCGAACCAGGTTGTCATCGTGAGTGATATCGGTTGTTCCGGGCTGTCGGATCAATACTTTACGACCAACGCCTTTCACGGGCTTCATGGCCGCAGTGTGACCTATGCTTCCGGGATTAAAATAGCACGCCCGGAATTGAATGTTGTCGTAATTATGGGTGACGGCGGGTGCGGCATCGGCGGGCATCACTTAATCAGTGCGGCGCGACGTAACGTCGGCATGACCGTCATTGTCATGAATAATCTTAATTTCGGGATGACAGGCGGACAGCATTCCGTAAGTACCCCGATGGGAGCCGTTACGGCGACGACACGTGAGGGTCATGTCGAATGGCCGATGGATATTTGTCAGACTGTCGGTGTCAACGGGGCAGCCTACGTGCGTCGAACAACTAACTTTGACCGGGAACTCGACCGGCATCTCGCCACGGCAATGAGGAGACCCGGTTTCGCGTTGTTCGACATTTGGGATATGTGTACCGCGTATTATCAGCCGATGAATGAGATCAAGGCGAAAGACCTAGAGGGGACGATGGAACGGTTGAATATGGAGAGTGGACTTCTCTACGAACGCGAACGGGAGGACTTTCCCATCAAAGTTGAAGGTACGAAGGAGGAAAAAGTGGAGCCACCGAAAATTTTTGAGGCCCGCTATTCACCCAACCTGAAGAAACGCATGCATCTCGTCATTGCCGGATCAGCCGGCGGCAAGGTCCGCTCCGCTTCACGGCATATCTGTCACGCAGCTTTGCAGTCAGGGCTGTTTGCTTCCCAGCAGGATGATTTTCCGATTACCATTAAGAAGGGACATAGTGTTTCGGAAGTCATCCTCTCGCCGCAGCCTTTTGCGTATACCGGGGGAGACAAGCCGGATGTGGCCTTGATCCTTTCGGAAGATGGGTTGAAGATGGTGAAGGGTTACCTTGCTAAGATGCACAGCACGGATCGCGTCTACGTCGTGCCAGCGTTTCAGGAGGTGGAGACGGCAGCGACCGTCGAGGTGATCGATCCCAAGGCGATTGCACTGACGGCAAGCAAACTCGATCATGCTTTGATTGCCGTCAAAGAAATGATATCTAGGCTTGGCATTCTCAGTGCAGACGCGTTACCTTAGTCAGCGCGATGTCTGAATCGACCTGTTGCCACCATCAATCAGAGTCAAAACCAGCCCCCCATTTTCATAGCGGACCCTATACCTGTCCCATGCATCCGGAGATCATCCGCGACGAACCGGGTGATTGTCCCAAGTGTGGGATGGCCCTCGAACCGATGGGTCTCGTTAAAGAAACGGAAGAAAGTCCCGAGCTACGGGATATGAAGCGGCGCTTTTGGGTATGCGCGGTTCTCACGCTTCCGATTTTCCTCATGGCCATGGGCGAGATGATTCCGGGTTTAGGCATTGGACGCTTGCTATCACGGCGTGCCGCGATCTTGTGGCAATTTGTTTTAGCCACTCCCGTCGTGTTGTGGGGTGCCTGGCCCTTTTTTGTCAAATTCTG
Organism: bacterium; assembly: GCA_965216315.1. GTDB lineage: Bacteria > UBA10199 > UBA10199 > 2-02-FULL-50-16 > JAJFLM01 > CBDCFN01. The sequence goes on along the minus strand of CBDCFN010000016.1, from coordinate 2,081,793 downwards.
GCAATCACTGCTGAACCGTCATCTCAATATGTTTACGCTAATCGGTCTCGGTGTCGGCGTCGCCTATGGGTATAGCTTTGTCGCGACCTATTTTCCGGAACACTTTCCCGCCTCATTCCGAGGAGCGGGTGGACAGGTGGCGGTTTATTATGAAGCGGCGGCCATAATCGTCACATTGATTCTGTTGGGACAGGTGCTGGAGCTCAAGGCCCGGAGCGCGACGAATGCGGCGATTACCTCTTTGTTGGAGCTGGCCCCGTTGACGGCACGCCTCGTCAAAGATGATGGCGTTGAGATCGATGTGTTGCTCGAAGATATTCAGGTTGGCGATCGGCTGCGGGTGCGCCCCGGCGAGAAGGTTCCCGTTGATGGGACCATCGTCGAGGGAACGAGCGTCATCGATGAGTCGATGATTACGGGAGAAGCCATGCCTGTTGCCAAGCAGGGGGGCGATCAAGTTGTCGGGGCAACTCTCAATGGAATCGGCTCTTTCGTGCTCGCGGCGGAAAGGATTGGAGCCGATACATTACTCTCGCAAATCATCGGGCTCGTCGCTCAGGCGCAACGGAGTCGGGCACCGATTCAAAAAATGGCGGATATTGTCGCGAGTTACTTTGTGCCGGCCGTAGTTCTTATTGCGATCATAACTTTTGTCGTTTGGGCGTCCTACGGCCCCGAACCGGCCATGGCGTTTGCGCTCATTAATTCGATCGCTGTCCTTATTATCGCATGCCCGTGCGCGTTGGGACTGGCGACACCCATGTCGATCATGGTGGCTTCCGGGAAAGGAGCGGGCATGGGAGTGCTCTTTAAGAATGCCGAAGCGATTGAGACCCTGCACCAAGTGGACACCTTAGTCGTCGATAAGACGGGAACGTTAACACGCGGTCGACCGACATTGATGACGGTTTATCCCGTCGCAGGAACCGAAGAAAAAGATCTCCTCATGTTTGCGGCGAGTATTGAGCGCGGGAGTGAGCATCCCTTGGCGGAGGCAATCGTTTCAGGCGCACAAGAGAGGGAGGTTTCCCTAATGAATGTGACTGATTTTCAGGCGATCACGGGACAAGGGGTGACGGGGAAGGTCTATGGACATGCTGTGGCCTTGGGAAATCAGAGCTTGATGGCGGAACTTGGGGTGGCCTCTGCTGCATTAGACGGAACAGCGGAAGAGTTTCGGCGGGACGGACAGACGGTGATGTACGTCGCGCTGGATCAACAACTGATCGGTTTGATCGGTGTTGCGGATCCCATCAAAGAGTCGGCAGCGGAGGCCCTTAAAGACCTGAAGCGCGAAGGACTGCACCTTGTTATGCTGACGGGTGACAATGAGACGACGGCGCAGGCGGTGGCGGATCAGTTGGGTATTGATGAAGTGATTGCCGGTTTATTGCCCGCGCAAAAGGCGGATAAGGTCAGGGACCTGCAGGCAGAAGGCAGGCACGTGGCGATGGCGGGTGATGGCATCAATGATGCCCCGGCCTTGGCTCAGGCTCAAGTCGGCATCGCGATGGGGACCGGGACGGATGTGGCGATGGAGAGCGCCGGTGTAACGCTTATCAAGGGGGATTTACGGGGGATTGTACGAGCCCGCCAATTGAGTCGCATGACGATGCGCAACATTAAACAAAATTTATTTTTTGCCTTTATCTATAATGCCCTCGGCGTGCCGATTGCGGCGGGAATCCTGTATCCATTTTTTGCAATTCTCCTGAACCCGATGATCGCGGCGGCGGCGATGAGCTTCAGTTCGGTGTCCGTGATCAGTAATGCCTTGCGGCTTAGACGGATGAAGTTGCCGTAGGGTGATCCAGCAGCTTGGAGACAAGTGAGTAGGGGGGGATGTGGTGTTGAGGTGACGGAATCCAGACTTTGGTGTTTGTTCCCCCATGGACAATGTCGATATTCTCGCCATCCTCGAGTGTCATCGACTCGATAACCGTCTGATGACATTCATTGGGGGTGATGATTTCTATCTGGTTCCCTAAAGCGAGTTGATTGCGAGCTAATACCAGCACGCGGTTAGGCTCGGTCTTTTCAATAACGCCGCCAAACTCTTGGGTGTACAGATTGGTGCGCCCTTCGTCATAACGTTGTAGGCTATTCTTGGGCTGATTGACGAGAAAGCCCGGCGTGTAGCCGCGATTATGAAGTTTGTTGAGATCTTCGATGAGTTGCGGATTGAGTTCTTTGCCGGCGGCAAGGTCATCGATGGCCTGACGATAGGCACGGACAGTGAGTGAAAGGTAATAGATCGATTTGGTACGTCCCTCGATCTTGAAGCTGCTAATCCCGGCATCTCTCATTTGATCGAGATATTCAATGGCCATCAAGTCCTTCGCATTCATAATATACGTGCCGTACTCATCCTCATCGATGCGCATCAACTGTCCCGGCCGATCTTTTTCCTCCAGATAGAAGTCCCCAAAGATTTCCATGCGCGCATTGACGTCATCATCATTAAAGTTCTCTTTGGCATAGAGTTTATACGACCAACGACAAGCATTTGTGCAGGCGCCTTGGTTGGCGTCGCGATGATTGAAGTAGTTGGAGAGCAGACAGCGTCCGGAATGCGCAATGCAGATCGCGCCGTGGACGAAGGATTCCAGCTCCATCTCCGGGACATGATCTTTAATTTCTTTGATTTCATTAATGCCTAATTCACGTGACAGAATAATGCGTGACACCCCGGCCTGGAGCCAAAAGCGCACGGTCGCCCAGTTCATTGTATTAGCCTGGACGGAGAGATGAATCACCGCTTCCGGATAGCGTTCCTTGACCAGCATGATCAAGCCCGGATCCGCCATGATCAGGGCGTCCGGGCGGCAGGCCATCAGTTCATCGAGTTGGCGCGCAAAGGGTTTGAGTTTGCGGTTATGCGCTAAAATATTGGTTGTCAGATAGAATTTCTTGCCGAGTTGTCGTGATTCCTCGGCGGCGGTCATGAGCGAAGCGAGTTTAAACTCATTTTCCCGCGCACGCAGCGAAAATTGCGGGGCGCCGGCATAGACGGCATCGGCACCGAAGGCGTAGGCGTAGCGCATTTTTTCAAGGCTGCCGGCGGGAGCGAGGAGTTCGGGTTTCAATATGGTCATCAATGGACTGTGACATGAAAGGCGAATCTTTTGCCAGAATAATCTAAGGACTGCTGAGGCTCAGTGATCCATCCGCTTGCCAGTAGAGGGGAGGCGCGGCGATAGGACGGAGAAAGTTTTGGTAGAGGAGTTCGGGCGGTAAATGATCGTTTTGCAGGGCATCCGGATGGCAGATGAGATAGAGGTAGGTGAAGGCACCGAATCCGAAGACCGCGAGCTGCCTGGTCACGCTGTCATCGTCATGCGGGATGTTGGTCCCGAAGATCGGCAGGGGAGACAGCCCCATGTAAAGGGCCAGGGAGCGTTCATAAGTTGGGCTATCAATATTGTGATACGCAACGCTGCGCCTATCCTTAGAGACCTCGGCAATCAAGCGCGGCTGACGATCCGTCATGTAGACGACGTTGGTCGTGACATGGGCGATGTAGTCGACGAGATTTTCGACATGGTTGAGCAGCGGGAGTTGAGCCTGCATCGCCTCGCGTTGTTCCCTTATTTTGACGAAGAGGGCGTGGGCGCGCGTGTAATTGTACTGTGATCGGTCGAGTAAATAGGCATCGCAATCGTCACCGGGCTCGACAATGATAGCCGTGCCGAGCAGTCCATCGAGCGCATAGGTGTTCTCCAGTAGCGTGTTGGCCGCTTCGCGGTAGAGGACCGACGTCGCCATCGCCTGACTTAGGGCGCTCGGGATCGTCATGAGGGGGATGATATGCGGCGCTGACATGATGAGTGGCCTATCGACCGGGCGGAGAGAAAGTTGCTTTGCTTGACCTAAGCTGGTCTTAGTGGCACGCTTCACTTCACACCATGCTTGTGAGCGAGCGTCGGATTCACTTCGCGCGAGCGAACCAGTACGGGGGTTTGGAGGTGATGGGCTCCGCACACACCCCCATTACAATGCTCCCATCGTCTAGCGGTTAGGACGCCGCCCTCTCAAGGCGGTAACACGGGTTCAAATCCCGTTGGGAGCGCAAACTTGTCATATCAATTGTTTGCCTGATGTCCGCATCATTGCCTGATTGCTAAAACTGCAGGATTCGCTATAAGGATGAAGACGGAAGGGGGTCTGTCATCCACAAGCCCAGCGTATTCTTGATTGTAGTGCTTTGTAGTCTGCTTGCGTCCTCTTGTGCGGTGAATCGTAAGGGCGGCATTACCGGCTACCATCAGGGGCGCGTCCGGACGACGAACGGGAGTTTTCACGTCGGCCGCTTACCGGTGACCTGGAAGGGGCCCGAGCGTTCTCTCAATCATCTCTTATACAAAAACCCGTCACTCGAAGCGACGCTGGTGGTCGATGCCTTATGTGGGCGTAAGTTTGATGACGCCCCGTTACCGATCTTGGCACGCAATCTGTTTAGAGGCCTGGATCACGCTGAGCATGGGAAGGCTAAACACTTTCTATTGGACGGGCGCGCCGCGCTCCAATTGGACGGGCGCGGTTCCATCGACGGCGTACCGTTGAGGATGCGGGTCGTCGTCATGAAAAAGGATTTTTGTCTGTATGATCTAATGTACCTGGCCCCGCCACGTTATTTCGATGCGGGTCTGGCTGATTTTATGAGATACGTTTATGACCTCCGAGTCCCCTGATAATACTGAAGACAAGAGCTCGTTTGGGCTTGACTGGTTGCGCGAGTTCGGAGCGCGGACCTTGTTGGTGCTGGATTATGCAGGGGGTATCGCCTACCTGGCATATCAAAGCGTGCGGGTCATCCCGCACTATCGCTTTCCGCTGAGGGCGCTGATCCATGCCTGTGAGTTTGTCGGCGTGCGCTCGTTAAGCTTGGTGCTGGTCATCATGGTATTCACCGGAATGGTCTTGGCCCTGCAGTTTACGGTTGGTTTGAGTCGTTTCGGACTGGAACTGTATGTCGGGCAGATCATCGGTATTTCCATTATCCGGGAACTCGGACCCGTCTTGACGTCTTTGATGATCGCGGCGCGCGTCGGTTCGGGGATTGCTGCCGAACTGGGCTCGATGGTCGCGACCGAACAGGTATTGGCGATCGAGGCCCTTGGAGGCAATCCCGTGCAGAAACTTGTCTTGCCGCGGATTTTGGCGACGACGTTGATGACGCCGTTGTTGACAACGGTCGGCAATATTGTTGGCATACTCGGCGGCATGGTCATCACCGTCATGGAGGCTGGTGTGACTACGCGTTTCTATTATGATCAAATTCAACGTACGGTGGAGATGAGTGACATCGTTTCGGGCCTCGTCAAGACAGTTTTTTTCGGTTTTTTTGTCGGTCTTATTGCATGCTATGAGGGGTTGAGTACGCGAGGTGGAACCGTTGGGGTGGGGCGATCGACAACATACGCAGTCGTGATATCGTCACTGACGATATTTATCTCGGATTTCTTTTTAACGAAATTTTTTATCGTCATTTACGGGTATTAACTAGATGAGCTTAAACAAGAAGACCTTAATCGAATTTGTTGATATCTCCAAGGCCTTCGGCTCTAATCAAGTTTTTAAGTCGTTGTGTCTGGACATTTACCAGGGTGAGACGCTGACGATTTTGGGAGGAAGCGGTACCGGTAAGACCGTATTGCTCAAAATCCTGTTGGGCCTGATCCATGCGGATTCCGGCAAGGTTTTTTTCGAAGGAGAAGAATTGCATTTGATGGACGAAAAAGAATTGCGGATGATGCGTCGACGGGTGGGAATGTTATTTCAGGGCGGAGCCCTCTTTGATTCGCTGACGGTCAAAGAAAACGTCGCTTATCCGATCCGCGAACACATGCCGGATACGCCCGAAGCAGAGATTGATCGCATTGTGGCGGAAAAATTAGAACTCGTCGGCTTGCCGGGTATTGAAGAGATGTTGCCCAACGATCTCTCCGGCGGCATGAAAAAACGCGTATCGCTCGCCCGCGCGATTGCGACCAATCCCGAAGTGGTTCTTTATGACGAGCCGACGACCGGTCTGGATCCGATCAACTGTCACCGCATCAATCGCCTGATACGAGACATTCAGGAAAAGATCAAAGTGACGTCTATCGTGGTAACGCATGATATGGCTTCGGCTTTTTATGTCAGTGACCGCTTGGCGTTTCTCTATAAAGGGAAGATTCATTTTATCGGGACGGTGGATGAGGCGCGCGAAACAGAGGATTCGTTGGTGCAGAGCTTTATTTCCGGATCCCAGGATCAATTTGAGGAGGATGAAATGCCTCGTCCTCGCAAATCAAGAGGCAGGAGATAGTTTATGGCAATAGAAAAATGGATGCAGGTTCGTGTCGGTGTTTTTGTCGTGGTCGGACTCGCCCTTATCATGCTGACGATATTTTTGTTGGCGGATGAACAACGTTATTTCACCGAGGACTATGAACTCACAACCTCTTTCGAGGATGTGAGCGGTCTGATCGAGGGCGCGACGATATTGTTGGCCGGTGTCAATGTAGGAACGGTTGATGGGATTTCGTTTGATCCGGATGTCGCCAATGCAAAGGTCCATGTGCGTTTGTCCATTGATAAGAAATATCAGGAACGCATTCGCGCCGATTCGGCGGCCAGCATCGTTACCAAGGGATTGTTGGGTGACAAGATGATCTCGATTACTTTAGGCGGCAAGGACCAGAAAATCTTGCAACATGGAGATACCATTCGTTCAGCCAAACAGCTTAGCCTGTTTTCTTTGGCGGAAGAGGGTGGTGCCGCCTTGCGCAACATCAACCGGGTTGCTGAAGCGATGACAACGATTCTCAAGGAGATCGAATCCGGAGAAGGTCTGATTCACGATATGATCTACGAAAGCGAAGAGCGGCAGCTGAGCCGGAACGTGGCGGGGACGGCCAAGGAGTTGCGTCGTGCCTCTCGCGAATTGAAACAAATTCTGGCCAAGGTGAATGCGGGCGAGGGGACCGCCGGAGCCCTTGTGACCGATCCGAGCCTCTATAATGATATTCGGCGCCTGTTCGGTAAAATTCAGCGCAATGCCTTGCTACGGACCTTGATCCGCAGTCGTGTCCGCGATCTCGAACGGGAGTCGATGGATTGACACAAGAAAAAATGCTAAGGAGGAATCGATGAGTCAGCCATATAAGCCCGTAGGCCTGCCCGGATTGATGCCATATATCTTTGTTACTGACCCGAAGGCATCGATTGAATTTTATCATGACGCTTTCGGCTTTGAACCGGACGGCAAACCTCTATTGCAGGACGGCAAGATCGTGCACGCGGAAATGACCTTTCTGGATACGAAGATCATGTTGGGGCAGGAAGGCAAGTGGGGCAGCCTGGCCCAGACGCCGAAACATGCCGGACGCGAACAAGGAATAGGCCTCTACGTCTATTGTGAAGATGTCCAGGCCCAATATGAAAAGGCCAAGGCCGCCGGAGCGGAAATCAAGTCGGAGCTCGAGACGATGTTCTGGGGCGATACGATGTTCCGCGTTTTAGACCTCGATGGTTATTCGTGGACCTTCGCCCAAAATACCGCGGAATTTGATCCGAGCCAGATCCCGGAGGATATGAAGTAAGCTTGATTAGAAGCAGCTACTTACGTTCCCATCTCAATGACGAGGTCTTGTCGCCGAAATAGGTCATATCCTTTTCTTCACCACAGCCCTTGAGCACGTAGGCGCGATTCGCATAATACTTATCTTCGTACAGTGATACCTGCCAACTCTGGGGAATGCAATATTTGACCGAAGAGGCCTTGTCATTAAAACCCAGTTTACCGTCGTCGGAATGAATATTATGCATATTTTGGATGTCTTGCTTATAACCGACCGTCAGGCTTCGATCCGTAAAGCCCGCATCATCATAGAGCTTGACGTACCAATTCCCGGCAAACGCAGTAGCTGTTTGGGTTAGAACAAATAATAAAACGGCAATAAAACGCATAGGTTCCTCCTCACGCACAAGTGATAATTAGTGACGGTATCATAAGCTGCAGCCATATTGAAATAGATTCTTTCCCCGAAATATGGCATGAGAATGGCAGTGGAATATCGATTGACGGTCAACCTGGAGCGAATTTCAAAGATCGTTAACATAGGTCTTCCCTGTCTTTGTCTCGCTTTTTTGGCCGCCGGCTATTTTTATTCGTTCTACTATCACTTTTTGACGGTTACTTTCTTTTTTATGGCCGTGATTAATTTCTACTATCGGCACCTTCAAAAAAATCACGCTTTGCTGGCAAACTTCGGTTGGATGGCCCAGTTGCGCTATCTCTTGGAAAGTGTTGGCCCGGAGATGCGACAATACTTTTTTGCGAATGACTGGGAAGAGCGGCCCTTTTCGCGGGTAGACCGGGCGGAAATCTATCGTAAGGCCAAGGGGGTCGATTCCTCATCCGCTTTTGGCTCGCAGTTGCCCTTTGACGGTTCGGATTATCGTTTGCGACATTCATTGTATCCGGTGGAGAACAAGGCATTGGAACCCTATTCCCTGACCTTTGGTGAGGAACGTGACATCAAGAACACGTACACGCTATCCAAGCCGGTCATCATCAGTGCGATGAGTTATGGCGCCTTGGGCGATCGAGCTATTCGCGCCTTGGCGCGTGGTGCAAAAAAGGCAGGAATTCCAATGAACACGGGAGAGGGGGGGTACCCTAAGAATCATCTAATGGAAGGCTGTGATCTCATTTTTCAGATGGGGACAGCGAAGTTTGGTGTGCGCAATGAGGACAATTCGCTTAATGAGGCTAAGCTACGCAAATTGGCGCAACATCAAGAAGTAAAGATGATCGAAATAAAATTTTCGCAAGGGGCCAAGCCAGGCAAAGGAGGCTTGTTGCCTAAGGAGAAAATAACCAAAGAAATATCAGAACTTCGTGGTGTTCCCATGGACCATGATGTTATTTCACCTCCCTATCATGTGGAATGTACGGACTCGGCAGCGACGGTGCAATTCATTCGGCGTGTTCAAGATATTTCAGAGCTTCCTGTAGGGATTAAGCTTTGTATAGGGCATGAAGACGAATTCCGTAACTTGATACAGGCAATGAAAGAACTCGATATGTTTCCGGATTACATCTCAATCGACGGAGCCGAAGGCGGGACGGGTGCGGCTCCCAAGGCTTTTATGGATAATATTGGCATGCCACTGTTTCAGGCGCTACCCTTGGTTCACCGGATCTTAACTAAAGAAGGTGTTCGCGACCGTCTCAAACTCTTATCTGCCGGAAAGTTGGTCAGCCCGGGCAGGCAGTTTGTTGCGCTCTCATTAGGGGCCCAGGCGTGTTATACGGCACGTGGTTTTATGATGGCGTTGGGCTGCATTCAGGCCATGCAGTGCAATCAAAATACCTGTCCGGTAGGCATTACAACACACGATAAGCACTTACAGGCCGGCTTGGACATTGAAGTCAAATCCCAACGGGTTCGCAATTACGTCTTATCATTGAATCATGATTACTATGAAATACTTGCGTCACTCGGCAAAAAGAGTTTTCGCGAGCTTGATGAAGCTAACGTATTATTTCCAATCTCCAGGTAAGGAGACCTTATGAAAGTTAAAACAATCATGCTATGGGTGCTGCAAATGTTAGTGGCTACGATCCTTTTTTGGACTGCGTGGTCCAAGCTCAGCTCGCAGCCGAATAGCATCCATATATTTACTCAACTCGGGATGGAGCCGGAGGGGCGTTTTATCATTGGCGTGATTGAATTTACGGCCGCGGTAGCACTATTGAGTAAACGCTTGGCTGCCGGGGGCGCCTTGTTGGCGTTGGGGACAATGATCGGAGCGATGATTGCCCATATCAGCATACTGGGCTTTGACGTCCCTCATATGATTCTTTGGAGCACGGTATTTGTCTGTGCGCTCATCATCACGATTATACGGCGGCGTCAAATCCCATTCATCGGGAGCAGTTTTGAAGAAGAGCGCCTGCCGTATGCCTGACTCTTAGGGGAGGCCGGGAAAGCTTTCGACGAATTGGACCTTCAGGTCCGGAAAACTCTCAACAAATTTAATTTTAAGGTCGGGGAAACTCTTGACGTATTGCCATTTGCCGCACTTATCAGGAAATGAAGTGACGACTTTAACCTTCAAATCAGGAAAGCTGGTGACCTTTTTAATTTTAAGATCAGGAAAGCTTTCGACGACTTTGATTTTGCCATAAAGTTTTTTTCCTTTAAATGAACAGCTTTTATCCAGCTTGCTGCCGGCGTAACTGCTAGGGCTGTATAATAAAGCGATGACCCCAGCGATAAGGACTAACAATTTCATGCTCACCTCGGATTTGATAAGAAGAAGGCAACAATGGCGCCAAGGAGAGCGATAGCGAGGCCCATAACCGCAGTCATTATCATCGCCAAGCGAGCGCGTTTGGGTGTGATTTCCGGCGTGTGCGTTGTTCCGCGGTCATGATTGCGGATGCGCTGTTTGATCTCGTTGAGGTCATAGAGTCCCTTGTGGGTCGAGATGCCGCGCTTATCCAGGCCGCGTTCCATTAATTGACGGTCCAGTTTGCCGAGTTCCTGAAAATACTCCATGGCGGATTCTATAACACAGAATCATAGCGCTGCCAATCTTGAGAAATTATACGGCTTGGCAATAACTCGGGACCCAACTGCGCTCAATCAAGGCAGGGTCCAGATTATTGTAATCAAAGGCGAGTCCGTCTTTGATCATTTGCGGAATATCAAAGAGGTATTTGCTTTCGGGTAGGTCGCGGTAAAAAAGTCGGTACAATGGTGAAGCAATGGCCTTTGCCATTTTTATTCCCAATGCGCCCATGTAGTTACGGCGCTGCCCAATATGCGCTAACTCATCGACCATGATTTCCTGGAGCAGCTCACGAATGCGATCGCGGGCCTCCGGCTCATCGGCAAAGACATCATCCAAAAGAACATTTAAATGGATGTAAAAGGTCATGCCCATGAGTTCCGTGACAAAAGCGGGCGCGGCCATGATCGGCTCGGGGACATAAGGGAAAAACCGGTATACCTTTTGCATGACGGGCCCGAGTGGTACCCACTCGACCTTGTCCAGGTGAAACGTGCGAAACATTTCATGAAACAGCCGGACGTGGCTGAACTCCTCGGCGAGGTGAACACGACTGATCTTGTCCGTGATTGACTTTGATTGTTCCATCGTCCGGGTACTATCCCAGGCTCCGGAAATGCCGACCCATTCGTGGCGCGCAAACTTGTAAATGCAGGTCAAGAGGCGGGTCTTGCGATCCAGGCTCATGGGATCATCCTGCATCGTCACGTAATTACGATAAAATAGGTCTGGGTTGTTTAGCGGCTGGCGTGAACGGACCGGATTATCCTGAAAATATTTCAACTTCGCCCGTTTTTTACTGAGGTCTTTATCGGCTTCGGATAACTCACCGGAATGATCTTGGGAAAAAGCCCAATAATTTTCGAAATTATCGCGTCTTTCTTGCGCGGTGCTCGGTGAGAAAATAGAGCGGTAACGTTTCGCTGCTGCCATGTGCTGCGCGAGATCCTTTCTGCAGGAGATGCATTATTATCGCTCTTTCGGAGGGATAAGTAAACAACCTTGTAAGTTAAGACTCGTTCAATTGTCAATCATTTGCGCCGATCAAAACGCGATCAACGAAGTTTTTCATCAGTGCATTGGATTCCGGTGTATCGACTGCGGAAGAGAGTACTTTTTCTAAGTGATCATCATTTTCGGTATATTTTTTCTTAAAGATAGTCAGGCGTTCAACAAGCGTTGGACGGTCGACTTCGGGATGAAATTGGAAGGTCCAGAATGGTTTTCCTTTGACCCGGAAGGAATGGATGCATTGCTCGGTAAATGCGAGAAGTTCACACCCGGCGGGTAGTTTGGTTGTTTTTTCCTGGTGAACCGCAACGGCCATGAAATTATTGGGTACATCCATAAAAATAGGATCATTAGCTGCTGCCTCAGTCAGTTGGATAGGCAGGACGCCCATCTCAAAGTTATTCGTGTCTCGAACGACTTGACCGCCAAGGGCCACGACGGCCAGCTGAAACCCAAAACATGAGGCAAAGACGGGGATGTCCTTCTCGAGGCAGTACATCAAAATCTGTTCACCGCTTTCAATGAAAGGGTAGGTCTCCGGTTCCAGGACCGAGGCTTCGCTGGCGCCCCCGACGAGGAGGGCATCATAGGAGTCAATGACTTCGGGAGGGAAATGAGGCTTGTCAAAGACGTTAAGAACATCAATCTGGGAGCGATCAAGCTCACAGTGCATGATAAAACTTTGATGCTCTTCTTCGCGTACGCGGGCCTCGTCACGGATCTGTAAGAGAAGAATTTTCAACTCGGAGCGCTTCGTCAATTCTTATAATACTTTCGTTTGAGTTCTTCGTATTCAGCTGTCAGTTCGTCCCGGAACTGCGGATCGGCGATGGCGATGAGCTTTAATGGGCGTTGTTCATCAGAAACTCCATAGAGATTCGCAATGCCGTGTTCCGTCACTACATATTGCGAAAAATGGCGAGGCGTGGAGACGACACTGGCTTCCGGCAGAACGGGGCGGATATTCGAAATTGTTTTACCATCGACTTCAACCGTTGATTTGATGCAGATGATACTCTTACCTCCTTCCGAGTCATACGCTCCCTGGACAAAAGAGAGTTGTCCACCGACGCCGCTGTATTGTCTTACTCCGATGGATTCCGAACAAATCTGTCCTGCGAAATCCACCATCAAGCCGGAATTGATACTGATCATCTGCCTGTTCTTGGCGATGACCGCCGGGTCGTTGACGACGCTGACGGGCAGGCAGATGACCTGTCGTTGGTTCCGCCCCTTGCGTTCATCCAGAAAGTCGTAGAGCTTCTGGCTGCCGAAGGCAAAAGTGAACACCGTTTGGCCGTCGTAAAGTCCTTTATTGCGATTTGAGATCTTGTCAGCTTCTTGTAAGGAAAGAAAGCCATCGGAAATCAGCTCGGAGTGAACGCCAAAATCCGAGAGCGAACTTGCCGCAAGGCCACGTGCGACCTGATCGGGAACACCCCCAATGCCGAATTGCAAGGTTGATCCGGAGTCAATGAGTTCAAGGACATTAGCAGAGATCTTTTTTTCGACCTCAGTGGCCTCGATCTCCGGCATCGTCAAGGGTGCCTGCTCTGAGACATAGTAGGCATCTAATTCACTGATATGAATTTTGTTATCGCCGAGTTCAGGAGATCCATAAACGACAGGCATATGCGTATTGATCTCCGCGATGGCGAGCCGGTCAGGATCGCGACTTGCTTCGACAAAAGGATTATAAATGGCGGCCCCGTGGCTGCCGAAGGTTAAGTAACCTTGATCATCTGGGGGCGAGAGCACTGTCGCACAGACGCGGAACTTTCGCCGTTGCGCATAGAGTTCGATGCCGCGAAAATTGGCCGGGAGATAATCCATGTGCGCCCCATTGTCATTGAGGAGGCGCTCGATCGGTCCGTAGTAGCCGCTGGTTACATAGACATTCGGGTTCATCATGATCGGAAACGGGCCCGTCAGGAGTCCGGTAAAGATATGAAGTCGCTTCCAGTCTTTCTTGTTATCCAGGGCGTTCAGGAGTGTGACCGGTTGTCCGGTCGCGAGCGGGATGGCGAGCTCGTCTTCATCGCGAAAGAGCGTTAGGATTTCATCGAGACTGCGGGCTTGATCGAGTTTTACTGTCATAGTGGTGGTTACTGCCGGAAAAACTCGAGAAATGCAACGAATGAGAAGAGAGGGGGGTGGGAGGAGTTTCTCCCACCCCGGTTTGCCTTGGGAGTTGAGCGAGGCGATTAGATTTCCGCGACATCGACAAAGAAGTCGCCATTGTCCATGTGCAGCTGCGTGACTGCGCGAAACTCCGCCTCTTGGATCTGTTCGGCTGTCATGTCCAGTTCACTGAGGGGAATGTTGAGCGTGACCGTCTGCCCGTCGACGCTGCCTTCAAGGGCGACATCCGGGCTGTCGACCAGGGCGTCACCGTTCCAATGGTACACTCCTGGCGTGAGTTCCGAACCGGCGCCCGAAGCGTCCATGGAAAGATCCCATAAGGCATCTTGAAAGGGCGCAAAACCCGTGTCACCGACCGAGGGATCGAGAATGAGCAGATCAAAGCTCGCGAATACAACGCCATCGGGATTGGCCGTAGGAACGTCACCATTCATATTGATCTCGATGGCCAGGTCCGTATCACCGACCAGTGAGAGGCTGACGAGCTCTGTATCGACACTGGCGGGGAACTCGGCGCCGACTTCAATAGCGGGAACCAAGTTGCCTTCGTTGTTGTAATCGATCAGGACGTCACCTGTTGAGTCTGATAAAACGGCCACGCTGACCGCTTCGCCATCACCCGAATTACCGTAGTCATTCGAAGAGATTCTGGCGATGCACTTACCACTGCGCGTCGTCGATTCAGTATGATTGATCGTGTAGACACGGGTCTTGTTTTCCGGTTGAAAAACGACTTCGACGATGGATGTCAGGTGTGCCTTGAATTCGACGGTGCTGGTGCCGACATTGTAACAGTTGAATTTGGGACGCGTGGCGGATTCCTGGCCGCGCTTGCTCAAGAAGTCGTTGCGCGTGATCGGATTCGGGCTGACGTGCTTGATGGCCTTGCCGGATACCGTAAATTCGAGTTTGGTTACTGTTGAGCTCAACAATTTATAAGCAAGGCTCATGTTGCGGTAGCTACGCGTGTTGCTGTAGCCGAGATAACGGACGGTCGCATCACGCTTGAAGTCCGAACCAACATAATGAGTCCCAAGGCTAGCCATGTAGGCATAAGAGCCATTGCTGGCGGTTCCGATCAGGCCGGTGAAGTGCGGAACAGACGCCGAGACGTGGATGATACTGCTATCTTCCTCACTGGAGACATTAACGTCTTCCAGGACTTCAGCACTGCCATCGTCGCTGACGAGGAAGAGGATGAGTGACGGGATGATGTTGCCGGTATCGAGGGGATCGCCATTCTCGTCGGTCACGTCGTCCATCTCCTCGACATCCATCTCAAAGTCCGCCGTGGCGGGTTCATTAAAGACCAGACCGTCCGGTTGAAAATCGTAGACCGTTCCTTCGTCTGTTTCCACCGGAGTGATCGTGATCTCCGTGTCTTCATCCAGCGCACCGGCCGGAATCGTTAGAGTCATCTTTCCGTCAGAACTCGTAATCGATCCGCCGTCCGTGGCTGAGATTGTCGCGCTGGTGGAGTCGCTGTTGACTTTATTTTCTTCCGATGCGGTGTTCGATGCAGACGTTGCATTGCATGCCGCATGCGTAATTAAGCTGAATACCAATAATAGTTTTAGAGTGTGTTTCATTTTGATTACCTCTCGCTCTATTGGAGAATAAAGATCTCCGTGTCCGTGTTAACCCCCGTGTTACCAAACCACGTCACCACACCGTCCGAGATATAAGGTACTTGGACATTGGTTGCGGGTGACGGGTCGATTTCACTGGTACCGGCAGGTGTGCCGTTACCGTTGTTGAAGAAAAGGTCTCCATTGCCGTCCTGCCAGATCACTTGTTTGCCATCGATATGCAGGGATGAAACCAGTTTGATGGCGGTTGTCGTCGAGATGAGACGCGTGCTGGCAGCTGTAATGTTATAAAGGTTGATATGGATATTATCTTTGATCCAGACGATTGAATGACCATCCGTACGTGGGAAGCCGTTACCGGCTCCATCGTTAGTGATCTGGGTATTCGTAAATGGAATCGTGGTCGTATCGACTAAGAAAATGTCTCCGTTTAAGGCATAGACGATGCGACCATGACGAAAATCAAACTGGGTGTGCCCAAAGAAAGGACCGTTGCTGATGACGGTTTCACTGGCGCCGTCAAAATAGACCAATGCACCATCACGGACCCACACGGTCTCGCACTCACTGGTGATGGGATCACTGTCTTCAGGGCCTTTTTGGCTGATGATCGCGAGTCCATTATTAAAACTGTATTGAGCGATGTCGTTATCATCAGTGCCACCGATGCTGGAGTCGCGATAGACCAGGCAGCCGTCGGCAATGCCGTTTTCTTCGGCGTTTTGGGCGCCCAGATTATTCGTTGTGCCGCCGGCGCCATTGCTGACATAGGTGTCTTGCAATTGCTCGCGCCAGGTCGCCATGACATCACCACTGCCGGCGCCGCTGCCGAGGCCTAAGAAGTCGACGTCATCGAGGCCGGCGACATCATGGTCCAATTCCACGTTGCCGGCCGTGTCGCTGATGAGAACCGCATCCGGCATGCCGTTATTGTCGTGCTGCAGCCAGAGAACGCGGTCTCTGGAAATTGTTTTGAAATCATTATTGGCGCCCCAATGATCTTCGACGTTGTTATCGGTTAACTGGATGACGTCGAGATTATTCGCGTGGCTGTTAACCGTCAGATCAAAGGGTGCACTCGTGACCCCGTTGGCCTCGGCCGTAATAGATACTTGGCCGGGATAGCGCGCTTCGACGAGTCCGTTGGATGAGACCTCGGCGATGTGTGTGTTGTTGCCTTTAAAGGTGATGGTTGCCGAAGCGATGATATTGCCGGCGGCGTCTTTGGCAACAGCAACAAGCTGAAGTTTTTTTCCAGGTACCAGGGAGGTGGATACTGTGCTTATTGAGATGAGAGCAATAGCGGAGAGCCCACCTCCCTGGTTGGTCCCGGAATTTCCTCCTGGGTTGTTGCCGGAGCTGTTCGATGAGCCGTTGTTAGCTGAACCGTTCGTGGTGGCCGCCGGGTTCGTGGCCTTGTTGCAGGCATTAAGAAGTGTGAGTCCCAGTCCTGCGACGACTAAAAGGTTTTTTAAGTTCTTGTTCATCTCATGCCCCTTTGCAGTATTGTGTTCTGCTTGGAGATATTGCAGGATGCATGCCAAGTGAACGATAAATAAATAACTATTTGAAATTACTAATTAAATTTAAAATTAGCTTATATTGTTCTAAAAAATGGATGGTTTATTTATTGTTCTTCTTAAAGAGCAGTCTCTAGCGAGGATATTTTTATTCAAAATATAGAATAAATGAGATGTTGTTGCAGGGAATAAGAAAATATATTAGTTATATCAGTATGTTATAGTTACTTCCCCGTGTTGGCACGTGTCCTGCAATGAGATCCCCTTAAGAAGGAGAAACGAGATGAAAACAATACATTCTATCAAGGAAGTTATCGGCGTGATGGCCTTGGTGGCCTTATTGAGTGGGTGCCTGGGAGGACAAAGTGGTAATGGCAACAGTACTGGGAGCTCTACGTCGGGTGAGATCAGCAGTCCGGATGAGGCTGAGAGTGCGGCGATGACGGCCGTAGAGAACGAGCTCCTCGCGTTGATTAACGACGAGCGAGCCGATCTGGGTCTGCCGGAACTGGTCCGCGACGAGGGTCTGGACCTGGTCATGCTTTGGTACGGCACGGACATGGTATTGGATCACCATATCGGTCACATCGATGTGAACGGCCGCGATGCCGAAGATCGGGCCCGTTATTACGGGGATCGCGATGACATCCGCTGTTCGGAAATCACGGCCTGGTGGGGCAACGGTACCGCTGAAGATCATTACAATGCCTACTTCAATAGTCCGGCGCATCATGCAGCCTACATCGAAGAGGGGATCTTTAATTTAGGTCCAACGACTCATGTCGGTGTGGTTGTCTTGGCGGGAACCGGCCCTGAAGGCAGTGATTTCGAAGGGCGTTCCGGAACGTATTCGGGTCTGATCTTTTGCGATGATTCGTTGGACGTCGTCATTGATCCTTTTGAAGCGGAGTAAAGGTGGCGAAATAGAACGTGTGCGTTCCAAATTGAAACCTTCATTGCAGTGGCGTTGAGTTAACCCTTTGATTTGACGTGACTGTGTTGTGGCATGGGATTTGCTTGGAAGAGTGCAATAGCAAAACCCATGAGGAACTAATGAAAATAGCGAGAAAAGACCAGGCACTCACAAAGGTGGAGGATATCCGGACTCGTATCCATGAGATACGCGGTCAGAAGGTCATCCTAGATAAGGACCTGGCCAGATTTTACGGGGTTGATACCAGAACTCTCAATCAGGCCGTAAAAAGGAACAGCGATAAATTTCCGCCAGATTTCGTATTTTCCTTGGAAATACCAGAAGTTAGGGCTTTGATATCACAAACTGTGATATCAAAAGATGGCAGAGGCGGTCGCCGCAAGACCACATACGCCTTTACCGAGCATGGCGCGTTGATGGTGGCCAATGTGCTTCGTAGCTCTGTGGCCAGCCAAACGAGTGTCCTTATTATTCGAGCGTTTATTGCGCTTCGGGATGAAGACCAAGAGCTGCGGCAATTATTAAATCAGATATGGGAGAAGCTGGGCCAGCATGACGAAGAAATAGCGGGGTTAACCCAATTTCTTAATGGGATATTAAACATGCTTAAGGCGGAGAAAAAAAACAGCGCATTAGATCTACCTGGGAGATCGACGTCGTCATTGATCCCTTCGATGAGGAGTAGGCGTCAGCGCGTCGCCTACTCCCTAGCGACAAATGCCATCCGGATTACACGTCAGGGCCTCACAGAAAGCTTCACCGGGGCACGTGGATAAGCAGTAGGCGATACAAAAAAACGGATCGAACTGACGACAATCGGCCTGAGCTCTCAGGACGCAGACACCCAGAGTGAAAGAGCAAACCTTGTCAAAGCTGGGACAGTCGTTATCCGAGGTGCAAGCTGTCTCGTTGACGCAGATCGGTTCTGCATCCGTGTCACAGATATCACCGATGCCGTCGCCATCGCTGTCCGCCTGATCTGCATTCGGATGTCCCGGACAATTGTCACAGGCATCGCCAACGCCATCATGATCACCGTCAAACTGCTCGCCACCCTGATTTAATTCCGGATTGTAGACGTTGGGGCAGTTGTCTTCTCCATTGGGAATGCCGTCCCCGTCGTTATCGAAGAAGTCCGGGTCGCAGGCATCGCCCGTGCCGTCCCCATCGCTATCGGTTTGATCCGGATTGGCGTGGAAGGGACAGTTGTCGACATCATCCAAAGAGCCGTCGCCGTCGGTATCGTCGCAGGCATCGCCCTCGCCATCCTGGTTGCGGTCAAATTGATCGGGATTGGCAGCCTCCGGGCAATTGTCGCAGGCGTCGCCGACGCCATCCCCGTCACCATCCGCTTGAGCCTCGATGTCGATGATGCCGTCCGGTGGTTCCGTCGTATCGATGTCCTCGTTATTCATTACGAAGCGGCAATTGTCGCAGGCATCGCCCGCCCCGTCGCCATCGACATCCGTCTGGGTATTGTTATCGACGTCCACGCAATTGTCGCAGACGTCACCGTGGTCATCCGTATCGCTGTTCTCCTGTAAGGGGTTCGGGACGGTCGGGCAGTTATCATCCGCATCGGCGTGACCATCGCCGTCTATATCATCTTCGCCTGGCAGGTCAGGATCCGTCGGAAAAGGATCCGCTTTATCATTGAGCCCGTCGCCATCGCTGTCGGGATTACAGGGATCGGTTCCGGCGGGCCCTTCTTCCACGTCGTTCAAGCCGTCATCGTCGCTGTCGATATCGAAGGGATCGGAGCCCGCGGGACAGCCCGGTTCCGCATCGTCCGACAGGCCGTCATTGTCATCGTCCGTATCGCAGGCATCGCCGCCGCCGGTGCCATCAAAGTCCTCTTGTCCGGGATTAAAATTGTTCGGGCAATTGTCGACGCCGTTCAAGACCCCGTCATCGTCCAAATCGTCATCTTCCACGCATTGACAGGCGTCACATTCAAATCCGGCCGGGCAATCGGTCGAGGCCTCACAGTCTTCGCTATTGCTGGGATCGACCACACTGTCACCGCAGGAGGGCAGGGTGCAGTCGCTGCGACAGGCGTCCGGGGTGTTATCACTATTGGCTTGCCCATTATCACACTCTTCATTGTCATCGACATTGCCGTCGCCACAAGTGGACCCTTCGCAACTGCTCTGGTCAATGAGGGTCTGGCTACGGCGGCACACTTCAAAGATCGTGCAAACACGCGGGCTGTTGCCATTGCCGAGCTGACATTCAGCATCGCTTTTACACTCCGATTTAACACAATCGTTGTGAACGCACGTCTCGCCGCCGGCCTGGTCACAGTCGCCATCAAGCGTACACTGATTTTTCATGCAGAATCCGGTCTCGCCATCGCCTATTGCGGGATTACAAAAACTATTGGGGTCAATGGCGTGACACTCCGCATCGCAGGTACAGTTGACCGGCTTTCCGTCAACAATAACCAACTCGGGCAGGTTGCGCGGGTCGGTGGGAACACCTCCGCCGCCACTACAGGCAAAGGCCCCTAGAAAAATAATCGTGATTAACAGGATATTATAAAAGAAGGAACCGTGCGTTCCCCTGTGCGTCCGATTCATCTCCCACCTCCAGATTAACAGCAGCCGTCGCCAGATTCGTAAATTCAATAAGAGAATTGTAACCGTCTGGAAGCGAAAAAAAAAGCGCTTGAGCAAAATTATTGAAAATTTTTTTATCGTGGTTGAAATTATTGAACTAAATAGAAGCGACTTTGTCTCTTGATAAACGGACCGCATCTGGCCTATTAACGACGCATCATGTCAAAGGCACCCAAGAAGCTCGGTTCCCTTGTTATCCTCGTGTTGGCGACTGGCGGTCTCATTTGGCTGTTGAGTGAGATCGGTTGGGACAAGATCCTCTGGCACCTGGCTTATCTTGGTTTGCCCGGCTTTTGCTTGCTGACCGCCATTGCCTTGTTCGAAGCGGTGATGGATGCGTGGGCGCTTCGGGTCGCGACTTTAGGCAAGATTGGTTTTTGGCGCGTGCTTTATGTGAATCAAGTCGGCTCGATCTTGAATAGTCTGGTGGCGGGAGATACCGGCGAAGTTCTTAAAGCGACTTTGCTAAGCAAAGATGCTTCGGGACATGGTTTTCCCGGGACGATTGTCTGGAATCTAGCCTTTCGCCTCTCGAAAGCGGTCATTATCATCATCGCCGCGGGTATCGCCGTTGTTGCCTTGCCCACACATCGCTTCGATGCAATGTTGATGATGGGCCTTGGATGCATCGGCATCCTTCTCTACGTTGCACTTGATTTGATCATTCGACGCCAATGGGTCGGGCGTATTCTGAGTTTTGTCTCGCGGTGGCATCTCTTTAAGCGGGAACGGGTGCAGTCTTTTATCGATCGTGCCGCCGCGGTTGAAAAACAAGCCGGTGAATTCAGGAAGCAGAACCCCCGTCAGTATCGCGCGATTCTATTGTTGCAAGGGCTCGCGCGACTGACGGACGTCGTCGTGCTCATCATGGCGTTGAAACTGCTCGGGTCGGGCTATGGCTTGGCGCTTTGCTTATTGGTCTTTGCGGGGGTTCAGTTGGTCAGTTATATCCTGCCGTTATTTCCGACGCGGGTGGGAACCGCCGAAGGATCGTCTTATTTGCTGTTCGCGATTTTAGGGTTGGATGGCGGACTCGGTGCCATTTTTCAGGTGCTGCTACGCATTATCAAACTGATGGCCAGCCTGGTGAGCCTCGCTAGCTCATCCCTGGCGACCATGCTTACTTCAAGACAGCCACTTGATGCGACCAGCGCTTGTACTCCGCCCAATACTCCGACCACTCCGCTCGATACAGAGAGATCCATCCAAACAGCGCGTATCCAAAGGTGATAAAGAAGAGAAAATCATAGATATAGTAGGGCGCCAGGACCGCGAGCACAAAAGGGACTCCCAGGAATGAAGCGACTAACACCTTGACGTAAGTTTGCATCTTCCGATGTCCTTTGTGCGTCATGTAAGGAATAGGAACGAGGTTGAGGACCGCGACGAGGATGAGAATTCCCGCGGCAACACCAAAGCTAATAAGGCCCGATTTAAAGAAATAATTGGCATTGGGCAAGGAGATTGCTACCAAGCCGCTGATCGTCCGCGGCAGACCACAATAAGTCAGCGGGTAATTAAATGCGTCCGTGTCCTGTTTGGCCTGTCGGATCGACGCCGTGATCATCAGGATGGCCATCAGGACGACACCGAGTGTTTCGTGTTGGCCCGCCGCAAAGGCGGCATAAACGATGATAGCGGGTGCGATGGCCTGGGAGAGATGGTCGGCCGCGGCATCGAATTTGCCCCCAAAACGATTCGCCGTCTTGGTAAGACGAGCGATCGGGCCATCGAGGACATCACCAAAGACGTATCCGGCAAAAATAGCGTAACCTGCATATTCAAGCTTGCCTTTGAGCGCCAGATAGATCCCGAAGACACCGCCGAGCAGGTTGATAATCGTGAATAGGTCCTTCGCACCGAAATAACCGATGTTCCATCTCATGGTGAATTCTCCTCTAATAATTACATTGAAGCGGCTTGCTTCTTGGTCGTGCTGATGATGCCTTCGATTGCATCAAGGAGGATGTCAAGGTTGGCATCAAACAGATTGCCCATGTTGGAAACTTGAAAATACTTACCTTGTAGGGGCGGCTTGCAGTCGTAAACTACAAAACCATGTTTTCTGAGGCCATTGTAGAGGGCATCGAATGAGACGCCTTCGGGGAGACGCGCCGTAACAATGCTGTGGGATTCCAAACCGTTGTCAGTAAATAAGCTGATGCCAATGCGATTCAAGCCTGCACGCAACTTTAAGTTGCGTTCCGCATACATAGTCTGCCGGGCGGAAATACCGTCTTCAAGATATTCTTCACAGGCCGCATCCAGTGCGAAAATATTGGCGATGGCTGGGGTAAACGGGGTTTGCTCAAGATCTTCGGAGTATTGATGGTACCCCTTTAAATTGAGGTAGTAGGCGCGTGCATCAATAGATTCAATTTTTGGCCAGACGCGTGGGGACACACAAACGAATGCGATACCCGCGACACCATGGAGGCACTTGTTAGGTGTCGACCAGCAGACATCGATATTATCGCGAACGACGTTGAGTTCCTCGGCACCGAGTGAAGAGATGGCATCAACGAGGAAGAGACACTCGTGTTGGCGACAGAGCTTGCCGATTTCGTGAACAGGATTGAGGATTCCGACGGAAGTCTCGTGGTGTACCATGGCGACGACCGCAATTTCGGGATCGGATTCAAGCGCGGTTTGTACGTCCTTCACTTTGACGGTGTTGCCGAAATCATACCGAATTATGACAGCGGGCATCTTATGAAGCTTCGCGATTTCCGTAATGCGCGCTCCGAAGGCTCCGTTGTCGATGATTAAGACTTTTTTATCGGTAGGGACACAGGATGAAAGGGCACTCTCAGTAGCCGCTGTCCCGGAACCCGTGATCAGGAGAAGTGAGTGGTCAGGCGTTGCGCCAAAGACAATTTTGAGTTTTTCCGTGACTCGCGCCATCGCTTGGCTAAAGGCCAAGTCGCGGTGGCAGACATCATGTTGGATGAGTGCTTTTTTGACTCGGTCCGATGTGTTGACCGAACCCGGATTCATGAGCACATAGCGGTTTTGCTTGGTCACGGTGTCCTTTCAGTATACAGGGGCGGGTGAGAAGTCAATTCGGAAGGGAAAAAAGCGAGTGGAGGCGGAAATTCAAATATCCTTAAAAATCAGTTAGTTTTGTCTTGAATTTAGCCAACACCCGTGACCGTTCCGCCTGCTCGAGGCTCAGGTATCGAGGAAAGACGTATGTACAGAAAAAAATCATGACGAGAATGCCGATGACGGCGACCCAGCCCGCGGAGCGGAGGCCGGCGCTTGATGTTAGGAGCAGACCACCAAATCCGACCATCGAAGTCAGGTTTGAGATGAAAATCGGCAGAATTTTATTTCGAAGTGTCTCCGTGAGGTCATTACTTTCGTCAAATCGTTGGTTCATATGGATGAAACTATCAATTCCCGTTCCCAGGATGATGGGGATCATGGCGATATTGAGCACATTCAGGCGGATCTCCAAGAGCCAGAGAATTCCGGAGAGCATGATCAGACTCGCAATAAGATGCACCATAATGACGACGGCTCGTTTGAATGGTTGAATAACGAAGCCTAGGAAGAGGCACAGGAAAGCGAGGATAAAGAACATGCCGCGAGGCGCTTCCCGTTCGATCAGTCTCAACGTATCATCCGATACGAAGGTGCCGTCGACGGCCATAAATTTAAGTCCATGAGTTTTCAATGACAAAATGCCCTCATGATAGCGCTTCAATAAGCTTGAAGTGGAGCGGGCGAATGCCGGTCGCAAATAGACGGCAAAAATATCTTTGTCATTCTGAGATTCAAACATGCGTCTGACTTCTTGCGGTAGTTCGTGGGTCGTGAATTCTGCCACTGTCATTGATTGTTGGAGGCTATTGAGGAATTCATCTTTTTCTTTTTGTGCGGCAATGCGCAGTTTACCGTACTTATCATGTATTCGCTTGAGGATTGTTTTTTTGGCTTGCTGATCAGAAGGATAGAAAGTCGATTGGCCGTAAACTTTATTAAATACCAATTTATTCGCCGTATCCTGCTCAAGAAGTGCGTCCAGTTTTGATATAACTTTGGTTTCC
The DNA here is from genome assembly GCA_965216315.1 of bacterium. Classification (GTDB taxonomy): domain Bacteria; phylum UBA10199; class UBA10199; order 2-02-FULL-50-16; family JAJFLM01; genus CBDCFN01. The sequence continues at coordinate 2,057,361 of CBDCFN010000016.1, read as the reverse complement.
TCCTCATGACTACGCACCATTAGTAGAGTCGGACTGAGCGGCATCTTAAGCGATTGACTGATGCGATCATTGAGCTGATAGCTGGGCAATTCCTTGTTTTCGAGGAGCCCGTCTTCGTAGATGACCTTCGTTTCTTCTGATAAGGAGAGGGTTGCGAACGCAACGAGCAAGGCAACGCCGACCAGTACGGGCAGAGCGGCACGCGGGGCCAAGAAGGCCATGAGACGTGGTCCCAGGGTAAAGCGGGCATGTGCCTTGGCCGGGTGGTCCAGTATCTTGGTCGAGAGAACGAGGAGGCTGGGCAAGATGAGTATGATCGCAAGATAGCTAAGTACGATACCAAGTGCGCCGACAATGCCAAACTCGACGAAAAGGCCGAACCGAGAGAACAAAAGCGCCGAAAAAGCGCCGAGTGTTGTAATCATGGAAGCGCGCGTGGCCAAGCCGGTGCGAGAAAACGCAATGTGACAGGCCTTGCGAAAGCTATTGCCTGCCTGTTGCTCCGAGAAGATGCGGGTGAGCAGGTAGATTCCATAATCGCTCCCGAGTCCGGCTAGGATGGCCGCGGCAAACGCCGTAATAATGTTGAGATGTCCCAGGATCAGGTAGACGAGACCGCCTGTCCAGACAATGCCGATAGCCAAGGGGATGCCGATTAGAAAGGCTGAACTAATCCTTTTGAAGTAAAAATAAAGGATGAGCAAGAGTAGAAAAGCCACTGCGATGAGGACCATGGTCATTTCAGAACTAATCTGATCCGCTTGTTCGATCGTTTGCTGATAATTTCCAGTGTAGGCAACGGTGATCGCGCTAAATTCATCTTTTTGTTTCAGTTTCTGCTCCATTTTGCGGAGATCACTGATGAGAGCACGATTGGTGTCGAGGTTTTGAGGGCTCTGTTTGATCTTGATCGGCAATATCACCATTTTCCCGTCTTCAGCGGTCGTAGCGACATCTTCCTGCCAGCCGGTTTCACGTTGGTACTTTTCCCGGATGTCATTAAATTCGAAATCAGGAAGATCTTCTTTGTCCACGAAGCTCATAATGTCGTTAAAGACGGGACTGATGCCTTTCTCTTGTAATTCGAGATTGCGATCGATTCTGCGCTCAATTTCGTTGAGGTCTTCGGCGTCGATATAAAGCCACAAACGTTTTTTGAAAAAATCAACGGGACGAGGGTGATCCACGTACATAACGGATGGGTGCTGCTGAATCAGGCCGGCATAGGCGTCGGCAAAGGAGCGGGAGAGCTTTGGTTTGTTGGATTCGACCGTGGCGATGAGAAAACCACTGCCTCCAAAGTATTCTTTAAGCCGGTGGAGATTTTGGACACTTTCCGTTTCCGGTGGTAAGAAAGCGGTAAAGTCATTTTCAATCTTCAATTTTTGGGCACCCCAAAAAGCAATGGCTGTCAGCAGGAGGGAGCCGATCAGGACAGACCGGGGAAAGCGGATGCCCAGTAAATAGAGTTGGGGAAGGCCAGAAAAACGCATGAACGGCCTATTTAGAGTTGAAAAACCCCTAATTGCAACCCAAATGCACCGGAGTCATTCCAGCGATTTATTGCAAAGAGCAACGGTAGGGGCAAGAAGCCGCCCCTACCGTATATGAGAGCAAATAAGCTGGCTAGTTAGGGCAAGGGCCTTTTGTTCCCGATACGGTACTCGTTCCGGAACAGCTAAAGCCGGTGCCGTCACTAAAACTCCAGGTCGATGTGCCGCTCAGACTGGCGCCACCGCTGGAAACTGTAATGTCGGCACAGCTTACCGTTGTCGTGCCACCGTCTTCCCCAAAACTACCATTCCATTTAACTTCGTTGCCGGAGATGGTGCCTGTAAAGGTCCCGCCTGGAGTGACGGCTGTAATCGTGTTACCTGAAATCGTGACTTCAATTTCAAAGACTTGAACTTCGCCATCACACTCGAAATTAGATGAACTGCTGGTGTCAGTGATGCACCAGGTACCATCCGCGTCAACTGTTACCGCCTCAAGCGAATCAAAATCACAACTGCCGCTTCCCCCGCCTTCGCCATTGCCGCAGGCGGCAAGCGGAAGCAGGCTTAAGAGCAACAAAAAACGAAATAAAGATTGACGTGAGATCATGTGTCCTCCTTGGATGAGCTTAGGCTGAGTCATATGCCGATTCGTCTTATACGTCAATCTTTTGCTTTGACTAGGCTGCTGCGAAAAGCCTAGATTTGCCGCTGTTATGGAAGAGTATCCGAGACTCGTTTCGATCGAGACGACTAACCGCTGTAACGCGACCTGCCATTTTTGCCCAAACAACGCCTTGAGCCGTGACAAGGCCCAAATGGACGACGATCTGTTCAAAAAGATCGTTCATGATTGTACCGAATTTCCTTTGGGAGCGATCGAGCCTTTTCTGCAAGGAGAGCCATTTATCGATCCAAAGCTGTTTGACAGATTGGAGTTGATTAACAGCTCATTGCCAAAAACGAAGTTGAGACTCTATTCAAATGGGGGGGCATTGAATCAACGCAAGGCGGATTTATTGCGGGAGCTTGATGTTGATCATTTATATATTTCGCTTAATACGATGGATCAAGAACGCTATGAGCGAACTATTGGGCTCCCCTTTGAGAGGACCATGGAAAATCTCCTTTATTTAACTTCGCGTCATTCAAAGGGAAGGGTCGCCAAGCATTTGACTGTGCGTTTGACGGCGACAGAAGAAACGACGTTGGGCGAAAAGTTACGGTTTTTAAAGTTGTGTGCGCAACTCAGAGTCCGGCCTCTGATAGTCGGTCTGTTTAATTATAAGGGAGACATCCACAGCACCTTTCCCGTACCAGGCTATCCCTGCGAGCATATTACTCGCTTGGATATTTTGGTGAGCGGGGAGACCACGCTCTGCTGTATGGATCAAAACGGTGATTATGGTTGGGGCTCGGTAAAGAAGCACTCGGTATTAGAGGTGTTTAATAACCATAAGGCTGAGCGAGTACGGCGGCTCCACCGGTCGGGCCAACGATCACAGTGTGAACCGTGCGGTGAATGCAATCTATTTTGGGGTGATTTTAGTAAAGTGAAATTGAAACAACGTCTTAAATTCAGGATGCAGTACCTTGCCTATTCAGTCCGCTACCGCCCACTGTTTTAAAATACTCTATCAGGTCGGTTAATGCTTGCTTGAGTGAGTCAAAGGTTGCATCGCTGAGCTCGGAGAGAGCTTGTTGGCCCAAATCTTTTTCAGTCGCCGTTCCATATCCTGTGCGAACAAGCAACGTTCGGCAACCGGCAGCGCGTCCTGCCTTCAAATCACTCATCTTGTCCCCAACGAAGACCGAATTTTTTAAATCGAGCTTTAACTCGGCTGCGGCGCTCAATAACATTCCAGGTTGGGGCTTGCGACAGGAACAGCTGATTTTGAACTCACCCAGGCCTTCCGTCGGGTGATGAGGGCAATGATAGCTTGCATTAATGCGGGCATTACTCTGTGCCAGGAGCTTTTCAAGTCTGGCTTGTACGGCTAGAAAATCGGTCTCTGCAAAGAGGCCACGACCGATTCCTGCCTGATTGCTGATGATGACAACAGGGATATCGTGCTGATTCATCGTGGCGATGACATCAGCGGAACCTTCGATGAGAACCAGTTTGTCAGGATCATGCAGGTAATTGACGTCCTCGTTGATGACGCCGTCACGGTCAAGAAAAAGGGCTGGTCTCCGTTTATTTAGATTCATCGAGAACAAAAAGTTTGCGTTCGACCCATTCGCATAGAATATGGCCGATCAGAATGTGCGCCTCTTGGATGCGGGCCGTGGTTTGCGACGGGACGGCAATCAAAACATCGGCCATCTCCTCTAATGACGTACTTTTTTCACCTGTTAATGCAATGAGCTTAAACGACAATTCTTTTTTGAGCCTTGCGGCGGCCAGGACATTTTTTGAACTCCCACTTGTTGAAATGGCGACGGCAACATCGTTGGGCTGAGCATGTGCGCGGAGCGAGCGTACAAAAATTTCTTCGTAGGAATAATCGTTCGAAATAGCGGTGACCGAAGACGTATTGGTGTGTAAGGCCAGCGCCGGCAGGGGCCGGCGATCGACCGTAAAGCGACATTCCAGTTCGGCCGCGAGGTGCTGGGCATCGGCAGCACTTCCTCCATTGCCGAAAAAGATGCACTTGCCCCCTTGCTGATAAGCATGTGCCATGATTTCCGCCGCTTCACTTATGGCCGGGGTCAGTGACGTCAGGCATTCAGTCACATTGCGGTTCGACTGAATCGTTTCGCGGATGAAGGCGTCTAGGTTATTCGGATTCGTCTTAGTCATGGCTCAACTTGCTTAGAAAGTCTTCGAAATGGCTATAGCTTGCGGGTGTTCCAATGTCAAAAAAAGTGCCCTGTTGGCGGACAGCTTGAATCTTCTCTCCAGCGGCCAATAATTGCGGAAAGGTCTCATGCTCGATGGAAACCTCCTTATTGAAGGGTATGAACTCAAGGAGTCGTGAATCGACGACATAAACCCCGGCACTGATTATCCCTTGTTTTGGTTGACCCTCTTTTTCTCGGAAAGCGATGACACGCCCATTTTTTGCCGTATCGAGAGTTCCATACCGACTCGTATCTTCGATATGAAGACTCGCCATGGTTATCATGGCTTGAGATTGTTTATGTGCGCGGAGGAGGTCAAGCGGATCAAAGCCATAGTAGGTATCGCCATTGATGAGAAAGAAAGTATCATTACAGAACTTTTCAGCAATTTTTAAGGCGCCCGCGGTGCCGGCAGCGATTTCTTCCACTGAGGTTTCGATTTCAATATCTTCATAACGAGTCCGGACTTTTTGAAGATGAGCTTGCACTTCCTTACATCGATATCCCAGCAAGAAGACGTATTTTCTAAAACCGAGTGAATAGAGGTGGTCGAGCAGGTAATCTAAAAAAGTGCGCTCAAGGACCGGAGCCAGTATTTTTGCTGTTGCCGGTACGGCGGATTGAAGTCGGGTTCCCTTGCCGCCGGCTAGTATGAAAATACGTTGTGTTAACGGCGTTGGATTCAATGATCAAATATCCCTTCGCCGACGTCACCTAAACTCTGATCAGCCACTTCCCAGGTTTGGAGTCCTTTAAAATCGAGTAAGAAGGGAACCGGTTGCGCTCCCTTGGCATTCAAGGCATCGGCGACGGCCTTTTTTTGGATAAACGGAGTAAAGAAGACAAAGAAACCACCACCGCCGGCACCGGTTATTTTACCGCCAATCGCCCCGTTTGCTAACGCGGTCGTGTAAAGGTCTTCAAGGAAGGGGTTGACTGTTCCCGGGTTCATTCTTTTTTTGGCGAGCCAGCCTTCATGGAGTAATTCGCCAAAACGATGCAATTGACCTTGAATCAGGCATTCCTGCATCTCTTGGGCGAGTCCCTTCATTTTAGCCAACGCCTCGAGGGTTTCTTTGCGTTCCTGTTCGTAAAATTTGATTTGGTTGGCGACGATATCCGATGAGTCGCGTTTTTTTTGAGTGTAGAACATTTGGAGCTGATAACCGAGTTCCTCCAAGATCCACGGTTCGACGCGGATTGGGTAGACAACCGAAGTCTCTTTTCCGAATTCGATGAAGTTCATACCTCCATAGACGGCGGCGTAATGGTCTTGCCGACCGACGGCACGGCCGAGATCATCATGTTCGATTTCGTAGGCAACTTGCGCCATATCTCCTTTCGTCATCTTCATATTAAAGGCATTGTTGAGCAGGCCGATAATCAAGGCGGAAATAGTACCGGAAGAGCCCAAGCCGGTTCCCGGCGGGGCGTCACAATGAAGGTATAAGTTGAGTCCCGAGGGCGGTTTCAAACGTTCAATGACCGACTGGAGAAAGGCGAGATTATCGCCGGGATTGATTTCACTCCCTAATTCATATTTTAAGGTTTGGTTGTAATCGAGAGAGCAAATATGAACTTGCTGATCAGAACGTACCTCTAGCGCGCCGTAGGCGTACATCCCGATCGTCGTTGATAAGACACAGCCCCCGTATTTATCACAGTAGGGGGAGACATCTGAACCGCCCCCCGCAAAACTGACACGCAAGGGGGCTTTGCCGCGAATCAACATGGTTTTCCTCTAGGCCGCTGAGGCGAACGAGACGTTCGCTGCCGGTTTGCCTTCAATCAAGACCTTATAGAGGGCTAAATGCTGTTTGCCAAGCACTTCCCAGGAGGTGTTGGCTGCAAATCGCCGGGTTTTAGTGCGGATTTCATCGGCCCAGTCCTTATCAGTCAACAAACGAGTCATCGCCTCGGCCCACGCGCGTTTGTCTTTAGGATCCAGCAACAGCTGAGGGGAAATCGATTCGCCGATTTCCTCGAACTTGGCGATGCGGGAACAGAGCATCGGCTTGCCCAGGCCCGCGGTTTGATGAGCGACCCCACTCACCGAACTGTAATCTTGCCGGTAGGGAAAGGCGACGAGGTCGGCGGCCGAAAAAATCGTCGGGACCAGTTCATCGGGAACATAATCGCCCCACAAGCGGGTTCGTTCGGCGATGCCGAGCGCTTTGATACGCGCACGAAGATATTTCATATACATCTTTGTATAAAATAACTTATGGCGGGTGTAGCCGCCAATATAGAGATGAGCATCGGGGAGTTCTTTGGCCGTCTTGGCGAAGGCGCTCAACAGAAAATCAAGTCCCTTGCCCAGCCAGATAAATCCGAAAAAGAGGACGACCTTAGAATTAATCGGCAGGTCCAGGGCCCGCCGGCTCGCTGCGGGATCTCGCTGCGGCATGGCAATCGTACCGTGAGGGATGACAACAATCTTATTGGCGTCAACGCCCCGATCGAGCAGATCTTGCTTCATACGATTGGTGTGCACCAACATGCAGCTGGCAAACTCTGCGACGGCTCGATCAAAATGCGCCGCATCCTGACCCGGCTGATATTTTGTTTTCCATTTCACGGGATAAACAGAATGATTCAGTACGACGGTGGGAATTCCTGCGGCTTTGAGTCGTTGTAAGAGCATAGGCAAGCGATTGTCGTCACCAAACAGATCATTGGAATATTGGATCAGTGCAATATCGGCTTGCATGGACTTAACGCCTTCAACAATGCCGGGAACATAATCTTCGTCACGTCGGAAACAGGGGAGGCACTGATACTCGTGAGTATCGACCTGATCCGCCGGAATTTCCGCAGCAATATAGTGCTTGTCGGGTTGGGTCTTTTGGATTCCTTTTATCAGGGCATCCGTATAATGCGTGTGCCCCAGGTGGTTGGGCCAGAAGGTGGTGATGTGGCAGATCCGCATGGGAATCATGATTTAAAATGCTTGAACGGGTTAGTAAAGCAATACTTGGCAAGGATTGGAAGGCTAGGAAAAGCAACTCTTTAGCGGCAACGGCGATGATAGAGGTGAGGTGCGCTATTCCATTACTCAGGTTGCAACTTTTCGCAAGCAGACGGCTGTCGTGCTTGAAGATAAGCGTCGTGCGGACGGCGCTTCCGGAAAATATCTAATTATCTTGGATAGAAACGGCAATGCGAAGTTTGATGCCGGCGATGTTGTCTTGCGGTCTAACAGCTCTAAGACTCGTTGTTCCTTCAACGTTGAGGATAATACCGGTTGGTGTCAGTTTCGTTCAAGCCAAGCGGACGCCCAGGCATATCGTTTACTGATCAACCGTGCCCTGAAACAAGCCAGACAGCAGCGCCGTACTTTACGAAAGTTGGTGCAAGGGCAGAAACGAGGCGACTGCTCAATCGATACCGGCAGGCTTCAGTACAAAACATTTTTGAATGTTTCGTTTCAATCGCCACTCACGCTCAAAAGTGTACGATCCATTCGCCGCTACGGACGTGCAGATATTCCAGGGATTTTACAGAAGCGGAGCGTCGATCCTCGCCGGTGCCGAATTGCCGCCGCGACGACGCAAGTGCGCTTGGGAGGTAAACCCGTTAAGGTGCGAATGGAATTGGATCGCTCAGCCTTTTCTCTCTATGACACTGTGCTCAAGTCATTAAGGTTGTTCAATAGTCCTTATTATGTCGATTTAACACTGAGTCGGGGTGCGATTGAATATTTTCATATCGATATGAATCACTGAACGGCGTAAGTTTTAAGAAGATACTTTTTGATATCCGCCGACTCAAACATCGCCACATTGGTGTTCGGGTCGACGAGATAAGGCACCGAAATCTTGCCGGCGCGCTGCTTGAATGCCTGACGGTTGGCACCGCTGACCGGGAGCTCCGGGAAAAACTTCTGCCGGATGGGCGGGAGGAGAAAGTCATTCCAGTCCGATTTACCTACGTTGTGCAGGAGATAGGGTAGTTCCAGAGTGCACATCAGTTCGCGGACCATACGGGCGTAGGGACTGGCCTCAAAACTATAGAGCTCCAGCGGTTGTGAGGGAGCTGTTGAGGGCTTCACCCAGCTTCCGGCGCCGAAGCGGCTGATCGACGTTACCATTGCGGACGGCAGATTGATAAAACGCGCGCGCCACTTTAATGGTCGTTTCCGCTGGCCATAAGTTTCAAACAGATAAGCGATGATATCCGCGGATTCATAGAGGCAGCGCCCGTTATTAGGGTCAACGAGAAAGGGGAACTGTTCTTTTCCGCCGAGCTTTTTCATTTCCGGGCGAAAGCGGGTCCCGCCCTTGGGGCAGGGACGAATCATGACATCCAGGTCCAGTTCGGTAAGCGCTTCTCTGACGAGCCGACAATAAGGGCAGCCTTCCATGTCGTAGAGGATGAGCGTTTTTTCCGGTTTGACGGCGGCGGGATGCGCCCACAGTCCGCGTAGCAGTTCCACGCTGGAGCTGAACGTCGAGCCGATGAGATTAAGCGTATGGAGCATCTGTCACCCTGATGGGAGACTTAGGGTTTTGAGGCCGGATGTCAACTAGCGATCATCATCCAAGGCGGTACAGTTTGGTCGGTCGGGATCCGCAAATCCCCCCTCATAATTGAGTTTGTAGACTTGTGTCATCGTGAGAGGGGGATCGGCGGCGGCCGCCTCGAGGAAAAATTCCTCATCCTCCTCGAGCATGGCCCCGGCTTGTTTGTAGTCCTCACTCGCTTCTTGGAAGGCCCGGAGGTAATCCTCGTGACTGGCGAAGAAGTCGCCCGCTTCGGGGTCGTTGAGCGGATCAATCACTTCAAGGTCCACGACCGAACCCACAAATCGGTAAAATGGGAACGGCAGTCCCAAGCCAGTGTTGTTCCAAAGATAGGTGGCCTCACCCAGTTCGACAAAGGGTAGCCGGGGTTGGAGGTTGCCGTGAATATCGATGATCCTGGCATTGCCTTTGGCGTCATAACCGGCAAGTTGGGTACTGGGAGGTGGCTCCAATTGGGGTGATCGTGAGGTGACCCAGAGATGACCCTGCAGGAAACGGGCGCGGAGCTCCGGATGAAAGGTCCCCGGGGTCGTATTATCGGTGGTATGTCTCGTCGGTATAAAGGAGCGACAATTAAAGACATCCGGAATGTGTGGGGAGCCGGCCGTCGTGTAATAGCGATACTGCTCACGAAGGGCCGGATTGGTATCATGTAAGGAGCCTTCGGTAACTTCGCTTTCAAAATATTCGTCATTCACGACGATGACCTTTCCCGTGTAATTACCGTCGCCCAACACCTGTTTTAAGGTGCGCGTGTCGTCGTCCGTATTCCCGTCTGTGACGTAAGGCATGGCGAAGTCAAAAAGACCACTTGCTTGGCGGCTGTCCAGGTAGGTGATCAAGGGGTTAGAACCATTGGAAAAACCGGCTGTGTAGCGCGTGCGCGAGTTGTTTCCCAAGAAATCCTGACCTTGCTTTTTTTTCGCCAAGGCCTCGGCAAAATCAGTCATGATGCCAACGTCCATATTTCTATTGCCTACCCCACCAATATAGACACCGGGTATGCTTTGATCCAAAATTCTGTTGGCGCCCACACCGAAACCGGTTCTATTATCATAGCCGACGGCGGCCTGAGAAAAGCCGCGGCAGAACAGGAAATCATAGCCCAGAAACACCCTGGAAAAGTCTTTGGAACCGAAATGAGGGAACTCATAGAGAGTGACACCATTACCCTGTTCAGGATCGGCCGGCGTCCTGATGACGAATGGTACTCTATAGGCGGTCGCGGGATTGCCGGGATCGGTTTCGCCTGCAAGTACACCCGTGTATTTCACGTAAGGCGTGCCGCAGAAGTCGCCCATGGATACCGGTGAATCGGCATCTTCGGTAAGAGTGCCGGCAGCTTGAACGGCGTCGGCGCCGGCCAAGGTTAAAGTGATAAGCGCTAAGTAAGATGTGATTGTTTTGATGCTCGCCATGAGACCGTCCCCCTCGATAATATTGTCCCAAACGACGGCACGTCTCTCAAGCAATTATTGTCAGACATTATTATGATTTATATCACGGTCAGAAAGATTTTTGAGGGGAGAAGATGAAAAAAATAAGTGATTTCATTATGTTATATTTACTTGATTCATATTTTCAGAAAGCCATCGATTATATCAAAATGATAAAATGATAAAATGATAAAATGATAAAATGATAAAATGATAAAATGATAAAATGAGAAGCTCCAAGTAAGGCCACAGCGCAGATGCAGGAAGTTTCGTTGCCTCACCACCTTGTCAGGTATTCGCCGGCAGCGTTTTGTAAAAGAAGCCCGGTGACACTTCCAGGTTGCGAATCGCGCCGTAAGGCTTGCCGCCGGCCGCGGTACGGGCGGCCTTGAAGATCATCAGCATATAGTCTTTTAGTTTGATTTCCTCATCATACTGGAAGGGTTCTTGATAGAGAGGATGGGCCGGATCCTTGAGGTTTAATTCCTTGACGATCTTGTACATCTTGGCGACGGAGATGCCGAGTCCGGAGGCGCTCTTTCTTGCATCAAATTCAAAGTGCTGAAAGGCTTTCGCGATGATGAGTTGTTCGTAGTCGCGCCAGGTTTTGTTTGGTTCGTAATCGTTGATATTATCAATAGTAACACGGCTGGTGTTGGTTTGACCGAGACCTGTCGGCAGCGATTGACTTCCGTTGGGCGCCATGCCGCTTGTGGGCTGCAGTTGTTCGTCGACGGCGAGCGGGTGATGCGGGGGGATATCATCGATCCGCAGTTTCTTGCCGTCACTCAGGGCACAGGCGGCGAGGATCAGGTTTTCCAGTTCGCGCACATTGCCGGGCCAACTATAGGCCATGAGTTTCTTTAACAAAGTACGATCCACCTGAAGGGTTTTTTTCTTGCCCTGTTCCGCGCAAAACCGTTTGATGAATATATCGATCAGGCCGGGAATGTCCTCACGCCGCTCTTGGAGGGAGGGGATATCTAACTGAATCTGACAGAGGCGATAATAGAGATCCTCGCGGAAACTCTTGTCGCCGATCCGTGCCTTGATGTCCTGATGCGAGGCGGAGAGGATACGGCAATCAATTTTCCGTGTGGTTGTCTCGCCAATGCGCTGGACCTCGCGCTCCTGGAGGACACGGAGTAATTTCGCCTGGAGTTCCAGCGGAAGTTCGGCAATTTCGTCCAGGAAAAGGGTGCCGCCATTGGCCGCTTCGAAGAGACCGACTTTGTCTCGCGTGGCTCCGGTAAAGGCGCCGGCCTTGTAGCCGAAGAGTTCGCTTTCCATTAGTTCATGGGGGATGGCCCCACAACTGAGGGCGACAAAAGGCCCCTTGGAGCGTTTCGTATGCGAGGCATGGAGTTGGCGTGCCATCACTTCTTTCCCGGTGCCGGTGGCGCCATGGATAAAGACTGAGAGGTCGGTGGAGCCAACCTTACGAATGAGTTTGAAGAGATTGCCCATCTTGGGATTGGACGAAATAAGTTTGTCTAATTGAAATTTCGCTTCACTCGGTTTGGATTGTATTTGGGCTTCGAGAATGGAAATTTCCTGGTCTCGTTCCGAAAGACTTTCTTCTAATTGATGCGCGTGTTGGCGCGAGGCTTCCAGGAGGCGGGCCCGATCAATGGCGATGCCGGCCTGGTCGGCAAATGCGGCGAGTAATTGCATATCGACCGCGCGGAAGGCGCCTATCTCATAGCGATTGGAGAGATAGACACAGCCGATAACTTTAGCCGCGGCGTGAATGGGGATGACGGCGACCGCGCGCAATTGGGCCATCATGACGGATTCATTGCTGCTAAAAGAATCCTCCATCTGGGCGTCATCAGTGATGAGTGGTGCGCCGGATTGAATGCAGCGCTGGGCCATGCTCTGGCTGATTTGTTTGAGGGCGGCATCGGCTTCGACGTTAAGCGAGGCTTCGACCTGTAATTCGTCGGCGTTATCCAAGAGAAGGATCATGCCGTATTCCGCGTGAGCCATCGTGACGGCGTGAGATAATATTTGTTGGAGGAGAGCCGGGATGTCGGTCACATGAGCTAATTGTTGATTGATATGCAGCAGATCCTGCCAGGCCTGAGTCCCGGCCTGCTGCGGTTGCGTGGAATCGGGAGATGTCATTGGGGGCATTTTGATTTCCTCCTGCGCCTCTTCAATAAAAGGCAATAAAGATTCACCGCCTTCTTCGGCGGCGATTTTGTGGGCTTCAGTCAGATATATTTCCGCGCTTTCTATATGATCGTTATCGCGCTCTACTAAGGCGCGTTCGAGCAGACAGCGCGCCAAACAACTCGATTCACTGGGTGTTCGTTCGATGTCGCTCAAAAGATGTTCGGCATGGGTGAGATAACTGAGCGCATCATCATTTTCATGTGTGTTGTGGAATAAAATGCCAAGGTTGGTGGCAAGTGCGGCGCAACTGCTGCGATCTCCAAGTCGTTGCGCCAGGCGAAGACCACGCTCATAATAATCGATGGCTGCTTGGGTTTGTGCCGATTCATTCGCCAGGTTGCCCATGGCATTGAGAATACGCAGGGTCAATTCGTGTCGACCCACGGGCTGAGCTAGTTCATAAGCCAGTTGCAGTTCATTATTTGCTTTATTAGTGTCGCCGAGGCCGCGGTGCGCTTCGGCAAGGTTGTAGCGGCAACGGGCCTCAAGAAAAGGATCATGCCAATGGCGAATGGCCTTGAGCTCTTCGCCGAAATGAGACGCCGCCGCGTCGAATTGACCTTGGGCGAGCAAGACGAGACCGAGATCGTTATTGGCGGTGGGATAGCGGACTGATTTATCCAACTTGGATGCTTCCTGCCAGGTGCTGTGCAAGAGTTCATGGGCGGACTTCGTATCTCCTTGCTCCAAGGCAATTCTGCCGAGATAATTTTTGAGGCGGATTAACTGAGCGGGGGGTCTCAAATGCTCGTTGTTTAAGGCCGCATCAATGCGCTGGTGAGCGTCCTCGTATTTATGTTGGCGCAACAACCATTCAATGACGGTATCGTCGAGTAACTGCTGGCATGTCACTTGCGCGGTATCCGGCAACTCGTTGATACTGGCTTGAATTTCCTTGATGGCGGCACTGACTTCGTCATCACGTGCCAATTCAATGAGTGCATCAATCCGACTAATGCCAAGGGTTGTTTTAGCTTTACTATTAGGAAGTGACGCCCACACCCAATCGAGGACATTGACAGCAGACTCCCATGATTCTTGCTGGACTAATTTTTCCGTATAGCGTTCAGCGGAAGCAATAATTTGCTTGGGATCATGCCCATAGGACCGATGGTAATCCATATCTTCATCAGGAAATGCCGACGCGGCTTTTACAATCTTGTCATGCCATCCGGTTCGATCACAGCGTGAAAGCTGTTGGAGTGACCATTCACGGACAGAAGGGTTTTGGAGGGTAAAACCATCATTTTTTCGACTGACCCAACTTGTTTTGATAAGTTCCGGCCCCCATTTAATGATGGGACCCACAATTGTTTCCAGCCCATACAGTGAAACAGGGTGCTGGCAGATTGATAATACGGATAAGGCATGAAGTGTTTCTTGGGGCAAGGATTTACTACGCGCGGTAAACCATTGTTCCAATGCCGACGGTAGTGGCAGTTGTTCCGATTCTTGCTGTAAATCAGCAAAGGCACCTGGCGTCCACCGGCCGAAGGCGTCACTGAATTTACTTTGACTGAAACATGCGACCAACAGTTCTCGTAAGAGTCGTGGATTGCCCTCCGTCCGAGTCGTCAGGGCCTCACACAACTTGTTGGGGATTTCGGTCATGCCGGTGACATGATGAAGGTATTCCCTCACTTGTGCTTGGTTGAATGGTTTTAGCTGAACAATTTGAACCTGTTCTTTAGGCAGCCATGCGGCAATCGTATCAGCATCTTGCGGGTAGAGCCCGATGAGCAGGGAGCCATCGGACCAAGTCCGTTGGATGACCTGAGAACGAAGCTCACCAATCCCCGCAGCCGTGAGGACATGATCGAAGTCCCGTATTTCCAGTGCATGTGTATCGAGTTGGGCGTAATAACGGGCTTCTTCGCATATTCGCGTTTTGCCTAATCCCGTATCGCCGACGACCAGAATAATAGGGGGGGAAGGACTTGCTTCCACAGAGGCTTGATCGATGGTCTGTTGAATGCGGGCCCATTCTTCATCACGGCCGACGAGGTGCCCGACTTCGGGTAGGTAGCCGGCGCTGGTGGCTTTAGTCTCAATCGGATAATTCTTGTCGCCTAACCAATTCAGATCACGAATAACCTGCGCGGCACGTCCATAACGGTGATCGGGGTTTTTGGCGAGCAAGCGGCCGATAACATCATCGAGATACTCAGGGAGATCCGATCGCTGCGTTGAAATCGGGGGCGCCTTGAAATGAACTTGTCGTTCCATGGTTAGCTTAACGCTTTTATCTTTAAAAGGATTGCCGCCGCTGAGTGACTGATACCAAATGACGCCGAGGGCATAAAGGTCGACACGGCCGTCACGCGGTTGTTGAAGACAAATTTCCGGCGCCATATAGGTCGGCGTTCCTGAAATGGATCGTCCCGGCAGGTTGGCGAGTCCGAAATCGATAAGTTTGATTTGTTTATTGTGGGTGACAAATAAATTGGCCGGTTTGAGGTCATAATGATAGATCTGACGGGCATGAAGAAATTCAAGCGCGCGCAAGCATTGAACGATGAGCGCTTCGATTTCGTCCAGTGAAGCGTCTTGAACGGCCTCGGTAATGGGGGCGCCCTGTACGTGTTCTTCCGTAAAATAATGCTGTTTCGAATCTTTGTCATAGCCGAAGTCGCCGATGCGCGCGATGTGCGGGTGTTGCAATTCTTTGAGGATGCGAAATTCTTGTTTGAAACGATCGAGTAATTGCTCGGGGGTGAGCATGACGGAATCAATCCGCAGAAACTTGAGGGCCAACTCGCAGTGTTCTTCCATGTCTTCGACGAGATGAACGCTGCCGCTGACCCCTTGCCCCAGCTCCCCGATGACCCGATAGCGTTGGTCGATGATCATCTCAAAAATATACAACTTATATATATTTTAGAAAATATAAATTGTGTTCTCCCCTCCTTGCTAAGGAGGGGATTCAGGGGAGGTCGATAAAGACCCCTCCCTGGCCCTTCTCTTGCCGAGGAGAGGGGAATTGATTAAATCTCGACGTGACCGCTTTCTTGTGGCATATCTATTGCACAAATAGGGGTTGGAGGACTGCAGATGTTTACGGTAAAGAAAAGATTTTTAAAGCGCGGCTTGAGGGCTGTGGCCCTGATGGGCCTCGCGCTTTGTCTTGTGGACTGTGGCGGTGCGGCCTCGTCAGCACCCCCCGTTTCTATTCCGGCCCCTGTCGTCACGAAGATTCGCATCGATACTCCGGACAACGGGATTTCGACGATCACGGGTGAGGCCGGTGCCGTAACGGGCGGCAATATCGTGCGCGCGGTGAATCTCACGCAGGAAGGGCTTGCCTACTGGTGGGAGCCCTTGTTCTGGGGGACGGCCTATGCCCAGACAACCAATGAAACGACCTCCAACGCGGACGGGTCGTTTACCTTAGACATCGAAGCGGCGATTGGCGATCAAATCCAGCTTTTTCAGATTGAAAACGGAGTGAACGGTACGCCGATCGTATTGACGGTGCCGTTTGTTCCGATGCCACTTAACTTTGCTCCCGTGGCGATGGCGCTCGATGCGACGACCTCTCAGACCTGGATGACGGGTCAGTTCTTGGGGAATGGAATAATCAATCCGATTATCTTCGGCAACCCGCCCTCGACCGGGGCGGGAATCAGTCTGCCGGTTGAATGTAATGATCCGAACGCGCTAGCGATCGACAGCGCCAATGCGCGCGCAATAGTCGTGTCAAACACCGGCGATGTGTGTTCACAACCATTAGACGGTTCCACGGGTGCGTCGTTAGGTCCTTTAACGGTAAATCCCGTTAACATAGCCATTCACGCGGCTGCAGCTAAGGCGGTCATTACGAATAATACGGCGGCAGCGAATGTCGAAATATCGATTTTAGATCTGACTATTCCAGCGTTCGCACCGGCGCCGATAGCGAATCCGATCGGGTCGAATCCCAACCAAGTGAGCACGCCTGTTGTTGCCACAGGGAGTGACGCGGGCAATGACTATGCCGTGGTTGTGATTGAATATGCAAACGGTGAATTCTATGGGTTTGTCATTGATGTTAATTTTGCCTTTCCGATCGGAACCGGTAGTTTACTTGGCATCAATGGCGCGAGTGATCTAGCGATTTTTAATAATCGCAGCGCAGTCTTGGTCGATGACTCGGGGGTCGCTCACATTCTGGATATCGACGTGTTGACCGGCGCCGTAACGATTACGAATACCGTCGACGTCGGGACGAGTCCCGATAGCGTGACGATTGATAACAATAGCCGAGCTTTTGTCACCAATAATGGAGATAACACAATTTCCGTACTCGGCCTGACGCCGGGTTCTGAAACGGTCATCACGACTCTGGATGCCGGAGTAGGTCCGACCTCGATTGATTATGATTTTACAAATGATCAGCTAGGTCTCATTCATAATGGGGAACAGACGGCCATCGTGTTCGGAAACCTTCCTTAAAACTTAGCGGCAACGACACAACGCATCATTTCCTGACGCTTTGCAGAACAACTTACGCGATCTCCCGCCGATACAGTGTCCAAGCGGGTTAGCGGGCGATACCCCTTCGGCTAATCTGGCGTGATCAGATTCGCTCAGGGCAAGGAGGTGTTTATGGCGCTTGGTATTGCCATGCCTATATCGCTGAGTTCAGCGGCGGGCGTTCAATCAGCAAGTCACGTGGTGACGTCATCACGCTTGTTGACGTACAACACGCATATCTTCGGTCGGACCGGGAGTATCAACGGTGTTGAGACCGGTCTTGTCTTGGATGACGATTTACGTACCGAACAAATTGCAATGCAGCTGCGTCAGCTGCGGCCGGATGTCGTCGGCCTCACGGAGATGTGGGATGATGAACTGCGCGGTGCTCTCCAAGAAAATCTTCAAGATATCTATCCTTACCAGGTGAGATCTCCTAATGCCGGGGGCATACCGGATATCATTGAGAGTCTTCATTCTCGTTGGCCGCGAGCCACTCAATTGCTCTTAGATAATGTCGAAGACATTGTCGAATTTTTTGCACAGACGAATTACAACGTCGACCGTGGGCTGCTGCGCAGCGCTTTCAAGTATTTTATTAAAGAAGATTGGATGCACTGGGGTCTAAAGGAAGCCTTTCGCCTGCCGGATGTATGGGGATCCGGCTTACTGATACTGAGTCGTTATCCTCTGTCCGATGCCATTTTTTATCCGTATCAGGCACGGGCCGATGCCGAGCGCTTTGCACGGAAGGGAACGCTCAAAGCCGATGTTAATCCGCCCGGACAAAAGAGCTATACGGTGTATGTCACGCATGCCCAGCAAGGAGAATCCCTCCAGGCCATAACGGCGCGCAAGAAACAACTAGAACAAATTCGAGCCCTCGTTGAAGAAGCGATTTATCCGGCCGTGGTGATGGGTGACCTCAATGATGTGCGCTATCGCTGGATGGCCCGCAAATTAGGGCTCGTCGATAGTTTTCGTTTGCTCCATCCTGATGAGCAGGCAAGACCTGGTTATACCTATGATCATAACAATCGGTTTGCTGTTAAGTTTGGGGTGAAAGGGGCTCCCAATGAAGGAAAGCGACGCATCGATTATATCTATACGGATGGTGTACTGCAGGCGAAAAAAAGTCGTGTGCGGCGCGAAGAATTTAGAGATCCTCGCACCGGACACGACTCGTCCGACCATTTTGCCGTCGAAACGGAAATAGCGGCTCCGGCTTAGGAAGCTTCCTTTTGATGTGCCTTCGCCCCTAAGCTCTTCAAGTCCACGCCGTGACAGGCGGCGACTTTGGCGACAATCTTATCGGCCATATCTTTAATTTGATCGCGCTTCAGATTGCGACGAAATGAATCGACGTCCTTTTGCGTGACACCGTGTTTCGCAAAGATATCCTTTGCCTTCGTATCAAGCTCGGTCACTCCCTGGCATCCCAGGTCCGCCATGACATCAATATACTTTTCGATCGGCATCGAGCTGCTGCAGGCAGCGATGCCTACGGACAATGACAAGATTGCCATCAGTGTGAGTGCTGATTTTTTCATGATAATTCCCCTCTTAGGTATGTCGCAATGACTGATTGAATGAGCGGCCTTCTATAGCAAATGAAGTTCAGACTGGCTAGGCATTTCCTCAAGCCGCCTCCGGATTAATCGCATAAGTCCCAATCAAAGTAGCACTATCGAGGATATGACCTTCGATGGCCTTGAGAACCTCGGGGCCAGTAAAATGTTCCGTTACCGGACAAGTAGGGGCATCCAAGGCATAGAGCGTAAAGTTATAATGGTGGATGATGGCGTCATTCCATGGAGGGCAGGGGCCATCATAGCCAAAATAGTTGCCGGCCATATCGGCGTCACCGGCAAACCAGTCCGTATAGTTACTGAGGCCATGTCGCATGCCACCGGGCGCTTCGGGGCCCGTTTTACCGCGCGCTGTAATGCCGCTGCTGTGTTCCCCGGCCGGAATGTGGTCGACATCGGTCGGGATGTCGACGAGGATCCAGTGAAAAAAATCAACGCGGGGAAGATCTGCGGGGACGGTCTTGCCTTCCTGATTGACATCATCGCCGCGGCTCGGGACATCGGGGTCGTGGCAGATGAGAACCAGTGACTGCGTTCCCTCGGGAAGGTCGCTCCAAGCGATGTGCGGGTTCTTGTTCTCGGAGAGTTCGACGTGTGAGTCTGGGTGATGTTTACCAAATGCAAATTCACTAGGAATGACTTGATTGTGCCCAAAACTGTCGCTCCATATTTTCATAAAAGCATCCCCTCTAAAATGTGTTATGGTGTGGTGCGAAGGACCTAATATAGATGACAGAAGAAGAAAAGCAGAATCTCAAGAAGGCGATAACGGCTGAAATAGTCGCCGTTAAAGAAAGTATTCCCGCTCTTGAAGAATCGGCCAAGCCGGTGGCTCCAGATGAAGCCATCGGTCGCCTGACCCGTATGGAGGCAATTAATAATCAACAGATTAATGCGGCTGCCCTGCGTGCCGCCAAGGCCAAGTTATCAAAGCTGGAAAGGGCCTTGAGTAAAATCGATTCGGAAGATTTTGGCTTGTGTGCGGTGTGTGAGGAACCGATTCCGATCGCGCGACTTATGCATGTTCCTGAGAGTTCTTGTTGTGTCAAATGTGCGAGATGAAGTTTAACGGATGACGGCGAATGCCGGATAATGAATGAATTGAACAAAGGTTAAGTTAGGATCCGTTACAAAGTTTTTGAGTTCGTCTATATTGACAAATCTTTCCGGTATCCCTTGTTGGAGCCAGCCTTGTTCTTGAAAAACGAGATAGGTACCCGGTTGTTCTAATGCGAGCTCCTTAAGGAGCCCGGCACTGCTCGTTGATTTGGAACGGTGCCGCCTAACCTTGGCCATTTTAATGCAAGTCGGGTCAATGTCTCCCGTCAGCAGCGTTTCTTGAAACTCCTCTTCAGTGTCAAAGTTGATGTAAGTTTGGGCTTCTTTGTCCCAGCCAATAATGATCATCGTGCGTTGATCCACTTGAGAGAGGATAGACTTAAATTCCTCTGTTGATGGACGTCCGGTATCCACCTCATTAATCGGGCCGCTGTGTCGTTCCCGGCGTGCATCCTCTTGCAGATCCTCATAGCCGCGGACGCGGGCCATTTGTTCGCGACGACTCTCTTCCATGGCCTCTTCAGCTTCTTCCGAGAGTTCGGTGTCGCTCTCCAGTTCTTCGTGCGCGGAGGATGAAGCGACGGTGCCTTCATCCATGGCGGTTTCAGTCGGTGCATCGATATCAGAGATGGCTGAAAGGGGTCCGCCCGGCTGACAGGCGGCGAGGCAGAGTGTGAAGATGAGAAATAAAGCGATTCTCATGTGCTTATCCTAGTCTCTGAAAATGTATATCGGTTGATTCGGGCTATCTTGGGGTTTGTTTTTGTACAGTTCCAGCAACAGGCGTGTCCGCATGTTCTGATCAGGAGTACTGACTTGAAAATCTCCATTGAGTTCATAATGTCCGTTCGGATCTATAACATGACGGTGGACGGCGTCTTTTAATGCCTGAAAATTGGCGAACAACGTTGGCCAACTGCGCGCATCACGCTCCGACGCTTTGATTGCGAACACGAGGTAGTAACCGGGGCCGAAGGTGCCGTCGGTTTGGAATAACGGCTTGCTAACATGTTGCTGCAGTCGATCCGTCAACTGCTCGCGGGTCGTGCATAAAGTCCATTCACGGAATTCCGGAGCTGAACGGTCAAAATAAGAACAATGTTCCGGTTCAGGCGGAGCGCTCTCTTCAGCCGTTGGTGCCGTTTCTGTAGTTCCGGCTGGCGCGGCGCCGTCGGATCCTAATTGAGCCACCAGGGGTTCGCGCGTGCGCAGCCTCTCACTGAGCAGGCTTTCCTCTTTAATGATATCCGACACATTTTGATCGAGGTATACATAGCCTTTGCCTTCGGCGGCCAAGCGACGCTCGGCGGTACGGTTGCGGGCAACGTTTTCGGGAAACCAGGCAAAAAAGTGTATGGTTTGCGCTTGTTGCGCGATCGCATTCATGGTTGCATCGCCGGCAGGCGCTCGGCGAATTTTATTTATAAATTCTCGGGGGGTCGTCCAGGGGACGGTCGTTGCTTCGGGCCAGAAGAGGACGGCGATGTTCTCCGGATTGACGGCCTCGTAATCATGCGGCGCTCCGACGGTGCCGCCTTCAGCCGCGACGACCGGTCTCGGCTCGGTATCGATGGGTGTCGGAACGGCGTCCATGGAGGTATCGCTGCGTTCAATCGCCGATCCATCCGGTTCCAGCGGAGTGATGCTGCCTGCGTCGAGCTCTCCGCTCGGGCTGCCGCTGATAGTCCGATATTCCGGATCCGGCGCGTCCATGAGTGGATCGCTGGCGGGATCCATCGCGCTGTCGGAGAGTCCATAACCTTCCGAGCCGGTTGAGCCGCCGGAAGTGCCTGAATCGGCTAAAATTGTGTCATCGGAGTCGGGATCGCTGGAATCGGCGTTGAGACCAGTGGTCAGTCCGGAGGTCATGCCCTGGCAGGACCACAGACTGAGAACCAAAGATAGGGCCAAAAAGCCCTTAAATATTAGCGACATAGAACGCGACTCCCAAAAGGGGCCGGATTGAGTTTTCTGAAGATGTAAATTCAGCTCGGCCTTCTCCCAATATACCTTATCGGCAGCAAAAGGGCTACGAGTTGCCTGGGAAGAATGAATCCCAAAATGAGAAGAATTCGCGGTGAGGAGTGCGATTTGATTCTTTCTAATCGCTGATAATATAGATTGGAGTGCCTGAGCTTCGTAAGCGTTCTCTCATGCGTTCCATGAGCAAGCCTGTCGGATCGATAATTCTCATGTCGCCGATAAGATCAAAAGGTCCGTCGTCAGTCACTTGACGTCGGACATTATCCTGCAGCACTCCAAGGTTCTCATAAAGTGTGGACCAAGTTGTTCCGCTAACAGATGGATCTATTGTCTTTGTTGGTTTCAGTGCAAAAACGAGATAATAACCGGGACCATAATAAGTATCCTTGATGAAGTGAGCCCGAAGTTTCTCGATAAGATTGGCGCGAGTGGCGCAGAGAAAAAATTCGTTTACATAGGAGCAGTGCTCAGGTTCTCTTAACGCTGGTTCGCTTGGTCTTGGTACAGTTCCCGTCTCTTCATCGCCATTCTCTGCTCGCAAATGATCAATGAGTGAGGGCTCGACCTTGAGCTTATTACCGATGAGTAGATTCTGTTCGATTATTTCCTGCCTATTTCGATCGAGCAGGACGATACCTCGGGCGGCTGCCTCTTCTTTTCTTTCTAGCTCTCTGGCATGGGCGACCATTTCCGGAAAATGGGCCGTCAAATGATGACTACGCGCAGGGAGAGTGATCTCAATGTATCGAGGAGAGTCTACGGGTACGCTTATCATGCGAAGAAATTCTTGCGGCGTACTCCAGGGAATGTCGATACCGGGTTCCCATTTCAAGACAACGACGTTATGCGGGTCCAAGGTTTCATAGGTAGAGCCGGAGCTGCTGGTTCCGTCACTCCCACCCGCCGCGGCGACGGTGATGGGTTCTTCTTCCGGCATGGGGGCTGTGATGCCGTCGGCACGTCGTTCAACCATGGTATCTGATCCGTCGGGACCTCCGAGCTCGGACGGGCTCCCTTCAATAGCAGGATCTATAGCGGGATCCATGGCGCTGTCAGAGAGCCCATAGCCTTCTGATCCCGATGTGCTCCCAGGAGAAGCTGAATCGGCTAAAATCGTGTCATCGGAGTCGGGATCGCTGGAATCGGCGTTGAGGCCGCTGGAAAGGCCCCCCGTCATGCCCTGGCAGGACCACAGACTGAGAACCAAAGATAGGGCCAACAAACCTTTGAACATTAGTGACATTGGACGCGACTCCCAAAAGGGGCCGGATTGAGTTTTCTGAAGATGTAAATTCAGCTCGGCCTTCTCCCAATATACCTTATCGGCAGCAAAAGGGCTACGAGTTGCCTGGGGATTTCAAATCTCAGAATGGGGACGAGGCACCCTGGAAATAGCTTTTGAACGACCGTGTGGACTTCGCAAGAATTCGAAAAAATATTTTTTTGAATTAGCGAGTTGAAATGGTTTTTAGCAATAAAAAATATTTCTGGCACAGGTCTTGCTTTGTGCAGCACTTCGCCAAAAGGAGTGCTATGACAAAAATAAAATTTCAATTCGTAACCATCCTCTCAATCTTTTTCTCTTTGCTTTTATTTCATACCTCAACATTTGCAGACGAACCCATCGGTGCTTCATTGTTTACTGCCGACGGTTGGACCGGTCTCATTCGAATTTATGATCCGCTCGAAACCTCCGCTCACCATTTTTCTGTTCCTGCCGCTAATTTAAATTTGAGTATTGCGGCTGGCGATATCAATGGAGATCATTTTAACGACGAGATTGTTACTGTAGATGGCATGACGGGAATTGTTCGCGTCTATACCGACGAGGGAGAGTTGCTGAGCAGTTTTCAGGTTCCGGTGGCCAATCAAAATCTTACCATCGCGGTCGGAGACGTCAATACCGATCATGTTGAGGAGGTTATAATCGCTGACGGAATGACGGGTTCGATCAGAATCTATGACATCGATGGGAATGTGCTGGGAGGATTCGACGGTCTCGCAGCCAACCAAAACCTTGATGTTGCGGTCGGAGATGTCAATGGTGACGGTGTTGATGAAATCATGACGGCGGACGGAATGACGGGTTCGATCAGAATCTATGACATCGATGGGAATGTGCTGGGAGGGTTCGGCGGTTCCGCAGCCAACCAAAATCTCAGTATGGCCTCGGGGGATGTCGACGCGGATGGAACGGATGACATAGTGATTGCAGATGGCTGGACGGGCCAGGTTAAAATCTATCGTCTTGATGGGAGTATTCTTGAGAGTTTTAGTGGTCCGGCGGCGAATCTCAATCTCGACGTCGCCGTCGGCGATTTCGATGCGGACGGAGCTGATGAAATCATCAGGTCGGATGGCATGACGGGTGCAATCAAGGTGTACAAGGCTGACGGCGAGCTCGTCGATAGTTGGAATGTTCCTGCGGCCAATCTTAATTTGTCTGTTGCTGTCGGTTCCAGGATCGACCGCGACGGAGATGGACTGTACGATCGAGCCGAACGGTTCGGCATCGATGTCGATGCGGATGGGACGATTGATGTCGATCTTCCGGCGATGGGGGCCGATCCATTGCGCAAGGATCTCTTTGTTGAGGTCGACTGTCTTGTTGACGATGCCAATGGCAACGGTGTGTTGACGGATCCGGTCGATCACAGTCACTGCCCGCTACAAGCAGCGATGCAGGATGTCGTGCAGGCCTTTGCGAATGCCCCGGTGGTTAATCTTGACGGCACAACGGGGATTCAATTGCACGTCGATACGGGCACACTGTACGGGGCCGGCGTGATACCGGTCAACGGGACGGCGAATGCGGCTGGTAATTTCGTGATCGGGACCTTCGGTGATTACGGCGAGGGGGGCGATCATATTGCCGAGGCGGGGAATCAAGTCGTCGACTGGGATGGCGCGGCCGGACGACCGGGAACGAGTTTTTACACCTTGAAGGCGGCCAACTTTAACGAGGAGCGCGCGCCGGCCTTTCGTTATGCCTTGTTCGTGCATCAGACAAATTCAAGGCGCCAAACGAATGATTGCACAAGCGGATGGGCCGAAAATTTTACCGCCAATGATTTCTTTGTTTCGCTCGGGGGACTGAATCAGCTTGGCAACCCCTGTTGGGCTATTGACGCTAATGGGTTTTCTGTAGGCAGTCAAAACCAACAGGCCGGGACCTTTATGCACGAGTTGGGACATACTTTGAATCTGGCACATGGCGGCGATGATGGAATTCACAACAAGCCCAATTATCTCAGTGTCATGAATTACCGTTTTCAAGACTGTTCAGTTCCTTCGACGCCAGCGGCAGGTGTTCCCGGCAATTGTGATTTTTCTCGGCATGACCTGCCGGATTTGCGTGAGACGCTCCCGCTCGGGCTCGATGAGTGTGCCGGCATAGGTGGCACTCTACTAGCTTTGGGGCCGATGGACTGGGACGGTGACGGGATTTTGGAAGGGTCGAGTTGTCCGGCACCGAATACCAACAACGTCCAGGTTGATATCAACGGGGATGATTTCTGCATCGGGCCGGGCGCCAATGGCGTCTTGGATACGGTGCCCGTCGGAGATGATGTGATTGTCGGCAATGAAATCAGAGACGGCGGTAATCTGACCTGTGATACGTGGGCCAATACGACTTTTCCCGCCGCCGACGTGCAATTAAAGGGCGCGGGACGTCGCCAGCCCCAGCCACTCCGGGGATTTGAGGACTGGCACCATCTCGTTTATAACTTTCGCCATTCGCCAACCTATGCGAACGGGATCGCCTTTCCGGTTCCCGACGAGGCTGACTTCGAGATGATTCAAAGGGCTAAACAATTGCAGGAGAAAAGGTTGCCACCCGTCATGCGTTATCGGAGCATCTTGGAAAGTCAGAAGTTCAAGACGATTTCACAGACAACCTCACACCATCATGCAGATACCAAAAAGGACGCATTACGTCGTGAGTCCGAATCACCGCGACGTCGTCGTGGAGTCGCTGCGGAACCAGGGCAAAGACACTGGATCTGGCAATTGCTCAGCCGCATTCGGGAGTGGGAGCGCCCCAATAAATCATTCTGATCGCGTTGGTGATGCCGGGGTGTGATAATGGTGAATATCTTCGATAGGAGATTCCCCGCCATTGCGGAAAATAGCCCAGCCGTATCCTCTACGGGTTTCGAAGTGGTCGATCGTGACGACGTGATTTGGATCCCTGACTGAAATGACGCGATCGCCTGGACGAAAGGTAATATTCCCGTGACGCATGGGGGCGTGGCGCAAAGTTTGTTCGTAACGTGTCGTTGCTTGTATTTGTCGTCGTTGTTCGATTGCTTGCAGGGCCTGCTGTCCCGTCGGAGTAGCCATATATTGAGTCGTTCGGGCCGGTGTTGCCCGACCTGTAGGTTGAGCGACTGTTGCGGGCTGAGTCGAGTTCGGTAAGGGTCGGGGCCTTGTATATCGTGAAACTTCTTTGCCTGACATGGTCATTTCCTTTTTAAAAAAGAGAGGAGGGGCCCCGCGGCTCCTACCAGTGGAAAGCCGCGGGACCTAGGTCGTCATGGGGGACGAAATTTAAAATTAAATCCTCATATCAAACGGTTAAGAAAGCTTTGTAATGATTGCCAAAACGCAGGGCCGCGCCGTCGTAGTGCGGGGCGAAGCGGACCGCGCCGGAACAATCGATAAAATTGATCCGAAGTCCCGGCCGGAAAAAAATGATCCCCGACTTGGACACCGATCAATCGCGCGTTCGCGGGAAGCCGCGCATTCGCGAGCATCTCATCGTATTCACGCCGGCTGACGCGAAAGTTTGAGGGATCATTCCGGTCGGGACGGAAAGATGTTCCAATGGTTTGAGTTCCTTGATCGATTTGAACGATAAACTCGGCTCTCATCGTCTTGTCCTCGTCTGTAAAGCTCCTTCGATGATGCGGGCGAGCTCATTATTGCGTCGCTGCTGAGTTTCCATGATCTCCTGTTGAGTCATGCGTGCCGGACGTTGTCGCCTCGGGCGAGTTTGCGTGACCCGATCCAATTGTTGAGATGCTTGATAACTCGCCTCGTTGAGATCGCGAGCCGTATGGCTGATATCGTGAGCCCGCGCTGCCTCGGGACCGCGCTGGGATGTGTTCGGGTCGGTATCGCCCTGGGGATGCGTGTCGTAACGACTGATACGTGTGCCTGACATATTTATACCTCCAAAAATTATGTAAACACTTATTGTGTATAGCAATATGTGTGCCAACTATTTCCCCGAAATAGTTAGCTTATAACTCACTGAAATTATTGTGCTAAAATTTATTTTGATTAGGGGAGTTGCGGATATCACAAAAATATCACACTTATTACATCACATTTATATCACACTTTATTCACATTTTATTCACATAAAATGCCGCTGAGCAGCGGCGATTTCAGCGTCAATCCCTCCATCAATTGTGAATTATTGACCCTTCGTTGTGCACACTTTACAATACACCTGTGGCACAATTGAAGGCTGAGGAATTATTGGATGCCGGCGCCAGTGGCTCGGTCTATCGGGCCCTCGATGTCCAAGCGCCGGATCAACCACCGGTGGCCCTCAAGGTCTTAAAGGATACGTCCCAAGTGGCACTCGCTAATTTTGAGCGGGAGGCGCGTTTTCTTTCCAAGCTCCAACACCCGGGGCTGGTTCCCATCTACGGTTTTTCCAAATCAGGCGATGAGATCGAGGGCGTCGATCCGGCCCCGTGTTTCTGGATGGAATTGGTCGACGGGGCGTCTTTGCAGGATGCCGTGCGGGGAGCGACTCCGGAACAAATACTCGCCTGGTTGCAGCAGAGCCTCCAGGCGCTTGATTATCTCCACGGGCAAGGGATCCTCCATGGTGACATTAAGCCTGCCAACATCATGGTCGATAAGAACGGACAGGCGCGCTTGGTCGATTTTGGTTTTGCGATCTTTGCACCCAAGGCGACGCGCGCCGAGATGACCAAGTTGAAGGGTGCGATTCCTTATCTCGCTCCGGAGCTCTTAAAAGGAGAGCGGGGGACCGGCAGTGATATTTTTTCATTGGGCACAGTTTTTTATGAGGCCTTGGCGGGTCACCACCCACGGCGTGACGCACGTAACCTCCGCGATCTCTTTTCGCCTGAATTTCAGCGCTTAGCGGATCGGTCAAGTTCGATTCCTAAGCGGGTTGCCAAGGTAATCGATCGTATGATTGAGGCCGATGCCTTGCGCCGTTTCAAATCAGTAAGCGATGTTCTCGAAGCACTTGAGAGTGGTGAAACCAAAGAAGTGAGCAGTGAGACGATGCATTCCTTTCTGCTGTTCGGCCGCGAGTTTGAATGGGACGAAGCGCTTCGCTTTATTCAAAAACAACGAGAAGACAAGAGCCGCGGGGTCATTCTAATTCACGGACTTACCGGTACCGGTAAAAATCGCTTTACGCAGGAACTTTTTTTTCACCTCGTTTTGGAGGGAATAAAAGTTGCACAGTTGCAGGCTAAAGACGTTGGACGCCTGCAATATTCTGAGGATACATTTGTCACGATGGTGCGCGGCGCCGAAAACCTCCGGCGTGACCATTTAAGGGATCTCTATCATTTTCTGAAGAGTGATGAGCGAGCTGATGGTGTTCTCATCCTTGAATACAATGATGATCACCTTGATGCCGTGCTGGCTCATTTTTTTGCCAACCTTAAGGAAGACTCCCAAGTACTTGATATCGGTCTCCACCCTTTAGCTAGGGATGATGCCGAGCAGTTTATCGGTGCTTTATTGCAGCAGTCTTTACCGACAGAAATTATTGATGTCATTTATGAACGGACCCAGGGAAATCCGGAGTTACTGACCCAAACAGTTAAGGAAATCAGATCCAGTGGCTTGGCGGCGAAGAAACACTTGAGCCTTAAGGAATTTCAGCAAATCAGCCTTCCTGAGAATTTCGAAGATTTATTGAAACAACGCGTTGAGAAGTTGAACGCAGCGGAGACGGAAATAATTCGTTTGATTGCAACGACCTTGCTGCCTGTCAGCCGCAACCATTTGCGAGCGCTTTATAGTGGAAAGCCCACTGAAGTAGGTGGGCTTGTGAACGGTCTCATTGATCAGGGTCTGATAAAAAATCATAACGAAGATACGGGTGCCTATCAGCTCGCCCACCCTCGTTTAGCTGATATTGTCTTAAATAAACTTGATGCACGAGATCGAAATAAAATCCACCAGCATTGGTTGGATTACTGGGGAGAGGTATTTGAATCCGGGAACGAAGAGTTGGAAGCGGACCTGATTAAAGCGATGGCTCATCATGCCGCTCACTTGCCTTTGCATCCCAAGCAGATTGAATGGGTCTTGAAGGCAGGGTCCATATATATTGCCCGCCACGAAGCTGAGTTGGCAGAGGCTCTTTTTAACAAGTGTTTGCAGCATGATCTGGATCCGTCGGACAGAGAGTTGTTGTTGAGGCAGTTAGCGAATGCCTACGGATCAGAAGGAAATTTTGTTGAGACGATTCGCATTGCGGAGCAATGGCATCAGGAATTCCCGCAGGATGAAGAAGGTCTTAATCCGGTTAAATATGGGTTATCGACGGGAGTGGCCTACAAAAATCTCGGACAATTATCAAAAGCCCGTCAACGTTTGGAATTTTGTTTGAAGGCCGGTGATTTGGCGAAAGAGTCTCATCGGCCCCGCCTTGCGCGTGCTCATTCGATGTTGGGGCTTTTGGACATTAACGAAGAAAAATTTGATTCGGCACAAAAACATTTTATTGAGGCCCATGGACTTTTGCCCGAAGAGACGCAACAGAAGGCCGAAATCTACAAGCATCAGGCTTTGATGGCAGCGGAACAGGGCGATTGGGATCAAGCCCTGTTGTATTTGCAGCTAGGGGAAGGCATCTATGAACTCTTGTCGTCGACTCATGGCCTTTTTTCCAGTGAGCTTGAGAAAGGTAACTTAGCTCTTCAACTGGGGCGGGCTGATGATGTCGAAGCATCCTACAATAAGGCCCTCGAGATTGCGGCCCAGAGTCATGATGAATCGTTATTGGCCCGTGTCTATCAAAATCTAGGCGTATTTGCGACACGGCGTGGCGATTACCTGCGCGCCTTGGAAGAGCTTGAAAAGGCACGCGAACTCTTTCTCTTTTTTGGCAGTCCCTATGATCAAGGGCTGAACTTGCTGCAGTTGGCTCTCGTGTGGGCCAGCGTGGGACATTTTGATCAAGCGGATTCCTTTTCAACTCAGGCCGACACGATGAGTGGTATGGCTAATATTCGTGACCGTCAGCAGGAAGTTCGTTTCGAAATCGACATGCTTCGTCACGGTAAACACACTGGTGCTTTAGCCATCCCGCGTCATCTCCAGAAAGAAGCGGCCCCGGTCGAGTGGGATTTGGAACGACGTTGGGTGCGTTTGATGCTTGCTTTGGAACCAGCGCGGCAGGCTGAATTACCTACGATACTAACGACACTTTACGAACGGCTCTCAGACCCACTCAAATTGAGTTTTGAGGAACGACCCGATTATCAAAAATATTGTTTAGCCCAAGCGGGCGAGACAGAAACACAATTAGGGGAGATTAAAACAATGGATATTCTGCAAAAATTACATGGGATCACCAAGGACCTGTTAGGTTCTAATAACGTTGATGAAGTGCTCCAACAGATCATGGATGCAGCCATGCAGCTATCCGGAGCCGAGAGGGGATTTTTGCTGATTAAAGCGGAAGACCCTGACTCTCCTGTCGCCGGTTACTCCGTCAAGGTTGCGCGCAACATCTCAAAAGATTTACTGGAAGGCGATGATTTTCGCGTGAGTCTTTCAGCCGTCGGCGAAGTCGTTAAGAATGGTCAGCCGCTGGTGACCGACAACGCGATTCTTGATCAACGTTTTGAATCGGCTGAGAGTGTGCATGAGCTCGATCTCAAATCGATCCTCGTCCTTCCCCTGACGACGGCCGATGAGGTCGTTGGCGTGCTCTATATGGATCATAGTTATGAAACCGAGCGTTTTCATGGGCAGGAATCGGAGGTCTTACAAATTTTTGCAGATCATGCTGGTTTGGCGCTCCAAAAAGCCCAAATGATTCAGGGCTTGCGTCAGAACAACAAGCAGCTTGCGGAGACCGTCGATAGTCAAAGCAGCGAGCTGACAATTCTTAAGAAAGATATCGCGGAGACGCGTCAAAAACTCACTTATGAATACGGCGAGATTGTCGGTCAATCACCGGCGATGTTGGAGGTGCTCTCCCTCGTCGATCGGCTGGTCGATACGAGTATACCGGTCTGGATCTTTGGAGAATCCGGAACAGGTAAGGAAATGATTGCGAGTGCCCTCCATTATAAAGGGCCCCGTGCCAAAAAAGCCTTTGTCAGTGAAAACTGTTCGAGCTTGCCGGAGACATTGCTGGAGTCGGAACTCTTCGGGCACAAGAAGGGGGCGTTCACCCATGCGGACCGCGATAAAAAAGGCTTACTTGAATACGCGAACGGGGGCACGGTTTTTCTCGATGAAATCGCGGATATGAGCCCGCCGATGCAGGCTAAACTATTGCGCTTTTTGCAAGAAGGCGAGATTCGTCCCTTGGGTTCCAATCAAGTTATCACGGTCGATGTGCGGGTGGTGTCAGCGAGTAATAAAGACCTGAATGAATTGATCGTTGATGGATCGTTTCGGGAAGATCTTTTTTATCGCCTCAATGGAATGACGGTTACCTTGCCGCCGTTGCGCGAGCGCATTGAAGATATCCCCATCCTCGTAAAACATTTCCTTGAAAAAATGGGTCGCAATGAAAAACGTGACGCTTACGAAATAACACCGGAAGCGCTTGAACTATTGACGCTTTATACCTGGCCGGGGAATGTGCGCGAATTGGAAAACACGGTTCGTAGTGCGAGTCTCTTTCACCACAAGAAGAAACTCCTGCCTAAATCCTTCCACTTTAAGAAGGCGCTTTTTGAAGGGCGGCCGCAGGCGATGGCAGGTTCAGCTCCTGCCATCGACAGTGGGAGCAAGAAGTTGAGTGAGAAGAACATTATCTTAAAGGCCTTGCAGGACAGCGGTTTTAATAAGAAGCTCGCGGCTGAAGCCTTGGGGATTTCACGTCGCTATCTATACACGCAGTTACAAAAGCACAATATCCCGATCAAACGGGTGGCGATGAAGGCGTTTATCGAGAGTCAGACGGGCTAAAGTGCTATTCTTTTGGGAATAGGTAGCGAATGAAGGCGCCGGGTTCTCTTTCCATGAAACGTAACATTGATGGTACGTAGGCATCTCCGATGAAGCGAATACTCGAATGGCAGACATATTCCTTCAATGCTCGTGCATCCTTGAAACGCGCATCCCTATCCATTTCTATGAAAATAGCATTTTCTCTTTCATGGTACCGGTAATGGAGTGCATCACAATCTAGGATCTCGTAAACCAAGTAATAACCGGCGGTGAGACCTAAGTCTTCGGCGAGGTGATTTTTGCGGACACAGTTGTGCCCTATAAGGCAAACGGGTGTGTCGTCTTCGACAAACGTGGCGCTGAATCTCCGAATTTGGGCCTGGCGGGCGAAGTCATCACTAAAGAGCGCACTTGCCGGGATAAGGGCACTATCGCGGCAGTAGGCTTCATGGTTAAAACCAGAATCCGGAATACCCTCTGGTCGGGTCGCGTGGGGCCAAGCGATGATAAAAGCTCCCAAGCACTGAACCGATTCGTGACTGGACGGGGCCGCCGTCGTGCCGCTCGAGTCGGCAATGGTGACTGGCGTTTCGCCAGGTGCTGAGATGCGACGACTTTCCATCGAACGTGTCACGGCCTCCTCAGGTTCGATGCTGGGTCCCGTTTCCACGAAAGGATCTACTAACGGCTCTGCAGCAGGCTCCTCAAGAGGATCCTCAGCGGCCAGTTCAGTCGTCTCCTCTTCATCTTCGATATCGATATTAGTGGCCGAGGTCGGTTGACCGCTTGGCAGTTGAAAACCCTGGGTGCAGGCCATAACACAGCCGAGCAGGGTGCAGAGAATAAGATATTTAAAGCGAAATCGCATAGACATCCTTATTATAGGTTATCGGTACAGAACAACCAAGGGTTGCGTTTACTCGGTCGCTTCGATGGCGATTTTCGTCGGATCATCGGCGTCATAGCGGACGCGAACGCGCTTGCCCGGTTGAAACTGCGGGATGTAGACCGGTGAGATGACCATCTTGGTCATCGCTTCATAGGGTTCCGCCTTATCGGGTTCGACTTTGACCCAGACCTTGACCTGGGGCTGGTCGTTGAAACGATTCCCCGTGTCCCGGACTTTGATGATCGTGCCTTGCGCCGGAATGCCATCTTC
Source organism: bacterium (assembly GCA_965216315.1). Classification (GTDB taxonomy): domain Bacteria; phylum UBA10199; class UBA10199; order 2-02-FULL-50-16; family JAJFLM01; genus CBDCFN01. Next base: position 2,024,505 of record CBDCFN010000016.1, on the reverse strand, counting down.
GAGGATTTGGCTGCGTTCAAACTCAGGATAGAGAAAGAACGCAATAGGTAAAATCGCCAGGCCTAAAATAACTAAGACGATCTTGAAGTTGGAGTTTTTCTTTGGCGATGGCTGATTGGGCTGCATGGATCACTTCAACTAAGCAAGCTGTAGTTATTTGTCAATCGCCTAGAGACTTCTCCACCAGCGCTGGGCGCGTTGCCAGGCGTGATGGGCATGGTCCGTAATTTGATTCCAGCGTTGATGCCATTCCGGGACCTTGGAGCAGGTGTCCCGGCGCGTGATTTTTAAATCCCTGTGTGTTCCCTGACATATGTTTGTGCCGAGAGGAGAAAGTTGACGATGGCACTGCTTGCGATACGGGCACCACGGGCTGCCCGGTCGAGTCTTCCGAGTTCTCTGGGTTGAGCCTGTCGCCGTGAAGCAGCTGGGGGCCGGGTCGGTAAGGGTTGCATCGGGCCGCGTGAACGGGTGGCACGTGTCTCTATTCTTCGGGCTAGCTCGCGTTGCCGGGCCGATCCCTTATCCGCCATTAAGTAACGCATGATCAGGCGACAGCTGCGTCGGCGGTTTTCGGGATCTTGGTCTAGATCAAGGCGTCTTACCTGCACGAGGATGTCCCTATTATGTTCCCGGTCTTGGTTGAGGCAGTTATAGATCGCATCCCATTGGATAGCTTGTAATGAATTGTTTCCGAGCGTTATGGAGCGCCGGGGTTGCCAGCGAAACGTTGCGATATTTGAACGGACGGTTCGGATATCTTCTCTAGTTCCGCGAGCGGCGGCTTGTAGTGTGCGTTGCAAGAGATCAATGTGGTATCTCAATCCAGATATAAGGGTATTTCTATGCGAATCACTGCGATCAATTCCGGTGATTCCCAAGCGGGTATAGGCTTCTCGAATGCTTTGCTGATCAAATCGCGGGCTAGCGCTGCCGTTGCGGACACCAATGCGGTCTCCCTCATCATAAACGCCATTCTCGTTGCGATCGCGGACGAATAAGGTTACTTCCCCAACGGTTCCGATCGTAATATCACCCATTTTTATCTCCTCTTTTCCCTCTCAAGCTCTAGACAATTGATTAATCTTCGTTCAACGCTAAGGGTTCGCCTTGTTCTTGAAAATCGGTAAGTCTCGGAAGATCACGGAGTACATTTAGGGCGCGGTCGGTTTGTGTCACTTCACTTGGAGCCCGGCTGATTTCACGTTGGATCTGATCTAAAAAGCGTTGGATCTTATCACGCTCGCGGTCACCGCCATGTTCATAGCGTTTCTGACACCATTGCTCAATGCAGCGAGATCCGATCCGAGCGAGTTCGCGATGATCGGCTTGAATACCGGCCTGTCGTGCATAGTCCTGCGCTTGTAATATATGATTAACCGTGTGTTCCGGGTTGCCAGCGGAGGCGGATTGTCGAGCATGACGCAATTGATCCAGGTAAGCGCGAAAGGGTTCGATGCGGATGCCAGGACGCAACTCGTGGACACCGAGTCGCTCGAGTACGCCGTCGACGTCACTTTGCCGATGAGATAGACTCCCCCGGCCTTCACGTACAGAGAGACGCTCCCCTTCATTATAGACACCGTCGTGATTGGCATCATCGACGTAAACAGTATAGTTGCGTCCTTGAGCAACGATAATTCTATTTGGCATGGTTTATCTCCTCTCCCTCTCAAACCCCTAGACAGATGAGAAAAGACTCTATTTAGACATTGCGGACGTGTCTGGGCGCGCCGAGGCCGGTACCAAACATCTGCGCATCAGCTTCGCGATTCGCTTCGAGCACGTTGAGCATAATATGTCCTTCGCGACTGTCTTCTTGATTTTGGACGGCGGCCTGTTGTGCTGCGGCCTGGGACTGTCCAGCTGCCGTCGCTTGTTCCGTTACACTTGTTATGGTTTGGGTAATTGTCCCGGCGACTTGGTTCAGTGCCGCGATTGCTTGGGCGGTACCGTCTTGGTTTCCGGATCCTTGTGATACTTGCTCTGAGAGTCTTTGTTGGTCAAGGTCATCACGTGTTCTCATGTCTCCGAGAACTCGTTCCACATTTGGGCTAATTGTTCCGTCACCGCTCATGTCGTTCTCCTTACTTAAATCAAAAATTTGTTGGCCCCGCCGCCTAACCGGGATGAAAAGACGACAGGACCGTGCTTCATCGCTGAAGCAAGCAAAAGCTCGTTAGTTGTGTTACCAAGTGGCCCCGCCGCCGAAGCTTTCGCTTCAAACGGCGAGGCACTGGGTTGTCATGGGGACATTAAATGTCTATTTGGGCGGGTGTCTCTTCTGGTGTTTCGTTGTAATTTTGAAGGACACCGACCGTTTCCCAACTAAAATTGATTTCCAGGCGACAGACGGGCTCAATAGGTGTTTCGGCGAGCTGGACATGAAAATCGAGCGAGTGGTCGTCGACGGCGTACAAATAACGACCGATGATAAGACGCGTGATGCGAGTGCCTTCCGGTATCTTGGCCTTATCCGTTGCTTGTCGGTATTCGGAATATGTCAGGACCGGATTGTCGAAATCTAATTCGGCGAGCCGCGTGTAAGCGGTCATGGTGCAACCGAACTGACCATCGGGTCTTTGATAGATGACGCGTGCGATTTGTCCAAGTTGTGTCATTTCGTCCATCCCCATAAAAAAGTTATTTAATGTCTTTCCGCTAACCAAGCCCCATCGCCCTAGGTGCGATTCAGACGATGGGGCAGGTTAGTGGTCCCTAGCCGGAATCATGATGACTCCAACCAGAGAGTCACTGAGGTGTAGTGGGTGCGCATGGAGCTTTTAAAATCTGTTACCACCTCAGCATGTACACTAGGCTATAGAGCAAGCCCTGTGCCAAGCCGGGCCTCAGTCCCGATAAAATTATAACTAATTGATATTACTTATAAAAAATTGATATGGCATTCGAAGGGAGCGACAAATCCCGAGTGAGTGTGAACGTCATATGTTCACATTCGAGTGTTTAGTGTGAACAGAGATCACACTCGATTTGGCCTTTGAGTGTGCTCCGATTCGGTCTATAACTAAGGTCCATGCAACTCCAGTTCTTAGGCGCTAATAATACGGTGACCGGATCCAAACATTTGGTCCGTTGCGGCGAGAAGCAGGTCTTAATTGATTGCGGTCTGTATCAGGGGCTTAAAGTGCTGCGTCTGCGCAATTGGAAACCGCTGCCTTTCGATCCGGCGACTTTGGATGCGGTGATCCTCACGCATGCGCATATCGATCATACCGGGTATTTGCCGGTGTTGGTCCGTAACGGTTTCAAAGGTCCGATTTACGCCACGCATGCAACCAAGGCGCTGTGTGAACTGTTACTGCCGGATGCCGGTTATCTGCAGGAAGAGGACGCCGCCTTTGCGAATAAGCGCAAATTCTCCAAGCATTCTCCGGCACTCCCTTTATATACGGAGGCGGATGGGCGTAAAGCGGCGGCAAAAATTGAAGGAGTTGATTGGGAAACCCCCGTTCAGTTGACGGAAACGATGAGTTTCGATTTCAAGAAGGCCGGCCACATTTTAGGGGCCAGTTTTATATCCTTTCGCGCCGAAGACAATGAGTTGATATTCTCAGGTGACCTGGGTCGATATGACGATTTGACGATGTCAGCTCCGGATAAGATCGGTTCAGCCGATTATGTTCTCGTCGAATCGACCTATGGGAATCGAAGCCATCCGAGAGAAGATCCGGAAGAGATACTTAAATTATTGATTCAAAAAGTGATTGGCCGCGGTGGTCGCCTGCTTATTCCCGCATTTGCCGTCGGACGTTCTCAGCAATTGTTGTATATCATCTGGAAATTAAAGCGATCGCAGAGTATTCCCGATGTTCCTGTTTATTTGAATAGTCCGATGGCTATTCAGGCCACCCAAATTTTTTGCTCTTACATCGCGGATCAGTCCCTGACGCTTGAAGAGTGTCAGGGTATTGGTGAGATGACACAGTTTGTTAGCTCAGCTGATGAATCGAGGCATTTAAATGAGACCGAGCACCCCGCAATAATTATCTCAGCGAGCGGAATGGCGACAGGGGGGCGTGTATTGCACCACCTTAAGAAATTGGCTCCAGATTCCAAAAATGCGATACTCTTTGCCGGTTTTCAGGCAGCAGGGACGCGTGGTGAGGCCATGCTGAACGGTGCAGAAGAGATCAAGATCCACGGACGGTATGTACCCATCCGCGCGGAGGTATGCGGGATGGAGTCATTATCGGCCCATGCCGACGTTCAAGGAATCATGAAATGGCTCAATACTATGGCACGCGAACCCAAAAGAGTTTTTGTGACGCATGGAGAGCCGTTGGCCAGTGAAGGCTTGCGCAAACGAATACAAGATGAGCTCGATTGGAATTGCGAAGTTCCGGATTATATGGAAATTTTTGACGGATAATGGACGCGATACTTATTCATGATGAGCATAGTGCGGCGCTGGCGACAAAGATTGCGGATGTAGTGGGATTGCCGGTAGAGCCGCTCAATATTCGCCATTTCCCTGACGGTGAGTCGCTAGTTCGGGTTCCGGAAAGCGTGCGCCGTAGAAAAGCGATATTGGTATCGAGTATGGATCGACCGGATACCAAGATTTTCCCCTTGTTATTAGCCGCGAGTGCTTGCCGCGATCTCGAGGCGAAGAGTGTGATCTGGCTGGCGCCTTATTTACCTTATATGCGACAGGATAAGGCCTTTGAACCGGGTCAGGCGGTTGCAGCACGCACTTTTGCCAAGCTGGTTAGTCGTCACGTGGACCGTTTAATTACGATTGATCCGCATTTACACCGTATCCACGAACTTGAAGAAATTTATTCGATTCCGACGGAAACGCTGTCGACGATGCCGTTAGTTGCCCGTTATATCCGCGAAGAAGTGCCCAACCCGATCTTGATCGGTCCCGATGAGGAATCGAAGCAATGGGTATCACAGGTAGCGGCGCTAGAAGATCTGGATTTCATCGTCTTTAAAAAGCGTCGTTTAAGTGATACTTCGGTCCGTGTTCTCTGGAAGGTTCCTGAAGACATTCAAAATCGGACTGTCGTCATCGTCGATGATATTGTTTCTAGCGGTGGAACCATGCTCGAGGTGATTCAGGAGCTTACCCATACGGGCTGTAGAAATATCGCTTGTGTCCTGGTTCACCCAATCTTTGCCGCGCAGTCTTATGAATCCATCCGCGAAGCGGGTGTGGAACTGATAGCCTCTTGCAATACTTTGCCCCATGAAAGCAATCGGATTGACGTGGCCCCCTTGTTAAGTCGATGCCTCAATCAGGTGTTAGGCCATGATGAGACTGCGTAAGATACAAATCGATACCTACAAGGAAAATGTCGCCTTTATGCGCCATGATTGTCCTCTCTGCGCCTCGCAGGGCTTTAATTCGCAAACAAAAATCGAAATTGTCGGGTCAGGAAAGAGCATTGTTGCTGTCTTAAACATTGTTTCTGAACCTTTCTTGAAAGAAGGTGAGATCGGTTTATCCAGCTATACATTCAATCAGTTGAATTTACCCGAAGGAAGTGAAGTTTGGATTAGACACCCGACTCCACTGCACTCATTTGAGTATGTTAAAAGAAAACTGGACGGCCAGATGTTTGACGAGGGAGAGCTTCGGGAAATTATTAATGATATCGTTGCCGGGCGCTATTCGAAGATCGAACTAACCGCTTTTGTTCTCGCGTGTACTCAAAACAATCTCTCGCGTGAAGAGGTTGTATGGCTGACGAATGTCATGGTGGAGACAGGTGAGCGCATAGATTGGGATCATAAGTCTGCAGGCGGTCAAGCGGAAGTGATCGTAGATAAACATAGCATTGGCGGCGTGCCCGGGAATCGCGTGACGATGGTGGTAGTGCCGATTGTGGCTGCCTTTGGGTTAAAAATTCCTAAAACCAGTTCACGCGCGATTACCTCACCCTGTGGCACGGCCGATGCGATGGAAGCACTGGCCGAGGTCGACCTGCCGTTATCACGGATGAAGGAAATTGTTTCGCAGGAAAATGGCTGCATAGCCTGGGGTGGCGCGGTTGATCTGTCACCGGCTGATGACATCATTATACAGGTGGAGCGACCGCTGAGCTTGGATTCGGAAGGACAGATGGTTGCGTCGATACTTTCGAAGAAAAAATCAGCTGGGTCGACGCACATCTTGCTCGATTTACCGTTGGGGCCGACGAGCAAATTGCGGAGTCGACAAAAAGCGCTCCATTTGCAACGGACTTTTGAGTATGTCGGAGAACAACTTGGAATGTACGTGGAGTGCCTGATCACTTCCGGAGTAGAGCCCATCGGTTATGGAGTCGGGCCGAGCCTGGAGGCACGGGATGTCTTGCGCGTTTTAGAAGGACATCGAGAAGCGCCGCAAGATTTACGCGAAAAGAGCCTGCAAATCGCGGGGCATATTTTAGAGTTTCAGCAAGAGGTGCGAGCCGGCAAAGGGTACGAATTAGCCCAGGAGATTCTAGACAGCGGCAAGGCTCATGAAAAGATGCAGGCGTTGATCCGAGCTCAAGGAGGCCCTAAGTCGTTGCGGGAAGCTAATTTTCACTATGACGTTCTTGCCGAGAACGATAGTACGGTTGCGGCCTTTGATAATTACCATGTCGGGCGTTTGGCCAAATTGACTGGAGCGCCCAAGGACAAAAGTGCGGGCGTGTATCTTTTCAAAAAGGTGGGTCAACATTGTGAACAGGGCGAACCGTTGTTGCGTATTTACGCCGAGACTGAAGAAGAGCTCTCTTTTGCCAAAGATTATTGGAATTTGAATCAAGGGATGATTCGCTTTGCTCAATGAGGTGCGGCGACCGGTTTAACGGGTGAGGGTTCCACAGCTTTCAATTGCTGCCACAGCTGATCGATTTCCTGATGATCCAGCGTTTCTATTTCCAAAAGGCGTTGGGCCGCAGCCTCAATAAACGTGCTGTTTTTCTTGATGGTCTCGGTGGCCTTGTTGAAGGCGGCAGCCAAGAGATCTTTGACTTCGCTGTCGATAATTTGCGCCGTCTGCTCGCTGGCGATGGGCTGTTTGGGGAAAATCAGCGGTCCTTGCAGAAAAGGAGAGCGCGGTTCTTCGAAGGTTGCCAGCCCTAATTTATCACTCATGCCGTACTCCGTGACCATCGCGCGTGCGATATTGGTTGCCTTGACCAGATCATCGCTGGCGCCGGTCGAGACGTCATCAAAGAACAATGTTTCCGAAGCGCGACCGCCGAGCAGGATGGCCATTTTGGTCAGTAATTCGTCGCGACTCATTAAATAGCGGTCTTCAATGGGACGTTGCATGGTGTAACCTAGTGCGCCAATGCCCCTTGGAATAATGCTGACCTTTTGAACTTGTTCCATCTTGCCTGCTGCTAAAGATACGGTCGCGTGACCCATTTCATGATAGGCCACACGCCTTCGTTCCTGTGCATTCATCAAACGCTTCTTGCGCTCCAGACCGGCAATAATACGTTCAATGGCCATGATGAAATCTTCTTCAGTAACCTGTTTTGCATTGCGGCGTGTCGCGAGGAGGGCGGCTTCGTTGACAAGATTAGCCAGGTCTGCACCGGAGAAGCCGGGAGTCAGCGAAGCGATCTTATCGGCCTCAATATCATCGGCCACAGTGATTTTTTTCATATGAACTTCAAGTATGGCTTTGCGGCCGGCCCGGTCCGGGTTGTCGAGTAGGATCTGGCGGTCGAATCGGCCTGCGCGCAGCAGGGCTGGATCAAGAATTTCAGGTCGATTGGTAGCAGCTAATAGAATAATGCCCTGTGAGGGATCAAAACCATCGAGCTCTGCGAGCAACTGGTTTAACGTCTGTTCGGTTTCCTCATGAGCGCCGCTTCCCGCATACCCGAGACTGCGGGATTTCCCGATCGCATCCAATTCATCGATAAAAATGATGCAGGGAGCATTCTTTCGGGCCTCTTCAAAAAGGTCGCGGACGCGTGCGGCTCCGAGTCCGACAAACATTTCAACAAACTCGGATCCATTGATAGAAAAAAAAGGGACGTTGGCTTCACCCGCCATTGCTCGTGCCATGAGTGTTTTGCCACATCCCGGAGGGCCCACTAAGAGAATGCCTTTGGGGGTGCGGGCGCCGAGTCGTGCATAGTTAACCGGGTTTTTTAAGAAGTCGATGAGTTCAATGACTTCAGCCTTGGCTTCATCCTCACCGGCGATATCATCAAAGCTCGTCTTGACGCCGCGCTCGACATAAATTTTTGCTTTTGATTTACCAAGTCGCATGAGACCGCCTGGAGGACCGGAAGTCAGGCGGGTGAGCATGAATCGCCAAATAACGAGGAGGATGACCACCCAAATAAGCCACGGAAATATTGAGACCCAAAAAGTATTCGGATGTGCTCCTTCGAAAGGAACCTGGAGTTTCGTTAGTTTTTCTACAAGTTGGTCATCACGGACTGGAATTGTTGTGAAGCTGATTGCCTTTCCTTGCTCGCCATCTTTGAATGTCCCGCTTATTTTAGTTTCGGAGAGACGGACGTGTTCGATACGTCCTTGACTCAGTTCAATTAAGAACTGACTGTAGGGAATTTCTTGTGCAGGCTGCAATGGATTCCAATATTGCAGCACGATAAAGACCGCGCCGATAGCCAAAATGATATATAGAGGATTGCGATATTTTGTTGTTGGCGGCAGATCTTTCACGAGTCAAAGCTCATTTTACTCCCCTCCGGCTGTCTTGACGACAAACTTAACAAAGTCAGCTTCAGTCAGAATCCCTACCAGGCGATCGCCCTCTACGACCGGTAAGCAGCCCAGCTTGTTGTCGAGCATAATGCTGCCTGCATCTGTAATGTCTTGATCTGCCTCAGCCGTTTCAACCCCTTCGACCATTATTTCTTTAACGGTCATGCTCTTTAACAGCTCTTGCAATTCATTTTGAGGTAGATCTTGTTGTGCATAAAGGACGGAACTCAAGAGGTCCCGATGAGAGACGAGGCCGCGAAGGATTCCTTCTTCGTCAATAACCGGTACATGACGTACGTGAATGTCTTCCATGAGTGCCGTGAGTTGGGCAAGATCTTCATTCTCTCGAACGCTAAATACGTGATCGGTCATTAAGTCTTGTACTTGCAGTGTCGCCATATTTCCCTCCATTTCTAAAAATTATGCCCCTATTGTACCAGCGTCGAGAATGATTCATATCATGAATCGACCTGAGAAAAATCGGCTCGTCGCTCTCAAATAACTCCTTAATATTATTGATAGAATAGAGGTTCGCTCGCTTGAGCCTCATTTTGATTGAGAAAGTTCCGCTTAAACCGTTTAAACCGTTTTGGAAAAGACAGGTGTCTGTGCATTGGTGCGGATATCATCAAGGTAGGTATCAAAAGTCATCGCGATATTACGTAAGAATAGAAAACCGTGATCGATGACGCGGATGCCATCGGCATCGCTCAGTAAGAGTTCATCTTGTAAGAAAGGTTCGAGACGCTTGTGCTCATCGTCGAAATAGCTAAGAAAGTCGATACCCCACTGCTCTTTAAACGCGGCATAGTTAACAGATCCATTGCACATGATCTGTGTGATTACCGCGCGTCGTATATGATCGTCGCGGTCGAGCAGAAAACCTCTAAATGTCGCCAATGAACCCTTTTCCAGTGAGTCGTAATATTCCTTTAGGGTTTTATGATTCTGAAAATAATTGCCGCCAATGTAAGAAATGGCACTCATGCCAAGCCCAACTTGTTGTGAACTGGCACGGGTCGAATATCCCATAAAGTTGCGGTGCAGGCTGCCATTTTCAGCTGCCAAACTTAATTCATCAGTTTCGAGGGCGAAATGGTCCATGCCGATAAGACGATAACCCTGTTGGGTAAAGGTTTTATAAGCGACTTCAAAAAGTTCCAGTTTGAGTTCCGGTGAGGGCAGATCGCTGTCTTTAAAGGATCGCTGCACGGGGGCTTTCCAGGGGACATGGGCATAACTGTAGACGGCTAATCGATCAGGCTTTAACTCAAGAACCTGTTGCAGCGTCTTTTTCCAGGTGTTCATGCATTGTCCCGGCAGGCCATAAATTAAATCAAAATTAAAGGCATTGAAGCCTATATCTCTCAGATAAGAAACCATCTTTTCGGTCATTTCATAATCTTGAAAACGATTGATGAGTTGTTGCACTTTTGGATCGAAATCTTGCACACCGAGCGAAATCCGATTGAATCCTTGCGCTCTTAAATTATCGCAAAAAGCGCGTGTCGATGTCCGCGGGTGCATTTCTATGGCGATTTCGCCATCGGGCAGAAGTTCAAAGTGCTGCCGGATCGAAGTCATGACCTGAGTCAATTCATCGGGTTGCAAAAAATTAGGGGTACCGCCGCCGAAGTGAAGCTGAGAAACAGTGCGTGTTTGCGCCGGGATTAGTTCGGCGACTTGATCCAACTCTTTTAGCAGTACTTTAATATATTCGGCAGACTTAGAACGGTTCTGGGTGATAACTTTAAGACACCCGCAGAAGTGGCAAAGCTTCTCACAAAAGGGAATATGAAAATAGAGTGAAAGCGGGTCTTCAGTGCTGAGATTTTTTAGCGAGGTTTCATAATCAGAAGAGCCGACCGTTTCGGTCCAAGCGGGAACTGTTGGATAGCTGGTATAGCGAGGTCCCGGCTGATTATATTTTATCAAAAGCTCGCTAAGCGGTCGTGACATGGTTCAATTATCCTTTTAATTGGCTCCAGGTAGACTTCAGTTGATCATCCAGATACCAAAAGAAGCCAACCGATCGAGATTGGAACATATCTCTGCGCTTATAAATAGTGAAGCCCAAATTCATCTGCTTGAGTTCAGCGACAATGCGGTCAAAAGTCTGTCCGGAAATTGAAAGGCGATCCGCATTAGGGCGCCCCCCGCGCCCTTCAGGAATAAACTTGTAGAGATGCCAAGCATGTATATTATGACTTTTCTCATGGTAGTCTCTCAATAAATAGCCAAGTTCCTGCAAGCCATCGAGATTTTCCTGATGAATGACGGTTGAGATGGTCACGGATTTCCGGGTTTGTTGGAGCGCCTCAAGTCTCTCAATGATAATCGAGTGGTGTTCTCCTTTATAGAGCCGGATTGAATTGTGTCGCTTTGGGTCCGCCGACTCGAGCGGAAGACAGTAGCGGTCGATAGAAGGGAGCCTCTCAAAATTGGCGGGCATGCCTATGCCATTGGTTCCGACTTGAACCAAAAAGTCCATTTGTTTGGCGATCTCGGTTAGTCTGACAAGGTCGTGTTCCCAGGTGAAGGGTTCCCCCCCTCCAAACACGATGTTATGGATGTCGATTGCTTTTAAGGTGTGAAGCAACTCAACCGCCTGTTCAAAGGTCATCGCAGCAAAGCTGTCTTCCGTGACACAAAAGCTACACACCATATTACAGCTAGGGTGAAGCATGACAATTCCGATGCGCTCGCTTGAATCCATCTTGCGGACCAGTATAGCGCAGCGGGGGTATGATTCATATCAGGCCAGGTTTGGAGACTGACTTGCCGAGACTGAGGGGGGGAGTCCTCAGTCTCGAATGGTGCGATAGGGACGCGCGAAAAAATCTTAAATAAAAATAGGGAGTTATTGGTAACAGTTCACCTTTAACCTTGGCATTAAGCTTGCAAGATAAGCCTATGTGGAGGTGCGTTCCGAAGAAGGTGTCGTAGCGGTTGAGTCCGCAGAACGGCGTGAATTTCATGTCGAGCTGGATGGAAATCCTGATGCCGGTCAGGTCACCTTTGTGCGTCAGATTCATTTCGTTGAAGGGATGACCGAAGCGGAGCTTCTCGAAATAGGTCGATTCCAGTTCAAAATCCTAAAATACTTTGTTGAAACCCAACCCCGCCATATTTTCTCTGAAGGCGTTTGCGGAGAATTGAGCAGGGATGATTTTGTCGTGCCGGGATTGGAACATCCAGGCGATATTGAGGAATTTCTTGCCGATCCGCAGCCGGATCAACTGGTTCAGTTAGCGCTCTATGGATCGTCACTCGTATATTTTAAATTGGATCCTGACGTCCAAATTCACCGAACAATCTCCAATTGTGCGACTGAAGACGAAGTCCATCGCCGGATTGCCACTACAGACGATGATGTGATGCGAGACAAACTGATTATGGACGTTCGTGAAAAATTCGCGGCGCATCAGATCCAACAATATTTAAGCGATAACCCGGGTGCTGATGTCGTCCTTCTCTATGGGGCTGCCCATCAATTCTGGGATGATTTTACTCTCGATGATGGGACTCAACCCAAGCTCGTATCGGTGGGGTTCTCCGAATAACAAGAATTTATTGCGCCGCGTGTATTGTAATATGCGTCGCTTTAAAGGCAGGCGTTCGGGAACGTGGGTCGACAGCACGCGAGATCAAGATATTGACCTCAGGATAATACATGAGGGCATTGCCTGCTTTGATGTCATAGGGCGTGACTAAAATATTTTCGAGCTTACCGGTTTCAGATTGAATTGTTACCTGCTGATCCGGCTTGAGCCCTAATCGCTCAATATCCTCTTGGTTCATGAGGATGACATCGCGACGTTTGATATCGCGCCAACTATCTTCTTCATCATAAACAACCGTGTTAAACTGACCTTCCGAGCGGACGGACATTAGAGTCAGTTCACTTGGGCTTTTTGTACCTTGCTTTGGGATCGCGTGGAGTGAGAATTTAGCTCGGCCGGTATCCGTATTGAATTGGGGTTGGTGAAAAATTCGTCCCGGAATAGTGAATTCTTTTTTAGTCGTATCAATTTTTTTTAGTGCTTCGAGGCCTGGAATACTTTTGGCAAGCAAAGCGCGAATTTTACTGTGAGTTTTCATCTCTTCCCACGGCACGGGAGAGTTCTTGCCTAAGATGGCGCTCGCGACTGAGGCAATGATTTCTACTTCACTCTTGGTTTCTTTGAGGCGTTTTTTGCCCCCATCGCTCAGCCGGATGTAGCTAAACATCGATTCCTGGGTCGTCTTTTGCTTTTCTTCATCGCGTGCGACGACGGGTAGAATGAGTGTTTCTTTGCCGGTCCCATAGGCGTGCCCGCTATTGAGGGTCGTATTGAGATAGGCAATCGTGTCGATATTGTTGAGCGACCGTTCGGCAAAACGGCTATCGGGATTAGAGCCGTAGAGGTTACCTCCTAAACACCAGGCGAAGCGCATTTCGCCCCGTTCTGCGGCTTCCATGCATCGCATCGTGTCGTAGCCGGGCATGGTCGGGATTGAAATCCCCTGATCTTTAAGGCGTTGGGTGACGGCGGATTTGAGCGTTGGGATGACGTTAACGGTTCCCATCCCCTGGACATTACTATGACCACGGAGGGGGAGCAGGCCGGCATGGGGTTTTCCGACCATGCCGCGTAACAATGCCAAGTTAACGATGCTCTGGACATTCTCAACGCCATGCAGATGATGGGTGATTCCCATTGTCCAAGCGAATATTGATTTTTCGGATTGCGCGTAAGTCTGAGCGAGCAATTCGATTTCACGGCGATTGATACCGGATTGTGCAGTAATCTCATCCCAAGACGTACTATCAATTAGCTGGAGATACTCTTCCCAGTGGTCCGTTGCATCGGCAATGAAATCAGTATCGATCTCATGCTTTGCGAGCAAGGCCTTGGCGATTCCCATGATCAACGCTACATCGCTGCCTATATTGAGTTGAACGTAGTGGTCCGCCATTTTAGTGCCAAATCCTAATGATTTGAGGTTGGAAGGGATGCGAAAGCTTAAGAGGCCGGTTTCTTTAGCCGGGTTGACGACAATGATCTTGCCTCCACGGTGCTTGAGGCGCATCAGGGAACTCATTAAGCGGGGATGATTGGAGCTCGGGTTGCCTCCGAACAACCAGAAAAGATCGCAGTGTTCTACGTCATCCAAGGTGATGGTTGCCGTGCCGCTGCCGATGGCTTCAGTTAAGCCGACGCCGCTGGCTTGGTGACAATAATAAGAACAGTTGTTGATGTGATTGGTTCCATACAAGCGTGCCATTAGTTGTAAGAGGAAGCCGGCCTCATTGGAAGAACGCCCGCTTAGATAGAAAAAACTTTGTTCAGGAGGCGTTGCTTTCAGTTGGGTACTAAGGATGCTAAAGGTCTTGTTCCACGGGATGCGCCGATAGTGGGTGTCATTGGGTCCTGAATAGAGAGGAAATGCCAGGCGCCCAGCTGCTTCAAGTTCGCGCTCGGAAAGGGATCGCAATTTTTCGATGGAATGCTGCTCAAAGAATGCTTCAGGGATGGCTTTTTGCATGTCGCTCGCCATCGCCTGAAACGATTTTTTGCAGACTTCAGGCCAGTGCCCGAGTTCGTTGCGCATTCCGCCTTTTTGGCCGCCCATTCCGAGAGCGCATGTTTTGCAGGTATTGCGAGAGGAGAGGGCGCGCCACATTCGCCACCAGCCAACTCGGTTGGCTTCTCCTAACGAATAAAAGATTGAGTCAAATCCCCCTACGCTCGACTTTTGCTTCATAAGCGTCCTCTTTTTGCTGTCAATAGGCGGCTAATCTAGCATAATAAGCAGCTCAAGCAAGGAAACTTACCATGCCCAAACTTCGATGGATCACTTTACTGTTTTTGCTGGCGCTGAGCGCCGCCTGTTCGCGAAACGTCTACGAAGTTGAAATGAAAGCGCAGGGAGAAGTTCTGGACCGCCAACTTGTGTTTTGGCGGGAGAGTCACCTCACGCGCCAATATAGCTTAAAAACACCGCACAAGGCCGAGCTAGAACGAATTGCGACGGCGTATCATCAAAAGCTCCCCAATGCGGAGCCAAAAAAATTTAAACTCAAGGCCCAGTTTAAGGAAGACACACCGAATGATATAGGCGGGGTGGGCTATTGGAGGCACTATGATACCTCCTTGGGATCGGTTTCTTATTATATGGAACGTTTCCGCGGAAATGACGACATGGCCGGGTCCATTGCGAAACAACAAAAAGCCGTCGATGAGCTGGTCGACCTGATCAAGGGCTGGTTGCGCTCCAAGCTAGGGGATAAACCTGGGTGGTCGCAACTCGATCAATTTATTAAGCAGGAATTGCGCGAAGACGCGAAAAACTTGATTCTCTATCTTTGGTCGGCCGACAAAGAAAGTATAGCGCGCGCCGTCCTCTATCTCGCGGAACACAAATATTTTCCGCCGCAGCAGTGGCCGCAATTGAGTCGTTTGATGGAAGATAAGCCGCTCGAAACAGGCAAAGAAGCACTCCAGGGAGTCCTTCGCGTTGTTCTTGCGCGCAAGCTGCAGCTGAACAAGGAGTCCCCGCTGATTACCGAATTGATCAACCTGCTCTTCGCAAAGGAGTTGGAAAAATCAATTCTAGCCTATATTCGTACGACCGACGAATGGAAACAAAGAGAGGCGCAGTGGAAAAAAACGCGTCAAGAGCAGGCCCCAGAACCGGAAGATGTGCTTGAAGAGATAGGTGATGACTTAGCGCTGGGTTTATCCTTCATTTTAGGGGATGAACTCAGGGTTGTTTTCTTAGCGTCTCGACAACCTTTGGAAAGCAACGGGGCGTGGGATGCGAAACAGCAACGCCTGACATGGAATATGACTCTGTCGACAAACAAGTTGCCCAGACTGGCTTACGCGACGTGGATTGAGGCTGCCGGTGAGTTTCAACAAGCGCGTTTTGGGAAAATCGCGTTGAAAGATTGGGAATTATTGCAATACATCATGTGGTACGAAAGGCTGACAGCCGCCCAGAAAAAAGAATGGGATGCTTTTTTGCAGCGGCTAGGAGGCGACAAGAATACGGTTGAGCGGTTAAAGAAATTTCGATTTTCAAAAGAGTCTGATGTCGAACGAGTCAGGTACAGCCTATTCGTAAGCTGCTCTTGGAGTCATTGGACAGCTGATATTATTTACGTTTGTTCTCAAAGAGCAGACCGCTCGTGTAGGCACAACGACTAAATTCAACGCCGCCGCGCGGAGCTGCTGTCGTGAAAAATCCGTCACAGTGGCCATACTGTCCCTGAATTTCGATGTAATGAGATTGAGATGGTTTTTTCACCTGTTTAGAAGCGCTTTCGCGTCCCTCGGTAAGAATGACTTGCGGCGATGCGGCTCGATGGCTGCTTTTTTCTTTGCTAAGTTGCTTGATGAGCTCTGCATTTTTTCCTTCAGTGTCATGGAGTATCACGAGATCTGCTCCACGAGCATATTCAGGCCTCCAATAACTCTTACCACTACGGTTGAGGGCCAGGACAATTGAGACTTTCTTTCCTTTATATTGAAACTCATAGCGATGCTCAGTGCCATTATTGCCAAATATTTTGGCTGAATGGACCGTATAGTTAGTGATCACGCGATTCTTCAAGAGGAACATCAGTTGCCTCTCAATCTTACTAATATGCTGTTTATCGATATCAGTATAGGTGAATTCACCTGAATCGATCTTGTTACGATCTATTAAACGGATTGCTGTCATCAGCGGAGCCAGATGGCTTCCGCTGGCGGGGTAGAGAACCGTTAGTTTGCGGTCTTTAATCAAATCAGGGTGCTTTTTTTCAATCGTTGTAGCCGCGTTATAAAAGACACGAATGCCTCGTAAGGAATCAATGTAGCGGATGGGTAGCCTGCGGAGGACGTTGAGAACAGGATGCTTGGTGCTGGGCATAGAAAAATTAGCTAAAATCTTATTCCGCTTTGCTTCCAGCCGGCCGAATCGTAATTCTTGAACGTAAACGGGATTATCATATTTCTGGATCGGTTTATTGAGATATCTATTAAGGTGGCTCTGTACCAATGCGGCCACTTGCATGGCCTCGCCCCAGGGGTCGATCCGTTTTGAGTTTGTTCCCGCGGCTGTATCAGAAGAGACGATTTGAGCGACTTTCGTGAGTACGAATTGCCGTAGCCGCTGGGGTATCGTCTGCGGTAGACGACTCGCTAGTTCCTTGACTGTCAGACCCTCAAAACGCGCGATTCGGTGATAGGCGTTCAAAATCTGAAGGGGAGTCGATGGTCTTGTTGTTGTTGTCATATTATGGCTTCTTTAATAAAAAGGGCCTCACATCTGTGAGGCCCTTTTTTGCATGCTAGGACTATTGCTATTGATTCAGGAGAATGACGGACTTGGCAATTGCGAGATCTGTATTGCCGCAAGTTGCTAAGTTGCCAAGGCCAAACTTGATTTTATTCCCTGAGAGTTGCGCGGCCAATAATTGGCTATAGATCAACTTCCAGTTATCAGAATATTCTTTTGATTCGACTAAAACGGATTTTTCCGCCGAACCGCAACTGACCTTGACCAGAATGTTTTTGGCCTTGGAATCTTTATCGAGTTCAAGTTCTGGATTGAGGTTCATACCATTTTCGTCGGGTCCTTTATCGCATATAAATGAACCAAAACCAGGAGTTTCAATTGATTTGACCTTGCAACCTGTTGGAACTGTCAAGTCAATGTTAGCGGCATTCGCTGCCTCATTAGCCGGGTTATTGCTTGAGGGAAGGTTTCCGTTGCCCGGTTGAGCCGCCCAGCTTGTTACGGTTGAAAGCATGAGAGCCAGAGCGCCCATGCTCACTATGATTTTTTTGAATCCTGTCATTGGATTACCTCCAGTGGTATAAAGTGATTTTATTGCTAGTTAATATGTTTTGAAAATAGGACCTGCTGGATAACGGCCATGGTTTGCGCCGTTGAGAGGCCTGTTTCTTCTGCTTCATTTTCTTCTTGAGTCGTGCCACCATCTGGATTGTTGGGTGCGTCTTCGTTCTCGTTTTCACCTGCTTCGGTTGCGACATTCGAATCCGAAGGATCGGCTGATGTTTCAGGCTCCTGACCTGTTGGGGTACTTGGAACGCTGATTTCAACGTCGCTGGGAGTGTCGCTGCTGTTAGTTGGCGTGGTACTGCCGGTACACGCCGCGCAGGCGAAAGTGAGTAAAAGCGCAAATAGTTTGAGCTGTTTCATAGTCTGTATTTATCGGCGTTCCGAGAGTGTGGGGTTTCGGAGCTGTGAAACTATCTGTTTACGGGAGTCAACAGGGTTGCCGCTCTGACTAATTTCACTTCAACGCGGGGCGCCTCTTGAGCCGAAGGCAAGTCATTGGAGGCTGACGTACGGAGTCGGGTCGGGTTGATGCCGAGGCGCAGTAAATGATCACTGACGAGTTGGACAAGCTTATTGGAAGTCATTATGCTCCGTCGCTTTCCCTTTTTCCGATGAGTATGCCCGGAGACTTCAACAGAGGAATCACGATGATGTTCAAGAAACCTGACCATATCGATGAGATGCAACTGTGCCTCGATCGGGACCGTATATTCGTTATCCTCGAAATAGATCGTTAAATTTCCGGGATTGTGGCCGTGGTCAGCGGAGTTTGAGCCTAAAGTGCCACACGCCACTAGCAAAAGGCTTAATAAACAACTTGTAAGCAGGTTTCTTATGCTAATCAATTGATATCTTCCATTTCGCTTAGCTTGGTTTCAAAAGAGGCGCTTTCTCTCTCATATTTGTCCGTCAGTTCTTCGAGCTTTACGTAGTTCTTGTCAATAGTTTTTTGGTGTTCTTTGCTTGCCTTGGAGAGAATGACAAACTGATCCACATTATTCTCTTTGGAGGCCTGAATAAGCGCATCATTTGTTTCCTTTAAGGCGCTTTCCAGTTCAGAGATTTCATTTTCTAGTTTGTCCATTTTCTTTTTTAAAGGGTTTAAGATTTTAGAACGCTGATTGATGATTTGAGAACGCTGCTTGCGCAGCTCTTTTTTATTGATAGTGATTTCTTCGGCTTTTGGCGGTACGACCGCCTCTTCATCATCATCCCAGCCATATTTGTCTAGAAAGTAGTCATACGACCCTTCGATAAATTCCACATGGCCCCGGTGAAAAACGACAAGCTTATTGACGAGTTGGCTGAGGATCATCTCACTATGCGTCACGATCGCTACCGCGCCTTCGAAGACCTCGAGCCCGTCGATAAGACCTTCAACCGATTCTTGGTCTAAGTGATTGGTCGGTTCATCGAGTAGGAGTAAGTTAGAACGGTTGGCCAGTATTTTACCCAATAAGACGCGGCTGCGCTCGCCGCCGGAAAGCACGCGGATTTTTTTAAGTGCCAAGTCCTGCTCAAACATCATCGTCCCGCATATTGAGCGGGCCTGTTCCATTGTCAGTTCCGAATTGGAGGCGGCAACTTCCTGGGCCACCGTCAGTTCTGGATTCAGGCGATTGACGTTGGTTTGCCCGAAGTGACCGATTTGCAAACTTGGGTGTGACGTAATGGTGCCTTTGATCGGTTTCAATTCTCCTGCGAGTAAATTAAGCAGTGTGGACTTTCCTTTTCCATTTTTGCCGATGATGCCGATGCGATCGTTTCGCCCAATTGTAAATGACAAGTGATCGATCAGTAATGGCCCCTTGTCATAACCAAAACGCAGATTTTTTGCGGTCATGATTGTTTTTCCGGGACAGGGCGTATGGTTGAATGAAAACTCCAGATTGCGTTCTTGTTTCAAAGCTTTTAAATCATCGAGTTTGGCTAATTGTTTGACGCGTGACTGGGCTTGAGAGGCCCGGCGGGCGCTTGAGCGAAAGCGATTGATATATTTTTCTAAATGTTTTTTGGTTTGCGCTTGGTTCTTGCGGGTGCGCTCGTAGTTTTCTTCCTCCTCCTGGATCTGAGTATAGTATTTGAGTGTATTGCCCTTGATCTTTTTTAAACGTTCGCGATGAAGCCCCATAATATGCGTTGTGGCACCGTCCATGAATTGTCGATCGTGGGTGATGAGAATGATTTCACCGGGATAGGCGGCCAAGTATTGTTTGAGCCAACGTTGGCTGACGATATCCAGGTAGTTGGTCGGTTCGTCCAAAAGCAACATGTCAGGATTTTGGACGAGGGCCTTGGCCAAATTAATGCGAATCTGAAATCCCCCGGAAAATGTGTCTGGATTTTTATTGAAATCCTCCGCGGAAAATCCAAGGCCGGAGAGGATGCGTTCTACCTTATAATGGTCCCATTGCTCATCCTCACTCAGAGCCAGGCAACCTTCTTCCAACAGAGTATTTTTAGAAAAGTGGATGTGCTGGGGAAGGGTTCCGATGCGATAGCCTTTTGGGACGCTTATTTCTCCTTCATCAGGCGCGAGCTCGCCGAGGATAATTCTAAAGAGCGTGGATTTACCGGAGCCGTTACGGCCGACTAGGCCTACTTTCTCACCCTTTGTCAGAGAAAAAGTAATCTTGTCGAAGAGGACATGATGTCCGAAATGTTTGCTGATGCCGATGGCTTGAATCATTCGAAAATGGGGGTGTGTGCTGAGCCCAACACCCCCATACTCCCTGTTTGGTTCTCTCGCGCGGAGTTAATCCGACGCTCGCTCACAATCATTTCCATGGAGAAACCTATTTATAGAACTGATACCAGAAGTCTATTGGTTTTCGTCCGAAAAGCGATTGGCTTTTCCCGGTAAACAGGTTACTCGGGTGCCTAGCCATGTCTCCAAACCTTGATAGTTTTGAGTTGCTTGATCCGGAGACTTGTTTTCGTGCGGCTGAAGCCCAAGGATTTCGGCCGACAGGAGCCCTGTTTCCGCTTAATAGTTATGAGAATCGTGTCTACGATATTACCTTAGAATCTGGGGACTCAATCATCGGCAAGTACTACCGACCCGGGCGGTGGTCCGCGGCCGCAATTGCTGAAGAACACCGTTTTATGCAGGCAGTGGATGCAGCTGAGATCCCGGTTGTCATGCCGTTGATGCTGCGTGAGCCGCTCGATGTCGTCTCGACCTTGGGCGAGATCAATGGCTTCTACTACGCTTTTTACCCTAAATTTCGGGGGCGCGAGCATGCTGAAATTTCGGATGATGATCGACGCTGGCTCGGACGCACCTTAGGGCGCTTGCATAATGTCGGTGCCGCCTTTCATTCGCAACATCGACTTCATCTCAATCCAACGACTTATGGTGCGGATAGCCTGGACTTTATCCTGCGCCAGAACTTCCTGCCGGATGATCTGCGAGAAAGTATTTCCGCCCATTTGGATCAAGCCCTGCAATTGGTGACCCCGTGCTTCCATGAATATTTAGAAACGATTACCCTTCATGGAGACTGTCATCCGGGTAATATACTGTGGAATCAAGACGGCCTTCATCTCGTCGACTTTGACGATATGGTGCTGGCGCCGCCGGTACAAGATATTTGGATGCTCTTTAATGGGAGCGAGGAAGATAAGCGGCGCCAGCAAGAAGCTTTTTTTGAGGGGTATTCGATATTTCGTGAGTTCGATCCAAAAACTTTGCGTTTGACAGAGCCGCTCAGGACCTTACGCATGATTCGCCATGCGGCCTGGATTGGGCAGCGCTATGAAGAGGCTATTTTTCAACGGGCCTTTCCTTATTATCGAGAGCGGCGCTATTGGGAAGAATTCTTACTCAGCATCAAAGAACAGATTGGCTTACTCCAAGAGATGCACTATTTTATCGCTTAAAGTTAAAGGGGGGAATTTATGGACGAAGATATAGTTAATTTAGGTCCTTTATCGACATTGGCCGGTACCTGGGAAGGTGAAAAGGGCGATGATACGGCCCCTTCTGATGAGAGAGGGACGGAGACTAACAAGTTTCGCGAGCGGATGACATTTACTCCAATTGGTGCCGTTAATAATCACGAACAACAGCTGTATGGGTTGCGTTATGCAACGACGGCCTGGCCGGTCGGTGAGGAAGATCCGTTTCATGAAGAACTGGGATATTGGCTCTGGGATGCCGAAGCCAAGCAGGTACTACGTTGCTTCATGGTACCCCGTGGAGTGACCGTAATTGCCGGAGGGACCGTCGAGGCGGATGCCAAATCCTTTCAACTGAGTGCGGAGGTCGGGTCGGAAACTTACGGCATATGCTCGAATAAGTTCTTGGATAAAGAATTTAAGACCGTGCGCTATGAGCTAAAGATTACGATTCACGATGATGACAGCTTTAGTTATGAAGAGGATACGCAACTACAGATCAAGGGGCAGCCGGAGCTGTTTCATCATATCGATAAGAATACGCTGAAACGGGTTGGGTAGCGGACGTACTTGTTACAGATCGGGAAAGTCGTCGAGCGGTGGCAAGGTAACATCTGCCTCTTGAACATCAGAGGCAAAATCAATTCCGGTAACATCGATTTCGAGGTCCTGGCAAATCCCAAGGGATGTCTCAATGGCCGTCGAGATCTGGGCGCAGATGGGGGGAGAGAGGATGGGTAGCTCTCCGGTAAACTCGCCCGTATCGTCATCAATACCGCCGGCGACTACATGAAGTCCGATAAAGTCAGTACCTTCTCTGAATTTGGAGACCTGTTTGGCAAAAAATTGTGGATTTTTATCTTCCGGACTGTCGAAGATGTTGGCAGTGGCATTAAAGGTTTTGATTAGGTCTGCGCCGGACAGGACTGCTTCCGAGATGATATGCGTTGCGATAGGATTAACTCCGCCGAGGAAGGCATGCAAAAACAAATCATTGAATTGCTTGTCTGAGTCTCTTTGATCATAGTTGGCACCAATACGTGCGCTCGATATCTCGGCTTCAACGTTGGGCATATCAAGAGTTTCACTGGCGCGAAAGACGCCGGCACCCGGGTTACCCTCCGTGGGCAATGAAGCCGGGGAGGCATCAAACTTTCCCGCCATATAGCGTTCATTGTTTAACCAGATCCGAAAACAAACGGGCTTGAAATCGGTGGCAGGGGCCTCGGCAGGACAGACGCTGAGGCCATCGGCTTCACAGCCGACCGGGCAGGTACAGCCAGAACAGCCATCCGGTTGATTGTCTCCGTCGAAGTCAAAGTCACGGAAATCGAAGACAGCGTTGAGGCTGACCGTTTGCGGGAACCCTTCGACCATTCCGGTCATTTCCACGACTGTTTCAAAGTCTTGTTGTTGAGGCCTGACGGGAATCCGGGCATTGCTGGCCGGCTGCAAGAGGAATTCCAGGGTTTCATTAAACTCGTTGCTACTTCCGACGATGAATTCAATCCGATCACGGATAATTTCTTCGCGTGTCTGATCACTGGCAAATTGAGTTTGCAATGCCGAAACGCTCGGATTGCCCTCTGCTTGATTTAACTCACTGAAATCGATGGCTAGACTTTCTGGAAATTGAAGAAACGAAGGAATTTCTGCTGGTGGCACGGGTGGTGCAGCAGGGAGAGTATCACCCGGTGTTCCCGTACCTGAACAACTGGCCAGAGCGAGGAAGGTGAAGAGTACAGCCCAAATCCGCGTGCGCTTCCAGAGACCCACGCTGGAATTGTAGCGAAAATGGTCAATAGGCGCGAGAAAACTTTTCTAACGAGTATAACTGATTTTAATCACGCCTGCAGCGGCGGCAGTCACGATTATTATTATTATCCGCTTCGTAGTAAACGGTATCGGCTATGTCGAACTCCTGTCGTTCATCGGAAACGTCGTAAGAGATGGTGTTGTTGTAATTGATTTCTTCTTCGCGGGGAGGAATTTGGCGAACTGCGGGACGCGGTTCCCAGTGCGGCTGTATGCTGGTCTCAATATTCGTAAAAGTCGGGCTTACGGTGATATTGGCATCCGGATTGGCGGGAGTGACGACGACTTCGCTCGGTTCTTCGGGTTCCACGGTGGGTTCTTCAGCATCTGTTTCGGATCCGTTGTTTGCGGTGTTTTCTTCGTCCAGCTCAGTATCATCGTTGCCAAGGGCTTCGGTTTTATCAAGCTCTTCAAGGAGCTCATCGCTCAATTCCGTTGATCTTACTTCATCAATAATTTCGTCTTCATTTGCCTGTCGGTCGAATTCGGTTTCGATATCCTCGGCGATGGCTTCAGCGACTTCAGGGGGAAGGTCTTCCGTAATCGACGGGCCGAAGTCATAATCCGAATCAGTAATGCCGCCACTATAATGGCAGGCCGTGACCAGGCTGAGTGAGAAGAGAAACAACGTGAATTTGAAGAAAGAGGTGGATGTGTTCATTCCCAAGTTTTCGGCCGTGAGACGGGATCGGGTTTCTCGCCGGGTTCAGTATCTGTTAACTCGTGTAAGCACTTTTAGGCACAATTCCGTGGTGAGGGTGGAGTCCCCTATGCTATGATGCGTGCAATGAATTTCAGCCTCTGCCGTATCGGGATTTCCCCTTTTATCTCCATAGCTTGCGCCGTTACTTTCCTGCTATCCGCTTGTCAGGGGACGTCATTACCGGCCGGCGATGCAGGTTCCGCTGAAGAGGTGAATGAGGAGCCATTTGCGAGTGATGATGTTGTCGATGAGGGTGGAGAACCCGAGGTTGAAGCCGAAGCTGAGGCTGGGTCCGATTCACCGGCCGGAGACCCATTGGCGGAGGATCCGTCCGCTGGAGGGGGGGAGGCCGACTCAGGGCCTGGCAACGAGTCGGGGCCTAATCCGTTTTCGGTTTTTGCGGTGCCGTTTAAGGCCAAGGCCGCTCTGCTAGCGGGACAGCTGGAAGAAGAATGGCGCATCATCATGGGAGAGTTTTAAGCAATGAAGGAGAAAAATATGAAAAATAGGGTTCGCTTAGCCGGTTTGCTTTCATTTATTGCAGTGATGTTTGTCGGTCAAATCGTGATTGCGGCCGATCCTCCAAAGACTCATACGGCCGAGTTCACAAAAATTACGGATGTCACGCATCTTTACAACACGAATTTCGGGACGACACGGATCTATATTATTGGAGAAAGCATTCAAGGGCTTGACGGATTTCGTTTTGATAATTTGAATATGGGAAACAGTTCTGTGCGTGAAATAATGCGGTCTTGTATGAATTCAGCGAAGTTAGTGATGTCAAATTCGATTAAATATAATGTGGTTATTCAAGCTCACGGGGCCCTTGATCTTGGTGGTATCATTGTAGACTATGCAGATGCAGAATCAATCATCTGTACTCTTAAGCGGGCGAATTAGAAACCGTTTCGCAAATTGTCGTCAGAACTTCTCTTGTCTAAGCGCCGATAATCTCCCTAGGTGCGATACTTCATGAACAATTAGCAGTATGCAATGAGCCGTGGAGGTGTGTTGTGGGAGAGGTGCGTTTAGGTATTGAACTGGACAGTTCCGTTTTATCCGGGGCAGGTCAGACACTGTTGGGTGGTTCGATTGGACCTAACCTACAAATTGAGACCGATGACCTGCTCATCGATGCGACGGCGGCGGCGGAGTTGCTCGTGCCTTTCGATGGGGGCTCCGCCGAGATTCCTTCGTATAATGTTGCGTTTCATTTCGGCCTTTTAGGCCAGCTTGATCCCGATGTTTGGCTCGGGGGGCAGTTGGGAGTGACTGAAGACATAGAGAGCCTGACGAGCGGTGACCTTGTGACCACCGGAGAGGCCGGCGTCCTTTTCTTAGCTAACGTGACCGATCACGTCGGCCTGACTGCGTACACGGGTCTCGCCACGACGGATTTCGATAATCTGGCCTTTAGTGGCGGGTTTGGCGTTCGATTTTCCTGGGATGTCGCGTCCGATGCTTCCTTTAATGCAGGGGACTATGCGGAAAGGCCGGACCTATCGAATGTTGCGGGGACAATCAGTTCGGTGACTAAAATTGATCCGGATCATTATCCCGTCTTATTGTTCGAGCCTGTTGTTGTTGCCGTTGAAACGGACGGCCCGGTTGAGCTCGAGGCGTCATTGGTTGTTGGCCCCGATTTCAAGCATGTACTGGATTTGGGGACGCACACTGTCGATGGGGAGACGAAACTATCGTTCTTTGATGGTCGCGAGGAACTTCCGGATGATGCCCCGGAGATACGGGGGCACGGTTATCGGATTGCGATCCGCCAAGTCGGCGAGGATAAAATGACCTACGTGACGGATTCGTTCTATCTGTGGAAACGGTAATACCGTCGTAATAGCTATAAAAAATCCAGCTATTCGGCTATAATCGCCCGCCATGACGGAGTCGCGGCCGGCTAAAATCGCATTAGTTTTATCCGGCGGCGGAGCGCGGGGGGCGTACGAAGCGGGGATCATTCATTACATTCGCACGATGCTGCCGAATCCGGTTCGGACGCGGCGTTTTGATATTCAGTGCGGCTCGTCGGTGGGCGCCATCAATACCTGTTTTATGGTCTCGACGGCGCACGACCATGACTTGCAGGCGCGTGCGATCAGGAAACTGTGGGAAGACGTGCGTAGTGAGGATATCTATCGACGTAACCTGAGTGCGCTCGCGGGTTTTCTGCGCAAGACCAGCGTCGGGTTTTTGGAGAAAGTATTCAGGCGGCCGGGTCAGGCGAACCCGCACTTTCCGGGTTTCTTGGACACCTCGCCGTTCAATCCGTTTATCTGTCGCATCATCGATTGGAAACGCTTGAGCCGGAATATCAATGACGGCTTAATCGATGCGATTTCGCTGGTTGTCACCAACGTGCTTACGGGGCGTTTGGAATTATTCGTTGAGAAGCATGACCAGACCGCTTATCAAGGTGATTGTGTAGCGCACATTACGGAAATCATGCCTAACCATGCCCGTGCCTCGGCGGCGATTCCAATTGTTTTTCCGGCAGTGATGATCGGCGATATTCCCTATATCGACGGCGGTCTGCGCCTGAATACGCCGTTGTCTCCGGCCATTCATCTCGGTGCAGACCGGGTGTTGGCGATTGGCTTGAATCATCGGGCCCTTCCCGGTGAGGCCGCTCCCGAGCGGGGAGAGCGAGGGCGTCAACCGTCGTTAGGGGCCATCGTGAGTCGGGTGATGAATGCGATCTTTTTAGATCGCGTGCAGTATGACTTTGAACAGCTGAATCGCATCAACCGCATTATCGAGTGGGGAGAGAAGGTCCACGGTCCGACTTTTTTAAGCGAAGTCAATCAGATGATCGAGGATCACAACATCGAGGGCGATATCGCTGACCGTGGACTCAAGCATCTCAAAGTCTTGCACATCCGACCTTCGGTGGACATCGGCGAAATCTTCAAAGAATGCTTTCGGCAGCGCAATAAGGATGAGCAGACCTTTTTCGAAAAGTTTCTGCTCCGCACGATGGACGTCGACCCTTATAGCGGCGTCGACCTCTTATCCTATTTGAGCTTTTCACCACACTATCTCAAACGGCTCTTAGATCTCGGTTTTGAGGACGCTAAGAGTCAGCATCAGGAGTTGATTGAGTTTATGTCGGATTGAGGTGTGAAGGTCCTGCAAGTGAAGCAGCCGAATCCACTCTTTTGCGGCGCCACGCATAAAGCCGCAGATCAAAAGGCAATTTTACTAAAATTCTCATATCGATAAAACTTTGTGCCAATTGCCCCTTAATCAGAACATTTTTTTATATTTAATATTAATTAATAATTTCAATTAGTTAAATGGATAGCCAACCTCCAGCGAAGACTTTCGCATGACAAGTGGCTTCATTTTGCCCCGGAAAACGGTACAATTACCCCTGATGATGGCGCACTAGAGGGGGCAACTACTTGAACGCAAAGACGCTGGGTAAGACTCTTTTCTTTTTAATCACTTTAAGTATTGCGGGCAGCGCCTACGGGGCGACGATTATCGTCGATACGACGGTCCAATGTAATAGCGGGGCGGCTGCGCCACTTCGCTGCGGCGAATTGCCGTCAGGTCCTCCCACGATCGGCGGTGACCAGGACGGAAAATGTTCTTTCGGCGAGGCGCTCGAAGCCTCGAGGCGCGAAGAACAAGTCGACGGCTGTACTCCCGGCAACGGGACAGACACTATTGTCCTCACGGCCGGCATCTACCAATTTACGCAGGTCGATAATTTCAATTTGAATGCCTGCAACGGCCCCAACGCACTGCCTGTGATTGAGGCTCCGGTCATTATCGACGGCGGTGGCGTTGCGGACCTTGTCGGTCTCGGCTCGGATCCCGATGGAGACATTTTCTTCCGGCTCGCCCATGTTCGCGGCCTGGCGTCATTCAACAACCTTAGTATCAATAAATTCAATCCCGGTTGCGATCCGCTGTTCTGTGGTGATGGCATCGTCCAGGTGGATGTAGGTGAACAATGCGACGACGGAGAGCGAGTCGATGGCGATGGCTGTAGTGCCGACTGCCAATTGGAAAGCTGCGGCAATGGCATCGTCGAAAACGGTGAGCAATGCGATCCCGGCGATACGAGCGGCCCTCCTTGTGATTTCAATTGTCGGCGCTTGAACAGCGGAGACAATGCCTCCTGCGGTAACGGCGTAAAAGAACCCGTTAATGGCGAGCAGTGTGATGACGGCGGTCTTTGTTCCGCGGACGGGTCCGTCTGCGACGCCAATAATCCTTGTCCGGTCGTCGATGGCGCCGCCAATGATTGCATCCCGCAATCCGGGGACGGCTGTGACAGCTTCTGTCAACTGGAATCCTGCGGGGATGGTATCGTCGATGCGCCGGCAGAGTTATGCGACGACGGTGGCCGCTGCCTGGATGTCACGACGGGGGAACTCGGTGCCTTCTGCGATGCCAAGAATCCTTGCAGTGCCAATCGTCAAGAAATCTGCGCCCCGCAGAACGGAGATGGTTGTACCGACCAATGCCAACCTGAGATCTGCGATGAATGTTATAACGGCGGTGCACTCCTCGTCGGTGAGGAAGGTGACGACAACAACGGTGGCGGCGGGCCCGGTATCTTAGAAATCCATCAGTCTACCTTGAAAGGCAACAGCACGCTGACGACACCGCATCCGCTGACAGTGGGCCGCGAAGACGGCATTGGCGGTGCCGTCGCGACGGAGTTTCTTTCGACAGTCGAGATCACGGACTCAATATTTGCCGGTAACGTGTCCTCGATCGGGGGCGCCATCGTCATGGCGGCGGGCAACCTCAACATCGGCAATTCTACATTTACAGACAACCTCGTCATCGCTGAGGACTCTTCGGAGGTTAACAGTATCACGGGACTGGGCGGGGCGATCGGCGCTGCTGTCAGTAATGTCACGATCGAACAGAGCGCTTTCCACAGCAACCTCGCCGGCGAGTTCGGCGGCGGACTGGCTTTTTTGTGCAGTGACGTCGGCATTACCAATACCAGCGTCTTTGAAAACGAGGCCAAACTGGGCGGCGGTTTCTTCATCTTGGGGGATCCCAATATCTGCCAGTCAATCTTCGACGACGGTGGGGATGGTGGCCGCAATGACGGTGGCGACGGAAGCCGTACCGATGGAAACCAGATTGTCACCAATGATACGATTAGAAACAGCCTTCAGACGAATGCTTACCTGGATGTTAGCAGCACCGAACTTCAGCAGGCGCGCATCGTCTTTCCGGATCCGGGTTCGACGGATCCTTTTGTCATCCCGGAGACCTATATCAATATCTTCAGTTCCACGATTGCGCGCAACCTGGCTAGTGAGGAGGGCGGCGGTGTCTTCAGCCTCAACAGCAACACGAGCATGAGAAACGCGATCCTGGCAGAGAACACCGCCAAAGCGAGTGGACCCAATTACAGCGGTGGACTGAACTCGAACGACTTTAACCTCCTTGGCGACTTAAGCGGCGCGATTGTTGCGGCGATGACGAACGACATTATGGTATCGCCCGATACGGATGCCGGCCTGGACGTCTGCGACACCTCATCAAGCATCGCCGGCGAACCGCATTGCCCGCTGCTTGCGTCCAGTATTGCCAACGATACGGGCAGTAACGATTGTCCCGCCGACGACCAACTTGGCACGGACCGCTACGGACCGGATGCTGCCTGCGACCGGGGCGCGATCGAATTGAATGATTCCCGATGCGGCAACGGTGTCGTTGAACCTCCCTTTGAAAGCTGTGATGAGGGTGGTGCTTGTTCCCAAACCGGCACCGCGTGCACCTCTGATTTTGACTGCGATCCGATCCTCAAGTTCAACTTTTGTGAACCGATCCGGCACCCGGGCTGCAGCGAATTCTGCATACTTGAATCCTGTGGCAACGGTATCCTCGACAAGGACGAAGAGTGCGACGACGGCCAACACTGTCTTGTAGGCGGAAGCGCCTGTACGAGTGTTTCGCAGTGCCCGGTCGACGCCAACGGCGACCCGACCCCCTGTGTTCAAAGGAATGGTGATGGTTGCAACAATGCCTGCAACATTGAATCCTGCGGGGACGGTGTTACCGACCCGGATGGACCTGACAACATCCCCAACACCGACGACGACGAGGAATGCGACGACGGCAATAATGTCGACAATGATGCCTGCGGCAACGATTGCCAAGGACCCGTCTGTGGCAATGGTGAGATCGAGGCACTGGAAGAATGCGAATTTGATGCAGACGGAAACCCGGATGTACCCGACAACTGTTATTGTCATCCGGATTCCTGCGAACTGGAATGTGGCGGCGATGGTGGCAACGGCGGGCCGAATTGCGGTAACGGTGTCCTGGATACCGGCGAAGAATGCGACGACGGCGGTGTTTGTAGTGATGATCCCAATGTGCCCTGCACCATTGATAATGTAACCAGCTGTGCCGATCCGAACAGCGCGGTCTGCATCACGCAGGATAAAGATGGCTGCGGCCGGTCTTGCCAGATCGAGGAATGCGGTGATGGCATCACCAATGTTTTTGTCGACCCGGTGACGGGACAACTCGTCGCCGAAGAATGCGACGACGGCAACATCGATAATCACGACTTATGCACAGATGACTGCAAGAGCGCCGTTTGCGGCGATGGTCATACGCAAGGTGTTGCCGGCGAGCAGTGCGACGACGGTGGCGTCTGCAGCGATGATATCAATGTGGCTTGCACGACGGCTGACGTCAGCGGCTGTGTCGATCCGAACAGTGCCGTTTGTCTTCCGGTCAGCGGTGATGGCTGTAGTGAATTTTGCCAACCCGAGCGCTGCGGGGATGGGGTTCTTGATCTAAACGGTATTGATAATGACATCACTACGCTCGACGATAACGAGGAATGCGACGACGGCGCCCAGTCCAATGGTGACGGCTGCGATGCTAACTGCAAACTGGAAGCGTGTGGTGACGGTATCCAGCAACCCAGTGAAGAGTGCGACGACAACAACCTCATCGACGGTGACGGTTGCAATCATTTATGTCGTGAAGAGCGCTGCGGCGACGGTGTTCTCGACCCCGACGGTGCTGATAATACGATCGGTGGCGGCGATGATGAAGAGTGCGACGACGGCAACCAGTCGGACAACGACGGCTGTTCGGCGACCTGTCAGCTGGAAGCCTGTGGCGATAACATTCAGCAGCCCAGCGAGGAATGCGACGACGGCGACTTGGATGATAATGACGGCTGCAGTCATCTCTGCCGCGAGGAGCGTTGCGGCGATGGCATTCAGCAGAGCGGAGAAGATTGTGATGACGGGAACCAGTCGAGTGGCGACGGGTGTTCCGATACCTGTGTCGCCGAATCCTGCGGTGATGGTTCCATCCAGCCGCTCCTGGGCGAAGAATGCGAACCGCCGAATTCAGGCAACTGCGACGCGATCTGCCATGTGATTGCCCCGTTCTGTGGAGACGGCAACACGGATCCCGGCGAAGAATGTGACGACGGCGCCGGCAACAGCACCGACCCCGACGCGACCTGCCGCCCGGGTTGCGTCAACCAGCGTTGTGGTGACGGCATTTTAGATCCGAACGACGGCGAAGAGTGTGATGACGGCAACCAGTCGAGCGGGGACGGCTGTTCCGATACCTGTGTCGCTGAATCCTGCGGCGATGGTTCCATCCAGCCGCTCTTGGGCGAACAGTGCGAACCCCCCTCGGTCGATGACTGTGACGCGGCCTGCCAGCTTATTGCCCCTTTCTGTGGCGACGGCAACCCGGACCCCGGTGAGGAATGCGATGACGGTGCGGCCAATAGCAACGATCCCGATGCCAATTGCCGACCGGGTTGCGTGTTATCCCGTTGTGGTGACGGCATTCGAGATTCTGTTGCCGGTGAAGAATGTGATGACGGCAACCAATCGAGTGGCGACGGGTGTTCCGATACCTGTGTCGCCGAATCCTGCGGTGATGGTTCCATCCAGCCGCTCCTGGGCGAAGAATGCGAACCGCCGAATTCCGGCAACTGCGACGCGATCTGCCATGTGATCGCCCCGTTCTGCGGCGACGGCAACACGGATCCCGGCGAGGATTGTGACAACGGCGCCGGCAACAGCACCGACCCCGACGCCAGCTGCCGCCCGGGCTGCATC
This sequence comes from bacterium, assembly GCA_965216315.1. GTDB lineage: Bacteria > UBA10199 > UBA10199 > 2-02-FULL-50-16 > JAJFLM01 > CBDCFN01. The sequence continues at coordinate 1,992,474 of CBDCFN010000016.1, read as the reverse complement.
AACCAGCGTTGTGGTGACGGCATTTTAGATCCGAACGACGGCGAAGAGTGTGATGACGGCAACCAGTCGAGCGGCGACGGATGTTCCGATATCTGCATTGTCGAGCCCCGCTGCGGAAACGGCGTCGTCGAAGGCACGGAGGTATGCGACGACGGCAATGTCAATCCCAACGACGGATGTACAACGAGTTGTTTGAATGCCGCATGTGGCGATGGCTTCGTCCAGTTCGGTACCGAGGACTGCGACGACGGGAACAACAGCAATGGCGATGGGTGTTCCGAATCATGCGAAATCGAGGCACGCTGTGGTGATGGCAATCTCGACGACGGCGAAGAGTGTGATGACGCAAACAATAACTCGCTCGATGGTTGCAGTAGTACATGCGTGATCGAGGAATGTGGTGACGGCATTACACAGGCCACGCTCGGCGAGGAATGTGACGACGGTAACGACACCGATGACGATGAATGCAGCAACACGTGTGAAAAACCATCATGTGGTGACGGCGTCCCGCAGGCCGGTGAAGACTGCGATGATGGCAATACCGATCCCCATGACAGCTGCAAGAACGATTGTTCAGAGAACATTTGCGGCGACGGCGTGGTCCAGTTGACCGGTGACGGCGTGGAAGAATGTGACGACGGCAACGGCGTCAACGACGACTCCTGCAGTGACGAATGCATCGAGGCCGTGTGCGGCGACGGTATCGTGCAGATTGCAGCGGGCGAGGAATGCGATCCTGAAGACGGTGTTGATTATGCCGCCTTAGGGCTGATCTGTGCAAACTGCGAGCTTGAAGGTGGCAGCTGCGGGAACGGCATTCCCGAGGGCTCGGAAGAATGCGACGACGGTGACAACGACAATAGCAACAGTTGCACGAACAACTGTACCCAGGCGTTCTGTGGTGACAGCATCGTCGGTCCGGGCGAGGAATGCGACAACGGCGTTGCCAATCAGTTCTATAATAAGTGTCTGCCCGACTGTACCTCCGCTTTTTGCGGCGACGGTTTTGTGCAGTCCGGCGTCGAGCAGTGCGACGACGCCAATGGCGTCGATGGTGACGGATGTGATACTGACTGCATGCCCTCGGACGGCAGCGAGGATTTCTGTCCCACGGACCCGGAAAAGGATTTCGATGTCGACTCCGACGGAGACGGCGTGCTGGACTGCAATGACGAGTGTCCTGATGATCCGAACAAGACGGAGGAGGGCGACTGCGGTTGCGGCGAAGCGGACCTGGATGAAAACCAGAACGGCATCACCGACTGCCTGGAGACCGGTCTGGAGCAAGTTGACCAGTGCCCCGACGATCCGGATAAGACCGACGATGTCGACAGCGACGGTGACGGCGTACTGGACTGCAATGACGACTGCCCTGATGATCCCCAGAGAGTTGAATTGGGTGCATGTGATCGATGCGAGCATCTCGTAGTGGATGTCAGTGCTCCCCGCGACGGTTTCTTTGATTGTTTAGAAGTGGAGGGCGGCGGCGGCTCCTCCAGTTGTAGCTTAACAAGCGCTTCATTTGCGGAAAGAGTGAACGCGGGGCTGCCATGGGCTGTACTGGCTCTCTGTCTCCTTGTCCTGGGAACGCTTCGCAAGCGCCAATCCCTTGCCGCACGCATTAAATAATAATTCGACCGGGAGATGCCGACCATTCAAGGCAAGTTGGATCGCCTCTTGGACGCACACTGAATAGTGGAGGTGGGGGGGGGATTTGCTCGTCCTCACCGCTTCGTGAGGATGCGATTGCCTATTTTGGCAATCGCACGGTGGAAATTTTCGCCTTCTGCGAAAGGCTCGTCGAATCCTCCGCGGATCGGCGTAAGCAAAAGAAATTACTCAAGAAAAAATTAGCCAGTGCCGTGGGAGTGCCGTAACTTCAACTACTATGGCTTCTGAAACGATATTACTTCCGCTTGCCAGGCTGATTGATAGAAGCGCAGCTCATGATGCCAGCCCCCTTGATGCCGGGGATTTAAATTATTCATAAGTATATGAATTTAAACACCTATTATGATGTTATATATAATTATCTGCAATTATTGATTTACATAGTCTATATATTTCAGTAGGTTACATCTATGATCCCCGGCACTATCGACATTCCTTTCCCCAAACAGCTGACGGTGGCCTACATTGATTCCTTATTGGCGGCAGTCCGTAAAGTGCGCGGCATAGAAAATTCAATAGTTCACTTCGACCTCAAGAGAACTACTGAAGTTAGCGCACTTTCCGTATGTTTCTTATGTGGCCTGACAGATTTAGCGTGGGGCAGAAACAATAAAATAAGAATAACTTTGCCTTCGGCCAGGCGCGCCCAAAATGCATTGCGGGCTATAAGGTATCTTAGTAAACCAGATGGCCCTCAAAGCATTATGGTAACTGAGAAGATGTGCCAACTTCGGAGGCTCGACAGTTACAATACTATGTCTCTAGATGACATGCTTGCTATAATAGCCGCGAACGCTCCTAGATTCACCCCAGACCTCAAAGATATGGCACGACTCATTCTTACAGAGTTACTCACAAATACATTAGACCATAGTGGAGAGCGTACTTGTTATGCCTGCGTTGGTTCTTGGGGACGATCTCATAACATGCACATAGCTTTTTTAGATTTTGGAGTTGGAATACCATATAAACTACGTACGCGATATGAGGACTTAGGAACTGACAAGGATGCAATCCAGCGCCTATTGAAAGAAAGCTTAACAACAAGAGATGAAATAGAAGGTGGTCGAGGCTATCAAATAATACAAGAAGCTCTCAGACACAATTCAGGAAGACTATACATTTTTTCAGGCAAGGCAAAAATTGCACTGAAATATGATCGCAGCGAATACGATTACAAAAAAGCTCAAAAATCGTTTATGGGAACGTGCGTAGATTTTCAGATTAATTTAGATGGTGAAAGTTATTATGATATTCTCAGAGAAGAAGAAGGAATTTTCAATGATAATTAATGTCCCAGAAATTTGCGGTGAAGATATCATTTCTCGTGAAGCTGGAAAAAAGATACGAACTCTGATTAATGACAATTGGGATCAGCCAAGAATCGAGATACAGTTTGGCGGAAAATTAGTTGGTTCCGTTTCGTTTTTTGATGAAGCTATCGGATTGCTAATGAAGAGAGATAAAAAGACTCTTAATGAAATGAGAATGAAGCTAAGATTTCCGGATCTACAGAAGCAGGATAAAATGCTCTTGAATAACATTATGACTACACGTATTAGAGAGCAAGAGGCAGCTTCAAAAGCCTACTGACCCCCAGATGTGAGTCCGCTGGTTAACTCGCCTGCGAATCACATCCCTGATATCATACGGCCCGCATGATCATAGGTTAATTGAATATCTATTCTGTTATTCGATTTCTGTCTTTTGTGGGCTCACTAACATTTTTGTGATATATACGGACAATATCTCCCATCTTTGTATTATTATCTTTTAGTGCTCCGTAACGGATACATACGTTCGAGATATTGTTTATGTTTATCTTCCATATTGGAAAGCAGGCAATCGCAGGATTATATTGTTACTTTGTTGATTCAAAGTCAGCAATAAGTCCCCATATACCCTATACGATATTCTATATACGAAAATTTGCGCCATGGCGCATATCGTATATGGAATATAGGGACAAAATTGGCTGCGCAAATTTTGTGGTGCCTGTGGATCAAAATTCGAACTTGGTTTCAAGAAAATTCGTGACCACGAGGCCACTTGCTGCAAAAGCCGCGCCGAGCGGTCACTAAATGCCTCGTCCACAGGCACCTTCCCGCCACGCGCTCGTCACGGCTTGTGCAGCCCCGCGTGCCCTAAATTGGCTGAGCAAGCCTCATGCCTTCGCTAGCCTGCTTCGCCAAGGCTACGCAGGCCGGGCGCTCAGGCATTCGGCCTGCACCGCCCACGGTCCCAGTGGGCCGTCGCTTGACTCCAGGCCTCGCCATAGATTGAAAGACGCCACTTGAAGCCGGGGCCGCGGGCCCGCTTCTCCCCCCGCACCCCCGAATCGGGCCCGCGGCAAGCACTACATTGGATAAATGTTTTCCCTGTTGTTCGGTATGATTAAAATATACTCTTGCACTCACGAAATATGGTTAAGAATCTCTTCCTCGACAAAAAATGGCTTCATTCTCACCTAGAGAAAGTTCTGAAGAAAGCCGGCCCTCGGTATACGCCTAAATTAAACATTAAAGTACCGATTGCCCAAATATTTGATGGAATAGCAAGAACAGAAACATTTTATACTTCAATTAGAAAGGATTTCGGCGATTTCTCAAGAACCTTTAACCGAATATCTAATAAACATAAGAAGAAAAAGATAGATAGCGCCTACAGAAACTTGAAAAGAGAAGTCTCAGCTCTCCTGACATTGCTCAGTAAAATAAAAGAATTTAATACGAGGATAATTCCGTGGCCGTCTATTAGTTCTCGCAGCAAAAAGGCAATACCATTGTGTCGAAAGCTGGTTAGACTATTAGAAGATGAAAAATCGGTCATCGATAGGAAAACAAGAGAAACTAAGAAAAATACTGAACTTGAATCGTACTTGAGCCGAATTAAGGCAGACATAGAATATCTATATAAAACTCAACAAGAGATTAGGAATTTTGAAGAGTTTTCGCTCAGCGTTTCTGCCAAACTATCAAATAAGCCATTTCTATTATTAACGGGTTTAGCGGGCACTGGAAAAACACATCTTTTATGTGACGTGGTGGAAACGCGCATCAAGAGACAACAACATCTTCCAACAGTAGTGACGTTTGGAGAGTATTTTACAGATAGCGCTGATTTAGCTGACCAAATAATACACCAGATCGGATTGAAAGGTGTGCTGACATCTAATGGATTGTTTAAATTACTAAATCAGGCTGGACGAGAAACAGGTGTCCGCTCCCTCATAGTTATAGATGCGCTGAACGAAACGCATCATCCGAAAATTTGGAAGCGCAAGCTTAAAAAGTTCATTGATACGCTTAAGAGATATCCATGTATTGCATTAGCTATTAGTGTAAGGACAGGCTTTGAGCATGACACTCTCAGTAATACGCAAATGAAACAATTTGTTTTTGCTGAACATCATGGCTTTGAATTCCGTGAGTGGGAGGCCGTAAACAAATTTTTCAATGAATTCAATTTGCCTCTTCCAGAAGTCCCATTGCTTGCGCCAGAATTCCGCAACCCCCTATTCTTGCTATTATTTTGCAAAGCCTACGAAAGCCGAACTAAGCCCAGTGGAAAGAAAACAACTGGTCAAAAGCCGGTATTTCGAGGCCATGAAGGTGCTACTTATATTTTTGAGAATTTCATTAAATTCGCTAGCAGGAATATTGTTAAGCAATTCGCACTACCTAAAGGCAGAAATAAAAAAGGTGACTATGTCATATGGGATACCATTATTGAGCAAATAGCTCATGATATGGTTTCACGACGCTCAGATAGAATTACAGACAAAGAGCTTATCAGAATAGTTGCAAATGCATACCCCACGGTTGATTGCAATGCTTTAATTAGCGCGTTGGAAAAGCAGTTATTGTTAGTCAAAGTCCCAAAATATACGAGTGGAGGGGATTCCGACAGTGGATTCGAATATAGATTCCCTTTTCAGAAATTTAGTGATCATTTAATTGGTAGGTACATTTTCAAGGAGTATGAATCAGAATTTGGAAAAGGCAATAAGAATATCAATACTGCTAAAAGATTTTTTTCAAAACGTAGAAAGCTCGGTAAATTTATTTCACAACCTCTAGGGCGGGGCATAATTGAAACATTATCAATACAGTGCCCAGAGCATTTAAAAGGAAGTGAATTTATAGAGGTCGCCCCTTATCTCTTAAAGGGTCACTATCAATTACAGCTTGCTGAGGAAGCTTTTATCGAAAGTATTATATGGCGAAAGCCTACTGCCTTCTCGCATAGTCTTCAAAATACAATAAGGCTCATAAATACCCATATAATTAGATCAGAGAGAGGCCACACTTTACTACTTAATGCTTTTCTGTCTGTTGCACCTATACCAGAACATCCATTCAATGCGTATTATCTTCATGGCCACCTATTTAAGTATTCAATGGCTAATCGTGATTCGTGGTGGTCAATATATTTGCATGACGAATATGGCAATAAGGAAGCTGTCGATCGACTTGTTACATGGGCTTGGTCCGAGTACGATAAATCCCATTTGAGCGATGAATCTGCAGAGTTATGTGCAATTACATTATCATGGTTCCTAACAACGTCTAATAGATTTTTAAGAGACAAAAGTACAAAGGCACTCATTGCAATTTTAACGAATCGCTTAAATATTGTACTGAGATTACTGAGAGGGTTTCAGAATGTTAATGATATGTATGTCGCAGAGCGGATTTACGCTATAGCGTATGGTTGTGCCTTGCGGTCCCAAGGCGACAAAAAGGCGCTCAAGGCCTTAGCTAGCTGGGTATATAAAAGTATTTTTGAGGATAACAAGCCACCAGTACAAATTCTATTACGCGATTATGCACGGGGAATTATTGAATGCGCCTTAAAGAATAAGCTTAAATTACGTGTTAGTAAGAAGAAAATAGCGCCTCCGTATAACAGCAAATGGCCAAAAAGAGTTCCGACTGCAGATAGACTAAAGTTAAGGTGTACAGCCGACGATGGAGCATTACGTCAAGTATGGTCATCTGTCATGTTTGGCGACTTTGGACGATATGAGCTTAATTCAACACTTAATTGCTGGTCAAGCCGACCTCTTATGTCTCGAGGTGCGAGCAGGAGGGAACAATATCAGCAATTTATTAAAAAATTAAATAAGCAGCAAAGGCGTTTATATAGACAAATTACAAGCCCTTCAAGCATTGTGAGTATTCCACTCATTGTCTATGGTAACGATGATAGTGACACTAAGGAAAAACTAAAACAATACTATAAAGAGAGAAAAGCTGCTTGGAGAAAATTCATTGAATCTTTGCAGCAGCCAAAAAGATCATTTTTTGAAAGAGAATTTAAGCCGTATATTGATGATCATGGAAATATAAGTGATTCACTTGATGAATTTGATGCGGCATTAGCTCAGAGATGGTTAGTTCATCGAGTTATGCAGTTTGGATTGAAAAACGAACTACACAGTGATTTCGACAGACGCGTCAATTATTATCGAGTAAGTCAGTCAGAGCAGAAAGCTGAAAGATTAGGAAAAAAATATCAGTGGATTGCTTTTCATGAGCTATTGGCACGGATTGGAGATAATTTCGAGTTTAAAATAGAACGGTGGCCCGATCGCTATGGCCCTTATCAAGGACCCTGGCAGTTGAGTGTTAGGGATATTGACCCATCTTGCATATTAAAAGATCCACCAAACTCTAAGCCTGAAGGTGTTCCTAATCTAGGGCTATACCAACACACCACTATTCACAAATCTTGGAAGAAAAGAGCATCTGATGCGACATGGATAAAGAGCAAAAATGATTTGCCAGATCCCCTTAGCCTTATTGAAACATCTGATGATAATCACGTTAGTTGGCTTGCGCTCGAAAGTCATATTCAGTGGCAAAATGAGATCGCCCCAGAGAAAGATAAATATCAGACACCCACAAGAACAATTTGGTATATGATAAAGAGCTATATTGTTAAGAAGAGGGATGCGAAGAAATTTTATTTATGGGCAAAGAAGCAAGATTTCATGGGTAGGTGGATGCCTGAATCTCATGAGTTTTATAGAGTTTTCCTGGGTGAGTATCCTTGGGCGCATCCATTCTTATACTATTACATTCCATATTATCACCATGAAGGTTGGACGACCGCTCCAAGTGACAAATTAATGCCTGCTAAGATATTAGTAACGGATGACGCATATCTTAGTAGTGGTTCATCGATTGATTGTTCAACAAGCGAATCGATCCGAGTCAAGCTACCCGCGAAATGGTTAATAGATAAATTACGAATAAGACAACATTATACTGATGGCCGCTTCTACAGTGCCGGTAAAAAACTAATAGCTTTCGACCCGAATGTTTTTAGTGATTCTATGCCTCGGTCAATTCTTATTAATAAGTCTGTATTACACAACTATCTTAAGAAAAATGGTTATTCAATTATTTGGACTCTTCTCGGCGAAAAGCACTTGTTTGGCAGTGGCTATCTCGGTGGTGGTGCATTGGGAAGATTGAATATCAGCGGAGCATTTATGCTCAACAGTAGGTCAAAGCTTATTGGTGCCAAGCAGTGCAAATTCAAGAAATACAACTAAAGCGCACAGTATCTACTACAATGCACCGTATATTTATTATGCGCATATCAGTGCATCGTCAGATGTTAAAGATAGTTGAAAATGAATTTAATGGGTATATTTGTTGCTTCAGAAAAGATCTTTAAATCCTTCATGTCCTTAATATTCAGAAGAACCTTTTTCCCATAAATTTCGTATAGTGCCGATCGAACTACCAGTTTTTTAGCTTTCTGGTCTTTGATATTAGCCAGAAACTGTTCTACCTTATTTAAATCGCTGCCATTCTTCAGTTCACCAACTACTTTAACAAACATTTGAGCTTGTTCATGACGCTCTTGAAGCAATTCCTTTGTTTCGGGACTTACATTGTTCAAAAGATCCTTTTTAGATAAAATCTCGTAAATATATGACGTATGTGAAAAAAATATGATCCAGCTTTTGATCCAATCTTCTAATTCGTCTTGCGAAGTCTTGTTCTCAGAAATTTTCTTTTCTAGCTCACTGCTGACGCTTTCCCTTTCATCATTAGACATTGTATGGAAGTTATTAGGGCCAAATATATCAACGATCGGTTCATGAGTCTTTTCTTCCATATTATACATAGTTTCACTTACCGTCTTGATCACATCTAGTAGTTCTTCTGATGCGGTTTTTATTTCGTATAAGATATTATTAAGCTCACCAATTTTATCGTTGATATCTGAGCAAGCTGATTCCATGGCCTGTCTGTTTCCTCGTACCGCACTGGCAATGTTGCTCAATACGACTAGAATTAAGAGGGCGATTATACCCGCTAAAATGCTCATAACCGTCATAGCAACCCCGTATTTTGGTTGGCCATAGTCAAATACTTAGTAAGTCTGATGTACATCTTCATGCTATTGCTACATATGGCATGATATCCTGCTATTTAATCAACAAATTCTCCATCATTTCTATATACTTTTTCAGCGCCTCGCTTCCGGGTGGCGAAAAATTGTCCATTACTAGCTAACACCCTCCCGCCCAGCCCTCTGCGTCCCCGGCCTGGGCAGCTTTATGTGCGGGGGCTGGCGGATGCCCAGGCCTTGTGTAGCCAGGGGCTCGGCGCTGGGCCAAGCGGCGGCACGAGAGGCACACGGGGCTGCACAAGCCGTGACGAGCGCGTGGCGGGAAGGTGCCTGTGGAATAGTCATTTAGTGACCGCTCGGCGCGGCTTTTGCAGCAAGTGGCCTCGCGGTCACGCATTTTCTTGAAACCAAGTTCGAATTTTGGTCCACAGGCACCACCAATTGATAAGTGGTCGACGTTTTGCGAGCAGGGACCACGGCAAATGGTAGGAAAAGCGCAGGGTTTTGGCCTGCACTGGCGAAAGTCCCCATTCGTTTCCGGGAAATTTAAAGTCCCTGCGACGCCTGGCCGGCACCTGACGGCGCCGGGCGCCGATCGCACTTGCCTTCGCGGGGAGGCGCCATTTCCAATTTGCCACGCGTGCCCAAAGGCGATAGCACGTCGACCATGTCTTCCCAGTATTTTCTCTATGCCCGTAAATCCAGCGACAGCGAAGAGCGACAGGTCTTATCAATTGAATCACAAATCGCGGAACTAAAACTCTTCGCTGAAAAAGAACGTTTAACAATTAAGGAAATTTTTACCGAATCCAAGACGGCCAAGGTCCCCGGCCGCCCGATTTTCAATGACATGATGGAGCGCATTGAACGCGGTGAGGCCCAAGGGATTATCGCCTGGCACCCGGATCGACTCGCGCGCAATTCCGTCGATGGCGGCCGGATTATTTACTTTTTAGATACTGAGCATATTAAGGCGCTTAAGTTCCCGACTTTTTGGTTCGAAAACACGCCACAAGGCAAATTTATGCTCAATATCGCCTTTGGGCAGTCCAAGTATTACGTGGACAACCTTTCGGAGAATATTCGGCCGCGGGATTCGCCAAAAGTTAAGGCGTGGGGAATGGCCGGGGGTCGCACCCTTGGGCTACGACAATGACCAAAAGACCCGAAAGGTTGTCATCGATCCCGAGCGAGCGCCCCTGATCAAGAAACTCTTCGAGACCTACGCGACGGGGCGCTATACGGTGGAGGATCTACGGCGCATGGCGCCCGAGTGGGGTTTGCTGAGCCGCAAAAATAAGCCACTTGTGCACGCCGCCCTTTATCGCATCCTCACCAAGTCTTTCTATTACGGCTTATTCGAGTTCTCCGGCGAGTGGCATCAGGGCTCCCACGAACCCATTATTACGAAAGACTTGTTCGATAAGGTGCAAGGTCTGCTGACCAAGAGCGGCGTGCCTCACAAACATCGTAAGCACTTATTTCCCTTTCTTGGCCTGGCGAGTTGCGCCAATTGTGACGGCGCCATCACGGCAGAGCGACAGAAAAAGAAATATCACTATTATCGCTGCACCAAGAAGAAAGGCCCGTGTACCGAGCCCTTTGTCCGAGAGGAAGACTTAGCCAAACAAATCAGCACCGCGATCGCAAAGGTCGCTCTGCCGGCTGACGCCTATCAACAGATGATCGCGTGGTGGGCCAAGGAGCAGCAGGATTCTCGCCAACCCCTTGCACGCTTTAAGGAACAATTCGACCGGGAGATGCCGGCCATTCAGGGCAAGCTTGATCGTCTCTTGGACGCCCATCTCGACGGCATCATCGATCGCGTCGAGTATCAAGCCAAGAAGGAATCATTATTGAAACAGAAGGTGCGTTTAGAGGAAAAGCTGACGGCCCTTGAGACCGGGGCAATGGGTTGGCTCGAACCCTGCCTCGAATTCCTCCAGGCGGCTCACCAAGCGGGTCCGCTGGCGAGTGGCGACGATTACTCCTCCCAAAAGGAATTCTTAAAAAAGATCGGCTCGAACTTTCGCGTTTCGGCCAAAACCCTGCGCTTTTCCTACCATTTGCCGTGGTCCCTGCTCGCAAAACGTCGACCACTTATCAATTGGTGGAGGCGGGGGGAATCGAACCCCCGTCCGGAAGGCTTCCATGACGATCGCTACAGGCTTAGTCGATGATTAGTGATTCGCCACCGAGTTTCCCCATCGACAGGGGTTCGGCCGCTAGCCTTCGGAGTTTCTCACCCAGATTTTCGAAGACAATGTCCTCTGAGCCAGTCTGCAAATGGCGTCTCATTAAATCCCGCAGACAAGAACCTAAGAGACGGCCGCTTAATTAAGCAGCAAGCGCCAAAGGCGCATCATGATCGGCGTTTATAGCCTGTGTCCGTTTTAGACAAGGTTCGGACAACCTCGACCTGCTATCGTCACTTCTGGCGATTCCGTCGAACCCGGATCGCCCCCATTGCAGCCAACCGAAAGCGCAGCTTCGGATTGGCTTCTAGTTAAGGGGAAGAAAAACTCTCTCCCCCTTAACAATCCCTCATCGTTTCAAAGAACACCTTATATGTTTTGCCGAGGTTGTCTAGCGAGCAACGCGAGCGAGAAGGGGAGGCTTGGATCAGCACCTCTGGTGCCTCAGATGCCGAGAGCTCTGCGATCGGCCCGCAAGCTTTGCTTCCGGAGGGGGCGACGCAAGCCCCTATGACGTCAACCTCGACCTGCTATCGTCATTTCTGGCGATTCCGTCGAACCCAAATCGCCCCCAATTCAAAGAACTGGCTTTAGTCTAAGACGTCTAATCAAAAGGTGCAAGAGGTCTCGACGCCTATGGTCTCCGACACGGCCTGGGTAACTGCCAGCTTCCGAATATTAGACGCCACGGCTGAGGGATCGAATTCAGGGGGAGATGTGTATATTGCCTGAGCAATTATTTGAGGCATGATTCAATTATTGAATCGTTGAATCAAGGCGTTATACTATTGCGTCATGAAGTGTCTAATAATCTAAACATAAAAATGCGTCGCTGGACGTTAACAATGAAACTATTATGTATGTCCTCCGATAGGAGGGTATGTTATTTTCAGTAGGGAGCTCAGCGACGGCAAATTTGACTGTCAGTATCTGCGCGACATCTGGAATCGATCCCGTCACTACTTTTATGACCGCCGGTGGCATTGACAACTATCTCGATACATTCCGAGCCGTTCCCGAGCATGGCTCCGTGATCGTCCCCGTCATTCAAGACGCGGAAGGATCCCCGCGATTAGAAAGTGTTGCCTTGGACCCCACACATGCAAACACTTTTATTAGTCAATCTCGCCAGGTTGTGGAGTTCATGGAGAGCATGACGAAGCCGGATTTAGATAATGATGAAATGGAAGAGGGCTATTCTGACCGATGGGCGTTCAGGAAATTCTCCGCTGATTCGTATTGCATTATGAGTTATCACCTTCCGGCCAGAGCGAAGGAGGGAACAACGTTACATTTCGATTATGGTGAGGATAGAGACACTCCACAGGACTTGCGCATCGTAGCTAGGTCAGAGGAATCGCGTACTTCTACAATCGCCATCCGTTGTACGAAAAACCTGGTGGAATTTCTGGATTATGAGATCAATCTCGGCGGCGTGGCTTTATATCGCCTTCTGACGGAAACCCTGGGTCTGGCCTCTGATTGTCCGTTCGTAGAGGGCGCCGTTCACCTCTATCAATATGTCGGTGTTACGGAGAAAATTCTCTGGTCGCATGGTATTGTGCCACATCCAGATGATAAATATCCGTCTACGTCATCGTCGATAGCCTCTCCAGGCATGCCTTTCAACACGTACATACATGAGAGTCGTGGTTATCGGTGGGATCCAACAAAGTCAGATTTGACAATTCGTTACAAGACTGAAGAGAGACTTTATGCTTTAGATCCTCGCTTGCTAGAGTTTTGGACTTACTAAGTGATGTCAGTCATCATAAACTCCGATTTTTTAGAGAAGATTATCGAATCGCTTCAGCAGGTCACGATTATCGCCTGCGATGAAGACGCGGACGCCGCCATCGATCGTATAAAAGCTCACTTTAGTGACCTGATCATTATGGGTCGAGTGGATACGCGTTCTCGCAAGCGCTCCGATGCGCGAAGCCCTCGAGGCCAGCGAGGCGACTAGGCTGAGTCCGGTTGCTATCATCCCGGCAGGCGTGCGCTCCCAACGATAGCGGAAGTTGGCATGCGCTATTTCTACGTCCCGGCGTTGGTGAAAATAAGTTATCGTATCTTGAATTGCTGAAACATCGCGGGCCGTGACGTGATTAGCCGATTGTCCACAATTGCCGACGTACGTAACATAATCACGCCGTTGTGTTGCGTCGAGATCGATCTTGCCGTCGCCGTCCCCGTCGACGGCTACAATGGCGTAGCTTTTTTTGGTAGACGGATCGGTGACCCGAAATATATATTTATGCACGTCACCGTTCATTTCAACCTGACGTAATTGTAGTTTAAGTCGTGACATGTTGCTCTCCCATATTTATTCGTAGTATTTGCTAAGACAAACGCCTTGGTCAAAATGTTTGAGCAAGGGGCGGTTGTTGCCAGTTATGTAGACACGCGTTGAATCGTCTATCGTCTTGAATACGTGTGATCGATTCCTTCAAGTACTACCGTCCATAATTTGTGATTTATTTTCTCGGACATTGTTCTCTCCTAACGATTCCCGTCCATTTCGCCGGTTTTTAGTTATGCTTTTAGTCTCGACTGCTCCTTAAGTTTAATAAATTATTTTACTTGGAAAAATAGGATTGTGTTGCTGCACCGACAATATTTGATAAATCCTTACCCGAGATAGTGCCCGATGCATATAATTTGGAACCTATTACGAGGAGTTTAGATGGTTCGACCTTGTAGGCGCGATTCGCATTCATATAGGCAGACGTGATCATGGCATGACCACCACAGTCGTCCTTGGAAAGCGGACGGCTAACGGGGTCGGCGCGCTCGCCAAACTTGATTGCTTGTCCATTCGTATAAATAACTTTTTTGTAACGAAGAAGTCCTTTGCAGGCATTGTTGCTCTGTTCATAGGCAGTGATAACGATTCTGCCATCAGGAGTGACGCTGATTTGCGCCTCTTTTGGGGAGATACTCCCAGGTAGATTATCACGCCAATTCCAATTAGTTTGATTTGTTTGCTTCGTGCCCGGTACGTTTGTTCTGTCGCTCATAAATTATTCCTCCATGGCTCTTGGACAGAGCAAGGCGTGTGCCAGGGAAATCCGCAATGATTTCAAGGACTCTTTATGATCATCCCGGTGAATGTGATCCCCGACCTGTATCAGATCGGAACATTTTACCCTCAATTATCCAGCAATGTCTGATGCGATGAGGGTTTTATCAATGCGGTAAATGTAGGCCAACAGGGCAGAATTGCGAAAATATGGATTGGATGGCGGGTATTTCTCGTGAACAGCATGTCCTTCGGCCGCCCCCCCCCTTGACGAATGAGGTCTCAGATGAGATCGATAGTTCTCCGTTTTCTCGTTTATGTATGAAGTGAAGAAAAACCTGACCTTGGCAGCAGATCTGGACGGGACCTTTCTAGGTGGCGACAGAAGAGATAAAAATGAGCTCTATAAGATATTTTCTTCGGCGGAACATCCCCCCACGCTGATTTTTGTTACCGGTCGCGGCTTGGAAAATGTCTATCCTCTGTTAAGAGATCCGGTGATTCCCCGGCCGGATTATATCATTGCCGATGTCGGTGCCACGGTGGTTGACGGTGAATACCTGGAACCGATCCAGCCTTTACAACGCGAAATTCAGAAAAAATGGCCCGGAACGGCGGTCGTCCTAGAGGCGCTGGAAAATACGCCGTCGCTTGAACGCCAAGATGTACCGCAAGAGAGGCGCTGTTCTTTTTATACAAAAAAAGAAAACTTGTCCCAGGAAATATATCAAGCCGCTGAAAAATTGAACTGTGATGTGCTGTATTCAGCGGATCGTTATCTTGATTTTCTACCCAAGGGGGTCTCAAAAGGATCAACGTTAATGGAGCTCATTCAGTTGGAAAACATTGATCCTCGAAGTGTTGTCGTCGCTGGAGATACGCTCAATGACCTCTCGCTTTTTGAGACGACCTTTGATGGCATTGCCGTCGGAAATTCCGAAGAAGATTTAGTGAATTCCGTTAAGAATAAGACACACGTGTTTATCGCGAACAAGGAGGGGACCGGCGGCATACTCGAAGGGTTAACGCAGCGTGGGATTGTTGCACCAAAAGAAGGGGTCGTTCAAACTGTTAAAAAAAGCGAAAAAGTCAATGCGGGTGATTCAGATCAATTGGTGATTGTGTATCACCGCTTGCCTTTCGAGGAAGCGAAAAAGGGGGGCAAGTATATTAAAAAGCGGTTAAAAAGCCCGAACGGCATAGTGCCCACCTTGCTGCGTTTATTCTCCAAGGGGCGCGAAGGGGTTTGGGTCGCGTCGTCGGCCAGTAATAAACGTCAGGCGAATGAAGAACTCGCCGCTCTCCAGCCGGACGCCGACGACTATCCTAATTTAAAGCTATCGAGGGTATGGCTCGATAAAGAAGATATAGAAATTTTTTATCAACGCTTTTCCAAAGAAGCCTTTTGGCCTCTGTTGCACTCGTTTCCGGACAAAACCGCTTTCATCAAGGCGCACTGGGACCGGTTTGTGGAAGTGAATCGTCTCTTTGCAGAGGAAGTGTCGAAGATCGCCCATCCGGGCGCAACGGTCTGGATACATGACTACAACCTGTGGATGGTTCCGGGTTTATTGAGAAAAGACCGCCATGATCTCAAAATTGCGTTTTTTCATCACACGCCGTTCCCTTCATCGGACTCCTTTTCAATTATTCCGTGGCGTCGCGAGATATTAAGTAGCCTCATCCAATGTGACTATATTGGTTTTCACATACCGAGATATATAGAAAATTTTGTTGATGCCTTGAGAGGGCATGGACCGCTCGAGATCCTTGAATCGGAATCGGCGGCTCCAAGATATTTGACGCATAGTTGCGCGTCCGGAGCGGTCACTGAAGTTAAAAAAGTCAAGTCAGTCGAGAGTACAGTCTATCTGGGGGCTCATCCTGTAGGCACAGATGTGAAACTAATCCGTGACTTGATCAATAAGCCGAAGAATAAACAGAGGATTGAGAAGCTGCGCGGAGAATTTTCCGATAAAGTCACGGTGCTTTCTGTCGAGAGATTGGATTACACAAAAGGGCCAATGGAAAAGCTGGCAGCCTACGAGAAATTTCTTGAGGAAAATCCCGAATGGTATGAAAAATTGCAATTCATTACGATTTGGACACCACCAAACCCGCGGATGAAAGTCTATCGTTCGATCCGCTCGGAAGTCGATGAGGCGATAGGAAGAATTAATGGACGCTTCGCGACTTATCAATGGAATCCCGTTCGTTATTTTTTTCAATCGTTTTCATATGAGGACGTGTTGTGTTTTTATACCATTGCGGACATTGCTTGGGTGACCCCGTTGAGAGATGGCTTAAATCTAGTTGCCAAGGAATATGTCGCTACCAAAGATGCTACAAATACCGAGGGAGTCCTGATTTTATCTGAATTTGCAGGCGCGTCAGCTGAACTGCACGGAGCCTTGTTGACCAACCCGTATGATATTTCCGATATGGCGCGTGTATTGAAGCGTGCAGTCCAACTAAAACCGGAGACCAAAGTCCTGCATATGGAAAGACTTTTTCAGATTGTGAACCAATATGATATCCAGACTTGGGCCGAAGATTTTCTCGATTCTGTAAAAAAAGCCACATCGTAGCGATTTGATGTCTTCATTTCCTATTCACTCGCTGGATATCGCCATCATCATCCTCTATTTTTGCGTTGTTTTCGGAATCGGGATCGCAGTGGCGCGAAGAACCAAGAGTGGAGAGGACTTATTTCTTGCCGGTCGTAGTTTAGGTTGGATGGCCATCGGGTTTTCACTGTTTGCTTCGAACATCTCGAGTACGACACTGATCGGGTTGTCCGGACAAGCCTATAAAAGCGGAATTTCTGTATCTAATTATGAATGGATGGCGACACTGGTCCTTGTTTTCATGGCGATATTTTTTATTCCGCTTTATTTGAAGAACAAGGTCACGACGATCCCGGAATTTCTGGGAAAAAGATTTGATTCGCGTTGTCAGAAATATTTTTCAATAATTACTATATTTCTAAGCATCGTTGTCGATACGGCGGGAGGGCTTTACGCCGGCGCCCTCGTCTTGAAGGTTATTTTCCCCTCACTAGTAATCTGGCAGGTCTGCATTGCTCTGGCCTTATTTGCAGGGATTTACACGGCAGCAGGCGGCTTAAAGGCAGTTGTGTATACGGATGTATTGCAGGCCATTGTGCTGATATGCGGATGTATCTTCATGACGGGAATGATCTTTTCTAATTATGATTTTTCTTGGGCTCAGGCGTTTTCGACGATTCCTCAAAGCCATATGTCGGTTATCCGACCGATAGATGATCCTGCCTTGCCCTGGCTGGGAACACTGGTGGGCGTTCCGATACTGGGTTTTTATTATTGGTCGACCAATCAATATATTGCACAACGGGTCTTGGGAGCGAAGAATTTAGCAAATGCGCGCTGGGGGGCGATGCTGGGAGGATTACTGAAACTACCTGTTTTGTTTTTTATGGTTCTTCCCGGCGTGATGGCACTGCAGTTATTTCCGTCATTACAAAACCCGGATCTGGTTTTTCCGACGATCATTACCAACATCTTGCCCATAGGCGTCGTCGGACTGGTTTTGGCCGCTCTTATTGCGGCCATTATGTCGAGCATTGACTCCACGCTAAATTCCGCTTCAACGCTCATCGTGATGGATTTCATCCAACCAAAACACTTGGAATTGACACCGCGACAAATTCGCAATTACGGACGTTTCACTACACTCATTTTAATGATAATCGCAGCGTTATGGGCCCCGCAAATTGCCCATTTTCCGGGCTTGTTTGCCTATCTCCAACAGGCTTTTTCGTATGTTGTGCCGCCGGTGGCAGCGGTTTTTATTCTCGGTATCTTTTGGTCACGTGTATCCGCTCAGGCGGCCTTGTACACCCTGATTACCGGGCACATTGTTTCGCTCGTTGTGTTTATCTTGTCTCAGCTTGGCATGGTCATGCTGCATTTCACGATTATCGCGGGGATCTTAACAGCCGTATCAACGGGAGTAATGACGGTTCTAACCTGGGTCTACCCCGCGGGCAAAACACGTGTTCAGTTGGGAGCCTATTTATGGAGCCGCGCCGATTACCTGCCGGACCAACGCTATCCGTTTTATAAGGACTATCGTGTGCAAGCTCTGATCCTAGTTGTTCTGACCGCATGGCTTGTTATTTGTTTCTGGTAGGAATCAGAGGGTTATTTTTTTCGTTTTTTTAGTCGCCTTATCAAAATAATGGAGAATGGCTTTATTGAAATTAAAATCCACGGATAATTTGCAGGAATGCTTGTTTTTAGTCCAAGAAACTATCAGGCTGGAATCATTTGAATAGTGCAGGTCAAATCGGCCATTAAAGGCGGGGTAGTTGTTTCTGAATTCCATGACACGCAATAATCGTTTAACGACTTTTTTCTTGAATGCTTTATTGATATCTTCATTCGTAAAATAATGTCGGTTGATATTTCTGACGGAGCCTGTTTCTTCCATGAGTTCAATATTATTCTCACCAGCCAAAAGTCCGACATAGTATACTTGAGGAATGCCCGGCGTGAACAGTTGGATGGCACGTGCGACAATATAGGCATCGTCATTTCTCTTGAGAGCGTCATAAAAAGTCGTTGTTAATTGATAGATAGCCCCAACACTGTGGACATTAGCCGCGGAACGGCGCAGGATCGGGTCAGCACTCCTTTCGGAGACGTTCTGCACCACGGCGTCTATTTTATCTTCAGGTAAAAGGTCTTCCACGTCCGGAATGCATATTCCATCGTGCGTATCCAATACGGTTACCTGGTTGGGGGGACAAGCTCTGAGCCATTCTTTTAGATATTTGCTGTTGCAATCAAGTATCGAGTACAAAAGGAGTGGGGGCAGCGCAAATCCATAAGAATAAGCTCCCCGGTTGCTTAAGGCCCTTTGAAAACTCGGATGGTCATGAACTTCGGGGAGAATTGCGGTCTGATACTGGGCGGCTGTACTTTTAAACCATTCCAGATGGTCATAGATTTGTGGTTCAATAAAAAAACAACTCGTACCCCGCTGTTTCGTGATGTATCCGAACGCATCCATCCTGAAAAGTTTGACTCCTTTTCCGGCCAGAAACTTCATATATTTTTTCATTAAAGCAAATGTGTTCCGGCTCTCATAGTTAAGGTCAATTTGATGAGTTGTAAAAGTGCACCAGACTTGACCCTGTTTACCGTTCTTAAAATAGACATCTCTGAAAGGTTCCTTTTCCTTGCGGATATGAATTTTAGCCATATCGTCCGTGCTGAAATTACCGAGTTTATGAACATGCACGAACAGATCCGCATATTTTGATTTGTACCCGTGCTTGATGAAGTCAAGAAATTCAGCGGATTCGTCGGAGATGTGGTTGATAGTGAGATCGGCACAAAGATCATATTTCTTGGCGATTGCTTCTATATCGCGCCAGGTTCCGAATTGAGGGTCAACTTCAAGATGTGTCAGGGGTGAAAACCCATTATCAGCGTTTGAAGGATAAAAGGGTAAAATGTGCACCCCGCCGACAGATTTGGATAAATAGCGATCCAAAAACAGCCGTAAATCTTTGAGATTACTACCTATGCGGTTCGGATACGCGAGAAGTTGAACTTTGTTCCGTAAAAACATGAAAATTAGTAATTTGGTTTAACGTGACAAGGTTTTTCTGGCCAGATAGCACCGTTTAGCCTTATGTAGTTAGGAGATGGTTTCATTTTTTTTGGTGCCGCTATTTAGATGAGCGGTATATAGGAAAGCGAGGGGAGATACAATGATGAATTGTTTGGTGCCTGATAAGGCCGGTTCGGCGAGTGACCTGGGCCTGTTATTGTTGCGGGTCAGTGTGGGGCTAATGATGGCGTTTTCACACGGCTGGGGCAAGATCGAGGCCTTTTTTCAGGCCGGCGAGGTAAAATTTGCCGACCCGATCGGGATCGGACCGGCGGCGTCGTTGTTTTTGGCCGGGTCCGCGGAATTTTTTTGTTCATTAGCTCTAGTGATTGGTTTGTTGACGCGACTGGCCGCGATTCCGCTCGCTTTTACGATGCTGGTCGCGATTTTTATTATTCACGCCGACGATCCCTTTTCGAAACAGGAATTTGCGCTCCTGTATTTAATTCCTTATCTGACGCTGTTGGTGACGGGACCGGGCAAGTTTTCCGTGGATTCCTGGATAGTTAGGAGATTTGCCAAGTAAGCGACGTTTTCCATGAGCCCTCTCTATCGCATGATGTTTCTACTGGCCCTGGTCTTGACTGTTGCGGGGCTTTATTTTTTGACACCGCTCGGCACCTATCTCGCTGAAGATGGCTTATCTGGGCTACTATTATGGGTTCGGAGCCAGGGAATATATGCCCCGCTTTGTTATGGCGCTTTTTATGTCGTGGCCACGACCTTTTTTTTTCCACGTTTCATTTTGACGGTCACCGGGGGATTGCTTTTTGGGGTGTTGATGGGAACGCTGGTGAATTTGACGAGTGCCATGCTGAGCGGAACGATTTGCTTCTTGTTAGCTCGTTGGTTGGGAAGAGGTGGTATTGAAAAATGGTTGCCGCGCTCGGAACGGCTCAGCCGCTGGGAGCATTATATTAAAAACCCCAGCTTTCATTCGGTTCTCTTGCTCCGTTTACCGCCTTTGACTCCCGTGGTGATCCTGCACTATGGCCTGGGACTGACGAAGATCAAGTTACGAGATTTCTTTTTTGCGACCCTTATAGGAGTTGCACCTCTCACCTTTATATATACATCTTTCGGTGCGGCCGGCCAAAAGATGAGCCTCGCTGACCCGGCAACCTGGGCGAACTATCAGGTCTGGGGCCCCTTTGCGTTAGTCATCATCACTGTCGTGGGATTTCAGCTCTTCAAATATCTCAGCGGCCGCTTCCTCACTGTTGATGGTAGCTAGACGGCTGCTAAGCGTATGGTTCCGTCGGATTCAACAGTGACGGGGGCTGGAGTGACAGGCCTGGAGATCCTACCAAATTCGAAGCGACTGGGAAGTCTTCCCTCCGCAATAAGATCCGGGTTCAGCGCGATATTCAGGTAAACTGTAACGCCGAAACCGAACGGCGTGAGTGTGTCAATGACCTGTGGATCCGTGTAAGCAATGCCAGAACCGAAAACAGGGTCCGGCGCCAGGCCGAGATAGTGTTGGAGGGCATAGCGGACATCAAAGCGTTCGACCGGTTCGTAGGAAATGTGATTGCGTTGTACATTGTGGATGTAGCCGATCACCCGTGGCGTTTGGTCGAAGAGGTGAAAAACATGTGACATGCTGTGCGACCAGTAGTCTAATTTGGAGAGTACATCTTCCAGCAGCGGGATCTGCTCTCCGAGGTGGTTAACGTAGCTTCGAACCTTATCAAAGACTTCTTGTGCCCGTAGAAATGCATCCGGATCTTTGATGCGATTTGGATCGAGGGTGAGGGTTTCGGTTGCATCATCGATATCTCCGAAACCGGAGACAATCGCGTGTCGGCTGATTTCATCTAAGGTGACAGCCTGTCTGAGCAAATCTTCGGCGACGTGCTGATAGGTGACCGTCTCCGCAATGCCCTGCAGGAGAGCGGCCGAAATGCTGTTTAGGGGGCCTACGTGCATGGCTCTCCTATCGCACGTCGCCCTGAAAAGTTGCCCTGAGAAATCATTAGACATCCACAAGGCCTAAAGGCTACCGATAGGATATGTCTGACGGGCCTCTCAAGCTGACTCGGCCGATCGCCGTCTTTGACCTGGAGACAACCGGCGTAGACGTCGCTACAACCAAGATCGTCCAATTTGGAATGGTACGCCTCAATGCGGAGGGAGTCATCGACGTCCGTGAAGAGCTGCTGATCAATCCCGGCATTCCTATTCCCAAAGAGGCAACGGAAATTCATGGCATTTCTGATGAGATGGTAAAGGATCAGCCCTCGTTTGCGCAGTTGGCTCCGAAGATCTTCGAAATGCTCGATGCCTGTGACCTCGCCGGTTTTAATATGGAAAAGTTTGACCTGCCGATTTTGGTCCGTGAATTCGAAGATGCTGGCATCGTAGGGTTTGCGGAAGACAGAAAGCTGATCGATGCGATGACGATTTATCATCGCAATGAACGACGCGACCTATCTGCTGCAGTACAGTATTATTTAGATCGCGACCATGGTAATGCCCATACTGCATTGGCCGATGCCGAGGCGACGGCTGAAATTCTATTGGCGCAGGTGACTCGGTATGACCTTCCAGCGGACGGCACAGGTCTCCACGATTACTGTCACGAAAAGAATCCGCGTTATGTCGATTATAATGGCAAGTTCGTCTGGGTGGCTGGTGAGGCGGTCATTAATTTCGGTAAACATAAAGGGATGCGTTTACGCGATATGGTCGCGCATCAACGTAACTATTTGCAGTGGATGGCGGACAAAGCTGATTTCAGTTCGGATGTTCTCGACATTATTCGCGCGGCGTTGGCAGGAAAATACCCCGGTCGCGATTAATTGCTCCTCTTTTGAGCAAGATCACGGTACAATCAAGCATGACCCAATCGCTACTTCTAATAGGGCGATATTCCTTACTTATTTTGCTTTGCCTCATACTAAGCAGCGCTACTTTTGCGCGGTCGCGCTCCTGGGAACGGTTTACCTCCGAGGCCGGAGGCGCCAGCATGTTATTGCCCGGCCAAGCCTCTTATCATTATGAAATAGTCAACAGCCCACTGGGCGATATCGAAGAGCATCTGTTTAGCTGGCGGGGGCACAATCTCGAGCTTGATGCCTCGTATTCGGATCTACCCGGCATAGCGGTCATGTTTGGAGGGTATAAAAAGATCTTTCGTGAGGCTAAGAAAGCACTTCTTGAGGCGGCTAAAGGTGAAATTCGCGATTTTCGCATTACCAAGTGGGGGCCCTATTTTGCAGCTGAGATGGATTTTAAGGTGCTGAATAGTAGCCGAGTGCCTTCTCAACTCGGTCAGGCTCGGTTTTATTTGGTACAGAAGCGGTTGTATGTTCTGGTCGCAACGACGGACCACAGTAAACCCGATTTGGCGAGTATTCAGACGTTCTTTGATTCCTTTCGCTTAGAGCCCAAGAAAAAACGTTCCTAAGAATGTTTGCTAGGGCTTGAAAATCACCAGATAAAGAATGGCAATGACCAAAAATAAAAGAATAGGAACACTGATAAAATAAAAAATGTTTCTGTTTTTGGTAAATTGCTTCCATGCCTGACTCGAAGGTTCACCACTTTTCCGAATTAATCTTCGAAATAAAAAATGAGATAAGTAAATATCAAAGATTTCGATGAGAACGATACCAGCGATCAGGTAGAGCTTGGTGAGAAACCAATCTACTTTAAGGAATACGCTCCCGATTACATGAAGCAATCCTAATCCCGACGCAATCACAATGAGAAAAGCAAAGTGTTCAACGCGCAGCACGAATTCATAGGCTCTTTCCATGACAAGCCTTTGTTGGCTCGATACATGGTCTCCCATTTTCAGGAGGATCCAGTAGGCGCCGATAGCCGGGCCCAGCCATAGGATGAGGGCCAGAATATGAATGATTTTAAGCGCGGCATACATCAGTTAAGTTCCTCGATCCGCAGCTCAAAGCCTTTCTGTTGGAGCTTGTCCAGAAATGCTTTACTGGGGAGCCAACTAATAAGGTCAGTCAGACCTGTTCCTCGAACCTCGTTGTTAGCGATGGCCTCGGCCGCGATCACGGCAGGGAGGCTGGCCATTCTCTGTCCTTTCTCAAGTCCAAGGAGTGATGCGCGCACTGTTTTAATCTCATTTTGTTGGTGGCCACGCATGATGACGCTCACACAACCTCGTTCAGATCCGAAGCGATGAAACCAGCTAAACAGGGGAAATAAGCCCCTGACTAGGCCTTTAATCAGTCGAACGCTACAAAATTTTGTTGCAAGCTTGAAGAACAAAAAGGACCAGCGAGCCAGGCGCCACTCAAATCCTACTTTCACCCGTAAATCACGAATCTTGAAATGCTGGGCGGCAAGGAGGGCATCGGGTGAATTAAAGGAATAAGAGGGGATCACTCCAATGGGTTTCGGGTAGAGATACAGCTCCTTGTCACTCCAGACAGGGATCTCTTTGTGCTGCCCGTTTTCAATAACACTAGCGGTCTTGTCGAGGCTGTCAAGCGATGACATGACAGCTCCGTGGCCTTTTTTATTACTATTGCCGATAAAAAGACCGATAGAAACGGAGTCAATCCGATCGAATCGATTATGCGCAATATCAATAAGTCGCATCGAAATGCCGGGCAAGCTTGATAGTCCGCTTAAAAGAAGTGCTTTTGATTGATTGAGTTCCTTGGACACGGTGATGAGCCGTTCGATGTAAGCGGGATCATCGCAGATATCAATATAATGGACACCCATACGGCTGGCAGTGAGCGCCAGTTGTGACGTAAATCCCTGGAACGGCCCCGCGGCGAGAATGACGATTTGAATTCCGTCTAAAAGCTGCTCTAGTGAGGCGGGATTGGTGAGATCGACACTTTGGAACGTTAGTCGGGGTGAAACCACGGAAAAGACCTTATCGAATGTTTTTTTGTTTCGGGCGGCGACAGTTATTGAAAAATCAATCGGGCTTTGAAGTAATCCTTCGACGATGTACTGTCCAAATACACCCGTTCCTCCAATAACCGCGACCGCTGTGCTCATGTTTATTTAATTCGATTGGGAAAAAAGAACCCAATACAGCCTGCCCAGATAATAAAGGTTGTCATCGTAAGGGCCGTCGTGACTTGCATGCCCATAGCTGACTCAGTGAAGGCACTCCACGAAAGGCCTAAGCCAAAGATCCATACGGGGAGGCTCATAGCAAACCAGCGCCTGACAGGTTGGAGGCTCTTTAAGGCCGCGGTGGTCAGGAACAGGCCGCCGATGCAATACAAGCCATTCCCTAAGAATCCCGTCATCATCGCGACGAATGGCTCCAGTCGCTCTAACTCGGGGATGAGAAGCGCGCGTGCGAGCTGTGGGATATAAGCAATATAAAGGATTTCAGCGATTGTATCCGCGGCGAGTCCAAGACAGCCTATCAGGACCCCCGGAACCAGCAATGTTCGATTTTTTCGCTGTGAATGTTCATCCAGCCAGAGCCCCCACTGAATAAAGAAATATATCAAGCTGATGGCCGCAAAAATCCAACAGCACCAGGATAATTTCCAGAGGAGCGGATGATCATTGATGTAAGCGACTCGGATATTGATGTCGATACTCGGTAAGAGTCCGTCTCGAAGGGCGACCAACATTAATAAGGCGGCAATTCCATTGATAACGGCCGCTATCAATGCAGACCTTTTGAAATGGCGCACGGAGGTGGAAGCCATGAGGGCGAAATACTAAGGGACTCGACTGGATAAGGCTAGAGCTATTTAGCCCCGCGGATTAGAGGGGCTTGCCGGACTCGTTGAGGACTTGGCCGACTTGATAATCGAGGACACGGCCCATGCTGCTCTTCCAGGCCGTGCGTTTACCAGTGCGTTGATATTCAAGTGCTGAGGTGACGATGGCCTCCATGAAATTAACGACGCCTTTACGACCGGTTTCCGCGACGGTTCCCGTACTGTCGCTTCCGGAGCTTGAGTTCAGGATGCCAGCACGCAAGACGAAGAAGCCGCCTTGCTTCGCCGGGATAACCAACCAGTAGCCGGTATTGTCGGAGAAATCATTCATTTGTGGGGACGGTTCAAGTTTCCAGGCCGAAATGCGGCTCCCGTGAACCTTGGCCGGAGCCTTGGGACTGCTAATCAAATAATTCAATTTGAGCCCGCCCGGCAGATCGATGCGAGATCCTGTATAGACCCGATTTGTGTCGACCTTGGCAGACCCAGCGAGAGAGGGAGACTTACTCGGGTCTGACAAGGTCGCGTGCGGAATAACCTTGGAGCTGCCGAAATTGCCACCGTCTAAGCGAGCGTAATCCTCGGCATGGTGAATAGTTCCCGTAAATTTATCGATGTCTAGTTTCATGTTGGTGCCACGCCAATTAAGCGTTCCGGGTATGTAGTAGAATCCTAATGAATCGACAGTATCACCTTGACGTCGACTCTTCTGCGAAATTTTGGGATGGAAGCGACTATCTTTAAAGACGATGATATCACCTTTCAATTGCTTGCCACTGCGGGTTTGTAAGGCCTTGGCGCGTTTCTTGAAGTGGCCGAGCGTGACGAAATAGCGCTCTGTTGTGGAACCAAATTGAGAACTCGATGGATTCAGCGTCGCATGGGCCAGCGCGCGGAACGACGCCTCGTCGAGGTATTGATCCAAGCCCGATAAGGTTCTGAGATCGTCCAGGGGGAGTTCCTTTTTATTGATCCATTGATTGATCTTGGCATCTGGGATGCCCAAGGCCTTGAAATAGGGTTGGACATCATTGGAACGGGCATTCTGGTCTATCTTTAAGACCCATTGCGAACTCTTGTTTTGTCCCATCGTGAGGAAATCGACACGGCGGACCGTCTTACTCTGGCTTCCTCTGCTTGAGTCATATGATAAGGCCGGTTTCGCTCCTTTTGCCAGGGCGAGTAGGTTGCTCGCCGAGACCGCAAAACGATTCATTCCGTGTTTGGAAACGTTACTTGTCGGTGGCTCGACAACGCGGAGTGTTCCCTCTAGAAAACCTTTCCAGGCTATCTTTGGCTTCACGGGAATGCGCGTCCGCGGGAAGGGGAGATCGGTATCGCGACCTTCGAAGTCGGCATGCTCGTCCATCATGACGAGGGTGCCTTGTTTGATAACGCGCCCGGTCTTGGGATCTTTGACATTCTTTACGGGAACGAGGCGGACCGTTCGCGTATAGGCCTTCATCTTGTCACCCTTTTTGGGCTTTAGATGGAAATGAATGAGGCGAATGTTGCCTTCGCGCGCCGTCGTTGTCGTGACGGTGAATTTATATTTACGCAGAAGGCGTCCGCTAACGACATTGCCGGTGACTTTGATTTGATCCACCCAGTGGTCCCATTTCCCCATCAAGCGAGGGTTTTTGAAAATGGTTTCGAGTTTGGCTGGGTCAACCGGCAGAACACCCAAGAACTGCATGTTACTGCCATCTCCTTTGGAGACGCTGTGATAGCTATCCGGTCCAAATACATGGCCATGGACGGGGAGACGTTTATTGTGAGGCTTGTTAAGATCGCCAATCTTACGGATCGTGGCTAATGTTACCAGGGAGCGGAGTGCCATTTGACGGAAGGTTCCGTTGGGCACCGGAGAAGTCAGATAAGTCTTGAGGAGACTTTCTATATCGGCTTTGCTGAAATAGCGACTGACGTTCTTATCTTTATACACGTGGTCAATAACTTCAGGGAGGCCGATACGTCGATCCTGCAGAAGCTTATCGACATCATCACGCTTGATGCCCAAACCTTTTTCGAGAAGTCCCGGAAGATCCGGATGAATCCGCGGCTGTCCCTTTGAATCCAGTGTTTCAGTGAAATACAGGACACCCTTGGGGTCTTGGTTATGAGACAGGATGATGGCCGGACAGCGCTTGTTGCAGGGTGGAGGAGCGGGTTGCGCGCGACGGATATCGAGCACTGCATTAAGTCCCGCGGTTACTTTACTTGCTAACTGATTATCGAGCGGGAAGGTGATATCAATCGATTTTTTCAGGTTGACGAGGATGTCGCCTTTACCCGCCGGGATGTGCAGGCCGGCTCCCTTGCGCAGGGCATCGACGTTGGGTTCCGACATGCGCAAGAGGTGCTGCTGCTTGTTAACATCCGCATAGTACTTTTTCCACTGCTGCGGGGTCCATTTGAAGAAATCTTGAAAGCTTTTCGGTTGAGCCGGCATTTTGTAGGGAGCGGCTTTGACGACGAAGCGGACCTTTTTAGTCTGCGGATTGAAATAGACCTGCAGTCCCGGGAGCTTCGCAAGTGTATTCAGACCATTTAAATCAAGTTGAACAGGTTGTTTAACGGCTCCATTGGTCTTGCTGTCGACCAAAAGCTGGCTTACATCTATCTTGATTTCGCCGTTTGGCAAGACATTTCCACTGACTAAAGCGGAGGATGTGCTGGTGCCGGCGATCTTGACCTTGTTGCCTTTTTCATCGACTGCAAAGGATAATTCAATCTTACGTGGTTTGCCGCTGGGTCCGGGTAGAGCTCTAAAGGTAATGCCGCCGGTTTTGCTCGCGTCGACTTTCACCTGTTGTCCTTTGGGGTTGAGGTGGAAGTTGACTGTCATATCCTGAAGATGTCCCTTTTCGCCGAGACCGGCGAGTTGGATCCCAGGGATGGTTACCTCGGGAACACTGTCGCCGGAGCCGACACTCGGCAGCGTCCATGTGCTGGTCATGCTGGGATTATTTGAGTTGGTGAAATCGGCACTTATCTTGCCTTTGAACCCCGTGATGGGAATTTTAAAGCGCAGACCTTTAGCAATAGTTATGCCCTGAGTGGTCACGGGGTGGGTCAGTTCACCAGAGAGAATTGTACTGGGAACACTGATATCGAAACGGGCCCGAGCCGTTCCTGCAGTTCCACTGACCTTGTACTTTGTTTCCAGCCCGACTTTTCCGCTACCAATAATTTTTCCGGTACTATCTTTGGCGACGATCTCAACATCGCCGGAAAAACTATGCGGATTTTTCGGTTTGTGGATGGTAATGCTTTTGCCTTTTAGATTAACAGAGGCGTGGATGCGACCTTTCGGTTTTAAAGTTCCTTTCACTTCATAAGTAATGCCGTCTTGCGTATGTTTTACGTCGACTTTGATCTCGCGCGGGGGTCGTAGGCTGAGGCCTACCTTTTCATTGACGCCGGAAAGATAAAGATAACTACTGCCAACTTTGACCTCACCTTGAGGCAGTTTAAACTTGCGTCCTTTGAGCGTCGTACCCAAGTGATATTTGGCCTTGGGCTCGTCGGTAGTGAGACCGCTGATTTTAGCCCCGCCATGGGCGGAAAGCAGCGTCGTACCGCCTCCGGTCGCTCGCAGGATGATTGAAGGAATGTTGATTGTATCAATCGTGCCCGGGTCATAATAGGTGGCGACGGGTTGCGTACTGTATGTTGTCGGGTCGGCCGGACAAAAGTCGGGTGGGTTGGTTTGATGCCATTGCTCATTGCCCGTCGGGCCAATTTTCAATAATGGATCATTGGCGAGTCCAAACACGGCCGGTGTCATCTCAGGATAGTGTTGATGAATGCCGGCAGGATCAATTTTGATTTCACTGATCTTTAGGTGGTTGGAAACGGAACCCGGAAGGCCGAGTGTCTTACGAATGTCACCTAAGCCGAATTTGGCCATCGCGCCACCGAGATTAATTCGATTATGTGCGATCAGGCTGAATACACCCTGATCATTGTCCTTAATCTCTAGGGTGGCCCCATTAAGAACATTCAATTTGCTTCCACCTTCGATCATGGCGACTTGACCATTGCGGAGCTCGAAACGCATCGAACCGACGACCGGTTTAAAATCAGGGACCTTTGGATCTTTGGAGATGTTGACAAATTTCATCGTCCCGACAAGCTGTCCACTGATTTCAAATTTTCCCTGTGGGGTGGCGATTTGAACGCCCTTGACTTGAGTGTTGATTGTTGTGGTTGCAAAGAGTCCGAAACGCGGGCCATCGACGTCCGCTTTCATGTGAATGCCGGGGGAAATCACTTGACCGTCAAATTCCGCGACAGTTCCATCGCCAAATGAGCCCTTCGGGGCATCTATGCCGATGCCGTTAAAATTTGCCTTGATTGATCCACCAACATTCTGCATGCCGATGTGGCGCCAAGAAAGACTGGTGCCATCAACCTGGCAGACACCGCTGTCATGGATGCCGACATCACTCTGGAGCTGGATATCGACGCCTTGATTATTAATTGTGCCTTTAGCATCGATGCCGAGCTTGAAGTCGGCATCGATCTGTCCCTGCTTAAAAGTAAACCGGCCATCTTTGATCGTAACCGCGGCGTTCGCCGTGACCGGGTGGCTATCAACCGTTCCGGCAAGGTCCTTCAGGGCGATGGTGCCTCCAAAAGTGCCTTTGACATTGTCGATGGAGCTGGGGTTATCGATGACGACTTTCAACTTGTCGAGTTCAAGGTAGCCGCGGGAAAGGGCGACTTGCAAGGGAATGGGATAGCCGGAACGTGGTAGCGTCATTCGACCCCCGAGTTCCATCACGACGGCCTTTTCATCTGCTTTGACTGATAAGTCGATGTTATGAGGGCCTGGTGCCGTTATGTTGCCAATCTGTAGCTTATTGAAATTAAAGTGGGCATCCAGTTCACCGCCCACGGTGATGAGTCCATTCTTGTGAGTGAGCGAAAAATTTTTGGCACTGACTTGGTTCGTTCCTTTGCCGCGCTCAATCTTGATTTCGGGCATACCGTCAAGCGCCGGGACAACAATGTCTCCGTTGAGCGTCACCAGTCCATTCATCATTATATAGGCGGTCAAGTTTTCCGGTTTGCGAGTTGGGAATAATCCCTTGAGTTGCGCCGTCAGGTCCATATTGCCGGACAGCGGGATACGCAGTTCTTTGTCGCCCAGTTTGACGGAAACAATATCGAATTGAGTCTTAATCGCCGCATTGAATTCACGTTCATGGCGGAGATTGGCTAGGGTTGCCTTATCGCGTTCACCACCTTTCCAAGCAATGAGTTCGGGGTTCTTGTAACTGACATCAACGGTGGCCTTAGTGACTCCGCCCCCCAGGAGAACCGAAACGGGTGGTTTCCCCTGGAGGGATGGGAGTCGTATGTGGGAGTCCGTAAAAGCAAAATCTCCGTTAATGCGGGCGTTGTCGATCAGCATGAGCGGGTCGTTTTTCATCCAGTCCGGCATATTGCTGATGTCAAAGCTCGGGTCGGGCCGGCACCCTCGCGGAGCGGCATTAAAAATCAAATCTTTGGCAAAGGCTGCATGTGCCTTGTTGAGGAAATCATCGGGAATGCGAGAAAGTCTCCCGTCATCGAGCTCGTAAAGCTGTCCATAGAACACGCGAAACGAAGCCGCATCCATTTGGGAGATCGTCTGCTGATAATTCGTCAGCTCGCTGCGAGCATATTCCAGGTCGCTAGTGGACTGATGAAAAACCATGCTGTACAGCTCGAGTATTCCGGCATCGCTAACCGTGTTGGCGACGTCCTTCATTTCATCACCGAGCCCCAACATGGAAGTAAGAGCCCAGCTGGACGGAAGCCCGTTGTCGCGTAACGAAGAGGAAGCCGCAAAGGGAGTGACGACGGTATCGCGATTGTTCGCGTGACAGATGAGCTCGCCACCGGCATTGAGGCCATAGGGAAAGACGTACGGGTTATTGCCGACGATGCGGAGTTTGTCGTCAAAGGGGGCTCCAAAGAGAGTGGAGCCATAAAGACGCGGCACACCATTTTCATCCAGCGAAATACGCTTGGCGGTGAAGAGGGCGCCATCGGCACTCCATAGATTGCCACTGACCGTGCCGCCGCCGACATCGTAGAATTTCAGGCCCGTCAAGTTGAGTATGTTGCCGCTTAGATCGAGGAATCCGTTCCGGATCGGGAGTTTTCCGTTGACTTCAAAGGGCCCCCCGCGGACGGCAAATTCGCCACCGAAACGCTCTAGTGAACGATGTCGATCCACAAACCACGGGCCGCGACCGTCCTTGCCGCGATGAGGCAGGCGTCCGGACAAAGATATATCAAGGAAACCGTCGATGGGAAGTTGAGGCTGGCTCTGGAAGGCCGTACTGGGCCCTGCGGAATTTGTCCCCACGACATTCCGTTGATCGGTTGGCTGAATGGAGTTGTCCCCTGGGGAATTACTCCCCTTGGGAATCGCACCGTCTCCCATACTCAAGGCATCGCATTCTTCAGAGAGATGTTGCTAAGAAAGGCTAACAAAAACAGGCAAAATCACATTAATGTATTCATTTGTATACAGGTTTTTTCGAAAACAAAATCCGGATTGCCAAGTTTATTTAAAACTCGTCCCGGCTAACATAGATTGAGATAAACTCCCGAGAGTACATTTGAGGACGTGCGTCATCTTCCTCGAAGAGGACGTCTCTCTCGCTTGAAAATTTTTGAAACCCTTTTCATATCATAGGCTTATCTTCGGTAAATAGACGCAACATTCCTGTGGGCCCCGCGATAAGGCGGATAAGAGGCGGCGCTGATGTGACCGCCTTTTTTGCTGATGGGAGACATATGACTTTTTTTGGTACAGCCGCATTAAACACTTCATTGGCACCGGCGCTTGCGAGCACGAATGCCTTACAAATGCAGTCGGTGAATATTCTTTCAAATCTAGGTTTGGATATCCCGCCGCAGCAGGCGATAGGATCCTTGCGCACGATCATGAGTCCGATCGTAGAAGACGAGCCCAGCCTGACCCGTCTTGAATTGTCGTCCGCTGCGGAATCTGCTGCGCGCGTCTTTACAGGCTCAGTTGATAGCCTCCCTTCACCGCAGCTCCTTCAAGAGCTCAACGAAGACAAGCGTATCGAAGTTCTGAAGGAATTTGTTCCGGCTTCTTCGGGGTCCACTACCTCTCCCCAATCAGTTCTAAAAGGGGTGGAACGTCTCGAAGAGGTGACGGCGCAGCTTAGGGAATCAGCCGAAGCAAGAATGGCGGCCGGATCAGGCAGCGAGGCGCTATCCGACGAGGCAAGAGTGCTTGCAGCCTTCGAAAAGGCCGGTTTGGACCTCGATGTTAAGGAACTACGGCACCTTCGAAATGCACTCAAAATAGTTCTCTCCGATGAAGTTCTCGATGATTTTCCATCACCCGTGGCTGAAGCATTGCGAAGTCTGCGCGGGGACGCCCGTTTCACGGAGGAACATCAAGCTTTATTAGAAGAAACGCCGCAAGAGCTTTTGGGTGTCCACAGTGAGAGCAAGGCGGTGGGTGCGGTGGAGCAGGTAACGACCCTGAATCCAACCCAACTTGATTTATTGGCACGCGAGGCGCCGACGATTCTAAAGATCCGCCAGATTACCGCATCGGAGAAGCATTCGAAAAACGCGATCGCACGGGCCGCGAGTGAAGCGAGACGTTTAACAGCGGGAGCCGCTCATCGTGAAGGATCTATCGAAGCCCTGACCCTGTCCAAGATACGCTCCAATCCGGAGGCTTATCGGGACGAGCCGGTTGAAATGGTTATATTTGATTACGACGGTACCTTGCGACGACGTCGCGGCCTGGTCGTGAGGCACGGCCAATTGTGGGCGGAATGGTTGCTCCTCGATGTGGTGCCTCATCCACGTCATTCCGTGGGGGTTTCTCTGATTAAGACTCTCGCTGTCGTTATCCCGGGATTGATTAATGGCGTAATAGAAAAAGTAAAGGGGGAAGCCGACAAGGATTCAACGCAGCGTATTATTGCCAAGGCGCTGGAGATAGGAGATCCCTACAAATTCGAAGACAGCTTTGAGCGCTTCATCAAGTATTATGGCGACATGGGGCATAGTGCCTTTGTGATGGAGGAGCTTCGCAAGCATATCGCCGCGGGTCGCCTGGTAATTATTTCATCCGCCTCTCCCGAAAAACTTGTTGCCGGGGTACTGGCAAAATATGGGGTGCCGGCAGAAAATGTTCAGGGGACCTGGTTTGGAGTCCGTGAAACGGAAGAAGGTAACAAAGAACTGACCGGAGAGTTTCATTGGAACCATGATGAATCAAAAATAGACTTATTAGAAGAAAGACTTTTCGAGCCTTTAAAGGAGCTCGGTGTTGAATACCGAATTGCCGGGGTGTATACGGACTCTCCCTCCGACCACCCGCTTGTCAAATTAGCGGTTCGCGGCGAAGAGCCGGGTATTGTTTATACGACGAATTGTTCGAAGCGGGATTTTGAGAATAAGGTCCTTACGACGTACAACGGGGTTAATGTCAGTGAGCGCAGTGGTGTTATCGGTTTTCTATTAGGGGGCGCCAAAGGGACTGTTACGATACGGATGTCACGGCAGGGGGATCGCGAAACCGTTGTCACCGATACCTATCGAGAAGGTTGGGCTCCTTATCTGTCCGACTGGGGACGAGCGATAGCCGGCCATGGCGTTCCAACAGGTTTGTCCTATTATGGAGGGGCGGTGGCCGCTGATGCCGTCGTCACCGCACTCGCGGACAAGCCTCTGAATGTCCTTGAGCTTATCGGTAATTCGGGATCGATTGCGATGGGGACCTCAGCAGCCATTGCTTCGATGTTTTTGTCGGCCGGTTTGGTTCGTGATGGGTCTTCCCCGTTCATGCGGCGCGTGTGGGTCCAGCGTGTCTTGCCGTTAATGATTGGAGCTCACTATGCGGGCATGGAAGCGCCGGAGATCGCAACGTATCCGATGGTGGGTCTTTTATTGGGTACGGCCTTGTTCGCTTTTCAAGGGTTGCGCTGGGGCTTAGATATTGGAGGTCTCGTTGCTTCAAATTCTCAACAGAAGAAAGCGTTACCGGCAACAGCCGCAAGTCAAACGCAAGATGAAAGCGGGACCGATCAATCTGCCGAGGGAGATAGCGATATAGTGGCGACGGAGAATGCCTCTTCAGGGACGTCCGCCCTGAGAGCGATGGCCAAGGTGGGAATTCCCGTGGCAACAACAGGTCTCTTAGGCGGCGCCTTTTATGCCGTAGGTTCACCGGAATTCGGAACCTTTTTGGTCAGTGCCCTTGCCATCAGTATGGCGACTGAAGGCTTGGCAACCGCGAGCCGAGAAGGCGCGCGGGCTTTTGGCCTGGGTGAAACCGATGAAAAGCGGTCTTGGTGGTCCGGTTTGCTGGGACGCGGGGCCTCCACGACCCTACAGTTGACGGCCTTCAGAGTCGCCGAATTCTTTTCGCGCCTTATCTAGGCCTTCGACGGCGTCGCCGCCCGTTTCACGTAGATTTTCAACCTATTACCCGGACGTAGGCGCTTGACTTGGTCAATCCCGTTCCATTTTTTGATGTCACGCGTACTGACACCGTACTTGCGCGCGATATCCCATAACGTAT
This sequence comes from bacterium, assembly GCA_965216315.1. Taxonomy (GTDB): domain Bacteria; phylum UBA10199; class UBA10199; order 2-02-FULL-50-16; family JAJFLM01; genus CBDCFN01. The sequence goes on along the minus strand of CBDCFN010000016.1, from coordinate 1,957,305 downwards.
CGCCGGAAGAGATTTTATGCATAATCGTCTTCTGTTTGGTGGCAGTTGAAATCGCCGGAGTGGACTCGGCCTTAGCAACCGTTGTTGGTTTCGCTGCGTTCGTGCGCGGTTTAGACTGTGAAGCCGACCCGCTCTTGACAATTTTGATGCGCTGACCGGGTTTGAGGTGACGACCAATATTGCCTTCATTCCATTTTTTCAGCTGGGAGACACTGACTTTGTTCTTTTGGGCAATGGTCCAGAGGCTATCGCCCGATTGTACTTTATAATTGCCAGTGCTTTTTTTCGTTTTGCTTGTGTTCGCATTACTCGCAACGATGACACTTTGACTCGATTTTACCTTTGTGTTGCCGGCTCCTTTAATGACCAGTCTTTGACCGGGCTTTAGATGTTTTTTAAGCGTGCCTTGATTCCAGGACTTGAGCTCGCTGATACTGACGCCGTGAGCACTGGCAATGGTCCAAAGACTATCTCCTGATTTGACCCGGTACTTGACCGTTTTGCCGGAACGCTTGCTCTTGCTGGCGACGACCGTTTTAGACTGGCTCGCTTTCTTTTGATATTTATTTTTACTGCCGCGCAGTGCAATTTTTTGTCCGGGCTTTAAATGTTTGCCGATTTTCCCCTTGTTCCACTTACGAAGTTTGCGCATGGGAACTTTGTAACGCTGTGCAATCTTCCAGAGAGAATCGCCGGCACGAACACGATGATAATAAACCCCACTTTTGCCGCTACCTTTATAACGCCACATGTCGCGAGGTGGTTTAAAAGGGATGCCTATTCTTTGCCCCGGCTTGAGAGAGCTTTTTGCGCTCATGCCGTTGGCCATCGCAAAGTATTTGAGGGACATATTGTTTTGCTTGGCCAGGGATTCCAGCGTTTCGCCGGCGACAACATGGTGCTCACGTTGCGCCATACGCAAATGTTTGGGCATCGAGGCGAGTTTGCTGCGCATGCGTCCGCCCTGACCGCTTGGGACGCGCAGGGCGTACGATTTGCGATTGGGCGGGGTCATGCCGAGCTTGAGTTCTGGATTCAATGTCTCCAGTTCCGCTTTATCCCGCTTTAATAACTTAGCGGCGACGCGTAAATCGACGGGATTGCCACGAACTTGAATAGTTTCATACTCAAGTGGAGCCTGCGGCTCCAGATTATCATAGCCAAAACGCTCCGGATTTTTCGCGATAATCATTGCCGCGAGGTATTTGGGAATATAGTTCTTGGTCTCACTGCGAAGATATTTGCTGTCAGCGAGTGTCCAAAAATCTTTAGAACCGGTTTTTTTGATAGCTCGCATAATGGTGCCTTCGCCGGCATTGTAGCCGGAAGCCGCAAGGTACCAATGACCGAACATATTATGGAGATCTTTGAGGTAGCGTGCCGCTGCGTGGGTGGCTTTGACAAAGTCGCGTCGTTCATCAACATGACGGTTTATCTTGAGATCGTAACGACGTCCTGTTGCCGAAATGAATTGCCAGAAACCGACCGCATTCGCGTGGGAATGTGCCTTGGCGTTAAAGCCACTCTCAATCAACGCGATATAAACGAGGTCTGTTGGGAGGCCATGCTCTTTGAGTATTTTCTTCATCTGGGGAATGTATCGATAAGATCGATTCAGGTGCCGGGCAAAGTGTTTGCGACCGCGCTTCTGATAGAAGTCCAGCCATTTTGCAGTATGCTCATTGAGCACCACCGGTACATTAAAGTCTGATCGGCTAAATGAACCTTTGTACAGATTGGGATTTTTAGGAGAGTTCGGTCCCCATCCGCTGCCGGCGCAATTGACTATGAACGGTAGAATGGCAACAATGATTAGACAGAGTAATTTTCGCATAACATACCTCCAAGGGTACAATTAATGAACCCCCCTTAAGGGGCCTGATGAAGCGTCTAATCGGCATGCTTTCTCAGAAAAGTGGGAATGTCATACTGATCGGGTTCGACCTCTTGCGTCCCACCTGAGAAACCAATCTCTTGAACCAAGCGCTGCATATCTAGCTGTGTGCCCGCTTGTCCTTCACTTTCACTGCTACTGACAGTTTGTAATTGTGTTTCCGTTTCTCCTTCTGCGGAGATCGCAGGTCTCACAATTTCCGGAGTGTCCACAATGCTCTTACGTTCCCAGCCTCGAAGCGGGCGGACGTTAGAACGTGCATGGCTGTACTGCATCCGTTGTTTGAAACCAGTCGCGATAACGGTGACTCGGAGTTGATCTTCCAAGCTTTCATCGAGAACGGCGCCAAAGAGGATGTTGGCATTTTCTTCCGCTTCTTCCTGGATCAATTGAGCGGCTTCGTTGACTTCATAGAGTGTCATGTTGGTGCTACCGCAGATGTTGATGAGTATGCCGGTAGCCCCAGCCATGGAAACGTTTTCCAAGAGTGGAGAACTGATGGCCCGCGTGGCGGCTTCCACCGCGCGACTTTCGCCTGCGGCGACACCGGTGCCCATCAGGGCCATTCCGGTTTCACCCATAACCGTGCGGATATCCGCAAAGTCGAGATTGATGAGACCGTTGACGGTGATGAGGTCCGCAATACCGCGGACGGCGTGCAACAAGACCTCATCGACTCGTTTGAAGGAATCGATCATCGACATGTCTTGTCCCGCAATCTGGAGGAGGCGTTCATTGGGGATCGTTATTAAGGTATCAACATTTTCTTGCAGGACTTGGAGTCCTTCATCGGCGAGGCGGCCCCGCCTTTTACCTTCAAAGCCGAAGGGTTTAGTAACGACTCCGACGGTAAGGGCTCCGACTTCCTTAGCAATCCGAGCAATGACCGGTGCGGCTCCAGTGCCGGTTCCGCCCCCCATGCCGGCTGTAATGAAGACCATATCGGCACCGCGAAGCAACTCAGTGATTTCTGATTCGCTTTCTAGCGCCGAGGATCGTCCGACATCTGGGTTGGCTCCTGCGCCCAGTCCTGAGGTGAGGGCTTTGCCGAGCTGTAATTTGATTGTTGCCAAATTCGATTCGATGGCCTGCATGTCGGTGTTGGCGGCGATGAATTCGACCCCTTGTAGGTCGGACTGGATCATCGTATTGAGGGCGTTCCCCCCTCCGCCCCCAACACCGATGACTTTAATCTTAGCTCCTTGGATAACATTCTCTTCGATTAATTTAAACATTCACTCCTCCTTAAAAGAAGTTAGAGTTATTTAGCGATGCTTAGAATATTTCTGCTAACCACCCCTTCATGCGACCTTTGACTTTGTCGTAGACGGAATTGTCACGTACGGTGAAACGACTATCGCCTTGATCGTGCTGGCCTTGAATGACAAGCCCAACTCCTGTCGAGTAGATCGGGCTGCGGACGACTTCGACAAGTCCGCCGATATCCTCGGGCTGGCCGGTTCGGACGGGCAGGTTGAAGACTTGTTCTGCCAGTTCGCACGCGCCTTCCAAGAGACTGCTGCCGCCGGTAATGACGAGCCCGGAAGAAATGACGTCGGCGTAGCCGGAGTTAATGATCTCCTGACGTGTCAGGGCGAACATTTCTTCCATCCGCGGCTCGATGATTTCTGCCAGGATCTGGCGAGACATGATGCGGTCGGCACGTCCGCCGACACTCGGGACTTCAATGGTTTCCTCTTTTTGAGTTAAAGAGGAGAGGGCACAACCATACTTAAGCTTGATCTTCTCAGCTTCAGCTGCAGGAGTGCGGAGACCGACAGCAATGTCATTAGTGACATGGTTGCCGCCGACGGACAGGACGGAGGTATGGACGAGACTCCCATTGACGAAGATGGCAAGGTCGGTCGTGCCACCACCGATATCAATGATGGCGACTCCGAGATCTTTTTCTTCTTGGCTCAGCGTGGACTCGGCGCTGGCCAGTTGCTCCAAACCGATATCGCTGACATTGAGACCGGCACGATTGCAACACTTGATGATGTTTTGGGCGGAAGTGACTGCGGCACTGACAATATGGACTTTGGCTTCGAGGCGGACCCCACTCATACCGATAGGGTCACGAATGCTGTCTTGATCATCGATTCGGTATTCTTGCGGGATGACATGAATAACCTCACGATCAAGAGGAATGGCAACAGCTTGGGCGGCGTCAATGACCCGTTCGACGTCTGCGGCAGTGACTTCGCGATTTTTAATGGCGACGATACCGTGGCTGTTGATACCACGAATATGGCCGCCGGAGATACCGGCGTAGACAGAGTGTATCTCACATCCTGCCATTAGCTCGGCTTCTTCAACGGCTTTTTTGATCGATTCAACCGTTGATTCGATGTTGATTACGACTCCTTTGCGCAGGCCGCGTGACGGGTGGGAACCGATACCGATGATATCAACCCCATCGTCCGTCACTTGCCCGACAATCGCGCAAATTTTTGTGGTCCCAATATCAAGACCGATTATTTTGTCATCCCGTTTAGCCATGTCGTCCTCCTTAATTATTGATATATCTCACAACCACACCGTCGCTTTGGTCCAATGCGACTCGGACTGGAAATCTGCCATCGCGTTCAACATGGGGAAGTACGTGGATAAGACGATCTATCTTGTCGCTCCACGGAGCTCCCCCGAGTTCGATGTTGAATGGACGCGTCCCCGTAATCAGGGTTAAGCGCCGACCGTTTACCCACTTGATTTCAGACAAGCCGAAGGGTTCTAAGGCCCCGGTTGTCTTCAGTTTGTGAGCAACGGCCAAGCTTTCGAGAATGCGTCGATGCATTAAATGATTATCTGTTATCTGTTCGAGGCCTAAGATCCTGGGTAGGTCCGTCGGATCTTGAGGCTCGACTTTTTTTATAGTGATACCTTCGTCACTGACGAGATAGGGTTTCGGTAGTAATAAATGAGCAGCCGGCACATGTTCTTCGACAAGTATATATAAGGTACCTGGAAGTAGTCGCCTTAAGTTGGCCGTTCGCACCCAAGGATGGGCTTCGATTCGATTTTGTATGGGATTGAGATCAATGCCCATTAAGGGGAGCCCAAAGGTTGGTGCCGCCAATTCTTCAATTTCTTCAACCGTTAGGTGTTGCGTCGGACCAGCCACATGAATTTTGTTAAGACGAAACCAAGAGGCAGGATCATAACGGACCCACCACGCGACAAAGAAGATAGCTAAAAAGGCTCCTGCGAAAGGCTTCCATTGAAGCTTAGACCAAGACAACCCCGACCAATTAAGCTTGGGTAGTTTAAGCCGACGGACTCGGCGACGTGGAGTCGGTTTTGCCCTGCGACGCTTAACAGTTTTCGTTTGCGATAGTTTTTTCATGCTTTCAAACTCACACTTGCGAGCATTTCCTCGACAACCAAATCAAAATTCATTCCAATATGCTCGGCGGCCTTCGGAATGAGTGATGTCTCTGTCATTCCCGGTATCGTGTTTACTTCTAAAAAAACGGCGCGATCATTTTCGTCGATAATAAAGTCAGCACGTGCCACACCAGAGAGGTCGAGCCGTCTGAAAATTAGCTGGCTTTGTTGGGCGATGAGCTCTGCGACTCGTTCAGAGATCCGGGCCGGCACGATGTACTCTGTTTTGCCTTTGGTGTATTTGGCATCGTAATCGTAAAAGCCGCTTTCCGGGACAATCTCAAGGGCGGGGAGCACCTTGCCATTGATGAGACCAACGGTGACCTCCACTCCCTTGATGAATTGTTCCAGCAGAACCGTGCTGTCGAATTCGAGGGCCTTGGCAACCGCTGCTTGCAAGGCATCTTCTGTCGTGACGATGGAGATGCCTATCGTTGAGCCTTCACGGTTTGGTTTGACGACCAGCGGGAAGGGGACTGGGTGAGCTGCGAACTGAGCCTTTAAGTTATCCACAGCCCCGACTTCGCACGACGGGGCGACCTCAATTCCTTCCGCTGTGAGTAATTGCTTGGTGAGCGCCTTATCCATACAAATAGAGGAGGCCAGGACACCGGATCCACTGTAAGGAATTCCCATCATTTCGAGCATTCCCTGGACCGTTCCGTCCTCACCGTAACGTCCATGCAGCGCAATGATGGCTGCATCGGGTTTCGTTTCGAGTAATTCAGCTGCAAGGTCGTCACTCGCATCGATTGAGAAGGCTGAATAACCTTGCCGTTCCAAGGAGGCGAGTATGGCGGCACCACTCTTGAAGGAAATTTCTCTTTCCCTGGACTTGCCGCCCATCAGTACAGCGATCCTTGAACTTTTATATGACTTCAACATGCTTACTCTTTAATCACTTTGAATGTGTTGCCAAAACTTATCCACAAAACTGTGGATAAGTTGTCGTTACGATAAACTTTCACAACTCTTTTCTCCTACAATATGCACTTCAGTTTCAAGTCTAACATTACATTTTTCTTTAACTTTATCTTTTATCAATCCGATCAATGCGATGATGTCTTTCGCCGTGGCATTGCCTTCGTTGACAATAAAGTTGCCATGTTTTTCGGATACACGGGCATGACCGACACGAACATCTTTGAGCCCAGCTTCTTCAATCAGTTGACCTGCATATTGTTTCTTGCTGGGATTTTTAAAAACGCTTCCGACATTGGGTAGATTCAACGGTTGCGAATCAACGCGATACTTTCGGTGTGAATTGATTGTTTCGCGAATCTTTTCTGATTGACCGCGTTTCAGTTGAAGACGTGTCTCAACGATGGTTGCACCGGAAGGGAAATTGTTGGTTCGATAAGCAAAACCACAGGCCTTTTGTTCGAGTGTCTTGAGTCGGCCCTGTTTGGTTATGATCGTGACGCTGGACACACGGTCGCCAATTTCCCCTTGGCTGGTCCCGGCATTCATCCAGAGGGCCCCGCCGACGGTAGCGGGGATACCTGCCATAAACTCAAGTCCCGTAAGGCTTTTTTCCGCACAAAAGTCGAGCAGGGCGGGTATTTTGACGCCGGCCTCAACCAGTAGCGTGATGTCATCGGCCTCAGTCTGTTCGGGTATCTCAAGCTTCTGAAAGCCCCGTTCCAAACTGATGACCAGACCGCGAATGCCGCCGTCCTGAACCACGAGATTGCTGCCCCAGCCAAGATGGAAGATGGGGAGTTTGTGCTCGATGACTATGCTCAAGAGGTTTTGGAGTTCCTCTATGTTAGCCGGGTAGATGAGCGCGTCTGCCGGACCTCCGACCCGAATCGTCGTATGTTGAGACATAGGTTCGTCGAAAAAAATCTTACTGGCTGCCGTTTTGAGTTTTTCTTTTATTTCATCAGATAGCATTTTTTATTTCCGTATTAGTTTCGTTTACTCCGCTTTGCGATCTCCTTAGCTATTTTCCATACATTGCCCGCACCTAAGGTGACGATCAGATCTTTTTTATTCCGAGATTCCCATAAGTAGTTTGCAATTTCGTCAAAGTCCGACATGTATTTCACATTTTTAGGTTTGCGGATGCTTTCGGCTAAACGACGTCCCGTAATACCAACGATGCGTGCTTCACTGGCCGCATAGATATCGGATACGATGAGTTCATCACAATCGCCGAAAGCCGCTGCAAATTCTTTAAATAATTCCTTGGTCCGGCTATAGCGATGAGGTTGAAAAACAGCTCGGATACGGCGGCCTTTCCAGCCTTTTTTAAGGGCACTGAGAGTTGCTTCCAGTTCGACCGGATGGTGCGCGTAATCGTCGATCACGACCAATTCCTTACTGTCAGCGAGGACTTCGAGCCGGCGTCCAATGCCCTTGAATTTTTTCAAGGCGCTGCGAATCTTTTTAAAAGGGATACCGAGTTCATGCGCGACGGCGACGGCGGCGAGTGCATTCGAAACATTATGCCGCCCTGGCAGCCTAACTTGGAGTTGCCCGAGAGACTTGCCCCGAAAAGTCACAGTAAAGTGCATGGTCGGTCCTTCGAAGCGGAGACTCTTGGCCATAAAGTCCGCTTTCTTGTCGAGACCGTAGGTCCAATATCGACGCTGGAATGTTTCAGCGATCTTGGCAGTAGCGGGATGGTCGGCACAAAAAATTGCGGCCCCATAAAAAGGGATGGCATCGCAAAAGCGATTGAAGGAGCGTTTGAGCTCTTCATAGTCTTTATAATGAGAAAGGTGTTCGGGGTCGATGTTGGTGACAACTGCAATCGTCGGATGGAGATGTAAGAAACTGCCGTCGGATTCATCCGCTTCTGCCACGAGAAAGTCACCACGTCCTAAGCGTGCATTGGAGCGAAGACTCCGAACTCGGCCACCGATGATAATGGTCGGATCAAAAGCTGCTTCTGTCAATATCGTGGCTATCAGTGAAGTCGTTGTTGTCTTCCCATGAGTCCCGGCGACGGCGATTCCATATTTAAGCCGCATGAGCTCCGCCAGCATCTCCGCCCTGGCGATGACGGGAATACCGTACCGCAAGGCTGCGGCGACTTCGGGATTGCTTTTATTGACCGCCGAGCTGGTGACAACTACTTGAGCCTTGCCGATATGTTCCGCTTTGTGGCCATAACGGACTTTAGCGCCTAAGCGACTCAAGCGTCGTGTTACCAACGTGCGTTGCACATCCGAACCTGAAACTTCGTAACCGAGATTCAGGAGAATTTCTGCAATACCGCTCATGCCGATACCGCCGATTCCCACGAAATGTATGCGCTGAATATTTTTATACATACCTTACTCAATTGACCCCAACTAGGTTTTGACATTCTCTTATAATTCGTTGTGCCGGCGGTTCCTGTAGTGCAAGGGCACGGGCCTTGGCCCCCATTTCCCTTAATAGGCCTTGGTCTTTGAGCCAAAGCTCGATGTCATCCCAAAAGTTGTCCACGTTAAAGGCTTGTTGATCAATCATTATGGCGGCTCCAGCCTCCACGAGATATTGTGCGTTGGCATGTTGGTGCCCGTCGGCTGCGAACGGATAAGGAACCAGAACCGCAGGACACCCGAATTCTATGAGATCGGTGATTGTTGATGCTCCGGAACGGCTTAGAACAAGGTCGGCCTGCTTATAGAGCGCACCGATTTGATCTGAAAATGGAATGACTTGGGCGGCGAGTTCCGGATAATCATTATAAGCGGCTTGAATCTGTTTATGTTCGATTTCACCTGTAATATGAATGACAGCCAACTCTTTCGCCTTGGATTGCAGGCGTGGTAGCAGTTCTTGCATAACCTGATTCAAAAAATGGGCTCCCTGACTCCCGCCGAAGGTGAGTAAGGTCATACGATCTGTTGATCGCTCTGTTTGCTGGAACTGTTGAATGATTTCGTTTCGTACCGGGTTGCCGGTGACGATGACTTTACTTTTGTTGCTCCAATACGATTGAACTAAGGGGAATGCGATAAAAGCACGGTGGGCAAACCAGATGAGGATGCGGTTCGTAAAGCCGGGGATACGGTTTTGTTCCAGTATAGCCGTATAGATTCCAACGATACGTGCCACCAGAACCATAGGCCCCGTACTATAGCCCCCAAGTCCTAAAACAAGATCCGGCTTCTCTTGAATGAGAATAATCAGTGCCTGCATCAGCGCCATCGGCATGGCAAAGAGGCTCTTGAGTTTGGCGAGCCAACCCATACCCTTGAGCCGTCCCGCTTTGAGGTGTCTCCACGGCATGCCGCTGAGTTTCTCGACATGGAGATCCATCGGGCGACCACTGCCTACATAGGTAACGCGGTGGTTGAATTGCTGGAAAGCCTGGCCAAGGGCAAGAGCGGGAAAGAGATGTCCTCCGGTGCCGCCGGCTGCAAGAATTACGTGCATGGCGCCTCCGCATCTTCGGCTTCGACACTGCGCCGGGAAATATTGAGCAATATGCCGACTGCAAACAAGTTAATGATCAGTGATGTGCCGCCATAGCTGATAAAGGGAAGAGGAATGCCCTTTGTGGGTAATAATCCCATCACGACAGCCATATTAAGGACTGCTAAAAAACCAATGATAAGGCCGATGCCTAGGGCAAGATAACGGCTGAAGTTGTCTTGGGCGCGCCATGATATCATGAGAGCTCGTGAGATCCAGAAACCAAAGAGAAGCAGGACGAGGAGGACGCCCCACAGTCCGAGTTCCTCACCGAGCACGGAAAATATGAAGTCCGTGTGAGCTTCAGGAAGATAAAAAAGTTTTTGCCGACCTTGACCCAGGCCCGCGCCCAAGATGCCACCGGCTTGAAATGCTAAATAACTTTGGATGATCTGAAAACCTGCTTCTGTACGGTGCTGCCAAGGGTCGAGGAATGCTAAAATACGCTGGCGTCGATAAGAAACCGAAGCAATGAGTTTGTAGAATGCAGGCAGGGCCAACAGTAAAAGCGCAACCAGATAACTGAAACGGGCTCCGGCAACAAACATCATGGCGATTACGGAACTTGCCATTAAAACGGCATTGCCAAGGTCTTTGCCGAGTAAGACGAGAAAAATAAGCACGAGTGATATGAGCATGGGGGGAAGAAAGCCGAACCCAAAGTGCTTGAGGCGATTTTCCTTTTTATCGAGCATGTACGCCATGAAAATGACGAGTGCGATCTTGGCATATTCGGATGGTTGAAAACTGAAGCTGCCGATGCTGATCCACCGGGTGGCCCCGCCGGCAGTGACTCCAAGACCCGGGATTTGAACCAAAGCGAGAAAAATTACCGCACTGATAAGAATCGGGTAAGCAAAGCGTCGATAAAAGGTGAGGGGAATGCTTCGGCCTGCAAACAGAGCTCCAAATCCGATACTAAGGCTGAACAGCTGCCTCTTTAAAAAGTAATAAGTATCGTCATAACGCTCGCGTGCGAGAATAGCGGATGATGAATAAACCATCGTGATACCGATAGCGACGAGAAGAAGGGTCGTCAGTAATAAGGTGTAATCGATATGGCGTCGATTCATGCGCTGGCCTCCGTTTCTGCGGGTCCCTGCCGAATGACGAGCTGTCGAAAACTTTCGCCGCGGTGTTCGAAGTTGCTGAACTGATCAAAGCTTGCACAGGCCGGTGCAAGGACGATGAAATCACCGTCGTCGGCTTGGGAAAGCGCCTGCGTAAAGGCCTCTTCCATAGTTGTTTGCCGGAAAGTTGGCAGTGATTCACTCAGGGCTTCTTGCAACGCTCCGGCGGCTTCGCCGTAGACACAGACGGCCTTGGCGCGCTGCGCAACGAGTGCTTGCCGGAGAGGCTCGTAAGAACTGCCTTTGTCTTCACCGCCGGCAAGGAGGATGAGATGACCTTCCGGGACACCCTGAATAGCGCGGACAGCGGCGCCGACATTGGTTGCCTTGGAATCATTAATGAAATTTACGCCTCGAATGGATGCGATAAATTCAAAACGATGTGGAAGACCTCGAAAAGAGTCGAGTGTTTCCTGGATGCCACCGAGAGTGGCTCCACTCAATTTAGCGGCAGCGACCGCGGCCATGGCATTTTCAATTTGATGATCACCCGCGAGCGCGTATTGAGAGATATCATAACTTTCCTGATGTCCTTCATGAAACCAGATGATTTGATTTCGCTGACGAAATAATCCCGGCGAAATAGGGCGACGCAGACTAAAGGGGAGTTTTCTGGAATGAACGCCGGCAATCACGGATTCAACATGAGCGTCGTCAGCGTTATAAACACACCAATCCTCAGCGCTTTGATTGATAAAGATACGGCCTTTGGCTGTCGCATAGGCAGCAATATTCTGATGCCGGCTTAAATGATCCGGAGAAATGTTTAAGAGGACCGCAATATGAGGATGAAATTTTTCAATTGTTTCTAACTGGTAGCTACTGACCTCAAGCACAAAAACATCGTAGTCCGTATCCCGGTCAACAAGTTCCAAAAATGGAGTTCCAATATTGCCACCCAGCGCTGACTTCTTTTCGCTGGCGAGCATCATGTCGTGAATAAGCGTTACGGTTGTTGATTTCCCATTGGTGCCGGTAACGGCGATGATAGGGGCGGTGGCAAAGCGGGAAGCAAGTTCTAGTTCTCCGAAGACAGGAAGACCACGTTCTTTAAAGGCACGTAAAGGTTCGAGGTCGGGGGAGACGCCTGGGGAAACGATTGCCGCATCACAATCGGCGATCACATCGCGTTCATGATTGCCGAGCCTAAGTTCGGCATTAACCGCTGTAAAAGCGTCGAGTTCGCCTGCGAGTTGCTCGCGGGTTCGCAGATCGTTGACAACAGCCTGAGCCCCGCGCGAATGACAGAAGCGCGCGGCTGCCAGGCCGGTTCGGCCGGCCCCAATAATTGCGATTTTTTTACCTTCTAATTCAATCATTAGCGTAACTTTAAAGTACTCAATGCTATCATCGCCAAGATGAATGATATGATCCAAAAGCGAACGATGACTTTTGGTTCAGGCCATCCTTTTAATTCAAAGTGGTGATGCAACGGTGCCATGCGAAATATTCGTCGTCCCGTTAATTTAAATGAACAAACTTGGGTGATAACGGAGAGGGCTTCGAGAACAAAAATTCCGCCGACGATAGCGAGGAGCAATTCGTTCTTGGTGAATAGGCTGACAAAGCCCAAGGCGCCGCCGAGCGAAAGAGAGCCGACATCGCCCATGAAAATTTCAGCCGGATACGTGTTAAACCATAAAAAACCGATGCCAGCCCCGATAATAGCTCCGCAGAGAACCGCCAGCTCACCACCATCAACGATGTGAGGAAGCTGCAAATAGCCGGCGATTTTGGCATGTCCAACGGCATAGGCGATAAAAGCATAGGTTGCGAACGCGACAATAGTCGGCATCGCTGCAAGGCCATCGAGGCCATCGGTAAGGTTGACTGCGTTAGAGGCGCCGACGATGACGAGGACTGCGAATGGAATGTACCAAAATGATAATTCAGGCTGAAATGTTTTAACAAATGGAACCGAGAGGCTGGTATCTATGCCGTGGCCATATAAAAGCCAGATGGCAAAGCCAGCGGCGATGCTGCCTTGAAGTAGCAATTTCATGCGTCCGGAGAGGCCTTGATTGGTTTTACCACGGATCTTCATGAGGTCATCGGCGAGGCCGATGCCTGCATAAAGGAGCAGGAGCGCTAAGACGCACAATACGGGGATGCTATGCAGATTGCCCCAGAGCAAGGTCGAAATCGTAATGGCGACTATCATGAGGAGTCCACCCATCGTTGGAGTTCCGCTCTTGACTTGGTGACTTTGGGGGCCTTCTTCGCGGATAAATTGAGTGGCTTGCCAGGAGCGTAAGCGTGTAATGAAGATTTTTCCAAAGAGAAGATAAATAGCGAGTGCGGTCATAAGGCCGCCAAAAGACCTGAACGTAATATAGCGAAAAACATTAAAGAGGATATGTTCCGCGTGTAAGGGGTAGAGAAATTCGTAGAACATTACCGGACCCTCTTTCCTTTAAGTGAATCTATAACCCGTTCTAATTGCACTCCACGTGAACCTTTAACGAGAATCAAATCGCCGCCGTGAATATGTTTGGAAATAGCCTTTCCTGCTTTCGTGGCATTTTCGTAACAGTGTATTTGATCCTTATGGAGTCCGGCTTGCCGGGCGCCGCGAGCGATATCATCCGCTTGCTCGCCGACGGCGATTAATTCATCAACGCCGACTTTAACGGCGGCTCGCCCAATTTCTCGATGCGTCCGCGCACTGTGTTGGCCGAGTTCGAGCATGTCACCAAGAATCGCCACGCGGCGTTGACGTTTTGGTGCATAAGTCAGGTTGGTAAGGGCTTGCAGAACCGAATCCGGATTTGCGTTGTAGCAATCATTAATGATGTGAGTGCCATTGCGAAGCTTGATTTGCTTGAGGCGACTTCCCGGAAGTTTTACATTTCGCAATGCTCTAATCATAGCTGTTGCGGGGATTTTGAGATATTGGCCGATAGCCACCGCGGCGAGGGCATTCAACGCATTATAACGGCCAGGCAGATTTAAACGGATTGTATGAAGTTTATGGTTTAGACGGATTTCAAATTGCGAACCGGAGAAGCCGTTGCTCTTATATTTCTTTCCGCGAATCATGGCGTCTGAACCGAAACCATAAGTGAGGATTTCGGCACGTGTCTTGCGAGCAATTTGGAGGACGCGGGGATCATCTGCGTTGATGACTGCGAGTCCATCTCCGGGTAACTGCTGGATTAGCTCACTTTTAGCGCGCGCAATAGCCGCTATCGATCCAAGTCCCTCAAGATGGGCACGCGCAATGTTGGTAATAACGCCAACCTGAGGTTGCGCAATCGTGGCGAGCCTCTCGATTTCACCGGGAATATTCATTCCCATTTCCAATACGGCGACTTGGTGGCGACGATTTAGCTTGAAAAGGGTCCACGGAACGCCAATCAGGTTGTTGTAGTTCCCTTCTGTTTTAAGAACTTTGTAACGGGCAGCTAAAGTCTGAGCGATCATTTCCTTTGTTGTGGTTTTTCCATTGCTTCCAGTAACACCGACGAGCGGGATATTAAAATGCCGACGCCAAGCGGCGGCGATGTCTCCGAGTGCTGTTAAAGTATCGTCGACGGAGAGGACCCAGCGACCGCGCGGAGCTTTAATGGATTTTCCTTTGCGAACTAAGGCGCCACTTGCACCTTTTCGAAAAGCCGTGCTGACAAATTTATGTCCATCGAAATGCTCACCGGAAAGCGCGCAGAAGAGGGCACCTGCTTTAACATGGCGTGAATCTGTTGTCACTGAAGTGAAATAGTCAGCGTTTCCTTGTTGCCGAATACGTGCGGTACTGGATTCAATAACTTCCATAACGTTTAGTTTCATCCTAAGGCCTCGCAGGCCTTTAGTGCTTCTTCACGATCATCAAAATGAATCTTGTCTTTTCCGAGAATTTGGTAGTCTTCGTGCCCTTTGCCGGCGAGGACAACGATATCATTAGGTCGCGCCAGTTCGATGGCCTTGAAAATAGCTTTGCGACGATCCGCCTCGATCATATAGCCTCTTCGGCTCTTCTCCTCATAAGGCGTAATGCGTTGGGCGCGGATGCCGGGGATGATCTGGTCAATAATTTGTTGCGCGTCTTCAGTCCGTGGATTGTCAGAAGTGACGATTGCGATGTCACTCAGTCTTGCGACGGTATTACCCATGAGAGGTCTTTTTTCAGGATCTCGGTCGCCACCGCAGCCGAATACCGTGATCAAACGGCCTTTGGACGTAAAACCTTTGACGGCTTCAAGGACGCGACGCAAGGCATCCGGGGTATGGGCATAATCGACAAAAACTTTAAGTTTGCGGTTATTAGCGACACGTTCAAGTCGCCCGGGTACGCCATTGAGGTTGTGGACGCCTTCAGCCAGCTGATGAAAAGAAACGCCAAGAAGATGACAACATGCAATTGATAAGAGAATATTATGAAGGTTGAACTCACCAATCAGGGGGCTCGTAATGGGGAACGAGCCATCAGGTGTCTGGATAGTTGCACGAATTCCATTGGCATCCAATTGAGCCGCTGTGGCGCGATAATCCATGCCTTCTTCCGAACCAATACGAATGGTTGGAATATCAATAGAGGCACTTAGCTCCTGACCATAAGAGTCATCCCAATTAACCACCGCGGTTTTCCTGTCTTTGAGACTTTCAGGGAGAAGTTCGGTAAAAAGCCGGCGCTTTGTTTCAAAGTAATCCTCAAGGGTGCCATGGAAATCCAGATGATCTTGGCTGAGATTTGTGAAGGCGGCGATGTCTAAATGGCAAGCGCGGGCTCGATCCATCGCAATGCCATGTGAAGAAATTTCCATGACCAAGGCATTGGCGCCTCCTGTCTTGGCGGCGGCAATCCAGGCCTGAAGGTCAACCGCCTCGGGCGTTGTATGAGATGCGGTAGTCACCTCGCTTCCGTATCGATAATTGATGGTTCCAACGACAGCCGGCCGGTATCCGGCTGTACTCAAAATTGATTCAATAAGATAAGAACAAGTTGTTTTACCGTTTGTTCCCGTAATGCCAATGACTGGCATGTCACGGGTTGGATCTCCGTTAAAGCGGGCTGCTATAATAGCAAGGGTGCGACGTGGAGAGTCTACACAAATATAAGGGACTGAAAGATTTGTGAGTGATTGTGATCCTATCACGATGCTGGCGCCATTGCTAATCGCCTGTGAGACATAATCATGGCCGTCGTGTTCGGTTCCAGGGAGAGCTGCGAAGAGGTATCCCGGTTTCACTTGGCGCGAGTCGTAAGTGATCCCTGCGATATCAATGTCTGGAATGTTGGCGGCGTCAACTAAGCCGTTCATAAGTTCCTTTAGTTTTTGTTTCATTCAACTTCTCTTTCCCCCCTAGCGAACAACGTGAGCGAGAGGGGGAGGCTCCAGCGGCTTTGCCGATGGAGGGGGCGACGTGAGCCCCTATTACGACGCTTGCTTAAAATAAACGCGACAGACCTCATCGTCGTTGAGAACTCTGCCCGGCGTGGGTTCTTGTCGATACGCAACCCCACTGCCGTCGATATCAATCGTAAAACCACGGCCATTTACTAATTCCATCGCTTGCTGGATGGAGAGACCTGAAAAATCGGGGACGACTCGTGATGCCGATGCTAATGGGCTGCTACCGACGTGATCTGTGATATCTGCGCCACGTGGTGCCGTGTCTTCGAGGGCCAGGGGCAGAGTTCGTTGTGTCGGTGGCAATTTAAATTGATAGAGCGATGCGCTCATCACATTGCGGAATATTGGCGCTGCAATCTGTCCTCCATATATCCGATCTCCTTTGGGGCTATCGAGGCCGACGTAGACGACAAGCCTGGGGTTGTCTGCCGGAGCAAAGCCAACAAAGGAACTGAAATAATCCGTTTTCGAGTAGGCCTTCTTAGCCGTATCAAATTTTTGAGCCGTCCCGGTTTTACCGGCAACGCGATAACCTGGAATGGCTGCCGCGGTGCCCGTACCGCCTTTTTGCGTCACCGCTTCCAATAAGAAGGCGACTGTCTTGGCGGTTTCGGGGCGAATGACTGTTCCCAGTGCTTTAGGTTCAAACTCTTTAATGACTTCACCGTTTGGTCGAGTAATCTTTTCGACTAAATAGGGTTTCATTCGTTTGCCGTTGTTGGCGATCGTCGAATAAGCGCTGGCAACTTGAAGTGCCGTCGTATTCAATCCTTGGCCAAATGAAGCCGCAGCCAAATCAACCGGATGCCAAGTCTCGTAATTACGGACTGACCCGGGGGCTTCTCCAGGAAAATCAACTCCTGTCTTATTACCGAAGCCAAAACGCTGAATGACCTTATAAAGTTCTTTTTTGCCTATAGAGTCGGCTAATTTAGCCGTTCCTATATTGGAAGAGTATTTTAGAATCTCACCAAAGCTCAGATTACCGTATTGTTCATGATCTTTAATGACCGTACTCCCAATTTGCAAACGGCCATTTTCGCAATAAATATGCGAATCTGTATCAAACTTGCCTGATTCAAGCGCAGCCGCTGCGGTGATCGCCTTAAACACGGAGCCCGGTTCAAAGGAATCGGACAGGGCGACATTTCGCCACTTCTCCAGTTCATAGTTGGAATAAGTATTCGGGTTAAATCGCGGGTAGGAGGCCATTGCCAGTATGGCCCCGGAACGAGGATCCATGACAACGACAGTCCCTTTTTTGATCTTAAGGCGATGAGCTGCGGTGGCTAGCTCTGTTTCTGCAACGTACTGGACATTACGATCAATGGTGAGTTGAAGATGTGAGACCGCATCAGAATCGAGCAGATTTTCTGAGCTATCAAAAATAGCGCCACGTGCATCGCGATAGGCTACTTCTTTAGCTTCGGGACCGCGCAGATAATCATCATAGGAAAGTTCCAACCCGCCAAGTCCCTCGCCATCATAGCCGACGGCACCGAGTATTTGGCTGGCTAATTCACGATTGGGGTAATAACGACGTGCCTCTTTTTGGAGATTGAGCGCTGGTTCGTTGAGACGTTCTATCCGTTCGACTTCTTCTGGCATGAGACGCCGCTTAATCCAAATAAATTTGCGGCTGCTGCTCAATTTCTTTCGTATATCGCGGCTTTTCATATTGAGGATGGTGGATAGTTGCCGTGCGAGTTGACTGCTATTGCTAACCAAGTGAGGGTGAACGGCTAGGGAATAACTTGATACGCTAACGGCTAGTTCTTGTCCGCGTCGATCATAAATGTTGCCTCGTATCGGCACGGGTCTGACCGTTTTAGTGTACTGGCGTTCTGCCAGGTTTTCGATTTTGTTATCCGGCTTTGTATGGAGTTTGACGCCTCGATAGCCGAGTATGCCGAAACTCAAACCAAAGGTGAGAAAAATCATAAACATCCTCCTCTTGATGCTGGCCGTTTGCTTTCTTTTTGCTAATAACGTTTGTTTTTGTGTCACTGCTCAGCGATTCGGATTGATTCAGGTACGATTACAACTTGATCAGGACTTGGTTGCATCAGTCCTAGATCCTTCTTAGCTAAAGGTACTAAACGATGCGGTGTCTTTAATGTTGCCTCTTCAAGTTTTAGGGCGCGATATTTGTCTTCCAACTTATGATATTGACGTGCAAGGTGATGAACACGATACCCTGTCTGCAGGACAGCGACACGCGACCAAACCCAGAAAAGTGAGATAATGACAAAAAGTGACAGCACGATAGCGGCATCTCGAACGCGGCGCTTCTTTTGGATAGCGGCGGCTCCGATTCGACCATTGCGCCGAATGCGTGTCATGACGCCTTTTGTTTGTTTGCGTCTCGCTTTCATAGATTCTCCTGGTTGAGCTTAATGGCACTTCGCAGTTTGGCTGAACGGGAACGTGGATTCGATTCAAGCTCCTCTTTGCTCGGAATTTCCGGTTTTTTACTGAGAAGCGCTAATTTCCCCTCCAGTTTGGCTTGCCGGAAGGCTTGTTTGACGCGCCTGTCTTCCAATGAATGATAACTGATGATGGCTACGCGGCCGTTGGGCCTCAAATAGGGGATGAAGTTGTTCAGAAATTCATCTAATTCCTTGAGTTCTTCATTGACGGCAATGCGCAGGGCTTGAAAGGTGCGAGTTGCCGGATGAATTCGCTGCCAACCTTTGCGCGGATTGGCGCGTAGAATAATATCGGCAAGTTGTTTCGTCGTTTCAATTCTTGCTTTGGTCCGCGCCTGACCGATTGCACGTGCATAACGTCGTGAGAGTCTTTCTTCGCCCAATTCATAGATAAGATCAGCGAGGTCGTTGACGGGCCACTCATTAACTATGTCGGCTGCGCTTGTCTCCAGCCCTCTATCCATACGCATGTCTAAGGGCCCATCGTTCTGAAAACTGAAGCCGCGTCCTGCTTCGTCAAGTTGAACAGATGATACTCCTAAGTCGAGTAACATACCGTCAACAGCGGAAATTTCCGCTTCATCTAAAACCTCAGCAAATTTATGAAAAGTACTGTGACAAAGCATAACGTTTGATCCGAATTCCTTCAATTTTTCATGTGCCGCTGCGAGTGCCTTTGAATCTCGATCAATCCCTAATAATTGTGTGCCGCTTCCCGATGCCTTCAAGAGGGCTTGAGCGTGTCCGCCATAGCCAACCGTACCATCCAAAAAAATCTTTCCGGGTCCTGGTTGCAATGCTGTTAAAACTTCATTCACCATTACCGGAATATGTCGTTCATCACTCGTCAATGGAGTGCCTGGCTCGAAAATGTTGGCCTATCAAAACTTAAAAGGGCCTCTCCAATTGAATTGAAAATATGGCGACCAACGTCGCAGGCCACTGCTTGAAAAATTTTTCTGACATATGGTGTTGCGGACGCAAATAATAAATCACCTTCAAGCCCTTGGAAGAGCGCGACAGTTTGAGTCAGACGCTTGAGGAGGTCGTAGTGAATATGGTTGACTTCAGAAAGATCGAGAATGACCTTGAAAGAATTTGAATTTATGAGAGAGCTTAACAACTTTGAAAGGTTTGTTTCTAAATAGCGCTCAAGGTCACCTTGAGGTTTAATTATTGCAACGTCATCAATGCGCTTGATATGAATGTTGCTGTTTGCATGCATATTAGATCCC
This sequence comes from bacterium, assembly GCA_965216315.1. Taxonomy (GTDB): domain Bacteria; phylum UBA10199; class UBA10199; order 2-02-FULL-50-16; family JAJFLM01; genus CBDCFN01. The sequence goes on along the minus strand of CBDCFN010000016.1, from coordinate 1,937,466 downwards.
CAAATCAGTAAGTTGTTCAATAGAGTCCTGCAAAGTCTGTTCGGCATCCATAAAGACTTTGTTCCAACGATCAAGTGACCAGATTTCAATGCGTTGACTCATGCCCACCATTACGCAGTCTTTATCTAAGTCTGCGTACTCCCTAAGTGTCGGTGGAATGAGAATGCGTCCTTGTTTATCAAGCGGCGATTCGCTGGCCGCGGAAATAAAAAATCTTTGGAGGGCTTTGACCTCTGGCTTGAGTTGGGGAAGAGAGGCCACCTTGGCTTCGACTTTTTTCCATTCGGCAACCGGGTAGGCCCAAAGGCATTGGTCAAAGTTGGTGATGATAAGGCGCTCATCGTACTGGGCCCCAAGGATCTCGCGAAACTTGGAGGGAATGCTGATGCGCCCTTTCTGATCTATGCTGTGCTCGTATCTGCCTCTAAACACCTTAGCTCTCCAAGATTAACCAATATTCCCCACTTCTTCCCACATCTTGGGCAATGTACGCGGGGGACCTCAAAGTGTCAAGAGCAAAGTGGGGCTAATTATCTGAAAATAAAGGGTTTTTACAGTTTTTCCGCCTTGTGGATAGCGTTCTATTTGGGGCTTAATATCGTCTACTTAAAGCCCGCTCTTAGACATGGTATAGGAAACCTACATAACTACTCGAAAAATAATATAAATTTTATATAGCACGTGCAAATGTCCAGTATTTATAGGGTCTTTTTACGCTTTTGAGTTTGTGATTCAGACTGATTAGGATGTTGGGATGTATGAACCTCAGCTGACTTTATGGAGGGTTTTGAGACGGGGCTTCCGACTTCGTTGTCCTCGTTGCGGTAAGGCGACTCTTTATAGGCGGTGGAACCAACTTCATGAGCAATGTCGTGTTTGCCGTTGGGTTTTCTTCGCCGATAAGGTGGATGGGATGGCGTTTATGTATATCAGTACCGCCGCCATTACCGGACTATTCGTTATCGGGTTTTTGTTAATCGGTTTTCCAACGAATTGGGGCGCACGTATGCTCGTTGTTGGGATTGCCCTTGTTATTATGGTCGCGACCTTGCCGGTCCGCAAATCGCTAGCGATAGCGCTGGATTTCTTGAGTCGAAAGGAGTGAAGCCGATATGTGGGCTTATTACTCTTCAGGCGGAATGACACCAGGATGGAAAATCGGATCAGCGAAACTCGTTTTACGAGACCCCTTGGTTTCAAGGATAACTCAATCCACTCACTAATTGCAGCAATAAGTAAGTCGACATTGCGTCAGGCGAAAAGGCTCCAACTTATTGATTATATTTGATTTTACTGCATTCAGCTCCGCAGGGTCCATTATCAAGATGGTAATATTGTCATTAATGATAAGAGCATGCGAAAGCTTTTCTTGAAATGATCAAAATTTAGACTATAATTTAGACTATGAAAAAGGCATGGGATATTCGGACGATTGATTTTGCACCATTCTCGGAGGTCAAGGCCAAGTTGTCGGCTTTCATGAGGCGGTTGCTCAAGGGCGGCCGGAGTCTCGTCATCACTCATCAGGGGAGACCTGCGGCGGTGCTTATGGATTACGGCGAATACATATCGTTGCTTGAAAGAGTGGCGGCACCACAGGAAACACGTGTTCTGACGATGAAGTCATGGCAGCGCGATCGCAGTCAACGCAAGGCCGTTGTGCAAGCGACGGCCAGACTCTTTGATGCGGACTCCTTAAGTCGTAAGGGGCAGAAGGCTTATAAGGCAAAGGCACTCCGTGACTTCGATTGATGAGCTCAAGCAAGCATTAGATAAAGCAGCGACCCGCAAAGAGCGTACAGAGCGGGCCGTGCAGATTGCGGCTATCATCGCCGAGGCCCTGCGAGAGGTAGGGCAAGATCCTATCTTAGTCGGTGGCGCGGCTGTTGAGTTCTACACCCAAGGAGGATACGCGACGGCGGATATCGATATGGTGACGCCAGGAGGTACTGAAGTGATATCTGTGATGGAGGGTTTAGGTTTTGAAAAGCTGGGCAAGGACTATATTGATCGTAAACGGCAGATCTATATTGAATTTCCGAGTGAGGCTCTGAAGCCTTCCGAGCGGTATGATATTCTGAAAATCGGTAAAAAGTCACTGTGTATAATATCTATAGAAGATCTGATTGTTGATCGTCTCTGTGCTTTTAAATTTTGGCAATCGGGTATTGATGGTGTTAATGCCTTACTATTGCTGGAATTAGGTGAGGCCGCTGAAAAGCGCCTGTTGCAGCGAGCTTATCAGGATGATGTGGTCGATGCACTTGAAGCTGTCCGCAAGGTCAGAGAAGAGAGCATTCGCAAAAAACTATCTCAGGAGCAGGCGAATCAATTGCTGGAAGCAGAGATGAGAAGGCTCAAGAAGTCTTGAATTCAGTCTTCAGTTGGTATGACACCCTGCAGCGGCATCCACGCTTCCACTTCTTCGGGTTTGAGTTTGTAGACGTGAATGGCGTCGTAAGGACAATTGGCTTCGCACTGTTTGCAGCCAATACAGGTCTCAATGTTGATCTTGACGATCGGTGGTTCGTGTTCGGCACCGGGACGATCTTCGAGCCATAAACAATCCTCAACCGGGCACCAATGGACGCAGTATTCGCAGCCGACACAGGCATCCTCGTGAACAAGGGCCTTGGCCTTGGGTTTTACTACTTTGGCAGCCGCTGGAGACATGGTAAAACCTCTACGATTCTGGTATGTTATTGTCAACAGCCGGAAAAAAGCACTCTTGGACGCGCAACTGAAGGGGCTGATTGCGCCGAAAACTAATATTGGAGTGTCTGGGTGAATTGTAATCCTTTGTATGGAGGTAGTGATCCTATGAAACGCTCTTTAATTATTTTTTCTATCTTTTTTCTCGCAGCCTGTTCCGGTGCCAATCAAGGCGCTGACTCTGGAGACACCCCTGATATCTTAACCCCTGAAATCGGTGACGCTGGTGGAGACGGGACAATTCCCTCGGAGGGAGCAGGGCCTGATCTGCCCGACTTTGACGGCGATGGCGTTCCGGATAGCTCCGATAACTGTATTGGCAACTCCAATGCGGATCAGTTGGATACCGATGGTGATGGGAGCGGTGACGTCTGTGATGCAGATGACGACAACGACGGCGTAGGTGATGCACTGGATCCGAGTCCCACGGATAGCGCCAGTTGCGGCGACTCGGATGGAGATACCTGTGATGATTGCACCAACGGTCCGAGTGATCCGGCCAATGATGGCGTCGATACGGATGGCAACGGTATTTGTGATGCCGGTGAGGATGATGACGACAGCGATGGCATTAATAATATGGATGACAATTGTCAGGCCGTGGCAAATACCGATCAGGCCGATGGTGATGGCGATAATGCCGGTGATGTGTGCGACAACTGTCCGGCTGTTGCAAATGCGGGCCAAGATGATTGGAACGACGACGGTGAGGGCGATGCCTGTGACGACACGGACGGCGACGGCGTGCTCGACAATGTCGATAATTGCAAATCGATAGCCAATGCCGATCAGCTAAACAGCGACGGGGATGCCAAGGGAGATGCCTGCGATTTAGACGACGACGGGCCTTCAGTCATCGATAAGTTCAAGGGGGAGATCCATCTCATTGAGAAGATGCCGCCTGATCCCTTCCCTGGGCCGCGTCCAGGACCTGAGTGCTTAAGCTGTCCTCCTCAAGAGAGGAAGCTGCAACAGGCTCCGGCGACGCCGCCGGACGTAAGAGGCGTCGATGTGCCTCATCTTTAAACGGGTGTTTTCTCTTCGTGGATGAGACTGACGTGATCGGGCTTCTTTTTGCGGATGTAGACGGTCTTACGGATGGTCACGCAAATACCGCCTTCTTTGTCGACGCCGTTGACTAAAAAAGTCGGCACCAGTTTTTCCGCGGTTTCGAGTTGTGTCTTGATGTCGCGGATTACCGCATCCTTGACGACAAAGTGGTACGTCAGGTGACTCCGCCCAGGTTTCTTGAAATCGATCTCAGCTCCTTTGTCCCAAATAATATAGTCTTTAATCCCCATGATCTTGATGAGCATGAGCATAAACATCGGATCGGCGGCGGAATACATCGTGCCCCCAAAGATCGTCCCGACATAGTTGCGGTTGAGCAGGCTTTTGCGCACTTGGACGATCATTTCTTTCCAATCCGGGGCGATATACTTGATGCGGATGCCGCTGAAGAGATACGGCGGATAGAGGTTGAGGGCCCATTTCATGGTGCGGGGGGTTAGTGTCATGCTTGCCATCTCTTGAAATTCCATTTACATAAAGAAACATGCCAAAAAGCAAGCGTAACTCGGCAGCCGGCCGCATCTATAACCTCCGTAAGTTCTTTAAACGTCTCAATGGCCTCTACTTTGGCGGTGAGGTCAAGGCGCGGGTCGAATGGGGCAAGGGACGCGGTCAGAAGTCACGGCGGTCGCGGGAATTTGGGACCTACTATTATAAGGAGCGCCTCATTCGGATTCACCCCGTCCTCGACCAGGCCTGGGTCCCGCTCTATGTCGTTGAGGCCGTGATGCATCACGAGATGTGCCATCAGGTGTGCCCCTATGAACAGGTCAACGGCCGCCGTATCGCCCATACTGCCGAGTTCAAGCGCAGGGAGCGGGAGTACCACCATTATTGGGAAGCGGAACGCTGGATGGCGGCCAATCTCAAGAAGCTGATGAGTGCGGCACCCCATTTGGAAGGCCCGGCGCCCGTCAAAGTATCGCGCCAGCTGGATCTTTCCTTTGCCGCCTAGCCGGCTAATAACAGCCAGAGACCCAGAAAAAGGGTGGTTCCCAAGATAGCCGAAACCGTCCAAGCTAAGGGAAGGCGTTGCCGTTCGGGGTCATAGTCTTTGTTTGGTTTGCCCATGGTCTTGAAGGCAAGACTCGGATTACGGCTTAGGGAGGTAAGCACGCTGACCAACTGCAGAATGCACCGTTCGACCCAGCCAAAGAAATTAGCGGGGACATCTACGAATACAACGCGATACAAAGCTGTAGGTCGTCGATAAAACCAATCCGTGTCGATTAAGTAAGTCCATTTCATCTTAATTTTGGGTAAATAGAGCGCGAAGGCGAGCCCGGTTCCAATCAGATAGGCACACGCATGAAGTACGTGCGCAAGCGTGTAGGGCTTGTAGTGAACCGGATATGGCAGGGCGCGATATAAAAGGTCGGGGTAGACGCCTAATACGATGCAAAAAAGAGCTGTAATCCCCATACCTATATACATGCTTGGTGAAATAGGTTTTTGTCGGGACGCCTCAGGCTGCGACCGGAGTGGTTTAGAAAACCATGCAAAGTAGGGCAACTTAAGTCCGACGGATAAGAAAGTTCCGACGCTGGCAATGTAAAGTAAGGTAACAGCAGTGTAGTGATGGAGTTCTCCGGCCGCATCAATTGTCATCGACTTGCTGACAAAACCGTTAAAGAGGGGCCAGCCTGAAATCGAGACGGCTCCGACCATATAAAGTAAAAAGACCCAGCGCAGCGACCGATAAAGCCCACCTAACTCCGAGAGCCGTGATTTGCCGGTGGCGTAAAGTACGGAGCCGGTGGCCATAAACAAAAGCGCCTTATAAAGAATGTGACAAAAAGCATGCGCAACCGCACCATTGATCGCCATTTCGCTGCCGAGTCCAATACCGGCGACCATGAATCCCACTTGGCTTACGATGTGATAGGCGAGCACGAGCCGGATGTCGTCGGCGAGGAAGGCAAAGATAACGCCATAGAGAGCCATGATGATACCGAGGACGATTAAAAGCTCCCATCCTGGAAAAAGCCGTGCCAGTGCATAGACCGCGGTCTTTGTCGTTAAGGCGGAAAGGAGGACGGCGCCTCCGATCGTTGCTTTCGGATAGGCATCCGGCAACCACGCATGCAAGGGGACAATCGCGGCATTGACGGCGATCCCTGCGAGAATTAACCAAGCGCCAATTCCTGCTGATTCTGTTGTGAAGCTGTTAAGGAGTATGCTCTGTGTGGCATGGAGTTCGATTAAGATACCCGCAACGAGGAGAACCCCACCGGCCAGATGAACGAAAAAATAACGAACCGCGGCGCGGCGGCTGCGGTTTTTTTTGCGTGCCGCTATTAAAAAGAATGAGGCCACGGCCATCATCTCCCAGCCGAAGTAGAGGGTGATGGTGTCACCGGCAAAGGTAACGGCGAGGGCGCCGGCGGCATATAAAAGCGCCGCAATCTGTTCGAGCTTAGAAAACAAGTCGAGCGCATAAATGCCACCGATGGCGGTGATAAGGGCGAAGATGAGACCAAAAATGCGGCTCAGATTATCGACCTTGAGCGGATGGAGCTCATACTCTAAGAAGGCCCAGTTCAAGTGATCACCCGTGGGTAACTGATAGATTGCCAGTAATGTCGTAGCGGCGGCTGCGGGAATTAAGAGGGCACTCATCTTGCGTGGCAAGACAAGGCAGCCCAATGCGGCGATGACGAGGGGAAGAAAAGGCGGCCACAACATCAGTCGTTTTCTCCTTCCCGTTGAATGCCCAGACCGGCGAGTGCCTTGGCGATGATAATTAAGGCGATGCAGCCGATGACTCCCAGTAAAGCATAACCACCCGGGATATTCTGCCAAAAGGCGCCAGTATGGTGCTTAAGAGGCAGGACAATATCGGCGATGGCAAAAAGCCCCAGTGCGCAGAGTATAATGAATAAGATTTTCATAGGTTCACTCCGGCGACGCTCGTGGCCACATGACCCGCCATCTCAAACAAATGCCCTAAGCTATTGGGAAAAATACCTAATACCAGTGAGATGAGTGCGGTGATGCACAGTGGAACCACCATGAGGGCCGGAGCTTCTTTGAATTTTTTGGGCCCGTCAGTCGGTGTGCGGAAAAAGGCTCGAAAGGCAATCGGTATCAGATAGCCGCCGCATAACAGGCCCGCAAGCAAGAGCATGACAAAAAAGATGGGTTCATTTTGTTCCAGACTGCCAGTGGCGAGGTACCATTTACTGATAAACCCACTAATCGGTGGTACGCCGGCGAGTCCGAGTGATGCCAATAAGAAGGCGCCCATGGTGATGGGCATTTGGCGACCAATGCCATTCAGTTCTGAAATGTTTTGTTTCCGGGTTTGAACATAAATTGCACCGGCGACGAAAAAGAGCGTAATTTTTAGAGTCGCGTGATTGACGAGATGTAATAGTGAACCTTGCCACGCACTGGAACCTAGTAGCGCCGCACCCAGTACAATATAACTTAAGTGCGCGATCGTTGAATAGGCGAGTCTCCGTTTCAGTTCTTCCTGACGGTAGGCGATGAGTGATGCGATCACCAGGGTCAAGCCGGCTATCCAGGCCAGTAGATTCCAGGCGCCGATTTCTTCGAGCAAGTGCGGCCCGAATACAAAGCCGACAATGCGTAAAATGGCAAAGACGCCGGCCTTAACCACGGCGACTGCATGGAGGAGCGCGCTCACGGGTGTCGGTGCAACCATGGCTGCCGGCAACCAGCTGTGCAAAGGCATCAAGCCCGCTTTGACGCCGGCCGCAGAGATAAAAATAATGAAGAGCCACCACAATTCACGTGTGCTTGCCAAGGAGCTCTGCAGAAAGCCACCGGCTTGAAACGTGAGGGTGCCACTCAGCTGATACGTCCAGATTACCCCGAGGATTAAAAGAACACCGGCCGACAAAGTATAAACCAAATATTTGCGCCCGGATCGAATTGCCTGTTCGGTTTCGTTGTGGACGACGAGCGGGTAGGTGGCAATGGTCAGGACTTCATAACAAATGAGAAAGGTCAGTAAATCTCCAGCCAAAGCGATACCGATTGTCGAGGAAAGACACAGGGCAAAGCTTGCAAAATAACGCGTTTGTTTCATGGCCTGCACGCCGCGCATATAGCCGATGGAATAGAATGACGTGACGAGCCACAGGCTGGAGGCGACCAAGGCGAAAAAGACACCCATCGTATCGACCCTGAAACTTAAATGGAGATGTGGAATAATCTCAATGAGACGTAATATAAGAGTTTCCCCGCGCCATACGGCGGGTAGCATGGAAATGATGATTAAAAATTTGGTAATGGCCGCTAATAAGGTCCAAAATTCTCTCAGATTCGGGCGACTTCGACTGAGCAAAATAAGCGGGATGGCGGCCAAAGAGACGAGCATCGCGCTAATAGGTTGCCAGGCATGAAGCTCAAACATGGGCGACCACCTTGTGGAGCACTTCGGATACGAGCCATGAGCTCGCTAGACCGGACAAGAGGATAAAGATGGCGATGATGAAGGTCGGTAATCGCATCAACCACGGGGCTTCTTTCGGCGGCTTGGCCGTATATTTAGAGGTATCATCGATTTCTTTGAGATAGAGTAATTCGATGACGCGAAACATATAAACAGCCGTTAGGAGACTGCTTGTCAGCACGACGGCGGCAAAGATCCATTGATTCGCATCCAAGGCGGCGCGCACTAGGTACCACTTGCTAAAAAAACCGACTGTGGGCGGCACGCCGACCATTGCAAGACAAGCGGTGGTGATAGCGGCTCCGGTCCACGGCATGCGGCGTCCGATGCCGCGCAGACCGGCGACACTTGTGCCTCCATGCGTCGACTCCACCGCACCGGAACCCATAAAGAGACAGGCCTTCATGAGAGCATGGTTGAGGATATGCAGGAGAGCTCCGATGAGGCCTAACGGAGACGCCATCCCGATACCGAGGCCAATATAAGCAATCTGACTGACGCTAGAGTAAGCGAGCATGCGTTTTAGATCTTTTTGTGCCATCGCCATGATAGAACCGATCAGTATGCCTCCACAGGAAAGCCACGCAATTGTCGTCGTGACGGGATGGATAACGCCCTCAGGCGCGGTGCTGAAGAGGAAAAACGTTAGGCGAATAATGACATAGGCACTGACTTTGGTCATAAGCGGCGCAATCAAGGCTGTGGCCGCTGCCGAGGCATAGGTATACGCATTGGGCAACCAACCGTGCATGGGAAAGAGGGCCATTTTCATCGCAAAACCGGTGATCATCAATGTTAGGGCGACGAGCAACGGAGGGGAGAGGTTGAGTTGGCTGATAATGAGGGTGACGTCTGCCATGTTGAGAGACCCGGTGCTGACGTAAAGAAACCCCAATCCTAATAGATAAAAGGAAGCTCCGATCGTGCCGAGAAAAAGGTAGCGTAGTGCCGACAGGGGTGCGCGGGAATTGCCAACGGCCATCAACGCATAAGCGGCTAATGAGGAAATTTCTAGGAACACATACAGATTAAACAAGTCACCGGTCATGACCATGCCAAGTAGGCCCATTTCTAAGATGAGGGCGAGACAATAAAAGGAAGAGCGGCGTTCAGGAAACTGCTGTTTAATGATAGAAGCTCCATAACTCAACACAGTTAAAGCAATAAAGCCGATTACGGCGCTGATGAACGCAGAAAGCGGGTCTAAGATCAGTTCAATCCCATAAGGTGCCACCCAGCTGCCCAATGCATAATGAAACGGGTTACTATTTAACGAGGTGAGCAGGGCGATGAGACTGACAATAAGTAGCATTGCATTGGCGCTCACGGCCGTCACGGCACTGGCCCGCGGCCAACGGAGACCCAGGCCCTGACTTATGAGTGCTCCAAACAGTGGAATCAATAAGATGAGAATGGGTGCGTGAGCGTTCACGTGCTCTCCTTGGTCTCGATGATCTCGGTTTCATCGAGACACTGATATTTTTGGTAAATTTTGATAATCAAGCTGAGTGCGACTCCCGTTGTGGCAACGGAAACAACAATGGCTGTTAACATCAGAGCATGCGGAATGGGGTTTACATATTGAGTTGCGAGATTCCCAAGTTCCGTAGTGCGAATAGGCACTGATGCGCCCCATTTATATGAATGGACAATAAAGAACAATATGACGGCAGCTTGCATGATGTTCATGCCGATTAATTTCTTGATAAGATTTTGCTTAAAGAAAAGCCCAAAAAGCCCAATTAAGAAAAGAATCATCGTGGCGAAATAAGGAAAGCGTCCTATAAAGACGTCAAAACTGAATTCCATTAAGATTCTCCCCCTTCCATCAGCTGATCATAGACGGCAACCAGAGTGCCAAGTACTGCTAATGCGACGCCAATTTCGACAAATAAAATGCCGAAGGCTCGCAATTCAGCGGCACCAACCTTAAGGGGGAGAGCGGCGTAATCAAGAAAGGAATGCGTTGCATCAAGACCGAATGCGCCGACGCCAGCAAAGATAATCAATCCGATAATACCGAGAGGAATCCCCACTTTAATCGGGAATAGTTTCATGGTGGCCTCTCTGCCGAAGACTAGGCGTTCCAACAAAATGCTTGCAGCAAGCATCGCGCCGCCTTGAAAGCCGCCGCCTGGGCTATAATGGCCATGAAAAATGATATAGAGGCCGAAAATCTGGAGAAAGGGAATAATAAAGCGTGTTACCCCTTGAATGATGACGCTATGTGATTCTGTTTTCATGTCTCTTCTCGCTTGCGGGAACGCATGACAAAGAAGCAGGCCATGCCTGCCGTAAAAATAACCAGCGTTTCGCCAAGAGTATCGAAGCTTCTATAGTCGGCGAGTACAGCAGTGACTATATTGGGCGTCCCCGTTTCTTCGAGACTGCGTTCAATGTAGCGCGGCGAAACATGTTGAGACGCAGGCGCATCCGGATCGCCTCGCAACGGCAATGTTAACCCACCATATGCTAAAAAAAATCCAACCCCGAGGAGTAACAACCAACGTATGGCTTTGATGACGTTCATTAGTCGCGACTCCTGCGGGTTGTATAATAAATGGTAATGACAAAGAAAACGCCACTGATCCCGGCTCCAATCACGGCTTCATTAAGAGCGACATCGGGGGCGCCAAACCAGGCATAGAGTATCGCCATGAGAAAGCTGAAGACGGTGAGAGTCACGACGGAAGTCATGAGGTCTTTGGCCCAGAGGGACACAACGGCTACAATGATGGCAAGAGAAAACAATGTTACGCCGATTAACCAAACCATTACTGCTTATCCTCTCGTGACCACGGCTTAAGTCCGTTGGTTAGGGCGGCGCGACCTAAGACGTGAGTGGCTGCAGCATTTGCGATTGCAATAAAGAAAACACCCAGTATTAATTTAAGAGAAACGAGATTCCAGCCATTGAGCATCGCGATGCCGGTTAGGGTTAAGATCAGGCCCAAGGTGTCGGGTTTACTCATGGCATGCGTTCGTGAATAAAAATCAGGGAAGCGAACGACGCCAATACTGCCTAACAGCAAAAACGAACTTCCTATGCACAGCAAAAAAATAGCAAAACCTTGTAAGATCATGTTTTGCCTCCCCGAACATGGAGGTATTTGGAGATAGCAATGGTGCCGATAAAGTTGAGCATTGAATAAGCGAGAACGATATCAATAAACATGTCCAGGCGACCATACAACACGCCGGCGAGAGTCAATAAGACCAGCGTTTTGGAACCGATAACCCCCAGTCCTGCCATGCGATCGTAAAGAGTGGGTCCTTGCAGGACCCGGTAAAAAGGAATCAACAAGGCCATGGCCAGGAGAAGCGAAATGAAAATTAGGAAGGCTGTTAAGTCCATTAGAAATCATCCGGGTTGCGTGTTATGGTTACTGAAACTCCGTCGAGTAATTTTTCGCCAAATATTTTGGCGACGTGATTATGATCGGTTCCATCTAGCAGACTGGCCGCAAGGCGAGGACTCAGCGCATGAACATAAAAATCTTGGTCTCTTATATCCAGAGTTACCGTTCCAGGAGTTAGCGTAATGGCATTTCCCAGTAAAACTTTGGCGGCATCGGTTTTATAAGTGCTTTTAAACCGTAATAATACGGGATCAATCGGCATCCTGGGATCAAGTACGAGGGCCGCGACTTGGAGATTGGCCTTGATTACATTGAGCGCAAAAATAAAGGGGTAGACGAGTCCATAACGCCAGCGGATCGTCCCCGCAAGACTCGTCCAGACGTCCGAACCCATTTTTTTTCGCGGAAACAGCGATAACTTCCAGACCGCAGTAATGACCAATGCGACGGATAGAATACCCAGAAGGAGATGATAGGCGTCAAAGAATCCGGACAGAACCACCCAGAGCAAAAATAATGCAAGGGCTAATATCCCGACTTGAATGATCTTCATTTAAAGAATAACTTTGTTCAGTGGAAATTCCACTATTCCCGTGGCACCGGCGCGATGGAGTAAGGGAATGATATCGCGCACAACCTTCTCATCGACGATGACTTCTACCGAGACCCAACTTGAATCACTCTGATCGTTGACCGTCGGTGAGTGCAAACTGGGTAAGAGTTTTAAAATCTCCTCGACTTTCTTCTTCGGTGCGTTGAGTGCCAGACCGACTTTTTCTTCTGCGGCGATCGCTCCCTGGAGGAGCATGCAAAGGTTCTCAATCTTCTGCCGTTTCCATTTGTCTTTCCAGCTGGCGCGATTAGCGAGTAGCAGCGTGTTGGACTCGAGGATTGTATCTAGAATTCTCAGGTTGTTGGCACGCAGGCTCGAACCCGTCTCGGTCAATTCAACGATGGCATCCGCAAGCTCCGGCGGTTTGACCTCGGTGGCGCCCCATGAGAATTCCACTTTGGCAGTGACGCCGTGTTTTTTGAGAAAGCGCGTCGTGTGGCCGACGAGTTCCGTGGCGATGCGTTTGCCCTGAAGATCCTTGATTTTCTTGATCTTCGAGTCGTTGGGGACGGCAATGACCCAGCGGACGGGCCGTAGCCCGGCCTTGGCGTAGCGCAGTTCGGCGACTTCCACGGCCTTGGAGTTCTGCTCGAGCATCCAATCGCGGCCGGTCAATCCGCAGTCGAGCAGCCCTTCATCGATATAACGGGCCATTTCTTGGGCTCGGATCAAGAGGCAGTTGATCTCCGGATCATCGATCTCGGGCTTGTAGGAACGGCTCCTAATATTGATGCGGTAGCCGGCCTTCTGGAACAGGCGCGCGGTGGATTCCTGCAGGGAGCCCTTGGGGATGCCTAAACGGAGGATATTTGCGGTTTTCTTGGCCATATGGCCGGTTTGTCTAACAGAAGGGGTGAGGGGATGCAATGAAAATCTCCAGGGAACCCGCACAAGAACCAAACAAAATCAACAGCTTGCGCGGGTCCCTCCTGTGGCTAGAGACTAAAGACTTCGTTACAACTGGCACCGCTGGAGTGCTGGCAGCTTAAGGTGAAGCCCATGAGGACTTGTTCGGTTTCGGCAGAACAGTAGATGCCCGGCTCATCGCCTGTTAGGTCGTCCACTGTGATGTCGTCGTGAATTGGGACCATGATTCCATCCAGGTTTTCACTTTCAATATTACTTGTATCGAGTTCTTCGTTTTTTTCATCACAGTCTTGCACTCCGGTGACGGAGACGCATTCGTGTGAGATCAACTCGGATTCAACCATGACACTGGTCCGTGATATCTGACAATCATGAGGGAGGTCGAAAACATAGGCGACGCCGCTTGCGGCGTTTTCTCCCGCTTCGGTCAACTCCAGGGTGACGGGTTCACCTGTTTCTCCGTAAAGCAAGACCGAGCCGTCGACGACATCGAGGTCAACGGTGCCTAGACCGCAGAGGCCGTTACCAAAAAAGGACCCTGAGTCTTCGGGGTAAAAGCTCGATTTGTCGTCATCCGCTTTCTTTTCTTCCTCGGTTTTTTTCTTGGCGTCCTCTTCTCGCTCTTTGTCGATGTCAACTCCGAGGTCTTTGAGTTCTTTTTTAAGCTTCTTGATCTTTGCCTCGCGGGCGGCGTTGACCTTGGCCTCTAAGCCTTGGAGATATTCGACAATATTGTCAGGAAGACCGAACGTGCTCTTGTGTTCTTCTCGTGATTTTTTTTGGATGCGCTTCTCTTCCGCTAATTCATGTTCTTCATTTTCGAGTTCGACTCGTTTCATTTCAATGAGGAGCTTTTTCATTTCCTTGCGGGTTTCTTTTTCGGTCTTTTTTCCCTCTTTGACAGCCGTTTCTAATTCCTCAATTTTCTTGCCGACTGCGTCATAGGCCTTGTTGAATTTTCGGGTAAGACTATCGGCGGGCAAATCCGCGCAGGCATGTTCAAGTTCATGCGCTAGAACGTACAACAAGATTTGGTCCGCAATCTTCTTGGCTGCATCTCCTCCTTTCGCCGTCATATCATAACTGACCTGAAGAAAAGCGGAGATTGTAATCGTTACAGTATTGGGATCACTTTCATCAACTGTGGTGGATCCGAGTAAGGGTGGATTCTTTTTACCAGGCACGACTTCTTCCAAGACGATTTTGATTTTCTTGTCTTTAAACTTGTCTCCAAGTTTCAGTTTTTCAATGATCTCTTGGGTGAGTTCTGCAGCTTTTTTGTAAATGGGATTTTTTGCGGTCTTGTCGCAATCAGGGACGATGCTGACGGCTGGTTCCGCCTTTTTTTCTGCTGGTTTCGCGTCATCCCCACCGTCCTGTTTCGGGCAGGCCGTAAGGGTGAGAGCAACGCACATTATGAGGACGAAGCCGGACAAGCGGCGGTGATTCGAGGTTTTCATTTCAACGCTCCTTAAAATTAGCAGTGACAGTTCATCTCGGGAGTTTGTAAATGCAGCATCCGTGCCAAAGGATGGAAATTATCTAACTAATTGTATTTAAAGGGAAATTAAGAGATTCTCTGTGGAAATAAGAGATTGGAAATCTTCTATGCGAATGTTCTTTATTGAGAAATGCTCATTCTGAAGAAAGATGGAAATTCAGGTGGAGCTAGTATTGCGGAAAGAACAGATGAAACTGCGTTCCTTGACCTGGTTCACTGATCACGTACAGGGAACCATTCATTGCAATGATCTCTTTTTGGGCACGGTGCATGCCCAGGCCGCGGACATGGTTGGCGGCTATCGCTTTGGTCGAGAAGTAGCGCTCAAACATGTGATGCATGGTTTCCTCATCCATGCCCATCCCACTGTCCTCGATCTTTAAATGCACGTATTGTCCATAATGAATCGCGTGGCCAATATGAATCCCTGCCTGCTCGATCACGGTGGTAATTTTTTGTCGGGTGTCATCGTCATCTAAGTCGATAGCCGTCGCTGCGATTCGGAGTTCGCGCCGTTCGGTATCTTGCATCGCTTCAATCGAGTTGGTAATTAGATTATCAATGATGCGGCCTAAGGCGATTCCATTAGCGTGAATCGTCAATGGTTCATTTGAAACATGCCAGTTTAATCCAATGGGCTTTGTTTGTTTTCGAAACATCCGGCTAATAAGTGCGGGTTGGACATAAAGACGCAAGTCAATCGGATGATTGATTGACTTTTGATATTCCGGCTGGGAGAGGCGATCAAGAACCGTGATAAGTCCCCTCAAATTATTCAGGCTTAAGTGCATATCCGATGCGATTTCGGGATCAATTGTTGGTTCCAGATATTCGATGCAGGAGGATATTACATGGACGGGGCTTTTGATATCATGAGCGAGGTCCTGCATTTCTGCTAATAGTGTTTCCAGCTCGCGTACTAATTGTGTTCGCGACGGGATTCGTGCCTGGATTCCTGAGGGCCGTCGTTCCGGCGCAATACTGTTCCCTGCTTCCAAGCTCTGAAGCTGTTGGTGGGCCTCAGTTAAGAGGAGATAATCAGGGTCTGTTTCGCGAAGTTGTTCCTTGACGACGATAATCGCGTCACAAAGAGCCGCTGTTGTTTGTGATTCGTTTTGATGTTCAACCGTGTCGATTGTTTGAGATAGCTGCACTAATTGGGGATCGCTTTGACACTCTCGCAAGGCTGTTCTCAAGCGTGCACGTTGACAGGCTTCCGCCACGGGTTGACCGGCCGTGACGTAGTGGGCCGTGAGCGTCAAGGCCCCGATCAGTTGCGAATTGACGATATTCGCAGACAGTGCATTCATATGTCGCTATCTCGAAAGCGATGCTTAGAAGTTGCGAAGAAAATTTGCTTTCAACCAATAAAATAGGTGCGTGGTTATTGGTTTATCCGTGATTCGGTCGCTTGGATAAAATCTTGTCCTTGTTTCTTAATGCGTCGATATCTACAATGACCTTAGTCATGTTGAAAACCGCCAAAGTTCCTAAAGAGATCGAGTCGATTTTTGAAGAGGCCCAAGAGAAGGTCGCGCACTATTTCAGTGAAAAAATTGAAGATCCATCGAAGGGGACGATCTCTATATTTGGGGAGCGATATATACTCGTGCGTGCCGCTTCCATGTCGGTCGACTTTATTGAGACGGTCAAGCATCTCTACCGTGATCAAGGAGAAGAGAAGTCGTTCGAAGTGGCCCGGCAACTCCTGTTTGACCTGGCGCATGCCCTTGGTAAGACGGATGCGCGGGCTTTTCACGAGCGGATGGACTTAAAAGATCCGCTTGAGAAACTTTCGGCAGGCCCGATCCTGTTTTCTTACTCGGGCTGGGCCTTTGTCGATATTCTTCCCGAGTCAAAACCGACACCGGATGAAAACTTTTGCATCGTGTATAATCATCCCTATTCATTTGAATCCGAGTCTTGGATTAAAGCGAACAAAACAAGTCAGGTGCCTGTATGTATCATGAATGCGGGATATTCTTCGGGTTGGTGCGAGGAGAGTTTTGGAGTCACGCTGGTGGCATCGGAGATTATGTGCAAGGCGAAGACAGCAAGTGATTCAGCCTGTCGCTTCATTATGGCACATCCCTCCAAGATTGAGGACTATATCCAGGACTATCTAAAGAAAGAAACGAAGCAGACGAGGGATGTCAGCGAATATGAGATCCCCGGTTTTTTCAAGCGCAAGCAGATCGAAGAAGAAAGAAATCGTACCGAGGCCCAGTTGAAGCATGAGAAGTTGCATCTAGAATATATGAATAAGTTTATGGTCGGGCGTGAATTGGATATGGTTGAGCTCAAAAAAGAGGTGGATTCTCTGTTGAAAGAGCTGGGGCGGGAGAGTAAGTACGGCTATTAAAGGCTGTAGGTAATCTATTCTTGATCATCGTTCTATGGCTACGTATAACGGTAGCCCATGAGAACAGCATTGCCATTACAACCCGGTGATAAAGTCGGCATCGCGGCCCCGAGCGGGGCGGTCAATCGGACCCGCTTTATGCGCGGTGTACGTGTTCTCGAACAATGGGGTCTCCAACCCGTCTTTCGAAGCGATATCTTTAAGTCCCACCGGTACTTTGCAGGGACGCACCGGCGCCGCCTCAATGAGTTGCAGTCGCTGATCGATAGGAGTGATATCAAGGCCATCCTCTTCGCGCGCGGTGGTTTCGGTCTGCATCACATCCTGCCACAACTAAAATTTGGGCGATTACGCCGTTATCCTAAACGTATCATCGGATACAGCGATCTGACCCTGTTGCTGGATCGCATTGGCTCACAGACAGAGCTCATGACCTACTATGGTCCTACGCTTGGCAGTTTAGGCGCGAAAGAGGGAACCAAAGTGCGACGGGATTATAAGCGCATCTTATTTGGTAAAGAATTGGGTCCGACGTGGAAGCTTGCAAAGTCGTCTATTCTCAAGAGCGGCAAGGCAACTGGAACCCTTGTTGGTGGATGCCTGTCATTAATCAGTATGAGCGTGGGCACGCGTTATGAAATGAAGACGCGTAACAGTATCTTGTTGCTCGAAGATATCAACGAGTCGCTCTATCGTTTTGAACGTCTCCTCCTCCACCTTAAACAGAGCGGACTCTTGACTGGAGTACGGGGTATGCTGGTTTCAAGTATTGAATTGTCACGAGAGAAGAGTTTGCCGCAGGAGTGGAAAGGAATGCTGAAGGAAATATTGAAGGGTTTCAAAGGGCCTGTTGTCTTTAATTTTCCGTTTGGTCATTTAAACAAACCATTTACTTTACCTATTGGGCAGCGCGTGAGTTTAGATACACGCAAGGGTGAATTGAGTCTGTTATGACAAACTGCATTTCCCCTCCTTGCAAAGGAGGGGATTAAGGGGAGGTCTTTTAAAGACCCCACCCTAACCCTCCCCTTTGTAAGGGGAGGGGGACATATCATGAATCCAATCGATCAATTAATGAATGAAGGCATCAGCTCTGGGATATTCCCGTCGGCTACCTTGCTCTTTGCCAAAGGCGATGAGATTTTGCATCGAGCCGCTTATGGAGCGGCCACGGTGGAGACTCTTTATGACATCGCCTCGCTGACGAAGGTCCTGCCGACGACGGCCATTGCCATGCGACTCTATGAACAAGGCCGGCTTGAGCTTGATCAGCCTCTTGCCGAGATAGTGAAGGCATTTAGCGGGGGCCCTTATGCGACGGCGACCATTCGGCAATTGCTTGCGCACAAGAGTGGCTTGCCCGCGTATCGCCCATTTTTTGAGCAGTTTGATCCTGAAAAGTTATCCACAGAAAACCTCGTTGAACGTCGGGATCAGTATTTAGCTTGGATAGCTCAACTAGAGCCTGAAGGAAAACTGGGAGAGAAATATATCTATAGTGATTTAGATTTCATTATCTTAGGTGCCATTCTTGAATCAAAAAGTGCATGTGATCTCGCTAGCCTCTTAAAAGCAGAGGTCTCTACGCCACTCGGCCTGCGAGCGACCCGCTATGGACCTGTGGATAACTCTAAAGAAAATGTCGCGCCGACCGAGGAGAATTCCTGGCGGCGGCGTATTCTCTGTGGAGAAGTTCATGACGAAAATGCCTATGTATTAGGCGGTGTTGCCGGCCATGCTGGCGTCTTTACAAGCCTGGAGGACTGTCATAAGTTCGCCCGTGAATTCGTGCGAGCGGTGCGTGGTGACAGCTCGTGGTTGAAGGCCGAGACAATCAAGGCTTTTGTGGGATCGGAATGCTTGGGATGGGATCGGCCTTCACGGCCTCAGTCTCAAGCCGGGCAGTTTTTCCCGACAAATGCGATTGGTCATCTCGGTTTTACCGGTTGTTCGATGTGGATTGATCTGGATCGGGAGGTCATCGCGATTCTCTTGACTAACCGTATCCATCCGAATCGTGCCAATGAGACCATAAAGGAGTTCCGACCAAAAATTCATGATGCCCTCTTTCAACATTACCTCAGTTGATATTGATTCAGTAAAAAAGATCTATTGCATTGCGATTTGTGGAATGGGCATGGGGAGCTTGGCGGGCCTGCTCAAGGGTGCAGGGTACCAGGTCTCAGGCTCTGATGCGCACACCTATCCTCCCATGAGCGATCAGCTGCGTGAACAGGGTATCGAACTGATCGAAGGCTATAGCGCCGATAATGTGCCACCAGATGCCGATTTGGTGATTATCGGAAATGCTATTTCCAAAGGGCATCCCGAGGTAGAAGCTGTTGAGCAGTTTGGTGTTCCCTGCGTTTCCATGGCAGATGCTTTGGCGGAGTTCTTTTTAAAGCAAAGCAAATCCATCGTTGTTGCCGGGACTCACGGAAAGACGACGACCTCCGCTTATTTAGCCTGGCTCCTTACGGCTGCGGGGCGCGATCCGGGTTTTCTCGTCGGAGGGATACTCCAAAACTTCGGTCGTTCATGGGGTCTTGGCAAAGGTGGTTTTTTTGTAACGGAAGGAGACGAGTACGACACGGCTTTTTTTGATAAGACGCCCAAGTTTCTTCATTACCGTCCTTATTACGCTATTCTGAATCCTGTTGAATTTGATCATGCAGATATTTATGCCGATTTAGACGCCGTCATGGCGGCTTTTAAAGCCTTTGTTGAATTGATTCCTGGAGAGGGCCATCTCTTTGCCTGCGCGGATAGTACTAATGTGCGCAAACTCATAGGTCATGCTGCGTGCCCCGTGACTTTATTCGGTGAAGCGGATGATGCTGATTATCAGCTGCTTTCTACGGAGGCCGTGACAACGGGGACGAAAATTCTGTTTCAGGATCCACAGAAAAAAAACCATGAGCTGATCAATCCGCTTCCCGGAAGACATAATGCGTTGAACCTTATCGCTGTCTTTGCGTGTCTTACCCGTCTTGGAGTTACGGTAGATGAAATTAATAAAGGTTTGAATGGCTTTGAAGGCATTAAGCGGCGCCAAGAGATTCGAGGCGTGGTTCGTGACGTAACGGTTATCGATGATTTTGCTCATCACCCGACGGCCATTCGTGAGACGCTTGCCGCCTTAAAAGCGCAATATGCAGGACGCCGCGTATGGGCTGTTTTTGAGCCACGTTCGAATACAAGTCGACAGAACATATTTCAAAAAGAATTTGCCGACTCTTTAGGTGGTGCGGATCAGGTGGTTATTGCCGCGGCCTATGACAATGGCAAGATTCCGCCTGAGCGACTCTTAGATGTCGAGCAAGTAGCTGAAGATATCCAAGCTGCGGGTACCGAGGCCCGAGCCATTGCTGAAATCGACGATATTGTGGCTTGCGTCGCACAGGAAGCACGTGCCGGTGACGTGATAGCGATACTTTCCAATGGGGGTTTTGGAGGGATTCACGACAAGCTCCTGCAACGTCTGAAAACGACTCATGAAGCATAAGGGCGTAAAAGTAACAATTATTGCCAATTTTTTACTACTTGGCTTGATCATGGGCGTACTTTACGCCGCGTTAAATGCGTCGGCGGCCCATAAATGGTATTTTGAGATGATTCATCGCCAGACGGGTTGGGTGATTGAAGCCAAGGATATAGCTATCAACCCTTTCCTCATGAAGGTTCAACTCAAGTCTGTAAGCGTGCAAAGTCGAACGGGTCGTCAACTGTATGCGGTTGAAGGCCTCCATCTTCAGGTTAGTCCGTGGTCGCTTATGCGTGGCAAGCTTGTCGTGAGTCGTTTGGAAATAAGAGACGTTTACATGTCTTTTGAAAAGGGCCCTAAGAAAGAAGGCCCTAAGAAATTTACCGTCCCGTATATTAAAAAAATAGCGAGCCAAGTGGGTAACCACTATGCGATGCAGAATATATCAATCAATTCGGGGGCTATAGGACCGGTTCGCATTATGATCAAAAAGAGAGCGGGCGGCTATGCCGATTTAGAAATTGCCAAATTTGATTTCACTATCAGCCAGAATCTCTTGCGTAAAAATGAGTTTCATTTTGAGGCGCTTGATTTTTTTATTAATGATAAAATTGTAGGTGATCGCATCGTCCTCGATTCAGTTTTGTCTGGGGATCATGTTGTTTTTGATAAATTGGATTTGTATCGGCCGGAAGGTCACTATGACTTGTATCTGGATGTCGAGGTACGTGATGAGGATATCGGGGGTGATATACAGGTTAGCGCGGTCATGCCCAATCTCTTTCGCAAAAAAATACATGGGAGCGGTCAAGTCAGTCTGCGTCCACCGGACTTGTTTCTTAGTCCCTTCAATCTAAAAGTTGGCGATGTTGCGATGGTGGCTCCCGGCAAAATGTATGTGCCGGAAGGGGATTACGATGTCGATTTTTCAATGAAAGCATCTCCGCTCAAGGCTGTTTGGGAGATATTAAATATACCGGCTGTTGAGGAAATAGGCGGGAAGGCGGCACTCAACGCGGAACTTAAGGCGCGACTGCCGGAATTTCATCTGTCGGCCGATGTCGATGCAAAGGAGGTCACTTACAAATACTTTCGTTTTCCTGTTGCCAAAGCGGCGGTTGAAGTGGATGGCCGGCATATTGAGTGGAAAGGACACGTGCCCCTGGGTGAGGGGAGACCGTTGACCTCGCAGGGGAGTGTTGATCTGGAAGGGAAACCACAAAAACTTGTTCTCAAGGAATTGGCCGTTCAGTTGCATGGGCTCCCCTTGCAGGCAGTGATGCCTGGAGGTGAAGCGGCCGGACCGGCAAAGGGGACGCTGAGCCTCAAGCGTACTGAAAAAGGGATGCATGGTGCAGGGACACTATCGTTGCATAACGGACACATCGCTAATGCGCCCATCGATGTGCTTGAGACGGGATTCAAGGTGGCCTGGCCGATGATCACGGCCGACCGTGTGCGCCTACAGTTACGGGACAACCCTATGCTTGTCACGACGCGGCCGCTAAAGATCAAATATGGTGAACAAAAAATTACAGTTGAAGGCGATCCTTTGCCGGGGGTCAATCTTGCTTTGGACTATGATAAAACGACAAAAGCGTGGAACCTGCAGAAATTTCGACTACAGGATGATGGTCGTGTTGTTCGTGCCAGCGGTTTTTATCGAGAAAACAAAACATTTCAACTAAATCTTAAGGGAGACGTGAATGCAAAGCATGTAGCGAGGTGGCGGACCTTTCTCAATGATGCTAAAGGTTTTATCAACGTCGACCTGAGAGCGAGCGGCACGACGAAGCGGCCTCAGTTGTCAGGGAATGTTCGTTTCAATCAAACCCAATTGAATGTACGCGGAGCAGGTGAACCTTTTACGAATGTTACCGGACGCGTCCATATCACTCCCACTCGAATTCAGTTTGATAGAATTTCAGCGGTGCATGGCGAGGGAGATCTTAAAATACACGGAACGGTCGGTATCGATGGGATACGTCCAACAAGATTTAATTTAGATCTGCAAGGCAATGCGCTCACGTTTCGAGTCCGTGGAGCCATGAACGTCGACTTTGATGCAAACCTGACGGTCAGCGGCGCCATGCCTTCCCCATTAGTTTCAGGTCGGATCGACCTCCTGTCCGGTCGCTATTACAAGCGTTTCAATCTCACTAAAAAAGTTTTTGCAGAGCGACAAAATATCAGGACCAATGATCTCTTTGATTCGGATTTTATTAAGGATTGGCGTTGGCGGGTTGAAGTTCGTAATAGCGGTGACTTGCGGATAGAAAACAACATTGCCACGGTCTTCTTGGACGGCAACCTCTGGCTTAAAGGGTCAACGCAGCGTCCGGTGATTGAAGGCGTGGTGACCTCGTCGGGAGGGGAGCTTCATTACCTGGGTCGAACGCTGGAGATCACTGAGGGCTCGTTAGATTTCAGGAATCCAAACCGGATCAATCCATATCTGGATTTTGAGGCCCAGCGCGAAATTCAAGGGGCCGAGGGGCGAGGTCTGCGTTCTTACTACACGGTGTTTGTCAAACTGGAAGGTCCATTGGACAATCTGGAAACCAAGTTGTGGTCGTCACCTTCCGTTGAGCGTGCGGACGTCATCTCGCTGTTGGCTTTTGGGGTGCGTCAGTCAGAATTGAGTGGGTCGGGGGCGTCGAGAAGGGCTTTTGCGACGACAGCGATTGCGAATTCACTCACGAGTGGTTTTGGAGAAGATCTGGGAGATATTGTTGGTCTCGATATCCTGCGTTTTGAATCCGGTGAGGGCTCTGATCAATCGATATCCGGCGTTGCTTTTGGAAAAAACTTATCGGATCGCTTGAGTGTAGAGTTTTATACGGATATCAGCCCTGACACAGCCCAAAGGCGCGTCCGGACCAAATATTTTTTGACGGATAATATTTTCTTGGAAGGGGCCAATACTTTTGAATCGGACCGGAATAAATTTGAATTGAATGTCTCTCTACAGTTTAAAATACGTTAATAAATCGATCGTGGCGTTACTGGGTATCGTCATGGTTATACTTGTGCCTCCTGTTGTGTCAGCAGCAGATAACGATATCGTTGCGTCGATTCATATCCAGAATCATGAACCTGTTTCCGAAAAACAAATTCGAGATGTCCTCACTTTAAAAGAAGGAGATGCTTTTACGGAAGAAAAGCTCGAACAGAGCCTTAGTTTGCTCAAAGACTGGAACCGATTTGAATCAATAAGTTATGAGAAAGAGCACACGTCGGATGGATGGGTGCTGACATTCGATCTTATGCCGGCCTTGGTTATCACAGGCATTAAATTTACAGGTCATTTCCCTTACCTGACAAGCCGGGTTCAACGTAACATTGGTCTTAACATCGGTGAGGTTTACGAACGCGAAGCCATTATCGACGAAGTCAAAAAATTAAGGCGTTTTTTTGAACGGCAGGGCTATTTTGCAACGACAGTGCGTGTAAAGGAGAAAGTGAACGATAAAAAGGGAACAGTGGCGCTTAAATTCATTATTCGAAAGGGGCCCCGCCTTCGCTGGAGAAATATCGAGGTAGAAGGGAATAAGGCCGTAAGCACCGGATACTTTCGATCAAAGGTGAATGCCTGGTATCCTTATCAGCCAAGCCGCCTTCGCAAAAGCATAGAAAAGATCAAAGAACACTATAAGAAAAAGGGATACCCACGCGCACGAATTCGCGTGCAAAATATCAATCGTGACTTTGAAGCAGGAAAGGCCGATCTTGATATAGTCGTTTCCGAGCAAAGTCACCTGGATATCAGATTTCATGGGAATAATAGCGTTCTGCGACGTAACCTTATGCAAGCCATAACCTTTTTTAGAGAGGAGGCGTATGACAGTTATGAAGTGAGGGCGAGCGTTGAGTCTTTAAAAGAGTATTATTTGAAGCGGGGTTTCTTGGATGTGGAAGTTAAGGCTGAAAAAAAACTAGTGAAGCCCGCACGTCATAGAATTGATTTTTTTATCAAAGAGGGCCCACAAACGCTCGTCAAGAAAATCCGATTTGAAGGGAGTGAGACGCTTGATGAGTCGAAAGTTAAAAAGGAATTAAGTTTGAAGCCGGCCGGCTTTTTTACATCGGGATATTTGTCACGTCCCGCACTGGAAAGAGACCGCCGGATCATCCCTAATCTTTTGCGTGAACAGGGTTATCCTGAAGGAGAGTTGAAAGGAACTTCGGTAAAATTTACTCCGTTGCATGATCGGGCCAACGTTGAGTTTGTGGTTCATGAAGGGCTCCAAACCGTTGTTCGCGAGCTGTCATTTACGGGAGCCGATCATGCGGATATGAATAAGCTGAAAAAACCTCTGAAATTAAAACCGGGCAAGCCTTACAGTGAGATAGCTGTCAAAGATGATAAGTTGCGTATCAAAAACTACTATGCCGATAATGGATACCCTTATGCTGAGGTTGAATCAGAAGCGAATGTTGATGAAGAAAACGGTGATGTGAATGTTATTTTTCACGTTAATGAAGGTCCTCTTGTCACGATAGGGAGCATACTGATTATCGGCATTGATCACACGCGTGCCTCGACGATTCGCAGTGCACTTTATGTGGATAGAGGGGATCCTTATAGTCGTAGCAAGATACTTAGAGGGGCTTCAATCCTTCGTAAATTGGGCTCATTTGAATCGGTAAAAGTAGACACGATAGGACTCAAGGAAAAACAGGAAACGGTTCATCTTTCGGTCAATGTAGAAGAGCGGGAACGCTATATTTTCGACTTGAAGGCCTCTTATAGCACTGATGATCGCCTCACGGGCGTGTTTGCCCTGAGGAACTTGGATGTGATGGGCTTTGGCAAGCGAATGAGTTTGATTGCGACGCTTGGCTTTGACACGCGAGGTGGTGAATTGAACTATATCGATCCTCATTTGCTTGGTGGCGATATTGAAATGGTGCTATCGGGATTCATTGAAAATGAAGATAGGCCGAGTTTCGACCAGACAAGTTATGGCGGATCCTTTTCTTTGCTAAAAGATATTGGTCGGTCCATGTCGATTTTGGGCCGATATCAACTTGAGCGAACCCTTTTTCATGGGGGAACGCCTGACCCTGATGAAGATACCGATGACAGGACGTTGCCGCATGTACGCGTGTCGTTTAACTATGATACCCGCGATTATTTTGCCGATCCGCGTAAAGGGATTTTCTCTGAGACATCACTTGATTATTTTCATCAATTTTTTGGAACGAGTGCCAATTTTTTTCGCTTGAGAGGGCAATTTAACTATTATTTGAGTCCACACTCACGGTTTACTTTTGTTAATTCAATGCGCATGGGCGGAGCGATACCGGTTACCTCAAGTGAGGTCATTCCTCGTTCAGAACTATTCTTTATTGGAGGCGATTATACAGTTCGCGGCTTTGATCAAGATAAAGCCGGTCCGTTGGACGCGTCGGGGACGCCGATAGGTCAAAAATTCATGTTTATCTGGAACACCGAGTTACAGCTTCGAGTTGCCGGCAACGTCAAGCTAGCGGCTTTTCTTGATACCGGTACGGCGGGACAGTCGTTCACATTCACGAAGGCATCACTCCGTCATTCGGCCGGGATAGGTTTGCGCTATATCACGCCCGTTGGTCCGGTTCGCTTAGATTACGGGTTTGTGTTGGACCGGGCTCCTGATGAAGGGGTGGGACGGCTGCATTTTACCTTCGGCTACGCCTTTTAGTCTCAGCGGGGCACGGATTCAAAGTTGAATAAAATGGGATACTTAGCTATAGAGAGTTTATGCAGCAGATAACCTGTCATTCCTGCAAGAATCTCCTTGATCTCGAGGAGAAGGTGGGGCGGCAGCAGACCTGCCCGGAATGCAACGCGTATCTTCGTTGTTGTCTTAACTGTCGTTTTTATGATGCTTCTGCGTATAACGAGTGTCGAGAGCCACAAGCGGACCGAATTGTCGATAAGGAACAGGGCAACTTTTGTGACTACTTTGAGCCGGCAGCGCAAGTGGGTCAACAGGATGCGGCAGCGCAAGTGGGTCAACAGGATGCGGCAGCGGAAGAGGCCAAGCGAGCGCTAGAAAACTTATTTAAGAAGTAGGGAGAATGATAAATGTATCCGGTCCTTTGGACGATCCCAGATAGCATACCGCTGCTGGGTGGTGTGACGATATATACCTATGGCGCGTTAGTCGCTTTGGGCTTTTTGCTGGGAATACTTTGGATTTTGCGTGAAGCCCGCTTTGCGGGGTTCAGTCGCGATAAGGTCGCTGATCTCAGCTTCTATTTGATCATTGCAGCCATTGTCGGCTCGCGTCTTCTTTACGTAATCGTTGAATACAAACGCTTTGTCGCGAACCCGGTGGACATCGTCAAAATTTGGGAAGGGGGGCTGGTTTTCTACGGAGGCTTGCTTGCCTGTCTTGTCGTCGCGTGGTGGTATGCACGGCGTCAAGAGTGGACGCTGCGGGGAATCGCCGATATTTTTATGCCGGGACTGGCAATGGGGCACGGTATTGGGCGCTTGGGATGCCTCATGGCGGGATGTTGCTATGGGAAGCCGGTTGAAGGCGCCCCTTGGTGGGCGCTGAATTTCCCCAAAACGGCTTCGGGACTGGCTCCGGCGGGGATTCCTCTCTGGCCAACGCAGTTGATGGAGTCCATCGTGGAATTCAGCCTATTTGCCTTTTTAGTCTGGCTGCGCAGACGGAAAAAGTTTGAAGGACAGATCTTTTTGACGTACCTTATTCTCTATGCGATATTGAGGTCAATTCTTGAGTTATTTCGAGGGGATACGGTCAGAGGCTTTGTAATACCAGGCATCCTTTCGACGTCGCAGACGATAAGCCTCGTAGTGGTGATAGCTTGTTTGCTATTCTATCGGCATTTCAGGGGGCAGGAGAATAAAAAATGAAGATAAGTCTAGTCTCGTTCTTGGTTATACTTGGTATCGGTTCCTTGGCTGCTTGTAATACGCCGCTGGTGACGGGGCGGGATATTGCGATGAAACCCGTTTACAAGACCTTTAGTTCGCCGGTTGTCGCGACGTTCGAAGCGGCTGAGAAGGCCCTGAATGATATGGATTATAAAGTTGAATATGCGGATAAGGATCAAGGTGTCTTGCGTACGGGTTGGATGCCGACCACGGCGGATTCGCACTATTTAGATCTATTTGATTATAAGGACTATGGCGTGACCGGCTCTTATTATCATTTGACCGTTCGTATCACCGAAGATGGGCCGAGCAAGAGCATCGTTGAAGTTCAGGCGCCACTTAGGACGATCGTCACGCGGATGAAATCCAGTTACCGACAGGAAAAAAAGTTTCTAGCCAGGGTAAGAAACTATCTAAGGCCTGCTGACATCGAAGTCACCAATATCGGAGTGGTTGAAAGAGAACCCGTTGAAGTAAGGCCGTAAATCCCGAATGAATTATAAGGAAACACTTAATCTGCCTGAGACGGGTTTCCCGATGAAGGCAAGCCTCGCTGTTCAAGAGCCAAAGCGCCTCAAAAAGTGGGCCGATTCGGATCTTTATGCAGCCATTCAAAAGAAGAATGAAGGCAAACCTTTATTTCTGCTGCATGATGGGCCGCCGTACGCTAATGGCCATATTCACTTTGGCCATATCCTTAATAAAGTTCTTAAAGATATCGCGGTCAAGTTTCGGAGCATGACAGGCCATTCGAGTCCTTATATTCCGGGATGGGACTGTCATGGCCTTCCTATTGAGCATCAGGTCGATAAAAACCTCGGTAAGAAGAAGCGTGACATGTCCAAGCTGGAAGTCCGCCAGGCGTGTCGGGAGTACGCAGACAATTTTGTTAAGATTCAGCGTGAAGAGTTTAAACGATTAGGTGTCTTTGGAGAGTGGGACCAGCCCTATCGCACGATGGATTTTGCCTATGAAGCGACGATTGCGCGTGAATTCGCTAACTTTGTTGAGAAGGGCTCGATTTACAAGGGATTGAAGCCGGTCCTTTGGTGTGCCAATTGCCGAACGGCCTTGGCGGAAGCAGAGGTTGAGTACGAAAATCATACGTCACCTTCTATCTATGTAAAGTTTGCGGTTGGGTCTGACGTGAGGGCGGCATTGCCGGAGCTGGGTGATAGACCGGCCTCAGTTGTTATCTGGACGACCACGCCTTGGACATTGCCGGCTAATTTAGCCATCGCGTTTCATCCGGACTTTGACTATGTAGCCGTCGATATTGATGGAGAGGCCTACATAGTCGCCAATAATTGTCTGAATCAATTCTATAAAGTGATTGGCAAAGAAGGAACGGTTCTTAAACGTTTTGGTGCACCCAATCTCGAGCGTATGACCTGCCGACATCCTTTAATTGAACGAGATTCCCTGGTCATTTTGTCTAATCACGTTACGATGGATACCGGCACGGGCTGTGTTCACATTGCACCGGGACATGGTGAGGATGATTTTGTCGTCGGTCGCAACTATGGGCTCGAGCCGCTGGCGCCGGTTGATGGCGGCGGACGGTTTACCGAAGAAGTGGGTATTTCCGAACTCATCGGCCAGAAGGTAATGAGCAGTAATGAATGGATTAATGAAAGGCTTGTCGCCAATGGGAGCATGGTCTACCAAGAAGATTTTGAACATAGCTATCCTCATTGCTGGCGTTGTAAACGGCCGGTCATCTTTCGTTCGACCGCTCAGTGGTTTTTATCGCTCAGTCACGATGATTTAAGGCAACGCGCTCTGGATGCAATCCGCCGGGTTCATTGGATACCGGACTGGGGACGCGAACGGATTTATGGGATGGTGTTGAATCGCCCTGATTGGTGTTTGTCGCGGCAACGAACCTGGGGTGTTCCGATCATGGCCTTTGAATGTAATGATTGTGGCCACGTTCTCATTGATGCGGATCTAATCCGGAAGATCGCCGATCAGATCGATGAACATGGAGCCGATGTCTGGTTTGATGAAGAGAATCAATATTTTGAGGATCCGCCTGCCTGTACCGAGTGCAATAAGAGGAACTGGCGAAGGGAAACGGACATCTTGGATGTCTGGTTTGATTCCGGCGTGAGTTATGCGGCTGTTATTGAACAGCGCCTTAATTTGGAGATTCCTATTGATCTCTATTTGGAAGGAAGTGATCAGCATCGAGGTTGGTTTCATTCGAGTTTGTTGGCAGCGGTCGGTGCCCGGGAGCGTCCTCCTTATAAGGCGGTCTTGACCCACGGATTTGTCGTCGATGGGGAGGGCCGTAAATATTCCAAATCTGCAGGTAATTATATTCCACCTGAAAAAGTTATTAGCGAAAGCGGGGCTGAAGTATTGCGACTCTGGGTATCTGCAGAAGATTATCGCGATAATATTCGGGTGTCAGATGAGATTTTGAGGCGTTTGAGTGACGCTTATCGGAAGATCAGAAATACCGGCCGGTTCTTGTTAGGCAATATCTCTGACTTTGATCCGGATGCCGATCGAGTTTCTTACGAAAATCTTGATGAGATTGATCGCTATGCACTTCATCTTTTGCAGAAAATAATCAGCCGCGTCACGAAAGCGTATGAAGACTATGCATTTCATACCGTTTTTCATGAAATCAATCGTTTTTGCACGGTTGATTTGTCAGCATTCTATTTAGATATCCTCAAAGACCGCCTTTATACGGCGCCTAAGACGGGCCAGTTACGACGCGGCTCCCAGACAGTGCTCCATGAAATGACGCGAGCCTTAGCGTTACTTATGGCCCCCGTACTTTGTTTTACCGCTGATGAAATTTGGGAGTATTTACCAATCGATAAGGAAAAAAGTTCCTCCGTGCATCTGGAGGAGTTTCCAATTGCTGACAATAGTCTCTTAGATCAGGAACTAGCCGATAAATGGGAACGTTTGCGCACCGTTCGCGATGCCGTTATGCGCGTGCTTGAAGAAGCAAGACGTAATAAGCTGATTGGAAATGCCTTGGAGGCCAAAGTCGAGCTGTATGTAGAAGGAGAACTAGAAGAGCTTATTGATGCGTATCAAACGCGGCTTGCCGATATTTTTATTGTGTCTCAGGTAGAGCTGCTCCGCGATCCAATTGGCAAGGATGCAGCGACTCAGGACTTGCCGGAACTTCAGGTTCGCGTTGAACGTGCGGGAGGCGAGAAATGCGAGCGCTGTTGGAAGTGGTTGCCGACGGTTGGTCAAGATCCACGGCATCCGGATGCTTGTCACACGTGCACACAAACACTGTTGCATTTATGAAACTTCGTCGACTTCTCTTATGGACACTTATTGTTTTTGCTCTTGATCAGGGCACGAAGCTGCTCGTCAGTCTGTATATTCCCTATGGTACCGATATTCCCATCATTCCAAACATATTTGATATCGTTCATGTGACTAATAAAGGGGCCGCTTTTGGTTTATTTGGGACGCTTCCGGATCCCTGGCGCTTTACCCTTATTACGGCGGTTTCACTCCTCGCAGTCGTTATGATTGTGTATTACTATTGGTCAGTCCCCTTTAAAGATAAATCCATTCAGATTCCCCTGGCACTCATACTCGGTGGAGCCGCCGGGAATATTTTTGATCGCGTTTTTCGCGGCGCCGTGATCGATTTTTTAAGCTTTCACTGGTATGATGAATGGGTTAAGTGGGAATTCGGGCGCTTTTTCTGGCATTTTAAATTAGAATGGCCTTCTTTTAATGTAGCGGATATGGCGATTTCGATGTCCGTGGTTTGGCTGTTAGTGATTATTGCCAAGCGGGGTCAGCAAGAGAAACGGGAGACGGAAAACCAATGAGACCCTTTTTATTCAATATCGGAGATACCCCGATACCATCGTTTTTCTTTATGATCATGGTGGGAACGCTGGCGTGCGCGTTCTACTGTTATTGGGTGGCAGACAAGGTGGGGCTTAAGCGTGAAGCCTTTCTCGATCTCGGTATGATCGGGATGGTGTGTGGCGTGCTGGGGGCGCGGATATTTCACATCGTCGTTGAGGCACCTGATTATTATCTTGAAAATCCTGCGCGTGTTATAGAGTTCTGGCGCGGGGGTTTTGTAAGTTATGGGGCCTATATTGGTGGGGGGCTTTCCGCTTTTGCTTATATTTACTTCAGAAAACTAACTGTTCTCAAATACCTGGATATACTTGCTCTCGGAGTACCCTTAATCCAATTTTCAATTCGCGTCGCTTGTCTGCTGGCGGGGTGTTGCTATGGGAAGCCAAGTGATGTCCCTTGGGCGATCGTTTTTTCCGATCCAGCAGCCACCGCGTATTATTACTATCCTAATATCGCTCTTCATCCGGTGCAAATTTATTCGGCCCTTCATTCGATGATTTTGTTTGCGGGAATTAATTGGTTTTATTTTAAGAAGAGCAATCGTTTTCCAGGTCAAGCGCTCGCCTTGATGTTCCTATTCTATTTTATTCCGCGGGGAATCATTGAGTTTTGGCGGGGAGATGCCGATCGAGGGCTCTGGTTTGGCAATCTCCTGTCGACAGGTCAAATTGTCGGCATCGTCGGAACCGTCGTCTTCATCGGCCTCTATTTTTACTTTAAAAAACGTGCCATCAAAAAGGTATAAAGCGGAAACCTATGGGATTCTGATCCTCGTGATCGCCTTGATTAAAGGGATTTACGAGCTGCGTGGGGTGGGGTGGTTTGCGCCTTTTGTGCCGTTATCTGTTGCCGTTTTGCTCATCTATGTTCCGGTTCTTCATAGCAGCTTCACCAAGCAACGCATAACCTATATCGATCGCAATGCGGCCGATATCATCAGGGCACTTAAGTGGTTTTTGATTACGGCGCTCATTATTTTGCCACTCTTTCTTATCGGAAGTCACTATTGGCATCAATGGGTCTTCGGGCTGACATTTCGACCGAGAATGGTGCCCAATTTAGGTATGGTCTTGTTGGATCAATTCCTGCTCGTTGCTATTCCGGAAGAGATCTTCTTTCGAGGTTGGTTGCAGCAACGCATGAATCGTATCTGTGCGAGTCGTTGGAAGGTTTTCGGAGTTCAGCTTGGTTGGGGTTGGATCCTGACCTGTTTGTTATTTGCCGCCGCTCATTCAGTAATCCTCGTACAATGGTGGCATTTTGCGATCTTTTTTCCAGCGCTTCTATTCGGTTGGCTTCGCGAGAAAACCGGAACGATTTTGGCACCGTCTTTATGGCATTGTCTGGGCAATATGATGGTTTATTGGATCGGATACAGCTACGTCCGATTGTAATAGAGGCACCAGCGACTGACCGGACACGCTTCGCATTTGGGATTCCGCGCATGACAGATGCTGCGCCCATGATAGATCAACCAATGGTGGGCGTGGCGCCAATCTTTTTTCGGAATATTTTCGTTTAATTGTGCTTCCGTTTTTTTAACGTCCTTGGCGTGTGCGAGACCAATGCGATTGGAGACGCGAAAGACGTGAGTGTCGACGGCAATGGCAGGCACTTCGAAGGCGACACTCGCGACGACATTGGCGGTTTTCTTGCCGACGCCGGCCAAGGTCTGTAACTCTTTAATCGTCTGCGGGACTTTTCCGCCGAAATCATCGAGTAACTGCTGACAACATTTCACGATATTGCGTGCCTTGGACTTATAGAGACCGCAAGTCTTGATGTAGGGCGTCAACTTGGCCTCACCGGCCTTGGCGATCGCCTGCGGTGTTGGCAGGTCACGGAAGAGGGCGGGGGTGACGATATTCACTCGTTTATCCGTACATTGAGCGGATAGGATGGTCGCGATCAGCAGTTGAAAGGGGTTGTGATGCTCGAGAGCCGTTGTGGCTTCTGGGTAGCTGTCCTTCAACTTTTTGAGGACGCTTTTGATCGCTTTGGCTTCTAACATAGAAGCCTTCTAGCTCAATGGGCGATTAGGTGCAAATTCCAATGAAAATCTACAGACCCAACTCGATCATGGCGTCAGCGACTTTGATGAAACCGGCAATGTTGGCGCCCACCTCATAGTCGCCTGGAGAGCCGTAGCGTGCAGCCGTTTCGACAGCCGCCCTGTGGATGTTTTTCATGATTTCCCTTAAGCGGCGATCAACCTCTTCGCGTGTCCAGGCAATTCCCTGAAAGTTTTGGGCCATTTCAAGTCCCGAGACGGCGACGCCACCGGCATTGGCGGCTTTCCCGGGTCCATACAAGGCATTCGCGGCTTTCAAGGCGGCAATGGCACCCGGTTCACAGGGCATATTGGCGCCTTCAGAAACCAAGAAGCAACCACCAGCAATCATTGCCTTGGCTTCCGCTTCGTTGATTTCGTTCTGAGTCGCACTCGGGAAGGCGAGTTCGAATTCTGTTAAGGTCCAGGGGCGCTTATCGGCATGGTACGAGACAGCCGGCCCATTGAACTCATCCGCATACTCTGCAATGCGACCACGGTGATTGTTTTTCCAGTCCATGATCCAATCGAGTTTTTTACGATCGATGCCATCATTGTCGACGATGGTTCCCCCGGAATCGGACATGGTGACTACAAGGCCGCCGAGTTCAATCACCTTTTCGGCGGTAAACTGAGCGACATTACCCGAGCCCGAAACGGCAACTCGTTTGCCATCAATCGCATCGCTTCGTGTATCTAACATCTCTGCAGCGAAATAAACCGAGCCATAACCGGTGGCTTCAGGTCGGAGCAGGGAGCCGCCCCAGTTAACTCCCTTGCCTGTCATGACGCCGGTATATTCGCGGCGTAGTTTCATGTACTGCCGATACAAATAGCCGATCTCGCGTTTGCCGACGCCAATGTCTCCAGCGGGGACGTCGGTATTGGGTCCAATGTGTCGGGCTAATTTCATCATAAAGGCATGACAAAAACGCATTACGTCCATATCCGATTTGCCTTTGGGGTCGAAGTCGGCTCCGCCCTTGGCTCCACCCATTCTCAAGCCGGTCAGAGAGTTCTTAAAGACTTGTTCGAAGGCCAAGAATTTCAGTACGGATAAATTGACAGAGGAATGGAAACGGAGACCGCCTTTATAAGGTCCGAGGGCGCTATTTTGTTGAATGCGCCAGCCGTTATTGACATGAACGTTTCCGTCGCCGTCGGCCCATGTAATTTTAAATCCGGACGAGTGATTGGGACGCGCGATGCGCTCGAGTATCTTCCAGCGTCGGTATTGAGGATTTTGGTCGATAACGGGCGCAACGCTGTGCGCCACTTCTTGCACGGCCTGAAAGTACTCCGGCTCAGGAGGATGATTAGCCGTGAGCTCAGCCATAAAGTCCGTTGCAAAGGTTGAAGATGCCAGAACTGAAGTAGAAGCGAGACTTAGCGAAGACGTTCCCGCAGTGAATGCGAAACTCATATCGACCCTCCCGAATAGGCGCACAGCGGCGCGTTACCTAAATGACCCTACTGGGCATTTCGGAGGGGCGATTCAAAAGTTGCGAATTTTCTAGGGTGTCTTCAGATTATGAATACACTCGGATGCATTAGCTAAAGCTAATCGTACCCATAAACTGCTTGAAAGGCCTGAAATATAGATCGAATTGCTCTGCCGGGAAGCTCGCCGTCATGTTGACCGCGGTTCCGTCGTGGATCATGCTGACCTGAACCTGTTTGACGATCTGGCCGGGCTTGAGATTATCAAGCTGCTCTTTCTGGCCATCCCCGAGCATCTGCTTCATCGACGAAACATCCCAGGAACAGACCATCAGCATGGCTTGAACCCCATTAACCTCGATTTGGCGTTCATCTTCGACCTTGAAGTCTTTGATGCCACGCTTGGCGACGGCCTGCTTAATCCGTTCAAAGTAGTCTTTGAGGCTGATTTCCTGCATCAGCCGCTCTTTAGTCAAGATAACGTTCGGCTTCACGTTTTTATCCGGTGAAGGGAGTGTGAAGGTCAACATTCCTTGATCTTGCCAGTTATTGGGAATTTCGAAGCTCAAATTGTTCAGCGAGTAGTTTGACATAAGGATCCTCTAAGTATCATTGCGGGGTTATCGTGTAAACTAAAAATTCGGAGACCCGAAGAAGACTTGGATGCCGAGATTGAAGCCAATCGCGAAGGCATCATGACGCGAGGTGGTTGTGATCGTCTTGGTGTCGCAGAGATAGGGATATTCAAGACTGCACTCCGTCTTGTCACGAGAGCTGCTTGAAGACGCGCTGTCCGGCAGGCCAGCGAATAGCAGGCCTGTCGTGATCGCAACATGGGGCCCTACATGAAAGCCTAGTTCGGCGCGGCCCAAGCCACCAATCCAGCCGAGCGGAGTGCCTCCATAGAAAAGGGGGCCTCCGAGCGCTCTAAGAAAGAAGCCTTTGGTTTCAAGGCCAAGCCCAAGCTGAAGGGCGCCAGCGCCGACTCGGGTAGATGGTCCGATGTGGAGCAGCCCCGTGCCTTCGACGATGAGAAGAGGTCGGGTTGACTCCTGCGTGAGCCGGAAGTCACCACCGACACGTGCGGTGCTGCTGAACCCCCACTGCTGACTGGGGGTCGGTGTCGTGGGTATGACGTATGTTGCGCCGGCATCAAGACCGACATATCCTCTGGCTCCATCGCCCATAAGTATGCCCTCGGGGTTTATTATCGGAGCAGAAAAGTTAAAGTTGTGGAAAATAAAACGCGGGATCTTCTTGATTTTGAAGGGGAAATTAGCAATAAGCGCGCATGGATTTGGATTTGATCAAAGTCTCACCAAAGGCCGCGGGGAGCCGGCTGGACCTCTTTCTCAAGGAGCAATTGCCTGACTGCTCCCGCAAAGCCGTTAAGCGCCTGCTGGATGCCGGGCGGGTGCGCGTCAACGGCCGGAAGGCCATCATCGCCTCTTGGGAGCTCAAGGCCGGCGATGAGGTCAAGGTCGCTGCCGATGCCGAGGTTGATGTCGACGTCTCAAAATTCTTTTTGAAGGTGGTCTATGAAGATGAGGCCATCATCGTGGTGGATAAAGATGCCGGTATCTCCTGTGAGGCGTCGCCGCTGGCGCTCAAGCCATCGCTGGTTCAGATTATCAATAATTATCTCCGCGAAAATAACCCCGAAGAGTATCAGCCTTACTTGGGATTGATTCATCGCCTGGATACGGAGACCTCGGGGCTCATGGTTTATTCAAAACAAAAATCGGCTAATAAATTATCGCGCCAATTCAAAAGCCATCAAATACAACGTCGTTATCAGACTGTCGTGGCCGGGGCGGTGGAACGTGAAAATGGCGTGATCAAAACATTTATTGAAAAAAGTGACCAACGGGGCGGGGGGAAGGTGAGAGTGAACACCAAAGGAACGGGTAAACCCGCGGTGACCGAGTATCGTGTGCTTGAGCGCTATGGTGAGGCCACCTTGCTGGATATCATTCCACGCACCGGTCGTACTCACCAGATCCGCGTGCACCTCGCCCATATCGGTCATCCGGTCTGGGCCGATAAACGCTACGGATTGCAGACTCCTAAATTCCAGCGCTACATCAAGCGCCAAGCCTTGCACGCTTCTATGTTGGCGTTTAAGCATCCACTCACCGGCAAGGCGATGAAGTTTGTCAGCGAATTGCCTAAAGACATGCGCCATTTAATTGATAAATTAAGATTAGCTGTTTAGGATATCTAAGGTGTTCGGGGCTGTAGCTCAGTTGGGAGAGCGCGTGGTTCGCAATCACGAGGTCAGGGGTTCGATCCCCCTCAGCTCCACATTATTCGCGAAACGAAAGCGCAGCTTCCGTTTCGCTATAGTAAGGGGGTGAGAAAAACTCTCTCCCCCCTTACATCCCCCCATCGTTGGATCACTTTTAACAAATTATTACGCGCTCTTTAGCGAACAACGTGAGCGAGAGGGGGAGGCTCCGACGGCTTTGCCGGCGGAGGGGGCGACGCAAGCCCCCAGTATGAAGCACGCGTGGTTCGCAATCACGAGGTCAGGGGTTCGATCCCCCTCAGCTCCACATCATTTTAAGCAGCGTCTTCGGGGGCCTCATCTGCTGTTTCAGTGGTTTCGTCTACAGGTGCCTCCCACTTCGGTGGGTGGGTACGAACCGTTAGGTTGCCATGGATGGTGACTTGGCATGCGAGGCGTCTCTCTAGGGGATGACCCGCCAACTGGACCTCTTCCATGCGGGTCCGCTGGTTAATCCGATTTCCGTCAACGATTTCCACTTCACAGGAGGTGCACATGCCGTTGCCGTGGCAATTGATCAGCTTATGGATGCCTGAATAAACGCTGATCTTATTTGCCTTCGCGAGCTTGCGGAGATTGATACCGGCGTTGCAGGCGATGGTTTTACCTTCGTTTTCAAATTTGACGTAGGGCACGGCGCATATATAGGTGAGGTAAGGGGGATGTGTCAACTTACCTGGTTTCCGCGAACGATCTTGAGGTTACGTTGCAATCCCTGCCATTTGGTTCGTTTTACGGCGCTTTTACGGAATACCTGGCGGAACTCTTCTTCACTCAGGTTTTCCAAGTACTCGAGTTTGGGATGCAAGAGCTGTTCGCGCGGTTTAAAGGCAACTTCATGGCTTAGCGGAATGGTCCGGTTCCAAGGGCAGACTTCCTGGCAGATATCGCAACCTACGATATGATGATCAATAGGGTTGTTTAACTCGCTGGGGATATCACCGCGATGTTCAATGGTTAGGTAAGATATGCACCGGGTTGCATCCAATTCGTAGGGCGTCAGCGCATCCGTTGGACAGCTATCCATGCAGAGACTACAGGAACCACAGTGGTCGGGAGTGGGTGCATCCGTTTCCAGTTCGAGGCTGCAGAGTATCTCGCCAATGAAAAAATAGGAGCCGATTTCCTGATTAATCAACAGCGTGTTTTTTCCGATCCAGCCGAGTCCGGCTTGAGCCGCGTAGCTGCGTTCAAGGATGGGGCCTGTATCAACGTATGATTTGAGTTCGGCTATTGGGTCGATTTCATTAACTATAAAAACTTCCAATTCCTGTAATTTTTTCAGAACGACGTCATGGTAATCATCACCCCAGGCATAACGTGATATCCATCCATGCCCCTTTTTGCGGAGCTCTAGTGAGGGAGTCTCGCCACCGTAATAATTAATACCGCAGCAAATAAGACTCTTAACTGAAGGAAGGAGGCGCTTCAAATCGGCGCGGTCATCGCGCCGCCGCTTTAAATACGCCATGGTGCCATCGTGTTTTTTTTCGAGCCATCGATCAAAAAATCCAATGTCCACATGGGGTTCCGCGGAACTGATGCCAATGAGATCAAAGCCGAGCTCACGTCCCTTTTGCTTAATGCGATCTGTACTGGATTTGTGTTGCATAATATATTAGCTTGCCGCGCTATGCCGAAAATTGAACATCAAAGTGCGACGGTCGAAAAGATATGGAAACTGACTCCCACCGTGCGTACCTTTCGCATGCGCTATACTTCCGGGCAGGGATTCTCCTTTAAATCGGGGCAATTTTCAATGATAGAAGTTCCCGACGGCGAGAAGATAAAAAAGAAAGCCTACTCGATTGCGTCTTCGCCCTTCGAAACGGAATATGTCGATCTCTGTGTCAAGTTGGTCGAGGGTGGGTTGGCCACGACCTGGTTTTGGTCACTCAATGAAGGGGATCAAGTTAGGTTGGCTGGGCCTTATGGAAAATTTGTGCTGCCAGAACCGATTGAGAATGACCTCATTTTTATAGCGACGGGGACGGGCATTGCGCCATTTCGGAGCATGATTCGCAATGTCTACCATGAGAACCCTCAGTATGATGGGGAA
This sequence comes from bacterium, assembly GCA_965216315.1. Lineage (GTDB taxonomy): Bacteria > UBA10199 > UBA10199 > 2-02-FULL-50-16 > JAJFLM01 > CBDCFN01. The sequence continues at coordinate 1,898,482 of CBDCFN010000016.1, read as the reverse complement.
ATTTGGCTTATCTTCGGCGTTCGCTACGAAGATGAGATCCTCTACGATGATGAATGGAAGGCCTTGGCCGCTCAGTATCCAAACTTTCACTATGTTCCCACGATCAGCCGGCCTAAAGAATGGTCGGGTGAACAGGGGTATGTCCAAGAGAAACTAAAGAAATATATTAGCTCACCTGAGGGCAAGCAAATCTACGTTTGCGGGCTCAGTCCCATGGTCAATGCCGTTCAAGAAACCGCACTTGGAATGGGCTTTGATGACAAACAAGTTCATTTTGAAAAGTATGCCTAAAAATGAGTAAGGCTAGGCGACGGCGATCAGGCGCGCATTGAGAGAATGGCGTTGCCCTTGCGGGGCGAATATTTTGGCAGCCGTTTCTTTTTGTTTAAGTTGGGCTTCATAAGCCGCTAAGATGATCGCCTTGCGAACTTCAAAATTGAAGTATTTGGCTGAGCTGCAATCATGCGCTTCTAAATGACGAAGCAGTCCGTCGGGGTTGTGTCCAATGAGTTGAAGAAGTCTTCCCGCGTATGCATCGGCATAGGTTTCTTCTTCGCGACGGAGCGAAAAGATTTCGTTGAGGCCCATGTTTTCAGGGTCAAGGCCGGTGAGAAAATCACTGATCAGATGTCCCCATTCGTGAGAAAGAACGCCCGCAATCAAGTCAGGGTCGTCTTGATTCTTGCGCGCAAATTCAACCCCAAGAAAGACTTTATTCCCTTCCTGTCTCCCGGGGATGTGAGGCATTGCCATGGCGGTAATGTCCTCTGCCGGAATAATTTTACCTTGGTGACGGGAGGCGCGTTTGATCTTTTCTTCAAGCCAACCAATGAGCCCGCGTTGACTAAAAAGTTTCATGAGCTCCGGGTCTCTGGAAATGTCCGCCTGTTTCGGTGGTTTCTCACCAAAACTTTTTTGAATTTCTCCCGCATGGCGCGAGGCCCCACCGCGGGCTGTACGCCGCAGCGCACTGCCCATATTGCGTAGATTCAATTCGAGTTTATCAATGCGGCTCATAGTTGCTTTTCTCGGTGCTTAAGGCACTCCTCCATCACTATATATCGGCATTTTCAAGGGGGAAGTTGCGTTGTTTTAGCGAAATGCGGGGAGAAAATCCCTTTAAAAATTAAGCAATATCAATTAGTTACGCCGAAGACCCCAATTCAACCCGCTAATCCGGCGGATAACGCAACTATCTTGACTATGTTGCCGATGCTTATTACTGATTAAATAATAGTCAGGGGGGAAGAACTCTCTCCCCCATTAAGGGAGGAAGTTGATGGCTCAATCAGTAGAGTCTCCAATCGAACGACGCCGCTATGCACGCCTGGATATAGCACTCTCAGTCAATTACGTGGTTCGTGATGAAAGTGGTGAGGTCACCGAAATGGCTGAGGCGATGAGCAGTGATATTAGCGCGACCGGTATTCGCCTCATGACGCCAACACCCTTGGACAATGGTGCGACCCTGGATCTAGAAATCACGATAGAAGGACAGGATAGTGAACCGGTTATGGCAAGTTGTGAAGTTGTCTGGCAGAATCAGATTTCGGACTCAAGTTACGAAGTCGGTGCGATCATTCGTTATATCGAAGAAGATGACAAGAAACGCTTTCTCGACTTTGTTTTTAGACAACTCAGTCAGCTTGTTGGCATGCCATCCAGCCAAGTGCATTGATTTGTAAGTGTCTGCTCTAAACAAAAAGAGCGTGTGAAGGGATTTCCTTTGCAGGGGCTTCATCTGCACGTTCACGCGATTCATTCACTTTTGAAGTCATATCATTTCGAATTGTCGATGACATGAGGATATCACTTGCCTGGATCTGTGAAGGCCCGGATATCTCATTGACGGGCGTGTAATTCGCAACCAATGTATCCGCTTGCGGAATTGCGGGAACTTGAGTCGGCGCGCCCGGGGCATCCGGTAAATTTTCGGGAATGCGCACTGTGCCGCGCTCCATGCTAGCCGTGATGCGTTGGACGTAGTTTTGAGTTTCGCGGTAGGGCGGAATGCCATTGTACTTCATGACGGCGCCGGGACCGGCATTATAAGCCGCCAAGGCGAGTTTCTTGTTGCCACCAAAAGTTTTCAGCATGCGGGAAAGATACTTGGTGCCACCCTCAATATTTTCTTCAATATTGTAGGCGTTTTTAACGCCCATTTCTTTGGCCGTTCCGGGCATGAGTTGCATGAGTCCCTGGGCGCCGCAGTGAGATGTGGCTTTTGGATTGAAGGCACTCTCTTGTTTCATCACGGCGCGGATCATATTCTCGGGCACACGGTATTTCGCGGAAGCCGATTTGATGGCCTGATCGATGCGCTGACTCGTGTTTTGAGGGACGCTCTGGAGGGCCTGATTCAGCTTGTTGTTGAAACCGAAGATTTCACGGCCCTGCCGGCTATACTTGGTCTGTCGCGGTTTGGTGGCATCCTGGCAGAGCCCGGATTGGACCGACATATTTTTCATCGAAGGGTTCGACATGACATCTTATATACATGCAGGATAGATGCCAAGTGGAATGATTAAATTATTCAATAATTACAGTAGGTTATGGTCAAAGTGAGGTCAGGTTCGGGGTGTCAGGACCCCAGGATGGGGCGCGGGCGTCTCATTTTGGGACTCTAGGCGCTATGGCTTTGACAATACGCGTAATCGGCCTTATCATGGATTTGTTGCGTAGGAACTATTTCAGTTTAAATCCTCAGCTTTCCAGGTCAATTCCCTTCAACCCGGCTCGTGAAGCTCTAAACAATGGAGACGCTTATGGTAAATGAGACAGCGACGCTGTCCTTGGGTGCTCTGATCCGAAAACTCTCATCAATTCCTGTCGATCCGGAAAGGTCGATACTGTCCCTTTATCTACAATCTCATGGCCATGATTTGGAACAACGCAAGCGCGTTCGAATTTTTTTAGACCATACTTTGCGCTCAAAAGAGATTAGTGAATTGCAGGCGCGAAGTCGCGAATGGAAAAATAAAATCCAGACGATTGCCAAGCAGGCGGATAGTTTCCTCAATGATAAAGACAAAGGGTGTTTTCATGGGATTGCGTTTTTTGCCTCTGAAGAAGAAGCGGATGTATTGAGTTATGCGAGTTATCTGCCGTTGCCTAACAACTCATATGTGTTAGGCCTGCCTGCGCTGGGCCCCCTGGTAGCACTACGCGATGACTATGAGCCTTTGTGTATTTGCTCTTTCAAACAGGAAGAAGCGCAGATTTTCCAATTGATGGAAGGATTTTTGATTGATCAGCGTAAATTGGAGACCGAAATATGGTCGCATCATAAGCAGGGCGGATGGTCGCAAGCCCGCTTTCAACGGAAGCACGATGTGGATGTTGAACATTTCTTAAAAGAGGTCGGACATGAACTCGAGAAGATTGCGATACGTCATTCCGACATGAAATTTGTCCTCTTGGGTCAGCGGCGGGAGTTGCCGATGCTTAGAAAAAGTCTTCCGGATCAAGTCGCCCGTCGACTGATTGGAGAAGATGTCGTTGATGGGGTGAGCCCCAATCAATTGATTCGCCGCGGACTTGATTCGTTGCGTCGCTATGAGGAATTGCAGGAACATGATGATGTGGCTAAATTGTCATTGGGGCGCATCTCTCAGGGATATGGCAGTGTCAATCGTGAGAAAGTGTTCCGTGCGATCAATGAGGGCCAAGTTGATACGCTGATTCTCAACCCGAATTTGTCGGAATCCGGTGCGGTCGTTTTATCAACCCACACGATACTGGACAAATTCAAGCAGGAATCACCCTATGATGGGGATCCCGTAACAATTGCTCCGCTGCGGGAAATCCTTGTCTATGAGACGGTAAGACACAATGGTCGGATCCAATGGCTGAGTGGTGCGGTTAACGGCCAAGCCCCCGATTTTGGTGTCTTGTATCGCTCGCGTGGTGGTGCCGAGTATGCCGGGAATTAGGTAACTATCTCTCGATCTCCCCGCTCATCAAAATAGTCACTATCGAGGAGAATTTGCGCGACCCCGCTGCCGATGGCTGCTTGCGCAACGGCCTTGGCGACGGCTTTGTGCACCGATGGGTCCAGCGGGTCAGGAATCAATTCCTTATCAGGCGCTTTTTGCGCGATGATTTCAGCGGCCGCCAAGTACATCTCTTGAGTGATACATTTGGCGCGGCTGTCAATCGCGCCTTTGAGTATGCCGGGATAACCAATGAGATTATTGACGCGGCTGCCGTCGCTAGCAAACGCGGCTCCGGCGGCAAGCGCGTCTTCAATGACGATTTCAGGTTGGGGATTGGAAAGGGCCAGGATGACCTGTCCCTTGCGAACCGTGTCCGGATCGATGATGCCGCCCACGCCCGTCGTGGCAATGACGAGATCACATTGTTTCATGATTTCTTCCAGACTTGAGGCGATGCCACCCATGCTTTGATGGCGTTTGACCGCATATTTGCCGAGATCGGCGCCATAAGTGGGTTTGCCGGTGTAGCTCATGATCAAACGACTAATTGCCGACCCCGCACCGCCTAGCCCGATTTGGCCCACATTCGCCTGTTTAAAATCAAGGCCGACGATTTTGCAGGCATTCAGTGCCGCGGCAAGCGCGACAACCGCGGTCCCATGCTGGTCATCATGCATCACGGGGATGGGTAGACTCTTGTCGAGTTCGGTTTCAATGTCATAGCAGGCGGGTGTCGCGATATCTTCCAGTTGGATGGCCGCGAAACCGCAGGCGATGGTTTTGACGGTCTTGATAAAATCATTTTTATTAGTCGTGTCGACCAGGATGGGGATCATCTGCAGGCCGGTGAATTGGCAAAACAGTGCGGCCTTACCCTCCATAACCGGCATGGCGGCAACGGGTCCGATGGCGCCGAGGCCAAGCACACGCGTCCCATTGGTTACCAATGCGACCGTGCGCCCAATGGTCGTGTAGAGATGCGCTTTTTGGGGGTCCTCTTTGAGTAGGTAAGAGACGGCGGCCACACCCGGCGTATAGACCCGGCGTAGATCATCAATCGATTGGACCGGATAGCGGGGCACAACCTTTATCTTACCGCCCTGGTGTAATTGCAGGACATCATCGATAACTTGTTCGACGGTGATTTCAGGGAATCCTTTGATGGCCGTCAGGATATGGTCAAGTTGTTGTTGGCTATCACATACGACGGTGATATCGCGGACATTATAGAGTTGGCCCATCGTGACGGTTCGAATGTCACCGATGTCGCCTCCCAATGAAGAGATTGCTGTCGTCAATTTTGCGAAGACGCCGATAGCCTTTTTATTCTTGCAGCGCAGCGTTCGAATGATTTTTTGTTGATAGGTCATTTGCGAGAGGTCTATAGTACCTTACTGGCAGGAGCTGTCCAACTAATTAAATAAGGAATCAATGATGTTTAAAAAGATCGATCATATTGGAATTGCCGTAGAAAACCTTGAAGAGGCGGTTGAGCGCTACACGCAACTGCTGGGCAAGGGCCCCGAACACTTTGAAGAAGTCGCCGAACAAAAGGTAAAGACGGCCTTTTTTAGTGTCGGCGAGTCCAATTTGGAGCTGCTAGAATCCACATCTCCGGACGGGCCGATCGGCAAGTATATAGCCAAGCAGGGACGCGGTGGAATCCATCATGTCTGTGTCGAGGTTGATGATATTGAGGCGGCTATCGCGGCCTATAAAGCCGCCGGTATCCAGCTGATCGATGAAACTCCTCGCATTGGGGCTCACCATAAGAAAGTGGCCTTTGTGCACCCCAAATCAACGGGCGGACTGCTATTGGAGCTCTCTCAGGACAATGATTAATTGCCGCCGGGTGGCCTGTTCCCTGCCTTGACATTGCGCGTCAGAATTCGCTAGAACTAGCCGTCCCTCTATGAGGGGCTCATAGCAGAAATTCCATTATATTTTAAGGAGATAGACCATGTCGAAGACACATCCCAAGGACGCGCTTTTTAAGGGAGAGAAGCCTTTTCCCGTCATTCCCACCTGTGAGCATTTTGCCGGCTCTGAAAAACTGATCAACAAGGCCTTCGAACTGCAGGATAAAAAGGGCGGCGTCTTCGATATCACGATGGACTGTGAAGACGGCGCACCGACGGGCAAAGAAAAAGAACATGCCCAGATGGTCGTGGATATGGCCAATTCCGAGACCAACAAGTTCAAAATGGCGGGGATCCGCATCCATGATTACGATAACCCCCACTGGAAGCAAGACGTCGACATCATCGTTCCGGGAGCGGGTGAAACAACCGCTTACATTACGATACCCAAGCCGACCAATGGCCAGCAGGTCAAAGAGATGATCAGCTACATTCAGCAGGTCGCCAAGGACAATAACATCAGTCGCGAAATTCCCATCCATGTCTTGGTCGAAACGCACGGTGCCCTTCGGGATGCCTTTGAGATTGCGGCCATGCCGTGGATGCAGGTATTGGATTTCGGTTTAATGGACTTTGTGTCAGGTTTTCACGGCGCCATTCCCGATAGCTGTATGAAATCACCGGGTCAGTTTGAACATGAACAATTACGTCGTGCCAAAGCCACTGTTGTGGCGGCAGCCTTAACGAATGGAATCGTTCCTGCACACAATGTGACGCTCGATCTTAAAGACAAGTATAAAACATACCAAGATGCACGTCGGGCGCGGTATGACTTTGGGTTCTTGAGGATGTGGTCGATCTATCCCACGCAGATTGATTCTATTGTTGATGCGATGCGCCCGGACTATTCACAAGTTAAAAAAGCGGGTGATATTTTGTTGTTAGCACAAGAAAATAATTGGGGCCCGGTGCAGTTTGCGGGTGATCTCCATGACCGCGCCACGTATCGATACTACTGGGAACTCGTGCAACAAGCCCATCTGACAGGTGTTAAGTTGGATGAAAAGGTTGAGCAGGCGTTTTTTGCGGATCAATCAGCGGCAGCTTAAAGGGGGATATGATGTCAGCAATCTTGGAGCAATCAGATAAAATCATTGCAGCTGCCGATAAAGTGCTGGAGACCATCGGTCAATCAATGGCAGAGCGGTGCACTGTTGATGGCAAAATCGCCACGGCCAAGCTCGATGAGAATCAAGTTGCCGCTTACGACTATGCGTGGATGGCCAGCGAACTGCTCGCGGCTAAGCAAATCATCACCTATGCGAAAGAGCAGGGCGGTGATGTCGAGACGAGCTTAGCCAGCCTCTTTTTAGGGGAAACGATCAACCATATCTCCGATAAAGTCGCCAACCGAAGCGCCGAATTCGGAGTGGATACAAAATTCCTTCGCCAGTGTATTTGGAATGATGAAATCAGCAAGTTGGTTGCCGGGGCTGTTGATGCCCAAGAGTATCAACGCGCGGCTGAGTTGGTAAAAGAAAAAGGAGGCGGGGCTTTTGGTCTTTCGGAAGACCATGAGATGTATCGCGAGACGTTTAGGAAATTCGGCGAGGATAATGTCGTGCCGATAACGGAAAAAGTTCATCGCGAAGATTTATTGATTCCGGAAGAGATAATCTCAGGCCTTGCGGAACTGGGTTGTTTTGGCCTCTCTATCCCGCAGAAATATGATGGTTTTCAGGATGATGAAAATCCGGATAACACGGCAATGATCGTCGTGACGGAGGCCTTGTCACGGGCTTCATTGGGGATTGCAGGGAGTTTGATTACGCGTCCCGAAATTCTTTCGAAGGCCATCATGAAGGGGGGTACGGAAGCGCAAAAAGAAAAATGGCTGCCTCTTCTGGCGACGGGTGAAAAAATGTGCGCGGTGGCCGCGACTGAACCTGATTATGGTTCCGACGTTGCCGGCATGAAAGTCAGTGCCAAAAAAACCGAAGGTGGCTGGTTGATCAACGGCGTTAAGACTTGGTGTACGTTTGCCGGCTATGCCGACCTGATCATGGTTCTTGCCCGAACGGATCCTGATATGTCGAAGCGTCACAAGGGTTTTTCAATATTGATCGCTGAAAAGCCGCGTTTTGAGGGTCACGAGTTTTCACATGATCAAGAGGGCGGCGGACATATTGAAGGTAAGGCGATCCCGACGATCGGTTACCGAGGGATGCACTCATATGAGGTCTCCTTTGAAGACTATTTTGTGCCCGATGAAAATCTGATTGGCGGTGAAGAAGGGTTGGGTAAGGGCTTTTATATGCAGATGGCGGGTTTCTCGGCAGGGCGTCTGCAGACGGCAGCGCGTGCCTTGGGTGTGATGCAGGCGGCCTTTGAGTCGGCACTGCGCTATTCAGACGAACGTAAGGTTTTTGGCAAGCCTATTTTTGAATACGGAATGACCCAGTGGAAACTGACACGTATGGCGATGATTATTCAGGCCTGCCGCCAGTTGACCTATCACTGCGCCCGTTTGATGGATAAAGGCGAAGGCCAAATGGAAGCGACACTGGTTAAGTTTTATGCGTCGCGCATCTCGGAATGGGTGACGCGGGAGGCCCTACAGATTCACGGTGGATATGGTTATGCGGAAGAATATCCCGTCAGTCGCTACTACGTCGACTCGCGTGTCTTCTCTATTTTTGAAGGGGCTGAAGAAGTTCTCGCACTTAGAGTCATTGCTCCATCGTTATTGAAGCAATTTTTATAAGGAATATGAAATGGCAAAAGAAGTGAAATTGAAAGTAAGTAAGAAGCACCCCGAGTTAGCACCAGATCAGCAGGTTGCCGTTCCGGACAAAGTGAAAGCGCCACAATATGGTCGCGTCCTCGAAGACTTCGAACCGGGAGAGGTTTTCACGCATCCCCGGGGATTAACCGTTGACCGTGCTTTTGCCATTGAGTTCGCCCAAGAGTTTATGGAGACCAATCCCATTTATCTGAATGAGCAGGTTGCCAAGGCCCATGGCTATAAAGATATTCCTTTGTCCCCGCTGATGGTCATGAATCTGGCGCTTTCGTTGGGTGTGCAGAACGATTCGGAAAAGGCCGTCGCTAACCTAGGTTATTACGATATGCACTTCCTGCAGACGGTTTATCCCGGTGATACCTTGATGGCGAAGACAAAGGTGCTTGAGCGGAAAGAGCGCGGCGAAAAACCAGGTATTGTGACCGTCCGAACGATTGCCCTCAACCAAAATAGTGAACTTGTCCTGCAATATGATCGCAAAATTATGGTCGCGCCTGCGGGTCAAAAATCAGCGCCCACAACCGTGACAGGTGAAAGCTTTGAAGATACGGATGATATTGAATTACAGATCCCGATACCGGGGTTGCTTCCTAAAAATGTAACCGGGACCAAGACTTATTTTGAAGACTTTGAGGTCGGTGATGTCATCATTCATAAGAACGGGCGGACGATCACCGACGAACATGTGCCGTGGACGTATCGAGTGATGAATACGCATCCACTCCACTATGACCGCCTTTTCTCTAAATCCCGCAAGGGACCGATGAGCGGTGAGCCGATTGTTTATGGGGGGCTTGTCTTTGCATGGCTCTGTGGGTTGGCCAGTCGCGATGTTTCGGAAAATGCGTTGTGGGATCTCGGCTATACCGAGGGCTATCACACCCAGCCGGCTTTCGCGGGGGATACGATCGGAGCGATCAGCCGGGTTCTTTCTGTCGAGCCGGGGCCCGAGGGTCTCGACGCCGGCATTGTTTCGTTTCAGTTGATTGGAGTTAAGAATATTACGGCAGCGGAAGCAGTCGAAAAATACGGACCCGATCTCTTTATGAAGGAGGGGGCTAAGAAAGCCGCTGGCAAAGAAAAGATCGCCGATAAAATCTTCGAAATCGAGAGAAGGCTTTTAATCAAAAAAAAGCCGTAACTGCCTATAAATTAAAGATATATTGAGGAGCAACTTCTTTGGCGCGTGTGCGATAAGTGCTGCGGGTATCGTTCGGAAAGGTTAGGGCATGTTTGCACTCAGCGCCGCCAGCGCCGTCACTGGGATGATGGGCGCGGCACTTCCAATTCTTGCATCCACCGAATCAAGTGTCGAAATCCGCTTTTTGAATCGTCTCGACAATTTTCTCGTCGAACAGGGCCTTACTGAACGTGATGCGCCCTGGGAGCGTGTGATCGAAGTCGTCAGTCAACCTCGCTCCATTATGACCCGCAAAATTCGTTCAGGAGAGCCCTTTTTTAAGGCGGCTCAACGCATCCATATGTATCTGACCGTAGGAAATGACCCGATGGAAACGCCTAAAGCGATTCATGAGGTGGTGCTCGCGGGCTTTTGGAATCGAGAGATATCGAGAGAAGAGTTAATCGATCTTTATGCTGAGAAGATCGTGAATATGATTGAAGCCGGATTGAATATGACGATAAGCACCGAAATGGCGCGTATTCAGAGCGTTTTGGGCATCAATGCTGGGGCAGAACGTGCTCAGGCACAGGCTGAAATAGCCGATTCTTTGATGAACTCACGTCTTGGGAGCCGGGCGCGCCCTCTTTATGCGGCCTTGATGGATAATGTTGCTAGCGATGAATTTGCTCTGCATGCCAAAGGTGCTGTTGGGATGGCCCTGGTCGGCGATATGGAGTCGGCGGTCAAGATATTGCAAGAGCGCATCGAATATGCGCGCACGCTGGACGAGCCTGCAGCGCGCGCCGCAGGTCTCGCGGAAACCGCTGCAGGCATTGCGATGGCTGAATTTGAGGAATGGGCCCTCGAGACCTTTCAAGAGGCACGGAGTCTGCTCTCTTTAATAGAGGATGAGCAGGAGCGAGCCCGCATTGTTGAATTAATCATGAGCAAAATTACCGATCTGGGGCTCCGTGAAAGCCTGACTCCTAGTCCTTAGGCCGCTTGACCCCGCTACGGATCATCTCCTATAACAGTCATAATGCGATGAGTCATTGGGGACAACCCCATGATCGGGAAGGATACGTGAATGGCTGATGAGTCTAAAAAGAAGCTGAAACGCGATAGGCCGTGGATGATGCGGACCTATTCGGGGCATTCTTCCGCTCAGGCCTCCAATGAGCTTTATAAGACCAATTTGGCCAAGGGGCAGACCGGGCTCTCCGTGGCCTTCGATTTGCCGACCCAGACCGGCTACGAAGTCGACGATGTGATGGCGACAGGTGAAGTCGGCAAGGTCGGTGTGCCGATCAAGAACATTGAAGACATGAAGATGCTTTTTGACGGGATTGAGCTGGGGCAGATGAATACGTCGATGACGATCAACGCGACCGCCGCGTGGCTGTTGGCCCTTTATGTGGCGACGGCTGAAGATCAGGGTTCCAAGGCGGAGCAACTACAGGGGACGACTCAAAACGATATTATTAAAGAGTATCTGTCGCGGGGAACTTATATTTTTCCCCCGGAAGCATCCCTGCGACTTCAGACCGACATGATCACATATACCGTGCAGCATATTCCCAAGTGGAATCCGATGAATATCTGCAGTTATCATTTGCAGGAAGCCGGTGCGACTCCCGCCCAAGAAATAGCCTACTCGCTTTGTAATGCGATGACAGTACTTGATGAAGTGAAGCGCCGTGACGTTATTTCAGAAGAGGACTTTCCAAGGGTCGTCGGGCGTATTTCTTTCTTTGTGAATGCCGGCGTTCGATTTATTGAAGAGATGTGCAAAATGCGCGCCTTTACCGATATGTGGTATGAGTTGACCAAGGATCGTTATGGAGTTGAAGATCCAAAATATAGGCGTTTTCGTTACGGGGTTCAGGTCAATTCGTTGGGCCTGACGGAATGTCAGCCTGAGAATAATATCGCGCGCATTATCTATGAGATGTTGGCCGTAACCTTATCAAAGGGTGCGCGGGCGCGGGCGATCCAATTGCCTGCCTGGAATGAAGCCCTTGGAATTCCGCGGCCGTGGGATCAACAACTTTCGTTGCGGCTTCAGCAAGTTCTCGCCTATGAGACTGATTTGCTGGAATATGAAGATATTTTTGATGGGTCTCCGGTCATTGATGAAAAAGTCAAGGCACTCAAAGCCGAGGCTCAGGCAGAAATAGATAAAGTGATGACCATGGGTGGTGCGGTGAAGGCCATTGATTATATGAAGGGGCGATTGGTTGCTTCTCATAGTGAACGCATTCGCCGTATTGAGAGCGGTGAGATAAAGGTCGTGGGTATCAATTGCTATCAAGAAGCGGAGCCCTCGCCATTAGTCAGTGGCCAGGACGGGGGGTTTCTTAAGATTGATCCGAAAGTCGACGAGCGCGAGAAACAGGCCTTAAATGAATTCCGCAAGCAACGTGATGCCAATGCCGTCAAGGAAGCGATTGCCGAACTAAAGCGCGTGGCCGCATCGGATGAGAATATTGTCCCCGCATCCATTAAGGCGGCGCATGCAGGAGTGACGACTGGCGAGTGGGGGGCCGCCTTGCGTGAGGTCTTTGGTGAGTATCGGGCTCCGACTGGCGTTGGAGGTCAGCCACTTCGTGCTTCCGGCGATATGGAACTTGAAAACGTTCGTCAGCAGGTTAATGTGCTCGCTGAAAAAATGGGGGGGCGACCCCGTATGTTGGTCGGAAAACCCGGTCTCGACGGACATTCAAACGGGGCGGAGCAGATTGCAATTCGGGCCCGTGATGTCGGCTATGAGGTTATTTATCAAGGGATTCGATTGACCCCGGAACAAATTGTTAGCGCGGCCTTGCAAGAAGGTGTCCATGTGATAGGACTATCCATCCTGTCGGGGTCGCATGTTCCATTGGTTAAGTCGATTCTGTCTCAACTCAAGGAACGCGGTATCGGTGATATTCCGGTCATTGTTGGCGGAATCATCCCTAAATCTGATGAAGAAATTTTAAAGGAGGCAGGCGTAGCGGGTATCTATACGCCTAAGGATTTTGATTTAAATCAGATTATGATGGAAATTACGAAACTATTGTAAGGAGAGAAAGATGGCTAAAGAAATCTATGATCTTGGTGAGCATCCAGAACTGGGCGTTGTGCCTAAAAAAATGCATGCGCAGTTAATTCGACCGGAACGCTTTGGTGAACCTGAAGAGGCCTTTCAACAGGAAGTAGTAGCGGTGCCATCTCTCGAGCCGGATGAAGTGCTCGTTTATGTTATGGCAGCCGGGGTCAACTACAATAATGTATGGGCGGGCTTAGGTGTGCCCGTCAACGTGATACGCCCGCGCGCCAAGGATCCCTTCTGGAAAGACGAGTCCGGTTTTCATGTTGGTGGCAGCGATGCCTCAGGCATTGTCTGGAAAGTGGGAAGTGCCGTCAAAAACCTGAAAGTTGGTGACGAGGTCGTCGTCCATTGCGGGCAGTGGAAGCAAGACTGCCCCAAAGTGGAGGCCGGAATCGATCCAATGTACAGCCCGACATTCCGTATTTGGGGTTACGAAAATAGCTGGGGCAGTTTTGCGCAATTCACTAAGGTGCAAGATCATCAGTGCCTACCCAAGCCTAAGCATCTGTCTTGGGAAGAAGCCGCCTGTTATATGTTGGTAGGTGCAACGGCCTACCGGATGCTTCATGGTTGGGACCCGCATGTTGTCAGAGAGGGCGATGCGGTACTTGTCTGGGGAGGTGCCGGTGGCCTGGGCTGTATGGCAATTCAGATTGCGGCGGCAGCCGGGGCTAAACCGGTTGCGGTTGTCAGTAGCGACGACAAAGTGGATTATTGCAAGAATCTGGGCGCCGTTGGCGTGATCAATCGAAAAAACTTCTCACATTGGGGCGTTCTTCCTGATTGGCGTGATGCTGAAAAGTACGGTGAATGGTTTAAGGGCGCTAAATCGTTCGGTAAAGCCTTTTGGGAGGCATTGGGAGAGAAGAAGAGTCCTTCGATCGTATTTGAACATCCTGGTGAGGCCACGGTCCCAACCTCTATCTTCGTCGCCGATACGGGAGGCATGGTTGTCATCTGTGCCGGTACGACAGGTTACAATGCGACGATCGATCTGCGTTATCATTGGATGAGGCAGAAACGTTTTCAAGGGTCCCATTTCGCCAATGATGAGCAGGCAATGGGGATCAATAACCTTGTGGCGGAAAAGAAAGTCGATCCGTGTCTGTCGCAGACATTTGAATTTAGTGAAACCGGGGCCTGTCATCAACTGATGCGCGAAAACAAGCATCCCAATGGCAATATGGCTATACTCGTTAATGCCCGTGAAAAGGGACAGACTGAGTTGTAAGCCAAAATAAAAATTAGATGAAGTTTCTAAAGGGGCTCGCCAAGGCGAGCCCCTTTATCGTTTAAATAAGATAGATATCAATGCTGCGCTGTGTTATGTTGGCGGCGTTCGGGGAGGCGCTCTATGCAGATCGAACAGACCCAATGGACCGCTGAGTCAGGTTGGCAGCCACAGGAGCCGCGTCAGCTGGCAAAAAAAGCGCAACTCGTCTTTGTGTTCGCAGGGACCTCACTTCTGAAAGATCCAGAAAAATTTACCTTTATAAAAAAAACGTATCCTAATGCCTATGTCATTGGGTGTTCTACGGCGGGTGAAATTATGGATACACGTGTTTACGATGACTCTGTAGTAGTGACAGCCGTTCATTTTAATAAATCAGTTGTTAAAGGGAAAAAAATTAAGGTTGGAGATTGTGACAGCAGTTTGCAAGTGGGCCGTAAACTTTCAGAGTCGCTAGATCATGAGCGCTTGCGACATATTTTTGTGTTATCAGATGGATTGAATATCAACGGGAGCGAACTTGCCCAAGGACTTACGGCTAACCTTCCGGAAGGTGTCATGGTAACAGGCGGTTTGTCTGGAGATGGAGATCGATTTGAGGAAACTTATGTTATTGGAAATGACGCACCGGAAAAAGATACCGTGGCCGTCATCGGGTTATACGGTGAAAAGCTTAAGATAGGTTTTGGTTCATTGGGGGGCTGGGATCCCTTTGGTCCGGAGCGTGTTATTACAAAAGCCGAGGGAAATATTTTATACGAATTGGATGGTAAATCGGCATTGGAACTTTATAAACGGTATTTAGGTGAGCATGCCTCAGGGCTGCCTGCGACGGGTCTGCTTTTTCCTCTTTGTATCCGTACACCGGGAAGTGAAAATCGAATTGTCAGGACCATACTTGGTATTAATGAAGCGGATCAGAGCCTGACTTTTGCAGGCGATGTTCCAATAGGTAGCTATGCACGCCTCATGAGAGCGAATTTTGACCGTTTAATTGATGGTGCGGTTGCAGCTGCCAAAAACAGCTATGAAACGATTGGCTCAGCTTCGCCGGATCTAGCCCTCCTCATTAGCTGCGTCGGCAGAAAATTGGTTCTTAATCAACGCATTGAAGAGGAAGTCGAGGGTGTGAGAGAAGTATTGGGAGAACACACCGCTCTGACAGGATTCTATTCCTACGGTGAAATATCGCCAATGATACCAAATGCCAGCTGCCAGCTGCATAATCAGACGATGACGATAACGACATTATCGGAGTGACTGATATGAATGAATTGCATAGCCTGCTGCGACGACAACTCAAACGACATTTTGATAGTGATTTCGTTATTCCTGAAAATTGGCAGTTATTTATTTCGTCAGTCAATGAGGCGTATAAACAATCTGATAATGATCGTAATATGCTCGAGCGTTCACTTGATCTAAGCTCACAAGAATTATTGGAGGCCAATACGCAATTGCGTGCGGTTTTTCAGGCCATACCGGATCTTTTCTTTTGTCTCGATAAGGATGGAAAAATTCTCGACTGTGAAGCTGGCTTGGATAGGGACTTATTTATTCCGCGGGAAGAGCTCGTTGGTAAAATGATACATGACGCGCCTGGTTCAGTGGGCAGTCAGAAATTTATGAAAGTGCTGAAGGAAGTAAATGAAACACGATCTGTTGTCAGTATGGAATACTCAATAATTATCGGCGGTAAACAGAAATTTTACGAGGCACGTTTTGTCCCTATGCTGGAGGATAAGAGCATTGCCATTATCCGGGATATCACGGAACGCGAGCGAGCAGCGCATGAGTTGCAAGAAAGAGCCGATAAGTTGGAGAGGTTTCAGCGCCTTACGATTGGAAGAGAGTTTGATATGATTGACCTTAAAAATGAAGTAAATGAGTTGCGCGGTAAATTAGGGCTTCCGAATAAATACGCTGTTCCTGAACAAGTGACGCAGTTGCGCACCCGACGCAGTTCAAAATCCGGGTAGGACACGCCTAAATGAAGTACCTCAATAAAATGTCGATTCGTTCAAAGATGATATTCTTGACGATGACGGTGTGTACTCTTGCGCTCATATTGGCCGGGATAATATTTGTCGGCTTTGAACAAGTTACAATGAGAAAAAATGTTTTAAAAAATCTTAATTTCCATAATGAGATTCTGGCGGAAAATATGGCTTTAACCTTGGCGGAAAAAGATAATGAAAATGCTGACGAGATATTGGAAGGCAACGCAGCTTATGATGATATCGATGCGGTAATCGTTTGGGACAAGGATGGAAAAATCTTCGCCTATTATGCGAAAGAAGGGTCGGTTTATCAGGAAGAAATAGCAAACATGAGTGCCGCGAAGCTGGAGAGCCGCACCGATCTTATCATGACAAGGCAACCTATTTTTTTAAATGGCAAGAAGATAGGGTCAGCAGCCCTCATTGCTAATCAGGCACGATTTAAAGAAAAAATACAGTATAACGCGGTCACTGTCGTAAGTATATTAGTGCTCAGTATTATCGTTGCTTTCTTGCTCTCGTCTATGTTGCAAAGAATTATAACCCGACCAATTCTTTCTTTATCGAGCATAGCTCGAAAAATTTCTAGAGATCGTGATTATAGTGTTCGTGCTCCACTGGTAACGCATGATGAAGTGGGAGAACTTACGATACGATTTAACGATATGATTCAACAGGTTCAAGAAAGAGATGAGGAGTTAGCGACTCACCGGGAACGATTAGAGGAATTAGTTGAGCAGCGGACAAAGGAGCTAAGACAAAAAACAAAAGAATTAGAACAACGTAAACTTGATTTAGAGATGGCTCAGGATGCGTCATTGAATATTATGGAAGACTTAGACCGTCGGCGAAAAGAAGTCGAAGAGCGCGAAATGCAGTTGAAGGAAACGCAGAATATGTTGATTCAAGCAGGAAAGCTAACAGCTATCGGGCAGCTTGGAGCGGGTATTGCACATGAACTGAATCAGCCTCTTGCGGCCATTCGGGGTTATTCCCAACTTATTTTAGATGATCTGAAGGCCGATGATCAGGTCAAGGAAGATTTGCTTCGTATCGAAGAGCAGACAGGGCGTATGAGCAAGATTATTAACAACATCCGGACTTTTTCTCGCGAGTCAAAAAGTGAATTTGCGAAGGTTGATCTCAATAGAATTATCAGTGATGCCTTTATGTTGCTGAAAGCTCAGCTTAAAAATCATGACATTGAGGTAAAAATTGACAGCCAAGCGAAGCTTCCATCCGTGTGGGCCGATTCTAATCAAATACAGCAAGTATTTATTAATCTTATTGCCAACGCACGTGATGCACTTGAAGGTCAAAAAAATGGGAAAATTTCAGTGAAATCTTTTTATGATGACGATTATGTCTCTATTTCGTTTACAAATAATGGGCCACCGATCCAAGAAAGTATTATGGAACGTATATTTGACCCGTTCTTTACTACAAAAGGTCCGGGTAAAGGAACGGGCTTAGGCCTTTCTATTAGTTACGGTATTATCAGGGACCATAATGGAGAAATTCGGGTTAGGCCTGGTCCTGAGAATGGGGTGGAATTCATCATCATGCTACCTGTAATCAAAGATGGCGTTGCAAGGATAGGTGAACAATTAAATGAAAACTCAACCAAGAGTACTTGTAGTTGATGATGAACCGGATATCCGTTCACTAATCGTGCGAGTTTTAGAGGCAGACCGTTTTGTAGTTACGAGTACGGGAGATGGCCGAGAAGCCCTCGCGCTGATAAACAAGCAGAATTTCGATCTCATTGTAACGGACGTTCGCATGCCCCATGTCAGTGGGATTGATGTGTTGCGAGCCGTAAAGAAAGTATCGCCCAGCACGGAGGTCGTTATTATCACCGGTTTTGGGACAATTGAGGCGGCTGAAGAAGCCGTGCGGCTAGGTGCCTATGATTATCTGTCCAAACCACTGCCGAATATCAAGGATGTCGTGCGTATTGCCAAACAGGCGATCGACAAAGAAGCTTCTAGTAAAATATAAATGATATCAGCGAGTTACGTCAAATATCGGGCCGAAGCGTCGGAGGAGGCACGACTAAAATTCGTTGACGGCGTCCGAGCGCATCGTATAAAACTAAAACATGTCGCGTCATATCAGAGATTTGATGCCGGATCCTCCAGTCAATTATTCGGTTAAGCCGGCCGACACGGCCGAATCAGCGGCCAGGTTAATGGGCGAAAAGAATATCGGGATTGTGATGGTTCTGGATGGAGAAGAGCTTGTCGGGGTTTTTTCCGAACGGGACCTCATCTGTCGTGTCTTAGCGGAGAATAAGCAGCCTGCGGAGGTTTTGATTGCTGAAGTTATGACAAAACAGGTTGTGATAGCGCTGGATGAAGATGATCCTGAACTGTGTCTTCAAAAAATGGAACGTGAGGGATGTCGCCATTTGCCTGTTATTGCAGCGGGAAAACCGGTAGGCATGCTTTCGATACGAGATTTAATGAGATATATCCTCCGCAGTAAAGAAGACGACCTCAGAATGCTTGAGGAATATGTTTCGAATCCATAAGTCAGCTCTCGCGGGATAAATTCATACAAATAGTTAGAGATAAAAGGAGTTTAAAGATGGCCATACAAAAAGTTGGTGTTATCGGTTTAGGTACGATGGGGCACGGTATTGCTCAAGTGGCAGCAGCCTGCGGATATCAAGTGTTAGCTTCGGAAGTTTCAGAAGAAATTCTTAAAAAAGGAATAGGTCGCATTGAGAAAAATCTGGGCCGTCTCGTTGAAAAAGGGAAAATTGAAACGGACAAGAAAGATGAAATCATTGCAAAGATTCAACCGGCGCAGCTTAGTGATTTCAGTGATTGCGATTTGATTATTGAGGCCATTACGGAAGATCTCGATGCAAAAGAAAAAATGTTTGCAGAGCTCAAAGATAAGGTCAAAGATGGAGCTATTGTTGCCAGCAATACATCAAGCATTTCGATTACTCAATTAGCAGCAAACATTAAACAACCAGAAAATTTTGTTGGCATGCATTTCTTTAATCCCGTCCCTGTTATGAAGCTTGTTGAAATTATCAATGGTCTTCAGACTTCAGATGCGACAGCTAAAGCCGCAACTGAATTTGCTGAGTCTCTCGGTAAGACGGCGATCTCTGTCAAAGACTCGGCAGGTTTTGCAGTCAACCGCCTCTTGATTCCTATGATTAATGAGGCTTTTTACGCCCTTTATGAAGGTGTAGCGACGGCTGAAGAGATTGATCAGGCCATGCAACTCGGTTGTAACCATCCGATGGGGCCTTTGACCTTGGCCGATTTCGTCGGACTGGATGTCACGCTCAATGCCCTGGAGGTCCTTCATCGCGACCTGGGGAGTGATAAATACGCGCCGTGTCCTTTGCTTCGCAAATATGTTGAGGCAGGTCGTTATGGTCGTAAGACAGGTCGTGGCGTTTACGACTATTCGTCGTAGGGGCTGGCGTCGCCCCCTCCGGTCGGCAAAGCCGCCGGAGCCTCCCCCTCTCGCTCGCGTTGCTCGCTAGGTCACTGCGTCCCCGTTTTTATAAAACGACAGGGTCGCGGTAAACGCCAAAGACTTCGCGAAGGGTGTTTGAAATTTCGCCGAGTGTCGTATAGCACTTTACGGCATTGAGGATGTGCGGCATGAGGTTGTCAGTGCCCGCCGCCGCTTCTTTTAAGGCGGCGCGGGCGCGATTGACGGCGTCATTATCGCGGGTTTCCTTGAGCTGCTTGACCCGATCAATCTGACGTTGCTGTTGTTCCGCCGTGATTCTTAGAATATCGTGACTGCCGTCTTCCTTAACTTGAAATTCATTGACACCGACAATAATCAAATCCTTATCTTCAATCGCCTTCTGATATTTAAAGGCAGAATCTTGAATTTCTTTTTGTGTGTATCCGCTTTCGATGGCCTTAACAGCACCTCCCATCGCATCTATTTTTTCAATGTATTCCAGCGCGCGCCTTTCAATCTCGTCGGTTAGTTGTTCCACTGCATAAGATCCGGCTAAGGGATCAACAAAATCACAGGCTCCGGTTTCGTGCGCAATGACCTGTTGCGTTCGCAATGCAAGGCGTGCGGACGCTTCCGTCGGCAAGGCCAGGGCTTCATCACGGCTATTGGTGTGAAGGCTTTGTGTCCCGCCCAGCACGGCGGCGAGAGCCTGATAGGCGACGCGGACAACATTGTTGTCTATTTGTTGCGCGGTGAGGGTGCTGCCGCCGGTTTGCGTATGAAAACGGAGTTTGCATGACGCGTCGGAGGCCTTAAAACGTTTCCGCATGAGTCGGGCCCACAGACGGCGCGCCGCTCGGAACTTGGCAATTTCCTCTAGGAAATTGTTGTGGGCATTAAAGAAAAAGGAGAGTCGCGGCGCAAAATCATCTACGTTAAGCCCTGCATCGGTTGCTGCTTTGACGTAAGCAAGACCATGGGCCAGGGTAAAGGCGACTTCCTGAACCGCGGAAGAGCCTGCCTCGCGGATATGGTA
Organism: bacterium; assembly: GCA_965216315.1. GTDB lineage: Bacteria > UBA10199 > UBA10199 > 2-02-FULL-50-16 > JAJFLM01 > CBDCFN01. The sequence goes on along the minus strand of CBDCFN010000016.1, from coordinate 1,877,960 downwards.
ACCGGAGATAGAGATGGTATTCCAACGGGGGACTTTCTCCTTACAAAAGGCAAAAATATCGGTGATGATGCGCATTGAAGGGGAGGGAGGGAAAATATAGGTTCCACGCGCGGCATACTCTTTGAGAATGTCATTCTGAATTGTGCCTGTAATCTTCTGACTTGATACGCCTTGTTTCTCCGCAACGGCAATATAGAAGGCGAGCAGAATAGAAGCCGTTGCATTGATCGTCATGGATGTCGATACTTTATCTAAGGGAATTTCATTAAAGAGAATTTCCATATCTTGTAACGAGTCGATGGCGACGCCAGCCTTGCCGACTTCGCCGAAGGCCATCGCATCGTCCGAATCAAAACCCATCTGAGTCGGAAGATCGAATGCTACCGAGAGACCGGTTCCTCCCTGGTCAATGAGATAACGATAACGTTCATTGGATTCTTCGGCGGTGGCAAAACCCGCATACATGCGCATGGTCCAGTGGCGGCCTCGGTACATGTTGGGGTAGACACCACGGGTGAAAGGGAACTGACCGGGAAATCCGAGTTGATTGCCGTATTCCTGCTCAAGCGTTTCCGGAAGCTGTAGCGGTTCTACCGGGATGCCCGAAAGGGTTTCGTACTTTTCCTTGAGGTTCTTGGCCTTCGCGAGGGCCTCCTCGTAGGCGGCCTTAATTTCTTCAATCTTGGGGTCCGACATGGAAAACTGTCTATATCGGTGCAGTAGCAGCCTTGTCAATGAAGAGGCAGCTCAGAATAGCTCGGATGCAAGGCAGAGTGCCGAGGTGCGACGCAGTCGTAGTACTCCTACGTCGAGGAGCGATCGAGGAACGCAACGTAGCAGACGAGGTGTTATGAGTTGCCGGTCTAGAATCGCCAGATCATGGAGGATTTAATACCCCAGACATCATTAGCCCCATCAAACGGGACCGTATTGATTTGGCCGAGGTTGAGTGGATCAAAGATTTCAAGTTCGACGTCGTAGGCCGGGCCTGCAAAGAGATAGGCCCCCTGGAGGCTGAAGATAAAATTTTCGAACATCGTCATCTCAAAGCTGGCATCGATTTCAACCCCGTACCATTTACTGGGCTGCACGACTTTAGGAAGATCATCAAAGCCCGTCATTTCAGCAAAATCGATGTTGAAGTTGCTTTTAGGGGCGAAGGCGGTGATGGCCTTGAGGCCTACTTTGGCATTACTGATGAACTTGGCGACCTTGGACATATTGAGTTTGTGCTTGTACCCAAGGGCGCCGTATATGGCATTATTGATGAAGTTTCCGGAAACCGCTTCGGCGCCAACGAGGACACGGCCGCCCACACCATTTTGGTTGCCTTGGGTGATTCGTGGTGATGATCCAATCGGGACGTTAAACATCAGCATGGCGATCTGATAATCAGGTCGAAAACCAAATTGCGTGATGCGACTCGAAAGGGGCTCGGCATCACCACTGGCGAGACCACCCTGGAAGAGCCATTCACCAAAACTATGATCTCCTTTGACTTCCAGGGCCGCCATGTGGACACGCATGCCGCTCTCGGCGGGGAGCTCAATGACGCCGCGCGCCCCGGCCGGAAGCCCGTTAAAGGGGATGGAATCAATCGCGACCCCCGTCGAGATATTACCGTTCAGGAAGACATATTCACCGGAAATGGATATCTCATCCGTGATGTTGAATTTAGAATAGAGATCGGCGAAATAAAGCAGGGTATTGCCATCAATGCCCGCATCTTCTAGCTCACCGACCTGAAAGTTTCCGTTGGCATCCGTGATTGGTGTGCCGGTATCATCGACGAGAATGGGGCGTGCTTGCGTTGTCGTATCTCCCTCGACGCCATTGCGAAAGCGAACCCCCGATGCGAGGCCTACTTCGAACTTCGGGGCTTGATACAATCCAAAGGCAGCGAATTGCCACATGTTGCGCGAGGGCCCTCGGATGATTTCCCCAATCCCTTTGTCGCGGGGGTCTTCGGCGCCTGTGAAGGCAAAATCGATTGACACCCCCGTATTGATCACATGACCTTCTTTTTTGATGATGCCACCTTCAAGCTGGGCAAGCTCGACGCTCGTGATGAATAGGATGCGGTCACTATTGACGCCGAAATCATCTTCCAATCCTTCGCCATTATGTTGGAACAGGCCGACACCAAAATGAGAAGGTTGACGTCCGATTCGAAGTTTTCCGATCGGGAGGAGAATATCGGCATAGGCGTGACGGAGATTAAAGGCTTGAAACTGTCCGGTGCTTTCGGGGCCCGTCACGCCGATGGCTCCACCGGCTCCGGGAATCTGAATCGTGCCGATAATGGGCGAATGAAAATCAAATTGGCGCGATGCATTGGTCCCGTACACGATGTTGTCGATCACATCGATCGACGAATGGAGTGATAAGTGATCATTGAGTTTAAACCAGGGACTCACGCGCAGGCGCTGCTGGGCAAACATGATGCTGCCAAAACGGTTATTGTCGCCGAGTCCCCCCTGGTTGATATTGGGATTGGCTTTTTGGGCGTCGAGATTTTGATAGAACTCAACTCGATTGCGTAGGTAGCCATGAATAGCAAAAGAAAAGGCCCAGGCCTCGGTGGTTGAAACAAGACAAGCGATGGCTGTAATAAGGGCCAGGGTTGTCCTGGCTCGGGGTAACGACACTCTCAACGAACTCCCTCTTTGCTCCCTAAAGGAGACCTAAGTCCTTGTAATTTGGGTGATAGTAACCGGGGCTCCCCTCTGCCGTCAATCGCTTTATCGCATGATTCAGCTTAGGGTTGCGCATAAAAAACCCCGTGGGATAGACGCAGTCGCCATCCCACGGGGTTGTAAGACTTCGATAAGTGACGCTGAGCGTTACATCATGCCGCCCATGCCACCCATACCGCCCATGCCACCCATGCCGCCCATATCAGGGGCGCCACCGGCAGGCTTGCTGTCATCAGGTTTCTCAGCAATCAAGGCTTCGGTCGTGAGCATAAGACTTGCAACACTGGATGCATTTTGCAGAGCCGAACGTGTCACCTTGGTCGGATCAATGATACCCGCCTTGACCATGTCTTCGAACTTATCGTCCTGAGCATTGTATCCGAAGGTGGCATCACCTTCTTTGACCTTGTTGATGATGACAGCGGCATCATCACGGCCGGCATTGCTGACGATCTGACGAAGCGGGGCTTCGAGGGCACGACGAATGATATCGACGCCGGGTTGCTCCTCAGCGGGAACTTTGAGCTTGTCCAAGGCTGGGAGGCAACGGATGAGGGCGACGCCGCCACCCGGTACGATGCCTTCTTCGACGGCCGCGCGCGTGGCGTGCAGGGCGTCTTCGACCCGGGCTTTCTTCTCTTTCATTTCCGTTTCAGTGGCCGCACCGACATTAATGACGGCGACTCCACCCACGAGCTTGGCGAGACGTTCTTGCAGTTTCTCGCGATCGTAATCCGAGGTGGTTTCTTCGGTTTGGGTGCGGATCATCTTGACGCGTCCATCGATGTCGGCTTTTTTGCCGGCGCCGTCGACGATGGTCGTGTTTTCCTTGTCGATGCTGATACGTTTGGCTCGACCAAGGTCATCAACGGTGATATCTTCGAGTTTGCGGCCAAGTTCTTCCGCGATGCAGGTCCCACCGGTCAGGATTGCGATGTCTTCAAGCATTGCCTTACGACGATCCCCAAAGCCCGGCGCCTTGACGGCAGCGACTTGAATAGTTCCGCGCAGTTTATTGACGACCAAGGTCGCTAAGGCTTCACCTTCAACATCTTCTGCGATGATCACCAGTGGCTTACCGGCGCGGGCCACGCTCTCTAAGAGAGGGACCATTTCTTTCATGTTGCTGATTTTCTTTTCGTGGATGAGGATGAAGGGGTCTTCGAGATTGACTTCCATGCTCTCCGGATCCGTGACGAAATAAGGGGAAAGGTAGCCGCGATCAAATTGCATGCCTTCAACGACTTCAAGGGTTGTTTCAAGCCCTTTGGCTTCTTCCACCGTGATGACGCCTTCTTTGCCGACCTTGTTCATCGCTTCGGCAATGATGTCACCAATAGTCTTGTCGTTGTTCGCTGAGATCGTGCCAACCTGGGCAATTTCTTTTTGGTCCTTAGTTTCTTTACTGTGATTGGCGAGTTCGCCAACGATGGCGGTAACGGCCGCATCGACACCGCGCTTCAAGGACATGGGGTTGAGGCCAGCCGCCACCATTTTGGCCCCTTCACGGAAGATTGTGGCGGCGAGGATCGTGGCTGTCGTCGTGCCATCACCGGCTGTATCTGAGGTCTTGGAAGCGACTTCCTTGACCATTTGGGCGCCCATGTTTTGGAACTTGTTCTCGAGCTCAATTTCCTTGGCAACCGATACCCCGTCTTTGGTGATGACGGGAGAACCAAAAGAACGCTCAATAACGACGTTACGACCGCGGGGCCCCAGTGTGACCACGACGGCATCGGCTAGCGTCTTGACCCCTTTCAGGATCTCATCGCGGGCCTGTTGATCAAAAATAATTTCTTTAGCTGACATGTGAATTCCTCCTTAAAAAATGCATTAAAATAACTTATTCGATGACCCCGAGGACATCCCCTTCAGTCATGATCAAGTGCTCGGTACCCCCAAGGTTCACTTCAGTCCCTGAATATTTACCGAACAGGATTTTATCGCCTTTTTTAAGGTCCAAGGGGATGGATTTGCCGTCATCCGTAACCCGGCCCTTGCCGACCGCGATGACTTCGCCTTCTTGGGGTTTTTCTTTGGCGGAGTCCGGAATGATAATGCCACCCGCCGTCTTTTCATCTTCGACGATACGCTTTACCAGGATGCGATCCTGCAGGGGGCGAATGCCGACACCGTTTTTCTTTGTCATAATCAATTCCTCCTGAAGAGATATAAGTGTTTGAAATCAATAAAAATATATTGAAAAAAATCCCACTAGGGGAGCCCGATTTAGCACTCTCAATTCGAGACTGCTAAAAACCGGTGGGAAATATAGCCATTTTACGCGCCTTGTCAAGGGTTCAGACGCCGCTTTTATTCAGCTCTTCGTCCATATACTTGCGATAGAGGACTTCCCATTCCGGGCTGCCTTCCTGGACCTCGCGTTTGAGGGAGGCGATCTTGTCGCGGACCTTCTGACCTAAGGTGTCTTCGGCCCGGAGAGTCTGGTGGAGGGTCTGTTTGATGGCCCGTAAGGCCTTGTCTTCGTCTTCGTAGTCGATGAGATCATCGTTGTAGATGCGGTCGTGGACCAGATGAGAGACATGGGTCACCTGCTCCTCGGGATCGAGCTCGTATTTGAGCTTGTTGGCGACCTGCTTGCGAATCATTGAGTACATTTGCTGGGTATCGATTTGGCCTGAGCTCATCTGGGCCGAATATTGGTCCATGAGCTTGCGGACCTCGTTTTCGACCGCGATGCCGTCGTTCTGATGTTTGACAATGCAGGCGGCGATGGCGCGGACGATCTCGGGGCCTGGGACCTTGGTTTGAACGAGGGAATCATTTTGGAGCCTTCTCAAGACCCGCTCTGCGAGGCGCTCGATCTGCTCATCGGTCAATCGCATGGCGAGTCTTGTAACTTATGGCCTTTGAGGATGCAAGGCCCTTGGGGCCTTGACAAATCTTAGCCACGCCGCCATTTATAGCCCGTCGGAATTCTCGTAATCCTCTAATAAACTAAGGAAATAATCATGAGCGTGAGAGTTGGAATTAATGGACTAGGGCGTATTGGTAAGGGTGTTTTAAGGGCATGGTTGACATCGGGTACCAGTGATTTTGAGATCGTCATGGCCAATGATCTGATGGAGCCCGCGGAAGCGGCCCATTTGCTGCGTTATGATTCCGTTCACGGGATCTTGCCTGCAGAGGTGACGGCTCGTGATAAGGAATTAGTGATCGGGGGCCGACCGGTGACGCTGAGTCAGCAGCGCCATCCCAGCGAGATTCCCTGGTCGGATCGAGATGTTGATATTGTTCTGGAATGTACGGGACGTTTTACCCAGCGCAAGGACGCCGAAGGACACTTGGGGGATAGCGTTAAGAAGGTGGTCGTTTCGGCTCCGGCCAAAGATCAAGATATGACCATTCTGATAGGTATTAATGACGACCAATACGATGCGGGCAAACACCATATTATTTCCAATGCAAGTTGCACGACTAACTGTGTTGCCCCGTTGGTGAAAGTACTCCATGAACAATTCAAGATTAAGAGCGCGTTTATGACGACGGTCCATTCTTATACGAATGATCAGCGGATTATTGATTCTTACCATAGTGATCCGCGCCGTGCCCGTGCTGGCGCCTTGTCGATGATTCCGACGACGACAGGAGCGGCGCGCATGATTGGCGGGATCTTTCCAGAGCTCAAAGGTCATATTGATGGACTGGCGGTTCGAGTGCCGACGCCCAATGTTTCCTTGGTGGATCTCGTGGCGGTGGTTGACGAAGGAACGTCGGTTGAGCAGGTCAATGAGAGTTTCCGTAAAGCCGTTAAGGGACCTTTGGGTGAGGTCCTGGCGGTCAGCGAAGAGCCATTGGTGTCAGCGGATTATAACGGTAATGCTTATTCGTCGATAGTCGATCTGCTTTCGACCAACGTCATTGATAATAATCTCGTTAAGGTACTGTCTTGGTATGATAATGAAACGGGCTTTTCTAACCGCATGGTGGATTTGACCCGACTGGTTGCAAAGTCTCTCTAGTTAACGGTGATTCATTCGGTAGACCAGCTTGAGATCGATGAGAAACGGGTCTTTGTCCGGGTGGATTTTAATGTCCCGTTGACGGAGGAAGGCCGCATTGCGGATGACACGCGCATTCAAGCCGCACTTCCAACCTTGCAATACCTCCTTGATCAGGGCGCGCGCGTGGTTATTGCGTCTCATCTGGGCCGTCCTAAAGGCCAAGTGGATCAACGCTTCTCTCTATTACCGGTTGCCGAGCATCTCAGCGAATGTCTCGGGCTTGATGTTATCTTCCCGGAACAGACGATGAGTGCGGCCGTGCAACGACTCGCGCATGAGCTGAGATCAAAAGGTGTTCTTCTGCTCGAGAATCTCCGTTTTCATCCGGGAGAAGAGGCGAATGATCCGCAATTCTCACTGCAATTAGCCGAGCTAGCCGATGTTTATGTAAATGACGCTTTCGGGACGCTCCATCGGGCTCATGCCTCGACCGTGGGGATGGTTCCCCATTTGCGCGAGCGTGGCGCTGGATTTCTCGTTCAGAAGGAGTTACAAGTCCTGTCGGAATTGCTCGAGTCGCCCGCGAAGCCGTTTTGGGCCGTTATTGGCGGTGCGAAGGTGGCGGACAAAATCGGCTTGATCGAAAAACTCATTGATAAGGTTGATGGTTTGCTTTTAGGCGGCGGTTTGGCTTACACCTTTCTCAAGGCGCAAGGACATGAAATAGGCCGTTCGCGCTTTGAGGAAGAAAAACTGCATTTGGCCCAGCGGATACTGGAACGGGCTCGGACTAAGGGAGTCGAGTTGCTCTTGCCGATCGATCATCGAGTGGCTGCGGAATTAAGCCTGGAAGCGAATGCCGAACTGACTGAGGGGATTGATGTTCCGGAATCGCAACTTGGTCTGGACATCGGACCGAAGACCGTTGCGCAGTTTGCTGAGGTGCTCAGCGGGGCCGGGACGATTTTTTGGAATGGTCCCTTGGGATATTTTGAAAACGATGCTTTTGCCGTTGGGACGCGGGAAATTGCGCAGGCCGTGGCCGCGTCGGCTGCCAAATCGGTTATTGGCGGGGGCGATAGCGTGTCGGCATTAAAATCCTTGGGATTGGCTGATCAGGTGACGCATATCTCGACCGGAGGTGGGGCGTCACTCGCATTTTTAGAGGGCCGTGAACTTCCCGGCCTGAGTGCTTTGGAGGGATAACACTTATGGCTAAAGCGCCACTAGTCGTTGGCAATTGGAAGATGAACGGGATGATTGGCGAGACGCTCAAGCGGCTGACTGCTTTGGAACGTCAATTAGAAGACTCGGCTGGCATTGAAGTTGTTGTGGCGCCTCCGTTTACGGCCTTATATTCAGCGGGCATTGCCTTACAGGACTTCAATATTAAGTTAGGCGCGCAAAATTTATACTATGAAAATGAGGGGGCCTTTACGGGAGAGATTTCAGGGCCTTTTTTAAAGGATGTTGGTTGTGAGTTCGTTATTGTGGGCCATTCAGAGCGCCGTCATATTTTCAAAGAAGATAATGAACTGATCAATCGCAAGGTGCGTGCAGGTCTGGCAGCCGATTTAGAAGTTATTTTTTGCGTGGGTGAGACGTTGGAGGAAAGAGAGGCCAACAAGACGTTTGATTACATTGAGCATCAATTGAATGTGGGACTTCAAGAATTGCATATACATGACATCGAAGCTTTTTCAGTCGCCTATGAACCGGTCTGGGCCATTGGTACGGGTCAGAATGCGACCTCGGGACAAGTCGGTGAAGTGCATGACTGGATTCGTAATTTTCTTGGCAAACGCTTTGATGCGCCGACGGCAAATGACATCCGCCTTTTATACGGGGGCAGTGTCAAGGCAACCAATGCCAAGAGTCTGATTCAATCCAGTAATGTGGATGGACTCCTGGTAGGCGGGGCGAGCCTGGATCCGGAAGAGTTTGTTGAAATTATCCAAAATGTAGGTCAAGCCCAGTCGGGTGAGTAAGCAAGAGGGTACTTAAATTATGGAAACATTAATTATTATTGTTCATGTGATCGTCGCCATATTTTTGGTCGCGACAATTTTACTCCAGAGCGGCAAGGGCGCTGATATCGGCGCAGCCTTTGGAGCAGGGAGTTCCCAAACGGTGTTTGGTCCGCGTGGAGCGGCGACCTTGCTGCATAAGGTGACCATCGTGGCGGCGACGCTTTTTTTAGCCACCTCGATTACGCTGACCTATTTCTCCCGGCAGGATGCCGGTTCTGTCTTGGAATCGGTGCCGGCCACCGGAGCAGAGCTTCCCGTCACGCCGACGCCTGTGGAACAACCTGCCAGCGAAGCGGAAGCCCCGGCTCCGGAGGCCTCTCCACCGGCGGATCCGTCAGGCCCCGAGTAGCTTATCCACAGACATAACAAGTGTTTACAGTTGAGATCCTTGTTTTTACACTTGACTTGAGAGGTAATGAGTGGTTTTCAGTATACAATTGTTTACTGAACACCAAGGAGACTCAATGGCTACTCAAGTTGCGACCGCTCTATCACCCTGGACCCAGGCGAAGTATGATGCCTTCGCCAAGGAACTCGATACCGTTCACGAAGACATCAAAGCGCAGCTCGGTGCTGAGGATGTGGCCTACGTCAAAAAGATTGAACGCATTGCTCGCCTGTCGGAGATTGTCGGGCGCTTGTTGATTCATTTCAGCCTCGATCCGTTGAGTTGGTCGGCAGGGGTTTTTGCGCTTTCGATTCATAATCAGTTGCACGCGACCGAAATCGGTCACTCAGCCCTGCACGGGTCATGGGATGGGATTGCCGGGGCAGAATTGTTTGCATCCGCGTCTTTTCATTGGAAGACGCCGATCGATGAAGAAAGTTGGAAGCACGAGCACAACGTTCTGCATCACCAATATACAAATATTATCGGCAAGGATCCGGATCTGAGTTATGGGACGATTCGTTCAGCGGAGCAGATTCCATGGGTTCCCATTCATTTGATTCAGGCCGCTCAATTTTTCTGGACAGCACCAATTTTTCTCTGGGTCATTGCGACCTATGCGACGGGGGTTAATGATCTCATCCAAAAGAACAGAGATGAGAATTACGCGAAAATTCTAAAAGATCGAAAGGCGAGTTCAATTGCACAGGCCTTAAATAAAACGCTGCGGAAGATGGTGCCTTATTCGTTCTACAATTTCGTGTTTTGGCCGGTGTTAGCCGGGCCACTATGGTGGAAGGTACTGGGCGCTAATCTCAGCGCGGATGTCTTGCGCAATATTTATAGTGCCGCGACTATCTATGCCGGTCACTTTGGTGATGATCTGAAATACTATGACCATGACTTTAAGCCGAAAGGACGCGGTCAATGGTATAAGGCTCAGGTCGAAGCGGCGCACAATTATGATGTGCCGCTGCCTCTCAGTGTTCTCTGTGGGGCCCTAGACACGCAAATCGAACATCATTTGTTTCCCAAGCTGCCTCCCAATCGTCTGCGTGAAATTCAGCCCAAAGTTCAGGCGATATGTGAGCGTTACGGAGTAAGCTATAATAAGGGGAACTGGGGTCTGACTCTCGCCGGTGCGGTGAAGCGCCTGGCCAAGCTGTCGGTGCCTTCACTGCCGAAGCGGCCCAAATTGCTCAGGTTGCCTAAATGGAAGTCCCAAGCGGCAGCGGCTTAGCCTCTATCGGTCAGCCCTGAAACCAGCTCAATTATAGATAGACGAAGCCCCTTTTTCTCAATACCCTCCGTCTAACTATGGAACAAGATAAGGTGGGGACGCGCCAGTCTGTCCAGCTCATAAAGCCTGGAAGCTTTGAAGCAGAGAACCATTATTATTCCAGAGTCCTGAATGCTCAAATCCATCCATTAGTAGCGTTTTTTCTCAATATGGAGTTGGAACGCATTCAAAGCCGTTACCTTCACTTGCATCCCCAAGCGGATGCGGAGACATTAGAAACTCTTCTGACCTACCAACCGAAATATTTAAATTGGGCCGGTGCCGATCTCTTTAAAGTCTCGAGCGAGCATGGTATCGGGCAAATGGTTCTGATTGAAACCAATTCTTGTCCGTCGGGTCAGAAATCAATGCCTCTACTCTTGGAGGTTGACGATCAAGGCGGTTATAAGCGTCTCTTGACCAAGGCTTTTTTGCCGCTTTTAAAGCAGAGAAGACTTCCCAGGGGCCAACTAGCCGTCATCTATGATAAGAATTTCTTAGAAGCGTCCGGATATGCCGCTGTTCTTGCCGACTTGACGAGTGAAAACATATTCTTAGTGGAATTTTCAGCCGCTGGTTCGAACGGCGACCGGGTACGCTTTACAGACAAAGTAATGGAGGTCCGTTACGAAGACAAGTGGGTGCCGATTCGGTGTGCCTTTCGTTATGTGACGCAGAAACCCTGGAATAGGATTCCGATTGATACTAGGACTAGGATATTAAATCCGGTGTTATGTTGTCTCGCTGGTGGTCGTAATAAACTTTTAGCCGCCAAGGCCTATGACCTTTTCAATGCCGAGTATGAAGGCAGTAATATTTCAATTCAGATCCCGGAGACCATCTGGAATATCTCTAAAGAAGAAGTTCCGTTATGGGTTCATAAGTGGGGCGGTCACGCTGTCGTAAAAGTACCCTATAGCAATGCCGGTCAGGGTGTCTTTACTATCACAAACGAAGATGAACTTAATGATTTCATGCAACGAGAATTCGATTATGATCAATTTATTGTGCAGAGTTTAATTGGAAATAATCGTTGGAGTTCACAGGGCTCATCAGCGCGTTTCTATCATGTTGGTACTGTACCCAGTAAAAAGGGCAACATATATGTCGCCGATTTGCGTATGATGATATGTTCGTCTCAGCAGGGGTTTATGCCGCTTGCAATCTATAGCAGGAGGTCTCGAACCCCGTTGGTAGAGAACCTGCCTTCTGATATATCTACCTGGGATATGCTAGGGACGAATTTGTCTATACGGCGGGAGGATGGATCTTGGGGGAGTGATACAAATCGCTTGCTTCTTATGGATCGGAAAGATTTTAATAAAATAGGTATTGGCCTTGATGATCTCATTGAAGCCTTTTTGCAGACCATCTTTTCAGTCGTTGCGATTGACAAATTGGCGAGCTCGTTTGTGACGAGTAAGGGTAAATTTAGAAAAAAATTATTTCAATCGTTGAATAAAGACGAAAGTCTAATGGATGAGATTGTCTTATGAATACTTATGAAGTTGTGAATAGATTGAATGTCGACAAGCTGTCGCCTGCTAGAATCACTTGTCTATGGATCAAGGTTGTCGGCGATGGTTTTGGTCAACCAATTAACGTTCCTGTTATGGTTGCGAAAGGAAAACAACGTGGGCCGGTATTAGGGGTCACAGCCGCTGTTCACGGTAATGAGCTCAATGGATTACCAACCATTCATCGTCTGATAGAAAAAATAGAGGTCAAGAAGCTGTGTGGAGCGGTTGTCGCGATTCCCATCTTAAACGTCCCGGGGTACTTCAATCAGACAAGACACTTTAATGATGGCACGGATCTCAATCGGATAATGCCCGGGAAGAGGGGGGGCGATAATGCCGAGATTTACGCTTATCGCGTCATGGATCGTATTATCCAACATGTTGAATACTTAATTGACCTACATACAGCGAGTTTTGGCCGGATGAATTCACTCTATGTTCGGGCAAACCTAGACAATAAAGAAACGCGTACTATGGCGAGACTGCAGAATCCGCAGATTATTGTTCACAATGTCGGCGGTGATAAGACGCTGCGCGGTGCTGCCGCAAAGAAAGGCATTCCGGCGATTACGATCGAGATCGGCGGTCCCCAAAGATTTCAAAAGAAGCTGATTGCTAGTTCTACGACAGGAATTCTTAATGTAATGTCGCACCTCAAGATGTTGCCTAAAAAAGAGAAAATTTTTAAACATCAGCCCATTTGGTGCAAAAAGTCCTATTGGATCTACACCTCCCAGGGAGGTGTCCTCGAGATCTTTCCCGATGTTGCGACGCTGATCAAAAAGGGAGAGCATATCGCCCGAGTGAAGAACATTTTCGGGGACCTCGTTGAAGACTATTTTGCGCCTGAAGATGGGGTGGTTATCGGCAAGAGTACGAATCCTCAAAATCAGACTGGAGCGCGCATTCTTCATCTCGGTGTCGTCGAGTGACAGGGGCACCGAATGTCATTTTCCCGCCTCTCATTAGCAAAATGCCAAAATTTTGACATTTAGGAAGCGTTTTTCTATCCGCTCGGTTTTGTAACCAACTAATTAGCAAAGGAATATTTTGCGTGTTTCGTATCCCTTTCCTGGCACATGGCTTGCAATCCCTAGCGCACCATCGGGTTCGAAGAGAATCAATAGCAAAGCTTAGCAACTAAAAGGAGACTTACTATGAAGGGAATCAGCAAACTCTTGGTTATCGCAATCATTTTTTCGTTTGCTCTCGCGACGACGGCGGAGGCCGGAAAAAGAATTAAACCTGGCGCAAAGATGCGTACACAAACGGGCGAACTGATCAAAGTGTATAAGTATGGGGTAACAGTACAGAATGTGGACTGCGATAAAGCCCAAGTATCTAGTGGGGATTGCCTGCTGTTTTGCCAGGAGGTATGTGAGACGACCAGCGCGGATGATTGCTACTGCGGGGGGGAAACGTTTCCCTGTAGTCTCGCCTTGCCGGAATGCGATGATCCTGTGATCAAGCAGTAAGGTTGATCGCTTACAATAGATTAATAGATTGCAAAAGGGCGCGGCTACAGGCCGCGCCTTTTTTTATGATTCGGCGACTCAGCACCCCAGCCTGGGGTCACCTGTTTACAATTATCATGTTTATAGCCAGATATTAAAATTCTCTATATATAAAATTAATTAATAATATCAATATATTAACTTAATTAAATCTGTTTACAATATTTGGCATATAGCTTGCATTTACGTTCCTCATACACATACTCCACACACACCACACACTCTTAAAAAAGCCTCGCTACCCGCGAGGCTTTTTTATTGTGAAAATTACGATGGGTAGATTGTTTAAGGGGGAGAGAGTATGTGAGCGAGCGTGGGATTTCTACAGTTGGGGATTGTCAAGGGGAGCGCGGTATCTCCCCTTGACTCAAGCAAAGCGGAAGCTGCGCTTTCGGTTTGCGAAATGTGCCCAGGGCCGGACTCGAACCGGCACAGGTTGCCCCACATGATCCTTAATCATGCGCGTCTACCAAATTCCGCCACCTGGGCTGGAGATCAGGTTCCTAAAAAGCCTGTCTACCGCGTTGGCGTCGTCGACGCTCGCTGCGACGTACGTCCAGTACGCCTCACTCGGCCTCCTCCGCCTGCCTTGTCGCCAGAGCTTTTTATAAACCTTCTCAGCTGGCACTTTATATGAGAAGAGCGGCTATGACGCAACTTTTTCTATTCTGGGCCGAATTTGAGGGCTGAGATGTTCATTCATACCTTGCCCGTCGTTTCCGTCTCTGCCGTGACGGGGTCGCTGCCCCAGAGCCAGACCATGACATCCTTTTGGTTGCCCAAGGTGGCCGAGCAGGGCTTTGGTGTGCCGGTGCGGCAGATTGATGGGAATTATCTCCCTCAGCTGGAGCGTCGCATCGATGCCCTCTGTGCCCATCGGCTCGCCGTCGATTTTTTTACTCCCCAAGACTTGACGTCATTGCGGTCGATCGTGATGGAAGAAAATCCTCAGGTGCGTCAGATGTTGAAGGGGGGCGTTTTATTGAGCAACCATGAAATCCCTCTTTCTGCCCTGGATAATTTGGTGTCGTTACTCTTGCTCAAAGAGGTCGACGATCTGGAATCCCTCGGGCTTGAGTTTCCTTACGAAAGACGAATTCGTTTAGAGAAAGGGGACATTCCCTATTTGAAAATGCTCTGCAGTCTCGAACATCTTGGAATCATTGAAGGGATTATCTATGAATATGATCAATGGGTAGCGCGCTCACAGCCGACCCATCATGATGTTCGTCGAATTGTCGTCAATGCCAGCAAAGTTCTTGATGCGCCAAGATTTATTTCGAAGACGGAGACAGAAATTCTAGAATTGCTCGATCGGGGCCGCCGCATCGATGGGGATGCCGGTCCGTTACGGGATTTTTTTCATGATACCTACAAACATCAAGATGCGCGTCGGGCCAGAAAGCACAGCATCTCCGCTCGGCTGGGGGTCACGACCTTTCCTCGCGGTCGGACTCATCCGGTCATGATGACAACAGTTGTTGAAGGGCGTTAAATTATTAAGGTTGTTTCCTAATAATGCATGCGCGAACGGGCGCCGATCTCGAACATCAAGGGATACCAAGCGCAGCCGGCATGGCCAAAGCCGTCATTGGCAGCATAACCACCGCCTACCTCACAGCGCGCTTCGCTGACGGCGCGCAATTCGAAGGCGCCGCGTTGCCAACCGGCAAAGGCGCGGAGACTGGCCTGCAGACCGGCCCCGAAGGGGCCTTCCTCTTGGGTACCGACATAGAGCTGCGGTCCGGCAAAGACGTTGAAACCCAGGTAGAAGCCGGTGTCTATGCTATGAAGCCCGAGTCCGACACCAACGATATCCGCCCATAGGTTGAGGCGTGGATTCTCTCCTGGCCGCGTGTAGAGATCGAGCCCCATCTGAGGGGGCTCTCCTACCGTTGAGCTGAACGGATTGTAGAGATAGCCTTCGGCATAGTGAGGACCGATCCAGGCTGCATTGACCGGCGAGTAGTGGGCGCCGACGCGATAAGAACCGTCGGCAAAGATTGGTGACGGTGCTGTACTGGCCCAAAAAGGCGGCAGCACGCTGCCGACAAGATGCATGCGAGCAACACGGCCCATCAGTCGATTATCATGATACGATTGATTTCGTCGTAGAAAGGCGCCGAAACCAACATCGGTTCGGGTTCGCTCTACGCTGTCGCCCGGAGCGCGGCTGCCGCGCACGAAGGGAAGGCCCGTTGTATTGTCAGCTTCGACTCCGGTGCCGCCGTTTCTAGAGAGCAGACGACCTGTCGTGAGAAAGTCACCATTTTCCCCCTCGATGATCAAAGTGTAGGTACCAGGGGAATAACGATGCGCGGTCGGGTGAGCGCCTTCCGTGTCGGCCTGGCCCGGATAGACTTCGACGTATGGAAAGAGGGGACTGTTTCCTACGGTAGAAAAGTAGGTGGAGGCGGCTGATTGACTACCGGTGCGGTATTGCATACCGGGGAGCCAGGTTGTATCCGCGCGTCGCAGGATGCGACCTCCCGAACCGTAGGCCACCGCGAGTTCACCCGTGTAGTTACCGGGACGAATGGGCTCCGCTACCAGGTGATCACCCAGGAAAGCCCTTCGTAACGTCAGATGCGGCGAATTTTCTGAGCGTTGGTATTGGAGGTAGAGTGGCTCGACCTCTCCCTGATGCTGCGCCAGCGCATGCTTATCATAGCCTTCCCCCGGAGCGAGAATGCGGTCATGTCCGGTCGTTCCTCGTGGCTTATAGCTCTGAGCATCGATATGCAGGATGCCGAAGATAACCTGTTCCGGAGCCGATGGATCAATGCGAGCCATGAAATGGAGTGCTGGACGACCAGCAGTCCTATTAAAGAGGGCTGGGTTGTTAGCGTCAGTATTATTAAATGAGACACTGACACTGGGATCATCAAGGATTGCTAGGAGAACGCGCCGGCGTGTTTGTTCAGAGACCGTTCCATTGGACGGCGCGCGGTTCCCTAAATGAAATGCCATGTCTGCGGCATTGTTTGGGTCGCAATGAAGTTTCGGAAATCTCGTGTTGAGTCGCGCAAGAATGTGACGCGCCGGACCTTCACTTGAGTTCGGTGCCGCTCGGAGGTTGATTTTGATGCGTTCTGGATTGCTCGTTATGCCGGCCAATGATTCCGAGGCTAAGAAACTGATAATTTCTTCTCTCCGGCGCCGTGAGACTGCAGAGAAATCACGGGATCCCTCGCGCGGAATGTCGAGGCTTGCATGTTCGAGGAGCGTATCCAGTCCGACGGGCCAGGAGTCTGGGTGACAAGCTTGAAGACCGAAGGCCTGGGCAGGGTTATGGCATTCTGTGCGAGTTCCAGATTGGCTGCGACGGTTCGTCATGAATTGAGTGAAACTCGGAGCGGCGTTGCGGAGTTCGGTGGCATAAAAATGACTGACGATGAGTTCGCCGCCTGGGTCCAGCAAGGCATCGGCGAGGGTTATTCCTTGTGGGTGCGATGCACTAAAAAGTCTTCGTGCCTGGAGTGTTTGGAGCCGTTCGCCTTCGCCCCGAATGCGCGCATTGGGGTAAAGCCAGGCGAGGTCTCCTAAACGGACGGGGTGGCCACCGTTCCGGCGCATAATTTCAATCAAATCCTGTGGGGTGATGTTTGTCTTGCTAGGGTCCTGCTGCAAGACGTCACGCGCGATAAGCGAGCGGTTGGTAGAAACGGCGGCTCTGAACGTTCGTGAGACCGCGGGCGCGTGTGATGTAAAATGACTTCGGTAATGCGCGGCGAGACCCGCATTGATTAGCAGGAGTCCATCTCGAGGCCCTAGTTCCACTCGAGGGAGGCGGTCCGCGGCGTCTAGTAGGCTTCCATTTGAGTCGCTGTCACCCCATTGGAGGGCCTGATTAAGCTGGTTGTTGGTCAGGCGAATGCCTCGCCATTGGAGGGTCTCCGACATGATATCGGATTCATCGTTTCAGTGTCGCTAAAGTTGCTTTTTTCTGTGGAAATTAAGGAGAGGGCCTACATAGCTCGCACAGTGCGGATCAGGCCCCCAAACGAGTCAAAGGTATCATCGACTGCGCTCGCTTCATAGCCACAGTGGACCATGCAGTTGGCGCATTTGGGATTGCGACCGGTGCCATATTTATCCCATTCGGTATCCTCGATCAGCTCTTTAAAAGTCGACACGTAGCCTTCACCAATGAGGTAACAGGGTTTTTGCCAACCGAACACGTTGTAGGTCGGGTTGCCCCAGGGAGTGCATTCGTATTCGATTTCACCCTGGAGAAATTTCAAGAAGAGGGGAGACTGATTAAATTCCCACTTTTTTTTGGGTTTAAAGAGGACGCGTTTAAAGAGTTGTTTGGTGCGTTCCCGCTTTAAAAAATGTTCTTGATCGGGGGCTTTTTCATAGCTGTAACCCGGTGAAATGGTCATGCTCTCGACCCCCAGGTCCATGAGAAAATCAAAGAGGGCGCGTACCCGGCCCGGCTCTGCATTATCGAATAAAGTTGTATTGGTCGTGACACGAAAGCCACGTTTTACGGCCTCTTTGATGGCCGCAACGGCGACATCAAACACGCCGTCGCGACAGACGGCATCATCGTGCTCCTCTTTAAGACCATCCATGTGGATACTAAAGGTCAAAAAAGGTGTGGGCGTAAAGAGATCCAGTTTTTTCTTCAAGAGGAGCGCATTGGTACATAAGTAGATGTAGCGTTTGCGTTCAATCAAACCGTCGACAATTTCTTTGATCTCGGGATGGATCAGCGGTTCACCGCCCGGAATGCTTACCATCGGGGCGCCGCATTCTTCAACGGCCTTGAAGCACTCCGCGGGACTCAAGCGCTTGTCGAGCACCTCTTTGGGGTATTGGATCTTGCCACAGCCGGCGCATTCTAAATTGCAGCGAAACAAGGGTTCGAGCATGAGGACGAGGGGATAGCGCTTGTTACGCTTGATGTACTTCTGCGTAAAAACGTAGGAAGCGACGCGAAGTGCCTGTGAAGCTGGGACTGCCATTGTTTTCCTTAATGAATGGGCGGGTCCTGTCGCCTACGCAATCCTTTGGCTGCGTCTGAAGAGACGTTCCAAAGGATCGCTCGCGCCACCCGCCGCAAGTCGTAAAAGTGCACTAAAATACAACTAATTTACTCGGCATTCTTTAGAAATTGCCAATTTTGTCAAGATAAGTGTTAAGGAAGTCGCCATGTCCAATCTTGTGATCGTTGCGGCGCTTAAAGACGAAATTCAGGGGCTCAAGGCGCAAATGGGGATTGAGCGGACCTATCGGCAGGATCGAGCCCATTTTTTTGACGGCAAGATCGATGGAAAGCCGGTCATCGTCGGTTATACGGGCATTGGTGCGGATTCGATGGAGGCCGGCTTGGCCATGCTGGCCGAGCTGGTTCCAATTAAAGCCGTCGTGGGGACCGGTTATTGCGGGGCTTTAGCCGACGATATGGAGACGGGAACCTTGGTCGTAGCAACCGACGTCTGCGCCCTCTTACCGAACCATCCCGGAACCTTTTGGGATGCGGATGCGAAGCTGCAACAGCTGTGTCGCCAGCATTCTCACGCCGAAAACGCTCTCAAAGTCGGCCGGGTCCTATCGGTGACACAGGCCCTTACCGACCCGGCGCAAAAACAAGCGGCCGGTCAGAATTTTGAAGCCGTTGCGGTGGACATGGAGAGTGCCGGGCTGGCACGCTTTTGCGCCCAGCAGCAGACCCCTTTTGCCGTGATGCGTGTCGTGTTGGATCCGGTTACGGATAAAGTGCCGGACCCGAGCGAGTTCTTCGACCGCGAAAAGCGTATTTCCAAGCGCAAGGTCATGCGCTATGTCGCCAAAAATCCGCAGGCCATGTGGGAACTCCCTAAACTCGGGAGCCAGGCCAAACAAGCCCGCAAACGCATTGCTGAAGTCATGCCAGGAATCGTAAACGCTTTTTCCGCTTAAGCGCGTTCAATGGCATCTTGCCAGTTTGTTAAACGCGATTTGCGTTCTGCTGGTTTCATTTTTGGTTTAAACTCTTTGTCTTTTTTCCATGCCCGGGCGATCTCCGCCTGATCTTTCCAGAGACCGACGGCGAGTCCGGCCAGAAACGCGGCCCCTAACGCGGTAGTTTCGACCATTTTAGGTCGCACGAGTTTCGTACCAAGTATGTCGGACTGAAACTGCATCAGCAGATTATTGTTGGAAGCCCCTCCGTCCACCTTGAGTGTCTTGAGTTTTTTGCGGGCATCTTTTTCCATGGAATGCGCAATGTCAGATTGGAGCAGGGCAATGCCTTCGAGCACTGCGCGGGCAATATGTGATTCAGACGTGCCACGATTGATGCCTGTGATGATACCACGCGCATCCGGGCGCCAATAGGGCGCGCCTAACCCGACGAGTCCAGGGACGAACATGACACCGCCGGTGTCTTTAACCTTCTTAGCAAGACCTTCGATATCTGGGGCGTTCTTGATGATCTTGAGTCCATCACGCAGCCACTGGACTGCCGCCCCGGCAATGAAGGCGGACCCTTCTAAGACATAAGTCGTCTTGCCGTTGAGTTTCCAGCCGACGCTCGTCAGCATTTTACTCTTCGATGGTATCGGTTTAGATCCCGTGTTCATGAGCATGAAGGACCCTGTGCCATAAGTGCATTTGGCTTCACCGGCATTGAAACAGGCCTGGCCAAAGAGGGCCGCTTGTTGATCACCCGCCATCCCCGCAATGGGAATTCCGTCGGGCAGTCCGGGAATATCTTTGGTCGTGCCGTAAACTTCAGAGCAGGAGCGTATTTCGGGAAGGATAGCTGCGGGAACCTTTAAGAGTTTTAGCATCTCCGGATCCCATTGCAACGTCTTGAGATTCATGAGCATCGTTCGACATGCGTTGGAAGGATCCGTGACATGAACTTTGCCGCCGGTAAGGCGGAAGACTAAAAACGAATCAATCGTGCCAAAGAGCACCTCGCCCTTGGCGGCTTTTTGACGCAAGCCTTTTACATGAGTCAGCAGCCAGTTGAGTTTGGTCCCCGAGAAATAGGGGTCGAGCAGCAGCCCTGTTGTTCTTTGGACTTTCTTTTCGTGTCCGGCTTTTTTGAGTTTGTCACAAAAGGCCGCGGTACGACGGTCTTGCCATACGATCGCGTTATGCGCGGCCTTACCGGTTTTGCGATTCCAGACGACTGTCGTTTCGCGTTGGTTGGTGATGCCAATAGCGGCGATGCGACCGGGGTCGATATCGGCGACGCGCAGGGCATCTTGGATGCAACGCACGGTGCAATTCCAGATTTCCTCGGGTTTGTGCTCCACCCATCCGGGTTTAGGATAATATTGTGGGAATTCACGGTTACATTTTTCGAGTATTTTCAGCTTCTTATTGATGAGGAGAACCGTAGTCCCCGTCGTACCTTGATCAATGCTTAGTATTAAGTCCTTTGCCATAGTAACCCCCTAACTCAGCGGAGCATCCTGCCACCCCAGATTCTCTTTGACAACCAATTTGCCTCTGATAAGTTGCCGGCCCATGCAGTTAGAGCAAATATGCGTACCCGTTAAAGATGATCTGGATCGCCTCGATGATGCGATGAGGGCGCATTGTCAGTCCAATGTCTCGTTAGTGACTGAGGTGGCCGATTACATTATCTCTAATGGGGGCAAACGCTTGCGCCCCGTTCTCTGTTTATTGGCCTGTAAATTGGTGGGTTATAATGGGGAACAGGCGGTTCAATGTGCGGCGGGCCTCGAATTTATCCACACGGCCAGCTTGCTGCATGATGATGTCATCGATCACGCCGAACTGCGCCGGGGGCGTTCTTCGGCCAATGCCAAATGGGGGAATCACATTAGTGTGTTGGTCGGTGACTTCTTCTATTGCAAGTCGTCACATGTTTTCACTCACACCGGGCAGATAGAAATCGTTCAACTGATTACAGATACGATTACGAAAACGACGGAAGGCGAAGTTTTTGAGACGGTCAAGTCAAACGATTTTGATTTATCCGAAGCGGACTATCTGCAGATTATTCACGATAAAACCGCGGTTTTGTTTGCGGCGGCCAGTGGTGTCGCGGGACTGCTCGCCAAGGCACCGGAAGAGTTCCAGCTCGCTTTGCGCAACTATGGGACGAATATTGGCATGGCCTTCCAGTTGGCCGATGATTATCTCGATTATGTTCAAGAAGAAGACAAGCTTGGCAAGACCCGAGGTAAAGATTTGCGTGAAGGAAAGTTGACCCTTCCTTTGATGGTCGCCTTGCGTGAGGCCGCGGACGGTGAAGCCAAGTTGATCAAGCAAGCCCTGATGGCCGAGCGACTTGGTGAGATGGAGTTTAAAGAAGTGATCGGAATATTGGAAAAGTACAAGGCTTTGGAATATACGCGCGACCTGGCCCATAAATACGCTCAGCAAGCCAAGGATGAACTGGCCATTTTCAAGCCTTCCTTGGCCAAGGATTCCCTGTTAGCGATTCCTGATTATTTTGTTTATCGCAGCATGTAGTTTCATTTTGCGTCTCGCGAGTCCAATAATCGAACCCTCATTTGCACACCGTGTAACTGCTCTCCCAAAAAACGTATTGAAATCAAGCCGACTCTAGTTGGCACGCCGTTTGCTCTAGGAACAGCTTCGAAAGGAGCTCGTATGGAGTCATCGGTTATCGTGAAAGA
The DNA here is from genome assembly GCA_965216315.1 of bacterium. Classification (GTDB taxonomy): domain Bacteria; phylum UBA10199; class UBA10199; order 2-02-FULL-50-16; family JAJFLM01; genus CBDCFN01. The sequence continues at coordinate 1,855,959 of CBDCFN010000016.1, read as the reverse complement.
CGTTTTCACTATATCGGAACGAGAAAGCGGGACTGCCGAAGGCGGTAAGGAACGCTGGACTAAAATCGGAATCTGTTTCGTCAATCGTGACGATTCACTCAATATCATCCTGGATGCAACGCCGGTCAATGGTCGTTTACATGTACGCGACCGTCGTCCCCCGCGGCGCGCACCCGCATCCAATTAATTTCGAGGTTAAAATCATGCATCATATCAAACGAACGATCCCATTTGTTGTGTTGGCACTTATGTTGTTGGCAGGACCCTTGTCGGCTGCGCAGCCTCAGGTGGCTGCAGGACCGGTCAATCTGAATAAGGCCACTGTCGAAGAACTTTCGGCCTTGCCGTTTATCGGGCCCAAGCGAGCGGCCTTGATCGTACAGCGGAGGCAGCGCCAGCCCTTTAAGTCCGTGGACGAATTGACGGAGATTAAGGGGATTGGAGAGAAAAGTTTAGAGAAGATACGCCCACATGTGGCGGTCTCTTATTCGGCACGCAAGTAGAACTTCCCTAACGCCTCTCGGCGCACTCCCTCATGCTCCGCGGGTTTGGCTTAAATGCCAGCCCGCGGGGTCGAGGAGGGAAGAGCACGTTTCAATGTGAGAATAAAAAGCGCAAAAAGAATTAAAGCAGGTATTGTCGAAGTATTGCCCCGAGATTGTTTGCCGACAAGTGCGCAGCTAGCACCGGGATAGGCGTCGAGCGAAGTTGCGACACTGCTGCTGCTGCTGCCGTTGTTGTTGCTAACCGATGGGGCACTACTTGGTGGTGCTTGGTTGGCAATATCTTGGTTATTAGTTAACGCATAGAGTGGTTCATGGAGGTCAAGACTTCCTGAGCTCTGTACATAGCCTTGTAAGTCGGATTGAAAATTAACTGTATTCAGCAGGACGTTTTTTACCTGAGTGCCGGTTAGTTCGGGCGCTTCAGTGAGGATCATCGCTGCGGCGGCACTGACGAGGCCGGTTGCCGCTGAAGTTCCTGTCATGCGGCCGTAAGCGTCACCGGGAATGGTACTGAGGATGCCACTGCCGGGAGCCATGATGTGAACATTTTTCGATCCATAATTGGAATAGGAAGCCAGCTCACCGTCTAAGTTGGCAGCAGCGACGGACACGATGTTAGAACTTGGAATCGCTGCAGGGTAAACAGGTTCAGCATCAATGTTGATCCCTTGGTAGCTTGCGTCTCCGTTGCCGGCAGCAACAGCAAAAATGACACCATGGTTTTCGTAATACTCAACAACATTTCTTAAGGCCTGACTTCCACTTGAGCCGGAGCTGGCTTTGACGGTCCAAGACATGTTGATCACGCGGGCACCATTGGCGACAGCATAATGAATCGCCTTGATTGCCTTGGCGGTGTTGCCAATCCCATTTTCATCGGTAAATCGAAGCCCCATTAATTGGACTTCCCAGAGCAGGCCGGCAACGCCAATGCCATTATTTCCGACGGCGCCGATAATCCCAGCGATATGCGTTCCATGCATATGGTCATCATAGGGGTCCGCAATATCGTCGTAAAAATTGTATCCGTGGACGTCATCGACATAGCCGTTGTCATCATCGTCAATTCCATTGTCTGGAATTTCCCCGATGTTGGTCCAAACATTGTCGGCAAGATCAACGTGTTCATAGTCTATGCCCGAATCAATCACTGCGACGACAATTGTTGATGCCGTAAATCGTTCCCAGACATCATCGATGTTGAGACCTGAACCCATGCTGCCGGTAAAATGGTTTTGAAAATCAAAGAGGGGATCATCCGGTGCATTAAAGATGGATTCAGATGGCAGCGGGCCGTTGGTGGATGTAGAGGGACTATAAGGATCTTCGGGAATCGGATCAAAGGTGCCTTGCTCCAACTCGATCACCATCGCCGGCTCGACGAGCTTAACTCCCGGGCTTTGCTTAAGGTTATCCATGATTTCATGCGCATCTTCGCGGGATGGAACCTTAACAATATGCGTGTCCGTTTGGGTTGTAAGCGCAGCGGATTGGAATGAAGCGAGACCGGCGCCGGAAGGTTGGCTCTGCACAATGAGTGTATTGCAGTCAACAGCCGGATCGTTGCAGTCCCAGGCGAAGCTGGTCTGTCCGAGTACGAGGCTCCCTACGAAGCCGAGAAAAACCCCTAGTTTTTTCACAGATATTCTCCCTCTCTCTCATCCTTCACCCCCGTTCAGATGTTCCTTCCTTATCGGTAACGGCCGAAAAAAGTTGTCCATTAGATAAGAGCCGCAAAAAATTCAAAAAAGCCGCGATTTGAGGGGTTAAAACCACAAAATTGATGTCAAATTGGGAAATTTTCGCAAAAAATGGGGGGTCTATACCCGTGATTTTAGGGTGATCACATGGAAATCGCGCACCTTCAATATGATAAAAATCATATAAAATCAAATTGTTACGGCTTATATCGCCCGCTAAGCCACTCTGGCACGGTCTTTGCTCTCTATTGGGGTGGAGGAGTAGGTGCGTGTGCGGTACTAATACCCTATGTGTGTGCGGAGCTGCGTCTGCAGATCTGCCATTTGAAGCCATAAATCAGTGCGGGTCTGACCCGTCTTCTAGTTCGGCTCTCCTGTACGGAGAGGTGGATGCGGGCAGTTGTGCGCCAGAAAGCGTGTCGCAACCCGAGGCGAACGAGGGGGGCTATTGCAGCACGGATCCGGCGTCGTCGACTATTCTCGGCTTTTTTACGAGTCTTCCGGGCACACAACTCTTCACGCAACCGACTGCTATCTATGCTTCTCCCAACATGGATGATCCTGAGAGTATAGTTGCCTATCTCAATGATCGGTTGGCCGCGGTTGAAAGGCAGCTTGATGCCGGTGATGCAGTTCAAGCGAAAGAAACCTATCGAGAAGCCTTTAAGGTCTTTAAAGTGGCCTACAAGAATTTTAAAACAGATGAAAGAATTTTGGATCCTCAGTTGACGCGACGGATATTCTTCTTGCGTGCGGCAACCAAACAGGCGACGGGGCATTCCAGTGCTTTTAAGCACACCTCCTACGCGATCGATTTCATGAATGGTCAGATCCAGAATGATCCGAATGATGCCGAAGCCTATCTTTATCGCGCACGATTACACCATATGCTGGGCCACTATGAAGAAGCATTCTATGACTATGGGATGGCTGCACAACTCGAACCAAGTTTTAGGGCGGAAGCGGATGCCTATCCCTGCCGCCTTGAAGAAATTCGAACTGAATTGACAATACAAAGAAAGCTGGCGGAAACGAGCGGTAATAGGGCGGATACGGTGCTCCTATTATCCCAGGAAATTGAGGTGTTTCGTTTATTGGGGGATGAAGCCGCTGCACGGGAATTATCTCCTTTATTAATGAGTTATACGCAGGATTTTTCTTTGGAAGTTGTTATCAATGAGACGGCGACATTGGCGGATAATGGCTTCTTGACCGAGGAAAATACTCATGCATATGCGGCTTATGTAATCTTTCATTCCGATCTGGTTCACATGCATTCAATGAGTATGACGCCGGAATTCGATGTGCTCGAAGATCGTGACAAACTCCGCATTCTCGGGGAGCTGCAGCAGATTGGTCTCATCGCGATGAATCGCAGTCGACTTGAAACGGCGCAAGCGAATGGCGATACGGCGCGCACTTTATTCTATCAGAGTCGATTGGCGCTGATTGAAGACAATAATATCCCACAGGCACGACTCTATATGATGGATTTTAAGACCGCGACCGAGTCGACCGATGATCCTGAATTATTGGCCATGCGCGAGGTGGTGCGTGCGGAATTGCGTGACTACACGTTGATAGCATTGGATCGACTCGATGAAGCAAATGGCTCACTCCTGACCCAACGGTTAGGACGCATGGAACTTAATTATTATGATAAGAAAACCGCTCAGGCGAATAGCGGCTTGATTGGGTTACTCAGGCAGGCAGTCGAAAGCGGGCACGCGGATACGCTTGATGAAGCAATGTCGTATCTGCAGAGTGAGCATCAACGGCTTCAAGAACAGTTTGCAACGAATCCCGTCGTGCAAAGAGGATGGGATGTCAACCTGATTTACGAGGCGCCATCGTACGGATCGACACAGGACAAGGAAGAACGTAGTGTAGCTCTTACCTTCCTGCGCGATTGGTTTGCCGATACTTCGGCAACACACCCTGAGGTGACGAACGTCACGGTTTCCGGTGGGATGTTGCGGACTTCGAGTGGTCGTAATCAACCACGCATCGTGCGTGTTTCGATTGGATCTGAAGGTGGGATTATTCGGACGGATACACATAAGGCGTATTATTTCCCACCCGCCGAGGGCGAGCGGGTTGTTTTAATCGAGCGGGACGGTGGTGTGCGTATTCATTCGAGTATGCAGCTCAATAGAGATTATCAAATCTTAAGACATCGCGATGATATCCAGAAAGAATTCGGCAAATTAACGGCTGCAGGGAATGTTTCGCATGCCGAGAATCCGCTGCGTTATGAAGGCCTTTTCGGTCAGTATGGGCATTGGACGAATATTGGCGTTCGTGACAAAGACTTTTTGACATTGTATTCGCTGGAGACGCGTGAAGGTCTCGAAGCGATGAAGACACCGGATGGCAAGCGTAAGCATCTTCTGTCCGTCGCGCAACAAGTACGTCATCGCAACGGCTCTTATGCCGTTGCTGGTCAAATCCTCGAACAGTTGTTTGCGGAGCCTTTGCAGGAGGCTCTAGCGGTTATTCCGGACACAGTGAGCCAAGACGTGCGGGATGCCGTCGAAGGCGACCGGAATGATTTTCACAGCAAGGTCATGGACAGTCTGGCGGAGGCGAAAGAAGCCAATCCAAGTCAATACGCCGAGCGATTTCCAAGTGGTCAACCGACTGAAGCTGAAATTGAACAGATGGTTGATGTGTCCGTCGAACTTGAAATCGAGAGACGACTTCACAAAATCGCTTTTGCGAGCCTTCAAGCCGATTACGAATCGGGTGAGATGCGAGTGAATGATCCGATCGCGGCCGATGCGTGGGCCATCTACGAAGATATGAAAGATCCACTCGATCAATTTTGGAATCTTTCGGATGATAGTATCGATGCAATCGTCGACGAAGTTGTGATTACGGCAGTGACTTTGCCCTTGGCAATGGGAGCCGGCCAACTCGTACGTGTCGGTGTCGGTAGTGCCTTAAAGCTCAGTGCCCAGACCGGGGTGCGACGTTTTGGGGCGGGTTTTGTCACTGTATGGGCCGGTTCCGCGACTGAAGGTCTTATGATCGAAGGGACATCATCGCTGTTGCAACAACGGGATTTCAGCTGGAAGAACGCGGGCTTTGCAACTATTATGAGTCGGGCCTTCCATTGCGGTCATTTGGGCTGGAAAGTTGTGAATCCAAAGGTCGCTCGTTTCTTAAGGATGAATCCAGAAGGGCGCGTGTTTAATTTTGCTGGTGAGTTATCGACGCAGACAAGTGTGGCGACGGCCATGACCTATGCTGGTGACATCGTGATGGATCATGACAGTCCATACACATTTTCGGAGCGTCTTGCCGGCGAGACGATTCGCAATTTGCTGGGCATGCATTACGGGCGTTGGGTGAATAATCAGGTTCGTAGCGGTGGTTATTCCAAGACAGAACAAGTGATTTGGAAGCGGACGCAACAGATTAAAGAAGATGTATCAATCAAGGACGGTGGAGATTCTCCTGAAGTAACGGTGGTTGATCGCCCGAAACCGATTGTTGAAACGGCTGCCCCTGATGAAGTGACGTTTGTCGAAGGCAAGGTGGTTAAGCCGATGGCTCCAGCGGCGCCTGAAAGCCTGAAGCCTGCAGAAGTGACAAAAGTCGAAGGCAAAGTTGCGAAGACACCACCGTCAAGTGGTGCTGATGAGGTGACAAAAGCCGAGGGTAAAATCGTTGAGCCTGTGCCGGCCTCTACCGAAGATGTTACCTTTGCTGAAGGGAAAGGAAACAAAAAGCAGGTTGCCGCGAATGACGCACCGCCGCCGCCCGATCCTTCAAGGTCGGGGACTTCTGAGACGGCAGTGACGCTCAGTGAAAAACTAGCCGAAATACCAACCCTCAAGCTTCAACAGGCCGCCGGCGACTGGCGCCGCGATGCGAATGCCTTCAACGACTATTTTGCGGATCCCGAGATTCGGGCTGAACTTGAACGCGTTGTTAAGATGACACCGGAAGCCTTGAAGCAAGAGACCAATTGGACCCCGGAGCAGGTGGCCGACTACCAGCTCGAAGCTCGCACTTTTCTGGGGCAGGTCAAGAAGACCGAGTCCTGGGGACAACGCATGCGTGAATTGACTCGTCTCGACGAAAGCTCTCCGGAGTTCATGAAACAGGATGCGGCCTTGGCACAGGAGATTTTCAGTGAACTCTCCGCGATGGATCTTTCTGCTATCCAACATCGTGGCATAGGCGAAGCCGTCAGGCGCATGCAGGCGGGGGAGATGCCCCTAGACGTGCCGACCTTATTAGAGGCCTATATCTCCACCCGATTGAGACCGTCACTCTATAATCAAGTTGATATTCGATATATGAATTCCTTGCAGTTTGCGCGACGGGCAGCAGAGCCGATGGATGTCTTTTTAATTGGTCACTCATTACGGAGTAAGGGCGGAGTGGAATTTGAATGGAACTATCGACCGATTCAGGAAATACATGGCAGTGTCGACCCGGCAAATCCCGCGAAAAGTTTCCTCTGGTTAAGCCCGGAAAGTTTCTTAGGGGTTGATGTCTTTGTCAAAAATCCCGCCGAGTTGACCGGTCTGATTGAGGGGATAAAAGCGCAAGGCTATTATGTTTTTCAGACGACACAGAATGGGCGTCCGGTACTGATGGTTGATTTTCCGGTCAACTCACGGGTTAGAAAGATTCGTCCGGAATTACGTCGGATGGAACTCACGCTTGAAATCCATTTAGAAGCGGGTGAGCTTCCCGCGGAGATGGCTGTCGGTCAGTAGTATCCGTATAGTTCTTCGCCTGACTCGGTTGCATGGATGGCGACTTGCAGGGGTCCGTCCGGCGAGTGAGGATTGAAGACGATGTGGGCATAGCGATACATGGCGGGTCCCAGTCCCAGTATTCGGGTCTCGTGATGAATGGCATGAACCGTGTCTTCGCGGGTATGATGTAAGAAGAGTGTCGGGGAAAGCGCCTCAATGACGCGCAGACTCCAGTCGTCATGCTCTTTTAAGAGAGAGCTGGTTATTACAATATCAACCGGCGTTTGACTGCGTGGTGGATTTTTGTGCAAAGCTTTGTCCAGGCCGATGACCCTTAGTCCGCCGATTTCGAGAGCATTCGTTCCATCGAGTGCTGTAAAGCCACGAGGAACTCCATAACCTTCCGGGTCAAGTTGAGTGTCTGCCGCATAGTACAGCTGATGGCCCGTTTCTTGCGCTCCTCCGAAAGCAGGTTCCAACATTAAGCCGATCCCGTGCCCATAAGGAAAATGATAATCGAGAATAGATATCGCCTCCGGTGAACTGTCTTTTGCCAAGAGACCAAAGCTTAAGAGACTTATCGGTCGTTTGATGCCGCGTGCGTTGTTGATGCGGGTGCTTTCGTTGCGTAAGTCGAGCTGATGGTGAGGACTGAGCGTCGTTGCGATGTCTGAGAAAATTGCCAAACGTGACTGCGGGCTGAGTTCGAGCAGAGCGGGTGCGCCGCGTTCATTGACGCGTCTTGCGAGCTTCGTCAAGCCTTGCGCCTGCAGTGACGGGACAAGCCGCTGCGCATTTTTCAGGCCATCGGAGTCCTGTAAGTCGGGACCGAGTTGTTGGAGGCTTTGGCTCCACTCTTGCAGGATTGCGAGGGGACGACATGCGCTCGTAAGCTGGCCCGCTGCCAATATGGGTGAGGTTGCCATTAACATGATCGATTACGCCTTTATCTGCGTATTTCGGAAAATGTTTCGCTATTCTAGGGGGTTTTGCTGAGGACGGCTCTTGCGCCCCTGCGGTGAAAGTGCTAGCTCAGCCTATCATGTCGAATTCCTTTGATAAATCAGAGCAGGCCTTTAGGAGGGCTCAGGAGTCCCTCGTCGGTGGTGTGAATAGTCCGGTGCGCGCCTTTGGTTCGGTTGGCGGGACGCCCCCGTTCATCGCGAGGGCAAAAGGTGCCTACCTTTGGGACGTCGATGACAATCAATACATCGATTACGTTGGGTCGTGGGGGCCGATGATACTCGGACACACGCATCCCAAGGTGGTGGCGGCCATCAATGCAGCCGCCGAGTCAGGCACGAGCTTTGGAGCACCGACCGTTCAGGAGGTCACGTTTGCAGAATTGATTCGGCAGGCCTACCCGAGCATGGAACGGGTCCGCTTCGTCAATTCGGGCACCGAGGCGACGATGAGTGCGATCCGCTTGGCGCGTGGAGCCACCGGCCGGGACAAGATTATCAAGTTTGAAGGGGCCTATCATGGCCATGCGGATTATTTGCTCGTCAAGGCAGGTTCCGGTGCAACGACCTTGGGGGTGCCGAACAGTGCCGGGGTGCCCGCCGATTTTGCGGCCCATACCTTGCTCGCGCGCTACAACGATCTCGACCACGTGAAAAAACTCTTGGGTGAGAATCAAGGGTCAGTAGCGGCCATCATTATAGAACCGGTTTGTGGCAACATGGGCCTCGTGGCGCCGCAGGGGACTTTTCTGCAGGAGCTCTCGCAGCTCGCGCGGGCGGAAGGGGTTCTGCTGATTTTTGATGAGGTCATGACGGGTTTTCGTTTGGCCTTTGGTGGGGCCCAGGAATTGTACGGGATTGAGCCGGACCTGACCTGCTTGGGTAAGGTCATTGGCGGAGGTCTGCCGGTTGGGGCGTTTGGAGGGCGAGCCGACTTGATGCAACAATTGGCGCCGGAAGGACCCGTCTATCAGGCCGGGACGCTGTCGGGAAATCCCCTGGCCATGGCGGCGGGCTTGGCAACTGTCAGGGAGTTGCAGGCACTTAATCCCTATAAGGAGCTCAATCGAAGTGCCAAGACGCTCTGCGATGGCGTCAAGGCCGAAGCGGATTGTTGCGGCGTTCCTATGGTCGTGGCTCGCATCGGCTCCATGTTTTCCTTCTTTTTCACCGCTGCAAAACAAGTTGATAATTATGATGAGGTTCAAGGGATAAGTGCTGATCGTTTCAAGGGTTTTTACCATAGCTTGCTAGAGCAGGGGGTCTATCCACCTCCGTCTCCCTATGAGGCCTGGTTCTTGTCCATCGCCCACGGCGAGGAAGAAATTGCTCAGACCATCGAGGCGGCCGGTCGCGCCTTGGAGTCGCTTTGATGAGCCCTAAGAAGGATGATTCGGGCAACAAGGATTCATTTATCGTCGCCTTTGGTATCTACGGAGCCGTAGGCTTTCAGCTCGCTTTTGCCGTGGTGGGGGGCTTGTATGTCGGTTATCTAGCCGATGAACACTGGGGGACGGGTCCCTGGTTGACCCTGGTTGGTCTGCTTTTAGGCAGTACCGGCGGTTTTTATAACTTGATCCGAATTATGAATTGGAAACAACGGCGTTCAGATAATAGTAAAGGCGATTCATGAATCAGTGTTTAGCGAGCAAAGTGAGCGACAGGGGGAGGCTCCGTCCGGCTTTGCCGGTGGAGGGGGCGACGCGAGCCCCAAAGGAAGGCAGAAAATCTTGACAAGAACACGGTCCATTTGGATAAAGAGCCTCGTTGCGGGGCTCCTCTTACTGGTTGGGAGCCTGTTCTTTGTGAGTCGTACGGCCACTCTCAGCGTTGCCATTGGGATTGCGATTGCCGTAGCCAATTTTTGGCTCCTGGAGCGCCTCGTAACAGGACTCATTAACCGCGAAGAGACGAGTTCAAAGCGGCTCTTGTTGATCTTTATCGCCAAGGCGGCGGTATTGTTCGGGGTCCTGGGCTATGTTGTATTAAAAGTTCCGATTGTGGTGGTGCCCTTTTTAGTGGGTCTCTCCTGTATCGTCATCGGAATCGTGTTGGAAGGTATTTGGGGTCTTGTTGGCCCTCAGACCGAAGAGGAAAGTTGACGTGCATCATTTTACTTGGGCGCAGTTATTTTTTGAGAAAGTCGATCATCATAATGTCCACATGATGTATTCGACGCTTGTCGTCGCCGTGATCGCGTTATTGACGATTCCCGTGTATCTAAAATTGCGCAATGTTGAGGCGCGGCTGGTTCCCGAATCCAAGGGAAGTCTGACGAATATTTTTGAAGTGGCCGTCGAGCAGCTCTTGAGTCTTGTTGAAGGAATCGCGGGCAAGTCGGCTCCACGGTTCTTGCCGATCATCGGGTCACTCTTCATTTATATCTTTTTATGTAATCTCTTGTCGGTGATTCCAGGTTTTCTGCCCCCGACGGACAATATCAATACCAACCTGGCCTGCGGCCTAACGGTTTTTGTTTATTATAATTACGTAGGTTTTAAGGAACATGGACCCGGTTATCTGAAGCATTTTATGGGTCCTATTATTTGGCTGGCACCTTTAATGCTGGTTATTGAGTTAATTGGACACGTGGTGCGGCCGGTTTCGTTGTCATTGCGTTTGTTCGGAAATATTACTGGGGATCACTTGGTGCTGGGAATTTTCTCAGATCTGGTGCCGTTATTGGTTCCGGTAATCTTTCTTGGTTTGGGTGTTTTTGTGGCCTTTATTCAGGCCTTTGTTTTTTCTCTGTTGTCGCTCATTTACGTGGGCTTGGCCACAGAGCATGAACATTAGATATTAAATTGGAACTATTTAAGGAGACTCTCATGCGGAAATATTTTTGGATGTTGGTAGCATCTTTCGTTGCAACTTTAGGCCCGGCGATGGCTTGGGCTCAAGATCATGGTGCGATGGGCGGCACGAGTGGCGACGTTAAGTCAGCCCTGGCCCTGGCGGCTGGTTTCGGTATTGCGATTGCCGCTGTTGGTGGTGCCTTTGGTCAGAGTAAGGCGGCAACGGCGGCCCTTGAGGGAATCGCTCGCAACCCAGGTGCTGCCGGTAAGGTGCAGACCCCGATGATCATCGCGCTGGCCCTGATCGAGTCGCTGGTCATTTATGCGCTGGTTATTGCATTCTTGCTCCAAGGCAAGATTTAATTAGTTTATTGTGATATATTGAATTGAAGTAAGGGCGGTTCGTGAACCGCCCTTACTTTTGTTGAAGCCTTCCCTAGCGAGCAGAGCGAGCGAGAGGGGGAGGCTCCAGGAGCTTTGCTTCTGGAGGGGGCGACGCAAGCCCCTATGAAGCGCCCGTGGCTCAGCTGGATAGAGTACCTGGCTACGAACCAGGGGGTCGGAGGTTCGAATCCTTCCGGGCGCGCAAAAAAAGCTGTTAGGCCCCTGTGGTCTAGCAGCTTTTTTGTACGTTTAATCTGAGCGATATCATAGCCGGAAATTTGAAGCAGAGGTAATATCATAAGATGAAACCAGGAGGTTTTTATGTTTGATATTCCACTGCATCCGGCCGTTGTTCATGTTCCGCTAGGTATTGCGTTGATCATGCCTATTCTAGTGCTCGGGATCTGGATTGCAATTCTTAAAAGGTGGATCCCTTCCAGGACGTGGGTATTTCTCATCCTGTTGCAATTAATCTTATTTGGAACCGGTTTGCTGGCTATGAATGCGGGCGAGCAGGATGAAGAGATTGTCGAGCGGGTCGTCAACGAACAAGTGATAGAGGCGCATGAGGAGAAAGCAGAGGTTTTTGTGTGGGTCTCAGGAGTTCTCTGTCTGTTGCTTGTTGCCGGTCTTTGGCCGCATCCGCGTTACGGAAATTTCATTAGGGGGCTTTGCTTCGCTGGAGTCATCGCCAATCTGATAGTAGCGGCTCTTGTCGGTCATAGCGGGGGGGAACTCGTTTACAAATACAATGCTGCTTCCGCACATGTGAATGAAGTCATAAAGTGAAATCGCACTTTAGCCGGCGTGGTCGTCTTCTCTGTTGGGCTGCGCAGTCAGCGGCCCTTTCCTCAAGAGCAAAAACAACAACAAGATAAAATTCGCCAACGGAATCATCATGACGAGTGCGAGCCAAGGCGACCAGTGGAGGTCTCGAAGGCGCCTGATGATCGCGGCGAAGATAAACACGAAGACAAAGGCCCAGATCAGTCCGAGGATAGGCATCAAGGCCTGATCAAGCCAGGGGGGGAGATGGCCGGCTAATTTGGAGGCCAAGAATGAGAGTGCCATCGAGAAAAGCACGAGCTTAAAGAAGACCGAGTTGAAGTCGCGTCGATCGTACGGTTCTCGACTCTTGGCGATAATGTCGATGAGTTCAGGAAGCAAAGTAGCTAGGGTTTATAATTTTCGAACCGTAATTTCCCACTCTTTTTTAGCTATTTCTTTGAGACCCAACTCATATTTTACGCCGATAGTGTCTTTGAGGGCTTTCATGAGGAGGCGAGGGGTTCCTGAATAACGGACATCATAGGTGATGAGCCCCTTGGTCGCCGTATGGGGAATGAAATCCGTGACCCCGGGGATGGATCTCATTTGTTCTTTCGCGGCCCGGAGTGGCTCGTGTTTATGAAAGTCCACGAACGTCAGCAGAATCTTGTGAACTTGGACCTGGATGAAGGTGTCAGAGCCGGTTCCGGGGATCTTGGTCTCGGCTTCCTCCGGAGCGGCGGCCGGCTCTGCCTCTTGCGCATAGCCGGCAGGGCTTGCTAAAATAAGCATTCCGAGGCTCACCAGGGCCACTTTTGTCCAAGTTGCTGACACGGAGCTTTCTTTACGGGGCATCCGTACGCTTGTCAAACTCCGCATTCGGAGAAAGACTAGGCATTTCCTCATGATTCTAATCATAAAGCCCTTGACGATGCCCAGGGGCCTCGATAAGTATACGACGCGGTTTGATGCAAGGAGTCAAATGCCTCTCAACTTGTCGAATATATTAGTCTTTTTCCTTGTTGGCTTCGGCTTTGTGATGGTCTCACTCAGTCTGGGCCGACTGGTGCGTCCCTCCGTCCCAACTGCTGAAAAATTAACGACTTACGAGTGTGGGGAGGTCCCCGTTGGTCCCGCCTGGATCAACTTCAACATGCGCTTTTATCTGATCGCGTTACTGTTCATCATTTTCGACGTTGAAATCGCTTTGATGTTGCCGGTTGGGGTCGTTTTTAAAGAATGGATGGCGAATGGTCAGGGCTGGTTGGCGTTAGGCGAGATTGCTGTCTTTGTAGGGATACTTTTACTGGGTTTGATTTATGTCTGGGTCCATGGAGACTTGGAGTGGATCAAGCAACTATCGTCGGAGCTGACCGCGCCTACGAACGATTCTAAAGACGAAGGCACTGCGGCAAAGGCTGCCTAAGTTGGGGAGTGCGAGATGTTTACGCTTAAGAATCAACTGCCGGATACTTTGATCACAACCAAACTCGATGATGTGATCAATTGGGGCCGGGCCTCTTCGTTGTGGTATCTCCTCTTTGGACTTGCTTGTTGCGCCATTGAACTGATGCAGACGGGTGGCCCTCGAGCGGATCTGGATCGTTTTGGTTCCGTGCCAAGGGCGACGCCGCGACAATCGGATCTATTGATTGTTGCTGGAACGCTCACCTACAAGATGGCGCTTCGAACCAAGCTTTTATATGACCAGATGGCTGAACCAAAATACGTGATTTCGATGGGCAGTTGCTCTAACTGTGGTGGCTTGTTTCAACCAGCCTACTCAGTTGTGAAAGGTGTCGACAAGATTATTCCGGTTGATGTCTACGTGCCGGGTTGCCCCCCACGTCCCGAGGCCCTGACAGAAGGCTTACTCAAGATACAAGAAAAAATGCGCAAGGAAAAATTTCTGGTGCGGCGGACTCAAGCAGCTTAGCGAAGAATTTGCAGAGTATGATGACTCAAGAAATCTTAAAAGCAATCAAAGAGAAATTTCCAGACGATGAGTTTCAACTCTGCGAAGGGCAGATTCCTGCCCCCGCCAAGGATGAGCCGGGGCATGCGGGTGATACATACATCGTTATTCCTGCGGCGCGAATCAAAGATGTATGCGAACTGATGAAAGTGATGGATAGCTTTGACTTTGATTGCTTAAGTGATCAGACGGCGATTGATCGCAAAGAGTCGTTTGAAGTTGTCTACAATCTTTTTTCTTATAAACACGGGCATAGTATTGCCTTTAAAGTTGTTTTGACTCATGAGGGCACTCCAAAAGTCCCGACAGTTGAAGCCGTTTGGCCGATAGCCAACTGGTTTGAACGTGAAATCTACGATTTATTCGGAATTGTTTTTGATGGTCATAGCGATATGCGGCGCATCATGATGCCTGATGATTGGCCCGGCCACCCCTTAAGAAAAGATTATAAGGAAGCGGAAGATTATCACGGAATCAGTACTACAAGGACATCGTTGCTGCAATGATCGGCATGGATTACAGAATGTCGTATAGCGAGCAACGCGAGCGAGAGGGGGAGGCTCCAGGAGCTTTGCTTCTGGAGGGGGCGACGCAAGCCCCTATTAAAGCCGCGGAAGACTACCACGGAATCAGCACAACACGGACATCATTACTCCAATAAACCATATGACAACAATAATGCCAAATACCGCTGAGCCAGCGGATCGCGAACAAGACATGGTCCTGAACATGGGGCCCCATCATCCGAGTACCCACGGGGTGATACGTTTTGTTGTCCATACCGATGGCGAGGTCATGAGCAAAGCAGTACCGGAAATAGGGTATCTCCATCGTTCCATTGAAAAGATTGCCGAGCAAGCGACCTATAATGGATTCATGCCCTGGACGGACCGGGTGGATTATCTGGCCGCCATGAATGCCAATATTGCGTATGCGATGGCGGTCGAAAAGCTTGCCAGCATTGAAGTGCCACGGCGTGGTGAGTTCTTGAGAGTGATCGCGGCGGAATTAAACCGCATCGTTTCGCATCTTTTGTCTGTTGGTAGCGTCGGAATGGATGTGGGCGCTTACACCCCTTTTATTCACGCTCTCAGAGAACGCGAGATTTTTAATAATTTTATCGAGGAGTTGTGTGGGCAACGGATTACGTACAACTATGCGCGTATCGGTGGCGTTATTTTTGATCTGCCGGATGGCTTTGCAGAGCGGCTTCTGAAAGCTCTCGATCGTTTCGAGCTGATTCTCGATGAATACGATCGGTTTTTGACCGGTAATAAGATTTTTCGCAAACGCTTAGGCAATGTTGGTGTCATTTCCAAGGAAGACGCGATTGCTTACAACCTAGTAGGTCCTAACTTAAGGGGTTCGGGGGTCAAATGGGATCTCCGTAAGGATATTCCTTACTCGGTGTACCCGGAACTTGCTTTTGATGTTCAGGTGGGTCGCGGAGATGCGGGAACGGTTGGCGATTGTTTCGATCGTTATGATGTTCGCATTCGTGAGATGGGCGAATCAGTCAAGATACTTCGACAGTGTTTTGAGCTGATGCCGGCGGGGGATTTTTTGTCAAAGGTCCCCCGCAAATTACGGCCCCCCAAGGGTGAAGTCTATGTCAGGACGGAAAGTACTCGCGGTGATTTGGGCGTCTATCTAGTCAGTGATGGGAGTGACAAACCCTATCGGCTCCGGTTTAGAACGAGCTCTTATACGGCGATGGCCATATGTGAAAAGATCAGTCGCGGCATGATGGTGGCTGATTTGATTGCTTTTATTGCAAGTCTGGATGTCGTCGCTCCGGAGATAGACAGGTAAATATGGAAGCACTGGTCAACATCATTGTCGAAAAGGCACCTGCGTTGAAGGATGTGTCGTGGGCGATTCATCTCGGACTGCAGTTTGCGGCGGCCTTGGCCATGCTGATGCTTTTTGTGGCGCCATTTGCAGGCATTACGAGTTTTATCGAAAGGCGTGTCGCGGCGCGGATGATGAGTCGCGTTGGGCCGAACCGGGTGGGGCCCCAAGGCATACTCCAGTGGATTGCCGATGGACTTAAAGCTCTACTCAAAGAAGATATCATCCCGCGTGCCGCGGATCCATTACTGTTTCGTCTGGGGCCTTATCTTGTATTGATCGGAATGTTTGCGGCCTTTGTTACAATCCCTTTCAGTAGCAAAGTCATTGTTGCCGATCTTAATGTCGGTATTTTTTACATGATTGCGGTGACGAGTATTGTGACGGTCGGTGTGATCATGAGTGGATGGTCTTCAAATAACAAATGGTCGCTACTTGGAGCCATGCGTTCTGCGGCCCAGGTGATCAGTTACGAAATTCCATTGGCATTGGGGATTCTCGTCATTGTAATGTTGTCCGGCACTCTTTCTTTCCAAGGAATTATTGGCGGGCAGGGAGCTTATCCCTGGCAGTGGTACTTGTTTCAGAGTCCGTTTACGGTGATTACTTTCTTTATCGTTTTTATTGCCGCGCTCGCAGAAGGGAATCGGACACCTTTTGACTTACCCGAGGCCGAGAGTGAGTTGGTGTCTGGTTACAATACGGAATATTCGGGAATGCGTTTTGCGCTTTTTTTTCTGGAAGAATGGGCAAATCTTTACTTGATCGCGGCAGTGAGTACGGCGCTTTTTCTAGGTGGCTGGCAATTGCCGCCGGACGTGGCGAGTTGGGCCACGGAAAAGAGCGTGGTTCTTTTGAATCTGATGCAGCTAGCGACGTTTATGGTTAAGGCGCTAGCGGTGGTCTTCGTGGTTATCTGGATACGTTGGACTTTGCCGCGGGTGCGCGTGGATCAATTGATGGGTCTTTGCTGGAAGTATTTTGTCCCCTTCGGGTTTTTCTGTGTTCTTGGCAACGCCGTGTGGATGTTGTTGCTGCCCGCAGGGTCTTTGTTTGCCAGTTACGTGCTCTTTTTTGGGGCGGTAGCGACGATTGTTTATTTTCTATATCGGGTTATTTATCAGCTGCGTTTTTCCAAGGCGGAAATACACTTAAACCCGTTTGTTTGATGATGGAGATGAGCTGCTATGACGGCAGTAACAAACTATTTTAAAAATATTTCAGATGCGGCGACCTCGATTTTTGAAGGGATGAGTATTACTTTTTCCCATTTGTTTCGGCGTCCCGTAACCGTTCAGTATCCGGACAAGACGCCGAAGCCCATTGCCGAAGCTTTGCCTGAGCGGTTTCGCGGTTTGCTTAAGGTGGATATGGAAATTTGTACCGCCTGTTTGGCCTGCATGATGGATTGTCCAATCGACTGCATCCTGATCAAGACGGATAAAGATAAAGAAACTAAAGAACGCTTTCTGACTCAATTTGATATTGATCTCGGTAAATGTATGTATTGCGGGCTCTGCACGGAACCCTGCCCAACCGGGGCGATTCATTTTACCAAAGAATTTGAGAAAGCCAGCTTTAGCATGAGCGAGCTCGTATTTAATTTTGTCCCGGAAGGGGAAAAAATCGTGCCCTATGTGGCACCTAAAGCGGAAAAGACCGAATAACATGATGCCATCGATTGAATTAGTTGTATTTACTTTAGTTGCCCTATTTATGGTGGCGTCTACTTGTGTCGTGGCCTTCTCACATAATCTCATTTACTCCGCCTTTGCATTAATGGGGACCTTATTGGGTACAGCAGTGCTCTACGGTTTACTGGCCGCGGATTTTGTCGCTGTGACGCAGTTGCTTGTATACGTGGGCGGCATTTTAATCCTGATTTTGTTTGCAGTGATGTTGACGGCGGATATTGCGGATAGTTCAGTGACGAATAAGCCGGCCCATTGGAAAATGGCTGTGCCGATTATCTTTTTGCTTTTTATTGGTTTGTTGACGGTGTTGCCCGGTGCTCGTTGGCTAGCTACGGAAGCGCTGACGAGTCAGTCAGTTGTGGCACCGATCGGGAATGCATTGCTCAAGGAGTACTTGCTTCCTTTTGAAGTGATCTCAGTGCTCCTGTTGGGCGCGTTGGTGGGGGCCGTAGTGTTGGTCAGGAGGGCAGTACGATGACTTTAGGTTTGGGGTATTTTGTTGCTTTGTCAGCCCTCATCCTCTGTTTAGGACTTTATACGGTCATGACCCGCCGCAATGCGATTGCCATCTTGATGGGAGTTGAACTTATTTTGAATGCTGCGGCGATCAACTTTGTTGCCTTTGCTCATTATGGCGGACAGGTGGTTGCCGGGACGGTCTTTACTTTATTTATTATTGTTTTGGCAGCTGCAGAGGCGGCCGTTGCTCTGGCAATCGTCGTCGCAATCTACAGGTCCTTCCACAATATTGATGTGGAAGCTGCGACTTTATTGAAGGGGTAGGGGAGTGGAAGGCTTTACTCAACTTTGTATTAATTTAGCGGGATTGATTCCTTTATTCCCGTTGCTTGGTGCCCTTATTAACGGGCTCTATAGCTTTTCTGGCGCACGGCAGGTCAAGAGCTTCATTCATACGGTTGCGTGCGGCAGCATCGCACTCTCCTTTTTGCTTTCGCTGGGCGTCTTAATACATCTTATGGGGTTACCGCCGACGTCGCGTTCGATCACGGTAGACCTGTGGCAATGGATTTATATCGGCAATGTGCAGGCGGATATTGCCTTTTTACTTGATCCTCTTTCGGTCTCCTTGATGATGGTTATCACGGGTGTCGGTTTTCTCATTCACGTCTATTCCGTGGGATACATGCATCACGACCCGAGCTATTCGCGTTATTTCTGTTATTTAAATCTTTTTAGCTTTGCGATGTTGCTCTTAGTGATGGGAGAGAATGTCCTGTTGATGTTTGTCGGTTGGGAAGGCGTGGGGCTCTGCTCGTATTTACTTATTGGCTTTTGGCATAAGGACATTGAAAAAGCCAAGGCCGGGATGAAGGCCTTTATCGTCAACCGTATTGGCGACTTTGCATTTCTGGTTGGCCTGTTTATTCTCTTCTGGACCCTGCATAGTTTAGGGCACCCGACTGTGAAGTTTACTGAGATCAGGCAGTATGCCCCCTTGCTCGAAGGTGTGACTTTGTTTGGTGTGAGTGCGGTCGGTCTAGCCACACTCTTATTTTTTGTCGGTGCGACAGGAAAGTCGGCACAGATTCCTTTATATGTATGGTTGCCGGATGCCATGGCGGGTCCGACCCCGGTTTCGGCGTTGATTCACGCGGCGACTATGGTCACGGCCGGGGTATACATGATCGGACGTATGTCGAGTTTATTCATCCTGGCGCCTGAGACGATGGCGGTTGTTGCCACCGTTGGATTTGCGACCGCGATATTTGCGGCTTCGATCGGTCTGGTTCAGAATGATATTAAAAAGGTCCTGGCGTATTCGACCGTCAGTCAACTTGGTTACATGATGGGGGCCATGGGCGTGGCGGCATTCGTTGCAGGCATTTTTCATCTTATTACTCATGCATTCTTTAAGGCATTACTCTTCCTCGGTTCCGGTTCTGTCATTCATGCGATGAGTAATCATCAGGATATGCGCGTGATGGGTGGACTTAAAAAGAAGATGCCCATTACCTATTCCACTTTTCTGATTGGAACTCTGGCCATTGCCGGTATTTTTCCGTTTGCAGGGTTCTTTAGTAAGGATGAGATTCTGTGGCATGCCTTTGAGCATAATAAGATCCTCTGGGCCGTCGGGCTGGTCGCTGCCGCGATGACAGCCTTCTATATGTTCCGCCTCCTGGGGATGACCTTTTTAGGCAAGAATCGGTCCGATGCAGAGGTTCAATCGCATATTCATGAGTCGCCACGTTCAATGACCGTGCCCTTAATCGTCTTGGCGGGTCTTTCTATTCTTGGTGGTTTTCTCGGTGTCCCGGCAGCCTTAGGGCATCTCGTTGGGCTTGATCATTCACACATTTTGCACGACTGGTTGGCGCCGGCGATGGCTGTGCCCAAAGGTGGGCACCATGAAATTCCAATTGCGGAATATATCCTAATGGGCCTTTCCTTGGCCGTTGCCGGTATCGCTTGTTATGTCGGCTTTTTATTCTACACCAAGCGCCAGGATATTCCCGAAAAGCTGGCTCGCCGTTTCTCACGCTTATATCAGCTGGCCTATAATAAATTTTACGTCGATGAGATCTATCAGGCGACTTTCGTCAAATCGGTGTTGATACTTATGAATTTTCTAGCCGCTTTTGATAATCGAGTCGTAGATGGCATAGTTAACTTTTCGGCTTTTCTCACGAAAATAATTTCTTGGATCAGTGGTTGGTTTGACAGGATTTTTGTCGACGGCATTGTGAATCGCATTGCCGATTCAATTCAGATTAGTGGTAAGGAATTACGTCTAATCCAGACGGGCAAGATTCAAAATTACGTCTACGTAATGGTGGTAGGCGTTTTGGTATTTATGTTTTGGCGACTAGCGCTGTAACTAGGAGTGTTCTATGGATTTCCCCTATCTTTCATTTTTAACATTCTTTCCCTTGGTCGGGGCATTAATTATTTTGCTTATCCCCAAGGAAAAAGAAGAAGTGATTCGTTGGACGGCATTGCTGACGACAATTCCTACGCTTATTGCCGCTATTATGCTTTATGCGGCATTTGATACGAACACGACATCCTTGCAGTTCATCGAAGGGCCTTATCCCTGGATTCCGGCTTTTAACATTGAATATTTTATGGGGGCCGATGGGGTCTCGATCCCGATGATTTTATTGACGCCGCTGATCTCCTTTGTCTGTGTCCTGGCGTCATGGAATATTAAGAAGTCCGTTAAAGGCTATTTTTCGCTTTTCCTAATGCTTTGCTCAGGAATGATGGGTGTGTTTTGTGCGCTCGATTTTTTCCTTTTCTTCGTCTTTTGGGAAGTCATGTTATTGCCGATGTATTTTCTAATCGGTATCTGGGGTGGAGAGCGTCGCGAATATGCAGCGATTAAGTTTTTTCTTTATACGCTGTTTGGCAGCGTGATGATGCTTTTGGTCATGTTGGCCTTCTATCTCTACAGTGATGGTAACGTATTTAATCTCGTCACGCTGGCCAACCAGGAGACGCATACGGGGATTCTGACTAATTCGACCTTCCGTAATGTTGCTTGGCTGGCGCTGTTCATCGGTTTTGCAATTAAGATTCCGGCATTTCCTTTTCATACCTGGTTGCCAGATGCTCACGTGCAAGCGCCGACTGCGATTTCGGTTATCCTGGCCGGGATTTTGCTCAAGATGGGAATCTATGGAATCATGCGGATTTGTTATCCGCTCTTGCCGGACGCGACGGCGACTTTTGCTCAGTTGATTGTCGTCCTGGGCGTGATCAATATCGTCTATGGAGCCTTGTGCGCGATGGCCCAAAAAGATTTCAAAAAACTCATTGCCTACTCTTCGATTAGTCACATGGGTTTTTGTATGTTGGGCATGGCTTCTTTTACGGCCGAGGGAATGAATGGCGCTGTTCTGCAAATGTTTAATCATGGCACGATCACGGCCCAACTATTCTTGATAGTCGGGATTATTTACGATCGTGCGCATCATCGGAATTTAGATGGTTTCGGGGGATTGGCGTCGATTATGCCGCGTTATGCCGTTCTGACCGGGCTTGCGTTTTTTGCCGCGCTTGGGTTGCCGGGGTTATCAGGGTTTATTAGCGAGGCCTTGTGCTTCATTGGTGGATTTAAGACCTGGCGTGTCTACACGATTATTTCGGTCAGTGGCGTTGTTTTGACTGCGGGATATATGCTCTGGTGCTTTCAGCGCGTCTTCTTGGGGACGCCTAATGAAAAATATAAGAGTCTTCCCGATGTGAATGGTCGCGAGATACTGTCGATCGCTCCCTTAGCGATTATTGTCATTATTGTGGGTGTCTATCCCAAGGTCGTGTTGGATCTGATGAATACGTCTTTGGTCGGGCTTAACGATGCTATGAAACCGTATCTCGTAGCATTGGGAATGTAGGCGAGAAGTTAATGTTAGGGAATTTAGAAAGCATCCAGTTTATCCTTCCGGAGATCGTACTCGCGGGGACTATCGTTTTACTGTTTTTTCTGACGTTCTTTAAAGGCGCTGAAAAACAGCCGTCGACGAGTATCTACGGGTCCTTGACCTTAATTGGAATCATTATCTCCCTGGCTGTGGCCGCGACTTTGCATTCAAAAGAATCGGCAATGATATTTATGGGGATGGCTTCATTTGATGGGATGGGCTTATTCTTTAAATATATATTCGGCGTGGCGGCGGTGTTGACGGTTATCTTGTCACAACGATCCAAAGATTTAGCTCAGAGCGATTCACCCAGTTATTACATTTTGATCCTTGTTTTGACGATGGGGATGAATTTTTTAGCGATGGCGTCAAATCTTTTGATGATTTATCTGGCGCTTGAAATGGTCAGTATTAGTTCTTACCTGTTAACCGGGTATTCTGGGTCAGCGCGGCGCTCGACGGAAGCGGCGCTCAAGTACGTGATTTATGGGGGTGTTGCGAGCGGTGTCATGATCTACGGGTTTTCACTGTTTTTTGGCCTGACGGGGACGCTGCAATTAAATGAGATTGCTGAATTTTTGCAATTCAACGCGACGGATCGAGCCGTACTGTTTTTAGCGTTGATTATGTCGCTCGCCGGTTTTGGCTTTAAAGTAGCTGCGTTTCCTTTTCACATGTGGAGCCCTGATGTTTACGAAGGAGCGCCAACGCCTTTTACGGCCTTCCTGTCTGTTGGTCCTAAGGCGGCGGGTTTTGCCGTATTGATTCGTTATCTCTTAATAGGCCTCTTTTTTGCGGATGGGACCGAGTTTATAGATATCAAGACGATTGGTATCAGTGACGTTTTATCTTATCTAGCTATAGCTACAATGACCGTAGGTAACCTCATTGCCTTGCGCCAACAAAATATGAAGCGCCTGTTGGCTTATTCTAGCGTTGCGCATGCCGGCTACATGTTGATGGGACTTGCGGCGCTCAATCAGGCGGCCGTCGAGTCCGTTATGCTGTATATGGTTGTCTATCTTGTCATGAATATCGGCGCGTTCTTGGTCGTTATCATTGTATCCAATCAATTCGGTGTAGAGAAGATTGCTGATTATGCGGGGCTCAGCTCTCGTGGGCCCAGAGGGGCGGCCGTTGCCGTTGCGATGACCCTTTTCATGTTCAGCCTAACAGGGCTGCCACCGACTGCCGGCTTTATCGGCAAGTTATATCTTTTTAAGGCGGTTATTTCGAGCGAACTTTATGTCCTCGCGGTGATAGGCGCGCTTAACAGCGTTATCGCCCTCTATTACTATATGTATGTCGTCAAGGTCATGTTCTTCGATAAGGCCGAAAATGAGGATTTGTTGGCTCAACCCGGCCTTTCCTATTCGACTCTGTTGGGGGCCTTGGCCATCCTGACCCTTTACTTGGGTGTTTTCTGGCAGCCAGTCGCCGAGTGGGTCCAGGCCTCGACGCAAATGCTGCGCTGAGTCGTGATCCTTCGTAGCAAGCTTTAGCTTGATCCATAGGCGCTTCACCTTTATAAGGAACTATGGGGGAGGGGATTCTCTTTAATCTTGGGGCTGTTACAGCCATAAGTTCATCTGTAGCCATACTTGTCTTGAGAAGCCCCCTCAAGATCGTACTGGCAGTTTTCCTCAATGTGCTGGGTATGATTATCCTTTTGGTTGCCCTCCAGGCACCCATACTCGCCATGATTCAATTCATTATAATGATGCTTCTCTTGGCAGGAGCGGTGCAATTTATTCGCGCGGTCGGGCCTGAGAGACTTTATACCAAACGGAGCCTTTCTTTTGCGCAACTGACAGGTTTGTTATTGTCCGTGCTGTTCGGGGGGCTTGTCTTGTTGCATATGAGTAGCCTGCTGCCAGATAAAACGGCGTTCGGCGTATCTCCCAAGCTTTTTTTTCTAAATCTCGGTTCCAACGGAATCACTTTGCTGAGTCTTGCAGGACTTTTATTATTTACGGTTTTTATTTCCATGCGATTTCTACTTCGCGGCAGTAGGGAGGATACATGAGCCTGAGTTTTGGTGCTTGTCTTCTTTTGAGTTGGATACTTTTTGGTATTGGTCTCATGGTTCTGCTGGGACGTCGCAACCTGTTAACCCTCGTATTTGCGATACTATTAATGTTTCAGGGAACGGCTTTAGGGTGGGTGGCTGGTTGGCGCTTTCATGGAGATGCTCTTGGGTCTCTCGGATTGATCGTTTTGCTTGTTGCGATGACGGCTCAGTTCCTTATCGGTTTGGGCCTTGTTGTTCGTATTGCTAAGGACCAAAGTTCTGTGGATGTAAGCAAACAGAACTTTTTGAAGAACTAAAATACTCTATGTCGACACTTCTTTTTGGCTTCTCCATTAACGATCTCACCTTGATCGTTTTGCTAGCACCTCTTATAAGCGCTGCTATCAATGCGGTTATTGCGCTTGCTTCGGATGGCACTGCCAAAGGACGTGCGATCCCTGTTGTCGTTAGCTCGGCTATAGGGGCGCCTTTGATCTCTATTCTCCTGATTGGTCTCATTGTATTCATGACGGACGGAGCCCCTGATGGCCTGGTCATTGGGCCGTATACGGATTGGTTTCATACTGAGCTAGGCGAATTTGATCTCACTTTCTGGATTGATCCAATGACGCTTATTTTTAGTGTCATAGCCGCATTTCTGACAATTTTTATGAATCTCTGGCTTCTTGATAAGCCGGAACGAATGGCACGTGATACATCGCTGCTTAATGCGGGACTCTTCTTTCTTCTCACGGCATTGTGGGCGGAAAGCCTGCCGATATTTATATTCGGGTGGGAAGGAATCGCATTCTTACTGTGTTGGCATTTCCGTGATAACAAGTTGTTATGGCTGACACAGCTGTGTAGTGGCGCCTTGATTATTGCCATGGTTGGGCTCCTTCCTTTGTTATCAATTGAGGCGTCAGCAGACGCAAAAATTGTGCTTAGTTTTGCATCGCTCGCTGATCAGGCCGGAGCTATTAGCCGGTCGTTGCTCTGGTATCTGTTGATTCCGCCTTTATTGATCACGCTTGCCTGGCCGTTTGCATTTTGGTTGAGACGCCTGGATACGACTTCATTGACCGTGCTGACCTGGGTTTTGTGCGCTGGATTTGGCTTGCTTGGGCTCTATTATGTGGCTCGCATTCATTCGCTTACCCTCATGAATTCTTGGGCTTTGCTGGGTCTTGAAATTGTTGGAGCCGTGAGCGCCTTTATGGCGGCTTTGTTTGCGTGCTTTCAAACAGGTTCGCATCGGACCGTGTCATTGTTGGCTTGGAGTCAAGTCGCCATTGCTATTGCGGCCTTTGGAACCGGCGGTGTGCCTGAAGGGCTATCGCATTGGACTGTTTCTATTGGGGCAATCGCTTTGTTGTGCGTGGCTTTGTCTCGCCATGTCCGCATACTAGCGATTATTGCGGTGGTTTCATTAATAGGCCTGGCTCCTTTCCCAGGATTTTTTACGCGTTATGAAATTATTTGGCACGCTTTTAACCAACAGCGCTATTTCACATGGGTGCTGTTAACAGGCGCGAGCCTTATGACGGCAATTGCGGCGAGTCGTCTTGTAGTGCAGATTTTCTGGAGATCCGCTGGTGCTGTTGAGTCAGGCTCTGACAAGTTAGGCCGCTTACGCTGGCTGATAATTTTAGTTGGTTTCAGTCTGCCACTTGCTCTCGCGACATGGCCTGCAATACCGGAGGTTTTTTATGGTCCTGGCAGTCTCCATCGTTTCTGGTTTCCCGTTTTTGAAGATCATTTGCCAATCCGATCAGAGGTTTATGGATTTACCGCTCATTTGGTATTAGGGCTTGCAACCTTATTGAGTCTAATGGTTGCGGCAGGAGCCACTTTTATCATATCGCGCAAACAGGATGATCATCCAAAAACCCGCTTTAAGAAACTGAGGCAATGGTCTACCGATGGTTTAATAGCGGAAGGGCTGGTTGAATGTTGTATTGTCCGGCCGATTCAGTTTGTTTCTCGAGAGGTACTAGAGAAATTTATCATCGAGAAGGTTCAGTGGGGACTCTTGACGGAAGGAATTGCATCGGGGCTGCGATTAAGTGGACGTGCGTTACTTCAGTTGCAGACCGGCCTCGTGCAACATGCGCTTTTCTGGATGGTTCTTGGTCTAGCGATGATTATGGCTTGGATTATTATATGAAAGATATTTTGTTAGGACATATTTCAAGTATCCTGCTCATTGTTCCCGCCTTAGGTGCCGGTAGTTTTTTCTTGTTTGCTCAGCACCGCAAGGCCTGGATTAGGAATTGGGGTCTCCTTGTATCTTTACTGGTATTTGTCGGGTGGCTCGGATTGTTTCGGGAATTTCGCGGTGCGATAGGCTTTGAATTTTCAGAGTTTGCCGCGTGGATACCTGAGTTAGGAATACATTATTGGGTCGGGCTGGATGGTATTTCCATTTTATTTGTCGGTCTGGTCTTTCTCGTAACACCTTTTCTCCCATTTTTGTCGAGAAAAGAGGGTGATAGCCGTGTTACGGGGGCGCTGTGTTTATTGATGGCCTCGGTGTGGGCCCTCTATTTTATGGCGCTTGATATGTTGCTTTGTTTAATAGCCTATGAGATCGCCACATTACTAACCTTTATATTTATTCGTCGAGAAAGCCGGCAATCGGAAGGTGCTGCTTGGTTTTTGGCCATTAACCTGGTGGGAAGCTTGGCGCTGTGGCTAGGTTTATTTGTCGTAGCGCGCGCCGCAGGTGATGTTACTGATTTGGCAAGCCTCATCGAAAGGGTTGCGACGCCGGACGTTCAAAAAAAATATGGGGTGATACTCTTATTAGGCCTTTTACTTAAGTCCGGCGCCATGCCACTTCAGATGTGGATTGGGCGCGTGCTTCATGGAGCAACGCCTGCCACCTACCTGCTCATGTTGGCACTGGTAATCAAGGCAAGTCTTTATTTTGTGTTCCGCTTTGCCTATCCGTTATTCCCAGTCGCTGTGGAAACTTATGCTCCTCTGTTTAGTATTATTGGATTAATCTCCGTAATAGGGGGAGCGGCCTTATGTCTGGCTCCCAGTAAATTGCCAGCGCGTCTGGTATGGTTGAGTGTGGCGCATGTGGGGCTGCTTTGGATGGGCGTTTCCCTCTTGACGGTCGATGCTGCGCAGAGTGTGTTCATGATTCTGACCGGCCATAGCTTGATCGTCATAATTTTTTCGTTAGTAATGTATGTGCAACAAGTTCCTACCGAGTCATCTGATCCACTGAAAGAGGTGCAGCCGCTAGGAAAAGCATTTCTTTCAATAGCCATGGCCAGTGCTCTTGGTTTGCCAGGAACAGGCCTCTTTGTGGGAATTATTTTGCTCTTGTCGGCTGCTGTCGCCTGGCATCTTAGTGCGGCAATTATCACCATAATTGGATTTATTATAGTTGCTTGCGCTGTTGCGATTTGTTGTCAGGATTTGCGTACTCAAACCCTGTATTGGCGGCGTTCTTTACGCTACTGGGCGGCAGCCCTTATCATTGTGATGATGATGGTTGTGACAGGACTGCAACCTCATCTTCTCTTGGATAAGACGCGCCGTGCAGCGACTTTGTGGCTCTCAAAAGTAAAGCCTGAGATTCTGGTTGAAGGAGGGTATGATTTTGCCGCTCGAAATAATTGAGCCGTATTGGCAGGCCATGCGCAGCATCTCGATTCCCTTCGTGTGGTTAAGTTGTGGTGCGTGGCTGGTGACGTCAGTTTTTCTTTCGATGTGGGAGTCATTTTCCAGCCGCAAGGGTGCACGGTTTCGCTTTTATCTCAGCCTGAGTGCATCGGTATTGGTATTGTTTTTTACGGCGTGGCAGTGGCTGCGGGGCGGATCTTCAGTATGGGGAATATTCAGTATTGATCGTTTCTCCCTCTTTTTCAGCCTTATCGTGATAGTCATGCTTCTTTTAGTGCTTTGCCAAACTCATGGTAGAGATCGATCCCAGGCAAACGAAATTTTTTCATTACCGCTTTTAAGTGCGTTGGGTGCTGTTGCGGTGATTCATAGCCATGATTTGCTTGGGATCTATATAGGTTATGAATTAACGATTTTGCCCTTGGTTGTCTGGTTAGGTAATGGAGTATTTGCCCGCCATCGTCATGAAGTGATGACGAAATATTATTTGACGACGGGGTTGGGGTCTCTTTGTCTCTTTGTCGGTCTTGTTTTTATTTATGGAGCGTTGGGCAAAACGGAATTGGCTGAAGTTTTTGCTGTCGGTCGAACGCAGTCATTGGATGACATTCAGGAGCTGGGACGACTGCTGTTTCTTGGTGGTGTGGCCATTAAGATGGGGTGGGTTCCGTTTTATTTTAGCGAACCGGATGTCTATGAAGGTGGAGATACGGTCTCTGTCGGGTTTATGGCCGTCATCAGTAAGTTAGTGGGCGTTACTGTTTTGTCGCGCCTTGTTATCGCCGGATGGAGTCCTACTATCCTAGGATGGACTCATTTATTGGGTATTGCCGGCAGTGCTGCGGTCATTATCGGGCCATTGCAGGCACTGCAGCAAAGTCACTTTAAGCGGAGGATGGCTTATGCGGCGATTGGGCATGTTGGTTTTCTTTTGCTGGCGCTCGCCGTTGCGGGTCGCAGTGGACGCCTCCAAGAAGAGGCCTTTGTGGCTTTTTCCTATTACGTGCTCGTTTATATGATACTTATAATGGGTTTGGTTGCCGTCATCATGGCTGCGGCCCGGCGTGGTGATGAGCCGTTGGAGCTGACGGAGTTTAGTGGGCTTGCGCGGATTCATCCTTGGCTCGCCTGTTCGATGGCTTTATTTGTCTTGGGTCTCGCCGGGGTTCCGATGACAGCTGGTTTTATTGGTGTTTTTTCTATTTTGCGGGTCGTCTTTGATGGTGGCCTGATCATTTATGGTTCACTGGCCCTGATTGGCTGGGCGCTTTCCTTATTTGGAGCGCTTAGCATCATCCAAATTCTCTTTTTTAAACCCGCTTCGGAAAAGAGGATGCTTCAAAGCGGTTATTCCCTCTTAACAGGGATATTTGTTTGTTTGCTGCTGACAGCCTATTGGGGCCTGTTTCCGTCCAAGATACTGCTCTTGATCCGTGATTCGGTGCGTTCCTTCTTATACTAAATATTAATCAGATTATCAGAATGCGATGCAGTATATATTTATTGCATTGTATTCATGTAATTACCTTTCATACCTCCAGTCCTGAAAGTACTATTTCTTAGCTATATCAGCTAGTTAGGGGTTTTTTCTAAGCGTGGCATGAATCTTGTAAACAACAACCATTGAGAGCGTAGCTATCCACTATTTAAAAATTGTCCTTAATACTGTGAGGTGTGAGATGAAACAAACCAAATCAATCAATTTCTTCGGCCACTTAGCCATGATCTTACTTACCGTGAGTGTGGTTGCCTGTAATGGCGAAACCGGCTCAAACAACAATACGAATGCTGGGAACAACAACAATACTGCAAATAATGCTGCCAATAATGGCGGCGACGTTCCACCCGCCAATGAGCCATCCGCCCTTTGCGGTGATTTTGAGGGGACGTTAGCTGATTCGGATAACGTGACCTATCGTTGCATTGATGCGGCCGGTGGCATCAGCGAAATTTATTTTAACGGCAATGGTGGTGTTGAGGTCAATAACACTGATGTCGGAACCTATGAATTAGTGGATGATCAGATACACTTAGTGCTTCCGAATATTAGCTTTGATCGAACGAGCGTTGAAGCCGAGGTTCAGCTTGGAATGTTAGCGCGTTTTGTTTTTGAAGATGATAATGGCAATGAACTCGTCAGCTGCGGTGCCGTCGACCATCAATATGACCTTGATGCGGAGATTGCCCGTTACGATTGTCCGACCATCAACGTGATTCCCAATGGTGATTATTGGGAGGACCCCATCTTTGACTTTGCCCCTGTCAATGATCAGGTTAATAGTCCTAATTTCGGTCAACCGCAGTTTGGGTTTGCTTTTTGGAGCACTCAGATTCGCGACAACACGAATCGTGACTATTATGGCATTTACCGCCAGAGTGGTGACACCCTTTGTGCGTATTTTCCCCATGCCCCGGGCGACAGCCAAAACGTAACCTTGGAGCTGATCAATGGCGGCCAAGAAGTTCGCGTCGATCGCGACGAATATGATACCGGCGATTGCGGTCGTGAATAAAGACAGAGAATAGGCAACTCAATGGAAGAAGCGTGCCGATAATGTTATTCTGGTGCGTATGTGTAAGGCAAGAGCCGTTCTGATCATTTTATTGGGCCTGGTTTCCGCCCTCTGGGGCTGTAACCAGGCCCATCAAAGCCTGGGGGCGGGATCTGCCCCCGACATCCTTTCCCCCAGTGAAGAGCTTGAGCTGGGTACTGAGACCGGAAATCCACAGTTTGAAGAGCCACCACCAACTACAATGGACGGTGAGACGGAGCAGCCTCCGACGCGTCAGTCAGGGATCGATGATGTCATCGATAAGGTCTGTGAGACGGCAGCTCGCTGTCAACCAGAGATAAGCCGCGAGGATTGTCGCGATGCGCTTAATAAAGAGCCCCTGCAGAGTGAATTTCTGGGAGCGCTCGGTGTTACGGATCACGATTTAGAATATGTCCGGGCCCATATGGGCACGGGTGATCTCACCTACGATATGTTTCAGTTGTCAGACTGTCTCTTCGCGATAGAGGGGCAAAATTGTGACGACGTGGCAGGAGAGGGTTTCTTGGCCTATCTTCCGCTCTCATGCCATCAGCTCTTTCAATCCCATCCAGGGATAGAGCACTCACCAGGCGTGATCGAAGCACCTCAAGAGCAAACAAGTCCCGAGGTGGTTCCTGGAGCTGCTAGAGACCAGATTAGCCCGGATATCCCCCCGGTGATCATCCCGGTGATCATCCAAAAGTCAAAATAGGGCGTATTCCGCCCGTATTCTGTGGAATACGATTAGCAGCCTGATTGAGGTCCGACTCGGAACGCTCCAAGCCTCCCCCTCGATAATAATAGTAGCATGAGGAGGTGCGTATGGATTTTTTAGGTAAGATGCTTGGCGGGATCTTGGGCGGAAGCGCGGGGGCCTTGATAGGATGGGGAGTGGATGAGGTATGGGGAGACGAGCCATCGGCCGCTCCCGACCCGGTTGATTACAATCCAGCGATCGATGCCTCGGTCGAGGCGAGTAAGGCCAACATGGCGATGTTCACTGCGGGACAAATCGAACAGACCAGAATGCAGACAAATATGATGAACCTGATGGGAATGCGTATGCAGCAGATGGAACAAGGCAAGCTCGATACCAAGCTAGAAATCGCCACGATGAAGCATTCAGGTGACATGCAAGAGGCACAATGGCGGCATGACGAGAAGCTGATCGAATTGCTAAACAATCACGTCGAAGCGCTCGTTGATGACGGAATGATTGCACCGGAATAATTGAACTTTCCGTCTTGCACCTTTTTTCATCCAAGTCTATTATCGAAATGTGATTAAGGGCTTAGATGATTTATTGGATGAGGCGACGGATCAAGGTCAGCTTATTGGAACCTGGGGGTTTCACTCCAATCTTGATTTTACCAATATGTCGTCCGAGGAAACCAACGTCTGGTTCTTTGAACAGGTCTTCTATTTTCTGCGGGCTTTCTTTGGTTTGGTCATGCCAGATAGCCTCGAAGTCATTACCTATAATGCCACCCAACACATTGAAAAGAAGGGGATGGATCAACAGACCTTTCTCGATGAATTAATGTTGGTGATGAAAAAACTAAAGCAGCCACTTTGGACGCTTCGGATTAATTTAGCCCTGGTTGGTTTTTTAAGGACCGCGCACGATCCTGACAATCCCGTGCGTCTCAAAATTCAGGAACCAACGAGTT
Source organism: bacterium (assembly GCA_965216315.1). Lineage (GTDB taxonomy): Bacteria > UBA10199 > UBA10199 > 2-02-FULL-50-16 > JAJFLM01 > CBDCFN01. The sequence goes on along the minus strand of CBDCFN010000016.1, from coordinate 1,824,370 downwards.
TCATCGTTTGGGGTGGCCCTGATGAGTCCGGGTTTCAGAGTTTTTCCATTTCCTATAATCTTTTTAGCCAGCAAAAGATTGAAGGGGAGCATAATGAAATATGGTCTATGGATAATGCTCTGCTAGAAAAGGCCCTGCGGCGCTGGGAAGAGCAATCCGGCCACCGTATTGATGTCGTAGACGCGAATGGCAATGTTCCTGTGTCAGATCAAGGTTTTAAAGACCCTGTCGCAGAACCTGAGTTTTTCTAGCCAATGAACATATCTTCTTATGCTGCGGCACTAAAAGGTGTTCCTGTTCAAGGTGAAGTCCTTTGTAAAGGTGATGATCGCATAACTCCTTATTGTGGTGATGTCGTCAAGCGGGGCAATCCAGACCTTGTCATTCGCGCGCGTGATGTCCAAGAAATTTCAGAAGTTCTCGCCTATTGTCATGGGCACCATATTCCTGTCACTTTTATGGGCGGGCAAACGGGTTTAACCGGTGCCAGTGCTGCAGAGGCCGGTATCGTGGTTGCAACGGAAAAGCTCCAGAGCGTGCTGGATATCGGTCCTGACTGGGCGATAACAGAGCCTGGAATTTTTTTGGGGGAGCTGAAAGAAACGATTAAGAATGAAAGCTGTTTTTATCCGCCTGACCCGACGAGTTATCGTGAGGCGCGACTCGGTGGAACGATTGCGACGAATGCGACAGGTGAGGATACTTTGCTTTATGGGCCCACGCGTCGCTATGTGCGCGCCCTTAAAGTAATTAAGGCGACCGGGGAAATCGTTATGTTGAAACGGTCATCTAAGGATCGTCCCTCGCTGCGTAAGGGGACGGCGGGATATTGTTATGAAGGTTCATTGATAGACCTTTTTATCGGCTCAGAAGGAACGCTAGGTTATATTGCTGAGGCAACGGTTGATATCTTGCCGAAGTCAGCTGAGTTTTGGGCGGCGATTGGTTTTTTCCCATCACTAAGCACTGCACTTCAATTTGTAAAAGATGCGATGTCCTCTAATCGAGTCAAGCCTAGAGCCATGGAGCTGATGGACAAGGCAGCGTTAGAAATTTTTTCCGGCGCCGAAGCGGTAGCGGATCTACCGGATGATGCCGAAGCTGCGATTTATTGGAAACAAGAGTTTCTTGATGAGCAGGAAGAAACGCGTGGGCTTGAGTCCTGGTATGAATTGTTTCGTAAGGCCGGGGGACAGGTCGATGCGATGTGGTTGGCGCAAGGGCCTGCAAAGCTGGATCAGCTTAGACGCTGGCGTCATTATATTCCGGCGACGATTAATGAGCAGCTGGAACCGTACCGTGAACAAGGTGGCGGTAAGGTAGCGAGTGATTGGTGGGTTCCTCTGGAATACATTGGGCCGGCGCTGCGGGAGACGATTAATGAATCGAATGCTGCGGGACTAAAGCCGATCATCTTTGGCCATATTGGCAATGGCCATCCCCATGTTAATTATATCGCTCAAACAGCTGAAGAAATGAAAAAGGGAGTCGAGCTCATTAAGAGGCAATGTGAGAGGGCAGTTAAGTGGGGTGGGGGAGTGGCGGGAGAGCATGGTCTCGGAAAAATTCACCGCCATTTGCTAGGGATTCAGCATTCACAAAAAGTTATTGATAAGATGGTAGCGATTAAACGAGAATGGGACCCTCATTGGATCTTGGGGCGGGGGACGCTTTTCGACGTTCCAAAGGAATATAAATAATATGCTAGTTCCAATCCTATTGATGATTTTTGGAATCGCTCTTCTGTATTACGGCGGCGAATGGCTCGTCAAAGGCTCTTCACGCTTGGCCTTGCAACTCGGTGTGCGGCCCATCATCATCGGTTTGACAGTGGTATCTTTTGGGACGTCGGCGCCCGAACTGGTTTCGAGCCTGGTGGCTCAGGTCATGCAGGAGTCCGGTAGTGTCGCCATCGGCAACGTTATCGGCTCTAACATTTATAATATCGGTCTCGTCTTAGGGGCCGCGGCGTTGATTACAGTGATGACGGTGCAATCATCGCTGATTCGTCGCGAGATTCCCGTCTGTATCGCTGTCTCTTGCCTCCTCCTCTTATTAATGTGGGATGGTGAGGTGAGTCGTGTGGATGGCTTGATCCTGCTCTTGTGCTTCGTAGCGTATTTAAGCTTTCAGTTGCTAGAAGCCCGTCGAACTAAGGCCATTCCGAAAGATGTAAGAGAAGACCTGGAAGAACTAACGGAGCGATTTAAAGTAAAGAAAGGTTCTCAACTGTGGCTCGATATTGGTTTGATCGTGTTAGGATCTCTCTTGCTTGTAGTCGGTGCCGATTTTCTCGTTCGTAACGCCATTACAGTGGGGCGCACCCTTGGTATTTCGGAGCGTGTCATTGGCTTGACGGCTGTCGCCTTCGGAACCTCGCTACCGGAATTGGCGACGTCTATAGTCGCTGCGTTGCGGAAAGAGGTGGATATTGCTGTCGGCAACGTGGTGGGCAGTAATATATTTAATGTCTTATTAATTGTCGGTTCGGTTGCATCTATCAAGCCACTTTCTTTTGAGCCGGCTTTACTCTACAGGGATGGGCCCGTCATGTTAGGCTTGACGGTCGGGATGGTGGCTTTACTGATTCGGAGTCGTCAACTGCGGCGGCTTGAAGGCGTAATTCTCTTGGCATCGGCCATGGCCTATACGGTATTTCTTTTCTTTTCCTAGTCGCTGACAGCCTTGAGCGGAGGAGGGGCATAGGATTGAGGGCCTGCTCTCAAATCTTGCGGAACACCGCCATCACGCGGGTCTCCTTCGAGAAGTTCCTGATATCTAAATTTTAGAGCTTTGCCATTATAGTCCAAAGATTGGGAAGCCGTATAGGCACGCCATAATTGATATTGCGAACTTTCAACATGTAGCGTGCCGCCAGTGGCCTTTTCTTTAACGATGCCGGAGTTAGCATATCCCGCAATCCGAAAGTTGACGACTAGTTGACCGTTGACTTCCTGGATGAGGACATCTGAGACTTTTTCACAGCCCTTGAAATGCGGCCAGCTCGTATGATTCATCTTTTGGAGGAGTTCGATGGCTAAGGCCGCATCGCTTTCAGGTAGTTTAGATTGGAGCCGCGTGTAATATCTCTCTTTTATTTGAGTTTCAGCCTTTTTCATCGCATTGGTATCATTCATGAGTTCAGGTTTGGACTCAAGGGTATTCATTTCTCTCATTGCTTCAATGAAAATAGGATTGGTCTGAATTTTGCGCAACCTGTTGATACTGGAATCTAGGTTGTCGGCGAGACGAATCACGAAGAGGAGCGGGTTATCCAGACTCGCTTCCATATAACCGGGTTTGCCTTTTTTGTCGGCGCCGTGACGCTCGATAGCCAAGAAGATATCCTTCACCTGCTTGTCGCTAAGGCCCAGAGTTCTCTTGGCGTGCTTAGCGATCTGTGCCTGAAAGAGCTCTCCGCTGCGTATGGCGTGGCGGCCCTTTGACTCACCCTCTTTGAGGGCGCCGTAACCGACATCGTGCATCAAGGCGACGAGGTCCAAGACGGCCAGGGCCTTCGCTTCAGATCCATATTGACTGATAAGCGCCTTGCGCAAGGCGGGTGAATCTCGATAGATCTTGCGCTGCAATTTAGCGACATCAAAGGTGTGCTTCCAGCCGTGAGGCGTAAAAGGGAGATGCGTATCTTTGACGTCTTGTATCTTAATCAGCTTCCAGATGTCAGTTACGAGTTTTTCTACGGCTGCCGGCTTGTCCGGTATCGCCTTAGCGAGTTGGGCCTGGAAGCTTGCGCGTTCCGCCTTGACTCGAAAATAGAGAGAGGCACGGTCCATGACATCAGAGCTGTTCCATGGAAAGACTTTGTGGGTTGACGGATCGATACCAAAGGCGAGTAGCAGTTCGAGACCGGCCTTACTCTTGCGGCTCGGATCCTTTTTGCGGAGCTGAAACTCACGTTGTGCCGTGAGAGCCAGCAATAAATTGCGCACTCCTGGGTCGGTAATTTTCTCGATGCGTGTGACATGTGACGCAGGATCACCGCCAAGCATGTCGAGATAACCTTTGTTGCCCATGACCGAGACAACGGCGCGCGTCTTGTTATATCTAACGAGAAGAAGGATTTGGTCGACTGAGGCCTGTTGAAGAAAATCGGCGACGTGGCGATTGGGGCGGTTGGGGTCGGTGGCTTTCCCTAAGAGCACGTCTAAATTAGCGTGGGCTTGGGGATTGCTTTCAATCGCTTTGAGGATAGAATCAAGTTTTCGAGTGCCTATTTTATTGATCAGTTCAATAAGCGGTTTTGGATCCGGTCCCGGGATGATGCGACCTGTCACTTCTTCGAAGTACCCTCTCGTGTATTGCTTGATGAAATCTTGAATGCGTGCTGGATACTCGACGCGTTTCGGTCCAACGACCTCAAAGCTTACAGTTGCCCAACTCTCTTTATATTCTGCATGATAGAGTTCCAATGCATTGCCTGTCACCGCCATCTCATCGCTTCGAACGATGCCGCGTTTTCGCATTTCACCGAGTGTTGTCTTGATAAAGATACGTTGCGGAGTCGCGTAACTGGAGGCGACCTTCATGCCGTTGTCACCAACGCCCCAATAGGATGAACCTATCTTGCTGGCTTTGCCCGCGTGGGCTGTTTCTATCGAGCGATAAAGCGGAACGTTATCAGGCATGAGCTGAATCAGCAGAACACCTTCGAGGGCGTCCTTATGGACGGTGTCTAGTTTTTGCTTGTCAAAGGCATTCCCGTTCTTTTCAAATTGCTGTCCTTTTTCCTTTTTCCAGGCGTTGAGATCAATACCGTCTTCTTTGAGTACCATGTCGATAATCCGGCGTAGCTCGTTGACATTTTTATATTGGCCCCCGGCTTTGGCCGCGACGCGGGCCCGGATCTTGTTGATGCGAGCTCTTGAGAGCGAACTATCGGAAAAAAGGAACTCAATCCGTTGAAAGCGCGCCTCTCCATAGGTGCTGCGTAAGAAATCCACAATGGCCTTCGGACTATTGGCCATAAAGCTGAGTCCGCCGCGTTCCGCGAGGAATCGCAAGGCATCGGAGCCGAAGGCTTCCGATCCTGGAGTGAAGGAGGCCTTTGTCTTGGTTGGCTTGGCTTGAGGGATTTTCGGGGGCTGAAAACGCTTTGCAGGCGGTTCCGTTGCATTGGCTTTGCCTGAAGGGAGCTCTGTGGCCGGTGTAGCAGGAAGTGCAATGAGGACGGATCCTGCCGTGCCCGCCACGCGCCGCATTTTTTGTGTCTCGTCGATAAATTGGCGCATGGGACTCTTCTGCTGCTGCGCATCCCGTTTCGCTAAAATTTCATGGAGTTCCATGGCACGAATGCCAGTCATTTGCTTTGTCTTGCCCGTGCGGCTCCATTCGGTAATAAGCCCAAAATCGTTCGCATAACGTTGCGCTTGCAAGTGTTGGCCCCGCTTGATGTAGCGAGCGAGCTTCGCCGGACTAAAGCCCTGAGCCTGGATGGAATAGCGAACGAGCTTGCCATGAAGGTTTTGGATGGCCGGATCAGTGTACTGCGGTTGCCCAAATTCCCCTCGAGAAGCAGCTTTATATCCGAGCGAGGCGAGGGCCTGCTCGCTCATCATCGATGATTCCTGAAGTGCGATTTTCGTCTGCAGTTTGCGATCGGCAGCGGCACTTTTACCGGTCAGGGCTTTTTGCGCGACGGCGAATTTAATATATTGATAGACGTCCACGGCGAGTGACGCCCTCCAGCTTTCCGCGGGGGCGGCACGGAGGCCCAAATAATCGCTGGTTTGACCGGCTGCGAACATACCGCCGACTCCGGCCGTGTGACCGCTGGCCCATGCCAATATTTTGCCGGCACGAGTCAGTTCGAGTCCGCCCCTGGTCGTCATCCCGAGCACACGTACTCCACGGTAGCTGAGTTGGTTGAGTCCGGGAACCACGCCTTTAAGAAAGGTCATCATGATCAGGTCCGCGCCGAAATTTTTGGCGAGATGTTCGGCGGTATAAACCTGACTCGTATTGTGAAGTGCGCCTTCGCGGGCGGCGCCGATGCCCCAGAATGCCGCCGACTCAGCGCTGATTCCGGCAGCACGACTGAGGACGACACCGCGTCGGCCTTTAATACCCGCTTTACCAAGTACGGTGCCGGCGCGGGCGGTCGCTTTGAGTCCGACCTTGCCGGCAGCCCGAAAGGTTAGAATGTCAAATGCCAACATGGGACCCGATTCGGAGGCGATGATGCTGCCGATGACGTCACCCACCCCTTTTTCTTTCTGCAGGAGATCAAAGCGTTGCCGGGCCAGCTTTTTAGAATCGGTATCCTGAGTTGTTGCTGCGACGAGCGAGAAAATATGAGCGGGCGTTTTGACGGCCATGTGCTGGGTGTCAAAACGTATCGTGTCCTCAACCAGCTTTTGTGCCATCGCCGGTGTTGGCGTCAGTGTTGACGTATAGGAAATAAGATGGGGCAAGGCATAGCCGGCATCGGGACGGACACCCGGGACCGTATTTTGGTGCTGCTCTCTGAGTAATTGAGTCGCACGCGGTTTGAACTCTGCTGGACCGTTGCTCTGGATCTTTTGTAAGGCCGCCTGGATTGTCGTGCAATCGCCGCGCACGAGCATTTTTTGAATCGTGCCGACGAGGCGTTTCTCACGGTTCCAGTACTTGGCTTGGTTATCTTGAATTGTTCCCTTGCTAATACCGAGATCTTGACCGACGAGTTGGATAAATTGAATGCCTTGACCGATCCAACCGTTGGTTTCATTGGCTTCGACCGCAGAGCCTTCTTCGATATAGGACTTCCAGGCGTCGAGGGCATGGAGGTTTATTTGCATAAGTCGCTTCGTTTCAATGCGATTAACGATAGTGCTCGCTTCAATGGCCCCTACGGGGATGAGGTTACGAAGTTCCTGGGCTTCCTTTGGCTTGCCATTGGCTTCGGCAGCGCGAATATCTTTTTTAATATCTTCAATATATTTTGCTAATTCTTCATGGGTAGAGACATTAAACGTATTGAATGCCGTCTGCTGGATCTTTTTAAATTGAGTGACGGCGTCTTTGACTTTTCCTTCGGCAAGGGATTTGTAGCCGTCGTACAACTTTCCACGAGCCTGAATTTTGGTATCAGAATCAGCTGTGCAAAAATCACGCAGGACTGTAAAACAATCACTAGCAAGATCGCTGAGTTGTTTGCGTACGAACGCGGCATCCTGTCCGTTTGAATAGGGAACCGAGCCGAGAAGCAGGTACTCTTGGGCCATCCCTTCGATGGCTTTAATAATTTGCTTCTTTTGTGGAGTGGGAAGGTCATGGGCCTTCTTGAGTTGCGCGGTCATCGCTTTAAGCTTCTTTTTTGCATGAGGGGTTTCGATGGCCATGACCATGGCCGAATCGGCAAGAATGCATCGCTGTAGTTGTTGCTGTTTGTCTTGGAATGATTTTTTCTCCGCATCTGTTGCCTGACTCGGATTAAATTTCTTTTTATTTTTACTCAGTAATTTTTGACTCGTCTCGATGCGTAGACGGCGGGCCAGTACGTCACGTGACTTGAGTTGAATGCGCTTGGAGTAAGCGGCGTGGGCTTTTTCGTAGTCCCCGCTGGTGTAGGCTTTACGGCCCGCGATGATATGGGTGTCGCTTGGGTCGCTAAGATCGGTCGGGAGGGGACCGAAAACCGAAGTATGAGCAGACGGCGTTTTTTTTGCCGGCGGCGGCGCGGCGTAGGGCAAGGGGGCAGGGGCTCCCGCCTGAGCGCTGTCCGGGGAGTCAGCGTTATCAAGGCGAGAGCCGCTGCCGATGCTTGCTAAAAGGCCGGGAAGTTGGGTTAATAAAAGTCCGATCGTCATGGTCACTCCTCGTGCCCAATACAATTGCAACGGTCGTGCCAAGAGGAGGGAGCCTTTAACTTATTAAAATCATTTAATTAAATGAAAAGGCCTGATGCGTGAGCGCACAACTTGCGCGCTCAATGTCAGCACAACTTGTGAGATTTGCTTGTCGCTGTATACACAAGTAAGCTCTTTTTAATGGCGTCCGCGGCGACGGACCGCAACTTTCGGAGTCGGAGCGCCGATTTAGCGGCACGATGCTAACAGGCGCCTTTTCGATCAATCTGGGAATGCTACCAACTTTACTGGCAGCCTCGAACACGCCACCTCACGGAACGGGCGTTTATCCCAGCGGATCTCAGGAGAGTCTTCCCGCGCGGCCAATCAAATCGCAGCAAAGCACGCCGTCATCAAGTGCCAAGTCACTGGCTTTAGCGCCTGTCGTCCAGTTGCATAGCGATCCCATCATTGTTATCAATCAGGATCATGGTGCGGTAGCGCATGCGACCGCCTTGTTGACGGATCTTCCCGATGTTCTTGAACAGATTGCTACTCTCTTTGCTGCCGCACAGGTCCCCCAATTAGATTTTAGGACACGACAGCAATTAACTCAGCGTATAAGTGAATTGCAATCACAAGTCCGTGGGTTACAGTTTCATCAGACGCGTTTAGATGATTCAGGAACAAAAGAGGGGGATGCGTATCGGGAGACGATGAGACTGGCCACGATGATTGTGAATCAGTTGAGTGTGACGCAATTGCGGTCGGAGACGCGGTCGCGGGTTGTTAGCCTGTCAATCATGGCCGCACAGGCCTTAGATACGGAGCTGCTTGAGGCGGTCGAGCCTAATTTTATAGCGCGGTTGCGGGCGCTATTTACTTCTTATTGACCAACGGCTTTCTTGGCGTCTTCCGGGGCATTTTGATAGCGAAGTTCCTGTCCTTTGGCCGACTGCTCAGTGCCCGTCCGAATCGATTGCTTCAGTGCCGCAAGCCCTTGAAAATGCGGATTAAAGGTCATTCCTTTGCGCATGCCGTAACTGATCCGTGACCACAGATAAGAGAGGCTGACACCGCTTGAACCACTGTCACTTAGATAACGATTGAGTTCCGCAACCGTGCGCAGAATAACGGGACGCCTTCCGTCACCGGCGGGCAAGCTTTCATGGACTGCCTGAAGGGCCTGTACCATGTTGACAGTGCGTGTCTGTGCTTCCTGGTTGGTGACCTGGCTCCGGACGTTATCCGACAAGGACTTAAAGGGACCTCTCATCTCGATCGAATCAGGCTTGAATTGAAAGACGGAAATATTCTGGCCATCGAGAATCGGAATTCTGACGAGTGCCGGATTTGTATCCGTCCAATAACGAGAATTATTCCAGGCCAACTTATAGCCAAGTGCGGCGGCGACGACCGGACTGAGTGGGGCGGCCGGTTGTGAATAGTGATCGGTGCCGAATTCAAAGGGGATGGTTATTTTGATAGGGCCCGACGTTCCTACTTCTCTGACCGTCAACGGCACTTCAATCGTGCCGGATTCGGCGTCGTAGTTGATATTATGCTTTTTGAGAGTACTCAAGATCTCGGCTTTGGCCCCTCGATTGTTCTTGGGCAGGCCGATATTGACGCCGACGACATATTCGGTCCCGCCTTTCATGGCGCGGACTAAATTCATTGTGATGGGCGCCTTAGTGGAACCAGGGAGAGTTGATTGGGCGGCCATGAGTCCGAGATCCTGCAAGGCCTTGCGCAGAAAGTAGGGCGCATGTTCGACGGAACTGTTCTCTATTTCGAGCAGCGCGAGGCGATAGCGCGCATGATGCAGTTGGGTCGTCTCGCGACTGATATCCACATGCTGGGTCGTGTTGGGTCCTTTTTCGACACGTGTTGCTCCCGCCGCTTCAAGTGCCGCTTTGCCAGGCGTGTCTATGATAACAGTTCCCTTATTGGTGACGTTGCCGGGCTTATCCATGACAACCGTTCCTTCATTCGTTACATTACCGGGCTTATCCATGACGATCGTACCTTCCGGGGCCTTGTTTTTTGTCTCGGTGGGTCTTGCCTGTCTTAAAACTTGCGGCGGTAGCTGCGGATTAGTGCTTTTCTCCGGCATTACAACACGGGCACCTGCCGGCAGCGATCCCGGTGCATAACCTTGCGCTTCACCGATGCCGGGAAGATAAGTGGAAACAGTATCCGTATAGACATCAGGGAGCAAATAACTCCGGGTCTTGTATGTGACTTTTCCATCTGCCGCGATGTCGAGGACGGTGATGTTTTGGTTATCCTTGACCGCTTCGAGAAACTGTCGCGTTGCTTCCGGCAAAGGAAGCGGTCGGGCTGCCTCGTCCTTGGCCGTTAATTGCTCATGAAAGGTTGGTTGCTCGAGCGATTCGACAGGTTTGTCGGGAGCGCTTTCGTTGACCTTGGCCCTGAGTCCATAACGTTGGCAGTATTTATTGAACTTTGCATAGTTGCCGGATTTGGTAGCTTCGAGTGCCAGCTTGGCCATCTTATCCGGGCTGAAGCCCGGCTTTTGAATCAGGTTGTAGGCGAACTGATGATAAAGTTTTTGAGCCGTCGCATCGTTGAAGACGGCTTCGCCTTGCGGCGTATACTCAACGACTTTGTAGCCCAGCTTTTCAACCGCCATCTGGGATTCAAGGGAGGCCTTCCGGCTCGCGACTTGATGCTCGATTTTTGAACCCTTGGATCCAATCGCGCGTTGAGCCGCAGCAAACTTAACATAGTTGTACATTTCCGCGGCGATGACGCCACCGAAGTTGTCGGAGGCCATCTGGCGCAGGCCGAGGTAGTGGTTGGCCACACTGGAAGCGAGCATGCCGCGAAAGCCGATCGCGTGTCCCCCGGCCCAGGTAAACAGTTTCCCAAAGCGGCTGAGTTCCGTTGTTCCCTCAACGACCCAGCCGGCCGCGCGGGCGACGCGCGGAAGCATCGCGGCTCCGCGTGAAGCGAGTCCCTTGGTACAAAATAACATGACGAGATTGGCGCCGTATTCTTTGGCCATGTGCGACGGCGAATAGACGCGGCGGGTATCGGTAAAAGCCCCGGCTTTGACCAGCATGCCAGGCGTGAGAATCGTATTTTCCGCCACGAGACCGGCTCCCTCCGACAGATACATTGTGGCCCGGGCACTGTAGCCGCCGGCTCGCAGCGCTTTTTCGGTATTCAGAAATACGTTGGCGCCAACGCGCGCTGCGGCTTTAAAGGTTACTATGTCAAGGGCCAAACTCGTCAGGCTTTCCGAGTGCCAGAAGGCGACGAGTGAATCACTAAATCCCTTGGCGTCGTCCAGCTTTTCGATTGCATCACCGGCAGCGTCTTTGGTGGACTCATCGGTGTTACTGGCCTGGATCATGGCATAGATGGCCCCCGGGGTATTCGGGACCATGAATTGGTCATTGATACGGGCGGCCTCGTCCATCAGATACTGTGACGGCCGTACGTTGCCGAGAATGCTGGGTGCCGTTTCATCGTAGTTTAGTGCCGAGGCATAGCCAATGATGTGCGGGAGGACAAAACTGGCATCGTTGCTATGCTGAAATTCATTGTCGAGCAATTCTTTAGAACGGGCATGAAATTTTTCTGGCCCATTCGCTTTGATATCTAGAAGTGCTTCTTTAACTGTATTGCATTCGCCGTCGGCAATTTTTTTCGTAACGGCGCTGTGAAGGTCTTTTTCCAGTCCCCAGCGTTTCGCGAGACGGTCGTCAATTGTTTCGCTACCGGCGAGTGTTTCTCCGAACATGACAAAAGAAGCGACCCAACCCTTGGCTTGGTCGAATTCAACAGCTTCCCCTTCGATGATGAAGGAACGCCATGCCTCCAAGGCGTAGACGTTTAATCGGCGCAATTTGTCGGTCTCGATCTGTTTGATGATACCATGGGTGGCAAAGACGGCATTCGGCAGCGTCTCGATTAGCTTCTGCGCTTCTTCCGCTTTGCCGGCCTTGAAGAGCTCCTCGACGTCACTCGCGGCCTTGTCGAGGTGAGCGGTGTAAGCCGCTTCGTCGGTGAAGCCGGCAGCCGCCATATTGTCACTGCGATGTTCTTTAAAAACTTTGAGCGCCTTATCGATCTTGCCTTTGGCGAGATAGCGCCGGCCACGGTAGGTTTTGGCCAGGCCGTTGATGGCCGGATCCTTGTCGGCTTGGCTGAAGTCCTCGAGTATGCGATAGGTCTTGGCGCTCAAGTCGCTTAACTTTTTACGAACGAACTTCGTATCCGACTTATTATCGAATTGGACCGTGCCCAGCATCGAATACTGCTGCGCCATGGCTTCCAGACCGCTGATCATTTCTTGTTTCGTTTTTAGGTCGGCATCATGAAACTTTGCTAAATCCTTGCCGATCTTGTCGATGCTGGCCGCGGCCGTATCGAACTCAAGGGCCTGGACCATTGCCATATCCTGTTCCAGCTCGAGCTTGGCCGTTTGATCGTCTTCATCCGCTGCGAGTAATTTCTGATTGGCTTCGATGCGGAGCTTGCGTGTCTCCAGATTACGTGAATCGTGTTCGATAGACTCAGTATATACCGAGCGCGCCTTAGCATAATCGCCGGACTGGAAGTGACTCCGGCCTTCATCGATCAGGTCTTTGCAATACTCACGTTCAAGGGTTTGGATATTTTGTTTGGCGGTATTGATCCAGCCGGCGACAAGCTCTTTTTGTTTGTTTTCGAAGAGACCGCCCATAATAACGCTGTCTTTCATGAGGCCGCCCAAGACCATTTTATCAATCAATCCGCTATTGTGCGATTCAGCCTTGCGCAGATAGCGGCGTGCTAATTTGAAATCCTCCTGCATGGCTGCGTGTTGGGCCTCGTTGACATAAAAAGTCGCGGCTTCTTGGTCGTATGCGAAACCGTCATTTTTGTATTTTTTAATCGTCAGGCTGAACGTATTGCCGGGCGTTCCGAGGGCCTGATCGATGAGAAGCTTGGATTTAGCTGCCTCAAGGTATCGATCCAAGAAAGACGAATCCTTGGCAATCGGATCCGTGGCGGCGGTGGTTTCGGCCGTTTCTGTGGTGAAAAGGACCGGGGCGAGGGGGCCGAACAGGGCGACCAGGGCGCTAGGCGGTGCCATGGCAATTACCCCCTCTACTGGTTGTCTTTGTTTCCGTGGTGTTCATGACAATTTCCAGGACGGACGCACCCCGCCTCTACTGTTTACAGATGCAATGTATATGCCAATATAAGTATACAGTATTATTTATATAAATAGATGAATTTATTACATAAATATTAAAATCCTTTGTTTACTCAATTTAAAAAAACATAATATTAGTAAGCAAAGGCCCCACTGCTGGAGACTTCTGTCCACCTCGAATTTAACGCGCTGTGTCGTCGCTATTGAATCTCTCCAAGCGGCAGGCGATAGGACTTGGGACCGTCTCCGGCAAATTCGGTTACGTCTCCGTTATGCGGATTGCTGGGGTGGAGTTCGACGTATTTAAACTTGATCTTCTGGCCATTGTAGTCGAGGGATTCGGCCGAGACGATCGCGCGCCACAGCTGATAGAGCGCGGCATCCACTTCCATGGTCTTCCCACTGAGCTGTTCGGTGACCGTGCCTGAATTAGCCAAGCCGGCGATTTCGAAAGTTACGACCATCTGACCTTCCTTTTCGGTGATGTGGACCGTTGAAACTTTTTCACAGCCCTTAAAGTGAGGCCAACTCAGATGGTCCATGCGGTCCAAAAGTTCTTTGGCTAATTTGGCATCATTGGGGTTCATATTCGTTTCAAATTTTCTTTCGTAACTCAAACGAATCTTCTGTAACGCGGCCTTCATTTCTTTCTTGTTGTTGACGACATCGGGATTTTCATTAGCGAATTCTCTCATCTCTTTCATACCCTCAATAAAAAGTGGGTGTGTCTGAATGTTACGGAGCCGTGACTTACTTGAATCAAGATTGTCCGCCAATCGAATGACAAAGAGGAGAGGGTTGTCTAAGTTGGCCTCCATGTAGCCGCCTTTACCCTTTTTGTCGGCGCCATGGCGTTGAATGGCCAAGAAAATATCTTCAATTTGCTTGTCATTGAGATCGAGGGTTTTCTTGGCGTGGTCGGCAATTTGGGCCTTCCAGAGTTCACCGCTACGGATCGCATGAATTCCCTTGGATTCCCCCGGCTTAAGGGCTCCGTAACCCACATCGTGCATCATGGCGACGATATCGAGGACGGCAAGGGCCTTGGCCTCGGAACCAAACTGTCCGATCAAGGCTTTTTGGAGTTCGGGAGACCCATTATAAATTTTACGTTGTTCCTTGACGACATCGAGGGTGTGCTTCCAGCCATGCGGAGTGTAAGGAAGGTGGGTGTCCTTATAGTCCTGGATGAGGATGAGTTCCCAAATTTTATCAGTCAACGCATCCAGTTCGGTTTCCTTGCCTTCAATGGCTTTGCCAAGCTGTTTGCGGAAGGCCCTGCGCTCTGTCTTGATGCGGAAATAGAGCTTTGAGCGGTCAATTACATCTACGGCGTTCCAGGGAAAGCGAAAATGCGTGTCGGGTTCAATGCCAAAGTTAAGCAGCAAAGCCATGCCTTCAGGCGTCGTTGCTTTAGGGTTGTCCTTATGTTGTTGAAACATGCGTTGTGCCGTTAATGCCAGAAGTACATCACGAAGCGCAGTGTCGGTCATCTTTTCGATGCGAGGGACATGGGTCGCGGGGTCTCCGCTGAGTATGTCGACATAACCCTTTTCGGCGATCTGCGCGACGACATTTTTCTTACCGGGATAGGTGACGAGAAGCAAGATTTGATGAATCGATGCCTTGTTGATGAAATCTTTGACGTGAGCGTTTCTCTCGGAATTCGTGGTGTCGAGCGCATAGTTGAGCAAGGTGTCGATATTGGCGCGGGCAGGTTCGTTGTTTTTGACGGCCTTTAAAATGGAATCAAATTTTTCGACTCCGATGTGAGTCACCAAGTCAATCGTCTTCTGCGCATCCGGAACGATAGGTTCGCTCATGCCATCGACGTAATAAGGAGCGGTCGCCAATTCAATATACTGTCTCACCCGCTTGGGCATGCGTTGCAGCACGGGTAATGTGTATTTCCAACTATTCTGGGCAACATGGTGGTCATAATCGGTCTTCGGGAGATGAAGGTCGACGCGCATTTCCGTGGAGTGTCTTGCTACGTGCGGAAGTTTCGGCGCTGATGCGGCCAAAGCAGTGCCCAGCGTCAACCATACGGCAGCTAAACTCTCCGTGCGGGCACCGTTCTTGAGGAGTGCGGTCCGTGATTCATCGATCGCCGTTTCAATCTTGGTCTTATTGGCCCCTTGCGGCAGGCGTTCATGGAGGCCATGGAGGGCCGTGACCATGTTGAGGAGGCGCTCTTTGGCGACTGGATCGGTAATCGTTTCATTGATTTCCGAAGCAAGGGTTGTAAACTTACCCGTTGGCTCCGGGAGGCCCGGGCGCATCTTGAAAATAATGACTTTGCCGTTATGAAGGACGGGAATAGCGGTCTCCGACCAGAAGTTTTTATTGTTCCAGGCCAGTTCAAAACCGTGTGAGGCGGTCTCGGCGGGAGAGAGTCGGGTTTTAGCTCCGAGGGGTGCAGGTTCGACGGCCAGCCTGAGCCCAACCGTATGCGTCCCTTGTATTTCCACGCCGCCTATCTTGTGCGTGTAAGGGACCTTGACTTTATAATTAATTTTTTGCCCGGGATGCGACACGACCTCATATCCGGCGTTACGAAACGTCTCAACGATGCGCTGTGCGGCCTCATGGCTGCTGGCACGGATATTGAGTTGAACGAGCTCATGGGCGGATAACTTGGAAAAACTTTCGCTGAGATTATTCAGGTCAAAGTTGACATGGGCCAGGTCTTCAGGGCGTTGATAAGAAACTTTGTAGCCCATCTCGGGCATCTTGCCGCTGTTATTAGCCTCGGCGTTGGCCTTGACTTCGAGGATGGCAAGAACCGTGAAGAGGCCGCGTAGGTCGCTATTAAGAGCTTGTTGTTTATTCGCGTAAGCGGTTTCTATTTGATTATAGTCATGCTGCTCCAGCTCGCCTGCGCCGAATTTATTTCCGTCATGACCCAGACGCGTGTTCTTCCGTGGATTGACCATGCGGAGAATCTTGTGCTTCCAGAGCTTTTCCATTTTTTCGGTGACAGCCGGATCCTTTTTATCGACGTTTTCAGCGGCAAGTCGGTTGTATTCGGCTATGTCGATGTGAAGGTCCATCAATGTATCATGGAAACGTCGTGCGCTCCGGCCCACATCACCTTCTCGTTGACCGAGTGCTTTTAGCGTTTCAATGCGTGCGGGCTGATTATAATATTCGATGAAAGCCGCGACGTACAAGTGCTCTTCTGAACGAGTGTCTTTCGATTGGTCAGAGTCAGTGGACGCATTCTTGCGGAGCTGTTCGGCAAGGAATGAAGTAGGATCCAGGTTGGCGACTTTTCTTGTGTCGACGCCCGGATTGGTTCCTCTACCTGCCTTGGTCCTAGTATCCTCTCTAGCGCCTGGGTTTCTTGCTTCCGTGTGTCCGGGATTCGTTGCTTCCGGATCCGCTTTCTTTTCTGGTTTGGACTCGGCCTTTCTACTACTTGTTCCCTTTCCTGGAACAATGGGTAGGCCGTACATGAGAACCGGGAGAAGTGCGGCGAGAGGGTTCGAACCCAGGCCCACTGCTTGTCGTAGCGAAAGCCCGGTATCTTGTTTAAATTTAACCGCCGCCGCCGCGTCGCGCATATTTTTCTTTGTCATCGTTTCGAGGTCCTTACTCATCTTTTCAATCCCGGACATCGGAATGACGGAACCAAGTGCCTTGTTTCCGTGGTGCATGAGCAAGAGATCAAACGCCGAACGTGCCAGAGTGTCGGGATCGAGGTGGCGCAGGTCCCATTCGCGCAGGGCCTTGGCCGTATGCACGATGCCCAAGCCCACGCCCATGTTGATCGAACCCTGCGCCAGCTTCGCGCCGAAGCTCTCACCGGGGACAAACTTGGCACCGAGGTTCATCTTCATCGCCTTGGCAAAGCCGCGGACGAAGAGCCAAGACGAGATCACATCATCGTTGTGACTCGAGTCGGGTTGGGGGATATCGAGACCAACCGCCGTTCCGATGGCCTGCGTCGTTAAATTAGACGTTTCATGGAAGGCATAGGCATTGGCCACATAAGAGGCCTCACGCAACGCGAAGGCCCCGGTCGCGCGCATCCACGGCGACGAGGTAATCCCGCGCATGGCCATTGAACGGGCCAGACGCGTTCCACCCGCGAGGACCGCGCGTTCGGCAACACCACCGGCCGCCCCGCCGACGAACATGCTGAACAGTTGCAGGGCGAAGATGCCGCCTTCGCGGGCCGCTTCTTCGGTACTGACCGTCGAGATTCCCGTATTGTAGGCCGCGGAGATTTGGGACCACTCTTGGGCGACGAGAACCGTGCGATCGATAAGAAACCCACCGACCGCACCGGCGATTAACAGGGGGCCGGTGATTTCCGGGGCGAAGATCATCCCGGCGCCCCAGCCGACGATCGAACCGCCGGTGGCAGCCAACATCGCACGGCCGGGTTTTTTATTGAGTTTGCCCAGTAATTCCTTGGTGCCGGCCGTCCAGCTTTCGGTGCCGATGTTCGGATTAAATTCACCCTTGTCCGTAACAATACTGTACTTATGCGCCCAACCGCCTTTACTGCGGACCATGTTAGCCGCGGTTGACTTCGGATGATCGTTGACGATTTTGCGCAGGTTCTTAACCGACTCTTCGATCTGCCCGGTGCGGAATTGAAAATGCGCTTGGGCCAACATCCCGCGGCTCAAGGCCTCGCTGAGATCAACTGTCGGATTCTGCTGCTGCAGTTCCGCCATGCGCCGATGAAACGAATCCATATCGACTTGGGCATAGCCCTTGCCGAGGTCTTCGTTGCCGTTGAGATAAATTGTCATGCTGCGATCGAGTTGAGCCTCGAGCAGCCCGGCGTCGGCACGTGCGATGCCGCCGATGAGAACTTTGCGGGCTTCGGGATCCTGCGTCATTGGCAAGACTTGCTTGCAATACATCAAGATGTTTTCATGTTTGCGTGACAGGGCCCGGTGATAGTTGTCGACGGCTTTTTTGCGGTCATCATCACTTAAGGATTTGTCATTGAGTTTGCGCGCTGCTTTATCGACGCGAACTTGGCCCAGCAGCTCCATGTTCTCGAGACGCAGGGTCAAGGCGACTTTGGGATGCGACTTGATCATTTCATCAATTGCTTGGCGGGCTTCGAGCAAGACTTCTTCCTTGAGGGCCGTCTTCGTCCCGGCGATATCCACCATGCGGTGGAGCAGGGTGATATAGGTCACTTTATTGTCAGGCGTGTGCTCGACGCTCTTATCTTTGAAGAGTGTGCGGGCGACCTGCAGGTTTTTCATCGCGGCTGGGTTGTTGCCCATGACGACATGCGCGGTGGCCGTTTGGACATTGGAGGCAAACGGATCGTTTGGATGCGCCCGGGCGATGAGACTAAGAATATGTTGTTCGGTTTCATCGACGATGCCCTTGAGTTCCTTGTTGGTTTGCTGCAGCTCGGCGATCGTATCCGCCTTGGAGCGTTCGGCCTTGAAGCCGAAGTGATCGATGTCGTTGATGTCGGGACCCAAGATGCTTTTGGAATTGAAAGGATCATTGTCAGGAGCGGGATTGCTTTCCCCGGTGGGGTCCAGCTTCGGATCAAAGGTACCCAACGTGAGGGCATTGATACGATAGTCATTGGCGGCCATGCGGCGGCGCCCCTCGCGGACATCCAGACCGACCTGGGCATACGTGGCGAGCAGGAGCTGGAGATTTTTCTCGGTCGGTTCAGCGAGATACAATTGATCGGCGCAGTCCGTCGCCTGTTTTTGCAAGCGTAATCCTGCTTCCGGGGATTCGGCATACTTGATCTGGGCGACCGCGACGGCGGCCCCGGCGGCGAGAACGCCACGGCGTCGTTTTTCAACGGTGTCGACGTGAGGTTGAATTTCTTTATTCGTCGCCGCGAGCACTTGCAGCGAAGCGGAGAGCTGCGCGTACTGCTTGGCGGCTTCTAAATATTTTCCATTGATCGCAGCGATCTCGGCAGTAACCATCGGCACGGCCAATACCTCAGCGTTCGGACTTTTTTTCGCGGCAGCCAAGGCCTTTTTGGCTGCAAATTTGCGTTTTTCGTCGGTGTCCGCAGTGGCGAGTTCATGCAATGCCTTGTCGACTTCCGAAGCCTCTTCAGTCGGTGCGACTGGGGTTGCGATGGTTGTGGCGCTGGTGCTTGTCGGTGTAAATAAACTCAGGCCTGGACCGAAGAGACAATTAACCGAAGCATTCGGGTCGGGCATGGCCAGGCACGTGTCGACATCAGGGGTTTGGTATGTAGATGGTGAAAAAAGACAGTCGAGTCTTGCAGTTTGATTCGGTTGCTGGAGACAGGCTGCCATCTCGGGAGGCATAGGCTCGGCATTCACTGGGGTCAGTTCGAAACCGTCCGCGGTGATGCGAACCGAGTGCGTGTCGTCGATTACTTCCGGTGGGATCTCCTTGAGCAGGCGTGGGTGGATGGCTGGAGGCGGATTGTTCGCACCTGCCAATATTTCCTGAACCTGCTTTTCTATCTTGGGATGATCACCCATGCATTACTCCTCAATAATCACCGGTCGCACCCGGAGTGATGCTGTTTACAAATGCAAAGATAATGCCAAATAGAGTATGCATTCATAAATTTATAATTATTTGAAAATATTAGAGAATTTTAGATAGTAATGTTTACAAATAATTAAAAAATAAATGTTTTTGTCAACGGAAGTCCTCAACTTGGGGGGAAGGGGCCTCAGAGGAATGACGCATAGCGTTGTTGAGGCGGGCGCGCCAGGCTTATTGCTCGCCGCATCGGACCTTGTCCATCCCTTTGCTCCGCAGCTCAGTGATGAAATTCAGTCGCTGGCGCGGGCTTAACTTTTTTAGGACGCTTTCTATTTTAAGCGCAGGTTCCCATTTTCGAGGGCTACCTGTAGATAAGCCTTATTCGTCGAACTCATGGTTTGCGGGACGTAGACCAACCTGCCGTCCTTTAAGCGGATTGGCGTTTGATCGAAGCCTTCGCTTGACAAGTAATTTCCCATTTCACGTTCATTACTGCCCGCTTTAACAACGGCGATGCGGCCGGCGCCTCGTTGATTGTCCCCTGTGTTGAACACAACGTTGCGATACTGAACATTTTTAGGTTTTGGTGTGGCTGTTACGGTCGGTTCTGCTGTGGGGCCGGGGACGAGGGGTTCTGTCAAAGAACTTAAATCAGCTGTCATCGGGCCGTTTCCGGCGATCTGTGGCGGTGGCGCAGCAACGACACGCTTAGCTGGCTTCGCTTTGGCCTCAGCCTTCGCTTTAGCTTCTTCCGCCGCGATTTCTGCATCAACTTCAGCTTCAATACGCTCATAAAACTCATCGCTGGTTTCTTCTCTGGGTTCACACTTCGGCATAAGCCAAGGATCCTTATTGGCTTTGCAATTAACCAGGTTACTTTCTCCCATTTTATGTCTCCTTACTTCTTTAATTAAAATTGTGACTAACCCAATGTCTGGAGTTATCGGCTGGAGAAAGTAAATTGTTGTTCGGAGTGGAAATTATCTGTTGACGTTCGTTAACAGGGCGGGGATTTCCTAATGAAGCATAGCGCAGTCACTGGTTGGATTGACTGTCGAGATAAGCGCGGGCGAGTTTGACTTGACGATTGCTTGGCGCATAGCGCTCCGCTAAGCGAATTTCTTTTTCGGCACAAGCGGTTTTTTCACTATCATTTAGCCCTTTGCATTCCCCGTAAAAGGCATTGTTATAGTGATAAAAAGCGAGCAGTTCTAAACTGCTAAGTGCCTGCGTCTGCGGTGAATCGACCGAAGTTCCCGTCTGTGGGTCAAAAAATGTATTTCCCGATTTTGCAAGCACATGCGCGTTGTCGACGGCGGTATCGAGCTGGTCATGAGGAGTCATATCGATTTTTAATAAGGTTCCAAGCCCATAGTACAGGTAAATATAGTCAAGACAGTTTCCCTTTTTGCTGGCAACGGCATCTAGGCTATGGGGCGTTGGGTTGCCGGGATTGCTCTTAAAGCTAATGCTGAGACCGCTTGAGCCCTCGATAAATGAATGTAAGGCGGCGATATCCTTAATAGCATTTTTCTGCTGTTTTAACTGGCGAAACGTCGATAAATCATCGGTCCGAGAGGTCTTAAGGTCGTCAAATATAAAGGGGATAATGACGCCCTTGTTATGCAAATAACTCAGCCAGGGTGACTGAAATACGAATTTCGATGCATCCGCGGTTTGTTGGAATCGCCGATAATTTTGCCGTGCCTCTCGTATCGCATAGTCGATGGCTAAACGATAGACGTCTTGACTGCTTTTAAAGCGGGACTCTTTAGTGCCGTATTTAACAAACGTCCTGCAAATTGACGCAGCGACCGAATCCGTATTTCCAATGCTCGCACAAGACAACGTTTCAGACTCCTTATAAATCCCTCAAGAACCGCGGCGATTATCGAATGCCAAGGAATGGAGTTGTGCAAATGAATTTCTCTAGGAACACAAACTGTTTACTCGCGTTAACAGAAGTTAGTGCGCTAGTCACAACATTGTTTTCGAATTGTCGATAATATTCGATAAGTGAGTAAAATAATTTTAAGTGAGGTATATAGTTATGGCAGAAATTAATTTCAAAGCGGATCACATTACAGTGAGTCGGGCTCAAATAGATCTGGATGATAGCATTGCCGCTTTTAGTCGCGCAAATGCAAAAAAGCTTGGAACTTCCAGGCAGACGCCTCCACAGATCGCCGGGAATTCCCGCGCCAATGAAGCTCCTTGGGACCATTTCATTATGGGAAAACCGGAACTGACTCCTTGGCAGCGTCTAGTCGCAAAAAATAATAGAAGGTAAGGCGCCTCTGTTTGCTTTTTGTCAACGGACCGGATTGCCGAGCGGGACTTCCGTCTGTGGCTGGAGGATGACAGCACCATCTTTGCCCGATGCTGCGAGTATCATGCCATTCGATTCAACGCCGCGTATTTTTGCCGGTTTAAGGTTGGCGACAATAACGACTTGCTTGCCGATTAGCTCTTCCGGTGCATAGCTTTGGGCGATACCGGCGACGAGTTGGCGTTGTTCATCGCCTAAATCAATTTGCAGTTTGAGGAGGCGATCAGCGCCTTCGACTTTTTCAGCCTCTAAGACTTTAGCAACTTTGAGTTGAACCTTGGCAAAATCATCGATACTGATTTTTGCTTCTTCCGCTTCCATTTTCTTTCCTTTCTTGGATTTCTTTTGATCGTCAGCCTCAATGCGAGGGAAGAGGGCCTCTCCTTGCTGAAGCCGGAATTCAGTTGGCAAATCATGCCACGCAAGTTCCGAATATTTTAAGGCCTGAAAATCTTGTTTGTCTTCTAGTCCCAAACGTTGCCATATTTTTTGCGCTGCAAGTGGAAGGTAAGGTTCCAATAAGAGCGCTGCTATGCGTAGCGCCGCAGCTACATGGTAGAGTACGGCATTGATGCGATCGACTTTGCTTTCTTTATGTAAGGTCCATGGAGCTTCGCTATCAATATATTTGTCGATCGCGCTTAATAAACTCCACAGCGAGCCAATCGCTTGATGGGTGCGGATATCCCCGTTGGCCGGATCCATCGCCTTTTTCATCTCGTGGAGGACTTGAGTGAATTTTTCTTGGAGCAACTCGTCGTCGGCTTCATCATCGCCTTCAGGTCGTCGGATCACTCCATCTTGATATTTATAGGCCATGCCAACGGTTCGATTGAGAACATTTCCCAGGTCATTGGCCAGATCCGCATTGTAGCGGTTGATAAAACCTTCCCAAGTGAAGTCTCCATCCGCACCGAAGCTTGATTCAGCTAACAAATAATAGCGGAGTGCGTCTGCGCCGTAGGTAGGGGCGATATCAAGAGGTGTGACGATGTTGCCCAGGGTCTTGCTCATTTTTTCGCCTTTCAAATAAACAAAACCGTGACCGAAAACCGTTTTGGGCAGCGGGAGTCCGGCGCTCATGAGCATGGCCGGCCAGATGACGCAGTGAAAACGCGTGATGTCTTTGCCGATCACATGGAGATCGGCAGGCCAAAGCTCTTCGAAACCCTTGTCCGGAAATCCTGTTGCCGTGAGATAGTTGATAAGTGCATCAAACCAGACGTAAACAACTTCATTATTATCAATCGGTAAGGGAATTCCCCAGGGGACGCCGGCACGAGAGACACTGATGTCCTGGAGTCCGGCTTCTACAAGTCGCTTGATTTCGTTGCGGCGAATTTCCGGAACGATAAATTCGGGGTGCTCTTCGTAAAGTTTTAGAAGGGGTTCTTGAAAGCGTGAGAGCTTGAAAAAATAGTTTTCTTCTTGGAGCCACTTGGGTTTGGCCTTGTGATTAGGGCAATGCCCATCGACCAAATCCTTTTCTGTATAATAGGCTTCGCAGGATTCGCAGTACCAACCCTCATAGTGACCTTTGAATATGTCGCCGGCATCATAAATCTTTTGGAAGAGTGCCTGGACGGCCTTGTGGTGGCGCGGTTCGGAGGTCTGGATAAATCCATCATAAGAAATTTCCAACAGCTGCCAAATACTTTCAAAGCGTTGGCGCATTTCATCACAGTAGGCCTTGGGAGCTAAGTTTTTTTCTTGAGCGGCTTTGTGGACATTTGTGCTGTGTTCATCATTGCCCATTTGGAAATGAACTTCGTGACCTTCGCGGCGATAGAAGCGGGCCAGGGCATCCGCACCGATTTTTTCGTAGGCGGTGCCTAAGTGAGGGAGGCTGTTGACGTAGTCGATGGCGGTCGTAATGTAGATTTTTTTACGCGACATCTTTTGTCCTTAGCACTTTTTGAAACGAAAAAGCGAGTGTTTCCCAGAGGAGGAGGGGGGCAGTATGTTGTCGCAAGGCCATTTCAGCCGAACTAATGGCGTCAATGCAGTCAAGCCAGGGCCGGCTCTGGTCTGTGTTACAGGAAACAAGATTGTCGCGGCATATTTGGCGCAGACCGGCAAGAAGACACATAATGCCTTGAGGATCCGACGGGAGTTCTTTGAGTTGCGCTTCCAATTGTGTGTAAGGTTGGGAGCTCAAGGTGTTGAAGAGGTCCGTGAGATTAAGGCCGAGTTCCTGTAGCCAGGTGCCAAAGTGACGTGCTTGCGTGAGTGACCCATCGGCTAATGCGGCGGCCGCTTCGCATTCAGCCTGGGGCCATTTTTCTAACCGGTGTAATAAATCGACAATAAGATCGCTTGGAAGGGGTCGAAATCGAATATCTTGGCAGCGTGAACGTATGGTTGGCAGGAGGGAACCGGGGCGACTTGTTATCATGAATATCGATCCATTTGGTTCTTCAATCGTTTTAAGGAGGGCATTGCTGGCTTCTGTTGTCATGCAGTCACAGCGATCGATAATGGCGATATTGAAGGGTGCTTGTGTTGGTTTTAAGCTCATGCGCCGGATTAGCGCACGTGCCGCATCGATTTTGATGGTGTCCTTTTCATCGGGCTCCAGGATTAAAAGGTCCGGGTGAGTGTCGACATGCTCTTTACCAAATAATGACTCCACGACGGCAAGGGCAGTGGTTTTTTTGCCAACGCCGTCAGGGCCCGTAAAAAGAAAACTCCCGCGCAAGGTTTGATGGTTCAGGCGGTGTTTCAGTTCCTTAATGACCGATTCTTGGCCGAGAATTTGATCGAGTGCGTTCATATTTCATCTGAATTATTCAATTCTATCCGTGAATACTTTTTGAATCTGTTCCCATACTTCAGTTGCATCTTGGCTTGCATCTATGATGAACATTCTATCTTTCTGTCGCGCGGCTATCTCCAGATAACCCGCGCGGACGCGCTCATGAAAGGCGAGAGCCTCGGTTTCAAAGCGGTCTTCGCGGCTGGCCTCAGCGGCAAGCCGGGACTTGGACCTTGCGAGCCCCAGTTCCGGGGGGCAATCAAAGAGCAGGGTCAAGTCGGGTGTTAAACCGTCCGTTGCCAATTCGTTGAGCTGAGTCACCGTTCCCAGGGATAGATGGCGTCCATAGGACTGATAAGCGACCGTCGCGTCCGTGTAGCGATCGCAGAGCACAGAAGACCCGGCGGCGAGCGCAGGTCGAATACACTGTTGGAGGTGCTGGACGCGCGAGGCATTATAAAGGAGCAGCTCGGCGAGAGGAGCCAAGGGCTCATCGTGGGATTCGACGAGCAGCCGGCGGATCTCGTCGGCAATCAAGGTTCCACCCGGTTCTCGCGTGGCGAGAATCGAATCGCCAGAGTCCTCAAAATATTTAATAATATTAGCAACTTGACTGCTTTTTCCGGCGCCCTCGACGCCTTCAAGGGTGATAAAACAGGGTTTGGATAATTTTCGCATAGTTCGCGGCTTGGTTGGCCCCTCAAAGTGTGTTAATTTGGGTTTTGTAGGGTAAATGGGTAGCGATTTCAACTAGTGATCTGTCGCTTTTTTTGACTCCCTGGCAACTCGATACCCCACCCGAGACGATAACTACTGCACGGACGAAATTATGGTATTTAGACTCTCAATTAATAGCAATAATCCGAAGCTTCAAGAGAACGTCCCGAGTGTTCCTGTTGGGCGGCCCCGGAACGGGCAGCACGTTGTGAAGGGTCAAGATCCTCATACCCCCAGCCCGCCAACGACGGATGAGCGGATTGCAACGAATTTTACCCAGGAAGAAGCCACGGGTTTCTTGAGCGACCTACGTGGAGGACGGCACAGCTAAGCTTTTTATCCGAATAACAACTCCGCTTCACAAAAAAACCCGCCAGCTTTCGCTGACGGGTTTTTTAATTTTAATTATCCTAATTTTTTTAATTTCTTTCCCAGCGAATCGATGAGGCCTTGTCGCCAAAGTATCCCAGGTCCGCAATGGCACCGCGACCCTTTAAAGGATAGGCGCGTTTGGAATAGTTGCTGTTTTCATAGAGGACAGCCTTCCATCCCGGCGGCACGTTGAATTTTACGGCCGACGCCTTATCATTAAAGCCAGACTTACCATCATCGGAACTAATGTTGTGGAAATTGCCGATGTTGCGGCCAAAGCCGATAGTCAGCTGGCGGTCGGTAAAGCCCTTGTCGTCATAGAGCCGGACCCAACCCTTGGGCTTGCCGGCAGGCTTATCTGAAGATCCACTCGAACTCGGTGACTTGTCGCGGACGACAACAACCTTGGTCTTGTCATCTTTCTTTTCGTCAAGCTCAGTGAGTTTTTCTTCGAGTTCTTTAATCTTCTCTTCTTGCTCTTTGAGCTGCTCTTCACGCTCTTTCTCTTTTTCAGCGGCTTCCTTTTCGGCGGCTTCTTTTGCCATCTTCTCTTTTAATTCCATGGCCATCTTCTCAGCTTCCTCGGCCTTGGCCTTTTCATCCTCTTCCACATTGACCATCTTATACTTGCTGCAGGCCATCAGACCAGGTCCCGCAAGAGCCAATGTCAGCGCAATTAATATAAACTTCATGATCCCTCCTCATAAATTAACAACGTGCGGCGGGTGGCGCGAGCGATCCTTTGGAACGTCACTGTAGACGCAGCCAAAGGATTGCGAAGGCGACAGGACCCGCCGACCGGGCGACAATCCTGGCGGAGACTAGCGAAGAGAGCCAAATTTTGAAAGAATTTTTTTAGGGGGCTCGATTAGCGGTTTAAGCCTATTTCCCGAAGAGATAGTAGGCCAAGGCCCCAACAATGACTGCTCCGAGCAAAAAAGGAAGGCTTTTAGCAAAAAAAGAGCGTTCGTCGACCTGGTAAGATGGTGGGTTTTGCGGGGTAGATGCGGTCGTATAAAGCCTTTGCGAGTCGGCCCCTTTCTTTTTGGTAAACCACTTGATGAGTTTGAAGAGGCCGAATCCCTTCAGAACGTTGCCGGCTTGGGTCGATATGCGCGCCAATTGATCCAGGCTGTGTTCGATCTGCTGTCTCTTATCGCTGGGCAGCTCATTGAGGTTCGAATACTCTTTGCCGCCGACGAATACCTTGACGGTATTAGACTGGGAGCTGACGAGATTGCGGAGGTCTTCTCCGCGCAATTTGCCCTCGAGTATGTCCGGGATGCCGTTGCCGTCGGCATCCCGAAAGATCTCATGAAGCTGTATCCGGGCCCGTTCTGAAGCGTCGTCCATGCGTATCTAGTAGCAAAATAAACGGAAATTCACAACGCAACTTATTGGAACCTGCGTCGATAGGGGAATTATGCTATTTCATGGGTTGGGGCTGGGGTCCATGTCGCTATGCGCGGCCGGGCCGGCGTCCATCATACATTTAACGGCTCTCTGGACACAAATCCAAGAGCAGTCTCAAGCGACGGATAGAGAAACTGAGCTACGGGGCACGATGGACGAGGCCTTGCAAGTTATTGACAGCCTCGAACCCGACAAGATTCCCGTATGGCCGACGACGCAGGATATTCGCAAATTGATTGCCAAGCCTCAGGGTTTGAATGTTGGCGTGCGGCGGCTTGATACGTTGATTCAGCAGATCACCGGCCAAGTGCCGTCTCCGGAAGAAGGTGAGAACAAGTTGCCACCGCGGCGGCGACACCCTTCCTGGATAGGCAAGGTAATGGAACCTTTAGAGCGCATTCCTGAGTTGCCCGCGCGCGAGCCGACGGCGCAGCGCATGACCACTCGGCACTTACGTAAACTCGCGACTAACTTGATTTCTGAGGCATGGCCGATGACGCTTCAAATTACCGCGCCACGGTCGAATACGCCCCATCAATTCGTTACTGCCGGCGAGATGATACTCGCCGGTTTTGGTGAAGCGTTAGCGGTTGAGA
This sequence comes from bacterium, assembly GCA_965216315.1. Lineage (GTDB taxonomy): Bacteria > UBA10199 > UBA10199 > 2-02-FULL-50-16 > JAJFLM01 > CBDCFN01. The sequence continues at coordinate 1,796,754 of CBDCFN010000016.1, read as the reverse complement.
GTTTAGGTTCAGCGTCTGCACTTATCATAGTCGATGACTTACTCAAAAAACATTATGTTGCCCATGTGACGGCTGAGACCCCGGTGCCGCAACTGGTTCGGTCTTTGAAAGAAAGTTTTGAGATCCTTCATTCGAGACGTCTCTTTGTGTTGCCCGGGACGAATTTTGCGATTGAGAGTGTTGTGCGGATTTTTGAAGCCCTCAATGAGTATGGTGTCATGGAGTTACATGAACGGGTCACTAAATTAATTCCACACAAGGACTACCCCTTGCCCCGCATGCTCATTTATCAAGGGAATTTCTACGACAATCCTTCGCCTCATTCCGAGCCGCCATCACAATAAAAGCTATCAAGAGCGTTGCCGCTCTGCGTAACGTTGCCGGCGGGCCTGTGCCGAACGGCGGAGTTGTTCTTTGTAGTTGGGGCCGTATTTGCGGATCATATGCCATTTCCAGACTTGCCCAAGGAAAGCGATGCCGATCATACAGGGGAAGAGTAAGAGCGCGAATAAGGTAACAATGGAGATAAAGGTCCCGACCGGAGATTTTTCTCCGTTTGGTTTTAGACAATGAACAGCGATGGTAAATTCTCGAGTTGTTCCCGAGCCGAGATGATGTTTTTGAGTGATAATCTCACCGTTCGAGCAGAGTAAAGGTTGCGTCAGTTTGATGAGGCTCGGAAATGCCGCGACTCCCGGACCCGCGATCATCAGCGCGATGAACCCGCCGAATATCAGGCGTACGGTCCAACGTCGTTTGAAGGAGGGCTTGCGGTCGATGTCCTTGATAATCTGGTCGTAGGGGTTGGTCATAGCGATGCTCTGTTCTTTGCCGAAAATAGGTAACAAATTATGTCATTTTAAGAAAGGGGAGAATGCTTTTCACGCAACATATGGGGCTGCGCGTCGATGTAAAAAGCATCTGATATGAACAACTGGTGCGGCTAGGAGGCTCGTTATGAGCACGATACCGTACCGTACTGTTGAAATATCGTCAGACCGCGCCCAACGTCTGATCGATCAGGGTCATTTTAATCAGCAACTCATTCTCAATACGCAAGACACGCCCCAAGGGCGGACGTTCTATGTGGGAGGCCAGATACCTCTGCGAAACCAAGGGCAACTTTCTTACTTTCGACTTGAACTAGGTTATCGAGCTCAGACTTTTAGTGGCCAGGTGTCTTGGCCGATTCTGTTTACGGGTTGGTTACCCTGCGGGACGGGAAGCTGTGAATCCGCACGTCGCATCGTCGATGAGGCGAGGATCGAGACCTCGATTAATGATGAACATATAAGCAGTCTTCCTCAAGGTGTGACCGTCACCGATGTTCGCTATGGAGATGCGAATGATGATGGTTTAACGGATATCCTCGTCAGATTTTCTAATGGCGCGGCTCATCTGTTGAGACAGAACCCAAGGGATTTGCTTCGCCCTCAAAGATGGCGACTAAGTCCAGGAAATAGGTTGGGGGTGGATGTGCCCCAAGATGATCTCGATAACCCATTCAATGAGTCACGTGCAGAGAAACAGACGGGACCCGGCGCGCGTCCTCCAGCCAATAATTCTGCCGGAAATGTTCAAGTGCGCGTTGCCGGTATTCCAGTCAATTATTACTATCGGGATAGCGTGAGACTTTCAGTTCAGGCCGAGCGCGCGGGAACCCTCTATGTCCGTGCCGGGGTGCCACCCCGAGTGAGGCGCTTCGAGGTGACTGCCGGGTCCAATCATATTACATTGGCTCAACAAGGTCGCGATCTCGTCGAGACTGCGGACGGTCGGATTCATACCATTCCTATTGAGGTTTCGACCGATGGGCAAAACTTCCGCACCATTGAGACGATTCGGGTGCGGGGTCGGCGGCCATAAAAAAATAAATCGATTCATCATTTGGTGCGAGAAGGAGATACGTCATGAGTAGGGTTCGGTTTCATGCTACAGAGATTTCTGCGGAGCGAGCACAATACTTGATCGATCAAGGTCGATTGAGTCATCAAGTTCAACTAACGACTGGAGATTCGCCGCAGGGTCCCGTCACGCAGGTCGAGGCGCAAATTCCTTTAGGGACGGGCCGTTCGCGCGTCAGTTCTTTTTTTCGCTTGGAAACGGGGTATCGCAGCATGACGCTGGCAGGACGGAGTTCTTGGCCGGTCATATTTGTCGGTTGGGAACGCTGTGGCCGGAATAGTTGTGAAGCGGCTCAGAGTGAGGTGGATGAAGACCTTGCTTCCGCGGCGACACGCGATGGACTCCTGAGGAGTCTGCCGGCCGGTGTGACCGTGAGCGAGGTACGCTACGGGGATGTCAATAGAGATCGCCGTACGGATATCCTGGTCCGGCTTTCCAATGGGGCCGCGCTACTCTATCAGCAGCGTGGCGGGGGACGTGCCATGGCCCCCGCGATGTAGGTTGGGGAAGGAAAGCAGTCAGCCGGCGTGACCGTGACCGAGGTACGCTATGGGGATGCCAATCGAGATCACCGCACCTCCTCTATGATCATGAGGGATTAAGTGTTTTTGGAGACGCGACCTAATTCGTTCAATGGCGAAGCGCATGGGGAGAGTATAGCGATGTGAGTCTCATGGTGTCCCAGAATGAGACGGTCGTCTGAAGTCTGTAATCGTAAACCTTTGCAATTTAAGTAAATATTATTGGCACCTCATTTGCTCTTAACTGGAGGATGCGTCGCGCCGATCAGCAACACGGTCAATGTAAGGAAATAACTTACCGTAAGATATATCTTTACATTGGGAGCCTATGGTCGCTATACTCAAAATAGCAGAGGGCCTCTGGGTCCTGGAAGAGGAGGGTCAGAATGTCCTCTTCAAAGATTCCGTTGCCTTTGGACTGAGTAAGGCCGAGCGCAAACATCTTTTTTGGGTGATCTCGATGGTCGCGTCGTGTCGACAGCAAGCCAAGTCGTTAGCGCCGTATATTAAGTGTGGATATATAAAGAAACTCGACCGCCAAGTGACGACAAAAAATGGAGATGTTTGGGAGGCACGAGATCTTTGTAAAGGCGGGCGCATTATTTTTATTATCGACGATAACAATACGGTTATCGTTGCTGCCGTGCACAAGAGTCGCGGCAAACTCAGCCATGCCATTAATCGAGGAATAAAGAGGTGGAAAAAATATCTAAAGAGCCACGAAAAATATCCGTAGTCGACTTGCTAGGTCTCGACGCGAATGATCCTGAAGATCAGAATTTTATTCGTTTCAAGGATATACTTGTCGGATTAGGTGCGGTTATGACTGAAAAAGGAGTCAGCATGAATGAGCTGGCCCGGCGCATGAATATCTCGCGCCAAGCGGTCTATGAAAAATTTTCCGGTAAGAATACCTCGATGAAGTGGATTCTCCGCGCGTGTGACGCGCTGAAGGTCGATATCTGCGTCGCGTTTGTGGACCGGGAGGGGAAGCGGGTGGCGTAAAAAATTTAACCTCCCCCGACTAGAACCCTCCAGCCAGTCGAGGGAGGCGGGGAAGTTTTTTCTCCCATTCACGTTCCCCATTGTCCCTAAATCTTTAACTGCAACCCATTGAGTTGCCGCAGTTGAGGCATTTATAACAGGCGCCGTTGCGCACCGTGATGTGCCCGCAACTGTCACAGGCCGGGGCATCGCCCATCATGTCCGCGAGATGATCCCCCATCCCACCTGGCGTGATGTCATCTTCAATGACCGGTTGGGCGGCCGAAGCGGCAGTCGAACTGGTTTCAAGCATCGCCCGTTCGGCTTTTTCCTGGGTATCTATTTCATCAACCGTCTTGGGTTTTAAATGGAGAAAATCGGTGCGGCCGAGGTACTCCATGCCCAAGACGCGGAAGACAAAGTCGATGATCGACGTCGAGATCTTAATATTCGGGTGATCCGTCATGCCCTGAGGTTCGAAACGCGTAAAGGTAAAGCTGTTCACGAATTTTTCGAGAGGCACGCCGTATTGCAGGCCGATCGAGACGGCGATTGCAAAGCAGTTGACCAAGCTGCGATAGGCGGCACCTTCTTTGTACATATCGATGAAAATCTCACCGAGACGGCCGTCGTTATATTCACCCGTACGCAGAAAGATTTTATGGCCGCGGACACTGGACTCGACCGTGAAACCTTTGCGCCGCAAGGGGAGGGACTCACGATCACCGCGGGCTTCTTTAGCTTCTTCCTCTTCAACGGCTTCATCCGAGCTCGTATTGAGCGGCTGCGATGATTTGCAGCCATCGCGATAGAGGGCGACCGCCTTTAAACCAAGCTTCCATGATTCGACGTAGAGTTTTTCGATATCCTCAATGCCGGCTTCGTTGGGGATGTTGATGGTTTTGGAAATCGCGCCCGACAAGAAAGGCTGGGTGGCCGCCATCATTTTGATATGCCCCATCGGGTCGATGAAGCGTTGACCATCGCCATTACGGTTGGCGGTATCAAAGACAGGCAGATCCTCTTCTTTGAGCCCGGGCGCGCCTTCGATCTTGCCGGTCTCGAGGACATAGTCATTGATCGTTTTGATTTCATCTTCATTGTAACCCAGGTGCTGCAAGGCCAGTGGCACCGATTGGTTAATGATTTTGAAGTAGCCGCCCCCGGCGAGCTTCTTATATTTAACGAGCGAGAATTCAGGCTCGACACCGGTTGTGTCACAATCCATTAACAGACCGATCGTGCCGGTCGGAGCCAGCACCGAAGTTTGTGAATTGCGATAACCGTGTTCTTCACCCGTTTCAACGGCACGATCCCAACAATCTTGGGCGGCGCTCAACATTTCTTGGGGGCAATAACGGGCATCAATATCTTGGACCGCATCACGGTGCTTGTTCATGACCCTGAGCATCGATTCGCGGTTGGGTTTGAATCCCGGAAAAGGTCCGGTGACCCCGGCGATTTCGGCGGAGGTCGCATACGATTCGCCTGTCATAATGGCGGTAATGGCGCCGGCCCAGGCGCGTCCCTTGTCGGAATCATAAGGGATGCCATTGGTCATGAGCAGCGTGCCCAGGTTGGCATAACCGATTCCTAAAGGGCGATAGTCGTGACTGTTTTGTGCAATCGTCCTAGTCGGATAGGAGGCAAAGTCGACGATGATCTCTTGAGCCGTAATAAAGACGCGATTGGCGTGCCTGTACGCCTCGACATCGAAACTACCGTCTGCACGCCGGAACTTCATCAAGTTGAGCGAGGCGAGGTTGCAGGCCGAATCATCCAAGAACATATATTCGGAACAGGGATTGGAGGCATGAATACGGTCGGTCGCCGCACAGGTATGCCAATCATTAATCGTCGTGTCGTATTGTACTCCGGGGTCGGCACAAGACCAGGCGGCGCGGGCGATCATCTTCATCAAGTCGCGGGCCTTGTAAGTGTCGCAGACTTCACCAGTGGTGCGCATGGTTGTTTGCCATTCGCCGTCATTGAGATAGGCCTCCATAAACTCGTCGGTAATACGGACCGAATTATTCGAGTTTTGTCCGGATACGGTGTGATAGGCCTCGCCGTTGAAGTCCGCATCATAACCGGCGGCGATGAGATGCTTGGCCTTGTCTTCTTCTTTTTCTTTCCAAGTAATGAAGTCAGCAATTTCGGGGTGGTCCATATCGAGGCAGACCATCTTGGCTGCGCGGCGCGTGGTTCCACCCGACTTCGTGGCTCCGGCCCCTTTATCGAGGACTTCGAGGAAACTCATCAGTCCCGATGAGGTGCCACCACCGGAGAGTTTTTCCTGACGTCCACGAATCGACGAAAAATTGGTTCCGGTTCCGGAACCATATTTGAAGAGCCGCGCCTCGTTCTTGGCGAGATCAAACAGACTCATCAGATCGTCATCGACATTCTGAATAAAACAGGCCGAGCATTGCGGTTGCGCATAGGAGTTGTCGAGCGGCGTGAGCGCCCCTTTCTTGGTATCCCAATACCAATTGCCTGCCGAGCCGACGATTCCATATTGGTGATAGAGCCCGCAGTTAAACCAGACCGGTGAATTAAAGGCGCCCATTTGATTCACGAGGAGATGGGTCAATTCATCTTCGAAGGCCTGAGCGGATTCGGCTCCATCAAAGTAACCTTGGTCTTCGCCGGAGACGCGCAGGGTATGGGCTACGCGATAGACTAGCTGGCGAACGCTGGTCTCACGTCCCGTCGGTTCAGCGTCTCCGACGCCCGAGGTGCCAGGAGCTCCGCGACTGGCGTCAGGAACTCCGGCTTTGCGGAAGTACTTGGCTGTCGCGATATCCGTCGCCAGCTGGGACCAGCTCTCAGGGATTTCGGCGTCTTTGAGTTCGAAGACAACCGTCCCATCGGGTTCCGTAATGACCGCATCCCGTTGGGTCCACGTCACTTGATCGAGGGGATCCTGTCCCTCGACGGTGAAATGGCGTGAGATCGCCAGGCCCGCGCGTTTAAGTTTGGGTTGGGTCTTTTTGCGCGCTGTGCTCCCTGCTTTAGTGACTTTTGTCCGTGCGATCGCCGTATTGCCCATGAAAAACCCCCTCAGATTAATGTTTATATTATAACTTGTTTACAGCCTGTCGATAAGCTGTTGATACATCATATTGTGGTATGCGCCATTTAGAGCCACAATATGTAGTGTGTCAAGCCGTGTTGGTAAATGACGTGGCGTGTCGAAGGATCTCGGGCAAGAATGGCAATGCTTTTATGAAATCAGGGAGTTGGGTAGGGATGCGCTGTGTCAAAAAAAACCGTTCAGGCCCATCTTGCGAAAGCCTTGTGGCTCAAGGGTTTTTTGGCTGCACAATCGGCAGAGGTGCTATTTCACTTGATTTGAGAGCCGGTAATAATTTGCAGTGAACTCAACACCGCAGATGTGTCATTCTCGAAGTGCGGTCAGTAATCTAGGATGAAGCGGGTGAGGGTGTTGACGAGACAACCGGTCCCACCCCGCGGGGCATAGGGCAGCGGTTTGTCGGTCCAAGAAGGCCCGGCGATGTCGATATGGGCCCAGGGGGTATCATCGACAAATTGTTTGAGAAAAAGACCTGCGGTGATGGTGCCGCCCCAACGTCCGCCAATATTTTTTACATCCGCAATCGAACTTTTAATCTGGTCGGCATATTCGTTGATGAGGGGTAATTGCCACATGAGCTCTCCCGCGGCATCACCTGTTTCAATGAGACTGTCGATTAACTCATCATCATTACCCATGATACCGGAGACGCGCTCACCTAAAGCGACAAGACACGCTCCCGTAAGGGTGGCCATATCAATGACAAGGTCCGGTTTTTTCTGGAGCACAAAATGAATAGCGTCCGCCAGCGTGAGGCGTCCCTCGGCGTCCGTGTTAAGAACTTCAATCGTTTTGCCATTCATCGCCCTAACAACGTCGCCGGGTTTGACGGCATTCCCCGAGGGCATATTTTCGGTGGCGGCGATAATCCCATGGACTGTGCAGTCCGGTTTCAATTTGGACAACGTCGCCATGAGACCCACGACGGCGGCCGCACCAGCCATGTCATCTTTCATCGTCTCCATTGAAACGGCTGGTTTAATGGAAAGACCCCCGCTGTCAAACGTGACGCCTTTGCCTACGATAGCAATCGATTTCTTCGTCCGGCTGCGCGGACGATAGGTCATATGAATGAGTGCCGGTGGTTGTTCACTTCCCAAGGAAACAGAAAGAAAAGAATTCATTTTAAGCCGCGCAATTTCAGATCGATTGTATACGCGGCAATTAATGCCTCTGATACGCCGCGACTCCTGGGCAATGCGTTTAGGCGTCATGTCGCAGGCCGGGGTATTGACCAGATCGCGTGCAAGTTTTGTCCCCTCTGCGATTGCTTGCCCCCGCGTAATAGCTTGACGATTGGCCGTATTGGAGTGAGCTCCAAAGATGTCAACTGATTGAACGGCGACCTTTTGAGATTTCAGATACTTTTCAAATCGGTAAACCGCGAGTTCCATGCCTTCCACGACGGCCTGAACCTGATCCGCCTCATCAATAGTGCGATCCGACCAGGCACTCAGGTCAAAAGCGACCGATTTACATTTCTTTTGATTGGCGAGTCGTGCGGCAGCAGCGGCAGCCTGACGGAGCTGTTCGAGCGGATGCATCGGCAGGTCGCCATCATCTTTGTAGGTCAACCCAATGACGAGAACCGCATTAGCTTTTAAAGGGCCGTGACTATGAACAAATTTAGATTCGCTATTTTTCCCCTTAAACCCCTCGTTTTTTAAAATTTTGCGGAGCGAACCCCCCAATTTTTTGTCGATACGGTCGAGTGAAGAGCCGGTCTTTGGAGCGGCGGCATCGGAGCCAACAACAAGCAACGCAGCGGAGCTTTGTTCGATCTTGGTAGTGGAGAGTTTAAAGTTCATGAAACAGAGACAATATCTGTCTGCTTTCGGCACGTCAAGTAGAGGCTGTGTTGCAGGGCGTTAATGAGTTGTGCCGTCAAAGGCTTTCCGGTAAGGTCGGCGGCACAATGGGACTCTGGCCATTTGGAAAAAAGGAAACCAAGGCGGCTACCAGGGCAAAACCTATTCCCGAGGCGCCTGAAATTACCGAAACGCGTTCGGTTGCCGGCGGTCTTTCAGTACCAAAATCGCGAGAGCTTTTTGAAGTTATTCAATTGCGCGAGGTTGTACCGCGTTTACCTGATGATTTTGCAGGTAAGTTTGTCGCCCACTTGCTTTTTACCGGGTCGCCGCTGACCGCCAGCTTTAGAGAAAAGGGTGCGGGCAAGGTCTTAGTTGGTTATATGGGGCGAGTTCGTACCCAACGAAGTCCTAATGAAACCGAGCTGCGGTTTAAAACCATGGCGGATCGTTTGCCCTTAAAAGAATGGTGTTGTCGCTGGGCGCTTATGTCCGCTCCGACGATCCCCTCGGCTCCGACATCCCGTTTGATTCAGGAATTGGGCCGTATCATCGAGCCCGGTGGGGGGGCGGCGATTATTGACTGGCATCCCTATAGTAAGGCGGTTCTCGAGGCCGTACGTCAGCGTCCTGCCGTTGACGAGGCCGAAGGGATTGGATTGGAAAAGTATTTTAGGGCTTTCAGTAAAGTAGGGCTTATGGCGACTGAAATACGCGAGATCTTTGTCGATGGCGGGATGCGCAAGTTAATGGAAACAGATGAAGATAAGAATTGGTACCAAAAACACCGCCGCGAACCGTTGGCGATCATCATCTTTGCAAAGAAGACCAAATGAGTTTTGATAAGCGGATCCAAGAACTTCAGATTGATTTACCCGAAGTCGAGGCCCTCGGGAATTACAAACCGGCGGTCAAGTCAGGCCGCTTTGTTCATATCAGCGGTCAGTTACCCAAATCAGAAGGGCGCATTGCCTATGTGGGACGGGTAGGCCGCGAATTGACTCTTGAGGCGGGCCGACGGGCCGCGCGCCTCTGCATTATCAACTGCCTCGCTGCCTTAAAGAGTGAGATTGGCAAGCTCGATAAAGTGACGCGCGTTGTCAAAATCACCGGTTATGTTACCAGTGGCGTCGGTTTTCGCGAACAGCATAAAGTTCTCGATGCCGCGAGTGAACTGCTCGTCGAGGTCTTTGGCCCTGCTGGCAAGCACGCCCGCGCCGCCGTTGGTGTCGTCGAGCTCCCCATGGGCGCGCCTGTCGAGATTGATATGATATGCGAAGTTAAGGGTCTTTAAAGGCGTTCATCAGCGAGAGCTTTTTCCTGCGAATCGCAATTTCTCACTTTACCGAACGAAATGAGCGCAAAATAAAAGCTATGACGCAATGCAGTAATTGTCGTATAATTTTACTTAATTTAATTGCTATTTTAGTATAAGATTAACCCGAAAGCTAAAAAGAGATAACACTAGTTAAGCTTGACAGGGGGGGGAATATTCTGTATCTAAGCCGGCAAATTAGGGTTGGCAGTAGCAAGCATCATTTTCAGTTGGAACCTTCTCAGGAGGCGGTCGCAACCATTCGGGCCGTTTTGAGGGGTTTTTTACGCTGCACCTAATAAAAAATTTTTAAGAGTTTGGGCTTTGGGGCGGGTGTTCCACCCTAACCGGGCCCAGTGTTACAAAAGTTAAGGCGTGTTAATAATCAAACTTAAGGAGAGTACTCCATGAAGAAATTCATAGCTATGGCACTTGTTGTTGCCGTGGCTGGCCTCATGGGCGTGAGCGATGCGCGTGCTGAAGGAGATCTTGAGATCTCTGGACACGTGAATATCGTTGACGGTTGGCAGCGCACCCACGGGAGTTCTGCCATTGCACCAGGTCAAGCCGCTGGACTGTTGAATGACGGTCTGGTTGCTCCAGGTGCGGCCACCACGGATCAGTTCCATTTCTTCGTTGATGAAGTGGAATTGGACTTAGCTAAGCAGTTCGGAGAAAATATCCGTCTGCGTGCTGATATCGACTTTACTCCGGCAGGTAACCGCGTTGGTCCTGCTGCGGGTCAAGTAGGTGTTGAGCAAGCTTATGTGACTGTGAACGTGCCGATCGGTAACGGCGGTGAGCTGTTATTCGGTCGCTTTAACAGTGGTATCGGTCTCGATCCTATCGATCGAAACGAGCTGAGCACGATTTCGTTCAGCACGATTCACCGTGCACTGTTACCGCACAACATTACCGGTTTAAACTTCTACTACGGCTTCAATGAAAATTGGTCACTTGACGTCTTTATCGTCAATGATCTTCAGGATGCCGGCGTTGGTGTCACCACGGATATGCCGTCTGGTGGTTTCAACGTGGAATGGTCCAATGCCGAAGCTGGCGAAGGATCTTGGGTCCGTTTTACAGGTATGATCGGACCTGAGCGTGCCACTAAGAAAGGTTACAGCTTTGCTGGTGACCTTGCTGCGGCCATTAACGTGACCGAAGGCTTCTATATTGATCTTGAAGGTCTCTACCGTCAGGACAATAGTGCCGGTGGTCCCGGAACAGAGAACTTCCAGTATATGGCTGGTACTCTTCAGTTCCGTTATGCATTCTCCGACATCTGGGATGGAACCCTTCGTTATGGTTTCCTCTGGGATCTGGACAACGGCCAAGCGGGCGGCGTAGGCATTGTGCCTGCTAACCCGATGGTTGCTGGTGTCGGTACCGGTGCATTCGCAGGTCAACAACATGACCTGACGCTTGCGACAGGTTACGAAATCACGGATGGCGCACGCTTCTCCATCGAAGGTCGTTATGACCTTGGTAAAGCGTCTGCCGGTGGTAAGTACCATGTCTATGGCGTGGCTGGAGCGTTCTACTACGACTTCTAAGTTCGAAGCGTAAATGCTCATGAAAGGCCCCGGTGGGATAAAACCCGCCGGGGCTTTTTTATTCTTCTAGAATTTTCTTGAGTAATTCCAAGACGTGGCCACTTGAACCGAAGTGCTCTTTTATTGAGATTGCTAATTGCGGATATTTTTTTTGGCTTGCGCTGACTATTTCCGGGATATCCCTCTGAACATGCATCCCTGTATTAAGAAAATAGGGAAGCACGATGATTTTCTGAGTTCCTGATGCGGCAATTTTATCGATCATTTCCGGAATGTTCGGTTGGGCGATTTTGTCGAGAAACGCGACCTCAACATGAGTGCCGGTTTCCTCCGCAAGTTGGTTGGCGAGCGCGGCGACTTCCTCATTCGCGAGGTTGGCACGACTGCCATGTGCAATTAATAAGATACATTCCTGACCCATACTCAGACGATACCGGGATATGTGATCAAGAACAAGTGATGGGTGCTTTTATAAGTCCTTGAAATGATAAGCCTTCCCTTGCCACATGGGTAGGCAATCGGGTATTTTAGAAGCATGGCGCCGCCCAAGCAAAAACACATTTCATACGCGATCAAAGCCTTTTTTTCGGGACGCCCCTTAGATGAACATGAAATGGAAGGGCGTTGCTATACGAATCTTGCTGACCGTGTTTACGTCGGAGAAGAGCGGTTTGTCGAGTTATCCTGCGGACGCGTGTGCATTACCGAAAAAGGATCAGGGCCCCTGTTGCTTTTAGTTCATGGGTTGGGGGCGCATATAGGTCGGTGGTCGCAAACGATTGAGGACCTTTCAGCTGACTATCGCGTGATGGCTGTTGATCTACCAGGTTTCGGTAAAAGTGATAAGGGCCATGAGAGTTACAGTATTCGTTTCTATGCACGTATATTGCGAGAGCTCATTGAAAAACTTGATTTGAAAGCATTGACTTTGATCGGTCATTCGTTGGGAGGGGCCACGGTTCTACGTTACTTAATTGAAGATCCAGGTCCTGTCGTGCGTGTAGGGGTTGTTGCTCCTGCAGGGATACGTATCCCCCAACATCGTGTGTTGCGGACGATAGCTGGGTTCATGTTACGTTCGCCTTTTGCTCGCAGCATGTTGGCCAAGAGCCTGGAGCGATGCGCTGTTCAACGAACGGACGCGGTGCTCGATATGATCTTTCATGCGCAAGGCCTACCGGATGATCCGGAATGGAAACTGATACGCCACACTTTGCAGAATGCGGCCGCGAATCTCATGCATTTTACCGTGCATGGGGAACTGGCCGTAATTCGAACCCCTATGCTGGTAGTTTGGGGTGAAGACGATACGTTGCTTCCGGCGGATCTTGCGTTGAAAATACACAAAGAAGTTCCGTTAGCGCGTCTGGCTATCATTCCTGAATGCGGGCACTACCCAATGCTAGAACAACCCAAGTTATTTCATAAACGCTTGCGAGAATTTTTAGCGGACAAAGAATATATTGAGGGGTGTGAGCATTAGGGAACGATTGCAGAAAATCATTGCGAAGAGTGGGGTGGCTTCAAGGCGGGAAGCGGAGCAATGGATTGCAGCTGGGCGGGTGAGCGTCAACGGTTCGGTTGTAACCGAGGCGGGGACCAAGGCGGATTCGGTTACTGATAAAATTACGGTTGACGGTGAACCTCTGCCCAGCAAGGCGTCACTATTTTATTATGCCTTTCATAAACCTCGCAATGTGCTCGTAGCACGGAATGACCCCGGGGACCGCCCTTTGATCTACGACTATTTAAAAGAGCTACCAACATTACTGCATCCAGTCGGTCGACTCGATTTTGATTCGGAAGGTCTCTTATTGCTAACTAATGACGGCGAACTGCAACACCAGCTCACACATCCCTCATCGGAAGTTTCTAAAATTTATCACGTCAAAATAAAGGGCCTCATTGATAAAAAGAAGCTTACTGAGTTGCTGGAAGGCGTTTCGTTGGAGGACGGCCCGGCACGCGCCGTATCCGCTCAAATCATCAAGCAGAATCCCCACAACTGTTGGCTCGAAATTGCCGTGACCGAGGGACGTAATCGCATTGTGCGCCGTCTCTGCGAGGCCGTCGGGCATACGGTGCTGCGTCTAGTCCGCGTCGCTATCGGGTCGCTTGCTGTCGATGGGATTGAGCCGGGCAAATATCGGGTGCTGACCGCGACGGAGGTCGCAAATTTGAAGAATCTGGTAAAAGCATGATGAATCACGCCCTCCAAAAACTATACAAAAACCCTTGTGATTCGGTATAGTGGCAACATTGTGACCAATATGCTCACTTGGCTCGCCATCAAATTCATTTTTTTCCCTGATAAACTTGTCTCCCTTTATCCTCAAGAATGGGATCTGAAATTTGAGGAAGTCTTTGTTGAATCCACGGATGGACTCAAATTGCATGGTTGGTTCTTTCCCGGAGGACCGCCTAACCGAACCCTCATTTTTTATCACGGGAATGCCGGCAATATAGGCGATCGTCTGCCTAAAATAAAATTGCTTCATGGTTTAGGCATGAATGTCTTTATTTTCGATTATCGTGGCTATGGTGGCAGCGAAGGGTCGCCAAGTCTTAATGGCGTTGTTGGTGATTCGATAGCGGCTTACGAATATGTGCTCTCACGATCCGACATAGATCCAAATCATATCATTTTGTACGGGGAATCGCTTGGCGGAGCAATGGCGGTGCAGGTTGCTGCTAAGAAAAAATACGCAGCTCTCATCTTGGATAGCACCTTCACTTCGATTAAAGATATGGCGAAGTCCGCCTATTCGATCATCTCCGGCTTGGCACCCGATGTCTACCGATCGATTGATCTGATCAAAGAGTTGCATGAGCCGCTGTTAATCATGCATGGCAAGGAAGATAATGTCGTGCCATATCACATGGGCAAGATTCTCTATGAAGCCGCCCCGCATCCCAAGCGCATGGTGACTTTTGAAGGCACGGAACACGGGGGCATCCATGCCGATGCCGAGAAATATATTGAGAGTCTCGATAAGTTCTTGTCGGAAATCGGTCAATAAGAAGTCGAGATAATGGCGTCTTCATGTAGATCAGTCGCTTGAGTACCTAGGTCATAAAGCTCGCCAATGATTTCAGGGCGCCACTCGCCAAAGCGCATGACTCCCGGAGTGTTGCGCGGCGGGTGGATGACATGAATGCGCTGATTCGGGTAGGCGCTGCGGAGGGCATCAAGGTCCAAAGGACGCGGCTTAGGGATCTCATTCCACAGTTCGCCCAGATGACCCAAGCGTTCGCCAAGGCCACGGGTTCGCTCCGACGAAGTCAGGAAGTCCGCGAGGGCACCGGAGACGCCTAAGGCATTCCGTATTTGTCGCTGCAGCATACTCTGTGCCGGGCGCTCATAGATATTGCCTCGGTGGCTGCTTGTAATGATAAAGACATCTTCGGCTCCATAACGCAGTGCTAGCTCGACGGGGACGTTGTCCGCAAAGGCCCCATCAAAGAGGCGACTATTGCCAAGGCCGACAGGGCCTCCGAAGAAGAGGGGGATACGGGTCGATCCCGCAATTGCCGTTCGTACTTCGGCTTCATCTCGCATGATTTGCCATTGTTCCGGTTCGTCGTCTGCATGGGTTACGGGCCAGGGTCCCGTGGCGAAGTAACGCGGCGCAAACAGATTCGCACTTGTGTGAAGTAGGTGGCTCATTCTTTCAGGTGAGAGAGTTTCGTCACTCTTAAGAAAACGGTGCAGACCGTGTTCAACTAGATTGAAGGCGGCTTCGGTGGCGTCTAGAAATTGTGTGAGTTCAAAATCACTGGTGACAATGACCGAAAGAGTGTCACTAGTCAGAACATCATTGATGTTGACGAGCTGTCGACCACTGGGAAGTTGATGCTCGATGATATATTGTAGTGCCGCTTCATGCGGATTGCTAAAATTGCGCTGTAGTAGACGTCGTCCTAGCGAGCGCACGCCGGTACCGGCTCGACCCAGCGCCATCCAAGCTGCGCGGGTTTCTTCGTGAGCGTGAGGAGGAAGTGATGCAATGGCGGCCAGAAGGCTGCCGGTCGAACTGCCGACGGCTAATTGATACGGCGTTTCGTCATGGCCGGCGGCTTGAAGGTGTTGGGTCAATTGATTCAGGGCCCCATGGGAGAATGCCCCCCAGATGGCCTCACCCTGGATCACTACGGCTATGCTCATGCAGCGTCTATCGTATTGCGATGAGATTTGTTGCTAGCGTGGCTCGACCTGAAGTTGTGGAGGGGGGGCGGCAGTAAGTGCCTGATATCATGGGCCGCTTGACGCCCCAATGCGTAGATATGAGAGACTGTCTCCGGTCGGGCAAAAAAACGGTTTACCGAAGGGGCTTTCTTTGGGGAAATAACATGGATGTGCTGGCCCGGATAGCGTTGCTCCAGCGCTTTAATGTCCAGTGGAGCGGCAGGTTCCAAGGGCAGCCTTTCAGCAAGACGCGGTGATGTTTGAATAGCCTTGAAGAGTCCGCGGCGGATGAGACTTTGCACGGGTCGTGGAAACACATTGCCTTTACGGCTGCTATTGACGACAAAGACGTGCGTGGCTCCAAAAAGGAACGCTAATTCCACGGGAGCGTTGTCCGAAAATACGCCATCAATAAGTGTTTCTCCCAGAACGTCTTCGGGCTTGCCATAGAGATAAGGAACTAAGGATGACGCCATGACGGCTTGAAGGAATTCATCTTTATCGCGCAGTATGTTCCATTGCGCCGGTAATTGTTCCTCAGTGTGATCCCTCCAACTTTTACTAGTAAAGTAGCGTGGCGAAAATATTTCCGCGCTTGTCTCGATGAGTCGAACGAATCGATCGCTTAATTCCGCTGTTCCGCGTGAATGATGTCTATTTAACAGGTGACGCAGGCTATCCAGCAGAGCCGCAGCGCTCAGGCCTGTTGATTCAAGGGTCCGGTGCTTATCAAAGTAGCTGGCCGAGACGACGACGGTGCTGCGGCTGGCAAAAGCTGCCGCGGTGTCAATGAGTCCACTTGAAAAAATTTCGGCCATGGCCTCGCGGTGAGGAGGGGCAAACTTTCCTCGCAAGGCTCGTTGGATGACAACGCGCTTGCGGTTTGTGCGCTGTGCAAACGAGACCCAGCTATCGTGGGCAAGGTCGTGATCGATGTTGGTTCCCGCGGCCGCAACGGTTGCGACGAGGCTACCGGACGAGCTCCCCACGGTTAAGTCGAAGGGTTGTGCCCCATAACCGAGCCCTTCCAATTGCCCAGCAAGTTCGATAGAAAAGGCTGTTTGGAAGGCGCCCCACATCGCATCTCCAGGGAGGACGAGGGCCACACGCGGCATGAGTAAACCGGGATTGATCGACATAGTGCCGCCCAGTATCGACACGGTGCGTTAGAAGTTGCGTGAAAAAGACGCAATGCGTCAGTTAGAATTAAATTAATGATTTTAGCTAGTTATGATGAAAAAGCCTGCTATTAGCGTGGTCATTCCGACCTATAACCGGGCGGACTGGCTTCGAGAATGCCTTGAATCAGTCCGAAACCAGACGCTGCAGCCGCTGGAGCTCATTGTCGTCGATGATGGCTCTACGGACCAGACAGCAGCGCTCTGTCGCGAATTTCCAATGGAACTGGAATACATTTACCAGGATCAACGAGGAGTGAGTGCCGCCCGCAATCGCGGAATCGCAGCAGCCCGTTACGATTGGATCGCCTT
Organism: bacterium; assembly: GCA_965216315.1. GTDB lineage: Bacteria > UBA10199 > UBA10199 > 2-02-FULL-50-16 > JAJFLM01 > CBDCFN01. Next base: position 1,779,892 of record CBDCFN010000016.1, on the reverse strand, counting down.
ACTCGACTCCGATGATCTCTGGGTGCCGGATAAACTTAGACGACAGTGGGACGCCATTCAGGCTGATTCCTCATTGCGGGTCCTGCAGACGGAAGAAATCTGGATTCGTAATGGCCGTCGCGTCAATCCCCGGGAAATTCACCGTAAGCCGTCCGGTTGGGTTTTTGAAGAAATGATTCCTTTATGTCTGGTTTCTCCCTCAGCAGTCATGATCCATCGCGAGGTTTTTGATCGATGCGGCCACTTTGATGAAGAATTGCCTGCGTGCGAAGACTACGACCTGTGGTTGCGTATCGCGCTACATTTTAAGGTTGAAACGCTGCGTGATGCCTTGACCATTAAGCGTGGCGGCCATGAAGACCAGCTATCGCGTCAATGGGGTTTGGATCGTTATCGAATTCAGGCCCTACTAAAGATTTTGGATGATGCGGCTATCAATGAAGAACAAAAAAAAATTGTTAAGAGTGATATTAGGAGACGCTGTGATATTCTGATTAAAGGTTTTGCGAAAAGGGATAACGCTAGCGCAACAGAATATTATGCAGGTGTATTAGACAGAATGAAAAGCTCTTAATGGATCACGTGCCTTTTCGAGGCGTACGATATTCAAATCATTTCCAAATTTTGTCGTGAGGACGGATTGCATAATGGCAATGCTTGAAATCTCGGTGGCATAGTGACCGGCATCAAGAATGCAGAGCCCAGCCGCTTCCGCATCAAGCGCCTGGTGATATTTGACGTCACCGGTGACATAACAGTCCGCTCCACTGTTAATGGCTTGATGGACTAAGGAGCCACCACTTCCCGAGCACAAAGCGACACTTTGAATCTGGCGCTGATCAGGCCCGATGATGCGCAGGGCTTCCGGGCGGAGCTCCTCTTGGAGCCGTGTTGCAAGAGTAGCGAGGGGGATGCCTTCCTGTAGTTCACCAATGCGGCCGAGCCCGACAACTTGTCCCTGAAAACGCTCGGGAGTTGTTGCAGGGGCAGGTAAGAGACTGCGTACGTTGATTAGCCCGATTGCATTCGCCAGATGATCATTGAGCCCTCCGCGAGTTGAATCAAGATTGGTGTGCATGACGTAGAGCGATAGTTTGTGGGTACATAATTGTTGGATAAGATGTCCGAGTGGCTGATCATAACGAATCGTCTTGGTAGCGCGCATAAGAATAGGATGATGCACGACAATCATATTGGCTCCGACCGCCTGCGCTTCAGCTAAGTTCTCGGCGGTGAGATCAAGGGCGAGGGCGACCGTATTGCATTCTTGCTGTGGATCTCCTACTTGGAGGCCGACGGCATCCCATTCCTCAGCAAGACCTAAAGGAGCAAAATCTTCCAGAACGTCGATTATGTCTTGATTGCGCACGGAATCCTAATCTCAGCGTTTCTTAATGGCTAGGAGAATAATGACCGCAAAAGAAAGAATGAGTAAGAGGGTTTCAATGCCGATAATTAACAGAGAGACCTTTGAAAAAGTTTTGGGTGGAGGTAGTGGCAGTGGTTTTGGTTCCTTAGGTTTTGGCATTTTCGCGATCGCCGCGTTGACCTCTTTGACTATCTCGCGCACGAGCTTCTTCGTGTCTAACGTCGGTGGCGGAGGAGGCGGCGGTGGTGGTGCCTTTGCTATGGGGGCCTCAGGTTGTCCCGGTTTGGGAGCTATGGGCGTTTCTGGTTGTCCTGGCTGAGCTGGTTTAGGCGGAGGAGCTTCCTTTGCCGGGCTGATTCCCATTTGTTGGGCCAGAGTCGAACTGTCATTGGCCGTCGTGAAGGTTCCGCCCGTGCCATCGGCAATGGCTTTAAGGGAGGCAGCCGCGTCTTCGCTGAGTCCGACACCCCGAATGTGGATCACGTAGTTTTGGTTTTTCAGCGATGCGGGGGCTAGAAAGGCGATGGGATCCTGGTCGAGACAGTCGTCCTTGCCATCGGTGAAGAGCATCAGGGTTTTGGTTCCGCCGTACTTGGCAAGGTCGGCGAGCGCTAAGGAAAGGCTCTTCACTACCGAGTGTTTGCCTTGCGGGCGGATGTCGCCGAGTTTCGCCGCTACCGCATCGATGGTTCCTGCGTCGGGGCGAATCATAAGCTCGCTGTCGGCGCAGCTCTGTTCGGCGTCGCTTTTGGCAACGCGATGTCCGCTGACACGCAAGGCGACATGCGTGTCTTTCGCCACAAATTTGAGGGATTTACTCAGGGCCTGACGAACCGCATCCAGCTTGGTGCTCTTATCGAGCGACTCCGCCATTCCCTCTGAGGCAATGATGACGATTTCCATCGCCGATTTATTGGCCAGTGGGTCTTTTTCTTCTGCGTCCGCCGGTTTTCCGCTCAACGGCGTCACGGCAAACAGCAGGCAGAATAACGCAATTCCCCATCGCATAGTGATACGTAATTTAACAAAATTAATGTACGTTGTCATCAAAGTTTATTCCAATAGGGATTGGGCCCTTATCGGGGAGAGTACTTATCCTAATAGCCGGCTAGAAGCGGAACTCTGTTGTAATCGCAGCATGGTCGCTGGACCTTTTGCCGTCGACAACAACATTTTCGATGACTTTTGGATTGAATGTCTCGAGCTTTCGTCCCGCTAACCAGTCGAGTTTGAACTCAAGGCGGCCGTTATGATTGCGTAGAGCCCACTCAATAAAGCGGAAACACCATGGGGGCACCCATTCTTTGAGGTTTTTCTCTTGCTCCGGGTCTTTGATGTCGTAAATGAGCGTGCCCGCTCCATATTTATTAGCGTTTTTGTAATCAAAGCCGCGCTCCTCGAGCATTTCAAAGAGCTTTTTTTCCCAGAAGCGATCCGGATGAGGATAATGGTTAACGATCATGTTATCAATGCCGCTGCAGACACGGACCCAAAAACCGATGATCGCATGAATAGCGCGACTTGAATTGTAAGTACTTGTATTCCAGTCTCCGCCCAAAATAATTGGATGAGGCTCACCGCTTTTTTCAATGAGGTCAATCACGCAGCTCAATTGTTCAGCGCGACGGTTTTGTGAAGAATGGGCATCCAAATGAGCGCAGGCTACGGTGACAGTCTGATTGCCTAGTTCGACGTCAGCAACGAGCGCTTTTTGCTGACCGATGCGCTTTTCGTTGCCTTTCATTTTATCCTTACCGTTAGGAAGGTCGGCCGTCCTGAAATTACTGAGCGGATAACGCGAAAAAATCGCATTTCCATGAATCCCAAGTGTATTCTCACCGTCATATTCGACTTCGTGACCGCAACCCTTGCTCAGGTTGATATAGGAGGGTGCGAAAAAATAATTAAGGTTTAGTTCTTCGGCTAGTTGGCGCGCGACGTGCCGGTTTTCCGAACGCGCCATCCCGAGGTCACATTCCGTTAGCAGAAAAATGTCTGCATCCGCGATTTCAGGATGTTCGCCTAAGATGCTACGAACACCTTTATAATGCCGGCCTCGTTCAATATTCCAGGCGACCGCCTTGTAATTCTGTTTGGGGGCGGCCGTGGGCGCAAAACTTTCATGCTCAAAACCTTCAAGAACCTTCATGATCTGCGGTTTGAGTTGCTGGAACAGGGAGGACGATTCCAGATCCGGGGTTGAATTAAAGCGGGCAAATTCAGGAAAATGGTTCGTCAAGTCATGGCTTAAGGTGTGAGACATGGCGGCTTAATAAGGAATCTTGGTGGAGTCTGTCAACCCACCTGACGAACCCGATTCAACGCGTGCTGGGCTGTCCTATCAGGTATGAAGCCCCGTCACCGCCCACGCGCGCAGAATGGATCGTTCCCTTCGGCAAGAAAAGCGCATCGCCGGGATCAAGGAGATAGTTTTGTCCCTCAATAATAAACTCAATTCGGCCATCGTAAGGGACAATCACTTCATCGTGATTATGGGCGTGTGGTTGGTAAACGGCTCCTGCAGGGTCGGACCAATCGATGACATCGAAACCATCATCTTTCATGCGGTCACGTAATTCCGTTGCCTTCGGTGTGTGCTGCTCTTTCCAGAGTACGACGCCGAGATGCATGTTTACTTCATTATACTTAGAGAGTTGGCTTGTAAAGGATATTAAGCCGCTTGCAGTTGCCGAACGAGCCGGGGAAGGACGTCGAGAACATAATTGATATCGGCGAGAGTATTACCGCGCCCAAGACTAAAACGAATAGCACTTCTCGCTTCCTCTGCCGTGCAACCCATCGCCATGAGGACGTGAGACGGCTCAATAGCGCCGCTACTACACGCGGAACCTGAACTGACCGCGATTCCTTCCAGGTCAAGGGCGATTAACAGGGTTTCATTTGCAATGCCAGGGAAGCGGACATTAACGGTATTATAGAGGCGAGGAGACGACTCGCCGTTAATAATAATATCGGTGAATAAGTTTTTGAGGCCTTGTTCCAGACGGTCTCTAAGCTGCGACTGTTGGTTCTTGTCATCGTCAAAGCGACGTTGGCTGATTTCAGCGGCCTGTCCAAAGCCAACAATGCCGGCGACATTTTCCGTTCCACCGCGGCGTTTGCGTTCTTGATCGCCACCATCATGTAGGCGTCTCAGTTTGCGGTCGTGTCGAATAAACAACGCGCCTACTCCTTGTGGGCCATAAATTTTGTGCGCTGAACACGAGAGATAATCGACGGGGACGCGCCTCACATCGATAGCAATCTTGCCCAGGGCTTGGGCGGCATCGAGGTGGACAGGAATGCCAGCTTCATGTGCGATGTTAACGATGGCCTCAACAGGATAAATAGTACCGGTTTCATTATTAGCCCAGAGTAAAGAGATGAGCCCCGTATCCTCTCGAACCCTGGCGATAATCTCAGTGGGATCAATGCACCCTGAAGAGTTCACCGGAATCGTATCAACATCGACGCCCCATGATGCCAAGGTTTCTGCGCAATCAAGGGTGGCATGGTGCTCTACTGTGCTGATGATGAGGTGATTTTTTTTCCGGTTCCTCGGAGCAAAGATTCCTTTGAGGACTTGATTGATCGACTCAGTGCTGCCGCTGGTAAAAACTATTTCTTTGGGGAGGGCATTAATAAGTGTTGCAACCTGTCCGCGTGCCTTCTCGATCGCTTGCTTTGCCGAGGCTCCGGCCCAGTGGAGGCTAGATGCATTGCCGACCCAACCACTGAGGTAAGGCTTCATGGCTGCAAATACTTCGGAAGCTAATGGAGTCGTTGCATTGTGGTCGAGGTAGACGTGGCGCATTGAGTCCGAAGGCTAACGAAGATTTTGCTTTCAAGTCAAGGGCTCAAAATCATTAATTTTCAATCAGTTTGGGGTAATCTTGACAATGCTTTGTCTCTGTTAGCACTGTAGCGGGCGTGAGATACATATTATTCTTTTTAGCAGTGCTGTTGCCGCTGAGTAGTTTTGCAGCCGGCCCGATAGGCCGGTTTTTCATGGAAGGGGATGGGGCGGTGCGCCTGTTCAACCCCAAGAATGGCCGACGTGAAACCATTCAGTATCGTTTAGCGGACGGTTCTTATCCGCTGGAAGCTCGAGAACAGATCGACCAGCTCTTTGGTCTCAAGAAGAGTGATCCTATTGAGCACATGTCCCTGCGCTTTATCGCCTTACTGGATTTCATTCAAGATGAGTTTGGTGATGGTGAAAAAACAATACAATTAAACTCTGCCTACCGATCACCTAAATACAATCAGGGATTACGGGATAAAGGGAGAACCGTCGCCAAGGCGAGTACGCATATGGAAGGAATGGCCGCGGATATTGAGATCAAGGGCGTCCAAGGGAAGTACCTTTGGGAAAAAATGAGGGACAAGAATTGTTGTGGGGTTGGTTGGTACGGAAAACAGTCGGTTCACGTCGATACCGGGCCTGCTCGCTGGTGGACGGGAGCGACTTCAAAGGTCAAAACTAAGATTAGTGACCATAACAAAAAGATCCTGGTCCGCACAGATCGTGATATTTATCACAGTGAAGAGATGCTTAAGCTGAATGTCATCCGTATCACTGAGTACCCCTTTGGGATTCGAGATCAAATGAAGTTAGTCTCTCTGAGTGAAGAGGGAGATGAAAAAATTATCAAAAAATTTAAGCCGACTTTCTTGAACCATGCGGGTAGCCAGGCTTGCCGCGTGATCAGAGATAGAAAAGAGGCGCGACGCATTCATTGGAAGATTCCTAAACGTGTAGGGGCGCCGCTTGCTGCGCCCTTATATATCCGCGTCGACTTCTGTAATAAATCCCATGAAGAAATGCCCGACTCGATGCTATCGAATCGTATTGAAATAAAATGAGTCATTCAGCCGTTCGCGGAATCCTCTTTATGGTCATTTCGGCGGTCTTTTTTGCCTCCATGGGGGCCTGTCTGAAATATGCACTGGCGGAGATCCCCGTCTATCAAGCGGTTTTTTTTCGTACGATTGTAAGTTCCTTACTCATCGGTCTTGTCATCGTACGGCGTGGATTGCCCATACTCGGCCAAAATCGCAGGGCACTGCTGTTTCGAAGTCTTGCTGGGTTTGCGGCAATGAGTTGTGGTTTTTATGCGTTGGCGCATATTCCCTTCGCCGACGCCGCCGTGTTGCACCAAACCTCACCTTTTTTTGTGGCGCTTTTTGCCATGCTATTTCTGAAAGAAAAAGTGGGAGGGCGATTGGTTCTGTATATGGTGATCGCCTTAACGGGAGTGATCCTTATTTTGAAGCCGGGCTGGTCGGTATTTAATGTCTATGGTGTGATCGCCGTGTTGGGTGGGGCGGCTGCGGGACTGGCTTATGTGACCGTCCGGCACCTGCACCAGACCGAGAGCTCCTGGGTAATAGCCTTTCATTTTGCCTCGATTTCATCGTTGCTTGCGCTGCCCCTGATGACCCTCAATTTTGTACCGCCGACGCCGTTTCAGTGGCTCGCCTTATTGGGGGCCGGTGTCTTTGGTACGGGGGGGCAGATATTCATGACCGTTTCCTATCGCTACGAAGAGGCAGCGCGGCTGGCACCGTTCTCCTATGTGGGGGTTGCCATGTCCTTTATCTATGGCCTGATGTTTTGGCGAGAAACCCCTGATATATATAAGTTTATTGGGATGGTTCTGATCGTGGCCGCCGGCATCCATATTGCGCGACTCAACCTTAAGGACCGCAAGGCCGTAGCCCTGGGAGAAGACTAAATTTGGGCTTAGGGCTTGAAATTAGGATCAATTCTCGGTAAATCTCTCCGGCTGAGATGATTTTGGCACTGGCTCTCCATCCAGGGCTATTTTCGTAACAACCCCTTATTTATAAGGAAGGTGAATGACTCTGAAGCGCCCTCAAAAACAGGGACTCTATGACCCGTATTATGAGCACGACTCCTGCGGGGCAGGCTTTGTCGTCAATATCAAGGGAGTGCGCTCGCACGAGATTGTTGAAGATGGCCTCGAAGTCTTGCTTCGGCTGGCCCATCGAGGCGCGTGTGGGAGTGAGCATAATACGGGAGATGGGGCGGGAATTCTTATTCAGGTCCCGCATAAGTTGCTCAAGAAAGTCGCCAAACAGGATGCCGGCCTTGAGCTACCCGAACCCGGGCAATATGGGGTCGGGATGATCTTTTTGCCGCAGCAGCCAAAACTGCGACAACAATGCGAAGAGATCTTTAAAAAGGTTATTGAAGAAGAGGGTCAGGAGTTGATTGGGTGGCGGGATGTCCCCACTGACGATAGCTCGCTGGGTAAAACGGCCCGGGATTGCCAGCCCTTTGTTCGTCAGGTTTTCATCCGGCGCAGTAAAGATATCACCAGCGAGATAGCTTTTGAGCGCAAACTTTTTGTGATCAATAAACGTGTTGTCAATGAGACTCGGGCGGCGGGCATACACGAATGCGATAACTTCTATATTGCCAGCTTATCGTACAAGACGATGGTGTATAAAGGGATGCTGATGTGTGATCAGGTGCCTTTATATTTTCCTGAAATTGCGGATCCGGACATGGAGTCCGCGATTATTTTGGTTCACTCCCGGTTTAGCACTAATACCTTTCCGAATTGGGACCGTGCCCATCCCAATCGCTACATGGCGCATAACGGAGAAATCAACACGCTCAGAGGAAATGTCAACTGGATGCATGCCCGTGAGGCTATGCTTGCTTCGAATCATTTTGGTGACGATATCAAGAAGATATTTCCGGTTATTGATCAAGAAGGCAGTGACTCGGCGATGTTTGATAATTGCTTGGAATTTCTTACCCTGTCCGGGCGTTCATTGCCACATGCCGTTATGATGATGATACCCGAACCGTGGTCTCGTCATGTTTCAATGGATCCGCAAAAGAAAGCTTTTTACGAATATCACAGCTGCCTTATGGAGCCCTGGGATGGTCCCGCCTCGATAACGTTTACGGACGGTCTTTGTGTGGGGGCGGTGCTGGATCGCAATGGACTGCGTCCGTCCCGCTATTATGTGACTAAGGATGACAAGGTTATTATGGCCTCCGAAGTGGGGGTTCTGGATGTCGATCCGGCGAATGTCGCGTTTAAGGGACGTTTGCAGCCCGGGCGCATGTTCCTGATTGATACTCAACAGCAGCGCATCATCGGTGATGAAGAGTTAAAGCAGGAACTTGCGGAAGCCGAACCGTATAAAGAATGGCTTGATCAAAACCTTATTGCCTTAGAGGATTTGCCGAAACCACCGCAAGTTCCGGTGCCGGACCATGAAACCGTACTGCAACGACAGCGAGCCTTTGGGTACACGTTTGAGCAGCTACGACTTTTAATCGAGCCAATGGCTGTCAGTGGCGTTGAGGCGATTGGGTCCATGGGTAACGATGCTCCTTTGGCGATACTCTCGAATCAACCGCAACTGCTCTACAACTATTTTAAGCAGATGTTTGCTCAAGTGACCAACCCGGCCATCGATGCGATTCGAGAAGAAATTGTGACGGCGACGCAGACGACAATCGGATCTGAGGGGAATTTGATCGACCCTCAACCCGATTCATGCCGTTTGATCAAGATGAAGTCCCCGATTCTCGACAACGAAGAAATGGCTCGATTAACTCATCTGGATCAACCTGGTTTTAAATCAGCGACCTTTCCTATCCTTTATGACGTAGAGGGGGGAGCCAAAGCTCTTGAATCGGCACTTGAATCCCTATTTAAACAGGCGGATCAAGCGATCGAAACCGGGCATAATATTATCATCCTTACTGATCGTGAGATTAGTCATGAAAAGGCCCCCATTCCGGCGTTGCTTGCTGTCGCCGGGCTTCATCATCACTTGATACGGCAAGGGACGCGGACACGCTGTAATATCGTGCTCGAATCAGGGGAGCCACGGGAAGTTCATCATTTTTGTATGTTGTTGGGTTATGGTGCCGGCGCGATCAATCCTTATCTTGCCTTTGAGTCTTTGGATGACATGATTCGTCAGGGTCTCTTGACCGATATCAGTCACGAAGAGGCTGTAAAAAATTATCTCAAGGGGGCGATGAAAGGGGTGGTCAAAGTCCTCTCTAAAGTTGGGATCTCGACCATACAAAGTTATCGTGGCGCACAGATCTTTGAGGCGGTTGGTCTGAATGAAGAGTTTATTAATAAGTATTTTACCTGGACCGCGACGCGGATTGGCGGAATCGGTTTAGCGGAAGTCGCCGAAGAAACCCGACTTCGTCATCAGTTGGGATATACCGAGCGTGAAACAGACGGAGCGGCCTTGCAGGCCGGTGGGGATTACCAGTGGCGGAAGGGTGGTGAAGAGCATCTCTTTAATCCGACAACGGTTCACAAGCTGCAGGCGGCAGTCAAAACGAATGATTATGAGTTGTTTAAGAGTTACGCGGCTGCCGTCGACAATCAAGAAAAGCGTTGGTGCACCTTGCGCGGACTCCTTGACTTTAAAGCCGGTGCCAAGCCGGTGCCTCTTGACGAAGTCGAATCAGTGGATGCGATCTGCCGTCGCTTCAAGACGGGAGCCATGTCTTATGGGTCAATCAGCAGTGAGGCGCACGAAAGCCTCGCCATTGCGATGAACCGTATTGGTGGTAAAAGCAATACGGGTGAAGGGGGTGAAGATCCCGCGCGCTTTATTCCGGATGAAAACGGTGATTCTCGGTGCAGTGCCATCAAGCAGGTCGCGTCAGGACGTTTTGGTGTCACCAGCCACTATTTGGTCAATGCCCAAGAAATTCAAATCAAAATTGCTCAAGGGGCCAAGCCCGGCGAAGGGGGACAGCTGCCCGGCCATAAAGTGTATCCTTGGGTGGCGAAGGTGCGGTTTTCAACCCCGGGCGTGGGTCTGATTTCGCCACCGCCGCATCATGATATTTATTCTATCGAAGATCTGGCTGAATTGATTCATGATTTAAAAAATTCAAACCCGAATGCCCGCATTAACGTCAAACTCGTCTCGGAAGTTGGTGTGGGAACCATTGCTGCCGGGGTGGCAAAGGCCCATGCCGATGTCATTTTAATTGCGGGGTATGACGGCGGTACGGGGGCCTCACCTCAAACGAGTATCAAGAACGCCGGTATCTCATGGGAACTTGGGTTGGCGGAGACGCACCAGACCCTGGTGCTGAACGATCTGAGGAGTCGTGTCGTGTTGGAGACGGATGGGCAGCTTAAGACCGGTCGTGATGTGGTGATAGCCGCGTTACTAGGCGCCGAAGAGTACGGGTTTTCCACCGCGCCTTTGGTGACACTGGGGTGCATCATGATGCGGGTCTGTCACTTGAATACGTGTCCTGTAGGCGTGGCAACGCAGAATCCGGTGTTACGCCGGAAATTTACCGGTGATCCGGCCCATGTCGTTAACTTCATGCAGATGGTCGCACGGCAGGCCCGCGAGCTTATGGCCGAGCTGGGGTTTAGGAGTCTCGATGAGATGATCGGCCGGACTGATATTTTACAGCCTCGCAAAGTTGATCACTGGAAGGCCAAGACCATCAATTTTGACAAGATTCTCTATCGGCCTGATGTTCCGGAGAGCGTGGAGATCCGCCAGACAATCGAGCAAGATCACGGACTGGATAAAGCATTAGATAACACGCATTTGCTGGATATCTGTAAGAAGGCGCTTGAAGAGAAGCGACCGGTGGAAGCGACGCTGCCCATCAGGAATATCAATCGGGTCGTGGGGACGATTGTCGGTAGCGAGATCTCTAAACGCTACGGGGCGGAGGGTTTACCGGATGATACGATCCGATTGACGTTTCAGGGTTCTGCCGGCCAAAGTTTTGGGGCCTTCGTGCCCAATGGAATGACCCTACGGCTCGAAGGGGATGCCAACGATTATATCGGCAAGGGGCTAAATGGGGGCAAGATTATGGTCTTTCCCTCAGCCGCAGCGAGTTTTGTCCCGGAAGACAATATTATCGTCGGCAATGTGGCCTTTTACGGCGCGACCGGGGGTGAAGCTTATATCCGTGGTGTGGCCGGAGAGCGCTTTTGTGTCCGTAATAGTGGGGTTCGTGCTGTGGTTGAAGGGGTTGGCGATCATGGCTGTGAGTACATGACGGGCGGTTGTGTGGTTATTTTGGGTCCGGCCGGACGAAACTTTGCGGCGGGTATGTCCGGTGGGGTTGCCTACGTTCTCGACGAGGCCGGTACTTTTGCGCGTGATTGCAATCCTCAGATGGTATGTCTGGAACGGCTCGACGCGGAAGATGAGGCGACGATCAAGGGGATGATTCAAAAGCATATTGAATATACCGATAGTGAGGTGGGGCGACGCGTCCTAAAAGATTGGGACGCGCTGAATGAAAAAATTATCAAGGTGATGCCGATGGACTATAAACGTGTGCTTGAGGCCTTGAAGCAGGTTGAGGCGACGGGGATGAGCGGTGACGAAGCGGTCATGGCGGCCTTTGAAGCGAATGTTCAGGCAAAAGCGAGGGTGGCAGGAAACTAGAGATGGGTAAGCCGACGGGATTCATGGAATTTACGCGGGAGTTGCCGCTCGATCGTTCTCCTGAAGAACGGGTTAACGACTGGGGCGAGCTTCATCAGCACGCGGAAGAAAAGAATCTGCGTGAACAAGGTTCGCGGTGCATGAATTGCGGGGTGCCTTTTTGTCATACCGGAATGTTGATCAACAACATGGCCTCCGGGTGCCCGATTAATAACCTGATTCCCGAGTGGAATGACCTGGTTTATCGAGGGCTCTGGAAACAAGCCTTGGAGCGTCTCCACAAAACCAATAACTTTCCTGAATTTACCGGGATGGTCTGTCCGGCCCCGTGTGAGGGTTCTTGCGTCTTAGGCATCAATGAGCCCCCGGTGACGATTAAAAACATCGAAAACAACATTATTGAGCGTGGTTTTGCCGAAGGTTGGGTTGTCGCGGATCCTCCGGAACAACGGACGGGTAAGACGGTAGCCATAGTCGGGTCAGGGCCCTCGGGTCTTGCCTGTGCGGCCCAACTCAACAAGGCCGGTCATCAAGTAACTGTCTATGAGCGAGCGGATCGAGTGGGCGGCCTGTTGATGTATGGCATTCCCAATCCCCATCTTGACAAGAAGAAGGTTGAGCGCCGGGTTAGCCTGTTAGTGGAAGAGGGTGTGAAATTTGTGACGAGTACCGAGATAGGTAAGGATATTCCGGCCCAAAAGTTAGTCGACGATTTTGACGCCGTCGTACTCTGTGGCGGCGCGACGAAGCCCCGTGACCTGCCTATTGAAGGCCGGGACTTAAAAGGTGTTCATTTTGCAATGGAATTTTTGACGAAGAACACCAAGAGTCTGCTCGACAGCAACCATAAAGACGGTCAGTTCATCTCCGCTGAAGGAAAAGATGTCATTGTCATCGGCGGTGGGGATACCGGAACAGACTGCGTGGCCACGTCGATGCGGCATAAATGCAAAAGCGTCGTTCAGTTTGAGATCATGCCGCAGCCTCCCTTGGAGCGTGCACCGGATAATCCTTGGCCGCAGTGGCCAAAAATTTACAAATTGGATTATGGGCAAGAAGAGGCCAAGGCTAAGTTCGGTAAAGATCCACGGACCTATCTCATCATGACGAAACAATTCGTTGGTGATGAAGAGGGGCAGCTCAAGGAACTCCATACGGTAGAGATTGAATGGGCCAAAGACGAAAATGGCCGCATGTTCCCGAAGGAAATTCCCGGGACTGAAAAAATCTGGCCCGTGCAATTAGTCTTTCTTGCCTTAGGCTTTCTCGGCCCCGAAGATACCGTGCTCGAACAGTTAAAAGTCGAACGCGACGAGCGCTCTAATGCCAAGGCCGCCTATGGCCAGTATAAAACCAGCGTCGATAAAGTCTTTGCCGCGGGTGACATGCGCCGCGGCCAGAGCTTGGTGGTATGGGCGATTAACGAAGGGCGTGAAGCGGCGCGTGAAGTGGATCGTTACCTCATGGGTTCTACGAACCTGCCGTAAGTAAATTAAAATGCATCCGCAATGAGCACAACTTATCGTTGTGGTGGACGATAGTCACTCTCGCTGAGGAGGTGGTTATGGTTGTGCCAGCGAGGATGTTGACTTATCCGGCAGCGACTTCTCTTTGTGCCGCGGGAAACTTTCACTTGGGCTTTGATTCGGGTAGAATCGGGCCTCCGATGAAGCATCAGTTTGGAAATTTTACCTTGGAATGCGTTCAAGGCGATATCGTGGAGCAGCCCGACTGCCAAGCGGTTATCAACGCCGCCAATGCAGAATTGATATCAGGAGGTGGGGTTGCGGGGGCGATTCACCGTGCCGCGGGTCCAGGCCTAGAGGTCGAATGCCGCCCGCTAGCGCCCATTAAGCCGGGAGATGCCGTAATTACGTCGGCACATCAATTGCCCAATGATTACGTGATCCATTGTTTAGGCCCCATTTACGGCGTCGATAGGCCAGAGGCTGACTTGCTGGCTAATTGCTATCGGAATGCGCTTCAGTTGTGCGACGACAAAAAGATCTCATCGCTGGCGAGTTGCGCTATTTCCACCGGTATTTTTGGCTATCCTTTGAAAGAGGCAGCGACCATTGCCTTCGAGACAGTCATGCACTATGCGCCCCAAATAAGCGCCCTGCGACTCGTTCGTTTTGTGTTATTCAGTGAGAGTGACTTGCAAGCCCACCAAAAAGTTCTGCAAAATTTAATTATTTAAACGCTTGGAACGGGATGATCTTCTGAGCCGTCTTTAAACTTGATATCCAGCGTGCCTTCCAAATGCCGCGTCGGTTTCCTAAGGGTAATCACGGCATCAAAGAGCAACCATAAGGCCAGGAGCATCAATATCGACCCAACAATGAAGAGGAGGATATTATCCGTGTGCCAGAATTTACTGAGTTGGCTCACCATGGCGGCTAATGTCGTGCCAAGCATGAATACCATTGGAATAAGCGTAAACCAATAGTTGCGGCCTCGTTGCTTGAGATAAAGCGTCACGACCAGGAGGGCTAGGCTGGCCAATAATTGGTTGGTTGTGCCAAAGAGTTGCCAGAGTGTCAGCCCGGCAGGTTTGCCGTTAATTTCATAGAAGGCAAAGAAGGCAATGGCGGCCACAGCGAGGAGGGAACTCAGATAGCGGTTGAGACGCACTTTGATGCCGGCGGCCTCGGCAAGTTCTTCGATATTATAGCGGAGGAGGCGGGTTGCCGAATCCAAAGTCGTCAGTGCAAAGCTCACCACCACGACGGCGACAAATGAGGACGCTACCTTGCCGGGAATTCCGAGACCACTGATAAAGCGGGCCGATCCTTCGATGAAAGCACTGATGGTATTGCCCAGACCCTGCACGCTGGTCCAGTCAACATAATGGGAATGCCAATGTTCTTTTGAGATGAATCCGGCGGTGCAGGCGAGAACGGCCATCAATCCCAACAGTGACTCGCCAATCATCCCACCATAGCCGATGAAGCGGGCGTCCGGTTCGCGGTTAATTTGTTTTGCTGTCGTTCCGGAGCTTACCAGCGAATGAAATCCACTGGCCGCGCCGCAGGCGATGACGATGAACACGAAGGGGAAGATTGAGGGCGCTCCCTCCGGATGGGCGTTAAAAGCCGGTGAGGCAAACTCCGGCTTGAGCACGAAAAAGCCAATATACATGGTGCCGAGCCCTAAATAGAGTAAAAGGGAGTTAATGAAATCGCGGCTTTGCAGTAAGGCCCAGACGGGCAGTACGCTGGCAATGAAGGCGTAGGCCAACAAGATCCATGACCATGTATGAACGTCAGGCCACGTTTCATTTGCCACGCCCATGGTCGGAGCGGCCAGTCCCACCCAAATGCCGAGTAGGCTCAACGCGAAGGCGAGGCCGGTTAGCATGGGCAGTTGCCAGCCTTTTTTAAAGATAAGATAACCCATTATCACTGCAAGAATCATAATAATGGCGGACGGAGAAACGGCTTGAGGATAGAACTTAGTCGTGAACAGGGTGGAGATGACAAAGACAAAGACTCCCATCGCCAGTGAAATCCCGAAAAAGATCAGCAATAAAAAGAGCGTTTTGGCGCGATGACCGATAATTCCTTCCGTTACCTTGCCGATGCTCATACCTCTGGCGCGTATCGAAATGACCAAGGCACCAAAGTCGTGGACACAGCCGACGAGCAAGGCGCCTAGTACCACCCACAGCATTGCGGGGATCCAGCCCCAGATGACGGCGACGGCTGGCCCCAGCATCGGGGCCAGACCGGTGATCGAGGCATAATGGTGGCCAAAGAGGATGAGTCGTGGAGAGGGGACATAGTCCACGTCATCACGGAGCGCGTGGGCCGGTGTGACGGCTTCTGGTCGGAGCCCGAAGATTTTGTTAGCGAGATAACGCGAATAGAAACGATAGCCGAGGGCGTATGCGAGCAGGCAGATCAAGGTGGCTATTACTGCGGTCATTGCCGCGTAACAAAGCGGAATTTCAGGGCAATGTAAAGGATTTGCATGATGGTACTTGCGGGCGCAGCAAGCAGCGCGCCTACGATATTTGTGACACGCGATCCCTCAAGTCCGCCACACACGCCTCAATTTCTTCGCGATCCGGTGCCTGTGGCTCAAGATCAAGGTAAGATTCGAGATCGGTGAGGGCGGACCGAAAGCACTCCAGATGAAAATAGATGAGCCCGCGTTCTTTTAATTCTTCAGCGCCATTGGGTGCAAAGAGGAGAATACTGTTGAGTGCTCTCAAGGCATTTTCAAAGTCTCTACGGCGTACAAACGACATTTTTATATTGGTCAACATACGGATCAGGATTTCTCGATGACTGGCAGGTTGAAAAAATTGATCTTGCGGTGGAATCGCATCTCCATAGCGATCGACCAATCGCTTATTACACTCATCTTTCGATAGAAGTTTCCCCTTCGCAAAGGCATCAACGTAAAAACTCGTAGGTGCGCTTTTAAAATGAACTAAGAAGTGTCCCGGAAAATTGACGCCAGCAACATCAAGTCCGAGGCGGCGACCAATTGCAATATAAAGAACGCACAGGGAAATTGGCATGCCCGTTCGCTGATCCATGACATCATTAAAGAGGTTATTGGATGGATTGTAGTAGTCTGCTGTGTTCCCACGAAAACCTTCTTCGTCGAAGAGATAGTGGCTGAGTGCGCGCGCGATCGCGGCGTCACCCGCAACGCCCTCAATGCGATAGCGGGCCCGACGCGCAAACTCATCGAGTTGATTGAGATAAGCGGAGGTATCCAGTTCCGGATAGTGGTCCTTGGCGACCAGTAATGCAATCTCTTCAATGGCGATGGTTTCAAGGTTAACCAGTGATAATGATTGAAGATTTTCTATTTCACTCATGCGACACCCATCCACTCCGTCATGCTAATTATAGCGGATGGGCGGTGAAAAACAATGAGGGTTAATCGGGCAATTGGGCGAGGAGTTTCGTAACAAGAGAAGAACTGGGTAGCTGTTGTATGTCCGCCAATTGAAACCAGCGACCCTGCTTGGGTTTGCTAATTGACCGTGTTTTTTCAAATAGCCACGGGCTAACCCGAATTCGTTGGTCCATAATGCTATGACGTACCGGGCGTAAGGCTGTTCCGGTTGGTAGTGTAAGCGAATAGGCCGAAGCTAGATCTTGGATCTCACCCTCGATCATAGGGAATTCCCACATGTTGCGCAAGGCTCCTCGGTTGGGACGTTTGACCATTAAGAAAGATTCTCCATGGGCGATCAATGCGGCAGTGAGGTGAACGTTACGGTATTGCATGCGCTTTTGTATCCGCGGATATTGACCTGGATCGTCTTCTTGAAAGGCAGAGCAATTTTTTTGAACGGGACAAAATTCGCAGAGCGGGCGCGTCGGTGTGCAGATAGTTGCGCCTAATTCCATCAATGCTTGATTGTAGTCTCCACAATCATGTTGTAGCATTTGTTCTCTTGCCTGGCGCCAATATTCCTTGAGTCCGGTGGCGTTTTTGGGATCGGCCTTCATCCGAAAAAGACGTGACAGAACGCGCGCGACATTCCCGTCGACGATGGCGGCTGGTTGATCATAAGCAATCGACGCAATGGCTCCCGCCGTATAGGCACCTATACCGGGAAGTCTGATGAGAGTGTCTGCACTATTCGGTAATTTTCCTTTGTACTCTTTTAGACAGATCTTCGCTGTTTTATGCAAATTGCGAGCCCGTGAATAGTAACCAAGTCCTGACCATGCGGCCAGGACTTCTTCCTCCTGTGAATTGGCGAGGGAACGCATCGAAGGGAACTTTTTTAGAAAGTTGCGGTAGTAGGGGATGACCGTTTTAACCGTCGTTTGTTGCAACATGATTTCGCTCACGAGAACGCGATAGGGCGTCGGTCGTCGACGCCAGGGCAGGTCGCGTTGATGTTGGCGGTACCATGTAAGCAGTTTCTGCTGCCAGCGCATGATAGTCTTTACTAGCCGGCCTCAGCAGGAACCTGCGGTGGTGAGTCGGCATCTTTCTTTTTGGCGTAGATCAATAAACCAATTCCTAAGGCAAGTAATATGATCAGGATGAGCCAGAAATTAGCGAGTAACAAGGTCAGTAACCAGAGGCCAAAGGCGATCGCGCCGGTCATTATGGAAATCATGCCTTTGCCGAGCTCACCCACAATCGGAATGGCGCCAATGAGAAAAAAGACCGGTCCGAGCACCATGTTCAGACCGATCCACAACATGATAAAACTTGCGATCCGGATAAACCAGGTCATGATTTTATGCTGTTGGTGGAGATACGCTGCGAACAGATCAGGACTTCCCGGGTAGATGCCTAGGAAGGTATCAGTTTTGTCGTAAATGTGGGGGACAATTTTGCTTCCGCTCCATCGCCCGACGACACTGCCTTCTTGGTTAGCGGGGTAGTGATCGTAGGATAAGCGGAGGTCGCCCACTTTTGGTGCGGCCGCGACATTTCTTGGCTTGCTGAAAGAAAAGCCTGCTGAGAGTTTTTGAATTGGTAGATAGAGATGGGTGCCATCTCCAGAAAGAGAAGTTTTCTCTTTGCCATGCATTGTGATGACATCAGGTTTTTTCAGGACGAGCGGGACTGTCTTATAGAAACGGGATTGAGCTGCATCAATAGCAAGGTCGCCGACAGATGCCTGGCTTACGCGAAATTGTTCATTTTTCACCTTGGGTTTAGGATTGGTGTGGCCTGCCTGCTCATGAAATCGAGATGAATCACTCGGGGAGGAAGTCCATACGGTGTCGTAAGTATAGGTTTTAGTTTCTTTGTCGCCGTTTTTAGTTGTTGTAACCGTCTCTTTCCAGGCGTACATCTCGACGTTGCGGTTTAATTGGAGGACATTGTCGCCTGCAAAGCCCGGCAAGAATTTAGCATCTTGGATTTTTTGGGGCGAAGTAATGATTCCAGTTGTTTTAATCAGGGAGTTCGCTTCAACGGAAGGTGTACCTTTTGATTCGATTGCTGTCGCTTCCTCTACGAACTCGGCAAGGTTTTGACGACCTTCTCCCCACCATAAAACGGGAAAGGCCGCGACAAAGATGACTAAACCGATGAATATCCCTTTTATTGATCCCAGTAGGCGTGATCCGAATCCCTGCATGACTCCCCCCTTAAATATTAAACCCCTAAATAGCTTAAAAACATCGTTCCTAAGCCCAGAAAAATGACAAAGCCGCAGACGTCTGTAATGGCGATGACGGCCACACCGGAGCCGAGTGCCGGGTCAAAGTCCATGGCCCGTAAGGTCAGAGGGATGAGCGCTCCGATGGTCCCAGCCAACACCATCGTCAGTACCATTGCAGATGCGAGCACCAGCCCCAGATACATGTTTCCCATCCACAGATAGCCGACGCCACCGACCAGGATGCCAGCAATCAGGCCGATAATCAGTCCCGACCCCATCTCTTTGCCGATTGCTCGTCCAGCGGTGGCAAACTCTAATTCACCGAGGGCGATGGACCGCGTAATAACGGTAAGTGTTTGAATGCCGACGCTTCCGGCGACTTGAACGACGACCGGCATAAAAACGGCTAAAGCAACGGCTTGAACAATGGACTTTTGGAAAAAGCCGACGACTAAGGCGGAAAGGCAGGCCGTCCCAATGTTAAGTGTAATCCAGGGAAGTCGCCGGCGCACCGATTCTTTGAGCGGTGAAAAGGCTCGATCCGCTTCAGAGAGTCCCGCCATGTAATAAATATCTTCGGTCGCCTCTTCTTCGATGATATCAATAACATCATCGACGGTAATAACACCTAAGAGTTTGCGATTCTCGTCTACGACCGGCATGCCTAACAGGTTATATTGTGAAAACAGTTGTGCGACTTCTTCTCGATCAACCGTCGGCTCTACCGTGACAATTTGCCGATTCATAAGTTCATTAATGTTTGTATCCGCTTTGGCTAACAACAAGTCACGTAGGCTGAGGATGCCGCTGAGCATTCCATCGCTGTCGACGACATAGAGGTAATAAACCCCCATGTGTTCCTTGTTGGCTCGAATATGATCAATCGCATCCTGGGCTGTCATGTCTTCTTTGAGGGTTACGATACTCACATTCATGATGCTGCCGGCTGAATCTTCCGGATACAAAATCATCTGCTCGAGCAAATTACGGGTTGATGTGGGAACGAGGGTCAGGACGGTTTCCTGCCGTTCGGAGCTAAGACTCTCCAGGAAATAGAGGGCATCATCGGGTTCGAGATTGATTAAGGTCGTGGCCACCTGCTTGTCGTCGATCTCTGAGAGTATCTCCGAAAGAAAAAATTCAGGCATCTCGCGAAGCACCTTGGCGGCCTTTTTCATCGAGAAGAGTATTTTGAGCAGTCGGGACCGGTCGCCAGGGGCTAGTTCTGAAAAGAAGGGGGCAATGTCAGCAGGGTGGAGCTTTTCAAGGCTCTTGCGGATATTATCGTCCGATCCAACCTCAAGAAGGCGGCGAAACAGCTTCGCTTTGATCGGGGCCAATGGCATTACTATTCTTCCTCTGGTTCGCTTTTGGGATGCGCGACCACATCCGGCATATCCAGGTAACTTTCGCCGTTTGCGATGCTCTTTTCAACCTCTTTTACATCCTGACCGCTCATTTTTGTCGGTTGGCCCAGATCTGCCATCAGTTGATTGGTCATCCGAGCGGTGATCCGTTGACTGATACTGCCGGTTCCTTCGGTATCCGTGTCGAGAAACTTTTCTATTTTGTCTGGATCGACACCGGTATCCAAAAGTTTATCAAGCAACTCACGGTACCCAAAATTCTCATTAAGAGTTTTGAAAGCGCGGGTTAAAGTGCGGCAATCACGGCATACTTGCGATATAAATCCTGATCGGCACTGACAATAAATGCAACGAGCCATTAGAGGACCTCATCAATAACTTCAGTTATAATTTTGACACCCGTTTTCAGTCCCTTAATGGGAATGCGTTCATTTTTGCCGTGGAGCCCTTCGAGATCTTCTTCAGTGATCAAAGCCGGGATTAAACCGTAAGCGGGCACCCCTGCATCGCGAAAAAAACGCGAGTCGGTCGCCCCTGCGGACATGATGGGTGTGATGACGGCCTCAGGAAAATGTTTTTTTAGGGAGCGTGCGAGAGCTCGGTAAAAAGGCGTATCCCACTGAGTTTCGTTGGGCAGGCTCGAAGTGACAATTTCTAATTTGACCTCATTGCCCACCAAGCCTTGGAGGAAATTACGGAATTCAACGGGAGTGGTTCCGGGGAGTATGCGTGCGTCAACGTAACCTTCGGCCGTGTGGGGGATGACATTGACTTTATTGCCGGCGGTGAGTCGTGTCGGTGCGGCGGTATGGGTTAAAATAGCGTGAATGGCGCGATCTTTGGCAATTTGCGGACGAGCCAGCGGCCGCAGAATAAGTCCGATAAGCGGTTGAAATAGATTTTTGAGAACGAACGACTGCGGAAATGAAAATTGACTGCTAATGGATCTCAGAAATTCTTTTGTTACAGGCGTCGCTTGTAGTGGGAATCGATAGTTCCCAATCACATCCATAGCAGTGATTAATTTGAGTGCGGCATTATCTTTGTCGGGCATCGAACCATGACCTGATCGCCCCTGACTGGTGAGCCGAAGCCAACAGACGCCTTTTTCAGCGACCTGAATCGGAAAAATATCAAAATTTTCGCGGCGGACCCCGATGGATCCTTCATTTAACACCCAGCCGGCTTTTAACAGGTCCGGCCTTTTTGTAAGCAGCCATTCGGCTCCTTTTGCACCGCCGGTTTCTTCATCCGCAGTTGCCACGAGAATGAGGTCACCGTTGAAAGATTTTTTTTGTTCAGACAGGTTGAGCATGGCATCAACTTGCATTGCCAGCATTCCCTTCATATCGATAGCCCCGCGCCCCCAAACATAGTTGTCGGCAATGGTGGCCTTAAACGGTGGATGTTTCCATTCCTTGGGATCAGCCGCGACGACATCAATGTGGCCGAGAAGAATCAAGGCAGGCTGGTCGCCCTTACCATGTATGCGGGCGATGAGACTTGTACGGCCGGGTTCCGACTCCAGCCGCTCAAGCTCAATATTGGGGATTTGTTTGAGCCATTTTTCAAGGACGAGGACACCACGCAATTCACTTCCTGGCGGGTTGGTTGTATCGGCCTCAATCAGTTCTTTGAGGATGTTCACGACGCGTATGTCTTCGGCCCACGCCGCATGATTGGCAGTGAGTACGAAGCCTATAATAACCAAGATAGAATTAAGTTTTTTAAACATAGTCAGGGCCCCAATTTGTGTCTTTTTCGTTTAAAAGTTTTCTTAAGTTTACGAATGATTTTGTTCCAATCATTAAGTTCTTTTTCCGTGTATTCAGAGGATGCGATTTGTTTTTCCGCAGTGTTCAGGTGGTTGCGGGCTTTATCCCATTCGTCTTGGGCGACTAGTGTTTCGGCTAGAAATAGATGATTCTCCGGATAGTCAGGGGCTGACTTGACCGCCTGTTCCAAATAAGCGCGCGATTTATCCAGATCTTTTCGGACCACGTTGCTGCCCAGATTGAAGGCTGGGGCTTCGAGGTAGAGTTTACCAAGGATGCGGTAGCCGCCGGCCTGTTCGTAGAGGGGGTCGAGTTCGTTGACCTTGTGCGCCGCTTTTGCAATGCGGATCATCGCCTTAGGATAACCAAAGATCTTCGCCTGGTAATACAGTCCGGTATTCAAGGCCTGATAGAAGTAACAGGCGGCCCGTTTTGGATCGAGTTGGGCACATTGTTTCGCATAGGTGACGCCTTTTTTGGCAAAGCCCATTTTTTCTCCGCGTGTCCCGGCCGCGTCCGCGAGCGTATAGGCCTCCATGGCGGCCTTCAGTTGGTCTTCGACGACATCCTCCCGCACCGTAAAGCTAGGAAACTGCTTGGCCAAGCGTGAACAGCCATGCAGGCAGGTCGAAATTACTAAGAAAAACAATAAGATGGCTCGGATCCACATAGTCATCCCTTAACAAACCGCTCCCGTGAAAGACAAGCTTCATCCATATTAGTCATTTATTCAACGAAATGGCCCCCTTTATATAAGGTTGCCACATATCGGTTCATCATTATATATAGGCGCACCGTTCGCTCGCACGGGGTGAACCCGACTTTCACTAAAGTCATGGGAAAGAATAGCTTTTTCCTGGAAGGGGGGTAACGAGGTTTCAATGGCAGGATTAGCGACAATAATTTTGGCCGCCGGTAAGGGGACACGTATGCGCTCGGCGTTGCCGAAAGTGCTCCATCCGGTTCAAGGCGACCCCATGCTTCTTTATCCGCTGAGTGTTGCGAAGAGTCTGGGTGCCGAGCGTTTAGTGGTGGTCTTGGGTCACGATATGGAGACCGTTCAGGGAGTTTTAACGGCTGCGTATGGACGTGGCAATGGGCATCGTCAGTTACGTTGTGTTAAACAAACGCAACAGCGTGGGACGGCTGATGCGGTCAAAGCGGCCTTGGGGGCACTCAAAAGTTTTTCTGGTGATGTGTTAATTCTCTATGGGGATGTTCCCTTAATTACGGCCCAGACGCTCAAGGCTTTTTTAAAACAGCATCGTAGTCAAGGCAATAGCCTGACGGTTATGACGGCAGAATTTCAAGAGCCGAAAGGCTACGGGCGCATTGTTAGAAATGGTCAAGGGCTTATCCAATCCGTCGTCGAACAAATAGATGCGAATGCTGAACAGCGCAAGATCAAAGAAATCAATACAGGCTTGTACTTGGTTAACAAACCACTTCTCTTTAGAGAATTGCCCAAAATTAAGAAAAATCAACGCAAGGGTGAATATTATTTGACTGATTTAGTTGATCGTGCCGTGAAGTCAGGTGGGAGTGTAGGGAGCTATTGCGTTGCAGATTCCAAAGAAGTGATGGGGATTAATAACCGCGCTGAGTTAGCGGCCGCCAACCGCGTCATCCGCGACCGCATCAATCGGGCCTGGATGGAAAAAGGAGTCAGTTTGCAGGATCCCGAGACGACTTATATTGACCGCTCTGTTCGTCTTGCCCCTGATGTTGTTATTGGCCCCGGCTGTTCATTAAAAGGGCACACTCAGGTGAAACAGGGCACTCGTATTGATGCGGGCTGTGTAATCACTGATTCTCGTATTGGTCAGGACGTACATATTAAACCCTATAGTGTGCTCGAAAAGAGTAAGCTTGATGCGGGCGCGCAGGTTGGCCCCTTTGCGCATCTACGTCCGGATTCGTATTTAGAGAAGGGTGCGCGAGTTGGGAATTTTGTTGAGCTCAAAAAAACACAATTAGGCCAAGGTGCCAAAGCGAATCACCTTTCTTATCTGGGCAATTCAAAAATTGGCGAGTTAAGCAACATCGGAGCAGGGACGATTACATGCAATTATGACGGGGTGAATAAATTTGAGACGAAGATTGGTGCTCGCTCGTTTATTGGCAGTGACACGCAATTAGTGGCTCCGGTTACTTTAGGAGCGGATTCATGGATTGGTGCCGGCTCGACCATTACAAAAGACGTCCCTGCGGGTTCACTGGCATTGACGCGCGTGGAACAAAAGAATATTAAAGGTTGGGCGAAAAGAAAGAGTCGTAAGAACAAGAGAAAAAAATAATATGTGTGGGATAGTTGGATACATAGGTAACGAAAATGCCACTGAGATTTTATTGGATGGTCTCAGGCGTTTGGAATATCGGGGCTATGATTCCGCGGGACTTGCCGTGCTCAATGGGGCTGGTCCCCAAATTCATCGCGCTGAAGGAAAACTCATTAATTTAGAGAGAGAAGTTTTTCGTGCGGCTCCTAAAGGAAACATTGGCATCGGACATACTCGTTGGGCGACGCATGGGGGTCCCTCTGAGCGGAATGCACATCCGCATTGTGTCGGATCAGTGATGGTGATCCATAACGGAATCATTGAGAACTATGATAAATTGCGCAAACGGCTTTCCAAGGGAGGCAAACATAGCTTTGATTCGGATACCGATACGGAAG
Source organism: bacterium (assembly GCA_965216315.1). GTDB lineage: Bacteria > UBA10199 > UBA10199 > 2-02-FULL-50-16 > JAJFLM01 > CBDCFN01. Next base: position 1,755,153 of record CBDCFN010000016.1, on the reverse strand, counting down.
TTATTGCACATTTGATTGACCATTACATCGAAAAGAGTCCGACGATTTTTGATGCCTTTAAAAAAGCCCTTGGTGACCTCGAAGGCTCTTATGCCTTGGCGGTGCTTAACGAACAGGACCCTGATCATCTCTATATTGCACGTCGTGGGTCCCCTTTAGTTGTTGGGGTCGGATCGGGTTCTCATTATTTAGCGTCCGATGTCCCTGCGCTGCTTCCTTACACGCGAGAAGTCATTTTCCTGGAAGATGGTGACTATGGGATGCTCACACGTGACGCGCTTGAACTCTATGATGCTGAGAATGAGTCGGTAAGTCGGAATTCACGTCATATTAGCTGGGACCAGGCTATGGCGGAGAAGGGTGGTTTTCGCCACTTCATGTTGAAGGAAATTTATGAGCAGCCTGAAGCCATTGCGCAGACTCTCGCCGGGCGACTCGGGGAAGATCATCGAGAGGTGATTTTAGAGGATATGGAAACCTTAATGCCCGACAACAAATTTCCTTTCGACAAAGTTTATATTATTGGCTGTGGCACGTCGTATCATGCGGGTATGGTTGGCAAGTATCTGATGGAGAGTCTGGCGCGATTGCCTGTATCTGTTAATCAGGCCTCTGAATTTCGGTATCGAAACCCTATTATAGATAAAAAGACCCTTATTATTGCGGTTTCTCAATCAGGGGAGACGGCGGATACTTTAGCGGCCATGCAGAATGCTCGCGAGCAGGGAGCAAAGATACTGTCGATTTGTAATGTTATTGATTCCAGTATACCACGTGCTTCTGATGTGACGCTTTATACACAGGCAGGTCCTGAAATCGGTGTTGCCTCAACGAAAGCTTTTGTAACGCAATTGGTGCTGCTCATTCTGCTCTCGCTGGAGTGGGCCGGTCGTCGCGGTCATATGAATAAAGAAGAGCTCGCTCAGGCCGTTCAAGGCCTGACCCGATTGCCGGATAAAATTCGTCAGGTACTTGCCCTTGATGATCAAATAGATGCCTTATCGCGCCGTTACACGGGTGCGGCCAGTTTTCTCTATTTCGCGCGTGGCGTCCATTATCCGATTGCTTTGGAAGGGGCATTGAAACTAAAGGAAATCTCTTATATTCATGCCGAAGGTTATTCTGCCGGCGAAATGAAGCACGGTCCGATCGCCTTGATCGACCGAGGGATGCCCGTACTTGTTTTGGCGCCACGTGATGATGTGACTTATGAAAAAGTGCTGGGAAATATCGAAGAGGTGAGGGCGCGCGGAGCCGAAGTAATTACTGTTGCTAATCGTGGTGACAAAGTAGTTCCTGAACGATCGGATTATACTTTGTTTGTCCCTAGAGTTCCTTGGTTTCTTCAGCCTGTCGTCGAAGTCGTTCCACTCCAACTGCTGGCCTATCATATAGCTGATCACAAGGGAACGGACGTTGATCAACCACGTAATCTCGCTAAAAGTGTAACTGTTGAATAAACAGGTGAACCTTAATCCCCAACAGCAAGAAGCCGTTGAGACTACCGAGGGTCCCTTGTTAGTGCTCGCAGGGGCCGGGTCGGGAAAAACCCGCGTTATTGTCCATCGTATTGCGCGTTTGATTACAGAGGTTGGCATTCCTTCCGACAATATTCTGGCCGTTACGTTCACAAATAAGGCCGCTGAAGAGATGAAGCTGCGGATTCAGACATTGGTTCCGGATTCTGTCAGGCGAATGTGGGTTTCCACTTTTCATTCTTCGTGTGTACGGATGTTGAGAGCCAATTATGATCGTTTGGGACTCATCCGCGATTTCGCGATCTACGATGCTGATGATCAGAAGACTCTCCTGAAGCAATGTCTTGCCGAGTTGAAGCTGGATACAAAGACATTTAATCCAACGGCTGTATTGTCGCGTATTCAAGGAGCTAAGAATTATCTAAAGACTCCGGATGATTATGCAGAACAGGCGGAGACATTTTATGAAACGCAGGTTGCGGAGCTCTACAAGCTTTATCAGCGCAAACTGCGTGAGAATCAGGCCCTCGATTTTGGAGATCTCTTGATGGAGTGTGTTTTTATGCTCCGGAACAATCCGACTGTTCTTCAATATTATCAGCAATTTTTTCAATATATTTTAATTGATGAGTATCAAGATACGAATGCGGCCCAATATCATTGGGTACGTCTCTTAGCGGAGAAGCATGGCAATCTATGTGTGGTCGGTGATGATGATCAGTCCATTTATCGCTGGCGTGGTGCCGATATTGAAAATATTTTGCGTTTTGAAGATGACTATCCGGGAGCCAAAGTTATCAAGTTAGAACAAAATTATCGATCGACTGCTAAGATTCTTGAGATAGCGTCTAACGTGATTGCCAACAATTCTGGTCGGAAAGAAAAACGCTTATGGACTGAAAGTGCTGCAGGTGATGATGCCACATGGTATCTAGCGGCGGATGATCGTGCGGAAGCCGCCTATGTGGCCGAAACGATCGGCCAAGAATGCCAATCAGGGCGATCCTATGCTGAAATGTCCATTTTTTATCGGACGAATGCACAGTCACGCCTTTTTGAGGATGAATTGCGTAAACGTCAGATACCGTATGTGATTTATGGCGGGGTCAGTTTTTATGCTCGCAAGGAGATCAAAGACGTATTGGCTTATATGCGGCTGTTGGTCAACCCGGCCGATGATGTTGCCTTTAAGCGGATTTTTAATACACCGGCGCGCGGGCTGGGGGCTAAGGCCTATGAATACATCATGATTGCGGCAGAGAAATATGAAAAGACCGCTGTGCAGATAGCCCAGGAATGTGGCGGCTTTGTAGAGATTCCGAGTGCCATGCAGGCCAAGATGAAAGTATTGGGTTCGTTGTTGAGCCGGTTTCAAACGCTCGCGCAGGAAGTGACTTTGGGAAATCTTGTCGAGGCCATATTAGATGAATCAGGCTATCGTGAATCACTCGAAAAAGAACAGACGACGGAGGCGGAGGAAAGACTTGAGAATCTCGATGAATTCCTGAACGTCGTTGCTGAATTCGAACGGAGTGAAGAGGAGCCGTCGCTGACGACTTTTTTAGAACGTGCGATGCTGGTGGGCAATAACGATACCTATGATCCTGAATTGGGTGTTGTTCCCTTGATGACGCTTCATCTTGCCAAGGGCCTGGAGTACGATGTGGTTTTCATGGCCGGGATGGAGGAAAATCTCTTTCCTCATTCACGTTCAATTGATGATACCGAGGAATTGGAAGAGGAGCGGAGGCTTTGTTATGTGGGCGTCACGCGAGCACGCCAAAAACTCTATATGACCTCGGCAGTACGTCGGCGGCTGTATGGGGGAGATCAAATGAACCTGCCTTCACGTTTTTTGGAGGAGATGCCGGCTGAATTAATTGAACGCACTGGTAATATAGAGGCACCGCTTGTTGCATCTGCTCACGACTCGTTTGATGATGATTTTCCTGTCGATCCAGAGTTTAGCGACTTTGATCAGCGACCGGTTGATGATAGTGAGGCTTCGCCCTTTCGCGAGGGGGCCCATGTTCAACACCCTCAGTTTGGAGTGGGTATGGTGCGTCGTTGTGAAGGCAAGGGCGAAGACCAGAAAGTTACCGTATCTTTCCAAAGTGGACGCGTGAAGAAGCTCCTTGTTCGTTACGCTCACCTGACGTTACTAACAAACTGAAATTTACTGAATTAAAGTCGCCACAAGTGGAAACGAAGATTGGTTTCATTTTTAATGGGCGGCGTATTATTGAGTGAGGCATCTTCATCGCTCAAACGCGCGATAAATTCTTCAATCTTACTGATGTCTTGGTAAGGTTTTAACAAGACATGCACGTCACGACGGTTATCTTCAGTTGCACTCAGAGAGACATGACGGAAGTCGCATTCATATGCGGTTGTGAACACAAGTTGCATATCAGGGTTTTGAGTCCACGCCTCGCGGACAAAATCAAAACCATCGATATTGGGCATCACGATATCAATAATGGCAATATCGAATTTAGTTGTACCCATCAGTTGGAGGGCTTCTTCAGCACTCTTGGTGATTTGATAATGAGAATAGTTGAGGTGCTTGGCACCCAACAAGCGGTCCCAGAACTTGAGCAGCATCTCATTGTCATCAACAACCAAGATGCGTTTTCGGCCTCCATGCGAGAGGCGCTCAGCGAGATTATCCATGCCAACGTTCCTTCCCTGCTTATAAAAAGCAAATCTCATGCCAAAATGGCCTAGGAATGCTGGTTGTAAGTCTCTGATATCATTTACAGAGCTCTGGGTGCTGCGGCAGCAAGGCCCTGAGATGGCTGATTTGGGGTCAAAAATCACCCATTTTGCCGCAAAACGTCATCATATTGGCAGCCAAAAAAGTGCTTAGAAGCAATGAGTTATTGCCGGTCGTTGTGGAGGTGGACGAGCTTTGCTTGCTCATCGATGGTAAAAATATCTAGTTCCGGATCGGTATCGAGATTGCCGATACAGCCGATGATGAAATGTTGTGGCGAAAGCGTTGTTTTCGGCAGTTTGTCGGCGCTGAGCTCCGGATTATCTGTCTTGGACACCGATCCATTGTGAAAGCCATAGAGATAAACGGCTTTAGCCGGGGGCTTCCAGTCAAGGTCAGCTAAATTAGCGCTATAGCGCTGATGGGCTTGAAAAAAAGCCTGTTGAGCCGCGACTATTTTATTGAGTTCGCGGGGGCATTCCGCTTGCCGTTCGGCTTTCATATCTTTCATGTAGCGGGGAACGGCGAGCGAGGCTGCCGTTCCGATAATGGCGACGGCAACCATCACCTCGACGAGGCTGATCTTGGGCTTTTTGTGGGGTCCGGAATGCTCGACTGTCATGCTTCTCAAGATGTCAAATACACCGGCCAGGAGGCAAGCAGAGTTTTCGCAAGTTTTTGAAAATGTTCATTTTATTTTGTTTGAATTGACGCCTCGCGTTAGCAACAATCGAAATCAATTGACGATAGATGCGGCAGGGCTTAGAGCCCTCAAAGCGAGGTTGCTGTTGCGATTAATCAGGTCACATAAGATTCGATTCCTGCCACTCCTAGTCACACTTGCGCTCGTTTTTACGACGGCCGGCTGCGGCTTGTTTAGCGAGCCCAACTCCGATGCACCGTTTACCTTCCCCGGCGTCGACGATGATTCAGGTGATGGCGGGAGCGGTAGCGGTACGGATCTATGTGCCAACGTGACCTGTCCGACGGGGCAGGAGTGTAATAAGTCGGACGGGAGTTGTAATGTCAGTACACCTGCTCCCGACTGTAGTAGCGATTCTGATTGCCCCGATGATAGTAACGGCGACAATCAGATTTGTGAGAGTGATGTTTGTCAGGTCGGATGTCGTGTTAACGAGGATTGTGCGGACGGTGAAACCTGTAATACCTCGAGTAATTCCTGTGTCGTTAATTCGTGCCCGACCCCTCCAACATGTACCGCAAGTCAGACCATAGACCTAGTCAAGTGTGAGTGCGTCAATATTCCGACGGATACCTGTAAGGTCGTGTGGCAGGCGGGACTGAAGTCACCTGACAATGTCGGGCTCAAACTTTATATCGATGCCCAGTTTCCCGCGCAAGATTTGCCTAACGCCTGTAGTACTGATAACGAGGTCACTGAGTTTGGGTGCGTGAAGAACAGTGGTCCGGAGGACGACCCGGCGCTTATTACTGAATGCAACAAGTTTTCCGGAGATTCTAAAACGGATTGTCTGGCCCGAACCAATGTGCCGCTGATTCCCTTTGCGACGCGTGACCAGGATCCCATCAATCTCTATTTTGTTCCCGATAATGCGTCTGATCCCAATGCTGGCGGAAAGATTTTTATCAAGGCTTCTGAGTTTCCGGACTATCTGATTTATAATACGAGTGAAGACCTGCAGGCCAATCTCGCGGTTGACGCCGGTCACGGTGAGCTCATTGCGCCGGGGATTCAAATACCTGAAATTGTGGGACAGGGGGATTACTCTGTCGATGAATCGGGCCGTGTTTCCGTAACTGCTTTGCCGTTACATTTTCGCGCGATCAATCTGATCAAGTTTCCTTTTACGGATCATACGGCACCTCCGCCGGCGATCTTCGATGCCTATGTCAGTGATTTTACCGATCCCGGATTTAACCTTGAAGACCCATTGATTAAGATGTCCGGCGTGACCTGTTCGACGACCGGTTTGCAGGGCGTATCCGTGTTGCCTCCGCTTGAGGGGTTACCGCTGACATTTACGACGGGAACGAATTCGGATGCCCAACCGCATGCCAGCATTGCGGATTCATCAGGAACGATTACTTTTACCGGTTGCCCGATAGCGCCTGCGAGTGAGTGTGATTGCACAATGGATCCGGATGGTGATGTGGACTCTCCGGCGTGCGGAACCAATCCCGGGAGTAACCCGAATCAACCTTGGTTGCGCCTGGTGACGGGCTTATCAATTCCAACCGAGACCTGCCTGGCCGGATTACAGGGAGCGGCCTTGGGTGCTGAAATTGAGGGACCGGTTGAGAATGCCGATGGAACCCCCTTTGTCGACCTAGCAACGGCCTGTGCGAAGACAGGCAGCAGCGGTGGCAATAATGGCGGTGGTTCGGGTGATCTTAATATTAGTGTGGATCTCGATGGGGAGGACCTTCCGCTCACTGAGGGTGATGCCAATGTCTTTACGGCCGAGGTGGATCTGGCCGATGAGCCTTTTTATAAAGAAGAAGTCGATGCCGGGATTACGGATATCAATGTTCTGGCCCGTTTCGAGACGATTATTTCTTTGACGATTACAAATGACGGGACGCCTTCTGATGCGGCGCCGGTCTTTGATATAAGTTCTGACAATACGGCCTTTGAAATTGCGGCGGCGGGTCTTTTGAATGGGACCTCATTAAACTCCGGTGAATCAAAAAACATTCAGGTGCGCTTTGCACCGACGGATCCGAAGCCAAGTGGATGCGTCGACAATGACATTGATCCGACCAAATGGGATTGTACCGCCGAGATTGATATATTTGAGGGCGGCTCCTTAACAATTACCGTAACCGGGACGGCACGGCCACCCGCAGCGGATGTTAAGGTTACGGAGGTTGGTGCGATCCAGGGCGAGACGTATAATCTTCCTGTGATGCCGGAACTGATTCCCGGCGATGGTGAAGTCGCTTATGGAACGACCCCGGTCGGGACACCGGTGATCAAGGCCTACGAGATCAGTAATAGTGGTGTTCGTGACCTGACGGTGACCTCCGTTCAATCAAATGATCTGACCTTTAATTTCATGAAAGGGGCCACCCTTCAGGGTGAATCTCTCGAAGATGCGCTGTTTAGTTTCAGCCCCATGCCGGCAACGGTATCGACGGATGGCAGCGATAAGCTTTATTTCTATGAAGTCTACTGGCCCAGCGGTAATCTGCCCACGGAGCCCGATGACTGTGAGGGCAAACCCTGCCGCCAGGATGCTGCGAGTGTATTGATTCAGACCGATGCCGGTAATCGCTTATTGAGTTTGAGCGGCGCGATGACCTTGGATCTCGCAGCGCGACTGGAAGTTTATATCGAAGATCCGGTCCTATTAGACGCTGGAATTACGGATAATCCGCATTTGATTGATTGCAGCGGGATTCTTCCTTCCAATGTTATTTGTGTCGAAGGAAATACGAAGGCTGCGGTCAGAGTCGATCCCGTCGAAGGCTATACGGCCTTCAGAAGTGATACGTCCACCCGCGGTGTTTATCTTGTCAATGGAAATGCCGCGCTCCTGGCGGATGCTTTACGCGTAACCAACGGCAATATAACTTTCGCTGGGGGTGTTGATGCGGCTCAGTGGAATGCAACGATTCCAGAACCGACGCTCTTTGATAGTGGTTGTCTCATCTTGAATCCTGGCGAAGCACTTAAAATTGGTGACATTGCTTATATTACGGATGGCGGCGCGACTTCACGGACACTTCATAGTGCGACTTTGGATGTAACGGGTGACGCGATCAATCAAGGCGGAACCTGTGAGAGTGCTGCGAATGAGCCCTTGGTTCTCAACGGCAGCCTGCAAGGGGTGAGCGGGGCGCCGAATGGAGGAGCCAACCTTCACGTCTTGAGGATGGTTGGAGGTATCAATACGGCCCTTCCTGATGGGACCAAAATGACTTCGACCGTGACACCAGGCCAACGTGATCGCGCCAGCCTGAGTGGGTTTGATACCTTTAAACTGCCGGTTACCTTTGACGCGGCGAATGGAATTATCACGCTGGACCCTGTATTCACACCGTTGCCGCCCGCATTTACCGGTGGCACGGGGCAGATGCGTCTCTTCAATCCGACCGCGTCCGGTCCAGGCAGTGGCGGTCAGTGGTTGTTCCGGGATGATTGTCAGAGTAGTCCAGGGGCTGGTTGTTCGGAATTCTATCTTTACATTGCAAAAGACCAAACCAGCTTTGAGTCTTCTGCGCCGGCACCCTCCATTTATACGAACTATTCATCTTCGGATGCGCTCAGTATTATTGCGAAGAATCCGGAATCGGTCGACTTTTCCTCTGACGCGGATTTTGAGGAAGCCTTGGGTGTTTACGATCCGGCCGGCGGTAAGATTCAGTTTACCAATAACGTGGCGATTCGACTTTTCATGCATCCTAAGACAGATCTGACCGATCGAGTTGATTCGGCGATGGTAGGAACGTTGAGTACGGAATGTCTAGCGGATGCAGAGGGTAATGTACTGGTTGCTGAACCGGGTCTCAGCGCGGCGATACCGGCGGCTCTCTTAACCACTCAGGTCTTCGGCGCCACGGAGTTGGATGCCGGTGGAAGCAACAAGAATACGATTTTTGGGGACAATCCGTTGAAGCAACATATGGATACCATGCCGGATTGCGCTGCTGGGGCGAATGTGATGCGCGGTCGCCGCATGGGAATACCGGCAGTTGATTCCGTACCAGATACGAATACAACGACCCATTTGGACAGTAACTCGGTCCCATCGGGTCTGACCTTTGACCTGGCGGGGGCTTTCCGCCTGAAGCATAATTCTCCGCAGTTGGCGGCGCCTCGCGATATGTACGTGATCATCAAGGCCTGTGTTCCGCAAGGTGGCGCCGGTTCTTGTAATATCAATTAGCGGCTTAGCCGAGCTTCTTGCGAAAATTCACCATTTTTACCCCTGAAAACCTGACAACTTTTGACCGTAGAAACCGATACTCGCCATGAGGGAGATTCTTACGCTAATGTTGTTGAAATTACGACGTTTTTTGGTTCTAGGCTTACTCCTTAATGGGGTGTCATTAGCGGTGTGCGGAGCGGCCTATGCCGTCTGCACTCCGCCTACCAATCCGGTCAGTGATTTTTGTGATGAGATCGCTCACCCTGAGAATTTCGAAGGCGGAGATTCGGGAATGCTTTGTGTGGCCGAGCCAGCGCCGCCTAATGCGGGCACCCCGCCGGAGGTCCTCGGGACGAGTATTTGTGTTAGTGGGTTGGCGACCCAGGTTCCAAACCTAGCCAATTTTTTCGTAGAAGTTAATTCTGTCGATAATCCTGTCGATGTGCCGCCGCGAGTCGTTATCGATCCTAATTCGCTGACCGGCGGTGATTTTGAAGCGAACGTCACTCTCCCGTCTTCCGATCCGGGCCTCTATGTTGCGAGTACAAATGCTCTCTTCATTGCCAACATGGGTCTTCCGAACATCGTTGTTATCAATCGCCAGTTTGTTAAAGTTTCTGCCCCTGATCTGAAAATTACCATGGCCGAACTCAATCAGGCCGACGAAGATCTGACGCCAGGCATTACGCAAGATGCTGGAACCGGTGAATACACTCTGAGTTCTGACCCGATTGCTTCTAAAACGCTCGACATCTGTCTGGCTAATCCAGAGGGAGATGCATCGGGTGCCAAGGTTGTTGTGACCGTAACTAATGAAATCGATGAAGCAACGGAAGAGGAAACGGGCAAGCACTGGACCTTGAGTCGACCCTGTCCGACCGTTGAGGATGTGGATAACGCGCAGGCTGAATCAGACTCTGTTTGTTGTACTGCGGCTGAGGTGGCTGAAGAAGATTGTACGGACGCCAAAATTGCCGAATTAGCCTGTCCCACGGTTGAAATTTTTTGCGGACGTAACGCGCTCTGCGCGGCGGGGAATACGAATGGCTTTTTGATTACAGGTATTCCTCTAGGTAACGGCAGCAATGACATTTCCATCCGCGTTCAAAATACGGTGACAGGGTATAATCCCGGTGATGGTCAGGTCATTGAAGTCGCTCCGCTGGACAACCAAGTAGCCGCCCCAGAGTTATGTCTCCAATTCTTTGATCAGGAGGGTCACTATATCGAGAAACTTGATGGTTGGCCTGTCCGCGCCGATGAAATAACCGATATGGTGGTCGTGGCTGGTGTAGGGGCCTGTCCGGAAGAAGCACCGACCTTTATTCCTTCAGTGGAAGCGGGTTGTGACCTTGATGCCCGACGCCTTTGCAATGATTTTGACAAGGATGGACTCCTCGATATTGACGATCCGGATAACGACAACGACGGTATATGTGACATTGCCGCGGCCGAGGGAGAAGAGGGTCAGGATTTTACCTGCCAAGAAATCTGCGACAACCTTGGTGTCGAGGATTGCGAGACATTTCTCAACCAGATAAATATTTCTCCGTGCCCAAGTCCCACATCAATTATTTGCACGACAGCGCTTGAAGTCGTTCCGGTAACGATGGATCGAGCCTGTATCCAGGAAGATAATGAGACCTTGCCGATCTTTGAGCGCGGCAACCCGGATAAGCAGCTCGATGAATTCTATGAAATGTGTCCGACGGCAGCCGAAGATAAAAAATATGTATTCAAGTTGAAGGAGGGCGGACTTAGTTTCCCACTCAAAGCCGTGACGGTGAAAGCGGCGGATGAAGGCCGTGATACGCAAAAGTCCGTGAGCTTTGGTTATGGTGAGATGCGAAGCCGCTTCGATGATGAAGGAAATTTAATTAGGACGGAAGTTGATGCGGCATTGGCTGGACACATTCCGGCCTCTTATCTTGAGGTGACGGAAAGCGGTCAGGGCGCCTTGATAGACGACATCGAAACGGCGATGAACACGGACAAGTTTAAAAAAGATATTTTCTTAGCTCTTTTTAAGCCGCAAGCGCCGACTCAAGAAGCGGTTGATCAATGCGATTGGGTCGGACCGCAACCCAACCTTTTTCGGACCTTCAATATTATTGATCCGACGATTGGGGCTCTTGATATCAGTTCCCTTCATTTCTTGAATAAGAATCGCGCCTGGGTGCGTTTAGAAATCGCGGGGCTTAGCGGTTTCACGGAAATTTTTACGATCAAATGTAATGAGACGGACTGTGCCGGCTTAGATCTTGTTGACAACAAGCTCCAGGGTGCCTGCTTTGACAAAGATCAGGACCTTGGTTTGGGTGTTCTTCCGGTTGAATTGCAAGTCAATTGGTTGACCGTTAATCTGGAGATCCAACTTTCCAAGGACGAGAGCGGGCTTACTGTAACAGCGGTTAATCCGATTCCGGGTCACGACTTGATTGATGCTTGGGGACCGGGCGGACGGTTAGTCAAATTTCGTTGTGATCGGCCATGGAGTACAACTCTGGATGGTGACGGCTGTTACGATGAGAGCAGTGAAACGGCTGAAGTTTGGATCGATCAACCGGCCTGTAAGGCGATGGAATCTCTCAATCAGCAGATCAATGGTTCCAGTTTGGAGCCGACGCCGACAAGCGCCAACGTTTCGACGCAGCTCGTAGAGACGATCAAAAGCCAGGTTTCTTGTTTGACGCCAAAGATTTTAACGAAAGAGCTCGGCAAGTTCGCGAACGATCCACTCATGCCTCTTACGGTACCTCTCTTTGGTAAAGAGTTTACGACGGAGATATTCTCAGATCTCTTGAAGGCGGATCTCATCCTTAGTCCGCGTGGCATTTCTTTCAAAGGTGGTAGTTTAGTGCTGCCTTCGGGTGCGTTTGAGGAAGGCGATCCGACTCCCGATAGTGAGCGTGATTCGGTTGACTTCATGAACAATTTGCCGGCATCGATTAAAAATTCCGATAATGGTTATTTAGCCGATGCAGAATCCGGCAAAGTCGATCCGATCAGTGCGGCGCGCCGCCTTCGTAAGAACGTCAATCTGACCCTCAAAGAAGAGATGGCGAACATGGCCCTGCATGGTATTGCAACCATGTTGAACGAGCTCTTGGATAGGGAACCAGACTTTATCGATACCAATGACTTTGGTGTCGTGGATCGCTTTGGTATCGGTGCGACGGTTGCCCCGCAACAGTGTTTTAAGAAAGATGATGACGGCTTATTGGTGGCCGTGCCGGTAGAAAAGCAGCCGAAGGAATGTTTTCCGCTGCGCCTTCAGGTAGATCAAATTATCGGTGAATTTGACTTGAACGGCGATGGCAGTGTGACTCAGGAAGAACTGAGTACACCGTTGCGTTTCCGCCTCAAGTTGAATCCTAATTTGCCGCCGATGGTCCAATTTTTGAGCAGTTCGGCGATAGAAGATGTTAATGGCCGACCTCAAGCTATTTCTCTGGCTCTTAAAGTGGCTCTTTCCGACGCCGAACTGCAGGTGTTCGAAGATGAGGTTCTGACCGATGAGGATGGCAAACGCGTTGACCCGGAAACAAACCTGCGTCGCCAAGTTGAAGGGGGAGAGACCGTTAATCTGATTAGTTGGTGTGATAGACAACCGCAGGCTCATCCAAATTGTACCGAGGATAAAGATGTTCCTATCCTGAGTTTCCGTCTGGATGCGTCGGTTACTGCTTGGGCCCAGTATGAGACGGATACGTCCGATGGAAAACTTAAAATCACGGCCGGACTGAAGCCTAAAGAACTGCATAAGCCGAACGGCCAAGTGTCCCTTGTTCCGGATCCGGAAGCCTCATTCTTTAAAATCTCGGTCAAAGAAAACAATACCCCTTATTCGGATGCGGATCTGGCCATTAATATGAACGCCAACCTGAACGGGACGACGCTCAATCTCTTCAATTTCGGTGGTGGCAATGAATTTGCCTTGGAAATTGATACCGTACTGCCTAAAGACGCTGTGTGTGATGGAACGGCCGAAGAAGATAGCCTGGAAGATTTATTGCAAGGCTTTGGTTTCCGTTCGCTTGGTTTGGATGATCCCGTGATTCGCATCACGTCGGGAGAACCACGTTACTTAGGCATTGGTTTTGATCCCGTTCTTAATTCTTGTGATTCCGAGGGGACAGAAAGCATGTCGATGGATATGAATGATACAACTGTTGATCCAGAAGATATAGACCCCTCGGATGATCCAGAAGATCCGGATCCTGACACGGACGGTTCCGATGGTGCAGATGGTTCTGATGGTGCTGATGAAGCTCCCGAAATGGATCCAGAAGCCATCGATCCCATGGAGATGGAAGAATCACTCGATGACGCGACGATGAATGAAGCACGCGAGATTCCCAATATTTATAGAAGCTGGAGGTTTAACTAATGTCATTCTTAGCACCACTAGCGACGACGCTTGCCCCGGTCATGAATGCGATGGGAACGATGGCAAGATTGACGATTGCGCCGATTGCGCTCACGACAGTAGCCCTGTTGAGTGGTTGCGGTGGCGATGGTGATGAGCTAGGCGGGCCGGATGGTGGCGGACGACCGCCGCAAGATCCGATCGTTCCTGATCCGAGCGATGAGGACCCCTGCGAAGGGCTCGAAGGAGAAGACCTGGCCGATTGTCTCGCCGAAGAAGGAGATGGCGTTCCTCAATTGCCACCGCATATTCATCTCCGTTTGACTGCGAATGAGCACGTCTTTAACGGTAACCCTTCGTTGAATACGAGTAGTTATTTAACCGTCACACGGACGGGTGAAAATATTTCTGCGGATGACGTCAGCGCCCTGGATCCAGACCTTGTGGCGATGGTGCAGACAGCGGATCCTGCCTCTGTTGCCTATTTTAGAGGGATCGGGCAGTGGACCAATCGTCCGGCCGATTTTCAAACGTCACCGGATCTATCCTGGACGAATATTGCTAATTCCGTGATGCAGTTACGCGAACATGGGGATAGCATCTGTAATCTCGGTTATGAAACCAACTACAGTGGCTTTAATGAGTATGGTTATCCCGTCCCCGGGCTTAATTTTTGCGGCATTGATACGGCTGAAAACCCCTTGATTCCGATTGGTCTGGTTTACTCCTGTGTTGGGGCCTACGACTTAGCCCTGGGCGAGTTGATTCTGCATTGCCGGAATACGATTGGTGGTGCCCAGCCGGCGGACCTTGACAATCCTCAGGATGTGTCGGTGTTTAGTTTGTACTCCAATAGTGGACTTCCTGAGTTTTGGCAGCCGGAAGATGTTCCGGAAAACCCGGAGCCCGGTGAGTTTGTTCCTACCCCTGGATTCATTAAAAATGAGCAGCTTATGCTGTTGACCGGCGGGGAGAGCTATATGATTTTTGATGTCGGCCAGGGCTTTGATGCAAGTTCTTATCAATTTTGTAGCGGCTGTACCGATCTCGACGGAAATACGGCTTCAACGTTTTCCGTCGAATTAGTCAGTCCGCCGGACAGTACTTCTAATGGAGATGGAGGTTCCTAAAGAGAGGAAGAATTTATTATGGGATGTGAACCACGTACAGTCAATGAAGGGGGAACGGATGTCAGACGCATGGTCTGCGACGCGGCGACGACCTGTCGGCCGGAGATTCATGATGGACACCTTTATACCTGTCCCGAACCGAATACGGCGTCTCCCTCAACGACAACGGACGGTTCCGGTGCATGTCGACCCCGTATCGAAAATGGTACCCTAATTCCCTGTCCGGAACCGACGACCGATCCCAATCCAACAGCAACAGAAAATCCTACGGAGGCGAATGAGCGCATCCGCACGCCAGCCCTGCGTTTCGGGAGTATTGTGTTGGGGGGACAACTCGGGATGTTCCCTGCAATCCGGCAAAATGCTGCTAATTTGCAGCCGGAGAATGGTGGGTCTTTACAGCTTGAACTCAACCTGCCACCTGGGGATCGTCTGTTTGCGAGTTACGGTCTCTTTCATACCCCTTATGACGATCGTTTTCCCTCGGACTATGCCCTGCGCCATCGTATCGGGCTTGGTCTCGCTCATTCCGGTGAGTTGTTCCGTTTTGGTGATTCGAATTTTCGGACCTTACTCGATCAAAACCCAGGGCTTTACTTAAGCGTGATCGATCATGACCGCGCCGATGGTGCGGTGAGCTTTGGCGTTGAAGATTTTACCGGTTTGAGCCTTGATTTAGGCCGGCACGTCAATCTCGGGATTGGTTTGCAGCAGCGCTCCGAGCTGGGTGGAAGTGGGCCCAATCGAGTTCCTTACAATTTAACGACGGGTTTTCATCTACGCTTCAATTTTGAGGAGACACCGACCAGCGAAGACTTAACGCCGGGGGCGCGACTCCGTTATCGTTTATTTGCCATTGGTGTCGCGGGGACGCATTCGATTCGTGTTGCCGGTCTCGGCAGCGACGTCTCCCATATCGATGGGTTGCGCGATGATAATTTCGGTTTGTTGGTTGGCGGACTTAACCTGATTAACTACGGTAACATTTCTTATAACACCGGTCAGATCGTGATCAATGCGGATCCGGACGGTGCTGAATCACGGACGAATACGACTATTGCGACGGTTGTGACCATGCTCGGAGGAGCGGGTATTCAACTCGGCGGTATTTTCGGTAATGTCCCCGAGATGTCCGGAGCTGGTGCCGCTTTGTTCTGTGGTGGTGCGCCGGGTATTCCGCGCGCGGCTGGTTCTAACGATATTTGGCACAGTCGCGGTGCCATGATTGGCTGTGGTGCCCTGCAGTTAGGGGTCGGATTGGCGTTGATGTTGACGGCTCCTAATCTGAACAGTGGGCCCGATGACGTCTTGACGCATCGGCCGATCGGCGCCGGTCCCGATGCGAACCCGCACCTCGACGTTTCAGGCGAAGCACAGCGCACCTCCGGCATCCAAATCATGTCCGCCGGGGTGGGAAGCCTGGGTGGTGGTTTCTTCCTGACCATGGACCCGACCAATCCTGCTTCAAGAACCCCGACAGGGGCTGGAGTCCGGGTAGGCGGCTCTTTTTAAGGGCTTCCTCGGAAGTAGCAACTTTTCTTGATTTTTACCGATAATTGGAATGATGCTGCACCTTATGAAAAATTCACGTTCCCGTTTTAAGCTGCTGATTGGCGCCTTCATGGTGCTCTGGATGAGTGCCTGTACCCAGCAAGGGCAATTCAGCGATCTCGTCCAAGGGGCCTTCAGTGTGACGCCCAAGTGCGGCATTAACGAACGTGTTTTCAATTTTCAAAATACCACGGGTAAAACCCTCAGTATGCTGGGCGCTGTCTTGGCACCCGGCACAAATGGGGCCGGACACTTCACGATACGTGGTTTTCAAATCGGCTCGGATGCAGAGATCCCGTCGGATGCCGCCGGTGGAATCAGTCCGTTGGAGATTCCTGCCGGGGCCAGTTATGCGCTGCGCGTCCGTTATAGTCCCTTAGAAGAGAGTGGGGACTCGATTCATACGGCTATTGTCGATATGTCGTTTAATGGCGAGAATTCAGGCATCATCCAAATTGAGCTCTATGGAAAGTCGGAAGGGGAAGAGGATTGCCCTGAAGTCTCTAGCGGGGGGAGTTCCGTTGATTTAAGTGGCGATGTCGATCTGACAATTACTTATATGGTGGTGTCCACCGGAGGTCTCGGTGTGCCGATGGATACCGAGATGGGTGTCGATGCCTTTGCCCCCGTTACCTTGGTGGGTAACATTGCGACGAATGGTGACTTTTCATTTCCGCAAATCACCTCAGGCGACAATTTCTTCTTACCGCCTCCCGATCCCAGTGTCCCCGCGTTGGGTCCGGTTCTGAGTATTATTTCCGGCCAGACGCATATTACGACCCGGTCCGCGGTGACGGGAAGTTACAATGCAGACACCGGTGAGTTGACTTTGCCTAATCTCGTCGTTGATTTGGTCGACAACAACTCAACCCTGGTACTCGATATGCCTTTTACGTCGGGGAGTGTCGACTCGCTTGATGTTCCCAATGATCGGCTTTTAGCGGGTGATTTTATCATCAGTGGGAACAATATTTTGGGCTTGCCAGTCCAGGATGATGGGACGGTGCATCTGGTCGGCACGACACTCGTCACCGAGGGAAGTGGTCCTTTGTCGGCCGCCGTCGGACTCGATATCGCCGTCCGGATCGAGGCCACCATTCTTTGTGCTGGTGACGACGATACCGTTTGTGACGGCACGTAAAATTTAGTACACTCCCTTCCAATGTTCCAGCTCCGACTCTTTCAACGGGAGTCGTACGATTATAAAGAAATCTTTTCCCAACATATTGCAGGGCTTCGTTCGCTTCAATCGCGCGATAAGCTGTTGAGTGTCGCTTTGAGCTCGCTAGCCGAGATCTTTGCGGTGCGCAGTGCGAGTATTCTGCTCCGCACAAGCGATGAAGGGGCTTATTTGGTCAAATCACGGCTAGGAGCGGCCCCACTCCATTTTAAGCTTGCGGGGAGGTCTCCACTCGTGAACTGGCTTAAGAGCCATGACGAGCCGCTGACCATTGAGGCCATCACGACAGTCCGATTTCCCAAGCATCGCGATCGTTTTCTCAAAGTCTTTGTCGAGCTTAAGGCCTCGGCGCTCGTGCCGTTGCGCATCGAAGGCAAGCTTTTGGGCTTTGTGGCTATTGCCGCCCCGGAAGGAAGACGCAGCTTTAATAAGGAAGAACGCGAACTCTTGAGCCTATTTGGTTACGAATTAAGCATTTCGATTCAAAATTCACTCTTGTACGATGAAGTGCTCCGCCAGAATGCCAAGCTCAAGGAGTTGTCGGTACTTAAAGGCAATTTTGTGGGGAATATGACCCATGAATTGGCAACGCCGTTGCATAATATTATCGGTTTGGCGCAGGCCCTCGCGGATGGAGTGGATGGGGTAGTCAATGAAGAACAGCGTAATCACTTGGCGATGATCAAATCCGCCGGTGAGCAGCTCCTTAATATCCATCGCGCGATACTCGACCTGTCACAATTAGAGTCCTGCCCGGAGCAGTTGACGATCAAAAAATTTCCTATCGACAAAGTCCTCGAAGAACAGATTCAGTCGATGCAGGCGCAGATTCAGGCGCGTGACATTCAGCTTATCCAGGCGTGGGGACCAGGACTTCCCTCAGTGTATGGCGATGAAGAGAAGGTCCGCTTGGTTCTCGAGAAGCTCTTGGAAAACGCGATTCAGTTTACCGCGCAGGGGGAGGTGCGGATTCAGGCCGAGCTGGCTGGGGATAAGGTCAAGATCACGGTTGCGGATACGGGAACGGGCATCGACCCGGCGCATCTTGCGGATATTTTTGAGGCCTTTCGGCAGGTCGATGGGGGGATGACGCGAAGTCACGGGGGGGCCGGATTGGGGTTGGCGCTCGCGAAAAAGATCATAGAGCTCCATGGAGGGCGCCTGTGGGTCGAATCGAGTCCCGGAATTGGGAGCCGTTTTTACTTTACGTTGCCGACCCGACCTGCAAATATCCGAGCTCTTGAGGTTACAAGCTACTAACCAGGGCAAAAAAGACGCTTGTATTTCGCAAATTCCTTAGTAGATTCCATGTCCACCTTGAGCAGAATATTTATATTTAAATTAGGGCTTTATACTGCTTTATTGATGTATGGCCTTAGTATGCCTCCTGTCGTGCAGGCCGAAACCGAAGCGGATGGGGAGGAGACGGTCATTAGCACGGCTGTGGCTACGGGGGAGTCTCTATGGGGTCCCCGGTCACCTCGGAAGATCTATCTCACGCTCAAGGAATGCCTCAAGCGGGCCATGATCTACAATCGTGAGCTCAAGGCCTTTGATTATGATATTCGCAAGGCCGAGGCCAAATTTAAGGAGGCCGATATCATTGGCAGGCCGGTCCTTGAATACGAAAATTTGCTCGGTCCGGCACCTCGAGATGTGTCTAACGCGGTTGGCAGCTTTTTTAGCGGCGATATTACCGTGCTGAATCGATTTAAGGTGGGCATGGGTGTTCCCTTGACGACCTTCGGCAAAATAAAACGCGCCAAGGCTCTTGCGGAGGGGGGTATTGAAGCGGAGGGGTTCAAGCGTATCAAGAAGGAATCAGAAATCGTTTTTAAAGTTCATCAGCTTTATTATGGGGTCCTGCTGGCGCGAGAGGTCAACCGGCTTTTACGTTACGCGCTTAAAGAGTCAAATAAGGAAATAAAGAAACGTGAAGACGAAGGCGGTGGTGATCCTGTTGCGCTGTTAAAGCTTAAGATCTTTCGAAGTGATATGGATAAGAAAATTCAAGAATCTCATAATAAAGAGATTCTCGCCCTCGAAGCATTGCGTGTGCTTTTAGGGCTTGACCGGTCGCAGAGTTTTGATCTGCAACACGCACGGCTTTTTCCGGTTGGCCGTAGTTTAAAGTCTTTTGAGCATTATCGTGGCCTTGCGTATAGACAGCGTGCGGATGTTAAGTTGCTAGAGATCGGCTTAAACTCTCGCAGGCTAAACTATGAGTTAGAAAAATACCGCTTTGCACCAAACTTGGGTGTCGGCGCTTTTTTTGAAGTAGGGCGAGCTCCAGGTGTGACCGGCGTGACGACAACAGACGATTATAGTGATCCGTTCAATTATACGCGTGCAGGTTTCGGGTTTCAGCTTAAAGGGAAATTCGATTATGGAACCAGAACGGCTAAAATACGCCAAGCAGAGGCGGAATTTAACAAAACGCGTTTGCAGGTAGACCTGGCGGCCGATGGTATCCTATTAGAAGTAAAGAAGGCCTATTTGACGGTTAAGGCCGCTCGTGAAGAATTGCATCGATCTGAAGAATCAAGCAAGTTAGCACGGCAAGTCTTGTTCTTGACACAGAGCAATTTTGATATTGGACTAGCCGAGCCGAAGGACTTAATTGATGCTATCTCAGGGTTTATGAAAACGCGAGGCGAGTATTTCAAGGCTGTATTTGACTATAATGTGGCATTTGCCGAACTCGATCAAAAGATCGACTCAATACCGGAGTTAAACTCATGATGCATAGAGTTATCCTATTTAGTTTATTAGTGGCGTTCACCCTGGTGGGTGGCCCTGTTCACGCAAACCTTTACGAGAAGGGGACTCCTACTCGGGCGATTCAGGATCTCGATAGTATGCTTGAGACTTATATTGTATCGCCGAAGACAGCTGAGGAAAGGGCTCACAACCGCCGACTAAAAAGACAGGCGTTGAGGGGGACTTTTGATATTCAGTCTTTAGCACGCATCTCAATGGCAAAACATTGGGAGAAGCTTACAGCAAAAGATCAAGATCACTTTGTAGATGTCTTAAGTCAGCTTTTGCAACGGAAGGCTGTATTTGCGAAGGAGCAGGGCGGGAAAAAGAAATCCGGCGCGAGTTATCATGTCAGCTATAAAGGACATAAGCTGCTGAGCGATAAAGATAAGGCGCTTGTCAAAAGTTGGGTAAATATTCCTTCGGAAAATATGAAGATATCGCTCAATTATAAAGTCCATCAAGTCAACCGTGCTGAATTGCCTCCGCGTGACCCTATTTTTGGGATGCGCTTGCCCGTACCGGATGATTGGCCGGTAGCAAAGGGATGGAAAATTTATGATGTCATTGTGGATGACGCCAGTCTTCTCGATAATTACCGTTATCAGTTTGATGCGATCATTCGAAAAGGCGGTTATGAAGACCTTATCCGTCGCATGGAATCAAAGCTAGCCAACATGAGAGAAAAAGAGCAGCAGTCGACAACCGAAACCCCTAAGAGTGACAATGGCTAGTTATAAGCGTTGTGTGACGATACTGGCTGACGGGTCGCGCCCGGATGTCTTTGACCGGCTTATTCAAGAAGGACGCCTCCCCAATATTGAAAAATATCTTATCAAGCCGGGCTGCCTTAAGCACGCGGTAACAACTTTTCCTTCGACTACGGGTCCGGCTTACTTGCCTTATTTGACGGGTTGTTATCCTGGTACCTGCAATGTTCCGGGTATCCGCTGGTTTGATCGGGATGTGTATGCAAGTAAACCTCTGTCACGTGCTCAGCATCGTAGTTATGTCGGCGCGGATACCCTTAAGATGAGTAGCGATATTCATACAGAGATCAAGACTCTCTTTGAGCTCATTCCTAAATCCATTAACGTTTTTAACGGAGTTAACCGGGGAGTTTCCTTTCGGCGTAACAAGACGAGCTTTATGCGGCTCTGGAATTGGTATTATGCTCATTTGACGGACCGTTGGGCGTTAGTCGACCAAAATGCAAGTGATCACCTGCTGCGTCATATTGATGAAGACCCTGAATATATGTTTATTGTCTTTCCCGGCATAGATGAATACTCACACATGGGTCATCCTGAGCACCCGGCAGCGATTGAGGGGTATGAACGAATTGATAGAACGATCGGTGATTTGTGTCAGAAGCTTGAACAAAAAAAATGGCTCCATGACACGGCTATTCTCATTGTCAGTGATCACGGTCTTAGTGCGACTCATAATCATTTAGGGGTCAATCAATTACTCGAAGACAATGGGACCAAGACTTTATTCTATCCTGTGGTGTTCAAAAAAGGGTTTTCGGCGGTTCATATGGTATCCGGTAATGGCATGAGTCATTTGTATTTTGCACGTGGTGCGAACGGAGCTGCTGTGCCGCGCAATAATTGGAAGGGCATCTGTTACGCGGAAGATATGAATAAGCAGCAGCTGGCTATGCTCGAGCTATTGGAAGCGCAGGACGCCGTTGATTTGATGGCGTTAAGAAGTCGCGAAGGGGGGGTGTGGGTAAGGCGTGGTCGGGAGCGAGCGCGCATTTACGAAGACGGCGATAAACTCGTCTACAAAAAAGTCGCAGGGGATCCCTTAGCTTATGGCGACATTCCGGAGCGCCTGAGCGTCGAAGAAAGTCTCCAAGCGACACGCGATACCGATTATCCGGATAGTTTGATGCAACTTCTACAATTAATCAGATCGCCTCGTGCTGGCGACGTCATGCTTTCCGCCAAATCCGGCCATGATTTGCGGGTTCGCTATGAAGTCCCCGAACACCATGGTTCCCATGGTTCCCTCCACTGGGAACATATGAATATCCCGATTATCAGTAACGTCCCGTTGCGTGGCGAAACCTGCCGCTCAGTGGATGTTTTTCCTACCATTCTGACCTGGCTCGGTAGAGAAATCCCGAAAAATATAGACGGAATTTCAAGGGCTTAGCCTCGCACTCCCTTGGCGGAGCAGGGTTGACAGTCTTTGACGCGAAGTGTTAGAAAAAATGAACACTCATTCAGTTAAGCCTAAGCTCTGCGGAGTAGGAAGATGCCGGAACAAGCGCAAAAAAAAGAAGAAAGCGATAAGTACGGACGCATCATTGAGGCTGCGACCCGTGTGTTTGCGGAGAAGGGCTTTTTCAAGTCCACTGTTTCTGACGTGGCGCGTGCCGCCGAAGTGGCTGAAGGAACGATCTATCTCTATTTTAAGAATAAAGACGATCTGCTTATCTCCATTTTCGAAACGAGCATGGATATGTTTATCCGCGAAATGGAGCAGGCGCTAACCGGTATTGATGACGTGAAGGATCGATTGCGGCGCCTGATTACTTTGCATCTTAGCTTAGTCGAGAACCATCGGGAATTAGCGCAAGTTCTGCATATTGAATTACGCCAGTCGACAATGTTTATGCGTGAGTATACGGGTGATAAATTGAAGCAATATCTAAGGTTTATTCATGAAATTATTGAAGACGGGCAGGCGCAAGGTGTCTTTCGCCGTGAAGCCGACCCCTATGTACTCAGGCGAACAATTTTTGGGGCCCTAGATGAAGTAGGGCTGAAATGGGTTTTATCTAAACGAAAAGGGCCATTGGAGCAATTTTCAAAACAGATAGCGGATCTGTTTTTGAATGGCCTCGTGATTTAAATGGGTATGCATGCCCAAATATTTAAGGAGTAATCAGCAATGAAAATAGCAGTTCTCGTTAAGCAGACACCGGACACGGAAACAAAGATTAAGCCGACAGCCGATGGAAATTCTATCGAAACGGATGGAATCAAATATATCCTAAGTCCCTATGATGAATTTGCCGTCGAGGAAGCCATTAAAAGTAAAGAAAAAGTCGGTGATGGTGAAGTCACCGTTATTTCTGTAGGTCCTGAACGTGCCACGGAGGCCTTGCGTACGGCTTTGGCAATGGGCGCTGATAAGGCTATTCGCATTGACGATGAAGGCGCTGAGCTCGATAGCCTCCTCACCGCTAAGGTACTAGCGAATGCCATCAAGGAGCAGAACTTTGATGTGATCTTTACCGGCAAGCAGGCTATTGACGGTGATTGCGGTGCTGTTGCCCAGATGGTGGCTGAGTTCTTGGATATTGCTCATGTGACTGTCGTTGAAGGTTTTGAGCTGAGTGATGATAAATCCGGAGCCAAAGTCACTCGCAGTGCCGGTGGTGGTGCGGAAGAGATTATTGATCTCAAGTTCCCAGCGATTGTGGCCTGCGAAAAAGGACTGAACACCCCGCGCTACGCTTCTCTGCCGGGCATCATGAAGGCGAAGAAAAAACCTTTAGAAGTATTGAAAGTAGCTGATTTTGCCAATGGCGCGACGGCCAAGGTCAAGTTTAAGAACTTCCGACTGCCAGAAGAAAAGCATGCCGGTAAGATTCTGCAAGGGGAGGAGCCTGCGGCGATGGTGTCGGAACTGGTCAAGCTCTTACACGAAGAGGCCAAGGTTATTTAATAATTTTTTGTAGAGAGGAATAGATAATGGGAAACATCTTAATATTTGCAGAAGATCAGGACGGAAAAGTCAAAGGGACGAGTTTTGAACTTGCGGCCAAGGCCTCACAGCTGGCGAAGGACATCGGCGGCGAAACCCATGCCGTATTTATTGGAAATGAGCCGAGTGATGCGGCGGATCTTGGGAAATATGGCGTGACTAAGGTCACAATTATTGAAAGCGCCGGCTTGGATAAGTTTAACGGCGAAGGTTTTGCCAAGGTATTAGCGGAGTTCGTCAAAGAGACGAACCCGGAAATCGTGCTTGGTACGGCCGGTCCGGCAGCAAAGGACTTCTTTCCACGTATGGCGGCCAAATTAGACACAGGTCTCGCCACAGATTGTGTCGACTTAAAGATAGAGGGTGGCAAATTAGTGCCTACGCGGCCTGTCTTTTCGGGCAAGGCCTTAGTCGATGTTGCAATGGAAGACTGTTCACCGGCATTGGCGACGACGCGGCCTAATTCCTTTACTAAGGAAGAACAGGGCGGTGGCGCGGCGACTGTTGAGAAGGTTTCGAAAGAAGCGGGTGAGCTGCGGGCCCCGATTACGGAAATCAAAGCGAGTGAAAGTAAGGAAGTTGACCTAACAGAGGCGCAAGTCATTATCTCCGGTGGTCGTGCGATGAAGGATGCAGACAACTTCAAGATACTCCGTGAGTGTGCGGATGTTATTGGAGCAACAGTTGGTGCCTCACGCGCTGCGGTTGATTCCGGTTACGCGCCACATTCCATGCAGGTGGGACAGACCGGTAAGGTCGTGAATCCGAACCTCTATATTGCGTGCGGCATTTCGGGTGCGATTCAGCATTTGGCCGGGATGCGTACCTCCAAGACGATCGTCGTGATTAATAAAGATGCGGAAGCGCCGCTCTTTCAAAAGGCGGACTACGGAATAGTCGGCGATCTGTTTGAGGTTGTGCCGCTACTGACCGAGGAATTGAAAAAAGTTCGCTCGGCAGCGTAGCGCAGGTGCATGGCCGCATTTCTAGCGAACAAAGCGAGCGAGAGGGGGAGGCTCCGGCGGCTTTGCCGACCGGAGGGGGCGACGCGAGCCCCTATGATAGTTATCGCCCTTTTTTTATTCTCTACTATAACGATGGCAAAAGAGCCCCCGCGCAATTCCGTTGAAGCGCTTGTCTTCAAGGCGTGGGATCAAATAAATCCTAACCAGGGAGTTACATCGCCTTTTAAGTTGTGGCATGAACGCATCACGCCGCCATTTCCCGACAGTTGGCCGCCACAGCGGGGGAATACTTTCTCTCATTATGCGTTCGCTTATCGGTTGGGTCGGGGCTTGAGCGATGCCGAATATCAAGCGGCCCCGTGGGCACGTATTCGCGTCAAGGGACCGGAGGATGCTATGCCGCAGCTTGAGTTACTTGCCAAACGAATAGAGGAGCTTGGGACTCAAGGGGTTCGGCCGCTGCGCCAGGCAGAAATATCAATTTATAAGGGCGGTGAGGCACTTAAAGCTTCTTTAATGAACTTGAACGCAGCGCCCGATCGCAAACTAGCCTCTCAGCTCAGGGTTTATTATTGCCAGTGGTTAAAACACAATGGCCGCATTAGTTCGCAGATTATTCCGAATCACAAATCGTTTGTTAATTGGCTGGCCTGTCGTTAAGTTGTCTAAACTCTAATCGTTATCACAGGGCAGCGTCTCGAGAGTAAGTTGGTGTGGGTTAGCTTCTCTCAGCGAGTTCTGTTCACTGCAAAATTGTCCGATCATTCCATCGGTCCAGGCTTCTAGTTGGGCGAATGCGCGCATTGACGGTAATATCGATTGAAGCGGCGTTGTCTCCCCAAAGAAGAGTGAATCATGCTCCTGAAGAATGGCACTACGTAAAATAGGGTTCACGCAAGGAAGCGAATGCAAAGTCATTTGGAGTGGGTTGTTTTCCTGGAGTTCACTTTGCTCAAGGCAGAGCTGTTGGATCTTGCTGTCGTTCCAGATGGAGATGCCTTCCAGCAGTCGCATTGATGGCAAGGGGCTCTGTCCGGGAAGCGTTTCACCGTAGAAGCTCGAGTTGTGTTCGTCGATAATAGCGCTTCTCAGTTCGGGATCGACAGGGTTTAGTGTGTCTTCGTTTGGGCATTGGAGTCCCTGCAACGGGATCTGCGTCGGATTCTGTCGGCGGGCGGCCATTTGCTCACGGCAGAGGTTGCGACGAAAATTCTCAACAGGATCTGACGCTGGCGGAGTGATGTGTCGTATTACTCCACGAGAGCTATTCTGTGGTTCATTTGAACCTATGCCAAGTAATTCGAGTAGTCCCATATTCGTTTTCTCCTTAGGTATTTCAATTAATCTCCCATGTTCGCTATAACCGTCAACGCACTTCGGATCAGTGAACGTACTTCTGTCCCTAGATCAAAACTTCGTATTTCATCGATCGTCTCATTAAGGAGACGAAGGCCATTAAATGGTTGTTGTTCGGGCCGCTCTGGTCCTTCGATTAGGGCAGCCAGCTCTTCATTCGTGAGTGACCTCTGAGGGCAGCGGAGAGGAGACTCCCCGCAGAATAGCATGCTGGTTCCTCGTGGAAGTTCGCTGCCACCAAATACTTCAGGATCGACACCGATGAGTTGACGGTGCGAACCACCTTCGGTCGTACCAACAAAAGCTGAGCGGCCGGGTTGCCACAATCCAATCCGGTTCCCGCTGCCATCTTGCAAGACAAAGAAATTTTCACCGTCAACAGGGATTTGTTCTTCGGTGATTTGCAGGGCACTGCCTGGAGCACTCCTATTCTCGGTATCATAGAGTTGTAAAAAGCGTTCTCCTGATTCGCTGTTTGTGACGATGTGGGCTCGAATTGACATGATAGCTCCTTTTATTTCTCCATAATTGCTTAAGTAGCCCCGCCGCCCGCTGGTACGGACGGACGACGGGGCTGGGTGCGTGTGATCCGGGAATTATCTATTGTGAAATAAATACACGGTTCCTGAATCCTCCACCTCGGAGTCAGCTCGGTAGGCGCCGACTGCGATTCGGTCGTCACTCATCGTTACGGTGTGACCAAAATGGTCATCGGTTTCCCCGTTAGAGTCGGCAGTTAAAGTCTCGCTCAGCAACCAGGGACTGCTGTCGCGTTCAAAGAGATAGACGGCGCCCATTTCTTCACCGTGTTCGGTCGTGGCCAGCGGGGCCCCGACGAGGACATGTCCCCGCTCGACCGCGACGGAGGTTCCGAAATGTGCATGGGCGTAACCAGTCTCGCCGGCATCCAATCGGACTGTGTTGTTGAAATGAGCCTGCTCTGGATTGCCGGAGATATGGGGTCGCCAGCTTGAGATGTACACCGCTCCAGAGTTATGTCCGGTCGGATCGTCATAAGGCGCTCCAATAGCGATGATATGACTGCGGCTATCGACGGCCACCGCGCTGCCGAATCGATCTCCAGTAGATATTTCGCTTGCAATGCTAGATAGCGACTCATCGAATTTGTGCTCGCGTATCCAGCCGGTGATAAGGGCTCCGGGATAACAATAGTTACGGTTACCGTGTTCGTCGTATTCTTCACCTTCTGGGCAAGTTACAGGTATTTCGATGTCACCGCGTCGAAAGAGGTAGGCCTTGCCGGCCTCGCTCGCACGGTTGCTGGGAGCCCCGGCAACAAGATAATCACCGCTGATGGCAACGGCTTGTCCGAAGACATCGCCGGCTGCGGCATCGTCCCTAGCGGTGAGTTTTTGTTCTTGTTCCCAAGCGCCTGGGGCTTGCCGCTCAAAGGTGTAGATGGCACCCGTGTCAATGGCCGCGTCGGAGTCTTCATTGGGGGCGCCGACAACCGCAAAATTACCACTGATGGCGACTGCGTGACCGAAGGCCGCCCGGGCGATGGGATTATTTGTCTTAATTCTTAGAGAATTCCAGTTGCCGGCGGCGTCGCGCTCGAGGATGTAAGCGGCCCCGGAATCCGTTCCGTTCTCATCATCTCCGGGAACACCGACGATGGCGCGATTGCCACTAATGGCGACGGAATAGCCAAAACGGTCATTGTAATCACTCGCGAGATCGATCTTTTGACGGTTCCAAGAACCGTTCGTGCGGCGCTCATAAATATAGACGGCTCCTGAGTTGTTACCGATTCCTCCCCAGTGATTATCGTCATCACGGGGGGCCCCGACGATAACGGTATTTCCGCTCGAGGCAATGGCATAACCAAAACGATCAAAGGCGGCCCCGTCCTCAGTACCGGGAACCAATTGAGGAAGAATAACATGCATGGTGCCGAGCAAGTTTGGAACCGTTAGTTCCGTATAGCTCTCTTCTTCCTCCGCTTCTTCGCCCGCTTCTGGATCAATTTCAGCGCTGCCTTCTTCTTCAGGCTCGACGTCTTCTTCTTCGGTTTCAATCTCATCTTCTACGGAAGGGGGGGTATCGGTTTCCGCTGCTTCAGGATCCGCTTCGTCGACTGAAGGAATCTCAGGATCGACAATCTCAGGGCCTGAAACGGGACCCGGATCCGACGGTCCCGTGCTACTATTTGAACAACCCATTGCCAATGCGGCAATGGCAAACAACACGAGTGATGCGCGGACGAAACGCTGCGATGATCTCCGACGCACGATGAAGAGCAGGAATATGGCGCCGAATAAGAGGCCCGCGATTCCGCCCAGATCATTTGTGGGCGCCGCTTGAGTCAAAGCGCAGCCTGAGCCGCCGCCTTGAATGAAGATGGGTTCGCCTGCCAGAATTTCTTCGTCGAGTTCGTCTTCAATCTCTGCCACTTCCTCGGGCTCGATGCTGTCTTCTAAAGCTTCTTCAACTTCATCGAAAGTAGAGTCATCGATGACTTCTTCCTCAGGGTTTTCTGCTAACGGATCATCCAGTTCTGGTTCCGCTTCCGGATACGGCTCACGAACTGGGTCGCGGTCGCGTTCACCGCCGACCTCTTCATCAGGATTTATCGTATCTTCCCGATGCATTAAGTCATCAGTTTCATCTGGATTTATCGTATCTTCCCGATGGATTAACTCTTCATAAATGCAGCGACTGTCGAGGCGAACCTCGCGGTCAGCAAGGTGAGCGACACAATCTGCCCTGAGGGCCTCTTGCGGCGCTGCTAAGATAGTGCCGCTTGCTACGTGTATAAGGGCCAATGTGGCCAAGCTAACGAATAAGATTTTTTTCAACATATCAGACCTCCAATAAAACAAAATTAGTGTGAACCCAATTCAGAGTGTTGCAAGGCCTATGCCATCTTGAGGCGCCTCGAAGATTATTATATAACTACCTAATATTTATAGCTTATTTTAATATATAGCTGTTGGGCTCTAGAGAGAGAACATATTTTATGTGCTCAAATGAGGGCATATTAATTCACATAAATGGGAACTAGTATCGAGTCAAACGGTCGGGTTGTGCGCGTGAACTATTTGCTTAACGGCTTGCGGAGACGCTTGCGCGGCGAGAACTCAATGAGGGGCGAGTCTTCGCTATCCGACTCATCAGCGCTTTCTATGTCGGTAACCCTTCCGCCCATTCTATTGGCCGGTGAGAGTTCCATCTCACGGAGGGACAGGGTGCATTGCTCGCCGACAAATTCACCGTGGATGTTATGAACGGCTGCTTTTAGCTCGGCTAAACTATTAAAGGTCGCAAGGCTTGGGTCATATCCCTTGTCATTGAATTCGGCTTTGATTCGAAACACGAGATAGTAGCCGGCTTTAAACATGGGCATCGCATTCATTGGGTCATCGTAGCAGGGGGATTGGCCACAGACGTATTGTTCGGCGGACGCCTTTTGGATGAGAGGACTCGCGATGGAGTCGGCCGCGAGCTTATCGAAGAATTCCGTTGAGTCGTCCCAAGGACATTCGTCTTTCCAATGGATCACTTGGACCTTGTACTTGGTTTCTTCGAGCCACTCATGCGCAGTGGGTGCCGGGACCGTCCCGTCTTTTTCGGCAGCGGCGGTACTTTCAATGTCAGCAGTAGCCTCCTGCGGGGTTTCCGCAGACATGAAGGCGCCTTGCTGGCACGCACTAAGCCATATGATTAAGATCAGGTGGGGAGATGCAATGAGTAAGCGACGAAGATAAGACATAGGCCTACGTGACTCTATTATAGAGTATCGGACAGCGGCCTACAATGAGTTGCGATTACTCAATCGCGTCGGCGAGTATCTCGGCGACATCACGCGTCTTGACACGGTCGGCGACTTCTTTGTCGTTGGCAGCATCATTTAACATCGTGACACAGAAAGGACAATTGGACGCGACGGTCGAGGCGCCGGTTTCCAGGGCGTCATCCATGCGTTTGTGATTGACCCGTGTTCCCAGTGTCTCTTCCATCCACATGCGACCGCCGCCGGCGCCACAACAGCGACCCATGTCTTCGGCTAGTTCCATCTCTTTGAGCGTGAGGTTGGGGATGCTCTCCAGTATTTCTCGTGGTGCTTTATAGATGTCGTTATAGCGACCCAGATAACAAGAGTCGTGATAGGTAACGGTTTCGTCGAGCGATTTGTTGGGTTTCACCTTGCCGTCTTTGATGAGCTTGGCGATGAACTCCGTATGATGGACGACTTCAAAGTGGGCATCAAAGTCAGGATATTCATTTTTGATCGTATTGAAACAGTGAGGGCAGGCCGTCAGGATCTTCTGCACCTTGTAGTTTTTCATGACCTCGGCGTTTTGCTGGGCGAGCATTTGGTAGAGGTATTCATTGCCAATGCGTCGGGCGGGATCACCGCAACAGTATTCTTCCTTGCCAAGGATCGCAAAGTCGATATCGGCCAGTTGCAATATCTTGACGAACGCCGTCGCGATCTTTTTGTTTCTGTCATCAAAAGAACCGGCGCAGCCCACATAATAAAGATACTCGGCATCCGGGTGTTCCGCCATCGTTTTGACGCCCAGCCCCTCAGCCCAGTTGGCACGGTCATCGCTGCTGATGCCCCAGGGATTAGATTGGTTTTCCATGTTCTTGAAAGTTGCTTGGACTTCTTCCGGGAAAGTTCCTTGAGTTAAAACTTGATGACGTCGCATATCGACGATTTTATCGACGAATTCGATGTCAACCGGGCAGACGTTTTCGCACGCACGACACGAGGTGCACGACCAGAGAACATCATTTTCAATGACGAACGGAGAAAGTGGTTTTTCATCGGTTCCGAGGTCATCATCGCTAGGCTGGGTTTGGTCGGCCAAAAATCCCGGCAACATATGATACTTTTTCTTCATATGATGAAAGAGGTCTTCGTTGATCAGCTTGGGATTGAGGGGTTTGTCAGTGGCCCAAGCCGGACAGACGGAAGAGCAACGTCCGCAATGCGTACAGGAAACGATATCCAGCATCTGTTTCCAGGTCAGGTCTTCGGTCTTTCCAGTGCCGAATGATTCGGCATTTTCATCTTCTAAATCCATCATGGAAAGACGGCCATAGGGTGTCCGCTTCAGCAAAAAGACATTAAAGAGCGCGGTGATAACGTGAAAGTGTTTGCCGTAGGGCAGAAAGTTGAGAAACGCGATGATTGCAATGATGTGAATAAAATAATTACTGACGAAGATCGATTTGAGTGCGGTTGGCCCCAATCCCATTGCGAGCATGGCTTGCCCTGTCCAATGCGCGGCGAAATTCCAGCTTTCTTCATGCCCACCGTTCATTGCGACCTGAGCCCCTTCGAGCAGAAAATCCGTGACCATCAGTCCCAAGATAACGAAGAGTATCGCCGTACCTTCGGTTTCATAGGTTAGACGTGCCGGTTTGAGAACGAGGCGGCGATACAGCATAAAGGCGACGCCCCAGCAGACGAGGAGTTCGAAGACCGCCAGCAGAAAGCTATAAATCTTGCCAAGCTGGCCACCCATCAAGGGGAAGACAAAATCCGCATCAAAGCCGACCGCGAAGAGGGTGATCGTGCGGATGGCAATGACGAGGAAACCCCAGAAGATCAAGGCGTGCATGAAGCCCGCTCGTGGGTCGAGTTTAAGGAGCTTTTCTTGGCCGAGAAAGTGGCGGAGGACAAATTTGATACGGCCGGGAATATCCTGGAGACGCTCATGATCGCCTCGAGCCTGGAGAAAAACCTTCATCCACCGGTAGGCCGTATGGGCGAAAATCGTGAGACCTACGAGTAGAATGACGCTGACCGCTATCGGATACATAACAACTCCCTTAAAAAATCTTATAATATTATGGGCTTAGCTAAAAAAGCAGGCCGACCCTAACAAAGCCCGGGTACTGATTTCAATCATAAATTTTCAACAAATTCAGGTCACAACGCTTGCGAAAATTCGTCGATAAGGGCCCATGATCTCAGCAGGACTCCTCCAATCGGCTGCAATGACGACCCCGATGCTGGCGGCTTCGGCTGTGGTGCAGCCGCTCTTTGAAGCGGGTCCGGTGCGCTTCTTTCAGGCGGCGGATATCACGACACCGCTGGAGCCTTTTGCCACGGAGCAAACGAGCTATGGTCTGCATCTACTCTCGAATGAGCGTTATTTTCAGGATTTCTATCCGGCCATTGACGATATCGGTGGGGTTGTCTTTGGAGTCGGTGGATTCCAGAATCTCAATTTTGCCGCCGTGTCCCTGGCCTCGGGACTTATCATGACAGATATGGCCCCTAACGTGGCCTTGACGATGACGATGCTGCTGCCGCGCATTCCCGAGCATGCAACAGCATCCGATTTCCTGGCTGAAGTTCATAATCTCCTTACTCCGGGGGCGCCGAAGGAACATTATCTGCGGGATATTCCGGTAGCCTACAAAATGGCTTTTAGTTGTCACATTGACAATCTGCGTTCTAACCGGATTAACGCGATGCGCTTGCAGCGCTTTCTGTCTAGTTATTCCGTTCGACCGGAGACATTTCTCGGCAATAAGAACTATTATGAGCGCGTCGCGCAGTTGATTGCAGGGCGGAGTGTCGCCGTTATCTATGGCAGCATCTTCAGCCTTGAATTGCCGCAGCTAGTTGAGGGGGCGATGTCCGTCTTTTCGGATCCCATCCGAACCGTTTACTTGTCGAATGCACCCGAGAGAGCAGCAACTACCTCAAAAAATTCTATTGTAAGCCCCGGCTTTGAATCTTTTTTGTCGAGTGATGCGGTTGATCCCCATGGCCGTGTCTTAATGACAACTGAGTTTGGAACGGCTCCGTCTATTATGGCCGTTCGGCGTGATGATTCATTTACCTATCACGCGCGATCGATTCGTGAATCGAGGTTCTTACTGGTGCAAGCTCAGTCTATCAATGCTTGGGTTCGATCCTTTAAGCGCGAGCCAATGATTTCTCATTCGCATCACTCTGAGAGTTCAGGGGGTGCTTAGTGCTTCGGCATTCATTTGCAAATTAGTTAAAGAATTGTCACTCTCTGTCCATCCATGTCCCAGGCGCGACAGAAAACCCATTTTGTTTCCAATAAAAACGGCTGGGAGCTTGAACTCAAGCAATGTCATCCGCCTAAACGCGCTATTAAGAAGCGACGCCCACTAATGATTATTCCAGGTTATGGAATGAATAGCTTTATTTTTGGCTATCACCCCAGTGGTTTGTCGATGGAAACGTATCTGACCCGTATGGGTTTTGAGGTGTGGTCGGTTAATTTACGTGGGCAAGGGGAGAGTCGCTGGCGTGGTGGAAAGAGACGCTATGGTTTAAAAGAGCTTGCCGTTGAAGATCTCAAGGCGGCGGTCGACTTTGTCGTCAAGACAAGTCGCAGTGAGGCCGGACGGATTGACCTTATTGGCTGTAGCTTGGGTGGAACGTTGGCATATATTTATGCCTCATTCGTTCAACGGCACAAAGCAGGATCCATCGTCGGAATCGGATCACCTTTGCGTTGGGACAAGGTCCATCCTATCCTGCGGCTCGCTTCCTTGTCACCGCGCATGTTGGAAAAAATTCCCATCGTTGGTGTCCGTGAGATCTTGCGAGGTATTTATCCCAAGCTGCTAAAATCCCCCTTTGTGAAACTGTATCTTCATCCCGAGATCGTTGACCTTAGTGATCCGAAGATCCTCTTTAATACGGTTGAAAATCCCAATCGTCATATCAATCGGCAGATTGCCGAGTGGATCAAGGCCAAGGACCTCTGGCTGGATGAGGAGAGTTTGACGGATGCCTTTCGCAAGGTAAAGAAGCCATTGCTCTGTGTGTTGGCGAATCGGGACGGGATTGTGCCACCACTGACGGCCTTGTCGCCGTTGGAAATTGCAGCCTCTAAAGTGAAGGAAACGCTGGTGGTCGGCGATGATTCCCGTCATTATGCCCATGCCGACCTCTTTATCAGCCGTTATTCCCACGATCAGGTCTTCAAGCCGGTCGGCGCTTGGCTGTTGGCCCAATATCGCTAGAAATATTATCATTTTGATAATATTATCATTTTGATAAATGCCCTAGCTTAAATATTCTTAAATTAATTAGTAATATTATATAGTTATATCGAGTACTTCGACAGCGTTGTTTGGCATGAAATATGCAGCAATCTAGTTACATGAGGTTACGTCGCCAACTCTTCTTATACGCGTTTTGCCTGGCTTTAGGTCTCTGTCTGGTCGCGATGAATTCATGCAGTGGAACCGGTGGCGACCTAAGCGGGGATAAAGCTGTAGAGATTGATGAGGGCATCACTCCGCCGGGCGATGGGGGATCCGGCGGAGAGGATGGTCCAGGTCCGGATGAAGGCGACGTTGCTGAAGAAGGAGGCGATGAGCCCGGCGAAGGTGAAGGCGAAGGCGAGGATGCCGGAACGGAAGAGAAAACAGGCATCAATGCGGCGCTGATCATGGTCGTCGTGAATAAATTGTTATTGATATAAGGAGGAGTGGATGAAACGCATATTTACAGGTTTTTTGATGGTAGGGACACTGGGCCTGATTTCACAGGGTGTAATGGCCATCCAACCGGGTCCGGACAAAGAGATCTTTCAACCGACGCCGGTGAAAAGTAATACCTACGTATGTAAGGTAGACAACATTCGCGTGAGCGCGAAGGAGAGTGATGTCGGTCATTATTATTGCGATGGTAACGGCAAAATTAAGGCCAATGGAACCAAGAGTAGCTTTGTTATTTCAACGACCTGCAGTTCGACGTCGAAAACCGATTATGTAATCGTCCCGGCCCAGAGCGAGAAGATTGCCAACCGTGTTTTGTCCCTGGCCACGGCGGCGCAACTCGGGGACCTTAATTTGACGATAATAGCTGAGGAAACCCCGGCGGAGAACTACGTCGTTAATGGCTGTAAGAAGGCAATTCAGGCTTCTGAGGCCTATTTAGGAAAGATATCTGTTAAGCCGGGATCCGTGATATAATGACTCAATAAGTGAGGAAGCTATGAAACTACTGATCGCAATTCTTTCCATCTTAAGTGTCATTGCGTGTGAGCAAGGTGGTGGCGGTGACGGGTTAGGGATCAATACAGGTGAGCCCACCACGACGGAACCAGCCGATGAGGTGCTCAATCCGGGTGATGAGATATCCATGACGATGGGTTTTGGTATCGATTCGCAGAAGGTCAATGCCGACAACATTACCTTTAGTTGCCAAGGTGAAGGCATCGACGACGGTCCGGTTCCTATTGATGTTATTTATAACAGTTCTGCGCGTAAAATTAATATCGTGCCGAAACAGGCACTGGTGTCCGGGACGACTTGTAACGTAACGTTCGGACCGGAACTCAATGCAGAGATCAATCAGGCGCAGCAGTCGGGCTTGGCGACGGGAGAATATCTTGGCCGCGTTGGTGGTAATCGCCCGCCGCGTGGCGCCTATGAGTATCAAAATGCCACGCCTTATGTCGGTGTCTATACACCACCGGGACAGGAACCTTCGACCGCGCCCGCGGGAGTTGACCAAGTGCCGGCCGTCAGTGATCAAGCCTATGCCTGGAATTTTACCGTGAGTTCTTCAGCAACCGGCGCGCCACCAGCGACGGGTGGCGGCGATTCCGATCTGCCGGGCGTCGGTGAAGGGGTGTTGGGGGGCGGTGATGAAGCACCGCCCGCGGAAGAACCCCCTGCAGAAGAGCCGCCGGCAGAAGCGACGCCGACGCCGACCTGTGCGGTGACGGTCGATCCGGTCCAAGAGTCTTATTTTAAAGAGCAGCCGCTCAAGTTTACCTTGAAAGGGGAAAACAGTACGAAGGGCGAACTTTCCTTTCATTGGAGCGAAAATTTGATCGACGAGTCAATTGAGAAGAAAACGACGAATCCATTACTGGAAGCCGGGTATACCGTTGATGTCAATGCGCCGAAAGAGTTTGATGGCAAGACAGATCTCATCGTTGAGGCCTATACCGAAAATGATGATGCGGATAAATCCGAGAACTGCGGCCTGACGCTTAAACTAGAAGACAAGAGTTGGGAACAGCATCTTGAGGAGGAAGGTCTTGGTGAGTAAGATCGGCATTAAGCCTTTTGTCGCGGTATTTGCGGTGCTCTTTGTGGTCGCCTGCCAAGGCGATGGCAGTGGCGGACTCAATACGGGCCAGCCGACGACGACGGAACCTGCAGACAGTGTTTTGAATCCTGGTGATGAAATTGCCATTACCATGGGTTATAAAGTCGATGCCCAAAAAGTGACGGCCGAGAACATCAGTTTTGACTGCCAAGGTGAAGGCATCGATGACGGACCGGTTCCGATCGATGTTGTTTATAACAGCTCGGCGGGCAAGATTAATATTGTTCCAACGCAGCCCCTCGTGTCCGGTACCGATTGCACAGTGACATTCGGACCGGAACTCAATGCAGCGATCGATAGCGCGAAGCAGTCCGGTCTGGAACCGGGTCAGTACCTGGGTCGCGTCGCCGGAAACCGCCCTCAGCTTTACACGCCTCCCAGTCAGGAACCGACACTTGGGGAGGGAGATGCGACGACTCCGGAATCAATAAATCAGGTTATCAGTTGGGGTTTTTCGGTCAGTTCAAGTGCCGGCGGCAGTGCGCCGGCGGCCGCTCCGAGCGGGAATGCAGGCGACGGTGCCGGTGAAGGCTCGGGAGAAGAACCAGGTTCAGGAGATGGTTGGGACATCGAGGGTTTATAGTCTCAATTGTGAAATAGCTTAATCGACTGGGCCGTCATGGGGATGACGGAGGTAACGAGGATGTTTCACAATAATTCACTTCATTCATTAACCCGGGCCGTACTAGGTGGCGGCGTCGGGATCCTATTAATGATGACGTTTGCGTGTACGCAAGCGACCGAGGATGTCGGGCCGGACGTGGGTTCGATTGATATTACTGGAGCCCCGGAAAGTGGCACTGGTGATGTGGCCGTCGTCGGTGATGGGTCTCCTGATACGACGGTCCCTACAGGCGACGGCGGTAGCGAAGAACCCGCAGCACCTGAATTGATTGAAGAAGTAAGACCTAGTGGAACGGGTGACGGTACGGGTGATGAAGGCGGGGAGGTGGCCGGGACAGAGGAATTGACTCCCGAAGAGATGGAAGCCCGGCGCCGTGCTGAAGTCGAAGCCGCCGTGGGCCGTCGTTTTGGGGTCGAGCTGATCGGTGAGGTGGCGAGCGTGCGTTACACGATACCCACTAACTATCGTTTTGCGTTCGTCTCCAAACGGGCTGCGACGTATGGCGGGACGACAATTGAAGATAAAGAAAATATATATTTCTCGGATCTCGATAGCATTCATCGTGGCGTGGTAACGGATCAACTAACATCGAATGCGGATGAGCGCATGACTTACGGGGATCTTGATTTTAACGGGGAAGGGACCTTGGCCTTTCGAAACACGTTTTCAGGTCGACCTGTATCTGCGGCCAGCCGGATTTATTGGGGCTGGTACGATCCGGACGCGGTTAGTCCGACGTTCACTTATAACGCAATAAAAGACCTCGAGAACCGACATTATTACGGATATGCCCCGAGTTGGACATCGGATGGCCAGCTTAGTTTTGTTAAGCTGGATGTTGTTGAGGATCGTCTCGATTACCTTGGTAGCATCTATTCGATGGATAGTTCACGAACGGTCCGTGCGATCATCACGGATTTTCAGGCCATGAACGAATTTATCGTCGGCCGGACGGATCCGGTTCCGGGCGTGGCGGGCGATGACGGTCGTCGTTATTTCTTTGCGCGCCGACCCTCGGGAGATGAATCGGTGATAATGGTGCTGGCTCAAGCGGAAGTTTTTCCTCGCGGTCGCACCCTTAGAGAGTTGCGCAAGGCATTGGGCTATGATCTCACGGATTTGGCGTTGTCGCCCGATGGGAGTCGCTTGGCCTACATCTCTCAACGTCGGGGGCGGCTGACGGATGGCAGTCCCTATAAGCACGTCATCGAAATATGTGACCTCTCGTATCCGGAAGTGAGCTGTTCCGCCACGCATAATTCGCCGGAAAGCGGTTTCGAGGGTGATGTCGGCGGACTGGATTGGACCTATGACGGCAAGTACCTCATGTTTCATTCCAACCATGATGGTGATTATGAAATCTACATCATCAAAGCCGATTTTACGCAACCGGCCGTTCAACTGACGGATAATGATGTCGATGATAAATATCCGACTTGTTACCCGACTCCTGCACCGGAGAGCTAATCAGCTGTCGTCGGCTTGCCACGTTTCAAAGTGTTCTAAATAGGTACGGAAATATTGTTTGTTATGCATTTCTTGTATGATTTTTTCTTTAGCGGCCTCGACGAGAGATTGTTCACGTGTGAGTGTTAGTGCTCCGAGCATCACACGCGTCCGTAAAAAAACGAAATAAGTATCCATCACGTCACAGAGACAGTAATCATCGATCTCAAACTGTTTCCCGTCGTCATAGAGTTCCTGGACCATCTCACCCTTGGTGGACATTTTGCCGGGCTTGCCGAGCAGCTTTGAAAACAAATCGAGGCCGCCACGCCAACGAATAGCGCCGTGATTGCTCAAAAACTCATGAAGATCGATGTGATTGTCTTC
Organism: bacterium; assembly: GCA_965216315.1. Taxonomy (GTDB): domain Bacteria; phylum UBA10199; class UBA10199; order 2-02-FULL-50-16; family JAJFLM01; genus CBDCFN01. Next base: position 1,716,521 of record CBDCFN010000016.1, on the reverse strand, counting down.
ATTGAAGCGATAGCGCGTACCAAATTTTTCAAAATGACGTTTATGAATGGAGATGCCGAGCTGAAAGGCCCAGAGTTCTAAGAGTCTCAGGTCAAAACCCTTGCCGTTAAAGTCAACGAGGGTAGGGCGTTGTTTATTGTAGATGTCCCAGAAGTCATGAACGATGCTGGCCGTCGTCCGGTCCTCGCCACCCAAGAGACCAATGCGACTGATGGAGAAATCTTCGGCCACCGCGACGGCGGCTAAGGAAATTGGTTTGTGAAACGACGGATTGATAAAGTCGCGGCCTTCTTCGGCAAGTTCAGCCACGTGCTTTGCATAGGCCTCGCTATCGCTCAGGCCCTCACCGGGATAGAGGACTTTATTGAGTAAGGGTCGGTTCGTAACCGATTCGATGTCGTAGACGAGATACTGAAAGGCCTCTGACATAGTCAGAGGCCTTACCAGTTTCCTCAAGAGCTTACAAGATTTAGCGAATCAATGAACAGCCCCCACCACCGGATTTGGGAACGACCGTGAAGGCCTGACGAAATGTCTGTATCCCGTCGGTTCCACAGTCAGCGTCGACCGTCATCTGGCCATCACCCAAACTGCGCGGCGTAAACTGCGTCAGACATGTCGCCGTATCACTGAATTCACCTTGGCCATCTAAACTTTCGTCTTGGGCCCAGGTGCACGAACATGTTTCGGGCAGTTCAGCGGCCTGCAAGACAAGTGCGGCAGGTCGAGGGTCGGCAGGTTCCAGGTCATACGTCGTGTCCTGAACTAGATTACCGAAGTCGATATCGGGATTGTCTGCTTCTAGGTCATCGGCGACTTCGTCACTACAAGTGGAACTGCAGCCGTCGCCATCATCGGTGTTGCCGTCGTCACATTCTTCGATACCAGCATGGACCACGTTATCACCGCAAGTTGCTGCAAAGCAGCTGTTGAGGCAGTCGTCGTTGTTAGAATCATTGCCATCATCGCATTCTTCAGGGAATTGGATGGCACCATCACCGCAGTTGGACAATTCAAAAGCGCCGATGTCGCAATCGGCATTGCCGTCTTCGTCACCGTCGACCGGACGGCCAACGCCGCGCTGATCCACGCTGGGGCAGTTGCTGTTTTCACCGCTATCAATCGCGGGACTGCCGTCCAGGAGCGCATGGCTGAGCGTCGTACTGCCATTGCTGGACAATGTGGCTAAGAGGGGATCTTCGTCGGATAAATCGCCACTACCTGCAAAGCCACATGAACTGCCGCTGTCAATGTTGTGACCGAGTGAGGTAAAGGTGCCGCCCCCGCCGCAATTGTCGGCGGGGAGGTCTTCATCGCTTGCCAGAATACTATTTTCGATCTCGATTGCAAAAGCGCCCGCATTACTTATCTGTGCACCCATCGGCCCACGATTGTTGTAAAGGGTTGTATTCAGGATGGTACTGACAGCACCGCTATCGTGATAAATGCCGCCACCTTGGAGTGACGATAAATTTGCGCTGATTGTGCTGTTAGTTAAATTCAGCGCTCCGGTACCAACAAAGTAGATCCCACCTCCCTCGGCATTTGCACTGAAATTCCTATTGATCGATGACCGTTCGAGGGTAAGATCAGTGCCACCGTATACAATGCCACCGCCGGGAGCTGTTGCCGATTCATTGTCATGAACGGCTAGATTGGAACCCATGAAAGAACCGGAACCTACCGCATAGATACCACCGCCACCGTTAGATTGATTGCCGCTGACCGAACCGCCGTCGATCGTGAAGTCGGTGCCCGCGGCGTGAAGGATACCGCCGCCGGGTCCAGGTCCGGCCTCGTTGTTGTCGACGACGACGGAACTGCTGGCTTTAAAGAAACCCGAACCCGCCGCGTAGATACCGCCCCCGCCGCTCGATTGATTGCCACTGACCGAACCGCCGTCGATCGTGAAGTCGGTGCCCGCGGCGTGAAGGATACCGCCGCCGGGTCCAGGTCCGGCCTCGTTGTTGTCGACGACGACGGAACTGCTGGCTTTAAAGAAACCCGAACCCGCCGCGTAGATACCGCCCCCGCCGCTCGATTGATTGCCACTGACCGAACCGCCGTCGATCGTGAAGTCGGTGCCCCCAGCATGAAAGATCCCGCCGCCGGGTCCTGGCCCGGCCTCGTTGTTGTCGACGACGACGGAGCTGCTGGCCTTGAAGAAGCCCGAACCCGCCGCGTAGATACCGCCCCCGCCGCTCGATTGATTGCCGCTGACCGAACCGCCGTCGATCGTGAAGTCGGTGCCCCCAGCGTGAAGGATACCGCCACCGGGTCCAGGTCCGGCCTCGTTGTTGTCGACGACGACGGAGCTGCTGGCCTTGAAGAAGCCCGAACCCGCCGCGTAGATACCGCCCCCGCCGCTCGATTGATTGCCGCTGACCGAACCGCCGTCGATCGTGAAGTCGGTGCCCCCAGCGTGAAGGATACCGCCACCGGGTCCTGGCCCGGCATCGTTGTTATCGACGACGACGGAGCTGCTGGCCTTGAAGAAGCCCGAACCCGCCGCGTAGATACCGCCCCCGCCGCTCGATTGATTGCCGCTGACCGAACCGCCGTCGATCGTGAAGTCGGTGCCCCCAGCATGAAAGACGCCGCCGCCTGGGCCCGTCGTGGCATTGTTATTTATCTGACAATCAGTGATATTGATTGCCCCGGTAATAGTTGCAAATATGCCACCTCCCGGCCCATTATGGTTGCCACTTATCGAACCGCCGGTGATCGTAAGATCTACTGACCCTGTCTCAAAGATACCGCCACCGGTATTTTCGTCTATCGTGGTGTTTGTGATCGTGACTGAATCCAAGCCGGCTCCAGCGTGGTAGAGACCACCGCCCGAACCTGACGTGACGTTGTCACTGATTGTACTTTCACTTATCTCCAGTGGTTCACTTGCTGAAAAGAGACCGCCAGCGCCGGCGCTGGCCTGATTCATCGAGATGATACTTCCTTCAACCTTCATCAATTTATTGGAGGTCGCCTTATAAATGCCCCCACCAAGTCCTGGAGCATTGTTCATTTGAATTTTTGCATTGCTGATCGATAAGGCGCCGTCACCTTCGTCAAATATAGCGCCACCATTGCTGCCAGTGGCGTTACCGAACTGGAGCGTCACTCCCGAAATGGAGACATCTACTCCCGTGACCGCTGCACCTGGATCGATATGGAAGATGCGGTCCGGTGTGGCTAAAAGCCCATTACCTCCATCGATCGTTGTCACATCCCGGCCATCCCCGATAATATTGACTGATTCGGTGATGTCTAAGTCGCCTTTGGCGTTGGCGTCGTCTCCGGCAGCGTTCGTGTCGATATTGAGGAGATAATTGCCTTGAGGAAGAAAAATATTGTCCGTGCCTCCAGCCGAGTTGGCCTCATCTACAGCGTCACGCAGCGTACAGTCGCTATCGCAGACGCCATCGCTAGCCGTATCGTCGGAATTAGTCACATTAAAGTCGGCGGCATGAACTACCGTACTGTCACTCAGACTCAGCAGTATAGCTATGATATACGCGACATTACGAAAATTACGGTGAGTTCGCATGATAACCTCCCTCGTGACGTTAATATGGCATGGATCCTTTATGTCCTAAATATGACGGTTCACGTCAACTGAGTTCTATCAAATAAGACTCTAGCGTATCAACGAACAGCCACCGCCGCCTTCATTTGTACACGTTGCGCTACAGCCATCACCATCGTCAGCGTTGCCGTCGTCGCATTCTTCTGCCGTTACCGCATCGACGACGCCGTTGCCGCAGCTTTCATCCGATAAACAGTCTGCACTGCAACCATCACCATCGTCGGTATTCCCATCATCACATGATTCATTGGCATCAACAATTCCGTTGCCACACGTTTCATCAGATGTGCAATCGGCTGAACAGCCGTCGCCATCATCGTTGTTGCCGTCGTCGCAGATTTCCGGATCGTTAACGAGGCCATCGCCGCAGCGATCGATTTCGTACGCGCCGATGTCACAGTTGGCGGTACCATCGTCATCACCGTCGGTCGGTCTTCCGAAACCTCTCTGATCGAAGTCGGGGCACGCCGCGTTGTCACCCGCGTCGATGGCATCACTGCCAGCTAAAAGGGCATGGGTTTGGGTGGGTCCGCCGTTGTCAGCGAGCGTATCGAGATTGGGGTTCCCACTCGGAATATCCGTTCCTTCGGTCAAGTTGCAGGTATTATCCGTATCGAGGTTATTTCCGAGTGAGGTGATGGAACCACCACCTACCGCGCAGTCATCCCCGCTGGGACTGTTGGAGATAATCGTATTGATGAGCTCAACAGCCGAATTGGCGTAAAGGCCGCCCCCCATGTTTGCAGCCGCTGAATTACCGTCGATCGTGACATTCGTCAGCGTACCGGGACCGCCCGTCACAATCAGGCCCCCGACCGCATTGGTAGCGGTGTTGTTGCTGATCGTGCTATTGGTTACTAAAGACAGGGTTGAATTGATCAGTAGGCCGCCGACATCATTTCCCGAGGTATTGCCGCTGATCGTACTATTCTCGACGACAGCAGCCGTCGTGACTTGAAGCGTGGCCCCTCCGGTATCGGCTGCGGCGATGTTGTTCGCGATGCTCGCATCGCGGATGACGGCGGTACCGGGACTGAGAAAAGCCGCGCCGCCGATCATACCCACCGTGGCCTCGTTTCCTGAAATTTCTCCGCCGGCCATCTCGATATTGGCGGCTTGCGCGAACAATCCACCGGCGGCGACGTTGGCTGTATTGTTGGTCACGTGTACGTCAGCGAGAATCAGCAATGAAGTGGTACTGGCGCTAAGCCCTCCCGCGTTGCCTGTCATTGATTCATTGCCATCGAAGGTGGAATCACTGATTTCTATATCACCGGCAGATTGTAGGGCAGCTCCTCCGACATCGGCGGTTGCCTTGTTATTGGTAAGCATGATTCCCGAGAGAGTCATAGAGCCTTGGACTTGTGCCCAAATAGCACCGCCGAGGGATGCGGTCTCGTTTGCGTCGAAACTTGTTTCGGAGATGCTTAAATTGCCTGTGCCTTGTAAGGCGATTCCGCCCCCGTTACCTCCGGTTACTTTATTTTCATTCACTGCACCACCCGTCATAGTAAGCGAATTGCAGTTGCAGGCGAATGCACCACCGCCGTTACCGGCTTCATTTCGTTCAAATGTCGTATTGGTGATTGTCATTTGGGCGGCGGCATTGCCCGACGCGATACCTCCGCCGGCGGATGTCGTTACGCTGTCAAGAATTGCGGAATCACTAATGACTATGTTGCTTGGCGAAGCGCTGAGAATAGCCCCGCCGGGTTCTCCTCCGGCATTACCATTTTGTACGGTAATATTGTTGAGTGTGAACTTACCGGCGTTGATTTGGAAGATGCGATCCGGACTGGCGAGAGTGTCGTTACCTCCATCAATTATGCTTCCATCGCTGTGGCCGTTGATTGTAACGCTTTCGGTAATGTCCAGATCACCGGTGGCGTTCGTATCATCACCCGGTCCTTCTAGCGTTAGCATGATGGTTCCGCTCGGGAGTTCAATGACGTCGCTACCTAGATTCGTATTGGCCTCGTCGATGGCTTCGCGCAGGGAACAATCATCGTCGCAGGTGCCGTCGGCTGTATCGTCTGTCTTGGTAACGGTAAATGTTGCCGCATGGACGGGCGCTGCGATGCTCAATAATGTTGTGACGATCAAAAGTTTAAGAGATAGGTTGATCAGAGCCATGATTCCTCCCCGTGAATCGATGAGTGGATGCTTGTGGTTGCGGCTTCAATGGTAACGGTGCCTTTCGGGAATGTAAAAATAAAACCCGGCTCCAGAGCAGAATCCGTATACTCTAGTCATCGGAATGGCCTCTAAGCCCTTGACATTTAAGGGGAAAAGTCTATCATTTCATATTGAAGCAGCGAATGAGCGGCTGTGGATAAGTTCTTTAAATCATTAGTTTTTTCTTTCAGTAAAAGCCAGTTGACAGGCTATAGGGGCCCTGTTATGACCCCCGTTCGCTCTAAGTCCTTAGGGCGCGGCGAGTTATTGCCAATTGGTAAGTGCTTTTTCGAGGGCCACGAGGGTCCATTACGCTCTTTGAAAACTGAACAGCGTTCTTTGAGTAGAATAGAGATTGCGCAAATTAGATAGATCAAACGCTGCAGAAAACTTCCTGCTGTCGATTCGCCTTTGGGCGAAGAGGAGCGTTGCAAGGAAGCGATCTAAGGCAACCAGTTAATGAATTTAAACTGGAGAGTTTGATTCTGGCTCAGAGCGAACGTTGGCGGCGGGCTTAACACATGCAAGTCGAACGAGAACGTACCCTTCGGGGTGCTAGTACAGTGGCGCACGGGTGAGTAACACGTGAATAATCTGCCCTTGAGCGGGGGACAACGTGTCGAAAGACGCGCTAATACCGCATAAGACCACAGGGTCCTCGGATCCAGGGGTCAAAGATGCCCTCTCCTTGGAAGGTATCGCTTAAGGATGAGTTCACGGCCCATCAGCTTGTTGGTAAGGTAACGGCTTACCAAGGCTAAGACGGGTAGCTGGTCTGAGAGGATGATCAGCCACACTGGGACTGAGACACGGCCCAGACTCCTACGGGAGGCAGCAGTGGGGAATATTGGACAATGGGGGCAACCCTGATCCAGCCACGCCGCGTGAGTGATGAAGGTTTTCGGATCGTAAAACTCTGTCTTGAGGGAAGAATTTCCCGGGTTCAAATAGGGCCTGGGCTTGACGGTACCTCAGGAGGAAGCACCGGCTAACTCCGTGCCAGCAGCCGCGGTAAAACGGAGGGTGCTAACGTTGCTCGGAATTACTGGGCGTAAAGCGCATGCAGGCGGTTTATTAAGTTTCGTGTGAAAGCCCTGGGCTCAACCCAGGAAGTGCACGGGATACTGGTAAACTAGAGTACTGGAGAAGTGGGCGGAATTCCCGGTGTAGAGGTGAAATTCGTAGATATCGGGAGGAACACCAGTAGCGAAAGCGGCTCACTTGACAGATACTGACGCTCAGATGCGAAAGCGTGGGGAGCAAACAGGATTAGATACCCTGGTAGTCCACGCCGTAAACGATGAGCACTAGGTGTCGGGGGCTTGACCCCTTCGGCGCCAAAGCTAACGCATTAAGTGCTCCGCCTGGGGAGTACGGTCGCAAGACTAAAACTCAAAGAAATTGACGGGGGCCCGCACAAGCGGTGGAGCATGTGGTTTAATTCGACGCAACGCGAAAAACCTCACCTGGACTTGACATCCTGGGGAGCCCTCAGAAATGAGGGTGTGCCCTTCGGGGAGCCCAGTGACAGGTGCTGCATGGCTGTCGTCAGCTCGTGTCGTGAGATGTTGGGTTAAGTCCCGCAACGAGCGCAACCCCTGTCCCTAGTTGCCATCATTAAGTTGGGCACTCTAGGGAGACTGCCGGCGTGAAGCCGGAGGAAGGTGGGGATGACGTCAAGTCCTCATGGCCTTTATGTCCAGGGCTACACACGTGCTACAATGGCGACTACAGAGGGTTGCTAACCCGTAAGGGGTCGCGAATCTCAAAAAAGTCGTCTCAGTTCGGATTGAAGTCTGCAACTCGACTTCATGAAGCTGGAATCGCTAGTAATCGCGGATCAGAACGCCGCGGTGAATACGTTCCCGGGCCTTGTACACACCGCCCGTCACACCACGAAAGTGGGTTATACCAGAAGTCGGTATTCTAACTTCGGAGGAAGCCGCCCAAGGTATGATTCATGATTGGGGTGAAGTCGTAACAAGGTATCCGTAGCGGAAGCTGCGGATGGATCACCTCCTTTCTAAGGTGTCACTGGTTGTCTGATGTCACTATGCTTGTGATGGAAGGATCGGTTGCTGTTTACAGTGACCTGTCTGGAATTCATGAGCGACATCGGCACGGTACCTTAGGTCAGCTTTCCGTGGATCGGTATCCATGGAAAGTGCATCTTTATTCTCGAACGCTGTTCAGTTTTAAGGGAGCGTATTTTGTTCTTTTTAATGTTGTGTATTGCACGGGCGTGTAGCTCAGTTGGTTAGAGCGCACCCCTGATAAGGGTGAGGTCCGTGGTTCAAATCCACGCACGCCCATACTTATTAGGGGCTCGCGTCGCCCCCTCCGGTCGGCAGAGCCGCCGGAGCCTGCCCCTCTCGCTCGCGTTGCTCGCTAGCGACTTCGTCGCAATCGAGTGAACGATGGGGGGTTGTTAGGGGGGAGAGAGTTTTTCTCACCCCTATCTATAGCGAAAACGGAAACTGCGTTTTCGTTTTTGCGGACGGGGCTGTAGCTCAATTGGGAGAGCGCCTGGTTTGCAACCAGGAGGTCAGGGGTTCGATCCCCCTCAGCTCCACATTTATAAGGGGCTTGCGTCGCCCCCTCCAGAAGCAAAGCTCCTGGAGCCTTCCCCTCTCGATGCCTTTGGCATCTATGGGAAGAGGATAAAGTTGGTCTTTTAAATTACCCCACGATGGGGTGTTGTTAGAGGGGAGAGAGTTTTCTTCCCTCTAACTATAGCGAACTGGAAACTGCGTTTTCAGTTCGCTGAACGACCCGAGTTCTTTGACAATTCAATATGTAAAGAAATGCACCGCATAAGCAAAAACCATGCAACACGCGCTTAACCAAGTTTAAACTTCCCCAACTTGTTGGGGGAGGAAGGATTTGGTCAAGCTATTAAGGGCGCACGGAGGATGCCTAGGCGGAAGCTGGCGATGAAGGACGTGGATAGCTGCGAAAAGCTTCGGGGAGCCGCTAAACAGGCTTCGATCCGGAGATGTCCGAATGGGGAAACCCAATGGGAGTCATGTCCCATTACCCTTAAGTGAATACATAGCTTAGGGGGGCAAACCCAGGGAACTGAAACATCTAAGTACCTGGAGGAAAAGAAAACAATAGTGATTCTCCTAGTAGCGGCGAGCGAACGGGGAACAGCCTAAACCGTATGTTCTTAACATACGGGGTTGTGGGACCATAACGTGGGACCTTTTGGGATAGTCGAATCGGCTGGGAAGCCGAGCCATAGGAGGTGATAGCCCTGTAGA
>CBDCFN010000016.1:0-1705000 GCA_965216315.1 bacterium | reverse complement strand
GAAGATTACAAGGTTGATAGGCCGGAGGTGGAAGCACAGCAATGTGTGTAGCCGACCGGTACTAATAGACCGACCGCTTGACCATATTTTTTCTTTGCTCATCCTGTCTTTGACGGGGTGGGCTTAGAAGAAAAGCGCGGTTGCATCATGCTCTATGCGGTGCATCTCTTTCATATTGAGTTTAAGTCGCTCTGTTTTGCGAAGGTGAAACAGGGTGCAAAGTTTCCGGTGACTTTGTCGGTGGGGAAACACCTGTTCCCATTCCGAACACAGCAGTTAAGCCCACCAGAGCCGATGGTACTTGGGAGTTATTCCCTGGGAGAGTAGGACGTCGCCGGTTTTTATTACTTAAAATGCCCGTCTCATTAGAGGCGGGCATTTTTTTGTCTGAGATCTGTATTCCCCCCTTTAGGAAAGGGGGGTGAGGGGGGATTTACTCGAATGGTCTTGGATCTGAACGTTTCGGGCTCTTGGCGTACATTTGATTTATGGTATGAGGGTGTATGGCTCAACAAATTGCTATCGATTCAAACATGATGACTTATTTAATAGAGGCCATGGATCCGAATTACGATCCATCAAGGGATAGTCGTGTGTTACGAAGTGAGCGTGTGGCTATGCTTCGTTGTTTCTTATACGTAGATCAAGAATTCTATTTAGTACCTACTGTGATCACAGAATATCAAAAAATTGCAAAACAACCAAGATATCAAAAACATCGTCATGTTCATTATGTATTGCTTCACGATGTAACTTGGTCTTTGAATGTGAAGGCAATTGCACGTAAAGTTAAATTATTTCAACAGTATCATAGTGGACCAAATGATTGTCAGATTCTTGCTGAAGTCGATGATGCAAAAATCCCAATTCTCTTAACGCTAGATCCAAAGATCGGAAATAATCTCCAGAGTCATACTTGTGTTCGAATAACAAAAGCGAGTGACTATTGGTCAGGGCTTGGCATTCCGCACGGTGCTAAACCAGTAAAGGTTCCTCACATTACAAATCCACTTGGAAATAAGCGTTGGTGGCAGTGGTAACTCTGTTATAAGCAGAAGAACACAAGCCGCAGGTACGAAAACGCTAATTAAGGGTTTCAAATTGAGACGCTTCTTTAGCCGTTAGTTCACTAAGTTCTTGATTAATATAGGACCACTCATTGGCATTGATATTGCTCCAGTAAGTGCCGATGCCGCAAAAACTAGTACGAATTGAACAACTTGAAGATTCCATTCTGATGATCCGTGGCCAGCGGGTGATGCTGGATAGGTTTTCGAAGCTCCGTCGCTTCTGTCATTAAGCGCCACAGCTTGTGAAGCATCCTTATATCTACTATAATACGGAGAATGGTTAGATCGTGACGGATCTTTTATGAGATGGCTCATTTCGACAATTCTTCTCATCTGTAGTCTTTTCGCACCTAATTCACATTATAGTTTAGCAGAAGGGCCATCGTTGTTAGTGCCCATTGAGCACAAGGCCATACTCACACAAGAAAATGTGCGGGTAGGACGCGTCAAAGGTCAGATCCGTGACCTTCGACTACCTGCGGTTCTTAAAATATCTCGACAGAGCTTTCTAAGGCGGGCAGCGGCAGAATTAAAGTTAGATTTACATTCCAAATTAGTTTCCTACAAAACCATCACTGATCCTTACGGTTATACGCACACGCGCCATAATCAAACTTACAAAGATCTCGAAATAATGGGGGCTGAGATGATTACGCAGGAAAAGGAAGGTGCAGTGGTGCATGCCGTGGTCAATGTCATTCCCGGTCTTGACCTAGATACGACACCTACTTTGTCCGAATCGGAAGCCCTGAAGGCGGCGCTCGATCATATTGGTGCTGAGCAGTACATGTGGGAAGCTGAGCCAGAGAAATATTCAAAGCCCAAGGGCGAACTGGTTATAAGTTCCAAGAATCAGACATTCGCACCTGGGAGTTTCCATGTAGTTTATCGTTTTACGATCAAAACGATGAAGCCTTATAGAAATTGGGATGTTCATGTGGATGCGCATAACGGCGAGGTAGTAAACCAACTCAATAATATACTTGAGGCCGATATCCCCAGCCAAGGAAACTGCACCTACCGAGGCAAAGTTTCTTTTACAGCGGACGATAAATGGGCGGGTGATAATTACCGCCTTTATCGCAATACCCCACCTAAAATTTTCATGCGCGATGTGCGAAAACCAAATCTTCAAGGCAATCTTAATACTTTATCTAAGGACGTTTTTTTTACGGACGTAGATAATAATTTCCAGGACCCGGAAGATGAGGTAGGGGTTTGTGTGCATTGGGCGCTTCAACAGGCGACCGCTTACTTCAAGAAGAATTTTGGGCGGCTGGGTTGGGACGCTGTTGGAAAACTGCCGATAAATGTTGAGGTCCACAACAATTCAGAACGGTATGAAGCGGCGTATATCTATGATAAGAGCGTGCCAGGCAACTACAAAATGATTTTTAAAGGAGATGGTATAGAGAATGAATCGTCTCCTTCTGTTTCGTTGGATATTGTGGCCCATGAGTTTGCTCACGGTGTCATTGCTCATGCAGTGAATGGCATTCCAGTAATGGGGGAAGCAGGTGCCATCCATGAAGCGCTTGCCGATATCTTCGCAGTGCTAGTTGATTTCGCTGTTGATCCGACAAAGGCCAACTGGACAATAGGAGAGAAGGTAACGTTGGATAAGCACTGGATGCGAGATATAGCAAATCCCCAAGGGCATCCAGAGGATGCCAAGCTCCCAAAGTTGCCTGACACCTATCAAGGCAAATACTATGTTCCTGTTCAGCAGCCCTGTGTGGAAGCAAATGACTACTGCGGTGTGCATGACAACAGTACGGTTGTCAGTTACTGGTTTTATTTACTCGTTAATGGAGGGCAGGGTGTCAATGATCTGAAGTGGTCTTATAAAGTAAAGGGGATCGGTCTAGAGAAGGCAGCGATGATAATGTACTTTACTCTTATTACGAAATTGTTCCCACATGCCCAGTTTGCCGATATGCGCCTCGGAACAATATCCATTGCAGAGTTCTTTTTCGGGAAAGACTCGCCGGAATATCAGGCGATAATAAATTCTTGGCATGCCGTTGGCATTGGAGATGCTTATAAGGAAACTCCTCGCTATCACAGCCCACGGACCGGTATGAAGGACATGGATCCTTGGCCTACGCGCTTGGCTTGGGAAGCCAAGCCTAATGAATATATGTGGGAAATTCAGGTTTCCCCCAGCGCATCGTTTGAAAAGGGAGTAAAGACACAGCAGGTCTCATTTGTAGATGAGAATAAGCTTGGAGGCATGACGACGACACATGTGGATTTTAATCTCAATTCCAATACGACGTACTACTGGCGGGTACGAGCTAAGTCGTTGAGTGAGTCTGCTTCAATGCCAAGTCCTCAAGCGAATGTTCCCATCGACAAGGGAATCAGTGCCGATAACACACAGTCTATAAGACCTAAGGTGGGTCATGAGGCCGTTGTGGTTCCGATTACCATCACTGCTGAGAGTGCCAAGTCGTCTGTGAGGGTTAAACCTGAGGAATGGAGCGAGTGGTTCCCGACCTTTTACTTTAAAACGGCCTCTAAAAAGTCAAAGAACCTATCACCAGGTAGCGGTGTTACCCAGCATCCGTGGAACGCGGAACTCAGCTGGGCTCATGAAAGCGGCGTGCTGAAGTATATCGTGCAACTTGCCGACGACTCAACTTTTCCGATGAAAGGCACGACTTCTCGATTCACAAGTGCCACACGCGAAAAATTTAAGTTGAAGAAGGGTGCGCAATATTATTGGCGCGTCGGTTTGATAGGCCCTGACGAAGCAGCGGGTGAATGGTCTGACGTCACGTCATTTAATACCGCGGAGCCTCAAACCTCACTATTAGCACCTAAAGACGCCGCAACTGTGCCGCCATGGGCTATCTCATTGGAGTGGTTGCCAGTTGAGGGAGCAGAAGCGTATAAATATTATGTATCAACAGAGCCGAATATGGACAAAGCTTTCTTGTCTGGTGAAGTGCAAGAGAACAGTCATGCCGTCAGCGTTCCCGATTCACAGCAGCCTTATTATTGGGCAGTACAGCCTATTGGGCCGGGCCCTTATCATGAACTTGGCCTAATTTCCGCCACGCGTTCTTTCAAGGTCGATTATAAGTTGACCGCGCCCGTACTGAAGTCACCGTTAAATCCGCCCTATCCCTGGGCGATCGGTTACAAGGCAACGCCAGTCACTTTTCAGTGGCAGACAGTTCCCGGTGCCGTTAACTATAATTTGTCCATTTATAAAAAAAATGCTCCCAATCAAGCCGTTTATGAACAGGATGTTGTTCAAGGCAAGGGTCAACGCGTTATTTGGCACGTGCCAAGTGCGGTTGTTTCCGGCGATAAAGCAGGGTACTGTTGGAAAGTCAGAGCGACAAAACCCTATCCAGGTGAGGTTGCAACGGGCTGTTATGAGATTGCCCCGAGTTCGGTTATCTTAAAAAGTCCGGTTAATAATGTTGGAACGTCTTTTCATGCCAATCTGGGGGTTTTCTATTGGGAATCGCCAAACGATAACGAATATCCACCTGATAAATATGTATTCCAACTGTATGAGGGAAGTCTTAACAAGCCAGCGTTTGGTACATCGCTTAAGGATAAGAAATATATCCTTACGTCTAAATTAAAACCCGATCAGACATACCTATGGGAAGTTCATGCGGTAGCCGGTCCTAATAACATCCAGGCCAGCTCAGGTGGGACATTAGGTATTTTTCATACCGGTTCTGAGGCAAAGCAAGTTGATAAGCAAGCTGAGGAGAAGGGTGGACAAGGGCTGCAAGCATGCTCTGATTTGAAGGAAACTGTCGTCACGAATTTGTCGCCTCAATCCTCGGCACAATATTGTCCGACATGCGTGACCAAGACTCCTGTGCCCAGCTACGCCTTTCAATGGCAGCCAATCTCAGGGGCGAAAGCCTATCGCATTGAGATCAGCATTTTTGGTCTACCAAAGATTATTTACAGCGCAACGGTACAAGGTACTCAATCGGCTCCGATACCGCTTAAGTATTATACCGGGTATATTGTCAACGTCTTAGCCGTCAACACCTGTGATCAGGTGGGTACGTATCAGGGTAAGGGTCTAGGTTTTTTCCTTGTCCCGTAGATGAGGACACGAATTTCATGGTCTTCTTAGATGCCCTTTGCAAGTTGATAATGCTTACTTACTTAATAAGACACAAGACAGAGGTGAAAAATTTCTCAATAATTACAGGGCATTCGTTGTCTCCGCCTCACATCTTTGCGTCATTTCTTTCGCAACTTAATCGTCTGTCCGCCGATAGATGTGGCCAGATCGAAATAGCTCTTTCACTTGTCATGGGGACAAGAGGAGGAGTTCCATGACGTTTTCTTGTGCCCTGAATGGGCTCTCGATGGCCCCGCTCTTGACAGCGGCGGTTCCTTTGCAAAACCACTCGGTTGTCAATTTGGGCGCTGACAATGCCTGTGTTGCGCCTACCGCGACGGCGACTTCGCCTTCCCAGAGTCGTTTCACTCTTTGGGCAAATCGGCTTTTTTTGCCGCTTGCCTTGGCTATAGGTAGTTGCGTGACGACGGCGGGATGCAATTGTTCGGGGTCCAATCCGGAACCTGAATCGGCCCCCACAGTCGAGCCCGCTCAGGGACGCATGCATTTGGCCTTGGAAGAGATCTCCCGTCGCCCACGACTGAGTGAGACATTTCACATTGTGAATGAGCTCGATGGCGATCCGCGTTTAGGTCGGCTCATTTTTCTTCGCAACCTGCATATGCCCAATCATGGGATCGTTGACGATGAACAATGGCTGGCGCTCGTCCAGTATCAGGTCAGCAGCCTGATACTCATGGAGATTTTTCAGCCGCGTCACTTTTTTATCGAAGGATTGACATATGACCTCCACGGCGAAGAGATCCGACGGAATATCGAATTCCGTTACGAGGATCTGGATGATTTTCGCACGGAATATCAGCAAATCTTAGATGGTCTCCCGTTGGGAGAGTTTTCGAGTGCGCACTACGAGCTCGTGGCGAGTTTCGGTGCGGCTTGGGTCTATGCTCTTCAGCATCCGGAAGGCGTCGTGTTTCATCGGACGTCGAGCACGGAGCAGGAGCGTCAAATCTTTGAATTTTTATCGCAGGTGATGGACTGCCGGAGCGAGGAGGGCGATAGTTCCACTTGCCAGGATATGAGTGATGATATGATCTATCCCATGCGGGAAAGTTGGTCCACTCCCTATATGATTCAATTCTTCCGTGATCATCCCGGCGAGGAAGCCTTGCTTGTTTACGGTGGAGGTCATCGCTTCTGCGACGACTTCATCCGCGAAGGCTACGAGCTCTCTTTGGAGTCAGTTTTCATTCACGAGCAAGATATTCTCAACGTATTGCCGCTAACGCTACCGGAACCATGCACGCCTTAGAACTGCCCTTTAGTCTCATTCAATTCGCTGCAGTCGCGACAGTGTTGTTAAAGAGGGAAACCTCTTAGCGCCCACTGAGTATCTCGCCGGGGGAGTAGAGCATGCCTCGCTCACTCAGGCTCTTACGGCGTTGATAGGCCCGCGCGTTGCTTGGCCGCCGGCACTGATCGCCGAAGTAGCCTTGCACTCGCGGATTGCCCCAATAGCCCCACGCCCCATTGCCGACATTCAACCAATACGCACCGTTGGGGATGTGGGTACAGGCAAAATACTCCAGCTGCGACACCTGTCGATCGCTCATGCGGATGTTATTTACAAAGACTCGTCGCGTCTGCGCCAATGAGACCGTCGCGATCAGCAAAGCAAACAGTAGCGTCACCACCGTGATAAAATTCTGAGGGGTTTTTTTGACACAATTATTGGTTCTCATTATAGCGTTATCTTATCGCTATCTTGAACTTTATTCAATTTTTTGTGACGACGCCGGTGAAGCCTTGTTGGAGGCAGTCTTTGGGGGAGAGGAAATCCCGGATCATGCAATTGATCCGGGATTTTGTCTGTTGACAACTAATAAGAGATAAACGTGCCATCTCCCTCATTATGGATTGCATCTAAGAAGAAAGCGTAGCTATCAAAATTTTCATCACTTAGGCCCTGTTCTTGCTCGGCAACTTTAGCTAAGCCAATCATGGCTGCGCGATCGAGCCCACTGGATTGATCGGCCCACGCGGTGTACTGGCTTGCCGAGATGTCGCCTCTCTCAAAGGATCGAAATAGTATATAGCTAGCTTGCATATACTCCCAACCGCCGAGATCGCCCCGCTTAAAATCAATTAATAAGTCAAGTCCTTCGGATCCCTCTAGACTTGTTTCCGCAGCGGTAGCTCTGATTTTTTCGACATCAAATTGATCGGCCTGGCTTCCGTAGGCTGCAAAGAATTCCGGAAGTTTGTCCAAAAAAGCTTGCTCCTCAGGCGTCAGAGCTTCCGGATCGGACTCTTCGGTAGCAGTGGTTTCCACATCCTGGTCTTCGAGTGCTTTGGCCTGATCTTCAATCTCTGCTTGAGTGAGATTGCTACCCTCGCCAGCACCTTCGGCCTGAGTAATGACGGATGCTGAGCGTTCTGCAGTATCAGGAGGCGTTTCGCCGGGTTGCCAGGGAGCATAATAGTTACCCGTAGGATAGTTAATGGGCACGTAGTTCTCGCTTGATTTGGATTGAGAGTCAGGGGCTAGACTCGTCTCAGCTGTAGGTGGTCCCATGATCCTTGCGGCGGCCGGCAGGGCAGCTTTGAATTGCCCTTGCTCAAATTCAGTAAATTTTTCTGTCGGGCCATATGTCGTTGTGGAAGCCTCATCGCTTTCGGGAGCCTCGGCCTTATTGCTGGCTTCTATGAACCACTGAAATAACGGCTCGGTTTGGATTTCAGTATTTATTTTATTAGTTATTATAGAAAGTAAATTATCTACCATTACACACCTCCGGTTGTTCTATTGTTTTCGGTCGAAGGTGTTACTGGGTTGTCGTGGCAGCGGTATTTCAGTGTACACACAGTACACAGGGAGGCACTGTCAGGCTTAGTATGGGCTTGATATAGCCAGCCGGCTCAGCTACTCTCACTACTTCTGATAAACGCAAGTTATGGAGTCTAAGATGAAATCTTGGTCTGATAAAATTCTCCCTGTTGGTATCTATCTACTGCTTTTATTCCCCCTCTCCGTCCAAGCCGGAACAAGTGTCATTGCAGGCCATTTCAAGGGTAATGGCCAGGCGGCAAAATTAACACATGCCATCACTCTGAAGGGCGACCCTTATGAGGGTAAAAAAACCGTTCATATTTTCTTAAGCGAGAAAGATCCAGGCACTGGAGCGAATGCTAGCCTGAGGCTGTCCGCCGGTGAACTAGGCAGTGGCCTAGAGCTCACTATTACTGAAGACGGCAAGCTAATTGGCACGCAAGTCTACCATACGAGTCATGACAAAAAGCCCTTTTCGAGCATAGGCAAGATGACCCTCACGGAGTTCAAAAAAGATGGCAGTTTTGTACAAGGGAAATTGAGTACGGCTGGAGAAAAGGAGTTTTTTGGGCAAAAATGGGAGGTGGAATTGTCGTTTAAGGCAAAGCGCATTTAAGTTCCGAAGCGCCTCTTTCGCTAAATCGAGAAATCACTCAATTACCTCCCACTCAGTATCTCGCCGGGGGAGTAGAGCATACCACGTTCACTGAGGCTCTTGCGGCGTTGATAGGCCCGCGCGTTGGCCGGTCGCCGGCACTGATCACCAAAGTAGCCTTGCACTTGCGGATTGCCCCAATAGCCCCACGCCCCATTGCGAACATTCAACCAATACGCACCGTTGGGGATGTGCGTGCAGGCAAAATACTCCAACTGGGAAACTTGCCGATCGCTCATGCGAATATTATTCACGTAAATGCGGCGCGTCTGTGCGAGTGAAACCGATGCCATCAACAAGCCGGCCATTAAAGCCACCAGAATGACAAAGTTTTTGATGTTCATCATACGGTTATCTTAGCGCTATCTCAAATTTTCTTCAATTTTTCGCGACAGCGTTGTTGTGACCGTAGGCCTTTAGAGCGGATCGGGCTTGCTTGGTGGTCCCGCATTAATTGTCATGACAGCTCGATAGGTGCCATCAGACTGGGCCTCGCATTCGACAGTCTGTCTGCTTGGGTTTGGATCCGTGCAACCTTTCTCGCAGACAGGATCGAGCATGGTAGCAAAAGCTTCGCACCCTTCAATGTCGGGCCAAATGGGTCCGATCACGTGTAAGATATTCCGACAAACTTGACCATAGGTCACTGCGCTACTCACAATAAAACCCAATACTAATACCATGGTAATGATTTTCTTCATTTTTTCCTCTTTCTCCTTCACTGACACATCATCCAAATGCGTATATTACACCTAAGCTATTCTAGGCGCAAATAAGAACTATTTAACAATGCCTGCCGTAAACTTCCCAGTCACCGCGCCGTCGGTGCCTTGAATATCAACGGTCCCGCAAACCTTGCCGTCGCTGAGTTCGGTGATTTGGGCCTGTCCCGCGTTAGCGCTGAACGAGCCCATCATGCCGCCTGCGGCAAATCCAAAGAACAGGGAGTTTCGCAAATTCATCGGCTTGCCAAAGCGGTTGGGGGCGTACGTGCCCGCAATGATTTTTTCTTTGTTTTGGAAAGTGAGGGCGACGGCGATGTTGCCTTTTCCGGTGACCGGGGGCAGGGGCAGCCGGCTTGCCGACTTCTTAGCGTCAACCGTTGCGTTACTTAAGAAGACGACCAAACCCTTATCAGTGTAAGTCGCGGAAGCGTTCGTTACGGATTTAGGGTCAAACGGCCCGTGTTTCTCGATCGTCGGAAGTTTCGTGACTGTTGTTGCAGATGGGCATTCGCCGGCGTGCACCGGCCGGGTTGCGAGAACGAGCACGGTGAGCAAGAACGCGCCCAGAGAAAGTGATTTGAATAAATTCATCGATACCTCCATGAGTTAAAACATCGAGTTTATCATTAGAAACCGAATGATTTCAATCTCTTCACTCGGAGCCGTATACGGAGCCCGTTACGCGTTTAGGGCTTGATGCGTATTTCGATGCTACAGTGTTTTCCTGGGAAGCTGGTTTTACCAAGCCGAAGACGGAGATTTTTATCGAGGCAGCCACGCGTCTGGGTCTCTCATTAGACGAGATACTCATGGTCGGGGATAGTCGTTTTTCCGATTTTCATGGCGCGCGTGCGGCGGGCATGTCGGCCGTGCTGTTGGATAGAAACAGCCGGCATCAGATCGACCCGAGTCTTGCGACACTAGCCGGCTTGCTCCCGTATCTCGAAGCGCTTACGGATCCATAAAGGCGTCTCAGCAATTCAACATCCCTCGCACGCACTCCCATCAAAACTCACACGATCGCCTGACTTGGCAGCTTTAGTGCAAGGACGCGGCTTATCGCCGTCTTCATACTGATAGTCAATCTTGAGATCCTTCTGACAGGCGGGCTGAGTGGCGGCAAAGAAAGTGGTCTGACCTGGGGCGAGAGTGCTCGTGTAACAGGTCCGATCGAATTCACCGGTGATCTTGACGCGGACATTATGCTTCGAAGTGTTACTCAAATCAATCGCAGCTGCCGACGCCGGCAGAAACAGAAGGGGAGTCATTGATAACAATGAGAGTATTCGGGACATAGTAACATTATTAGTATATCATGCGGTGCCTGTAGAGTCCCTATGTCTGACACCAAGAGAATCATGATATTCGTTGTTAGTGTGGCCTTCGGGGGCCTTGTCTGGGTCATGCTGCCGATGCTTACGGGTCATCCAGAGCCCTGGGATGAGGACATGCTCTATTACCTCAGCTGGTTGTTTGGGGCCGGCTTGATTTGTGGGGCGATAGGCCAACAACCATTTCTCAGTGCAATCGGAGTTTTCTTGGGGCAATTTCTTGCCATTTCGATTCTCCGTTTTGTTCAAAATAGTGCCGGCGTGGATCTGTATGCCGTGGGCATACTGATGGCGGCGATGTATTCAGTTTTGACTCTCTTGGGAGCCGCTGTTGCGTGTTGGTTCCGTCGGCGAGGGTGCAGATAAGAGTTAGTTCTTGGCTTTTTCATCGGCGGTCTCTGATCTCTTTTCATCGCCTTTCTTCTCGCTTTCAACTGCGTCCGTAACTTGTCCGTTCACCATGGTCGGCTCCTTTTTTTCGGTCTCTGTCTTAGTATCGGTTTGGGTGACGGCATCCGTTATCTGGGGATTGACCGTGTCCGTATCCGCGGCATGGATTACACCGCTTACCGATGAGCCACCAATCAACAAGCCGACAAGGAATAGAATATGAATCATGATAGTGTCTCCTAAATTTGTATAATTAAAGCGCAGCTCCGCAGAATTTGCAATGTTCCGCGTCCGGATCATGGCCTTCGGCGCTGCACTGAGGGCAGGCTTGGGTCGAGATTTCTTTGGAGGCTTGGGTCATGGCGGCCGTGACGATACCCGTCGGGACGGCAATAATGCTATAACCGATAAGCATGACAACGGAAGCCAAGGTTTGGCCCAGCACCGTCGTCGGTGAGATGTCGCCATAGCCAACCGTGGTCATCGTAACAATGGCCCAATAGATTCCTCGAGGTATGCTCGTAAAGCCGCTGGCCTGCCCTTCGATGACGTACATAAAGGAACCAAGAACGACGACCAGGGTCAGTACCGTAAAGACAAAGATAAAGATCTTGCGTCGGCTCTGGCGTAATGCAAGTGCGAGAACTCTTGCTTCGCTCACATATTGCACGAGTTTCAAGACGCGAAAGACTCGCAAGACCCTTAGGACCCGTATCACGACGAGAAAGTGGGTCCCAGTCACCATCAGACTTAAATAGGTCGGTAGGATTGCCAGCAGGTCGATGATCCCAAAGAAGCTCAGGGCATAACGCGTCGGTCGACCGACACAGATAAGGCGAAACAGATATTCGATGGTAAAAAGAATGGTGAAGGCCCATTCCAACCAATAGAACATGTCCCCATAACGCAAGCGAATGGCCCCTACACTGTCCAGCATCACCGCCAACACGCTACCGACGATGCTGACGATCAAGATGACGTCAAAGATCTTGCCACTTTGTGTGTCGGCCTCGAAGATGACGGTATGCAGTTTGGCCTGCCAGGGTCGGAGTGAAGGAGGGCGTTCGTTATTCATTGAACCGTTATGAAAGCATATATTCTCTGATGGAGCAACTGATTGCGGTATGGGACTTGATTCAGAACATAAAAGAAACGCCGACGGGTATCCGCAGCAGGTTGAGGTCCTCGTAGCCTTGCCTTTCGTCGCCGATGACAAAGACACGTTGGTATTCGACATGGGTGTAAATTCCGATCAGCTTAGAGACACGAAAGAGCACGCCGACTTTGGGTGCTAATGTCACGGTCATTCGGTTCTGTACTCCTCCCGAACTGTCATTTTCGCGTAACGCGCCGAGGCCCATGCGAAAACCGCCAAAGGGAAGGACCCACGAGCCACGGTTGTAAAAGAAGGAGATGCCTCCCAAGGCGCTGCCGGCATAGAATTGATTATCCGTGAAACCGTATTCGAACTGAATTCCGCCTTCGGCTTGGAGCCAATCCTTTAGAAAGTAGGCATAAGAAAAGTTAAAGCCGGGGACCCATCCGTCGTTCGGCCCGAGGGAGCGAGAGACGGAAAGGGCTGGAGTTAAGACATGAGTTCCGCGAGGAACGAGCGCCTCTTGGCTCCAGACTTTTGACGTGAAGAGTAGAACGCACCACAAAATCACCATGAGTGTGCGAAACATTGTAGGATCATAAGGCTCAGGACTCAAGTGAAGTCAACTTTTACGTGATAACTCATTATCCTTTACGTAGAGTCCAGGTTATGATTGTGTGAAGCCATGTAGGAGGGAGCACATGAAAAAATTATTAATAGTTTTGATAGGGTGCTTATCTTGCCCTCAGACTGCGTTTGCCGTTCATCACGACGTTTTTATCAGTCGCATAGTGAAGCTCAGTAATACCGAGTGTGCGGTTGAGATGGAGATATTTAGTAACAATCAAGATCAATTCGACGCTGCAGATGAAATCCGCAAAGATAGCTCTACTTTGGTTGCTTTCGGGTCTTTCGCCTCGACGCTTAATAGTGGTAATCACAATGATGGCGACAAGATATTAGCCGCGAGCTCCGGCTTTGAATCTTTTGCCAGCGTTGCTGGAGATCTTAGTTTTGGTAATTCAGAGTGCGCTAATTTTGATGCCAATGTTAACATTGCTTTTTATATTGCGGCAGGAACTCCCAATTGTGGTGGCGGCACTCCTTGTGAAGTCGATACTGTTGAGAGTTCACAGGTCAGTGGCTGGACGGGCGGAAATCATGAAGCCATTCAGTCATTGAGTCGGAATGACGATGATAGTTTCGTCGACTTGGATTGTGATGAAGTCAGTGTCACCAATAATGCAGGCACGTCGACGCTGGTTGGAACGGTCGCCTGTGGAAATGCTTCCTGCGATTGTGGAGAGACGAATGCGACCTGCCCTGCCGATTGTCCGGCTGTATGCGGCAATGGGGATTGTGAGCCGGGCGAGAATAGCTCGAACTGTCCTGATGATTGCGGTGGGGGTGGCGGCGGAGGAGGCGGGCTGTGCGGCAATGGCTTTTGCAACAGCGGTGAGAATGCTTCGAATTGCCCCCAAGATTGCTCTGTCGGATCGGTTTGTGGCAATGATGTGTGTGAGGGAGACGAGACGGTAACTTCCTGCGCAGAAGACTGCGGTGGAAGCGGTGAAATATGTGGTAACAATATTTGTGTGGACCCGGAAACCTCTGCGACCTGTCCCGCTGATTGCGTGACGTCTAGCGGTTCTGTTTGTGGCGATGATGTCTGTGATGATGACGAAACGGTGTCATCTTGCGTCGAGGATTGTGCTGGCAGCGAGACTGTCTGTGGCAATGGTTCTTGTGAAGTCGGAGAGACGGAGGCCTCCTGTGCGGCTGATTGTGCGACTAATAGTGGGTCCAGCGGAGGTTGCTCACTTATAAAGTAGTGAAGTGAGTAATTTATCCATCTATGCTGCATTTCTTACCGTCATTTCTATTGGGGCCGTTGTCACTATTTCTTATTATTCTGAACATTATTGCAACCGCGTGCTTTCCCTTTTATGTCGTTTCTCTCCTGAAGCGCTGGACCAAAGATCCCAAGCGACACGCCCTATATTCGAGATGGCTGGATCAAATCGTGAACTGCTGGCACTATGTTAACGATTTTATCCTTTTTATGACCCAGAAAATTGAATGGGACGTTCGTGGGAGCGAGGCTATTCCCGACAGGAGTGAGTGGGTCTTTGTCCTTTCCAATCATCGTTCTTGGGTAGATATCTTTGTGCTTTTTCATTGTCTGCATCGTAAATCTCCCTTCATTAAATATTTTTTAAAACAGCAGCTCAGAAAGGTTCCGATTATGGGCTATTGCTGGGAGGCTTTGGACTACCCATTTTTAGACCGTTACACGCGTCAGCAATTGGTGGAGAAACCGGAATTAATGGGTCAGGATCTAGCGAGGATAGGGCGCTCCTGTCAGAAGTTTAACCGATACCCCGTGTGTATCATTGCCTTTCCGGAGGGGACACGGTTTTCGATAGAAAAACATCGCAAGCAAGAGCCTCCGTTTCAATATCTCTTAAAGCCGCGTGTTGGAGGGGTTGCAATGGCGCTTACCGAGATGAAAGAAAATCTCAAAGTTCTCTTGGATGTCACTCTTTTCTATGATCCTGAAACGGTGAGTTTTTGGGATTTGATGGCCGGAAAAATCCGCAAGATTACGGTTTCTATCAAGCCGCTCCCCTTTCCAATGGAACTCGCCCAGCAAGACTATATCAATGATCCGGGTGCTCGCGAGCAGTATCAGCGTTGGTTGAATGAGATCTGGCAGGGCAAGGAAGCCGCGATTGAGGGGATGGCCTTGACAAATACCCGATAGGCGGGCCTGCTAGGGTTATGGGCGGAAATCTTAATAGTTTATTCAAGATCATTGAGGAGGGTGCGCGGGCGTCATGGGGGACGTTACAGACCGTACCCGAGAATAAGCACCGTTATATCTCGGCACTCAATGGCGTGATCGGGGACTCACTTGCTTTAAAAGGCAGCCCACTTGCGATCGAGATGAGTCTCATTGGTGAAATTCAGGATGGCAAGGCCTGTATCTTGGTGCATGGCCTGTGTGATTCGGAGGATACCTGGAACTTTCCGGATGATCCGGACCGAAACTATGGTTCGTTGCTCCAAAAAGAGCTGGGTTATAGTCCGCTCTATTTAAGATATAATTCAGGTCTCCATATCTCCACGAATGGGCAGAATCTTTCGGAGTTGCTCTGTGAGCTTTGCGAGGAACCCTCATCGCCTGTTCGAGAAATTATTTTTATCGGGCATAGCATGGGTGGACTCGTCGTGCGGAGTGCCTGTCATTATGGTCAAAAAGAACAGGCTGCTTGGGTCAAACGAGTCAAAAAGGTCTTTCTCTTGGGATCGCCCCATCTAGGCACGGACTACGAAAAGCTCGGTAATCTAACGTCGAAGATACTACAAACCGTCCCCAATCTTTATACCAAAGGTATTGCCGCGATTGCCAACAAGCGCAGTGCCGGGATTAAGGACCTGCGTTTTGGCTATATTCTGGATGAGGATTGGCAGGACGAAGATGCCGATGCGCTGCTTAGAGATAATCGTCATCATGTTCCCTTGCTGGCAGGGGTCGACTATTATGTTATTGCCGCCCAGCTCGCGAAGGAAGCGGACAATATCTTTAAGCGTTATTTTGGCGACGGTGTGGTGCCTTCGAGAAGTGTCACGGGTCAGAGTTTTGCAGAATCCCGGTCCATTCCTTTTTTGATGGAGCATTACAAGACTTTTAACGGTCTCTCACATTTGGGGCTGGCACGTCATCAGCAGGTTTATGAGCAAATTTTGGAGTGGAGTCGCTAAATAAACTATGGAGTCATGATGATTAATCGATATAGTTTGCTAAGCCTATTTTGCTGCGTGGTTTTTTTAGGGCATGTCAGTCCAGCGTTCGCTGCGCCTAAAATCCTGAGCTTTGATCTCTTTGGAATCACTCCCAAGCTGCTCAGCCTGGAACTACGTAAGTTTGGACCCGCTATCGATAAGACGCTTAGCAAGCGTATGAAAGAGCCTAAGCTGGCTACAATTCAGTTTGCTGATTACAGAAGTTTTTGCTTTAAAGTGGACGGTAAAATCTACGAGTTGACGCGTAAGGATTCGGAGACGGAAGGCTTTATCTATAAGCTCACCGGGGATCCCGAACGAATGGATGCCTGTGCAGGCCCCTACTTATTACCGATTAAGTATGAAAAAGTATTTTCAAAGGCAGACTTCACTCCGCTCTCAACGCGGTATCCGGAATTGCAACTCGGAAAATCGACACCGCACGATATTGAAAAAATGCTCGGCAATGCGACCTTTCAAAACGAGGTGAAAATGATTTATGTCATTGAGCGAGATCGCCGTAAAGAAAAAGACTGCTATCAGGACCCTAAGAAGGGCGAATTTCAGGCCATCAATGTTGCGTTCTTCTTTAATAAGAAGGGAAAGCTAGATTCTATTTATTTTAGTAATTGCATTATGGGTCAATGCGGATGCGTTTCTTCATAGCTTGATTTACTTTTCCCAAACACTATAAGGGATTACCAAATTGTATTTAGGTTCTGACTTTTTTGTAAACGAATCTAATGTGCTACCTTCGACATTAAGATATAAGCGATCTTATTCAGAGAAATTCTGTGGGGTCAAAGAGTTATTGAAATTCAGTGGAGAAGGAGTAGGGTGGCCGCAACCAGGATTTATTATGGATTACATAAGTTGGATCAGTACAGCCCTCGGGGCTCTTTTGATGTGGCTGTCGTTTGCGCTGCTGCGTAAATACTTTCCGCGGCGCTCGACGCAACAGAAACCCACTCAACAGCCCTTAAGTGAATCTGAGTACCAAAAGGCACAGCTTGGTTTTGGCCTGGTATTTGTCGCCTGTCTCTTCTTGGTGGGGAGTCTGCTCTATCAAGGTTATAGTTGGTGGCTCCGCTGGAAGCAGGCCTCTTTGACGGTTGGTGAGACACTGATTGTGCCGGATCCGTGGAGTTGGTACCTGGGGATTGGTTTTGCCGCGCTCGGGATAGGGGGAATGTTGAGTGTTTTTCTGATGAACGCTTTTTTAGGGGAGGAAAAAGCGTCGCTTTTTGCAGAAGAATCATCGCGACGTAGTCGGATGAATGTTAAAAAAGTCTTTATCGGGCTCTATTCTTTTATCATTATTGTGGCGGTTTTTTTCCTGACTTACATCAGCCAAAATGCGGTTCATTTACATGCTAAAGGTGTCAGCATCTATAAGTTCATGAAAGGTGAGCCAAGGATCTATGCGCTAGATACGGTCAAAGAAATCTCCTTTCATCAATACTATCTGAACCGTCAGGGCAAGTTAATGGAGCGGCCGTATTATAAGGTGACGTTTAGTGATGGAAGCACTTGGATGACCAAGCAGTTTCCGTTCGGAATTGAAGAGCCATTGCTCTACACGGAAGCCTTTCAGCACTTAGCCCAGCGAGCGCAAATTAAGATTAAATCTTCATCGTGACCCCAAATGCG
Organism: bacterium; assembly: GCA_965216315.1. GTDB lineage: Bacteria > UBA10199 > UBA10199 > 2-02-FULL-50-16 > JAJFLM01 > CBDCFN01. Next base: position 1,687,401 of record CBDCFN010000016.1, on the reverse strand, counting down.
AGTTGCATGATTCTATTTTTTTTGCAGTAAGTCACGAATCTCGCCTAACAGTTTCTCTTCGTTGGAAGGTTCCGGTAGTGCCTCCGGGGCCTCTCCAGCCTTTCTCTTAAGGCTATTCATGCCCTTGACGACGATGAAGATCGCAAAGGCGATGATGATGAAATCAACAATTGTCATGATAAACGCACCGTAATTGATCGTGGCGGCGCCAGCGGCTTGTGCTTCTTTTAACGTGGCGTACGGCGTCTCGGACAAGTTAATGAAGAGAGCTGAGAACCTCGCACCGCCCAGAAACTGACCAATCGGCGGCATGATAATATCTTTGACAAACGAGGCGACAATTTTACCAAAGGCCCCACCGACAACGATGCCGACGGCCATGTCGACGACGTTGCCTCGCATTGCAAATTCCTTAAATTCCTTGAGCATAGATCAATCTCCTTTTTTAGGGTATGTTAGATGCGTATATTGAGACGGATGCAGATTGGTCAAGTACAATGCCTTGGATTTCGACGTGAAGATTCGTGAATTAAGTCAAAGTGACCTAGAGTCTATTTGTCAGCTCCCTCAAAATGAGCGAGAAATTTTCTTTTTTGCACCCAAGTTAGCGCCAACGTTAACCCGAGACTGTTTAGCGGAGGAATTTCGTAATCGTGAAGGCAATACGATCATGGAAGTTGACGGTCAGGTGATCGGTTTTGCCAATCTTTATGATGTTGTGCCCGGCCAAGAAGCCTGGATTGGTAATCTTATTATCCACCCCTCATATCGTGGCCGGGGACGGGGGAAGGCTCTGGTCGAAGCAATGGTCGCAAAGGCCGTGGAACTGTATCAGATCGGGGAGATCAAGCTATCCTGCTTTGAGTCCAACGAAGCAGCGCTCCAATTCTATAAACGGCTAGGTTTTGCAATCTTTGCGCAGGAGGCGCGTAAAGATCCCTGGGGTAAGGCACAGTTTTTGCTGCATATGGGCCGAGCTTTACCTTAAACCTTTTTATTGAGGTATGCGGCATAATATATTGAAATATAAATGAATAATTGAACTATTCGATTAAGCCCTTGCTATTTTAGGCGCCTCCCTTGAATATTTACTTAATGAAGCGTTTTCGCCGACAGGCCAAGTTCTTCGGGATATTGATTGTCCTGGGGTTTCTTTTCGCCGCTTTAGAGCTCCATGCAGAGCATGATGCTGAGGGTCCACAGCAGGAGCATCATTGCGGCATCCAATGCTGTGCCTCTCATAATTTGGCTCCTCAAAAGGAAAGCGCGCAAGGGCTTACGACCTCCGATGAAGTCCGCTATATTTCAGATGCTTCGCTCAATATCATCCTTAGGATGATTCCTGCTTCCATTTTCCGCCCACCTATTTTTTCAGCCTAAGTAGTCTTTGTTTTCCCGGTAAATCTCAGTTTAGGTGATATATGATAAATGCGGTTATACGCTATGCGCTCAAGCATCGCTTGGCCATTCTAGTCTTGGCCATTGCTACTTTTAGCTATGGTAGTTGGACGATTTCACGGCTGCCGGTCGATGTTTTTCCCGATCTTAACCGGCCGACGGTGACGATTCTGACCGAGTCTCATGGTCTCGCTCCGGAAGAGGTTGAAACCTTGGTCACGATACCGATCGAATCCGTGATGAATGGTGTGCCGGGTGTTGTTCGGGTTCGTTCTAACAGCGGGATTGGGATTTCGATCGTTGTTGTTGAGTTTGAGTGGGCTACTGATATTTATCGCAACCGCCAATTATTAACCGAACGACTCCAACTCCTCCAGGGGCAATTGCCAGAAGGTATGCAGCCAACGATGGCGCCCATTACGTCGTTAATGGGTGAGATACAATTTGTCGGATTAACGAGCCCAAAAACCGATGTGTCGCCGATGGAGCTGCGCACGATTGCCGACTGGGTCATTCGTCCCCGCTTGCTGGCCATTTCCGGGATCAGTCAAGTTGTCGTGATTGGGGGAGAGGTCAAGCAGTACCAAATCTTGGTATCCAGTCAAAAACTACAATATTTTGGCATCTCATTAGAAGAGCTCGAACACGCCTTGTCAGAGATTAGTCTCAATACCACCGGCGGTTTTATTGATATTGAGACTCAGGAATATTTAATCCGTCCACTCGGGCGCGTCGAGAGCCTCGATGAGATCGAAAATTCCTTTGTTGCTATGCATTTGGGTAAGCCGGTGTTTGTCAAAGACATTGCTCGAGTCAAGTTCGGTGCCAAAATTAAACGGGGTGACGGAAGTATTAATGCAGCGCCAGCCGTTGTGATGACGATTAAGAAACAGCCGGGCACAGATACGATCAAGCTGAGTCTTCATATCGATCAGGAATTGCAAGATATTCAAAAGACACTGCCGGACGGGCTGATTATTCGAAGTGACCTTTTTAAGCAAGCACATTTTATTGATCGAGCTATCATGAATGTGGAAGAAGCCCTCCTGCACGGTGCCATTATGGTGGCATTGGTACTTTTTCTGTTCTTGTTCAATACTCGTACCACATTCATTACTCTTTGCGCTATTCCGCTTTCATTCGTCATTACCGGTATTGTTTTTAAGTTTCTCGGCCTGAGTATTAATACAATGACCCTCGGAGGTCTCGCCATTGCAATCGGAGAGGTTGTCGACGATGCGATTGTCAACGTGGAGAATGTGTTTCGCCGTCTCCGTGAAAACAGCCAGTCTCAGCAGCCCAAACCAGTGCTGCGCGTTATCTATGCGGCATCCTCGGAGGTGCGTAATTCTATCGTTTTTGCAACGCTGATCGTCATTCTTGTCTTTATTCCGCTTTTTGCATTGAGTGGGATGGAAGGGCGTCTTTTTGTGCCGTTAGGGATTGCCTATATCGTTTCATTGCTCGCATCGCTTGTCATCTCACTGACGCTATCACCGGTACTTTGCTATTACCTCTTGCCTCATTCCAAGGTGATTCAACAGTCGAAGGACTCTCAGTTGGTGCAAGTTATAAAAAAACGCGCTGAAACGTTAGTCCGTTATGCGGTCCGGCATCCCAAGTTGATTATGGCATCGTGTGGATTCATGCTTTTGGCCGTGCTTTGTGTTGTGCCTTTCATGGGGCAGGATTTTCTCCCTAAATTTAATGAAGGGACGGCAACTATTGGTGTGGCGGCAACTCCGGGAATTTCTCTTGATGCCTCGAATGAACTAGGCAATCTTGCAGAAAAAGCGATTTTGAAAATCCCTGAAGTGAAATCGACGACGCGACGTACCGGGCGTGCAGAGATGGACGAGCATGCTGAGGGTGTCTATTGGAACGAAATCGATGTTGATTTTCATGAAGAGGGGAGAGACCGCTCGATTGTCTTGAAAGAATTACGCCAAAAAATTGCGGCGACTTCTTCGGAAATTACGATTAACATTGGTCAGCCCATTTCTCACCGTCTCGATCACTTATTGTCCGGGATTCGGGCACAAATTGCGATTAAGCTATTCGGCCCTGATCTCAGTGAGCTGCGACGTCTTGGCGGAGAGATTGTCGATGCGATTCAGCCAGTTCCAGATCTCGTAGATATCCAAATGGAACCGCTTGTCTTAGTGCCACAGCTCAAAATCGCTATTGATCGTCAAGCGGCCGGTAAGAGTGGTATTCCAACCGGGAAGTTAGCGGAAGAGCTAGAGGCGGCCTTGAATGGTCGTGTTGTGGGACAGGTCTTGGAAAACCAACAATATTTTGAGTTGTTCATGCGTTTTGATGAACAATCGCGTGCCGATCCGTCTAAAATTCAGCAGGCCATAGTCCGCTTTTTGCCCAATGGTGTTCCTGTGTATGTTGAAGATGTGGCCAGCGTCTATCAAGGCAGTGGCCCCAATATGATCAATCGGGAAAATATGCTGCGACGCTTGGCGATCTCGGCTAATTCGGAAGGTCGCGATTTGGGACGTTTGGTAGCGGATATTCGCGCTAAAATTCAGGAAGAAGTGATACTGCCGACGGGTTATTTTATTAAGTACGGGGGGCAATATGCAAGCCAACGAGCGGCCTCCAAACGGATTCTCTTTTTGGGGGCATTGTCGTTATTAGGGATTATCTTAGTGCTCTATTTCCATTTCCGGTCGGTTCCACTTACCTTGCAAATCATTGCGAACGTGCCTCTGGCCCTTATTGGGAGCATCATTGCTATTTTTCTCACCGAACGCGTATTTTCATTGGCGACCCTGATAGCTTTTATCACGCTCTGCGGTATTGCCAGCCGCAATGGCATCATGATGATCAGTCATTATATTCATTTGGTCCAAGAAGAAGGGGAGGCCTTTGATTTGAATATGGTCATTCGGGGGACACTTGAACGCCTTATTCCCGTATTCATGACCGCATTTACTGCTATCCTGGCGTTAACGCCTATTTTGTTTTCTAAAGGAGAACCGGGTAAAGAAATCCTTTATCCTGTGGCTGTTGTTATCGTCGGTGGCCTGTTGTCGTCTACCTTATTGGATATACTCGTGACGCCAACGCTCTTTTATCGTTTTGGTCGTAAATCGGTCGCACGAATAATTTCACAATCCACGCAGGAGGAGGAGATATGAAAAGGTTTATTTATCTAAGTACCGTGTTGAGTCTTATGGTGAGCATGCCGGCGCTGAGTCATGAAGGACACCATGGTGAACAGTCGAAGCTTATAGGAAAGTATGGTGGTATTCTTGCTGCGGTAAGCGAGAAGTCAGCTCATAAACATGATCACCATGATCACTCGGATCCTGTCTATAAAGCGGAACTGGTTCGCGCCACGGATCGCACAGTTCGGATCTATTTATACGATAATCATATGAAACCGCTACCGATTAACAAGTTTGAAGCGAAGGCCACCGCCAAGCTCATTGTCAAAAAAAAGGGGGAGGCGCTGACTAAAATGCCCTTTGCTTTGACTGCAGAAAAAAAGAATTTTCGTGGTGTCGCACCCAAGCCGTCACGTAAGCCGTTTAATATAGAAATAACATTTAAAGAAAAAGGTAAAGAGCTCTTGGTTTTGTTTGAAAACCTTGATTGACGGGAGAAACAGTGATGAGAACGCGTTATTCTCTGATAGTTTGGGGCTTCGTGCTGAATTTGACTCTTGTAAACATCGCGTGGGCGGAGTCGATTTCTTTCGATGATTTGCCACGGCTCGTACAACAGCAGAATCTGGCTGTTCAGGGTTCGCACGCATTTGCTGCGGGCGCCAAGGCGAGGACAGGACATTTGCCACGGTCTTTTTTGCCTAAAGTGAAGGCCCACGGTGGTGGAGAAACCTTTCGAACGCTCGATCGAGACCGTATGACCCAGCCAGTTGCTGGCGTTGAAGGGAACATTAACCTGTTGGAAGGTGGGCGAGATTATTTAGAGGAAAAGAGGCGCAAGAAAGAACTGAGCGTCAAGGATACACAGGCCCAAAAATACTATCTGAGCGAATTACGACGTGCCCGCAATTTATTTGTTAAGGCATTATTCCTAAAAGATATAGCAGGGCATTATCGGAACGCGCTCGCTAATAATCGTCAGAATATTGAGTTGGTTCAGAAGCGTATCGATGCCGGGCTGACGACTGAAACGGATAAATTGGATTTTGCTATTTATCAAGGTCGTCTGAGGCAGGAGTTGGCGATCGTTAAAGAAGATCATGAACATACTTTAGAGCTCTTACAATCTGTTTTGGGGATGCCGTTAGATCAAGAAATTAAATTGAAGGGAAGTTTGGCTCACAAGCATACAGATGATTTATTTAATGCGGATTTTGACCCGGATGCGCATTATGAAGTCCAACTTTTAAGGCGGCAGTCTGAAGCGTTGGATCTTGCCAAGAAGAAGGCGAATCTATGGTGGACCCCATCGGTCGACATCTATGGAAATTACAACCTGTATCCATTTCGAGAGCGCGAACGGACCGCGATTGAAGAGCGCGATGAATATGTTGCAGGTGCGCAACTGAGTATGAACCTCTTTGATGGCCTGCAGTCGAGTCGAGAAGCTAAATCTCTTAAGTTTCGGGCAAAAGGAGTTAAGCTGCAATCAGAGCAAAAGAAACGTGAGCTTGAGGCGCAATTTCGCAAGCTAAAGCATATACTAACTTTGCGGCACGATCTTGTCCATGGGGTTCAGTCGAATGTGCAGCAAACGAAAAAATATCTTGAGCTGACGAGGCAAGAATATGAACTTGGCACCAAAAATTCTCCCGACGTTCTGAGCGCTTCGCAACGGATTTTAGATCAAAAAAGGCGATATTCAGAGATACGACGCGATTTTTTGCTGACCAAGAATGAATTGGTTGCATTTCTGGGGCGGTAATCGACTCACTGCATTGACATCTCCTTTAAAGGGTTTAAGTTGAATTCATGTTTTTGAAATTGGCATTCCTGTTTGTAGCGGTACCATTTCTTGAGATCATCATCCTCATCAAGCTGGGCACAGAAATTGGTTTAGTGGATACGTTGTTGATTGTCCTCGTTACGGGGATAACGGGAGCTGCTTTAGCGCGATGGCAGGGATTAAAGGTCTGGTTGAATATTTCAGAGCGCTTACAACAGGGTGAAATGCCGGCTGAACAGATGGTTGACGGTCTCCTCATTTTCGCTGCTGGCATTGTCTTGATTACGCCGGGACTTTTAACCGATGCGTTTGGTTTTATTTTGTTGATTCCCGCCACGAGAACGGTTTTTAAAAAATGGCTGCGCAAAAAATTTGCAGCCATGAGTTCTCGTCGCGAAGGAAATATGATGATCATTTTGAAATAGTCACTATGTCACAGCTTACAGCCATTTTCGACCAACTCCAAGAGCGTCTGCATTCCCTGAAATTTTCAGATCCCGTGGCCTATGTGTATAACCCGCTGGAGTATGCGCGCGAGCCTTGGAACCTCTATCTCAATAAGTATGCGCAAGGCCCTAAGGAGGCCTTGTTGCTCGGGATGAATCCCGGCCCTTGGGGGATGGCGCAAACGGGCATTCCTTTTGGTGAAGTGAGTTTCGTGCGCGATTGGCTGCAGGTAGAAGCTCCGGTGGGACAGCCGTCCCGGCTTCATCCCAAAAAGCCGGTGGATGGCTTTGCCTGCAAGCGCAGCGAAGTCAGTGGAAAGCGGCTTTGGGGATGGGCACGTGAGCAGTTTGAAACGCCAGATGCCTTTTTTAAGCGGTTTTTGGTGATCAACTATTGTCCTTTGCTGTTTTTGCACGACACCGGGCGCAATCTGACGCCGGAAGTCTTGCCTAAAGTACAACAGCGACAAATCAGTGAGATCTGCGGACAGGCCCTGGTTCAAACCGTAGATATCCTCCAGCCGAAATACCTCATTGGGGTAGGGCGCTATGCAGAGAAGCGTGCTCAAGAGGCCTTGACTGATTTTTCAGGGACTATTTCCTATATCAGTCATCCCAGCCCCGCAAATCCTAAGTCGAACCGAGGCTGGGATGCGCTGATAAAAAATGAACTCAAAGAAATCGGTATTCAAATTGAATAGCTAGCGTTTGCGTATGCGCGCATCGCCAATCCATTCGTCCCATGAATTGCTGTAGCCATCATAATGAATCTTGTATGGGGTAGTACCATTGCGGAGACTAATGACTCGTGCTGGCCACCAACGACCCTTCCATTCGACCATGACCGCGTCGCCGACGACAAAGCCTGTAGGCTGAGGTGCTGCTGGATCTCCTTCAACGGTAAAAGTTACGGAAGCGACCTCGATTCCGTTGTTGTCCGTATCGTGCATGCGGAAATCATAAGTTCCAGGTTGATTAGGAGCGCGGAAGGTCATACTTCCCGAAGTGCTCTTTTTTAAATACTGGTAACTTATATCATGCTGATCGTTCTGGCTCTCACTGCCGTGACTGACGTTCGAAGGGATAATACCGATCCAGGCGTTTTCAGCATAAGAAGGTAAGGCAACATACTGAACGGTAACCGATTCTCCTGGAGTAAAGCTATTTTTAGCTAGCGCGATCGATGGCTTTGGTGTCGTATCTTTGACGGCACTTTCTTTTGGTTCCTCTTTGGGGCTGTCCTTGCCGGTTAGCGAATCGCAAGGCGAAAAGGCGAGAAGTAAGGGGATTAATAGCATCCAGGCTTTAGCATAGATCGGTTTCATCGGGCGCTCCTTTCATAAATAGCGAATCTCTGCATATCAAATCAGGGCTTTGAAGGAAAATTGAATCTTGCTTTCGCGGGGATGCATGATATTCTTTATATAAAACAGATAGTTACATAGCTAATGTTTAGGGGGAGGCTCGCTTCCGCAAACTTTCTTGACCTGATGAAATCAGTATGTCAGGCGAGGGTTTAAGAGGCTGAATATCAATTCTCACGGTGAGGGAGGTTGGAAGGCGAGATGACTACTTTTTCGACAAATGACCTGGCCCAATTGGGGATACAGGACTGTACCCATATCGATCATAATTGCTCTTACGAAGAACTTTTTGAAAAAGAGATCGATCCCTCACTGACTGGGTATGATCGAGGGGTTGTAACCGAGTTAGGGGCTGTTGCGGTGGATACGGGGAAGTTCACGGGACGTTCCCCACGTGATAAATACATAGTCAAAAGTGAGACCAACAAAGACAAGGTTTGGTGGGCGAAGGACGGTTCCGATAATAAGCCGATCAATCTCAAAACCTGGGCTCATCTCAAAGAGATATCCGTTAAGCAATTATCTGGGAAACAGTTGTACGTGATGGACGGATATTGTGGCGCTGATCCGGATACGCGTTTGTCAGTGAGGCTGGTGACAGAGGTTGCTTGGATGGCCCATTTCTTTAAAAATATGTTCATTCGCCCCTCTGATGAAGAACTGGCTTGCTTTAAGCCTGATTGGACTATTTTGAACGCCTGTAAGACCACCTGCAAAGATTTTAAAGATTATGGTCTCAATTCCGAAAATTATGTCGCCTTTAATCTCGAAGAGAGAACGACGGTTATTGGTGGGACATGGTACGGCGGCGAAATCAAAAAAGGCATCTTCTCGATCATGAACTATTTTCTGCCGCTTAAAGGCATTGGTTCGTTCCATTGTTCGGCCAATATGGGGGCCGATGGGGATACGGCGCTCTTTTTCGGCCTGTCAGGTACGGGAAAAACGACGCTGTCGACGGATCCTAAGCGTAAGCTTATTGGTGATGATGAGCATGGCTGGGATAACGAGGGGGTTTTCAATCTTGAAGGGGGTTGTTACGCTAAAACGATCGACCTTTCGCGCGATAAAGAACCCGATATATATGACGCCATCAAGCGTAATGCTTTATTAGAGAATGTCGTGGTTGATGAATCTGGTCGTGTGGACTTTGAATCGAGCGCCAAGACTCAGAACACGCGCGTATCTTATCCTATCTATCACATTGAAAATATTGTGAAGCCGGTTTCAAAGGGAACTCATCCAAAGCGGGTTATTTTTCTGACCTGTGATGCCTATGGCGTCTTGCCTCCTGTTTCCAAATTATCCAAAGCGCAGGCGATGTACCAGTTTCTTAGCGGGTATACAGCTAAGGTCGCCGGAACCGAGCTGGGGATTAAGGAGCCGGTAGCAACTTTTTCTGCCTGTTTTGGGCATCCGTTCTTACTTCAACATCCAACGCGTTATGCAGAAATACTTGGCAAGAAGCTAGAGGAGCATGGAGCGGAGGCTTACCTGGTGAATACGGGGTGGACGGGCGGTCAATATGGTGTAGGTCAGCGTCTCGACTTAAAGGGCACCCGCAAAATTATTGACAGTATACTCGACGGTTCACTTGCAAATGCAGAGTATGAGGTTTTTCCCACCTTTAATCTGCAAATCCCCACAGCTATCGAAGGTGTCGATTCAAAAGTGCTTAATCCACGGAACACGTGGGCTGATAAAGAGGAGTATGATCGCACCTTGAATCTACTGGCAAGGAAATTCATCGACAACTTTAAGCAATTTACGAATACGGCGGAAGGGAAATTGTTGGAACAGCAATTTCATGCCGGACTCATCGCGGCGTAGTTGTCGTGGGAATGCTTGTCGGCGGGCAGTGGACGAACGCATGGTATGATACTAAGTCGACCAAAGGCCGATTTGTTCGCGAACCCACCCAATTTAGAGATTCTATTTCCCCCGTTCCCTCATCCAAGTTTCCAGCAGAGCCAGGTCGATACCATTTGTATGTTTCGTTAGCATGCCCGTGGGCGCACCGCACCTTGATTGTGCGCAAGTTGAAGGGCCTGGAAGAGACCATATCGGTGTCGGTTGTCAATTCATTGATGAGCGAAAACGGCTGGAGCTTTCATTCGGAAGACGGCGGCATTCCGGATACAGTTAATGGATGCGAATTTCTCTATGAGATTTATTTGAAGGCGCAAGCAGATTATACAGGGCGCGTTACCGTACCTGTGCTTTGGGATAAGCAGCGTCATACCATTGTTAATAATGAGTCGGCTGAGATTATCCGCATCCTCAATACTGCTTTTAACGAAACGGCTGGGTCAAAGATTGATTTTTATCCGGAGACGCTTCGTGAGCAGATTGATTCCATCAATGATGACGTTTATGAGTACGTCAACAATGGGGTCTATCGTGCCGGTTTTGCGACGACTCAAGAGGCCTACGAGGAAGGTGTGCGTAGTTTATTTGAGACATTGGATAAGCTTGAGGCGACTCTTGAAGAACAGAACTATTTATGTGGTGACCGCTTGACCGAAGCGGATATCAGACTCTTTACAACCTTGTTTCGTTTTGATCCTGTCTATTATAGTCACTTTAAATGCAATCTAAGACGTATCAGCGACTATCCTAATCTTTATGATTATTTAAAGGCTATTTATCAAGTGCCGGGAGTCAAAGAGACGTGCAATTTACAGCATATCAAATCTCACTATTATCGGAGTCACCTCTCAATCAATCCAACGGGGATTGTTCCCCTTGGTCCGGAGATTAATCTTGAAGAGCCGCATCGGAGGCCCGCGCCGAAACTCGAGGGTTCAACCTAGTCCGACTCAATTTTTTTAATAATCTTAATATGTTAAATGAGATGATGAATTTCCGTTCAGGCTATCATCTTGACTTGTTGCACTGATTAAGGTCTGGAATAGGCATAGGGAGGCTACTATGCGAAGCATTGGTTCTTTTCTCGTCATCATGGGGGTCGGTTCGATCGCTCTCCATTTTTTCAACTATGAATTTAAACTCTTAATGTGGATTGAAAACTGGGGTCCTACCGTAGGTTGGGTGATTCGTGGGGCTATGATTGTTGTAGGCGGTATTATCTGGGCCGTGTCGGGTGGTTCCACTGCGCAGAGTCGACCAGAAGCGACCGGATAGTCGTTTCGTCTATATAATGCGAGTGAGATGAAAACCTTAAGACAGCTGCAGGGTCTCGTCGACCAAATGCCACTTTGGGGTCAGGTTTTGGTCGGAATCGGTTTGTTGGTATATTCCGTGCTGAGTATCTATGGACGGATGAATCCTAATTTCGGCAAGAAGATATTTTCTAAAATTCCCGCTGAAGAAATTCGAACCAATAAGATACATATTATTGGATATACGATTATTCCTGTTGTTGTAACGATAGGGTACCTTATTTTATTAGGACTCAAGTATGGGTTAGTCTAAAAACCGTGACCTGACTTCAGGGGTGGGAACCATACAAGTATCCTGTTTGCCAAACCAATTGTATCTGTGGCGCGCGATCAAGTTGTAGAGGGCATCGCGAATGAAGGCAGGTACGATAATAAATCCAAAGAGAAGGGGCCACAGCCCGGAGAGGCGTCGAGCGATCCGCAAGGCGGCCGATGATCTGGTGTAATATTGGTCACCGATAACTAAGACGATAGTATCTATTGAAGTTGTTGAGAGTCCAAGCTGGGTTAAGAGTTTTATGCCTGCGTCCGATTGCAAGGCGGCGAAGCGAAAGAGGTGCTTAGGATCTCTCTTGATGATGAAATTGACACTGGCGTTACAGAAATTGCAAACACCGTCAAAGAGAACGACTGGATGATTCATTAATTTAATATGCCCAGGTTTTTAAAAATGTCCAAGGGGAATTAATGCAGGACCCAAAACTACGAGACTATTGCATGAGTATGAGAAAGGAGTACTATCCCGAACTCATAGGAGCCGAAGGGGGATAGCGAATGCTCACGGTTAGAAAGGCGGAGGATAGGGGTATTTTTGATTATGGTTGGTTGAAGACAGCCTATTCTTTTTCTTTTGCAGATTACTATGATCCTCAAAATATGGGTTTCCATACATTGCGAGTTATCAATGAGGACAGAATAAGTCCGCAGCGTGGGTTTGGACAGCATCCGCATCTTGATATGGAAATTATTACCTATGTCATTACCGGGGCACTGTCTCATCGGGATAATATGGGTAATGGGTCGACGATCCATTCAGGTGATGTTCAATACATGAGTGCAGGGTCTGGCGTTGTTCACAGTGAGATGAATGATTCGCAAGCAGAAACGCATTTATTACAAATTTGGATCCTACCGAATGCTAAGGCCCTTGCTCCTCGTTATGATCAAAAATCTTTCACTCGAGAGGACAAGTTAAATCAGCTGAGACTTATTGTGTCAGGGTCGGGAGAGGCTGATTCAATTAGAATTCACCAAGATGTAAAACTTTTTGCATCGGTTATGCAACGCGATCAGAGCTGTTCCTACGAGCTTGAGGAATGTCGCCATGGATGGTTGCAGATGATTACGGGAGCGATTGAGGTCAATGGATTGGCTTTGGGTGCAGGTGACGGACTCGCGGTGTCAGAGGAGCAATTCATCTCGATTGAAGCGAGACAAGAGGCCGAATTTCTGCTATTTGACTTGATCTGAACTAAATTGATGGGGAGGAGCTGTAGACAATGGATGAAGATCTACCGGTAGTCGCCGCGCGTAAGCCGATCATGGTTGAGCTAGAAGCGGGCAAAGATTATTATTGGTGTCGTTGTGGCCGTTCCCAATCGCAACCTTTTTGTGATGGTTCCCATCGGGGGACCTCCTTTACACCGCAAAAGTTCACGGCTGAAAAATCCGATAAAGTAGCCCTCTGTCAGTGCAAGCACACCGCTAATGCGCCTTACTGCGATGGCACGCATGCGACACTTAAGGCGGATGCGGGTCCCAGCCCTGAATCATCAGGCGATCATCTAGCGGCCCGGGCGACTCCGGAAGAGCCGACGGTTGAGTTTATCCATGAACTGGCCCGCAACGGGCTTGAAAAGACGGGGTATCATGGAGAGATCGGAGCAATGGGGGTGCCACGGACTTTTCTTCCTCAATGGGATGATATTCAATTGTTGCCGGGACAACTGGCGACGCAGCCTCTACTGGATAATGTGACTGTAGGGACTGAACTTGTCATTGGACCGCGGGCTAAGAAGCCTTTGGTCCTGAAACTTCCCCTGTTCATTTCGGATATGAGCTTTGGAGCGCTTTCAGAAGAGGCCAAAACGGCACTTGCTCGCGGGGCCGAACTGGCGGGTACGGGGATCTGCTCCGGTGAAGGGGGCATGTTGCCGGAAGAGCAACAAGCGAATCAGCGCTATCTCTATGAACTGGCCTCGGCTCAGTTTGGATATGAAGAGGAATTACTTACTAAGGTGCAAGCCTTCCATTTTAAAGGCGGACAGGGAGCGAAGACGGGGACAGGGGGACATTTGCCGGGCAATAAGGTAGTTGGTAAAATCGCTCAAGTTCGCAAGCTGCCGGAAGGAGAGCCCGCAGTCTCTCCGGCGACGTTTAAGGACCTGCATACGCCAGCTGATTTTAAGAAATTTGCAGATCGGGTACGCGAGGTCAGCGGCGGTATTCCGATCGGTTTTAAGCTTTCGGCAAACCATATTGAGGATGACATTGCCTTCGCTCTTGAAGCGAGTGCCGACTATATTATTTTAGATGGACGTGGGGGTGGAACGGGGGCAGCTCCGTTGTTGTTTCGTGATCATATCTCTGTCCCGACGATCCCCGCCCTTGCTCGAGCACGTCGCTATTTAGAGAAGAATAAAATTTCGGATGTAACGTTGATTATCACGGGGGGGCTTCGCGTTCCTGCCGACTTTATTAAAGCCCTTTGTCTCGGGGCCGATGGCATTGCCATAGCAAATTCGGGAATTCAAGCCATTGGATGTATCGCCGCGCGCATGTGTCATACCAATAATTGTCCGAGTGGTGTGGCGACACAAAAGCCCGAATTACGGGCGCGTCTCAAGGTAGATAAAGGGGCGGAACGCTTGGCTCGTTTTCTCAACGCCTCGGTGGAGCTAATGCAGGTCATGGCGCGTGCCTGTGGCCATAATCATCTCGATCAATTCAACCAGGATGATATTGCGACATGGAAAAAACCTGTGGCCGAACTGACCGGGATTCAATTTGCAGGGTTAGATCGGCAGGATTAATTTAGATCAATAAAGTGAGGAGGGAACGAATGGCTGAGGCAAAAATCGCACAAAAGTGTCCATACGTACTGGAAATGGAGCCGGGAAATTATGCCTGGTGCTCCTGTGGGCGATCGGCGACACAACCTTTTTGTGATGGCTCACATAAAGGGACGGACTTTAAACCAACCGTTATCAAGCTCGAAGAGGGAAAGAAAGTCGCCTGGTGCGGTTGTAAGCATACCAATAATCCCCCTTACTGTGACGGATCGCACACTGATTTATAAAAAGAAATGGCCCCAACCATGAGGCTGGGGCCACCTATGCAGTACATCCTATGTGCACTTCAAGGAATCAATCTTTGAAGTATTAAAGATGTTTATTGTGCTTTGTAACGCGAACGAAGACTAAATCGGCCGCCTAAGCGATTGAAGGTTAGAGACTTCGGCCGAGGTTTCGTCAGATTTTCAAGGACTTTATCCATGTCTTTGCAGGTCTGATTAAACACGGGTGAGAGCTGGCTCTCTCCGTCCTTGCATTGAAGGACTTTTTGAACGGCTTTTGCCGCGTCGATTTTTACAGCTATGCTTCCACTGTTTCCATTAATTGGGTTTGCCATGATAGGCCTCCTTGTAAGTGCAGTTAATGTTTTTTGCGTTCGATAGGAGTTATCGGTGGTCGCTTGCGGGAAGTTTCGAATAAATTCTAAAATGTATAATAATATGTATACAGAAGTATAGATTATCATTGATAAAAAAATTATAAATAATTGAAATTATTGATTAATTTTATAAATTAATTTCAGCGGCTATTTATAAATTCAATATAATTTATAAATATGAATACGATAGTTTGCGGACATGTCGTCCGAACTGAGTTTATGAGGAGGGACTCCTACTGACTTCAGCTCTCTGAATGAGATTGACGAGGTGCTGTCCGCCTTCCGGCGTTTCCACCATGCGTAGGTGGTTGAGTTCGACAATTTCGTGTTCGGGAATGTCTTCGACGTAGATGGAATACCAGGGGGCCACGCCGTCGTAGACCGAGCAATCGGCAATACGCGCAAAGAGGCGCAGATTCAGCTGCATCATGAACTCAAAGGGGAATGCCCACGGTTTCCAGCTTAGATTCCAGCTGGAGGTCTTGCTGAGCATTTGGCCATGCATTACCGCCTCAGGTTTTAGGCCGGTTTGTTCATAAACGCTTTGGACGAGTTCTCTGCGCAGGCCATTGATGAAAAGAGGATCAATGCGTGCGATAATCTTGTCATGAAAGGGGCGAAAGAAGCGTCTGAGGTAGATTCCATTGTGGGGCGTGCCAATACTGAAAAAGAGGGCTGTACTGAGAGCCGCTTGCAGATCACGGTATTGATCAGCGCTGATTCCGCCCAAGGCGGAGAGGGCACTGATCTCCGGAATCGCTCTGTGAATATCTGCAAGCGCAACTCCTTGCGCGATGCATCCCAAGAGATAAGCCGTAAAACCACCGACGGAATGACCGACAAAGATGGGATTTTCCCCGATTAATTCAGGGTTCTTTGCAAAGCGCTCGATGGCGCGCACACTGGTCAGGGGCCATTGATCGAGGACGAACTTTTCTTCTTTCCCTTCCAGCCGAAAGACATGGGGCGTGAAGCCATTCGATCGAAGAGTATTGAGATAGGGTTCAGCCGGTTCCAGATGGCACATGGCCCGAAAGTGATGGAGGGAGCGCCCATCAATCGGATCCGCGAGTGGCGCTGCCTGACGATGGGCCGCGCGAGCGGAATAGAGCCCAAAGAGCCCCCTTACGCCCAGATTGAGCATATGCGCCACCAGCATGCCGTTCCTATCGGTGAGACCGCGAGAAGGTTGTGTGTTAAGCGGGCGAGGCTGATCAGGGATAGACGATGAGCTTGACGGCTATGACGGTGAGGACCGCCTTAACCAGATAGACAAAGGTTTGTTCGGAGATACGTTGCAAAAATTTCTTTCCCAGAAACGTACCGACTATAACAGCCACTCCGAGTACTACGATCAGCCAGCTCAACTCGCCGAATGCAAAGCCCATCGTTCCGAAGGCGACGATTTTAAGGATGTGGATGGTCGTCTGACACACGGCCTTGGTTGCGATTAGCTTCTCTTTTAATAATTGGGCATGGAGAAAAAAGGGGGCGATTATAGGTCCTGTCGCGCCAACCAACATCCCGAGGGTCCCAGCGATCGCCCCGGCGATGGCAAAGGGCCACAAGGGCCAGGGATTTCCTTTCTTCGATTTAGGGAGATAGGTCGTGATCAGGATGAACAGGGCCATTCCGATCCGTAACCAATCGCGGTCTAATGCGAGAAAAATCTCTTTTCCCATCAAGATGCCGATGACAGCGGGTCCGCAAAAAAGCGCCCAGACCTTCCACTGCACGTGCTTTAAATAGACAAAGGTGCGCGTGCCATTACTGATGAGTTGAACGGCGGCGTGAATGGGAATCGCGACCTCAACCGGCATGAATAGCAGCATGATAGCGAGGAGGATCATGCCGCCGCCCATGCCGATCACGGCGGATAGCGCCGAAGTCAGGCCTGCTGCCGCGATCAGTGCGACCGTCGTGAGATAGCCGAAAGTCATTCCAAAAGTTATGCCGGAATTCATGGAGGTTAAGTAGCGAATTATTTTGCTGGAAGGAAAGTGAAAAAAATCAGCGGTGGCTGTCACTGCGGTCGATCAATCCCATCAGATGTTCAGCAGGTTTTGCTGTTTCGACGAGGCGCAGATGATCGAACTGGACGATCTCATGTTCGGGAATCCCGCTGACGTAGACCGCGGCCCACGGGGCAATGCCATCATATATTTTGTATTCAGTAATAAGCGCAACAGCACGCATACCGCCTTGCATGATGATTTCGATTGGAAGAGTGCGCGGATTTCGACTTAATTTGATGGGCGCCGCATTACTGATCATCTGTCCGTGGATAACTTGCTCCGGGCGGAGGCCGATACGGCGATATACGGTATCGACAAAATCTTTGCGCAAACTATTTATTAGCAAGGGATCAAAAGCTGCAACGACTCGGTCATGTAGAGGACGAAACCAGTCGGTCAAATGGATGCCATTATAAGGAGTTCCTATGCTGATGAAGAGGGCCGTACTCAGTGACTTCGCAAGTGTTGCATATTGCGACGGAGAAATCGCATCGAGTGCGTTGATCGCGTCGATCGGCGGGAGTGCATTGCGAATATCTTCGAGGCGGGCTCCTTTGGCAATGCAGGCAAGTATATAGAGGGGAAAGCCCCCGGCTGAATGCCCGACAAATACAGCTCGGTCGCCAATAAGCTCCGGATCGTTGGCGAAACGTTCTATTGACCGAATGGCGGTCAGGGGCCATTGATGGAGCACATAGGATTCCTCCCGACCTTCAAGTCTGAAAACCTTTGGAGCGAAATTTTGTGTTCGCAGTGTGTTAAGGTAGGGCTGTGCGGGTTCAAAGCGACACATCGCTCGAAAATGGTGAAGGGGGCGCCCTGCAGACGGATTCGGTTGAGGAATGGCTTGCCGGTGCGGGGCTTGTCCGCTGTAGGCCGTCAGGACCCCACTTACCCCTAGATTCAAAACCTGCATCGCGAGCATGTCCATTCATCGGTGTGAGCTCGCAAAGGTTGCTTGTAGAAAATCCAATCAAATCAGTAGCTTATGTCATATTTTTTCGAAAATTTGCGAATTTTCGCAACTTTTCAGTGGCCCGGCCGAAAAATCAGTGTTGCGTTGATTAAGGAGGTGCTCTCATGGGTGCAAATTCTTGTCCGCAACTCGCGGCTCGTTTGGGCAACAATACGACAATCAGCTCAAAGCTACAGGATACGGTCAACAGTGCGCTGCAATTTTGCTCCGCTGAACAGGGGCATAGCGATGGGCGCTTGGAGGCTCGTGGCAAGGATGCTTATGGCAATTCCCATGTCGTGACCGTCGATACTAGCGGGCATATCTATTATCAAAAAATTTGTGGTCGCGGCAATCAACTGATTCCGGTGACTTCATGGGAAAAGAATCGAGCGGGTGGTCGACCGGTTCAGATAGTCACCTATGAAATCCCTCCACAGTGTACGAATTCAAATAGGGTGCTAGTCGGTGTGGTTGATGTCGAAGAAAATGTGAAGCTTGGTATTATTCTCCTAGCGATACCCCAAATCATGTTTATGGGTCCTTTATCGATCATGGCACGAACATTTTCAGTGCTCTAAAAAGTCGATGTTTCAGAGAGCTCAGTGCTATCTTAAGAACGGGAAAGGGTCGATTGAACTGATTTAGTCAGGATAGCACTGCTCCAGATAAGAACCCCCAGACACCAGATAAAGCTTGAATAGGAAAGATGAGTGAAAAAAGTGCTCGGTACCAATGTGGCGGAAAACCGTGTTACAAGGCCGATGCCCATGATCGTGACCGCGATTGAGAATGGTGCATAGCGCTTTTGCAATAGTTCGGAATAGCCGCAGTGGCTGAAAATCACGCGCGTGGCGACGGCAAAGACGCTCAAGGCAAAACCGCCGATAAAGCAGAAATGACGAAATGCAATCGAGTATTGAGGTGAGGCAAAGACCTGACCCCACAGTCCTAAGAGTAATAGCCAGAGGGCGATGAGTAGCGTTGTACTCGTCAATTTACCACTGATCGGGATGCGATGGATCTTGACTTGCGCGATAAGGATGAGCGTAACGACAACGGCGCGCAGGGCTTGTGCATAGGTGAGATCAACGCCTTCCAGCAAGAAGCTGGCAAACACGGCCAAAGCCGCGCCTAAATGAATATTTTTAGCCAAAGCCGTTGGTGAGATGTGGGGTAATTGATCGGATTCCTTTTCGGGGAGCGCGGGGGCCCAGCCGAGAATGGAGCGGATCAGAAAACCGCCGATGCCGATTAGCAGAAAAAGGATCATACCTTGATAGAGTAAGTTGCGTGCCAATCGTGTCAGTTCGTCAGTATAGGGAATCAACTCCAATCCTTGTCCAATAGTAATGGCTGTTGCAATCAGCGCGGATAATAGCCCAAACGGCAGATAAATAAATGTCGGTGGTACATTGCGTTGGCGAGTAGCGAAGCGTCTAGCTAAAGTCATAATCAGATAGAGTAGCGTGACAAAAAAACTGGCTTGAGTGAAGAGATAGGCCTGAAGAAAAAGCCCGATAATGGCACTGAGATAGAGAGCCAACAGAAGGGATAATTCGTAAGCGGCAAGATCTTTCGTTTGAGTCAATTGCGGGACCGCGGTTGTCAGGAAACCGATGATAAAGGCCCACATGAATCCAAAGATCATCATGAGAATATGAAATTGTGAGGGGTAACGTGTGAAGCCCATTTGGTAGGTAAGCCCGGGCCAGTAAAGAGCGGCAATGAGAGCAGCTAGAACGCCTAAAGGAAAAAAGAGCCGAAAGGGTTCGTGAGTCATGCGTTTTATAACGAGTCGGATAGGGGCCATGCTTGGCGCTATGTAGCGCGTCTCTTTAGAAAAGACTAGAGAGAATTAGCGGTAGGGACCGGCGTGGTTGGTATTTTCATAGAACCATAATTCGAGATAGAGTGCAAAAGCCTGGACCCAGTCACGTGGAAACTGCTTCCGATCAACAGTTCGAAGAATTTCTGTGTCGTGCGTAGCTGCCGGACTTTGCCAGACGGCTCTGGCTGATGAGTGCATGTCATCGTAGAGACCTTCTAAATACGCACTCCTTTCGGTTTGGCTATGGCCGGGATTTCTTTCAAGAAAAGCCAAGTATTTTGCAACCAGGCGTCCTGTTTGATTGGAGGCATAATCAGCCCGCGCCCGTGCAACGGATGTATCAGTGTCGATTGAGAAAAAATTCATTAATCGGTCACTTATTTCACGTTTATAGCGAACCGTTAGCGTCAGTTGAAAGCGTTTTTCTTTATTGACGATTTCGTGTTCTTTTTTGTGTGTCTTGGTTGTATTAGCCCACTTTGACGGATCACGCATAGGTGATGAGTGAATGGAAAAGTCGAGGCGATCTTTTAATGGCTTCCCGGGATGCTGCGGTTTTGTTTGATAGCTGGCGAGGGCGTGATACTGAGTGCTTGGTCCGAGACCTATCATGTGCGACGGCCAGGTATTCCACTCCTTGCGGTCGGCCGTATAGTCTTGATTGCGGGGATAAAATGATAACAGAGGTCCTGGCCCTCGCTGTTTTTTGATAAAATCACTCAAAGCTTCAGGGTGAGTCAGAGTTCCGCTAAGCAGCAGAATATCCACGTCACGGATCCAGGGTGGAATATAGTTGATTCGTGAAGAGCGGAGTCGGTCAGACAAGAGAGTGGCCACGGATAGTGCTCCGATCTGCATGACACTGCCATAGGGTATGGGAATGAGATTGCCTTGGGGCAATTTACCATGACGGGCTGAAATAGCGAGTTGGACAAACGCTCTTTTAGGGTCTGACGTACTGATCGGATCGATATCTCTCGCCTCAGCCAAGGTTGACGTATAACCCATCGAACCCCAATCCGGGTAAAAGATGCGGAAGCCACGCGCATTACGCTCGGGGTCCAGCAGCGAAACACGCGTACGCGGTTTCGTTAGCAACAATACATCCGTACAGCCCGATCGACTCGCCTCTGAGAGAACGACATTACGATCGTATTGGTTCATGACTACTACTTGCGTAGTTGCTGAAGCGAGCAAAGGATTTGCAGCTGATGTCAGGCCGTAGAATGCACTCATGAGCCTATGTTATCTGCCAATCAGTTAAAAAGTTTTGTTCTTTAACTGAAATTGCTTACAAGTTTTCGCAAGAGGATCGCGAGGCTACATTTTTTCAAGGTATGGCCCTGCATCCTTTAGTATGCGCTGATACGAATCTCGAGCATGAAGCCGTTCTGCGTAAGCCTTGATTTTAGAGTGCTCATCAAATGGAGAGAACTTTTTAGCATAAAAAAGGACCGGTGCCGCTGCACAGTCGGCCAGAGTAAAGTCCTTACCATGGATCCACCCCTCTTCATCGATAACTTCATTGAGAAATTTGTACATCACGTTGATGCGGAAATGACTTTTTTTAATGAGTTCTTGGTCTTGTTTTTCTTCGGGCTTCCAGGACTGAAAGATCAAGGCATTAACCGACTCATTCAGATAGAGGTCAATCATACGGTCTTTGAAGCGCACTTGGCGCGCTCCGTCGGGATCTTCAGGGATTAATCGTGGCTCATTGTCATAGTGCGTTTCAAGATATTCAATAATAATGGTTGATTCCGGAATCATGTAACCGTCGTCCAAGGTGAGAAGGGGGACTTTTCCTAAGGGGTACAGTTCGCGGTACTTCTTACGGTCTGCTTCGTCCATTAGGTTTACAAGCTCCGGTGTAAAAGAAATATTTTTTTCATAAAGAGCCATGAGGGCTTTTTGCGCATATGAGCTGATGGGGTGATAGTAGAGTTTCATGTTTTCTCCTATTTCTTTCGGCTTGATTTTTTATCATCAGAAGCCTTGGTTGTGGGGACGAAGTCGAGTGCGACTGAATTGATACAGTAACGAAGTCCCGTTGGGGCGGGTCCGTCATCAAAGACATGACCTAAGTGGGACCCGCAGCGGGCGCAACGTAATTCAGTTCGTTTCATGAAGAACTTGCGATCTTCGTGTGTTGTAATGCGTGAACTTGCAATGACGTCGGTGAAGCTCGGCCAGCCGGTGCCTGACTCGAATTTCGTGTCCGAAGCAAAGAGTGCGGCACCACAAGCCGCGCACGTATATTCCCCGTTGGCTTTGTGGTTGACGAATTTCCCTGAGAAAGCCCTTTCCGTTCCTGACTCCCGAAGGACGTGATATTCCTGGGGGGACAAGTGTTCACGCCAGTAGGACTCCGGGAGTGATTTCCAGTCTTTTTCTTCAGCCATGAGCGCACCCATTTCATTATTAAAGGTTAATAACCAGGCGAGGATGTAAAGATACCATTTCATTGCCAAGCTCCACCCAATAGGATGCAAAGGCGACTATAAGGTTTCTAACGCTAACGAGAATTATAGAAAAACTATTAATTTTATTAGGGATATCAGACAGTTGAGGCAATTGTTTTCATTGAGGGCTTTATTTTATAGAATGAACAGGTTAGGGAGGTTGGTATGAAAACACTGATGACATTTTTGATGGCGGCGGCACTGATCATGACTCAGACGGCTTGGGCACGTGCCCCTGAATTAGGCGTGGATGTTGTTAAGGTCAAACATAAGAGCGGCTGGACCGAAGTAACGATGGCAATCCAAAACATGGGGACGCGCGATCTGAAGTTTAAGTGTTGCCAAGTTTTTTTGGAAAATGCCGACGGGTATTCCATTCAATCACTGACTCCTCATGAAGTGCGGACGCAGTTGCATAATCGGGCTAAGACAGCCGCCGTTCTAGGTTCGATTGTGGGAGCCGGTTTAGGTCTGGGCGGTGCGATTAGTGGGAAGAAAAGCCTCGGTTATGCGGCGCTTGGAGTCTTTGGGGCGAGCGCGATTGCCGGGACGGCAGGAGGCGCCGTCGCTGACAGCCAGAGCCGTAGTTTGATTATCGATAATATTATGCGCAACCAAGTATTTCCAGCGGGACTCAAGGTCGCTGGTGTTGTTTATTTTCCACCGCGCAAGAAATGGCCGGGTTCGCGCAAGGCACAGGCCGTGCACCTTTCTTACAAGCGGGGAAGCCAGCAATATCGATCCTCGGCGCCGGCCAACTAATTACGCAACGTGACTCTCCTTGACAGCTAAGGGGCCGGGCAGTACCGTCCCGCCAGGTAAGGAGGAGTCACATGTCACAATATCTCATCATAGAATCGCGAGATCCATTTGAATCGCCTGATGTGAGTCAAATGTACGCATTGGCCAATGACTTAAGTACAGAGGGCAATGACGTTACGGTTTTTCTCACGCAAAACGGTGCCTTGGCAACACGCTCAGGAGCCAAAGCGCAGGGGTTTACGGATTTGCTCAATAATCCGAAGATCAAAGTCTTAGTTGATGATTACTCATTGGGCGAACGCGGTATCACCGAGAGTGAACTGAGTTCGGGAATTAATATTGCAACGATGGACCAGCTCATTGATTCGATAGTCAATGAAAGTCCGAAGGTTGTGTGGCATTAGGAGTCTATTATGAGTAAAACGTTAACATTATTATTAATGGATCCCCCCTACGAATCAGCTAATTCGACCACGGCCTTTCGGATGATTGAATCAGCGCTTCGTCAAGGACACAACGTAAACGTATTTGCTTATGAAGGGGCGGTTAATCTGTCATTTGAGAAGCAACAAGCGCATCCGAATGCAGTCAAGGGAACTTCCGTCGAGGAAGAAGAGCATCCGTTGCCTAAAGATATGGTTTCGGGGCTCTTTGAGATGGTTCGAGAGGGGCAGACGCTTAACTGGGTCAATTGTGGACTTTGCGTCGATGAACGCGGCGTTGGTGAATGGGTTGAGGGTCCCACGCGAGGAGGGCCGGCGGATTTCATCAAGTTTGTTGATGCGAGTGACAACACGGTCGTAATCCCAACGAGGTGAGGATGTTATGGCGAAAAAAATCTTATGCATAGTCGATTCGGCCTATCGAGGCACATTGGAAGAACAGGATGATACGACACTGTGGTTTACCGCTGCTTGCAAAGGCGCCGGTGCGGACCTTACCGTGCTGCTGACCGGAAATGCGGTCAACTATACGGTCATGGGTCAGCAAGCTGAAAGTCTCCAGTTCGGAAAGGGTGGAATTCCGCATCCCCCGAAGTTAGACGAGGACCTTAAGAAGCTCGTCGGCAAGGGAGTTCCCGTTTTTTATGTTCGCGAGGATGTGGAAGAACGGGGCATTGCCAGCGAGAACATGATCGGCGAAGCGGAGGCGATTACGCGTTCCCAATTGGCAAAGTTTGTCGAGCAGTATGATCATGTTTGGCACTGGTAGGCGTGCCTAAGACAGTTATCGTCGTTGGAGCCGGTATTGTCGGTCTTCATGTTGCCCATGTCCTCAATGAGCAGGGCTACGACGTTTTTGTATTAGAACGGGATGCGACACTCGGGGAGCAGACGAGTGGGCGCAACAGCGGTGTCATCCACGCGGGCATTTTCTATCCGTCGGACAGTCTCAAGGAACAAAGTAGCATCGAAGGGAATCGCCTCACCTATGAATGGCTCGAGCGGCTTAAACTGAAACACCGCGCCTGCGGTAAGTGGCTCGTGCCTGAAGCGGGACAAGAAGCGGAACTGGAACCGTCTTTTGAGAAGATTCTCGGACTTCCCATCCCGACGCCACGCCTCTTATCGCCCACGCAAGTCAAGGACCTGCAACCGCAGTTACGAGCCCTCCCGGCGATTGAGGTGCCCTCCACCGGCTTGGTCGATGCGGCGGCTTATGTGAAGGCGCTTGCTGTGTATACCGAGAATAATGGGGTTCAGGTTTTGACAGCTTGCCAAGTCGAAGAAATCCACGAACAAAAAGTCAAGACAAGCCGGGGTGAGATGGAGTTTGAGCTTGCCGTTAATTGTGCCGGTTTGTTTGCGGATAGAGTTGCGGCCATGGCTGGCGTAGAAGGCTACGAGGTGCGCCCGTGTCGCGGTGATTATTATATTATGAATAAAAACCTGATCTGTCGGCCCATCTATCATCTCCCCTATAAAGATGCGCCGGGGCTGGGGGTGCACCTAACACCGACGCTTGATGGGCAAACCCTGATAGGGCCCAATGCTTTTTTTATCGATGAAAAATTAGATTACAAGCATAACTCCGATGCGGAAGTGTTTGAGCAGGCGGTCGATTATTATCTACCTGACTTGCAAAGTCGACCGCTGCAGCCGGCCTATGCTGGTAATCGTCCCAAGTTGTTTTATAATGACGAGGCGGTCCATGATTTTGTCGTCAAGCAAGAGGGAGCCTGGATTCATCTGTTAGGAATTGAATCACCGGGGCTAACGGCCGCGCCGGCGTTGGCGCGCATGGTTCTTGACCGGATTGGGTCTTAGCTATTAGGGTGAGTGGCCATGGAACCGAGAGATCCTCAATATCAGCAACGTGTTCGAGAGATATTTAGCAAGGCCGCCTTCATGAATGAGTTGGGGGCGCAGTTAGTGGATGTCGGACCCGGTTGGTGTGAATCGGAATTAGCTCTCCGCGCCCAGCATTTGCAACAGGATGAAGTCGTGCATGCCGCGGTGCTCGCAGCGATGGCCGACCATACGGCCGGGGCCGCTGCCGGCACTCTCGTTACGCCGGATCAAATTGTGCTGACACTTGAGTTCAAAATCAATCTGTTGCGACCGGCACGCGGCGAGAGGCTCTTTTGTCGGAGCGACGTGCTGAAACCCGGCAAGTCGGTGACCGTCTGTGAGTCAGAAGTGTATCGGATTGAGCCCAGCCCCAAGACCTTGGTCGCGAAGAGCACGGTGACTTTGTCGGTCGTTCAGCCGTTGTCTGCTTAGTTTATATCTCCATTATAATGGTTACCGGCCCTTGATTGACGAGTTCCACGTCCATGCTCGCTTGAAAGACACCGGTTTGAATCGGCACGTCGACGGCTTTACTGAGAGCCGTGAGGCTGGCAAAGAGTTCTTGGCCGCGTTCTGGAGAGGCAGCTGCTACGAAAGAAGGGCGATTGCCTTTGTTGGTATCGCCATAGAGCGTGAACTGCGGGACTAACAGGACGCTGCCGCCGACATCACGTACCGAGAGATTAATTTTATCACTTTCGTCTTCAAAGACGCGCAGGCGGAGCAATTTATCAAGGAATTTTTCGCAGGTCTTTTCTTGATCATCGCGGTGAAAGCCGACGAGGGCGAGGAGGCCCGTCTCGATACTAGCGACTTTTTTGCCATCGACAGTGACGGCGGCGCGACTGACACGTTGAATGACGGTTTTCATGCGGTTGTCTCAGAGGATTTGAATGCCCTGTTCAATGAGAAGTTCAATACTGCTGTCGATAGAGAGGTAACGGTTGTATGAAATTCCGGCTTCCTTGATGTTGTTGACATCAAGAGAAAAACCCGTGGCCATGACAGCATCATCGGCATCGCCGCGAATCAAAAATTTATCAGCATCATTGGAGAGAGTCTCGAGATCACTCGCCTCAAGTGTGACGGTGACATCGCCCGCACTATCACGAAGATCCACCATTTCGATATTCGAGACGGTGTTTGTCAGCGTGCCGAGATCGAGTGAGTCAATATCATCGGGAACGAGCGCATCCGTTCCACTTCCACCATCTAACTCGACGACATCCGTTGTATACGTGAGCGTGTCGTCGCCTTGCTCACCGAAAAGGCTGTCGTTGCCGTTACCCCCATCGAGGATGTCATTGCCCGTACCACCAAAGAGTTGATCATTTCCAGGACCGCCATTCAGCGTGTCATTATCGATATCGCCAAAAAGCTGATCGTTGCCGGCGCCACCGTGCAAGGTGTCATCGCCGCCACCACCACGCATCACATCGTCGCCATCAAGGCCGAGCATCTCATTTTGCGAGAAATTGCCTTGGAGGGTGTCATCACCCGCCGTGCCGGTGATCGTATTGGCCGTGATGTCTCCAAAACCACAGCCGACCACTAAGGCGGCACAGGGTATAAGTAGGT
Organism: bacterium; assembly: GCA_965216315.1. GTDB lineage: Bacteria > UBA10199 > UBA10199 > 2-02-FULL-50-16 > JAJFLM01 > CBDCFN01. The sequence goes on along the minus strand of CBDCFN010000016.1, from coordinate 1,660,537 downwards.
ATTTCCACATAGACGCTCCGGATTTAGGCTTAAAGCGACCGAATCGTCAAGTTGCTTAGTCGTCCGTCAGGTCGAGCCAATCACCACCGATAGTCAGATTCGCCTCATCTTGTTCATCGGTCCCGTAGAAGCTTCCGACCGTCTCTGCGAGGAACGTATCAAGATTATTTCCATACGGAGTTTTAACATCCTGCTGCGATGCTGGGACAATTAGCATTAGGGCAAGACTCGCCGCGACGAGACTCGGAATGGCAAAATGCCACCACCGTGGCTCGGTATTTTTTGTAATGGCATTGTGAATCTGTTCCAGTTCATCAAGGGGTGCACGCGGCGCTAGCGGCCGGTTAGCCCGTAAGAACTGATCCACTTTATGCTCTACGTCATGTGGCTTATTCATAAGTTAGCTCCATTATCGCTCAAAAATTTCTTTAATTGCTGACGTGCATAATGGAGGCGCGATTTAACCGTTCCCTCGGCTGATTCAGTCACTGCTGCGATCTCACGAACCGAGAGGTCTTCGTAGCACGACAAGACCATGACGCTCCGATGCTCGGGTGATAGTTTTTGTAGGGCTCTTTGTACCAGCTCCTGGTTGGCTACCCGTTGCTCCGTTCCTTCGTTCATAGCCGGCTCCTCAAACAACTCGAGTGCTGGTTTGAGCCGTCGGCAATGATCAAGGGCGGTATTGACTGCAATGCGATAGATCCACGTTTTGTGGCTGGCTTGTTGCCGGAATTTAGGCAGACCTTTCCACGCCCGCAGCCACGCTTCTTGAACCAGGTCATCCAAATGCTCGGCGCCGCAGATATTAAAGATCAGCTGGCGGACGAGGCCCTGGTATTCCTGATAAAGGGCCGTCAATCCGTCTCCAGCATGATCCGTCGTCAGATAGACTGCTTTGGCTTCAGTCATTAATCCTTGTGTTTCTTGTGCCGACGATGATGTCGTTTCATCGCATTGAATTTGGCACGTTGTTCCGGTGTTAAGATCTTACGGATTGCCAGGATCTTTTCGAAACGCGCTGTGCCAAAGTCGCTCTTCAGTTGCTGAAGCTGTTTAAACTGGGCCCAAAGCATGTCTTCCGACGCATCAGTCTTAAGCGCCTCGCCGAGTTTTCGTTTGGCTTCTTTCATGGCCTTACGCTTTTCCTTCATCTTAGTGCCATGACTTTCTTTAATCTTATCCAACTCGGCTTGCTGCGCCTCCGTCAGATCCAGTTTTTCCGTCCACCTTGACTTGCGGTCACCGTCGCCATCTTTATGGCCCAACGCTGTAGATCCGATCATTAAGCTTAAGCAGACGGCCATTAATATGCCGGGGGTTACGTGTCTCATGAGCCCTCCTTATAAAATACTTTGCTCGTTAGTTTAGCATTTCAGACATTAATTTAGACGCTCTGAGAGGACATTCGGTTCAATCAGTGAAAAACACTCTTAAATACGCAGGGTTAGAATAGTCTCTTTAGCGTTGTTTATAGCGATGATTGTTAACTCAAGTAAACAGATTTTGGCGGACTGACTTGAATAGTGCGGAACAATTTATAACATGCTTCGACAATAAAGACACACACCAGGCAAGTGACCAATAGGTCGGCAGAAGGCTTTGCGCCTTTCAGCCGTCTCCCAAAGGCCGGGTTTTCTGTAAAGAAAATCCGGCCTTTTTTTATTGAAGACTTTTTAGCGCGCGATTTTCCGCAGGAATACGAATTCCAAGCAGGACAATGGCATTAATGATAGTCGCTACGATGGCTGTGATCCAGGCCCCAAAGATCATCGGGAGGCAGACGAGTTCAATGGTGACGGCGACGTAATTAGGGTGTGAAACAAAGTGATAGGGGCCTCGTTTGACCCGTTCGCCGTCAGGGATGACGATGATGCGGGTATTCCAGGCGCTCCCAAGCGAGCTGATCGCCCAATAACGCAGAGCTTGTGCAAGCATTACTAAGACGAGAAAAATAATCCAGTAACTATTGAGATAGGGTCCGCGAGCCAAGCTTTCAATGATCCAGGCCACCAGCCAGAGGGCATGAAGGGCGACGATAAGAGGGTAGTGACTGGTACCGTGTTCCACTCCACCTGCGGCGAGGGCAATTTTCTGATTTCGTTGGGCCAACCATAATTCAAATAAGCGTTGTACCGTAACAACGGCAATGAAGATCCAAAAGAATAGGCTTACCATTGGAGGAGGGCTTGATCAGCGCTGAAGCCGGGGCCAAAGCCCAGCAAGATACCATACTCACCAGCTTCAGGAGGTTCTCTTAGGAATCGATCGAGTACAAATAAGACGGTTGGGCTCGACATGTTGCCAAATTCCCGAAGCACGTCACTCGAATGTTTAAGATTTTCTTCACTGAGGTCCAGGGTGTTAACATAGGCATCCAGTACTCTGGCGCCGCCAGGATGCAAGATAAAGTGACGGATTTGTTGTCGGGACACGCCCCAGCGATCACAGGCATCTTCAAAGAGCTGTGGCAGTTGGATATCGACGACCGAAGGAATATCGGTAGAGATGCGGACCTTGAGGCCTGTTTCGATGACCTCCCAGCCCATGACCCATTCGGATTTTGGCAGTAAAGTATTGTGGCGACCGATAAATTTGGGACCGTCTCCCCAGGTATTAAGCACGACGGCAGCAGCCCCATCGCCAAAGAGACTCGAACTGATAAAGTTGGTCTTCGACATGTCGTTGCATTGAAAGGTGAGGGTGTTCATTTCTACGGCGATGAAGAGGACATTGCGTCCCGGCATGCTGCGTGCCAGATCCGCCGCATGAGAAATGCCGGCAACGCCGCCAGCACAGCCTAACCCGAACATCGGTTGACGCACCGTATGCCGCGAAAGACCCAATCGTTCGATTAGTAAGGCATCAAGACTCGGTGTGGCGACTGACGAGGATGAAACGACCACTAAGGCTTCGATATCCTTGGCATGGATACCGGCATCAGCAAAGGCCTTCTCGGCGGCTTCAGCGGCCACTTCGACCGAGTGATCAATGACGAGCCGATTCTTTTCTTCAAAGCTGTGCTGACTTCCCATCCATTCTAACGATTCTGCAATGTAACGGTTATCGACGCGGCCGTTGTCGAAGACGGAACTCAGGCGGTCGACGTCCGCAAGTCCCTTCCGAAAAAGTTCGGTGAAATACGCTTTCGCATCTGGCTGCGGAACTTTTGTTGCGGGGGCGGCCGTTGCAAGTCCGTTAATGCGCGGTGGGGCTAACATGGGCCCCTGACTAGCGCTATCTGAATCAAAGGACAAATATTTAACCGTTTTTGTTGCAGATTAATTTGAGAACGATCTGTGGATAAGTCTAAAAAATATAATGATTTTAATCAGCTGGGGGCAGGAGCGAAAGTGGGCCTGCGAGTCGAGATATCTCTCTTAAGTAGCTGAAAAAATAGGCAAAAATACCCCACAACATTTTCGAGCTTGCTCCGATGAGATCCGCAAGGGTCAGGGTAAATAGCGGTGTCTCACATTTCGACATACAATTTACTGGTCAGTAATCTGCTCCAAGCCACGACGGGGTTGCAGGCGGGGCAATCGATTAGCCAGGCGACAGAGGGTTTGCGAAACAATTGGGATCGTTTGAGCAGTGCCGTCTTGTTGGCCGAACCGGTTCAGATTCTGGCGCCGGCCTTAGCCAGTGCGGCTCAGACGGAGGAAACTCCGGAATTAAGGCAAAGAGTTTTTATGGCCCTTGGGGCGGCCGCGTCGACCCTTGCAGACAACTTTGATTACACCAAATTCCAAGAATTAACGGATTTGATTGGACAGGGTGTGAGTCCACTGCATTCCACAACGCCGCCGACGAGTCGAAGCTTTAAACGGCGGCCCTCTCAGCCTTCGATGATACGCGTCGACGTCAACCAATTGCCGGTCGAACCTGAAATCATTGAAGTTGAGACCCATGATGAGATCGTATTGCCACTTCGCGCTATGATTGAAAGCCTGAGTGTCGCGGCGGGTGCCTTTGTCATTGGGCCCGAGGGTGTCGGCCTGATGATGTGCAACCAAGCTAACGAACGGATCTCAGGCTTCACGGAGGCAGAGCTAACCGACAGAGATTTTATGAAAAATATTCACCCCGAGGACTTAGGTCGCTTTGGGATCCGTGCTCAGTGATATCATGACATCTGGAGTTTACGTGAACGATATACGGTTGCTTAGAGAGTGATGGTTCTTATGTTTCGGTGGATCTCTACGCGCGCATGATAACAGGCAATAATTTCGGGATCTATTTTTGTATTGACCGGAGTAAAAGCAAAAAAGCGATGGCAGCCATGCGTCGGTCATACGATGATTTGACTGAACAAATTAAAAGAGAAGAAGCGGAGCGCGAGGTGGCGCGTCTTGCAAATACTTGGAGAGGTCGCCGCGGGAATTGCCCATGATGTCCAGAATTCAAACCAGAAAATTTCTATGCAGGTCCAAAAACCGCGGCGTTTGCTCCAAATGCTTCGAGATTTAGTGATAAAAGTTGGTGAAGACGAGCTTGCTGTGGCGCTCAATGCGGCAGCCCAGAGAATTGCACGGTTTGCCCAAGCAGCACCTCAAGAGCGCATGGAAAGGGCAACGACGGCAAAAGCACTGCTCATAGCCATCATTGATATGCTGATTCCACAGTTGCTTCTCCCTCAAGAAACCGTTGAAGAGACCGCTCGTAAAATAGAAAGCCTGCGTAGCATGAGTAGCGGCGCGGGTGACGCTTATCGCTTTCAGGTTGCTGAATTGATTTCTGAAGAGGCGCTGCAAGATTTGCTCACGGATGATCGTGTGCAGATGAAGGTCAAGGTTAACTCACCGGCTCCGATGGTCGAAGTCGATCCGAGTCGTTTTAGAGAGGCGATAAGAGCTCTGGTTCAGAATGCGATTGATGCGATGAGGGAGTCAAGTGAGCGATACTTGGAAATAAGCGTGCAGAGCCTTGAACTTGACCGCGAGGCGATGCGAAATATGCCTAAGCATCGGCTTAACAGACACAATATTAGGGCGGGGCGGTATGTCCGGATAGACTTTAGTGACACCGGCCATGGAATTGAGCAGGATAAGCTGCTCAATATCTTCGAGTTCAGAGTATCCAGCCACAATGATCCGACTCTCGAAGAAAATCGTCGCGGTTTTGGTCTCGCTATTGTTCAAAGTATCGTGAATGAATCGAAGGGATTCATTACCGTGGAAAGTGCGCTTGATGAGGGAAGTGTGTTTACGCTTTATATTCCAGAAGCGGATTTCGAGTTTTCATCCGGTGATTTACTCGGTTAGAGTTGATGCCTCCTAGGCCGGAAGCCGGCCCGCTAGCAATTCGGCGACCGGTTTGGTCGTTTGAATGCGACTCATGATAATTTTTAGAATTGCCGTAATTGGAACAGCCAAAAACATCCCCGCTAGGCCCCAGACAAGACCCCAAAACATCAGGAAGAGGAGGATAGCAACGGGATGCAGATCCAGGCTTTCCCCCATGACTTTGGGTTCGAGAATATTGCCTATGCTGAACTGAATGATGGCGAGAAGACTAATAACGACAGGTGTTTGCCAGCCAAGGCCAAACTGAAGGAGTAAGACGGGTAGGGGGAGTAACGTTGCCATGACAGAGCCGATGTTAGGAATGAAATTAAATAAGACCGTTAAGACCGCAAACATCAAGGTCAACTCGACGCCGAATCCGCCGAGCACCGCTCCGACGAGGATGCCTGTCGCGAGCGAGACGAGAAATTTTGTGGCGACATAGCGAGACACCTTGCCTTGAATTTCCACCATTAACTGGTTCTGCTGACGTTGTGTTCCATCTCCAGTGATCATAAAGAGGACGAAGACGATTACCAGCATTGTGTTGCCGACAAGAGAGACGGCACTGCCGGTAATATTTTGGGCCATCGTAAGCACGGGAATTTTATCGATAGCGCCTTGGATCGCTTTACTGTCTAGTTTAATGCCCCACTTGCTGGCAAATCCGCCTAGCTCTTGGATGAAGGCTATAATTTTATCTCGATAGACATCCGCACTCATCATGAAGCTGTTGAGGGATGAAGAGACGAGATAGAAGATGATCGTAGCGAACAGAAGAAATAGAAAGGCGGTTAATAAAATAGCGAGAACACGCGGTAAGCGGAGCGTGTTTTGTTGCCAATGCAGCGCTGGCGAAAGCAGGGCGTAGATAAATATCGAGATAACAAAGGGAACAAGTATGCTTCGAGTGAAAATCAGGCCGACCGTTATTGCGACTCCAGCCAGGACGACGAGGCAGAGGTTATTTATCTTTCCAAAGGTATCGGTCACGATTGAGCCCCATTCATTGAAGAGTGTTTATACAGGTTTCGAGGCTAATTTGAAGAGGAAAATGACTGAATTGAATACGATTCACCGTCGCTGCTAATCGTGATAGTACCCGTATCCGTGCGAAAGAGGTTGATATTGCGTTCATTGAGCCGTTCAATGATTTCTGGGTGCGGGTGGTTATGGTCATTATCGACGCCGACGCTTGCGATAGCGGCATCAGGTTGAAGTCGGTCGAGAAAATTTTCATTACTGCTCGTTCGACTTCCATGATGATTGAGGTGTACGATATCGACAGCGCCGGTTAATTGCGCGAGTTTTGTTTCTAGGTCTTTGGTTTCGTTAGTACCGCTGAATCCTCCACCCGATAAGTCTCCAGCGCTTAAATAACGAAAGTTATCATATTCGATCAGGACCGCCAGAGACGATTCATTTTCTTCGTCGGCATTCAAATGGATTAAGGTCCCATCGTTGTATCGCCCCTTAACCAGGATGACTTTTGCCTGGGCCCCATGGCCGAGCTCAAACGTATGCCCGACGGATATTGTGCGGCGATAATCAGCCATTCCTAATTCGCGCGCATACTCTTCAAACCAGGGTGTGCTTTCCAGCTTGTTTCCACCGCGGTCCCAAACGGAGTCAAACAAGTGGATATCGTCATCAGTATCCCAGGCTTGATCTTCGCCGCGCAAGACTTCGAGAAGGCCGCCTAGATGGTCGGCATCATAGTGTGAAATAAGCACCCAGGTCAGTGAATCAATGCCCATAGAGCGAAGCACGGGGAGAATCTTGGTCAGGCCTGCGCCGGGGGGGCCGGCATCGATAAGGCCGACCCGACCGTCGGGCCCCAGGACTAAGGTTGCATCTCCCTGACCGACATCGAGTGCGATGATTTTGAGTGAGTTTGTCGCTTGTAATGGATTGCCGGTGTTACGAGAAGTCTCAAAGGCCGCTCTCGGGTCAAGGCACGCGAGGATTGATATGAGGAGGGCAAGGCTGCAGGTGCCTATTAACTTCATATAATGAAGTAATGCAAATTGGAGACCAAGAAAAAATGCTTTATTTACTTAATGATAGCGCGTGAAGCGTCTAAGAATGAGACGACTAAGTCTCATTATGGGACGGATGTGGAATTCATGTCGCGATTGTGATACGAAAGCAATCAATGAATAAGGCGTATCGATTTAATCTGGTGTTGGTGACCACTTTGATGCTGGCGTTCACGTACGTTAGTGAATTGGGAGCCCGGCCGGTCAAGACATATAAGACAATCCTGGGTTACGGTTTGACTGTGGATGTTCATGTGACTGGCCAAGACCGGCGGTATGCGACAGTCGAGTTTAATTCGAATAAGCAACACATGGGTGTGATTATGCTGTCGCCGATACGTCCGGAACAAGTTAATTTGCGCTTTAGGAGCGATACGCAATCGATTCATGTGGAGAGAATTGCCTTGAGAGTTCCTCAAGAAGAAGTTGAGGGCGAAGTGATGATCGAGGCTAATTATACAAATGAAGAAGATGGCCCATTATTAGAATATGATGGATCTTTAGCCAATTGGAAACTTCCTTAGTGAGGCTGTGATGAGCCGTTCTCAAGAGATTCTTGATTTTTGGTTTGGTACGGATGAACAGCAACCGCTCAAGAACGTCAAGATGTGGTGGACGAAGGATCCAGAGTTAGATCTTCAAATTAAGATATCATTTGAGGATGATCTCGCCGCGGCCGCGAGTGGCCAGTTGGATAGTTGGAAAAATGCCGCGAAGAGTTGTTTGGCCTTTATCATCCTAACCGACCAGTTTTCCCGGAATATCTATCGGGATACGCAAAGCATGTTTTTTTATGATGAACTCGCATTAGCGACCTCTGTTTCCGGTCAGGAACAAGGTTTTGCAGATCAATTAAACATGGTCGAGAGATGGTTTTTTTACATGCCGATGATGCATTCTGAGAGCTTGATCATGCAGCAGCGCTCCGTTGAGACCTATCGACGTTTGTCCGATGAATCTGCAGAGTTACCTGAGATCCATCAGGCCTTGGAAAGTGCCTATGAATTCGCCGTGCGCCATTTTGAGATTATCGAGAGCTATGGCCGTTTTCCCCATCGCAACAAGATCCTTGGTCGCGAAACAACCCCTGCTGAGGAAGAATTCCTCAGTCAGCCTGGAAGCTCGTTTTAATGCAGGCTATTTTTTAGTTGCGTCGAGTAGGCATAGATATTAAGTGATAGCGCCATGAATCTTTGTGAAATTACACTCAAAAAGGACCAGACACCTGAGGGCCAGAAGCGTCCGGATCTGCTCAGACGCAAGATTGAGGTGCCTGAGCTGAAAAAGACGGTTCGCCTGCAAATTTCAGTGGCAGGGCTCAAGGCTTTGGACGAGGCGGGCGGGATTACAAAGTTTCTTACCGATCGTGAAGAAAAGAAGCTGTCTCCGAAACTCAAAAAATTGAAGGCCAAGCTGGTTGCTGCGGGCAAGATTAAGGTCAAGGAACCGGAGCCCGAGAAGCCAGCGGAAGAGGCGGCTCCTGCAGTTGAAGCGCCGGCAGAGGAAACCCCCGCGGAAGAGGCAAAGGCCGAAGCAGCTCCCAAGGAGGAGGCCAAGCCGGAAGAGGCGCCTGCGGAAGAGAAAGCCGAAGAAAATCCCGCTGAAGCTGCGAAAGAAGAGCCCCAAGAAAAGCCAAAAGAAGAGGCACCTGCCGAAGAAGCCAAAGACGACGCTTGACTTCTTTCCTTTTCTAGAGAATAAGCCCGCTCCAATGGGTAAGGTTAGTAAAAAATGGGCTATATTCGTTGCTGCTGCGGTATTGTGCAGTCAGCTCGTTTTAGTTTTCCATGCGCATGAAGCGCATGCGGCTGCCAAAGAAGTTCCTTGTTCGGTTTGTCATGCCGGTCAGGACCTCAATACATTCGACGCGGTTGAGCCGAGCACCATTCCGATTTCATTGGAGTCAATTGATTCCGACGTTCCGGAAACAGAATCTCTTACTCCCCGCCAACCACTACTCGATTTTGCACCGCGTGTACCTCCGTTTGTCATCTCTCTCTAACTGCTTGGGCGAAGACGGGCCTAAACTTCAAGCAGCTGAACAGCAAATAAAGTCCACTCACAAAGATAATTGTGGCCCCGGTTGGAAAAGCGAATAAGAACGAAAAATAATAGCCCAATGGCGGGCAGACTGCGCCGATAAAGAGGGCGACACTAAAGGCGTCCAACATATTCCGTGCCCCTTTCAGTCCAATAAAGGCCGGGATGAGCAGTAAGGCGAAGACTGGCAGGAGCCCTAAGGTTTTGACGGCAAAGGTGATGCCAATGGTTAGTGTCACGAACAGTAATCCAAGCCAACGGCGGGTCGGGATTCCCCGACTCCGCATGAACTCTTCGTCAGCCGAGCAATAAATAAAATATTTTTTTGCAGCGAAGTGGATCCCACTCAAGGTTATTGTGACCGTGGCAATTGTGATGAGATCACGGCGCAACACGGCAACGGCATTTCCGAGTAGAAAGTCATCAATCTCGTGATGACCGTGACTGAGACGATCTCCGATCATGATCGTGAGTCCGGCGGCGACCACGTATAGTAGACCGGTGATCGCCTCTTCTGAGATATGGGGGCGTCCGCGCAACCAAGCGAAGAGGCCAGCCGTACCGGTGGCGAGGACAATACCACCGAGGACTGGCCAAAGCGTCGGTTCGACCGCCCAGCCGAGCCAACCCCCAATTAAGAACACTAAGAAAATCCCGAGGCCAGCGCCTTGGGAGACGGCGAGGCCGAGAAAGGCGACCCGATTCAGGACCAAGTAGGCCCCCAAGAGCGCGCTGAGCCAGCCGGTCAAGATTCCCGCTGCGATAGGTTCCCACCACAACTGAGGCACTTGGGCGAAGCGAATGGCGTCAGACCATTGCCAGGCCGTCGCTGCCGTGAGCATGACTAAGGTGAATAAGACATAGTAGCCAAGCCGAGGCAGATTCATTTGGAAGCCTCCCCTGGCAGTTCGTGGCCAAAGGCAGCACGAAGTTTATCTTGAGTCAGAATCTCTTGTTTGGGTCCGCAGACGACTTGTTCGGAACCGATGAGGATGAGCCAATCTGTTAACGGAGCGATGCGGTGGAGATCGTGCTCGACGAGAAATACGGTAAAAGAGCCAGTGGGTCGCAAGTTTTCCAGCAAAGCTTGGATCTTTGCTTTGAAAACGATGTCGAGTGAACTCCAGGCTTCATCAAAGGCGAGGACCTCAGGGTTTTGTTCCAGTGCACGAGCCAGTAAGACCCGTTGACGCTCGCCGCCAGAGAGATCGCGGACAAGTCGCGTTTTCAGAGGAGCCATTTCTAAAGCTTGCGTGATTTGCTCCAGCTCGTTAATCGACGCTTGGAGGTTCGGTGGGCCCATCTGTCCCATTTTGAGGTAGTCATCGACCGTTAAAGGAAAAAGCGGATCAATGCGGCTTTGTTGCGGGACGTAGCCAAAGCGAACGGTTCGGTGCCAGTGCAGTGATCCGGTGACTGGCGGCATCAGACCGAGTAAGGTGCGCAGCAGGGTACTTTTACCACAACCGTTAGGACCAATAATACCACAACGAATTCCGGCGGGAAGCTGCAGATCGATCGGTGGTGTGACCGCTTGGTTGCCGTAACCGACTCGAAAGTTTTTCAATTCCAGTATGGTCTGACTCATTTACAGGACCTGGATGAGTTGATCGATCAAGCGATCCATCAAGTCAAAGTAGTTGTGAATCCCTTGGTCCCCGGTATCGGTCTCAACAATTAAAAGCGGGATGCCGCCTTTTTCCGCGATATAGCGCGGGAGTTTTTTTGGGTAAAAGGGCTCGGCGATAACCGCTTTGATCTGCCAAGACGGGATTTTTTGTAGGAGTTTGTCGGCGCGTCGCGAACTCGGTGGAATACCTGGGCGTGGTTCGATGGTATCGACAATTGTAATGCCGATCCACTTCGAAAAATAGCTCAAACTCTTATGATAAGTGAGTACGGCGACTCCTTTGAGTTGGCGGCCACGCTTTTCCCAATCGCTGATCTTGTCGTTGAGACGTTGTAGAAAGGCGCGGAGATTGGCTTGATAGTGAGCCCGTCCCGCAGGATCAACTTCAATCAAATGTTTCTGGATGTTGACGGCCATGATCTTGATATTGCGGGGATCCAACCAGGTATGAGGATTTCCAGCCGGATGAACATCTCCTAAGGCGCGTCCGGCGGCCGTGGGAATTTCAAGTGGTGCTATTCCGGTCGCGAGATTCACGTAGCCGGCCCGGCCTGGCATGACCTTGGCATTACGGGCCTGCATAAGTATGGGAGGGAGCCAACCGTTTTCGAGACCCATTCCGCCTTCTATCAAGACGTCGGCGCGATTTAGTTTGACGACGTAGGAAGGTTTGGCATCAAGAAAATGCGGATCTTTGTTGGGCGGCGCCAACGAGTCAATGTCAATACGCTCACCACCGATTTCTTGAGCAATTGAGGCGAAGACCGGTAAGGTCGTGACGACTTTGACCCGGTCGGCGGCCTGCGCCGTAGTAACAAAACACAATAGTAAGAGGGGTAATAATTTTTTCATGGTCAGCTCCTTTAAAACGGATGAGCCCCGTGGGGGCCCATGCTGAATTGTAACTGCACGATAGCGGCATGTTCGCTCGACTGAAAGCGTTCTTTATCCCATTCGTATTGGACCCGGATTCGAGAGAACTCCGATGGGTTGAAGGTCAAGGCCGGCGTGACCCGAGTGCGACGCTGAAATTGTCCCGCCGGGAATCCCATCTGATCGAGTCGAACACCGGCATGCCAACGTTTGGCGAATTGCACATCCACGAAAGAATAGAGGCCACCGTCGGTGCGCGTAACACCGGGGAATTCCATTTTGCGGTAGATATACTCGCTCTGCCAGGAGACCGCCTTAGAGGCCGAGGGTTTCCATTTCAGGTAAAGGTCGCCACCAAAGAGATTCGTACGGTTTCCCGGACCGGTGTCGTTAAATCCGAAGGCCGTAGAGCCACCGATGAGTAAAGTTAGGTCTTCGTTAAGATCAAAGCTGCTGGAGACACGGCCCTGATAGAGGAAGTCTTCTTTCCGGTTGCCGCCAAAACTTGTTTCGTTGTCTCCATTGGTGAAGCTTCCTTGTAATTGGAGGAAAAACGGAATCGGAAACGTATAAGCGATTTCCATACCGATTTCTGCCAGGCCTTCAGCCCCCAAGAGGAGTTTGTTAGCCAACATATTGTCGGCGAAACTCCACATTTCTAGGTGCTTCGGATTCTGACGCCCAAAGGGCAACAACATTTTTCCGGCGCGAATTTGCAGGCCTTTGACGAGTCCTAGTGTGGTTGCAAAACCTTCCTCGAGTTCCACGCCGAACTCGGTGAACGCTAGAAAGATATCCGCTCGAAAGTAGGGATCGATGTAGGACTGAAACGCCACTTCGATCTCTTGAAGCGTAAAACCCGTCCGTCCCGGATCATGTCCGGTTTCGCCCGTCGGGTCTTGTGTGAAGTAGGCGCCTGCAAAAGTTCCGATCAAGCTAATGTCGGGAAGCAATTTATAGAGGCCGGTTGCAGGCGTATTATAGGCAACCGGGCCGAGATAGCGTGTCGTTCCGCTGCCGGGCCGGGAACTTAAGCCTTGCTCGATTTGTTGAATCTCGGCATCGAGCGAGTCGGAGGCCTTTGCGGTGATGGAGGGGCTCCAAAGGAGCCCCCCGATGACGAAAATTGCGCAGAGTCGTTTCATCTTGAGCCTCCTCGTTTAATCGTGTGAGTGGGAATGGCCATCTGTACTTTCAAGTTCAAAGGCCGTTTTGAGGTTGCTCAGTAGTGTCGTTCCCAGGGCTGCATTTTCAGTAGCCGAAATAGTCACCGTCGCATCACCTGAGCAAGTGGCGGGGACTGTGATGGTTCCGAAAATGGCATCCGGGTCGACGGCGACAAGGACTTCGGTTTCTTCGTTGGCGCCAACATCAATATCAGCGGCAGCATCATTACCGACAGTAATCGTCGCATCGCTGACGAGTTCTACTCGCAGCGTACAAGTGTCCGCACCGTTTTGGGCATCCGCGATGATCAGTACCGATAAGCCATTTAAGCTGGAGGTGACATCGCTTCCCACAGTGGCCGCCTGAAGATTGTGGGCCACGAGCGCGGCCGCGCCGCTGAGCCCACTGGCGGTGCCCAAGGTAAGCGTTGCCGTATTATATTCGCCGGTCGGGACGTCTTCCATCTCGATGACGTCGGTGATTTCTTCGTCGAAGAAATCGGCGGTGAAGCTCTCTGTAACCTCCTGATCCCCGAGAGTGATCTTGGAGAAAGCCAACGCGAAGGTCGTGAAATCTAGTTGGTAGTTGTTCTGGCTGAGGCCGGTGGCGCCTTCTTCTAACTGTAGAGAAAGTGCTGCCGTACCTGTGCTCGTATTGTTAGTGGTGTTTCCCGTGCCGCCCTGGCCTGAGGCACAGGACATCATTGCCGCGCAAGTACAAGTACAAGTGGCAATAAATAAGAGACGTAAAAAATGCTTAAACATATGAAGCTCCTCAAATGGGTGCGTGCGCAGTTGAATACGGGCAAAACCCATTGCTTGAATGATTGTTTGATTAACCTAAGTTGTGAGTGAACTTAGGCGTGAGGAGGAGCGCGGGAATTAAAGGGACTTTGTTGAAGACGGCTTACCGCATGGTTGTGACTTGTAACGAGATAGTAGAAATGAGGGGGCGCTGTTTCAATACGGAGCGTGCCGACTTTTGTATCCGTGCTTAACTGAGATGCTGCGAGGCAGACCGTACAGTCTTGAGTGGCCTCATGGGCGGAGGTGTCGTCATGATCATGATGATGGAAGCCCGTGATAAGGCTCAAGCACAAAAGACTGGCGACGCTCAGTGCTGCGATCCATCGATGGCGACGAAGTGTTCTCATAAGCTTAGGCGCTGTATTATAAACCAAGAAGGCCTGTCAAGGCGAGAGTCTAGTTTTCCTCCTTATGCCTTAGCAGCTAAGGATTCGTAACTGACGCCCTCGCCGTTATCGGTGCTGGTTGGAAGCCCCTCGGCTTGCCAACCGGGCTGATGATCATTGCCGACAAATCCGCCATCGATGTTGAATAGATTCTGGTAACCCAGCATAGTGAGCAGTTCGCAGGCCTTTTGGGAGCGGCCTCCCATTTTGCAACCAACGACGTAAGTTTTTTCCGGAGGAAGAACGGCCTGGGCGACCTTGGCGAAGTCTTGGTTGGGCTCCATCGTGCCACTTTGTTCATTGAGGTGGAGGAGAGGGATATTAATGGCTCCTTCAGCGTGACCTTGAGTAAATTCAGGGATGGAACGGACGTCTAAGTAGATGGTGTCCGCATCTTTATCGAGCATTTCTTTAGCAATCGTAGGGGTAATTTGTTCAATCGACATTGCTTTCCTCCTGAGATAGGGTCTAGCGCAATGAGTCGGGAGATACAAGCCCCAAGCCTGCGGCGTCATCTGAAGACGACAACCCTTACATTATACGGAGTCGGTGTTATCATCGGTGCGGGCATTTACGTGTTGGTTGGTAAGATTGCAGGGGTCGCCGGTAATGCGGTGTGGATTGTTTTCGTGGCCTCGGCCTGTGCGGCGTTGCCAACCGGCCTTTCCTACGCGGAACTGGCGAGTCGCTATCCGAAATCGGCAGGGGAGGCGGTTTACGCAAATCGCGCCTTTAAGAGTGGGACCCTTTCGTTTATCGTTGGCTTCTTAATCCTCGCCAGTGGCATTGCATCGACAGCAGCCTTAAGTCATGGCTTTGCAGGGTACTTCGCGCAATTTATCGATCTCCCACGTTGGTCGATTATTCTGATTTTCTTATCGCTTATTACGGGATTGAATCACCGCGGCATTCGAGAAGCGACCTGGGTGAATGTTCTTTGCACGGTAGTTTCGGTAGGGGCCTTGATCGTCCTTGTAATCTATGCCCTCCCCAAGTGGGGAAGTGTTGATTACTTTGACACCAGTACTGGCACTTTGCATGGCAATCCGAGCGGCCTCATTGTTACCGGGGCGGCCTTGGCCTTCTATGCGTATATAGGGTTTGAGGATATTTGTAACGTTGCCGAAGAGGTCATTCAACCTGAACGAACGATTCCTCGTGCCATTATCTTAGCGGTGATCATTTCAACTATTGTTTATATTGGTGTCGGATTGACGGTTGTTTCAGTGGCTTCGCCTATTGAGTTAGCGAGATCGGAGGTGCCGCTCGCGATCGTGGCTGAACGACTCCTACCGTTTTTCTCCACCAAGTGGCTCAGTGGCATTGCCCTGTTTGCGGTCTTTAACAGCGCACTCTTTAATATGATTATGTGTTCGCGTATCTTGTACGGGATGGCGCGTTCGGGTTGGATTCCCGATGGCTTTGGCCGCGTTCATGCGCGTCGCCAAACACCAACGACGGGGGTGTTGGTTGCGGGTCTGCTCGCCATGGCTTTTGCACTCACTGGGTTTTTAAAGGTTCTTGCCGAGTCAACGAATGTCATTATCTTGTTGGCATTTTGTCTGGTGAATGTGTCGCTGATTGCCGTAAAAGTTAAAAAGGTCTACCCGGACAACCCGGCCAGATCATTCTTTAAGGTACCCTTGCCGGTTCCCATTCTTGGCACCGTTATCACGCTCTATATGGCTGCGCAGTTTTCGACCGGGGCTTATCTAAGAGCGGCAGGCTTGTTGGCGGTTGGGGTTGTTTTGTACAGTTTTCACCGTAAACGGAAGTAGGGGCGACCGGCCGGTCGCCCCTACAATAAAATTACAGCAACGGTGTCAGGGTTGCAAAGAGTGGTGCCAACACGAGACTGACAACACTCATCAACTTGATCAGGATATTCATTGAAGGTCCGCTGGTATCCTTAAAAGGATCACCGACGGTGTCACCAACGACGGCGGCTTTATGCGGATCGGATCCTTTACCGCCATGAGCACCGCCTTCGATGTACTTCTTGGCATTATCCCAGGCACCGCCTGAATTCGCCATGAACAGGGCAAGCAATACACCGGTAACCGTTGCGCCGGCGAGTAAGCCCCCAACGGCTTCTTTGCCGAGGAGGACACCGACCAAGATAGGTCCGAGGATTGCGCTGATGCCAGGGAGAATCATTTCCTTCAGTGCGGCACTGGTGGAAATGTCGACACAACGTTCCGTGTCGGGTTTGGCCTTTCCTTCCATGAGTCCTTTGATCTCTTTGAACTGGCGCCGGACTTCTTCAACCATTGCATAGGCGGCTTTACCGACTGAATCCATGGTCAGCGCGGCAATCAAGAAGGGCAGAACACCGCCGACCATGAGGCCGATGACGACGCGCGGGTCCATGATGTTAATTCCCGAAGTGCTCAGTCCAACGGCTGAAGCGTAGGCAGAGAACAGGGCCAAGGCGGTCAGTGCCGCAGAGCCAATGGCAAAGCCTTTACCGATGGCAGCAGTCGTGTTGCCGAGAGCGTCAAGACCGTCCGTAATTTTACGTGTTTCGGGGCCAAGCTCGGCCATTTCTGAAATACCACCTGCATTATCAGCAATTGGACCGTAAGCATCGACTGACATCGTGACACCAACTGTGGCCAACATGCCCACAGCCGAAATGGCAATTCCGTAGAGGCCCGCGTAGGTGTAACCTAAGTAAATCGCAATACAGATTATCAAAATCGGGAGCACGCAACTCTTCATGCCTACGCCAATTCCGGAAATGATGGTCGTGGCCGGACCTGTTTGAGAGGCCGCAGCGATGTCACGAATCGGTTTTGCCGAGGTGTAGTACTCAGTGACGAGACCGATCAACGCTCCCGCAACGGAACCGGAGACAACGGCGACGACCGTTCCCTGAGGAATCCCCAACGCGTCCGCGAGGAAGTAAGCACCAACTAGGAAACCTATGAGTGGCGCTAAGGGCACATAGCGGATCGCAGCTTCCGGTCCCAATCCTCGAAGAACCTTCATAGAGAGGACACCGATGATCGAAGCGACCAAGCCGATCATGACGAGGGCTAAGGGGAAGGTCATATAGGCCAGTTTTAATGATGCGTAGGCGGCGCCGGTAGAGGCAATGGCAATCGCTGCAATAACCGAGCCGACGTAAGATTCAAAGATATCTGCGCCCATGCCGGCGATATCGCCGACATTATCACCGACGTTATCGGCAATGGTAGCCGGGTTGCGTGGATCATCTTCGGGGATGCCGGCTTCAACCTTACCGACGAGGTCGGCACCGACATCAGCGGCTTTGGTATAAATCCCGCCACCGACGCGGGCGAAGAGGGCGATTGAAGAGGCGCCCATGGCAAAACCATTGATTTCGGCGGCCTGGATATAACCAAGTCGGTACAAGTAAAAAGAGACGCCTAATCCAATCAGGCCCAGAGCGGCAACTGAGAGTCCCATGACCGAACCGCCAAAGAAAGCCACGTTGAGGGCGGAGGCTGTCCCGTCCTGGTTGGCTGCGGCGGTCGTCCTGACATTGGCTCGCGTGGCGGCTTTCATGCCGATAAAACCGGCCAGCATTGAGGAGATGGCGCCCGCTAAGAAGGCGAATCCTGTGTTCCGCGATATATAAAAGCCCAAGAGCAGCCCGACGAGTATAATAAAGAACACCAAGATCATGTACTCTCGTTTGAGAAAGACCATGGCGCCTTTATGAATCTGCTCCGCCAGTTCTTCCATTCGTTCTGTTCCTACCGAGTGACGTTTGAGTCCTACGTAGAGTAGTCCTGCCGTCACCAACCCGATGACACCGATTATAGGTGCCCATTGAATCCACGCTTCCATTGAAGATCTCCTTATAAATTAATGAAAAAGGCGGGGGCCTTATATCGAGTTAACCCCAAAATACGCAAGGAAAAACAATATCCTAGAGCTTTTGACAGCTATCCGGGGCCTTGCCTGCCTTAAAATTGTCGCACGAGAAGTCCTTAAAGTCCTTTAAGCACGTGGCTAGCGCTGACTTGTCCAAGTTGAGCTCTTGCCATTTGGCATCCTTGTCGAGAACCGCCTTGATACGATTGTGACAATCCTTATCCGTTTTAAAGGCATTGATGCCACATTCTTTGTATTTGCGGCACAGGACCGTGACATAATCACCGCTGAAGGCCTCGCCGGAGATTTTGTCTCCCGAACTCGTTGATTCTAGGGTGGAAGTCGGCTCTGATTTGGCTGGATCCGTTGATTTCTGGCAAGCAGAGAGGCCGGTCGCGAGAATGAGGCCGGCACCGAGAATGAATATCTTTTTCATGAACTTAGCTCCTTATGTGAATCGAGTCCTTAGCAGATCTATCGCGAAGCCTCAACCGGCGATTCTTTCGCAAGGATTCGAAGATAACCCCTAAGAAATAAACAACTTTTTCCGAAAATGTGCGATGAGCCCACTGTGTTTACAGGTCTCATGTCATCCAATTTGGCGACCCAGCTCATGGTTGCCCCTATGCTCTGTGCCAGCCGCGGGACTTTCAACGTCGCGGCCTTTACGGAGGAGCTTGCGCAAATCGAACGGCACATGCACTCGGATGATCAGCTCACCGACGGAGAAATCTGGGAAGACGTCCAGGATCTCTACTGGCGCGGTCACGAGTCCCAGATAGTCCATCCCTTTTTAGGGAGTTATACGTTGCCGACGCTGCTCAGCATACCGACCCGCGAGCAAATTCGTGGTGTATTGAGCGACCTGACGAGTCGGATGACGCCGGGTCCGATCAATCGAACCGATCCGATTGCGCAAAATGCCTTTAGTTGGGGACAGCGTGTGGCAGTGCGACAAGGCACGGAAGGGTTAACCTATGGGACGTTGGACGCCCATGCGGATATCCTCGGTCGCTTCATTGCGGGTTGTCGTGACTCGGATGATCAACAAGTCGCCATCTTCTTCAGTCGGAATCGCGTTGAACATTTCTCGATCAATATTGGAGCCAAGCGTGCCGGTGTGGCGTACACCAATTTTCATTCTTATCTATCACGCGATCAGATCATGGAGAAACTACGGGCTCAGCCGTATCGCGTGTTGTTTCTCGATCATGAAAGTTTACTGCATATCGAACTCTATCTTCCCTTGCTTGAGGCGATGGGAACGATTGTGGTCGACATTGATAACAAGTATCCGAACGTTCTTCACTACCGAAGTATCATTAAAGAATTTAAACGACCGCCAGCCGCGAGTGCGGATATGGTTGCGCCTGAGTATCCGGGTCCCGTGATGATGAGTTCGGGAACGACCGGTGAGCCCAAGCTAGTCCGTGTTAAGCGCGATGCGAACGTCGGACGCAAGGCGAACCGCCTGTTTCAAATTACTGAAAGAGACAAAAACCTCGTTGTGGGCCAACTCTATCATGGCGGTGCGCACTCCTGGGCGAAGGGACATCTCAATCGCGGGGCAATGGTGATGCTCGATGAAACCCCGAGCCTCGCCTTTGATCCGGAAGCGACTTTAGATTTGATTGATAACCATCAACTCACCAACTTTTGGACCTCGCCGCATTGGTTGAAAAGCTTGTGTATGTTTGTTGCCGATTCTCACCACGATTATAAACTTGATTCGTTGCGGGCCATTTACGTCGGAGCGGCTCCGTTTCATCCTTCATTGAAGGAGCTTGCTGTCGGCGTGTTCGGGCCCATCATCTGGGAAAATTATGCGACGACGGAATTTGGTTTGGTAACCGTCCTTAGACCGGATCAATTACTCGCCCATAAAGAGACCGTGGGGCGCCCCGCACCGGGAGTTGAGATTCAGATTCGCGACCAGGGCGGTACGATCCTGGGTCCGGGTCAAGTCGGGACGATCTACGTCAAGAACGCACTGACCGATGGGCGATTCCGTGAGGGCGATGACTTCGGTAAGTTGGATGAGGACGGCTTCCTTACGGTACTTGGGCGCTCGATCGAAAAGATCGTGACCAATGGCCAGGCCGTCTTTCCACGGACGATTGAAAATCATATGCGTGGGATGTCGGGAATTCAGGATTGTCACGTCGTTGGAATCCCGGACAAGAAACTGGGAGAAATGGTTGTCGCTGCCGTTGTGCTCGCCCGGGGGGCTCGGTATACCGAGGTTGAGCTGCTCAGACATATGGAAAATGTTGCCGGGCCCGGGGTCAAGGGATTGGCACCCGCCCGCATCGTGTTCTTGCGGAGCGTCCCGCGGGCCCCCTATAAGGCCCACAATGCGATCTTGCGGGAGGTTGTCATCAAGGCCCTCGACCGCCTCGACAACATCGTGACCGAATAGCAGCATAAATTTAATTATATCAATTAGTTAAACTTACTATCTTCGCCGTTTCGATTTCGAAAAAATTAGCAACTTTTACCCCTTGAGTCCGAACAAAGAACTGCGTCGAGGGCCTCCTCATGGGGAGGATCGTTACATTCGAAAGGTCTGGGGTTTTCAGGCATGGGTCTATTTACCATCGGAGCGACCTCCTCATTGTCGCTCACTTCTACCGGAATCTTAGCGGCCTCCGGTGTTCTTCAAGAGCCGCAAATACTCAACAACATTCAGTCGACACAAACGCTTCTGCAAGATGATCCTTATTTGCAACGCGGCTTAGATACATTCCGCGGCCATCTTCAACCGTTGACTTCGCTGACAGCGGATCAGCTCCATCCAGAAACTGATGCGGCTGTCATTCGCGCTCGAGCGATAGAAGTACTCGACCATGGGCATGAACTGGCGACAGAAGGGAAGGCATCCGATCAATCACCCCTACTTCAACAGCTCATTGAAGAGAAGTTAATGGAAATGAGGGCGGCTTTGTCTCCGGAAGCCCTTGCCGGGAGTCATACAGTCGTCGATACGTCTGCAATGGCTGGCACGTCGGCAGTTGTGGGCGAGCCGGCTCCACTTAATGTCATAGCGGCGGTTCAGTTGAATGCGGACCCGGGTGAAACGGTTGAGCCGGAGGTAAGTCATTTACGGAAGATCTTTGTACCCAATCGGGGTGAGGCGGCTTCGCGTCTGATTACCGCGGTTCGTGAGTTGGAACGTGAACGCGGTGAAAAAATCGAAGTGATCGTCATGTATACGCAGGCGGATGCCGGGGCTCCGTTTGTGGTCGACGCGGATCAAGCGATACTTGTGCCGGATAGTCGCGATGTGCCGGATCCGACGGATGATGATCCCGATAAGACCAAGAAGCTCCTTGCCTACAACGATGTTGATGTCATCCTGCGCGAAGCCTTGGAGCAGGTGATTAGACAAGCGGAGGCGGAAGGGCTTTCGGCTAACGACATCGGAGTGTGGCCCGGTTGGGGCTTTGCCTCGGAGAATCCGGAGCTTTCGGCGTTGGTGACTGAGCTTGGCTCTCGCTTTCTCGGCCCTCGCAAGTCGGCGATGGAATTAGTTGGTGATAAGATTGGTTTCAAACGGCTGGCCGATCCGGATCAATTAACCTGGGGTGAGGCGGATACGCTTGAGCAGGCAATTCAGGTTGCAGAGCGGTTGGGATATCCTGTCGTGATTAAGGCCACAGCGGGAGGCGGTGGTGAAGGAATCTACTTTGTGCACAACGAAGCGGAGTTGAGAGATGCCTTTTCAAAGGCACAGGCGGGAGCACTGCGTGCCTTTGGTAATCCCACCGTCTTTATCGAAAAGGCTATCTTGCCGAGACCGTCGGATGAGCCGTGGCATAAAGTGGCGACACAGTCACAGGGTGAGGCGGTTGCGAATGAACTAGGTTATCCGCTGGTGCTGTCCCATTTATCGGAAGAGCAGCTAAAAGCCAGCGACAATCCACATGAACATATCGTCTTTCTTTATGATCGTCGCGAGTTCATGCAGGCCTTCGAATATATCCAACGTAAAGCCATCGACAATGACGATGATGCCTCGGTTTATGTCAACAAACTCATTGCACCGCGGCATGTTGAGATTCAGCTGATTCGAGATCAACATGGCAATTGTGTTGCCGTCGGTGATCGTGACTGTTCCATTCAATGGAAGAACAAGAAGATCATCGAAGAGGCGCCGGCGCCGAATATTCCTAACGGTCAACGTCAAGGCATGCATCAACATGCGGTCCGCGTGCTCCATGAAGCGGATTACATCGGGGCTGCGACCTTTGAAGGTCTCTATGACGGGATGGACTTTTATCCGATGGAGATCAATGCCCGCCTCCAAGTCGAACACACGATTACCGAAGAAGTTACCGGCGTTGATATGGTGAAAGAACAGATTCGGGTTGCGGAAGGCTATCGTTTGTCCGTGAAATCGACTCCGGAACCCAGAGGAACGGCCTTTGAGGTGCGCATCTATGCCCAGGATGCCGATGAGGAGTTTGCCGCAACCAGTGGAACCCTTAAATTGTTTCGGCCGCCCACGGGCAAAGGCATACGTGCCGACGTCGCGGTACGTCAGGGAGATGTCATTACCGCGGGATATGATCCGACGCTCCTTAAATTGATCGGAAAAGGTCGCGACCGCAATTCAGCGCGCGCGGTCACCATGCGTGGCTTGACGGATCTCGCCGTTGACGGCGTGCGCACGATGCGTGGCTTTGCCATCGAGGTGATGGGACATCAGGTATTTGGTGACATTGCCTATTCAAATAAATGGCTCCAGGACCACTACATGCCGATGCGCAAGCCTTGGGAAGTCAAACAGTACTCTCATGAAGCACTCGTGGCTGCGGCGATTCTCGCCTACCGTAAACAGCGCAGTGCATATGATAATGGTGTGCTTGCGACCTTGCGCAAGGGACGTCTGCCGAAGTTGCCGCCCCGCAAAGAAGCGGAATTTGTATTTGCCCTGTTTGGCCGCGAATATAGGCTTTCTGTCAGTGAAAGGTCAGGCGACTATTTAGTGAGTATTAATGGTCGCGACTACACAGTTGACTTGGAGACGAAGGGGCCCAGCGGTTCCGAGTTTAACATGACGATTGATGGCAAGCGCGTTCCCATCATTGGATCGGAGAAACAAGGCGCTTATCCAATTTCTGTCAATGGAGTCGCGTTTACTGTCGATAATCCTCCTGTCGGAGAAGTGCGCGCGACCCAAAATGGAACCGTACTTCGGTATGAGAAAAAGCCGGGTGATGTTGTCAACGTGGGTGATGTTATTGCCGTTCTAGAGGTTATGAAGATCGAACAACCGCTGAAGGCGCAGGTCCCCGGCATACTCGAAGAATACTTGGTTTCTGAAAATGCTGCCGTGCTCCAAGGCAAATTACTCGTCCGCATCAAGGAACCGGATGATCGTCCTCCTCCTGAGGCCCCTCAGCTTGAATTCAGGCCGACGGGAGAGACGGAAGTGCAGCAACTCTTTCACGTAGCTCCGGGAACAGAAGATTTTGCGGCAGGCATCGTAAACATTGTAGGCAACTTTCCTGAAAGCTACCGGGAGATGACGGCTTTATTGCGCGATGCCAGTCTCAACTATGATCCGTTGCAGCGACTCTATACCTCCGTTCCTAAGGGTTTCGAGCGGCAAGATGAATTAAGCCCCTATGCCCAGGGAATTTTCGACGCTTTAGGACATGCGGTCAATCAAGACGTTGGAGATGAACTCATCGCTGAAGAAGCGGTTAAGATTCTCGATGCCTTCATTGACGTTGAGATGTTGTTTCAGCGCCATGCCTTAAGGGGAAGCGTTGAGAAGCGCTCATTATTCGATCAATTTGATGATTTTATTCAAACGCGTCAGGTCTCCGATCCTGCTTTTGGAGCCATTTTGTCTCAGGCCTTGAGCCACCACGGCGTGAGTTCCATCGATGAACCCTCGGAAGGCCTTGACCGTGCCTTAGTCAGAATGCGGATCGCCCGCGAAGAAACGAAAATTCGCCAGATGTTAATGCTGCGGGTATTCGATTGGTTGCAGTCCTTGTGGGACGCGGGTGCCTTGAGAGGGCCTCAAGGCAAACTCGTGGCGACATTAGAAAAATTCAATCATCTCGACCGTGATGTCGTAAAGCTGACGCATGCCGCTCAAGGGCTCCTTTTTACACTCAACGAATCGGAGTTAGGCAAGGTCAGTCGTGACGATGCCGACCAACGAGTTGCTGAGCTTATCAAAAAAGCCAAAGGATTCCGGGCGGGCTCCGCTGAACGGCGGGGAGTGATTAAGGAAGTTTCGTCGCTGGCAGATGCTACGATTTTAGGAATTATCGATCACATCCTTGGAAATGATGCGGAGGCAGCCGAAATCGCCGCGGCGATCCGTTTTCAGCGGCTCTATGGCGATCGTCACAACATCGAAGCGCATACTTTGAATGTGAAAGAACAGGATCTTTATTCTTTCGGGATTTTTAAGGATCAGGAATCCGGGGTCAGGCGTGCGGTGGTTGGTCTCTCTGCCGGCCGTGATCCCTTGGGACAGAATGGAATCAAAAACTTAATCAAGCGGGGGATCAAGAGCCTGGAAGATTTTCACCGTGGAGCGACCGATCTGGGTGCCCAGGAGACGGTCGACAATACGCTGGAGCTTATTATTCCGGAATTGACCGGCGACATGAGAGATATTGAGCGGCTTGCAGAGCGTATTCCTTCGCTGATTGGCTTTGTCGATCCCAATCGCCAAATTAAGCGGATTACGTTGACCTTTGTCATGGGTGAAGCGGGAACGTTCTATCTGACGTATCGACCTGACTTGGAACGCCAGGGGATGTTTGTTGAAGACGTACTCTTTAGAGGGATTCACCCCTATCGGGCGGCTCAATTAGAGCTCTGGCGATTGCGGCGACATTGGGAGGTGGAACGCTCGCAGACACCGTGGGAATGGAATCACCTCTTTAAGTTGACTGAAAAAGATCCATCGGGGAAGAAGAAAAAACCCGATCGTCGGCTCTTTGCCTATTCGATTGTCCGCCATTTGTCCCCCCAAAGTGATGGGAATGGAACGCTGCGCTATCCCGAAATTGATTTGGCCTTTGGACAGGCAATTCACTCGATTCGGTCCGAGTCTCAAGAGGGTTGGGCGGCACACCGCATCCATATGTTGATACGGGCCGAAGTGACGGCCACTCCGGACCAGATGAAGCGTGCAATTGCGCGGCTTGCGCCGCGCATCCGCGGCATGCAGATCGAAGAAACGAACGTGCGCTTGATGCGGTGGCGACCGTCCGAAGATCAACCTTTTCAAGATATGCTATTTCGGATTCGCAATCCCGGCGGTACAGGACTGAAGATGAAAGCGGTCAAGCCCTTGGGTAAACCAGAGGGTTACGTCAAACCGCGTAGTGCCTATAAAATGCGCGTCGCGCGCAATGAGGGCCTTGGGTTGGTTGAGGCCTATCAATATGTTCAAGACCTGACAGCCGATGAAGGCTACGGGCGCGGAGAATTTCATGAACTGGATATTGAAAACCCGCGTTTGATTAAGGATGAGCAGACCGGAGAACATCGAGCCACGTACGATCTCATTGAGGTCAATCGGGAACGGGGGAATAACACCGGTAAGGTCGTTTTTGGTGAATTGAAACGGCCGACACAGCGACATCCCGAGGGGATTCGTATCATGCAAATAGTCAATGACGCGACTTATGGACTCTGTCCGCTTCAAGAGCCTGAATGTGCGCGCATCATTGCCGCCATTGATTATGCTGAAAAACACGGACTTGAGATCGATTGGAAAGCCACCTCAAGTGGTGCCGGTATTTCGATGGATAAGGGTGTTGAGAATCTGGACTGGACAGCTCTCGTCATGAGACGTCTTGGTGAGTTTTGTGATGCGGGCGGGGTCGTAAATATCCTCGTTGATGGAGGCAACATCGGGGCCCAGTCTTATTGGGATGCCAACGCGACGATGGAGATGACCCGCCGTGGTGTCCTGATTAAGGCCGCTAATTCCTATACAGCCCTGACCGGGAATCGTGCCCAGATGATTTCGGGATCTGTCGGTGCCGAAGATAATCTTGGTCTCGCCGGGGCGGAACGGGTGACAGGACCGATTGGTGAAACCCAATTTTACGTTGAGACGATCTCGGAGGGCAGGCGCCTGCTTTGGCAACATCATGATTTGACCTGGCATGCACCGGGTCAGATACTTGTTGATCAATGGGAAACATCCGACCACCATGGTCGGGATGTAACGAAGTACCGTTATGTCGATCCGGCCTTAACGGATAAATCAGCGGAAGAGGTGCTGGCAGAACAGGCGGCAAGAGCGGCAGAGAAAGAACAATTAGAGAAGGCGCTGGAGGCCTTGGAACTTCAAGCGGAGTCTGATGAAGGCATTAGTTCTGCAGACGCGACTGAGATGGGAAAGATCTTGAATAGGCTAGAGGAACTGGCGAGCATTCCCACGATAACTGTCTATGACATTGGCGAGATCCTCGCGGATAAGGAAAAAAAGAAGCCGTTTCCAGTGGCTGCCGTAATGGCATCAATCCGCGATCAGGATGCTCCTGTGTTACAGCGCTGGCATCTCTGGAAAAAAGGCGGGGCTGATCTGATTCGCGTCGAAGAAACGGCGATTGGAGGTATCCCCACGACGATGATCGGTATTGATGCGCAGAGCCTCCCACGTGAGGGTGAGATTCCACCAGGGTATCCTGATAGTTGGAGTGGATCGACGCTGTTTCCGGAAGGATCTAAAAAAGTTGCGCGTGCAATTAACGCGGCGAGTGGCCGTACCGATTTGGTTGTCGTCGCTAATCTCTCGGGTTTTGATGGTAGTCCCGAATCACTGATGAATAATCAATTGGAATGGGGCACGGCAATTGAGGAGGCGGTTCGGAATTATAAAGGCAAGCTCGCTTTCTTGGTGACGACACGTTACCATGGTGGCGCTTATGTTGTCTTTTCGCGGGTGATCAATGACAACGCTACGGTTGGAGCGGTTGATAATACATTTGCTTCCGTGATCGGAGGCAACATCGCTACAAAGTTGATTTTCCCCCGCAAAATTAATGCGGCTGCCGAGGAATTACTAAAGACGGATTCGTCTTGGCAGTTACGACTGCAAAAAGTAACATCTCCTCAAGATATTGAAAAGATTAGACGCGCGGCCCGTGATGAGGTGGAAGAAAGTTTCCGACTTGAATATGACGGGATCCACACTGTCGATAAGGCTGTGGCCGTTGGGGCCATTCATGAAGTTGTGCCGGCGAATCAAATCCGCCCCTGGTATATCCGCAATTTAAATGAAGGGCGCGAAGTCTATCGGGCTCAGGTTGACGCGCAGATCGATGTTTGGCTAAATTCATTTACAACGTTTGCCGCGATGGGGGATGCCGGAGTTGAGCAGTGGGAGAAGGCCGTCAAAAGCATGGGGCTCGGCCCCTTCATTTTGACTAGACGTCAAGACACGCCCCGCAGCGAAAGTCCGGAGAGACCTGTCCCGAGAGCGGTTGCGGTTGATAAGCCTCTGGTAGAGTCCCCTAGACCAGTGAAAGATGCGGATAGTATTGATATTGACGCTATCAAAACTCTTGGTGAGGGGTTTCGGTCGCTTGATTTGGGTATTGCTGCAGGTCGGATCGGGCGTAGCATTTTTGCTTTCGAATCGGTGGGATCAACCAATGATGTTGCGAAGGCGTTATTGGATCAGAATGTCATGTTAGGGACGGTTGTTATTGCTGATCAACAAAAGGCCGGGCGGGGACGTACGGGTAATACTTGGGTTTCGCGCAAAGGAGCCGGTATTTACATGTCCGTCGCGATAAGGCCGTCCGTCGAAAAAAATGTGATACCTAAGATGACCTTTGCTACGGCTGCCGCCGTTGCTAGGGCGGTTGGAGCTATTTCGGATTCACAACCGACTATCAAGTGGCCTAACGATATTTATCTGCGCGATGCTAAACTGGCGGGAATTTTGATTGAACAGCACGGTGACGGAGCCTTCGTGGTCGGAATTGGCCTGAATACGAATGCGACCGTTGAAGATCTTAGTGGTATCGGTAAACCTGCGACCTCGCTTGCCATTGATACCGGCAAGAGTTGGGATCAAGCAATGGTCTTGAAACGTCTCCTGGAAGCCTTAGAAAGCGAAATGCAACGCCTTAACGAAGGTGGGTGGCCGGATATTGTAAGCTATGTCCGCGGACGCTCTTATTTAAAAGATAAGCGGGTTCATATAATGAATGGTGACGAGATTACGGCCTCCGGGATTGTACGTGATGTGTCTCCTGATGGTTCGCTGTTGCTGGAGGCCAAAGGTAAGATTGAGGTCATTACAAGCGGAACGGTCGAACTGGACAGGGCCTCGAGACCGCCGGAGCGCAAATAGTTTTTTCGGCCGCTCTGGGGTTGGAGTGGTCACAAGGCGAGGAGGGTGGTTAAGGGGGAGAGAACGTTTCTCCCCCTTAGCTCAACAAAGATCGGGGTGAGGGATGAGCCTGTATTCCATTCAGGCTTTGCAGGGGCTGTCATCAGGTTCGCTTCAACTAGCGAGTGCGAGTCTCGCTACACTTCATCGACCGCAACTCATCGCCCGCCTTGATCGTGCCGAATCACTCCTCCACGGTGAGTCCTTCTCGATAACTCAAGCCAATGAATTTAATCGACAGCTCTTACCGCTCGTTAACTTACAATTAGGATGTATCGACCGTGCTATTGATGTCGACACGGTTCGCGCTGCGGCGCGGGAGGCGAGCGCTTTATCAATTCAGCTGGTTCAGGCTGAAACATCACCGCAGTATGGGAAAACATATGTTGCTATTATCGGTCAGCTCGCACGAGCCCGACGTGCGATTGTTCCTTCCTTTATCTATCCGGAAATCGCTGCAGAGACAGGGTCAAGTGAGGCTGAAGAGAGTTATGTTGTTCGCCTCACTCAGGGTGCCGACACATGGCTCAATGGAGACCACCTGTTGCCGCGACTCGGCCCCTATGACTTTGGACCGCATCCTCTTGGCCAAGAGCGCCTCAAGCTCTTCTTTCAATTACCCAAACAGGTCACTCGCTGCGATTTATTGGTGCGTCTCTATGCCGCTCACGCGGTCCAACGCTATCTTAGAGGGCTTATCGCGAAGAATGATGTTGAGCAATTGAAAGCAATGGCCTGGCCAGAGTTCGTTGCTGAGTGGTCGCATTACGGTCGTGCGTTATCAGCTCCAGATTGTGATGATCTTGGAGAGATGACGCTTCAGATCATTTGGGAGGGGAAGGCCCTTTACACAGAATTGATGACAATAGATTCGCGCGATGAGCCGATTAAGATGGAAGCTCGACCCGCCGTTAGCTTTCGTTGGGATGCCCAAGTCTTACAACTCCATGAACGACGTTTGAGTGAATTTTTTCAGCCACCGCATCAGTTCAGTGAAGTTAATTCGTTGATTCGCGCTGTCGTCGCTGCAGCGGTTCAGCAAGACGTCATGCAGCGGATTACTGAAGCAAACCAAGCGCAGGGTGGGGTGTTTTCAAAAGAACTCTATGCAGAGCTCGATGGCCTGACTTATCCGATCAGTTTTATGTGGCTGACGCATCGTCGCGGTACAACAACGCCATTTCGGAGTGGCCGCAGTAGTGCCGCAGAACGTATGGTACGAAGCCACGTTCGTTGGGGAGTGGATATGCCGGCTCTCCTGGAGAGGGGACTCAATCGAACCCGTCTTGTGGGCATCGTTGAACGAGCGCAACGCGAGCACACGCCTCAAGCTCTTGCGGCGCTCGTGCAAGCCCTGCCACATGTCGTCACCGAGATGATGGCAATAGATAAGGAGTATCAGAATTCTACCAGTCGGCAAGAACGAGAGGGCCTCAAATATGTTTGGCGTCATCTGTTACGCTGGGTTTTTGCCCTGAAACCGTGGCGTTTCCATGAGACGTTGCGAGACGTTGATGCCAACGATGCAGTGACTTTACGCGGAACACTCAGTCAGATCGATTCATTCAGGCAAAGCAAACTATATGATGATTGGGTGACGCAGCTACCGGATAATCTTCCCGAATCTGTCCCCCAACGTTTTGAGACGTTTCATCAAGATGCTGAGCTTAGGGCGCTGCTGGATCCGGAGCGCTTGGCTCTGATCAGAACGATTCCGGTTTTATTAGAACAGGGCCACCAACGTGCAGGACTTATGGAGCGCTTTCCGCCGAGGGCGGACGAGGATAATCGGTTTGTCGTGAGTCCGGAACAGAGTGGCTTCAGGAATACGGTCTTGACCGTCATAGACGGTGACGATGGCGCTGTTGCATTATATCAACGGCTCTTACGTGGAGATGACTCAATCGCTTCGGGACCTCTTGCACATGCTTTAGCGAGTCAGCGGGGCCGTTGGCATCGACTTTTCGGCATACGGGCTTTGCGCAAGAAGTTTGAGGTATGGCCTGTCATCACGGAAGTCGATGGGCGTATTAATATTGATAATGTCGTCTTGTATGAGCATGGGCAGCCGGTTGCGACTTTGTTTCCCTTGTGGCGCGGGCTTGATGGAGAGCAGGATGCGAGCGTACCTCTTTTATTCCATCTCAAGGTCGAACGTGCCGCGAAAGAAAATCGCAATCTCCATTTGCAACTACTCGACTACAGTGGTCGCCGAGTCGAGTCGGTATCCTTTCAACCACGACAGCTTCCTCTTGGGTCACGACATCTTCTCGAAGGACATTTTTTAAGCCACGATACAGCGGGTATGCGGGTTGGGGTGCTGGAGTCACAACAGAGACGTCGACTTTATGTCCAGGGAGATAAAGCGGAGGGCTTTGTGCTCGCTTTGCCGCGCTATGATGCAGATAGTGCACGAACGATGGCGCAGATTGTCGAGGACCTAGTTGCGTTGGCTCCATTGGCGCGCGGTCCGTTTCGACGTTTCATCGAACAACAATTTATCGCGACATTTGAAGAGGCGGCGCAGCGTAATCCAGGTGATCCGGAACGCCAGGCCCTGATTCGCGTTACATCACGATCTCCCTATCCCATGCTCGGGCGGTTATTGCGCTTCTTGAGGCCGCATACGCGCTGGACACCCGAAGTGCAGGACCTCGCTGCGGAAATAGAGTTTCTGCGCCCGATGGAGGCGCGAGGTTATGATATTCCGGAAGTCGTTCAGCTATCACCGAAGCTGCGTCGCGCTGTTGTCAAGGATATGAAGCGCGTCGAAGGGGATAGACGTTACGCCCAATGCCACTATCATTATATTGTTCACCGGGAAACTCTCGAAGACGCGTATCGCACGATACTCGCACAAGTAAAGGATGATAGCCGGACCATTAGCGATGATAGGACGATAAAAATTATCGTACCGGATAAGATTTTTTCTGGATCCGTCAGGATGGCGCGCGGTCCGACAAGTCGAGAAGATCCTATTCAAGACCGCGCGGCACATTTAAACAACGTGTTTAATAGTATTGTTGAATCACCGGAATGGGATTCCATTCGTGATCGAGTGTGGCGCCTGACTTTTGTGATTGATCGGGGACGGGGTAACAGGCCTCAATACGTTACTCTACGTAACCGGGTGCGCTATGATCAGGAAAAATTTCGCTTGGGTTACCATATTACATTGCCCGGCGAGCGCTCATTTGCGGTAGATCCCGCATTGCTCGGGATCGATCCGGCCTTTGGGCATCGCTACGGATTGCAACGTCTGGGCAACTACCGGCACATTGATTATGTGCAGCCTTTTGAGGTGAAAACGGCGTTGATCTTGCGTCTCCATAGCAGTCAGTCCGACCAAACATCTCTTTATATGGCTTCGTATTTACTGGCCCCGGATGATGCCTTGGTGTCTAAGCACGGCCGAATGCCCGGACTGTTGAGGCGCCATCGCCGCATGAGTGAGGAATTGCACCGTCAGTTGGAGACGGGTGAAGTTTCTCAATGGCAACGCATGAGAATCTATGTCGAAGGTGTTCAGTATCAAACTCCTGCTGTCTGGGAAGAATTAATGGCCGCCTTTGCGAGAGAATCTTCCTATGATCGAGCGGGCATCGATTTAGAACAACTTGTGATTCAGGCCCGCCTTGAAGTGAGCTTAGATGAGAGAATGCCGCCACGACGTGTAACTGCCCTGACCTTTATAAGTGATACTGATATCGGTTCACCCCTCGTCAGTGTACGGTATATTGTCTCGGCGGAGACACCCAGTGGAAGACGTTGGGTTTTGGTTCGGCGCAATGTATTAGAACGCATGCTTCGTACGGGTAATATTCATTTAAGCCCGGATGATGATTACCGTGATGCCGAAGAACAAATGGAGGATAAATCTCCAATCGATAAACGGCGGACTTTGGCGAAAAATCTAGGTGGGGTGTTTGTTTATGACCGTGTGCAAAGGCTTTTACCCGAGGCCTATGAAAAATTATGGGAAGATGTCGGATCACCGGCGCCGCCACTCGACATGGATGCGATTCGAGAGATGTATATCGATGATGAAGGCCTTTTTCGGATTGGCCGGCGTCCCGCTGGGCTTAATCCGACCGGGGTAGCGGCTTTTCAGGTGAGATTGAAACTTCCGAACCACCCGGAAGGGATCACTTGCGTGGTGATTGGGAACGACCCAACTCATCCTGTGGCCAAAAGAGCCGCGGTTGATATTGAAAGTGCCAAGTTTTTTTGGCTGGCGATGGAATATGCCCGGCAACAGGGGTATCCGCCGATTTATTTGGCGGAAACTCCCGGCGCGCAAATGGCCCTGCCTCACGCGCTGATTCCGCGTCATCCGGGTCAGCCTGCGCGTTTGAGCAGTGATGAGACTGGCGAGGATATTTATCTGACGGCGAAGCAGGTCGAGGCCGTCGTTCGTGCCTTGGGTGCAGCGTCATGGCAGGAGGTCTTTAAAGGAGATTGGGAAGGAGCGGAGGGTCAATCCAATTTTCGGCCCTGTAGTTTGTTGCAAGGTGGCGTGAATCAAAAAAGTTTATTGGGATCGGGTTTGACTGCGGGCGCGATGGCCCGAGCGGCTGCAGAAGTTCCGACGTTTAGTGCGGTGCTGGGAGGGAAAGGGCGCGGCCGCAATCGCGTGACCGTAGTTGGCATCGGGATGTACCTTTACATCCTGGCACGTGCCATGCGCATTCAGCGAGGCGATCCGAACAACGAGCTTCGGGAAGACGAAATGAGCGCGGCGGAGCGTGCCTTATTAGATGGCGCTGTCATGTTGCTGACGGGAGCCGATGCGATTAACAATATATTCGGACAGGCACTCTTCTTCGATACCATCGAATTAGGCGGGGCCAACCGCATGAAGGCCGAAGGCCTGACGACTCAAGTCGCTCATTCGGAAGTGGATGCCTTGCTTGCCGTGTTAAAGGGCTTGGACGACCCGGCCAACCAAACCATACCCGATATTACACAACCTTATAGCTGGGAGCAGCTGAGTGAAATCGTTTCAGAGGTGAGACCTTTCACGCCGCGTGGATCAAATGACATCAATGCCCGTATTGAGGCGTCCGTAACGCGCGTGAATCAAGAACGAAAGGAGCTTGGTCTGCCGGTTGATCCCCAGAGTGGCAACTATGATGTGGCCGACGAGTTGGAAGCCCTTTTTGATGCCGGGACCTTTAATCGCATTTCTGACACGGATCATTATGCCATCGCCGGGATGGCACGCATGAGCGGCTTTCCCGTCGCCGGCGTTGGCGCCCAGATGATCATGGAATTTCCCCGGGATGAAGCGGGCGACATTCAGTACATTGACCGCGAAGTTTATGATGCGGATGGCAATAAGCTGACAAGAAAGGACCTCAACTGGAATCCACCGATGACACTGAGTCCGCGCGGGGCGGGTGACTTAGCCAGCTTTATCGAGTTCATGACCCAACACTTTCCCTGGGTGCCCATTGTCGGTGATTTGGCGGCGTCGGGATATGATCCGCGGTCGGTGGCGGGTAGTGGTCAGAATGGGGCGCGGTTGTTATCGGCCATTGTCAATCATCCCGCCCCTGTCTATCTTTGGGCTGGCCCACGTAAGAAAGTACTAGGCGGTATGAAGGTCACGGTAGCGAAAGAATTGGGGATGAAATTGAAGGTTCCGTTAGAAGATGGGACTGAGGTTGATCTCCGTAAACTGGAAACGCTAGCCGATGCAGGTCATATTAAGGTCTACGCGGATCCTTCTTCTTATGAAGCGGTATTGGATGCCAAGGGTTGGAAGGGGATTGGATTTTACAAGGCGACGGTGCGGCAGATGACCCATATTCTGATTGAACAAGGGCGGCCTGAATCGGAAGCGGGTATATTGGCTGAAAAAATGGTTGATACCGTGATTGGGTGGATGAGTACCTTAGAGCGCGCGGAGGCCGATGGCTCTTTTACAGCGGTGGTCTCTGCCGATCGCATCCGCGGTGTCATCACGCAAGAGTTAAAGAGTTGGTACGAAAGTGAGGCCTATGAACGGCTTCGATCCGCTGCTACACCCTCTCAATAATCGTCGCGCTTGCCATCCCAAGTCCAACTTCATAATGGGGGTGTGTGCTGCGCCCAACACCCCCAAACCCCGAATAGGGTTCCACTCGGACGGAATGAATCCGATCCTCGTTCACAACCGATTACGTTGGGCCTTACACTCGTTCAATTATCGTTGCACTCGCCATACCAAGTCCAACGCATAGGGTTACAAGACCGCGTTTTTTATCCTGGGCTTCCAATTCGTCTAGCAAGGTTCCCAACAACATCGCTCCGGTTGCGCCGAGGGGATGCCCAAGGGCGATGGCCCCGCCATTGACGTTCGTCTTCTCAAGCGACGCCTTCATGTCACGGGACCACGCGAGCGGAACCGGTGCGAAGGCCTCGTTGACCTCAAAGAGATCGATGTCACCGATGTTGAGCTCACTTTTAGCCAAGATTTTTTCGGTGCAGGGGATGGGTCCGAGTAACATGATAATGGGTTCCGACCCGATGGTTTGCGTGGAGGTGATTTTAGCGCGCGGCTTGAGCCCGTATTGCTCACACGCCTTTTTAGAGGCAAACATGACCGCGGCGGCGCCGTCGACAATGCCTGAAGAGTTGCCGGCGTGGATGACGCCGCCATCTTCCTTGAAGATAGTCTTAAGGCCCGCCAGCGCTTCTTTGGTCGTGCCGGGACGCATGTGCTCGTCTTGTTTAAATTCAAAACGTGCCCCGTCTTCCCCTTTGGCCTGTACGGGAATAATGCTGCGATCAAACTTACCTTTTTCCCATGCCTCGGCCGCGCGCTTCTGACTTTCAACTGCAAAGCCGTCGAGTTCATCGCGCGTGAACTGATACTTTTCGGCAATCATCTCGGCGCTGACGCCTTGCGGGACAAGTTTCGGATAGCGTTCGGCAAGGAGCGAGCCTTTCATATCAAAATTAATATTCATCGGAACTCGCGTCATGTGTTCAACGCCGCCGGCAACGACCAGGTCCGCCTGTCCCGCCATGACCGTATGAGCCGCCATATTACAAGCCGTGAGTCCCGAGGCGCAGAAGCGATTGATCGTAAATCCAGGCACGGATTCCGGAAAGCCGGCGGCCAAAATGGCTTCGCGGGCGATGACGTTGTCTTGCTCTTCTCGCTGGGAGACACACCCAAAGATGACATCTTCGACGAGGGCGGGGTCGAGTTGGTTCCGTTCCACAATGGCCTTGAGGGGCGTGACCGCGACATCAATCGGGTGAGTGAAACTTAAGGAACCTTTGCGTTTGGCGCGCGGGGTCCGACAGGCATCAACGATATAAGCTTCTGGCATGGGGAATCTCCTTTGATAAAAGGGCAGACACATGAGTCTGCCCCTACAGCATAGGTCTTCTTTATACGTAGGGGTCGACCTATGTGTCGACCCAAAAGATGTGCTGTGGATAAAGCTGTGTATGGTCATGTATGGTCATGTATGGTCACTCTAAGTGCGTATAATCAGTGCATTTTTAGCGATTTTGGGCTGTGAGTTGTCCCCATTTTCTGTGGATAACTTATTAGCTGGGGCGCGAGCCGAGAATTTTTTCGTTTATAAAATCACTAGTTCTTCACTTTGCCTATTATTTAATCACACTGATTCCTGACGCTGAGGGGATGTGCGGAGGCGGTGCGTTCGTTGGCGTTAGGTCGCACTGACGTAGCGTTGCAGATGTGCGATGAATTCATGGAGTTGCGGGTTGTCGGCTTTTTTGTAACGGCGGCGCACGCGACGACCCGACGTTTCCTTTTCCATCGCAAGAAAACCGAAACGCACGCAGGTTTGTAAGGCGTTACGGACCGAGAAAGTCGAGATGGCTTCCTGCCGCATTATGAAGTGGCGCATCAGGAGGAGGCGGATTCGATCTTGTAATCGATTGACTATATCCGCTTCGCTAAAGCTCTCATCTGGAAGATTAGAGATGACTTTAAAGAGGCCCCAATAAAATGAGAGAGTGCTGTCTATCAGGGCGGCATATTCCTGGAGCAGATGCTTGTCAGGATTGACACGATAATCCGTTCCTTCCTGATGGATGATGCCCTGTTGGGTAAAAAAGTCGAGTATGGCGCTGATGTGCTCATGCAGGCTTTTCCTGCTGCTAAAGCGGAACTCGTCACTGAATAAATCACGTAAAAAAACAATATCGGACTCGATTCTCTGCTGAGAGACGAGCGCGGACTCCTCGGCATTCAGGATGTTTGCAACGGCGGCGGCCGATGTAAAAAAATGAACCCCGGTATTCTTGTAAAATTCGAGATTACGGCGGCGACTATGAGGAAGCCGGTAAAAAATGCCGTCATCATCTTCATGCTCCTTTAAGACGCGCGAGTGGACAAACTGCTCGATAGCGGCCTCAATTGTCTCCTTAGGATGTTTGATGATCAGGTCGGAAACGGGCGCGTTCTTATATTTTAAGTAATCCAGAAAACGATTACAGCGCAGTTCAATTTCATCGCGAGTAATGACGGGATTGGCATGAGTGAGAATAGACATAGCAACCAACGAAGTCGGAGTGACGACTGTGTGTCTATTGATGGCATAACCAATTTTATTGGCGAGTCGCGGAACAAACAGATCGCTTTCGTCTTCACCTTGTGTTGCCGGCAGCTCTTTAACCGAGATCGGTTCCGCAAAACGGATATAAACCTTGCCGTAGCGGCCACGTAGATACTTGCGGATGCGAAAAACGTCCCAAATACTCTCATTTTTTTTGGTGCTGCCCTGAGATTCGCTTTCGTAAGTTCTCTCTTCGATCACCGATTCATAGACGACAGACGTGGGAACGAAGACGACGTCTTTGATGTCTTCCTGCTCTTGAAAGGCCTTGACGAGAAGCGATAAGATGCCGAGCTTGGGAGAAAGCAGTTTGCCGGTTCGGCTCCGTGTTCCCTCAATGAAAAATTCCAATAAAGCTTTTTCCTTGAGTAGATAATGAAGGTAGGAGTAAAGCGCTGCCTGGTAGAGCCGGTTCCCTTCAAAACTGCGCCGGATGAAAAACGCGCCTGATTTGCGAAACAATGTTCCTAACGGCCAAAAATTCATATTTTTTCCCGCGCAGATATAAAGCATCGGGAGTTGCCGGTAATAAAATACATAAGAGAGCAACAAATAGTCCATGTGTGAGCGATGGTTGGGGACGAATACAATAGGGGCCTTGCCGACATGAGCCTTTATTTTTTCGAGTGACTCTTCATCTATAAGGAGACCGTCATAGAGTTTGTTGAATACCCAGGTTAGCAGAACGTCCCAGAGTGGAAAGCTGAGGTAGTTGAGGTCCGAGGCAATCTCTTTGACGTACTCGCGGGCTTTTTCCTGGACTTCATCGGCCGAGAAACCGGTTTCCCTTACAAATTGCTCCGTTGCCTTGATAAAAACGGGATTTCGGATTATCTCTTCGACGACTTTGCGCCGTGATTTAGGGGGGATTGTCGGGAAATTCTTGGCCTTACTTTTAAGGTAATTGGTCATCCAGCGCTTAAAGCGGAGCCAATTGCGCTGGAACCACATGCCAATGCGCATCAGGGCGTTTCGTCCCTTTGTGGCCGCCTTCTGAGAGCTTGAAATCTCTTTGGTAGGCATCGATTTTAAACATAATATATGCGGGATACTGTGTCTATAGCGGAAAAACTATTGATTCTCTGTGGTCCGACGGGCGTCGGCAAGACGGAATTGGCGCTTGAGATGGCGGAGGCGATGGATGCCGAGATTGTGAGTGCTGATGCGGGACAGGTTTATCGGCGATTCGATATTGGAACGGCCAAGCCGAGTGCAGAGGAGCAGCTTCGTATCCCTCATCATTGTATCGATCTTTGGGATGCCGATGTTCAGTCCGATGCGATGATCTGGCAGCGGGCA
Source organism: bacterium (assembly GCA_965216315.1). Lineage (GTDB taxonomy): Bacteria > UBA10199 > UBA10199 > 2-02-FULL-50-16 > JAJFLM01 > CBDCFN01. Next base: position 1,622,200 of record CBDCFN010000016.1, on the reverse strand, counting down.
GCGGATCAGGCGATTCAAGAGATTCACCAGCGTGGCAAACGGGTGCTCGTTGTGGGGGGGACAGCCTTCTATATAAAGGCCTTATTACGGGGCCTGTTTGGCGGGCCCGATCCTGAGCCGCAAATTCGAGAACGACTTCAACAAGAATTTGAGCAGCAGGGTGGAAGCGCGCTCCATGCCCGGCTTAAAGAAGTTGATCCAGAAGCCGCCCAGCGCATTCATCCCAATGATCCCGTTCGGCTCGTGCGGGCCTTAGAAGTTTACGAGCAGACCGGCACGACTATTTCAGATCATCAACAGGCGCATCGCTTTCAAGAGCATCGCTATGAATACGTCATGATAGGGCTTCAGCGTGAACGCGAAGAGCTCTATAAGCGGGTGAATGAGAGAGTGGAGCGAATGGTTGCGGCAGGTTGGCAAGCTGAAGCGCAACGGCTTTTCGATAAATGGGGTGGCGCGGTCGCGGCATTTCAACTCATTGGTTATCGTGAATGGCGCGAACTTTTTGAGGGCGTCCGCCCAGCGGACCAAGTGATTCCGGCGATCCAACAAGCGAGTCGTCACTATGCGAAACGCCAGCTGACCTGGTTGCGTGGAGAGCCGGAGCTCCAGTGGGTGGATGTCGGAAAAAGTGCGAGTCAAGTACTCAGATCAGTCGTTTTTATGAGCTAAATCAGGCCAAATGCCCCATATTCTTGACAATAAAGGTCAGATTGCTAGTATGTCAGCGCTTTCGGCCTCAGTGTAAAATTACTAGTAATTCCAAGGGGTTAGCTAAGTTATGTCGGGCAGTACTATCCCAGAATCGGGACAGCTCAAAAAGGATCGCGACGAACGCAATCTGTGGACGCGCCGTGATTTTTTTGGCTTTGCGGGTTGGGGTGCTTTTTTGGGTGGTATTGGGCTCGGACTCCTGGCGTTTCTTCGTTTCATGTTTCCACGGGTTTTGTTCGAACCCTCACCCATCGTTAAAGTCGGTCGGCCTGAGGATTACGTCGTCGGTGAAGTCAGCGAAAAATACAAGACGGAATATCGAGTTTGGATCGAACGCACGCCGACTGAAATTGTTGCGCTCTTAGCGATTTGCACCCATCTCGGCTGTACCCCGCGGTGGCTTAGTCTCGAGAGTAAATTTAAATGCCCCTGTCATGGAAGTGGTTTTACTAAAAAAGGGATTAATTTTGAAGGGCCTGCGCCGCGACCACTGGAACGCTTGAAAATATGGGTTAACGACGAGGGTGAGTTACTGGTCGATAAAAGTAAAAAGTATCGCTATGAAAAAGGCGAGTGGGGAAAACCTGGTTCGTTCGTAAAGTATTCGTAATTGGGGAAGTAGGGTTGATATGAGTCTCGTAGAGCTTAAGGCTAAGGCCGATGAAATTCGTCGCCAGATTGTGACTTCGGACGTCTGGAAGTCAATTTTTCGCCATGGTTATAAAGATACCGGGCGTAATCGTATCTTGATGACGGCGTCTAATGTATTTTTGCATCTTCATCCTTCTAAAGTGCGTCGTCACTCTATTAAGATTAACTATACTTGGTGTGCGGGCGGATTGACCTTCCTGTTTTTTATTATCCTGACGGTTACGGGCATTATTCTCATGTTTTATTATCGTCCGGTTGCTGAATATGCCTACGTCGACATGAAGTATCTGCAGTTTGACGTGCCTTTCGGCATGGTCATGCGGAATATGCATCGCTGGTCGGCCCATTTGATGGTCATGATGGTGATGTTCCACATGTTTCGGGTATTCTTGACGGGTTCTTATAAGCCCCCCCGTGAGTTCAACTGGATCATCGGGGTTATCTTATTAGTTTTAACCTTCTTGCTGAGCTTTACCGGGTATCTTTTGCCTTGGGATCAGTTATCGATCTGGGCCGTGACCGTCGGAACAAATATGGCGCGCGCTACACCCTTGGCCGGTCATGAGGGCCCGATGGCGGAACAGATGCAGGCCTTAACGGGGGTTATCACGCCGCGCTACGATGCGCGTTCTGTACTGCTCGGTGGAACCGTTGTCGGTGCGCCGACCTTGCTGCGTTTTTACGTTTTACATTGCATATTTATACCCGTCGCAACGGCGGTATTCATCATCGTACATTTCTGGCGCGTCCGTAAGGACGGGGGAATATCCGGACCGTTGTGATTATGGCAGAAGAAACAATAATTCCAGAAGCAGTGGCGAAGCCTAGCGAGCAAAGCGAGCGGGAGGGGGAGGCTCCGTCCGGCTCTGCCGGTGGAGGGGGCGACGCGAGCCCCTCTAAGGTCCCGGTTCCGCCGAAGATGCCGCCAGCTGCGGCCTTGTCGAAGGACAAGGTGCATACCTGGCCTCACCTCGTAAAAGTCGAGTTCGTCATCGGCCTGCTGACCCTGATTGCCGTGACGGTGTGGTCTATTTTTATCGATGCGCCACTCGAGGAACCCGCCAATCCAACCAATACACCGAACCCGTCCAAGGCGCCTTGGTACTTTCTCGGCCTACAGGAGATGTTGGTTTATTTTGATCCCTGGTTTGCTGGCGTCGTACTGCCAACTTTTATCATCATCGGCCTGATGGTAATTCCTTACGTGGACGTCAATCCGAAGGGCAATGGCTACTATACTTTCCGCGATCGGCCGTTTGCCATGCTGACCTTCAATTTCGGGTTTCTCGTCCTCTGGATCATGCTGATCTTTGTCGGGACCTTCATGCGGGGTCCGGGTTGGAACTTCTTTATGCCTTGGCAGGAGTGGGACGCTCACAAGGTCGTGGCGCTGACGAATGTAGATTTAAACGTACTGGTCGCTCAGGTGTCGGGGATTGATTTCCTGCGCGGTGACTGGGGTGGGGCGATTTTTGGCACCCTGTTGATTGGTTTGTACTATGGGCTCGCGATTCCGTTCTATTTATGGGGCGTGAAGCGTTTTGAAACGATCCAGAAGCTTGGGGTGGTACGCTATGGCATCGTTGCTTTTTTATGGCTGACCATGATGGGAACCGTCGTCAAAATGCTGTTGCGTTGGAGTTTTAACATTAAATATATCGTCAAATTCCCGTGGATTAACTTAAATATATAATGACAATACTAACCCGAACAAACCTCAGATATAGCGAGCAACGCGAGCGAGAGGGGGAGGCTCCGCAAGGTCTCCTTGTGGAGGGGGCGACGCTAGCCCCTATTAACAATGGCTGAAGAACACAAAGATCCCGTCGAAAAGCGCTCGATGAGTAAGTATTTATTCTTACTCGGCTCATTATTTTTCGTTATCTCCGTCTATGCAATGATTGATGACGCCTTTATTCGCCGTACCTATAAAGGGATTCAGAATGCCTTTAATAAGTACGAGTACGGCTTGGTGCAAAAAGAATATGATGACTTGAAGGCCAAGATCGAGGCGGCGGATAAAAAACGCGAAGAAGAGTTTAAGGGAAAGACCGTCGATGAATTGCCAAACGATCCTAAAAAACTTTCATTGAGACAAGTTGGGCTAAAACTGGAACAAGCCGAGATTGCACAAGAATCTTCCGACTATAAAAAACTCCTGAAGGAGCGGGACGAGCTGACTATCGCATACGAAGATATCAACCAAACGAGGGGCTTTGCTAAGGCTGATCAAGATGAAATTTATTATCATTGGAAACATCACCAGCACCAAGGCAAAGACTATAAGCCGTATGAAAAAAAATATTGGGAGCTTGAGGAGGAAATAGCGCGCCTTGGTAAAGAGGTTGAAAAGGCGGCTGCCGAGCTGAAGATTGTCGCTGATAAGGTGGCAAAATACGACAACGAAGTGGCGCGCTGGGTGAAGGCCAAAGAAGATCATTTTGCCCCGTTGCGCACTATCGAGCGGCGCTTGGATACGATTAGCGGAAGAGGGACCGAGATAAAACAGGTTGTTATTCCTGATTTAGGGATTGTCGGTGTTGTCGAGTGGGGTAAAGTGGATCGTTGCATGACGTGTCATACGGCGATTGATCGCAAAGGATTTGAGAACGCGGAGAATAAGCTTCACAGGACGCATCCGCATCGCGATGTGCTTCTCAAGAATCATCCTGTCGATAAATTTGGTTGCACGACCTGCCACTGGGGGCAAGGCCGTGCGACCCAAATCAAACACGAACCCTTTGGACATGATGATTTTGCCCATGGTTTTGAGCATCATTGGCTCAACCCGCTGTTGCGGGGAGATTACGTCCAATCTTCTTGTCACAAATGTCACGGCGATCAGTGGAACCTGGAACATGCTCCCGTCGCCATCAAGGGGAAGCGACTTTTTGCGGAAATGGGTTGTGTTGGTTGCCATAACGTCAATGGACTGGAAGACTATCCCAAGGCGGGACCGTCACTGGAAAACGTCGGTGCCAAGATTAATCCTGAGTGGATTGTTCCGTGGATATTGAAGCCAAGTTCGTATGATCCCCATACGCGCATGCCCGAGGCGAAGGTTAACAAAGAGGAAGCGACGCAGATTGCCAGTTATCTGATGCAGGCATCGGGTGACTACCAATACCCCTTTGGAGCTTATCCGGGTACGGGTAATGCGGAGAATGGGAAGAAATTATTTGGCGCAGTTGGTTGTTTCGGCTGCCACAGTCTTGAAGATAAAGGAGCGGCTTTTGCGCCTACCCTCGATCGCATTATGGAAAAAACCAATGCGGATTGGGTATACAATTGGATCCAAGATCCGAAGAGCTATCATGCGACAGCACGCATGCCGCGGCTTCGCCTGACGAAGCAGGAGGCTGCGGATATTACGGCATATCTGGCTACAAAGGGTGAGAAACCCAGTGACGACGAGGCGATTCGCGCGGCACTCAGTAATCCTGAAAATAAAGATAAAGGTTACCTGCTGATTACGCAGCGTGGTTGTTATGGATGTCATGACATCAAGGGGACCGAGCGACTCTCAAAATTATCCGTTGATCTGTCATCGATTGGGCTAAAGACAACTGATAAGTTGGATTTTGGTGACACGGATATACCACATACCTGGGAAGATTGGATCTATAATAAAATTAAAAATCCCCGGACTTATGTACATACGCGGGCTTCAAGTGTGATGCCTCAATTTCCGCTCAAGGATGATGAGATTAAGGCGCTCGTTGTTTTCCTTAAGGGCTTGCGGGGATATACGCCCCCTGAAAAATATATTCCTTCGGCTCTCAGCTCTAATCAGCGGGTGATTGATGAGGGGAGGCGTTTGACGCGACGCTTGAATTGCGTCGGATGTCACCAGATTGAAGGCGAAGGCGGTGATATTGCCAATCTTTACGATGATCCCAGTGCGGCTCCGCCCAACCTTGCAGGCCAAGGGGCCAAGGTCCAACCGAACTGGTTGTTTCACTTCCTGAAGGATCCGGGCAAGACGAAGATTCGCCCGTGGTTGGATATTCGAATGCCGAGCTTTGATTTCAATGATGAAGACACGGAGACGTTGGTGAAGTACTTTGCTTATCTCGATAATAAGGAAGATATCTTTGTAACTTTGCCGGACGAGCCTGCCTCAGAGGAGATGTTGGCCGCGGGTGAGGCGCTGGTTTCGGGACAGTATTTCAGCTGCTTTTCATGCCATGTGCAGGGCAGTAAAACACCTTCAGGTCCAAAGTCTATGTGGGGGCCGGATCTGAATATGATACCGGAACGGATTCGGCCGGACTTTATCGCGCCTTGGGTGCAGAATGCGCAGCAGTTTACTCCCGGCGTGAGAATGCCGGCCTTTTTGCCAGAGCCCGGTTCCGGTCCACCCAATATACTCGGGGGCGATGTGGAAAAACAGGCGCAGGCGATAGCGGATTATATGCTTAAAATTACGCGTAAATCACAAGCGAGTACCAAACCGAAGGTGAATAAGGCGAAGAAAGGTAAGGGGAAAAGCTAGGATACTTCGAGAGGGGCTCTCTTGACGTCTAAATGGCGGTCTGCTAGTTTTTTCGGGATTTTTTTAACGAGAGGAGTTGAGCGTGAAATATCAAAATAAGTTTTATGTAGGGATTGCCATGGCTGCTATTATCGCAATTGGCTGTGGTATGGGATCTGATACTCAGGTTAAGGCGGCGGATACCCCGGCGCCGGCGGCTGCAGCCGGTGGTGCGAACGGTTCCATCACAGGCACGATAAAATTAGAAGGGACAGCCCCTAAAATGCGGCCTATTAATATGAAGGCGGATCCGGTTTGTGCGCAGGCACATAGTGCAGCGGTTCCGAGTGAAGAGGTTGTTGTTGGCGCCGCGGGTGAGTTGGCGAATGTTATTGTTTATCTGGACGAAGTGAAGGGCGAATTCAAGACGCCCGAAACTCCTGTGGTCCTTGACCAAAAAGGTTGTCAATATACGCCCCATGTCTTGGCGCTTTATGACGGACAACCCCTGGAAATTAAAAACAGTGACAAGACATTGCACAATGTTCATTGCTTTGAAGGGACGGCGACTTGTTTTAATCGGGCGATGTTTCAAGGCATGGCCCCAATCAAGCATAAGTTTAATAAGGCCGGCAATATCGTTAAATTCAAATGCGATGTTCACCCGTGGATGACGGCTTATGCCTTGGTTGCTAAGAATCCTTTCTTTGCAACGACGAAGGCCGATGGAAAATTTGAAATTAAGAATATTCCTGCCGGCGATTATACGGTGAAAATTTGGCATGAGAAGTTTGGCGAACAGACGAAGGCGGTGAAAGTGACTGCCGGTGCGGCGGCTAATGCCGATGCAAGCTTCAAAGTCGGATCGTAATTACTAGTGATTATTTGTTTTTTTGCCCCGTGAGATAGCGGTTTTGGCTATCTCACGGGGCTTTTTTTTGCCGCGGGCAGGTTTGACATCCTGCTAAGCCGCTGCTATTCCTCGCTCAATGCCCGCTGAGCCTTCCATCAATAAAACGATCAGTGATGAATTACAGAAGACGCTGGAATCGTTCATAGAGAGTTCTGGGAAGATCTCTGCAAACATGTTGGGAATGGTCAATAAGGTAGGCGGTCAGATCTATGCCTTGCTATTCATGATGCGTCAGCCACTATCCCTGGATGAAATATGTGATTTTCTGAAGACCTCCAAGGGAAATGTTAGTGTCAATATTCGACTGTTAGAAGAGCAGGGTATGGTTCGTAAGGTTTGGGTTAAGGGCAGTCGTCGAGATTATTACGAGGCCGTGCGCGACTATCCTCGAAAGCTCATCAAAGGCTTCTTCGATCGGGTGCGCGACGGTATTGAGCACAGTTTGCGCATTATTGAAGAGTGCCGCTCGGATCTCGAAACATCGACTGTCAAAATTACTGGTGACGATCGCCAAGATGCGGATTTCATGAAGTTGCAGCTTGATCTACTAATGGGTTTTTATAGTCTTGCCAGCCAAATATTTGATGACTTCTATCAAGGTAAAAAAGTGGACATCGATATCCTGCGTCGCGCCACTCTCGACTAAGTTTCCATAAGGATTGAATTGAATGCTCCATAGCGAGATGCGAGCCCCTAAAAAAGTTGCATTATTTGACGTCGATAAGACGCTTGTTGATGGGTATAGCGGTTATTATACGACACTGCGTTTAATGCGCTGTGGTGCGATTCGAAAGCGTCGCATTGCCAAGGCAATCTTCTATAAAGCTGTAAGTACAATCTATCACGGAGACGTGCGAAAGATGTATGAGCTTGTCTTGGGTGATATGGCCGGCTGGCCACTCGAACGCGTGTTAGAGATCGGTAGTGAATGTTTTACGGAAGATATCAAGCCGCGATTGTATCGAGGGGCGATTGAATTAGTGAAATCACACCAAGATAAGGGGCATAACTCTTACTTTGTGACGGCGGCCCCCTATATGACGGTCAAAGTGCTCGGCGACTATCTGGGTGTAAATGCCGATTATGCGCCGGCACCGGAGATTCGCGATGGTGTCTTGCAAAGTACGGTTAAAGAGCCACTTGCCTACGGGGACGGGAAACTGGACGTCGCTCGCCTTATCGCGGAGCAAGAAAAGGTATCCTTAGCGGACTGTTATTTTTATTCGGATAACATTGATGATATTGTGCTGTTGGAGGCCGTGGGCCACCCTCATGCAGTGAATCCAGATAAGAAATTATTACGTGTTGCCGAGAAAAAAGGCTGGCCTATCCTTCATTATAAGGAGTGTTTAGGCTAGCAGGGGATACCATGGGTAAGTTCATTGCGTGGATAGTGGTTCTTTGTTGCGCGCAGGCCTGTTCGGCGGGTCCCAAAATGGGTCGGGATGCGGTCGAGGTGGCCAATGCCTTTGTTCAGGCCTATTACGTGGATACGGATATTAAACAATCGCTGGCGTACTGTGAGGGGCTGGCCTGTGAAACGCTCAAACAGGAACTGACCTTGCGGGAAGGGCAAGCGATTAGCGGTGATACAAAGCGCCCCCATATCCAAGCGGAGTTAAAAAAGACGCTAGAGGCTCCTGAAGGGGCTAAGCGTTTTGTTTATGAGGTTGTGGTGAAGCCCGAGGGGATCGACGCCTTTCATCGTAAAAGCTACGTCAAGGTCGCCTTGCACGCCGGCAAGTGGCGCGTGACTCAGTTTGGGGAGATCAAAAGTACGACGGAAGCGGGCCCATGATGTCTATTTTTAAGATTAATTTTTATTAAAAATGAATATTTTTTATATATTTTAACCTGTCCAATTAAGAGAATATTAATAAAATCAATATATTACATCCATAAAATTTTTGGCACGAGGCTTGCACTATTGTTGTCGTGAAAGGACCGTGGGTCCATAGTTTATCACCCGACAAAGGAGCCAAGCATGTTAGCCAAGACCAGAAGACTCTACGACAAATTGATGACGGGAGGAATTTCCCTCGTCCTGCTTTTTTCTTTAACCGCCTGCCCTGAAGCGGAGAAAGTCCTGACAAGCCCGGAAGCTGCCGCTGAAAGCGTCGCCGATTACGGGGATGCTCCGGATGATCGCGATGATACGGGGACTGTCAGCGGTGCCAAGTTTCCAACCAAACTCGCTAGCAATGGGGCGCGTCATTTGGATACGACGCAGTCTGCATTGGGATATTTTCTCGCAGATGGTTCGCTGCCAAGCAGCGCCGAGGATGATGCGACCGATCCGAGCGACCCGGATGGGGAACCTAATCTCGATGAAAATCCCGACCAAGACCGCTATGACGATGGGTTGTTTATTGGGTTGCTGCCCGCTGGAGGACAATATCAGCTTCCGGTCGTTGTTTCGGTTGCTGCCGGTGCGACGGATCAATTGCGTTATATTAACGTGTTAGCCGATTGGAATCGTGATCTCGAATGGAATGATGCCACTTCTACGGGAACAGAAGAGTGGGTCGTGAAAAACCATCCTGTTCATGTCGCGCCGGGCACTTCCGAACGCGTGTTGACACCGTTTGCGACGATGGGCTCTCAGACCCATGATATTTGGTACCGTGTAACTCTTTCTGAACGTCCGATTGATGAAAGTGCCTATCCTGACGGTTGGGATGGGACCGGTGAATTCGCAGAAGGAGAAACGGAAGACTATTACTATCAGAATATTCCGATGAATGAGATGGAAATCGACGATACGGTTTATCCGCCGCTTTTCCCTCCCGTTTTACCTCCGGAAGATCCTGACGGCCCGGAGGATTTCAATGATCCTTTTGATCCGGATAAGCTCATTGATCCTGATGACGATGGTGATGAGCCTTGTCCGGCGCCAGGTGATGATGACGATGCCGACAATCCGGATCCTGACGGTGACGGTAAGCCCGGAATCGATAAGAAGAATATCGGTAAATTGAAAAAGATTGGTCCTAACTCTTACAAGCTGGTTATCTGTAAAGGGAAGACCTGGTATCGCGGCTTTAAGTGGCAGACGTCACTACGTAACGGGGGCAATTCCAATCCGTTTACCGCCGGTGTTCGCATGACCAATGATCCGGGAACGGTCGCGATTCGTGGGCGCAAAGTAGGAACGACGACCGTGACCTTCGAAGCGCTCACCCATACCTTTCCGATCGCCAATACGGATTGGGTCTCTGGAACGATCTACGTCACGGTCATTGACTGTGAACCGAAGTGTGAAGAGGAAGCCGCCGCTGACCCGGCCGGTGCTCCGAAGAAAGTCCCCGTTGTCGATCCGGCGGATCCCTTTGCGGGACTCGACAATGCGGGTGTTGAAGACTTGTACAAGCTGCGTCACGCCGGTGACAACGTCTACTATCTCGTAATCTGCATTTGCGAAGAAGATATGAGCTGGCAGCGTGGCTTCCAGTACTCGACCAATGTTCGCAATCCTCAGACCGACGATGACGGTGTCGCCACGATCGGTCTGCAGAATGACCCGGGAAGTGTGACGATCACTCCGACGGGTATAGGCACGACGACGGTCACTTTTGAGGCCGACGTCAATACCTTCCCTCATAATGAGGTGAAGTACGAGACGATCACGATCCATATCAAAGTGATCCAGTGCCCTGAAGACATGATGAATGTCCGCTAAGTTTACTTAGGGGGAGAAGGGGCGGACCTGCGGCTTGGCCGCATGGTTCGCCCTTTCAATTTTTTAGTAAAGTGATCTTTCAGCTGAAATAATCAGAAGTTTAGAGTGCATGTCCCAGGTTCTGTGACTCTGTAGTCGTAATACTCATTCAGCCCGTGCATGAAATTATCCGGATAACGCAATTCAAGACCTGTGCCGCCGGTGAGTTGTAACTTTCCGTTGATGCGTGCCAAGTAGACTTGTTCTAATGCTCGATTATAGACTTCCTCATGACCATCACCCGATATTCGGGTCTCAAAAGAGGTCTGTTCATGATCAGACTGAATGGAAATTCTAACGCGATAATGAGGCGAGTCATATTCATAGCGTAAGTCTCCGTCGCAGACGTATGAGTCGTCCACCTGGTCAACAGTAATAATGAGATCATGATCCTGTCCGGAAAGGCTCACGCTGTGCCTCGTAATCATGTAGGTCGAGTTAGCGTGTTCTCCCCAGGCGGAAAATTGAGTTACCATTAGGTCATTAAAATCCCCGAGAGCCTTCGGGATACACAGGGTATCTCCATCCAGTAGAGTCTCCCCCATACCCAAGCGTTCCCTGAGAGTTCCGCTGGCATGCTCATGATTCAAGAAGAGTGTGGCATTGAGACGCGAGACATTGCCGTCAGTGCTGTCCCAGAGCGTATCGCCATCCCGGAAGACATACGTCTTGCCGAGTTCGCAGCTCTCGATCGTCGTCTCTTCGGCGACCGCCCAGCTTAACGATTCATTGCCAGTGATGTTAGATTGATAGCCCGCAGCGTTGATTTGATTGTCACCCATCGCACACACCTCCAATACGCAGCTAATTTATCGCGGCGGGAGCCTGAAAGTTGCTAATTTTCGCAAAGATTCGCAAATTTTTGTTGGTTATCAGGGGCTTATCAGGTGGCGTAGGGCGGTGCCGTTAGAGGTCTGGCGATCCCTTTGCGGCGGAAACTACTGAGAAATGCCGTCAACATCGTCCGATAGACCTGCGGGCGGGAGACTTTGAGGACGACATCTGGGTCCAGCCAAGAGTCAGATTTTTCCAGCAAGTCCAAGGTCTGAAATCCCAATTTCATTGGTAAGAGGACAACCCATTTGAGTCTTAAGGTGTGCAAGGGGTGCGCCCCGGCATATTGGCGGCCGCATGCCAAATAGTCTCGGGTCCGTTTGAGCAGTTGTTGGAGATAAGGTTTCACTAGCTCTAACGAAGCTGAGTCCAGTAAATGGTGGGGAGCGAGGCTTCGCTGTTGTAGGGCCTCACTCGGCAGATAGCAGCGACCTTGTTGGAGATCACGCGGCAAGTCTCGTAAGATATTGACCATCTGCAGGCCTTTGCCGAAGTTGATGCCGATTTCCTTCATTAGTTCCCGATCCCAGCCACGCGCAAATTTGAAGTGTTCCCGCAAGATGCGCGTCCAGAAAAGCCCAACGCAGCCGGCGACATAGTAAGTATAGTCGTCTAATTCTTTGTCGGTATAAAGAAACTGCATTTCGCTGGCGTCTTCTCCGGAGAAACGGGTCAGATCAAATATCATGCCATGGGTCAGTTCGGTGGCCAGTGAAGCGATATGTTCCTGATCGTGAGCGGTTAATTCATTGAGTGCGCTGAAGAGGTCCGGTAGCTGCAGTAAGAGTTGCTTTTCGTGGATATTATCAGCGGCAACGGCGACGTCTTTTTTCAAGCGTTCAAAGTAAGTCGTGTCAGGGCTTTCGGTAAAGAGCTGCCGATAGTCTGCTAACATCGCCAGCCTTTGCTCTCGCGGGATCAGCCGCGTATCGGTAATGGTATCAGCGGCTTTGCAGACAAGAAAGGCAAGACTCATGGAGGTTCGAACCCGGCGCGGTAAAAAGCGCAGGCTTAAGTAGAATGAACGGGAGACTCCTTTGAGGATTTCTTCGAGTGTCATAGTGGGTTATAAAAGCGCGCCGCGAGGCCAATACTGATGCGCAGTTTATGCCAGGTCGAGAGCCCCACTTTTTCCCGAAAAATTCGTAGTGGGTGCCTCTCAATCTTATCTAATATGTTTTCGTAAATTTTACCCATCATGTGGGCGGTCAATAGGGGCCGATTTTGTTTTTTTGTGGTTGGAAATCCGGACCATGCTTTTTGATAGAAGTCGCGTGCTCTTCCAATTTCAAATTCAATAAGATTGATAAGTCGATCGCGAGACCCATTGACTTGGTGTAAGTCCTCGGGCGTTAACTGGTATTGACGTAGATCTTCCATAGGCAAATAGAGTCTATCTTGCCGGAGATCTGCAGCGACATCACGCAAGATATTCGTAAGCTGCACGGCATACCCTAATGAGATAGCAGCGGTTTGAGTTTTTTCAGAAAGATCCGCTTCAAACAAATGAAGACAAACCAGTCCGACGCACGAAGCGACCCGGTAACAATATTCTTTGAGTTCCTCAAAAGATTCATATTTATGTTTTGTCAGGTCCATTCGACACCCATCGACAAGGTCATCGACGTATTGGCGTGGGATATCAAAACGTTTGATGACGGGGGCGAGGGCGCGTCCGACTGGGGTTTGAGGGTCGCCCTGATAAATTGCGTTGACCTCGCGTGTCCAAAGTTCGAGTTCGGTTGCGGCCACTTCAAGGGAGGGGGCTTCATCGACGGCATCGTCGACGAGGCGACAAAAAGCATAAAAGGCCTCAAAGCCGAGGCGGCGATGTTTCGGTAAAAAGCGAAATGTTTTGACGAAATTGGAGTCACTCTCTTGGCAGACCTTACGGCAATAGCGTTGCGAAAATGGCAATGAAGTCGGGATCTCTATGGATTGACGCATGTGAAGATGCTATATAATGTGGCCTTATGAAAGTCTATACCAAGACCGGGGATAGCGGTGAAACAGGTCTCTTTGGCGGGGAACGGGTCTCTAAGGCCCATGCGCGCTTGAAGGCCTATGGAACGGTTGACGAGCTCAACGCTTATGTCGGCTGGGTACGTGTCTTGGGTTTGGATCAAGATATCGATGATCTGTTGGAGCGGACGCAGCATGTCCTTTTTAATATAGGTGCCGAATTAGCGACTCCGGAGCGACAACGGCTTGAAGGACGTACGCAGATTGTTGATGAACCAGATGTCAAAGAGCTTGAGGAGGCTATTGATGCCTGGGAGGCGGAGCTGGAAGCGCTGACAGGATTCATTTTGCCGGGTGGTTCGGAGGGTGCGGCTCGGGCACATATTCTGAGAACAGTGGTGCGGCGAGCGGAACGCGATGTGGTTGCGCTCATGCAGGATGTTGATATATCCGCCGCTATTGTACAATACCTCAATCGACTATCGGACTGTGTTTTTGTGATGGCGCGACTACTGAATAAACGATCGGGCCAACCAGACGTTCCGTGGAATAGATCGACTTAACATTTCAGGAGTAATTTATGGCGAAGGTTCCAATGACACCGGAGGGATATAAGGCTTTAACGGAGCGCTTAAAGCAGCTCAAATCGGTGGAGCGGCCCCAAAATATCAAAGATATAGAGGTTGCACGTTCACATGGCGATTTATCGGAGAATGCCGAGTATCATGCCGCTAAGGAGAGACAGGCGATGATCGCGGCTCAGATGGCCGAGGTTGAACATAATATCGCCGAGGCACAGGTGATTGACCCATCAACTTTAGATCACGACAAAGTTGTGTTTGGTGCGACCGTGCGCTTGATGGACGAAGAAAGCGAAGAGGAAAAAACTTATCAGATCGTTGGTGCCGTAGAAGCCGATGTGAGCAAGGGGAAGATTTCGGTCGATTCTCCGATAGCGCGTTCTTTGATAGGGAAGGAAGAGGGCGATGCCGTGACTGTCCAAACGCCCGGCGGTCCACGAGAATTCGAAATTTTAGGGATCAGCTACTCCTGATGTTGCGAGCCATTTTATTTGACTTTGACGGGGTCATTGCGGACACGGAGCCGGCCCATTTCATGGGGTTTCAAACGGTTCTTCGCGATGTCGGCCATACTCTCAGCAAAAAAACCTATTATGCACGTTATTTAGGCTATGACGACATTGCCTTTTTTAAACGGTATTTTCAGGACCAGCGCAGTCGTTTGACCAATAAATTACTCTCTCAGCTGATGAAACATAAGGCCCGCGTGCTTCAGCATTGGTTAAGAAAGAATAACGTTCTCATGCCGGGGGCCGGCCGTGTGATTAAAATGTTGTCGAGACGCTACCCGATTACCGTTGTGTCAGGAGCCTTGCGGCAAGAAATCGTGGCTCCATTAAGGCGGGCCGACCTCAAAGATTATTTTAGTTTTATCGTCAGCGCGGAAGACGTGAAGCGGGGCAAGCCTTATCCGGACGGGTTTTTGCGCGCATTGAATTGGCTCAATCAAAATATATTTTCACCTGATTGGCCACTACGTGCCAGTGAGTGTCTTGTCATTGAAGATTCTCACTGGGGAGTAACGGCGGCACATCGGGCCAAAATGCCGTGCGTCGGAGTGACCACGAGTTATTCTAAAAAAGAAATGAAAGCGGCGGATATGATTCTGAAAGGGATTAACGATATTAATGTGTCACTATTGCCGCGCTTGGAGAGCTTAACTAGTTGATTCTCGTGCGTCCGCTAAAACCCGTTGAGTATTCGTGGAAAAACTTAACGTCTTCTTCCCCATATTTCCAACAATAATATCCCTCCCCGTTATCAAAGTCGACGAGCCAAAAACCCTTGGGGACCGCTCCCAATTTGCTGACTTTGTCAGCCCAGCGGCGGACAATGCCATTAAGTTTTCCTTCCAATTGGCTTCGTTCCTCCGAATGGGTGGCTAATTGATGGACTTGGTTTTCGAGGAGCGTGACTTGCTCGACGGCATCTCCGGTAATCCTTCTGATCAAGGGGAGCAGGTCCTGTGCTTCGAGGAGCGAAAAGACCTTATTTTTTTTTAATTCAATCAGGGCGCTCATAGCCAGCCCTGACTCTAATCTTCCCCTCTGACTTAAGCAAGGGATCCGTCGTGAAATAAACATTGACAGCGCGGGTGGGCGTTGGTACACCCACTCAAATTTTCCTCAATGATATTAGCTATTTAGAAGATTCTGAACATTGAAAACGTAACGAGTCAACCAGGAGGCAATCCATGGCTGTAGCCCGCAAAGAACTCGAAAAGATGCAAGCAGAGGTGCTGAAGACGCAACAGGGAGCTCCTGTTGAGGCAGTTCCTTCGAGCATGACCCCTGAAGGGGGCTGGTTGGCCTATCCGGAGCCGGGAATATTTCAGCGGGCGATCGAACATGTCATCAGTACAAGTGCTCGTGTCGCGTGGCCGACCTTTCAGTTCTTTAACAAATATCGACAAGGCAAGCCTTTTCAGCCGAAATGGGCGCCGGCCCCTTTGTTGAAAAGCCATGAGAAGACCAAACCGCCGCTGGGTTGGCCGCGTGAGACCGATTCTTTATGTCCTCGTTGTGTGAAGGAAGTGCGGGAAGAAATCATTGCGGGTGATCGCGATTATACGGAGCTGATTGAGGGAAATCCTGGCGAAATCAAATCGCAGATTATTGAACGGGACGGTGAGGTCTGGATGGTCAAGGATTGCCCAAAACATGGGCACTTTGAAGACATCATGGCCATGGATGTCGACTTCTTAGAAAATATTGAGCGGCGCTATCCGGGTCGCGATTTCAAATCTCCGGAGACACTGTTGCGGAACCACGGCAGTAGTTCGGTTAAGTACGGCCGCGGTTCGGTCCTGACGGTCGATCTCACCAATCGTTGTAACATGATGTGTGATCCGTGTTTCATGGATGCGAATCAGGTTGGCTATGTCCACGAATTGAGCTGGGAAGAGATTCAGGAAATTTTGGATAACTCGCTGAAGATCAAGCCGCGGCGTCAGATGTCCGTACAGTTCTCCGGTGGAGAGCCAACGCTGTCACCCCATTTTCTCAAGGCGGTTAAGTACTGCAAGGATATCGGTTATTTCAGTATTCAAGCGGCGACCAACGGGATTCGCTTTGCGCAAGATCCTGAGTATGCCGAAAAAGCCTATGAAGCGGGAATGCGCATCGCGTATCTGCAATTTGATGGGGTGAGCAACGAAAGTAACGCCCATCGGAAAATATCCAATCTGTTTGATGTGAAACTGCGAGCGATTACCAACTTGGCGAAAGCCGGTATCGATGTCGTTTTAGTTACAACGATTGTTAATACGATTAATAACGACCAGGTTGGTAAAATCGTCGAATTTGCCGTGCAGAATTCCGATAAAATTACCTTCTGTGCGTTTCAGCCGGTCTCTTTTACCGGGCGTGATGAAGATATTAGTGATGAAGATCGCAGAAAACAACGTTATACGTTGTCTCACTTGGCGCACGACGTTAAAAACCAGACGGGAATCAGTGAACCCTTGCGTGATTGGTTTCCTATTTCTGCAGCGGCACCGTTTTCCGACTTGGCGGACATGATGAAGGGCCCTGAGGCGGATTGGGGAACCTTGAAGTGTGGCTGCCATCCCAACTGCGGAACGATTATGGGTTTGTTGGTCAACAAGGAAACCAAAGAATGGTGGCCGTTGAGCGAGTTTCTTGATCTGGAACAGTTATTAAATGATATGGGAACGATTACGGATGCCAATCGCGGTGAAGCCCTGACGAAGGCACAAGTCGCGATGTCATTGTTGCGCAATTATAATCCTTCCAAGGCGCCCAAAGGTTTTGGCTTGCGCGAGTTACTGCGCAAGTTTGATAAGCAATCGGGCGGTGGTCTCGGTGGTGGAGATTACGGTGAAGGCAAGGAGCGCAAACGTGACAAGTGGCACTTTATGTTTGTCGCCGGCATGTGGTTCCAAGACCTCTTCAATTATGATTTCCGCCGGACGGAAATGTGTATCATTCCTTATGCCACTCAAATCGGTGAAATCTCGTTCTGTGCCTACAATACAGGAGTGGGCTGGCGTCAGATCATCGAAAATATGTTCAAGAATGCGGATGTCGGTGAGTGGTATAAGAAACACGGTCGACACGGTGTCTATGCCGGCAACCGGGCTATGCCAGTGCCGGAACATAAGCCGGAGATTGCATTGCCTCAGGATGATGATGTGCCGGATGACGGTGGATTACCGACTTATCGTAGCCAAGTTGTCCTGCCCAGTTAGGCGGACGCCGGGGTGCTGTGGTTGGCGTTCTGAGCTTCAGATTTCTTGATAATGTAGCGCATGCGGCTCACTGACGATAACGGGGTCAGGAGAGCGATAATCGCGATGGCCCCGATGGTCATGAAGTCGTAGCGCATCGGGTAGAAGAAAGAGATGAAATAGGCGAATACGGGGCTAAAGATGGAGCCGACGCCTAAGTACACGATGCGTTCCGGTCGTTGCATAATCCCAATCTTACAATCGACACCAATCCCTTCGCCACGAGCCCGCGTATAACTGACCATCATCGAGCCGATCAGGCCCAAGAAAATGGCGTAGAGGACCCAGGTATTACGGTAGAAACTGGCCAGGCCGAGGAAAACAACGGCCTCGCTGAACCGGTCCATTACGGAGTCAAAGAAGGCGCCTGAGGGGCTTTCTTTGCCCGTTAGGCGGGCAATTCGACCGTCAAACATATCGAAAGTCGATCCAAAGATCATGAACCAGCCGCCGAGTCCGATCATGCCTAAGTGAAAGAAATAAGCGGAGGCACAACAGGTAAAGAAACCCATTAGCGTCAGGGCATTCGGAGAGACTCCATAGCGTAGACAGAGCTTCTCGGCCGGTGAAATAAACCAGTACCAATACTGTTTAAGGAAGCGGCTCAGTAGACGGCTGTGCTCTTTGTTATCGATGTCGGCTTGATTCGTCTTTCGCTCGGCGTAGGTCAGGGTAAAATAGGCTAAAGTCGCTAAAAGCAGCAGGTTGAAAGCAAAGAGGGGGCCGAGGGAATACCAAATAGGATCCATTTGTTCTAAATGTTCTAAATACTCGAATTTTAGAAGTTTTTGGAACATCGAAGGGGTCTTTCTGCACTGAAAAGCAGGGCTTTGTCAATACCCCTCCATTTGACAGCTTGGCGAACGCGTGTTAGTCAGCGCCCTCCATGCAACACTTTATCGCCAACCTGACCAAGCCCGACAATATCGCCCTCGTCATCATGTTCTTTTTTACCATTGCGACGGTTTTTTCGGCTGTTCGTGAGATCATTGCCAATGATCGTTTGATCAAGAAGGGTGAACGCGACAAGATCTACGACCGGATGACCCAATTCTAAGTTGTCAGCGGGATCTTATATTTCTTCGCCAGTTCTTCTAATTTCTTTCCATCGATAAATTCCATCGGCGCGAGTTCCGAGATTGAGGGCAGCTCCTCGGTAAAGGTGGAATTCGTAATGAAAATTCCTTTAGACAAGCGGTCCTGGATAATCGCACTCGACAGTTCAACCAGTTCCGCCGCAGAGACGGGTTCTTGAGGAGTCTTCAAAGCCCCATGGATCAGAAAAGAAGAGCCAGTAATCGGTGTTGCGCTATGTGCATAAATGTCGATGGTTTGTTCGTCTTGAGAAAGTTCAATATTATCGATTTCAAGTTTGAGTGATTCGACTAAGGTTTTACAAACCCGAATAAAGCGATCATAGACGAGTGGCTGATCGTCGGCTATTTTGCCAATGCCATCAAAGCGCTTCTTGCCGGACATCGATGTTGCAAAAATAAGTAAAAAGCCGACGACAAAGGCCATCCCAATAACAAATAGGATGCCGCTCATTCGAGTTTGCCCCCGAGCATGCGCTGTAGGGCTCCCCGTTTTTGACGCGACTTGTATTGATCGTGCGCATTGGCACCTCGCTGGTTTGCCGCATGGGTGGCTTCATCAACGAGTGTCATTTCAACCAGCGAAAAAATAATCACTCCCAGTTCAGTCGTGTGTAAGTCGTTAATAGCCGCGGTGTGGGTATCGATTCTCACGGGGACATCGACAACAAATTTGAGAATGCGATAGTCACTGCCGGTGAAATCGACTTCTTCTAGAGAGTGGGGTAGCAAATGTGAAACAGATCGCGCAATCGAATGGGCCATGTCTCTCGCCTTATGAGAAATCAATTCCTGGGAGCTCATTACCAAGTCCGGGTCGATGAGTTGATTGATCGTCGTGCCGGGCATGAGATAGTTGCAGGGTAAGACCGTACTAAATAATTCGACGACGAGACTAACCAGGTCTTTTTTCTCGGGTACGATAATCTGATAGCGCAAACGGTCGTTAATCCTTGAGGCGATTGTCGTACGCTTGCACAGCAGTTTGGTAATAAGGCTCTCTTTGGGCTTTCGTCCCCCTTCAAAAGACGTGAGCGGAAAACCCGAGGCTTTAAGTCGCGAGAGTTCACGTCCAATTTTGTCATCCACTTTTTGGGCAATTTGCCGGCGACTGATGGGACAACTGTATAACAGTTCATGACCATTAATATGGTGAATGATATTCATGACTTTGAGCAATAGGCAGGCTTGCTTGGTTAACGGCAAATCTTCGGAAGGCGGGAAAGTATCGAGTTGAAAGGGCCGGTTTGATTCATCCTGCGCTGCGATGCTAAAAAGCTCTCTTATGTCGTCGGGTTTGGCGACACTCTTGTCAAGGCGTCGAACCAATATTGACTCGAGATAGCTAACCGCTTCATTGTGGATCGACTGAAGGCGACGGCGGTCTTCAGAATCGTTCCAGTCGAATTCATTGGTTTTGAGAAATTGATCGACAGCCTCACGCTTCGCGAGAGTGAGATGGAGGCTATCGACGATAGACTCACCCAGGAGGACATGGCGTGCGATTGATTTCTCTTCTGCCGTAAGTGTTTCGATTTTTTTACTGGCTTCTTTCATGGTGACTCTATTCACTAATTATCAGATACGGTGTCCTAAAGTCCAGGTTCCTGGTCTGTCGTCCGAATATTGACAGTCGCTGGGCCCAATGTTAGCTCTGCTCACGCAAAGGAGGGCCCGAATGGCTCAGATCAAAGAAGTGAAGGCTCGAGAAATACTCGATTCGCGCGGCAACCCGACAGTGGAAGTCGACTTATTAATGGACAATGGTGCCTTTGGTCGGGCCGCTGTACCTTCGGGGGCTTCTACCGGGACGTTTGAAGCCGTTGAGCTGCGTGACGGAGATAGGGAACGCTATTTGGGTAAAGGTGTGCAGAAGGCCGTGGACAACATCCATCAACAAATCGCGCCCAGCATCGTCGGATTGGAGGCTTCACTCCAAACCGCATTAGATGAGGGGATGATTGAATTGGATGGGACCCCCAACAAAGCGAAGCTCGGCGCCAACGCAATCCTTGCGGTGTCACTTGCCTTTGCTAAGGCGTCGGCCATTGATGCCGGAGTCCCGTTGTATCGCTATATTGCGAGCCTTGCCGGTACTGAAGGTAATTTATTGCCGACGCCGATGATGAATATCGTTAATGGCGGCCAACATGCCGACAACGGTCTCGATATCCAGGAGTTTATGATCATGCCGGTCGGGGCCAGCTCCTTTACGAAGGCACTGCAGATGGGAACAGAAGTGTTTCATCATTTAAAAAAGGTGTTGAGCGAACAAAAAATGGCAACGGCTGTTGGAGATGAAGGCGGGTTTGCGCCGCAGATTGAATCAACGACTCAAGCCCTTAGCATGATCGAGAAGTCGGTGGCTGCTGCAGGGTATCAACTGGGCAGCGACATTGTCCTGGCCCTGGATGCGGCAGCCAGTGAGTTTTGCAAAGAGGGTCGTTATCAATTTCATGGGGAAAAAGAAGTGATTGAGTCGGCAGCAGGCATGATCGACTACTATGCGCGACTGAGAGAGCAGTATCCGATACTATCGATCGAAGATGGTCTCGATGAAGAGGACTGGGAGGATTGGACCGCAATGACGGCAAAGTTGGGGGCGCATATGCAATTAGTCGGCGACGACCTGTTTGTTACGAATACCGAGCGCCTCCAGAAAGGGATTGAGCAAAAGGCTGCGAATGCCATCCTTATAAAGGTGAATCAGATCGGCTCACTGACTGAGACCCTGCGGGCAATCAAGATGGCACAGGAAGCTGGTTATGCGGTGGTTATCTCGCATCGTTCCGGTGAAACCGAAGATACGACGATTGCGGATATTGCCGTGGGCACCGATGCGGGACAGATTAAGACGGGTTCGCTTTCTCGTTCGGATCGCACTGCCAAGTATAACCAGCTGCTGCGGATAGAGGCCGCTCTGGGCGGTCAGGCGCGTTATGCAGGCAAGCTCCCATTTAATGGAAAATAGCTTTAAAAATAAGAGAGATAAGGGTCTCCTCTCAAGCGATGGGTGATAAACTTAAGATTGTTCCCATGCAGCGAACGGATTTGCCTCAGGTCCTCGAGATTGAACGTGTCTCCTTTCCGTTGCCGTTTTCTGAGAATCTTTTTCAGATGGAATTAGACCTCAAGATAGCCCATATGATGGTAGCGAAGTCTGGCGCCGACGTCTTGGGTTATCTTGATTTTTGGCATGTTGACAGTGAAATGCATGTGATCAACATTGCCGTAGGGCAGCAAGCCCGCCAACAAGGCGTAGGCACTGCGTTGATGACTTATTTAATCGATTACGGTCGGAAAAAACAGGTTGAACGGATTTTTTTGGACGTACGCGAGTCGAATCAGGCCGCCATCCAGTTATACAAGAAGCACGACTTCGAACAGATTGATGTACGCAAAGGCTACTATCAAGATAATGAGGAAGACGCGCTGGTAATGCAGTTGAAATTATAGTGCAAGAAGACGCTTATGATTCAAGCTTGTAAAATTATTTCCAATGACGAACTCAGTGCCGGCTACTTTCGGATGGTACTGGAAAAACCTTTTGAGTCTTTTACGCCCGGACAGTTTTGTATGGTCCAGATTCCTGGCAATAGTGAAATTTTAGTGCGGCGTCCTTTTAGCCTCTGCTTGGAAAGTCAAAATCACTTTCATATTGTCTACAAAGCTGTGGGGCCGGTGACGCGGGCGATGTCCCTTGCCCGCAGTGGACATGAACTGAACATTCAGGCTCCGTTGGGAAAAGGCCTCGACTGGAGTGGCTATTCGCGCGTGATCGGTATTGCCGGAGGTTATGGGATTGCACCGATGCTAGGGTTGGGACAGCATTTGAAAACTGCAAAAATCGCATATGAAGTTTATTACGGGACCCGTTCTCAAGCGGATATCTTGTTGCAAGCTGATTTTGCCGCGGCGGCAATCCCTTTGCATATTAGCACCGAGGATGGATCGTCTGGTTATAAGGGCTACGTGACCGAGTTGTTGGAACAACAATTGACGAGTGGAGACAAGACGCTATTTTTTGTTTGTGGGCCGCATGGACTCCTGCAGGCAGCGGCGCAACTGGCACAGCGTTTGGGGTATGACTGTGCGGTCTCGATGGAAGAGTATATGGGCTGCGGAATTGGTGTCTGCCTGGGTTGCGTCGTCAAAACGAAACAGGGCAATTATGTTCGCAGTTGCATTGAGGGACCGGTGATGGATGCGAAGGACGTTGAGTGGGAAGGGCATAGATGACGAATAAACCGAATCTTCAAGTCGACATTGGCAATGTGATCATCAAGAACCCGATCATTTCGGCCTCGGGAACCTATGGCTACGGAGAGGAATTTCAGGAACTCTACGATATCTCTTCATTAGGTGCGGTGTGTACCAAGGGCCTTAGCCTCAAACCGCGTGAAGGGAATCCGATGCCGCGTTTGGCAGAGACACCGGCCGGTATGCTCAACAGTATCGGCCTTCAGAATGTCGGTATCGACCGTTTCATTGAAGAGAAACTGCCGTTTATGCGGAAGGCGGGGGCAACGGTTATCGCCAATGTGTTCGGTGAAACTTTTGATGACTACGTATTGCTTGCGGAGAGGCTTGAAAAGGCCGATGGGATTAGTGCCCTCGAACTCAATGTCTCTTGCCCCAATGTCAAAAAGGGGGGGATGGAATTTGGTGTCGATCCACAGCTCTCGTCAGATCTGGTTAAAGCCGTCAAGCAAGTGGCGACAATCCCGGTAATGGTCAAGTTATCACCGAGCGCCCCATCGATTCCTGAAATGGCAAAGGCGATGGAAGCGGCAGGAGCCGACAGTCTGTCAGTTATCAATACGATACCCGGCATGGAAGTTGATGTCGTGAGCAAGCGTCCCGTCCTGTCCCGTATCACGGGGGGATTGTCGGGGCCGGCGATTCGTCCGATTGCCTTACGCATGGTCTGGGAGGCCGTGAAGGCCGTGAAGATTCCCGTTATTGGCATCGGTGGCATCATGGACCTTAACGATGTACTACGCTTTTTGATTGTCGGCGCGCGGGCTGTACAAATCGGAACAGCGAATTTTGTTGATCCTCAGGTATGTTATCGACTTGTTGCTGAATTGGAGCAATATCTCCTTAAAGAAGACATTTCGGATATAAACGCGCTTATTGGTTCTCTCCAGTTGGAAACCTGAATGACGTTGCGCGTTACGAATTAGATTTGCCCTTGCTGTTAGCGGTTAAATGAGGCACTTTTAAGAAGACGGAGTCTTCTTATGCTCAATACGAACGTACTCGTACTCAATCACAGTTATCTTGCTGTTGATATCACTACGGTGCGACGGGCATTTGCCATGCTCTATCAAGATATTGCGCGGGCCGTTGATGAGCAGTATGCGACCTTTGATTATCAGAGTTGGGCGGATTTGTCGGTTCAGGAACACCATGAGTCGATTGGACTGGTTGATCGCGCCATTCGAGTGCCCCGTGTCGTTTTATTACAGGCCTATGACCGTATCCCTAAACGACAGGTTCGGTTTTCACGCCATAATATCTACCTGAGAGACCACAATATGTGTCAATATTGTGGTAAGCAGTTGCCCCGCAAGGAGCTCAATCTTGATCACGTAGTTCCACGCTCACGTGGCGGTCTCACCTGTTGGGATAATATTGTTACAAGTTGCTTCTCATGCAATCGGCGCAAAGGAATGCATTTACTCAAAGAAGTCGGTATGAAATTGATACGCCTACCGCAACGTCCACGGTGGACGCCGCTGAGTATCTATACCCGTAAAAACGGTCACTATCGCGAGTGGCTGCCGTTTCTCAATCACGTTGACTTTGCCTATTGGAATATTGAATTAGATCAGGAATGAGAAGCGAGTCTACGCGTCTACTCCAATTCGAAATTGAAGCGAGCGAAAGCAAACAACGGCTCGATCGCTATCTTGCGGCCAATCTTGAAGATTTATCTCGGAGTGCGATTCAAAAGATCATTGTGGCCGATGGCGTTCAGGTTAATGGTGAGGTCGTCGGGCCGAGTTACAACGTAGAGGCGGGGGATAGGGTCGTAATCCAGCTCCCCGCAGCTAAAAGCAGTGAGCTTGTCGCGGAAGCGTTACCACTTGATGTTCTCTACGAAGATGATGACGTTATCGTTATTAATAAGCCGTCGGGTCTGGTGGTTCATCCGGCGGCGGGGCATGCGAGTGGAACTTTAGTCAATGCCTTGCTTTACCATTTTCCTGCCATTGCCAGCGTAGGGGGATCGGACCGTCCCGGGATTGTTCACCGACTTGATAAAGGAACCTCAGGGGTTCTTGTTGCTGCTAAGACCGAGAGTGCAAGACTTAATTTAGTGAATCAGTTTAAAGCGAGAGAAGTCTATAAAGAATATTGGGCGCTCGTGCATGGGATTTTATCCCCATTGAGTGGTACCTTTGAATCGCATTTAGGCCGTCATCCCCGGCAGCGACAAAAAATAGCCAGCGTGAGTTCGGGCAAGCGCGCACTTACGGAGTATAGTGTTGAAAATTCCTTCGGAGGCTTATTTTCGAGTGTACGAGTGATATTGCAAACAGGACGGACTCATCAAATCCGCGTGCACTTGTCTGAAGCGGGCCATCCCATTGTGGGGGATAAGACCTACGGGGGTAATCGTGATACGCGTAAATCCTTGCCGGAGTTCGTGCGCAGTGCGCTGAAACAATTGGAGCGTCCCGCGTTGCATGCAGCATTATTGGAGTTTAATCAGCCGCAGTCGGGTGAAAAAATGCACTTTGAGGCACCGTTACCGGCTGACTTGGTGGACCTGTTGAAATTATTGAAATCAATTTAACATGATTTATTCTCAATTATTAAATCAGATTTCCAATATCCAACACGGTTTTGGTACGAAGGATTCAATTCTACCAACCGATCCGGCACCATGGCGATGCAAACAGGTCCATTCCGATCAGATCATCGATCTGACGACTTACGAGGTTTTGCCGGCGACCGAGACAATAGAGGCGGACGCGGTGATGACGAATATAAAGAACCAGCCTATTGCCATTCGTACAGCGGATTGTGTTCCCATCCTGATGAGTGCAGCGGATATTGGCTACATTGCGGCGGTCCATGCCGGTTGGCGAGGAACGGTTGCTGGCATTGCCGCCAAGGTCGTCACGAAGATGCAGGAGGAAAAGGGCGCTGATCCAAAGTTAATGCGGGTGGCGATTGGTCCTTGTATTTCCATGCGCCATTACGAGGTCGGTGAAGATGTGGGTAAACATTTCGATCAACTCTTCAAGGCGAGTAAAGGCAATGGCAAGTTTCTACTGGATCTCATTGCGGCCAATAAATCGGCGCTATTGGAGGCGGGGCTCCTCGCTGAAAACATTGATCTGATTGAACTCTGTACCTATGAACGGGAGGAGTTATTCCATTCTTATCGTCGCGATGGTAAAAAAGCGGGACGTAATATCTCGTGGGTTGAATTAAGAAGTGCCACCGACAGTTAATTCCGGAATGCGAATCGTTGGCTGGGCATCGCCGACGGGAACGCCTTGGCTTTCTTTGCCGCACGTTCCCAGCGAAAAGCCCAGATCATTACAGACGCGGTCGACACTCTGGATGACGTGAGGGCCGGTTCCCGTCAGGACGGCACCACGGACCGGGTCTCCTAATTTTCCTTTATCGATGAGGTAGGCCTCATTGATTTCGAAGACGAAGTTGCCATTGACGGTATCGACCTGGCCGCCGCCCATTTTGCGGACAAAGAGGCCTTTTTCGGTGCTGCGAACCGTTTCTTCGGGGTCATCTTTACCCGGGGCGATCATGGTATTCGTCATGCGACAAATGGGGCGGCATCGAAACGATTCGCGGCGGCCATTGCCTGTCGAGGCTGTTCCTGACTGCAGGGCATAACGACGATCAAACATGTAGGTTTTGAGGATGCCATTCTCGATAAGAATCGTTCGCTCTGCTGGGACTCCTTCGTCATCGAAGGAAAAGGAACCTCGTTTTTGTGGAATCGTGGCATCGTCAATAACGGTTACAATGTCAGCGGCGACTTGTTGGCCTATTTGGTCGTGATAGACCGACATGCCTTCGCAGGCGAGGTCGGCTTCGAGTCCATGACCGACGGCTTCATGGATCATCGTGCCTCCCGCCTCGGAAGAAATCACAACGGGCATTCTTCCTCCCGGCGCCGGCCGCGCTTTTAACATGAGCAGGGCCTGCTCAACGGCCTTTTTAGCGATTTCTTCCGGGGGGTGTTGCTCCAGAATTTCCAGGCCGACCAACCCTCCTTCCGGGTGGTAGCCGGTCTGCATGACATCGCCGGCGACAGCGACCGCTTGCACAAAGAAGAGGGCATACGTTCTATCATCTGAAATGAGCTCGCCTAAGGAATTAGCGATTTCTACCTTTTTATCCATATCGCCATAGACAACCTTAACTTGCTGAATCTGTTTATCTTGAGCCCACGCGACCTTGTCGGCCTGCCGGACGAACGCCACCTTGTCAGGGATGCCATGATTGGAAGGCGGATCTGTGATCAACTGGGTGATACGGGCTTCTTGGGCCGCGAGTATAATATCTTTGTTGAATGAATCCCCTTTGACGGCTGTAGCGACCGTCTCAGCAAGCTCCTCGAGGCCTTTTTGCCGGAGATCAGTGGTATAGGCATAGGCCGTTTTGCCCCCATAGAGGACCCGGATGCCTATTCCCTGATCGAGCCCGCCGACGGCTTTCTCGATGCGACCTTGTTCGGCAATAATCTGGGTGGTGTGGGTATTTTCGAAGTAGATTTCCGCATAATCGCCCCCGTTTTTGAGGGCTTTTTTGAGAATGCGTGGGGCGTCGATATCTTGCAGCACGGAATGTGTAACTATTAAGGACGGATGGTTATAAGTAAAGGAAATATTTACCATTTTCTACTTGTCACCTCAATGGCACACATGCTACTCGCCGCCCATCTCATGCCGCACGCAGGTTATTCCATATTAAAGCCGGTTCTTCGAGGTGTCGGTGTCCTCGCGCTCCTATTCGTTTTCCTCGTCGCGATTAAATTATTGGGATCTTCCTTTAAACTACTCGGTAAAGACTTTGTAGATACCCTGATCACGGCCAATATGAATCCTTTCACGGGTCTGTTTGTCGGAGTGTTGGCGACAGTCCTGGTGCAAAGCTCTTCCGTCACGACGTCACTCGTCGTGGGTCTTGTTTCGGGCGGGATTCTCTCGGTTGGTAATGCGGTTCCTATTATTATGGGTGCGAATATTGGTACGACAGTGACGAATTCACTGGTCTCTTTTGGGCACGTCTCTCAGCGCGAGGAATTTAGACGCGCCTTTAGTGGGGCCACCATTCATGACTTTTTCAATCTCATTGCGGTTGCTATTTTTCTGCCCCTGGAGCTGATGACAGGCTATTTAGAGAAATCAGCGTCTTTCTTGTCGGCGATGTTCTATGGGCTAGGGGGGCTCAAATATAAGAGTCCTATTAAGGTCGTCGTCGGTCATGTGACAAAGGATATCAAGAAGCTAGTCATAGAAGGCCTCCCGTTTTCTGGGACGGTTGAGGGTGTTCTGCTGATAATCCTCTCTTGCGTGTTGATATTCTTATGTCTCTTCGGATTAGTTAAACTTCTTAAAAAGATTATGATTGGGCGTGTCGTCCATATCTTAGATAAAGCGTTGTCGAAAAGTGCGATTATCACGATGTTGATTGGGATCCTGATAACTGTGTCCGTTCAATCCAGTTCGATCACCACATCACTCCTTGTCCCGCTGCTAGGCGGGGGGATTATCACCCTGGAGACGGCTTTTCCGATTACTCTAGGTGCCAATATCGGGACAACTGTTACGGCTTTGTTGGCAGCCCTGACGGGAACTCAAGCAGGATTGACGATTGCGTTAGTCCATCTCCTTTTTAATATTTCAGGAATCATCGTCATTTATCCTTTCAAGCCAATCAGGGAAATCCCCCTAAAGATGGCTCGTTGGATGGGGGGCTGTGTGCTTGAGAAACGTCGGGTTGCGGTTATCTTTGTATTAATGGTATTTTTCATTATTCCCTTTAGCGTTATGCTGATTTCCAAGGCATTCTAGGGGAGAGACTAAGATCTAGGAGGTCTTCTCATGTTTAAACAACTGATTGAGGTCTGGAAAGGTGAAGAGACCCTCATTGATGAAATCGCTAATGACTTTCAGGAGATGCTTCATATTGGCCAGGATATGTATAACACGATTACAGGGGTGATTCTGGAAGGAAAGGAAGTTGAAGATCTTAAGAAGACTCTTTATAAGAGGGATGCCAAATTGAATATGTTGGAGCAGACGATTCGGCGCAAAATAGTCAGTCAATTAGTCGCATCGGGTAGTGAAGGTCCCATCGCTTCATGTCTGATATTAATGAGTATTTCAAAGGATGCCGAAAGAGTAGGCGACTACGTGAAAAATATTTATCAGGTAGTGGAGATCAAAAACAAGATAGAGAAGGAAGAGCCGTTTTATGGGCGATTGTTACAAATAAGTGACAGTGTTGCTTCCCTATTTAAAGGAGTGATAGAAGCCTACCGTGACTCAGATGCAGGCAAGGCCAAAGAATTGGTTGAACAATCTTATCAGGCGCAAAGGCTCTGTGATGATAATCTCAAAGACCTTTTGCTGGCTCAGCAAGGAGGAGACCATGTCGCCTATGCCGTATTATCACGATATTATAAAAGGAGCTTGGCCCATCTTGCCAATATAGCGACGAGTATCTTCATGCCGGTGACAAAAATAGATTTTTTTGATGAGATTCGGGCCAAATAACGATGTTATATGAAAATTTTAGCTATTGAAGACGATAGAGATATAGCAGAGCTACTCGAGTTTAATCTCCAGCAAGAAAAATTTAACGTTACAATTTGTGAGAATGGTAAGGCCGGTCTAGTAATGGCTCAGGAGATGAATCCAGAGCTCATAATACTGGACTTGATGTTACCTGATATGGACGGACTGGAAGTCTGCCGCAATCTTAAAACCACAGAAAAAACCAAGCATATCCCTATAATAATGCTGACGGCTAAGAGTGAAGAAGTCGACCGTATTGTGGGCTTCGAAGTTGGAGCCGATGATTATATTACTAAGCCGTTCAGTACGAGGGAGCTCATCCTGAGAGTGAGGGCGATTCTAAGACGGGCAGGGTCGGCACGGAAAAATGAAGAGGTTAATAAAATTTTTCAGTTCGGAATACTTACAGTGGATCCTCAAAAGTTTAAAGTTAGTGTTGGTAACAGCGATATAAAGATGACGGCTCTAGAATTTCGTTTGCTCCAATATCTTTATCAGTCACAGGGTCGGGTTGCGAGCAGGGATATGCTTCTCGATCAAGTCTGGGGTTATGATGCGATCTTAACGACACGGACGGTCGATACTCACATCAAGCGGCTCAGAGAGAAGCTGGGAGACGCCGGTGCGTATATTGAAACAGTGCGTGGAGTTGGCTATCGCTTTAGGGAGAGCTTGGAGGCATCTTGAAGTCGAGAATCCTATGGCGCCTTTTTATGGCCTTTTCCGTCATTATCGGGCTGAGCTTTTTTGCGCTTTATGTCTATTTGGTTCCAAATCTGCGTTCATTTCTCATTCAAGACACGGAAAGCGAACTAAAAGAAAAAGCGTTTTTAGTGCGCCACCTCTTGAAAGATATCCCGAAGGGAAGCTGGGATTACCAACAGTTAGACCAATTGGCTGATGAGCTAGGGAGTCAGCTAGAGAGCCGAATTACGATTATTACAGCTGACGGGCGTGTACTCGGTGATTCCAGTGTTCCTTTGGCGGCACTTCCTCAGATTGAGAACCATCTGCAACGTCCGGAAGTTCAAGATTCGCTTCATAAGGCTTTTGGTATGCGAATACGCTATTCGACAACCGTTAACACGGATATGATGTATGTTGCGGTAGCTGTTTCAGGAGGATTTGCGCGCGTTTCACTGCCCTTAAGAGTTATCAAAAAGGCCGAAACTGCGGTTAAGAGATCGGTTATTTTGGCCATTATAGTGGCATTTGCTCTAGCCGCCCTATTGGGCTTCTTGATTTCACGTCGAGCGAGCCGAGCTGTTAGTGAGATGGTAAGCGTTGCCCAACAAATTTCGGCAGGTGACCTGAGTCAGCGTCTCGTTCCTCAGAGCCGAGATGAGTTTGGAACGCTAGCAAAGAGCATTAATGAAATGGCAGCTAACTTGGAGGCCCAGCGCGCATCCTTACTTAGCGAGAAAAACCAATTGCAGGCGGTTCTCGACAGTATGATCGAAGGGGTCCTGGTGACGGATGAAAAAGGGGAAATAACGATGGTCAATCCGGCACTCATTAAGATTTTCGAACTCGAAATATCTCCAGAGGGAAAATCTATTGTGGAATCATTACGCAATACGGAGCTTTATGAGTCCGTTCAGAGAACCCTAGAAGAAAAGAGGCCACAAGTAAGAGAACTCCAATTATTCGTGGGGACCCAAGAACGCTTTCTCAACGTCCAGACAGCTCCCTTAATGAGTTTAGAAACGATTGTTGGGTCTGTATCGGTCTTGGAAGACGTGACGGAGATGCGCCGCTTAGAAAATGTTCGTAAGGAGTTTGTGGCCAACGTTTCTCATGAGCTTAAGACACCACTTACGAGTATAAGAGGCTTTGCGGAAACGCTAAGCAACGGGGCCCTTGATGATGCAAGTACTGCAAAACGTTTCGTAGCCAAGATTGAAAGTAATGCAGCTCAACTCCAAAACTTAATAGAGGATATATTGGATATTTCCGAGATTGAATCGGGGCGCCGTGACCTTACCTTGTTATCCGTTAAGCTAAGGGATGTGATTGAGGCGGTGTTGGGGGATTTTCAGGAACGTTTTGAAAAGAAACAGCTTCAGACTCAGATTGATGTTCCAGCTGATCAGGTGATCAAAGCGGACCCTGCCGCTTTGCGCCAAATCCTCAGTAATCTCATTGATAATGCCATCAAATATACGGAAGAGAAAGGATCGATCCGCATATATTCGACTCTGACAGACGATGGGTTTTGTGAAGTTTCAGTCAAAGATAGTGGGCTTGGTATTCCCAAAGAGGATCTCCCCCATATTTTTGAACGCTTCTATCGGGTTGATAAGGCGCGCTCACGCGCTCTTGGTGGCACGGGATTAGGGCTCTCAATTGTGAAGCACTTAGTGCAGGGGCAAGGTGGTCAAGTCGATGCGGAGAGCCAATTAGGATCAGGGTCACGTTTTTCTTTTACGCTGGGTCTAGGCTAGAGTATGGTTTTTTTCATATTAATTACGTGCATGTCACCAGAATGTAACAGATCGTTGTTATGAGTCTCTTCATGACTCAATTATTTCAACAAAATAAGCAAACCGTTCTCGTTGTCGATGATGACCCCGATATTTTAGAATTAATGGAATACAATTTAAGCACATATGGCTTTAATGTTATCACGTCGACTTCAGGTCTCGAAGCAATCTGGAATTTGGCAAATGAAGAGAAGCCGGACTGCATTATTCTCGATATCATGATGCCGTCGCCCGATGGTTTTGAGCTTTGTGCCTTTCTCAAGAGCTCGGCTGAATTCAAAAAGATTCCTATTATCATCGTGTCCGCACGAGGCACCGAAGAGGATATTCGGCGTGGTCTTAGTTTGGGTGCCGATGCCTACTTTCCTAAAGGGCAGATGGGGATGGCCTCGTTGCTTGAATTTGTGACCCATTATACTTGCCCGCCAGCCTGCTGAAATCCTTTAATTTTCAAAGAAGTTACTGACATGTCATTAAGTTGTCATTGATGAGTGGTAACCTTCGCTCCGAATAATAAAGAAAAAAGAATAAAGGAGAAAGATAATGATCATGAACGTGATAAGACGAGTAACCCTGGCCATGTTGTTTGGTCTGTACATGGGCAGTGGAGCCGGTGGGCGCACACCGGTGTTCTCAATGGATTAAGGGAGGACTATGCTAAAAATAGCCAGAATCAGCGGTTTGCTGGCCTGGGGAGCTGTAATCCTAGCGGTTGCAGGCTCATCCAGGCCTTTTTAATTGTCACGCAATTGTCACAATCCCCCCATCATATCGTCACCCACCGCATACTAGGTTCATCCCC
Source organism: bacterium (assembly GCA_965216315.1). Taxonomy (GTDB): domain Bacteria; phylum UBA10199; class UBA10199; order 2-02-FULL-50-16; family JAJFLM01; genus CBDCFN01. The sequence continues at coordinate 1,589,439 of CBDCFN010000016.1, read as the reverse complement.
AATAGAGTTTTTAATAACAGTTTAGCCCTTAGGGGGTCTAGGGATAAGGAGAGAATGAATGTTTAATAAGAAAACAGCTCTAGCAATAGTGGTAGCCGTTGCGGCCGTTTTTGCTTTGCAAGGACCGGTTGAGGCCGTCGAGGTCAGCTACAAAGTCGGTAAGGGAACTAAGGTCAAGTCGGAAGACGGCAATAACGAAGTTAACATCTCGGGTCGGGTTCAGGGGCGGCATACGTACACTCTCCGGGAGAACAGTGTCGCTGACACCAATACATTTGAGGTCAGAAGGGCCAAGCTAAGCTTTAAGGGTCATGTCCTCAACCCAAACTTGAAGTTTAAACTTCAAGGCGCCTTTGGTACGAAGAGCAGTACGCGCACGACTTCGGTTGGTGGAACAACCGTCGTGACGCGCGAGTCGACATCGGGTCTTTTCGACTTGGAAGATGCCTATGCCGATTGGACACCGCTCAAGTGGATCGGGATTCGCTTTGGTCAGTTTAAAGTCCCATTCTTGAAGCAAGAATTGACCTCGTCTGGAAAACAGCAGTTTGTTGATCGCGCCTTATCGACCGGAGATTTCACTTTTAAACGTGACATCGGTGTTTCGATCCATGGTCATCCGTGGGAGCACTTTCGCTATGACATCTTCGCGATGAACGGTGCGGGAGCCAACACGTTTAATGTCAACCAAGGTCTGCTGTTCGGGACGCGGATTGAGTTTCCCATTCTTGGGAAGTATAAGAGTTCCGAATCGGATGTGAAATGGCATGAAGATCCGGATTTAGGGGTCGGGATTGCCTATGCCTTTAATGAACATGATTTGGGATTTTCCGGCGGCACCGTGGCTGCGGGAACCAAGACAAGTCATGGGACAATTGATGTTGGCTTTAAGTATAAAGGGTTCTCATTGCAGGCCGCTGCGATGATGCTTCGCACTCATGATGCTCCGAAGCTGACAAACTTGGGATATTTGATGCAGGTCGGGTATTTCATTGTTCCTGAAATATTTGAAATTGCCGCTCGTGGAGCTTCAACTTTCTTCACGAATGCGGTTGTTAATGAACATGAGTATGCGATGTCACTCAACTGGTTCATTAAAGGACATCCAATTAAGTTTCAAACGGATGTCGCCTACCTGATCAATAACGGGGGGACGCTGAATCAGGATGATTTTAGAGTACGGAATCAATTGCAGTTTGTATTCTAACGTAGGTGGCGAAGAAATGTATCTTAACTATCAATATGGAGTAACAATATAATGGGATTTGGAAATAAACTAAAACGAGTCTCGGTGACTCTTGCGGCGGTAGCTTGCCTTGTAGTTAGCAGTAATGCCGACGCAAGCACCGTCAAATTAGACCCCAAATTAAAGTCCTATGATCAGACTAGCGGCGTTTCAGGAAAACTCAATAGTATCGGTTCTGATACGCTGAACAATCTGATGACATATTGGGCAGAAGGCTTTAAGGCCATCTACCCGAATGTGACCGTTGAAATCGAAGGGAAAGGCTCTTCGACGGCACCCCCGGCCCTGATTAGTGGGACGGCACAACTAGGACCGATGAGCCGAGCCATGAAGTCTAAGGAGACGGATGCGTTCGAGAAGAAATTCGGTTATAAGCCTACCCAAGTTAAGACTTCAGTGGATGCCTTGGCGGTCTATGTTCACAAGGATAACCCGATCCAATGTCTTTCCATGCAACAGTTAGACTCTGTTTTCTCAAGTACTCTCAAAAGAGGGGGCCAGGATGCCAAGACTTGGGGAGATCTCGGGCTTAAAGGTGTCTGGGCAAATCGGCCTCTCTCGGTTTATGGACGCAATAGTGCCTCGGGGACTTATGGCTTCTTCAAAAAGAAGGTCTTGAAGAAAGGAGATTATAAGTCAACAGTCAAGGAACAGCCGGGTTCTTCCGCGGTTGTGCAAGGTGTTTCTAGTGATATCGCGGGAATTGGTTACTCGGGTGTTGGTTACAAGACCTCGGGAGTAAAATTTGTACCTGTTAAGGAGAAGGGTGACTGTTATGCGCCGACGGCAGATAAGGCCTTAAGCGGGCAATATCCTCTTGCACGTTATCTCTACATTTACGTCAATAAAGCACCTGGAAAAGCGTTGGATAAGCTAACTTTTGAATTTCTTCGCTTTATACAATCACAACAGGGACAAAGAATTGTCGTTAAGGATGGCTATTTCCCATTGCCTGAGAAAATAGCCTCAAAAGAGGTAACAATTTTGGCAGCCCAATAGCCTTGACCCAGGGTGGCCTCAAGTCTCAGGTGTCTTAGCAGCCTGAGTACTCTCCGAATCGGTGGGAGCAGATGTTAAGCATCGCTCTCACCGATTGTGTTTTTCGTAGGGGATAAAAATTGAAATTACTTGGCATAAAAAATTCGACTCTTTTTATAGATAAGCTCATGACCCATCTTATTAAAGTGGGTGGAGCGGGCATCATTGCGTCTGTTCTTGCAATTTTTCTGTTTATTTTGTGGCAAGTTATTCCCTTGTTTGCGGCAGCTAAAATAACGCCGATTAAGTCGATCCCCATAAAACCAGATCAGTATGAAATTTTAGGGGTTGATGAGTGGGGAGAGCTGCCTTTCGTCCTCACGTCTCAAGCGGAGCTCTACTTTATCGATTTGGTTGGCTCAGCAGGTATGCAGACGGCTGCGCTTCCAATTGAATTCAGGGAACCGGTTGCAGGCATGGTATATGATGCTGATAGTCAAACAATAGTGTTTGCCACAACGGATGCCAAGTTTTCGCTTATGTCGCTGGCTTATCAGCCTCAATATTCAGAAGTTGATGGGAAGCAGCAGCGTAAGGTCACCTACTCATTAACAGCGACACCTTGGTATGATTTTGAGAAATCGAGTGATCTAAGTGATGGTTTAGTTGAAGACGTGGCGGAGCCGGTAAATATCATTGATATGGCGTATGGGTCCGCTGAAGAGGTTCAGCTTATTGCTGCTATTACGAAGTCAAGGCAGCAGCAGAAGATACAAATTGTCAGTCTTTCACAAGAAAGCTCTCTATTAAGCGAAGGAGAATTCAGTGTAGACGCTCGTATTGATATTAGCTCTCAGGTCAGAGGTGAAGCCCAGCTCATTCGAGTAAACGAAGCAGCGGATACGGTTATCGTGACTACCCAGGAGGGAATGCTTTATTTCTTTCGCTATAATGAGGGAGAGGTTCAATTAAGGCAGCAGTTCAAGCCTTTTGAAACGTTCAAGGATTCTCGCATCGCTTCACTTGATTTCCTGCTGGGAGGGGTCTCGCTCTATGTGACTCACGCGGATGGTACTAATTATCTATATAGCTTATCAGTTCCGCCCGGGCACACCCAGAGAGTCTTTCAACGCACCAAAGAGTTTCCAGTTTTACCGGGACCGATGCGCTACTTTAGCAAGAGTTTGCGAAATAAGGCCATTCTTGTGGGAACACCAGACAACGCATCTATTCGCTACGGTACAACGGCTGAGGTTAGATGGTCGGAGCAACTACCTTTTAATGCTTTATTAGGGGTGCTTTCGCGCAAGTATCAACGCCTTGTTTTTCTAGATCGATCAGCACAACTCCACTTATATGCAATCAATGACCCTCATCCTGCCGGAGGTATGAGGGCATTTTTTTCAAAGATTTGGTATGAAGGGGGTTCAGAGCCAACTTATACCTGGCAGTCTACTGGGGGTTCAGATGCCTTCGAACCTAAACTTTCAATCATACCGTTATTGATCGGAACACTTAAGGGGACATTCTATGCAATGATCTTTGCCTTACCGATCGCACTCCTTGCAGGTCTTTACACCTCTCAGTTTATGCGCCCTAACTATAAGCGTTTTGTAAAACCCATCATGGAAATTATGGCATCACTCCCCTCCGTGATATTAGGATTTCTGGCAGCCCTATGGTTAGCACCACTGATTGAAAATAAGGTTCCTTCTATTTTACTTATCATCATTGTATTGCCACTGTCTGTTATTCTTATCGCGGAGCTCTGGCAAAAAGTACCTAAGTCCTGGCGGAGGTTTTTCCCCGAGGGTATGGAGGCCTTCGTATTAATACCATGCCTTATCTTTATTGCTTTTGTTGCGTGGTCCTGCGGTCCTTTTCTCGAGAGCTATTTTTTTGGGGATTTTCGCGTGTGGTGGACGCAGGTTACCGGTGGGAGCTTCGAGCAACGCAATTCACTCGTTGTCGGATTTATAATGGGTTTTGCTGTTATACCGATTATCTTTACGATTAGCGAAGACGCCTTGTCATCTGTGCCCATGTCCTTACGCTCAGCCGCTTTAGCGCTGGGAGCGAGTCGTTGGCAAACAGCCTGGCGTGTTGTCGTTCCGACTGCTGCGGCCGGAATTTTTTCAGCGGTGATGATTGGTCTCGGTCGCGCTGTTGGTGAGACAATGATTGTTTTAATGGCAACAGGCAATACGCCTATTAGCGATTTTAATATTTTTTCGGGATTTCGAACTTTGTCGGCCAATCTTGCCGTCGAATTGCCTGAGGCTCCATTTCAAGGGACATTGTACCGTACATTGTTTCTCGGTGCGATGGTTCTGTTTCTAATGACATTCATATTGAACACTGCAGCTGAGATACTGCGACAACATATTCGTAATAAGTACAAATCGTTATGATATTTAGGCGGAAATCAAAACAAGGAGAACATCTTGTCTGGCTTACCGGCATGGGCCTTGCCTTAGGACTGATAATGGTAGTGGGTCTTTTATCCGTCCTCGTCTTGAATGGCCTTGAAGCCTTTTGGCCGCAGCGAATCGTTCAAATCCAACTTAAAACCGGAGTAAAGAGCCCTATTGGCAGCGAGCAACTAGCCGGCGAGTTAGTCAAAGAGCAAACTACGGAAGAGGGTGTTGAAGAGTGGCAATTATTCATTGGCAATAAGGAGGATTACGGGCAGAGCTTTGTATTCGTAAATGCTAACGATATCCTAAAAAAGAGTTACCCTAAAGATATTTTAAGCGTGGAGCGTTTGGAGTATGGTGATGCGCTCATGTATCCCAAGCAATTACTTTTAGCGGATGGAAAGGAAATTTCGGTAGAACAGCCAACGTTCAATGCTGAGTTAAAGCGACTGGTGAGTGAAGTTGAGTCCCGTTGGGATCAAATTAGAGAAATTGAGAGGATAGACATCGGTAGCATCAACCATAGCCTCGAGAATCTAAGATATGAACAAAAGAAACTTGAGTCAGGGACTTTAACGGCAGAGATACAACAAAGGTTGAATTCGCTCGAAGAAGAAAAAAGACAATTACAGCAACAGTATGAAAAATTGGCTGCCAAGGCGAAGGAATTGAGACAGGAGCAGGTGTCGGCTCGGCTTAGCTATTGGTTGCCAAGTGGTGAAGAAAAGATGCTCCATCTTGGGCAAATTCTTCATACATACTATCCGAACCAGCTAAGTTGGCTCGCCAGAGTGGGTCTGATGTTCCGAAATATGGGGCATTTCCTGATAGAGGAGCCGCGCGAGGCCAATACGGAGGGAGGTATATTTCCGGCTATTTTTGGAACGTTTATTATGACTGTTCTCATGAGTCTAGCCGTAACCCCATTTGGGGTCATAGCCGCCGTTTATTTGAGGGAGTATGCGAGGCAAGGCTTATGGGTTCGTATGGTTCGTATTGCGGTTAATAATTTGGCGGGAGTGCCCTCAATCGTATTTGGCGTCTTTGGACTGGGTTTCTTTGTCTATTTAATCGGTGGTTCCATTGATCAATTTTTCTTTTCACATCGACTGCCTACACCGACTTTTGGCACAGGAGGCCTCCTGTGGGCCTCTTTGACACTTGCGTTAATGACAGTTCCGGTCGTCATCGTAGCGACCGAAGAAGCCTTGGCAGCCGTGGGTCAAGGATTGCGTGAGGCTTCGCTCGCTTGTGGTGCTTCCAAATGGCAGACTATTCAGCGTATCGTGTTGCCTGCGGCGGGCCCGGGGATACTTACAGGTATGGTGTTGGCAATGGCGCGTGGGGCCGGAGAGGTTGCCCCGTTGATGCTTGTGGGCGTTGTCAAGTTAGCCCCGGAATTACCCCTTAATATGATAGCTCCCTATATTCATCTTGATCAAAAATTTATGCATCTGGGCTTTCATATCTACGATCTTGGGTTTCAATCACCCGATTCTGAGGCAGCGAAACCGATGGTGTTTGCGACAACATTGCTCTTGATTGCTTTGATATTTACTTTGAATATTGGTGCGATATTTATCCGTGAGCGGTTAAGAAGGAGATATTCTAGTGGCGCATTCTAGTACGGTGAATGATAAGATTATCGAAATAGTTAATTTCGATTTCTTCTATGGGGATAAACAGGCCCTATTTGATATTAGTATGAAGGTTCCAGCGCGACAGGTTACGGCGCTTATTGGTCCTTCCGGTTGTGGAAAATCGACGTTGCTAAGAAATATCAATCGCATGAACGATCTTGTAGCGGGAGCTAGGTACAACGGCGATATTCACCTTGGCGGAGAAAGTATTTATGCAAAAACTCTAGAAGTTATTGATTTGCGCAAGCGAGTTGGAATGGTATTTCAAAAATATAATCCATTTCCAAAATCAATTTTTGAGAATGTCGTCTTTGGGCTAAGAGTCGCTGGCAAAAACAATAAGGCCATGCTCGCAGAAATCGTTGAAAAAAGTCTTAAGTCCGCCGCGCTCTGGGATGAAGTCAAGGACAGGCTTCATGAAAGCGCACTTGGCTTATCTGGCGGCCAGATGCAGAGACTGTGCATTGCGCGAGCAATTGCGACACAGCCGGAAGTTATCTTGATGGATGAGCCTTGTTCGGCACTCGACCCGATTGCAACGGCTAAAATCGAACAACTTATCCATGAGTTGAAAGAGGAATATACAATCATGATTGTGACGCACAACATGCAACAAGCCGCACGCGTTTCAGACAGAACGGCATTTCTTTATATAGGAAAACTGATTGAATATGGGGAAACAAAAAATCTTTTCACTAACCCCTCAGAAAAGCAGACGGAAGATTATATAACGGGTCGTTTTGGCTAAAGGAGTTTATATATGGCTTCGAGACATACTGATGAAAATTATGAGCAACAGCTTCGCTCACTAAAAGAGATGATTTTGAGGATGGGCGCTGATGTCGAGTCAATGATTGTTCGAGCAATAAACTCGCTTGTAAAGAGGGACTCTAACCTCGCACGTGAGGTTATTTTGTCGGATAAGGACGTGAATAAACTCGAGTTAGAGGTAGATGATTTATGTCTAATGGTCTTAGCACTTCATCAGCCCGCAGCTTCGGACCTCCGCTTTGTGACGATTGGCCTGAAAATTAGCACCGATTTAGAGCGTATTGGCGACCTTGCAGTCAATATATGTGAACAGGTCCTTGAGCTTAATAAACAGGAACCACTCAAGCCTTACAAGGATCTCCCTTTGATGGCCGAGAAAGCGGAGGCGATGGTCCGTACAGCGCTGGATGCCTTCATTAAAGGAGAACCTAAGCTCGCGCAAGATGTTATCGAGTCAGATGATGAAGTAGACGGGCTGGAAACAACGATATTCGAGGAACTGATGGGTATAATGGAGAAAGACTCGGAAGCGGTCAGCCGTGCCATGCGATTGATCATTATTTCGCGCCATTTAGAGCGTGTCGCGGACCACGCGACCAATATAGCGGAAGAGGTCAACTTTCTCGTTAAAGGCGAAGATATCCGGCATAGTGGATAAATGTTAGAGCGTGGGCAATGATTGTTTGCGAATGATCTTATTATAACGGCGAATTACCTGAGCCGATAAATATTCCACCGGCGCATAATCATCAGTCAGAACAGGGTAGGGGCTTAAGTCTAACTGACCAATCTGTAATTGTTTGCTCTTTAAATCACGCAAAATAGGATTCGTGAATTGCGAGAGATCAGCACGTTGGAGGACTGTGGAATCCTCGCTGTTGTGCCCGACCAAGATAAAGTTCTGTGGGATTTCCGAATTCGGATTGATAATTGCAAAGACATAGAGTTGGGGAAAGACGTCTTTCATTGTCTTGATCACCGAAAGAATGAGCGGTCGCGCATTTTTAGAGAGGCTGCCGACAAAGTTAGCAATAAAAATGCCATTGGGAGTGAGTTTGTCGTCGGCGAGTTGAAAGAATTCCTTCGTCGTGCAGTGCATGGGGACGGAAGCGAATGAAAAATAGACATCGCTGAAGATCAAATCGTAGTTCTCAGTCGTGTCATGAAGGAAACGGCGACCGTCGTCGATGTAATTATTGATCTGAGGGCTCGGTGTAAGCCCAAAATACTGTTTGGCAAGCGAATAAAGCGATGGCTCGATTTCAGCGACGTCAATGACAATTTCCGGCTGCGCGGTCAAGAGCTCTTTAGGCACCGAATAAGCCCCCCCACCGATGGCGAGGGCATGTTTCGGCTCGGGAGTGAAGATTCGGTAGAGTTCGTAATACTTCGTATAATCAAAGACCATCAGGCCAGTATCAAGATACATGCCACTGTTTGTACTGAGGTCTTGCATCAGCATACGCATGGGCCGCTTCTTGTAGATTCCATCCTTGATGGCAATGTGTTCGTAGTAGCCGTCCTTGTGATACAAAATATTACTCGCGATACCGTGCGGAATGATAAAATTAAAGAAAGCGAAGGTCAGTCCGACGAAAAAGATATTTACGGCAGTGATGATTTTTCTTTTTCCGGTAATGAGTAAGCCAAGACCACCCAGGCTCACCAAAAATACGCCGACAGTCGTGATAATAGCGCTTACGCCGAAATGCGGAATGAGCCAGAAGCCCGCGCTTAGGCTGCCTACGATGCTTCCGACTGTGGACCAGAAGAAAACAAGTCCCGAAACGCGGCCGACACCTTCTTCCGGCATCATGACATGCTGTAACTTGATCGCGAATGGGGAGAGTGTTCCAAGCAACAAGCCTGGCAAGAAGAAGAGAATGAGCGACAGGACGAGGGGTCCTTGAATCATTGAAAGGCTGTAACCCAGTTTGGGGAGTATAAAGAGCATGGCGAGTTTGAGGAGGAGTACACTTATGCCGCCTAACAAAATTAAGCTGTAAAACCGGCTCTGCGTAGGTTTGCGGTCCGCTAAGATGCCGCCAATATAATAGCCACAACTGAGGGCCGCCAAGATGATGCCGATGACGCTTGAAAAAGTGAATATCGTGTTACCGAAATAAGGGGAGAGGATACGTGTGGCGACGACTTCGACGATAAGGATGGCGGCGCCTGTGGAAAAGACAACCGCTAAGGTCAAATTACGTCGTGCAAAATTCATCATGCCAGCATTCCCTCGAGAAGTTTGGCCGTCATGATACCGATGCCCAAACCGACAAAGCAGGCGGCAAGGCTCACCGCAATATTAAGGCCGGCATGGAGCATCGCGCCGTTCTCAAAGAGTCTCCACGTTTCAAAGGTGAAGGTTGAAAAGGTCGTAAAAGCCCCCAGAAAACCGATGATCAATAGCCCGTATAGATGGGTATCAATATGGAGTTTGTCATGAGAGAGGGTTAGGAGAAAACCGATGGTGAGACAGCCCAGCGTATTGGCGACAAGGGTTCCAAAGGGGAAGTTGACACCCACTCGGTGGTGGACCCAGCTCGATAACAGAAAACGACAGACGGCCCCCGCGCCGCCTCCCAATGCGACCATGGTTAATTTCTGCACCATCAAAGCTGTGTAACGTAAAGAGCCTTAGTAAATCAAGTATTGGAAATCGCTATATTTTACAGCTGTCGTCCCGTTGGAACTCTTGAGGGCCGACAAAATGATAGAGTAATGTTGGGAAAATAATGAGCGTAAGGATAGCTGAGAGGGAAAGGCCAAATACAATCGACCAGGCCAGGCCGGACCAGACGGGATCGCCCGCAATCGTTAATGATCCGAGTATTGTTGTAAGCGAGGTCAGGAGGATAGGGCGCATTCTTACTTCACAGGCATCGATGATGGATGCCTTATAATCGCCCTGGGTGTTCATTAAATTAATAATATACTCGAGCAGAATAATAGCATTGTTGACCACTATGCCGGAGAGGGCGATGACACCTATCATGGATGTTGCAGAGAAATAGATCCTATTGACCCAGAATAAAAAGGCGAATCCCGGGAAGACGCCGATAAAGGCCAGTGGAATCGTCATCAGGATGAGCAGCGGGATGCGATAGGAACGGAATTGGGCGACGAGAACGATATAAATGAGGCCGATTGCGATGATCATTGCCAAGCCGAGATCGCGAAAGACTTCCAGTGTCATTTTCCACTCACCATCCAGCTCAATTTTTATTGGCGTGCCGTCAGGAGCATTGAATTGTGACTTGATGAGCCCCACTTTATGGAGTTGTCCAGAGTCGAGCCGATCATTATTCAACCATCGAAGAAAATCGATAGCTGCGTAGGTGACACTGCGTGCTCCCATTTCGGCCATAATATAAGCGACAGTTTCTCGATTATCCGTAAGTATATGCGGCCTAGAGGGTTGTTCATCTATACTGACAAAACGGCTAAGCGGGATAGGAATGCCTAATTTATTGTTGAGATAAATATGATCAAGTTCGGTAATTTTTGTGCGATATTCACGCGGAAACTTTAGCGTAATATATTCCTGTTCGACATTGCTGTCACTGTGATAAATACCTATCTGGACGCCACTGTATAATGTTTGCAACATTTCAGCAATCAGCTGGGTGTTCATTTGCGATATAGCGGCTTGGTCTAGGTTAACGCGAAGATAATATTTCTTATGCGGGTCGATAAGCGATGTATCTATATCTTCAATACCGTCTATCAACTGAACCGAAGTTGCAACCTCTTGAGCAATTTTCTCTAATAATTTAGGATCATTCGTCTTGATTTTGATCATGAATGTTGAACGAACAGGGGGTCCAGGCGGGTCTTCTATGACCTGAAAGTGTGTGTCCGGTACACCAGAAATAATAGGGCCTAAATTTTCCCTGAATTGGAGAGCAAGCTCCTCCGAACTAAGGTTCCGATCGGAGGGGTGAGTCAGATTAATTCGCAACGTGACGTGATTTGGTAATTGTCTCGCACTGGCACCCCGAAAGAGGCCATTGAAGTCAAGAATCGGCACTTGGCCAACAAAACTTTGAACGCTTAATACATTGCCGTTTTTTAATAACAACTCAGCCAGTGAAGAGGAAACCTCATTGGACTTTTCCACGCCGGCACCATCTGGCAAATTTAGATACACATAAATTTGCTCACGATCGGCCTTAGGCAGCATTCTGAATCGTAATAACTTTAGGGCTGGAAATGTGAGAATGGTACAAAAGAGCACGATGCTCGCGCCAATCAGTAGTCGGCGTTTGGTTTTAGAATCCAGCAAGGCGGTCAGTAACCTGCGATAGACGCCCCTAATCATGTTGGCGAATCGTTCCACCAGGGAGGGGCGAGACTTCCCTTTAGTTCCGGTGGGGGAGCAGAAAATGTAGGCCAGCCACGGGTTGAGCGTGTAGGAAAAAAGAAGCGCGACTAAAAGAGCGGTAGAAACAAAAAAAGGTAATGGGCCCATATAAGGTCCCATCATGCCGGTGACAAATCTCATGGGAATAAAAGCAAGAACCGTCGTGATTGTGGCAAGAAACAGACCCATCCCAACCTCAGCGACAGACATTGAAATAACAGCCGGTTTCGACATGTCAGGATGTTCTGCTTTATTTCTAACAATGTTTTCTACGATGACCGTTGCACTATCGACAAGAAGCCCCAGGGACAGAATGAGAGCAAAAAGGGTTATGCGGTTAATGGTGAAACCGACCAAGTTGCCAATTCCGAAAACGGTCAATAACGTTAACGGTATGCTGATAGCAACGACAATCGCCGCTCTAATGTTCAGGAAAAAGAAGAGAATGATTAGGACAATCGTGATCGCCTGGAGCAGATTGATAGTCAAGCGGCGCAGTTCTTCATACGCAACGCGCCCCTCATCACGAATTACCTGCATGGTAACATTATGAAGCAGTGGTGATTGTTGTTGGAGTGCCGTGACTGCTGTGCGGATGTTTCGGGCGATTTTAGTGATATTACCGCCTTTTTTCTTTGCAATACTGATGAAGACCGCGTCGCTGATTGTTTCGTCTTTGGTGTGGAAATTGACGTAGGAATCGGTTTCCAGCCTGCCGATTTGGACTTTTGCAATGTCTTTAATCTTAAGTTGCTGCTCAACATTCGAAGAAATAATCAGATTGGACAGTTCGTCAACGTTTCGTATCGTACCACTGGTTTCAATAGGCGTATGCTGATTGCGAGTTTTTATGTGTCCCAGGCTGCGGAATAGACTTTTCTCCGCAAGGTTTATTTTGATATCGTCTAAAGCGACTTCATACTCTTTTAAGCGGGCAGGGTCTAAAATAACTTGAAAGTCACGGCGTTGGCCGCCAACTACATTAATGATCGAGGTGCCAGCTATTTTCTTGAGTTCATCTTTTATCAAAAAAGCTCGTTTACGAAGCTCAATTGGGTCAAGTTGCTTTGATCGGATCGCAAGAGTCATGATCGGGAGATTGTCAGGGTCCAGGGTTTCAATAGCGACATTAGTAACGCCTTCGGGTTTAAGCTGAAGATTGCTGTTAATCTTCTGGATGAGACGGATCTTACTCACATCCGGGTTTTCTCCGACCTCAAAGAAGACGGATACGCGGGATTCTCCGCCATGAATACTTTGAGAGTAGATCTCATCGATTCCCGGTATTTCATGGATCACGTTTTCTAGCGGTCGCGTGATGAGTTCATAGACTTCTTTGCCGGTCGCCTCAGGAAATAAGATGCGGACCTGGAAAGCGGGTGCCGTGATGTCCGGATTATACCGCTTGGGCATAATCACGAAGGAGATACCTCCCCAGAGAATGACGCCAATAAACAAGAGAAAAGTAAGGCGTCGGTTTTGGATGCAAAACTGACAGATATGACCGAAGATGTTCATGAGGGCTCTTGAAATAGCGAATTCGAGAGGATTTGGCGACTATTTTAGTGCCTGGAGAGTTGATTTTCCGGTTTTCGGCCTGCATGATGCCGCCGAAATGACCCCGAATTTATCTAAAGAGGAACGCCGGCGCCAGCTGATGGATGCGGCTATCAAGGCTTTTGGCGAAAAGGGTTATCATCAAGCCCAGGTCTCGGATATCATCGCGGAAGCGAATGTGGCGCGCGGGACTTTCTATCTCCATTTCAAGAGTAAACGAGAGATATTTGGCTGCATCATGGACGAGCTCTTTGAGAAGGTGCAGCGGGAAGTTCGCCGTTTGCCCCGCGAGGCCGTCGATCAAATACCCGATCAGATTAAGGGTAATATTAAACGCGTGATTAATTTACTGCTCGATGAACCGTTGTTGGCAACACTCCTGTTTAGCGCTCCGGCAGGACTCGACGAAGAGCAGGACGAGCGCCTCAAGCATTTTTATAGTCAACTTCTCGATCTGGTGAGGCGCGGTCTCAAACAGGGGCAGGAAATGGGATTTGTCAGGGCAGGAGATAATCATGTCTTGGCGATATCACTACTGGGTTGCGTTAAAGAAGTCCTCTATCAGTCGCTGTTAGGGACGGAAAATTTAGATCGGGGAGAGATGGTCAATGAAATCTATCGGCTGGTTTTGCAAGGTGTAGCCCATCCACAACTTCTGTCTGACCTGCCGGCTTTGCTGGAGACGTAGTGGGCTTTGCGGAAAAAATACAGCATACCTTGTTCGATTCCTTAGATAGTGATGATCAGGCGTTTATTCGCGGCTTGGGTACCGAGTACCGGCTGACTCATCAAGAAATTCGCGAGCTCTGTGAGGTGGCGCGGAATACGCAGCAGTGGCAGTTAGAGCCGTTGGCAAACTGGTGGGCAACGCAGGAACACGATGTCGCGCATCAGGTGGCGCCGGAACGAAAGAAAGCCCTCTTTAGGGCAATGCGCCAGTGGATGAAGGCCATTCAGCAAGAACCGACTTCATATCGCCAGCCGACAGGTACCATGAGCAAACCGGCACTCCGGTTAGACTCCGTTCAATCGGATAAGAAGATTGATGGCATTTGTCCGGTCTATTCCGAAGATACTGTCTGCTGTAATCTGCATACGATTGATGCGGTTGAGAACTGTGGTTTTGGCTGTAATTACTGTACGATTCAAAGTTTCTATGGCGATCGTGTTGCCTTTGATGCCGATTTGAGTCGCAAGCTAAATGAGATAGAGATTGATCCCACCCGGTACTATCACTTTGGTACGGGACAATCTTCCGATTCGCTGATGTGGGGAAACCGTAATGGTATCTTGGATGATTTGTGCAGCTTTGCCGCGCGGCATCCTAATATATTATTAGAGTTTAAGACCAAGTCAGACAACGTGGATTATTTCATGAATCATCCGGTTCCTAAGAACATTGTCCTGACCTGGTCATTGAACACGGATACGATCATTTCCAATGAAGAGAAACTGACGGCGAGCCTCGACCGACGTCTGGAAGCGGCTTGTCGCGTTGCAGCGCAGGGGATCCGTATCGGCTTTCATTTCCATCCGATGGTCTATTATGAGGGTTGGGAAGAGGCGTATCCGCAACTGGCGGAACGCGTGCAGGGTCTCGTAAGTCCGGAAAAAGTCCTTTTTATTTCAATGGGTTCAGTGACATTCATCAAGCCGGTCATGAAGGCCATCCGCGAGCGGGGTCGGCCGACGAAAATGCTGCAGATGACGATGGCGCGCGATCCGAAGGGCAAATTTACCTATCCTGATGATATCAAAGTGACGATGTTTCAAAAGATGTACGCGGCACTGCAGCCCTGGCACGGTAAGGTCTTCATGTATTTATGCATGGAGAAAGCCGACATTTGGACACGTGTGTTTGGGACAGTTTATCCTAATAATGAAGCCTTTGAAGCGGACCTTTATCAGTCCGCACTCCTGAAACTCTAAGTACATCTTACCAGCGAATATTATTTTTTAAGCTCAGAATAGTTCAGGGAAACGTGAGTCTTGTCTTGCCGATGCGAGATACCAACGCTCAAGTTTTCCGGACCCTTACGAAATACAGCCGTAAATGTGCGGTCATCTGGAGTCGCCTGCATGATAGACTTCCATCCCTCTGACGGCATCTGCTCTTTGTAGAAATTAGCCACCGAGGCTAAGGCCGTATCCGTCTCTAATGTGACTGATTTCATCGGTCCAATCGTGACGGAACCGATAATTTTGCTGTTTTTAGGCAGAGGGATGGTCTTGGGAAAGCCGGCCGGGAGTTCA
Source organism: bacterium (assembly GCA_965216315.1). GTDB lineage: Bacteria > UBA10199 > UBA10199 > 2-02-FULL-50-16 > JAJFLM01 > CBDCFN01. The sequence continues at coordinate 1,574,211 of CBDCFN010000016.1, read as the reverse complement.
TTGTCGGCACGGACGGCAAATTGGGCCCCGGATTTTTTATCTTTGAGGACAAGACCTTTTTTGCTGAAGTCGACATCGACTTTGGTATCGTTTTGTGATGCCTGAGTCTCGATCCATTTTTCGACTCCTTTCTCAAGTATTTTGTCGCCCTTGGTGGCAATGAGGCCTCCTAACATATTAAGGCCGATGCTCACGACAAAGCCTGCGATGACAAAAAAGGCGATGACACCAATAGCGATTTTAAGGCCCAGCGGAAGTTTCTTTTTTTGATTATCGGCCATGAGAAGTCCCCCTTTGAGAGCTATACTAACAGCCGGCCAGAGAGAGGTCCAATGTTGATTTATCCTGTGGCTTATTCTAATGAAGGGCGCATGAAGAAGCGCTGTACCTGGCCGGGCGAGGATAATCTGTATATTGATTATCATGATAAGGAGTGGGGTGTACCGGTTGATCAGGATGAAAAACTTTTTGAATATCTGATTTTAGAGGGGGCCCAGGCCGGTCTCAGCTGGATTACCGTGCTCAAAAAACGCGAAAATTACCGTAAGGCTTTTGCCGGTTTTGATCCGCAAAAAGTGGCTCGCTTCACACGAAAAAAAATTGAAAAATTACTTCTCAATCCCGGCATTATTCGTAATCGACTCAAGGTGGAGGCAGCGGTTGCGAATGCCAAGTGTTTTCTTGCTATTCAGGAGGAATTTGGTAGCTTTGCCGCATACAGTTGGAATTTTGTAGGGAATAAACCGATCATTAATAAGTGGAAGCGAGTTAAGCAGATTCCTGCCACCACAGCTCTTTCTGATGCCTGGAGTAAGGATCTCAAAAAACGAGGATTTAAATTTGTAGGTTCTACGATAATTTACGCTCATATGCAGGCCGTAGGTATGGTGAACGATCATACGGTCGACTGTTTTCGATATAAAGAGGTCAGTCGGCTCAAGCCCCATTTGTAGAAATCCTTCCAATCAAGTATTAATAGAGACTTGTCATGACACAGAGTATTACAGCGATTCGCAATCTTGCCATTATTGCCCACGTTGATCACGGGAAGACAACCCTGATTGATGGCCTTTTTAAACAAGCAGGCCTGTTTCAGGCTCATCAGCAAGTTGAAGAGCGGGTTATGGACTCTGGCGATATTGAAAAAGAGCGGGGGATTACGATTACCGCCAAGAATGCCGCCTTTGATTGGAAAGGAACTCACATCAATATCGTTGATACTCCGGGGCACGTTGATTTTGGGGGCGAGGTTGAGCGTGCGCTTTTTATGGTCGATGGGGCGCTGTTATTGGTGGATGCTTCCGAAGGACCGCTGCCACAGACACGCTTCGTCCTCCGCAAGGCGCTGGAACGAGATATCAAAGTTATCGTGGTTATTAATAAGGTAGACCGCCCCGACGCACGTATTGATGAGATCGAAGAGAAGATACTCGAATTATTCTATGATGTGGCCGTTTCAGATGAGCACGTCGAATACAGTATTTTTTACGCGAGTGCCAAAGAAGGGTGGGCTTCGTCAGTGAAGGGTGAGACCGCTTCCGATTTCAATGTATTGCTCGATGCCATTGTTGACCAGTTGCCGTCGCCGCAGGTACAAGAAGAGGCTCCTTTCCAGCTGCTCGTGACCAATCTGACCTATAGTTCCTTTGTCGGCCAGGTGGCCATCGGTCGTATTGAGGCAGGTTCGGTCAAAGAAGGGGAACGGGTCGTGATGATTAATGAGGCCCATAAATCGATTCCATTCACCGTCACTTCGTTGGAGCGCTTTGCCGGGCTGAGTACGGAACGTGTCCCCAGCTTGAGTGCCGGACACATTGCGTTGTTAGCGGGCGCGGAGGCCCCGAAAATCGGCGATACGATTACGACTGAAGCGCATAATATTCCTTTGCCGCGGCTTCATGTTGATCCTCCTTCGGTAGCTGTCAGGATTTCGGTGAATACGTCGCCTTTTGCCGGCCAAGAGGGTGATTATGTGACAAGCCGTAAATTGGAGGAGTTGTTGCAAAAGGCCTGTCTTATGAATGTGGCTTTAAGTTTTGAACAGACTGAATCTCCGGAAGTGTTCTTGCTCAAGGGAAGGGGTGAGTTGCAACTTGTGATACTGCTCGAAGAATTGCGTCGTGAAGGCTATGAGTTGATGGTCGGGCGTCCGGAGATTATTCCCGTGACTCAAGATGGCCAGATGATGGAACCTGAGGAACATATGGTTATTGATATTCCAGACAGTATGGTCGGTACGGTGACGGAATTGTTATCACAGCGCGGTGGACGCATGGAAATGATGGATAACTTAGAGGGTTCGCAACGGGTCAGATTGACATTTTCAATGCCGGCACGGGGTCTCATCGGGATTCGTTCCAAAATGCTGACGGAAACCCGTGGAGAAGCCATTTATTCAAGTTCTTTTGAACGCTATATTCCTTATCAAGGGAAGCGCTTTAGCCGTACCAACGGGGCAATGGTGTCTGACCGTGCCGGTGTTACGGCGCAATATGGACTCTTCAACCTGCAGCCGCGAGGCAAATTGTTTGTACGTCAGTCGGAAAAAGTATACGAAGGTATGATAGTCGGCGAGTTTAATAAGCAAAATGATCTCAATGTTAACCCTACCAAAGAGAAAAAACTAACGAATGTACGTGCGGCAGGTAGCGATGATTCGACCAAACTCAGTCCCATTAAAGATTTAGAGCTAGAATACGCACTTGAATGGATTGATGAGGATGAGTGGGTGGAGATCACGCCGAAGACCATTAGGATGAGAAAGGATGAGCTCAGGACGAGTTTTCGCAAGGTGGTAAGAAAAGACCAGGAATAACTATTGTCTGAGTAGTCCCTCGAGCGTTTCACAACATTGGCGTAGATGCCGGGTGACGACAGGGCCGATCTGAAATAATTTACTCTTAATACCGACTTCGATCCGAGTGGAATGCTTATCCAGTTCGGTCAGATAGATGAAATAATAGAAACCCCAGCTCATTGCAGTGACATCATCGCTGAGTAGAAGATCTTCTTCTGCCTTGGGGCTTGCTTCGAGACGATAGCCCCGTGTTTCGGCCTGAGTTTTCAGGATATCAAGGACCTGCTCCGGGCTGCGATTGACGGTAAATGCTTGTAATTTCTTCGGTTTTTTACCCATGCTCTCTTCTTATCATATTGACGGACGGACGCATAGCTGTCTTACTAGGGTGGTGCCTTAAAAGGAGGTTAAAGCGATGAAAAAAATGATTCTCAGTCTGGTGTTAGCGATGACGCTGGCTGCGTGTGGGCAAAGCGCCGCTCCGAAATTTCTAGTGATTCTCCAGGCGGGAACAGAGTCTCACGAAGGAATGGCGCGCGCCTTGCATGCCTTGCTTTATAGTCAGGAATTAATGGATGCGGGTTATGAAGTCGCTTTGGTGTTTGATGGCGCTGGAACCACCTGGGCGAAAGAATTGCGCGATCCGGCGAATAAGCTGCATGGCGCCTACAAGAAACTGAGTGATGCAGGTGCAACGCAGATTATCTGCGATTATTGTGCCAGCGCCTTCAAAGTTCATGAGCAGGTCAAAGCAGGGCCTGTTCCCCTCGCCGGCGAATTTCAAGGACATCCAAGCTTGGTTAAATGGGTGAAGCAGGGCTATCAGTTAGTCGTGTTGTAAAGTTGTGCAAGTGGTTTACGCAAGGAACGTGCTTTAGGTTCGCGACCAAAGCCGACGCGCCCCATAAAAAGGGATTTTTCGATATTTTCTGGTCCTACAATGCGATCTAGCCGCCGTGCCAGCCGCTTGGCCTTGGCCAAGGCGCTCTTCTTGCGGGTAAACCGGAGATTAGTGCGGACATAAGAGGCAAACATAAGCGGCGCCAGCTGAGGTTGTAATTGTAATCCTAACTGGGTAGCCGTGAGCCAAAAACGCTGGATCGCTCGTCCCGCCATTAAGTAATCATCTAACGATACCGGAACTTTATCGGCCATGAGAATGAATTGTGCGCTGCATTTAAGCGCGGGGATCAAATCAAGCTGGAGCCGACTTAAAATAGTGCCTCCCATAAAATGACTGGTAAACTGGACGCGTTGCCAGCTCTTCATGACGGATCGCATTAAACGCAGCGTTAACGGGTCTAATCCAATCGATTGATCCGGAATACGATTCTGACTGAAGCGGGCATTCCACTCAATGATATCATTGTGAACGGAATAAGCCTCGGGAATCGTCAAGCGGATCTGAGCGTTTTGATAAATGAGTCGACCGAGTCGCCATTTATCTCCGAAAGACTCAAACCAACGGATATGAAAGCTAGGACGAACAGCATCTTCGAGCCGTTGGCGTTGTTGCGAGCTTAGCGGCATTGTTTCCAACTTGCGACGTTGAGTCGAGCGCGCCTTAATAAAGGGGAGGAGGGGGTTGGGTTTACCGGTTTGAGTTGAAGCCAGTGTAACGTCCACCTTAAGATCACCAGGTGCCTTGATTGCTTGAGCCTTGAAAGTTGCCTGGAGTCCTTCCGCGGAAGCGGCGATCGCGATATTTTCGAGCAGCGTTCCCAGTGAAAGCTGATTGGCCCATCCGTTGAGGTCATAGACGTTAAGATTTCCATTTTGTTGACTCGTAATCGAAAAATGGTTCTCGTTCTCAATTGAGAAGCGCCAAGGCTGGAGATTATCTCCACTTGGGGCCCAGCGAGCCAAATCAAGTATTCTATCAATAGCGGTTGCAGCCGGAACATCCGTGCTCTCATGGATGACAGCCGCGCTCATTTCTTTTGTAAAACGTCGGCGTAGGATGGTGAGTCCCAACTTTTGGAGCGGGTTCCTATTGCCCCACGGTCTCCAAGTGCTGACCAGTTCATTGCGATAGGCATCAAAATGAAAGCCATGGGGAGCACACTTTACTTCGCCTCTCTGGAGTAAGATTTTGAGGGCCTCCGTGGCGGCGATGCCGGCACACAGCTCGCAGGACATGGGTGTGGAGGGAACTTTACGCTGCTTAAAATCAACGCGCGTATCATCCGCTAAATAAGGCATCTGGAGCAGGGCCGGAGAAAGGCCCATGACGAAACGGATGATCTGTTCAGGTTCAGATTGCCTCGCCAGACGAAAATATTCTTCGAATGTCATGTGATTCGGGAGAAAATTAAGCAGAGCAGCCCCCATTCCCAGAGGCGCGGCCGTAATCGCTGGGATCTTTTTTGTGGCACAGAGGGCAAATATTTGTTGGCGTGCCTCGAGGGCGAAAAAATCAAGGCCGTCGATGAAAAGATCGACACCTTCTAGAAAGGCTTCCATATTGTTTTCATTTATTCCATCAGGGAACTTTTTAATGTCGAGCTCCGGATTAATATCAAGAGCCATTCCTGCCATGACGTCGACTTTAGCCTGTCCGATATGACTCAGGGAGGCGCCTGCCTGTCGATTAAAGTTAGCCTGCTCAAAGGTATCGAAGTCAGCGATATTAAAGGCGCCAATGCCGGCGCGGGTGAGAGTTAATAAATGGCTTCCGCCAACACCCCCCATCCCCGCGATAGCGATGCGCTTAGAACGGAGTCGAGCTTGCTCCCATTCCGTGACCCAGCCAAGGTTACGAGTGAATGCAGCTTGATAGTTAAATGCGGTTTGCTTTGAAAGCATGCGATGCATCGTTGGAATGCGCTCCAATAAAATTTGGAAGCAATGAGGAATAGATGACTTCGTAGAGTTCGCGGAACTCCGGTGTCATGTTAACGAGCGTGTTCTCGGTACGGGTGTAGTAGAGCGCGCGCATGCCGTGATAGTTGATGTCTTTGCCGGCCTTAAAAAGGGGCATTCCGGCTTTATTGAGAAGTTTGTGGAGAACAGGTTCCATCATTGCGAAAATATTGCGCCGCTTGGTCAATTCAGTCAAGGCAATGGCTCCGAAGAGGGCTGAGACGGCGAGGAGTTGGAGGTTACGTCTGCCTTTCAATGAGAGGTCAAATACTGTAGTTTGTCCGAGCGGAGAGTCCGCTTCACCTTTACGGCGCCGGAATCCCTTGTCGACGACGAGACGGCTGACTTCGCACATGCTTGAACGTTCTAAGCCCATTGCCGTAAGCAATTCCGGATCATAACTCGGCTGACAGTATTTCTCGAACGGAAGTCCCCGTGATTCGGATGCCGGAACTAAGCGCAGGCATGAGGCGATTTGATTGGTGGGTTTGTGCACGATCAGCCCATGATAGGCATAGTCGTCAAACTCATCCCGCTCTAATTTAAGCGGATATTTTTCAGCCTGCTCAAAGCCAAATTCTTCACAGTAGACGCGATAGCGAAGCTGATAGGCCGCGTTTCTCAGCTCGTCACTATTGGCAAGCACAACGGTAAAATACCGTTGAAAATTTTCCGCTATCGATAACTCTTCCATCACTCCCTCACGCTGCAGCTCTAACGACATGTCGCTTCAACATGATGCAAATCATAACTTTCAGCGTGGGAGCATTATACGCAATTTTGAGGCGAACAAAAAGAGAAAAGACGGTGATATCAATTAGATGACGCAACTTGTTATAGCCGTGTCTAAATACTTATCCCAACTATCAGGCTTAGCCTAATTTTTTATCCTTATCGATGATCTCACGGAGGGCGGTGGAGACAGCGCTGCCGGTGACGGGCTTCGTGATAAACTTCAGGTGAGGATAGCGGATGTCGGCATCATCGGGAATAAGGCCTGTGTTAACGAGAATGGGAAGCTGCGGATTGACCGCAGCGAGTTCAGAAATGAGGTCGTCGGCGGTAATGCCGGGCATGCGCCAGTCCATAATGACGGCGGTGATATCGGGCCGAGTCCGGACTTGTTCCAGTACGTCGTCCGTGCTGGAGACGTAGATGGCCTCAGAGTATTTATAGAATTTCAAGATGCGCTTATATTGATTTTGAATGTCCTCATCGTCATCGGCAACGAGGATGACCTCATTGCCGGGGCTGTATAGATGATTAGGGAGAAAAACGGCTGTAGTTGATGCTTTATCTTCGTCCCATACACGGGGTAAGTAGACATCAAAACGCGTGCCTTTCCCTGGTGTCGATCGGACGCTGATCAGCCCTCCCCGTGCTTTGACGGCACGGTGAGAGGCGGCGAGGCCACGTCCCCGGTTGGCATCATCACCGCTTTTACTGGAAGTAAAATCCTTGAAAATTTCCGGTAGGAAGTCCGGAGGAATACCGGAGCCGGTGTCCGTGATCGATAGTTTCATATAATCGCCGGGTGCAGCCTTGGGAAATGATCGGGTGGGATCAAGGCGTCGCAAGACTTCCTCGCTTTGGATGCGTATTTTTTCCGTACTGATCCTCAACTTTTTTATCGGAGATTCGGCCATCGCTTCCATCGCGTTTTTAATGATGTTGAGTTGGATTTGTTGGAAGGAATTGTCCGGGCCGGCGACGAGCCATGGTTCAGGTTCAAGGTCAAATTGAATGTCAACATCACTGCTCAGTTGTCCCGTTGCCAACCGTATCACCCATGCTGATTGCTGTTCATTTATATTAACCGGTTCATCCTGGGCATGGCTGTCCGTCAGGCGGCGAAAACTCGTCAGTGATTTTGAGGACATCAGAATCATTTGAGACATGGTTTCACGTAATTCAGGGTCGTTTTGATTCTCATCCAGTGTGACGCCCGCGAGTACGATTGTGAGGTTGTTGTTGATGTCATGTGCCAATCGGCCGGCGAGCTTGTGAAAGAGCTCGAGTTGCTGGGCCTCGACAGCGGCGCGCTCACTATCGAGTCTTTCCTTAGCATCCCTGAAAAATCCGAATGCATATTTAGTTCCCTTGACCTCGACAGCCTTCGCATAGATGTCAACAGAGATTTGTTCTCCGTCGCGCTTTACAAGTGGGGCCTCTTGCCAGTCGAAAGTCCCCGTTTCATTAAAGCGCTGCAGGTGCCTGCCTAACGCTGCATGGGCGCTCTCAGGTATCGCTTCGAGCACTTTAACCCCGGCGTCTTCCATTTCGGCATTATTGTAGCCGAGCATGCGACTAAATCCCGCGCTGGTGAGGATTCCCTCCGGGCGCCCATTAGCATAGAATTTAAATAAGACAATGGCATCATCCGTTCTGCTGAGCGCCGCTTCTACAATTTGATTGAGGCTCATGGCCTTTTCGCGGGGGGTCTCATTAACGACGGAAAAATGGGCGTATCGGGAACTACCGATGCGGGTGGCCCGCATGTCGACGAGGATCTCTTCACCACTATGACGACGCATCCGTACACCCGCCGCAAAGGCATTGCCTTTGATGCCGATGTCTTGAATGAATGCGCGCACGAGGGGTTCGGTTTCAGGATGAAAGAAGCGAAATACACTGACGCCGGCGATTTCTTTTTCGTCCAGACCTTGAAATGCGCGATTGATGCGATTGAGGGTGACGAGTTCGGCGCTGCCATCCTCATGCCACTCCAGCACGCCCATGGGTTCCGGTGATTCTTCGTGGAAGCTACGGAAGACTTCGATGACGCGTTGTCTAGGCGTCCTCCAGGCCTTGCGCATATCATCCGCGAGCACGGAGAGTCCGCTGCGGTCGCTGTCTCCCGTTATCTTCAATAACTGTACCGAGGCTTCATAGAAGGCAGCCGAGACGCTCTCTGGAGTTGCATCATCGCTCAGCGAGGTGAATGGTTCGATGAGGGGGGCCAGTCCCGGTTCCACCTCGTCAGCAGCACCTTGCAACTGGGCAATGCCGGGTTGGAAATCCTGAAAAACGGACAGGGTGTCGACGCCGCTACGGTGCTGTGCTGTGGCAATATTCAAGCCAAGGATAAGTTGCTGTAAGGCGCCAGATTGGATGATCATATCAGTAAATACCCAAACACGACTGCGAATCGAGGCCGACCAAAACCTCACCAATACCCCGCCAAAACCCAAGAAACACCGGGGGTTAGGGTATTCGTCCGTTGAGCTGAAAAGTTGCGCTTAGAGCGGTTGCTCTAAAATGGGTGGGCTAACCCACTGAAAAATAAAGGATTATAGCTGCAGCTTAAATCCCTCCTGGCCTCCCTTTGCAAAAGGGAGGGACACCAAGTGGATACCGCTATCTCCCCCTTTGTAAAGGGGGACTAAGGGGGATTTAGGCCGCTTCGTGCAGGAAGTTAGCGGCGGTACCCGCTGCCTTATGGGGTGCGTAGTGAGTCGTTTTACTCAAGCGGCGACTGCGCGCAATCTTCGCCTTCACTTTCTCAAGAGTGAGCCCTTTCTTTTTGAGCAGGTTTTCATATTCCAATTCTGCAGCTCGTTTCGCTTTAAAGAGCATCATCTGAATCCGACTGTAAACGTTTACTGCGCCATCACCCGAAGTTTCGATCGGGAGGAAGATGGCCTCCGGATACCTTTCCGTAATGATGCTTTGGACGCCGTCCGAGACGCCGGAAGAGGGCATGCACCCAAATGGTTTCACGGAGATAACCATGTGGGCCTTGTCATGGATGACCGTTTGGATAAGTTTGCCGACTTCCATGTGGCCCTCACCGCCGCGCAGTTCATTATTGTAGTGCTCAGAGGCAAGCTCTGCATTTTCTTCCATGTTGGGCAAATGATAGTTCTTGAGCCCAAGGATCTTACCGATAGTGTAAAACGTTCCTTTGAGGACCCATTCCGCTACATTCAAGAGCAGGAATTTTTTGGCGACTTGTGTTGTTTTGAGTCCCTTGCGAGCGTCCATGTCGGCATGGCGGAGCCGCATGCGTTGACGTGTGTCGACGCGCGCTTGCCACAGGTTGTAGAGGATCCAACCGACGATGAGTTGGATATCGACCTCGGCTCCTTCTTGTTCCAAGAAACGTTGGAGACGATAGTTGCCTTCACCTTCCGTTGTCATGGCCCAGAATTCACCAATAATACTGACTTTAGGCTTTACCATCGTTCGATCGACTTCAATTTGTTGTAAGCGTTTGCGGCAGCGCCAGAGCGCTCTTAGAAGTGATTTTTTCTCTTTGAGAGCCGTCATAATATAGGCGCGGCAATCTTCAATCGCTTCATCAGTGCTGCCTTCAACAACTTCGTAGGGGCGAATGCGATACATAATGGCGTTGAGGGCATCTCCTGTAATGATGGCTTTGGCCAAGGTCAGGAAGAACGCGCGGTCCATTTTGAGACCAACTTCACGGCCGGTTGCCTGCGACATGCCTCCATTGGCATCAAAGAGCATAACGCGGAAACCTTCAAACCCGGCATCATTGAGGGCCTTGCGGTATTCCGTGACATACATGCCGAAGCGACACGGGCCACAGGCGCCCGCGGTAAGAAAAACGTGTGAGTCAATGATTTCTTTTTCGGTCATCCCTTGATCACGTAACTGACATAGGTATTTGACCAGATTACCGACAGTGAAATAGGTTGGATTGCATTGCCCGCGGTTGCCGTATTCTTTTCCGAACTGGAGGGCCTCATTGTCAGGGCAATCCAGCGCTTTGATTTTGTAACCCAGTCCCGCAAGTCCCGCTTGGACAAAATTATCGTGGGCCATGGTCAGCCCGGAAACAAGAATCGTGGTGTGTTCTCGCTGGTCCGCGAAGAAATCGCGGTTGATCGTGTCGTTCCACTGTTCCTTGTCGATAGCGAGATCAAGACCAAGTTCCTTACGTGTTTCATGCTCAAATTGTGCAAGTTTCTCTTCTATCTGAGCATTCGATGAGGGGTTGTAAGGGGGGAGAGAGTTTTCTTCCCCCTTACTATTGTAAACTGGAAGCTGCGCTTTCAGTTTGCTAGAAGTTTGAGGCTGCATATTTTTCCTCCTCGGTTTCGGCTTGATAAATTGGTAATACGATTTCATCCGTCGTTGTTGGAGACGATTGCTTTCCAAGCAGTTCTGAACGTTTGGCTGCAATCCGACGCTCTAATTCCTGTTTTTTCTTGGTGAGGTCATCGAGGACCTCTTCACGCAACGAAAGCGAATGGGTGTAGGTCTTGACGCGGATTTTGATTGAGCCTCCCGGTTTGTTGGCATCAATATCATGCAGGGCGGAGTAGGGAGTGTTGCTCGTTGAAACAATCTTGTCATGGATGCCATAAGTAGGCGCATCATGACCGCACTTAAAGCTGGATAGGTCCAAGATCGCGACATTGGGGTGGCGTGATGCAAATTTGACGGACCAGACTTTTTGCGCGCTGTTAGCACTGTAGTTCTCGGGCCAGACATCACGGATGTCGAAGACAGATTCAATTTTACCTTCAGCAATATCTTTGCCAAAGAAGCGTTTTAAGTATTCTTCATCCTGCGGGATGGAACGCATTGAAAGAACGGGATAGCCGCGGACCTGGAACTCATCTAAGACTTCATGATTGAGACCAGGATCAAGATGATAAGGGCGGCCCACCATCAGCAGGGTCATTTTGCCTTCTTTTTCCGCCCAATCCAAAATCTCGCGGCCTCGAGTCTGTAGGTCTTTATCTACGGTGCGTAAGGCCTTCCATCCTTGATCGACGGCAAAATCACTCTCGTCTTCTGTCATATCAAGGAGCGGCTGAAAAGCTTCGAACATCTGTTTTTTGAACAGAGTTGGTTCGTTCATCGTGAGCGCTGGATCAAAATAGGTCATATTGCGTTCTGCAAAAAAATCATTTTCTTTGGTAAAGGCGGCCTTCATAACCTCCGGAGCGCCGGACACGATCGGACAGCAGGCCGTATCGACGACGTGGTCCATAAACGATTCCACGTGGGTCAGGATAGGGAAGAAGAGATAGTTGATCGGCTTTTCATCGCTATGCTTGTGGAACAGGATGTTATGGATGTGGGCTTGAGCCACTTTAGACGGATAACAGGGATCGATCGAGCCATATTTGCCGCCTTCGGTCCACATTTCTTCGGAGGTGTAATCGGACCATACGACATTTTTGGAGGGAATCCCCAGGCTCTCAAAATAGGCCCGCCACATCGGTGCCGTACTCCAAATATTGAGGACGCGCGGGATTGCAATACGGATGTCTTTACGCTTTTCCCAAGCGGCTTCCGATGAACGCTGAAAGGTACGCGTATAGGGGATCCGCTTGACGTTGCCGAGCCCAAAGAAGCCCCGTTTGACCTTGATGTCTTCGTAGACATCGCCGTCCTCCGGCATGGGATCTTTTGTGTACGTGCGATAAAGCGCTTTGGCTTCGTAATCGACAAGGTTGGGAAATTCTTTTTTGAGTTCGTTGCGTTTTTTCGAAAGTTTTACCATCTCCTCCTTGGATTCGACGGTTCCTTTTTCGCAACTGAAGCCGGAGATGTAACGAGCCGTGTCGCCATCGGGAGTCTCCGTGTCGATAAAAGTACGACTGCAGTTATTCGGACAAAAATGACAGACCGTGCTCTCGTCGTTGCGCGAAATATATTTAAGGTCAATACCTGAATCAAGGCCGACAAAAGTAGAGTAGCCGCGGCGTTGCACGACGCGGCGGGTTTCCATAGCGGCACCAATCGCGCCGGCTTCGCCACAGTGCGGGTGGACGAGGACTTCGGCACCAGGAACGCGTTCCTTAATATAATCCACCTGTGCCTTGACGGCAGCGAGATTGTATTGCGTACCGCCTTGCAAGACAAAACGACGACCCAGCTCGGCCATGCGTGGGATCTGGACGACGTATTGCCAGACGTTTTTGGGCAGGACTTGCGCGAGTCCGGAGAGGAGTTCTTCCTTTGAAAAGCCTTCTTTTTGAAAGTTGACGCGATCACTGTCTAAGAAGACCGCGCAACCATAGGAAAACTTAGGGGCGAGGTCGGCTCCAAAGGCGACGTCGGCATAATCTTGGACCTTGATGCCAAATTGATCGGCCATCGCCTGCAACAACATGCCATTCCCGGCCGAACATTGATTCGACAGTTTAAAATTTTTGATGTCACCATTTTTCATGAAGAGGACTTTGATGTCTTGTCCGCCAATGTCGCAGATGACGTCGACGTCTCCGAAGAAGTGCACGGCGCTCATCATGTGAGCAACTGTCTCAACAATATTGACGTCTGACTTGAGCGAAGACTCAAGCACATCCGCAGCATAGCCGGTCGCACCAAAACCCAGGACTTCTAAAGTAGCCCCTTGATCGGTGATGTAATCTTTCATTTGTTTCAGGATTTCTTTGGTATCCTGAATCGGATTCCCTTTAGATAGCTGATAGGCCTTGAGTATGATCTCACCAGCCTCGTCTACGAGGACGGCTTTGGATGATGTTGAACCGCCGTCTAAACCGACGTATCCCTTAACAACGGAACCCGCTTCAATGACCTGCGGCTTAAATTGGGGAATCGTGTAGTCTTCTTTGAACGCTTCGAGTTCTGCTTCGTTGGCGACCAATGGTTTGCCTGCCTGTTCGCCCAGTTTGGCCTTGCGACCAAAATTAATGAAATTTTTAAGCTCATTCAGGCCTTTATAGACACCGGCCTCGGCGGGTTCGTAGGTTCCATACAGCACAGCGCCATAGGCGGCATAATATTGGGCATTCTCCGGAACAATAATGATGTCTTCAATGGGGACGTCCTTGGGATAATCGTAGTTTCTTTCGTTCCAGGTCTCGGGGATACGTTTACGCCAGCACTCCTGCAAGAAGGGGAGGTAACAGTTAGGTCCTCCCAAGAGCAGTACCTTGTGACGCAAGGTATTACCGCGCGTTAAAACAGAGAGGTTCTGCATGACGATGGCATCCGCAAGTGAATTGAGAATTTCGTCGGAGGGAATGCCGGACTTCACGAGGTTGACGATGTCGGTTTCGGCGAAGACACCGCACTTGGCGGCGACGTGGTGGAGTTTATCTCCGTTGAAAACGAGCTTCGATGAAAAATCATTATCGACACCGGCCTTGATCATACATTTATCGATCGTCGCGCCGGTGCCGGAAGCACACTTATCATTCATGGATGTAATGGCCTGCTTCTCACCGGTTTCTTGATTTTCTTTAAAGATAATAATCTTGGCATCTTGTCCACCGAGTTCGACGACGGAGCCGACATCCGGATGCAGTTTTTCAACTGCGAGGGTGACCGAGTTGACCTCTTGAACAAACTTGCCTCCCAAAGGTTCGCAGAGCGGGGCGGAGCCTGATCCGGTTAGAAAAAGACGAATATCTTCTTGGGCGACGTCATTAAATTCGTTGCCGATGCGAACTAAAAACTCGAGGACCTTTTCCGGCTGCTTGGTTTCGTGTCGCTGGTAATCACTCCAGAGAATGTCGAGGGTTTCCGGGTCGACGACGGTGGCCTTAACGGTGGTGGAGCCGACATCGACTCCTATCATCAGCTTTTGTGCCATTAAGTTCTCCCTAAGTGACCCCACGATGGGGGGATGTAAGGGGGGAGAGTTTTCGCCCCCTTAACTAGAGTAATAACGGAAGCTGGGCTTTCGTTATTACGGACTAGACTGACGTGTCAGTCTAGATGGGATGGATTATGGACAAAAATGGTCAGAGGTCAACGAAAAAAAGAGTCATTTCGAGCATATAGTACATTCTGTATCGTCTCAATTGTTGGAGAAGTGCCATACGGCAGGCGCAAAGATGCGCCGGGTGGGATTTTATGAATTATTGCACGTAAATTAGGCAGCCATCTTTTTTGACTGCCTGCCCGGTAGTTCCGCTTGCAACCGCTCCCGTTGAGACGAGCCGCAGGTGTGTTTTAAAACAACCAGCCCCAAAAGCTGCCGACCTTTTCTTTGACCTTGGCGAGCAGGCCGCTAATCAAGCCGCGTTGTTCATCGATACCGGCGTATTCGGTCGGGCTGACATAACCGTCCCGATTACGGTCCAAGATGATGAACAGTTCTTTGCTTTCATTCCATTCGGATAAGCTGATTCGGCCGTCATTATTGACGTCGATGCGGCTATACGTCCACGAGTAAGAGTTTTCACGTGACTCGTAGGTCCGCGCTTCATGCTTATGCTTATGTTTGTGCTTGTGGCCGTCTTCATGCTTGCGCCGATAGCCGTGGGCGGGGGCCCATTTGGGCGGTTTGGCGAAGGCCTCTTGCAGTGAGCCCTGCGGCCCGACCATAAGGCCTCCAATCAAGAAGAAAAACGCGCCGACCCCCAGTAGGATTTTATGCTGCATAATTGCCTCCCGTTTGAGCCCTTTCTCCCTGATTTTGAAGAGTTTTTCCAGTGGTTTTTTGGATACACAAAGATACACTTGTACGGCCTCTAGAGGCTCAAATGGACCCGATTGGGCTGTGTCTGGTGGAATATGCCCGGGGCCGGACTCGAACCGGCACGGGAGAAACTCCCGAGAGATTTTAAGTCTCTTGTGTCTACCAATTCCACCACCCGGGCGTGGGGCAGGAAAGTGATAAGCGGCGCCAGGCGGCGTCTCTGCAGTCCTCGTTCGGTCAACGTACATTGAGTACGCCTCCCTCACTGCGGGCTTCGTTCCTTGCCTGGCTTGCTTCTAACTTCCCTGCAACAACTTAGTGGCCCCCATTTGCCATACGATGGGGGATTGTCAAGCAAAGTGGAAGCTCTGATCAGCGCCACTGGCGCCTCAGGTGCCGCAAGCTCTGCGAGCGGCGCGCTTTCGCTTCGCGGAATGAGGCGCGGGCGGGAATCGAACCCGCGTATAGCAGTTTTGCAGACTGCCGCCTTACCACTTGGCAACCGCGCCGGAAGGCCATTTGATGTACATGGGGGCGCTCAGGGAGTCAACTGGTCAGAATAATTCGCTTTCCGAGGATTTTGCCGTGAAATGGGGAGCGCAGGGGGCTATAACGCCTGCGTTTGAGCGCGCGTCTCATGCTGTCACGAGTGCACAAAGGATAGTAGATATCCAGCCGCCTTAATTCGTAGGATCGCGCTAAGTCACGTAGGGCGCGCTCGGCGGAGCTCAGGAAGTGGAAGCGGTCACTGTGAATTGCTTGGAAATAGCGAATGGCGACGGCCAAACGGCGTTGTTGACCGCGACCGAGGAGCTGAAAGGTCAGAATTGCGGAGTCTGAATTGGCCAATTCATAGAGGACCTGCCAAGCATCCATTCCCAGCGCCGGACCCGCATGACTTTCGAGCACCGTGAAAGCCTTGGCCTTGAATCGCAGCTGTGACGCCAAAGGCTTTAACACGTTTTCATGAGTCGGCGCCTTAAAGTCCACTTGATCCAGGCGTGAGCCCGAAGTGACGAGTAGCTCCGGCTTTCGTTCCGGGATAAAGCGCCAATATTCGGGTCGCGTTCCGACGTTTTCGGGGCGGGTTAAAAACGTTGAACGGCCCCCGAGGACCATCACTTCGGCGGCGGTAGCGTCCCAGGTACTCTGCGTTACAATGGCTGCGCTCGTGAAAAAAGCAATCGAGTAAGTCATGAGATCGCCGGGCAAGGGATTGGCCGTTCCGAGCCGTTGAAAACCGAGCAGGTCCGGATTGATTGATTCCGGAATTTTCCCGCGTGGCTGAATGCGAATATTAAGGAAGTTAAGAATCTCTTGAACTCCGTGACGCGGCTTGTGCCACGCAATGGTCCGGCCTAAATGTTGTTGACGTCGAATCGCTGCGACCCAACTGGCATGTTCACGGGCACTTTGCGGATAGCGAATGCGCCCTTTGTGTTGGTCGCGTGCGAAGCGCCTTAATTCGCGGCGCATGTCAAAGCCCTCGGGCTTGAGCAGCCAGCGTGACTGTCCCGTACTTTCTTTAAAGTGCCGACGGACCTTCGAGGGCCACGGGATTGTAAGAATATCGGGAAGAGCGACGAGTTGCTTTGTCCGGAAAGCGGGCTGGGGATCATCGAGTGTGGTTCGCAACGCAAAACGGAGGCGATCACTGATGTCCCTATCTTCAAGCACGGATGCCTTACTCAAGTCCGTATAGTTTTCAACGGCCACGCCACGATCTCTTAAAGTAGAGAGCAGTTGAGTCCGGAGTCCCTGTTCGGTGACCAACTGCAGCTGAGCGCTTAGTTCCGGCTGAGTCGCGACGAAATTATTGGCGGCCAATAAAGGCACCGCATGGAGACTCATGGTGGTCGTGGAGGCGATTGAGAGCATGTTAGGGGCTTTTCGGTTGAGTGCAGGGAAGGTTGCGGACTCGCTTTTCGCTGAAAAACGTAGTATTTTAAAGGAGATGGAGTATCACCGCCTTAAACCGGGTCGACGCTATTATCTGTTGGCCGTTCTCGTATTGGGGGCGGGCATTGCCTATTTTGCCTGGTCTTTGCATGGCGGTATTTCCAAGCTCGCCGCCAATATGGAACGTGTTGTGCTTCCCGGATCCTTTGTCGTCAATCTCGACCAGCCGGGATATTATACGATGTTCTATGAGTATGAAAGTGAGGTCGGCGGGCGGCGTTATGCGACGGGACCTGTGCTTTCGGGCCTCCTCTGCGAGCTCCAATCGAAAGAAAACGGCAATTATCTTTTACTCAATGATGCTTCCAATCTGTCGGAGTTTGCCGCCGGTTCGCATGCCGGTGTCTCGGTTTTTGATTTTACGGTCGACGCGCCGGGTCCCTATGTATTGACGGCGTTCTACGTCGAAGGCCAGCAAGGCAGTAATGTCGTCATGTCGATTGCCCATAACTTTGATGCCAAGCTGCGTCGTTTGGCGCAACGTGGCTTATGGGCCGTTGCCATTGCAGGCGCTATTGCGATTGCGATGACGGTCTTTGTCTTTATGCGGCGCCGTAAGGCCAAAGAAATCAGGGTCCAGGAGCAGGCATAAAAAAAGGCGGCCCACGTGATGCAGGCCGCCTTTTTTTGTAAATGGTATTTCAGCTTATTTGTGGGCTGTAATCGTCAGACCATCGCCACCTTTTGAATGCCGTGTATTCACTCTCCACCAATTGACATTCAATGAATTTCTCACGTTACGGGCACGGGCACTCGCCAGACTATTGGTATTCCCATTGGCATGAACCGTGATGTAAACGCGTTTGCCGAAGACGTTTTCAATAGCACTACGATGTTTGCTGATAATGCTGTTGACTTTAGACAAGCTGCACGTTGTTTCAAAATCCGTGGTTGCATCCTTGAAACGACATCCCTCGGCAGCAATCTTTTTATTGAGGTCACTGATCAGAGCTGAAGAAGCGGCAGAGTCGACAGCCTTACCCGCGGCACCGCCGATTTTACCACCGGTTCCGCCGACAGATTTACCAATGCTACTTCCAAAACCCGCATAGGCGGCTGTGGCTAGTGCAAAAGAAGCTACAATACTTAAAGTCGTGATTCGAAGTTTCATAAAAATCTCCTTAAAATTAATCTTATCAATACGCCTCAGAGCGGGAGAATTTAGCGTCTCCGGGCACAAATGACAACGATTTTTCGCTTTATTCGGAAAGTGTCCCATTCAATTGTATACAAGCCGTACGGTCATAGCTTGGTTGCTGAGGCTGGAAATTACTCGGTTTTTGGGGTATCGGGCGCAGGAGCTGCCGCGATAACGACTCGATTACGGCCATTCTTTTTGGCCTCGTACAGAGCCGCGTCAGCACGGGCCGTGGCCTCTTCCAAGGCGGCGAGGATGTCCGTGCGTAATTGTTCGCTCCATTTAGGGTTAAAATAGCGTGCAACCCCGATACTGATAGTGATCCCTATTGTAAGATAGTGTCCGTCTTTAAGGTTGCGGTCTGTCTCATGATCTCCTATTGCCTGGTTATGGCCACGGAGTCATCCAAAACGCGACAGCAAGAGCTGGTGAAGCTCTTTAGCACCGCTCCGATCGCCAAAAGCATGGGAATGACGCTGTCTTATGACGATCAAGACCGGGCGGTCTTTCATATGCCTTATCATGCCGGTTTTGATCACGCGATGAATGGCGTGCATGGCGGCGTGTTTGCGACGCTCTTGGACAATGCCGGCTGGTTTACGGTTGCACCATATTACGCCACTTGGATTGCGACGG
This sequence comes from bacterium, assembly GCA_965216315.1. Taxonomy (GTDB): domain Bacteria; phylum UBA10199; class UBA10199; order 2-02-FULL-50-16; family JAJFLM01; genus CBDCFN01. The sequence goes on along the minus strand of CBDCFN010000016.1, from coordinate 1,555,446 downwards.
TTGAATTTGAAGTACGACTACTGGAACATGTGAGCGGCGAAGCTCTTTGGTCACGTGGTGAGATTGTTCGCATGGGCAAGAATTTGACGACGGCTAAAATGAGCGTATGGACGGCTGAGGATCGTCTCGTGGCTACGGGAGCCGGGACCTTTATGGTGATTCCGAAGGTGGCTTGTTCTTAGTGGGGAGTTGAAATTTCTCAAAAAGCGGTCCAAAAAAACCTTTCATCATATTAAGACCTGCAGGGAGTGCTCGTTTCCAGCTGATTTTCGGGTTGTGTGGATTTCCTTCAATGGCAATTTCCAAGGGGAGACCGGTGACGTGAACCAGCATATTGAGCAGATTTTCATCGCCAGCAAGTTCCGAGGGGATGTTATCGCCGGCGAGTTCGAATTCCTGTAGATGAAGCTTGGCACGCACCTCAATACGCTCTCGGTGGATGGCTCCCCATGAATGAATATCCGTCCAGCCGCGTGCAAATTCAAAGCCCCAATATTTACGCGTAACGGTATTGAGATCCGTAAGGGGAAAACGTGTCACATTGAGCTGGTGTTTAATCACTTCGAGGGGGAAGAGAGAGAGCTGGGCATTGCCGGTAAAGGTTGCGCCTTCGACCGTACCGCTTGCCTCAATACGCCACTGACTCAGTCCCTTGAACGGCTGACTCTTAAATCGATCGATTTTTAGGACAACATTGAGTTTTGATGCGACGGTTTCTTCAAGATAAGATGAAATGAAATTGTCTCGTATCAGCCACAGGCAGCTGACAAGTATCGCTAGAGCGACCACGACACCGATAATGATTTTACAGCCGGTTTTCATGCTATAGAGTATCTTAGCGGACTTTGCCGAAATAGAAAGCGAATTATGGTTGTGTTCTGAGCGCTCCATCTGTTATCGAGATTCCGTCACGCGTCGCAAAGGAGGCCCCTCACATTTATCATTGATTGGCCCATTCTGATCCTGATCGGATTAATCTTCGGTTATGGTGTCAAAGGGGAGACCCGCGGCAGTTTATTTATGACGCGGGCGTTCATTACGGGTAAGTTGATTACGGCGCTCTTTGTCGTCATCGTTTACTACTCGTACCTCTTAGCTCCGGACTGGATGTGGATGTACTATGTTCGGGCGGCTGACTTGCCGGCCTGGATGGTTTGGTATGTGCTGGTGCTTTACTTTTTTGCCTACGCCGTTGGCTTTTGTCTGACGGTTGAGGGCGCAAAATTTTCGCGTGCTTACCCTCCTTTGCTTATCCTTGTCATGTTGGTTGCGGAGGGAGCTCTCATCTGGGCGCTTCTGGATCGCTATGTCGTCGTCGGAAGCTATGAACAGTTTGTGGCGGGCACGGGAACTGCATTGGCAGACTCGGCGGTAGGGGGGGGGGCGACGATATTGACAGTCCTTTTAATTCCGATTTCCCTCGCCTTCATATATTGGTCGCGCCGCCAACGTTTCGCCTAAGGGGATGGCGTCTCAATGCGGGACGGCGCCGTCGCAAATTGAGACTCGATTCTTACTCCCATTCATTCTTTAGCTGAATAAACGTTCTCTCGTCCACGTGCGAGTTGGCAAGCTTTTTGCTTATATCATCCTCTCATATGTCGTGGCGCTTCTTTATAGTGGTGTTGCTTGCCACAATGGCTGCGCGCGTCGCGTCGGCGACGCCACCGGTGGCTGAGGTCCATCGCCAAGTTCTCTTGCAAGCGGATCTGATGAATCAGGTCGAACGGTCCTGGAAAAAACGTATTCCGTGGCAGGGACTCACTCCACAGTTAAGAGTTTCCGTGCAGCGTGACCTGGATGAGACCTTAAAGGTGAGCCTGAAGGATAGTGTGTCGATCAGTGGAGGAAACGTGACGATAGGTCCGGACAAGCAGGATATCAATCGTGACTACGATGCGGGGACGCGGGTTCAAGTAACCGCGGTTTGGTATCTCGATAAACTGGTCTTTAGTCGGGATTCCATTCTTGTCAGTCAAGAAAGGCGGCGACGCCATGAGGAACGGATCAAGTTATTAGACAAGGTCACGCAACATTATTTTGAAAGGATAGCGGCACTGGAAACACTTCGTTCACAACGGCTTTCCTTTAAAGAGCGCCTCAAGCTCAAGACGATTGTTCGGGATAGAACGGCTCGTTTGGATGCCTATACAGGGGGATGGTTTGGTCGTTCGTTGCATAAGGAGAAACAACATGAAAGTTAACAACGTGGTCGTTGGATTTATTATGGTGTTTGTAGGTAGTGCCTGCGCCAACTTTCCTGAAATTGCGGATATTTCTAATCAGAATGATTCCAATACCGCTGAAGCGTCCAATACGAGTCCTCCTGATAACGCCTCCGCGTCGCAATCATCGGAGCAGGGTGCCGGATCGACTCCAACGGGAGCTGGGTCGGAACCCGCGGAGCCCTTGATCGATCCGCAGGGCTTGGTCCTGAATGAAATCCTTTATGACGTCCCCGGCAGTGACACGGATGGCGTTTTATTCGTCGAGCTCTATGCCCAAGTGGGTGGCAACTTAGAGGGCTATGGAGTGCGCTTCGTCAATGGAGGAGACGGCAAGATAACGGACCGGATCGATTTACCTGCCGGGACGGAGATTGGTGATGCAGAATTTTTCGTCATCGCGGATGGCCGGACCGGTGCATTGGATACGACACAGGTTAGTAATTACAATTTCATTGATAACTTCGATCCACAGAACGGCCCGGATGGTGTGCAACTTATCGATCGCAATCATAGTGTGATTGATAGCGTCGTTTACGGGACCGGTGGCGTGAATGTCTCCGATGACGGTCTGAGTGTGGGCGAAGGGTTGCCGGCCTTAGATGTTGAAAGCGGGTGGAGTCTAACGCGAACCGAGCCAGGCTTGGATACGGATGATAATGAAACGGACTTTATCGGGATTGAGGTGCCGACGCCGGGAGAGTAGGGGCGGCCCCTTTCTAACTATCTGTTATTATTCATTAAATAAGGGAGGAGTTAAAGGGACAACTTTCTGGTATATTTTCCGATATTATACTATATTAAGAATATATTATAATATTAGACATTCAGGAGGTCCTATGCAGCCGGAATACCAATCCCCAGGTGATGCGGGGGCAACGACTAGCATTGAAGAGCAGTCTACTGCGGGCATGTTGGCCTTTGCAGAGATTGCAAAGCTGTGGGGACTAACAGTGGCTGAAAAGCTTGATCTGCTGGGCCTGGAGGAACGGCAGAAAGCTAATTTATACAATTGGCAGAACAATGAAAATTTGAAGTTGGATAAAGATAAGCGTGAACGCTTATCTCACATCCTAGGCATTTTTAAGAACATAGAACTTCTTGTGCCCAATGAGGAAGATGCAGACAGACTTGTTCGTAGAAGGCTAAGCGCGCCTATCTTTGAGGGCATGACGGTATTAGAGAAGATGCGTAGATCAATTCCCGATCTGTTGGAGGTTAGAAGGTACTTCGAAGGCGCTCGGAGTATTTAAGTTGACTAAAAAAACCAAGCTGAACTGGGAAAATTGCTTTCGCCTTATTAGGACCAGGTACGACCGCTCCGCTTTTGACAGACTCTACAAAAAAATGGATTCAAGGAAACAGACAGCGGTACGTGATCTGGAGAGCTCTTTTAATCTTCGCAAGCAAATTTTGAACCGATACCCTTACTTTGATGCGGCTGACTTAACAAGTATTCAATCATCAGTCTATATATCAGGAGCCTATGCCCATTATACTTATGATGGGACAGGCAGTCGGTTTAATGACAGTTGGGGCGTTTATTATGCGAGCAAAGACTATAAAACTTCGGTCAAGGAAGTAGTCTATCATCATACAGTATCCAATAGAGATTATGGGATCGGTGCGGGGAAGATCTCGTATCTTGTTATTTGCGGGAAAATTGCCGGTGAGTTTGTTGATCTTCGTAAGCAGCAAAAGAAATATCCACGCTATTATCGATCGCTTGATTACAGTGAGTCTCAGCGGTTTGGAGCGGGACTTAGGGATAGTGGTGATAATGGGGTGGTCTATAGTAGTGTAAGAGATACAGGAGGAGAATGCGCCGGCGTGATCAGGCCACGGGTATTATCAAACGTGTGTTTAATGCGGACGGAAGATTGGTACTGGGATGGACAGGACTATCAGGGTGTGCTGCAACCTTTCGATTCCTAGTCTGACGAATTCGCCATGTCCTACATTTACAAGCTGATGCAAGCCTGCTATACCCACAAAAGCAGTGAATGACTCGAATCCCATCCCAGCCTTGCTCGAAAAATGGGCCAAGATGCTCGCTTCGACGACACCATCCTCGGAGCCGCTGATTCTTGCCGCGCTCGCGACCTTTGTTATCATCGTTGTCCTGTTCATCCTCAATATCCGCGCCATCATTCGTTATCTCTCGATCAAAGAGACGGGAAAGCGCGCGAGCGTGTTGGCCTGGTTGGCGTGGATACTGTCCATCTTAAGTCCGTGGTTTGGTCCCCTCGTATTGATCGGGACGCCGTTGAGTTTGTTGATGGGGTTGTGGGCGTGGCTGCGACTGCCGGCGGATGTGGATACGAGCCACGAACAGGTGACCATTTCTTATAAGCGTTCGGTGATACCGGCACGCATGGCGGTGTTGAACGGTTTTGGGGTGAGTCTGCAAATAGCGGTCATGATCGCCGCCGTGTATTTCGCCTTCGGAAGTCTGTTGCGGGACATTATTTGGGAGTTTTGGCAGAACAAAGAGCTATTCCGCGACTACATCGTGATCTAGGCCATCCACACGGACGTGGCGGTTCCCACCAAGAAAAGCATCCCAATCCATCCATTGAGCGTAAAAAAAGCCGCATCAATTCGCGACAGATCATCGGCCTTCACCAGATTGTGTTCATAAATCAGGAGCCCGGCGACGACGGTACAGGTCAAGAGATAGATCGTTGGGGCCGGCACATAGAATGAAAAACCCAGGAGTAAGCCAACCGTGAGGACATGGAATATTCGGGCAAGGCGTAACGCCCCCGGAATGCCTAACTTAACGACTAGTGATTTGATGTGATTCATTTGATCAAAATCATGATCTTGGGTGGCATAATAGATATCGAAGCCGGCGACCCAAAAGGCGACAGCCCCACCCAATAGCACGGGTGGCCAGGCAAACTGACCGGTGACCGCAATCCATGCCCCAATCGGTGAGATCGCCAAGGATAACCCGAGGAAAAGTTGGGTGTAATAGGTCCAGCGTTTAGTGAACGAATAAAGCCAGATGATCGCGAGCGCCAAGGGTGACAGGATGGCCGCCAGAAAGTTAAGGAAGTACGCTGCTAAGATGAAGGTCGCTCCGCTGGCAATCGCGAGACTCAATACATAGGCCTTTGATAAGAGGCCACTTGGAATGTGACGGTTTTGAGTGCGTGGATTGCGCGCATCGATGTCCGCATCGATAAAACGATTGAAGGCCATCGCTGAAGTTCGAGCACAGACCATGCAAGCCAGAATCAATCCAATGGTACGGAGAGAGGGAAGTCCTTGGGCCGCTACAAGCATACTGGCCAACGCGAAGGGAAGGGCGAAGATCGTGTGAGAGAAGCGGATGAGTTCAAAGGTCTGTTTAATCTTCCGGGTGATTGCCATAGCGTGGTCTCAATTCATTTTCAACGCCCATTTGGTCGAGTATGCGTGCGACAACGGTATCAACGGCCTCCTCAATCGTGCCCGGTTTTGAATAAAAAGAGGGGATCGCCGGGATGATTGTCGCGCCTGCTTGCGCCAAGAGTCTCATGTTCTCGATGTGAACCAGATTGAGGGGGGTTTCTCTGGGCACGAGTATCAACGGTCGCTTTTCTTTAAGAAAGACATCGGCGGCACGTGTCACGAGAGATTCGGAATACCCGTGCGCAATGCGCCCAAGTGTCCCCATGCTGCATGGGACAATCGCCATCGCATCAAAATGTGCCGAGCCGCTGGCAAAGGCGGCGTTAAAATCCTTAGGGCCATAAATGGGCAGATCTGTCTGATAGTAATCAAAATTGCATTCGTCTTTGGCGATTTCAACGGCGTTGGGACTGACGGCCAGCTCGATATGATGGGGCGTCGTGCTTAAAAAATTGAGGAGGCGAATGGCGTAGAGGGCGCCGCTGGCCCCGGTAACAGCGATGACAAACTTCATGGTTTTTTCCCCATAAACAGGGTGCTGGCTCCCCCCCACTGATGGCGAAAGGTAACCTCACGAAACCCACAGCGCTGCATCAAGGATTCGTACTCTTCGGTCGTGTGAAAGCCGCGAATGGAATCACGCAGGTAGCGATAGGCCTGACGGTTGCCGCTGATAAGACCGCCGAGGCAGGGAATGACAAAGCGGCCATACGTCGCGTGAAAGATTCGCGCCGCGAGTCGATTGGGTTTGAAAAATTCCAGAACGACAAGTTTGCCGCCGGGTTTGATAACACGAAGGATTTCGGTCAAGGCGCGCTGGTTGTCGTCGACATTGCGCATGCCGTAGGCAACCATCGCACCATCGTACGTGTCGTCTTTGAACGGGAGTTTTTGGATATCCGCACAATAGGTGCGAATGCGGGTACGCATAGTGTCATCTAGTTTTAGTTCCCCGTGGCGCAACATTTCGGCCGAGAAATCGACGGCATCGATATGAACTTTAGGCGATTGCTTGGCGAGCATGATGGAAAGGTCCAATGTTCCTGCACACAGGTCGAGGACATTGTGGCAATGATTGAGTTCGGCGATGGCCTCTTTGCGCCAGAGCCGATCGATTTGAAATGACAAGACGTGATTCAGTCGGTCATAACGCGGGGCAATCGAGCTGAACATTTTTTGAATATCTTCACTCATCATGCTGTTCCTGCAATCATTGTCAGCGTCGTTGTCTCCGCGTTAAAGAGCGCTTCATACGGATCTTCCACCGAGCACGGGACTGCGATCAAGTCGGCACTTTTTCCCGTTTCAATACTCCCGCGCTCATCAGCGATACCGAGTGCCTCAGCCCCATTGATCGTTGCCATGCGAACAATTTCTTCTAATGAGAGCCCAGAGTACTGATCCCGGACGCGGCGCAATTCGTTAAGCATGCTCAGATCATCATTGCTGGCCAGACTGTCGGTTCCGAGCGCAATATTGATGTTCTTATTTTGAAGCGCCTCCAAGGGAAAGCGCTGATGCCCGAAATAAGCATGGCTGCCGGGGCAGTGTATAACACTGGCCCCGGTCCCTTGCAAGGTGCCGACGTCAGAATCGCTGAGGTAATTACCGTGTATAATCAAGGTACTGGGACCAAGGCGATTTTTTTCCCGGAGCCAAGTCATAGGGTCTGTCAGCCAAAGATCGCCGCCTTTGACTTTCACCAGCTGGGCGAGGGCGCCCCGCTTGTCTTTGAATAGATCGTTTTCCTCGTGACTCTCCTTGAGATGAACGGAGACTAACGAATCAGGGTCGCGATTTTTGAAGAAGTCTTCGAGAACTTGCGGCGCGACCGCATAGAGACTCGTGGGAGATATTGTGGCCTGGCCTTGCTCATTGAGTATTTCGAGTTGTTGAGCGCAGGTATTGCGATAAGATTCCGCCGCGCGTGTCGGATCACTCCCGACGATTTCGCAAATGTGGATCATGTGCGGTAGTTGTGACGGGTGGCCCGAGGAAGACTTTTGAGAGCGGCCGCCGTGCCGCGGGTCAAAAGTTTTTCGAGAGGACAGGACCCGTCCAATGTCAGGCATTCGATTACAATGATTTGCCACCGTCGTCGTCCCCGTTGCGATCAAGCGCCTGACGTTCTGGTTCCAACGTTCCGTCATTTCCTCAAATGAATCTCGCTGCTGACTCTGCTGAACGGACTGGGCCCAGGCGGCAAAAGAATCGCGTGGATGGTCCTGGCGGCCAAATTCAAGGTGACAATGGGCATTGATGAGGCCGGGAAATACGGCGACCGCTCCCAGGTTCTGTAGGGGCTCATCGAGCGTTGTTGGGCGGGAAGATTCCTCCCCGATATCCATAATGAGGCCATTTTCGACCCGGATCCAGCCATTCTGGATGGGTGGGGCGCTGATCGGGATAATCCACTCGGCTTGAATATACATCTGCAGCTTCTTTTAAGGAGCGAGCGTGAGTTTTGCAATGCGTCATTTTCACGGGAATTTAACACAACTTTAGCCCGCTAGGGCCGAAGAACAGCCGTGACGCTTGCGTCCTATATGGTGCATGATGGATAAGAAATTATCCAGTAATTCCAGATAATTATGATCGTTAGGTAAGATGACACTTTCAGCGTTTTCAACAATTTCAATGGGAAGTTCCGCACTCTTGGCTTCGAGTGCGGGTCCCTTGACCGCCATGTCACCTCAAGCCCAGACCTGGGCAGGTCAGAATTCCAATAGCATGGGGGGGTATATTGCGCGGCGCTTCTTGGCGGGGATTACGCCATTCGTAGAAGCTCGGGGCACGTCTTTGTATGTTCTTGATCGAGAGCGCATTTCAAGTCGGTTTAATTATCAACAGCTTCCATCTCCCGGCCAAGAGGAGGCTCTTCGTTCATCTCATGCCAGCTTTCATTCGGATCGCCTGGCATGGGCAGCTGATCAGGTGAGGAATCGTATGGAACTTCACTCGTCAAAAGGGCGTCAAGCGTATGAAGCCGCCAAGCAGGAGTTGATTGCTATCAATGATGCCAGTCGTGATCTTTGGCGCGAGATGCTTGAGGACTGGGAGGGGAATTACCAGGATGCCAATCTCCATGAACGCAATTTGCGGATTGGGGATAGGGCTTGGGATCGCTGGAAACGAGAAAAGGAATTACTCGTTCAAGCGGAGGAAGTGGAACTTCGCTGGCAACTTGCCGGTTATCGCGATCTCATGGCGGTTGCCGAGGAGGGGACGCGATCGCCGTCAAAGGGACAGATAAAAAAGTTTGAGGCAGCGCTTCGTACTTATGAAACGAGCATGTCGGAGTATATCGAATATGATCGGCGCATGAGCCAAGATGATCCCGGCTGTCGCGAAAATCGGCGCAAGAAAACGGAAGAAAAGGCCTTAGTGGCCCTGCGGGATCTCCATCAGACCGTGCAGAAAATTTATCGCAAGATAGGGCATAATGGCATTGAAGCCCTCGGGGCGCCCCTGACATTTCATATCAAGACGCAGGCCAAGCTCATTGATCAGGGTCCTAATGGGATGACCGCATTGGAACCCTTTCTAGAGATCGTATGGAACGTCCGGGACTTAGTGAAAAAAGCCAAAGCAGGAAAACTTCCGATGGAAGACCTTGATTATGCTGCCGCAACTCAATTCGCTCTTAACCTGCTTAGTTGGCAGTATGGATCGTTTCGCATCGTGCATCGAGCGAATGCGCCTCTGTTTGGACATCATCGTCCCATTGAGGCGGGACTTATGGATGGACTTTCTACTTTTATTCAAGGGGAGAATACCGTTCGTCAGGGAAGCATTTCTCATTGGTCGCATACCGGTGCTATGGATTATGCCGGACTTATCGGTGGTCTCTATCTGTTGGGGATGAATCCGGCTTCAATTCTCGCAGAAGAGGCGTTTAAGGCGATTCCGGCGATGGCAGGGTATTTACACATGAGAGGCGTTTATCTGAAGCGTCCGCCTAAGGATGCGAACGACGAAGAGCGAGAAAGAATCATGAACGAAGTTTATGAGGCCATGGAGGCCCGTGTCAAAGAGGGGATGATGTTGGCCATGTTTGGGACTGGAACGCGGGCGATTGAGTATCCCTTGGTCGGACCTTATATGGATCTCAATCATCCTGGTGCCCTTCATATGCCGGGTGCCTATATCCCGTCGCGTGACATGACCGGAATGCATGCCAAGCTGGCCATGAATATTAATTCCGGCATCCATATCTTTGCCAACAACCTCCACCGTGGGGGTGTCCCCGTTCAGGATATTCCTCGTTCATTGGGTGGTTTCTTTAGTTCTGATAATAATTTTCATCTGGCTCGAATTGGTGAAGAAGATGGCTTTGTGGCACTTGCCGGTTATTTGCCACCGGAGTCATTAATAAGAGCAGAGGATTTCCCCGATCGTTCCAATTACGATATTCTTCAGCTAAATTCAGCCATCATTCGTGAGATGGAAAAAATAGCGGGACGTCAGGCCGATACCGGGTTGACCTAGATTTCGGCTACTTGATCCTATCTTGAAATCGCGGGGCTGTAGCGGTTCATAAAGGACTGGAGTGCCGCAAGCTGTTGCCAATGTTGCCACCAGACTGTCCGGTTTAATGCGTGGATGTAGTCTCTATCGCTTTCTCCGGAGGAATTGATTCTTTTGGGGGCTTGAATTGGCGTGCCGATTGACATGGCGACGGGTTGATTCATGAGACCGCCTTCACTACTTGCCTTATCATTACTTTTTGGAAAAATTCGACCGACTCCATAATAAGATAGCGGGACAAAATAGATGTCATAAGTCTCGTCGGCAATATTCGTCCAATGATGGGCGGCGTGAAAAATGCCTTCTCTATAAGGGCGCATGCCTAATTCGACATTTCGGTCCGTCGTATCAAGGCGTGTTTGTTCCGGAAAGATGACCACGGATTCATGGGCCGCAAATTTTTCGCCGACAAACGCCGTCAGATGCCGATGAGAGGCCTCTCCACCGCGATGGATCAACATGCTGCCTGGACCTCGAATGAGGCTGTTTTTCAAGGGATGCCAGGGTTCCGGGAAAAGTGACCAGCCGAGCCCCGGTGCCTTGCCCAGAGCGTCTTTCGCGACGAAACGAGCGCGAAAATCTCGGACGAGTGAGACCGTCACTAGGGTATCCAAGTGACTGCGGTGATTGGGGACGAAAACAAATCGAGCTCGCGGATTATTGCGTTGCAATTCCTTGAGTTCTTGTAAGCGTTCTCCGTGTAGGACGAGCGGCTGCCACTGCAAGCGTTGCATGACTCCAAGTCCAATGGCCTGCGCGGCTAAATCGTAGTAATCACCGTTTGCATCGCGGGCGAGCCCTAGATTTCCAATCGTCGAAATGTTAAGAAAATTGTACAGCCCTTGTAGAAACGCTCTAGAACTGAGTGTCGGTTGAAGCCCCCTCGGTCCTGCCGAGGCTTCAATGGCTGCGATGACGTCAAACAATTCCTGATCGCGATGAGCGGACGCCTCTCTGAGCTCACGAAGCGCACCGGGGTATAATTGATAACTTTTAAGATACGCTTCGATTTGCCGGGGGGTAAAGGGGCCCTGTTCCGTTGATTGCAGCATGATATTGCTACGTCGGTAGCGTTGTAGAAAGTTGGCTAGATAAGTCGTAAGAAATCCGGCGGAAATACCACCGACGACGGGATCACCCATAATCAGTGCCGTGGCTGCAGTCATGAGCGCTGCGGGTATGCCCAGCATATGGGCGGCCCCGCTGAGGAAGTAACCATAGCGCCCCCAGCGCTGTCCCAGGGTCAGGGCTTCCTCAGAGATTTGGCCCCCCGTTAGACTGCTAAGCCAAGCCTGCAGGGTTATTTCCGAATCGGTTTCAAGTTGACGTTCCGGGATGTCTAATTGCGATAAGTCGGGAGGATTTGCTGTTGCGAGCCTGCCGACAGCGCTTTGCCGCGACCCGATTTCAATCAAGGCCTGGGCGATTGCACTGGGATCAGCACTTGATTGCAGTTGGTCTACGTACTTAAGCGTTAAATTATCATCACTTTGTACTCCAGTGCGGATCTGGGTCAGGGCCTCAGCCGGGACCTCGCGAATGTTCGGGTGGGCGGCTAAGCGAAAGATATGCTGCGAGAGTTGCTGAGTGCCAGTCGGTCCGGGACCGGATGCTGCGGCGGCCAGCAGCGATGTTGCCAGAGCTGGATTGAGGGCGAGTAGGGTCATAATTCACTGCAGCATCGGCAGTCCCTGAATAAAGTTGCTCGGCGACCTTGCGAAAATTTGCGAAAAATTAGGCCAATTTTACGCCGCGGCCTTATATTCAACCTGTTTGACCCGAATCGAGATATCCCTCAAGAGCGTCAGTAACGCAAAACGGTGACAGGCTTGCGCGTTGAATGAATTCATCATCTCACGCAATGTCGCACGTGATTCATCCGCCAACAAGGCCTCTCGAGAATCTTGATTATTCATCTCACCCAGCCAGCGGCGCAAGCGCATTCTTTCCCTGTAAGCTAAATGATTTTGCAGGACTTCGTCATTGAGCGTAATCAGGAGATGCTCCAAGTTAGCATGATTCAGTTGTTCGATCATTTCCTGCATTTTGCTGTGGTCTACTTGGTTATTTAGCAGGTCGAAGAAACGATCTTGAAAGACGCGACGATCGTTATTCGGAAGACCCGGTCGAATAGCGGTAATGCGTGCGGCAATGAGATAATGGATGGGATAGTTGCCTTTGGCAGCTTCGACGGAGGCGTCACGTGCGGCCATTTGCCCGCTTGCCTGCGCGATAAACACATCATGCAGACGGCGGGCATCGTCGCGCCGATATCGTTGGAGCCAGTCGAGAACCTGTTCTTGCAGGACCTGTTCTGTACCCGTCGCCTCGATAGACAGTTTCTCCCAACGCGTTGATACGGCATCTGCCGATTCGTTAGGTTGAACTTGATCAATGCCTTGAACGCTATAATTCACGTCCTGATCGGTTGTAATCGGTTCAACAAAGGCGCCAAAGCCTTTCTTCTGCTTGTGGGCGACGCGATAGGCGCCGTTCGTGTAGATATACGGAGCATAGACGGTTTGACCGCCGTTTTGGCTCGCAATTTCGACGGCTTGCTCGGCAATACCGCGGGCGATGAAATAATGGGGGTTCTTGGTGCTGAGGACGTTGGCCAGCGGGCTTGATTGAATCACTTCGCCCGCTTCATTATAGCAGGCGGGTTCACGGCCGCCGGCCGGATACCCTAAGGGATAGATACCCATCTTTGCCTTGTCGACGAGATCCTTAGGCCAATCGAAGTGCGCCTTCTCAAGGAGCCCTAGTCTGGTGAGCGCCCAAACCCCGCCGTGGTAGAGGCCCCTAAGCGGGAGAAGAAGCGGGTTCCAATTAATTAGAATACGTTTCCATAGTTTGCGCTTTTTGGGTTTTGATTTGCGCGGGACGTAGATGAGGCCGAGTTTCTGGAGGGCGATACCGAGCACTGATAAGGGACTCAAACGCATCCAGGGTGCCAATGCAAAATTGCTGATGTCTGCAATCGGTCGACCGTGAATGTCACGTCCGTCACTGAGTCGCATTAAAAAGGCCGCCCAAAAAGAAGGCCACATTGAAGAATCGTGATTTCCGATCATGATGACGGGGGCGCCTTCGGGGATCGTTGTCAGCTGTTCGATGCCATCAAACGAGAGGTTAGCGCGCATGCGGGCGGAACTTTGGATGGCCCATTGGCGGGCAATGGCATGTGCGGCCTCTAAATTATCTTCATCGGCCGGTAAAATTTCCGAGTTCAGCGCGTAACGCCACATTTCTTTTAAGAGCGTTGCCGAGCCGGTTCGATCATTGATTTGAGTTACGAGTAAAAAAGCGGCTTGGAGGATGTCTTTAAGCGCGAAATAGCTTCTCAAACGACTGCGTGTCGGTTCTCCATCAAAAAGTCGCTTATTGAGGCGAAAAAATTCGTCTTCATGAAACTCTTCGACCGTCGGCACGGGTGGTCCGAGGACGCCGAGTGGACGTTCCAAATGTTTTTTGAAGGCATCCGAGGTCAAAGGTTTTTCTTTGACGGCTTCGATGAGCGGCCGGTCAACTTTGCGAAGTTGATACCAGCGATTGAGGTAGGCCAGTCCCATCGCTGAAGCATCGATGGCCAAGGCCCACAAGGGTCGATCAAAGCCGCCGGTTAAGAAAAACGAGGCACCGCCGATGAGGGGAAAATAGAGGTCTTTTTGAATCATTAGCGGTATGGATGCATCTCTTACGGTAGAAAAAACGCGTTCGGCCTTGCCCGTCACCTGATTGATCGCTTCAAATGGCTGCGGATAGAGATAATCAGGTTGTTCAGAGGGTTCGGCGGGGGTGGTTTCTTCCGCAGCCGGAGGACCGGTTTTGGGCGCACGCGCAGAGACCGGAGCTTCCCCGAAAGTTTCTTTAAACCATTGATATACCTGACGTGCGACCTGAACGGTTCCTCGTAAGATGGGAATTGAAAAAAGGGCGGCCAAGACGATCAGATGCGTTGTCGGGTCGTAGGTACTGGTTCCGGAGGCTTCCATGACCCCGTCTTGGGCAAAGGCCGTGCCGGGAACCGCGAGGGTCGTGACGGTCGCTAAGGCAGCCAATAACGCCAATGATCCTCTCGGATTGGTGCGGGCGGCGCTTTCAAGGTCTTCTTCAATCGTGGCTGTCGGATTCACTTCGGCGATGGGCGGTTCGGGCCCGAAAACCGCTGCGGCCGCAGTCAGTGAGGTCTCGGTCAGCGGACTGGATGTGGTGGGGTCCTGATAAGCACTGCTGTCATCCAGCAGAGTTTGATTGTCAGTGGTCGGCGCGTTACCCGTTAATGAATTGTTTAAGAGCGGTGCGGAGGCCGCAAGCCCGAGAAAGTTAGACGTGAGCAGTGTGTTTGTCGTCGTCCCGAGTGGCAGTGTCATCAGGCTGTTCCTTCAGGTGGCTCCGTATCTGTTGTTGTAACTGTTGCTGCTTCGATATCCGTCGCTGTTTCCGTGACGGTATTACTTGATGCTTGCAGTTGCTTGGGTTTTGGCATGCGTTTCGGCATGAAACCGAGGGCATGCTGTCGCATGGCGGCGATTTCTTCGGCCGGCACGCCCGCCTTCTTGAGTTTGCGCGCCCGGCGCCAGGCACTAAAGCGGGTGATCAGGCTCGTTCCGATCCCGAAGACGATCAAAAGTTCCGGCCAGTATTGTTCGGGGAAGAGACGAAGCGCATCATGTGAAAGCGAGTGGCCCACGTAGATGGCCGCTCCGAGGTTGCGCGCATGCGCCGCGATGCTGCCGACCGTCGAATTAGCGACACGGCTGACAAAATGATTGGCGCTGTGCAGGGCTCCTTCAGCGGCCAGTGATTGATCGGCGGTCTTCCAGGACTTGGGGAGGAGGGGGCGGAAGACGCCGAGAGCGAGCCGTGTTAACGGGACGCTAAAGCTTGCCGCCGCGATAAGAATCGGCCAGGTCTGATCCGGGTTATTGAGTTCTGTTACGGGAATGTCGCCCAGACCGTTATTCGCGGCATCGCCAAAAATTTCATCGATCGGAGGCGTGTCTTCAGCACTCGGTCGCTGTGCGGGATCCGGTGGCGGTGTAAAGGGTTGCGCTGAAGCAATGGCAGGCGCCACTGTGGTGGCTGCGGCGGTCGTAACGGCGACCGGAAGCGCGCTGTTGGTCAGATTTGAACTCGCCAAGACGGAGGTGAGCCCCAACTGACTGGTCATCGTCGATGCCGCTAAAAATGCCATAAATCTCCCTCAGTTACACCACTACGGAGTCATATGACTCCACTTAAGGGCATTCTCGCGCTGAATGGGCTAATGTTGCGTAAAAACTGAGGAATTCTCTTGCGATAAGTTAAAAATGGGGCCGAAAAACCTGTTTTTTAGGGTTTTTTTCGGATTTCTTTATATTGATGCCGCAGTGCGCGCAGACCGCCGGCCGCTTTGCGCACGGCGCGCACCTGCTGCTTGAGGCGATTGGTGGGGTTCACATAGTAACGCCAGTACTCACCGACGGTGGTCGGGGTTTCATGGAGCCGGAAAACCGTACCGGCGGGCAGGGGCGCGCGATAGGCCAACTGGTCGGTTTGGCGCGTGACGCTGAACATCTGCATGGCACTGAGCACATACGGCAGGGTGAACCCCTGTTCTTCGGCGCGAATCAGGTTGCGTGCGGCGCGTAGGCGTGCCGCCTCTCGTGAACGCCAGAGTGAGGAGAGCACGATTTTATTGAGCTCACCGACATCAAGTTTTTTTGAATGCGGTTGGCGCACCCAAAGGCCGCGGATGGCTTCGGCGTGTACGTGTTCGACTAAGTCATTGATGACCTTGGTTGAGTCGTCAAAATGAAGCAGACTGGAAAATTCCCAACCGCGCATGGCCAAGGTCCCCAAGGGTTTTCGATAATGGGCCTTGCCGTCTTCCATGTAGCCCATCAATTCCGCTTGTTCGGTTTCTGTCAGTCCTTCCAGGCCGACATGTTCGAATTTGCGGAGCAGACTTTCGGCGTAACTTAAGAAGTGATGCAGGTGGGTGATCGAACGGACATCGGAATGTGTCATCCAGTTATAGACGCCAGGTGTTCCGGGTAGTAATCCCTCCATCAGCGGTAACAAACGGACGAAGTGTTCAGCGAGCACGCCCAAACGGTCAGGCCAAGTATGAGTGACAATACCGACTTGTGGCTTGTATTGCTCCCATTGCTGGAAATTAGTTAGTCCTTGCCTAAAAGCATAACCGACCATCATGCCCAATACCAATTCCTGCATAAAAGGGCGCGCCACTTCGAGGGCGGTCATGGGGCGTTCAGCCAAGGCCTCCGGTGGCTCTTGCTTGGAAAGCTTGGCGCGAATGATGGGGGCAATTTCTTCAAAGATCTGGTAATTGCTGAGCGTGTGATCCCAGTCGAAGGTAATGAAGTCTAGGTTTGTCTTGAAGACAAAGCGACGTCCCGCATCAAATGCAGTGACACCGTAACGAGCGGCATCGCAACGCGGAGTTTCGTAGTGGATGCCGGCGTACTCGAGCATTTGCAGAATCTTGTATTCGTCCTGTGTATTGAGAGGCACATAGGGAGGGGGATAGAATGACAGCTTCGAGTCGCGAGTGAGCCCCTTTACGGGTTGCAGCCGATTGGCATCGAGCGTCTGCGTCGCGAAAGGTTGAAAATAGCCCTCGATGTGGAATTCGCGGTTGCTTGATTTCAATGCGGGTCGCGCAGTGACAATGCGTTGGGCGACCGGTGAGGGGACCTCGTTTTCACGAACAACCGCAAGGTGAGAATGAGAGGTCGTTCCTTTAAATTCGCCAAGGATCCTCTCGATCGTGCTGAGAGACCCGGCCATGTCCATGCGATGCAGCCACTGATCATTTCGCAAACAGGAAATGTCAGCGATAAAAATATCGGCGTCGCTGAGCTGCCCTAAGAAGCTGTCGCCCAACTGGCGGTGCTGAATATGATCAAGTTGTGAGGTGATTTGAGGAAAACGGCTACTTGCAAGCAAGCTGGCTGACATAAACGGTGTTGTTCCCATGACCGTGGACATGGGAACATCTTCGGCCTCGGCGGCTAAAGGTTGCTATTAGCTTGTTTTCGGTTGGTAGCGGTTGAGGCGTCGCTTGATGGCATGAGCCGTGGGCATTTCGAGTATATCTTTGACGTCTTTGAGGAGTTTTTTGTAATAAAGCCCCTGGATGGCCCGTTTGACTACGGGAATATTCGTGGGAATCATAGAGAGACGGTCAAAGCCCAACCCGACGAGCAGGGCGGTTAAATTAGGATCGCCGGCCATTTCACCACAGATGGAGACCCATTTGCCTTCTTTATGTGCGGCCTGAACGACCTGCCACAGCGAATGAATGACGGCTGGGTGAAAGGGCTCAAAAAAATCGGCCACCTTTTCGTTATTGCGGTCGACGGCCAACGTAAACTGGATCAGATCGTTCGTTCCTATGCTGAAAAAATCGACTTCTTTGATCAGAATGTGCGCGAGCTGCACGGCGGAGGGAACCTCAATCATAATGCCAATCGGGACGTCGGGTATCGTGATTTTTTCTTTACGTTTGCGCAGGTCCCGTTTGACCTCGTGGATCAATCGTTTGACTTCCCTAAGTTCTTCGAGCCCGCTGATCATGGGAAACAAGATACGCATGGGTCCGTGACTTGCGGCCCTGTAGAGTGCTTTGAGTTGGGTTTTTAAGATTTTAGGTTCGGATAAGCACAGTCGAATCGAGCGATACCCTAAGAATGAATTGCCGTCATCCAAATGGAGATAGGAGACCGGCTTGTCACCGCCGGCATCAAGTGTTCTGAATGTAACGGGAAGACCGTTGGCGGCCTCCAGTATTTGGCGATAGACGCGGTATTGCTGGTTTTCATTGGGTAGTTCATCGCGGACCATAAAGGGAATTTCTGTCCTGTACAACCCTACTCCCTCGGCGCCGAAATTTTTAATGTACTGCAGACTATCAACAAGCCCGACATTCGCATCAAGGTGAAGTTTGCGCCCGTCTTTGGTGACGGTTTCTTGATCCGCTAATGGGTTTAATTTCATCAGCCGGTTGGCATACTGTTGTTGGAGCTTTTCATATTCTTGCAGAACGTCATTGGGCGGGTTGATGTAGAGCTCCCCTGAATTTCCATCGACGATGACCGGCTGGTTGGGCTTGATGTATTTGAATGCCGCTTCTGGAATGCCCATGATGGCGGGGATGCCCAACGAGCGGGCGAGGATGGCGGCATGACTGGCCTGCCCACCGTGCATCGTGACGATGCCTTTAATTTTATCCGGATTGAGTCTTACCGTTTCAGACGGCGTGAGGCGTTCGGCAATAAGGATGCCTTCGAGATCTAAGGCATTTTTCGGCTTATCACCTGATAATTTATTGATAATGCGCTCGGCTAAGTCCTCAAGGTCAACAACGCGATCGCGTATATAAGGGTCGGCTATTTTAGTAAAAGTTTTCGCGTACTCGTTCATCACATTAAGTACAGCGACTTCAGCACTTCTTTTTTTGCTGATTTCTTTATCAAGTCTTTGTTGGAAACTTTTATCTTTTAAAATTAGGCGGTGTGCATTGAAAATATCGGACTCTTGACGAGATAATTTTTTCAACAGTTGGTCTTCCAGCTTTTTGAGGTCATTAGAGGCGTCACGCAGGGCCTTTTTCAAGCGCTTTTTTTCTACTTCCGGGTCGGATTTTTTGTTTGCCGGTGCGAGCATATTCCATTCATTTTCAATGATGACGGCAGAGCCGACGGTAATGCCCGGTGAGGTACCTAATCCCTGTAATTTACTAGTCTGAGCCTTATACTTAGGAAGTTTTTTTTGACGGAATATTTCCAGATTGACCAGGTTCTGAATGACGTTCGAGAGCTGAAATGAAATAACTGCCAACAAGTCGGTTGTTTCTTCAGAATACTCGCCGCTTTTTTTTGATTGAATATTGAGGACGCCCACGATTTTTTCACCATCGATGATAGGGACACCGGCGAATGAATTGAAGCGCTCTTCGCGCGTTGCCGGGAAATATTCATAACGCGGATGTGCTTGGGCGTTATTAGTAATGACAGGCTTGCTTTTTTGCGCGATTAAGCCGGTGAGCCCTTTATCGAGCGGCATTTTGACCTGTCCGACGGCACCGGGGTCTAATCCATCTGTTGCCACTAATAGGAGTTCGTTATCCTGTAGTAAGTAAAGGGAACACACATCGGCATCCATTGATCTTCGGACCAAGCGGGTGATGCTTTGAAGCGGATTGTCTTCTCGTTTAGGGCTTTGCAACAGTCGTGCTATATCGGAGAGTGTCTTGATGGCTTCATTGCGTTGTCGCGCCATAAAGCCTTTTGATTTGCTTTGAGGTTTCGTCTTAGTCGCCGATGATTTCATATTTATGCGGCATTCGCTGGGAGTGAATCAAGGAATTGATAGCAGGTGTTGCGTTGCCGGGCACGAAAACCGGCTCCCTCAATAGTTTGTTTGAGTGCGTCGGCGTTAGCTTTATAGGCGGCCCCCGCCTGACTGATAACATTTTCCTCAATCATGCAGCTCCCCAGGTCATTGGCGCCGAAATGGAGGGCGACAGCGGCGGTTTTAAGGCCCTGAGTGAGCCAAGATACTTGGATATTTTTGATGTTGTCGAGGTAGATGCGCGCGAGAGCCAGCATGCGCAGATATTCCTGTGAAGAAACATCTTGGATATCACGGAGTCGACTCAGTTCCGTGTTGCCTGACTGAAAATTCCAAGGGATGAACGCATAGAAGCCGCCTGTTTCATCTTGTGTCGCTCTGACTTTGTCGAGATGCTCAAGTCGTTCGTCGATAGTTTCGATATGACCAAACATCATCGTTGCGGAGGAGGGGACTTCGAGTCGATGAGCGATTTTCATGATCTCCAGCCAGTCATCCGCCAAGACCTTGCCGGCGGAAATTTCTTTGCGAACACGATCGACGAGGATCTCACCACCACCGCCGGGAATTGACATCAGTCCAGCCTCCTTGAGGCGTTGAACACATTCTTTAAACGAAATACGTGAAATCCGACTAATATGTTCAATTTCGGAGGGAGAAAGGGCGTGCAAGTGGACATTCGGAAAAGACTCGCGGATGTGGAGAAAATAGGTTTCATACCAGTCGATTTTTAGGTCCGGGTGGTGTCCGCCTTGCAACAAAATGCCCGTGCCGCCCAGATCAATGGTTTGTTGGATTTTTTGGTCGAGTTCATCAAACTCAACTATATACGCATCATCATCATTTTTTTTGCGATAGAAATTGCAGAATTGACACGAGATTGCGCAGACATTGCTGTAGTTGATGTTGCGATCAATGATAAATCCAACATCGTTGCCGGTTTTTTCGCGGGCGATTTCACCGGCGATTTCTCCCAGGCTGAGTAGGTCAGCTTGGTTGTAAAGAATGCGAGCTTCATCAAGGCTGATGCGCTCGCGGTCCCGGGCTTTTTTGATTATTGTGGCTACATTCATTTATTGCGCGATAAAACGGAGTTCGAAGGGCTGGCGGGTCAGATTGAGCTCACGAAGCTGCTGGTGGAATGTCATCAGGCCCTGTTGCTCCCGCCCCTCAAAACGGTAGTTCATGTTTGCCGTAAAGTACTCCGTGAGGAGCTCTCTGTCAAAGTCTTCAATCTCATTGATCCAATTATTCAGCTGAGGCAGGTTTTGAGCCGGCTGCTGTTGCAGGCGTATGGCCAGATCCGAATCAATAATGGGTCGGCGTGAGGTCCAACAGGCGAAGACGAAGGGGAGTTGCGTCCACTCCGTCCATTCCTTGCCAAGGTCAAAAACTTGTCCAGGCCAGCTTGGATTTACATGTTCCATTAAGGCTTTATCGCCGATCACCATCATGGCTTCCGCCTGCGCTGTTGGAATGGGCGTGATAAATTGGAGCTCTTCCAGCTTTCGGCCGTACTTAAGGGCGAGCAGAACTTTGATCAGATGGGCGGAGGTCCTGGATTCCATGTCCAAGTAAATGGATTGGACATTTTCAAAGCCTATGTCGGGTGAACGGGTACAGAGTAAGACGCTGCGGGCACTGCCTTCGGTTCCAATCGCGACCTTGGGTAAAGCATACCAATCCGGATTTTCAAATAAGGTGGTGACGGGCGCGGTGGCGATATCAATTTCGCCGAGTCGCAGGAGCCGATCGAGCACTGCCGGTGGGGCCTTGCGCACGTCGTCCTTGAGCCCGCGCAGCAGTGGTATCGCATTGATGTAGGGAACAGCTCCTATCAGCATGGAGGCCCTTACTCGTCAGCTTCTTCAAATTCGGCATCGACAACGTCTTCGTCTTTGGCCTTGCTGTCGCCGGTATCCGCCTCCGGTGGCGTTTCACTGCCTTCGGTGCTCGCCTCTTGCGCGGTTTCGGCACTGGCCTTGTATAATTCCTCGGCCATTTTATGGGACGCTTGAGTCAAGGCTTCGCTCTCCTTTTTTATGTCGTCAATATTACCGCTTTCAATGGCCTTTTTGCAGGCCTCAAGAGCGCTTTCAATGCTTTTGGTAACATCTGCAGAGATCTTATCCTTGTTCTCATTGAGAGTCTTTTCCGTTGTATAGACCAGTGAATCCGCTTGGTTTTTGACCTCAACTTCTTCGCGTTTGGCCTTGTCCTCTGATTCATGGGCCTCGGCATCCTTAACGAGATTATCAATTTCATCCTTAGAGAGTCCGCTGGATGCTTCGATGGTAATATGCTGTGCCTTGCCGGTCGCCATGTCTTTGGCGGAGACGTTGACGATACCGTTGGCATCAATATCAAAGGTGACTTCAACTTGAGGGACGCCACGTGGTGCGGGAGGGAGTCCATCTAAGATGAATTTACCAAGGGTGCGATTGCCGGTGGCCATATCGCGTTCCCCTTGCAAGACGTGGATTTCAACACTGCTCTGATTGTCGGCAGCGGTTGAAAATGTCTGACTCTTGCGGGTCGGGATGGTCGTATTGCGGTCGATGAGCTTTGTCATCACGCCACCGAGTGTTTCAATGCCGAGGGTGAGCGGGGTGACATCGAGAAGTAACACATCTTTAACGTCACCTCTGAGTACGCCGCCTTGAACCGCGGCACCAAGTGCGACGACTTCGTCGGGATTGACGCCTTTGTGCGGGTCCTTACCGAAGAATTTTTTGATTTCTTCGACAACGCGCGGAATACGCGTGGAACCACCGACGAGAATCACTTCATCAATTTCGGCAGCTTTCTTGTCGGCGTCCGCTAAGGCCTTTTTGCAAGGTTCCAGCGTGCGAAGAAAGAGGTCTTCGCACAAAGATTCAAACTTCGCACGCGTCAACTTGACGTTCATGTGCTTAGGGCCGGATGCGTCCGCGGTTAAGAAGGGGAGGTTGATTTCCGTTTCCATGACGCTGGACAGCTCGATCTTGGCCTTTTCTGCCGCTTCTTTGAGGCGCTGCAGGACCATTTTGTCACTGGAAACATCGATGCCTTGATCCTTCTTGAATTCTGCAATCAGGAAGTCGATGACTTTTTGGTCGATGTTGTCACCACCGAGGTGCGTGTCACCATTGGTCGAAACAACTTCCACAAGGTTTTCGCCGACTTCGAGAATAGAGATGTCAAAGGTACCGCCACCAAAGTCGAAGACGGCGATCAGTTCATCTTTTTTCTTGTCCAGCCCATACGCCAGTGCTGCCGCAGTGGGTTCGTTGATGATACGCTTGACGTCAAGGCCGGCGATTTTACCGGCGTCTTTGGTGGCTTGGCGCTGACTATCATTGAAATAAGCCGGGACCGTGATAACGGCTTCCGTGACCTTTTCGCCTAGATAATCTTCAGCGGCGCGGCGCAGTTTTTGGAGTATCTTGGCGGAGATTTCAGGCGGCGAATAGCTTTCTTTGTCAATTTTGATTTGGGCATCATTATTTTCGCCCTTCACGACTTCATAGGGAACCATCTTGGCTTCTTCGGGGACCTCATCAAATTTACGGCCCATGAAGCGCTTGATCGAGTAAATGGTATGCTCGGGGTTGGTAATGGCCTGACGTTTGGCGACCTGACCGACCAGGATTTCACCATCCTTACTAAAGGCGACGACAGAAGGCGTGGTGCGGGCCCCTTCTTCATTGACGATGACCTTGGGTTCGCTCCCCTCCATCACCGCGACGACTGAATTGGTTGTTCCCAGATCGATCCCAATTATCTTGCTCATAATATCTCCTCAATAAATCCTTATAAATCAGTATGTTGAAAAAAGTACATTAGCCAATAGATTAAAGTTGTCCGCGGGCAAAAATCACCCTAAAGTCCGCTTGCGCCCTTAAACTAAGCATGGGAGAGCGAATGTCAAGACTTGCAGATGAGCATTAAGTCCAAGAAGGGCCGCGACTTTTTAATGCCAGCCGTTGACAGCAGTGAAATTCAGGATACTTTACGACTGCCCTGTACCAAACCCTAGCGAGTAAAACGAGCGAGAGGGGAGGCTCCGACGGCTTTGCCGGTGGAGGGGGCGACGTGAGCCCCTATTATGTCTAAAAGGGATTATTATGAAATTTTAGAGGTGAGTCGGACCGCGAGCGATGGCGAGATCAAAAAGTCCTATCGCAAGATCGCCTTCGAGTGCCATCCGGATCGCAACCCCGGAGATAAGGCGGCTGAGGACCGGTTTAAAGAGGCGGCTGAGGCCTATGAGGTCCTTTCCGATAGCCAAAAGCGGCAGCTCTATGACCGGCATGGTCATGCCGGCTTAGGGGGAGCGGGCGTTCATCATTATACCGATGCCGAAGAAATCTTTGCGCATTTTGGCGATATCTTTGAGGATTTTTTCGGCTTTTCGGGGGGGCGTGGGCCCGGGGGGCGGTCGCGGCGTCAACGGGGTGTCGACTTGTCCTACAACCTCGTCATTCCCTTTGCTGAGGCTGTCTTTGGCAGTGAACATGAAATCGAATTTTTAAAACGGGTGAGCTGTGATGATTGCGGCGGGTCCGGCGCGGCACCGGAGAGTCAGGAACAAACCTGTCCGCAATGTGACGGCCATGGGCAGGTTCGCGTCAATCAAGGCTTTTTTTCGGTGCAGAGCACCTGTCCTCAATGCCGCGGTCAGGGAAAATTTATTACGGATCCTTGTACGACGTGTCAGGGTTCGGGCCTGGGCGAGAAAAAGAAAAGCATCAAGGTCAAGGTTCCGCCGGGAGTTGATACCGATACACGTTTGGTCCTCCGGGGTGAAGGGGAGGTCGGCGCCGGGAACGGTCCGGCCGGTGATCTGTACGTTAATATTCACGTTCAGCCCCACGAGCTTTATTGGCGGGAGGGGCAAGATTTGCATGCCGAATTGGAACTATCTATGGTACAAGCAGCTCTTGGCGCCCATGTGGCGATAGA
The DNA here is from genome assembly GCA_965216315.1 of bacterium. Classification (GTDB taxonomy): domain Bacteria; phylum UBA10199; class UBA10199; order 2-02-FULL-50-16; family JAJFLM01; genus CBDCFN01. Next base: position 1,530,991 of record CBDCFN010000016.1, on the reverse strand, counting down.
AAGTCTCGATGGACCCAAAGAAGTTGAAGTGGGTCGCGGCATTCAGACGGGAGAGACGGTAAAAATAAAACGATTGGGTGTTCCGCATGTGCGTTCCGGTAAAAGAGGAGATTTAATCTTGCATGTCTTTGTGAAAACACCGCAAAAACTTTCGCGCCGTGAAACGAAGATATTAGAAGAGTTTGCGGAAGAGGCCAAAGAGAGTGAACCACGCTTACGAAAGCAGCGCTGATGGCAAAAGCTTCAACGGGTAAGATCAAGAGTGAAAATGGCTTGTCATTATTCTACCGCCGTTGGCCGGGAGAAGAAGGGCGGCCGATATTGCTCTTTATTCACGGTTTTAGCGAGCATTCCGGTCGTTTAAGACATCCGGTCAAATACTTTAGTGAGCGGGGCTATACGATTTACGCTTATGATCAACGGGGCCACGGGCACAGCGGAGGGCGCCGTGCGCATACCGAGAGTTTCGCGCGCTTTTTAGGCGACTTGGACCGTATCATTCAGCATATTCGTAAAAAAGAAGGTGATAAAAAACTTTTTCTCATTGGGCACAGTTTTGGTGGTCAGGTTGCACTGACTTATGGGGCCCGCCATGGCGATGATGGCATTGATGGTGTCATCGTCAGTTCACCGAATTTGCGTTTGGCCATGCCCGTGCCCTGGCTGAAAAAACAAGTCGGCCAACTCTTGTCCCATGTTGTTCCCAGTTTGGCGATGGATGCGGGTCTTGTTGCCGAACTGGTGTCCCATGATCCGGATGAAGTGGAGGCCTATGCCAACGATCCGTTGATCAATCGGTCGATTACCGTCCGGATGGCGAGTGAGATGTTTGCGAATCAGGCCCTGATGCCGCAGATTGCGCAGGAATTTACGCTTCCCTGCCTGTTTATGCACGCCGGGGATGATCAAATCAGTGATCCGCAGGCGACGCAAGAGTTCTATGAAGACTGCGCTTCGGCTGACAAGGTTCTCAAATTCTACGAGGGCTATTATCACGAATTGTTTAATGAAGTTGACAATTTAGCCGTTTTCAAGGATATGGAATCTTGGCTTCAGCAACAATTGCAGGCCTGATCGTGTCAGGCCGACGCAACAATTCGGTCGCTAGGCCGAATTGGAGGAGCATTATGAAGAACTATCAGCGCATACTGCTGGCCTTGCTCGTGCTCAGCCTGTCGGTCCCAAGCTTGGGTTGGGCCGGTCGTCGTCAGCAGGATTCCTACAAAAGTGTACTGAGTGACTGGACGCGCGATGCCGAGGCGTACAACTGGAAAGATGGCCTCGAAGCCCGCATGGTGTGGCATGCGACTTATTTAAGCCGCGACTTTCGTCATGCCAAGGTCGAACGCTATGCAAAACTCTATCAACTCCAGTCGGCCGATATTGAGCGCCTCAAATTAGAAGAAAACAGCGAGGCGGAAAAATATGATTCTTTTATCGTGGCGATTTACGCGGGCAGTCGGGTGTTCCCCGATCTGGGCAAGGACCGCAGTCTCTGGCGCCTGGTCATGGAAACATCCGAGGGGACTTTAGTTGAACCGGAAAAATGGGAAGACATCCCCAAAAATCAGGTGACGCGCACGTTATTTCCTTACATCGATCGTTGGTCAAAGCTTTATGAGGTGAAGTTTCCGAAACGCATTACTTCATTGACGCAAAAGGCTCAGCTTAAAATGATTGGAGTGCCGGCTGATTCGACGCTGGATTGGGATTTGAGTAGTCTGCGCCGCCCTTATTCGAGTGCGTTGCGTTAATTCTTGCTGCGCCCCTACCGAACAATAACCGTGTCTTTGGAGAACTCCTGTCTTGGTTCAGGATAATCCGTTGTGTAGTGGAGTCCACGAGACTCCTTGCGGGATTGGGCACAGCGGATGGTCAACTCGGCCAACTCGGCGATGTTGCGCAATTCGAGCAGGTCGGAAGTGATGCGAAAGTTCCAGTAGTATTCATGGATTTCTTTGCGCAGCAACAGGACGCGGTTGAGGGCTCGTTCCAAGCGTTTGTCCGTGCGCACGATGCCGACGTAGTTCCACATGAGGCGGCGAATTTCTTCCCAGTTTTGAGAGATGACAACTTCTTCATCGCTATCGGTGGCTTGGCCCGGATCCCATTCGGGGATGGGAGCTGCCGGCGATGTCTCTGCGGATAATTCTTGAATCGCTGCTTGGGCGGCACGCGCGGAAAATACCAGGGCTTCCAGCAACGAGTTGCTCGCCAACCGGTTGGCGCCGTGAAGACCGGTGCATGCCGTTTCGCCCGCAGCAAACAGGCCCGGCAGGCTGGTGCGACCTTCATGGTCCGTTACCACTCCCCCACAAAAATAATGGGCGGCCGGGACGACGGGAATGGCTTGTTGCGTGATATCAATGCCGTACTCACGGCAGCGTTCATAAGTATTGGGAAAGCGCTCTTTCACCCAGGAGGCCTTGCGATTGGTGATATCCAAGAGCACGTGATCAATGCCGCCCGTTTTCATTTCATTATCAATGGCGCGTGCCACGATATCACGCGGTGCCAGTTCTTCTTGGTTATCGTAGCGGGGCATAAAGCGTTCACCGTTGGGGAGTTTCAGTAAGGCGCCTTCACCGCGAATGGCTTCGGAGATCAAGAATGATTTCGCTTCAGGATGATAAAGGCAGGTCGGATGAAACTGGACAAACTCCAGGTTGGCCAGTTTGGCGCCTGCGCGATAAGCCATCGCCATGCCGTCGCCCGTCGCGATGTCCGGGTTGGAAGTATAAAGATAAACTTTGCCCGCGCCACCGGATGCCAACAGGGTGGACCGTGAGCTCACCGATATGACTTCGCCGGACTGCGTATCCAATACATAGGCACCGCGACAACGGGTTTTGCTATCGTTGGTGGTGCAAATTAAATCAATCGCGAAATGATTTTCGAGTAATTCGATCTGGGGATGCTGACGAATGGCCTCGAGTAGCGCGCCCTCGATTGCGTGGCCGGTCATGTCTTTGGCATGGAGAATGCGCCGTGCGGAGTGACCGCCTTCGCGGCCGAGGTCGTAATCGCCATCTTGTTGGCGTGTGAAGGCAACACCCCAATCAATCAGTCGTTGTATTTGGGTGGGGCCTTCATGCACGACGAGGTCAACGATGTCTTCGTGGCACAGCCCGGCACCTGCCGCTAAAGTGTCCTGCGTATGATTTTCGAAGGAATCTTGTGCGGCGGTCACTGCAGCGATGCCGCCCTGGGCAAAATTGGTATTGGAGTCCGCACGCCCCTTTTTGGTCACGATGAGAACCTGACCTGAATCAGCAACATCCAATGCATAAGAGAGTCCGGCGATGCCGGAACCGATGATGAGAAAATCCGTCTGGCGTTGCATGGGGTGACTGTAGGGCATTCGGTTGTCAGAAGCAATGTTTTGCCCCTACGTTCCTAATTGCCATATATCGATCACAATGTTAATCATAGTGCCCATGTCTTGGATGGAGCGAGCGCGTGAACGCCGGCGCATGAAGAAAAAGCACCTGCTGGGTCTGGCCAATTATCTTACCTATGGTCGCATCGCGAGCATCCCTTTGCTGTTGGTTTTGATGTCGTTTATCTCGCCGGCCTCCGAAGTGCCGAGCCGTACGGATCTATTCCTTAATTGGATGGTGGTTATCCTCTACATCTTGAGTGCCGTGACGGATATGATTGACGGTTACATTGCGCGGCGCCGGGAGAGTACGGGCAATTTCGGCAAGTTTCTAGACCCTTTAGCGGATAAACTCGTAACGTCGGCGATCTTAATTATGCTGATTCCGATGGGGCGGATTTCAGCGTGGATTCCCATCATCCTTATTTCCCGGGAGATTGCGATTACGGGTCTGCGTGGAATGGCGATCAGTGAAGATATCGTAATTGCGGCGAGTCAGTGGGGAAAACGTAAGAGCATTGTCGAGGCCTTCGCGCTTGGAGGTTATTTAGTATACTATCCGACTTGGGGTGTTAACTTTGGTGCCGTCGCGAATGTGCTGATTGCGATCACGGTGATTATTTCATTGGGTTCCGGCGTGCATTACATCTTGAGTTTTTTTCAGGAAGTCTTGGAAAGACAGAAACCGATAATTGTGGATGATAATTCTTCACCTAGCGAGCAACGTGAGCGCGAGGGGGAGGCTCCGGCGGCTTTGCCGACCGGAGGGGGCGACGCAAGCCCCCATGAAGGAGATTAATCATGGCAGTAGCGCGTGTAACGACAGTCGTGGCGTCATCGCCGAGCAGTTGGGAGGAGGCCGCGTCGATCGCGGTAGATAGGGCTTCAAAAACCCTGCGAGGTATCACGGGAGCTGAGGTCCTCTCTCAAAAAGCCAAAGTTCAAGACGGCAAAATCAGCGAATACCGCATCGAGGTAAAAATCACCTTTATCTTGGAATCCTGATTATTGCAGGGGCGTATGCCAATTAATTACGAAATAATCGGTAACGGCCCGACCCTCGTTTTGACGCATGGTTGGATGATGTCGCGCAAGGTGTGGGAATATCAGCGCGCCTTGGCCGATCGTTACCGTCTCATCTTATGGGACCTTCCGTCGGAAGGTCCCGGTCATATCCCCTTAACCCTCGAACATTGCGCCCAAGCCCTTCATAAATTGATAGAACATGTAGGGGCGCGGCTCAGCACCTCTGGTGCCCCAGGTGCCGAGAGCTCTGCGATTGGCCGGCAAGCAGCGCCCCTACAAATGTCATATATCGGTTGGTCGATGGGCGTCAGTGTCTTTTGGAAATATTTACAGCTGTTCGGTGCAGGGCCGTTTAGTAGTCTGATCAACATCGAAATGGTTCCCCAAATGGATCCGCGGGAGACGATGGTCGACGGTGTCGAGGCCTCGATGCGACGGGATCGGGAACGGGCTACGAGAAAATTCATTGAACGGGTCATTTGCAATGTAGGGGCGACCCAACGGGTCGCCCGCATAGATTCATGGTTGCAAGACGCCTTGGCCTTACCGCTCGACTCAGTGCTGAGTGTGTATCGCGACATGGCGGAGTCCGACTTTCGGACGGAGGCCGCGACTTATCAAGGAAAGCAGCACCTGGCACTCGGCCGGCACGGCTTTTACCAAAGCGCGGCAAGGGACGTCGCCGCGTTATTACCGGATGTACCCGTCAAGTGGTTTGAAAACTCGGCCCACGCTCCTTTCTGGGAGGAGTCAGCGGCGTTTAATGAGTGGCTGCGTTCGCTCTTGTAGCTATTCTTTGTTCGCCGGCGCCGTTGCGTCAGCCGCCGCCGGAACCTTCTTGGCCGCCTGAAACTTCTGGAACTCTTTGAACTGTTCCATCTCTTCCGGCGTCAGTTGATTGGCGGGCAGGGTGGTCTCGGCCTGTGCGGTCGCGTCTCCTGCGGGCGCCTTGGCGGCGGCGTCTTTGGCCTCCGCGATGCGCTTCGTAACGAGCCCATCTTTTTTCAGGTGTTCGACGTAGAGGATGTGATCGCGGTTGAGAATAATGGAGTCCTCCGGTCCGTGCAATTCATTGCCCATTTTAATGAGCGTGAGTTGCGGGGCGCCTTCGGCGGCTTGCGCATCGCGTCGAATGTAATAGACATCTTCGAGCGTATAGAATTGGCCGCTCGAGTCCTTGAGTTTACCGTAATAGACCTGACCGCTGGTCAGGAAGACGGCCTGCCAGGCGTTCGCCTTGCTGGGGACTTCGTTGCAGGCGCTCAAGCCTGAAATTACAAAGGTGAGGGCGATCAAACCCACAAAAAAACGCTTATTCCTCTCAAACATAGTGCCTCCCAAATGCTTGGAATTACGGTAAATTTTTGTAATTTTTATCATATTTCGGTGATGAATCAAAGGGGAAATTATGGGGGTGCCATGAATGGCGCCCCACTGGCTATTGATTAATAGTAGCCGAGGCCCTTTTGAACTAGGATGCCAGTTGGTTTACTGGATAATTAATCTATCAATTATTTAGCCAAACAAATGACATTAAAGTTGCGGCTGTTCATGCTGGTGCTGATTGTCGAATCATTAATGACCTCTATGGAGCTTGTACCAGAACTTGCGAGTTTAGGGATAAAGCTCGGACCTCCGCCAACGCCGGTTATTGTACAAATGGGCGCTGAATTAAACCGTTGTGAAAAGTTGATAAGACACTTGCTACCAGTACTACTACTCGTTGAGACATTAAATGCCGTATCACTACCATTGATCGTTGCTGAAGGACAAGTTCCAACTGTTGGCGTGTTTCCACTGACACGAATGCGGCCATTCACATCTAATTTCTCCGTGGGATCCGTCGTCCCAATACCGACGTCACCGGTATTATCGATCACCATGCGATAACCGGAGTTTCCGGATGCGCCACTTATATCTTGGTAGAAGGCCAGTTTGCCACCACCGGCACCAGCACTGTCATTGGTCGAAATAATAGAATACGACTCGCCGTCATTGCCGTTTCTGGCATCAATCTGCAGTGTCGGACCGACGGAAGAGTCGCTTAAGCCCGTGATTAACAATGGATCCGAATCCCAAGTAGAATTGGCAACCTCTAAACGTGCCGTCGGGTTGAACGTACCGATACCGATGTCGCCGCCCACTGTCATTGCTAGGAGTTCCGGTCCAGCATCAGTGCTGAATTGGTAGGCCAAAGTATTGTTCGTTACCGTGGCGTTCGCGGCCAAATCGAAAATAGTCGAATTTGCGGAATGCGAGATTGTCAATTCACTCCCTGCGGCATCAACTAGATTTAAGGAGACATTTCGGGTTGGATCAGTGGAGCGGAATCTGGCGTTTGTTTGCGTATCGATAACATCGAGTGTCACTGCAGGCGTGTTTGTACCAATACCTACATGAGAACCGTCATCGTAGAGGCGAGAGTCACCTAGAGTCGTCGCGGCGGTGAACTTGGGTATGGCATTGGTCGTACCGCTACCGCTAATTCCGCTGACTCCGGAGGGCCAAGCGGTCCGGCAATCGCCATTGATGCAGACTTCATTAGTGGCATCCACGGTGCCGGCTAATAGCGTAGCCGTCGTGCTGATGTTGCCGGTGGCAGCATCCAGGCGCATTTGATCTCCGACATCGACTGTTGCAGCGAATGTCGAGGCGCCGCTTACGTCGAGCTGGCCCGCAGTAATAGTACCTACTGTGTCAATATTGCCGTTTGCCAAAACAACGCGCGCACTGTCACCTATGTTGAGGTTGGCTCCGTCCTCGATGACTCCGGATTCAATGAGCGAACTGCCATCAGCTCCGATTTTGGTCAGTGCATTGCTGCTCCCGCTGATGCCGTTGCTCGCGGCTGTAATCCGGCCGTCGGCATCGACTGTCACATTAGCGATTGAATAGGAACCGGCTGATACGGCGGTGTCTTGGAGTTCGTCAGCTCCGACTCCACCCGAGGCAATGCTTAGCGAACCGCCGGCCAGGGACATATCTGAACCATCAATGGCCAAGGTCAGCTGATTACCGAAGTAGGTCAGTCCCGGTCCGTTATCGGTCGTTAAGTTGGGTCCCGACAGTGTCAGGCCTTGGCCTGTATTAAAGGTGACGGAACCGCCGATCTCATTGAGCGGTGCATTAAAGGTCAGGCCGCCACTGCCACCGCCGAAAACGGTATCAGCCAGTTGTTGCGCCGTGAATGACGGGTTACCGTCAACTGCAATCAAGTTACCGGGATTAAAAAGAGCGGCCGTCGTGGTTTCTCGGAAGTCGATACCGATCACGACACTGGGCCCACCCCGGGACACTTGGCTCTGAAAGGAAATACCTGTGTTGATGTCGGCGTTACTAGCGGCAAAAACGGCACCTCTGTCGATGACGCCCGTACCGTCGGTTTCGATGTTGATCGCTGTGTCCATCGGACTGGATCCGGTCGCGATGCGAACCGCCGTATCATAGCCGCCACCGTCGACCAAGAAGCCACCGGCGACGTCTGGAATAGCACTTGTAATGACCAAGCCCGAGTCTTGTTTATCGGAATCAGCATTGATGATGGCGACTTGACTGCCCGGTCCGAGAGGTGTTGTGACATCATCTTCAGATCGAAAAACGACGAGTCCGACCTTGGGATTATCATTCGTGGCGAAGGCTCCGTGAGTGACGTCAATGCGATGAGCACCCACTGTCGCAATATCAAGCGGATCGTCGTTATCAAACATATAATCGAGTCGAAAGCCGCGTCCGGTACTGCTATTGCTGGTGACTTGCATGTCACCATTGACATCCAACTGGGCGTCGGGGCCGGTCGTATTAATCCCGACGCGACCGTCACCGAGTATCGACAAGACATCTGTTTCGGATCCGCCGCTAATATCGGCGTTAGTGCGCAGTAGAATGGCGGGTGCATCGCTGCCGACACCGGAAGAGGGCGTGCTGCTCGAAATAATCGCCGTGCCGGTAGGTTCCAGTGAGCCCACCGCGAAATAGGCAAATTCTCCGTCCGCGCGCTCTAATAGGGTTGCCGCGGCGCTATCGACCGCCGTCGACCTGACCTTGATTACGGCATTGCCGGCATTCTCGACTTGCAACTGCGCTAGGGGATCGACCGTGGTCGTGCCGACTCCGACGGAGATGCCCGCGTCGACGCTCACGACACCGCCATCGTCGGTGATGCTGGTTTCCCGTAGGTCACCCGCGGCATCGAAAGCGGAAACGCGGTTTTCAGCCCCGCTGCCTCCGATCTTGGTATCGAGTTGCGCGTCAATGAGCGCAATATTGCTCGCGTTTACGCCGATGGCGGAGGTATTGTCCGTAATGGCGGCAGAATTATCGTCGATGCGCGCCGAGTTTGTTGCGATATTGCCGGAATTCACACCGATTGCGGTCGAATTGACGACAATTGCATCGGAATTATCGGTGATGCGTGCCGCATTGGTCGCAATGTCGGCAGCATTAACTCCAATGGCCGTTGTATTGACGGCAAGCGCGTCGGAATTGTCAGAGATAAGCGTCGCATTGGCCGCAATATTGGCCGCATTGATGACTGTCGCACCGAGTGCCGCGCTGGCATCGGCCGCTGCGTTATCCGCCGTTGTCTGGGCATCGTTCGCGAGTGACGTATTGACCGCGACCTGCGTCAGGGTGTCTCGTGTCGGTTGGTCGAGATCAGCATTGGCAATACTGCCGTCGAGGATCTTCAAGCCGGTCACGGCATTGTCAGCGAGGCCCAGGCTACCGGACGAGACATCTAAGGTCGCATCAAAGCTGAGGCTGACGACTTGAGCGGCCTCAACGAGCGGCGCCGTGAAGGTCAAGTTACCGCCACTGCCGGTCTGTGCATCCACGTAGGCCTTGGTCGCTAAATGCTCGGGCAGTACGGGATCGAAGGCGATGGCATTGCCAACGACTTGCAAACGCGCCGTCGGTGTGTTCGTGCCGATACCGACATTGCCGCCGGCATCCAGGACCATCAGGTCTTCGAATTCAAAGGGAAGGCCACCGACCTTGTGCCGCTGAAACACAAAGGCATCAACATCGGCGGTAAGGTCCTCGATGCGCCGGAAGAGGACGCGGTCGCCGTTATTGGTGATGATTCTCAGACCATCATCGACAGTTACGAAGGGGTCGCCTTCTCCGCGCGTCGTCAAGACAAGTTCGGCACTGCCGTTGCCTTCGACCATCAAGACGGCTTCGTCGGTCTCGTTGCGGACGTGCAGTTCCGCGCGGGGGTCAGGCAGACGGACGCCGACGCGGCCGGTATCGCTCAGCGTCATGATCTCAAAAGGCGTCGCGAGCGGAACGGCTTCTTTAAGCCGGAAGATAAAGGCCGGGTCGCCGCCACCGACGGGTTCGATGTTTTCGAAGATTGTCGCCTGATTGCCGGCCGATAGGCGCAGGCCGTTATCCGGAATGATCGGCAGCGTTGCTCCTTCCGGCGATGAAGTCAGGACCAATTCCGAGTACCCGTTTCCTTCGACACGCAGGACATACTCGTCCGTCTCATTACGTAAATGCAGGCCGGTTTGTGGCGTGTCCGTTCCGATGCCGACGCGAAATGCATTGGTAAACGCGAGTGTATTGAAATCCATATCGATGGTCGTCAGGGCCTGGTTGAGCGTTCCGCCCATGGTGATATCAACGCTGCCGTTGTTTGGTGTTGCCGTCAGACCATTGGAAGCGGTGACGTCGGCTGCATCAAGCTTCAGTGCGACCTCGGCCTGCGTGGTGGCAAGGTCGGTCGCGAATTGCGTATCGGCGGCGATACGCGCGGTCTGTTCGGCGGCAAGGTCGCTTGCAAATTGTGTATCGGCCGCCATGCGTGCCGCGCTTTCAGCGGCAATGTCGGCGGCGAGTCCTGCATCGGCGGCCATTCGCGCAGATGTTTCCGCGGCAATCGCGTCGGCGTTGGCCTGATCGGCGGCCATGCGTGCCTGCATTTCGGCACTATCCGCCGCTTCGCGCAGGGCGGTCTCGGCGGCCACGGCATCAATCACGGATTGATTGGTGGCAATCAAAGTTGTGTCGACCTCGAGCGTGACTTCGCCGGCTGATCCGCCGCCGCTTAAACCAAACCCGGCAAAAACGGCCTCGATGTCGCCGACACCGGTACCGGCATCGCTGACGGAGACCCAGGCAGTACCGTCATGGTAGTAGAGTTCATTACTGTCCTCGAAGTAGGCCACGCTGCCTGCACCGAGTGTCGTGTCCGCCGCGCTCATGTTGGCAAAGCGGGGGACGCGCACGGCCGTGTTGAATTGAACCCGGCCCGTAAAGGCGTTGAAGACGTTGTTATTGGCATCGTCGGCAAAATCGAATTCCGTGTCGACAGTGAGCGTTAGCGTTCCGTCTGCGAGCGAACCATCGATGCCGACGTCTGTCACGAGTTCAATGACTCCCGCTGGTCCTTGTTCTCCTTGCGGCCCTTCAGGACCTTGCGGACCGGTTTCACCCTGAATGCCTTGAGGTCCTTGCGGCCCTTCGGGACCTTGCGGACCGGTTTCACCCTGAATGCCTTGAGGTCCTTGCGGCCCTTCGGGACCTTGCGGACCGGTTTCACCCTGAATGCCTTGAGGTCCAATTTCACCTTGAATGCCTTGCTCGCCCTTTAAGGTGGCCCATTGAGACCCGTTGAAAAAGTAGGGCTGATTATCGAACACGTTGTATGCGAGGGAGCCGGCGCCAGTGCTCGGATCAGCACTGAGGTCCGAGCGCGGCACCCGCAGTTCAGTTTCAAAGCGTTGGGAACCCGTCCAAGTTGCATCAAAGGCCTGGTCCAGTGAGACGATGATGGTGCCTTCGATACTGCCGTCCTCGATGCGGACCCCGTCACCGGCGAGCACATTGCTCAGGTCGGCATCTTGACCCGCAGGTCCCTCCGGACCTTCGGGTCCTGGAGGACCGGGCTGTCCTTGGGGTCCTGCTGGGCCGACCGGACCCTGTGGACCTTCGGGGCCGGCGGGACCTGTTTCACCGATAGGACCCGGTTCGCCTTGCGGGCCTTCCGGACCGGGTTCACCCTGTGGTCCCGGTTCACCTTGGGGGCCGGCCGGACCGACACGATCAATGGTGAACTGACCCGCAGCTAATAAACGACCTTGGGAATCTACCGTAACTGTCGGAACGGTAACGACTTCTTGGCCCAGGTTTTCAGCACCGTAGGTCCCGGGCGTAATGCCGGTATCGGTTAGTCGGAGCTTCACGGCGCCGCTCTCGGCACCGCCCATGAGGCCTGAACCGTCCTCGGTCAAGACTGCGGTAATGTCTCCGCTGCCGTCGGAGTCGACAAACTCGATCGTGGCGATAGGAGGCGTGTCCGGATTATTATCATCATCGACCATTACCACGCCCAAGACACGGTCTTCGTCTTCCGGCGTGACCTCAAAGGGCAGATTGAGCAAATAGGCGAGTTCATTCTCTGCCGTATAGACCTTGAGCTGGTCGCGCCGAATACCCTTGGCGATTTTGGCGAGTCGCGCGCGGCCGGCGCGCTTGGCAAAGAGGGCCCAGATGCGCGTGCCGATTTCGTAAGGTTGGATCTTGATCGGTCGCGGTGTGGCACAATCATTGTCGAGTAGCGTGGTGTGTACCTCAACGCGTGATTCGCGAGCCAGGCGCGGAGAGACCGGTTCGTCAAAATGGATGTAGGCATCACCCACATTAAAGAAGGCGTCGCAGTCCGTGACGCTCATTAAGTACTGATCGGTATCCGGATTGAAGAGGTCATAGCGGGCTGGACGGGGGCCGCTGACCGGCTGGCCGTTCTTCTTGATGGCCTGGATATGAACCTCGAGTCGCATTCGTCCCGGGATCTCAAAGACATCATCGTCATTGTTCGTGCTGTCCCCGTTTTCGTATCGGCCGTCACCCCCTTCGGAACTTGCATCGGCTAGGTGAAGCAGCGGGGGCGCGAGCCAGGTCAGAATAAACGTTAAAAGAGAGGTAACAACAAAGCGCGCTAGACGCACATGAGATTGAGTATCCATGATGTCTCTCCGTAAAAAGGGTGATGGTCGGAGAGACGTGTGATTACTGGTTGGGTACTGCTGACTTGAGGTATTGCATTCACGTCGTCACTCCACATTGGGATGCACGACATGGACCTCCTCCCTAAGCTGCCTAAATTTAATGATAACAGACTGGGGCGCAGAAATCAGTGGGAAAAGGGCCATGTTCCGGGACCGTGCAGGCTGATTAATTGAATAATTACAAGATGTTTCCCGGGCCGTTATCCCAATGATACGGATTATCCAGGATATATTGGCGAATCTCGGCTAATTCGCGGTCATCGCGAATGACGCGTTCGTAATAATTGCGTTGCCATACCGGAAAATGGGGTGTGTGGCGAACAACGTTAATCCGTTTTGTGGCCAATGATTTGAATTGACCGATGATGGCGCCCAAGGAACCCGGTTTTGGCCCATTCGCCGTAGGGGCGAGGCATCGCCTCGCCCGATCATTGGTCGATGATTGGCGGGCGACCCGTTGGGTCGCCCCTACGGGGGAATCAATCCAAACAATTCCATGAAAATGATTTGGCATGATAACCATTTCATCCAATATCACCGTTTTAAATTTATTCGATAATTCATGCCAACAATCCGATACGATGGTTCCATTTTGATTTAATCGGGTTTGTCCGGCCACGACCCGACCGAATATATGTTCCCGTTGCCACGCGCAAATGGTCACAAAATACGCCCCCGTCATTGAGTAATTGTATTTCGTTAACCGGATCGAACGTCGATACGGGCGGCCGAATTCATCGCGCATTCGGGCGGTATCGACGTGATGGTGTTATTGGGTTGCGAATGATGTAGGGGCGATCACAAGGATCGCCCCTGCATGAAAATGAATGGCCTAATTCAGACCTGCTACTGCGCGGGAGACCTCAATCCAGTCACCGCCGGTTCTATTGTAGCTCTTGAGGGTGATGGATTCGTATTGCCCCAAGGTGACATCAAAACCACCGATCAAGAGGACATCGCCGCCGGCGGGGCCACCGACGGGAGGTGCCGACAGCATCAAACACGAGGCACTTCTTGAGGAGGTTTCACAAGTAATGCGCAGTTCAGCCCCGAGGGCTACTGACGGATTGTCGGGCGCGACGATGTCGCATCCGTCAGCGTCCTGACAGTCGACAATAATCCAGTTGGAGCCGTCTGCTAAGTAGGCGACCGGACGGCTCTGAGAGACACCATCGTCGAGTACGGTGACAACCGAGGACGTATTGCCGGAATCAAAGATCTTATCTTCCAAGTCCTGCGAAGTCCAACTACGTGTGGGACCTTGCCAGACTTGATCGACATCGGCGACGACAATCGTGGCAGGGCCATTGGGGCCGCTCGAGGTATTCAACGTGCCCCAAACGGCATGGGTTCCCTCGGTCGTCATATTCCCGCGTGATACGATTGTCGGTGCTTCAATGAGTCCGCCCGAGCCGTCTTGGCCCACCGCGATGCTCGCGCCGTTATTGATAAAGAGTGTGCCACCCCCATCGAATTGGGCGCCGCCATTGATAAAGACCGAGCCGTTGCTTTCCGTGATCGAGACGGAATCACCGATCTTGCCGGCTTCGGTAAAGACGGGAACGCTTCCGATCGTGCCGCTGCCGTCGACCTTGTTAGTGATCGCTGCAGTGTTGAGCGCGATCTGGTTAAGTTCGCTGTTTACCCCGGAATCCAAATCGGCGCGTGAGACCGTGCCATCCGCTATCATCGATGAGTTGACGCCGGACACTACGAGTTGATTACCGAAGTTAGACAAGCCCGCGCCGGCATCAACGATCAGTTGATTCGAGGCGTTGACTGTCAGGCCGGTTGCTGTTGCAAGGGTCAGATTTTCGTTGGCATCCAAATTGAGGGGTGCTGTCGCGGTCAGATTGCTACCGCCACCACCGGCGAAGGCATCGAATACTTCCTGTGATGTGAAGTCGCGACCCTGGACGCGAACGGCGTTATTGCCGATGTCGAATGCAGTGCCTATGTTCGCGTCTGACGCGTCGAAGGCCAGTGTCACGCTGCCATTGTTGCCTAGTTGATCCTGTGAGGCGCGGACAGTTACGCCTCTATCAAGAGTCACACCTTCTGCGTCAATGTCGATACCTTCCTGCTCTGGTCGCAGGCGGATAGCTGTCTCAACACCATTTTCAATGACCATTCCGGTGGTAAAACCGCCGCCGGTCGTGCCGGGAATAGTCCCGATAAAGATACCGGTGGTGTCTCCTGAGACAGAGCTACGATCCGGATCGCTGTTAATGAACGCGGCGATGGCATTGGTGTCATTGATTCCGGCCCGTTGGTCATCTAAATTTTCAAACACAGCGACGACTTGGGCGGTGTTTGCAGTGCCCGCCGCATTGTTAAGTTCAAAGCGCGTACCGCCCAAGAGGTCGGCATCTGTTGCAATCGTGGTTTGAAAAACGTTAGAAACGTCGGTGCCGCTGGCGGAAATATCACCGGAAACACTCAAGGTCCCTGGTGCGCCTTTGCTGTCGCCGACGTTTAATTGAGTGCTGACACTCGCGAAACCGCCGCCGCTGGCGCTAAAACCGGTGCCGCTGGCGGAGCTAAGACTAATTTGACCAACCTGTATGCTCGTATTGTCGGTGCCACGTGTGATGTCCAAATCACCGAAGTTGCTGCTCAGGCGGATGTTGGTCGGAGTCGCTGTTCCGGTCGAGAGGTTTATCTCACCGACGGCCAGGCTCGCGGTGTTCGTGCCGTCGTCAATCACCAGGTCACTGGTTGAGGTCCTGATTTGGAGATTGCCGGCTTCCATAAAAGTCGAGGGGCCATAGGCCACTCTATCGGCAGTAACGGACAGCGTGCCACTGGCGATGTTGGCTTGGGTCATGATGCCGTCCAGGGTGTTGACTTTATTGCCCAATGCTGCGGTGTTTGCCGTGATATTGCCTGTATTAGTGCTGATATCCGTCGCATTGCGGCTAATGTCGCTCACGTTCGTAGCGATATTACTTGTGTTTGTTGTGACGGTCCCGTCGAGGGTAGTGATGGCGCTGGCGTTCGTCGCCGTGGCTGTTGTATTCGCCGTGATCGCCGGTTCAGCGGTATCGAGCCGTAAACTGTTATCAGCGCTGACAGCCGTGTTCGTCGCGATATTGGTCGCGTTGGTGGAACCCGTGCTGGCGTTGGCCAAGATGCCGGCTTCATTCGTCGTGAGGCGACCGTCGTGGACCACAATGAGAGATGCGTTGGCAGAAGCCGTTGCCGTGTTGGCATTGATACTGGTCTGTTGAGTGGCATTCGTATCCTCATTGGTCGTGATGCGAGCCCGCTCAACATCTAATTCAGTTGTCAATTGGGCACGGGTTGCGACGGTGGTGGCATCGACCTTGGCAGCCGTAACGGCGCCATCTTCGAGTTCGGCCGTGCTGATCGTGGAACCGGTTGAAGCGAGCTCCGTGGCCAGGAAGGTGCGTTCGTTGTTGCCCGTGCCCACCGTGATGTTGGTATCTCCGTAGATCATGCCGACCCCGGGTGCTCCGGCTAAATCGGTCACACTGGAAACATCAATCGCCGCGGTCTCAATTTGGCCTTGCAACTTGATACCCGTCATGCCATCCGCGCTGAGCTCGATCGCCGTCGCACTGTTGATGCCGTCATAATTGCGCGCCATCAGCATTCTCTTGGCATCCAGGCGCACGATTCCTTCCGTGAAGAGGGACTGCGGGTCTGTGCTGGTGATCTCGAGTTTGTTGGCGCCGATCTCGGCGTAGGGCTGTTCGGGCCCAATGCCGGAACCGTCCTCAAAGGTGGCCGTTCCTGAGGCCGAGTCTAAGGTGGCCTTGGTCACGCTGCCGCCGGCGACGACGCGTTTGGCGTCAATGGTCACAGAATCAT
The DNA here is from genome assembly GCA_965216315.1 of bacterium. Classification (GTDB taxonomy): domain Bacteria; phylum UBA10199; class UBA10199; order 2-02-FULL-50-16; family JAJFLM01; genus CBDCFN01. Next base: position 1,514,740 of record CBDCFN010000016.1, on the reverse strand, counting down.
TCGTGCCGTCGGTGAAGGAGGCCTGTGCGCTGCCGGCGCCGACGATGAAGCCCGCTTTGGTCACTCCTAGTTCGATCGTGGCTTCGCTCGGTGACAGGGTGACTTTGCTGGCCGAAGCGATATCGGAGACTTCCAGGCCGGCCATGAAGAAACCCTGCGAGGCATCCAGTTCATTGGTGCCGATGGCCGCAGCACGGACCGTCGGGGCCGCATAAGTGCCCTCGAGGGAACCCGCAGTGATGGTGTCCGTCGCGCTAATCTTGGTTGCGATAGCGAGTTCGTTCGCATCGATGCGAACTTTATTCGCATCGACATCGGTTCGGATCAAAGTGTCGGCCGTAGCAAAATCGGCACGGACGAGGGTATCGGCATCCGCGAATTCTTGGCGAATGGCCGCGTCTTCAGTCTGCCGTGCCGTCGTTTCAGCACCGACCGCCGCAGTGAGGTCGGCCTGGGTGACATCGCCGGTCGCAGCTGTTGTCTGCACCGTACCGTCCGCGAAACGGACGCCGCCGCCCGTGATCAACTCGTTGCTGACGGTCGCGTCGCCGAGATTATTCACGTTGAATCGGATGACGCCTCCACTATTCACCGTAAGCAGATCCACTTGATTGCCGAAATTATTTTGAACGTAAAACTGCGATGGTGATATGCGCGTATGGACATTGCTACCACATGCATCGCCTCCACTACCTGCTTTGATACAGATTTGATTGGCAGCAACGTCCGCAGTGTTTCCGCCAGAAACGAATCGCGCGCCGACGGTGCCGGCATTGGATCCCGTCGAGACCTCAAGGTACTCTGCGGCACCTTGTGCACTCAGATCAATCCGGTTATTGTTCTCATCATAGGACAGAAGGCCGTTGGCACCCAAGGCGAAGTCGTCCGCCCTGAAGAACCCTTGTGAACCATCGATGCTTACACCGACAGCACCGGTTGCATCAGCGAAATTGAAGATCCGATTTGCAGCATCGTGGGTTAAGTGATCACCTCCCACCGCGATGGTGTCCATCACGCCGTCGGTGACATTCACTTTACGGTCGAGGTCCGTCGTCAGGGTATTGATGCTATCAGTGTTGGCAGCAATGCTAGTCGAGTTGTTCGCAATATTCTGGCTATTGGTGCCAATCGTCACATCTTGAGAGGCTTGACTGGTATTTAGGGTAGCAATATCAGCATCGTTGGAGGCGATGCCGTTCTCGGCGAGAGTCATCCGTGAATCAAGTCCGACGATCAAATTTTCGTTGGAGTCAATTCTTTGGTTAGCCGTGCCGATATCTTGAGAATTTGTATTGATGCTATCCGTATTGGCCAGGATACTACTGCGGTTGATGGTTATTTCGCTGGTGTTAGCCGCAATGTCCGTATCGTTGCCGGCAATCGCTAGAGCGTTGGCATTCGTGCTGGCCAGGTTCGTCGCAATATCGGCCTTGTTCACGGCGATTTGCGCAACTTCGGCTTGCAGGGCTATGCTGAGTTTCTCGTTCGTAACGGCGCTGGCGGCTATTAAAGCATTGGTGATGCCAAAGGGTGCGACTTGGAGCTTGCCGTTGGGAGCGTTCAGGGAAATGTTGTCGATATCCAGTGAGACGGTGACGTCATTGCCATTAGTCGTGGCGATGACGGGTGCGACGGCATCGATGTTTTGGATGCCACGAATGCCGTCAACATAGGCCTTGGTAGCCGCATGGTCATCGACGGTAGGCGCTGCGATACGGATGTTAGTGAGCGTCCGGGCACCCGTCGTCGGGTCCTGACGGAACAGTTCAAATTCATCGACGAGTGGGGAATCGATGGTGCCGTCGAGATCCGCATCGCCGTAGGTGATGCCACCGGGCAGGGTGGCGATGACCGGGGCGACGGAGGTCGAGCCGGCTCCGATATCCAAACGGTTGGAAGCAGCATCTATTTTGATGACGGCAAGGCCCTGAGCGTCTTGTAGTTCGATTGCGGTAGCCGAGGCTTTGTTACTACCGTCAGTACCGCTGATTTCAATGTTGCCGCCCGCTATACGCACGTTGCCGGTCACACTTTCATGATTAATGTCCCAATCGGTGCTGCGGACCAGTTTATTCGTAATGTCGTATTCGTAATCGCCAATGAAGGCACTAGTTCCACCTACTGAGAGTCGGCTATTAGCATAGTTCAGTTCACCGCCGGCGACATCGAGTGAGTTTGTTACTACATCTAAATCAGCAGCAATTCGCGCCGCGGTTTCAGTGGACACCTGCGTATCGGTGTAGTCATTGGCAGCCGCAAGGACAGTTTGATCGCCTTGAATGATCACGGCATCCTGCGCTTCATTCTCTTGATTCAGGGTATTTACTTCGGTGTCGATGCGCGTATTGATGGTGGCATCGGCGGCGATGTAACCCGCCTCGATCCTTGCATCTTCCGAGGTGCGCGTTGACGCTTCGGTATCGATGTTGGCTTGTAAGGTCGCGTCAGCGGCGGTACGGGCATCAGTTTCGGCCTGGAGTTCGATGTCCGTCACGAAATTCGCTCCCGGAGGAACGCGTGTATTGAGTAGAGAGACGCTAACAGCCGAGTTCAGGTCATTCTCGTCGCTGGCGACGCGGATTTTGGCGTAGACATCATTACCCAGGTCATCGCGAGTCATGATATCCAGGCTGCTGTCGAGATCTTTCCATATGAAGTCAACGGAGCGGACTTGGGAAGCGGTTGCCAATTCCAATTTTGGAATCGCGATCTGAACGGCGCCACCGTTGTCGACATTAGCCGTCAGGAGGCTGGGAATGGCGATGCCGTTGTAGCCGTACTCGGCGTTAAGATTGCCTTGGGCATCTTCAAACTTCAAGAACTGCGGGATAACGATGCCGCGGCTGCCGTTAGCGGCTGAAGATTCGATAGCAGTGGCCGATACACGGCTCTGGTTGCCGAGGCCGTCATTGGCAATGTAGGAGCCGAGGCCGACAATGTTTTGGTTGTTTTCGTCGTAAGTGAATATGCCGGCAAGGTCTAAATCGTCCATGGCGCCGGTTGTAATCTTGACATCAAGAGCGTCGGCGGCTTGGAACTCACCGCGGACAGCATCATCGCCTGAGGCAATGTCGGCGCGGACGAGGGTGTCAGCGGTTGCAAATTCTTGGCGAATCGCGGTGTCTTCCGCGGCAAACTCACCGCGGACATCGTCATCGCCCGAGGCGATGCTAGCGCTGATTGTGGTGTCGGCAGCTTGGAACTCACTGCGAACAGCGTCATCGCCAGAGGTGACACTGGCGCTGATCGTGGTGTCAGCGGCTATGTAACCCGCCTCGATCCTTGCGTCTTCCGAGCTGCGCGTTGACGCTTCGGTATCGATGTTGGCTTGTAAGGTAGTGTCAGCGGCGGTACGGGCATCAGTTTCGGCCTGGAGTTCAGTGTCCGTCACGAAGTTGGCATTGGGCGGAACCCGAGTATCCAGGAGAGCGACGTTGACGACGGAATTGGGGTCATTAGCGTCACTGGCGACGCGGATTTTGGCGTAGACATCATTGCCCAGGTCATCGCGAGTCATGATATCCAGGCTGCTGTCGAGATCTTTCCAGATGAAGTCAACGGAGCGGACTTGGGAAGCGGTTGCCAATTCCAATTTTGGAATCGCAATCTGGACGGCCCCGCCGTTGGCGATATCGGCCGTCAATAAACTGGGAATAGCGATGCGGTTGGCTCCATATTCCGCGTTGATATTTCCCTGTGCATCTAGGAACTGGAGGAATTGCGGGATAACGATACCGCGGCTGCCGTCATCGGCGGCCAGAGACATCTGATTATTGATACCGTCTAAAGTGATGGAATCAGTCCCTCTGGGATTGACGATGCGGACACGGCGATCCAGGCTGTCGTAGGCGTAAGTGACCGTGTTGAGATCATCGGCGATTTCTAAACGGCGCCGTACTTTCAGGACATCGTTGGTCGAATCGTAGGTCATTTTCCCTTGGGCGACATCGAGAGAGTCCGATATACCGGAAGTGACCTCACCTTGGAGGGCAGTGATCGCACCTGCATTGGCAGTTATGCCGTTCTCGGCGAGAGTCATCCGTGAATCAAGTCCGACGATCAAATTTTCGTTGGAGTCAATTCTTTGGTTAGCTGTGCCGATGTCTTGAGAATTTGTATTGATCGCCGTTGTATTATTGGCAATGGCGGTCACGTTGGCAGCAATATCCGTTATGTTCTTATCGATATCGCTGCGTGCGGCGGCGATATTGTCCGTGTTGATCTGAATATTGTCTGCGTTGGCCAAGCTGCGTGTTTCGTTATCCAGGCTACGCGTTTCGACCACCGTGGCTCGCGTTTCTAAGTCGGTAGCACGGACTTCAACCGCGGAGACGCGGGTTGTATTGCTATCGATGCCGGCCTGCAGGTTCGCGTCAGCCGTTTCCCGTTCCGCTTTTTCAACCGCGACGGCGGTATTAATGCGGTTATCCAAAAAGGCCTGATCGAGGGCGAGGGTGACGTCGCCGACGAGGCCGCCGCCGATGAGTCCGGTATCGGCGATGACGCCGGTAATGTCGCCAAAGCCACCGGCACCGACTTCGGCTCGGACGTCTCTTAAGGTGGCGGCACGGTCCAGGTCACCATTGGCGGAACCGACGCGAATCGGTGCAAGGACGCGAGCACCTGAATTGGGATCTGTGTAAAACATTTCAAATTCATCGATAAGCGGCGTGTCGATCGTGCCGTCTAGGTTCCCATCGCCGTAGGTGATGCCACCGGGCAGGGTGGCGATGACCGGGGCGACGGAGGTCGAGCCGGCTCCGATATCCAAACGGTTGGAAGCAGCATCTATTTTGATGACGGCAAGGCCCTGAGCGTCTTGTAGTTCGATTGCGGTAGCCGAGGCTTTGTTGCTACCGTCAGTACCGCTGATTTCAATGTTGCCGCCCGCTATACGCACGTTGCCGGTCACACTTTCATGATTAATGTCCCAATCGGTGCTGCGGACCAGTTTATCCGTAATGTTATATTCGTAGTCGCCGACGAAGGCGCTGGTGCCGCCGACGAAAAGCCGACCATTGGCGTAATTCATCTCGCCGCTGGCGACATCGAGGCTGGTCCTGGCGGTCAGGACGTCGGTCGTGACGTTGGAGTCGAGGGCGGCAATGGCATCGGTGTTCGCGGTAATAAGGGTATCATGACCAGCTATATTCGTTGCATTCGTCGCAATGGCGCCCTCATTTGCCGTGATGCGCGTGTTGAATCCGACATCGGTAGCTTCCAGAGCCGTGGCCCGCGCTTCCAGGTCGGTGGCACGGACTTCAACCGCGGAGACGCGGGTTGTATTGTTGTCGATGCCGCTCTGGAGTTGAGCGTCGGCAGCTGCGAAATCCGCCCGGACGAGCGTATCGGCATCCGCGTACTCTTGGCGAATGGCCGCGTCTTCGGATGTGCGGGCTGTGGTTTCGACAGCGACGGCGGCATCCAATTCACTCTGGGTAACGGAACCTGCCGCGACGGCATCGAGTTGGGCCTTGTTGACGGCATGATGCTGTAATGTTCCACCAACGACGGCAATCGAGACGAGGGAATTATTTCCTTGGGCATCTTCGCGAACAAACCCGAAGGTACCATCTAATGAGACCGGCGCACCGTTTTCATCTAAAGTGGTTCCGTCGTATTGGAGGCGGGCCTTGCCATCAGTTCCCAATTCAATATCGATTCCTTTGCGAATCGCCGGGTCGTTGGCGCCTGTCGCTCCGGTGTTGATGCTATATGCCGGCAGGGCTATCTCAAAGATACCGGTTGCCTTGTCGGCGGTGAGTAAACTGGGAATGGCAATGCCGGCAGCCCCATATCTGGCGCTGAGATTGCCCAGCTCATCATTGTAGGTCAGGGTGATCGGATCGGCGATGCTGATCTTGCCGTCTTCGTTTTTGAGCCGGACTTCTTTGTTCGCGCCGTCAATGGTCACGGTGTCGTTGCCGGTGGCATCAAGATAGACGGAACGACGATCCAGGCTGTCGTAGGCGTAAGTGACCGTGTTGAGATCATCGGCGATTTCTAAACGGCGCCGTACTTTCAGGACATCGTTGGTCGAATCGTAAGTCATTTTCCCTTGGGCGACATCGAGAGAGTCCGATATACCGGAAGTGACCTGACCTTGGAGGTCAGTTATCGCACCTGAATTAGTGGTGATGCCGTTCTCGGCGAGAGTCATCCGTGAATCGAGTCCGACGATCGATGTTTCGGCAGTGCCGAGGCGCGAGTCAAAGGTAATATCAGCCGCCTGCAGGGCCGATATATCACTTTGTGCCGTGCTTATGTCGCCTTTGACGATGAGAATTTCGGAGGTGTTGTTGGTAATATCGGTTCTATTTAAGCTGATATCATTTACATTCGTGGCAATAGCCGTTGCATTAGACTGGATGTTGACAACGTTTGCGGCGATGGCAGTGGCATTGGCATCACTAGCCGCTTGCAATTGGGTGTCTGCAGCGGCGAATTCACCACGAATGGCAGTATCTTCCGTTTCCCGTTCCGCTTTTTCAACCGCGACGGCGGTATTAATGCGGTTATCCAAAAAGGCCTGATCGAGGGCGAGGGTGACGTCGCCGACGAGGCCGCCGCCGATGAGTCCGGTATCGGCGATGACGCCGGTAATGTCGCCAAAGCCACCGGCACCGACTTCGGCTCGGACGTCTCTTAAGGTGGCGGCACGGTCCAGGTCACCATTGGCGGAACCGACGCGAATCGGTGCAAGGACGCGAGCACCTGAATTGGGATCTGTGTAAAACATTTCAAATTCATCGATAAGCGGCGTGTCGATCGTGCCGTCTAGGTTCCCATCGCCGTAGGTGATGCCACCGGGCAGGGTGGCGATGACCGGGGCGACGGAGGTCGAGCCGGCTCCGATATCCAAACGGTTGGAAGCAGCATCCATTTTGATGACGGCAAGGCCCTGAGCGTCTTTCAACTCGATAGCCGTCGCGGTCACGCTGGCGAGGTTATTGTTAGCGTCACTTGTCTCCAAGAAGCCATCTTCGCCGCTGGAGCCTATCCCCAATCGAACCCCATCTTGTCCGCTGCTCCCGATGATGCGAATTCTACGGTCAAGACTATCATAGGCATAAGTCGTCGTGTCGAGATCATCGGCGATTTCTAAGCGGCGCCGTACTTTCAGGACATCGTTGGTCGAATCGTAAGTCATTTTCCCTTGGGCGACATCCAGGGAATCCAGTGTGCCCGATTGGACGGTGGCAATGTCAGCCGCGTTGGTGGCAATAGCCGTGGCATTTGTAGTGATAGCGTCTGTGTTTGCAGCAATGCTAGTCGAGTTGTTCGCAATATTCTGTTGATTGACGCCGACCGTCGTTTGGAGGGCTCCTACGCTGGTATTCACGGAATCAATGGCGGTCACGTTGGCAGCAATATCCGTTATGTTCTTATCGATATCGCTGCGTGCGGCGGCGATATTGTCCGTGTTGATCTGAATATTGTCTGCGTTGGCCAAGCTGCGTGTTTCGTTATCCAGGCTACGCGTTTCGACCACCGTGGCTCGTGTTTCTAGGTCGGTAGCGCGGACTTCAACCGCGGAGACGCGGTTGGTATTGCTGTCGATGCCGCTCTGGAGTTGAGCGTCGGCAGCTGCGAAATCCGCCCGGATAAGAGTATCAGCCGTAGCAAAGTCGGCCCTGACCAAGGTATCCGCATCGGCATATTCCTGACGAATCGCGGCGTCTTCAGTTTGACGGGCGGTGACTTCGGCTTGTAATTCCGTATCGGTTACAAAGGGCGAGTTGGCAAAACGACTATCGAGTTCCGTTTGTAAGCTGCTCCAGTTGACACCACTTTCTCCGATGATGTTGCCTTGCGCATCTAGTGCCGGGGCACCGAATGCAATGGCGGTGGCTGCTTGATTGCCGGTACCGTCGTCCGTCGTGAAAAAGATGGGGTCGGCAATGTCAATTTTACCGTCACCATTTCTGTCCGTCGGCGTGATTTTAATGGACGACACGGCGAGGGGAGGCTCGATTTCCAGGGATGAGGCGCCGACGGTGAAGCGATCGTTGGTGACATCAATAGCGAAGAGGGGCGTGCCGCCTTGCCGTTGGCCAAATCGGAGGAAACCCGCATTGCCGTCAACAGTGAACAGTTCGCTGCCGTCGCCATAGAGCCGGAAGAAGGCATCGACACCGTCCTGACCGCTGGAACCGATGTCAAGGGATGCTGAGCCCAGCTGGGTGACATCGATACTCACACCGTCTTGGCCGCTGGAGCCGATGTTAGCGATTGATAATCGACCGCTCGGATCCAAGACGGTTTGCGCCTGATCGCCTCGTATCGTAAATCCAAAGCCGCCTTGATCGAGGGTTTGGGCGCTGCTTTGGACTTGATCAAGTTTGCCGGCAATCGCAGCAGTGTTGTCCGCGACGCCGGTGGCGTTGGCCGAGATCCGTGTGTCAAAAACGGTATCAGCCGCTTGCAGGTTGGCGATGTCGGTTGTATGCGCCGTGATGATGGTGTCGTGACCGGCAATTGCGGTCGTATTGGCCGTAACTTCCGCATCCAGTCCGACGATAGACGCTTCGTTAGCGCCCACGCGGGTATCCAGAACGTTAATATCGCCTTCGTTGTTGGTGATCCGCGCATCGAAGGTGATATCCGCGGCTTCAAGTGCCGTGGCCCGCGTTTCTAGGTCGGTAGCACGGACTTCCACCGCTGAGACGCGGTTGGTATTGCTATCGATGCCGGCTTGCAGGGTCGCGTCAGCCGTTTCCCGTTCCGCTTTCTCAATCGCAACGGCCGTATTAATTCGATTATCCAGGAAGGCCTGATCGAGGGCGAGGGTGACGTCGCCGACAAGGCCGCCGCCGATGAGTCCCGTGTCGGCGATGACGCCGGTGATATCACCGAAGCCACCTTGTCCGACTTCGGCGCGGACATCTCTTAAGGTGGCGGCACGGTCCAGGTCACCATTGGCGGAGCCGACGCGAATCGGTGCAAGGACACGAGCACCTGAATTGGGATCCGTATAGAACATTTCAAATTCATCGACGAGTGGGGAATCGATGGTGCCATCGAGATTCGTATCGCCGTAGGTGATGCCGCCGGGGAGGGTGGCGATGACCGGGGCGACGGAGGTGGATCCCGCGCCGATGTCTAAACGATTGGCGGTGGCATCGACCTTGAAAACGGAGACCCCTTGATCATCTACTAATTCGATCGCGGTGGCAGAAGCGATATTGCGACGTCCGTCATCCGCTTGTAGCCGTATTTCTCTCGCTGTGCCGTCTAAGGTAATTGCAGCAGTCTGCGGACCCCGTAGGATCTCGACCCGATCGATATCCACGGTCGTCGTCGTATTGCCATCCGTGATATCAAGTCCGCCATGGGTATAACGGGCGCTCGCATCGAGTTTGTCCGGAGTCACCGCGCCGGCGGTAATCGTCGTCGCGTCCGCGGTTCCTGTAATGGCGCCTTGGAAGATAAAGTCGGCGTCGAGTTTGCCAAGCTCAACGGCGGTGATACGAGATGCGTTGGTTGTGACTTGGGCATCCAGTCCGACAATAGACGCTTCGGTAGCGCCCACGCGGGTATCCAGAACGTTAATATCGCCTTCGTTGTTGGTGATCCGCGCATTAAAGGTGACATCCGCGGCTTCAAGTGCCGTCGCCCGTGTTTCCAAGCTGGTTGCGCGTGCGTCGAGGGCAGAGACGTCGCTTTTGACGATGAGGATCTCAGAGGCGTTGTTGGTAATATTGGTCCTATTGATGTTGATTTCGTTTACGTTGCTGGCAATAGCCGTTGCGTTGGACTGGATGTTGATAATGTTGGTGGCGATGGCACTGGCGTTGGCATCGATTCCGGTCTGTAGCTGTACATCAGCGGCCGCAAATTCGGCGCGGACGGCATCATCGCCTGCCTGGACTGCTACGGCATCCGGAGGGGCCGTTGTCAGGACTGTTCCATCAGCAAATTCCAGGCCGGTGGAGCCGACCTTGGCTCCGTCGGCACGATATTCCGAGAGCAGGCCGCCGGTAGGATCCCGATAGATCAAACGGTCTTTTTCGAGGCTGAAGTCTTCACGGATATTGCCGTTGCCATCCGTTGTGCTTTTAGCAAGTCTTCTTGCCGTGACGGTGATTTCATCTAACTCGCCGGTTGTTGCATCCTTTTCTTTTACGACCAAGAGATTCGGAGCCATGTAGGCCAGTTTGTCGGGATCGGCGGCGTCTTGGGCCTCAAAGAATTTGGTTGTGCTGTCACTTGGGCCTTCAACGCGGATACCGGTTGAAATTCGGTTCTGGGTGGCGTCGACCGTCACGGTACCGCGGGTGCCGGCATTCCAAATGAATTGGTCATCGTTCATCGTGATCTCGGTGCTGGCGCGGATCTTCGGCGCGCCATAGGTGCCTTCGAGGTCCCCACCAGTGATCGTGTCGTCAACGCCGACTTTGGTCTGAAGTTCGGCTTCGTTAGCATCAATGCGTGCTTTATTGGTGTCGATATCAAGGCGGTTAGCAGCAATACCGCCTGTATTAGCTGCTATGTTGACCGTATTAGTCGTGATGCTAGCATCCTGAGCATTATTGACAGCTTCGGTCACAGAGATGCGATTCGTATTGTCATCAATGCTAACTCTATTTGCAGAGATATCCAGTGACTGTTGTGCGTCTGAAGTTTGCAGGGCGGTGACATTGCCTTCAATGGCCGTGGCACGGGTTTCAACCGCCGAGACGCGATTCGTATTGTCATCAATGCCGGCTTGTAGGGTGAGATCCGCTGCCTCGCGCTCGGCTTTTTCAATCCCCACAATAGTATTAATACGGGTATCTAAGGCCTGCTCATTGAAACCGATGGAGACATCGCCGACGTCACCACCGCCAGTGATCCAAGGGGCGATTGCGGTTACCCCGGTGATATCACCGCCACCCGCACCCGCGACGCTATCGTCGACGTATTTTTTGGTCGCAGGGGTAAAATCGCTTGTGGGTGCGGGAACCGTGACGATACCGGTATCCGGATGGACCTGGAAAATACTATTGCCATTACGGTCCCAAACTTGAAGCCCGCCGTGACCGATGCGGGCGATTTCAGTCTGCGCGCCGTCAGCATCTGTCGAGATGTAATTTTGATACGCGGGCAGGGCGAGTGCGGCCAGTGTGCCGCCATTGCCGTCCGGGGCGATCAATTTAAAGGTGGAGTCGGTCGGACTCGTTGCTTCTAGCGTGATCTCATTACCGCCCATCTCGATTGCGGTGGCGCGGTCGAGTGTCCCGCCGAGAATAACTGTTCTGGTATTGTTGGCGTCGATTTCCGTACTCAGGCCGTTGCTGGCTTCTCTAATAGCTCCACTGGTGGCGCTCTCATTGGCCGAAATGCGGGTTTCGTGATCGGCGAGGGTGGCGTCATGCGAGGCGTCGGCGCTAGCCCTGGTGTCGGCCTCGGCGGAGAGGTCAGTAGCGAACTGAAGGTCGGCGGCTGCGCGCGTGCTGGCTTCGGCGGAGAGATCAGTGGCAAACTGCAGGTCGGCTGTTTGGCGCGCCTGCACTTCGGCCGAAAGTTCAGTGGCGAATTGCAAGTCGGCTTGTTCGCGCAGTTGCGTTTCAGCCGAGAGCTCGGTAGCAAACTGTAGGTCGGCCGCTTCCCGGGCTGCTATTTCGGCCGCATCAGCCGCCTCGAGTGCGGTGCGTGCGGCGGAGACTTCACCATCCGTATACGTTTTTGCGGCATCAAGTGCGGCCGCATCACCGGCAGCGAAGTCCTGACGAATGGACAGGTCTGCGTCGATGCGGGCCTGGGCCTCGAGTTGAATGGCCGCATCCAGGTCGGCTTGGCTGACGGCACTTTGCTCGATGGCCTTCAACTGACCGACGGTGGCGGCATGCCGGTCATCGGTGCCGTCGGCAACTACGATATTGGCCGGCGTGAAGGCGCCGGTCGATTTCTCTTTTTTAATGATAACAATGTCATTCGGAACGGTCGGGGGTCCATAGACGGCATGGGTGTCACCGGCGTTGAGAAATAAATCAAAGTCAACGCTCTGCATGACCATTTCACCACCGGCCGCATCAACGCGGTTGGCCGTGATGTCCCCGGTTGTTTCGAGACTGCCCATCGTGTAATCACCTGTCGAATCGATTTCATCGGCGCCCACCGCGCCGGCATTGATCTGGAGATCACTCATTGTTCCCGACATATCACCACCGGCGGGCGTGTTGAGGGTGAGAGCGTTTTGCTCCAAGTACGTGATGCTAGCCTTATTCAAGTCGATGTCGATTCGGTTGTTAGCTATACCCGTTGCATTGGAGTTGATATTGATAACGTTGACTGCAATAGCGGATGCGTTGGCATCAGCCGCAGCTTGAACGGCGGCATCGCCTGCGGCGATCTCCGTGCGCGCGGTGGCTAAGGTGGCGGCGTCACCGGCGGCGAGTTCCGTCCGGGCGGTGGCCAGAGTCGTTGCATCCGCGGCCTGCCATTCCGTGCGGGCGGCATCAATGGCGGCCGTCACGTCGGCCTTGAGGGCGACGAGATTCGTGTCGACGATGAGTTTTCCGGTCGCATCGAGGGAGAGACCACTCGCGAATTCAAGGGAGAGCGTGATGTCACGGTCACCCGTTGCGGCCAGGGGAGCGAGGGCGGTAATGCTGTTGATGTTGTTGCCGCCGCTGCCGTCGTCTTTGACGGATTTCCAGGCGAGTCCATCATTATAATAGAGCTCTTTGGTATCCTGGGCATAGGCGATACCCGCTTCGACTGCGGAGGCATTGGCGATCGTGTCATAGACGGGGACCTTGAGGGTTTTATTGAAGGCGACGTTGCCGGTGAAGGCATTGAGGATACCATTCTGTACGTCGTCCGCGAAATCAAAAGCGAGATCAATGGAGAGTTCGCTCTCGGTCGGGGAGATGACGGTGCTTTTAAGTCCCGTTCCCGCGAGGGTGAAAACGCCGGGTTCGCCGGGTTCCCCTTGGAGGCCTTGCTCTCCTTGAATGCCTTGCGGACCTTGAGGCCCTTCAGGGCCGGCTGGTCCGGCGATGCCTTGTTCACCTTGAATGCCTTGCGGACCTTGTGGGCCTTGGGGCCCTTCGGGGCCGGTTAAACCGATGGGGCCTTGAGGACCGGTTTCACCCTGCGGGCCTTGTGGTCCCACGGTGCCGGCATTAGTCCAGCCCTGATTGATAAGATCGTAGTGCCATAATTGCAGTTTATGATTGCCCTGATCGTCGTAGCGTGTCGTCGCTAAAGCGCCGTCGAGCGTACCGGAGGGCAGGTCATTGAAAGTGTCATAGATAGGGGCCTGAAATTCTCCGGTAACGGAGACACGGCCGGCCAGGGCGTCTGGCCCCACCAAGTCGGCCTGCGTATCGATGGAGATAATTTGTTCGCCCGTTACGGGATCAACCGTGACCGTGATACCGCGTCCCGCGGCGACATCAGCGCCGCCCGAACCGCCGCCACCGGGCACCCAGCCTAATGTCACCATCGCCGGATCGTCCTCCGTGGAACCCGGCATGTAGTCGATAATTGCCAAGTGTTTGCCTAAGTCGTCTTCAGTGGCGGACCGCGGTAAGCCGACTTCAAGGAGTTTATTGCGGTCGGGATCAAAGATAGTGAAAACTTCATTGAGTCCCCAGGCAATATCCGCGCGATGGGCTGACGCGGAGCGAAAGGCATTACTGACTTTTATGGGATCGGATTCGGAATTTGTACAAACCTTGGAACTTCCTTTGCCTTCGCATTTCTCCACAGGGAGGTCGCAAAAGATGTCTGCATATTCGCGGATCTTCATGTACATGATGGGATTGTTGTCCAGAACATCGGTAGGGAGCTGGTCATTGAAGGGAAAGACGCCGGTTGTGAATTTTTCTTCCTTACAATCACTTGTCCAGACGACGTCGCCATGCGGGTTTTCCAGGACGATATCGACGTACTTATTCCCTGACATCTGCGATACAGCGCCGTCTTCCCCGGTTTGTACGGCCTGGACCACGTATTCGCCAACCTCAATAAGACTGAAGGCGTGGCTCGGACTGAGCAGCGGGGGGGCCAGCCAGGTCAGGACGAACGCGACCAGTGCAGGTACAAAAAAACGCGCTCGTTGCGCGCGGATGCGACCTGTTCTGCGTATGGTATCGGTTAATGGAATAAAAGGAATTCGCGCTTTTGGCGCCAGCTGTTTCCTACGCATTGGACTTCCCTCGCTACACACTCGACTCCTAGCCCACACTCGTCAGTGCAAACTAAACGTCACGCCACAGTTTAAGAGGAGATGGCTGTATGTATTGAGATGGGACTGACCCAATGGCTGGAATTTTTCGGGGTCTCATCGTCGCGTCGCGCATAACAGCTGAACCTCCCCCCACAATTATTCGCGACACTCGCCCGATGTACGTTCCCCAACGCTTAATTGGATGGTACCAGCGACGTGTGGGTGAAACAACAGCTAAAACGAAAAAAAATTAAATAATTCCGTTTGTACACGTTTGAAAAAATCGACAGCATACAGCAAGTTGAACACAATGATTTCATTGGACTAATTTCCTCAGCGTCTTGGCATGCATTTTGATAGAAACCAGATCGAAGAATTTTTTTTGCAATGCTGCGCTGCGTAGAGAATCTTCAGACGCGATGCAGCCGATAAGAACGAGGGTGATGAGGTTGTTTACGGATTTCCGTCGTCTGTGCGGAAGATGGCGATACTCTCCGCTTGTCTCGCTGGGCTAAATTGATTCATGTCTGTTTTTCCTTGGCAGAAATCATGTTGATCACAGGAAAATTCGTTTTGTCCGCCGGAGTCGATCAAGACGGCTATGCTGTTTTTTGCACCGAAGGATTGGGCTTGGGCGCGAGATCGATAGGCATCATTGCCGGCGCTGTCATGAAGATAACCGATGCCACGGTCCCAGGCTGCGCCCTGAGATCTAATATCAGTTGATTCATAGCGATCATCTCCACTCTCATCCTTGAGAATTCCTATTGCGCCATGGACGCCTGCGCCTTGGGTGAATTTTCCTCCTATAAATTGGTCGTTGCCCGATAAGTCATGCAGGATACCGAATCCTCCATAATAACCGACTCCTTGAGCGTAGTTTAACGCGGAATAATGATCGGCTCCACTCAGGTCAAGAAGGGCTCCCATGCCACCGTAGGCCCAGATGGGTACGCCGATCCCCGCACCTTGAGCGAAACTGCAAGTAGGGCATGCTGCTGCAGGTGATCCGGTATTTGTATAATGATCATTACCCGAAGCATCAATGAGTAGCCCAACGCCTAATACGCCGCCAAAGCCTTGTGAAAATAAGTTTGATTCATAGTGATCATTACCACTGTGATCGACAAGAATGCCGACGCCAAAGAAACCTGCGCCCAGAGAGAAGTTTTTGCCCGTGTAGTGGTCATTACCTGCTGCGTCCACGTGCAGTGAAATACCGAAAACTCCGGTGGCTATGTTCCCTGTATCGCCCGAGTAGACGTCGTTTCCGGAGATATCATACAAAAGTTTAGTTGCAAAGGGACTAAGTCGTTTTCGATTGGAAGCAATGGTTTTATATATGTCGTCGCCTGCTACATCGATCACAATTTGAGGATAATTATCCACCTCGAATTCGTACAAATCATTGCCACCAAAATCGATTATTACTGCCGCCGTTTCGCGGTAGACACTGTTTCCGCTCTGACCGATAATAATTTTTCCCCAACGTGTCTCTCTTGTCACATTGCCTGAATGCGTCAGGGCTAGTTTTTTGATGAGGTTCGTCAACTCCGGGGAGCTGAAAGCCGTCAAGAGACCGGCGGTCTTGATGAGTTCTGTGATATTTACCTTGGTACCCACTCGCCGTAGCTCAAACATGTTAAGAATTGATTCGTTGTCCGGAGTGTCTTGCATGATTAGGGATTGGGAAAATTGCTCTAAGGCGGCTGGTCCGTTGTTCTGGATGACGGTTAACTCCTCAGCTGTAAATCGTTGTCGAAGCTTGCTTGAGGTCTGTTCCGCCCGGTCCAGAGTGTCTTCTATATAGTCTAATAATTCCGTGAGTGTTTCTGGCCTTTTTCTTTCCACGACGAGTAGGGGGCGATTCGAAAATTGCTTAGCGGCTGCTTTGAGACCTTTTGCGAGCATGCTACCTGCGTCGTGAGCGGTGATTTGTTTCGGAAGCGAAGCGCTTGCAATGACCGGAGTATATTGGGGCTGCGTGAAGAAACTCGTAACGACCGGGAGCGTGATGCTTCCCCACGTTGTTAACAGGGCTTGAAAGCTGCGGCTTAATGGAAGGTAATGCTTTGAATGAGCGATTTGAGAAAAAGGACTTTCAAAAGGGGATTTGACGAATGTACGGTAATCGGTTGATTCCAGTGTTAGTTTTACCTGGAACGCTTTATTATTCCGATTGATGGTGAGCTCAATATCATTTTGGCCTTTATCCGTTTTGAAGTACTCAAAATACGATTTTTTGCTTTCGAGTTCCTTCCGGGACAGTTTGCGTCCATTAATATGGGTGATGGTATCCTTAAATTGTATGCCTGCTTTTTCGGCAGGGCTATCCGGAAAAACGGTAAAGACTTGCAAGCCGACAACGGTATTGGTCTTGTCCGCGACAGAAATGACACGGACCAACACTCCTATTTTTTTATCGTCAAAAACATCATCGGCATGATCAGAGATTCGCAGTAAAGATCCGTTGACGGCTTTGCCCGCCTCACGCCAGGCTCTCATCCCCCCCTTTAAGTTACTGACTTTTGTAAAGCCGTTCTTTTCCAGTAGATCTCTTGCTTTGCCGGAACGAACGCCGGACTCACAAATCATTACCAATTGGCGGTTCTTGTAAATGGAAAGGCTGGAGTGGTTTCGGTATAGTTGATCAAGCGGTATATGGAGAGAAGAGGGGATATAGCCCATTCGGCGCTCCCCATAGGACCGCACATCAATATAGACAGGTTCCTCTACATTCCCTGCATCTGCACTGACTCTAACTGACGAAGATAATCCAAACAGCAGGACGAGACCTGCGATTCCTGGCGTCAGAAATTTCATACTGTGCTGCGAAGATTAATCGTCGATGTTACACAATGGATCATCACAGGGCTTGAGTATGATGTCTTCTCCGCATTTACCATCACGGCATTTTTGTCCTTTAGGGCAATCGCTATTCGTCTTGCAGCCTGCTTTTCCCTCAGTCCCACTATCGCCATCCGGGTTTTTTATGCCACCAAAACAGGTGCAGGCGCATTTGTTGCCGCTTTGCGAGCAGGCTCCACACATACTGCAGTGCTCTTTGATATAAGGGTCAGAGCAACTACAACTTGATAGGGCGGAGGACGAATTGTCGCGATCAAAACCGCGAATATTTACGGCTGGAAGGCCCGATTTCCGAAGTAGAGAGTTGACTTGTGCCGGTGATAAGCAGTTTTGAGCACGATCAGGAGTGACTCTAAGCTCAGCTTCGGCCGAATTAACCGTAAAGAGTATTATTGGAACGACAAGTACAGCAGAAAGAATTAAGCTAGTGCGGAACATTTTATCCTCCTTGACTTGGTAATCGCAGTATCGATTACATTATTGTATATGGTAACTGATATGAAGGGTTCGAGAAAGCTGTTTTGTTGCGCCCTTCCTGACGCAATGAGTCAGTAAGGGGAGGAGAGTTGACAGTTGGAGCCTCTCAGATAACCATTGCTCGCTATGGATATTGAGTACGTCACCCATGCATCTCTCTTTATCAAGAGTAGGGGAACGACCTTGCTGACGGACCCTTTCTATTTTTTTGATGAGTTGACTGCTCAGTTCCTCTGCCATTACCCCGATCGCTCCCTTGATAAGAAGCACTTTGGCCGCATTGATTATCTGTATTGTTCGCACGTTCATGACGATCACTGTCATAAAGAAACCATGCTTGCCTTGAAGGATCAGGTCGGCACGATCATCCTCCCAGGCAACCAGCCTGGACTTGCCGATAAGATCCGCAGTTACGGTTTTGAGAGCTTGCTTTTCTTGCCCGATCAATCAACGGTGACTTTGCCGGAGGGTATCCAACTCACAAATTATGCGGATCCGAACGGGGTGGATAATGCCTTGGTGATTCAGGCGGAAGATGTCACCGTATTACATGAAAATGACTGCCAGCTTAATTCCGATATTTTTACGAAGATGGCAGAGCGCTTTCAAATTGACTACGCTTTCTTTCCTCACACCGGAATTCAAGAAATATATCCGTTGCTTCTCACTCGCCCCAAGGAGGTACTTCAAGACTTAAGGCAAGCGAGAGAAAAGGAACACGTTCAAGGATACATTGGCTATTTGAACATATTAAAGCCTAAAGTTGTGATCCCTTATTCGTATACAATCTCCTACTTTAATGAGGACCAGCTTGAGCTGAATCAATATAGTCGGACGACACCCCCTGAATTTAAGCGATATTTGGAGGAAAGCCTTCCGGAGTGTGTCTGTTGGATCATGCAACCGGGAGACGTCATTCACTCCGCGAGCGGAAAGGTCTCGCCTTATCATCAAGAGAATCTTTGGGGGAATAATTTATCGGACTTTATGACCCATTATAAAAATCACCTGACCCAAAAAGGGCTTCGCAACAAAAAGTTTGATTTCGGTGAGGTGGAGCTCCTGGAGCCGAAACTATATGAATATTTTAAGAAGCGGGCGCAGTTACCTTTTAATGTTAGGGACCAAGTCATTGCGTTACGCATCCTGGGTAAACATTCGGAAAAAACCTACTTTATTGAGACGGAAACGATGACTTTGAGCGAATCTGAACCAGGGGATAAAGTGCCCTTTATGGAAATTACTTCGCCGGCAAGTATTATAGCCGCCTTTCTGGCGAACAGATATGATTCCTATATTATGCTGTACAGCTATCGCGTCCGGTTTCGATTAAATGTTGATTTAGGAATGTCTCCAGAACAAGAATGCTATTTTTTCGTGCAGACTATTATGGCGCTCTTTGATTATGAACTCTACATGAGAGAGTTATCTTCACCAGCCTGACCAATTTTGTATTTCCTAAGCATTGAAAAGTAGCAACTTTATTGACATCAGGTCGATTTTACCAATTCAATTTTTATTGGCTCTATCGGGAGATCATATGGTTACAGCAGTGTATTGTGCAACATCGGTCCCTTTTTTGTTGGCCGCGGGATCGAACTCTCAGCCTAATCTAAGTCATTTTCTCTCACTATTGGCCGACGCAGTGGGTGAAGATATTTATGTTCAAGAGGGGAGAATCTTTCGGCTGAGTGAGCTCAGTCCGGCAGAACAATTAACTTCATTCAAGACTTTGAGTGCCGCGACGGAGACGCCGTATTCGGAGCGAGACATATTTCGTTTTCGCGATGCACTCTTAAATGGCGACTTTGACGGTCAATATGTTGAAGTCTCCGCGAGTTCGGGTGTCGGTGACACAGGGCCGGAAGATCATGGATCAGTTGATATCCAGGCAGGAGAAGTGGCGAACGGAGAGGAATATGACTATTTGAGAGATGCAGTGCAGTTTACGACCGAAGCCATACCGCACTATCGATTTATTAGTGACGTGAGCTATGCGGACTGGACGAATGCCTTAGCACGCTTGGGCGTGGATCCGGATGGGGCGCCGGCGGAGATCTTGATGCAGGGGCAGTATCAATATCTTACCCGCAAATTTATTCCGCCTCTTTGGCTGGTGCCGGGAATACTTGCTTCAACTTCTTTGTGGTGGAAGTGGCAACAAGAGATGCGGGATGACAATCAGCGCACGTTTTCTTTGCGGATGTTGGTCGGCGCGGGAAGAATGCTCATCTCAAAAGAGAGAATGGTCAGTTATACGCCCCGAGGGAGCCATACACTGCCGGATCAGCACGATTATTTTCTCATTGATACACTTATGGAGACGGGATGGGGGTTTGAAGTTGAAGATTAGGACGTAAACGGAGATAAATCTCTCTCTCAGGGAGGGGCTATGAACAAACATGAAACCGGGCAAGTTGCAGAGAGCGCCGCGGAAATTTACGAGAATTTTTTTGTACCGGCGCTATTTGCGGACTGGCCGCCACAAATTTTAAAAGTAGCCGATGTGCAATCGGGTCACAGCGTATTAGATGTCGCCTGCGGCACCGGTATTTTAGCTCGTGAGGCCCAACGTGTTGTCGGCGACAGCGGCGTGGTGACGGGGGTCGATATTAATGAAGAGATGCTCGCTGTCGCGCGTTCCGCGTCGAATCAAATTAACTGGCAAAACAGTGCCGCTGAGTCATTGCCGTTCGAAGATGACTCTTTTGACCGAGTCGTCAGTCAATTCGGTTTGATGTTTTTTAATGATCGCGTTCAATCGGTCAGGGAGATGTTGAGGGTCTTGCGCCCAGGTGGAAAATTATGTGTGGCTGTTTGGGCTTCATTGGGCGACACGCCCGGTTATGCCGCCGTGAGTGAGATGTTGGCCGAGTTGTTCGGTCCAAAAGTCGCTCAATCAATTCAATTTCCTTATTCCTTGGGAGATACGAACACACTGAAAACTTTGTTTGCCGAAGCCGGCGCTCCTAATGTCACGGTGCAAACGGTAATGGGAAAGGCCCGCTTCGATTCGATCGACTCGTGGGTTTATACGGACATTAAGGGATGGACACTTGCGGATGTCATCGATGGCGAGGGGTATGAGAAACTAAAACGGGAAGCGTCTAAACGATTGTCCCAATTTGTGCAGCAGGATGGCTCTGTTGAATTTGACGCCCCGGCGCACATCGTGACTCATGTAGATTGATGATGAACAAGAGCTTTCGCTGAGGTTACTGCAAGCATAGCATTTTATATTGGGCATTAGGTCGCTTTAGGTGGAGCCACACTGCCCATGCCGGCGGAATGTTCAGCGTACTCAAGCTGGCCCAGGTCCACCATGAAGGCGGGTTATCGTAGCCGGAAGGGTGCTTACGATCACTATCGCGGAAGTCTATGCCCTGAACGAATCAAAAGAAAAATTCGTTCGAGACTTCGTGGAGGCATGGACCAAAGTGATGAACTTGGATCGTTTTGATATTTAGCCTTACGATCGGTATAAAATTTCGCGTGTGAATGACCGGTCGAAAACGAAAGTTCCAAAAGGCAGAACGGATGCTAACAATGCGGCTGCAGTTCTTTTTACCGGCCACTTTTGCTCTATTGAGACTATAGCCAAGAGTATGACATACCCAATGAACAAAATACCGTGAATCCATCCGATGACCTTAACAGCTTCAGGCATATCCAACGCATACTTTAGTGGCATGGCAATTCCCAAAAGAATGAGCAGAGAAATGCCTTCCAAGTATCCTATTTTTCGAAAAAACTCAGTCATGCTTCGGTTGATCCTTTCTTTTAATAAATAATTTCATGATGACTCACCAGTAGAGCCTGTCGGCTTAGGATGCAGCTCCTCAAATGGCACAATATCAAAGCCTATTTCTTTGGGGGTCTTCTTTTGCAATCTGCGAATCATGCTCTGCTGAGCGTTTGATTCCAGTGATTCACCCATAACTATAGTGTCAATTCGAGATTCCTTTGCAAAGTTGCTTAAGGTGTTCTCAATATCGCTTGCCTTAAAAACATATAATTCTGCTCCATAGGTTTTAGCTTTCTGATACAAATACTCCATGGCATCCGGTTCGCTTAGTTGCCCGAAGTATTGCCAATTCTCCTTAACTATATGAATGGCATATACTTTATCGTGCTTGTCATGAGCTAATTCGGATCCTCTTTGAATCAATCGCTCACATGATTTTTGTTGTGTAACGCAGACCATAATTCGTCTAATTTTATCCATTGAAATCTCCTAGTAGTGGCAGTGATTTAGGCTTCCGCTTATTGGTTTCAATGATTGCTAAATCTTATCCGGAAAACTGCTTTAATAACTTGGATCAGATTCATGCAAATTGAGCGATGGCGCAGAATTTAACTGCCGCAATTACCTATACAAAACAGCTATACATAATCGGATAGCTTCCCGTATTGCGCTTATGCGGGAGGGGCTGTTTGAGGAGGCGAAATAAGATTAGCTCGACTGATGAGACTGCCTGGAGTCTCCCCGGGTCTAAAAGTATCAAGCTGGACGAGCTTAGGGGGCGGGGGTGCGCTTAGATACAGAAAGCTAGTGATGCGCTGAGTGACGCGGCGATGTGGTCGGTTACGACGGAAAACGTTTTTAGTTGATTGGGTGGTATTTGCAAAAGAATATAAATTGTTTTGAATTTCGTGGTGATGCTTCTGAGTATCGACTCTTGAGCTTGTTTCATATTCATGGCCAGGGCTGAATACGGCTTGTATCGTCAGAGCCGGAGACAAAAGCAGCAATGCCAAAGTGATTTGTGTCCATGTAATGTTGATTTTTGTCATGTGCTTACCGTTGAATGTACGCGCTTTATCGTTTTGTCAAGTAAAGGGGGTGCGCGAGCCTTCTTAAATTATCTGCTAATTATCTCATTTGCAAAAAGAAAAAAAAGGACTTAACGCCTGAGCGCTAAGCCCTTGAAATCTAATGAGCGGGAGACGGGAGACCCGATATCTTATTTTATATGTTGGGCCAACCCGCGACATTCACGTTGGCAATTCGATCTGTTCGAATTGATCAATTTACGAGTTAGAACATGAAATTACGTTCGCTTTAAAAACAATAACTTACAGGGGCGGAATTCCGAGGACTACCGAGCGTTTCCGAGCATTCTTGAGTGGCGCACCCACATTTCACCCACAAAATGGGGTGGGAGAATTTGCCTTATGATCCATCCAGGCTCATAAGTTCAGCACCGCGAAGGATCATGCGAATCTGTCGGATCAGTTCTTCTGCAAGTTGATGATTTTGCTGGGCCGACGCATCCAGTGCCTCAACGCCGGTTGCAAAAACGACGGCTACAATGGCTTGAGCGGCGATCGCCACATCATCTAGGGGTGCGTTCAACTTAATAGATTGTTGCTTTAAGTCCTCTCTCAGTTCACTGATAAAACGGTTCATTTCGGAGCGAAGGGCGGAGCGAAATGCGGGTGTGCTCCCGGAACGCTCTCCCACGAGCAGACGGAACAGATTTCCATTGTTCTCGATAAATTCCATGAACACGTCGACGGATGTACTCGTCATGCGTCCTGTTTCGCCGACGCGCCTGCGTGCACGCCGCATCAGCTGCCGGAGCGAGATTCCCACTTCATCAATTAGTGCCAAGCCCAAATCATCCATGTTATGGAAATGACGATAAAAGGTTGCCGGAGCGACACCCGCCTCGCGCGTGACTTCCCGGAGACTGAGACCGGCAAATCCAACTTTTTCGATCAGTCTGAGCGCGGCTTCAATGAGGTCGCGACGTGTTTTCGACCTTTTCTCCGTCCGGGTCAGCTTCACCGCCTTCTCCTTTCCTGGTGTCATTATTATAACAGATGTTCGCTCCATGGAGTCATGCTATATATTGGTTAATGCCTTGTCTAGAAACTATTTTTCACTTATTTCCTTGACTCTATGTGTCAGAGAGACCACAATTTTATAAACAAGTGTTTACTAAATAGGAGCCCTCATGAATAAGCGCAAGACCCATCGCCATAAGAAAGTCCGTCACAGGAAGCCTGCTGCCATTTCTGCAGATTCTCCGTGGACACAGGAAAAATACGCCGCTTTTGCTGCCGATCTCGATGAGGTTCATGCTGACATCAATGCTAAGCTGGGCGAGGAAGATGTGGCCTATATCAAGAAAATCGAGCAGGTGGCGCGGTTCTCCGAAATCGTGGGTCGCTTCCTCATCCACTTCAGCCTGGATCCCATGACCTGGTCGGCGGGTGTCTTTGCGTTATCCCTGCACAATCAACTCCACGCCACCGAAATCGGTCATTCGGCCTTGCATGGCTGTTGGGACGGATTAGCCGGTGCCGAACTCTTTTATTCCGCTTCCTTTAGATGGAAGACCCCGGTCGACGAAGGGAGTTGGAAGCACGAACACAACATTCTGCATCATCAGTATACCAACATTGTGGGAAGGGATCCGGACTTAAGCTATGGTATCATGCGGGCCGCTCCGCAAGTTCCATGGATTCCTTATCACTTACTCCAGGTGGCGCAGCTGTTCTGGACAGGCCCCTTCTTTCTCTGGATTATTGCCACATATGCCACGGGACTCACTGACTTATTCCATTCCGGTGAGGGCGGATCCTACGCAAAGATATTGCCGGACCGAAAACCTAAAACCTTGGCCCGTGCCCTCCAAACAACCTTAAAAAAAATGATCCCCTATTCGGCCTACAACTTTGTCCTCTGGCCGGTGCTGGCGGGTCCTTTTTGGTGGAAAGTCCTCGCCGGCAATCTAACTGCGGACATGATGCGGAACATTTATTCCACAGCGACTATTTATGCGGGTCATTTCGGTGATGATTTGAAGTATTATGACAAAGATTTTAAGCCCCACGGCCGAGGAGAATGGTATAAGGCGCAAGTTGAGGCGGCTCATAATTATGACGTGCCTCTCCCCATCAGTATTCTCTGCGGCGCCTTGGACATACAGATTGAGCACCACTTGTTTCCGAAATTACCTCCCAATCGACTCCGTGAGATACAGCCTAAGGTAGAGGCTATTTGCAAACGTTACGGCATTCGTTATCAACGCGGTCGTTGGGGGCAGACACTGCGGACCACCGTTAAGCGCTTTCTCAAACTATCGTTGCCCCGCAATCCCATGAGAGGGTTTTCGCTCCCGCATTTTGCTGGTTGATAACGCTGTCTAAGTGCCTTTGAGTTGGAGCGGTTGAAATTCCAGCAAATAATCCTTCAGTCTTCGGGTATGGCCCGAGTCAGAAATAGTATGTGGTTTGTATGCCTTACGCAGTACAGTACTTTGGGACCTAGATAAGATTGCTTGATAGATATGACGCGCCTTAGCCAATGTGTGGAGCGCCGCCGTTAGAATATTCTTGGCCATCGTATTATCGACAACAAAGAAATGCGCCTCTACATCTTTTGCGTCCTGAGTATGCTTATCAATCTCTTGAGAATTATCTGACGCAATCAGACTGCCGAACTGTTCAGTATATAATGCGAACAAATCATCATAATGAGCGTCGTCACAATCTGCCATTTCATCAAATAATGCGCTGACCTTTTCATTAAAGGGACGAAATCGATCAGCCCACTCCCGATACCGAAATGCATTTGAAGCTTCGATTCCGATAAGTAAGCCCAGCAGACCAGAGGGAGATAATGTCGTAAAATATTTTGTCATATTTATTTTTTCGTTAACATCAAGATAGCATGAAAATGTACTCATAGATATAGCAGAAGCTATATATCCGACAGAGTAGATCCGGTCCTAGAGTGGAAAAGACCTATTGATGAGCAATACCACGAGCTTGACTCTCTACCTGGGTCGTTGTTTGTGACGCAAGATACTTATGGATTCCTGGCCCCTCGTGACTGCTTATGCCTTTGATGTCTCCTTCTCCTTTGACTTGCAGAAGCTTTCCCTGACTTACCATTTTGGCTTGTAGCGTGACGCCAGCGATCTGCAGCGGCGGCTTGTACTGAGTGAAAGGAATGATTCTTGTCGACGGGTACTAAGCGGTTAAGCAGTCGCTGAATGTCCTTCAGATACTTCCGTTCAGCCGCACCGCAAAAAGAAATTGCGATGCCAGTAGCACCCGAGCGGGCGGTACGGCCGATGCGATGGACGTAGTTTTCCGGATCCATTGGAAGGTCGTAATTGATCACATGACTGATGCCGGCGACATCGATTCCCCGGGCCGCAATATCCGTGGCAACTAGAACTTTGCAACGACCTTGATGGAAATCCTTTAAGGCCGCCATCCGCGCGGACTGCGATTTATTGCCGTGAAGGGCGCGGGCTTTGACGGCCTTTTTCCCCAACTGAGTGACTAAGCGGTTGGCACCATGTTTGGTTCTCGTGAAAATTAGGGTGCGCGCCACGTCCGGGCCATCAAGAATTTCCATGAGTAATGCCCGCTTGTTTCCGTCATCCACGAACAGGACACGCTCGTCAATACGCTGGGGTGTCGATGCCGGCGGCGTTACCTCCACCTTGACAGGATTGATTAGGATGCTGTTGGCAAGCCGGAGGATTTCTTTTCCCATGGTCGCCGAGAAGAATACGGTTTGACGTTGGCGGGGTAGTTCGGCAATCACTTTCTTAATATCGGGAAGAAAACCCATGTCCAGCATGCGGTCAGCTTCGTCTAAAACAAAGGTGTCGACCTCATTCAATGAGAGATGTCCCTGGTTCATCAAGTCGAGGAGTCGGCCCGGTGTTGCCACCAGAATATCAACGCCTCGTCTCAGGTTTCTGACCTGCGGATTCTGACCGACGCCTCCGAAGACGAGTGCGTGCTTGAATTTAAGGTGCCGCCCGTAACGTTTAAAACTAGCTCCTACTTGGGCGGCCAGCTCCCGCGTTGGTGTTAAGACCAGAACTCGCGTTTTTCGGGCGCCGATCTTGCTACGGTTCATGCTAATTGTTTGCAAAATAGGCAATGCAAAGGCTGCGGTTTTACCGGTGCCGGTTTGAGCGCAGCCGATCAGGTCCCTGCCTTCCAGCAAGGCAGGGATCGCCTTGGCTTGAATCGGGGTAGGATTTACGTAATTATCGGCACTTAGGGCACGTGTAATGGGTTCGACGAGCTGGAGCTCGCCAAAAGATATCTTTTTCATGTCTATTCCTTCTATTTCGGTGCCTCACGAATTCAGGGCCGTCGGTAAACTGCCCCCGGACCTTGAAAGCTGAGGCCTATTTCACAAGTGTTCATTTTTTGAGGTGTAACCGAAGACAGCGGAAGGGACACTCTAAAATAGCGCTTGGGGAATGAGATTATCGTTACTAGCTGGCCTTCCAATACAAGTGATTCTCTCAGAAAGCAAGCAATATGCCTTAATAATATCGATTGTTTTTATGGAAAGTTGCTGGAATTAAAAAAGTAGTAGCATAAGTCACCCTCAGTTCACCCACAAAATGGGGTGGGATGAGAGCCATTTCCTATCATGCGATCGCACGTTCCTGCATGCCATTTTCTTCACTGACATAACGCCGAACGAATCCTTTTGCTTCAGTCGCGCACCAAATCAATCATTTCAAACGGCAGTCACAGTGGAGAACAGAATTCTATCAACATGAGCCCGTCACGGGTGTTAACCCTTCGACAAGAGGATTCGAGCCCAATTTGAGACCACGTTTTAGTTTGCCTCACGACTCGTGTCTGGAATATATTTGCATCGACATGGATTCCCCTAAAGCGTTATCGCAGCCAAGGCCGCGTGTTGTTGTCAGCCGTTGTCTCAATTTTGAGGCCTGCCGCTATAATGCACAGAGTATTCAGGACCAGTTTGTCGCCAAGTTGGCTGAGCGGATTGATGTTATCACCGTTTGTCCGGAGGTCGAGATCGGTTTGGGTATTCCTCGCGACCCAGTCCGAATTGTCGTCGGCAAGACGGGGCGACGCTACTTGAAGCAACCTAACACGTCTCGCGATCTGACGAAGCTAATGAAGCAGTTTAGTGCGGACTATCTGCACTCACTGCAGAAGGTCGATGGTTTTGTTTTGAAAGGTCGCTCGCCTAGTTGCGGTATAAAAGATGTGAAGCAATATAGTAATGAAACTGAACCGCAATCGCTCGGCAAGAGTGCCGGGTTCTTTGGGGAGGCAGTTCTTAAGCACTTTTCACATTTGGCGGTGGAAGATGAAGGTCGTCTAAATAATTTTCGTATCCGCGAACATTTCTTGACGAAGCTATATATGAGGGCTCGGTTTCGGCAGCTCCAAAAACGACCGAGCATGAAGGCATTGGTCAACTTTCATACAGAACATAAGCTGCTCTTTATGGCCTACTCACAAAAAGAATTACGTTGTTTAGGCCGAATTGTTGCCAATAGCGAGCAGAGACCACTGACGGCTTTGCTGGAATCCTATGCGGAAGCGCTTGCGCGAGCCTTTGTGAAAATGGCCCGTTTTAGCAGCCACATTAACGTCTTGATGCATGGCCTTGGCTATTTCTCCAAACAGTTGACTGCACGAGAACGTGCGCACTTTCTAACGACACTTGAAGCCTACCGAACGGCCAAGGTCCCGCTTAGTCAGCCAATCGGTATCTTGCAATCTTGGATCCAGCGTTTTGAGGAGGCCTACCTCGCCCAGCAGGCTTACTTTGATCCTTATCCGCTGGACTTAGTGGAGATTACCGATTCAGGCAAAGGGCGGGGAGCAGAGCGCTCATGACTGAAGCGAAGCAGATCTTAGTAACCGGGGCCACCGGCTATATCGGTGGCCGCTTAGTTCCCCTCCTACTCAAAGAGGGTCATCACGTGCGCTGTATGGCCCGGCAGCCTGAGCGGCTAGTGGGGTTCGACTGGCCCGATGTCGAGATAGTGGCGGGTGATGCCCTAGATAAAGAGACACTGAAAAGAGCCCTTTGCGGGATCGATGTTGCCTATTATTTGATACACTCCTTGGCAACAAGCGGCACGTCATTTGAAGAGCGGGATCGTCAGGCAGCTCAAAATTTTGGCGAAGTTGCCGCCGCGGCTGGGGTCAAGCGTATTATTTATCTGGGAGGACTGGGTTCGAAGCAGCAGGATCTTTCCGCCCATTTAAGCAGTCGACACGAGGTGGGCGACTGGCTCCGAGCCAGCGGCATTCCGGTGACCGAATTTCGTGCCGCGATTATTGTCGGCTCGGGCAGTGTGTCCTTTGAGATTATCCGGTACCTGACTGAACGTCTTCCCGTGATGATCTGCCCCCGTTGGCTGGACTCGCGTGTCCAGCCGATCGCAGTGCGTGATGTTCTGGCCTATCTGGTGCAGGCTCTCAATGTTCCCGCAAGTGCGGGAGAAACCTTCGAAATCGGGGGCACCACAATCTTAACGTATGGAGAGATGATACAAGAATATGCGGCAGCCCGCGGCCTGAAACGCAAACTGATTCATGTACCGGTGTTAACGCCGCGCTTATCGTCTTATTGGATTGACCTCGTGACGCCGATCCCCGCTGCTATCACACGTCCTTTGGTGGAGGGACTGAGAAACGATGTTATCTGTGAGGACACGAGCGCGCTGCAAGTCTTTCCTATCCACCCACTATCTTACAAAGAAGCGCTGCAACTCGCCTTGATCCAATAATTTCTTTATTCTTATGACGCGAACCCGAAAAAAACTTGTGATTGTTCGAGACAAAATGCAGCAGGACTATCGCTACTATCTCACGGAACCTATCGGCAAAAACTTTGATCCGGAATTTAAACCAGAGCTCAGCCCCAAACAGATGCTTCAACTAGGAGTCTTTGGTGGCAAGTACATGACCGATTGTCAGCAGGAATTTCCCAAAGAATGGTTTAAAACCGCCAAGCTGTCACCAGAGAAGCGCAATGCCAAGCTTAACTGTTTCGGTGTCAACGCAAGTCAGCCTCTCTCCGTGTGGCGAAAAAAGGGATGGATCTATCCAGAGGATCCGCGTGGTTGGTTTCAGTGGTACTGTCGCTACTATATGGGACGGCGGATACCGACAGAAGATCAGCGGCAGATCAAGCGTTGGAAGGCAATCCGGCGCCACATCACGCAGATTCGCAAGAACTGTCGCGCCGGCGATCTAAGTTGTCGTAAACGGCAGCGACAGGCCGTGCTGCATTGGGCGTATGATGCTCGGAAAATTTAAAGATGTTAGTTGAGTTGCACCCACAAAATGGGGTGAGAATGAGAGCTATTTGCTATCAAGCAACCGCACTCTCCTCAATGCTATTTACGTCACTGACATAGCGTCGGACTAAGCGTTTTGCCTCGGTCGCTGGTGCTTTTAATTTGGTTAGAGCTTCTACAATAATATCCCGCTGTGCCTTCTCAAATTCACCTGATTTAATCAGACTGGTGATCAGTTCACGTTCATCACTGGGAGAAATAGGGGGTAGTTTCACATCAAGAGGAATTCCTTCTCGACTTAGCTCTTCTTCGATAGCCTTAGTGATGAACATCGGGATCGAGTAGCCCATGACAACCGCAAATTTAGCGGCCAGGGCTGGCCGTATAGGTTTACCTTTTTCAACGTTATTGACGAATTGCCTAGAAACTCCCATTCGCTTGCCGAGTTCTTGTTGGGTCAGTCCATCGCTGAGGCGAAGTGACTCAATCATCTTGCCAAAGGTCAAGGGATGACCACGAAGTTCTTCTAGGAACTTTCTAGCTTTGCTTTTTTTCTTAGTACTCATGGGGGTTCACCTCCTCAACTTCTACAAACTCTATTTCGACGGTTTCATCACCATCCTGGTTAGTCGTAACCTTAATCTGATAAATTGCGCGCCACGTCGTCATATCTAGGTAAATAGATCGGAAACCTTGCCAATCTCCTTTGAGAGCGTGATCGTGAAATTTAGGCACTTTCTGCGCATGGCTGATTCCGAACTCCTCAACGGTCTCAATCCAGACGTCCAATTTATCGATTGCATGATCCGGAATTTGGCGTTTTCGCTTATATTTTTTGAGCTGCCGCTGGGCCTTCGCTGAGAACCGGATCTCCGTGATCATTATGTTATACTGTAAACCAATTAGATTTACGTATCAAGTATACTTATCGGGTTTACATGCTGATAAGTTGCTAGTTATATCTTACTGTAATCATTGAGGATTTATCTTAGGGGAGCAGATTTGCTGTCTAATAGGGCTAGATTTGCGCTCTATAGCGATTCTAAGGAGATCAGCAATTTCACAAAAAATGTGAAATTTGTGAAATATCCCGGGCATGATAATCTCGTTAGGCGCTTAAGCACTGTCCATCACTGACTCACGTATTGTATCCTATTTTCCATTAATCCCCTTAGAAGGGATTAGCGTGAAATGGAGTGCATGGGCACAGTGTGAGCCTACCTAGCTAGGTTGCATGATATTTTCCGATAATTGCCTCTGGCGCAATTTACGCGAAATAGAATGCACTCAAACCGGACAATTCATAAAATGTCCGGTCATGTGTCCGGTTCTTAGTAGTACCGGACATTAAGGAATCCGAAATTGCATCATGATATCGCACCCTTCGTTTATCCGGCTTGGGGCCGGACACTCCTGACCCCTCTCTCTCTACGTACTGTAAGTACTTCAAGAGATAGGGGTCACGAGACACTACGGGTGCTGGGAGTGCAATTTCGGATGGGTGGTGCGTGGTGTTAAGAGAATTAAAAAACTAAGAAATAGAAAGAAGAGAAAATGATGATTCTGTGGTGATGGTGGTGGCGGTGCTGGCGGTGATTGTGATGATGATCACAGTTAGTAGCAAGGGGCCGAATCAAAGGTGGTAGATGAGTGGGCTGGGCAATTAAATCCAGGTCAGATGAGAGACAAGAAGGACCGATCATAATTTCCGGCCGAAAAGTTCTCTCAAACATTCCGGTAAAGTTTCCGGGTTTCGGAAAGTTACCGGAAACTCGGTGTCTGAAATAGCCTCATAATATCGTACCCTTCGCTTTTCCGGTTAATACCGGAAACCTCTGACCCCACTCTCTCTACGTACCTGTCGGTAGTATGAGAGAGACTGGGGTCAGTGGACGCTGCGGGTGCTGGAGGGTGCTATTTCGGGCCGGTGGTAGTGGTGATAGATAGTGAAATTGAAATATAGAGATAAAGATGTGCAGGGATGGGCATGAAGAGGGATGGGGAATGCAGCTGGAGAATAAGAAGGTCATGCCTGCGGGAGCGGCGGGAATTTGAAATGAGTAGACAGTCAGTAGATCGAACAGTGGGAAGTCCGATTAAGTCGGTAAGAATGCAATAGGATATTAGGGTGCTAGAAACGATATGCCAGGATATTGCTCATCAATTGGATATCTACCGGAAAATTACCTGGCAGCTCGAGTCTCTGGCGCCAAAAAACCTCCCTTGCAGCAGCTGCTCTCTCCTCGCCATTATCCCATTCAACAATAGTTAGCTTATCTTGTAGGTCTGTCTCAGATAAGTTTTCTATGAGGAAACGGAACCATCCTGAAAGCGTCAGGTTTAGATGCTTATCTTGCCCTGAGTAGCCAAATAGTATCAGTCTTTTAGATTCCGATAAAGCACGCACCAAATAATACCAATATGTTTTCAATAGCTCGCTATTCAAGATCACAGATTGCTTGTGATCGATATGAGTTAGAACCACATGCCGAGGGTATGTTAGATCTCCCGTCCGTGTGTCTCCCTGGGCAAACTTATTAATTGAGGAATTGTGGTCATAGAAAAGAGGTGACCCATGGAGGTGCATATACCAACCAAAATCATTACCAAACTGGCGCTCTAGATTATCGGGCTTGAAGCCTCCGCTATGCATCCAGAAACCATCGACGAGCCTTGCCTGATCATATCTCCCTACGGTTCCCTTCGTGATAAGCGCGTTATAGAGCAAATTGTCATAATTAAGAGTCCCTATATGAACCGGATTGTCTCGAATAAAGCCGCAAAGGCTATCTATGAACTCCCCCGGTAAGCTTTGCGCGTATTGATGATAATATATCGCAACTGAGTCGATGTACTGCTTAACCTTTTCCGGTAACCTGGCAGCATCTGGAGTTAACCATTGGGAGCCTAAACTTCTAAGAAAATTGCAAGATTGTACGGCGAAATGCAACAAGCCCAATTCGTGTTCACCTGCAGGAGCTTGATGCGGGTTGCCATGGCTGAGACATTGGCTCACCAGCTGTTTGGCCGGTAAGTCCATAAGAGTGCCATTCCACACGGCGTCCAAAGCGCTTTGCATGGCGAAGAATTGAGGATCCAGCGCCATACCGAGTCCATTGGCAATTATTATAGTTGTGCGTTCCATGCTTCGGTGTTGTTGAGTTTACCGATTTAGTGGCTGGAATCCTAGGCAATGAAGTCTCACTCGAGCGCATAGCAAGTGGTAACTTATGCAAAAGTCACCATTAGTTACCGGTAACTTTACCACCACCCCAAGAAGCACTAATTTTAAGTCTCTGAAATTACATCAGAAACTCACGCCCCATTTTGGCACAAATCCTGCTCCATAATTTGAAGGCGCATTGCTGGTCCCTGAAAGAGGACGATTGCCATATGAACCCCGAATATAATACGGAGCAAGGAGCTCAGCAGCTCTTTGACAATCGACTATGGGACATCAAAACCGCGTCCCTTATGCTCTCCGTACCGGAAGGAACCCTCCGGGACTGGGTGTATAAGCGGCGCATTCCATTCAAGAAACTTGGAAACCTGATTCGGTTTGATCCTCGTGAAGTTCGCTCCTGGATTGACGAAAGGAGCATTTATGTCGATCGAGGTGATTAAACGAAACAAAGGAACCATCTATCGCGCGGTCTTTTGCCATGGTGGTAAGCGGTCCAGTCAAAGCTTTACGCGTAAGCTGGATGCGCAGACCTGGTTGGTCGAGCAGCACCGCAAGGCGAGCCAAGGGCTGCGTCAGGCGATTCACTTCGCCGAGGCGGCTGATCGATGGCTGGCCGAGCATTCTCGGCCGACGAAGAGCCCGGACTCTTTCCATGGGGACCAGAGAATTGTTGAGAAACACTTAAGACCATTCTTTGGTGAGACTCCCTTGGATCGGATCCGCGTTGAGGATGTCATCCGGCTCCGCTCGAAGCTCTGTGAGGGGCGTGCCAAGGCCACGGTTAATCGGATCTTGGAGACGCTCTCGCCGATCTTCACCTACGACATGCGACTTGGCTACATCGACCGCAACCCGGTTACCTTGGCGGGCAAACTGCCACTGGATGAAGTGCACGTCACGTATTGGTCGGTGGAAGAAGCAGATGCTTTTCTCAGCTATTGTCGAGAAAAGTATGCGCGGCGTAAGAACTGGGTCTACCGGCTCTACCTCTTGGCCCTGAACACCGGGCTGCGTTGGGGTGAGTTGGCAGCGCTGCAGTGGGATCGGGTGGATCTAAACAAGAACCTGATCATCGTCTCACGGACCGTCAGCCAGAAGACCGGCGAGATCCGCGAAACGACCAAGGGGCGACGGATCCGTCACGTCGGCATCAACTCGTCTCTCAAGCCCGCTCTCGTGGCGCAGAAGTATGATTCTAACGGCCGCCTGGTCGTTGGCTTCAATGACCGGCCACTGAATCTGTACAACTTCAAGCGCGACCACTTTGAGCGGGACATGAAAGAAGCGGAAGTGCAGCGCATCCGCTGGCACGATCTGCGCCATACCTTCGCGAGTCAATTCGTGATGCGCGGGGGCAGCCTCTACGATCTGCAGAAACTGCTCGGGCATCGCGACCTGAGAACGACGGAACGCTACGCGCACCTGATGCCGGAGCACGTGGCGAGCAAGACGGAGTTAGTGGCCATTGATGGGGGTCGGGCGAAAGTGCTTGCACCCACATTTCACCCACAAAAGAAAAAAGGACTTAACGCCTGAGCGCTAAGTCCTTGAAAAACAATGAGCGGGAGACGGGACTCGAACCCGCGACATTCACGTTGGCAACGTGATGCTCTACCAACTGAGCTACTCCCGCTTGGTAGAAATCTACAGAGCGCTTCATGTACTCGAAATGCGGAGGACATGTCAATCGCGTCACTAGATCGGCAATGAGAGTAATTTAGCGACGGCGTAGAGAAATCCTAGCCCGCCGATGATCCCCGCGCCTATCCTTATATAGCTCTCCGTTTCAGTCCCTTCCGGTGCCGAAACGATATAGCCCATTGCAAAACCCGCCAGCAGCCCGCCGAAGTGGGCGAAATTATCGATGCCCGGGACGATGAAGCCAAAGATGGCGTTGTAGCCGACGAACGCCAACAGGCTATTCCGCCAGCGTTGAAAGACCTGTTTGAGCATGGGCTCGTGCAGGCGTAAATAAAAAGAGAGCGCGGCCCCGGCGAGACCGAAAATGGCGCCCGAGGCCCCCGCGGAGAGGCCGACCGGGTGGGCCCAGAGGCTGGCCAAGGCGCCGCAGGTCCCGGAGAACAGGTAAACGGTCAAAAAGGCGACCCGGCCGTAGAGAATCTCGAGGTCCTTGCCGATGGCGTAGAGGACATAGGTATTGAAGCCGATATGGAGCAGGCCAATGTGGACAAATTGGCAGCTCAGCAGGCGCCATAGCTCGCCTTGATAAACCAGTGGGGAATAGAGCGCTCCAAAGCGGACCAGTAGCAGGGGATCCGGGCGTGACAGGCTGACTCCCGCCGCCGTCATATAAATGAACCAGACGACATTGATGATCATCAAGGCCTGCGTGACGTAAGAAGTCCGGCGGCCTTCCACGACTTGCTGTAACAGCCGATAAGATCGAGGGGAATGAGGCATAGCCGCTTTGTATCCCGAAGGGAGAATATTACAAGAAAATGTTGAAGAGAGACCGCGTGTACAGTAGAGAGAGTGAATGGCAAAAACGTTATCCGAATTGAGACAGCAAATCGATGCGGTCGATCAAAAGATCATCCGTCTGCTTAATCAAAGGGCAAAGACGGCGGTCCAGATCGGCAAGGCCAAGCAGAAGGGCAAAAAACAGACCTATGCACCGGATCGCGAACAAAAGGTGTTGGGCAAGATTGTTCGCGCCAATGAGGGGCCTTTTCCGACGGCGGCGCTGCGTAATGTCTATCGTGAAGTTCTTTCGGCCTGTCGCTCTTTGCAGTCGCCGATTCAAGTCGCTTATTTAGGTCCTGAAGCCACGTTCACGCAGGGAGCCGCGCTCAAGCATTTTGGGCATTCGACGCAGATGCTGCCTCAGTCCTCGATCAGTGGCGTTTTTGATGCGGTTGAGTCCGGGGAAGTCAAATATGGCGTCGTGCCCATTGAAAATTCAACCGAGGGCGTCGTGACGCATACGATGGATCGTCTGATGGAGTCGCCCTTGCAAATATGCGGCGAGGTTTTGCTGGAAATTCATCATTGTCTTTTAGGGCTGCGCAAGGGCATCGATCCGTTGCAGATCTATACGCATCCGCAGGCGACAGCCCAGTGCCGCAACTGGCTGGATCGTCATTACCCGAATGTAGGCATGAAGCACGTTGCGTCGACAGCCCAAGCGGCACAACTTGCGGCCGGGGATCCTAAGTCTTACGCGATTGGCAGTGAACTGGCGGCAGCCCATTATAATCTGAAAGTGTTACAGAAAAATATCGAAGACCATCATCATAACGTCACGCGTTTCTTGGTCTTGGGTTCGCAATCGCCGAAACGCAGCGGTGAAGATAAGACGTCATTGGTATTTGCGGTTAAGGATGAGATGGGTGTGCTCTTTGAGATGCTCAAGCCTTTTTATAAAGCGGGGATCAATCTGTCGAAGATTGAATCGCGGCCCATGATGCGTCTGCATGCGTCTAAAGTGAAGAGTCAGGGTAAAAAAGACCGTTGGGAGTACGCGTTCTTCATCGATCTGGATGGTCACATTCTGTCCCCTCGCGTCAAAAAAGCCGTCAAAGAAGTGGAAGCTAAGTGTCAGTTCCTCAAAGTGCTCGGATCGTATCCTCGTGGCAAATAAACTCGTTGATAAAGTCGTTATCATTGGAACCGGCCTGATCGGTGCATCCGTGGGACTCAATCTCGTGACGCGCCGCATGGCTTCCCAAGTCATTGGGGTGGGCCGGAGTGCGGCTAACCTGAAGACCGCACGGCAGCGCAAGGCAGTTCATAAGGGCCTTACCATTCGCAGGACAAGCGATCTCTTTAAGGGGAAAGGAGCGCAGGCCCTACGCGAAGCAGACCTCATTCTGTTGGCGACACCCGTGCAGACGGCACTCGAATTTGTGGAGGCGATTCCTAAGGAATTGATCGCTTCGTTGCAGCCGGGGGCTGTCATTACAGATGTGGGGAGCACCAAACAATCGATCGTCAAGGCGGCGGCACGACGGATTAAAGGGCCGGTGACCTTTATCGGCGGACATCCGATTGCCGGACGTTCCGTGACGGGTGCTAAGGCCGCGTTGCGTGATCTCTTTAAGGACCGAGCGGTCATCCTGACACCGACCAAAGCGGCGCCAGCCGTGCTACGCAAGGTCAAACGCCTCTGGGAAGTGCAAGGGGCCCGGGTAACGATCATGACGGCGGCCAAGCATGACCAGCTACTGGCACACATCAGTCATTTACCCCAGCTGGCAGCCTATAGTCTCATCAATGGCATCGGTGACGCGAAGGAACTTGTGAAATTTGCCGGCAGCGGTTTTCGGGATACGACCCGCATCGCCGGTTCCGATCCGGTTATGTGGCGTGATATCAGTTTGGATAACCGAGCGGCTCTCCTTAAAGCGATGGGAAAATTTGAAAAAGAGTGGAATGAATTAAAAAAAGCGCTGAAGCGGGGTGATAGTAAACGATTGATGCAATTGTTTGAGCGTGCCAAACGTAAACGAGATAAATTCATGTAAACGTACATCATGTCATCGCAAACCATCCATCCAGTCAAACAACTCCGCGGCACTCTCCGTGTTCCTGGTGACAAATCGATTTCGCATCGCGCGCTTATCCTCTCGGGAATTAGCGATGGGCAGGCGCGTGTGCAGGGATTGCTTGATTCGGAGGATGTCGGGCGCACGGCCGCGATCATGGAGGCTTTAGGGGTTCCGATCCAACGTGACGACAACGGGCTGACGATTACGGGCGTAGGTTTGCATGGGCTGAAAGAGTCAAACGCTCCTTTATACTGTGGCAATAGTGGAACGACACTCCGTTTGATAAGCGGACTACTGGCGGGACAAGTTTTTGCGTCGCGTTTGACCGGAGATGAGTCCCTCGATCAACGGCCCATGGGACGTGTCATCGAGCCGCTTCAGGAAATGGGGGCGACGCTTGCAGAAACACATGAATCCGGGCGTCGCATTATTGTCGTGTCGGGTTCGCCTTTGAAGGGGATTCAATACGCCTCACCCGTGGCCTCGGCGCAGGTGAAGTCCGCTTTGTTACTTGCCGGCCTTTACGCGGATTCAATGACGCGTATTGACGAACCGTTGGCGAGCCGCGATCATACGGAGCGTATGTTG
The DNA here is from genome assembly GCA_965216315.1 of bacterium. Classification (GTDB taxonomy): domain Bacteria; phylum UBA10199; class UBA10199; order 2-02-FULL-50-16; family JAJFLM01; genus CBDCFN01. The sequence goes on along the minus strand of CBDCFN010000016.1, from coordinate 1,476,895 downwards.
GAGAGCATGGGGGCGTCGATTCGCTTTGGATCCGGCTGGGTCGAACTGGAACCCGGTCAATCTCTCCAGGCACAAGACATTCAAGTCCCAAGTGATTTTTCTTCAGCCGCTTTTTTCATGGTAGCAGCCTTGATTGTGCCCAATAGTTCTATTTGTTTGGAGGCGGTTCTGTTGAACCCAACGCGATCCGGTTTGCTCGGGCTCTTGCAGGAAATGGGGGGGCGTATTCGCGTGGAGAATGAACGAAAAGTCGGCGGGGAAACGGTGGCTGATGTGTATGTCGAATCATCGTCACTCCGAGGGGTGGAGTGTCCACCGGCCTTGATTCCGAGTCTGATCGACGAAATTCCCATCCTGGCCGTGGCCGCGGCGTGCGCTGAGGGGTCGACGAGAATATGGGGGGCGGAGGAACTGCGGGTCAAAGAAACCGACCGTTTAAAGGCTGTAGCCTCCGAATTAGCGACATTAGGGGTTTTGGTCGAAGAAAAGCCTGACGGTTTGATTATTGAAGGAGGCCGTCAGATAAAGGCCGGAGAGGTGAAGAGTCATGGAGATCATCGCATGGCGATGGCCTTGACGGTGGCGGCCGCGGTGGCCTCCGGTCCGGTGAGAATAGCTGATTACGCGTGCACAGCGATCTCCTATCCCGGTTTTATCGAGGATTGGCTTGCCTTGTCGAGGCCACAATCCTAAAATCCCTTTGACAATCGGGCACTTTCGTAATAGCACAACGACCCGGCTGCATCTTTTTGAGAGGAGATTGACATAGTTATGCCAGAGACAATGAGTGAGTTCGAAAAGTTACTAGAGGCGACGACAGGCAGTGACCTGGCCCAAGAGGGCGATATCGTCAACGGAGAGGTTGTTCAGATTATTCCCGACAGTGTCATCGTCGATTTTGGACATAAGAGTGAGGGCTTAGTTCCACGTTCCGAATTTATTGATCCGGTCAGCGGTGATCTGTTGGTCGAGGAAGGCGACAGCGTCGAAGTTTATTTGGAGCAGTTTGATACCGAAGATGGTTTTGCGGTGCTTTCTAAGGAGAAGGCCGTAGCCTTTAAGGCGTGGGACAAGTTACAGTCTGCGGCTGACAATGATGAGGCCATTGAAGGAATGGTGATTGCAAAAGTGAAGGGTGGGCTTTCAGTCGACATTGGAGTCAAAGCCTTTCTGCCCGCGTCGCAGGTCGATATCCGGCCCGTTTCTTCCCTGGAAAATTTTGTCGGCAAGAAGTTCAATTTCAAGATCCTCAAGCTTAATAAGCGCAAGGGGAACATCATCTTGTCGCGCCGTGTGTTGCTGGAGAAGGATAGAGATCAAGTCCGTAAAGAGACCCTGCAAAATATCGTTGAAGGCAATTCGATGCATGGAACAGTCAAGAATATCACCGACTACGGGGCCTTTGTGGATCTCGGTGGAGTCGATGGTCTGCTTCATATCAAAGATATGAGTTGGGGACGTCTCAATCATCCTTCGGAAATTTGTCAGGTTGGCGACGATATCAATGTTCAGATCCTTAACGTGGATCAATCAACCGGCAAGGTGTCGCTGGGCTTAAAGCAACTTTCATCGGATCCGTGGAAGGGCATTGAAGAACGTTACCCGATCGGTAAGCGACTCGTCGCTAAGGTTGTGAATATTATGGATTATGGCGCCTTCTTGGAACTTGAAGAGGGCGTTGAAGGCCTGGCGCATATCTCCGAAATGACCTGGACCAAGAAGACCAAGCCGCCGTCAAAGATCGTTGATGTGGGGCAAGAGGTTGAGGTCGTGATCTTGGACATTGATCGGGGCAATCGCCGCATTTCACTCGGCATGAAACAGTTGCTCGATAATCCCTGGCAAATCTTACAGGACAAATATCAAGAAGGCATGGAAGTGACGGGAACTGTGCGCAATGTAACCGACTTTGGTGTCTTCATCGGCCTTGAGGATGTTGATATTGATGGCTTGGTTCATGTTTCGGATATCTCTTGGACCCGCAAAGTGCGTCACCCTCAAGATTTGTATCGCAAGGGTGACAAGGTAAAAGCGGTCGTGCTGGCCATCGATACGGACAATGAACGGTTTTCACTGGGAATTAAGCAATTAGTAGAAGATCCCTGGCCGCGGCTTCGTGACGACTACGAAATCGGCAAGAAGTTTGAAGGCACCGTATTGGGAATCACCGATCGAGGTCTCGAGATCGAAGTTGAGCCGGGAGTTGAAGGGGTAGTCCCCAAGTCGGCCTTGACGGAAGAAGAAGAGGAAGCGGGCGCTCAATTCAAGCACAATTTTGATCGTGGTCAAAAGATCAACGTCATTCTGCACTCGATTGACGAGAGGGAACGTCGGATTGCCTTCGGTCTATTAGAATCCGATTCAGCGGGCGAATGAAAAAAAGCAATACTGTCCTGATTCTGTTTGGAGTTGTGTTCTTTACCATTTCGGTGGGCCTGTTTTTTCTGGGCCTCATTATGATCGTTGCGGGCGGTGACTTTCAGAAGAGGGGTGATGTCGCCGTCATCAAGTTGGAAGGCGAGATTGTTGATTCACTCGGTTTTATTCAACAGCTTGAAGATGTCGCCGAACGCGAGGATATAAAGGCCGTTGTCGTCCGCATTGATTCGCCGGGAGGCTTGGTCAGTCCGTCTCAAGAGATGTATCGCGCCATAAAACGGCTCCGCGAAGAAAAGCCGGTTGTCGCCTCGATGGGAACCTTGGCCGCTTCCGGCGCTTACTATGTGGCGATTGCCGCTGACAAAATTCTGGCGAATGAAGGGACGATTACCGGTAGCATTGGAGTGAAAATTAATCATGTCAGTGTCGGCGAATTGCTGGGTTTGGCCAAACTCAAACCGGAAGTTTTGGCCACAGGTCCTAACAAGGATATGGGCTCCCCCTTTAGACCGCTGAGCGACAATGATAAAAAGCTTTTTAAAGATATGATCTTTCAAATGTTTGCTCAATTTAAGAGGGTTGTAGCCGAACAAAGGAAATTACCGGCTGCTGAAGTAGATAAAATTGCTGATGGGCGCGTTTATACGGGGGAAGAAGCGCTCAAGTTGGGTCTCGTTGATGCATTGGGTTCGATGCAAGACGCGGTAGATGAGGCGGCAAAATTAGGTGGTGTCGAGGGGAAGCCCGAGGTGGTTTTTCCGAAGAAAAAAGGGGACCACTGGATGCGGTATTTTGCTGAAGAAATGTTTGCAGTGATTCAGACGCTCAATCTGTCGGCCCAACGCGAACCAATGGCCTTGTGGCGTATATAGGAGATGATGGAATGAATAAATCGGACTTGATTAACACTTTGGCTGCACGTGCAAAGCATATTTCGCTTAAGGACATGGAAGTCATCGTCAATGAGATCTTTAGCAGTATGACGGATTCACTGAAGCGCGGGGAACGGATCGAAATCCGTGGCTTTGGCAGCTTTGAGGTCCGCGCAAGAAAACCCCGCATCGGACGCAACCCGAAATCCGGCGAAAAAGTCCACGTCGGTGAGCGTAAAGTTCCATTCTTCAAAGTGGGTAAAGAGCTTCGTGAGCGCATCAATAACAATCATGGCGGTATCATCCTCCAAAAGGCCGAAAATTCGTAAATGAAACAACTATGGGCCCCCTGGCGCATGGAGTTCATTTTGGGCGAAAAGGAAACAGGCTGTATCTTTTGCAATCGGGTGGAGCGCGGCACAGACCGCGAAGACCTGATTTTGGCCCGCGGTCAGCAATCATTCGTCATTCTCAATAAATTCCCTTATAGTAATGGTCATCTGATGGTAGTCCCATACCGACATACGGAGACGATGGCCGGCCTGGATGCGGAGACCTCGGCTGAAATGATGGCGTCCCTGGCGACCTGGTCGGAAATCCTGACGACGACCTTGAAGGCCGAAGGTTTTAATGTCGGGCTCAATCTGGGTAAGGCGGCCGGGGCGGGGATACCCGATCATATCCATTTTCATCTCGTCCCTCGCTGGGTTGGAGATACGAATTTTATGCCGGTTTTTAGTGATACCAAGGTTATGCCGCAAGCAATGGATGAGACTTATGAGGCCTTAGTTAAGGCCTGGGAGCAACGATGAAAAAAATTATCAATGCCGTCGTACTGGCGCTTATTTTGTTTGTCCTGCTAAATTTTCTCTACAGTAACATGAGCCCTGAAATCCTCGGTTATCCGATGGTATTTCGGTTTAAGATCCCCGGCCTGTTAACGCTCCGCTCGGTCGAAATGCCATTGGGGTTTGTCCTGATCATTGCTTTTTCGGGTGGGATTCTCTTGTTGGCGTTTTTGCAGGCACTGCCGGCGATCTTTAGGCGTCAAGCCAGTAAAGAGCAGGCAAAACGTATCAAGGAACTGGAAAAAGAGTTGGAGCGAGAGCTGGCCTTACACGCGCAATCGACTGCAGATTCCGGTCACTGAGTGGGCTTAGACGGGCCTTTTCTTGATTTGCTTTTGCAAATCTTTCACGGACATTTGATCTTCCTGAGGTTTGGGGGCCGGGGCTGCCCGTCCGCTTCCACCGAGGATGGCCTCAAGTTGCGCCTGCGTCGTCTTGACCTTGCTTTCTCCGGGTGAATAGCCGGTCTTGGTACTGCCGCCGGCCGCCAGGGGCTTTTCACCTCGAAGCAGTTTTTGCACGTTTGTTTCCAGGACGCGCAGTGGAGAAGGGAAGGCTGTGATGAAGGCATGAAGCTCTTCCTTCAGCTTCTTATCCATCATAATTTTCCCGTTTTTAAAGAGCCCGCGTGCTTTATAATCTCTGATAAAGTTGGGGACCGTCTTGGGCGTGGCTTGGGACGAAGGAACAATGCAGGTATTAAATAGATCCAGCAACTCCGCCTCGGTAAAATTCTGTTCCGGGATCAAGAGGGCGTTAAAAGGGTCGCGCACGGAACCCGTGTAATAAAATTTTTCTTTTTCCGCCCATTGCGCCTGCGAAACCTTGTAGGTACCATCTTCTTGTTTGCTCGGCTCGAAGGCATCCAGCCAGGATTTGAGGTCGTATTTGGCGGAGTCCACAAAGCCCGAGGCATAGATGAAGACGAGGTCCTCATTGGACCCGTATTTGATGACCCGCGTGCCCGTGCCATCGTCTTCGGAAACCTTTTTCCAAATTTCATCAAACAGCGCCATGAGCTTACACTAACCCCCTGAGATTACTCACGATCTCAGATTATCTCTTTTAAAAGGTGACGTCAAGCAGGCGAGCTGAAAAAGTCTTGGAAAAACGTGAGGTTGGAAGAGGCCTTAATTGTTCGGCTAATTGGGATTCTCAAACTGATAATGCTGCGTTGCGTCTAGCGCTGCAAGGGTTATTCTGGCTTCTTCTCCGCGGAAGGGAGCATTTCGTGTAGATGGGTTTCCAACACGCGCAAGGGGGATGGAAAGGCTTCGATGAAGTCATGTAATTCCTGCTTGATCTCTTTGGTCATCATCATTTTGCCGTTCTTAAGCAGGTTTCGATTCTCATACAGGCGGATGAAATTAGGAATGGATTCTTTGGTCGCCTGTGACGAGGGGACAATACACTGATTAAAGAGCTCAATCAGTTCGGCTTCGGTGAATTCTTTTTCCGGGATGAGGTGGGCTTCAAACGGATCGCGGATCGGGCCATGATAATGGAACTTTTCCTTTTCAAGCCAGTGCCCCTTGTTGATGACGTAAGAACCATCACTCTGTTTGCTTGAATCGAAGGCTTCAAGCCAGGCTTTAAGATCGTATTTTTCGGCGTCGACAAAACCCGAGGCGTAGAGAAAGACCAAGTCATCAAGGGAGCCATACCTAATGACGCGTGTTCCGGTTCCATCGTCCTTGGCAATCTTGTCCCAGATATCCGTGAAGAAAGACATGAGTGGAGAGTAGGGTATCTGTATCATGGAATCGCGTCAAGATGAGCCGAAAAAAAACCCACTTAAAGCAATCGCTCTAAGTGGGTTTGCTGAACGAGCTGCAGCATATAATATTCTTTACTTAGGCGCCTGCATCTCCCGAACCGCCCCATTGATAAGGGTAGCGGATGTCGGAGAACTGTTCCTGATCCATCATGCCCTTGTCGACTAAGGCTTCGACGTGGTTATTGGCCAGTTCCTGGGTTCTTTCTTCATGACGCCACTGGGCCTCTTGCATGCGCGCTTCGTAATTCATGGAGGCAATCTCGAGTTTGGCATCGAGCTTGTCTTCCTGCATCATCTGCATGCGCATGCCCATGAGGTTCATCATGTTGGTCTGCAACATGGTTTGCTGAACCTGGCCTCCGACGAACATGGCCATCTTGTCAGCACTGGCCATGGCCTGAACGCTCATGGCGGGATTATAATCGACTGGCGGTGGCGCCGGCGGTGGGGATCCTGAAGACATATAAAAACTCCTTCGCTAAAAAGCTTGTTAGGCGAGGCGACTCGATAGAGCCGCCTACATGATTATTATCGGGCTCTTAGGCTCATCCAGTTTCGTCTACGGGCAAATTTATTTCGTATGCACGTAGCTTACCAAATAAGCTCGGGGGTAAACAGTACCAAAAATATTTTAAGCGCTCTCTCATGCTGGAGAACTTAAACGGTTTCCAGCCGAGGGCCTGCATCTTGTCATCCGGAATAATGGCGGTATAGGTCGTCAGGCGGGTCCCGCCCAACCACTGAATGAAGCGATTGTAGCTGCGCTGAAAGCGAAAAATCGCGTCTTTTCGAAGACTTACGTCAAATTCGGGTATCTCGCTCCGGGGGCGGAGCCCGAGGTGGACGAGTTCGGCATGGTGATCCTGGGGGTAATAGGTCGCAACGCCGGCGCCGACAAGCTCATTGGGGTCTCGATGGAGGCCTCCTTCGCAGAGATGGCGCGGGGTGGAGAGGTAATAGTCTTTCATGTTAAAGCTGATCTTGAGCTTGTTCCAGAAGCCTCGCGGCGGGTACCAGCTAAAATGGCAGAGCTCGTAGTGGATGTGGCCCTCATGGTCCATAAAGCCACTACAAGGGATTGGAAGCTCCGTGGGCGGAGGGAGCAATTCATCCATCTCGGCGTCATCGATTAGATAGACCGTATGGCCGTCAGGATGCTGAATATGCGGCGGGACCCGCCGCTGCTGCGCTTGCATCGTCATCCCCTTATTATCGGCGGATGCGCCGCTCGGGTTGTTAGCTGTAACGTCATGTAATCATTGAGTATTTCACGTTTTTTTGCGTGAGCGCTCTTGATTACCTTAACAATTTCAATAGTTTATGGCAATATCGCTTATTAGCCTAGCGCGATGAGATGGTTAAGGGATGCGACTATTTCCTAGTATCGATTTCCGTTTTTGGAAACGGTGGCGCTATGTGACACCGCAGCGACGAGAAGTCCTGAGCGTGAGCCCCTATATTGAAATCTGGCCGGAGTTTCTCAGTCCGGAGGAATGCGCGTATTTAATCGAACTGGCACAGCCTGATTTAAAGCCGTCCGGATTAACCAATATTGCTGGCTTGCCGGATGAACAATTTGTCGGCATGCGGACGAGTCAGGGAGTCTTCTTGAAGCGGCAACAAAACATGCGCGTGAGTTGTCTGGAGGCGCGCATTGCGGCGTGGGTGCAGCATCCGGTCAACAAAGGCGAACCGTTTCACGTGCTGCACTACCAAATCGGCAAAGAATATAAGGCGCATCATGACTATTTTGATCCCCAATATGCGGGCAGTCATTCGTTGCTGGCGGGAGGCGGCCAGCGGGTCGGCACCGTGCTCCTTTATTTATCGGATGTGGAGCGGGGCGGCGAAACAACCTTCCCCAAGCTGAAGCTGGGGGTGCGGCCGAAGCAAGGGGCCGCGCTTTACTTCAAGAATTGTTCGGTCGGTGAGCAGATCGATGAGAATTCGCTGCATGCGTCTTGCCCGGTAGAAATCGGTGAGAAGTGGACCGCGACCAAGTGGTTGCGGGCTCATGAAGTTTTGGTTCCGCAAGAACGGTTAGATTAGGCGAAGTTGCGATTTTGAGGCGTCCCGGTTGGACGATCTGGACTGAGATTGGGATCCGTTTGCGTCGTATCGGTGGTCGTGCCTTGGCCCGCTCCGCCGACTCCCAATGACGCGGCAATCATTTGTCTACTTTCAAGTTCACCGAGTTGCTGTGACATGACGGCCATGGCCATTGATCGCTCGGTCTGTTGCGCATGAATTTGTGCGCGGGTCCCTTCAATGAGGGCGGCGCGTTGGTTGGCGCCATTGTTGGCAGTGATGACTCCGCCGGCAATGGATCCGCCAAGTGCGGCTACAGCCCCAGCGATGCCACCGGCGGCCTGCGCGCCTTCGGATCCGGTTGCACCGGCTCCGCCGCCGGAAAGGGTGTCCGCGGGTGGCGGTGCTACCGGAGTCTGATTCTGTACGGTTGTATCGCCTGCCATTTGGTCTCCTCAAAAAAAGTTTATACGGGCATTCCCATCGGGCCGCCTTGGCCCCCCTGACCACCTTCGCCGCCTTGGCCCATCATGCCACCGACGCCCATCAGGCCAATCGCGTTGTTCTGCGCCATTCCACCGGCCGCTGCCGCGATGCCGTCATCCTGAAAGACTTGCATCATATGAGCGGCCATTTCGTCCTGGGCATGGGCGCTCTCGTTGGCCTGTTGCATCGACATCGCCTGTTGGCTAGCAGCCCGGTTTTTGGCCCCTTCACTCGCAGTCGTTCCAGCGGTAATGGCCGCTCCGGCAACTGCCGCGACGGCTCCTGCCACACCGACAGCCGCTGCGACGCCAAAAAACTTTCCTGGTTTCAGGCGGACTATCTTGGGATCATTATCAAAAAGGTATAAATCCATTGTAATAATTTCCTACGCCTTAATTATCGACCCTGAGGCGTGTTCGAGTTGCGTAGTGTAACTATCTGAAATTGCTATATTTTTTATTGTTTTCCGCCTCAGTTGCTGATATATTATTCTAACAATTTCAAGGGATTATGCCAAGTACCGCTCAAATTATGGATGTCACGATACGTGACGGGAGTTTCCTGCTCGATTTCGCCTATACTCCAGAGCAGATTGAGGGAATTGTCGCGCGGCTTGATGCGGCCGGCGTGGCCTATATTGAGGCCAGTCACGGTGCTGGAGTTGGAGCCCAAAAGCAAGGCTATCCTCATGGAGCGGATGATCTCGCTTATGCCCAGGCGGCGGCACGCGGACAGAAAAAGGCCAAGCTTGGAGCCCTCGCGGATCCGCGCTGTGCGTCCCAAGATGAAATCAGTGCGGTCGCTGAGTATTATGATTTTGTGCGGCTCATTTCTTCTCCTATCCAACCGGAGCCCTTGAAGCCATTCATCGAGCATTGCCAACAAGAAAAACTCGAAGTGTGTGCTCAACTGACGCGATCCTATGCCGTGAAACCTGAACAAATTGCTGAGTCGGTCAAAAAGCTTTCGGATTGGGGGGTAGATTATGTCTATCTCGTCGATACGACCGGATGTATGTTACCGGGTGAAGTGACACGCTATGTCGAAGCGATCCGGAAAGTGAGCCAGCAGCCTCTGGGGTTTCATGCGCATAATACCTTGCAGCTCGCCCTGGCCAATACACTTGAAGCCATGGATGCTGGCTGTACGATTGTCGATGCAAGTCTCTTAGGAATGGGTAAGGATGCAGGTAATGTTTTTTTAGAGGCCTTAGTGATTGTCATGCAACAGCTTAAATTAAAATGTTCGATTAATCTGAATAAGCTGATCGAGGCTGGCGAATTTGTGCGTCCCATTTTTGCGAATCAGACGCGTCCTCATTGGTATACTTACTATCTCGCTTCCTATCGCCGCGACCTTTATCCACTACAGCTTATCGATATCTTGGCCGAGGAATGTGATAAAACTCCCTTTGAGGTGATTGATGCCTACGCAGGAATGCCGGATGTGGTTGAGTATACCCTCGATGACTTAAGAGCATTAATCCGGATCTTGGGTGGCGACCCCGCCAAGATTTTTGATAAGTATCACCTTAACTCAGGCGCTTAAGCCTTGCAGGAAATACGGACATTGGAAAAGTTTTTTCGGCAAATTCAGCTATTTGCGGTTTTTCTATGATTCTTTTATAGAGCGCCTTAAATTTTTCGACATAAGAGAGGAAAACTTCTTTAGGCATCGCATCATTCAAGTATATATAGTCATCACTATTAAAGGCGAGCAGGACTCCGGTGTCGGATAATATATCCCAATTCATGTCCTTGCTGACGAGTCCGCGTTTTTCTGCATGAGTCCACAATGGCGTGGCAGGCATGGGAATCAAAGGGTTAATTTCGACATCCAACAGTTTGTCAAAATTTTTCTCAATGAATTCGTAGGTTTCATCGAGTTCCTTCGTCGTTTCACCAGGTGTCCCAATGATAAAGGTGCAAGCGATATTGATTCCCGCAGCATGCAGCATATCGATAGCTGATTGAACCGATTGCAAGTCAATACGCCCACCTTTCATTTTTTTCATCAGCGCCTCGTCTGCTGACTCCACCCCAAATGAAACATGAACAAAATTGGCTTTGCTCAATAAGTCTACGTATTCTTGGTCGAGTAGCTCTGCTCGTACCCAGCAGATATAGGAGACGTCTTTTGTAAGCCCCTCTGAGATCATGCGCGAAGTAAATTCTTTGACGCGATCCTTGCTGAGATTGAAAACATCATCAAAAATACGGATGCATTGGGGATGAAAATTGTCGATGATATCTTTTATTTCGGCGATAGCGTGATCAACTGGAAAGTAGCGGAGTCCCGTATAGGTTTCACGAGCCGCGCAGAACCAACAGTGAAACGGACAGCCTCTTACTGTCATCAAAAAGGGGAGGCCTATCTTCTCGACCCATTTTCTCCGGTTCGGAACGGGGAGAGCTCCCAGGTCTTTTATGGGCGGTCGTAGTGGTGTTAGTATCGGGCCATTTTCTCCGTGATATGCGATGCCTTGAATATCTTTGTAATTGTTGGGATTATTTTCGCCGCGTTTAAAAGTTTCGATGACTTCTAAAAAAGTTTCTTCGCCTTCGCCGCGGACTCCGAGTTCGAAATCGTGCGTGAGCGATTCGGGACATCCAGTTATGTGGGCACCCCCAACGACAACCCGGCAATCAATTTTAGTTCGGACTTCTTTCGCGATCTTTGTTGCAAGAAAGTAGTTTTCTGAAGTTGTTGAAATGCCTAGCAGGTCGGGGCTGTATTTAATGATATCTTCTATTTCTTCAGTGACCAAGACATCAACATCATCGGTTTGTGCTGATATATAGGCCTCGAGCGACATGGTACCAAGATCAATGCCAGAAGTTTGAAAAAGATACTCGGGGCTTCTTTTTTTAGCGGTAATGAGTGCGACCTTAAACATGGGTCAATACTACTTTTTAGATCCCGAAAGCAGATCACTGAGTTTACCTGTCATTTGTTTCTGTCGGTCAGGACTTTTATCATATTTAGTCTTTTCCTGTTCAGTAACTACAGGTCGTTTCGCAGCCCCTTTTGATTTTTGCATCCCAGACGGAGATTCAAAGTTTTCATGCTGACGAATACGGTGGACTGCGAGAGCGCGGTGACGTTGAGGTGAAGGGTTTTTGTTAATTGCCTGCAGCCAAGTTTGTTTGAGTTCCTGCGTTACAATGACCATGCCATTTTTAAGCTTGCCGGCCTTCTTGCCTTCTTCAAAGCCTTTTAAGAACTGATCATAGGTAAAAATTGTCTCTGGCATGATCTTTTCTTTGACAAAGTCTTTCCACTCCGATTCAGTCCATTCTCCTTCCCTGATGGCCATTATATCAAAGGGGGCTTCCACTTTTTCATTGTAGCGATAGGTGACTTTATCCAGCCATTGTTCATGGGTCAGGCTGTAACTGCCGTCCCGTTGCCGGCTTTCGCGGAAGGCCTGGATCCACTTATCTAGCGAGAACTTATCCGTATCGACAAAGCCGGTGTTGTACAGATAGACGAGGTCGTGCTCGCCCTCAAAGATGAGTTGATCGGCGGGCATTTTGAGATTGCCTCGGTGCATCTGCTTCCAAAGCCAATCCATGATCTCTTTTGCGCGCTTTAAATCGGCCATAGCACTCCGCAGCTGCCATACTAATGCAGACAGGCCAAATTTTCAATATTTTCAAGTAATTGGGGCGCCGGGAGAGACTAGAGGTCGTTTAAGATCTCATCCAGCTCTTCGTCCTCTTCTGAGCTGTCCGGAGCGCTGAGTTCGTCGCTAGCGGTCTGCATCGCACTTTGCGTGCTCACGCTGGATTCGCCGACATAGCTGTCATCCATGTTCGCTTCGATTACGGCATCCATGTGGGCCTTGGCGGAGTCGACTTCGGCCTGGATGGCATTTTTGACCTCATCGGCCGAGCCTTCAAGGAAAATGCCATGCGCGGCGAGATATTCAAGCATTTCTTCCCCGCCGGCAACCTTTGACGTATCGGTCATATAGAGGATGATTTCAAACCCGCTGGTCGCGCCATCGGCAATGGCCTCATCAATGACACCTTGGATCCGCTTCATCTCACTATAGTGCTCAACGGCATCCATGATCTCCTGGACTGTATCCGGATCGAGGTTATCGGCACGGTCCCACAGGGCATCCATGAATTCCTCGACTGATTGATCCGTGGCACTGGACATCCATTCATCAATTTTATCGGCAACGGCTTGGGCATCCTGCTGAGCTTCTTTGATTTCGTTGAGGTCGTTGGGATTGATATTCTGGGCCTCGAGAAACTGACGAATCGTCATGGTCCCAAAGCCTTCGAGTCCGGCCTCGCTCATTTTATCATCAACGCTACCACCGCCTTCAAGGTGAGCGACAATCGCGCCTAAGTTGTCGGCGAGACCTTGGTATTTGGCGATGAGCGGATCGCCGCCGCCTTTGCTCACTTCGGGCGCCTCGGCGCGGACCTCTTCAGCGGATTTCCACTCCGGGACGGAAGCGGTTTCAAGCGCCCCCATCTTGAGTTCTTTGCGGAGATTACGGGCCGATTGAATGTCCATCAGGTTGTCAGCCAGTTGATTGAAAACGGACTGCGTGGCACGCCGCTGGCGGGCCGTGACCATCTCCGTGATCATGGTACGCTTGGACTGACGAATCTGCTGATTCGTAGACTCCTGCATCTGCTCCATCATCTCGGCGATCATTTCGCTGACGCCTTCGTATTGTCCTACTGGATCTGACATATTATTCTTTCTCCTGAAGGAACTGATCCTTCACCGTAGTATATAGCAAGTCCCGTGCCAACGCGCCGACATGGGAGGACATTATAAGTCCATGTAATTATTTATATAATCGACAGTCGCGCTGATCACGTTGCTCAGCTGATCCGGAAATAGGGGGTTTTACACCCCAGATGGGGGCCTAAAACCACAGTTTATAGTAGAAGTTGGCGGGTCCTGTCGCCGTCGCAATCCTTGGGCTGCGTCTGAAGAGACGTTCCCAAGGATTACTCGCGCCACCCGTTGCAGGTTCTCACGGTATTTCAATTGATTTCAACTACTTACTCCGATAGTTTCAATAAACCCATGCATCCACTCGTTGAAAAGTTACTTCAAAAAGACCCCCTGGCACTCTCGCGACTGATGACCCTCGTAGAAAACCGCGCCGAGGGTGTGTTTTCCATTATGCAGGAGATCCAAGAGCGTTGTGGACACGTCCATACCATTGGCGTGACCGGACCTCCGGGCGCCGGCAAGAGTACACTGGTCGACCGACTGATTGCCCATTTGCGGGCCGCCCGTAAGAGCGTCGGGGTCGTCGCGATTGATCCCTCCAGTCCGTTCAGCGGTGGGGCCGTGATGGGGGACCGTATCCGGATGCAGGAGCATGCCGGCGACGACCAGGTATTTATTCGCAGCCTCGGAACACGGGGTAGTCTGGGTGGCGTGTCGCGCGCGACCCGTGAGATGGTCAAATTGATCGATGCCTTCGGTTTTGATGAGGCGATTGTTGAGACTGTTGGAGTGGGCCAGACCGAACTGAATATCATGGGGATTGCGGAAACGACGATCGTCGTTTTGACCCCCGAATCAGGCGATACAATCCAAACTATGAAGGCGGGCATACTGGAAATCGCGGACATTTTCGTCGTGAATAAAGCGGATCGCGCCGGGGCGGATCAAATGGCCCAAGAACTGATGGCGATGATCGATATCAGTCAGAGTAGCCGAGGGAATTCGGAAACAAATTCCACATGGAAGGTCCCCGTGCTTTTGGTGCAGGCGCGCGATGATGTCGGCGTCGATAAACTTATCGAAGCCATCGATGAACACAGGCGATTCCTTCGTCAACAGGGCTTGAGTGATGAGCGCCGCAAGCAGTTGGCGACTCAAGAAACGCATGAAATTATCTTAGAAGAAGTCAGTAAAAAAGTTTCCGAATCAAAACTTATTCAGGGAAATGGAACGAATCCCTATGAGTCGGCCCAAAAGATATTAGATAAAATCAAATTGTAAAATGACTCGAACCATTAAATCGATCAACCCTGCGACCCTGGAAACAATTGCGGAACTCCCCGTCGCTGATGCGGCGGCCGTGCAAGCGGCGGTCGAGCGGGGGCAGAAGGCCGCCGAAGGGTGGCAGGCCTTAAGCTTTCGCGAGCGTGGTCAGTTGGTCCTCGAGTTTCGGGAACAGATCCGTTGCCAATTAAGAGTGCTTGCAGAACTCATTGCACTGGAGAACGGCAAGCCCCTTGCCGAAGCCTTCAGTTCGGATCTCGTGCCGGTGATGGACCTTTGTACGTACTTTGCCAAAAATGCGGCCAAGATCTTGAAACGGCAGCGTATCTGGTTGGGCAAATGGGATTTGATGGGTCGTTCCAGTTACATCGAATATGTGCCGCTCGGGACTGTCGGCGTGATTGCGCCGTGGAATTATCCGTTCTCGATCCCTGCGGGTCAGGTCATGATGACGGTGATGGCGGGCAACACGGTTGTGTTGAAGCCTTCCGAGTACACACCGTTGATCGGTGAAAAGATAGGGGAGCTTGCGCGCGCGGCGGGTTTTCCGGCGGGAGTTATCGAAGTTGTAACCGGTGACGGGATGACCGGCGCGGCATTGATCAACTCGGAGGTCGATAAAATATTTTTCACCGGGAGCGTAGGAACGGGTAAGAAAATTATGGCCGCTGCCGCGGAACACTTAAAGCCAATTTGCTTAGAGTTAGGTGGCAAGGATCCGATGATTGTTTGCAAAGACGCCAATTTGGATGTGGCTTCGAGTGCCGCGGTGTGGGGGGCTTTTTCGAATAATGGACAGATCTGTGCCTCCGTAGAGCGTTTGTACGTTCATGAAGATATTGCGGAGCCGTTTGAGCAGCAGCTGGTTGCGAAGACGCAGCAACTCAAGCAGAGCATAGGAACGAATCCGGAAGCCGATGTCACGGTGCTCAATAACGAGATGCAGCTCAATAAAGTGGAAGCGCAAGTGAAGGCGGCGCTACAAGCGGGTGCCGTCGCATTAACCGGCGGTAAGCGACTCCAGGATAAGTCCGGCTATTTTTACCCACCGACCTTGCTTAAAAATGTCACGGATTCGATGGACGTCGTGAGTGAAGAAACCTTTGGGCCCGTTTTGCCGATCATGACGTTCAAGGACGAAGCGGAGGCCATTGCCAAGGCGAATGATACGCCCTATGGCTTGACGGCTTCGGTATGGACCAAGAGCCGCCGTCGCGGGGAAAAGCTGGCGCGGCAATTGGAGGCCGGGACGGTTACGATTAACGAAAACGTCTACACCTATGCCTTGCCGCAGACGCCATGGGGCGGGCCCAAGTGGAGTGGCATCGGTCGAACTCATGGCAAGACGGGTTTTCTTGAGATGGTTGAGCCGAAACATGTTCATATTAATAAAATGGCCTTTATGAAGGATCTGTGGTGGTATACCTACGATCAAGCGCGCATTAATTTTTTTCTGGCCATGGCCGATGCTTTTTTTGCAAAAGGGATCGTGAAGCGCATTAAGGGCTTGATGAAGATGATTGCGAGGAGCCGTAAGTTGAAAGCGCAGTAGGTATTAGGCGGTGTAGCTTCCACCTTCGCTCGTATTAAAGAACGAGCTTCGGTGGACAGGTTGAGATTGAATGGAACTTAGCTTGTCCGACGAAGCTTTAGCGAAAATTGAAGCGTAGTCGGGCGGTGTAGCTCAGTCGGTTAGAGCAAACGGCTCATATCCGTTGTGTCGGGGGTTCGAATCCCTCCACCGCCACATTCAAAAGGGGCTTGCGTCGCATTGTTAATAGACTGCAAATGAGGCGGGTGACGCGAGCGATCCTTGGGAACGTCACTTCAGACGCAGCCAAAGGATTGCGAAAGCGGCAGGACCCGCCCAGAGGGTTGTTATGTATCTATTCATGACCGGCTATCCGGGTTTCATTGCGACACGCTTGTTACGTGAACTCGTGAAGCGCCAAAAGTTCGACAAGATCTGGTTGATTGTCCTCCGCACCCCGGATCAGCGCTTTCTGAAAATGGCCCAGGAATCGGTTGCCAACGATCTTGCGGACCTTCCCGTCGAACTGATTGAAGGGGATATCACTCAGCCCAATTTGGGTATCGAAGATAGCAAAGTCTTGGAGACGATGAAAAACGATCCAGGTGAGTGGTGGCATCTGGCCGCGGTGTATCGCCTGGATGTCGGACCCAAGGTTGCGGAGCAGGTGAATGTCGAAGGGACACGTCATGTCCTTGACTTGGCGAAGCAGTGTAAGCAGTTGCGGCGCTTGCAGTATGTGAGTACGGCGTATGTCTCGGGAGACCGCTTGGGTGTCGTTAAGGAAGAGGAGTTGTTGAATGGCGACAGCCAGGGGTTCAAGAATTTTTATGAATCCACCAAGCATGATGCAGAGGTCCTGGTCCGTGAGGCGATGCCGGAGTTGCCGGTAACGATTTATCGCTATGGTGTCGTCGTCGGCGATCATCGCACGGGAGAGACGGCCAAATTTGACGGCCCCTATTTTTTACTCAACTTTCTCAAACGCTGGGGCAAGGTTCCGGTTCCGCATGTGGGCCCGATGAAATCAAAGTTTAATATGGTTCCGGTCAGCTATGTCGTTGAAGCTTCAGCGGCGATAGCGGCCCGTGACGATACGGTTGGAAAGACGTATCACATCACGGATCCACGGCCCTGGACTTCAGGAGAGGTCTACCGCGGCTTAGCGAAGGCTTTGGGTTGTCCGCGGCCGCGTGGCTTGATACCGGCAGGTCTTCTTTCGATGTTAGCCAAGGTCAAGCCGGTGCGAAAACTCCTGGGCTTTCCACAAGAGTCGGTCGTGTATATGAACCATGGTGCCGATTATGATAGTTCCCAGGCGCAAGCCGTCCTGAAGCAAGAGGGGATCGAATGTCCGGAGGTCGGCAGCTATATGAACACTTTAGTTGATTGGTACCTAAAAAACGAACACCGCAATGAGTTACGGCTGCCGGTAGATTAAGCGCGCGCAGCTGAATATCTAGAGATTCTCTCATGAGACCAACCATCGCTATAATTGGCCGTCCCAATGTGGGTAAATCCACACTCTTTAACCGTATTGTCGGACAACGTAAGGCCTTAACTCATGATTATCCCGGGGTCACGCGAGACCGAAATTTTGCCGTCGCGGAGTGGGGTGGACGCGAATTTCTCTGTGTCGATACCGGCGGTTTTCCTCTCGATGAAGAGTCCATTGATGACAAGGTCTCTGTGCAGATCGATCTTGCTATTGAAGAAAGTGACATTATTCTTTGCGTCTTTGACGGGGAGTCAGGGCTTATTCCGGAAGAAAAGGCGATTGTCGAGCGTCTGCGTAAGATCAACAAGCCGGTGTTTTATGCGGTCAACAAGATTGATGTGCCGGCACATGAGATGCGCCAAAATGACTTCTTTAAGTTAGGGGTTGAAAAATTATATCCGGTATCGGGAGAGCATGGGTATCAACTTGCGGAGTTGCTTGATGCCGTTGTCGAGGAATTGCCGCGTGACGAGAAGGCTGCGGTTGACGACAAAGAGCTGCGTATCGCGATTGTGGGCCGCCCCAATGTGGGGAAGTCTTCTTTGGTCAATGCCTTGCTGGGTCAGTCGCGCGTCGTCGTTGATTCAACGCCGGGGACCACGCGTGATAGTATTGATACGCCTTTGCATTACGAAGGCCGGCCCCTCCGCCTGATTGACACGGCGGGGATTAGGCGTCGCTCGCAAAAAGGGGGGAAGCTCGAAAAAATTGCTGTTCTTCAGGCGACGCGCGCGCTTGAGCGAGCGGATGTTTGCTTGTTGGTGTTGTCGGCCGAAGATGGATTGTTGAAGCAGGATGCGCATATTGCCGGCTACATCGAAGAGCAGGGGCAAGGCTGTATTATGCTCTGGAATAAGATGGATCTTAAGAGTCCCGATAGCCGTGAGAAATTGTTGAAAACAATTCGAGATGAGTTACGCTTTCTCCCGCAATTTCCCGTGCTGTTTTCTTCCGCATTGACAGGTAAAGGCGTCGAGGAGGTGATCCCGGCACTCATGGAGCTTTATGACGAGCTCGGTGCCGAGATCAGCACATCTAAGTTAAACGATGCCTTGGCGGATCTAGTAGAACATCATTCCATTCCAATGTATAAAGGGCGTGAGGTGAAATTGTATTATGCCACCCAAGTGGGAACCCATCCGCCTATCATTATCGTCTTTACTAATTGGCCGAGTGGTGTGCCCGAGTCGTATCGGCGTTATCTGGTTCATGGGTTTCAAAGACGTTTTGGTCTCGAGAGAATCCCGGTAAGAGTCGTATTTCGCAAGAGGAAGTAGTTACATGAAAGCAGTTGCGGGTAAAGCGTGGTCTTTGCTTAAAGCGGTTCTCAAGGGATACCGCGATGATGACTGCAATCAATCGGCTTCGGTCATTTCCTTTTATGCGATATTTTCGATGCTGCCGCTGGCCATGATTACGGTGGCGATTCTGGCTTATCTCGTCGGTTATTCAGGAGACTTGGTGGCCCGTTTTGAGGCGCTTATTCAGAGTGTCATTCCGACCGCCGCTGGCGATCTTTTTCAAGTTATGCATGCGGCGCTGGCAAAAAAGCAACGTGTCAGTCTTATTAGTGCCGGTATTTTGATTGTCATAGCGTCATTCATGGTGAGCGCGCTCGAAAGGGCCTTGGATCGCGTGTTTCGAACTGAAAAGAAGCGGAACTTTTTTCACTCTAAGATTCTTGCGGTGGGTTTCTTATTTGTTTTTATCCTATTGTTTGCGACGCCCGGTATCCTTCATCTTTTTCAGATTACCTTAGTCAAAGCCAAGTTGCTGGCTCCTGCCGCAGTCTTTTCAATGTCGGGAGATCTTTTCTTTTTCTTTGTTGCCTTTGGAGCCTTCTTTTTTGGGACAACGGTGATACCCAACCGCAAAGTGTATATGCGCTATTCCTTTATTGGAGCCATTGTTTTCACGGTATTAACGGGAGTGGCACGTTTAATTTTTCGGGAATACATCGTCGCCAGCTGGGACCGGTATGACGTTATTTATGGTTCGTTAACTGTCATGATTGTGTTGATGGTGTGGGTTTACTATTTGGCGAATATCTTTCTTTTGTCAGCGGAGCTTGTGGCGCGCTTGCAGGAAAAGAAACTTTCTAGTGGCCGATAACCTGATGAAGTTTCGGCGGGCTGGGTTTCTTATTTCTTTTGGGAGCCTGTTTGCGGCTATTGCGACTTCCTGCCAATAACTCGCGTTTGATGATATTGTAGGCGGCCTTGCGCATGACAAGGTCCGCATGACCCATGCCTTTGATCTCAACGTTCTTGATATTGTCATTCCCCTTGGCGGGGATATCGAGCATGGCACTTTTATAGAAACATACCCGATCATCTTTGGAATAGATTGAAACGAAGCGAACCGAGCGGGGAAATGCGCCATCTTTAAGGGCGCGAATAAAGGGGCTCATGGGAAACATCTGGCGAATACTCTTGGCGATGAGCATGAGCGGCGACACTAATCCGAGGAGGGCCCAAGGATTGCCATTGTGGGGTGTTCCCAGCGTGATGAGGGCCCGAACCCTTTTGGCACCCCCCAGGCGCTTCACATAATAACGGCCGATAAGACCTCCCTTGGAATGACCAATGATACTGATTTTTTTGAGTCGATAGCGGTGGCAGAGGCGTTCAACTTTTTCGTCAACAAGCTCCGCGAGTTCCTCAATGCAGTGGGTGTTGAAAGTATCGAATATGCCCCCCAAATTGAGGCTGAAGACGCAAAAACCGTCTCTTCTCAGCCGATTTTCCAAGATGCCGAAGGTGCGTCGTGTCGCGCCAAAGCCGTAGAGGAGGAGAACTGGGTGCTCACAGGTTTCAAAATCAGTTAAACGCTCAACTTTGTTGCCCTCAAGGGTTAACTTGAGGTAGGTAATCATATTACTGAGATCTCGACGTCGATGGCGGATGATTCCGCGGATGCGACCAATCATGGGCACGATGGTAACGTCTTTACATCTTATTGACAAGACTAGCCTTTTTTGACATCTGCACCGCTAAGCCAATAGATAAATGGAGTGAAACTGACCTTGAAACAAGAAGCAAAGACCGAAACAGTTCATACGGTACAGTGGCTATCACATCAGCCGAGACCGGTGCGTATTGCCGTGGCTTGGCTGGATAGAAATTTTAAAACGGTGGTCTCTATCGTTGCGGGCGCTTTGGTCATCGGGGCGATATGGGGGGGGATTAGCTGGTATCAATATCATACGCAGCAAACGGCGCTCAAACTTTATGCCGAGTTGCCGGTCGACCCTAAGGGCAGGGATATCGGCTTGACGGCGATTGCCGATGAGTATCCAGAGACCGGGGCTGGCATGCTTGCCAATTTTTCTCTTGGTCGCAAGTCATTTGAAGCCGGTGATTATGAAAGTGCCGAGCGGCATTATAAGGCCTTGCAGTCACTTCCGGAACGGCAAGCAATGATTCGAATTATGGCGCAGCATAATTTGGGAGTGGTCTTGGAGACGCAAGGAAAATGGCAGGAGGCCTTTGAGATCTATCGCAAGGCGGCTGCTGATCCGGCCAACCAAACCGTTGCATTGACGTACTATCATATGGGTCGAGCGGCCGAGGCCCTGGGTAAAAAAGATGAAGCTCGTAAATGGTATGAAGAGGCGATAGATAAAGGGCTCGGACTTGCTGTTGCTAACCGTGCTAAGGAACGCATGTTATGGCTCGATATTGGAAAATCTTCTTAACGATACTTTTGATCACTCCTTTTTTAGCTGTACCGACGTCGGACGCCTGGGTGAGCAAGGGCGCTGGCACGAGTCAAAAATACAAGATTCCTTTTCGGCCCAAATGGGTCTCACGTGTCAAAAAAGGAGCACTCTTTAAATATAAAAGGCGCGAATTAGCCGCGCCTGCCGCGGAAAACGGAATGATCCTAGTGGGGGCCGATAGTGGCTATTTTTATGCCTTTGATGAAAAGGATGGTGACAAGCAATGGCGCTTTGAAGCCGACGCCCCGATCAATTCAGGTGCCGCTGCGGGTAATGGCAAGGTTTATTTTGGCGATGATGACGGCAACTTTTATGCACTCAGCCTAGATACGGGTGAACTCGCGTGGAAGAAGCGTTTTGGTGCCGCTGTCACGACGGCGCCCGTGCTGCAAGGAAATCGTCTTTTTATTGTGACAGTGAGAGGGACGGTATACGGCTTAGACGCGGAGTCGGGAAACCGTCTGTGGGCTTATCCCTATACGGTAGCCGACCGTGAGATGACCCTATTGGGACAGAGTCGGCCTGCTTATAGTAGTGAGGGGGGCGGACGACTTTATATCGG
Source organism: bacterium (assembly GCA_965216315.1). Taxonomy (GTDB): domain Bacteria; phylum UBA10199; class UBA10199; order 2-02-FULL-50-16; family JAJFLM01; genus CBDCFN01. Next base: position 1,455,202 of record CBDCFN010000016.1, on the reverse strand, counting down.
TTTCAGCGATGGTCATCTTCTCTCAATTGACGCCGGCAGCGGGCGCCAACTCTGGTCGAAGGATCTTTCTCGGAACCGCCCGAAGTTTGTCGATATTGATATGCAACCTTTGATTGATGGCGACCGTATTTATGCCGCGACTTTTGCGGGGGATCTTTATTGTCTCAACCGAAAGTCGGGTGCGACGCTGTGGCAGGTTGCTATTGGCAGTGGTGTCCGTTTCGCCCTTGATAAGGACGTCCTCTACGTTGCGGGATCGGATGGTGTCCTCTATGCTCTCAGCGCCAACGATGGCGCGCAGCGCTGGAAATATGTGAGTCAAAAGGGTGCCCTGACCCGACCTCTCGTTTACAAAGATTTGGTGATTGTTGGCTCCTCAAAGCATTCGATTATCTTCGTCGATGCCCTTAACGGCAACAAGGTTATGCAGCGCTTTGCCCGCAAGAATGTCCACAGCGATCCCATTTTAACAGGAGATCAGGGTAACCTGCTCGTCTATATGTCGGGTGGGGGAAGGGTTTATGCCCTTCAGCTCAAGGACCAATTTCGTATTCATTCAGCGAACTGAAAGCGCGCCGCGCGCAGAGCTTGCGGCACCTGGGGCGTCAGAGACGCTGAGCCGAGCTTCCAGACTTGCCCACGGAATCTCCATAACTATTGACAATATAGGGGCTTTTGTATAGGAGCGGTACATGGAGCCTCAAGAAATCCCCACGGGTCTTACTTTTGACGATGTCCTCCTGGTCCCGCAAGAAAGCGCGGTGCTGCCCAAAGATGTGGACACGACCTCTCAATTAACCCCGCAAATCAGCCTAGCCGTGCCGATTGTAAGTGCTGCGATGGATTCGGTCAGTGAATCGGGAACGGCCATCGCGATGGCACGGGCTGGTGGCATGGGCTTTATCCACCGTAATATGACGCCGGCGGATCAGGCGCTTGAAGTCGCACGGGTGAAACGTGCGGAGTCGGGAATGATCTTACGACCGATTACCTTGAATCCGGAAGAGCTCATATCACGTGCTTTCGAAGTTATGGCAGAACATAAAATTTCCGGGATTCCTATTGTCGAAGAGAATCGTCTGGTTGGAATCCTTACCAATCGGGATTTACGTTTCCACGTGAAGCGGGATCAGAAGATATCCGATGTGATGACGAAAAATGTGATTACTTCCAAGGAAGGCATCAGCCTTGAAGAAGCGAAGGATATCCTGCAGCAAAACCGCATTGAAAAGTTGCCAGTCGTTAATGAGGCGGGCGAACTTAAGGGTCTCATCACGATTAAAGATATTGAAAATGTGGAACAATATCCTCGCGCTTCCAAGGACCCGCTCGGTCGCTTGCGTGTCGGTGCGGCCTTGGGAGTCGGTCCGGGCACTCTTGAGCGCGCGTCCCAGCTCGTTGATGCCGGCGTTGATATCCTGGTTGTTGATACCGCCCATGGGCATTCTCGATCGGTGATTTTGACCGTCGGGGCGCTTAAAAAAGAATTTAAAGACACGGAAATTATTGCCGGCAATATCGCCTCTGGTGATGCGGCGGCGGCATTGGTGGAGGCGGGTGCGGATGCCGTCAAGATTGGAGTCGGTCCCGGCTCTATTTGCACAACGCGGATGGTCAGTGGAGTTGGGGTTCCGCAAATGACAGCCATTTTGCAATGTGTCGGTGTTTGCAAAAAACATAATATTCCTATCATTGCCGATGGGGGGATTAAGTTTTCCGGAGATGTGACCAAAGCGCTGGCGGCGGGGGCTAACATCGTTATGGTGGGCGGCTTGCTCGCGGGTACGGATGAGGCGCCGGGAGAACGCGTTATCTATCAGGGGCGCGCCTATAAGGTTTATCGTGGGATGGGATCCATAGGGGCGATGGAGGCAGGATCAAAAGACCGCTATTTTCAAGGCGGGATTGAGGATCGCAGCAAACTCGTCCCTGAAGGGGTTGAGGGCATGGTGCCGGCAAAAGGTCCCCTGACGGATACTTTGCATCAATTAGTCGGTGGTCTTCGCTCGGGGATGGGTTACGTCGGGGCGGCTTCTATCGATGAACTCCAACAGAAAGCCCAATTTGTGCGTCTCACGGCGGCGGGACTTAAGGAAAGTCACGTCCACGATGTTATGATTACGAAAGAAGCGCCGAATTATCGATTGGATTAATTCTTAGCGAACAACGTGAGCGAGAGGGGGAGGCTCCGACGGCTCTGCCGGTGGAGGGGGCGACGCGAGCCCCTATAAATAATGCAACATTCAACAGTATTAATCTTAGACTTTGGTAGCCAGTACACGCAGCTCATTGCGCGTCGCATTCGTGAATGCGGTGTTTTCTGCGAAGTCCTGCCATGCAACGCGCCGTTTGACGAGATTGAAAACCATCAGCCGGATGCCCTCGTTCTCTCCGGTGGTCCGGCAAGTGTTTATGACGAGGATGCTCCCCATGCGGACCCAAAGGTGCTTACGATGGGGCGGCCGGTCCTGGGCATATGCTATGGCATGCAGTGGCTGACGCAGCAACTCGGTGGCGTCGTTGAGACAGGGGATGTCCACGAATATGGTCCCGCTAAAATTCATGTTGAAAAGGGAGAGGCTCTTTTTGAAGGCCTCAACGATCGTACTCAATCCGTCTGGATGAGTCATGGCGATCATGTGACGAGACTTCCTGACGGTTTCGAGGTTTACGCACAGAGTGGTAATGATATCCTGGCAGCGATCGGTGATAAACAACGCTCTTGTTTCGGACTCCAATTTCACCCCGAGGTCGTTCATACCGAGAATGGTACGCAGATCCTGAAAAACTTTTTATTTAAAGTGGCTCAATTAAGCGGTGATTGGACGATGGAGTCCTTTATCGATGAAAAGGTCGCCGAGATCCGTGAGCAGGTGGGGCCGGATCGCGTTCTTTGTGCGGTGTCGGGCGGAGTCGACTCCACGGTGATGGCGGCACTCATTCATAAGGCGATTGGAGACCAGCTCGATGCGATATTCGTTGATAACTGTTTCCTTCGAAAAAATGAAGGGGAGAGAGTTCCCAAGCTTTTCAAAGACCATCTCGACATGGACATTACCAAAGTAGATGCCGTCCAATTGTTTCTGGAAAAGCTCGCCGGAGTTGAGGATCCCGAAGTAAAACGTAAGCAAATCGGTTATACCTTTATTGATGTCTTTGAAAAAGAAGCAAAAAAGCTGAAAGGCATTAAATTTCTTGCGCAAGGGACTTTATATCCGGATGTGATCGAAAGCGTTTCATTCAGGGGTCCGTCGGTGACAATCAAGAGCCATCATAATGTGGGGGGGCTGCCTGAACGGATGAACCTGGAATTGATTGAACCGTTTAGAGAGCTTTTTAAGGATGAGGTCCGTGAATTGGGCAGGATACTCGGTGTTCCGGAGGAATTGATACAACGACAGCCTTTTCCAGGGCCGGGATTGGCGGTTCGTATTCTTGGCGAGGTAACAGCAGAGCGTCTTTCTATTTTGAGGGAAGCGGACAGTATTATCGTCAATGAGTTTAAGAAAGCGGGTCTTTATACTGAGGTGTGGCAATCCTTTGGCGTTCTGTTGCCGGTTAAAACGGTTGGTGTGATGGGCGATGCGCGTACCTATGAGAATGTGATTGCTCTGCGGGCGGTAGAAAGTCGGGATGGAATGACGGCGGACTGGGTGAAAGTTCCATATGAGCTGCTTGAGCGAATTTCGAGTCGCGTGATCAACGAAGTACGCGGCGTCAATAGAGTCGTTTATGACATATCGTCAAAGCCCCCTGCGACGATTGAGTGGGAGTAAGTTATGAAGCAAATATTATCATTGTGTTTATTGGGAGCTCTTGTGGTGCTGGGTCCAAGTCCACTGACGGCTCAAGATAACCCAAGTATCGTTATCGAAAGTTCAGTGACTCCAGAGGTTGGCCCGTATCACTCTAAAATCAAAAGCGCTCACCGTATCATGCATTTACTCTTAGCGCAGGAACGCGCTTTGGAGCCAGATCAGGTCTCTTCGATTCAAAATATCACCAGGCAGTTCCAAAAGATGCAAACGAATTTGGAGCGCCATAAACAAGACCGCAGCTATTTGCGGCACTTCACTCGCCCGGTCGGGGAAATTATCAAGTATCTGAATCAGGCTGAAACAAAGCTTGCTGTCGGTGATGCCAAAGCTGCAAAACAGAATCTGAGCCGGGCCCATCGCATTGTTGATATGTTATACCGGAAGCCGGTCATCCAATTTATCGTCGCTGAACAAAGAGTCGCTGATGGTGTTGATTATATGTCGAACAAGCAGTATGAAGAAGCGGTAGGCGTTTTTGATCTGGCGATCGATATACTCAGTAAGATACCGGCAGATCAGAATAGGGCCTATGCGGGTGATTTAGCTGCTGTTAAATCGCAAGTCCTTGCTCTGCGCCGCCAGGCACGAGCCCAAATCATTAAAGCCCCACTACAGAAGTTCATGACCGATCTGGCCGCTTCTTTTAATGAGGCCCATGATTCAGTCTTTAGTATGTGGGGTGGGGATATGGATATGAAAAAGCTGCGCTAGGCGGAACGTCTTTTCTGTTTTTGACCCATTCCTACAAGTAATCTCAAACAGCGAATGACGGCGGATTCGGTGAGTTCGTTGAGCTTTCTGAGTCGGTCTTCGTGGTTTTGGCGGTATTCGGGGCCGCGATCACCAAAGAGACGTTCGAGCCAACGCGGACGTTTTAAGAAGATTTTCATGTAGTGTATTTCTGTTAACAACCTGGCGAGAATTGATTGCGGGGGAATGGCCTTAATCAGATCTTCCGCACTTTGGGCCTTGCTCATGGCAGTAAAGCCTTCTTGGTTTATTCTGAGGAAATCGAGAATCTCATTAACCGGCATGTGATCGAATAGGTCATTGACTTGCATGACAATATTGGCGCGACCGCCGGCAGGATGGATCAATGAAGCCTCTTTGCTTCCTTCGCGTTCGGCCCAAAAAGAGTAGGTTCTCAACGTTCCGTTAATGTCCTTTACATCCAGCCATTCACCAAAGCCCATATTCCATTTGAGTTCGATCTTTTCGAGTATGTCGAAGAGATCATGATCTTCCGGAGTCAGACGCGTTAATAAATCGATCAAGATCGTGCCTTCGGTGACATCTCGCAGGGGGCGAATGCTATTATCTTCATTCAAAAAACCTGCTTCATCAAGGGCGCTCATAATAGTCGCCCTGAGTTCGGCATCTTCGGCGCTTAAAGGTGTCTCGGACTCCTGAAACTGGGATTGTGCTTGAACGCCCAAGGCCGATGAAAAATCAGCAGAGCGATGATTATTTAAGTCAGTGGGGTGATAAGGTGTATCCAGGGCTATTTGCAGGGCATCAGCTCGGGTAGAGCGCGCCAGATTATATAAAGAAAGAGTCTCTTGAGAGGGCCGTGCCCCATAACGCTCATAAAGCGCCATCGGGAATTCGGCCGGTATGGCCGCGGCGGTTGACCTGCTGGAAGGTAAAGCAACGACAGTCGCCGATTGAGTTGGTTCGAATCCTTCGGCTCCCCTGGCGGTGTTGATGGCTTCGGATAGGGGCTGCCTGGTTTCAAGAAAGCGCCTGAGATGAATAATCGGTGCGAGGCGATGTGCAACGCCCGAGTAAGGGATGGCATAGGCATTATCGTTGGCAGCTTCAGGGGCTTCATTAGGTAAAATGGCACGCGCCCCCAACATGATCGCTCCATCTTGGAGGCTGACCGGAATTGAATCGCTATGCGGAATAGATGGAATGGGGGTGCTGACGGTGTCAGCTTCCGAGGGTTCGGTGGTGCCGTGAGGATCTCGATGTTGTAGCTCTCTCAAAAATAACGTGCTCTGATAATCATTTAGCGCGACCGTTAGTACGTGACGCCCAAAGGGGGTAGAGAGCTGTGGAATATTATTATGTGGGCTTGGTGCCGTTCGCGTTTCTTCATGGTGAGGTGATGCGTTCGGTGCAACGGGCGGCAAGGAAGGAGTATCTGTAATCGTTTGTGAGTCATCGACTCTTGGAGTTGAGACTGTTGCGGTTGTCGGTGTTGATATTGTCGGCGCTGGAAGAGTTGAATGACCTTGGTTGCTCTCGTTTGCTACTGGAGTAGCATTGGGTTCAGCTATTGTTGTTGCGGGTAGTGTCCTTGCTAATAAATGTGCTGATGGGAATGACAGTGATTGTCCGACCAGAAAGGTTGAAAAGGTTGAAGGGGTGACGGTGCCCTGCCAGTGAAGCCTTCGTAGTTGACTGCTGATGAGGGCGACTGGACTCTGGTCGGATTCTTGGGTCCGTACGGGGGTAGTCTTGACGTCAGCAGATGCTGTGTAAGCCGTGCGCGATGTCCCCGTCTCAGTCACATCCACAAAACTGGCTATATCTTTAGCGACATCCGTGAAGACATCATTCATTGATAAGGTGACGACTTCTAAGACTTCAACGGCGTCTGCCACTTCACTTTGCCGGTCCAGAGGGAGACCCGGTATCGCTGCGTTGTGCTGATTTAAATTGGGATTCGAATTGAGCGCAATGGTTCCCCCGGCCAGTTGGCCCAGCTGGGCGAGTATTGACGTCATGTTGGTCGCAGGCGCATTCATGGCGTACTCCTCATCGGCAGAAATCATGATTCGGTGTGTCAAATGTCTTGCGAAAACTTGCGAACGGGCATTTTTCCGGCTGATCAAGGAATTTCCTTAGCTATATTTTTGCTTCTAAAGTGGCCGTAACTAATTGAAAAATAGGGGGGACTTAGAAGTGAATTGCTCTTTTGAGCGGCGCTTGTTGTAAAGCCAACAACGTGACTCAAAAGCCAGCGAATTTCGTCCATTTACATCTGCATACCGAATATAGCCTGCTCGACGGGGCGATTCGTATCAAGCAGCTCGCCGAGCAAGTGAAGAAATTTAATATGCCTGCCGTGGCGATGACGGATCACGGCAACATGTTTGGGGCGGTTGAATTCTTTCAGACCATGACGGCTCAGGGGATAAAGCCGATACTTGGCTGTGAAGTCTATATCGAGTCGACGGGAAGCCGTTTCGATAAGAAAGTTAAAAAAGGTTATGACCCCTATAATCACCTCACTCTCATTGTGCAGTCATCGGAAGGTTATCGGAACCTGTGTAAGATGGTAACGGCAGGTTACTTAGAAGGGTTTTATTACAAACCCCGTATTGACAAAGAGTTATTACGTGAAAATTCAAAGGGCTTGATTGCACTATCGGGTTGTTTGTCCGGTGAGCTATGCGGCTACTTGCAAGGTGGGAGAACAGAAGACGCTGTTAAATGTATCCAAGAATTCCGGGAAATTTTTGATGATCGCTATTATATCGAAGTGCAGGCCAATTCGTTAGACCATCAACTAAGTGTTAACAAAATACTCTTAGAGCTCGCGTCGCAACATGATCTTCCGGTAGTCGCCACGAATGACTGCCATTATCTTCATAAAGAAGATAACCGTGCACATGAAGCTCTCCTCTGTATTCAGACGGGTAAAACTTTACAAGATGAAAGCCGGATGCGCTTTGGGAGTGATGATTTCTATCTCAAATCGGTAGACGAAATCTCACAGGAATTCGCTGGAAGGCCGGATGTATTGGATAGGACGCTTGAAGTGGCGGAACGCTGTGACTTCGATATGGACTTTTCAAAGCGGTATTTCCCAAAGTATGAGGCTCCCCCGAAAAAAACTCTGGAACAGTGTTTGGCCGAGCAATCGAGAGAGGGCCTGGCAGAACGCCTCGATGTCATTTTATCAGCTCTTCCCGAGGCGGACAGGGAGGTTAAAGCGCAGGAGTATAAAGAACGACTAGAAACCGAGCTTAAGATTATCGAGCAGATGGGCTTTGCCGGTTATTTCTTGATTGTTGCGGATTTCATTCAGTTCGCCAAGCAGCAAGGTATTCCCGTCGGGCCGGGGCGGGGTTCTGCCGCGGGCAGTTTGGTGGCTTACGCGATTAAGATCACCGATATTGACCCGATTCCTTATGATCTCCTCTTTGAGCGGTTTCTTAATCCAGAACGGGTAAGCATGCCCGATGTGGATATTGATTTTTGCATGCACCGCCGCGATGAGGTCATCCAGTATGTTCGTGATAAGTATGGCCATGTCTCTCAGATTATTACTTTCGGAACCATGAAGGCCAAGGCGGTTATTCGCGATGTTGGTCGCGTCATGGGGTTGCCGTATGGTGATGTTGATAAGATAGCCAAACTTATTCCGAACACGTTGGGGATGACACTGGAGTTGGCGCATAAACAAGAACCACGCCTCGGAGAGATGGAAAAAAGTGATCCCCAGGTCGCTGAGCTCATGAAGATTGCGGGTCGTTTAGAAGGGCTTGTCCGGCATGCTTCGACGCACGCTGCAGGTATCGTTATTTCAGATACCAATCTCGACAACTATCTTCCTCTTTATAAGGGTAACAATGAAGATATTGTGACTCAGTATGACATGGTGAACGTCGAGAAAGTTGGTCTCATTAAGTTCGACTTTCTTGGCTTGAAAACACTTTCAGTCATTGATCAGGCCCTTAAGATTATCAATAGAACCCATGAAAAGCAGATAGATATTCAGCGCCTACCGATGGATGACGAGGAAGTTTATAAGAAGCTGAGTGCAGGCGAAACCGGCGGTGTTTTCCAGTTAGAATCATCCGGAATGCGTGATCTTATCGTTAAGTTGAAACCATCTTGTTTTGAGGATCTGATTGCGTTGGTAGCCCTCTATCGTCCTGGCCCACTTGGGTCGGGGATGGTTGATGATTTCATTAAACGAAAGCATGGCCAGATCAAAGTCAAACATATCATGAAAGAGCTGACGGATATCTTGGCGGATACTTATGGAGTCATTGTTTACCAAGAGCAAGTCATGAAGATTGCCTCTCGTCTGGCGAATTATTCGCTCGGCGAAGCCGATATTCTTCGTCGCGCGATGGGTAAGAAGAAGAAAGAAGAAATGTCTCGGCAACGAAAACGCTTTCTTGAGGGCGCCAAGCAGAACGAGCTCGATAGAAAGAAGGCCGCCGAGGTTTTCGATTTAATGGCTAAGTTTGCCGAGTATGGATTTAATAAGTCTCATAGTGCGGCTTATGCATTAATTTCCTATCAGACAGCTTATTTGCGCGCCCATTATCCGGTGGAATATATGGCGGCGGTCTTGTCTCATGAAATGGGAAATACGGATAAGATACTCTACTACATTAATGAGTGCCGTGGTTTGGGTGTCAATGTACTCCCACCTGATATTAACGAAAGTTATATTGGTTTTGGTGTCGTTGATGCTAAAAATATTCGTTATGGACTTAATGCCGTCAAAAACGTTGGTGAAGCGGCCATTGAGTCCTTCATTGAGGTAAGAAATAATCTCGGCCGTTTTGAATCATTAAGCCATTTTTGTAATGAAGTTGATACCCGGCGAGTGAACCGCAAGGTGATTGAGAGTTTAATCAAAAGCGGGGCCTTTGACTCAATGGGTATCTCGAGGGCACAGCATATCAGTGAATTAGACGATTGTTTGGAAGAGGCGGCTCGTTACCAGAAGGAAAGAGCCAGTGGCCAGTCATCTCTGTTTGATCAGATGTTGGATGGGGGTGGACTTGAACTGCATACCTCTCAACGCAAGGCGATTGAAGAGTGGCCGCTTCGTGAAATGCTATCCTATGAAAAAGAGGCCCTGGGCTTTTATCTCAGTGGACACCCTCTCAAGGAATTCCAGAAAGAGTTGTCCGGTGCCGGTAACACGGACACGATCAGCATGAGAGAAATGGGCGATAAAGCCTCGGTAAGGTTGGGTGGTGTCGTTGCGGCGATGCGTGAAATTGTGACGAAAAAGGGCGATCGAATGGCCTTTATGACCCTGGAAGATCTAAAAGGGACCGTAGAGGTCGTTGTGTTTCCGGAATTGTTTAAAAAGCGGGGGTCCTTGCTAAAACAGGATGATCCTATTTTTGTCACCGGCAACTTGGATGTAGGGGAGGAGACCTGCAAGATTATTGGGCGGGATATATGTCTCTTAACGGATGCGAAACAAGGTGCGAGTGTGAGCGGCGTGCATATTCAGCTACGCGTACCTAGTGTCTCGAAGCAACAATTAGAGCATTTACGCAAAATACTCGAATCTCATCGCGGTTTTACGCCGACTTATATTCATTTGAGCGATCCACGACGTGGCGAGACGGTTCTAACCCTGCCGGAAGAGCTCAATGCCCAACCCTCGGATGACTTGGTGAGTGCAGTCGACCGACTTTTCGGGACCCCTGTGACGCAGCTGCACTAGACAAAGCGGGAGGCGCGTTCTTATAATTAGAGTAGATATAATGAAGTACTAAAGGAGGCTTCTCTAAGTCATTGATAAATAATGAAAAAAAGATAAGTGAACGTATCCTGCTTGCCGCACGTGTTCCTGAATCCGGCAATGGCTTGGGAGCGTCGATGCGCGAGCTGGAAAGATTAGTCGCGACTGCCGGTGGAAACGTTGTCGCTGAAGTCGTTCAAAAGCGTGATGGCATTGACTCGGCAACCTATCTGGGCGCCGGTAAGGTTGCTGAAATCGCCGAGCGTGTCAAAACAGAGCAAGTGCAGGCGGTCATTTTTGACCATGAACTTTCACCCTCCCAGAATAGAAATCTTGAAAGCAGACTGAATGTTAAAGTCTTGGACCGTACGGGGCTGATTTTGGATATTTTTGCGCGCCATGCAACGACCCGGGAAGGGAAGCTCCAAGTTGAATTGGCGCAGTTGAGCTACTTGTTGCCTCGCTTAGTCGGGCAGGTGAGTCACTGGAGTCGGTTGGCTGGTGGCATCGGTACTTTAGGTCCTGGTGAAACCCTGTTAGAGATGGAGCGGCGACGCCTGCGTGAGAGGATGACACGACTCAAGCGTGAGTTGCGCAAAGTAGAAAGACAAAGAGACTTACAACGCAAGCGGCGCCAGAAAGTTCCTATTCCATTGATCTCGCTTGTAGGGTATACGAATGCCGGTAAATCATCATTACTCAATCGCTTAACCGCTGCTGACGTACTTGTTGAGGATGCTCTGTTTGCAACTCTAGACCCGACGGTGCGTCGTGTTCGGCTTCCCAGTGGTCGCCAGTGTTTGCTTGCAGATACGGTCGGTTTTGTCCGAAAGTTGCCTCATCAGCTTATTGAGGCATTCAAGGCGACGCTGAGAGAAATTGGCGGAGCGCGTTTATTGTTGCATGTTATTGATACACCGGAACCAAATGTTGAGGAACAGGTGCAGACGGTAGAAAGTGTTCTCGATGAACTAGGGTTTCACGAAACACCGATCATACGTGTGTTTAATAAAATGGACTGTAGCCCTGAGATACCGCTTGCGCTCCACAATGAAGGTTTATCTCTGAAGGTTTCTGCTCATACGGGCATGGGAATTGAAGATTTACTTGAAAGTGTTGATGCTTTTCTGGCAGGAGAGGCGACTAAAGTGACGTTGTCGTTGCCGTATGCCGCCGGCGGGGTGCTTCATGAAATCTATCGGTCCTGTCGAGTGCTTAGTCAGGAAGACAGCGGCCAGTGTATACGCCTGACGGCGGAGTTAGGACCCAAATTTTTAGGGAAATTTGCTGATTACATCGAGTCCCCATAGAAAAATGCACGCACTCACAATCCCCAATATTTTAACGTTTGGCCGGATGGTATTGACGGTTTTCTTTTTCTCAGCCGGGCTCCAAAATGATTGGCCCTGGGCGTTAACGCTCTTTGTCGCCGCGGCGGTCACAGATATGATTGATGGAACAATCGCACGGCTCTTGAATCAAAAAAGCCGTTTTGGCGCTATCATCGACCCCGCGGCAGATAAATTGATGATGCTCGCGGGTGTCAGCCTGCTGACGATCCAAGAGATACTGCCATGGTGGCTTATGGCGATTATCGTCGGGCGGGATCTCTATATCGTATTAGGGCTTTTCTATTTATGGTCGCGGTCGGCCAATGCACGATTGCGTCCGTCGATCTTATCCAAGTTGACGACTTTATCGCAGATTCTCACGATTTCTTTTGGTTTTGCCGTCGCCACGCGAAATGCCGGATTTCAGCTGCCGGAGTGGATTTTGTTTTTTGCAGATGCGCTTCCATGGGCCATAATAGCAGCAAGTGTTTTAACGGTTGCGTCAGGTTTTCATTATACGGCCATTGGCCTACGCGTACTACGGAGTCAAGTTGAGAAACAAGAAGGCGAACAAGAGTTATAAACTGGTTGTCAGTGATTTTCATGTAGGAGGGGGGCGCCGGTTTCCTGATGGAACGACGAATTATCTTGAAAACTTTTTCTATGATGACGCTTTCATAGAGCTTATTACCCATTATTCGACAGGTGAGTGGGCGGAGAAGGATTTTGAAATCATTCTTAATGGGGATTTTTTTGAACATCTAGAGGTTGTACCCGGACAAGCGAATCCCGACATGATGACCGAGCGGGTTGCTGTTGAGCGGCAAAAAAAAATTATTGCTGGGCATTCGGAGATGTTCGAGGCTTTTAAGTGCTTTAATCAGTTGCCTAATCATCGCATCAGTTTCATGCTTGGAAATCATGATGCGGGTTTGCTCTGGCCCGGCGTTCATAAAGTCTTGCAAGAAGCTATTGGAGGTGAGGTTCATGTTCGTTTGGAACCTTACGAGTTTAATGGAGTTCGTGTAGAGCACGGTCATCGTTATCAAGCGGATAGTGCGTTTAATGAGAAGCGCTATTTTCTGACGAAAGGTCTTTCAGAGCCTATAGTAAATATGCCATGGGGTTGTTATTTTGTGATTCATTACGTGAATAAGGTCCGTAAAGATCGCCCTTATTTTTCTCGAATCTATCCAATGAGATATTTTTTTCGATGGGCATTTATTCATGAAACTTTTTTTGCGTTAAAAAGTTTCGCTAAAATACTTTATTATTTTGTCTCACTTCGATTCGTTCATTCAAAAAGACGTCATTCATCCTTCTGGAGGACACTGCAGTTACTCAAGGAAGTGGCGATTGACTCCAACTTAGATCGCGCTGCCAAGAAAATCCTCCTGACGAACCCGGGTTTGAGGATCCTTGTGTTCGGCCACTCGCATGGTTATCGCCGCTCTTATTATGGGCCTGACAAGCTTTATCTCAATTGCGGTACCTGGACAGAGCGCTTAAGCCTTGATCCGGCTCATCTGGGCCGCATTATTCGGCTGACCTACGTATTACTGGACATTGACGATGAGGGTCATGCTGAAGGGTATCTCAAGGAATGGATTGGACCGCATGAAACAACACGTGATATTCGAACAGCCTAATGATTCATCGTTTCGTTTCTCCTGGCTCGGGTGTCTCGATTATGAGGCTGCGGACACGTTGCAACGAGAAATCGAAGCGCAGCGGTTGCAAGGAGAAGTAAGCGATACGCTATTACTGCTTGAGCATCCGCATACCTATACTCTGGGACGTTCGGCTTCTCAAAAAGATATTTTGATCAGTTCAGCTCAATGCCTCGAGAGATCGATTAAGATCTGCTCGTGTGATAGAGGTGGCCAGATTACTTATCATGGTCCAGGTCAGTTGGTTGGGTATATGATCTTTGATCTCAAGGCGCGGCACTTATCAGTCCCCGAATTTGTATGGCATGTCGAGGAATCGATGCGAATAGGTTTGCGTCGCATAGGAATTGACTCGGAACGATTGGAAGGTAGGCCCGGGCTCTGGGTTAACGGGTCTAAGCTTGCGTCGCTGGGTTTTCATATTAGCCGCGGAATTTCACGACATGGTTTTTCTATAAATGTCAATCCACAGCTGGAGTATTACGATTGGATCATTCCCTGTGGTGCAAAACTGCCTGTTAGTTCTATTTATCAGGAAATGGGGAAAGTCATCGAGACCCAAGAGATCCTAGCTGTCATGCTGAATGCGTTTGATCAGGTGTTTTCGGATTCGGTAGAGAAAGGGTCGCTGCTCACTTCTCCTAGCGCCAACTCATCGAGGGTGACTTCGGTTTCTTCTTCATAGACGGCATGTTCGACCGCCCATTCACTGTCATCCGGCAGTTCAGCAATGTGCTGATCAATGTCTTCACGTGTGATGCGTCCGCGCTTGATGTTAAGCGTTCGGACGCGATAGTCGAGGCGGTTTTTTTCAAGTTCAGCCATGGTAACAAACTCCTTAAATACCTATATTGACTTCGGGCTCTGTGACTTCTCAATCTCCATAATGATCCGGCCATTCTTGAAGATTCGGACGTCTCCAGAGGACTCGGCTATGACAATTGCAACCGCATTTGTCAAGGCAGTGATTCCCCCGGCAGCCATATGTCGCGATCCCAAGCCCCGTGGTACGCTTTCTTCTTCGCTGGCTGCATTGAGATAGCGTCCGGCGGCGAGCACGTGGCCGTTCGCACCGATTATGAAAGCTCCATCAATGGCGGAAAATTCGCGAATCGTTTCTTTGAGGTCGAGGTTGAGAATATTGCTCTCTTCTTCGGTGTACCCCTTGAATGGGTTGATAACCATTTGTTTGGAGAGTTGCATGACTCGCTCTTCATCACCCAGAACAAATATCGTTCCGATGGGTTTACCTTCCCGCCCCCGATGGGCGAGTTCCAACGCTAGGTTGAGTACGGCCTGAAAGACTTCTTGTGTGACTGATTGAACGATTCTGTCGACGCCGTGGGCAGTCATGACTTCAGATTCTTTACTCGTGTCAATCAGGACCATGCTGTCTAGTTCCTTGGAGCCTTGAAGCCCGGTCACGAAAACAATTTTGTCGCCCATGTTAATAAGTCCTTTGGAGATGGCATGGACGACAGAGATCTTTATATGACTCATCCGTGACATATTAACTGCCGGCAAATGGACAACGCCAGATTGTATGTGTTTGGCATGGTCATTAAACATACTGTCGAATTCCTCAGGCGTTCGCTGCGTGACAGGAATAAGGGTCAGATCCTGAGTGGTTTTGGGCAGTTCGTCATTAGGAAGCTTGTCAAGGCAGTCGAGGCTATATAGCATGGCAGATGCCTTTGCTTTCTTGGCGAGCCGTGCTGCCGATTGAAAAATGGCTTTGTTAAGACTACGCATGGTTTAAAAATCGTACTGAGAGAGGCTTTTGTCAACAAGATTGAAGGGACTCTTCGGTCAAAAATGGATCTAATGAGATTGATGCGCATAAAACGACGCCATTTTGTATTGCTATTGCTTCTTTTTCTGGGAGGGGAATTAGGGGCGACCCAGGATCCTTTTCAATTCTCATGGGAACCTACGACGCGGACCGTGAAAAGGGGAGAGGTCGCAAACGTAGACATTTTTTTTGATATACCAGTGGGTCATT
Source organism: bacterium (assembly GCA_965216315.1). Lineage (GTDB taxonomy): Bacteria > UBA10199 > UBA10199 > 2-02-FULL-50-16 > JAJFLM01 > CBDCFN01. The sequence continues at coordinate 1,439,930 of CBDCFN010000016.1, read as the reverse complement.
ATCTCTACGAGGACAAGACACGTGTCGATTTAGTCCATGGCAATGGGATCAAGGTTGCTTCGATTAAATATCCTGAGGCTGAATTGAAAAATGATCCCTTTTTAAAGAAGGAATTGAAGATTTATCAGGGGCCTGCTTTGGCCAGTATTGGACTGCGGGCTTTAAGGGATGCTCCTTTGGGCGAGCAAGCGGTTACGCTACGACTTTTCTATCAGGGCTGTTCTCCTAAAATTTGCTTTCGTGAGAAGTCCATCGATCTCAAGATTCCGGTGAAAATTGTTTCCGGTCAATCGCCGGATACGGTCATGAGCCAAACGGAAGATAACACGCTTAAGGGTCGTTTGGTCGATGCGCTCAAGGCGAGGGGCTGGTTGGCGTATTTGCTGGCTTTTATCGGTGGGTTTTTGACTGATTTTACCCCCTGTGTGTTGCCGCTGATACCCTTGACCCTGGCCGTCGTCGGTGTCCGCCGCGAAAAACGCCACAGTCGGAATTTTGCGCTGACGAGTGTGTTGGTCTTGGCGATGGCGGTGACCTATGCCGTTTTTGGAGTACTGGCGGCCATTTTGGGCTTGCAGCTCGGATTTCTGTTTCAAAATCCGTGGTTTCTCATGTTGGGTGCGGCGTTGTTCGCATTCTTTGCGCTGGGCATGTTTGGCGTCTATGAATTGCAGGTCCCGTTGTGGATGCGTAACCGGCTCGCCAAGGTTGGGGGGAGGGGATACAGCGGGGCTGCTATCGCTGGCGTGACAATGGGGATCTTGGCGGCACCTTGCGTTGGCCCCGTGATTGGAGCCTTGCTGGTATGGGTGGCTCAGACTCGCGATGTGCTCCATGGCTTTGGTCTCTTGTTTGCGTTTGGCATCGGTATGGGGAGTCTCATTCTCGTCTTCGGGACTTTTTATGGTTCGTTGGCCGGCAGGCTCCACAGTGGTCCCGCAGCCGTTTGGGTCAAACGTGCGATGGGCGTGCTCTTGTTAGTGCCCGCGCTCTATTATGGGTATGTGGGCTATACGGGCTTGCGAATTAACTCCGATAGCCCCAAGCCCGTCAGCGAGGAACTATTTTGGCATCAGGATTATGCGGCGGCATTGGCTGAGGCGCAGGCGCAGGACAAGGGGTTGTTGATAGATTTTTATGCGGATTGGTGTTTGCCGTGTTTGGAGTGGGAAGAAAAGACTCTCTCGGTTGCGGCCGTCAAAGGGTACATGAAGCAGTATTATGTGCCATTCAAAGTGGACTGTACTCAAAATACCGATAGGTGCAAAGAAGCCGTAGAGCGCTATAAGGTCATCGGTTGGCCGACCCTTATTGTAACGGACCGGCATGGCAATGAGGTCGATGAGGCGCGCCTCGTTGGTGACGTGCTGGGTCCCAGTGAGTTTATTCAGTTTCTGAAAAAGGCGCGACGCCGCTTGTAGAGGCGCTGCTCGCCGCGCCCTCATTTGCCATTTCTTACCGGCCAATATTCTGAATAATCGACCGCGTCGTTTCATGACTCTGTCGTATCCAATTACTCGCAAATTCCTGGGTGTTGCGTTTGCTGGACATCGAATCTTGAAGAAAGGTCTGGAGCAAGGAGATCTCCGTTCCAATATTCTGGGCCTGCGTACTCAGACTGCTCAACTTGCTGGCATCTTTGCCTTTGTTGCCGAGCTTAGCCATCTGTGATGAGAGGGACTGACGTTGTTTTTGTAGGGTGTGGATTTGTTTGACAAGGCCACTCGTGACGTCATTGGCAAGCTGCGTTTCGATGCTGGCCAGCATGATAACGGCAAGATCCATGTTGCCACTGTTGAGTGCGGCCATGAGTAAGCGTTCTGTTTTACGCGTTTGCCGCTGAATATTTTGCTTCCGCTTAAGTGTATTTTGAATGAGGGTTGATTCCGTCATTTGTTGCGTGATCTGTCGCCATGTCTCTTGAAGCTCAGTTCGGTTGAATTCATTGAATTCGGTTTTTTGAGTGTCGCCAAGATAGTGGCGATGGACAGGTCCAATGGGTCTGGTGGTCGGCGCCAGCTTTGCCTTGGTGATTTTTGCTTTTGGCCGGGCATGAAGTCCGCCCAGAACTTCGTAATCTGTATAGTGTCCATCGATGGCACCTTCCCCTTGAGCCCCCCGACCTTTAGCGCCATGTCGCGCGTCTTTTCCTTTGTCGAAGGTATGGCCCAGCAGACCACCGGGCATGCGGCCATCTCGTGCGACGCCTTGGCGCGGACTGCTGATATGAACATCAAGATGAGCACGGAGGCCGTTTCCTTTAACGTGGACTCGGGTGCGGTAGCCTTCTCTGGTGCGGATGGAGACTGACTTGCCGGTTTTGCTGAGGTGAAGGGTGCCGCCATCGGCCAGTCGTGTGCTTTGTCCCGGTAAAAGGCGGCGCCCGTTGATCTTTATTTCGAGTTGGCGTCCGACTTTGGTTTGCATGGTGACGCGGGAATATCCACCTCGACCCGTTACGGTCAGGCCGACCTCGCTGATAGCGGTTCCAGCACCCAACCAAGCTCTGAATTTGGCATTGAGCTGCAGTCCCGAATCATTCAAGAGATTGTAGACGCGTCCGGGACGACCTTGAAAATCAAACCGTCCGCCATCTCCACCCTTAATGTGTGGGTCGCCGGTTGCGGAGGCTTTTTCATTGGCCGCTATCGTGCTGGTTGTCGGCCAAACTTCATGCACTGTGCGGCCGTTGATTTTTGGCAACGGTGGAATGGCTACTTTGCATGTATGAGAGACGCCGCCCTCGATGACATGTTGATAGCGGTGTAGACTCCGCGTGTTATGAGAGTATTGTGGGGCAAAGGAAGGGACCTGCGTTTGGACTGTCGTCGTCGTTTCTTTAATAAGCGTTTTTTTGATTTGGTGCTGAATTTCTGAACTGACGGAAGCGGGCGGCATATATTTCTCCTTAAGGTTAGATAGGTTGAGTCAGTCGTGTGATTTGTTGAATTTGTCGAATAGTCCGTGACGCTTCATCGAAACGTTCGGTTGCGGTCAAATCACTTGCGCGCTGGCGCAGTTTTTGCTCGTACGGATTGGTTGCGACCGCAGCGACTTGGGTTTTGGTCGGCTGGGGACGACGGACGGACTTGATGAGTTTTGGCACGGGCATGTTGTTTCGCTATTGCAGGGCCGATGCCAGAATGGGCTTTTCATGGAAAATTCTATAATTACATGGAGTTACACTAATATTCACTCATGAGGGAGAGATCATTTGAAGCTAAAATCGACTTATTCTCAGACGCGACTGTCTCAATTTAGGACGCTTTGCGGTGTCTCGCTGATCGTGTTGGCAGGATTGTTGGCGCTCGGCAGAATTTCAGTTGCCGGCTCGCAGCGAGATGTCGCGGGACTACTCGTTTTTGTCGATCAAATGAAGTGGCAAGCAGAGGCCAACGGGTTGGCTCAGGAGCTACAACGTTATTTTCGTAGACACTCGATCGAGCTGACCGTTGTTGGTCCTCAACGTGAAAGCTCACGTCAGTCTATACACTTGCTTCGCCCTCAGTCAGCACCACAGGAACTTAAGGCAGCCTGGGACGCTTACTATCAGCTGCAATTCAGTAAGGCGCTTCGAATCGTCGAGCGGGCAAAACAGGGTGAACACAGGCAAGGCGCGCGTCTGGCCGCGAATGTTTTGGCGGCGCTGATCCAGCAGGCGCGGGGACAGCAAAAAGCGGTGCGTCGCATCATGCAACAACTTCATTTCGAATGGCCCCAGTTGCAGCTGCCTGCCGATATTTATCCGCCTGCCTTTATCCAATTATTTGGTGGAGCGCGCCGCGTTGGCATACCAGCGCCTCCGGAGTCGCACCAGGTTTTGGCCTCTATTCATAAGCAAGCAATTGCCTACGCGCGCCGACAGGGCTGGCGGCAATTATGGGCCCTTCGGGTGAGTGCGGTGGGTTGGAATGCGCGTTTGGAGTTGCATCGCTTTCCTTTTAGCCGTAAATCACGATCTCAGACGGTTGTTATCGAGTTTGAACGCGGTGCATCGTTACGGGAAATTGCCGCCCAACTCGGGAAGAAAATTTTTCTTCAATGAGGTTGATTCGTTGACACTGACCTCTAAATCGACTAAATTATGCCAAAATTACCTATAATATTGGCATAATTCGCTATAGGTTATGAACAAGAGGGAGGATAGAGTGGCCACAACAATCAAGAATTTGAGTCGGTTGAGGATAAGGCGGTTTTTGCTAGCAGTAGTGATTGCTGTGACCCTTGCGCCTCTCACGGTGCAGGCGGCGCCTGACGCGAGTGCGCAAAAATTCCTGCCATCCATCGATACGTCAAAGTATTTTGGGCAATACAGTTCACAGACCATGCAAAAATGGCAGTGGAAGGTCGGCGGCATGTTCAATTATGCCTATCGACCGGTCGAGTTTGGTATCGGCGGAGCCCGGCGCGGTCCGATCATTGATCATCTGCTCATGCTAGATGCCTATGCCTCCGTGGGGTGGACTGATTGGTTTCAAATGGGCATCGATATTCCGGTTGCCCTGTACGAGCAGTTTTTTAATCCTGTGTTCGCACCCAATGCGCCGGCTGAGAATGTCGCTCGGATGGGTGATATTCGTCTCGAGGCCAAATTTAGGTTAGTCAATGATTTCGTGCATCCGGTCGGATTGGCCTTGCGACCCTATATTTTCTTTCCAACCGGTGATGGCGACAAACTAGTCGGTAATGATAGCTTTGCCGGTGGACTGGATGTCATCTTTGATGTGCATGCCTGGGAACGCCTCTACGTAGCCTTGAATTTAGGTTATTTTATGCGTGATTCGGTGCGCCCCGTAAATTTGAACGTCCAAGAAGACGATAAGTTTACCTATGGTTTGGGTGTCAACGTCAAAGCCCTCGAGTGGATGGATGTGATTATGGAGATCTGGGGTGCAACCGTCACGAGTGACTTCTTTGATCGGGAGTCTGAATTACCTCTTGAAGTGTTGGGTGGAGCGCGTTTTAGGCCCTGGGAGGGCTGGGAGATTGATGTCGGTGCGGGTGCCGGTTTGACCTTTGGTTATGGCTCGCCTGATTTTCGTGGACTTGTCGGCGTCAGTTATACCAAGCCGCGCATCGTTGATTTGCCGCCGCCGCCGCCAGCTCCGGTGCCGATCGTCCGCGTTGAAAAAGAACGGATTGTTATCACGCAGAAGATCCACTTCGAATTCGATAAAGCGGTGATACGGCCGATTTCCTTCCACATCTTAGACGCCGTCGCGGATGTTATGAAGCGTCATCCTGAGATTCTACGCATCCAAATTGAAGGTCATACGGATGCCGTTGGTTCCGATCAGTATAACCAGCGACTGTCAGAACGGCGATCTCGCTCCGTCATGGCTTACTTAGTCCAACGTGGCGTCTCGTCTAGTCGTATGGTTGCGAAGGGTTTTGGCGAGAGCAAACCAATCGATACCAACGATACGGCGTTGGGCCGCGCGAGAAACCGCCGGACTGAGTTTACGATCCTGCAGCGCTCGGGTGGTTGATACTCAACAGCGCTACTATCGAGGCTTATCAAATTGCGGGAGAGAAGATATCGATCTTCTCTCCCGCTTTTTTTATCGGGGATAAAGCTGTTTTTCGATCAAATCTTTGAATTTCTCTTCAACTTTTTTTCGCTTCAGTTTCAAGGTCGGGGTGAGTAACTCCGTGTCATCGCTAATATCATAGGGCGCGATGACAAAGCGCTTAATTTGCTCAAAAGAAGAAAACGGCTTATTGGCTTCATTGATGAGTTCATGGACATAGGAACGAATCTGATCGTTCTGACAGAGTGATTCGGTACCGTTTTTCGAGAGTCCTCGATGAGCGGCATGGTCCTCTAAGGCCTGCATATCAGGGAAAACCAGCGCGGTAATATATTTGCGGTTGTTGCCGATGACAGCGACATGTGAAATTAGATCGGATTGGCATAGACGTTGTTCTAACGGTAAAGGCGCAACATTTTTCCCCGTGCTCAGAACGATCAGTTCCTTTAAACGGTCGGTGATCTTGAGAAAATGCTCATCGTCCCACTCGCCAATATCTCCCGTGTGAAACCAACCGTCGTCATCGATTACCTCGTGGGTTGCTTCCGGCTTATTAAGGTAGCCTTGCATGACATTCGGCCCTTTAACCAGAATTTCACCATTATCGGCCAGTTTTACATTTACGTGCGCAATGAGTTTGCCGACGGTCCCGGGTTTGTAGGCATTCCCATAATTGAAACTGATGACTGGGCTTGTTTCCGTGAGCCCATAGCCTTCGTAAATAATAATCTGCAAATTGCGAAAGAAGGTAATGACTTCGGCGGACAGCGGAGCCCCTCCGGTGACAAAATAGCGAATGGAGCCGCCAAATTTGGACCGAATACGCTTGTAGACCAGTTGCTTTGCCAACCAGTACTGACTTCGTAGCCACAATTTTTGGTTCCAGCGCAGGCTTTGGTCAGGGTGATCCTCGACTCGATGGCGTAAGCGCTTATTATTGCGCTCGCCGCTTTCCTTGAGGCCCGTCAGCCAGATATCCCAAATCTTTTCACCGACACCGCTGGCCCAATGGAATAATGATCGCTTAAATCTATATCCCTTAATTAACTCCGTATTGACGCGCGTATAGATTTTTTCAAAAATGCGGGGGACGGCCGCGCATATGGTTGGCTGTATCTCCTGGAAATTTTTGTTAAGTGTTTCTATTCCTTCGGCATAAGCAATCATCGAACCGCTTATTAAGGCGGCATAGTACCCGAAGCTACGTTCAAAAACGTGAGATAAAGGCAGGAGGGATAAAAAGCGATCATTGGAGTTAAAGTCGGTAACGGACATGAGCCCGAAGACAGTGCTGATGAAATTAAGGTGCGTGAGCATTACCCCCTTAGGTTCTCCTGTCGTACCACTCGTATAGACGATGCTCGCGACATCATCACGTTGCAGCGAGTCCACGACCTTATGGATGGCGTCAACATGATCGGGGAGTGATTGGCGACCTTGATCGAGAAAGTCCTGCCATGAAATAGCTTGGTCGCCGAGTTCGATACCCTCCGGATGACGAATGACAATTTTACGCAACAGGGGGAGCGCAGCGAGTTTGTCGGCTATTTTACGGTACTGCACTTTGTCCTCCAAGATGAGTATCTCGGTCGCGGAGTCCTTTAATATATACTCGATCGCAGCGGGAGTGAGCGTCGGGTAGATCGGGACCATCGTGCCACCAGCGAATAGTGTCCCAAAGTCACCTAACACCCAGACAGGAGAATTTTTGAGGAGGAGAGCGGTTTTTCCTCCCGGCTTAAGCCCACTGTCCCTTAAGGCAGCTGCGGTCGCCATCGCATCGGAGAGGAGTTCGTGGAAGCTAATAGGTTCATAGTTTCCATTCACCTTTTCCATGAGGGCGGTTTTGGTGCCGTACTGCGAGGCGACGCGTTCGAGTACGCGTGGCAAGGACAGCTGCGGGTCCGGGTTCACCCATAGAGTGAGGTTGAGATAATTCAAGACTTGCTCTTTAAGGGGGTCGATTGCGACGAATGGGTGGGGCTGTAACGCCATAGGGCGCTCCAAGGTCTCATATTGGTACTGGTGCGTCAATAGGGCCCAATCAGGCGTAAAAAGTGTCAATTATCCTGCTACAGCTAAAAAATAGCTGAGTTTGAAAAAGCCCTGAAAATAAAGGCTAAACGGCATTTTATCCACATCGGGCGAGGTTGAATTTCACCCACTTTCGCCCAGGACTCTAATTTAAGTCCCTGAAATATGGTGTGTTTTTTTTCCACTGAGTTGGCAGCCGAATTGCAAATAAACAGGCTGAAAGCAAGCTTCAGCGGATGAATAGTGGTTTAGAGTGGAGCCACTGAGAGAGACCTAACCGGGGAGAGAGGATCAACGGAGAGATGATGATGAAAACGAGTCGTCCACATAGTGGAGCATCGCGAAGTCGCCGCAGCTGGATCAGTCGGATCAGTCGGATGGTATCCGGTCGTTCCCAGAGTTCACAGCGGCCAGTGGCTACAGGAAGTCGTGCAAGGAATGAGAGACAGTCAGACGGTTTAAATTTCTTCAAGGATGAGAAAGATTTTGAAGAATATATCAAGTCTATTTGGAGCTGAAGCGGAAGTTGAGTAGTAAAGTTGACCTACTAGTTCTCGAGTGAGTGTTGGGCGCCCGCCTGAAGGCGGGCGCTTTTTTCTTGTTCTCATCTCTGGGACCGGTTAAGCGCTGGCTATGGCCGATAGCTCCTATACGGACAATCCCCTCCAGATGCCGGTACGCTTCGTTAAGGGCGTTGGCCCCAAGGTGGCCGATCTGCTGGCTGCGCGGGGCATAGCAACGGCCGGCGATCTCCTCTATCACATACCCTCACGCTATCTCGATCGTCGTCAGGTCGTGACCATTGCTTCCATTGAGCCGGGTCAAGACTACAGCATCATGGGTGAAATTCTCGCGAGCGGAATGGGCTTTGCCGGGCGTGGACGGCGTCGTTTTGAAGCGGCCTTGAGTGATGGGAGCGGGGTCTTGCGGCTGAAATGGTTTCGTTTCAATACAAAATATGTGCAATCGGCGTATCGCAAGGGGGCGACCTTGCTCGTCTCGGGAAAAGTCACCGAATTTCGTGGTGAACTGCAGATGATTCATCCGACCGTTGAAATTATGGAAGGCGAGGCGATGATGAGTCCTGAGGCCCCCGGCATTGTCGCGCTCTACCCATCGGTTTCACAGCTGGGACAGCGTTATTTGAGTAAAGTCATCCGCAATGCACTCGAACTCTGCCTGCCGCATCTACAAGATCCCCTGCCGCGAAGCTTTCGAGAGCGCCATCATCTGCAGGGACTGGTGGAGGCCTTGGAATATTTACACCGACCGCCGGATGATGCGGATACGGGAGAGCTGCACGGAGGCCGTAGCCTGGCGCATCGCCGCATGATCTTTGAGGAGCTCTTCTTTCTCGAATTGGGCTTGGCCCTCAAACGAAAAGGCCTGGAACGGGAACAGGGGATCGCCATTCAGATACCAAGTTCTTACAGGCATGACTTGTTGGGTGAATTACCTTTTAAGCTCACGGGGGCGCAGTCACGGGTACTGGAAGTGAGTTTGCGCGACATGAGTCAAGCGACTCCAATGAATCGGCTCATTCAGGGGGATGTGGGCAGTGGTAAGACCGTGGTGGCCCTGTTGGCGGCGCGTGCTGCGGTCAAGGCCGGCTACCAAGTGGCCGTGATGGCGCCCACCGAAATACTAGCCGAACAGCATTTCCGTAGTTTTAGAAATCTGCTCGGAAATGACGCCAGTCAGGCCGCGCTGTTGACGGCGAGTCTGCGAGCGAAAGAAAAGAAGTGGCTGCGACTTTGTCTGCAAGAGGGACGGATTCCCATCGTCATTGGGACCCATGCCTTGCTCAGTGAGGAGGTTCATTTCAAGCGACTGGGTTTAGTGGTTATCGATGAGCAGCACCGTTTCGGGGTGATGCAACGTAAGGCCTTAAAACAAAAAGCTTGCAGTGAAGGTGCGCCGGACGTTCTGGTGATGACGGCGACACCGATCCCGCGGACTCTTGCGATGACGGTTTATGGGGAGCTGGATGTTTCGGTGATCGATGAGTTGCCGCCAGGACGTCAAGCGATTGAGACGCGTATTGTAGGGGAACGCCAGCGAAGACAGATGTATCGGGGCTTGGAGCGGATAATGGAGCGAGGGGAGCAGATTTTTATTGTTTATCCCTTAGTAGAAGAAACCGAAAAAAGTGATCTTAAAGCGGCAACAGAGATGGCCCAACATCTGCAAGACGATATTTTTCCTCAATTTTCGGTCGGTCTCTTGCATGGCCGTCTGAGTGCCGATGAGAAAGAAGCGACGATGCGTGCCTTTAAAGAGCATGACCACCATATTCTCGTGGCGACGACCGTGGTCGAAGTGGGAATTGATGTTCCAAATGCGACCTGTATTGTCATCGAGCATCCGGAACGCTTTGGCCTGTCGCAACTTCATCAGTTGCGGGGTCGGATCGGAAGAGGGGATAAGGCTTCACTCTGCATCCTCATGTCATCAAGCAAGCAGACCGACGATGCCAAGCGTCGCATGAAAGTCATGGAGGCGACGACGGATGGTTTTCGTATTGCGGAAGAAGACCTCAAGATTCGTGGTCCTGGTGAATTTTTGGGGACGCGCCAGAGTGGTTTGCCGGACCTGCGCTTTGCCAATCTCGTTCGGGATGTCCCGATTCTTTCCGAAGCCCGCGAGGCTGCCTTCCAGATTATCGCCGAAGATCCCAACCTGTTCGAACTCCCGACTTTCCGCGCCGTCATCAAGGAACGGTGGCAGGAGAAACTAGAGTTAGCCGACGTAGGTTGATATTGATGCCGGCTCCAAATGCGCTCAGGAATACACTTCGCAATGTTAATTTTCTGATTAGCGTCGTGCTCCCTTTAGGATCATTGCTTTTTTACGCGCTGTGGCGCTCGCGTTTCGATTATTTCGATACGATTTTCGGAATGGTCACGCGCTTATCATTCCTTTTTGTGGTTCTCCCCATAACCGCGGTTTATGCCGGAATTCTTTATAAAGAATACTATCCACGGCGAGTCGCGGATAATCTCATCATGTTGATCCCGTTTGTAGTCTTTATTATTTACAGCGTCTTTTGGCGATCGGTCGACTCGGTGCTGCTCGAAGCAACGATGCATGGGACCGCGTATTATCTCGGACTGAATATCTGTTTTCTAGTGGGCGTCGCTTATTTGGCGGCAGGTAACGCGGATAAAACCTTACTTCGCATCTTGGTATTGATCTTAATTGCGATCCCTTTTCTTATTTGTATGGCCTATTTTTTCCTGCTCGGAGCGGACGTTGCTACAGATGGCAAGTCCTTATCATGGGAAAACTTTCGCTTTCACGCCTATCTGCTGGAGATTGCTCTCGTCATTGGAGTGTACTATCCCAAGCTCGCTTTACTGTACGTCAAGGGCAAGTTGTAACGCGTCAGCTTAAGATTTATTCGCATCCTTGCGAACAAGATTGAAAGACTTCCATAGGCCTTGCTCGGAGAAGCATTGCCAGCCCCATTTAAGCCAGCGCATCAGGGCAAAGGCGATCCAGAGCGCCCAGCCCAGCATCGCGATGCGATAATAGAAGAGGGGAATCGAAATCGCCCAGGGTCGGGGGAGTTCGGAGAGACTGCGATCTTGGAACCAACGCAATAGGCTTGCACGGGAACCATTGCCGGCGATCTGCATCTCCGGCTGCCCAAGAAGTCCTTGGTGAATGGCCGCAAAGAGGGCGAGTAGCGCTAATAGACTGTATATCGCGAGGACGATTTGCCGCAGATTAAACGCGATATTCCCCATGTTCGGTGTTCTTCGGCGCCAGCCGAGCAGCAAAAACCAACCAACGAGGAAGACGGCGGCGACAATCGGTATCTCAGGGAATTGCGTGATACCGATACCTAAGAAAAACCAATGGCGAAAGCGCAATGGTGTCCAATCGACGCGACTCAGGCCGATAGAGAAGATGAGCAGGACCGCCAAGAGAGACCAAAACATCACGGCGGGGCCGAGTCGGGGGCCCCAGACAAACAGTATCCAGCGGTTATGCGGCATCTTAAAGTGAACCAGGCTGTTGACGCTGGAGGACCCTAAATCGATGGCAGGGGCCTTAAAAAAAGATTGTATGCCTCCTGACTGCTGCCACTCTATTTTGATGTTTTGTTTGCCGGGTACAATGGGAATCGTCAGCTTATTGCCTTCCATGCGGATCGGGTGGACTTTATTGTTGATGGATACCGATTGGAGTTGAGATCCCGCTGGGAGAGTCAGTACATGTTGGCTGCCCAAACTACTTCTTAGTTCCAGCGACAGTTGCGTTTTCGTGAAACGTAGGCCGGGTTGTACTTCGAGCAAACTGCGGTCGATGGTGAGGGTTTCACCGGCGACACCTTCCGGGCGGATGACACTGATTTTAACCTGTTCTCCTGGCCAAGGCCGCCATTCAGGTATCCATTTCAACTCTTCCTGTTGCGGATGAATAACCGGAATGCCCCCGAATTTGACGTGCCAGACGGGGCTGACATCGACCATCCAACGCTCCATAAATGATATTTCATTGTCGGCGCGCAGTTGAATGGCCGGTCCTTGTTTTAATACCGAACGCCAGACGACTTCCGATACATTGGGAGCCATGTTGACTTGGACCTTGCGGTTTTCGACCCGGGTTCCGGCCGTGATGACGGATTCACCCGGGAGTAAGGGAACGGCCAGGACGATCGGTGTTCCCGTCGGACTCATGCGCACAATGCGGGTCTGGACCTCCCAATTAAGGCCGAGACTGAGCTCACGGTGTATCATAACGAATGGGGTCAGGCCTCCCAATTGGGCGGCGCTGGCACCTCGTTTCGCCTTGGCAAGAGTTTGCTGACGCGTCAGCTGCAGGGTGTTGTCAACTTGACCATCCTCGTGGAGGCCTTCCAAGGTCCAGCCGGCGACCTGAGCGGCTAAGTGATGCGGCTTCAACGGCAGCGGAATCTGAATCGTTTCTTGCTCGCTGATTGGTCCGGAAATGGTGATCTGGTGGACACCCGGCGTGACTTCAATCCAAAGGTGCCCGTCATCTTCCCGAATAACACCCACATCGTTGCGGCCATCGACGGTAATTTCCGCGGGTGCCCACTCTTTTGCGCTCCCCGGCAGCGGAATGGCGCCGAGATCTTGGGCGCTCACTTGCAGCCGCGCCTTTATCTGGTGAGATGTCACCTCCAACTGCATTTTAGAGATAGAAAAACACTCCGGAAAACACTCCGGATCCTCCGTTAAACGATCGTGCAGCTCTTGCAGTAATTTGTCGGACGGAAATTCGGCCTGCGCACTTTGAGGGAACAACAGCGAGGCTCCTACGAATAGAGCCAGCAAGAAACTCGCAACGCGCGCTTTTCTGAGTTTGCGCCAGGTCTCGGGCGGAATATTGAGGACACAAATGAGGAGGAGGACGAGGAGTAAAACACGGACAAAAGCCAAGATCAAATTTACTAAAGGGGATAACAAGACAAAACGGATTTGCTGCGTTTTTTCAACGGGGCCGTTCCATTTGAGATCGACTTGATTCCAGCTCCAGCGCGGAAGACCCGGTCCCGTTTGTACTTTCGCTCCGGGCCGTTGTTTCTGGAAATTTTGTTGGCGGCTTGCGTAATAATTATACTGACTCGATTTCTGAATAAAGCCGCTGCTCGGTATGAGGCGTCGTTCAACTCGTTTTTCTTCCTTCGGGGCGAGTTCCGCATCTAATAAATCACCGCTTTCCATGGCGGCACCGTCGGCCTGTGGTTGAGCCAAAACCGGTGCCGGGGGCGGGGGTGGTTTGTGGGCCCTCATTTTCCTTTTGTAAGGGACACTCGTCTCAGCACGAATGGTTCGATATTTATATTCCAATGCCGGGTAAATAGCGGTCCGGATCTGCGTGACCATAAAAGGAATGGCAAAAATAAACAGGAGCAGTAACGTGACGATCTTGTAGGCCTGGATGAATTTGTAAAATTTCCCTTTTGATATGAGTCGTAAAATCGCATAGCCCAACACGATGGCGAGCCAGATCCATTGAGGGGCATCCTTTTCAAGAAAGGTCAAGACGAGCGTCAGTAAAGCGGTGAGTCCCCAACGAATTCCCCACAGTTTCATAAAAGAGAGTGCGATAATGAGGACGAGGAAGATGTCAAGCAGGGTCCAGCGCTCGATCCAGCTATCGGAGACGCGGTCGACACCGGTCACGTTAAACAGCCGCCAGCCCGGCGGGATGTGGAGGATGCCGGAGACGCTTTGAAAGTCATGGTCCCAGCCGACGGCAGACAGTTTGCGAATACCCTGGTCGATGCGGCTATCGGCACTGATGTTTGAGTGGCCCCGACGGATCTCGACCCCAATTTTGTCACTATCGGGGAGCTGTGTAATGAATTGGTCTTTGCCGTCGACCGAAATGCGTCCGAGTTGGAGAGGAGGATTCATTTCCAGGCGCCAGCTCCGATTGAGTGTACCGGAGATTTCATCGTGAATCGTGAAGCCACCCCCGTTAAAATCAAGCCACCACTTGCGGTAGAGCGTCATTTGATCGGGAGAAGGATCCGAATCGCCGCGCCGCTTTTCAACAAACTTTAAGGCTTTACCTTTGGTCAACCGATAGGCCGGAAGCTTTTTCCAGCGGCTCGGCAAGGTGGTTTGTTGGGGGTCAATGGAGGGGACTCCCTCGACCCAGACGAGTCGGAGGTCGTTGCGGGCCTCGAAGACCCATAATTCTTCCTCCGGCCAGGGGGCTTTTTTCGCGGTAAACGCGAGCTGACTCAAGGGGCCGCGGTGTCGCGCGCCCAACGTCACCGTCCATTCTCCGGCCTTGACCTGAATCCTCAGACGCCCATCTTTTTCGAGGCGCGCCGGGAGCGAACTGACTAAGGTCATCGGGATAAAGCCTTTCGGCAGGACCTGATCGAGGATGACTTCGCGCATTTGGCCCGAGACATTAAGCGTTAATTGAGTCGTGAGATTAAAAGGGATCTCATCGATCAACTTGCGGTAGACGCGCAGTTCGAGCCGATTTTCCTGCTCGGTCTCTTCCTCGGTCTTTTGCAACCAGATCAGTCCATCTTCTTCGAGTTTAGGAAAGGGAACGGCTTTGCCCTTGAATTTGAGACTGAGCAACCCAGTGTCGGGCGGGATTTGAAAGGATTCCGGGGCTCGGTCCCAACTGAAACTCCCGCTGATCGTATAGTTGCCGGGCTTGAGATAGAGAAAAGGTTGATTGTTTTCCGTGAGGACGACGCCGTCGCTCTTGTCGACCTTAACATTTTGAGGCCAATGGTCCTCGTTACCCGGCAGCGGAATCCAACTATCGTCGTAGACGTGCCAGCGTTGTGAAAACTGGCCTCCCTTGGCCGTGATCGAGAGGTCCAGTCGTGAGGCCCAAGTGCAGCGATATTCCCCTTCGGCCCCTTGAAGATACGGGCACTGGGCATCGTCTTTAAGGACCCAGTCTACCCAGGGTCGAAGTGGCTCCGGAATCGCGACATCATTAGAATTACGGGTAGCCGCATGAGAGACCCCGATCGCTGCGAGCAGCAAGAAGAGGGCCAGAGAAAGACATTTCGCGCATCGGAAATGC
Organism: bacterium; assembly: GCA_965216315.1. Lineage (GTDB taxonomy): Bacteria > UBA10199 > UBA10199 > 2-02-FULL-50-16 > JAJFLM01 > CBDCFN01. Next base: position 1,424,826 of record CBDCFN010000016.1, on the reverse strand, counting down.
ATAAGCAAGACGAGCTAGGTAGCGCATCTTAAGCGATAACTCAAGAGAATCTCTTCGGAAATCCCGATTAGTCGCGTTGAATGCCTAGGATACGATCTGACTCTTGCTGGATCTGTGCGGAGAAGCGCGTGGCGAGTGCTTGATCAAATTTTTCGTTCTGTGGGTCGGAGACGCGCGGCGTCCAATAACCTTCGCACTCGAGCCATTTATGATGTTCGAAACCATGTTCGTTGAGCACGATCATAAAATCGATTTTTTCTTCCGGATTGTCCGGGTTTTTACGAAAGGCCATTTCGGCGTGGACCTTGGAATAGGTTTCCAGGCTACAGGGTTCACCACCGCCACGGAGTCGGTCTTGGGCGGCTTGATAGAGGGGCATGAAGGCCAGGGCGGTTTTACCCATGTCGTTGGGATCGCTCATTTGGGCGGTGAAACTCTTTTTGGCTTCGAGCCAATCATTGCCGGTGACGCCGTTGGCTTCGGCAATAGCAATTTCTTTGGATTCGTCGCCGGCCGTGTCCGCCATTAAGGCACAAAGGTCGGCATATTTTTCAATCGTGACGCCGTTGAATTCCATGATTCCCTCCTAATAAATGAAGTGAAACCATGGCGCTAACGCGGTGAGGGCGTTCAGTCAAGTGGGACCGACTTAAATCTGTTGACGTGGGTCAACGCGCTCCATTAGGTGCCGGTTAGGCAATTCCCATCAGTTTCTTTAGGTCTTCATCGGATGGCGGTGCAATCGGATGCGTGTAGAAATAACCACCGACGGCAAGTCCTTCATGGAGTAGTTGATTCCAAGCCTTTTGAGCCTGCCGGTCCGCGTACAATTGGGGCGGAACTCCCCGCAGAAAACCCTCGTCGATTTCATTCTGGCGCCCAATGCCAACGCGACGGACTTGAGCTTCGAGTCCGGCTTCATCGAGGCCAATTTTCTTAACCGTGACGGAGAGCGCCCCCATGCGATTGGTGGCTGAATCATTAGAAAGATAGACCTCATTGTTTTGTAGATACCAGGCAATGGGTTCGGGAGATCCATTGATGAGCCCCAGCATGTTGTTAGCCGCCCCCACGATAATCCGAATGTCCGTATCTTCGACAATGAAGTGGGCGACATCACGCGTGAGCGGATGCGCCCCGGCATTCGGTGAAAAGATGCGGGGTTTTAGATGATTAGGGACTCTCGAGATCGCTTCTTGGAGGCTGTTGACGAAGGTGATGTCGTAGCCTTCAGCGTCTTCCGTGGCATCCGTGAGTTCGCTGGGGTTCATCCCCGAGACGTCGAGAAAGAGTGGGGCCGTTACTCCGTCTTTACGGGCCCTTAATAAAGGAGCGAGAAAGACCTCACTGATGCCGGCGACTTGGTGGCCGTCATCTGTGGCGAGTGCGACCATGCGACTACCGACGCCACCATATCCCTGGAAAAAAATCGGAACCTTGCGGCCGGCCATGATCTTGTCCCGCGCTGCTTTGAGTCCTTCATAGGTGCCCATGGCGGTCCAAGGGCTGGGATTATCCATGCCACGATAAAGTTCGTGAGTTGTTGTGGCTCCCATGAAGTTGATGGGGGCATGGCGACCTAATTCATTGCTCCACTCACCACCCATGTTTTGGTCAGCACCGGCAATGTAGGCACCAATAATGCTGGCGACCTCGCCGACAACGGCGATCGATGCCCGTTTGGCGTCATTACCGGGCTGGTGCAGGTGAACGGATTTGGCTCCGCCGAGGTCGGTCGTGATTTGATGACCGGCATTGCGGAGTGAATCGTCAATAAACTGCCATTTGGGGGTCATTGCCATGGCCTTATCGAGAACCGTCGATAAGGCGTATCGAATTGCGGCATCGTCTGCCGCGTTTCCTTCGAAGTGCTCGTCGGTGAAGGCCATGCACCCGCCTAAGGCCTGCCATACGTAGTCGCGGCCGGCGGGGGTAGGGATTTCGCTCCAGCTGTTGCGGCGCAGTCCGTGGATGGCAATGGCGCCAAATTGATCGACTTCTGCATTGCGGAATAAAACGATGCCCAAACTGTTATGCCAGTTGGCCGCCAGTTGCGCGCCGAAAGGGATGCCTAATTGACTGGGATTAGGCACAAAGCGAACTTCGGTGCCGCTTTCCGTTTTGAACGGGTCAAAACCATTGGCCGGATTTTCCATTTGGGCGAGTAATCCGTTGTTTGGTTGCTGTGAAGAATATCGATTCTGCGCAAAGATCGCCTGAACGATGGGGTTCTGGGCGATGCCCCCGCTAGCGAGTAATGATTGTTGTGCAAGTGCTGTGGATGACAGTGGCAGCATGAAGACCCTCCCTTAAGGATAAACCGTTAGTACCGAATGACCCGCCGGATTCTTCGGTTTGGAGGGCAACAAGTTGCTAGCTTTCTTGGAGGTGATGAATAAATGCGTATCGCGCAGTTCAGGTTAGGAAAACCTCTTAGTAGCCTGAATTTAAAGGAGAATTTATATGCTATTAGCGCGTGAAGACATCGACGGCGGTCAGGGCATAAAAGATGATCGCGAAGAAGACGCCGGTGAACAGGATCACGCGGTTGGCCCAGCTATCGTAACGGAGGTGCATGAACCAGAGGAAGACGAGCACGGCCTTCACGCTGGCGACGAGCATCGCGACGACGATATTCATGATCCCGAAGTCGAGTTGGGCGACCCAAACCGTAACGGCGGTCAAGCAGAGCAGGGTTGCAAAGACCAAGAGGTTGGTCTTGATCGGGACGATATGATGGGCGTTGTCACTCATAGTTTCACTCCACTAGCCAATCAAATAAAGCAGGGGAAAAAGGTAGATCCAAAAGATATCGACGATATGCCAATATAGGCCGACCCCTTCCAACGGTAAATAATAATTAGGTCCGAACTGTCCTCGTTTTAAACGAATCAGCGTCCACGTAATCAACGCCATTCCGATGAGAACGTGAATCCCATGTAAGCCCGTCATGCCGAAATAGGCCCCAAAGAACAGTTTTAGATTCTCGACGCCGCCTTCGTAAGTAAAGAAAGGCCCCGGCAATAACCCATCATGAAACTTATGGGCATATTCAAAGTATTTAATGACCATAAAGGTGCCGGCCAGTAGCAAGGTAATTACCAGGCTCGGGATGGCCTTTTTGATTTGGCCGCGCTGCGTGAAATTCACCGCGAGTGCCATCGAGAGTGAACTTGAGATCAGGACGACGGTATTCAGGCCTCCGAGGCGGACATCTAAGAGGGCGCTGCCTGCGCTCCAGGCCTCGGGGTAGAGCGTGCGATAGATGGCATAGCCGACGAAGAGGCCGCTGAACATGAGGATCTCGGTGATGAGAAAGAGCCAGATCCCGATCTTGCCGGACTCATATTCTTGCTCCGCACTGTCGAAGTGATGCGGAAGCTCTCTTTGTTCTGCAGTCTTAGTGGTAGTCATAAACCTTTCCCGGGATTGTCGGTGTCACTTCAAAGTTGTGATGTGTCGGAGGCGAGGGTATCGTCCATTCCAACGTCGTGCCTTTCCAAGGATTTGCGGGTGCCTTTTTGCCACGAAAAAACGCTTTAAAGAGGACATAGGCGGCCAATAAAAATCCGATCCCCATGACCCATGAGCCGATAGTCGAAGTGTAATGATAGGGCTTGAATTGGGGGTCATACAGGTGATAGCGCCGCGGCATGCCGAGGCTGCCCATGATAAATTGCGGAATAAAGGTGATGTTAAAGCCGGCAAAACTGAGACCGGCTGAAATGCGCCCGAGCGCTTCATCATACATCTTGCCCGTGATCTTGGGAATCCAGTAAAAACATCCGGCCAGAAATCCCATCATCGTCCCGCCGACCATCGTGTAATGAAAGTGTGCCACGATAAAATAAGTATCATGAAGGTGAACGTCCGTTGCCATGGCGGCCAGGAAAAGGCCTGTCAGGCCCCCGATGAGGAACAGTGATAGGAATGAGATGGCATAGAGCATGGGGGTATCGAGTTTGATGGAACCCTTGTACATTGTCGCAATCCAGTTGAAGAGCTTGATTGCGGTCGGGACACCGACGAGTACGGTGAGTACTGAAAATATAGCTCCTGCAATTTCCGATTGCCCGCTGACAAAAAGGTGATGGCCCCAGACGAGAAAGCTAATCAGTGCAATGGCGACACTGGAGAAGGCAATGGCCTTGTATCCGAATATAGGCCGCTGTGAGAAAGTCGTGATAACTTCACTGATAATCCCCATCGCGGGAAGTATCATGATGTAAACCGCGGGATGTGAATAGAACCAGAAGAAATGCTGAAAGAGGACCGGATCTCCACCCAGGGCTGGATCGAAAAAGCCGATGCCAAAAAGCCGTTCCGCTATTAACAGCAACAAGGTAATCGCAAGGACCGGTGTGGCAAGAATCTGAATAATGGCCGTTGAATAGAGGGTCCATGCAAATAGCGGAAGTTTCATCATCGTCATGCCGGGTGCGCGCAGCTTATGAATAGTGACAAGAAAATTGAGTCCTGTCAGGATCGATGAAAATCCCATGATGAAGGCGCCGGCCACGATTACGGTGACGGCTGTGGCCGTCTCGATGCTGTACGGAGTGTAGAAGGTCCATCCTGTATCGACACCCCCTAAAAAGATGGAAAGAACCGCCATTAGGGCGCCGATCATAAAGAGATACCAGCTTAAGAGATTGAGTCGCGGAAAGGCGACATCTTTGGCGCCGATATGGATCGGTAAAAAGAAATTGCCCAGAATGGCAGGGATGCCCGGGATGATGACCATAAATATCATGACCGAGCCGTGCAGCGTCATTAACGTATTATAGGTATCCGAGGAAATGAAAAGGCTTTCGGGTGTCAACAACTCCAGCCGCAACAGAATGGCGAAGAGCCCGCCAACCACAAAAAAGGCCATCACGGCGAAGAAATAAAGCAGCCCAATTCTTTTGTGGTCGAGGGTCGTGAGCCAGGACTTGATGCCCTTTTCACATTCAAGATAGTTGAGTGTTGATGGTGTGCCGGTAGACATTATTATGGTTCCTTATTTATCCTTACCCAGACTTCGGATGTATTCGATGAGCTGAGTGACTTCTTCTTCTGTCAATTGTCCTTGGAAACTATTCATTTTGGGCTTAAAGCCGACGACAAGTTTAGCCTTAGGTTCCATCAGGGATTCACGAATATACTCCGCATCAACGGCTTCGAGTTTGCTACCGTCTTGAAACTCTCGTGGCATGCCCCAGAGGTCCTTGAGGGAAGGCCCAATGTCAGGGGTTCCATCGACGGTATGACATGAATCGCATCCTTTGGCCGCATAGAGTTTCTTGCCAAGCTCGGCAAAGGATATGCCTTCCGCTCCACCTGATTCTTTGTTGGCCCACAAGATGAATTCGCTTTTGCGGAGGACATGTACTGTTGCGAGCATTTTAGAGTGTTTCGTTCCACAGTACTCCGTGCAGAGAATAGGATACTTGCCCGGTTTGGTCGCTTTAAACCAGACTTGCGTGCGCATACCCGGGAGTACGTCCTTTTTGACCCGAAAGTTGGGAATGAACAGACTGTGAACAACATCGGTTGAAGTCATGTCGAGGACCACATTTTCGTCGACGGGGACATAGAGATTGTTATGCGTCTTAATAGTCTTGTCTTTGTAAGAGTAAGCGAAGTCCCACGACCATTGTTTACCGATGACATGGAATATCTTGGCATTTGGGGGGGGATTGTCGAGCTTGTGGTAGATATACCATCCCCAGAGCGCGATTCCGACAAAAATGATGGCCGGAATGATCATCCAGATAGCTTCCAGCGTATTATGATGCGCTAATTTCGAAGTTTTTTGATATTCGGTGCGCCGGATGTATTTCTTAATGAAGACGATCATTGTCCACATCAGACCGACGAAGCCGATGAGGCTGATAACGGTGATGAAAACAAAGAGTTTATCGACCTCTGGTGCGGTACTCGAGGCACTTTCCGGGAGGAGGATGTCTGAGATGAAACCAAAAATGAAAGCCACTATTCAAAATCCTTAAGTATTTGGGTGCGCTTTCTTACTTTGTTTTCTCCAGAATGCAAATAGAAAAGCGGCCAATATGACGAACATCATGCCGCCGCCTACCCGCATGAGGTTCATAGCATAGAAAGCATAGGTTTTTTTAGTAGGATCGTAGCGCAGGCAGAAGAGCAGGACACGGTCGACGATCGTACCAATCTTGTTGCCGGAGGCCTCAACTAAAGAGAGACGCATTGTTACGGGATCATATTTAATTCCATAGTGATAATAGGAAATTTTCCCTGTCGGCGTGAGTACGTAAGAGGCGGCGGCATGGCCCCACTGTTCATTTTCGGCGTCCCACTTGTATTGAAAACCGATTTGATTGGTGATTTTTTCAATAGCCGCTTTGTCGCCGGTTAGAAAGTGTAAACCCGATGTGCCGACGTTACGACCGTACTTTTTTAGGTATTTCGCTTTTTTCTTGGCGGCGTCCTCAGGGGTGTCATTAGGGTCGAAACTAACGATGAGGGTCTTAAATTCTTTGCCGACCGTCCATTCGAGTTCTTTTAACGATTGGGTGAGGCCGTCCAGGATGAGTGAGCACAGCATGGGACAGGTGAAATAGACAAAGGACAGCAAGACAGGGGTTTTTCCATCAAAATAATCGCCCAGTTTGACGGCGGCGCCGTTTTCGTCGGTGAATGGCAGGTTGAGGTCAATGGAATCGCCGAGATGTTCGGTGATTCCGATATTCGCCATGACCTTCGGCGTTTCATGGGCGCTGAGGCCTCGCTGCGGTTGTGACTTGGTGCCGATGGCCAGGCTTGGGGCCGGCCAAATCCATCCGAGCGCGATGAGGAGTAAAAACGTTTTCATTGCCGGGGCTTCTAGTGGATCGGCGCGGTGATATCAAGTTTGACAAAGAAATCTTCCGCCGATAGATTGACGCGGTCGCAGTAACTACCGTAACCATTTGATTTTCTTGATATTAAAGGCTACTTTCATCTGACGCGTTATGGATTCGTCTATCAAACAACTTGGCAAGGCGGCGGGAATCCGGGGGGAACACCGTAGATTGCCGGTATGGCTCAAAAAGAAACTGGGGCCGCAGGGGCCCATCCATGCCCTCAAGAAGGATCTGCGGGGACGTGGTTTGCATACGGTTTGCGAAGAGGCCTCATGCCCCAACCTCGGCGAATGCTGGAATGCGGGGACAGCGACCTTTATGATCTTAGGCGAAATATGTACGCGGCACTGTGGCTTTTGTGATGTGACCGCAGGGCAACCCGGTCCCGTCGATGTTGAAGAACCCCGGCAGCTCGCCCACATGGTTGCATTGATGGGGCTTAAGCACGTCGTGATTACCTGTGTCGCGCGCGATGATTTGGAGGATGGCGGGGCGGACCATTTCGTTAAGTGTATTCGAGAGGTAAGGACTAAGTGCCCGAAAACGAAAGTGGAAATATTGACGACGGATTTCTCGCTCAACTATGAGGCGATTGATCAGGTGTTAGCGGCGCAACCGGATGTCTTTAATCACAATATTGAGACGGTCGCGCGTCTTTCGCCTCAGGTGCGTCATCGGGCGAGTTATGCTCATACACTCCGCTTTTTGGCTTATATAAAAGAACAGTGCCCCCAACAGTTGAGTAAGTCGGGCTTAATGTTGGGTCTCGGTGAATGCGAAAGCGAAGTGTTCGCGACGCTTCAGGATTTGCGCGCGGCCGGCTGTGATATTGTGACGATAGGTCAGTATCTGCGTCCGGCTAAGCGCAACTTACCGGTCGTGGATTTCATCCGGCCGGAGCAGTTTAAGGTCTACGAGTCGAAGGCGTATGAACTGGGATTTCACTCGGTCGCGAGTGGGCCCTTTGTACGGAGTTCTTATCACGCGGAAGAGATGTGTTCGCCATGAAAAATACACGCATTAATAGATTGCCCCCGTACATTCTGGGTGAGGTGACCAACCTGATGCTCAAGGCCCGTCGACAGGGGGAAGACATCATCAATCTGGGGATGGGAAACCCGGATTTGCCGACGCCCCCGCATATTGTCACTAAGCTGACGGAAGCGGCCGCTAAAGCCCGAAATCATCGCTACTCTGTATCGCGTGGAATACCAAAGCTTCGGATGGCGATCTCGAAATGGTACAAACGCCACTACAACGTCAGGATCGATCCCGAGAAAGAGGCGATTGCAACGATTGGCGCCAAGGAAGGGCTTTCGCATTTAGTCCTGTCGATGGTTCAGCCCGGCGATGTGGTGATGGTCCCCAATCCGGCCTATCCGATTCATACCTACTCGGTCATTATCGCCGGTGCGGATGTTCGTTCAATACCCATTAACGAACCGGACGAGTTTATGCACGAGTTAGAGCGTGCTACCAAGACCATGTGGCCGAAGGCGAAGCTTTTGATTCTCAACTTTCCGTCGAATCCGACGACGCAGGTCGTGGATCTCAAGTTCTTGAAAAAAATCGTGGCTTTTGCGCGCGAGAATGAGCTGCTCATTATTCATGATTTGGCGTATGCCGACCTCGTCTTTGACGGGTATAAGGCGCCTTCGATCTTGCAGGTCCCTGGAGCCAAGAAAATAGCCGTTGAATTTTATTCGCTCTCCAAAGGGTATAGTATGCCGGGATGGCGCGTCGGCTTTTGTTGCGGCAATGCGGAGATGGTGGGGAATCTTCGCAAACTGAAGAGCTATTTGGACTATGGGATGTTCACGCCGATACAGATTGCCGCGACGGTCGCATTGGATGGACCGCAGCAGTGTGTGAAGGAGATTGCGGAGATCTACCGGCGACGGCGTGATGTGTTGTGTACGGCTTTAGAGCGGATTGGTTGGTCCGTTGAGCCACCCAAGGCGACGATGTTTGTCTGGGCCAAGATTCCCGGCGGGCGAAAAAAATCAATGCCTTTTGCGAAGAAACTGTTAAAAGAGGCCGGAGTGGCCGTATCACCCGGCTTAGGTTTTGGTGAGTATGGAGAAGGTCACGTTCGATTTGCCTTGGTCGAAAATGAAAACCGTATTCGACAGGCAGTCAGAGGAATTAAGAAGGTTATATAAGCGATGTCTGAAGCGATCGGTATAGGTTTATTAGGTTGCGGAACCGTGGGACAGGGCGTGGTCAAACTTTTAGGCGACGATAATTCTCCCATGTGGGACCGCCTGGGACGGCGCATGGAGGTGCGCAAGGTACTCGTGCGTGCGCTTGATAAAGACCGTGGTTTGCCGCTGCCCGCATCGGTTTATACGAAAGATCCCCGGGATGTCATTGATAACCCGGACATTGATATCGTTATCGAAGTCATGGGTGGGATTGAGCCGGCCGGCGGCCTTCTATTACAGGCTTTAGAGAACGGAAAGCATATCGTTACGGCGAATAAGGCGCTTTTGGCAGAGGCGGGGGCCCCGATTTTTAAAAAGGCGGCTGAAAAAAACCGCCACGTCGGTTTTGAAGCGAGCGTGGCCGGTGGAATCCCTATTATCAAGGCGATCCAAGAAGGCTTTATTGCCAACCGCATTGAAGGTATTGCGGGAATCATCAACGGAACCGCGAATTACATCCTGTCTGAAATGAGCGAAAAAGGCCTGGACTTTAACGTCGTGCTTCAACAGGCCCAGGAGGCGGGTTACGCCGAGGCGGACCCCTCCTTTGACATTGACGGCGTCGATGCGGCGCACAAGTTGGCTATCATTATTACGCTTTGTTACGGCGTTCAGGTTCCGTTTGATCAAATTTACGCGGAAGGAATCCGTTACGTGACATCTATGGATATCGAGTTTGCCGAGCGGCTCGGTTATCGCCTCAAGCTCCTCGCCATCGCGAGTGATACCGGCAAGGGGATTGAAGCACGCGTGCATCCCACCATGCTTCCTTTGGATCATCTCCTCACTCAGGTGAGTGGGGCGATGAATGCGATTTACTTGCGGGGAGATGCCGTTGGAGATGCGATGTTCTATGGAGCGGGCGCGGGCAGCTTGCCCACGGCATCGGCTGTGGTTAGTGATGCGGCGCTCATTGCGGCGCGTCTCAATGAGTCGAGTCTGCTGGACATCGCGGCACGGCTCAGACCCGCGGATATTCGACCTATGCAGGAATGGGTGGGCGAGTATTACCTACGGTTCTCTGTCTTAGACCGCCCTGGCGTGTTGGCAAAGATAGCGGGCGTGCTTGGGGAGCAAGACATCAGTATTACGTCGGTCTACCAGCCGGAACGTGCTGAAGGGGAGCAGGTGGCGATTGTCGTGATGACGCATGAGGCACGTGAGAAAAATATGCAAGCAGCCATCGCCAAGATTGAGGCGCTCGATACAACGGTCGATAGGCCGGTCTTGATTCGCGTGGAGAAGGGATAGTTGTTTTGAAGTACGAAGGGGTTATCAAACGGTATCGGAAGTACCTTCCAGTGGCTCCCAAATCAATTGTGACACTGCAAGAGGGCAATACGCCCTTATTGCGCGCACCGCGCTTGGCGGACAAGCTCGCTAAGGGGATCGATCTGTATCTTAAATTTGAAGGCTTGAATCCGACGGGGTCTTTTAAGGACCGTGGGATGACGTATGCGGTTTCCAAGGCGGTTGAGGCGGGGGCCAAGGCCATCGCCTGCGCATCAACGGGAAATACATCGGCGGCGGCCGCGGCTTATGGCGCCCGGGCGGGATTGAAAGTGGTTGTGTTTATTCCCGTCGGCAAAATCGCGATGGGCAAATTGAGTCAGGCCCTGATGCATGGCGCCCAAGTGATTCAAATTAAGGGAAACTTTGATCAGGCCCTGGAAATCGTCAAGGCCATCGCGGAGACGGGTAATTGTGTTCTTGTGAACTCAATCAATCCGCATCGGCTCAAGGGGCAGCGTACCGCTGCCTACGAGGTTTGTGATTTCTTGGGCGACGCTCCGGACTATCATGCCCTTCCGGTGGGAAATGCGGGTAATATTTCCGCTTATTGGGCAGGGTATCAAGACTATCGGCAGGAGCGATTGATTAAACGGCTTCCCAAGATGATCGGTTTTCAAGCGGCCGGTTCGGCTCCCATCGTAAAAGGGCGTGTTGTCAAAAATCCTGAAACCGTCGCGTCCGCGATCCGGATCGGCAATCCTGCCAATTGGGAAACCGCGCTGCAGGCCCGCGAAGAATCGGGGGGCTTGATTGATTCGGTGACGGATCGCCAGATACTGCAGGCCTACCGCTGGTTGGCGGAAACGACCGGCTATTTCGCCGAACCGGCATCAGCCGCCGGCTTGGCCGGAATTGCCAAGCTAGCGAAGAAAGGGTTTTTTAAACGCGGAGAACGGGTTGTTTGCACCCTGACCGGGCACGGCCTGAAAGACCCTGATGCGGCCTTTGCAACCGCTGCCAAGCCCCGGACCCTGCCGGCGGATATCAATAAAGTCATGAAAGCTATCAAGATTTAAGAAACGGTTGCACGAGCTGGGCAAGCCTGTTAGGAGAACAGGCTTCTTATGGATCGCAACCTTGCCCTTGAAGCTGTTCGCGCGACCGAAGCTGCTGCCATTGCGGCCGCTCGTTTGATGGGACGCGGTGATAATAACGCCGCTGATCAAGTGGCGGTCAACGCCATGCGCGATTCGCTCAACTCCATTCATTTCGATGGGACCGTCGTTATCGGTGAGGGGGAGCGTGATGAAGCGCCGATGCTCTATATTGGTGAGAAAGTGGGTCACGGTGAAGGCGCGCCCAAGGTCGATATTGCGCTGGACCCGTTAGAAGGGACGACTTTAACGGCGCATGGCCAACCGAATGCATTGTCTGTCATCGCGATGGCGGAAGACGGTAATTTTTTGCATGCTCCCGATACTTACATGGATAAGATCGCCTGCGGTCCATCCGGTAAAGGGATCATCAGTCTTGATCTCTCCCCGACAGCTAACCTGAAGGAACTGGCTAAGGTTAAAGGCTGTGACGTATCCGATCTGACGGCTATTATTCTGGACCGGCCCCGCCATGAGGACTTGATTCGTGAGGTCAGAGAGTCCGGAGCGCGCATTCGTCTCATTCCTGATGGGGATGTTGCGGCGGCCTTGGCGACCTGCTGGAAAGATACCGGAATTGATATACTCTTTGGCATCGGTGGAGCACCGGAAGGTGTGCTCGCGGCGGCGGCCTTAAGATGTACGGGTGGCGATATGCAGGGACGGCTCAAACCGCGCAATGATGAAGAGATTGAGCGTGCCAAGAAAATGGGTGTCACGGACATTAATAAAATTTTCATGCTTGAGGAATTAGCGAGTGGTGACGTCATGTTTGCGGCGACAGGCGTGACTTATGGGGACTTCTTGAAGGGTGTGCGTTTCTTCGGCGGCGGTGCGGAGACACATTCTCTGGTGATGCGTTCGGCGACGGGGACGATCCGCTATATTACAGCCCGTCACCATTTTGATAAGAAGCCTGATTACATGCGTAGTTGAATCGGAACTTAAGGAGGTTCTCGTGCCAGGAGCGAGCGCGACTATTGAAATAGAAGTACCACCCAAAGTTGTTTACGAGGTGATTACGGACTTTGAAGCCTACCCCGAATTTCTGTCCGAAACGCGTCATGTTGAGGTGATTCATAAGAATACTAAGTCAGCTCAGGTTGATTTTGAGATCAAGGTTATTAAGACCATTCGTTATACGCTTGATTATAAGCTGAGCCAAAACAAAGGGATCTCCTGGACCTTTGTCGAAGGCGACGGTTTTAAGGATTGCTTTGGTTCATGGAGTCTCGAAGATAAAGATGGCGTGACTGAAGCGACCTATGAGGTCGATGTGTCCTTTGGTTTATTTGTCCCTAAAAAAATCACTGAAATGCTGGTCGGCAAGAATCTCCCCAACCTGATGCAGGCATTCAAAGATCGCGCGGAAAGTTTGGGGGAATAGTGGCTTCGAACCTGGAGACATTGCGCAAGATTGTGATGACCGGCATCGGGGCCGCGTTGATGACAGAGGAGAGCTTAGCGCGTCTCCTCGGTGAGGTGAAATTGCCCCGTGATGCCAAGAAATATCTGGTGAACCAGGCGGCCAAAAAGAAGTCCGAATTGGCGGGGATCATTGCCGAGGAAGTTAAAGGTTTTCTCGGTCGGATTAATATCCATGAGGAAATCCGCAAGGCCGTATCCGGGATGAAAATCGATATCGAAGCCACGATTCACGTCGATAGACATGGCTCCAAGATCCAACTCAGCAAGTCCAAAGTCATTAAACCGACGGCCAAAAGAAGGGCCAGACGGGTTACCAAGCGGTCCAAATAAGCCCGTCCTTTCCTTTATTCTTTAAAGCAGATTCTATACAATACCCGGTATGGGGAGCAGTATTTTGAAGGTCCTGGCCAGCGCCTTGAGTCGTATCGGTCTGCGTCCTCTTCTTTTCGTTGCCTTGGGCGGTTCAGCCATTGTTGTCGTCAAAATGACGACATCGCCATCCCTGGACCAAATTAGTCCGTCTGAAGCGCCTTCAGAGCCTCCTGTGGAGGTAGGCGAGGTTCAACCGCAGGGGCTGCCGCAGCCCAGCCTCGGATTTCTGCCCACCGTGAAATCGCCCGAGAGTGGCATGCTCGCCCCGGGTATGCCGATGCCCGGCTTGGACAAGAAGCTGCTGGGCAAAAAGAAAAAGCTTCCCTCGCCCAGACGCGGCCAGCTCAGCCAAAATTTCTGGAGAAATATGAAGGGTCGTCCGCCCATCATTAGGCCGGCAGGCCGTCGCCCGGAGCGACCCTACAGCAATGAGCCCGAACTCGCTGCCGCCCCTAAGGCGGAGACACCCGCGGCCGCTCCTAATTTGGGGGCGGTGACCTCTTCCCCTTCGCGTCGTGCGGCACCGACAAACGTCGCAAAGAAGGCCCCGCCTACGGACAGTCCTCCGCAAAGCGATAGCGAAGCGGAACCCAATGAGATGGAGCCGAGTCCTCCCAAAGAGAGTGAGGCCGTGGAAAGTAAGAACGAGGAAGTGAAGGAAGAGGCGGTTGAAGTCGCCACCAAGCCGGTTACGGCGGCCTTGCGCTTAGCGAGTCCGTTTATGGCTTTTTTCGACCTCGATTGCGACGTGCTCGCGTCCAGCGTGATTGATGTGATCAATGTGAAATGCTTTGGTGCGGTTGGTGACGGTGTCAGAGATGATACGGATGCCATCAACAAGGCTTTGGAGCAGGCCGATCGGTCAAAAGCTGTTTTGTTTCCGAAGGGAACTTATATTATTTCAGACACGCTGACGTTGAGTGGTCAAGTTATCGTTGGCGAATCAGTCAGCGATGTCGTCCTTAAGGTATCCGATTCCGTTTCAAGTCCGATCAATCGAATGATTGTTTCCATCGAATCCCCGATCAGCCTCGAGAACATGACCTTGGATGCGAATGGCGCGGATACCGGCTTATTTTTTCAGTATAGCAATGGGGTGCATACGCGCCTGGAGAATATCGTCCTGAAAAATGCGAAAGGGCATGGAATTCATTGTCAGACTTCAATGAGTGGCTCGATGCGAACCGTGCGGTCCGAGGGTAATGGGGGCGACGGGTTCCGTTTCGATGGCTGCACCAATTTTGCCGCTTATAATATCGAAGCCATCAATAACAAAGGGGCCGGCATTCGGGTCCAAGGCGCTGTGGATAGTGGCCAGATGGGTGGCGGTGTTTATCTCAATTCAGGGACGGTGAAGGCAAAAGAGGGCGGTGGTATTATCGTGAGCGGTACGACAACGCGGACGGTCATCAAAGGGATGGAAATAGAAACGATGGGTGATGGTGTCATTGTCGCTACAAAAACGCGATTTGTTAGCCTGGTGGACAATCGATTTAGGTCGAGTGGTGGAAAGGGGAAGGCGATTCATCTTAAACCGGATAGCTTCGGTTGCTATGTTGCGGGGAATTATATTCTTAATTCGGGAGGCTCTAGTTCCGAGGGTGGATTCGCGCAGATTGATATCGAGGGCGTGGGGAACGTTGTTAAGGGGAATTATATAGAGGGGGCGGGCAAGGCAGCGATTGTTCCGGTTAAGTACGAAAAGAGAAATATGATTGTGGATTCCGGCAATAGCGATGCATTGTTTAACGTCATTGGCTTTCGCAAGGAAAAGCCGGATCCGCAATATAAATGGCGTAAGGGGGACACGATTCTTAATGGTGGGGCGGACGAACCCTATGGCTGGCATTGCTCGGAAACCTTGAATTCAAAATGTGAATGGCTTCCCTTCAATAAACTAGAGAAAATTGGGATTGTGGGAGGGCCGGGATTATGAGGAGGATCTTTGGCGCGCTTCTCATCGGATTTTTTATCGCTCAATTATCAGCGGCAGCGGCGTTTACTTTACCTTCAGGGCCCTGTGAGCAGCTTAACCAGACGAATATCCGGAGTGTTCATTGTTATGGCGCTGTGGGTAATGGTGAAAATGACGACACGCAGGCGATCAAAAGAGCCTTGGCTGCGGCTTCAGCCGATCATATTGTTTATTTTCCTCCCGGTGATTACATAATCAAAGAGACACTTAATGTCTCCGGTAAGCGCGTGGCCGGAGTGTTAGCGGCAGGGAAAAAATCGTCTATCGTGGTAGCGGCGGACCTGTCAGCGCCTTTAAAGTCAGTGATTATGAGCGACGGGCGCACGGTATTGGAAAACCTCAAGATCGATGCACGCAAGCACGCGAGTGTTGGGATCTACGTCGTTGGGACGGATGACCCGATGTCGACGGTGCGTAATTGCATCGTGACGGGTGCCCTTTATGACGGGTATTATTTTGATAGAATAAAAAATATGGAGCTGTTGCGGCTTATTGCGGAAGGAAACGAAGGCTCAGGAATCAAGTTAAAGGGATCTTCGCTTAAGGGAAACGATATCGAATTGACGTATAATAAGGTCAACGGACTCACTGCCGAGGGTAAGTCGGCGGAGGCCATTGCCTATGCGTCGGAGTCGTCGGATTATCTGCTGGCAACGACTCCAGCGGGTAATTCGCAGCTCACCCACCTTAATTCCGTAGGGAATAAAGCCAATGGTGTCGTCCTCGAAGGGCAACTAAAAGGCGCCTATGAATATATCAATGTAGAGGGCGCGTCGAATCATGGTATCTGGCTTAAAAACGTCAAGGATACGACCCTATCGCACTCGCAGGTCAAGGGGACGCCAGGGACCGGGAACCGGGCCTATAAGCTGGATGGAAATAGCTCGATGTGTTCGCTGCTCGCGAATTCCGTGACAACTGAATTGGGACAAGAAGAAGCCCATCTTTACGCCACCTTCCACGTATCTGATAGCGCTGAGGATAATTATTTTCTCGCTAACATGTACGGGGGTGAAGATAAGTCTTGGCTCATGTCGGTAGCTTCTAAAGGTCGGAACATCGCCTTGTCCGGACTCGCGGGCTATGAAGACCAGAAAATGACGAAAGGGTGGCTGTCCTATCGAGACGGGAAACCGAATGAGGGGCTGACGTGGCGTTCCGGCGATTTCATTATTAACACGAATAAAACGGACGAATTACCCTTCGGTTGGATGTGTGTGAAGCCAGCTGAAGATTCTGTATGTAACTGGAAGGTACTCGATCAATAGTGCTTTGCTGCTAAGAACTGGGTTGGGCCATGGGCTGAATGTGTGAGAGCCCCCCATCGGTTCGAATTGTCTGGCCGACAATCCAATTGGCTTCATCCGAGCATAGAAATATGACGACATCGGCAAGTTCCTTGCCATCGGTGACGCGGCCGCGGGGAGTAATCTCTTCATTCGCCCGTTTAATTTGTTGGTAGAAGTCGCCCATGTAGATCTTTGTCGAAGTCGAGGCGATGAAACCCGGGTTAATGGCGTTCACATTGATATTGAGTGGAGCCAACTCAACCGAAAAATACTTCACCAGTGTTTCCATCGCTGACTTGGCCGCCCCGAGGACGCCATGGCGCGGCAAGAAGGTGTGCGTATCATAGCCTGATATCGCTACAATTTTTCCATCACGGCCTTCCATCAGTTTCGCGCAATGTTGACAAGCGACGACAAAAGCGGTGACGGTGATCGCAAAGGTTTTCTCTATATGATGGGGTTTGATCTCAAGTAATGGTTTGAAGGCCGTCGCGGCGGCATTGGCTATAAAATAGTCGAGAGCCCCGTATTTTTCCTCAACAAAATTAAATAAAGCATGAACTTGTTCGATGTCGCCAAGATCCGCCTGCATGACGTGGATATTTTCCGACCCAAACTCGGCGACAAAGGCGTCAGCGCTGGCTTTATCCTTGCGATAGTTCGTCACCACATGCACGCCACGCTCAATAAACTGTCTAATGATTTCACGCCCGGTTCCTTTAATGCCTCCGGTGACGAGTGCGATCTTAGCTGGTTTCGACATGCTGATAGGTTCCTAAGGCTAAGAGGGGAAAATAGTGACGATAGCCATGATAGCGTAAGTAGAAATGTCCGGGAAAACCGGTACCCGTATGTTCGGGCTCATCCCAAACGCCTTCGTCATTTTGATTTTGCAGCAGAAAATCAATTCCGCGTCGCACGGCGGGACTCTCATGTTCGCCGGCCGCGATCAGGGCTAACAGGGCCCAAGCGGTCTGAGAAGGGACGCCGTGATCTAAAGTGAGAAAATGATCCTTGAGATAGCCATTACAGGATTCTCCCCAACCCCCATCGCTGCACTGGACGGCCTTTAGCCAGGCAACCGCGCGTTGTATCATGGCATGTTCTTTGGGAATGCCGACTTTATTCAATCCACTAAGAACGCACCAGGTTCCGTAGAGATAGTTAACTCCCCAGCGACCCCACCACGCCCCAAATTGACGCGTGGGCGCCATATTGTGGGAGCCTTTGATGTAATGCGTGAGTGCCGGGTCATCACTGACGTGCTGGTCGGACTCGATGAAATGCAAAGCTTTCCTGACAACCGGGTCGGCCAGATTGGCTCCAAATTGGGCGAGGAGACCGATCATGCGCCCGGTGATATCCGCGGTGGGAGGGTCCTGGCAGGCGCCATGATCAGAGAAGGGGATCTTATTCACCCAGTTGGCTGTATTGTCGACATCAAATGCAGCCCAGCCTCCATTGTCCGATTGCATCGCGTAGAGCCAGCTCAGTCCGCGTGCCATCGCAAGTTTGGTTTCTGATTCGGGTAATTCCACATCTTTTAAGATATTGAGTATTTGAATCGTGTCATCCACGTCAGGAAAAAAATCATTTTCAAATTCAAAGGCCCAGCCACCTGCATTGGAGCGAGGCCGCTTGACGGCCCAATCACCTTTAAATTCCTTAATTTGATGTTGAATCAAATAACGCGCGGCTTTTTGCATGCGGGCATCGTTACTCGGTATTCCCGAGGCGAGCAGTGCGGTAATGTTCCAGGGAGTATCCCATAACGGTGAGATACAGCATTGTTGATGGATACGAATACTGGCGGAATCAACCGGGTGAGCCAATGTCGTATTGACCGGATGGTTTTCAATGGGATGTGAGAGGCTGATGGGGTCGCTGTTTTCAGGAAGCTCGCCGACATAGATTTGCTGAAATTTTTTCAAGGCCGCCAAGGCCTTGTTCAAATGGGGATCACGAGTCGAATACCCCATGGCTCCCAGGGCCATCGCTCCATAGGCCAAAGCAGGGTAAATGTCTTCTGTACGGGCGAGGTGATCGCGCACCCAGGACTCACAGGCCTTAGCCGCCCATTTTTTGCCCGGATGCCACGGTAATTTTTCGATCAACTTCAAGATCCGGTCAACGACGATAAAAAAGCGTTCCCAACTTAATCCCTTAGATTGGGCTTGCAGCTGCCAATCGTTTTCATTCAATGGGTGCGCTGATAATTCGTTGAGATCAAACGTCACCGGTCGTACCGGTTTTTTATCCATGATAATCAGCAGAGGAACAATGGATGCGCGGGCCCAACTCGAAAATTCATAGATCGAAAAGCGTGTCCACAGCGGCATAAAAATAAGCCACGTGGGCATCGCCGGGCACGCACTCCAAGGTATTAAGCCGAAGAGCGCGAGATGGATGCGTGAGAAGACACGCATTTGACTCAGGCCGCCTCTGGATAGAATGAATCGGCGGGCCTTTTCGAGTGCGGCGTGATCTTTTTGGTACCCGGCGAGGCGTAAGGCCAGATAGGCTTCAATCGTGGCCGAGAGATCGCCGGTGGCTCCATGAGATAGATTCCATGAGCCATCATCCGCTTGTTCATCCAACAGTCGTCGGCACAAACCGGCTTCAACGGCGGGATCGACACAATCGAGAAAGTGGTGCAGCATGATAGTACCACTGCCGATGGTTTCGTTGGCCTGGAGCGTATACCACCAGTAACCGTCCGGCGCTTGTTGCGCCAGAATCTGGTCCTGAGCCTGTTTGATGGCGTGCTCCAGTGAGAGCGGACTCGCTTGATAGCGAGCTTCCGATGTCTCGATAGGCGGCGACATGCGCGGGACTGTGCCTGTTAGACCGCGTTATTGTCAAATATTTAGAAAAGCTTAACAGGGGCGATTTTTATCGACTTTTTCGCATTTTCCCAAGAGTTTCGTATGCTGAAGAATATTTAAAATGGGGATGCGGATAGATTCCTTAATTGGAAGGACTTTGGGGAGGCGATCAAAGTCAATGTCTTCGGCGGGGATGCCGATGGTCGCGAGCGCGACGATTAGATCATCGGAGTAATCATGGAGTCGTTTATAGACGTCGGGATATAACACAATATCGTCACCATCGACCTCAACCGTCTGGTAGACAATTTCCAACGGGATCGTTCGATTCAGTGGTACCTCGTAACTCCGGTAAAACCAGGATTCGCGATGCTTGAGTGCCAATGGATCTTCCGCATGATTTGAGAATTCGGATTGGAGCCACGTGGCAATTTCGATAATATCACGGTTGTGCATGCGCATACAGGCATGAGAGGCGGCGCGGCCAATGCTCCAAGGCTTACTGGTTCCATGGAGGAGGATGGGTCCCCCGAGCGGGATCTTAACCTTGCCTAAAGGGTTGCGTGGACCGGGAGGGGTGTCATTGGCATCCTTGGCCCATTCCGAGTCAGGCGGGTACCACCAGGGATTCCAAATAAGTTTAGACAGACTCCGGGGACCGATGGGGGTTTTATAGCGGGTTCGTCCGATGGTGACCGGGTACTTGCGGGTCGGTGACTGGTCTTCAAATATCGTCAGCTGACGCGGTGGCAGATTGACGACAAAACGGACTTCCTTTTCGGCGTGATTTTCAGTTAACGAGGTTTCTGCTGCAGAAAATAGGGAATCGAGGGGTTGTCGGAGAGGGATCAGATAATAGTCGGCCGCGTTGAGGGCATTGATGCGGGCATAAAAACTGTTGCTGGCCTGGGTGGAAGTCGGAAGCAGCCAAAAGAGCGTTAAGGTCAAAATTGCGAAAGAAAACAGCCTCATATCATCAATACGAGTCTACTATAGCTAAATTAAAGACAAAAGTGGACGAAAAAAGTTTATCAAAATGATCGAAGTCTTAGCGGATCGACTGAAAGGCGGAGCAGGGCGTGCGCAAACCCGGGCACACGTATTGCCGAGACCACGAATTGAAAGACCGTAAAAAGCATCAGTGTATGGAAGCTGTTGAGAGCTCCATCAAATGGTCGGTCTGCTCACATTTCTCAAGGAGTCGATTTGTCATCGACCACTCACTCTCGTCTAGGAAAATTCCCGTCTTGACGAGCAGATCATTAAAACGCTCTCCGCTCACATCTCCTTGGACAAGCTCGAGACACAACTCTCGCAAATAGACATCCCGGTAACCCATGAGACCCTCCCCCTTGGCTCAGAATTACTATCTAAAGAAAATCAATCTAGTCGCAATAAAGTTGAATAATAGTATAGTTAACATGAATATATTGTTGATTCTCTTAAATTATACATAATTTATATTCTTTTATATGTTTTGTGTCAAGATTAAACTTAATTTAGGGAAAGAATGGGGATAAGAGTGGCTTCAGTCGATAACTATGGGTTCGATGGCGCTTGAGCGGAAGAGGTCGTTAGGAGGCGGCGTTCGGGTGAAACAGCAATGGTAGGGGCCATCGGGCAGGCGGGCCCCATTGGAACCGACTTTGGTGTCCTCGTCATTAAGGAAGATCTCGCCCTCTCTTATAAGGATGTCGCCAGGCATCTTCAGGCCACCCGCTCCACAGCCGCTTTGATCGGGGGGGTTGTCCGGATTGCGGTTATGGCAGGCCCAGACAAGATCGACTTTATTGCGGGGCCCATCGGGGACCGTCTTCCGGATAGCCTTCGAGCAGAGGGCTTGTTTGCCGGAAAAATAACTAAATCCCCGCTGGCAGAGGCTGGAGTCTTGCGCGGAGGCCAGGGACGCGGCCCCTAAAAAAACGAGTAAAAAGCTAAGAAATCGCAGATAAGTCATCTAAATCTATGGATTATTTCTAAGCAAAAACGTCTCATTCTACGCTGCGTTAAGAAAATTCTATCAAAAAGTGAGGTGAGGTGCCAGTCGATGTCGCGTTCTTGAAATGACCATAGGCCTCTGTTAGCGTACGTTGGTGATGACACTCCCGCGCCGTTTTGGGCGCTATTTATTGGTCGAAAAGCTGGCTACGGGCGGAATGGCCGAGATCTATGAGGCACGTCTTATTGGGGTGGAGGGTTTTGAGAAACCGCTGGCGATTAAGCAGATCCTGCCCCATTGGTCGGAAAAGACGAATTTCGTGGCGATGTTGATTGATGAGGCCAAGATAGCGGTTCGCCTTAATCATCCCAACATCGTCCAGGTGTACGAGCTCGGGAACGAAAACTCTCATTATTATATTGCGATGGAGTTGGTTGAAGGGGTCGACCTGCGCGAGTTGCAGAAGGCCTGCCGATTATCCGGGACCCCATTGCCCCTGCCGTTGGTCTTATTCGTCATGCAGGAGGTTGCCCAGGCTTTGGCGTATGCGCACGAGCTGACGGATGAGAGCGGCCGTTCTATCGACATTATTCATCGGGATATAAGCCCTCAAAACATACTGGTCTCTTACGAAGGGCAGGTCAAAGTGACCGACTTTGGAATTGCCAAGGCGGCCGACCGTCAGCAAGAAACGGTGACCGGGACCTTCAAGGGAAAGTTTTCCTACATGTCTCCGGAGCAGGCGAATCAGTTGAGCTTAGACCAAAGGAGTGACCTTTTTTCGCTGGGAATTGTTTTTTATGAGCTTGCAACCGGCCAGCGTCTCTTTGCCGCCGACAGTGATGTGGGCATCCTTGATAAGGTGCGGGAGGCGAAGCTGCCTGAGGATCAGTCCGCGTTGTTGGCGCTTCCGGAAGAGGTGCGGAAACTCATTGTCAGCTTGTTAGCTCAGGTGCCGGCGGAGCGGCCTTCCTCGGCAGCGGAAGTGCGGGATAGGCTTAGAGAATTGATTCAGTTGCTTCAACTGAGTTGTGATCGTCAGGAGCTGGCCGGTTTTCTTAGCGACGCGCTTCAAGAGCGCATTCAGGCCCGCAAATCAAACCGCGCTCGCCTCGCCAAACAGGTCAAAAAATTTGAGTCGCCAGTCAGTGAACAAGAAACCCGGACGGTTCCCCCGGTTTTGCCGCGAAAAGATTCGACCCGCGTTATCGTTGGGGATTGGAAACAAGATCATCCTTCCCCTTGGCGTGCGCGCGTCAAACGGCAGTGGCCGGCTTTGTTGATTTCGGCTCTACTCGTTGTTGTGGTGCTCTCCCTGGTTGCGTTGTGGCCATCGGCGGATACGCCATCCAAACAGGGTTTGTTGCCAAAAGCAGAGTCCCCGCCTCGACGGACTCCGCCGGAAGTGGAAGAAACTCTTCCTACTGTGGGAGAGCCAGAGGTGAAGGGTGATCAAGCGATTTCAGCGCGACCGGAACCCTTGGTAACACCTAAGCCCGTTAAGAGTGAATCGGAGGCGTTATCATACGGTCGACTGAGCGTTCAGGCGGTTCCGTGGGGCTATGTCTATGCCGGGAGTAGCGGGCGCCGTGAGACTCCGTTGACAGGGTTGAAACTTGCTGTTGGGAGACAGCGAATTACGGTTAAGTATCCTCCAACCGGGGATCAACTGCAGCGAACAGTTGACATTCGGCCCGGAAAGAGTGTCACCTGCATAGCTCGTTTTGGCCCCAATAAGGGGATGTCATGTCGCTAATCGAGGATGTTGGCTTAATGATCCGTTTATTGAAAAAAATAGCGGTTTTATTGATTGTCGTCTTATTGCCGCTTGACGTGGGAGCGAATACATTTCTCTCCGAAGATACGGTCGAAACCTTCCGTTTGAAAAATGGGATGACATTTTTGCTCGTGCCTCATGGTGAGACTCCGATTTTCAGTGCTTATATACGTGTTCTTGTCGGGGGGGTAGATGAAAGCCAAGGCAAGACGGGCGTTGCCCATGTGATTGAGCATATGGCCTTTAAAGGAACGAAGAAGTGGGGCAGCCAAAATTGGGACGAAGAAAAGAAGGTGCTCGCACGGATTGAGACCGTTGGGCAAAAGATTTCCGCTGAGTATGCTAAAGGTCAACAAGCCGACCCGAAGACTTTGGCTGAACTCAAAGGGCAACTCGATAAGCTCTATAATGAGCACAAACAGTGGACCATTCGTGAGCAACTCACCCGTGAATATCAAAAACGAGGTGGCTTAAATCTAAATGCGACGACAAGTCAGGATCTCACGAGTTATTTTGTCAGTTTGCCAAGCTCCGAGCTGGAGTTTTGGGCTGAGACGGAGGCGGAACGCATCTTTCAACCTGTTTTTCGGGAGTTCTATCGAGAACGGGATGTTGTGTTGGAAGAGAGGCGTATGCGAGTTGTTGATGATCCCTCGGGTAATTTCTATACCTCCATTCTTGCGGAGGCCTTTCCGGACAGTCGTTATGGGCGGCCGACGATAGGGTATCATCAAGATCTGCTGACGCTGACACGAACCTATGCTGAGGAATTTTTTAGCAAATATTACCGTCCGGATCGTGCGACCGGGACGATAGTCGGACAATTTGACGTTAAGAAAGTCAAAAAGTTATTGGAGCGCACCTTTGGGCAGGTGAGCCTGCCGGAATCGGCGCCAAAGCTTCCAGCTCTTCCGTCACCGCAGCCGCCACCTTATAATAATGCCGGGTGTCGCGTTGATATCACCCGTCCGGCTCAACCCCGTTTTGCCGTCGCTTTTCATAAACCACAGATGCCGGCGGAAGATGATTATATTTTTGATGTTATTTCGAGCTTATTAACTGAAGATCGGGCCGCACGCCTGTATCGCGCACTTGTCATTGAGAAAAAGTTGGCGACTTCTGTGTCGGCCTATGCCGGAGTTCCGGGTTCACGGCTACCGAATCTTTTCATGATTTTCGCGGTGCCACGTCCGGGCGTTCCTTTGGATCGGTTGGCAGAGGAGATTCGCGTGGAACTTGCCAAGCTCAAGACGGAGCCGGTCACTGAAAAAGAATTGAAACGCACTCAAAAGCGGCTACTTAATGATCAAGTTTGGCGCCTCGAAACGAATAATTCGTTGGCGTCCGAGCTCTCTTATTTTCAGGCCTTGACAGGAGATTGGCGTTATCTCGTCCGCTATCGTGATCACTTGAAGTCGATCGGACCGGAACACATTCAAAGGGTTGCAAAAAAATATTTTACTGAGGGTAATCGTTGTTATGGTTTTTTGCATGGAGGAGTAGACGGTGAGCCGTAGTACGATTCTTGCATTGTTATTGTGTTTCTTGATGAGCTCATTGCCTGGATGTAGCTCGAATGATCTCCCGAGCTTTACGCATGTTCAACCCAGTTTTCATACGTTGAGTAATGGTATGAGGGTGTTTGTGCTTGAAGATCATAGCCTGCCAACGTTCCGCCTCTCGATGATTCATCCGCCCGGCTCAGTTTTTGAAAAGCCGGGAGAGCGGGGAGTTGCGGGTATAACGGCCGAGTTATTGAGGACGGGAGGAACACGCGGGCACAATCCAGCACAAGTCGATCAACTTATTAGTGCGGCGACGGCGAAGATTGAGTTTGGCGCCTCCAGAGCGTCTGCCAGCGCTAGTTTGCGTGTTCTCGCTGAAGATCGGCGGGAGATGCTCAATCTCATGTCAGCTTTATTGCGTGAACCACGCTTTGATACTTCCGCTTTTGAAGTGGCCCGCAGACAGGCACAAGTGGCGTTGCGGCGTTCGAAGGAAAAACCCTCCGGTATTGCGGCACTTTATTTTCCTGGGCTCATCTACGGGAAAGAATCGCCCTGGGCGGCCGTGCCGACTAAGGAAGGAATTGCGGCTCTAAAAATCGAGCAAGTAAAACAGTTTTATGAGCAACAGTATTTTCCGGCGCGAATGATTTTGGCGGTAGCCGGTGATTTCAAGACAGACGCGATATTACAAGAGCTTGAAGCGAGTTTGGGGCAATGGAAAAAAACGGCCCCCGGTAGGCTTGAGTGGCCAGAGATTGTCCCCGAACCCGTACAGACGCTTTTTATTCCGAAAACAGCTTCTCAAGTGGCTTTGCGCCTGGGACACCTAGGCAAGAAGCGGACAGATCCGGACAAGTTTACCTTGCTCGTTGCGAACTTTATCTTGGGGGGAAGCGGGGCGATGACGAGCCGCTTGGGTTCGGAGATTCGGTCAAATCAAGGCCAAGCCTATAGTGTGTGGAGTCAGTATGGCTTTAAGCGCGTGCCCGGTATTTTTTCAATGATCGCCCAAACGGAAGCAAGCCAAGAAGCTGATGTCGCTCAATCAATGCAGCGCATTCTCAAGGAACTGCAAGAGAAGGGTGTGACTGCCGACGAAGTCGATAACGCCAAAAAGGCCATTATCAGATCTCTTCTGTTCGAGTATGAATCCAAGTACTCGATTGCTCAAGATTGGGCTCGTTTTGAATTTTGGGGCTATCAACGTAATTATTTAAAGCATTTTGCAGAGAAGATATCGAAGGTCGAAGTCGATGATGTCAATCGCGTGTTACGCGAAGATTTCCATCCTGATAAACTGTCGGTTTTGATAGTCGGTTCAGAAAAACTGTGGCCTGCCATTAAGGCGAGGCATCCTGAAGCCGGTAAACGAAACCCGTAAAAAATAAATGAAGCAAAGAATAGCTAAAATTCTGACGGATACAGTTCATCATGCGGCGCACAAAGCGGGGTGGGGAGAGTTGCAGGATTTTGAGGCAACTGTTGAACGACCGAAGCAGAAAGAACATGGTGATTTTGCTTCGAATCTCGCCTTGGTACTGGGGAATCGTTATAAAATGAAACCGCGACAACTTGCGGAGATGATATGTAATGAATTGCAAGATGAGGCGGGTGTGATTGCTCAGACTGAAATTGCCGGCCCGGGCTTCATCAATATACGCCTCGCGGAAGGAGCCTGGCAGAATACGTTGCCGGAACTGGAAGACCCGCATTTTGCTAAGCATCAAATCGGCAACGGTATAAAGGTTCTTATTGAGTACGTCAGTGCTAATCCGACCGGCCCGCTTCATGTCGGCAATGCGCGTGGAGGGCCTATTGGGGATAGTTTGGCCCGAATTTTAGCTCAATGCGGCTATGAAGTGCAGACCGAGTATTATGTTAACGATATTGGCGGGCAGGTTGATCGTTTAGGCCAGTCGATACTTCATTGGATGAAGGAGGCGGCTGGAATCGCCAGTGAGCTTCCGGAGGGGGGGTACTTCGGGGAATATGTTAAGGAGCTGGCTCGAGAAGCCGCCGGACACCCGGAACGCAATTATTTGGAGGAAGATGAAGTTGCGGCGGTGGATCAGTTGGCGACCTGGGGTGTGCGTCGACTTCTTGAGCAAATCCAAAACGATTGTACCTCTATGGGCTCAAGTTTTGATCGTTGGATCTATGAACACGACATTCGCAACGAAGTCGATGAGGTGATGCAAAAACTAATTGAACGGGGGGTAACAAAGGAAGAGGATGGAGCTTTGTGGTTTGTTCCTAGCGAGCTACGCGAGCGAGAGGGGGAGGCTCCTGGAGCTGTGCTTCAGGAGGGGGCGACGCAAGCCCCTTCGATTGACGAACGTGATTCGGTCCTCAGACGAAGTGATGGGGAACCGACTTATTTTGCCGATGATATCGTTTGTCACGCGAATCGATATAAGGATGGGTTCGATCGGGTGATTAATGTTTGGGGAGCCAACCACCATGGTCACGTGCCACGGGTTAAGGCGGCTCTTGAGGCGCTCGGCTATGATCCTCACTCGTTAGATGTTGTCCTTTATCAGTATGTTCGGGTATGTCGCGGTACGGAGACTGTAAAAATGAGTAAGCGGGCCGGCAACTACGTGACGGCTCGTGAAGTTCTCGACGAGGTGGGTCCGGATGCGATGCGCTTTTTTCTGCTGCAGCGAGCTCCTTCCGCCCACTTGGACTTTGACCTGGAATTAGCGAAGCAGCAGAATGCGGAGAATCCTATCTATTATATCCAGTATGCCCATGCTCGAATCTGCAGTATCGAGCGTAAAGCGATGTCACAAGGGATTGAACTCCTTGATGCAGTGGACCTGGCTCTCGACCGCTTGAGTTTGCCGGAAGAGTTGAAGACGATACAGTTTCTTTTTGAATACCCTGAAATCATTGAGAAAGCGGCACGAACGCTTGAGCCGCATCATATCGCTTTTTATTTGCTCGATTTGGCCCGCCGCTTTCACAATTATTATGCCAAGGCCCGGGAAGACGCGCAATATCGCGTAATATCAGAGGATATTGACAGCTCTCGGGCAAAATTGTATCTTCTGCGCGTCATCAAATCAGTGCTGGCCGATGGCCTGCAGCTCTTGAATTTATCGGCTCCGGATGAGATGAGATCCCTACCAGAGGATGAGGTTGAGTCCCCATGAACGAATTTCATGAAGAAGACGAAGATTATTTTTGTCGATTTACATTTGGGCAGTTTATCAGCCTCGCACTGCTGGAGGTTGTAGCGCTTTTTTTTGTGTTCTACTTGGGGGCACGTTACGGACCGGCCATGATTGGTGGTGAGGCACCGGTTGATAAGAATCCGCTAGCATCGACCGAAGAAGAACTGAAATTAGAGCGAACGCCGACAAATGCAGAGATAAAGTACACGTTTCCAAAAGAGTTGACGCGCAAAGAGACGTTGCCGGAGCCTGTAACGCCAACGATTGAACAATTGGCGAAGGCAAAACCCGCTATTCCGGCAAAACCTGAAAAAGCTCGAAGTCGGCGAGGCTACTCTATCCAAGTAGGATCGTATCGCCAGGCAGGTGGTGCCGCGGCGAAGGTCAATCAATGGCAGGCAAAGGGATATGATGCCTTTTTATCGATTGGTGAGGTGGCTAATAGCGGTACCTGGTATCGTGTGCGAATTGGCAGTTTCAAGACGAGAGAAGGGGCACGAAAGTTTCTCGATCAACTTTCCCAACGGGAAAAGGTGGCGGCAATCATCGTGCGCTCAAATACATAAGGTTTTCTAATGGCACGGCGAAAAATTCCCACAACGGTTTATATTACACCACAGCAGGAGCTGGAATTAAAAGCGCTCCATGCGCGCACGAAAGTTCCCGTGGCCGAGTATATTCGCCAAGGGATTGATATCATCCTGGACCAAAATCGCCGCTACCTCCCTGGCCAACTAGATCTCTATCGTGATGAATTGCAATTGGTGTCCGAGGAGCCGGAGGGTCTCAAGCGAGCCGCAGATCTGAAGCGTCGTTGATGAGAGAGCGGACCCGAAACTTCTGCATTATTGCCCATATCGATCACGGCAAATCGACACTTGCCGATCGAATTCTCGAGCATACCGGTGCGATTACAGCGCGGGAAATGAAGGATCAGATCCTTGATTCCATGGAGCTAGAACGCGAACGCGGTATTACCATCAAAGCACAAGCCGTTCGAATGAATTTTAAAGCGCACGATGGCGAAGTGTATTCAATGAACCTGATTGATACACCGGGCCATGTCGACTTTACTTATGAAGTGTCACGCAGTCTCAGGGCCTGCGAAGGGGCTTTGCTGGTTGTTGATGCGGCGCAAGGGGTTCAAGCACAGACGGTCGCGAACGCCTACTTGGCCATCGATAATGATCTTGAAATCATACCGGTCATTAATAAGATCGATCTTCCTTCCGCGCGTCCCGAAGAAATCAGGCACGAGATCGAAGAAGTCTTGGGTGTCCCTGCGGATGAAGCCATTTTGACAAGTGCCAAGACAGGCGCCGGAATTGAGGAGTTGCTCGAGGCCATTGTAAACCGCATTCCGGCGCCGCAAGGGGATGATGAGGCGCCTTTGCGGGCGCTGATATTTGATAGTTGGTTTGATAATTATCTCGGCGCCGTGGCGTTGGTGCGCGTACTGGATGGGACCCTGAAGAAGGGAATGAATGTTCAGTTTATGGCAACCGGTGTTAGCTATGATGTTTTCAGCCTTGGTATCCACCAGCCCCGGCCTGCCGAAGTAGCCGAGCTGAAGGCAGGGGAGGTCGGATTTTTAACCGCGGCGATTAAAGATATTCGTGCCATTCACGTGGGAGACACGGTAACGGACAGTGAACGACCCGCTGCAGAAGCCTTTCCAGGTTTTCGCGAAGTTCAACCCATGGTCTTTGCAGGGATCTATCCGACGAATTCAGAACAATACGAATCGCTGAAAGCGGCTCTCGAAAAGCTCCGCCTCAACGATGCTTCTTTTGTATATGAGCCCGAAACATCTAACGCCTTGGGTTTTGGGTTTCGCTGCGGTTTCTTAGGCCTTTTGCATGTGGAGATTATCCGTGAACGACTCGAACGGGAATACGGATTGGACTTGGTCGTGACGGCGCCGACTGTCCAGTACCGGGTTCAGTTGACGGACGATAGTTGGATGGAAATCGATAACCCGGCGGAATGGCCGGATCCGCAAAAAATACAGCGGACGGAGGAGCCTTTTGTAAAGGCACACATTCATACACCCGCGGAAATGGTGGGTGGTTTGATTCAACTTTGCGTGGAAGAGCGCGGCGTTCAAACGGGGATGCATTACCCGTCCCAGAATCGCGTTTTGCTCGACTATGACATGCCTTTTGCGGAAATTATGTTCGACTTTTACGATCGACTTAAATCCATCTCTCAGGGTTACGCGAGTTTTGAATATGAGCTCAGCGAGTGGCGTCCCGCTAATTTGGTTCGCCTCAACATCTTGGTGAACGGGGACCCCGTTGACGCCTTGAGCGTGATTATCCATCGTGAGAAGGCCGAGAGTCGGGGTCGCCAATTGGTCGAGCAGTTGCGCAAGGTCATTCCCCGGCAGATGTATGATGTGGCGCTGCAGGCGGCGATAGGCGGACGCATCATCGCGCGCGAAAACGTCAAAGCCTTACGTAAAAATGTGACGGCTAAATGCTACGGCGGCGACATTACACGCAAGCGCAAACTACTGGAAAAGCAGAAGGCGGGTAAGAAACGCATGAAGCAGGTGGGCAATGTTGAGATTCCTCAAGAGGCTTTCCTGGCGGTATTAAAAGTTGATTAAAGGCGTCCAGATATATATGAGGACTATTCGATGACCGATGCTAAAGAACAAGGAGTCGAGGCAGCAAAGCCTGTAAAAAAGAAGAAGTCAAAGCTTCGGGAATACTCAGAGGCCTTGATTACGGCCCTGCTTGTAGCGGTTGTTTTGCGCTCTTTTGTCATTGAGGCGTTTAAAGTGCCCTCAGCCTCCATGGTGCCTTCTATTTTGATCGGCGACCATCTTTTTGTGAACAAATTCGCCTATGGCTTGCGGGTGCCGCTGAGCAAGAATTGGATTGCCCGTTTTGGCAATCCGGAGCGGGCGGATATTGCCGTTTTTATCTATCCTATTGATGAGAAAAAAGATTTCATTAAACGTGTCATTGGTTTACCCGGTGACCGTATTGCTATGGACGGTAAGCGACTCTATATTAATGAGGTCGAGGTGCCGAAAGTACGGGCCAAGGCCTCCGCGCGCGATGGGCTCCTCAAGATTGAGCCGGTTCTGAAGAACAGTAATGTCCCTTCGTTTGAGGTGAACAGCTTTCCTAATTGGAGTGATTACGAGTTTTATATTGAAACGATAGCGGACAAGCACTTTGTGGTTCAGTATCACCGCGCGGCGATGCCGATGCGTTTTGATGTGACGATACCGGCAGGGCACTTTTTTGTTATTGGGGATAACCGGAATCGCTCTTCAGATAGCCGTGATTGGGGCTTTGTTCCGCTAACCAACCTCAAAGGGCGAGCCATGTTTGTCTGGCTCTCTCTCAATTATGATAAATTCGGGGTCCGCTGGGACCGCTTCGGTCATTGGCTGGAATAGGGAAATTTCACCCTCGGAAGGCAATTTCTTGACAAGGGCGGCGGTAGTGAATAGAAGACCGCTTTAATGTCCAACGCCGGTTTGTGCCTTCTTGACCTCCTCAGAATTTCCTTCGGGGAGGTTTTTTTTAGGAATTTAAAGGGGATTTCCTCATGCAGTTGATGGGCGCACAGGAGATTGCTCAGATCCTGGATAGCCTGACCGCTGCTATCGTGAAGGAAAGGGTGGATCAGCCCCTCCTGGTCGGGATACGGCGCCGGGGCATTCCGCTCGCGGAGCGCTTAGCTGCTCGTTTGCTTAAGGCGGGAGACGCGCAACCCGAAGTGGGGAGCCTCGATATCACTTTCTACCGGGACGATCTTTCCCATATCGCGCCTAATCCGCAGATTGGTGTGACCAATCTGCCGTTTTCAGTCGATGATCGCATTGTCTATCTGGTTGACGATGTCCTCTTCACAGGCCGGACAATCCGAGCGGCTTTAAATGCGTTGTTGGAGTATGGACGTCCGAGCCGGGTCATTCTTGTTGTTTTGATTGATCGCGGTCATCGTGAACTGCCCATTCAGGCGGATATCGTGGGAAAACAAATCGAAACCCAGCCGACGGATAATGTCGAAGTCAGACTGAAAGAAGTCGATGGGGATGATAGTGTTGTTATCGAGCGGGGAGGCCCTCATGGTTGAGGCCGCGGCACAACAATTTAACCGTAAACATCTCTTAGGGCTGCGCGATCTCGAGGCCGGGGAGATTTCAGCTATTCTGGATACCGCCAAATCTTTTAAGGAAGTTTTGTTTCGACAGATCAAGAAGGTCCCTTCATTGCGCGGGCGGACTATCATGAACCTTTTCTTTGAGCCCTCGACGCGTACGCGGACTTCCTTTGAACTAGCCTCCAAACGGCTCTCTGCCGACTTATTGAATATTAATACGGGGAGCTCCAGTCTTTCGAAAGGGGAGAGTTTAAAGGATATGGGGGAAACCTTGAATGCCATGAGGCCGGATATATTGATCGTCCGTCATAAGAGTAGCGGTGTTCCCTCCTTATTTACTGAATATACCGATGCCTCCGTCGTGAGTGCAGGCGATGGGGCCCATGAGCATCCCACTCAGGCGCTGATCGATTTATTCACAGCTCGAGAAGCCTTGGGAGATCTTGAAGGCAAGCATGTCGTGATTATCGGGGATATACGGTTTAGCCGGGTCGCTCGGTCTAACATCTATGGTTTTCGCAAATTAGGGGCTCGCATTTCCGTTGTGGGTCCGGCGACGCTAATGCCTTACGGGCTCGAAGAAATGGGAGTCGAAGTCTATCATTATTTACGTGAGGCTCTGCCGCAGGCCGATGCGGTTATTTTACTGCGTATCCAGCAAGAGCGGCAGGATCAGGCCAATTTTCCTACTCTCCGTGAATATGCGCGCTTCTTTGGACTTGGTGATGAAGCGGTTGAGTTTATGAAAGATACGGCGATTATTATGCATCCCGGCCCAATCAATCGTGGCGTAGAAATTTCTCCTGCTATTGCTGATACGGCTTTAGTAAAGGATGGTGCTGAAGCGGTTCGACCACGCAATATGATCCTTGACCAAGTGACTAATGGGATTGCTGTCCGGATGGCGGTTTTGTACTTGCTTGTGCATCACAGTAAATGGAAGAGCGACGAAGAGAATGAGTGAACTCATAATTCATAAAGGCCGCGTTATTAATCCGTCATCAGGGTTTGATCAAGTCGCTGATGTTCGTATCATTGATGGACGCATCGAAGAGGTTCAGGCTAAAGTGCGTCAAAAGCGCGGGGCTGTGGTTATCGATGCGGCGGGCAAGCTGGTTATTCCCGGGCTGATTGATATGCACACCCATTTACGTGAGCCTGGAGGGGAGCATAAGGAAACGATTAAAACCGGCTGTGAAGCGGCAGCAGCCGGCGGGTTTACGAGTCTTGTCTGTATGGCGAATACAAACCCGGTTAATGATAATGCCTCAGTGACTCGGTATATCATGGCACAAGTGGCGCGTGAGGCCTGTGTCAATGTTTATCCCGTGGGTGCCGCCACGAAAAATCTCGCGGGCGAGAGCTTGGCCGAAATTGGCGAAATGAGCCAATACGGTATTGTTGCGGTCTCCGATGATGGTCATTGTGTCACTGATGCGAAGATTATGCGCAAGGTTCTGGAGTATTCAAAATCTTTTGGACTCCCGGTCATCACGCATTCAGAAGACCCAGACTTTGCCGGTTATCCGGGCATCAACGAGGGCTGGGTGGCGACGCAGTTAGGTCTCAACGGAAGCCCGGCAACGGCCGAGGCGGTGATGGTGGCGCGTGATTGCGCCTTAGCTGCTTTAACGCGTGCCCATCTGCATATTGCCCATGTTTCCTCCGGAGAAGCGATTGAGATCATCGCTAAAGCAAAAGATAAAGGTATCGGGGTCACATGTGAGGTAACACCTCACCATTTGTTTCTTACAGAGGAAGAGGTGCTTGGTTTTCGTACCGAGGCAAAGGTTAATCCGCCGTTACGGACTAAGAGTGATCGCCGCCAATTACTCCAGGCATTAAAGCGGGGAATTATCGACGTCATTGCAACCGACCATGCGCCGCATAGTTCAATGGAAAAAGACGTGGCCTTTGAATTTGCGGCGCCGGGAATGGTTGGGCTGGAAACAGCTTTTGCTGTGGCTTGGACGGTGGGAAGAGAAGCCGGACTTTCGGAAGCGGAGTTGATTGCTAAAATGACGTGTAATCCAGCCCGTATCCTGAAACTCGATAGCAAAGGGCGGCTCGAGCCGGGGACCGATGGTGATGTAACGATAGTTGATCCGGAGGCCTGTTGGAATGTGGATCCAGCCCAGTTTCGGTCTCGTTCACACAATACGCCTTTTGGCGGTAAAGCGCTCATTGGTCGTGTGATTCATACGATAGTTGCGGGGGAGTCAGTGTACGATGCCGAAGAATAAAGCAGCCATATTAGTTCTTGAGGATGGACGTGTCTTCTCCGGGAAGCATTTTGGAGCCGAAGGTGAAGCGACCGGTGAAGTTGTTTTTAATACCAGCATGGCCGGCTATCAAGAGATTATCAGCGATCCGTCTTATTGTGGCCAGATTGTTTGCATGACTTACCCGGAAATCGGCAACTACGGCGTTAATAATGATGATGATGAGTCGCGTCGCGCCTTTCTATCAGGGTATATTGTCAAAAACTATAATTCGATGCCGAGTAATTTCCGGTGTCGCTCTACCTTAGATAGTTATTTAAAGCGCAATCGGGTGGTGGGAATACAAGCGATTGATACACGTGCCTTGACAAGACACCTTCGGGACGAAGGCGCTAAGATGGGGATCATTTCAAGTCGGGATTTTGATACGAAACGACTCCTTAAAAAGCTTGCTGCGGCTCCTCGGATCGAGGGCGCCGATTTGGTCAAACGGGTGAGTTGTAAAGCGGCTTATCAATGGAAGGAAGGCCTGACCGATCTCACCGGGAAGCCACTTAAGAAGGCCGCGCTCAAATTCCGCGTAGTGGCATATGATTTTGGCATAAAATACAGTATCTTACGGAATTTAGTTGGTGTAGGTTGTCATGTTGAGGTCGTGCCGGCGGCGACGACGGCCGACCAGGTTCTCAAAATGAAGCCTGATGGCGTGTTTTTATCTAATGGTCCGGGAGATCCGGCTGCCGTGAATTATGCCATCGAAAACATCAACCAACTCGTCGGCTCTGTTCCGATTTTCGGTATTTGCCTGGGGCACCAACTCCTTTCTTTGGCCCTCGGCGGCTCGACCTACAAACTCAAATTCGGGCATCATGGGGGCAATCATCCGGTGATGGATTTATCGACGCGCAAGGTTGAAATTACAGCCCAAAACCACGGTTTTGCTGTCGATGTCGATTCGCTGCAGAAAAAGGCGCAGCTGACTCATGTTAATCTCAACGATAAAACGGTCGAGGGAATACAGCTTAAAAAGCATAATGTCTTTTCGGTCCAATATCACCCGGAGGCGTCGCCTGGGCCGCATGATTCGCACTATTTGTTTGAGAGGTTTATTCAATTGATGAAAGGATAGACCTCACCTCCAGCCCCTCTCCTTAAGTAAGGAGAGGGTGGCCGAAGGTCGGGAGAGGTTTGATAGATATGCCAAAACGTACTGACATAAAGAAAATATGCATCATTGGATCGGGTCCCATTGTTATTGGGCAGGCTTGTGAATTTGATTATTCGGGGACTCAGGCCTGTAAAGCGCTGCGTGAGGAAGGTTATAAGATAATCCTCATCAATTCTAATCCAGCGACGATCATGACGGATCCGGATATTGCAGATAAGACCTATATTGAACCGATTCAAGTCGACATCGTTGAAAAGATACTGGCCAAAGAAAAGCCGGAAGCCTTGTTGCCGACTCTGGGTGGCCAGACCGCCCTTAATACCGCTGTGGCCCTCGCTAAAGGGGGAATACTCGACAAGTACAACGTCGAACTGATCGGGGCTAAGCTGCCGGCCATTGAAATGGCTGAAGATCGGGAGCTTTTTAAGGAAGCGATGGAACGGATTGGCCTTGAAATGCCGCGCAGTGGTTTTGCGAAGACCATGGATGAGGCCCGAGAGGTTGTCAAGAAAACGAAGTATCCGGCGATTATTCGGCCGGCTTTTACGCTTGGTGGCACCGGTGGCAACGTAGCCAAGAATGAAAAAGAGTTTGAGGAATATGCCAAGTTAGGGCTTGAAGCATCGCCCATTACCCAGATTCTCGTGGAAGAATCGGCAGTCGGCTGGAAAGAATACGAACTCGAGGTCATGCGTGACACCAAGGATAATGTCGTCATTATCTGTTCGATTGAGAATCTTGATGCGATGGGGGTTCATACAGGTGATTCCATTACGATTGCTCCCGCTCAGACCTTAACGGATAAAGAATACCAAATACTGCGGAATGCCTCGCTTAAAATTATTCGCGAAATAGGCGTTGATACAGGGGGTTCGAATATTCAATTTGCGATCAACCCCAAAGACGGTCGCCTGATTGTTATTGAAATGAACCCACGCGTTTCCAGAAGCTCTGCTCTAGCATCAAAGGCGACCGGATTCCCCATTGCCAAGATAGCTGCCAAACTGGCGGTCGGCTACACTTTGGATGAAATCACCAATGACATTACCGGTACCACGCCGGCTTCGTTTGAGCCGATGATAGATTATGTCGTGACAAAAATTCCTCGATTTACCTTTGAGAAATTTTCACAAACCGACAATCGCTTAACGACACAGATGAGATCGGTTGGTGAAGTGATGTCGATCGGCCGGACCTTTCGTGAGAGTCTCCATAAAGCGATGCGATCAATGGAAATCGACCGGGATGGATTCGTCGATATGGGGCTACCGCGACTCAAACAAAAGGCAAGGCGCATTATTCGTGAAAAACTCTCCGTTCCTAATTCAGATCGGCTTTGGTACATCGGGGAGGCTTTTCGCCGCGACATATCCCTCAGAGACGTTCAGAAGTGGACGAAGATCGATCCGTGGTTCCTTTACCACATCTCCGAGATTATTCGTTATGAGACTAAAGAAGTTTCCAAGCTTAAAAAGGAACGAAATAAAGCCAAGCGACGGGAGATCTTACGGGGGGCAAAGGAGCAGGGCTTTGCAGATAGTCGCATTGCAACCGTCATTGGCAAAAAAGAAACGGATGTTCGTAAGGAACGCAAACGGCTCAAGCTGACTCCTGGGTACAAACTTGTCGACACCTGTGCCGCTGAGTTTGAGGCGCAAACGCCTTATTATTATTCTAGCTATGATGATGAAGATGAAGTGCGCGTGTCTTCACGCAAGAAAATCATGATACTGGGTGGCGGTCCTAATCGTATCGGTCAGGGGATTGAATTTGATTATTGTGCCGTTCATGCCAGCCTTGCCTTGCGTGAGGAGGGCTATGAAACGATAATGGTCAATTGCAATCCCGAGACCGTCAGTACTGATTATGACATTTCAGATCGGCTTTATTTTGAACCACTGACCTTTGAGGACGTGATGCAAATTGTCGAGACCGAAAAACCGAAGGGTGTCATCGTTCAATTCGGTGGTCAGACTCCCCTTAAATTAGCCGTTCCGTTGCAGAAGGCCAAAGTGCCGATTATCGGGACTTCACCGAATAGCATTGATCGCGCTGAAGACCGCAAGCAATTTGCGAAGATGATACGTAAGCTGAAGTTGTTACAGCCTATGAACGGAACGGCCGAATCAGAAGCACAGGCGGTTAAGATAGCCAAAAGGATCGGGTATCCCATCGTGGTTAGGCCGTCTTATGTCCTCGGTGGTCGTGCCATGCAGATTGTTTACGACGAGACGGCCTTGCGCAGGTATATGAAAGAGGCGGTGGTCATGTCTCCGTCCCATCCCGTTTTGATCGATCAGTTTTTGGATGGGGCCGTCGAAGTTGATGTCGATGCCGTGTCGGACGGAAAGCAGGTCGTTGTTGGTGGCATTATGGAGCATATTGAAGAGGCGGGGATTCATTCCGGTGATAGCGCCATGGCCTTGCCGCCCCACAGTCTACCAAAGAAGCTTATTAATGAGATTTCCCGCCAGACGAAATTGATGGCCTTAGAGCTGAATGTCATTGGGCTGATGAATGTTCAATTTGCTTTGAAAGGGGATCAGGTTTTCATCATCGAAGTCAATCCACGGGCTTCGCGTAGTGTTCCTTTTGTTTCCAAGGCGATAGGGGAACCCCTGGCCAAAATAGCCGCTAAGACGATGGTTGGTATTAGTTTGCGTTCACAAGGCTTTACTAAAGAGATCGTTCCGAGCCACTTCTCCGTGAAGGAGTCCGTCTTTCCGTTTACGAAATTTCCCGGAGTCGATACCATCCTAGGACCGGAGATGAAGTCGACAGGGGAGGGCATGGGAATTGACGAGAGCTTTGGGAGGGCTTTTGCCAAGTCACAATTAGCTTGTGGCAATGGTTTGCCATTGGATGGGACGGTTTTTCTGAGCGTGCGCGACGAAGATAAAGTCGCGGCCGGTCCGATTGCGAAAAGCTTAGCTGAAATGGGATTTCGATTGATTGCCACGAGCGGCACCTGTGAGTATCTCCAGACGCTCGGAGTGGCAACGGAACGGATTAATAAAGTGGCCGAGGGCTCTCCGCATATCGTTGATCTCATACAGCGAGGTGAGGTCGATGTTGTTATGAATACACCGGAAGGGCGGGTTTCGGCGCTTGATTCTTTTAGTATCCGACGAACGGCTCTTATGAGCCAGATTCCTTACTTTACGACGATCACAGCGGCCGCCGCGGCTGTCGAAGGGATTCAGTCCATTCGTTACAAGGGCTTAGATGTCAAAGCGGTCCAGGCGTATCATAAAGCCCTAAAAAAGGCATAAAAAAACCCGGCCTGCGGGAGCAGACCGGGCTTTTTAAGGATATCAATAAGCTAAGTTACGGTGATGTCCCGGAAATCGTGTAGCCTTGACCGCAAGCTGCGATGCAGCCGTTGAAGGTAATAGCCTCCCCGGCGATCGTAGCGGCAAAGTCAATATTGACGTCACAAAGCGTTCCATTGATTGTCATCTGAAGGTTGTCAGAGCCCCAGGCAATCGTCGCGTCACCTGTTCCTGCGGATGTGACTGAAAAGCCCTCTTTTCCGTCTAACGAGACCGTGTCTCCTGAATTCGGGACGTAATCAGTACAATCGAGTACAGCGTCGAACGTGTTCGACGTACCATCGATAAGGAGCGTGCAGCTGCCGCCACCTCCACCGGTGATGGTATTGTTAAATGCCGAACCGCTCGGGTTTGGAATCGGACCATCGGAACAACTTCCCGATGGATTGACGCTGATGACGTCCTTGATCGTATCGACTAAGGCCTCGTCATCACTGAGCAGGGTGGCTCCACCGCCACCAAAAGCCTGCGAGAGGGCCGTGGAGTAGGTGCTGAAAGCCGCCGTGACCGCTGATGCGGCCTCTTCATCCGTTAAAGTACCTGTGTTGTTATTGTTATTATTGTCTCCGCCGCCGCAGGCAGCAAAAGAAAGGATGGCCGTAGCCATCACCATGGCAAATAAACCCTTATATCCCTGCATGAAATCCTCCTCTTAAGTGTTATCAATCAATAGGATCGCGTGATCCGAGGCGACACTTTGCTCTTTATAGGATGATTTTACAAGAACGAATCAGGGGAAAGCGCTATTTCATACGTATTTTCAGGGCGTTAGGGCAGGGATTTAGGTCAATTGACGCGAATCGTTTTTTTAGGCTAATACTGGCGACCTTGCGATGAAGATACTCAAACCTGACAAGAGCTCTCCCATCAAAGGAGCTAAAATACTGGATGCCATGCCGGCGCTTAAACGTCGGGCCTGGTCGGTGGCGGATTCAATAGCTCTATACAAGATGGATCGATGGGGGCTGGGATATTTTTCCGGCAACGAGCGGGGAGAGGTTACCTGTAACCCGCGCCGCCAAAGTCATCCTGTCTCTCTGCTCGAGATTGCAGAAGAGGCTAAGGAGAAGGGCCTGTCTTTTCCGTTGCAAATTCGTTTTCAGGACTTACTGCAGGAGCGCGTCAAGAGGGTGCATCAGGCCTTTGATCGGGCGATTGGCAGTGCGGGTTACGAAAATGATTATCAAGGAATTTATCCGGTTAAGGTCAATCAACTTCGTGAGGTTGTCGAAGAGATACTCGAAGCCGGACGGGATTATCAACTCGGGCTTGAGGTAGGGAGTAAAGCAGAGCTCGTAGCCGCTTTGGCAATTAATGATAATGGGGAACGACCCATTATTTGTAATGGGTATAAAGATGACACCTTTATTCGGTTGGCTCTGCAAGCACAACGCTTGGGTCGCACCATCATTATTGTCATCGAGAAGCTTGATGAGGTGGATCGAATTATCCGATTGTCTCACGAACTCAAAGTTTGTCCCCAACTCGGGATTCGTATGCGCCTGTATAGCCGCGGGAGTGGAAAATGGTCCGATTCGAGCGGGGAGTGTGCGAAATTCGGGCTGAACGCGTCCGAGGCGCTGACGGCGTGGGAGCGCTTGCAATCCCACGGGCTGGCTTCAGCTTTTAAGATGATTCATTTTCATATTGGGTCGCAAATACCGGATATTCGTTCTTTTCAGGCGGCGACGCGTGAGGCCACCCGATACTATGCGAAATTTGTGCATTTGGGGGCTCCTCTCGAATATCTGGATGTCGGCGGGGGCTTGGCCGTCGACTATGATGGCACGGCCTCGAGTCAGGCGTCATCGAAGAATTACTCCGTCGAAGAATACGCCAGCACGATCGTTAATTGCGTGCGTGACATTTGTAATGAAGAACGCGTCTCTCATCCCGGTCTCTTGTCAGAGAGCGGTCGCTTTATCGTGGCTCCCCATGCCGTTTTACTCGTCGAAGCCTTTGCAAACGTCGAAAAGGGGCGCGGAGAGCGTTTATTGCAAATTCAATCGCTTGATGCGGAACACCGCCTGGTCCGGGATATACTGGGCCTGCTAAGCGAAATCGAAGCCGGCCGTGACTTGGTTCGTTCCTATCATCAACTGCATCATATCCGCGAAGAGGCCTTAAGTCTTTTTGATGTCGGCATGATGGATCTGGAAACGCGAGCCAAGGTGGAGGATCTCTATTGGCACGTCGCCGGCATGATCGTTCATCGCTGTGAGCAACAGGGCTCCGTTCCGGCTGAAATTACTCAGCTGGCAGCCGACCTGGGGTCCCAATACGTCTGTAATTTCTCTATCTTCCAGTCCTTACTCGACAACTGGGCTATTGATCAGTTGTTTCCCATCGTTCCGATTCATCGCCTGAATGAAAAGCCCGAATACGTGGCGTCTTTGGTGGATATCACCTGCGATTCCGAGGGCAAAATGGAGGCGAGTGGGGCGGGCGTGTCCGTTCATGCGATCGGGGATGAACCCTATTATCTGGGAATCTTCCTGACAGGGGCCTACCAGGATATCATGGGAGACCATCACAATCTGTTTGGACGGGTCAATGAGATCCACGTCTATGCCGATGCGAACGAGGATAAGGGCTACTATATCGAGGAAGTCATGCGGGGTTCATCCATCGACGAGGTCTTGCAGGATACCCAATATGACACCCAGGACCTGGTCCGCCGCTTCAAGGCCCAGGTCGATCAAGCCATCCGCTCCGGCCAGCTCCGTTCCAGTTCAGGCATGGATCTTCTCCATGAA
Organism: bacterium; assembly: GCA_965216315.1. Lineage (GTDB taxonomy): Bacteria > UBA10199 > UBA10199 > 2-02-FULL-50-16 > JAJFLM01 > CBDCFN01. Next base: position 1,383,480 of record CBDCFN010000016.1, on the reverse strand, counting down.
TACAAACAGGCCCTTGCCGGCTATACTTATCTATCGTAAGGGGCTAGCGTCGGATCAGCGCCTCTGGCGCCCAAAGTGCCGAGCGCTCTGCGATCGGCAGCCCCCGAAGTGAAATATTATGTCAATTAATCACGAGTGATGTAGATGCTGCCCCCAGGCAGTCCCGCTTGATATCGCTATTATTTGACATAATATATCTTATGCGACGTTGTATGTGTGGGCGGATTGGGGCACCTTATATATAAAGGTAGCTTGCGGATCGATCTTGTTCTTGATCTATTTCCCTTGCTTGGGTCATAAGAGGCGCACCATGATACAACGCCTCCTTTCATTGATGCTCTTCATGAGTCTGTCCGCTTCGATTTATGGCATGGGCATGATGCCTCGTGGTCAGATCAAAACCGACGAAACTAAGATCCTTACGGATACGACTTCCACTAAGATTGATACGACCAGCCAGGAAGTTTCCACAAAATCGGTTCAGGTTGAGCTTCAGGACGAAGAAAAGCTGAAAACTGAGACAATTCTGGATGCTGCCACGGAGCCAATGAAAGCTGACACTTTGGCGCGTTAAGCGCGAACTAATCGCTATTTAGCCTCATTGTAGCTCATTAACTTATAGATAAGCTGGGCGCAGAGAAAATCCGAGGCTTGGCTGTATTGATTGGGTGCCAGCTCGACCACGTCAACACCGACGATTGTGAAGCACTGTGTCAAAACGCGACATAAGGCCATCATGTCTGTCCAATTAAGTCCTCCGGGCACGGGTGTTCCCGTATGCGGCAAAACGGCCGGATCAAAGCCATCGCAATCAATGGTAAGGTAGACCGGCAGCGAAGGATCCAAGTGAGAGATAAACTCATTAACCCAGTCCGGATTGTTGCGTCGCTGATAGTCATAGTAAAGGTGGATACCCGTCTCCTTGGCAAACTCAGCTTCTTCTCGGCATTGGGCACGAATGCCGACAGCGTGTATCTTTGCCCCAAGCTCATGGACACGACGCATGACACAGGCGTGAGAATAAGAATTATCCAAATATTGGTCTCTCAAGTCCGAATGGGCATCGATCTGCACGACCTGTAGTTCAGGATAAATGGCGATCAAGGGACGAATAATGCCTAAACTGACGGTATGCTCGCCTCCTAGGCCTATCGGGATAAGCTGCTTTGCGACGATGGGTTCGACTTGCTGTTGAATCATTTGAATAGCCGACTCCCCTTCCCGTTCATCAAATGAAATACTTGGCAATGTCTCGATACCGATCTGTCGACTGACTTCACTTTTGACTTCCTCATCATACGCTTCTAATTGACGTGACGCGTCGAGAATCGCTTGCGGTCCCGCCGCGGTTCCATTGCCATAACTAACGGTGCGCTCATACGGGATGGGGATAATTGCGTAGCGCTTTTGTAAATTGGTTTGGGTGCTCGGATCGAGATCGAAGAAGTAATGTGCCATGCCGTATAGTTAGCGAAGCCGGATGAATTATCAAGCGTTCGCCTATAAAAAAACCCCGTGGGAAATTAATCCCACGGGGTTGAGAGACAGAAAGCTGAATAGCAGCAAGGAGGCAATGCCAATGCTGCAGTTTCTGCCTAACCAAAGTTAGGCGTTTCTACCTCTTTTTACGACGCTTGGTGGCCTTGCGTTTAGTCGCTTTACGCTTTGTGGCCTTCCGTTTAGTCGCTTTGCGCTTGGTAGCTTTGCGCTTGGTAGCCTTACGTTTAGTTGCCTTACGCTTAGTTGCCTTACGCTTGGTTGCCTTACGCTTGGTTGCCTTACGCTTGGTTGCCTTACGCTTAGTTGCCTTACGCTTGGTTGCCTTACGTTTAGTTGCCTTACGCTTAGTTGCCTTACGCTTGGTTGCCTTACGCTTAGTTGCCTTACGCTTAGTTGCCTTACGCTTGGTTGCCTTACGCTTGGTAGCTTTACGTTTAGTCGCCTTCCGCTTAGTAGCTTTACGGGCTACTTTTTTCTTGCTTGCAGAGGCTTTCTTTTTCGACGCCTTTTTGCGCGCCGGTTTTTTACGGGCAGGCGATTTCTTTTTCGCTGCTGCCTTTCTTTTCCTTGCTGCCATTGTTACCTCCTAGCTCTCGTTCACGTGGTCACGTTTAATTAAACGAGATTTGCCACAATTAAGCGAAATTATATTTAATTGGAGCAATGTGGTCAACAGATATTCAAGAAAAAAACACATTTTTACAACGGGTTAGTAACAATCAACCGTCACTTAATGACTTGTTTGCACGCAAAGATGTCACTTTGTTCTGACTTGTGGATAACTTTTTGCAAGCGGAGTGTATTAGCAAACGCACAGTTCATGCGGGTTGGCGCGATGTTTCTTTAATGAAGCGCGTGCAAGTTACGCACTTAATCATGCTTTTATGTCGCAGTTTATCGTCGCAATCAGGTCACTTGACACTTAAATTTCACTTCTTGACTTTTTACGGGGAGTTCCTGTTTAAAAGGCAAAACTTATTGCGGGGTGGAGCAGTCCGGTAGCTCGCCGGGCTCATAACCCGGAGGTCGTAGGTTCAAATCCTGCCCCCGCTACAAGACAAAACTTCAAGGGTCACCTTCACACGGGAGGTGGCCCTTTTATCTTTAAAAATCAATCAGTTACAGGGTTTTCTTCGGGCTGCGTTTCGGGCGTTTCTGGACTCGTTGGGGCGGCGTTTTCGGACGGGGTGATGATCTCTTGGGTCTTTTTGTCGGCATTTTTCAAATCAGATAACTTGGTATCGAGTTCGCTGAAGACTTCTTTTTCTTTCTCATCGAGCCATTCAAGGTCGCTGATATCAACTTCGAGCCCGTGAAGCCCTTCTTCACCCTCTTCCTCGACTTCACGGCTGCGGCGGATCATTTCTTGAGCTTGTTGCTCTAATTCCTTGAGCGGGGGCAATTCTTTGAGATCTTTGAGGCCAAAGAGTTCTAGAAAGTCGGGGGTGGTTCCATAGAGTAAAGGACGCCCTGGTTCCTCTTTGCGACCGACAATCTTGAGGAGGCGCCTTTCTAAGAGCCCTTTCATTACGGCGCCACTGTCGACGCCGCGGATATGGTCGACTTCACCACGCGTGATCGGTTGGCGATAGGCGATGATCGCTAACGATTCAACGGCGGGCTTGGAGAGGCGAATGGCCTTGGGGTTGTTGAGTTGAAGGATCCAATCGGCATAAGCCTGCTTCGTACGGAATTGATAGCCCCCATTGACCTCAACGATATGGATCCCATGCGCTGATTCTGCATATTTTTCGATCATTTCATCCAATACGCCTTTGATATCGGCCTTAGTCGGCTGAGATTCGGCTTTTTTATCGATAATTATCTTGGCAAGCTCGTTGAGAGAAAGCGGTTCTTCGGCGGCTAGCAAGAGGGCCTCAATGATAGGTCTCAACTCGGACATTTAACCGTCTCCTTCTTCCTCAGTGGCTGTCTCGGGCGCTGCTTCGACTCGCGAAGAAACGAAAATTTCGTCAAAGCTGCTCCCTTGTCTAATAAGAATCATCCGTAGTTTGGCCATTTCTAAGAGGCCGAGAAAGGTAACGATCACCTCACCCTTCCCTTTGTCCATGGCAAATAGATCCTGAAATTTGAGCTCGCGCTCGATTTTAAGACGTTCCGTCAATTCGAGGATCTTGTCTTGCACGCTGAAAGATTCTTGCTGAATCTCATAGGCTTTATCGGCGGGAAGACGCTTGAGCACATCCTGAAAGGCGAGCAAAAGAGCGGTCATGTCGCATTCCAGGCTCTCTTCTTCCTCGGGCGGATTTTCGGTGATACCGCGTTTGAAGACGTCTTTGCCCAGCATCGGGCGAGTGATCAGTTTTTCTCCCGCTTCTTTATAGCGTTGATATTCAATCAGACGTCGAACCAGTTCTTCACGTGGATCTGGTCCTTCCTCCCCTTCTCCCTCTTCATCGCAGGGCATGAGGAGTCGTGATTTAATTAGGATGAGTTCCGCGGCGACGAGCAGAAAATCGCCCGCCAAGTCAATATCAAGTTCCTTAGCCTCCTCCACGTAGCCCAAGTATTGCTCCAGGACCAGGGCAATGGGGATATCGTAGATATCAATGTCGTTCTTCTTTATAAGGTGGAGCAAAAGATCCAGCGGTCCCTCGAAGGATTCCAAGGAGACGCGGTAGGAGATATCGGCTGGTGAGGGGCTTACTTCTGACATAGCTTATCTTACCTGCATAACCTTACGGACTCGTTTCATGGTGTCGGCCGCCACATCGCGGGCGCGGGCCGTTCCTGCCGCTAATATGGCATCTAATTGGGCCGGGTCGTCAAGATACTCTTGGCGTCTTTGTTGATGAGGTTGGAGAAATTCAACCAGGGTTTCCGCCATCATCTTCTTATCCTCGACACAGCCCATGGTTCCGGCCCGACATTCTTGAGCGACTCGCGCTAAGGTCTCTTTATCACTATGGATTTTGTGATAGTCATAAATAAGGCAGATATCGGGGTCTCCCGGATCGTCTTTGCGCACCCGAGCCGGATCCGTGATGGCCGCCATGATTTTTTTGCGGATTACCTCAGGAGGATCGGCTAGGTAGATACAGTTATCATAGCTCTTGCTCATTTTGCGCCGATCGGGTCCGAGCAATTTGGGACTACTGGTCAACAAGGGTTGCGGTTCGACAAAGAGGTCATTACCCCCTGCCGCTTTACGATAGATATGGTTGATACGCCTGACGATCTCGCGCGACAGTTCAATATGCGGGACTTGGTCCGTGCCCACCGGCACCCGTTCGGCATTATAAAGGATGACATCGGCGGTTTGGAGTAAGGGATAGCCTAAAAAACCATAGGTTTTAAGGTCGCGGTTGGCTAAATTTTGTTGGGTTTCCTTATAGGATGGGACGCGCTCCAGCCAACTCAAGGGGGTCGTCATCCCCAAGAGTAGGTATAATTCCGCATGCTCTTTAACGTCTGATTGAATGAATAGGGTCGACTTTTTCGGGTTAATGCCGGCCGCGAGCCAGTCGGCCAGAATATCGCGGCCCGATTGGGCAACGATTTTGGGATCTTCATACTCGGTCGTCAGGGCATGCCAATCGGCGATAAAAAAATAACATTCATAGCTCTCTTGCAGTTCGACCCAGTTGCGGATGACGCCATGAAGGTGACCGAGATGAAGGCGACCGGTCGGGCGGACGCCGCTGACGACACGTGGTTTAGCTGACATTCAGGGTATATACGGTTGATCGATTAATAGGTCAATGGTTGATGCTGCGGGGCACCCCTACGGCCGTGGGTGATATTTTTCATGAATTTCTTTGAGTCGGGATCCGGAAACATGGGTGTAGATCTGGGTCGTCGATATATCCGAATGGCCAAGCATCATTTGGAGGCTGCGGAGATCGGCGCCGCCTTCTAAGAGATGGGTGGCAAAGGAATGGCGCAAGGTGTGAGGCGAGATCTTCTTCTTGAGACCCGCCTGACGGGCGTACGTGCGGAGTCGTTCCCAAACGGACTGACGTGACATGCCATTGCCCCGACGAGATAAAAAGAGGTGTCCGGAGTCTCGAGTGCGAGCGAGCTTCGGCCGCGCCGCCTCGAGATATTGTTGATAATAAGCGAGCGCACTCTTGCCCATTGGAATGATTCTTTCCTTTGCGCCCTTGCCTATCGTGCGGATATAACCATGTTGATTATTGATGAACTCGGGACGGAGACCGACCAACTCAGAGACACGCAGTCCCGAGGCGTAGAGAAACTCCAGCATCGTGCGGTCGCGGAGCCCTTCCGGACGCGCGAGGTCCGGTTGTTTCAGGAGCTCTTCGAGTTCCGACCGACTCAATACCGAAGGCAACTTCAGTTGGCGTTGGGGGCTGTCCATTCGTTTGGCCGGATCTTCCTTCAATTGATTCCGTTCGACCAGAAAAGCAAAGAAGCGGCGGAGCGAGACGACCTTACGTGCGAGGGTCGTGTGTTGAATTTGACGTTTGCTTAGCGAAATCACGTACTCGAGGAGTTTTTCTTGCGTGATCTGCTGGAGCTGAGTGATCTTAAGTCGTGCCAGATAATCATAAAAATCCATCAGGTCGGCGTTGTAGGCCTCGATGGTATTGGTGGCGAGCCCCTTTTCGATGCGCAAGTGCACCAAATATCGGTCTAAATGCGCTAAAAGCTCCGAATTATGACACAATAGAGATCCCATTGACGCGAATTATAAGGAAATGATGTAAACGTGTCTAATGACAAATAGGCATAATCCATTTCGTTATCATGAGCCGCTGAGTTGTTATCCGACCTCCGACGATATCGATGCAGCGACGCGGCTCGAGGTCGGTCCGGGCCGTGGTGATTTTTTGTTTGAATTGGCACGCAATCACCCCGAAGAAGTCATTGCGGCGATTGAGATCAAAAAAAAGCGCTACTATAAACTGATCAAACGGGTGCAGCGCTTTCAGTTGAGTAACATCCGGCTCATTTTAGGAGATGCCCGTGTGGCTTTGCCCTGCCTGTTTCGGCCCAATCAATTGCAATCTATTTATATTCTCTTTTCGGATCCATGGCCGAAAAAGCGCCATGCCAAGCACCGCTTGTTTCAGGCCGCTTTTGTCCATGATTTGTATCGGACCCTTCGCGATGAGGGCGAGCTTGTCTTAGCTCACGATGATCAGCGTTATTTGCGGGAGAGTTGTGAGCTGCTTTTGGAACATGCGGGATTTAAGGATGTAGGGGCGCTTCGCGAAGCGCCCCTACTGTTCAATACCTTTTACGCGGAGAAGTGGCGCGAGGAAGGCCGGCCGTTGGCCGCGAATTATTTTAAGAAGCAGGCCTTAGGGAAACTTCCCGGTTTTATGGCAGCCTACCAAAGTCGTTATTGGCAAAATTGGCGGTGGCGTCACCGCATTGCGATTAATTCCGAATCAAATTCATGAACTCTTCGCGGGTTCTGGCATCCTTGCGGAAGGAACCGAGCATGGCGGAGGTCAGCATGGTCGAGCCGCTTTTTTGAACGCCACGCATTTGCATGCACATGTGTTCGGCTTCGATGACGACGGCGACACCCCGCGGGTCCAGGACTTCGCGCAAGGTTTCAGCAATTTCATTGGTCATGCGCTCTTGAACTTGGAGTCGGCGTGCATAGATTTCAACCAGCCGGACAATTTTACTGATACCCACGATTTTTTCGTTGGGAAGGTAAGCAACATGACAGCGACCAAAAAACGGGAGGAGATGATGTTCACAGAGACTGTAGATATTGATGTCCTTCATCACGACCATTTCTTCGTGGGATTCGGTAAAAAGGGCTCCGTTGAGGACCTCAACAGGGTCTTCACTGTAGCCCTTGGTCAGGAATTTGAGGGAGCTGGCGACCCGCTCGGGCGTCTTCAGGAGGCCCTCGCGCGCGGGGTCCTCACCGATCTCTTCGAGGAGGCGACGGACCGCCTCCTCTAAGACGTCGTTTTGCTGGGGATGTAATTTGACCGGTGTTCGAGCCATGTCGGGACTATTTCCATATCCGCCCGAAATTGCAAGTGGTTTCAAAATGGGATGCGGCTGTCTCAATTTGCAATGTTATGGAGGGGCGACCGGCAGGTCTCCCCTACGGGTGGTAGCCGTAAACCGCTAAATATCAACGGATTACGACTCCCCCCTGCGTTGGCACCCTGCTTGCAGTTCAGGTCACCATGGACATTGGAACTCCAGGCCCGTCACTCCAGTACGAATCTCTGTTGACGGGGCAGTTCCACGAGCTCCCTCCCCTGCTGCAAACAAAGTTTCATCAAGAGGCTGTCATGCTCCCGACCTTCAAGGCCGATGCGGGCAGCGCGTTGGTCTACATCAAGCAACATGGACAACGCCTGCTCGCTAAGGTCTTTGAAATTGGGCCGAAGACGCAAGAGCGCCTCAATAAGGTCAATGAAAAACGCCAACAAAAGGGACTCCCCCCGTTAGACTTCAAAAAAATCACGCAGGACCTATTGGAGATACTCAAGGATACGTCGCTTTCTAAAACGGAAAAAAAAGACAGGATCGAAGTCCTGCGTAAGGAGTCAGGTCTGAGTCGAAAGGAAATGCGTGAACTCTTCACCGGTCGTTTAGAGAAGATCTACAAGGCATCTAAACAAGAGATCGAAAGCTATCGGAAGTCTTTGCTGGCAAACCTTCAAGATGAGCTTAAAGTCGTTGAACAGACACAGGGCAAAGGGAGTCCAGCGGCATTAGAATTGCAAGCCGAGATCCAGGAGATAGAAAATACATTTAAGCCCTATGTCGAGCAATTAGAGGCCCACCGTTCCCTCTTAGGCGGTCTTTATGGCGGCAAGAGTTGTATCAAGCGAACGTTTGGGGCGATTGGAAGTGCATTTAAAAAGCTGGGTTCTTTTTTAAAGACGGTGGTGGCCTGGTCCCCTATTGGTCTGTTAGGTCGCGTCCCCGGCATTCGTGCCTTGGTCTCCCCTCTTCTTGAGGCCGTCAATAAGGTCATTGAGCTTGCCTCGCGTCCACTCCGGCTCATTAAAAAAACGGTTGAATGGACGCGGGATTTCTTTCGCAACCCTTGGCGGACGATTCAGCGTGGCATTCGCAAAGTAGGAAACTTTCTCCAAGATAACTGGCGTTGGATGGCACCTTTGGCTCTGAATGCCATTCCAGGGTTGGGCCCCTTGCTCTCGCAAGTTTCGGCAGCCGCCATTAGGGGGTATGCGCTTGGTAATACTGCCTACAACACGATTAAAGAACTTGGTCAGCAGTCCTGGGGTTGGGTCAACGACAGCTGGAATGGACTCAAAGAGACGTTGAGACAAAATTAGTTATGCCAACCGTCTTACGTCGAGATGCGTATCGCTTTTTCTTTTTCAGTAATGAGGGCCAAGAGCCTGCGCATATTCATGTTGAGAGCGCCGGTAAATACGCAAAATTCTGGTTTGATCCCGTTGTATTGGCAAATTCCGTTGGATATAATCACAAGGAGTTAAACCGTTTGCAAAAGATAGTTATTGAGCATAAGGCAATATTTAAGAAAGCTTGGTATGAGTACTTCAATCGGAGGTAATACCTTGGGGCCTGTGGCGGCTACAAACATCCGGTGCGACGAAACAATGCTGCATGTGGAACTCTCCGATGGCAGGGAGATCAGTGTGCCTCTAGCGTGGTTCCCAAAGTTATCTGCGGCAACATCTCTTCAGCGCAATAACTGGCGGCTTATCGGCAATGGTGTTGGAATCCGCTGGGAAGATCTTGATGAAGACATTTCTATTTCTGGACTACTTGTTAATAAATAATCCTCAAAAACAAACGGCCTGCCAATCGGCAGGCCGTTTACCCTTAGGGATTTAGGGTTACTCCCGGTAAGGAAGGATGAGCTGCCTTACGGGAGATTTTGGGATCAAATTTAACGGTTACGGACGAACCTCCTCCGTAGCAGCATCAATGGAAGCCCGACCAAGAACAGCATGGCGGCCGCCCAAGGTGATGTCTCCGTGACACTGCTGGCGCGGTTCAGACTGCAGGCGCCGCCGTGGAGCCCGCCGGCCCGCATTGCTTGTAGCTTACATTCGGCAGTCTGTCCGTTCGCCGTAATGAGCGCCTTCCACTCGTGAGGTTCATCGTGTTTACAGTACTCTTTCGGATCGTCTTTTTCGCAGGCGAGCGACCAAGTCATCCTGAGGACATTAGGTTCCGCCGCCTGGAATTTACCGGTCAGGATCGTGCTCGGCGACGTGATCGGCGTATCCTTGACGGAGGAGATGCCCACCGTGTCCGGTCCTTGTTTGACCGTGATCTCAGGCATCGTCCCCATGACTTGTTCAATGGTGACGTTGGGCTCAAAAGAAGCCAGCGCGGACATGGCATTCTCCTCGGGACCGACGATCTTGAGCGTCTTCAGCAATTGGCCGTTATTGGCGCCCAGATTGATCTTGAAGTCCGCATTCGAGGCCCGGTAGAAAGTGACGACCTCCTTACCGTCGATCTTGCGCGGTTTTTCCGGCTTATCCGGAACCAGCTCCAGGACCCCTTCACAGAGATCGGAGAGCGGTGCCGGTGAGTCGTCCGGTGTCGGTGGTTGACACTCCGGTGCATTCGGGAACTGCTCGCAGAGGCCGCCAGGATCATTGCAGGTACAGATGTCCGCGCCACTCAGATCAAGGGTGCCGCCGTTATTGATGATCTGGATGCAGCATTGTATGTTGCAGTCATTGTCATCACCAGTGATGTTTTGCTGCATCCATTCCGCGCAGAATTCGTCACCACCACCGGGGTCGCCACCGCCGTCGCCTTCACAGGCGCTCCAGTCATTGGCCAGACAGCAATCCTTCCACGGTTGCGGCAGACCTTCACAGGGCCCGTCATCATCGCCCGGATCACAGGCATCCCAATTGCCACTCATGCAGCAGTCGTAGAATGGCAGCGGGACGTTCGGAATCGGGTTGCCCCAGGGATCTTCACAGGGATCGCCATCACCATCCGGTGGCGTGCAGGCCGTTTCACCCGCCGCCAGCGCGATGACGAAACCAGGCCAGATATCTTCGCCCGGATGGGCCGCGACCCAGTCCTCACAACAATCCTGGACTTGTGGGTCCGCGATGGCCGAACAATCCGGATCGTCGTCGTCACACCACGGGAAGACCGGGTTACACTCACAGAGATCTTGTTGCAGTGATAAAAGATCGTTCGTCAGGGTCTGACAAAGGACCGGATTGGCAACACAGTCAGCCGCCGCGAGTTGCGCGAGCACCGCGTTGTATTTCACGAGCAGGTCGCCCTCACAATCACAGGCCGCGGCATCTTCGCCGACATAGGTCGCGCCGTTGACGTCCAGCGTGTTCCAGTCGATCGTCACCGGAGTCGGATTAAACGGAAAGAGATTCTGCTTCACGCAGCATGTCATCGGGTCTGCACCGGGGCATTGAGCCTCTTTGGTCGCTAGAATCTTGTCCCAGCCGACGTAGTCCGGGCTGGCCGGTTCTTCCAGCATCAAGCAGCAGGCTGCCGGTACGGTGCCGTAATAGGTATCGGCGGTGATATCCACGCCCTGCATCATATGGCGCTGATAACAACGGTGCTTGGCGGGGGTATCGTCGCCGGTCCACCAAGTGCCGTTTTCTACCAGGCCGCCTTCCAGATCGGCTTTACCGAAATTCTTGGTGTCCGTGATCATCGCCGCCATCTCATAGCTCGGCGTCACACAGGCATCGACGTGCGGGTGCGAGGTTTGGAGTTCGGTCACGCCGTTCGGTCCGAAGACGCGTTGGTCGGGCAGATAGTTAATCGGCCCATTCAGCGCTGCCTGATCCGGACTGACGTCTATCTGGATGTCAAAGACACGGCCATCGATCTCCGGGCCGCCGTGATAGAAACGCGGCATGAAATTATTACCGAGCAGATCGGTCTTGTAGGAGCGTTCTGTTGCCGTGTTGATCGAGATCGGCAAGCGGAACATATAGCTCCAGATTTTTTCATTCGATTTATCGGGGATTTGAAACTGGAGCAGATCGAGCCGCGTCGGAGCGATATATTTATCGCCCCAGTTGCCGTTACCGTTGTCATCCGTCGTCTGGTTGTAGACGGTCGTCGAGGTATCGGAACAGTCGATGCGTTTGTCCGGCATTGCGAATTTACCGGTACATTTCTTAACGTTATGAGTGCCCGTCTCTTCGGTCAGGTTGCGGAACACGCAGGACTTGCGTCCGTTGTTGAAACCAATGACGAGATCAACACAAGGCGTGACTTCGTTATCATCGGGATCGATTGTCACTTGGTAGCCGCCATAGATGAACTCATGGGCGTAGAAATCATTCATGATCGCGTTGGCTCCCAGGGCCCCCTTACCTTCGTAAGAGACGTTGCCGAAGTGGCCGCTCGTGATGCCGAGCGGGAAATTGGCTTTGCCCGTGACAATGGGCTCGACGAGCGGCGGTGCCCCGATCGTACTCAAGGGTTCGGTATCGATATAATTCACGTCAAAACTCGGGTCATTCGCGAATTTCTTGGCCGGAGCGACGCCGTCCGACTGGCTCAGGTGAACGGAGAAACTCCCGGATTGATAGGCGTCCAGGTAAGTGACCGCAAAGTCCTCCGGATTGCGGGCGGCATTCTCGAAGGCCTTTTTCAACTGATCACCCTTGTCCGGTGACGGGTTCAGGGATTTCTTGCCTTTCATGACGGCCGTCGTCAGCCACCAAGGATGGTAGACGGGGGCATCGGCCTTGATCGGGAAGTCGTGAACGACCCAGCCCTTCTGACAGAGTGGATCGTGTTTGATGTTGCCGGCATCATCTAAAGAGTAATAAGGGTCATCACCGGTTGGATCCGGATGTTGCTTGGCGTTCATCGGACAGCTGACGACCGTGATCGAGCCGGCGATATTCTCGGTCGGTGAGCCGGCATTGGTGCAGATGATATCGGGACCGGTATCGCCGGTCAGGTCATGGCCGTATTCACACATCACTGGGTTGTAACCTACGGGGATGCGATAGATCTTATTATCCTTCTTGACCGGATTGACGGTGGGGTTGCCGGCTCCATCCTTTCCCGTCGTGTAGAAGATCAGCGATCCGCAACGCTTGGTTTCCGGCGGCGCCGGCAGGGTCGTATTTAAGTTGATAGCGGGGGCACCATCGGTCTTGTATGCGACGATACCCTGCGTGTCCTCCAAGTCGGGAATGGCATCGGCATCGTTGGCCGTATCGATAATGTCACCCACCGCATTGATCGTCGGATTGCGGTAGCGGATAAAACGGGTCTCAGTGCCGCCGCTACTGTCGCGGCCGAAGCAGTCCATGCCAAAGCGGTCGGCGACGAAGAAACGGGGAGGAATGTTCAGTTTGCGGGCGACAAAGTCTTTAATGTTACCGACGTTACCCGCAGCGGGTGCGGCGACCTCATCGGCTGCTTCCGCGGGGGCTTCGTCGCCCGCCTCTTCAGCCGGGGGGCCCACTTCTTCTGCCGGCGCCGGCGCTGCCTCGCCCACCTTCACACCGATGGCCAATCTACCATCAAAGGGCGGCACCTTGATATGGCCAACCGGGGCCAGTTCTCCGTTTGCGTCGCGCCGGACACCGCTCGATAAGGGCAGCCCGAGAATGAAGACGGGGTTCTTGGTCCCCTCGAGCATGATGTCCTTATAGGCGGCATCGGAGCCGTACTCATAAGTCTTGGTGCAGGCCTCCAAGTTGTCCGAAACCTGTTGGGCCTTGGTCGCATCGCCCGAGATGCAGGCTTGGCAGGCGGCTGCATTTTCGTAAGGGTCGTCTTTACACGGCGAGCCACAGGGATCGAAGGCGGTCTGGTGACAGGTATAGGATTCTTTGAGGCCCGTATGATGAAGAAAGCTGACGTAGCCTTCGCTGTTCCCATCGGCCCCGCGCAGGAGGGTCGCGACATCAAACATGGAACCCAGCTTGATCGAGACATCGCCGGCCGCCATGTCCATGATGTTTTTGCGGACGAAGTAGCCCGTCGTTGTGCTGATCGGCAACAGCCCCTCCCCTTCGGGAATGATCTTGTCGTTTTCAAAAGCAAGGCTGACGGGGTTGTGGGCGTTGTCTGCATCGAAGAACGGAGAGACGCTATCCGTGCCGTCACCGTAGGCGTCGGCAACGGTATTGCTCAGCAGATAGTTCTCGGGATTATTCGTGCGGTCGACGTAAGGCGCGGTGATCGCATCATAAAGGCCCCAGCAACCGGAATAAGAATACTTACCGTCAAAGAGCCAGCCTAAGCCAAACTTGTCGCCGGCCATCCCCTCTCCCGCGTCGATGTAGACATCGAGCGGACAGAGCGGCCAGTACATCATCGGGCGCATGATGATCTGGTGTGGATTGGTATTTTGGATCCCGGAGAGCATCGGCCCTTGATCGTAGGCCAGGAAATAGTCGTTACAGTGTGAGTCGTAGTTGTATGGCGCCGACTTAACCGTTCCCGTCGTGCAGGGATAGCTATTGGTATCCACATTTGGAATCGCCGCCGGCCAACCATTGGGGCGGGCATTTTCATAGAGAGGATGGGGTTGAAAAAAAGCCGGCTCCGCCGGTTTCGCGGCCTGCGCGAAGAGAGAATCAGCGGACGCCCCGATTAATAAGATCCCGGCGAGACCCGCAAATGTTAAGCAACGAGTCCAAAATTTATATGCGCCTGATTTCATACTTAAATCCTCCCTAAGGAATTTATTAGCACCTTCACCTCGTTATCGCAGCGGCCTTCGCCTCGAGTTGCTCGAGAGACCGACCTTGGGTGAACAGTCATCAATCACTTAATAACTGCAAAGATTATGCCAAGAATCAATTAGAGGGTTTATCTACTACGCACCTGAAATCACACACTTTTCCTGGCCTCACTCACTCCTACTTTATTATCAAAATGATAAATTTATCAAAATGATAAAAAGTAGCCGGTCATCTCTCCCATCTATTACCTGGATTCTACCCTATTTTGCGCCGATCAGCCAGCCGTGCGGATTGGCGCTGTTTATGCCCTTTTTTTGCGGGCCTTCATCAACTTATATTCCAAGGCATCGACGAGGGCAATCCAAGAAGCCTGAATAATGTTTTCGGAGACGCCGACGGTTCCCCAGCGTTCATGCGCGTCCGCTGATTCCACGAGGACGCGCACGAGACTCGCCGTGCCGCTTTCGCCGTTTTTCTGCGACGCTGGCAAGACTCTTACCTTATAGTCGACGAGTCGCACCTCCTCAAGCTCCGGATAGAAGCGATTCAAGGCCTTGCGCAGGGCCTTGTCGAGTGAATTCACCGGACCGTGCCCTTCCGCTGCCGTGTGCTCCTGGCGCCCATCGACTTCAATCTGGATCGTGGCCTCGGAATAAGGTTGATCGCCACTCGGGTGTTTTTCATCGATGACGCGGAAGCCGACCAGCTTAAAGAAAGGTTTATGTTTTTTGAGGGCCTTATGCATCAGTAATTCAAAAGAGGCCTCCGCCCCCTCAAACTGATAGCCCTTATGTTCCAGTTTCTTGAGATCATTGACGATCTGGCGTGTCACCGCATCCTTGGCCTTGAGTTCAATACCGAACTCCTCCGCTTTGTAAAGGATATTGGATTGACCGGAGAGATCGCTGACGAGGATGCGGCGCCGATTCCCGACGAGCTCCGGCTCTAAGTGCTCATAAGTCTGGCTGTCCTTGCGGACCGCACTGACATGCACGCCGCCCTTGTGAGCGAACGCGGAGTTGCCGACGTAGGCCTGGTTGTTGCGTGGCATCTGATTGGCGAGTTCATCGACGAGACGGCTCATCGAGCGCAATTTCTTGAGTTGAGCCGCGGTGACGCATTTATATCCCATCTTCAATTGCAAATTCGGCAGGATCGAGACGAGATTCGCATTACCGCAGCGCTCCCCGATTCCGTTAATGGTTCCGTGTACCTGGCGCGCGCCGAGGCGCACGGCCTCGATTGAATTGGCGACCCCCAACTCCGCATCGTTATGGACGTGAATACCAAGCGGGACCTTAATACGCGCTTGCACCGCGGTTAGGATCGGGGCTAATTCATGTGGCATTGTTCCGCCATTGGTATCGCATAAAACGACCCAGTCGGCGCCGCCTTGCACGGCGGCTTCGAGGCTTTTCAGCGCGTATTCCGGATCGTCTTTATAACCGTCAAAGAAGTGTTCGGCATCAAAGATGAGTTCGTCGGCCTTCTTCTGTAGATAACGCATCGAATTGGCAATGAGGTCGAGGTTTTCCTGCAAGGAAACCCCGAGTGCCTTCTCGACATGGAGGCGCCACGACTTTCCAAAGAGCGTCACGACGGGTGTCTCCGCCTGCACGAGAGGCTTGAAATAAGCGGATGGTTTCTTCTTGGGATGACAGGTAGAGCCAAAGGCCGCCAGCTTGGCGTTTTTGAGTTTCAGCCGCTTAGCTTCCTCAAAGAACGTCAGATCACGCGGATTCGAGCCGGGCCAACCTCCTTCGATATAGGCCATTCCGACTTCGTCAAGGCGTTGAGACAAACGAAGTTTGTCTTCCACGGTAAAGGCAATATCCTCACCCTGGGTCCCATCACGGAGGGTCGTGTCATAGAGATAGACTTTATTCTTCATAGGGTCCTACGTATTATTGTTCGATGCGATTGTCTTCAGTTCGCCTAAATCAAATGCTTGATGCAATTCATTAACGGCCTTTTCCATTTGGCTTGCACGGATAACCACGCTGATCTTTATTTCCGAGGTCGAAATCATTTCGATATTAATCCCTGCATTGGCCAAGCGATTGAACATCGTTGCGGCGACGCCTGCGTGCGAGCGCATGCCGACACCGATCACGGACACCTTGGCGATATCCTCATCGGTTTCAATGCTGGAACCTTTCATGTCCTTGGTAAATTCTTCGGCGACGCGAACCGCCCGGCTCAGTTCATTTTGCGGAACCGTGAAAGTCAGATCGGTAAATCCATCGGCGCTGACGTTCTGAACGATCATGTCGACGTTCACATTGGCTTCCGCAATCGGCATGAATAAGCGGGCCGCAATACCCGGTTCATCCGCCAAGTGACGGACGGCAATTTTCGCTTCATTTTTATTATGGGCCACACCCGAAACCAGGAGTTGCTCCATGTCTGAATCTTCATGGGTCACGATAGTTCCCTTTCCTTCTGTAAACGATGACTTCACCAGGAGCGGAACATGATGTTTCGCTGCCAGTTCAACCGAGCGATTCTGCAGGACCTTAGCCCCTGCCGAAGCAAATTCCAGCATTTCTTCATACGAGATCTTTTCGAGCCGGCACGCATCCTCGCAAACACGCGGATCGGCCGTGTAGACCCCATCCACATCTGTATAAATCTCACAGGCATTGGCACGCAGTGCCGCGGCTAGGGCCACTGCCGAGGTGTCCGAGCCCCCTCGACCTAGTGTGGTTATATTACCATCTTCGTCAATCCCCTGAAATCCAGCGACGACGACGATGTGCCCTTCGCCTAAGGCCTTACGGATGACCGTATCATCAATCGATTTAATCCGCGCCTTCGAAAAGGAACTGTCGGTCTTGATGTGCACTTGGTGGCCGAGAAAGGAGCAGGCCTTCATCCCCTCTGCCTGGAGTGCCAACGCGAGGAGTGCGATCGTCACTTGTTCACCGGTGGAGAGCAGCATGTCGTACTCACGAATGCCGTTTGGTTCCGGGTGAACTTGATGAGCGAGTCGCTCCAAGTGGTTAGTCTCTCCGGCCATCGCGGAGACAACGACGACCACCTGATTATCGGCCTCATGTGAGCGCCGCACCCGCGCTGCCACTTTTTTGATGCGCTCCGGATCCGCCACGGAGGTCCCGCCGAATTTTTGGACGATTAAGGCCATAAGTCGCCTAATATCGAGGACATGCAGGCCATATGTCAAGAAATGGTGATGCGACGGGTTTCTTCCTTTACAATCTCAATTTCAATCCGATGAGTCAGTTGTTTAACGAGCTCCGGAAAGCGATTGGCCCACTCCAAGACGAGTATCCCCTCCTGGGCGGCATAGTCCTCCAGGCCGATATCGAGTAATTCCGCGAAGGAATTGAGGCGATAGAGATCAAAATGGATCAGTTTGCCGTATTCATGGATCAACGCAAACGTTGGTGAGGTTACGTAGCCCTCCGGATCAATCCCGAGGCCAACGGCCATTCCTTGGACAAAAACGGTCTTGCCGGCACCCAGTGTGCCGCTGAGCCCTACGATAGCGTGCGGGGGCAGTTGGCGGGCAAAATTGGCGGCTAAGTCGCGGGTTTGTTCCGGAGTCTGAGTGAGTGTTTCCATCAGTGGGTTGATAGTTCGAATGAATGCAGTTTTCGTTTCGAGGGAACAAAATCCTTCATAACAAAAGGCAGCGAGTCGATAACGTCTCCGGCGAGTAAGCCCCTGTCCCCCATTCGATCGGCCAGACGGTCTCCGGCAAGACCGTGGAGATAAACAGCTGCCGTAATCGCCTCCACCCAACGGAGTCCCTGAGATAGAAAAGCACTGATGATTCCGGTTAAGACATCTCCCATGCCGGCTGTGGCCATTGCGGGGTTGCCGGTTGGATTGATGTAGACTTTGCCGTCGGGAAAAACACTGAGGGTTCTATATCCCTTAAGAACGATAGTAACCTGATGCTCTTGTGCGAAACGCCGGGCATACTTGATGCGATCTTTTTGTAATGCGCGCGTCGTGATACCCAACAAGCGCGCCATTTCTCCGGGATGTGGTGTGAGCACGACCGGGCGTGGGGCCTTGCTAAGGCTCGCTAAATGTCCCTGTAGACAATTAATGCCGTCGGCATCGATTACAAGCGGGACGGGCGTGTTTTCTACTATGCTTCTGACTAAACGCTTTGTACTTGGGTTCACTCCGATGCCGGGTCCGAGGGCAATTACCTTTTTATCATTCCAGATAGATTTGATCTGCCTGAAGGCCGTCGCTGCAAGTTCTCCCCGGCTGGTTGAATTGACCGGTTCATACATGAGCTCCAAAAATTGTTGGGGAATTCGGGTAAAGGCCTTCTCGGGCAGGGCCAAGGTTGCCAGGCCGGCACCGCTGCGCAGACAACTTTTCGCCGTCATCAAAGCGGCGCCTAGTTTTGTCGGTGAACCGGCAATGATAAGGACGTGGCCGTAATTGCCTTTGTGTGTGTCGGAAGAACGTATCTGAAAGGCGGAGCGGATGCTGTTCGCTTCGACGAGACGATACGGCGTACGAACTTTCTTTTTCAACGCGGTGGGAATCCCAATATCGATGACGGCTATTTCGCCTGCATGTTCGCACCCCGGTGCTTGTGTGAGTCCAAGTTTCATGAAGGCAAAGGTCGCTGTCCAGTCGGCTTCAATGGCCTTTCCAAGGACGCGCCCGGTATCGACGTGCAAGCCGGACGGAATATCTAAAGCAAGCACGGCCTTGCGGGAGGCATTGACCCGTTCAATCCAATCGGAATAAGGGCTGCGTACATTTTTTTGAATGCCGGTTCCCAGGAGCGCATCAACAATCAGATCCGCCTCCTCGATGAGCTGATCGAGTTTGCTTAGCTTAGGCTGATGGATGATTTTGCCCCCCGTCTGCTTGAATTTTTTCGCCATATTGAGGGCATCGGGAGAGAGTTCACTGAGTGCTGTCGTCGTTGCGACAGTGCACTTAACCCAGTCTTTGATCAAGGCGCGGGCAATAACAAAGCCGTCACCTCCATTATTTCCTTTGCCACACAAGACTAAGACCCGATTTTTTTTAAGATCGGGTTGAACACTTTCCAAAAACTCATAAGCCCCGCGTCCAGCGGCTTCCATCAGATCAAGTGAAGGAACTTTATGTTGCTCAATCGCGTGTTGATCAATTTTGCGAACTTGCTTGCCAGTAAGAACAGGTATCATTAATAGAGGCTCGCATTTAGGTTAATAATTGTTTCATTTCCTTAACGGCTGCTTCAAGTCCAATGAAAATGGCTCTCGCTATTATACTGTGTCCGATGTTGAACTCTTTGATTTCCCTGATGGCCGCCATGGCGGTAATGTTGTGGATGTGGAGTCCATGGCCCGCGGCAACAAACATATTTTGGCTGGTTGCGTAGCGTGCCGCAATAATAATGCGTTCGATTTCAGCAGCCTGTTCCGGTTCGGTGGGCGCATCAGCATAACACCCGGTGTGAAGTTCGATGGCCTGACAACCGGTCTCAAGTGTTGCATTGATCTGATCCTCTTCGGGATCGATAAAAAGGCTGGTCTGAATATCGGCATTTTCAAGGGTTGAGACGACCTTCTTGATGCGACGATTTTTTTTAACGACGTCCAAGCCCCCTTCCGTTGTCAACTCACGGCGCTTTTCCGGAACGAGCGTTACGCGGTGAGGCTTGTATGCGAGAGCTTTGGCTACCATTTCGTCGGTCGCGGCCATTTCAAGATTGAGGGGAACCGAGATGGTACGGCGGATTTGTTCCACATCATCATCCTGGATGTGTCTACGATCTTCACGGAGATGGATGGTAATCTGATCCGCGCCGCCGCGAATCGATGTCTTTGCCGCTTCAAGAATGTCAGGATAAGGTGTGCCACGCGCTTGGCGAATGGTTGCGACATGGTCAATGTTGATACCGAGCTTTGCAGTCATAGGCATTGGGCTGGGTTTAGTTTATCCCAGATTACGGGCGATTGCAGTAGCGATATCTTCGGCGTAGCCTTCAATCTTATTTTGATCAGGCCCCTCTACCATCACGCGAGCCAACGGTTCCGTTCCCGAGTAGCGAACGAGAATGCGCCCGTTATCCCCTAGCTCGCGCTCTACTTTGACTATGGTATCGGATACTTCACGTACCTCATCAAAGTTGCTCTTTGTTTTGACTTGGATATTGCGGAAAGCTTGGGGATAAACCTCAAAGACGCGTACCAAATCAGACAGAGGGCGGTGTTGCTTGCACATTGTCGAAAGAACTTGCAGGGCCGCGACCATACCGTCACCCGTAGTACTATGGTCGGCGCAGATAATATGCCCCGATTGCTCTCCGCCAAAATTTGTCTGATGCTTTTTCATGGCTTCAACGACATAGCGATCACCGACTTGGCAGCGAACAACTTTGATGTCTCGCTTGGCAAGGCAGTGTTCAAGGCCAATGCTGCTTTGTTCCGTGGCTACGATAACATTTTGCTTAAGGCTTTCTTCTTGGTGCAGCTTGACGGCTAGGACAGCGAGTGCGGCATCCCCTGGAACAACTTGACCCTTTTCATCCGCAAAGATAGCACGATCACCGTCTCCATCCAGGGCAATGCCGATGTCGGCATCATGTTCTCGAACCTTGTCGGCTAATAATTCCGGATTGAGACAACCGCTGTCTTTATTGATATTCATCCCATCGGGTTCGACGTTGAAAGGGATGACTTGAGCGCCGAGTTCTTCAAATACGATGGGGGCAATGGCGTAATCCGCGCCATTGGCGCAATCGAGTACAATCTTAATGCCGGCTAAGCTTAATTCATCGGGGAAGGTTTGTTTTAAGAATTCTATGTAGCGTCCGCTGGCATCATCGATACGCGTGGCTTTGCCGACTTTTTCTGCAGTGGGACGGAGCGTATCAATCCCATTTCTAAATACGAGGTTTTCAAGTTCCAACTCTATTTCGTCATGGAGTTTGTAACCATGTGAATCGAAAAATTTGATGCCATTGTCTTGAAAGGGATTGTGTGAGGCCGAGATTACGACACCGGCGTCACAGCGCATCGACTTCGTGATAAAAGCAATGGCCGGTGTCGGCATGGGCCCCACGAGCAGCACGTCTGTGCCCATTGAGCACACGCCCGCCGTCAAGGCGTACTCGATCATATAGCCGGAAAGGCGCGTATCTTTTCCCACCAGGATGCGGTGCCGTCCCTGCTGGTTACGATAGAGGTGGGCAATGGCACGTCCCAACGAAAGGGCGACCTCGGCCGTCATCGGGTAGATGTTGGCCGTCCCCCGGACTCCATCTGTGCCAAATAATCGTTTCATACGGAGCCACGGGATCTACGGGACTTTTCGTTTATTTTCAAGGTTAAAGCTGAGCCGCTTGGATCGCTTCCAGGGTCGTTCTGACGCGGACCGTCTCCCGGACATCGTGGACCCTCAGGGCGGAAATGCCGTTAAGCAGGCTGTAGGCGGCAATCGCGAGAGATCCTTCAAGTACATTCGAGGCCTTGTCTGCTAATATCCCTTGAATAAATGACTTTCTGGATGCCCCTATCATAATGGGCCGGGAGCCGCTCGTAAATGCCCTTAGGTTCCTTAAAAGGGCCCAATTCTGGGTCGCTGTCTTGGCAAATCCGAGCCCCGGATCGAGCATGATGGTGCCGATGCCACGCGCCTCCAAGGCCTCTGCCCGCTCATTGAGGCGGTCACGGACCTCGCTCACAATATCCGTATAATGGGTCTGTTGCTGCATGGTACGTGGATTTCCCCGCATATGCATGAGGATGACCTTGGCCTGCGTCTCAGCCATGACGGCCGGCATTTCGGGATCCGCGCTCGCCGCGGAGATATCATTGATCCAGTTGGCGCCCTCCTTCATGGCCTCATAGGCGACCGCCGCTTTTTGGGTATCAACGGAGATGGGAATAGTACTCTGATCGCGAATAAGCTTAATGATAGGCAGGACCCGTTGCTTTTCTTCCGCTTCGGAAATAGCCGCTGCCCCGGGACGTGAGCTTTCTCCCCCGACATCGATGATATCCGCACCCTCGTCGACCATTTGGAGCGCGCGCTGTTGAGCCGACTTTATATCGACGTAGAGACCGCCGTCGGAGAAAGAGTCCGGCGTCACATTGAGGATGCCCATGATCAATGGATGCGTCATTGGATCGAAACCGTGTTATGAATCAGGCTTTACCCGGCTCCGGGAACGGCGTGCCGGTTAACTTCTGACGTTTTTCACGACTCGGTTTGCTTTCAGATGCCGGTGCCGATTTAGGACCCTTCTTAAAAGAAGAACTCGGTGGATCTATATCTTCACCCTTTACGAGTTGGTCTATCTGTGAACCGTCTAAGGTTTCATGTTCGAGGAGGGCCTCGGCAATGCGCACCAAGGTCTCCTTATTGTCTGAGAGTAATTTCTTGGCTCGTTCGTAGTTAGACGTGACCAATTCTTTTATGGCCGTATCGATTGCAATCGCCGTTGCCTCACTGTATTCGCTCTTTTGCGCAAAATCGCGGCCTAGGAATATTTCTTCGTCATTACCCCCAAAGCGTAGCGGTCCGAGATCACTCATGCCCCACTCGCAAACCATTTTGTGAGCCATTTTTGTCGCCTTATCGATATCATCACCCGCGCCCGTTGTTTTTTGCTGAAAGATCAATTCTTCAGCACAACGCCCTCCCATCAGGACGGCAATATTATTTTCTGCGTAATCTTTAGAATGAATATGGCGCTCGTCGATAGGTAATTGCTGCGTGACGCCAAGCGCCATGCCCCTCGGAATAACCGACACTTTGTGCACGGGATCCGTGCCGGGCAATAATTTAGCGACTAAGGTATGGCCGGCTTCGTGGAACGCAATCGTCCGTTTTTCTTCATCGTGGAGGATCATTCCCTTCCGTTCAGAGCCCATCAGCACTTTATCTTTAGCTAATTCGAAGTCATCTGACTCGATTTCTTTCTTGTCGGCGCGAGCAGCCTGCAAGGCGGACTCGTTGACGAGATTGGCTAAATCAGCACCGGAGAAGCCAGGTGTTCCGCGGGCGATAACCGAAAGATCGACATTGTCGGCCAAAATGACATTACGCGTATGGACCCTGAGGATCTCTTCCCGACCTTTGAGTGCCGGCCGGTTGACTGTGACACGGCGGTCAAAACGACCCGGACGCAGCAGGGCCGGATCGAGAACGTCCGGACGGTTGGTTGCGGCCATGATGATAACGCCCTCGTTGGATTCAAAGCCATCCATTTCAACCAATAATTGATTGAGGGTCTGTTCTCTTTCGTCGTGACCCCCGCCTAATCCGGCACCACGGTGGCGGCCGACGGCATCAATTTCATCGATAAAGATAATGCAGGGGGCGTTCTTTTTACCTTGTTCAAAGAGGTCGCGGACGCGCGAAGCGCCGACACCGACGAACATTTCCACAAAATCGGAGCCACTGATGCTAAAAAACGGGACGTCCGCCTCACCGGCAACCGCCTTGGCTAATAAAGTCTTACCCGTTCCCGGAGGTCCGATGAGGAGAACACCTTTAGGGAGTTTGCCGCCGAGCTTGGTAAATTTTTTGGGCTCTTTAAGGAACGCAATGATCTCTTCAAGTTCGTATTTAGCTTCGTCAACTCCCGCGACATCTCTAAAGGTGACCTTTTTCTGATCCGCTGAGAGGAGCTTGGCGCGGCTGCGGCCAAAGCTCATGGCTCGGCCCCCGCCGACTTGGATCTGACGCATGCTGAAGAAAAAGAAACCAAACAACAGGAGCATCGGTAGCCAAGAGATAAGGATTTGTTGCCACAACGCGGTTTCTTCGGGTTTTTCGTAACGGACAATGGCATCGGTACTCGCCAGTAGCTCCAAGGCTTTTTCACTATTAATCGGGCCGATCGTCTTGAAATACTCACTTCCCGAGGCCTCTTTAAAGCGACCGAAATATTCGGATTCTTTAATGGTTACCGATTCAATCTGTTGCTCTCTGACGGCGCTCATGAAATCGCTGAAACTGATTTCTTTTTCCGGGCTGGGGCGGTTATTAAGAAAATGCAGGATTGAGACGGACAGAAGTATGATCAGCGCCCAGAGGGCGAGTGTTTTTTGTGATTGCTTCATAGAAATTAGCTCTTGGTCTGTTTCTTTCTTATTGTAACAATAATAGGACCCTGTTCGTAGCGGATGTCTCCGGGGAGATCGTAAGTGGCTTCCACAGGGCCGGAGCATAGCAATTGCTCCATTTTGCTTACATGATGAAAGGTAATGCTTTGAGGGCCCCCTGTCAATTCCCCAATAGCGACCCGCCATACCCGAAGCCGGAGACTTTTAGGTAGTGATTGTAAGCCCTTGCGGGCCATAGCCAGCGTGAAGGAGTCGTTTGATCCGTTTTGACTCCTCAGTTCCTGAAGTTGGGCTGCGGCTAATTCATTGAGTAATTGATCTTCTCCTTGCATGAGTAAGAGACTTTGCCCCAAATTTCGCTCATAGCTGGGCTGCATAGATGCCAAGAGCGGTAGAATTCGCTGGCGCAGCCGATTCCGTTGATAGGTATCATTATCATTGCTGCGGTCATGGCGATAGCCGATCTCTTCGGTGTCGAGGAGCTCCACGATCTCTCCTCGGGTCAGACAGAGGAGTGGCCGAATAATCGTCAGGCCTTGGTTTGCGCTTTTAGGGCGCATCGCTGCAAGTCCGGTGGCCCCGCTTCCTCGCAATAAGCGTAAGAGGAACGTTTCCACCTGATCACTGAGGTGATGAGCGACGGCGACTTTATTGCATTTATATTCTTGGCAGAGAGTCGCAAAATATTGGTAGCGTTTTTGCCGCGCCCAATCTTGGAAATTCCCTTGGACGCCTTCATTGAGTTCTAATGTAGATAAAGGGCATGCTTTGGATTCAGCCAAGCGGACAACAAAGTTCTGATCACCGTCGGACTCGGCACCCCGTTGGCCGTAGTTGACGTGAGCGAGGTGACATTCAAATTCTAAGGGTTTAGCGAGTTCCAATAAAATATGGCTGAGCAAGACGGAGTCGGGGCCGCCCGAGATGCCGATGAGGATACGATCGCCAGCCGATAAGAGGCGATGCTCAGCTGAAAACTGAGAGATTTGTTTGATGACGTAAGGCCAGTTGGACATAATTTTCCGCCGAGATAGATAAAAAGGCAATTTCTTCGGGGGTGAGTTCACGTGTCACCCGTGCGGGAGTGCCGAGCGCCATACTGCGCGGTGGAATTTTTGTGTTCGGGGTCACGACGGCTCCCGCGCCGATAATTGATTCCTCCCCTACTTCAGCACCATCCATGATGACGGCTCCCATGCCGATGAGACAGCGATCGTTAAGCGTACATCCGTGGATGATGACACGATGACCAATCGTGACTTCATCGCCAATGTGAAGCGCATGTGTCCCACTGGTGACATGCCCCACGGAAAGATCTTGGATGTTGGTTCTCTTGCCCACACGCACGGGAAATACATCCCCTCTCAAGATCGAGTTATACCAGAGAGAACTTTCAGCTCCGATAATAACATCTCCGATGACGCAGGCTCCTGCCGCGATAAACGCGGTAGGATCGACCTGAGGCGTCTTTTGTGCAAATTTAAACATCGTCATGGTTGGCCCTTCCTTTGATCCTATCCCAAGCCAATCGAATGATACAATAGCAGAATGCCCCTAAACTACCGCCGCCCACATCGGCGACCCAGTCCCATACATCGGAATCGCGACCAGGAATGAAGCTCTGCAGGAACTCATCGCCCAGCGCAAACAACATGATGCCGCCGACATGGGTCACCCATAGCCTGGCACCGCTTAAATGATAATCGCGAGTCAGCAGCCGGAATACCAGCATGCCGAGGAGAAGATACTCACAAAAATGAATGAGCTTATCGGGAATGTCGATGCGCGGAAGACCTAGTGAAGGTCGCGAAGAGATAAAGAGGATGAGAATTGCATAGACAAGCAATGGAATCCAATAGCGGATAAAGAGACGGAAGGTCGATTTTAACACGGCTTACATCTTGTATTTGCCGAAGTCGTCGGGCGAGAGGCCTTCAAGAATTTCCGTCCATTTTTCTTTTTTAACGGATTCTTCTGCATCAATCCCTTCAGCTGAGAGATCAATTTTTCGTGATTTTTCCATTACGGAACGCGAGACATAAATGGGAGCGTTGGTACGCAAGGCCAACGCAACGGCGTCACTGGGACGGGCATCGACAATCATGTCCTCGCCGGCTTTTTTTAAGTGAATATTTGCAAAGAAAGTATTGTCTTGTAGATCGACGACTTCAACGCGTTCTACCGAAATGGCAAGTTCACCTAAAATATTTTTAAGGAGGTCATGGGTCATGGGTCGTGACAGTTCAACCTTTTCAAGTTCAGTGGCGATGGCCGAAGCTTCTATGAGCCCGATCCAGATGGGGAGAGCATTTTTTTCGTCTTCATCTTTTAGAATGATAATCGGCATATTAGTAAATGGGTCAATGGTAAGACCGGTCACGGTCACCTTGATAAAGTCAGCATCACGACTTTTAGAACTACCCATCTACCTTGTCTCCATGCAGTGAATACGCTGTTGCGCTCGCTATCCTTATATTAATGATATCACCGATATCATCGTCACTGCCATCAAAATTGACGACGCGATTGCAACTTGTACGTCCCATCATAGGGGCTCGCGTCGCCCCCTCCAGAAGCACAGCTCCTGGAGCCTCCCCCTCTCGCTTACTGCGTTCGCTATGTACATAGTTTTTGTGATGCTTTTTATCAATCCCTTCCACCAAGATAGGGACTATTTTCCCAATGAAATAGCTGTTTTTTTGTGCACTGAGGTCGTGTTGCAGGGCCTGGAGGGCTTGGAGGCGCTCCGATTTTACTTTAGCGGGGACATCATCCTCAAATCCAGCCGCTTCCGTGCCCGGTCGTTCGGAATAGGCAAATGAATAAGACGCATCATATTCGACTTCCCGCATGAGCGAGAGAGTATCCTGAAAGTCGGCGTCACTTTCTCCTGGAAACCCGACGATTAAATCGGTCGTGATGGCCACGTCAGGACAGGCGTTGCGCAGGTCGTGTATGCGTTTCAAGTAAGTGTCACGAGTATGTGCCCGACGCATCCGTTTTAAGACACGCGAAGATCCTGACTGGGCCGGCAGGTGGATATGTCGACACAAAATTTTACTGCGGCGATATTCTTCAATCAGTCGCGGCGAAAGGTCCTTGGGATGAGGTGAGGTAAAACGGAGCCTTTCAATGCGGGTGTTCTCTTCTACTTTTCTGAGCAGGGACGCGAAGTCCGCATCGGTAGAATTTTGTTTTCCGTAAGAATTGACGTTTTGCCCCAATAGCGTGATTTCACGGGCTCCTCGTCGTTCGAGTGCTTGTATCTCTTGTAAGATGTCTTCAGCCCTTCTGGATATTTCAGGGCCACGTGTCGAAGGAACGATGCAAAAGGCACAGACATTATCGCAGCCCTTCATAATAGTGACATAGGCCTTCACCATTCTCGTTGAAGGGGCAATAGCGATCTCAGGAAAATGGTAGTCCTCAATTTCATGGAATTTAGTCGCGATATAGGCACCATCCTGAAGCCGCGTATATTGAACTGCCTCCCGAATTTTATCAATATGGTCGGTTCCCAGCACGAAATCGACGCTATCAAAGCGCTCGGCAAGTACTTTTCCCTCTTGGGATGCGACACAGCCGGTTACGCCGATTTTAATCTTTTGGCCATTTTTATTATGTTTGCCAATCGCGCTGATGGCTTTGTGGTAGGCCTTATCGCGGACACTACAGGTATTGACGATAATGAGGTCGGCGTCATCCGGATCCTGGGTGGCAATGTAATCATCATTTGCCAAGAGGCCGAGCATGCGGTCGGAGTCGGCCTCATTCATTTGACAGCCGAATGTCTTAAAATAGACCTTTTTTTTACTTATCTTCTTTGAGGTTGGAAATGATTTCATCGAGACTGTCTGGATCCGAATAACCAAGGTCCTCAACCAGGCCCTCTACTTCGTCGGAGGCACTTAAACTGTATTCTACGTCACCGCCTTCAGCACGTGACCTTGCTGAGTCGGGGTTGCGCTTCATGATGCCTTCAACGTAGCGATTGAGTCGCTTGCTTGCTTTACGTTTTTCTTCCGCTTTAATCGTTTTCCAATTCTGCAAGTAATGCAAGCGGCAATATTCTTTAGTGGTTTGGGCGTTATTACAGCCCTCAGCGCTGCAGATCTTTATTTTTCGTGCCATGTTTCGCTCCGCGGATCGCTCCAGCCCTTCTCCAGTCTCGACAGCCGCATCCTAACATTGGCGCGAGGGGTATTCAAGAATACTTAATGAAATCAACACTTTTGACGCATGGCATCGTAATGGGTTGAGGGCAGGTTCACTCAAGAAGAGTGGGAATTTTCCCCTGGAGAGGTCTTATCCGGCCTTTCCCGAGCTTCACCTTGCGGGTCGGTGGCTGCGGCCAAGGACTTCTCAAAACGCTGCTTTCGCTGTAAATTGACGGTTCGCTCCCGCCGAATAATCGAGTGCATGATCGGAGACATCGTCTCTTTGACACTTTTTTCCTCATATTTTCGGCTTTGTTGACGCAGTTTGATAACGAGACCGATCAGGACGGCCATGAGCAGAATGATTAATATGATCATGCCGGTCATGCTCGAGCGACCTCCTGACTTTCTTCTTGAACTCCATCGATGACGCTTAATAGCGTTTTGCGAACTCTTTTAATCCGGTCTTCGGCGCGCAATTTCTGGCCAAAAATGTCGCGTACATAAAATGTATCCGTGACTTGATCGACCTTAGTAGCGATTTTTGACATATCAACATAAAGCCCCAGCTCTGCAAGTGCCGAAGTTATATGATAAAGGAGCCCGACGCGATCGTGCGCATAGACATCAATGATTGTGTAAAACGGCGATAAATCATTATCGATAACAACCTTGGTTGGGAGTTGTCGCGCTGTCTTTGGCTTGATGAGCGATGGGCGCAAGCGGTTGCCGAGCAGTTCCTGTAGGGGAATTTCACCCTGAACCACATTAAGGACGTCCGCCTCCAATTTATTCCACTTGCTTTCTTCCGCAATCGATTGTCCTTGTGCGGTTTGAAGCTTGAAAATAAAAAGGTCTTTACCGTCATTAGTCGTATTTAAATAGGCTTCAGTAATATTGAGACTATTGGCGGCGACAACACCACAGATTTTGGAAAAAAGGCCAGGAGTATCGAGTGTCAATAAGGTCCATTCACTTGATCCCTCTTTCTCAAGTATGCGACGGTTAAAGACGACGGGAAGCCCATTGAAACGGCGTAACATGTCTAGATGGTCAAGTATTGAAACGGCTGTCGCCGTTAGGAAATAACGCGGCGGCATAATACTGAAAAAGTGGTTGATTTCGTCATCACTGAACTCGGAATTAGCTAAAATTTTTGTATTTTCCAGCAGTGAGCTCTTAATTTCTTCAATTTTCTCTTTGGAAAAATCCCCTTTTTTGAGAACGGAACGTGCCTTTAGATATAAATATTCGAGCAGGCTTTCCTTCCATTTAGTAAGGGCCTCTTGGCTGACTGCTTTTACATCACTAAAGGTAAGCACATAGAGTTTATTAAGATTGCTTTCTGTCGCCATCGATTTAGCAAACTGGAGAATGAGATTGGGGTCATCTAAATCACGTCGAAACGCCAAGTGTGTCATCAT
The DNA here is from genome assembly GCA_965216315.1 of bacterium. Taxonomy (GTDB): domain Bacteria; phylum UBA10199; class UBA10199; order 2-02-FULL-50-16; family JAJFLM01; genus CBDCFN01. The sequence continues at coordinate 1,353,715 of CBDCFN010000016.1, read as the reverse complement.
TAAATGAGACAATTCCAGAAACTCACTCGTATCAATCTCATCAGGAGTGAATCCCAGTCGTTCGGCCGCTCGGCGGACAAGTGGTGCCCCCTTCTCTACATGTCCGGACCCTTCCCCCTTCCCAATGTCATGATAAAGGATAGCAAAAGACAGGAGGTCCTTTTTGACGATGGCCTTGGCTACTTCTGTCGCCGTTGGATATTTATCCTGATAGATGCCAGCGACCAGGCGCCCAAAGACACCTACGGCCAGAATAGAATGAATATCGACGGTATAAACGTGATAGACATCATGTTGCGCACGATACATGAGGTTCTTGAACTCCGGCAGAAAACGGTCGAGTACGCCGAGCTCATGCATGGCAAGCATGGGCGGGGCGATGGTTTCCGGTTCGGCCAGCATCTCGCGGAATATTTTCGCGTGGGTGGGATTAGCGCGAAAATCATCATTGATTAGTTTCAGGCTGTCACGGACGGCTTCTTTAACGCTTCGACCGGGGGTGATTCCCGTTTGTTGCATGATCCGAAAGATATAAATGAGGTTTGATGGTTTTAGTTTGAAGGCGTCAGGATCACCTAAAGTAAGGAACTTATTTTCAATATTAAAATATTCATCAAATTTTTGCTTTTTCATCCGTTTGAGTCGCTTAAGTCTAAACCCACCTTTAGATTGAAGAAGTTTGCGATTAACTTGTTCACTGATGCGAAAACATTCACTGGCATGCCGATAATAGGCTCTCATAAAATCTTCGACGGCGAGTATGGTTTCAGTATCCTTAAAGCCCAACCATTCTGCTATTGCGGCTTTATGCTCATATAGGATTTGATCTGTTTTGCGTCCGGAGAGTTTGTGGAGCATGTTTCGTACCGCCAAGATGAATGTAATGGCCTCCTGCAAGTTTCTGAGCTCCTTGGACTTGATCCAACCGGCACGGACAAGGGCGGAAAGGTCATTTGTATTGAAAACAGTTTTGGTGACCCAGTGGATATGGTGATATTCTCTTAATCCCCCTTTCCCCTCTTTAGTGTTAGGCTCTTGTAAGAAAACCGACCCTCCAAAACGATGCAAACGATCTGTTTGTTCCTTTTCTTTCTTTTGCATGAAGCTGATGCGAAAACGTGAATTATCCAAATGCTTCCGAAATTTCTTTTCAAAACTATTAAAAATAGTTTCATTACCGACGATATAGCGCGCGTCGATCAACGAAGTCAGGATCGTAAGATCATCCTTCATTAGTTTGAGACACTCTTTTTCCGTCCGTACGGCAAAGCCGAGATCGAGTCCACTATCCCATAACGGATAAAGGATTTGATTGAGTTGCGCTTTAAGCTTCTTAGGATGTTGACTGTTATGTAAGAACAATAAGTCTATATCGGAATGGTAGCTGAGTTCCCGCCGGCCATAACCGCCTTGGGCTATCATGGCATAATGATTCTGATCGGCTTCCAAAGTGCGGCTCGTTTGTTCAAAAAGACCGATCAAAAGCTTATCAATGGCATTTGTCCGCCATTCGATCGCAAAGCGTGCAGGCTCCTTGTTTTCAATAATCTTATCAAGCGTGCTCTTTTTCTCTTGAACATACCGCTTTAGGACCTCGCCTTTTTCCGGTAAACTCCAATCTAATGTAGGGAATGGATAATCCATCATTATAAGTTCACTTTCTGCGATTCTATCACTTTAAAATAACGGGCAACACCGGCGGCGACGGCTTTGGAGAGACGTTCCTGATATTCCTTTTGTCCGAGCCGCTTGGCTTCCTTTGGATTGGTCACGAAACCAACTTCCAAGAGTATACTGGGAGCTTGTGAGCCCACCAGGACGTAGAATAAAGCCGTTTTGATGTCCAATCGTTCTAAAGAGTAGCGAGAGGCTATCTGTTTGTGAATCGACTTTTTCACTTCCTTTGCAAGTAATTGCGATAATTCCGTACTGTCTGTCTGGATCAGAGTTGAAAGTATTTTTTTGAGGTCTGAGAGGCTTTTTTTGCTGCCTTTGTTTTCACGTGCGGCTAAGCGGTTGGCGGCTTCATCCGAGCCGTCATTAAGGTAATAGATTTCGATACCATTCGCTTCTTTTCGTTTAGCCGAATTCGCATGGATAGATAAAAAGGCGTCGGCTTTTTTAGCAATCGCAATTTCATCGCGTTGATCAAGCGTGATAAATTTGTCATTGGAACGCGTTAAGATAATTTCAGCATCAATTATTTTTTTGAGCTCCTTAGCCAGCCGTCGCGATAGTTGCAGTACGAGATCTTTTTCGCGAACTTTTCGGACTCCGATGGCACCCGTGTCTTTCCCTCCGTGTCCCGGATCAATGACGATAACCTTCTTTCTAGCCTTCTTTGTGGAAGGTTTCTTTGCCGATGACGTAGGCTTTTTCTTGGCTTCGGCGGAAATAATATCCCCAATGATGTCCCCTTCTGCATAAACGGGGTGCACGGTTCCCAAACATGCTAAAATTGCGAGCAACGCGAGTGAGAGGGGGAGGCTCCGTCCGGTTTTGCCGGTGGAGGGGGTGACGCGAACCCCTATAATGATGATTAGCTTATGCATAGCCCAGTTCTTTTAGTTTGATGGGGTTTTGGCTCCAATCCTTCGAGATCTTGACATGTAACGATAAGAAAACCTTGCCTCCGAGCATGGACTCGAGTTCCTTGCGAGCGGCTGTCCCGACTTTTTTCAAGAACTCACCCCCTTTGCCGATAACAATGCTTTTTTGACTCTTTCTCTCGACAAGAACAACGGCTCCAATGCGGGTTAATCCACCCTCCTGCGGCGGTTCTTCATAACTTTCGATAAAAACAGCAATGGAATACGGCAATTCTTCACGACTAAGTTGAAAGAGCTTTTCACGAATCAGTTCGGCGGCCAGTTGGCGCATCGTTTGATCGGTTGGGATGTCATCGGGATACAAAGGCGGCGCTTCAGGAAGGGCCTCCTCCATGGCATTAAGGAGAATATCAATCCCATCAGTGCTGAGAGAACTGATAGGAATGATGAGCGTGTCCGGAGCGTCATTCGAGATTTTCCTCATCAATGGCAAGAGCCGTCCTTTTGATACGAGATCAATTTTATTGAGGACAAGGATGGGTTTGCATTTCGAATCATTAATCAATTGCAGGAGCTGCTTATCCAACTCATGCCATTTGCGATCTGCGGCAATCAGCAAAATGGCGACATCGGCTTCGAGAATGGCGTGCCGCGTTTGATCGAGCATCCACTGATTAAATGTTTTTTCGCCACTATGGAATCCGGGAGTATCTAAAAAGATCATTTGTGACGAAGACGCATGCCGTATGCCTTTTACGTTAAAGCGGGTTGTTTGTGGTTTGTCGGTAACGGCAGCAATTTTTTGACCGATCAAGGCATTCAATAGGGTTGATTTGCCGGCATTAGGTCTACCGAGTATTGCGATAATACCTGTTTTAAAGGCCATTAGCGTGCCGCCGTTGATTTGTCCGAGCTCGCTTGTTCTTCTTCAAGTTTTTTGAGGGCCTGTTCGGCCGCCTTTTGTTCGGCTTCTTTTTTACTATGCCCAACGCCCGTTCCGTACGCTTGATCTCGAATCATGAGTTGAACTTCAAAAGTCTTGCGATGGTCGGGTCCACGTTCCCCTCTAAGCCGGTATTGAGGAATCGTGCGAAAGATGCTTTGGACGCGTTCTTGCAACTCGGTCTTAAAATCAAGGTAAAAAGATTCGGGCGTACGATTTTCAAAAAGTCGGCTATAATGTTTTTCGATCAGGGCACGTGACCTTTTATAGCCCCGGTCTAAATAGGCAGCTCCCAAAACCGCTTCATAAGCATCAGACAAAAGTGAGGGTTTTTCTCGGCCGTTTGTTTGTTCTTCTCCGCGTCCCAACAATAAATGGTCCCCAATGTGATAGACGCGCGCAATTTCGGCGAGTTGTTTCTCATTGACGATGGCGGCTCTCAATTTAGACAGTTCTCCTTCGGTGAATTCCGGGTAGCGCGTCATGAGAAGTTCACTGATTGCTAATTCAAGGACGGCATCTCCCAGAAACTCGAGTCGTTCATTGTGAGCCTCGGCGGGAAAGCCTTGCTCATTGGCATAGGAACGATGCGTGAGGGCTCGGCGCAGCAGCCTGAGTCGTTTAAAAGAAAACCCCAGTTTTTTAGCCAGTTGCTTGAGCTGCTTCTTTTCTTCGCCAATAACGCGTTTACGCCACATGTCCATACACCCTTGAATTATGAATTTGATCTAAGCGGATGATCTGACGCGTGCGTAACAAATGATCCGTCCCTTTAAAGTGAACAGGAATATAGTTTGGAGTGACGCCTCTTAACAAGCCTTCTTTAGGCTCACGCCGTGATTCAACGACGATCTCCAGAGGTTTGCCTAAAAATTGTTCAAAATAACGCATTCGTTTGGACTGGCTCAGTTGTCTCAGCCGCTTGGTGCGCTTTTTCTTCTCGTCAGGGCTGACTTGGCCGGGATAGCTCGCAGCGGGAGTGCCCTTGCGCGTGGAATAGGGAAAAACATGGGCATAGCTGATAGGCAGTTCAGCGATCATCTGGTAGCTGTGCTCAAACTGAGCCTCGGTTTCGCCCGGAAAACCCACAATAAGGTCGGTTCCAATCGCGATCTTTGGCATGACCTTCACTATTTGATTGATAATGTCGCGAAACTGCCCAACCCCATAACGGCGCTTCATGCGCGCCAGGATCGTGTCGTCCCCACTCTGTACGGCGACATGGATATGCGGGCAGATAATTTCGCTGTTGGCAATCATTTGGATGAGACGGTCGCTGATCTCTTCCGGATCCAGTGACGACAGGCGAATGCGTGGCAATGGTTTGGCCGCTTCAATCTGCTCTAATAGGTTTTCGAGACTGCTATGAATATCGAGGCCATACGTGCCGATGTGTATTCCGGTCAGAACAGCCTCTTCATAGCCATGTCGACGTAGTTCGTGCAGTTCAGAGATGATTTGCTCCGGTGGAACGCTACGGTTTTTGCCACGTGCAAAAGGAATGATGCAAAAGGTGCAAAATTTGTCACAGCCATCCTGAATCTTGACCTGGGCGCGCGTGTTCTTGGAATAGTGCGAGAAACCGAAACTGGGTACATTTGTTTGCCGTCGTATGCTCCCTCCCCTTACAAAGGGGAGGGTTAGGGAGGGGTCTTTTGTGGGCCTCCCCTCAATCCCCTCCTTGGCAAGGAGGGGAAGTAATTCGGGAATATTCCCCTTCTCTTGATTCCCTACTACCTCATCAACACTCGGCAAGGCCGCGACGGCCTCGGCCTGAGTTTGGGCGTAACAGCCGGTGACGATGACTTTGGCGTCGGGATTTTTCCGCTTTGCCCTTCGGGTCAGTTGACGGGCCTCGCGATCCGCCTCGTCGGTTACCGTACAGGTGTTGAAGATGTAATATTCGGCGACGTCATTGAGCCCGACAACTTGGTAGCCTTTCTGTCTCAAGACGGCGGTCAAATACGTGGCATCGGCCTGGTTGGCTTTACAGCCTAAGGTATGGAGTGCAACTCTCATTGGATCCAGCCGCCTCCCAAGAGTTCATTGTCATGATAAAAGACAATGACCTGCCCCGGTGTAATGGCTCGTTGCGGCGCTACAAACTGGATCGTTGCCTTATCTTCACCCTGGAGACGGACGATCGCCGGCGCGGGCGTTTGCCGATAACGAATCTTGGCCTCGACGTGTAATTCTTGTTGCGATGGGAGCTCACCCACCCAATTGATTTCGGAAGCCTCCAACTCGTTTCGGTATAGCTCGTTGTCGGTACCCAGCACGACTTCATTATTTTGGCTGTCAATTCGCGTCACGTAGAGCCGCTCGCCGGCGGCGACTCCCAGCCCGCGACGCTGCCCTATCGTGAAGGCATGGGTTCCCCGGTGCGTTCCAAGCGGCTCGCCGCGCTCATTACGAAAGGTTCCTCGGCCGGGCACTTTATCGGGATACAGTTGCTCAATAACCCTGGCGTAGTCATTATTCGGAACAAAACAAATCTCCTGACTCTCGGTTTTTTCAGATGTCGCAATTCCCGCCTTCCGCGCGATTTCCCTGACCTCTTCTTTATTCATAGCGCCAACAGGAAAGAGGATGTGTTCTAATTCAGACTGCCTTAATCCAAATAAAAAGTAACTTTGATCTTTGTTCGTGTCATTGGCGCAATAGAGATGCCATTGCCCCGACTCATCTTGCTGTTTTTGAACATAATGACCTGTCGCCAGATAATAGGCACCCAGTGCACGTGCTTGCCTCAAGAGGGCATCAAACTTTAATTCATCATTACATTTGACGCAGGGATTGGGTGTTCGGCCGGCGGCGTATTCATCGGCAAAGTAGTCCATCACCTTTTCTTTAAATTCTTTCTTAAAGTTCATCGCGTAGAATGGAATATCGAGAAGCTGACACACGGCGCGGGCATCGATGATGTCTTCAACCGAACAGCAATTCTTAGCGGCATGGCGGAAAGTTGGTAATTCTTCCGGACAAGGTTCCACCTCTTCATGGGTCTTCATGCTGATGCCAATGACCTCGTATCCCTGCTCTTTAAGGAGCCAGGCGGCGACCGAGCTATCGACGCCCCCACTCATGGCGACCACGACGCGATTTTTTGATAATGCTGACATAGTAAAATGTTCGAGAAAAGCTAGTTAAGTGCTTGAAAAAAGTCAAGAAACTGGCTAGGAGATCGCACAGCATGTCGGATGTTATCTGGAAACCCGGTCCTGAACGTATCAATGCGGCCAACATCACCCGCCTCATGAAGGCTCAAGGTCTCACTGATTATGAAAGCTTGTTGCAGTGGAGTGTCGCGGATGTGGGACATTTTTGGGATGTCTGTCTTAAGGACTTGGGTATTGCGTGGCAAACGCCCTATTCCAACGTGATGGATGAGTCCGACGGGCTGGCGTGGACCCGCTGGTTTATCGGTGGCCAACTGAATATTGTTCACAATACGATCGATCGCCATATTGCAACGCGAGGCCATCACCCTGCCTTGATTTGGGAACCCGATGAAGGAGACGCGAAGACGCTGAGTTACTCCGAATTAGGTGCTGAGATTGAACGCGTTGCCGGAGCGATGCAGGCACTCGGTCTTAAGGCCGGCGATACGGTGGGCCTTTACATGCCAATGATTCCTGAAATGGTCATCGCCTTTTATGCCTGCCTCAAGTTGGGTTGTCCGCTTATTCCCGTTTTCTCCGGTTTTGGTTCGGCCGCTCTGGCAACGCGCCTGGTCGATGCTGAATGTAAATTACTTTTTACGGCAGACGGGGCGTACCGGCGGGGCAAGAAAGTTCGCATTAAGGAAGCAGCCGATGAAGGGCTCAAAGACGCTCCTGGAGTCGAACACGTCATCGTGGTGAAGCGAACCGGTGATGAGGTCCCCTGGCATGAATCACGAGACATTTGGTGGGAAGACTTTGTCAAAGCAGATCAAACGGCGGAGACGGCCATTCTTGATGCCGAGGCGACGGCAATGATTCTTTATACGTCGGGAACGACCGGAAAGCCGAAAGGCTGTGTGCACACGCATGGCGGCTGCCAGGCGCAGATGGCCAAAGAGCTCGGCTATTACTTTGACGTGAAACCCGAGACGCGGTTTTTTTGGGTGACCGATATTGGTTGGATGATGGGTCCGTGGGAATTGATTGGCGTGCATACCTTTGGCGGTACGGTAACGATCTTTGAAGGCGCGCCCGATTATCCGCAGCCGGATCGAATTTGGGATATTGTCGAAAAGCATCGGCTAACTCATCTCGGCATTTCTCCCACTGCCGTTCGCCTGTTAAAGAGTTACGACGAGGATTGGGTGACCAAACATGATCTCTCTTCATTAGAAGTGCTTGGTTCAACGGGCGAACCTTGGGACCCCGAATCATATGAGTGGTTTTTTGAAAAGATCGGCGGATCACGTTGTCCGATCATCAACATTTCCGGTGGAACTGAATTAGTTGGCTGTCTCTTAGCACCCTTGCCTATTACGGAATTAAAGCCGTGTAGTCTGCGCGGGCCTGGTCTCGGTATGGATGTCGACGTCTTTAATGAAGACAAACAGTCTGTTCGCGAAGAAGTTGGTTATCTAGTCTGTAAGCAGCCGGCTCCATCGATGACGAAGGCCTTTTTGAACGATAAGGAACGTTATCTCAGTACTTACTTCGATAAATGGCCTGATACCTGGAACCACGGCGACTGGGCCTATGTTGATGCCGACGGGCATTGGTTTCTCCGCGGTCGTGCCGACGACACGATCAAGATTGCCGGTCGCCGCACCGGGCCGGCCGAGATTGAGGCAGCCTTGATTGAACATGACGCGGTGATCGAGGCGGCGGCCATTGGCGTTCCCCATGAGGTCAAGGGGGCCGAACTGGTCTGTTTCGTTGTTTTAGACCCTGCCGTAGGGGCGGCCCTTGGTCCGCCCGAACAAAGGGCGCAGCAAGCAGCGCCCCTACAGGAAGAATTGAAACAACAGGTTATTAAGGCCATGGGCAAGGCCCTGACCCCTCGCGCCATCCATATCGTTGCGTCTCTCCCCAAAACACGCTCGGCAAAGATCGTCCGCGGCGTCATTCAAAAGAAGTATCTCGGCCAAGATTTAGGCGATACGGCTTCGATCGAGAACCCGAATTCCATCGCGGATATCCCGACTCAGCCCTAAAGCTTTCAGCTTTTTGCGGACTCATGCGAATACTGAGAAAGATTCGCAAATATTGATAAAATATAGAGATTTTTTTCTTCATCGGCAGGAAACTCGAAGCCGCTCGTGCGGCGATACTAAACTCAGTAATAATTGAGGAGGAATCTAATGGAATTGAACAATCAAGCCCTGACCGATGAGCAGGCGATAAGAATGATGAGAGACTTCGTGCAGAGCCAGGAAAAACTTCAAGCCGAACGCGCCCGTGCAGTTGAGCAGCTTGGAGGCGAGGCTCCGCGGTATACGCATTATACGTCTGCTGAAACAGCCCTGGATAATTTTCGCAGCTTAATGATGGGCTAAGTACAGGAGCTGATTTGTGCGCCTTGCGCGCATTGAGCGTTACTTTTTGCAGGCGGCTAAGGCCGCCTGTAAATATTTTCCTGGAAGCTCTCGTTGTAGTTCCTGTTGAATCAATTGGCTCGCTACGACGAGTTTTTCCAGGTCCACTCCGGTTTGAACCCCCATCCCCTGCAACATGTAGACGACGTCTTCCGTCGCGACATTGCCCGCGGCACCGGGTGCATAAGGACAACCACCGAGCCCTCCTGCTGACGAATCGATCGTCGTAATGCCCATTTGAAGTGATTGCAGAATATTGGCTAACGCCGTCCCTCGGGTATCATGAAAGTGCATCGCCAATTGATCGGTACTGACGGACTTCAGAATAAGGCCGAGTACTTCCTCGACCTGCTTGGGATTAGCGACCCCAATCGTGTCCCCTAGAGAAACCTCATAGACTCGTAAGGATAAGAGCTTCTGAATGACGGCCAACACCTTTTCCGGCTGAATACGGCCTTCATATGGGCAACCAAAGCCCGTGGAGACATAACCACGGACTTGAATGTCATTTTCGTGAGCGCGTTTAATCACATCGGCGATGGCCTGAAGCGATTCGTCGATCGACATGTTGATATTTTTTTTGTTGAAGGTCTCCGATGCTGCGGTGAAGACGGCGATTTCTTTAACCCCCGCTTCGATCGCCCTTTCCATTCCCTTCATGTTCGGGACCAAGACTGGATAACGCACGCCGGTCTTCTTTTTAAGAGCATTTAATACATCCGATGCATCGGCTAGTTGAGGAACCCACTTGGGATGGACAAAGCTCGAGACTTCGATGATGGATAGACCGGCTTCGGCGAGTTTCTCGATGAACGCGACTTTGGTTGCGGTCGGTATCGTCTCCGGTTCGTTCTGGAGGCCGTCGCGGGGGCCGACTTCGACGATGGTGACTTGCTTTGGTAAATTCATTTGTTTATTCCAGTTCGACTAATACCGCATTCATCGCGACCTGATCGTCGACATTGTAATGGACTTCACTGACTTTTGCATCCCGAGGGGCCTTTAACGAATGTTCCATCTTCATTGCTTCCAGCACCAATAAGGTCGTGCCCTGCTCGACGGTGTCACCGGCTTTGACGTTGACCTGAATGAGTTTTCCAGGCATCGGTGCCTCGATCTGAATGGGTCCACTTAGGTCCTCTTGGTTTTGGCGGCCATGTTCTTTCTTGAATGCCTCACGCCGCTTGCGCGCCGCACCCTGCTCTCGCGGAATCCACGGACTAAAGAGATCCTCATGGCTCAGTTTCAATTCAGCCGGTGCCCAGTCACCAAACTCACGTTCGACCCATCCCGTATCAATCGTGGCGTGAACAAAATCCGGATGCGTTAGGACTTCCTTCAAGAATTCAATATTCGTCGTAATCCCGTCGATGCGGTAATTATCGAGTGCGGTCAGGGCCTTGCGAATCGCGAGGGGGCGGGTTTCGTCCCAAACGACTAACTTAGCCAGCAAAGGGTCATACTGCACCGGAATATCCCAACCGACATACAGACAGGAATCGATGCGGATGCCGGGACCGCTGGGTTCTTGCATCGCTTCGACACGCCCGATGGCAGGCAGAAAATTATTAGCCGGATCTTCCGCGTAGATACGCAGTTCAATCGCGTGGCCACGCGGATGTTGGGGCCGAATTTCCGGCCAAAGAGGACGTCCCGCCGCGATCCATAACTGCCACCGGACCAAGTCCGTTCCGGAGACCCATTCGGTGACCGGGTGTTCCACTTGGAGCCGCGTATTCATTTCCAGAAAGTAGAAGTTCTGTTCTTGGTCGAATAAGAATTCAATCGTTCCGGCGTTGACGTAATTGGCTGCTTTAGCCGCTTGAATGGCGGCCTCGCCGAGTTCTCGTCTTTTCTCCGGACTGATCAAGGGTGACGGGCTTTCCTCAATGACTTTTTGATGACGTCGCTGGACGGAGCAATCGCGTTCAAAGATATGATGAACATTGTTGTGTTTATCGGCGAGCACTTGGACTTCAATATGACGGGGGCGCTCGATGAATTTCTCCATAAAGACGCGCTCGTCACCAAAGGCCGCTTTGGCCTCGCGCTGGGCTGCTTCCAGGGCATTGATGAGCTCGCTTTCTTCATGGACCACCCGCATGCCTTTGCCGCCGCCGCCGGCAGCCGCCTTAAGTAAGACAGGGTAACCGATTTGTTGTGCTAATGCAGACACATCTTCCGCACTGACTGCCCCTTGACTAGCCGGAACTGTCGGAACTTTATTTCTAACGACGGTTTCCTTGGCGGAGATTTTGTCACCCATGGTTTCAATCGTTTGCGCGTCGGGCCCTATGAAGGTCAGTCCCGCGTTTATACAGGCCTTGGCAAAGGACGCATTCTCCGAAAGGAATCCATAACCTGGGTGGACGGCATCTGCACCGGAATCGCGGGCAATTTGGATAATCTTTTCAATGTTGAGATAACTTTGTTGTGGTGTCGGGTCGCCGAGGCCATAGGCTTCGTCGGCGTCTTTGACATGCAAGGCCTCATGATCGACATCAGAATAAATAGCGACGGTTTGGATGCCGAGATTGCGGCAGCTTCGGATTACGCGCCGCGCGATTTCTCCTCGATTCGCGATTAAGACTTTTTTGATGCCCACTTCGGTTGCCTTTTTTCTAGGAACGCTCCCGTCCCCTCTTGGCCTTCCTCCGCCACCCGAATACGGGCGATCCATTCGGACGTCTCTTTGAGCAGATCACCGGACGCCGTCGCCGTGACACGTGCGATGAGCGACTTAGATTCGGCCACGGCCTTAGGCGCTGCCAGCAGTACCGATTCTGCTATGGCTGTCACCGTTGCATCGAGTTCCTCAGCGGACACTAATTCATGAACGAGCCCCATTTCGTAGGCGCGTTTGCCGTTAAAAATTTCTCCGGTAACAAAGTAACGGCGGGCCCAGGAATTCCCGATCTTGGAGATGACAAAGCTCGATATAACCGCAGGAATTAAACCCAGCTTCACTTCAGTGAAGCCAAATTTAACCTCTTCTGTCGCCACGACAATATCACAGACCGAGGCGAGCCCCATTCCCCCACCGAGGGCGGCCCCATGTACTCGCGCAATGGTGACTTGAGGACAGGTATTAATCAGATGGAGCAGCTCGGCAAGCTTACGACTATCGTCATAATTTTGTTGCTCATTGGCATTGGCCATCGACCGCATCCAATTGAGATCGGCGCCTGCACTAAATACTTTGCCTTTGCCGCCGAGAATAATGACCCGCGTTTCGGGGTCGTGAGGGAGTTCGGAGAAGATATCGATGAGTTCGGCGATAACGCGTTCATTAAAGGCATTGCGCACATCCGGGCGGTTCAGCCAGATCGTTGCAATGGGTCCCTCTTTTTGGATTTCCAGCGTTTCCATTACATTCTGAAGACACCGAAATTCGTGTCCGGCACCGGGGCATTCAAACTGGCGGAAATAGCTAAGGCGAGGGTCTGCCGTGTGTCGACGGGATTGATAATCCCGTCATCCCAGAGACGCGCGGTGCTGTAATAGGCACTCCCTTCGCTTTCATATTTGTCTAGAATGGGTTGTTTGAATTCATTTAACTTCGCGTCGCTCATGGCCTGGTCTTTTTTCTTCAACTGATCCTGTTTAACTGTTGCGAGGACGTTGGCGGCCTGCTCGCCACCCATGACGGAAATGCGGCCATGGGGCCACATCCACAGAAAACGCGGGCTGTAAGCGCGACCACACATGCCGTAGTTACCGGCACCGAAGGAGCCGCCGATGATCACCGTAAATTTAGGAACGTTTGCGGATGCGACCGCCGTCACCAGTTTGGCACCGTCCTTGGCGATACCGCGATTTTCATAATCCTTACCGACCATAAATCCCGTGATGTTTTGCAAAAAGAGCAAGGGGATCTTGCGCTGACAGGCCATCTCAATAAAGTGGGCCCCTTTTTGGGCGCTCTCAGCGAATAAGATGCCGTTGTTGGCGAGTATCGCCACAGGATAGCCCCAGATGTGCGCAAAACCACAGACCAAGGTTGAGCCGTACTGCGCCTTAAACTCGTGGAGGCGACTGCCATCGACGAGACGGGCAATGACCTCACGGACGTCGTAGGGTTTACGCAGGTCGGTGGGAACGACGCCCGATAATTCCGCGGGATCGTACAAGGGTTCTTCCGGTGGCAGCGTATCGAGCTGTGTCTTGGGCCCGCGATTGAGATGAGTAATGATGTTACGGGCCGTATCAAGGGCCTCTTCATCATTGTTGGCGAAGTGATCCGTGACCCCTGATTTACTGCAGTGGACGGAGGCGCCACCCAATTCTTCCGCCGTGACCTCTTCTCCGGTCGCCGCCTTAACAAGCGGTGGTCCGCCCAGAAAAATTGTGCCGTTGCCCTTGACGATAATCGACTCATCACTCATCGCGGGGACGTAGGCGCCGCCTGCCGTACAAGAGCCCATGACCACGGCAATTTGCGGAATGCCCTGCCCGGACATGCGCGCTTGATTATAGAAAATGCGGCCGAAGTGCTCGCGGTCCGGAAAAACCTCATCTTGCTTAGGCAAAAATGCCCCGCCGGAATCAACGAGATAAACGCAGGGTAACTTATTTTGTTCGGCAATCTCTTGGGCGCGCAGGTGTTTTTTAACCGTGAGGGGATAGTAGGTCCCCCCTTTTACTGTCGCATCATTGGCGACGACCATGACTTCGCGGCCATGGACGGTCCCGATGCCGGTGACAATCCCAGCCGACGGAGCCTGGGTCTTGTACATGTCCCACGCGGCGAGACTCGAGAGTTCTAAAAACGGAGAGCCGGGATCAAGGAGGCGCTCGATGCGTTCACGGGCGAGCAGTTTGTTACGTGAACGATGCCGCTTAACCGCTTCCTCGCCGCCTCCCGCCTTGACGGTTTCAATGCGTGAGCTGAGTTCTTGGACGAGCTTTTCGTAGTTGGCCGCGTTTTCTTTGAACTCCGCCGCGTCGGTACTGATTTTTGAGCGAATAATTTCCATAAGTGCGAAAAGTCCGGTATTTATAGCGACTTAGGGTGGAAAGCGCAAGGAAACAACTTTTAGCGTGATGGGCCGATGCACGGTCTATGGTCACGCTGGTTTCTCCTCTATCCACATTGGCGGCCCAGTTTCCCATTTTAAACCGGAGTGTGGCGGCCTTTGATTTCGATGACACCCTGGTGCCCAATACGGGTTGGGGCTTTCTGCAGTGGCTTTATCCGAACCATCCTCGGGAGTTGGTACGTGGGCCCTTTAATTTGGCTCGTATTGCTCAAGGGGGTATTAAGCTGGACCGTCCCTATCTTGAGCGCTTACGCGACGATACGACCCATCCCCGTTACAATGATATTTTTGCCGCGTTCGCGCAGTTGACGTGGCACGAGCGGATATTTACGCGAACAGCGGAGGCCTGGGCCTGGCACCGAGCCAACTTACAGCGCATGGTGCTGATTACTGGAGCTTTTGAGGTAGCGGCCAAACCGTTCTTAGGAACACTTCATCCTGACCACCTCTTCATCAATGATACGATCTATCCGGTACCAGTAACGGCATACAAGAAACCGGGCATTCTCAATGAACTTTTCGAGTCCGAAGACCTGAGTCCCCACACTGTCTACACGGATTCCTATGCCGACCGACACATGTTAGAAAAAATTCAGTGGCAACAGGTGCATGTCATTCAACCCAAACGTAAGATGCAGGAATTAGCCGAGCAACGTGGTTGGTCCATATTAAGTCGCAATGAGAGTAACAAAGGCTACCCTTCTGCGGTTCGCGATTATGCCCGTCGCGTGATTCGGAGTTCCGATCCGCGCGCACGTTTTCATTACTATGATTTTTGGAGTCGTTACTTTTCTGTCAATCAGGACGCAATCGTTACCTATCTGGATAAAGGATTGATTCGAGATGTCGATACCCTGTTCAGTCTCACGGCCGTCGCCGGACTCTGGATCAAGGAACGTCCCGAAGTTCAGCAAGAGTTACGGGGTGAGCTCAGCTATGACTTGCAGGATATTGGCGCCCGTCTCTATGCCCGAGTTGTGCGGCGGAGTCCGGAAGCGGAATTGCCGCTGACGAATTTGAATACTCCCTAAGCTCTAAGCAGGAGATATAAAAATTCCGCTTGCCGCACCTTTGTTCCGACGTTAATGTGCGCTCTCATTTCGAAAGGAAGGCAGATGGCAAAGACAGTTCTACTGGAAAAAGACGGGTACATCGGCAGGATCATTTTTAACGATCCGGATCGTCTGAATGCGATGACGCTCGAGTTGGCGGAGGAATTCCCCAAAGTTATCGAAGAGGTCAAAAATGATCCCGAGCTGCGCTGCGTAATCCTGACGGGTGCCGGACGGGCCTTTTCGGCGGGTGGCAATCTCGACATGATTTTTGACAAGATGAAGAAGACACCCGAGGCCAACGAAGCGGAGATGCAGCAATTCTATAATTCTTTTCTCTGCATCCGCGATCTTGAGATTCCGACCATCGCGTATATTAATGGTCATGCGATCGGTGCCGGCTTTTGTGTTGCTCTGGCCTGTGATCTGCGCATTACCCATGAAAAGGCCAAGATGGGCGTCAATTTCACCCGTCTCGGCCTCTCGCCGGGCATGGGTGCGACCTGGCTGCTGGGACGGCTGAGTCATTATACGGTCGCCGCCAATCTCCTCTTTACGGCACGAACGATCAGCGCAGCCGAGGCCCAGCGCCTCGGGCTCGTTAACGAAGTGCATTCCGTCGACCAGGCCGCTGCGGCCGTTCAACAACTAGCGGAAACGATAGCGCTGAATTCACCCGTTGCGGTTCGCGAGACCAAAAAGGCCCTGCAGGCTAACCTCACCCTTCCCTTGCCTGACGCCTTGGTCAATGAATCAAAGGGCCAAGCGGTTTGCTTTCAAACCGAGGACCTCGGCGAAGGTGTTAATGCGATCAAAGAAAAGCGCGAGCCGCAGTTTAAGGGGAAATAATTAGGCAATTTTTCGTGGTTTGACGTGCTCAGCGATCCAGGAGACGACGTCACGGGTATCCGTACCGGGGGTAAAGATCTCAGCGACGCCCTGCTCTTTGAGACTGACAACATCCTCGTCCGGGATGACGCCGCCGCCGATAACGGTCACATCGTCTAAGCCCTTTTCCTTAAGCAGTTTAATGACCTCAGGAAAGAGGAAGTTGTGCGCCCCGGAAAGGATCGAGATGCAGACGACATCGACGTCTTCTTGAAGCGCCGCGGTCGCGATCATTTCCGGGGTCTGATGGAGGCCGGTGTAAATGATCTCATGGCCCGCATCGCGCAAGACGCGGGCGATGATCTTGGCCCCGCGATCATGGCCGTCGAGTCCGGGTTTAGCGACAAGTATGCGTAATTTCTGTTCCATTGGCCTACGAAAATTTAGTGAATCCGATTTCCTTCAATACCGCCCGCGAAATAACGAGTCGTTGAATCTCCGAGGTGCCCTCGTAGATCTCGGTAATCTTCGCGTCGCGATAATAACGTTCCACGTCGTATTCCTTGATGTAACCATAACCTCCATGCATTTGCACGGCCTTGTCGGTGACCCAATTGGCCGTTTCCGAGGCAAAAAGCTTGGCCATGGCGGCCTGTTTCCCAAAGTTGTGATTATTATCCCGTAACCAAGAGGCGCGGTGGACGAGTAAGCGGGCGGCATCAATACGTGTCGCCATGTCCGCCAAAAAATGCTGGAGCGATTGAAAGTTACATATCGGCTTACCAAAGGCCTCGCGCTCGGTAGAATACTTGCGAGCGGCCTCAAAGGCGGCGCGTGCAATGCCTACGGCCTGGGTGCCGATGCCGATACGCCCACTATCTAAAGTCGACATCGCGATCGTAAATCCTAAGCCTTCTTCTCCGAGGATATTTTCCTTAGGCACTTCGCAGTCTTCAAGGACGATTTCCGAGGTCGAGGAGGCACAGATCCCCAGTTTCTTTTCAATCTTGCCGATGGAAAAACCCGGAGCCTCTTTTTCGACGATAAAGCACGAGATACCTTTGTGACGCTTATTCTTGTCGGTCATGGCATAAATAAGCAGTGCATCCGCATGAGGTCCATTAGTAATGAAGTTTTTACGACCATTAAGAATATATTTATCGTCCTTTAAGACCGCCGTCGTCTGCTGATTCGCGGCATCCGAGCCGGTTCCGGGTTCGGATAAAGCATAGGCGCCGAGTTGTTCGCCGCGTGCATAGGGACTTAAGTATTTTTTCTTTTGTTCCTCATTTCCAAATTTGGTGATGGGTCCGCAGTAGAGGGAATTGTTAACCGACATCGTGACACCGGTGGAGGCACAGGCGGCGCTGATTTCTTCGAGCGCCAAGGTATAAGTGACGGTATCCAGGCCCGAACCGTCATAGTCGGTTGGAACCATCATCCCCATGAGTCCGAGCTCGGCCATTTTCTTGATATGTTCGGCGGGAAATTCGCTGTTCATATCCAGTTCATGGGCCTTGGGCGCGACTTCTTTTTGTGCGAAGTCGCGGGCCATTTCCTGAATCATCTTCTGTTCATCTGTAAGCTTAAATTCCATGATTATTTTCCTTGAAACTCAGCCTTTCTCTTTTCCAGAAAGGCAGCCAGACCCTCTTTAAGGTCTTCCGTTTTAAAGCAGTCGCCGAAGTGCTTTAACTCAATACCGAGACCGGCCTTAATCGGTTCGTCTTTGCCCTCGTTGATGACCTTTTTGGAGAGGGAGACGGCGACCGGACCTTTTGAGTTGATCTCCGCCGCACATTTCTTGGCCTCGTCCAGTAGCGTCTCCGGGGAACAGATTTTATTAACAATGCCCCAATCTGCCCCTTGCTGCGCGGAAATCATGCGCGCGGAAAAGATCAATTCTTTGGCCTTGGCCGGTCCGATGGCACGGGCGAGACGTTGTGTGCCGCCGAAGCCCGGATAGAGGCCCAGGCCGACCTCGGGAAGGCCTAATTTGGCTTTCTCCGAGGCGTAGATAAAGTCACAACTTAAAGCTAATTCGAGGCCCCCGCCGAGGGCAAAACCGTTAACGGCGGCAATGACGGGCTTGCTGCAGGCCGCAATCGTGTCCATCGTACTGTGGCCGTTGGCGGCAAACTGACCGGCTTCTTCGGGACTCATCTCGCGCATGGCCGCGATATCGGCACCGGCGACAAAGGCCTTATCGCCCGCGCCCGTAATGATCACGGAGCGGATCTTGGTATCGCGATCCAGTTCCTGAAAAGCGCTTTTCAGTTCTTGGAGTACGCCGGCATTCAGTGCGTTGAGTGCCTTCTCGCGGGTTATGGTGACAACCGCGGTTCCATCACTTGCTTCAATCTGTACAAACTCACCCATATTTCCTCCGTAAAAATGTCCCTCCCCCCTTTTGTAAAGGGGGGTTAGGGGGGATTTAATTAACTTCGTTCGACGACCATAGCGACACCTTCACCGCCACCAATGCAGAGGCTGGCGAGCCCGGTCTTTTTATCTTCCTGTTGGAGTGCATACAAGAGCGTGACCAGAATACGGGCCCCACTTGCCCCAATCGGATGCCCAATGGCGACGGCTCCGCCGCGGACATTGACGTTGTCGGTGCTCAAGCCCAAGATCTGATTATTGGCGAGGCTCACGGCGGCAAAGGCCTCGTTGAGCTCGATCAGGTCAATATCGTCTTTAGTGATGCCAAGACGCTGCCAAACCTTTTTGACGGCCTCGGATGGCGCAATCGTAAACCATTCGGGTTGCACCGAAGCACCGGCATGACCCTTGATCGTTGCAATCGGCTTTAACCCCAACTCTTTGGCTTTATCCGCACTCATGACGACCACTGCCGCGGCCCCGTCATTTAACGACGAGGCATTGCCTGCTGTGACCGTTCCCTCTTTTTCAAAAGCCGTTCTCAGGCTGGGAAGTTTTTCGATTTTGCCGCGCCCCGGTTCCTCATCCGTATCGACCACGATAGGATCTCCTTTGCGCTGCGGGACTTCAACCGGAACAATTTCGTCTTTAAACTTGCCATCCTTGACCGCGGCCTGCGCTCGCCGATAACTTTCGGCGGCAAACTCGTCCTGCATCTCACGGGTCAGGTTATATTCTTTGGCGCAAAGTTCGGTGAGATTTCCCATGTGTCGTCCGTCATAGGCATTGAGGAGGCCGTCATAGATCATGGCATCGACGATTTTCCCGTCACCCATCCGGTAACCGGTTCGTGCTTTTTGGAGGATATAGGGAGCCTGGCTCATGCTTTCTTGGCCGCCGGCGACAACGATCTCCGCGTCTCCTGTCCTGATGAGTTGATCCGCCAGCATGACTGCCTTGAGTCCGGAGCCGCAAACTTTATTAATCGTCATGGCGCCGGTTTTTTCCGCCAGCCCGGCTAGGATGGTGGCTTGACGCGCAGGGTTTTGACCGACACCGGCCGTGAGGACGTTGCCCATCACGACTTCATCGATCTGATCTTTGTCGAGACCGGCGCGCTTAATGGCTTCTTTGATGACGATGGCCCCTAGCTGCGGTGCCGTGAGGCTGGCAAGTGACCCTTGAAAAGAGCCGACCGGCGTCCGGACGGCGCTGACGATAACGGTTTCCATAATAATGACTCCTACAAAGCGGTTTTATTTAAAATTAGCAAACTCTAGCAAGTAGAGGCTTAGCTGAGGCAGATACGTAATCAACAATAGCCCAATAAGCAAGATAATCAAGAAAGGAACCGCAACGCGGTAAATCTGGAAAATGGGCTTGTTGAAGCGGTAGCTGGAGATGAAGAGATTGAGCCCCACGGGTGGGGTCATATAGCCAATCTCTAAATTGGTGAGGAATATGATGCCTAAATGGATCGGATTAACCCCAAATTTCATCGCAATCGGGACGATAATGGGGACGACGACGACAATGGCCGAAAAGATGTCCATCAAGCACCCGACTATCAAGAGGAAGATATTCAGCGCGATGAGGAACATCCACTGGCTTTTGATATACTGCTGGATCCAGCCAAAGATCAGGTCCGGGACGCGCGCTTCGATCAGATAACTGGTAAAACCGAGCGCCACGGCCAGGATGATGACGATTCCACCGACCAAGACCATGCTTTCCTTGATGATGCGCGGAATGTCGCCAAAAAGTTTTAGGTCGCGATAGATGAAGACTTCTACGATGAGGACATAGACTGCGGTCACCGCCGCCGCTTCACTCGCCGTAAAGTAGCCCCCATAAATTCCGATAAGAATGATGAATGGTAGCGGTATTTCCCAAGCCGCTTCTTTTAAGGCGCTAAATACCTTACGTAGACTGAACGTGTCCCGCTTGACGCTATGTTTTCCCGTCCAGATACTGTAGATACTAAGCAGGACCAGCAGCACCAATCCGGGGATCAGTCCGGCGACAAAAAGTTTATCGATTTCAACCTTGGCAATGAGGCCGTAGAGAATCAGCGGCAAACTCGGCGGAAAGAGGAGCCCTAAGCTACCGCCTGTTGTGACCAGGCCTAAGGAAAATTTTTCGGGAAAGCCGCGCTTCTTCAGGATAGGATAGAGCAAGCCGCCCAGGGCAATAATCGTCACTCCCGACGCTCCGGTAAACGCTGTAAAAAAGGAACAGGCGATAAGCGCGACGATCGCCAGTCCTCCGGGTAACCAGCCAAACAGCGCTTGATTCAGATGAACCATGCGTTCAGGGGCCTTACTTTCCGCCATCATATACCCGGCGAAGGTAAAGAGGGGAATAGCGACCAGTGCCGGTGCGGATACCAATCGCGTCATCTCGATGATGATCGCCATTGAGTCGACACCCTCTTTCCCAAACAGGATCAGCGCCGAGCCACCAAAGATGGTGAACAAAGGAGCGCCGATAAACGCCATGGCCAGGACTGCAAGCAGAATCAATGCAGTCATAGGCCTTCCTGGTGTGGTGCGGCCATATCCGTCCGCTTGATGATATCGGCAATGCCCAAGATAATCAGGACAAAGAAATGGAACGAGATCAAGGTAAAGGCAACAGGAACGATCACTTCAGTCGACCATTCAGGCATGCCGAGCAGACCGGGACCCGTGGCGGTCATTTGTTGCAAGTCTAAATACTTAAGCGCAGCTTGAGTTAGAAATAGACAGACCGTTAAGGCGAAACAGTTGACAAAAACCCGCAGATAACGAGTGGCTTGAGGAGGAAGAAACTTCGTGACGACTTCAATCGTGAGATGGCGACCTTCATGCGTGGCAACGGTGGCCCCGAGAAGCCCGACCCAAAGGACAAGAATGCGCACGAGGATGTCGGCCCAAACATAGCCGAGGCCATAGACGTTACGCATGACTACCTGAAAGAAGGCAACGCCCAGCATCACGATGAGACAGATTGCCAGGGCAACCGCCTCAATGCGGGCTAAGCCGTTACTGAGGGCCGTAAGAAATCGCACGAGTTTCGGTAACTAGCGAGCAGCCTTAACCTTAGCGAGCAAAGCCGCGGGATACATGCTCCCTGACAACTGAGCTGCCACTTTGTCACCCGACTGCTGTAACGTTTGCAGATCTGCCGGATTGACCGGAACTTTTTTAAGGCCCGATGAGAGCATCGCTTGCAGTGACTTGCTATTTTCACTGCGTGTGGCCTGCGTCAGGCGCTGCATGATCTGCGCGCCCTTACTGCGCACCACTTGCTGCAAGCCCGCGGGTATTTTGTTCATTCCCTTTTTCGTAATTACGAGGCCGCCCATGGAGTGCGAGAGATTGAGGTCGGTGATGAACTTGGTTTTCGTATACCATTGAAGGGCTATGGCCGCCAATTCAGGGGCATAAACGGTATCAATCATGCCGGTTTGGAGCGAGGTGAGGACGTCCGGCAGGCCCAGCGGAACGCCGTTAAGCCCCAGGCTTTTCGTCATTCCTTCGGCAATGCGATCACCAGACCAGATCCAGACCTTCTTTCCATTCATGTCTTTTTGACTGGAAATTTTGGCCTTGGAGTACATCTTGACGAAACCGGGATGCGCCCAGCCGATTAATTCAAATCCTTTACCAGCGAGTCGCTGTTTCAGTTGAGGACCGACAGCGCCGAAAGCACGATCGACTTGACCGTAGTTGGTAAATAAGAAAGGAAGCTCCATCACGCGGACCGCCGGATCGATAAAGCCCAGGCCCATTCCCGTGAAGCCCGCACAATCTAATTGGCCGATCTGAAGTTTCTTGTACATGTCACGTTCATCGCCCATGACCCCGCCATTATAGAGGGCAATCTTGACCTTCCCTCCCGTAGCGGACTCAATGGCTTTTTTAAACTCCGTGAACATGTTGGCATAGGTGGAACCCTGTGGTGCCAATGACGCACATTTGAGCTCAACCGCTTGCGCGACGGAGGTCGTAAAAACAAAGGTGAATAGAAATAAGAATGCGGAAATAAGACGACGCGTAGACATGAGTACCCTCCCTGAAACTTATATGATCAAGCTCATGCACCCCACACCGGGACGCACGCAAATAACCCAAAGCCTAATTATTGCCCTGCAAATAAACTATTTCCCTTCGCAAGTAAAGTCTGAGCCCGTTCCTGGGCCAAAATATTGCCTAATCGCTGTTCAGGCAGGACATTGGGGTCGCCCGAGATGACTTCCTGTAAGAGACGGTCGAAAAGCCCTCGATCCTGCGCCTGAACGGCATAGAACTGAGCATAGAGGACCTTGGTGAAGAAGAAACGTCCATGGGTGATCTTGAGGGCCTTCTCAAAATGCTCTTGTGACTTGGCTTTGTTGCCTCCTAGCATCTCCGGTCGACTCCCGTAATACACGCCGTAAAAGAGATGGGGGCCTCCATAATAGAAGGTATTGTTGAGGGCGGCCGCACGAGCCATCATGAGCTCGACCTTGCCGAGTGATACGATCGCTGTCGGGTCATCCTTGCTCCAGTTGATGAGCCCACCCCAGGCGAAGGCTGTCCAGAACAGGGCCGGCATTTTGCCGCCGCCAAAGCCGCGCACGGCCTTGGCAAACTTTTCTTGATCTTCGCTGAGGGCACGGGCGAATGACCCTCTCTTCTTGAGGACATCCATCCCATAGTTCTTGCCGCGGGTATAAAAAAGCTTCGCTCGTGCGAGTGTTGATTGGTAACGCTCCGGATTGACGTCTTCATATTTGTAGAGCTTGTTTTCGAGAAAACCGAAGGCATAGGTTGCGTAATTCTTGGCGAGCAGTGTCTTATATTTTTCGTTGCTCGGATTGTGATAGGAAAAGACTTCCAGTGTCTTGAGGAGGGCCAAGCCGGCCTCTTCCGCGACGGCTGGATCGGATTCTTGTTCCACGATCGGAGCTCCGCCTACCATGATGCCGGCGGTAATATCCGAGGCCATCTTTGAAATACTGCATGAGCTAAGGAGTAGTACTCCTATGATAAATAATGAAAATTTACGAACAATAACCAACATTTTTTCTCCCTCACTCAGTAAACATCCCAGCCCTAGGGTCGTATGAGGACTTCTCGGCCAGGCCTTTTGCAAGTTGCTTATCATTTTCGCCTATTTTCGGCGGAAGAACAATGCGTGGGACCACATATTGGTCACCACGGTTGCGTTTCTTTTGACGCGGTACGCCACGACCTTTGAGTCGCAGCTTACTTCCGCTCGACGTGCCGGGGGGGATTTTTAAAGTGACCGGACCTTTGATCGTCGGTACTTTGAGCTCGGTACCAAGAATAGCCTCGGATACCGTAATCGGTAGGTCCAGATAAACGTCTTCACCTTCAAGCCGAAAATAAGGGTGGGGTTTTATTTTCAACGTAATATAAAGATCACCGGGATTCCCGACGATGCCGCCCTCCCCTTTACCTGCGAGGCGAATCTTGGCCCCGTCATGGACGCCGGCCGGTATCTTCACATTTATTTTTTCCGGCCTGCCATCGCGGGTCACTGAAATCTTGGCTTGGGTTCCGTTGGCCGCCTCCATAAAATCGATATTCATCGTGTAATAAAGGTCGCGGGCGGCGGCCTGCTGCGCCTGTCCCGGCCAGCCTTCAAAGCCGGCCCGTTTTCCCTGCTTCGCGCCGGGGCGTTTACCAATGCCTCCCATCCCGAAGAGGTCCTCAAAGATGTCGCTAAGATCACCGAGTCCGGGGCCATCGCCTCCACTACTCCAGGTATATTGTTGGTAGCCCCCACCGGGAGCTCCGGGTCCTCCCGTCGGTCCCCATTGACCTCCTAGGTCATATTGCTGCTTTTTTTTTGCATCGCCGAGGACATCGTAAGCCTCGGAGATGCTTTTGAATTTTTCTTCGGCGGCTTTGTCGCCCTTGTGACGATCGGGATGATATTGTTTGGCGAGTTCACGGTAGGCTTTTTTGATCTCATCGGAGCTTGCCGTCCGTGCCACGCCGAGTGTTTTATAGTGATCTTTCATACTCGACAGATAATGTAATGATTCTAAGGCGTTTGTTCAAGGTCGGGATGAATTACTTAACCCGCTCGATAAACTCGTCGGTCTGGGGATTGACGCGGACTTTGTCGCCGCTGTTCAGATAGGCCGGTACTTTAACGGTCAAGCCATTGTCGAGCTTGGCGGGCTTGGCGGACGACGACGCCGTCGCGCCCTTGAGCGGAGGATCCGTTTCGACAATGGTAAATTCCATCGAGTTGGGTAATTCAATGCCGATCGCTTCCCCTTCATACAGATCAACCTGGATCTTGGTATTAGGCTGGAGATAGTAGGTCGCATTGCCTAAGGCCTCGCGACTGAGCAAGAATTGCTCATAGCTCTCGGTGTCCATAAAATGAAACCCTTCGGCATCATCGTAGAGAAACTCCATTTCGCGTGTCGTCATGGAGACTCGCTCGACGCCTTCACTGGGACGAAAACGTTTTTCTATCTTGGTTCCGCTGCGCAGATCCCGCATTTCGACCTGCATGAGCGCGTTTCCCTTTCCTGGCGTGATGTGCTGGGTCTTCATGACGCGGTAGAGGTTACCGTCCACCTGAAGGATCATTCCCTGTCTTATCTGAGTGGCGTTAATCATTCGAAAATGGGTGTGTGTGCTACGCCCAACACCCCCATACCCCCTATTTGGTTCGCTCGCGCGGAGTCAATCCGACGCTTGCTCACATTAACATTTGCTGCAGGGCTTTTTAAAGGGTTTACGGATTCACGTCAATAACATATGACTCCGGAGCAGGAGGAAATATGTCTACTCGTATCGAACGCGATTCCATGGGCGAAGTCCCGATCCCTAAAGATTCTATTTACGGCGCCTCAACTCAACGGGCCGTGGAAAACTTTCCCGTCAGCCGCCGACTTTTTGAGCGCGAGTTTATCGAGGCCATCGGACTCCTTAAAAAAGCTGCGGCCTCGGCCAACAGCGAGCTGAAAAAACTCGATGCCAAGCTAGCCGACGCCATCCAAGAGTCCGCGGCTGAAGTGGCAGAAGGCCTGCATGACCAGCATTTTCCGGTGGATATATTCCAGACCGGCTCCGGGACTTCGACGAATATGAATGCCAATGAAGTCATTTCCAACGTGGCCAACCTCAAATTAGGGGGTGAAATCGGCAGCAAGGATCCGGTGCATCCCAACGATCACGTCAATATGGGACAGTCGTCCAATGATGTGATTCCGACAACCATTCATATCGCGGCGGCGCGTCAGCTCCAAGATCAACTCATCCCGGCTTTAAATGAACTTGAATCTGCTCTGAGCAAAAAAGCGACGGCCTTTCAGGATGTCATCAAGATCGGCCGCACGCACTTGCAGGATGCGACGCCGATTACTTTAGGTCAGGAATTTTCCGGTTATGCCCAACAAATTAAAAACGGAATCGGTCGGGTTAAAAATGCTTTGAGCGAGTTGACCGAACTGGCGATTGGTGGAACGGCGGTAGGAACGGGACTGAATACGCATTCCAAATTTGCGGAACGCGTCTGCGCCAATCTCAAGAAAGATACGGGCATCCCCTTTCGTGAGGCGGCCAATCACTTTGAGGCTCAGGCCGCCAAGGATGCGGTCGTGTCGACAAGCGGTGTCTTAAAAACACTTGCGGTCAGCCTGATGAAAATTGCGAACGACATTCGCTGGTTGGGTTCCGGTCCGCGTTGCGGCATTGGGGAAATCATTTTGCCTGAGCTGCAGCCCGGATCGTCGATCATGCCGGGCAAGGTCAATCCCGTCATTCCTGAAGCGACGATGCAGGTGGCCGCCCAGGTCATGGGTAATGACACGGCGATTATGATTGGCGGTCAGCATGGCAACTTTGAACTCAACGTCATGATGCCGATGATGGCGAGCAATTTAATGGAATCCATCCATTTGCTCACTAATATTAGTAAAGTTTTGGTGTCTAAATGCATCAACGGCATTCAAGCGAATGAGAAACGCGCGGCGGCACTGATTGAAGGGAGTTTGGCGCTTGTCACCAAACTTGCGCCGGAGATCGGCTATGACGATGCCTCTCGTATTGCGAAGCAGGCCTACAAAGAAGACAAAACAGTTCGTGAAATTCTTGTCGCCGAAGGCAACCTTTCCGCTGAGAAAATTGAGGAAGTTCTTAACCCTCGGGGCATGTTAAGCGCCGAGTAAATATAAATGATTTAAGGAGAAATGATGAAATTTAAAAATCTATTGGTTGTGGCTCTAGCCGTATCTTGTTTTGGTTTAGTACAGTGCAGTCGTGGAACCGGAACGGGATCTGACGTCAGTCTCTTCAAGTCCTGGAAATTTGGCGGACCGGTTGTTCCCGGATCGCTTGATGAAACCATTACGTTGAGCGCAACTGAGTATGTGAGTCACGCCAAGGGTATGGGCCTGCCACCCGAAGGAATGAAGATGAGCAAGAAAATCATCAACATCCGTCCGAATGCCCAAAGTAAAACGGGAACTATCATTCTTGGGGCTGCCAATAGCGCCAACCTCTTTGAGGCCATTCATTGGTATGATTTAGATGGAGCCAAGGTACGCCTTTATATCAGTGGTCAGCAATACGACAGCGCTGAGGAGGCCCTGCAGAATTCAAAAGGCGTTGAAAAACACGCGAAGGTGTACAACCTGGCCGAGTAAGTCGTTCGCACTCTTTCGCGAAATTGTCTAGGGCTCTTCATCTACGCCACCATCGTCGATGACAATGATACCGGGATCCCATAGCCTTTAGCCGGATGATTGACAGTCCTAAAACACTAGTTTAGAAACATGTCCCCATCCAATCAGATGGGGGATTATCAAGGGGGAGAGCGGTATCTCACCCCTTGATTCCAGCGAAACGGAAGCTGCGCTTTCGTTTTGCGAAATGAGAGCCGGTAGCTCAGTCGGTAGAGCATCGCCCTTTTAAGGCGGGTGTCCTGGGTTCGAGTCCCAGCCGGCTCATATTTCATTGATAGAGCATTGAATGATTGGCTCGAAGCCAGTCGGCAAAGCTGAGCTTGGCTTAGCTGCGCAGCAAAATAGAACTATTTTGCGGAGTATAATGCCTCGAGTCCCAGCCGGCTCATATTTAAGTAAGGGGCGGTTTGCGAACCGCCCCTACACTATCTTATGCCACAGCAGCAACTCCATCCCCGCAACCAACTCCACCATCACGATCCGACCTTTGTGGATAAGGTACTCCCTGTCTTCAAATTGCTCTCTTATTATTTCCGTTACTCCGTGAAGGGTCTCGCCAATATCCCGTTGAATAAGGCGAGCCTTGTCGTCATGAATCACGGCATTATTCCCTATCACGGTTTTATGCTGACCGTGTCCTGTATCGAGGAATTAGGCCTCTATCCCCGTGGCTTGGGAGCCGGTTTTCTCTTTGATATCCCTGGTGTGCGCGAGTTTTTCCTTCGCGGCGGTGCCGTTAATGCCAATCCCAAGAATGCCCGTCAGCTCCTCAAAGAAGGCAACTGTGTCATGCTCTCTCCCGGTGGTATTTATGAGGCACTGATTGCCCGACCGGATATGAATCGCATTCCGTGGGAACGTCGTACCGGTTTCGTTGAGATGGCTGTCGAAACTAAGGTGCCGATCATTCCGAGTTACGCCAAGGGCATTGATAATGCGTATTTTAATACCAAGTTTCTCCTGAAATGGCGGATTAAGCTCTTGGAACAGACGCGGTTTTCCCTCCCCCTTTTTACAGGTCTGGGATTAATCCCCTTCCCCGTCAAAATTACTCAATACGTCGGTAAGCCGATCTCGTCGCGCAAGCGCAAAGGGGAATCGACTGAGGAAGCCGTTGAGAGGATTCATGAACAGGTGATTCGAGCGATGGAGAGATTGAGAGATGAAAATTGCTGAATCAATGGGCGGGTCCTGTCGCAGGAGCAATCCTTTGGCTGCGTCGGAAAAGACGGTCCAAAGGATCGCTCGCGCCACCCGCCTCACTTTAGTAATGCATCGCACTTAGCCGCCAAGATAAAATCGTTTTCCGACAGGCCATCGATCTTGTGCGTCCATAAGGTGATCTTGACTTTGCCCCAGGTGAGATAAATGTCCGGGTGATGTTGGGCCTCTTCAGCCAACTCCCCTACTTTGTTCGTAAAGGCCAGTGCGTCGACGAAATTCTTAAACTTGTAGGTCTTTTCGAGCTGATGTTCATCGACGATCTCCCAATCACCACCGAGTTCAACCTCTAGTTGGACGAGATCGTCACCTTTGAGCGGAGGAATATCCCCGCGACAAGGACCACAAACTTTCTGCGCCAGACTGCTCATGTGCCTAAAAGTTTAGCCGCTTGTAATTGTGTAAGCAAGAGACTATTCCCTCCCCTTACAAAGGGGAGGGCTAGGGAGGGGTCTTTCCACACGACCTCCCCTAACCCCTCCTTCGTAAGGAGGGGAATTAACACTTAAGTGATATGAAAACACTTTTAAAATACATCCTCGTGGCCATTGTCCTCATTGGCGGTTACTCATTCATGAGTTACATGCAGCAGCGTTTTGACCACGCGGATCTGCGCAAGGCCATTGCTGCAGTCAGGGAGGCTCGTCCTTTCGGCTCTGACCATTCAACCATCGAAGCCCGGCTGAGTCAGAAACTAGGGGTATCCGCCGACACCATCGCCTGGAAAACGCAGATCGATTCGAAGTGGCGCGGAACCGTCCTCGTTAAGGCGCGCGTTCCGGGCCGCAGCGAGAGCTACGTCTGGAAGGTTGACCTGGCACGGCAAGCCGTCATACCCCACTCGGACGCGGCAAAGGCCATCAAATAATTGACAGAATTAGTCGGATATTGGATAGTCCCGCGAAATTTAACTAATTATTTCAAATCCATAAGGAGTCCTAATGCATCCCATCGATATTACGCAGGCCATTTTTAGGTGGTTACACATTATCGCCGGAATCACCTGGATCGGTCTTTTGTATTTCTTTAACTGGGTCAACTCGGCGTTTGCGCCGACGATGGATGGGGAGACTAAAAAGAAAGTCGTCCCCGAGCTTCTCCCGAGAACTTTGTGGTGGTTCCGTTGGGGTGCAGCCTATACTTGGTTTACCGGGGTTGTCCTGCTTGCATCCGTCTTTTATCACAGTCGCATTTTCTTAGATGAACCGGGACAGGGCTGGCAATTGCCGGCGATCGTTATGGTCGTCGTGACCTTCTTGGCGGTTTTTCTCTATGACGCCTTATTTAAAAGTGCGCTGGCAAAGAAACAATATAAGTTGTCGGTCCTAATCAGTTTGGGCCTCATCGCAGGTTATCTGGCCGCCGCTCACTGCTGGGCCGGCTTCGGCTATCGTGGCTATGCGATTCATTTGGGGGCGATGTTCGGGACGATGATGGCATTCAACGTCTGGTTTCGCATCTGGCCCGCGCAACAAAAGATCATTACAGCGATTAAAGAAGGCAATGCCCCGGACCCGGATCAAGCTGCTTTGGCAGGACTTCGTTCCAAGCATAATACCTACATGTCGGTTCCCTTGGTCTGGGCGATGATCAACCAGCATACGACGTTTATTGCAGGACATTGGGCTTTCTTACTAGTCGTCGTCGTGGTGGGGTGGCATCTGGTCTTCCAACTTTATAATCGTTCCAAGAAAGTTAAAGGCTTCTAGAAGATTCAGTAAGCATTTTCAAAAAAGCCCCTCTCTAACGAGGGGCTTTTTTATGCCCGTTTTAGTCTATTAGGGTAATTTGAAATCGGCCCAGACCGGTAGATGGTCGCTGGCGGTGAGTCCTTGGATCGCCCCGCTCTTTTCAAGTCGTGGCCCCTTATAGAGGATAAAGTCGATTTTCTTAGTTGGCTCCCAACTGGGAAAGGTCAACTCTTCTGCATCGTCCGACGTATCACGTAAGTGCGTCTCCTTTAAGAAGGTCTGAATGCCTGCCTGTTTTTGTTTGAGTTCGGCCTGTAGTTCCGCACTGAGATCTTTCCGATAATTCGAGACGCTATTGAAGTCCCCGGCCACAATGAGATTCTGATGGGAGTCCCCGTTAAGGTAGTCTATTAATTTGTCGATTTGTTGGAGGCGTGACCCCTGCCGAAAGGCCTCGAGGTGAACATTCCAAATAATGGCGACCTTTTCTGCTACTTGCACAGTCACTCGCTGGGCAATGCGATCTAAATAAAACATGTTGTACCAAAACGGATTTTCCTCGGGTTTGTCGAAGGTAAAAGTCTGTTGATCAATGATCGGATAACGGCTCAAGATTGCCTGACCGGAGACCATGCGACCAAAATGAGCCCTGATGGGCCAAAACGGCCAGGCAACGTAGCGCTTGTTCCAAGTCGTGACGTAGGCGGTATAGGGTAGGTTCAGGCCTCTGGCGAGATACTGGAGTTGATCAATATCAAAGGTCCGTTGGGCCCTCAGATCGACTTCTTGTAGGGCAATGATATCGGCGTTGAGCGGTTGCAGCTCCAAAATCATATTATCGAGATTATCGCGCACTTCCTGTTCGCTGAGGGGGGCGGCTTTATTGTTCTTATTTCCCGAGGCATAACCGATATTATAACTGATGACCTTCAGTCTTTCGGGAGGCTTCGTGAGATCGGAGATCGCAGGGCTCGAATACTGACGTAGACCCGCGGGGTCCCAATCTCCGTTTTTTAAGGCCGGACCGGCGGCATAATAGATGGCGGCGACTACGGCCGCACCAAAGACGATGATGATTAAGATGAGCGATTGGTATTTCATCAGTGACTGTGTTAGTTCCCTTCCATGGTGAGCTTAACGGAACCTGCCCCGCTCTGGCCCGAAGCGCCTCGTTATTGCGCGAATCGAGCCCTTCCTCCTTATCGATTCGTGCCGGGCCAAACCCCACACCCCAATCGTGATCCCAAAGGGCATTCATATGGCCATGAGGAGCCCGAAGTCGTTTATATGCCACCGGAACGCTGGCATGACAACCGACTTTATCTCTATGGGGTTGATCTCTATAACGTATCGTATTTTTGGGAGGCGCATGAGGCGTGGGAAATACTGTGGAAACGGGGAGAATTGGAAATAGAACGCCAGTTTTTACAAGGCCTGATCCAAAACTCCGCCGCCCAACTCAAGCGGCATCTCGAACAGTGGCCCGGCATGGCCCACTTATCGCAAGAGGCCTATCGGCGTTTGCAAGTCGTTGCTGAATCAGAACTGTGTCAGCAAGGGCTTTTTATGGGCCTGAATGTCGAACAACTACTGCAGGATATGAAGACCCATTATCAAGATGTTTGGAATAACAAGGGGGCGGAACCTCCATCGCTGGATGCCCCGCCCCCGGTGTTGAGGCTGTCAATTTAGTGTGTGCTTAGTCAATCCAGTCATTGTAGATGACGACTGGGTTCCCACCAATCGCTGTATCTCCGAGAGTACTTGCCGTTCCTTGCGCACTAAAGAACTGGACGATCGTCTTGTCGAGGGCACTCGTCCCAAAGACTTCGGTCTCTTGTGTCATCGGATTGAAAATGGCACAGAGTCGATCGTTGGTTACTGTTCCCACGGCGACAGTGCTGGAAAAATAGACGTTATCGTCCTCGTATTGTCTGACGTCATTGGAGCTCGCGATCGCATTGGCGCCAAAGACCAAAACCTTGTCCGTAGCCACATCGTATACTGCACTTAATGACTCATTGTGTGGGAAGTCATGCGTAGAGATAAGATGTTGCTGTCCATCTGTTCCCCAATGCGCTGACTGATCCCAGGTCCAGGCGTAGAGGCCCATCATTGAGTTAGGATGATACTCTGCCGTGTTGTCGTCATCGCCACGTGCATAGACATACACTTTCGACTGACTGACGGCGGCTACGGGCGAGCCCGTAATATGAGCTGTTCCGATCCGCTTAGGGTTCCCGTCGACGTTCGCCGCGAGGCCAAAACCCGCAGGCTTCGTTCCCCACGACTTACCGTCCGGCGAAGTGTAACTCATCAAGTGTCCTTCGATCGTTCGCGCAAAGACGACAATACGACCGTCGGGATCAACGACAGCGGCCAGCTTGGAATCATTATCCAGTTCTTCATTGCCAAAGCTCTTGCTTATGGGCGTACTGGTGATGCCGGTCTTTTGAGTGGCGTGATCATACGCCCAGCGATACTGGGTAATTTCCCCATAAGCCAACACAAACAAGGAAATATCACCACCGGGATGAAACACGGCGACGGGCGCATTCTTGACGTTGAACACCTGGGTAATAAAGGTCGGGGCATAGGCATTCTCCCACACGCCGTCTTTACCGACAAAGTGAAGCAACTGCTCGCCTTCGATAACAAAGAGCTCTATTTTACCCGTCGTCGGGTTATAGAGCGCAACGGGGTCTTGCTGCAGATCCGTCAGGGGCAAGGGATAGATATTTTCACCGCTCCATTGAGCATCCAAGCCACGAACCATCTGCACTAATTGCTTATTGTTATCACGGGCAAAGAGAAACATACGCTTGTCACTGTTGCTTTTGATAGCTGTGGAGGTATCCCATTTTGCATCCTTAGGTGTTTCTCCAGCTTGAGGAGTCCGACAGAAATCACCATTTTCGTCGCAAAGCATGCCAACATCACAATCCGAATTATTCATGCAGAAGATTTGTTCAATACAGTTCCCCTGGTCACATATTGAACCAGTGGTGCAGTCAGAGTGACTTTCACATGAATCATCGATTTGGCCACCCGCCTGACATACGTTATCAAGGCAGATTTCTCCGGACCCACACTGCAAGTTAGAAACACATTTGCCGACTTGGCAAATCCCATCCACGCAGGCTTCATTATCTGCACAGTGCATTTGATATTCACAGGTTGTCGGCTCATTTCCTGTAATGATAACACCGCCCCAGAGATAATCGACTTCTCCAAAGAAAACGATATATTCAAGACCTTTGAGATGCGCTTGGAGTTGCTCCACTCGTTCGTTATCGGCAACGGTTGTTGGAATACTCTTGTCTTCGAGTTTCAAGTTTACATTATTCTTAATCATCAACGGCCCATTCACTTTCTTCAAGCTCTGCATGATAAGTGCGTAAAGCCCTTTATTATTATTGACAATAGTAAAACCAACCGTTTTTAGATTAACAAACCAAATATTGCCGAGCTGTTCATTGTTCTCAACCCGCAATGTACCGTTAATATGACGAAGCGTGTTGTTGAACATTGTCGTCAGCATTGTGTTTTTAACTTTAAGGTCACCCTGAATTGAGCAATAGGACTGCAGTTTATTCCAATCTTCTTGTGTCTCGACAATGTAACTGCCTTTATGAATCTCATTTTCCTCGCAATCTGAAATATGGTCCGGTATCGGAGCGCAATTTCCATAGAAACACGTCTCACCCGACTCGCATTCACTATCATCGACACAGGCGTCATTGTCCGAATTTTCATCTACTGGGCAGATACAGGTGCCAAAACTGTTAATCGTGCAATTTTGGTCAGGATTTCCGCAGCTGTCACCGACTTCTGGTGACCCTGCGACGCCTTCATTACTGACCGGGATTATTTCTTCTTTGATATCGATATTTTCAGCTTGGGTTTTTTCCTCTTGATCAATAACCGAGACCGGGTCGATGATATCGATCGGACCAACTTCCGGGTTATCGAGGATGGCGCTACCATCACAGGCAGCAACTAACAAAAGGAATGGTAAAAAATAACGTAACTTCATGACAGCCTCCATGGGAGTTTAATTCAAATTTCCGGGCCCAACGCCCACACACGAGAGACTGTTATTGCAATGGTTGTGCCAATTAATGTTAATTTTTAATATTGTAACTATATGTAATTATTTATATAAATTTGCATTCATATGAATACTATATTTATTTGTATACATTTATGGGGAATCGACTCCCATAGGCTGGGGAGCGCAGGCACCGATTTGGCTGGGTTTTTAGTCTTCAGGCGTGACGAGCACCGCCCCGCCGGCGATGACCTGGACGAGGGATCCAGCGGAGATTTCAGCGGGTCCCAGTAATCCACCGGCTATTTCTACCGTACGATGGATAGAAAAAGCCGCTAAATCAAGGACCGTAATGCGTCCGGAATTGAAGTCACTGACATAGGCAATGCCATCCCCCATCTTGGCACTGGAATGAAAGGTCGTTCCACTCGCCGTAAGTTGCTCCACTGTTCCCTCAACGAGGTCAACGCGTAGGACGCGTCCGGCCCAGGGATCGGTATCCGCAAAGGCCGCCGAGCCGATCAAGGCATAACGCCCATCAGCTGAAACGCTGATCTCTCCACCGACTTGAGCGGTGAGATTGCCGAGCGGGATGCTCGTCGTAAGGATTTCGTTGGTTATATCAAAAATATCGAGCACAGCCTGGGAACTAGCCGTGAAATCACCGCTGTTGAGTACTAATAAGGTATTATCACCGATGACGGCCGTACTCGTCGGATTGAGCGCTGAAGTCTGAAGCTCACGGCGGCTGGAATCGTTGATCAGGCCTGCCGGACTGACATCAAAAACCTGCAAGCTTCCCACGCCATAAGTCAAAGGAAACACCGAATCATCGGCATTAGCGGTCGGTATGAACAGTTTGCCTTGTGCAAAGCTTGGGCCGCCGGCGTAATTATTGCCGGCAGGAAACAAGATGAGGCGCGGCACCCCGCTCCCGTCGAGATTCAGTTCGTAAAT
The DNA here is from genome assembly GCA_965216315.1 of bacterium. Lineage (GTDB taxonomy): Bacteria > UBA10199 > UBA10199 > 2-02-FULL-50-16 > JAJFLM01 > CBDCFN01. Next base: position 1,318,771 of record CBDCFN010000016.1, on the reverse strand, counting down.
ACCCGATTGAGCGCCGAATTCATCTGTAGTGACAACTCCCTTGCCTTCTCGCGTGGCCGCTAGTTGGTTGAGGGTTCGGTTGCCAATAGCTCCGAAGTCCAGCAATGCTTCAGCAGCAACAGGACTCGGGGTTTGACTCGGGTCAAATTGAAAGAGTTCATTGGCCTCGCTAGTACAGAGCCCTAAAATGCCGCTGCCGCCTAAATCGATGTCCGGAGCAAACTGACAATTAAAGGTCGCGAGGTCTTCAACGGTAAAATTATTGGGGAGTGTTGTCGTGCCCCCGTCCGTGCCACTATCGGTGCCGGCATCGGTTGTACCGCCGTCTGTTCCGCCCGTGGAAGGATCACTGCCGCAACTCGGAATGAGCGCGGAGCCAAGACCGGCTGCTGCAACGCCAATAAAGTAGCGTCGTGTCATTCCCGAGCTCGCTAATAAAGACGTTGCAGTTAAATTAAGTGCTTGTGTCGTATAAAATGCGGAAATCATGCCCAACCCCTTTGCTCATGATATGTGATGACCCGTCCTAGTCTTCGGCCTTGCCGCTGCAAAGTTGCTAGCTTCTTTGCGAGAAATAGTGCCTAAGATTTAGGCACGTTAGGGCTTGAATCGGGATGTCTCGAAGGGTCGTCGGAAGAATTTCCCTTCCCTATTCGAATGAATACATAATTTTTCAATGAAGTGTATTCTCCAGACGTCTCATCACAACAATTCGCTGAATACGTCGATACGGGCCCGATGACTCATTCCTTTTTACTCAGTCAACTTGGTTGCAAAGGTGTGATGTTAAATCTCGCCGTCGTTTCGGATTTACATCATAGCCCCTATAATGCGGTTGATGTCGAGAGTGTGGCGGCGCGAGTTCATGAGGCGAATCCCGACATGTTGTTAATCGTTGGGGATATCGCCAATTGCACGTCGTATTTTAAGCCGGCTTTAAAACTGTTGAGTGGTCGCTGGAAGACGCTCGTCCTTGCGGGCAACCACGATGTCTGGAGTGCCCCAAAAAATCATCTCGATACCTCGCCAGCACGTCATGGCAGTCAGGATCTATGGGAATCAGTTCTTCCGCGCCTGACTGCAGAAGTCGGAGCACTGTGGCTGGAAGGCACATCTGTTGTGATCCCTGAGATTGGACTCGGTATCGCGGGTACGATTGGTTGGTATGACTACTCGGCGGATCAGACTGGACGTGACGCCAAAACCATCAGCTGTAAAAAAGGAAAATATGTACAAGACGCGGAACTCATTGACTGGTCTTGGAGCGATATAGAATTTGCCAAGGCATGCCGGGAAAGATTGGAATCTGCACTCAAAAACCTCGCTTCGAATCCTCAAGTCGATCAAGTTCTAGTCGCCAGCCATATCCCCCCTTTCCTGGAATTGCGTTCCGACATAACAAAGGGGAATCAACGGAGCCGCTATGAACTGTCAAATGCCTACTATTTTGTCCCGAGCCTAGGTGCGATGATTGTCAATTTTCCAAAAGTCACTCATGTCGTCAGTGGGCATACGCATTTTGGGGTAAGGAAGACGATCACCCGGGATCCCTTGCCGCCTATTGAAGCCTACGTACTTGACAATCTAGATGAAAACGAAATTGTTTTGCATTCATTTGAACATCAATAAAGTTTTACTGCGGGAAGAGCCTCACCTGACCAAGTGCAGATAAAGTTGCGGGCTCCAGCAAAAAATGGGTCCACAAATCCCGCTTTGGGTATATCGCTACCTATGTTCCCGTAGCCTGGAAATGCAACGGCTTGCTTGGCCGGGTTATGCAGTGCTGCCCATGGAATCTGGGGATTTAATGCCATTGTCAGCGCCAATCCGTCGCCCATACCTTTGTCCGCCCCTTGCCATGTTCCTCCCGCAGAGAAACGTGAGTGAATGAAGATAATATCGATATCGCTCTTAGGTGTAGCCGAACCGTCCGCATGGCTTCCGACAATCCATATCTCTTTAGGAGGCTCTCCAAATCGTTGTTCAAATTGCTTAGCCCAGTGTTCAATCTGTGTTGGCTCCAATCCCGCCTTTGTAACAGCCGTTGACGAGTCTACCTTCTCCATCTTGCGGCGCATTTTGTGATAGGAATCAACATCCCGCTTAGGATTAGCTTTGAACTTTGCCAAGCCGAAGTCGATGAGCCACAAGTTACCGTTTTTGGGATTCCAGCCGATATTACCACTGTGAATGTCTCCATGCACAAGACCTGCTTCGTGTAATATATGAAGATTTGCTTCAAAGGTTTTCCAGGCTGACTCGGGAATCAATTGACGTTCCGCTGGAGCCATCTTATCAAGTGTCTTGCCGCCCATTTTCTGAATAATGAGTTCGTCATGGGCCACACGGCCACCGAGACGTGGTACAAATCCTTCCGGAAGCTTGCCATCGCGAACCAGATCTAATGCAAGCGCAAGCGCCTGTTGCTCAGTGCCGAGAAGGTCCAAGTGACGCATTCCTTTAGCATCACTAATTGTCATTCCCGTGCTTACCTTAGTAACATTTCCATCACCGTTATCTACGATCAGTCCCGTATCAGTTTTTGTGATGATTTTGGCGTCATTTTCAGCTTTGGTAATACGTTGGAATGACTCATTCAACTTAGCATAGTAAGTTATTCCTATCTTGACGGTATCCCCATCTTGAAGTTTAATCAGGCGACCGTGAGTAAGTTCCCTACCATTGATTGTTATTTTTTGGGCACGAACGAAAGTCTGCCCATTATGTTTAACGAATTGAACTCCAGCATGATATGAAACCATTGCATCGTACTCGGCTGTCCAATTTAATTCGAGTACGCCGGACGCATCAGCCCAGTATTCGCTAATGAAATTGTTCGCACGGTCGATTGCACGCCTTTCGAACTTGAGTCGAACATGATTAGGGAGTAAATCATAATCTGTTACACCGTGATCTCTTAGAAGTTTCGTAAGCTTCTTGGTGAGCAGAACTTTTTCATGTGAAGCGAAGATTTGATTAGCTGTGTCAGGGACTGCAAGATCAAGTGTATCTTGCGATCGCTTTACAAGGGTCGTAACGACATCAGCAATTGATTTAGCGCCTCTTTGACCGGTACCATCGACATAAAGCGAAACCAGAGTAGAAACCTGTTCACCATAATTATCCAGGCGACCAGTATTTCTCCGACCATTCCCGCCTTTGTATTGCGGGGCCACTTCACGATGATAAGAACGCTGCAATTTTTTTGTCGGGACACTTACACCATATTCATGCTCTAAGATGCGCTGTGCTTCTCGTACGATATCTTTCCCTTGGCGCACTTCGACAGCTCCGCGTGCCGACATAGAATCAACGCCACTTCCACCGGCAACATACGGAATGAGGAAGACGGTCTTAGCTTTTTGTATTGCCCTACGAAAAGATCGAGTGACAAGGCGCGAATCAACTATTTTTTCAACTCCATTACGTAGCTTGATTATAATTTGCTCGCCATCAATCCGTGCCTCAGCTTCGGTTACATGAATTTGCTTAGATTTGATGGGTTCAGTCGCGATAACAAAATTATGCGAACCAACTCGGATACTCGGAGGCAGCGTAACTTCTGACTTGCCTTGTACTGTAGGCACGAGTCGAATCAGTCCCTTATTGATGGTAAGCACGCCATTACGATGCACGTGGACGTCCGCCCCACTCTCCCGTAACGCCTTCACAACTTCAGCGCTGCGTTCGGCCGGAAAGGTAAACTTCCCTTCGCGAAACTGGACGATGCCGAGCGCATTTCCCTTGCCGAGAATGCCATTGATCTGCTGCAAGCTGCCCTCAAATTGTGCCGTCATCTCCAATGTTTTGTCGGCCAGCGCCTTCTCCTGCGGGCTCACAATGCCGTCCGGTAGCTCGGATTCAAATTTCTGGCGGGCTTCGAGCGCCGCGCGGAGTTTATTCCTGACCGCCTCAAGCTGTTCTTTAGAAGCACGAAGCCCGCCTTCGGTCTCGCTCATCAGCTTTTCAAATTGTTCCCGGGCCTCAACGACATTCGATTCATGGGTCTTCCATTGGGTTTCAAGTTCCGGCTTTTCAGCGAAGAGACGGGCCATTTGTTTTCTGGCGCTGCGAGTCGCGAGCGGCCGCAGCAATTGTCCATAGGCGGCAAACATCGGTACCATAATCGCGCGACTTCTCAGACTTTCGAGACTGACTGTTTGCTTGAGTGCCGCTCCCGGATTGAACTCACCGGTCATGCGCGTCATTTGATACGTATTCGCGATAAAATCCCAGGCGGTAAAGCCGACATAACTGCTGCCGAAACGGATTGCAGTACCTGCCCCTTGCGAGACGATATTACGGGTCATCGTGCGCATCAGGAGTGCACGCCCTTCATTGGTTCCAAAGAGATAGGCGCGGTCATACCCTTGCTTCATCAGCGACCGCAGGGCAACGCGCTGGCTTGCGCGTGCGGATAAAGGGGCGGAAAAACGCAAGGCCGAATGAAAGAACTTGAGCATCCCCATGCTCATGCCGAGCCTTTCGATAAAAGAAAGTCCCTCTTTCTCGGCAGCCGTCAAGGGAGCGCCATGGTGTCCGATCAAGGAGTGAGTGGCATCACCCGCCAAGGTGAGGCCGAAGGCCTCGCTACCCAGCAGCAAGAAACGACCGAAGCGTGTTCCCATCAGTCCGGTGCGGGCTAATGCGACGGACGCTAAGCCTCGGACGAGAAAGGCTCCCGTGAGCGCCAAAGGTGCGGTAATAATTCCCTCATAGGCGAGATCACGCCAGCCGTTCATGCGATGCATATTTTCCACTTCAGTGTAGATGAACTGAACAACGGGCGCGCTGGATAAGTGTTTCCACTCCCCGTGAATCTTATTCATTTCCGCTTCATCATCGCTGTCAACGGAGGTGATTCTATTGGCTAGATTGTCGAGCCGTTTGATCAAATCATCTACCGAGGCGGTACTGATGTAGTAATCGCCTTGGCCCCAGTTCCAACCTTTGCCGCCGTCTTTTAGTTCCGCGCGTATTTTTTTGAGTTGATCTCTGAAATTTTCAACTTGTTGCTCTAGTTCAATTTTGTAGTTGGTGGCGCTCGCTAGTTTGAGAGGAGCACCCGCCGCGATTTTGCCAATATTGCTCGTGATGTTGCCCGTTGCATTAATCCAGGCAATAGCGGCCGCGTGACCAGGAGCGATGTCGATATCCGTCGGACCGACTTCAATATTCTGATTACGTTCGCCTTCAATTTTATGGACAGCCATGTCCATGACTAGGGCTTTTTGCCTCATTTCTCTCATGTAGCTCAGACAGGAAGTCAAGATTGAGACCGCTTTGTCGCCGGTAATCTCACCATTGATGACTTGGTTCAATTGCCGACGGGCATACGCATAGCCGCAATCCGAAGCCGTTGCGACTGGTGGACTTCGACCTTCATCACTATTACGAAGATCCAAGTCATCACTCCAGTTATGATATGCCGTCGCATGAGCAGGTGCTAATTTCTCAGGCTTGATTTCGACCGTGGTTACGTTCTGGAGAAAAAACTCATAAATAAAGCGCTTCGGATCATTCGGATATTTATTAGGATCGCCGTACCACCCTCGTGTAACCAAATAAATAAACTGATCATTCTCTTGATAATCAGCCAAGGCTTCCATGTGTGCCTCTGCGTCTTTTAGATCGTCAAGAAGGGTTATCGCGAGCTGCACAGGATTATCTGCAAATTGCCGTGAACCTTCCACCGAATTAAGCACAAAACCGATTTGATCATAGCGCTTCATGTCGGCGAGTGCCGGTTCAACAAGTTTCGTTCGTACGGTTTGACTCACGCCATAGGGAGCTTGAGACTTTTTGATGCGTGAAATGAAACGCTGTAATGTCGCCATGTGGCGCTTAGCAATGCCCAGCTCCGACTTTGAGGCGCTCGGCGTCACGAGCTTCGATTCCCCGTGATGACGCAGATATTCAAAGGCCTCTTTGACGCGCATCGCTTCGGCACGATTGCTATTGAGCAAATCGATGAATGCCTGTTGCGCCGGAGTGGAGTTAAGCAGAGTAATATTGAGTGTAGCGAGTCCTCCGCTATAGGCACGCGCATATTGAACCGTGCCAAAGTCATGATCCGAAGAGATACGCGTATTGCAGGCCTGTTGGCCCGCCAATTTCGAGATCGTTTCGCAAGCGTCATCAATGTACAATTCAGAGGCCAGTTCGAAAATATTCTGACTGATCTCATCCATGTGAAGTTGTGCCAGATCCTTGCCTTTAGGAGCTATATATAATGGTAATAACGGAACCTCGCCGGTTTGAACCGTCGTGTCGGAGAGGGCTTTGAGTAATTCGCGGGCTCCATCGAGTTGCAGCATCAGTTTTAAACGGCCGTGGAGATCCTGTGCCGTTTCCAGCGCGACTTTAACGTCAGTCGGGTTGCCGCTAGTGAGTGCGATCTTAAAGAGCTCGGCACAGCGATCCAGCTGAAGTCCTTCAGATTTTTCAGCAACCCACGGATGATTGCCAGGAAGCAATTCCCCATTACGTTTGGTCATATAGAATAGTTCCGGTTTACTTTCGCGCAGGGCTTCGAAAGCGGACCACGATTGTTCCATCAACTGCAACTGGGCGAAACGCTCTGCATAGGGAGCCATATTCATCGAAGGATTCGATTGGACGTCCGCTAGGAGTGCGGCATAGGCCTGTTGAAAAAGGCCTTCACGGCTCTCACGGTGATGCGTTCCCTCTTGATAAGGTGCGAGGGCTTCTTCTATAACGGCTTCGAGTAAGAGACTCGTGATAAGCGGATCGCTGCTGGCCTGAAGTGTGCTCGCCCCAAAAAGAGAATGCTTTACGGTGCCATTAGCCGCTACGACTGGAACTTGCGCGGGACCATATAAAGATGTCCCTGCAACAGGGGCCGCTTTGGCAGCTTCGGACTTTTTTGCCGTTGTGGCCTGTTTATCGATTAAGTTCTTCGCCAGGCTGCTAAGTTGTAAAGCAATGGATAGCATCTCATGTCTCCTGACCTGAGATATATGCAACTAATGTGCCAAAAAATGTTAAAATAATTATATATAACTTATTGAATTCAATAGATCTTATATTTATTAATTCTGTATACAAATGAATATGTATACATATCCTGGAGTGAAGAGGCGCTTAATTGGGGGATCGGGACCTCAGTAGCTGCTGAAATAGCTATGGCCTTTTAGGTCCATTGAAATGCGCAATTCGAAAAGCTGCGAATGGATAGCATGGAACTTAAAGAGATTGCGCTATCTATCGATTATATATAGATATTCACTTGAATACTTAATGAGACTGTTTGTGGCTTCAATGAGCAACTTTTGCGAGATTTTGTAGATAAGGGAGAGCATGCTTGCCTTCACGTCATCAGCTCCGGTCTGTGCGGCAGCCGCTCTAGCCCATCCGACGCCGCGGATTATTGATTCGTTGACCCGGTGGTCGAGTGCTCTCGATCATCTAGGCATCGACCGCACCTTAGATGATGGACGGGCCATTACCGCGGAGTTAGCCGCGCTCGCCTATGACCGCGATATCGACTATATCACCCAACGCCTCGAAGCCGATTCAACGAACGGTCTATTGAGGTTGCCGGCCGAGGATAGACAACTCCTCTTCTCGGAAGTCGCCGATAGCGTCTCTCCGGAAATGTATATTCAGATCCGCAACGAGACCAACGCGATCAATGAATCGATCGGGGTGGCCCGGCCGGTACGCTTGGCTGTACTTGACGGCGATGATATCCAAATTAATGAGAACTTTTATACTGCGCGTTTTCGCGGGCAAGGCTGGTGGCGGGCGCTCTCCTTTGGCAAACCTGCTGGAGAACGAGAACGTCCCTATCAAGTTTTTTACCCGGGGCGCGAACCGGAACGTATCAGCGGAGATATTGATTCCGTTGCATCGATACGCTCCTTGCATCCCCAGTTGCTGCAACCACCGACCCATCGCATGGCGCAATGGACTTTACCGGGAGCACGCTTAGCCCACCTCAATTCTCACGAAAACCGCTTTCCCTTTGATGCCGATACCGTCATGCGCTTCGGCGGACTCAGCGTTATGGGGATTTCGGCGACGGACATTCCCGACCATATCGATCAAAAGCAGGCTGCCAGACTCGTCGATGTGCTCGTCGTCAGTGGCCGGATGGATGTTCATTCATTTGAGCCACTGCACACGCTCCTGGATCAGGTACAGCCCCGCGTCGCCTTTGTCAGCTTTAACGCTGACGCCAACTTTCTCCGGCACCATAAGACAAAGATACTGCCAGTTGCGGATATCGACCGCGAATACGGAGATATCTTTTTCAACCCACACAGCGAAGAGCTTAGGGCTAGCGTCCGTGATGCGAATACTCACGAGGTCCTCCGCAGCGTTACGAGCAACACCGACAAGGCCGGTAGGATTCAGCAAATCTTGCACGATGAACGTCGGACCTATATCGATGAGATCGCAGCGCAACTGGAACAAACATACGGGCCACAAGATACTCTCGTGATCCGGGCCGGACTGGCCGTCAACGATGTGCTTGACCATGTTGCCGGATTCCTCTTGGCAGCGGAACGAAATCCTTACCCGACCTTTCTCGAATCCATCGACGAACTGAATGCCGTTCAAACCGGCTATCAACAGCTGCTAACCGGGCTCACATTTGATAAAGAAACCGTCGACGATATGACTCAGCAAGGCATTGAAGCGTTTGCACACATCTTAGGGGCATGGGGGATGCGCGGTTATTAGGGATTGACTGATGTCATCGGTTCTCCGCCGGGACCCCCTCGGTAATCATCATAGCGTGCCTGCCAGATTTCTAAGTCCTTGGCATGACGCGGAACCGGCATTGCCGGATTGCGGGGTTTATTCAGAAAATCCTGTATACGTGAAATATCTGAAGGCGCAAAGCGCACGCGAACACTCTTTCGCCCCAATTTTGCCAGTACTGCAAGGCGATGGTGTCCATCCAGAGCGTAATACTCAACCGAGCCATCTGACTTGAAATGTCGATAAACCAATATCGGAATATCCGTATATTTATGAGCCGCAGCATATCGTATCGGAGAGAGCCCATTTTCAGTCGGATGAATCTGGCTGATAGGCAACTCGGCAAATGTCGCGAGCAACATCTTTTTGGTCAGCGGGGTTGTGCGGGTAAGCCGTCGCTTGGGAACGACACTCCTATCAATATAGGAATAAGTCACCTGATTGCCGTAAACAGCTTGAACGTCGACCCACTTGCCATCGATCCACAGCCTGGCATTACGGGGCGCATCGATGATATTGTAGTACATCCATGGTTCGACTTTTCGCGTTCCCGACAAGTGAGCCCCTGCATTACCACCGGAACTGGTCCCTAACAGCCATCCAAGTATTCGCCGCACAATGCTGGCAGGTTGAATGACATAGTTATTGTAAAGAACTTGTAGCTCAGCGTGACCGGTCAGCGCTGCGATATCCGTACTTTTCCAATTATGGTACAGGACTAAATGCTGGACGAGCTTAATTTGCTGCTCACGCGTCAGTTGTGCAAGTTTTAAGCTATGTTGTCGGAGCCACTGATCAACAACTGTTTGCTGCTGCGGAGACAATCGATGACGTTGATAAGGTGTTGTTTGATTTGCCACGATGACCTTAGCGTCGCCTGTTTTCGGTACTGTGGGTCCTTGGCGAGGTTTGGCGCTTACCTGACCCGAGATGGGAGCCTGATGATTGCCCGGGGCCTGCTGTTTAGGCGGCAAGGGTAAATAATCAATCGTGACCGTTCGTTTTCCTATTTGGCCCGTAACTGCTCCAGCGTGATCGGTCGTTTTTCTCAGGGTATAGCTCCCCTGGCCGATTTGGAGTACGTCATTATGGGTTGCAACACGACTTTGTCCTTTGCCAATGATGACAAATTGCTTGGAATCACCGCCGCGAAAAAGATAGATGTCTTCGCTACTTTTATTCTCGATTTTATAGTTATTTCCATTTTGAGTTATTGGAACCATGCCGCCTTTCGCATTAAGGATTAGCTTGGCCGTATCGCTAGGAAATTCCAGATAGATCTTACCCTGCTCCAATCCAAAGACAGGAGCTGTCGGACGATCCTTGATGGCCATCTTGCTTTCCAGCGGGTTGGCTTTAGGGTTTTCTATATCATAGTGCTGGATTTTCTGGGCGCGTCGTAAATCGTCGATAGAACGAACCCCTAATTCGGCCTTCTGGAAATTTATCAAGCGGAGTGTATGGCCATCCCAAGTGATATTAGATCTTTTGACGTCATTATGATGTACACCAAGCGCATAGAGCTTGTTAATGTTGATAGAAAACTGTTTCCAGGCGCTCCCGGGGATTGCTGTGCGTTCGGACTTTGTCATGTTAGCGAGGGATTTCCCAGGAGATTTGCGTACGAAGTCAGCCAAAGTTGAAAAAAACGGATTTATTTGACTGGCGTTTTGAATCAAGTTCAGTGCCCGAACTGACATATCGAGGCGGACCGTTACCGGTGCTGATACTTGTTGAGGCTTAGGTTTGGGCGCTGGCGCGACCGTACGTTGATATGTAGCCGGTGTGCTTTCCGTTGCAATTGAGTACACATCAAGATCCGTAATCTTCACTTCAGTCGTTGAAGCGGACGTTTTATTCGGTGTCTGCTTTGTGTGGGCACTTGTGCTGGTTGTTGTTGTCGTATTGATTTTAACCTTTACAGGACTCCCTTTAAATTTTTTAGCCGAGGTCGTACTGTTTGCACGAGTAGGCCTGGCTCCATAGCCTTTGCGGTTTCCTTTTACTGCGGCATTTCCACCCATATCGATTGATCCGTTTTTACTTGGCGATTTTTTTCGGCTGTGCCGTCGTCGTCTTTGGCGTTGGTTTCGTCTGTGTCGTGGTCGTCTCGCCGCCGCCTTGAATCACCTTGAGATCGGGTTTGGGCTTCGGTTTCGGGCTCGCAGCCGTCGCCTGCATCTTGGTCACGTGACTCCCATTTACGGCACCTTTAGGTATGAACACGACGGAATGCGTTTGTTGGGTCAGCGGATGCGTGATTTCTGCCTGAATGACCCCGTTATCGAAGACACGGAGGGAATTCACGGAGGGTGACTCATGCAAGGCGGTCACGAGCTCAGGGCCACGATGATTAGAGAACGTGTAGTTAATTCCGGTGGCCACTTCGAGTTCTAAGTCCATCTTCGTCTTGTATTTATCACTGACGACCATCGCACTGACCCCATAGGAATTTCCCTTAGCAAAGATGGGAGCCGTTGCCTTATAAGTTGTCTCAAAATAGTCGAGTTGCTTGCCCAACTGCTCATTAAAGAACTTATGTTCATTGACATAAGTGATATCCTTAGGGAAACGGTCGAGAAACTTACGATGTTTTTTGAGGCGGCTGCGCATATCTTTTACAAAGGCCTCGTGATCGCCTTTCTCCGGATCAAAGCGACGAATAGCGGCTATGGTCTCTTCGGTAAACTTGTTATACTCCGCAAATTCCGTTTCAAATTTTTTATAGATCCATTTTTCCGTCGCGTTATTGATCGGCTTGGTAACCGGTAGAGAGAGGACGTGACCTAAACGAAGCCCGATTATGAATTGGCCACCGTGCTTAATTTGCTTCCATTCGAAGGCGTGCTGCAAATTGCCGACGGGATCTATGGAGCCGGTATGCCAGAGCTGGAGCCCGGTCTTATCGAGGGCCTCCCAGAGCTGGAAGCCCCCAACCTCGGCGCCAAACATCCAGGTGGGCCGCGCGATGCGCACGGTCCCGTAGGCGAACATTTCTTTCGCGATTTGCCAGCCGGTCGGCATGCGAACAACGCCATTCTCGACGATGGGGATCTTCATCTTTTGTAAATAGGCTTGGGCCTTATTGCCGACGAGCTTATTAAACAGTTTGTGCGAGGCGCGGCCGGTTCCGCCAATAAATTTCATCATCAGGGCCATCTTGATCGTCTCGATGCCGAAGCCGAGCGGATCTTGGACGATGCTCTTGGCCCCCTTCCAGGCCCCGCTCCAGCCGTCTTGAAAGGCTCCGCCATAGATGCGATTGCCGGCGACAAAGGTCCCGTTCCAGATCAAGGGCTGAGCGATGCGCGCTGCGGCCATCCCGTAGCGTCCTGTCATTGCGAGACGGACGAGCATCGGCGCCATCAACTTATCCGCGATGCCCGCCGTAAAGGCACTGAGGGTTACAACAGTGACACCGACTTTGAGATTGTATGCGAACTCCGCTTCTTTAAAGACTTTATCAAGGAAACTGTGATCGCTGGCGTGCTCCAACTGGAGAAAATGGACCTGGGCCGAGAAGAACTTATCCGCATCGTTATTATTATGGGCCTGGTTGATTTCGTTTCGGACCTGCATGTAGCGTGCCGCCATGAAATTGAAAGGGTCTTTGTCGTCATACGCCTTCGGGTCGACGTCCCAAAACGTCGAATCGGCCAGAAAGCGTCCGAAGTTTTCAACCGTTTTCAATGAAAACCAATCGTTATCGTTAACAGTCTCGGCCTGCTTCTTCAATACGATGATCTTGGCATCGACGCTCCGGGCCAGTGCGACCTTACTCAAGCGCTGCCGCAGTTCACTGAAGCGCTTATGATAGGCCGCAATGTGCTCAGAAGTAATCGTTACCGGCTTCGGTGTCTTCGATTGACCCGTCAGGTCACGTTTCGAGTTAATAAAATATTCGTAAGGATTCATATCCAAGGTCATCTCACTATGAATTGGGCTGACATCGCGCGCTCCGGCGGGATCGCCTTTTTTCTTCAAGATAGGAATCCCGTCAACCATTACGCATTCCCCTTCCATGAGACGCCGGGCGTGACGGGCTTCGGCTAGCAGGATGCCGTCAAAGTGCATCAATTTAAAGGTCTCGATCGTATCGGCATTGACCTTCATATGTTTATTGTCATGGACGTAATTAGCTTGAAAGGTCTTGAGTCCCGTTCGTGCCGAGTAGAGTTTCTGCAGATCTTCCTTAACTTCTTTAAATTCTTTTTTGCGCCACTTGATCGCCTTCCATTCCGCATCCGGTGGCTGACCGAGCCAACGATTATCTTTAGTGATGATGATATTTTCTAAGTAGGTCTTTCTTGCCTCGAGGCTTTTGATCAAGGCATCGGTATCCTTTAAGGACTCATCGACAAAGGCCCGCAGATCAGCCGATGAAGGAATATCGTTCGGCGTCGCGGCGTTTTTCGTTGTCGCCAACAGATTCTCGAGCCCCTTCATGCGCTTAGCATAATCGTCAATCCGCCCCAGGCTCTCATTCAGAGCGAGAACGCGCTGATGGCTGTCGTCTTCCTTGTTTTCGTCATTTTCCAGCTTTTCAACCTCCAGAATGCCTTTCTGTATCCCTGTGGGAAGTTCATCGACACCAAAGGTTTTATTAATAGACTTTGTTAGGGCTCTTAGATCACTTATCGTGTGGACATAAATATGACGACTATTATCAAAGTTTCCCTGCATCCCAATCTTTCCGCCGGGTATGAGATCATAGGTTTTTACCTTGTCGATATACTTCATAAGACGTACGATATCGGCATCATTGCTCTTTCGAAAAACCTTGCTAAATGGAAGATCGGGAGCATCCTTAGGATCCATCTCATAGTAATCAACACATGAATCAAGCTCTTTGCCTAATTTGCGGTCATAACAGACGTCATCGGTTTCGATATTGTAGTGAAGGGCCTGGCGAAAACCCTGAGGATGCTTACTGAGGATCCAGTCGATTACCTTCCCTTGCTGCTTTTCCGCATACGCATAGTTGATGATTGCATTATACTCATCATTACCCTCGAAATAAGCTAAGGGTAAGGAGTTAAGCGCTGATGTGACAATCTTTACCTGCGTCTTATCGATCATATCATCTATATCTAAATGCTTGATCTCTTTGCGGAGTTGATCGAGGATTTTGATCTTCTCAATAGCCTGTCTATTGTGCTCTATTTGCTTACTGAGCGCGGCAATTCTTCTGCGATTCGCATCCGTCGTTGGCTTGATTGTCGCCAATTCAGCTTCGCGTTTCTTAATGTCTTCGACTAACGCCTTATTTAAACCGTGATCTTTAAATAATTCTTTAATGCCATCGACATTCTTACTGACATCAGACATTGCTTTTCCACTAATTACGTTTCCAATGTCGAGAAATCCCAGCATTGCGGCTCCCGATTCTATCAGTAAGCCGACCAATTTTTCCTGATCGATTTTATTATATTTTGCCAAAATCTGATCCGTTGATTGTTTATATGCGTCTTTTTTCTTCATCAACAGAGCTCTGTTATCCTGTTCCTCTTTCCCAAACTGAAAGTAAACACCAAGTCGACCATTGTTTACGCCAGCTTTGATGCGCTTCGTCTTCCAGACATTTACCTTAAAGGCCTTTTGAATAATGGAACCGGACGCATCCAGGTCTCCTAATTGATGCTTGGCATCGGCTGCAGTAATCCATTGGTCGGTGGTAATGGAAAAGAGTTTGATGACGGCCTGCTCATGTGCAGGATCCTTGATATTATAAAGAATTGGTGATCCGCTCATCGATCCCGCAACACCGGCGTGTGTCGTTACTAAGAGATCGTAGGCTATATGGTAGTCCTGGTTCTCTATCGCCCAGTTGGCAACTTTTAATCGCCATTTCAGTTTGGCATCATCGCTGGAAAAAGGTTTGGTCAGGCGTCGCCGTCCGAAATAGAGGACACGCGAATAGAGGTCATTTTTAGTCTTGGGATCGGTTGCGGCCTCTGCCTTCTTGGCATAATCTTCAATAGACTTCTCTTCCTTCTCCGCTTCGGCTATTTGACCTTGATAAACCTTGCCATGGTACTGACTGACAGCAAAGGGCAGCATGAAACCACCATGGACCAATGACATCGCAGTGGTACCGGCCTGCGTAAAGGCATCGATAACCGGACCGTTTATCTTAACTTGAGACTTATTCGTCTTGTCGCTATCCGAGCCCTTTTCAGTGTCAACGCCTTGTTGCTGATCGACCGCAGCTGAAGAGCCTGTAACTTTGGCTGTTTCTCCCATGACAGTAAACTACATTGCAAGCCCTGTGCCACGATCTAAATCTAATAATTACAACTAGTTATAAGATATTCTGACCACGAAGAGCCCCCAATATGTATCGTTTCGATACAGTTATTCTAGTAATCCAAGGCGGCAAACGGGTCGGATTTTTTGCCGTAATCATCGTATTTAGAGTTCTTCGCTGGAATGAGATTGATCCTGGTACGGACTGTCTTGATGATGCCATTAGCTTTTTTTGTTTCCGGATAGACGATTCTGATGATCGAGTGAGGGTTCTCATTAATGAAGGTCTGAAGGTGTCCAAGGACTTCAGTATTGGGCTTCTTACCGACATGGATCTCTAAGATGCGCATGTCATTTGAATTTTTCCCGCTATAATCATGGAGTTGATGGAGACCATGCCCGATCTGCTGAGCGATGGGCGGTGCCCCGTTTTTAATCTTTCCGACATTGTAGCCACTGCGCAGGAATGTTAGATAATCAGCGGCTTTTTCACCTGATCCCAGCAGATTGGCAAAACTCTTCACCTCAATGATGAAAGTCTGCCTGGTTCCGTTTTTCGAGGCTTCAACGCGATAGTCAGGCGTTGGTGCCGAAAAATTCTTTGATGTCGGAATCACTTCAATCTTAAAATGATAGCCCTCCGCTATATAGTCCTGGGCCGCAAGCCGAATCGAATCGAGGCTACGTCGCTCGGCCGCTGAGCCCTCCTTACTCTCGAAGAAAACATTAAAGGTCGCACCGCTGATTTGAAATTGGCCGTTCGTCTTGGCATAAAATTGATTGAGACGATTCAAGCCGGCATCGATATCCTTTGTATTGCCATCCGCGAACAATTTGGCGAGATGAAAGGCATTATGTTCATAGCTCAACGATCCGACTGAGTCACGCTGTAGATACTCAAACGTCTGTTTCAGTTTCTTAATATTCGCACTATCGCGATTGAGCCATGTCTGCATGGCCTGGAAGGCTTTGGTCCAATGATCACTCCCATCGACCTTAAAGCCCTCTGCGTAGGGACCGTGTTCTTTCATTACATTCTGGTATTTGCGTCTTCGTGCATTGCCATGTGTCGTCCTAGCGAGTCCTGTTCCTTGAGTGATCCAATTAACCAAGTTCTGAGTCGGAATTACGGGATTCTTGCTCCCGCGGGGGGTCGTTGCCGTGGCGAGATCCATGACAGCGATCTCACTCAGCAGATTAGGGGCCTCCTCAAACTCAATTTTGCGGCTCGTCTTCATGGCGGCAAGATCGTTGCGCACGCTAAAGAAGCGATTGCCGGCCTTGAAACCTGAGTTATTCAGATAATATTCCTTCAACCAACGACCGGTCAGCTGTCCGCTAATCGTATTTCCATTTTTTTTCCACAGCAGCTTGCCGGCTGAATCAATGACCTCAATATCCCCTTTGTAATTATGTGTCATGACGGCCTTTAGAACTGCCATGAAGCGATCCTTCGCCTGAGTCTCAATAGAGTTCTCGACAAGCCGGATATTTTTTCTACCGATTAATCCCTCATTCAATTTTGTTTTTGCCTGCGCCTTTTCAGTGATGTTGCTGATGTCTATGACGACAAAGTCTTTGGGTTGACGCTTTGGTTGATTTGTTGTTCGTGGTTTATACAACATCGTGGCCGTCGCCAAGATCACCCCGAAAAGATAACCGATCATAGGTGTCTGAGAGGCTATTTCACTTCCACGTACTGTCGCTTCGGATACATCGGGGGTAAAGAAGATGGAAAACCCCAGGATAGAGGCGACAAGCTCTCTAACTTTCTTCATCGATCTTTTAATGTTGTTGCCTGGGCTATTAATTTGAGCTGGAGCCTTTTTTTGATAGACAGTCACTCCTTTTTGGACTGATTTTTTCTCTGTCCTAATTGAACTGGATTTCGAAACCGACTCATCTGGGCGGGTAGCTACCGTGTAGACGTCGATATCATCGATCTTGTGCTCAACAATCTTGTCTTCACTTTTGCGTGCTGCTGAACTCTGCATCGACTTAGTCGTTTTCCCAACGGATGAGCTACTCGAAACGCCTCCACTTGCCCCCTTAAACTTCTTCGCAGGTGCTTTCGTTGTGGTAGTTTGATGGGCACCACCAGTGCGCCTCGTTCTCTTGACGTGCTTGCCCATTTAATTAGCCTGCTTCTTGTCCGGATGATATACCTTATTGTCACCAATGACGGCCGCCGGCTCGAGATTATGGTGATCCGCTTCCGACATCTCCTTGTAGCGAAAGATGATGGGTTTGCCGTTATAGTCGAGCGATTTAGCTGATTCGTAGGCACGCCAGAGTTGATATTGGGATCCTTCCACTTGCAAATTGTCTTTTTCCGTTACGGTTCCTTCTTTATGGCTCCCTAAGATGCGGAATTCCACGACGAGTTGGCCATTTTCTACGGACAATTTGACATCAGTGACTCTCTCCGCGCCTTTAAAATGAGGCCAACTCTCTTGATTCATTTCCCGCAGCAGCTCGTTGGCTAACTTCGCGTCATTGGGCGCCATCTCACTACCGAATTTCAAGGCATAATCTCTGCGGATTTTGTCTAACATGCTCTTCTGAGTCGCCTTATCTCCACTCGTAAATTGGCCATTCGCCTTAAGTGCGTACATTGTCTTGATTGCCTCAAGAAAGAGCGGATGCGTCTGTGCTGAACGGAGTCTTTTGATACTGGAATCAAGATTATCAGCTAAACGAATAATCATGAGGAGTGGATTATTTTGGACACTGGCCGCCATATAGCCTGGCTTCCCATATTTGTCGGCGCCATGGCGCTGGATCGCCAGGAATATGTCCTCAACCTGTTTATCTGTCAGGTCGTAGAGCTCTTTGAAATCTTTCGCTAGCTGGCTCTTGAAGGCCTCACCGCTGTGGATGGCGTGCTTCCCTTTCGATTCACCGGGTTTGAGCATACCGTAGCCGACGTCATGCATCAGTGCGACGGCGTCCATGACAGCAAGTGCCTTGGCCTCCGAGCCGAATTGCTTGATGAGCGCATCTCTCAAGGCCGGTGAGCTATTGTAGATGTCACGCTGGAGCTTGACGACGTCGAGGGTGTGCTGCCAGCCGTGCGGCGTAAAAGGCAGTTTTGTATCCTTAACATCCTGGGTCATGATCAGATTCCACATCTTGTCGACAAGTGCCTTGGCGGCGCCTTCTTTGCCCGGTGCCGCCTTGGCAAAAATGGTATTGATGTTACGTTTCTCTGCCTTGACGCGGAAATAAAGGGAGGCACGATTCATCGTATCCTTACTGTTCCAAGGAAAAGTCGCATGTTCATGGGGATCGATACCAAAGCGATGCAACAGATCGAGGCCTTCGGCGTTCTGTCTATAGGGATGATCCTTGCGAAGCTGAAACTCACGATGGGCGCAAAGTGCCAATAAGAGATCGCGTGTCGGCACATCTTTAATCCCTTCAATGCGTGACACATGTGAGGCTGGATCGCCGCTCAAGATGTCGAGATAACCATGATTACTGAGATAGGAAACAACGCCACTTCGTCCAGCGGTACGTGAAGTATTGGTTACAAGGAGTAAAATCTGGTCTACAGAGGCCGTTTTGAGGAAATCTCTTACATGAGCCGCCTCGGCCTTAGTACTTGTCGCTTTTTGGAGCAGCACATCAAAGTTCTCACGGGCTGCGGGATTATTAGTCGTAGATTTCAAGATCAACGCGAATTTAGGTATCCCCATTTCGCTTGCTAACTTAGTCACCGGTTCTTTGTCGGGAGTAAAGTAACGATCAACAACGTCAAGATAGTAGGGTTGATGGGTGCTGTCGATGAACTTATCGACCAATTCCTTATCTGCCTTGGTCGATGTGACTGGATTCGTCGTTGAATCTTTTGAACCGGATGACTTTGCTGTATGCATCTGCATCCACTTTGCACCGAACATCTTGGAGAGCTGATCGCTCTTCCACCCTGCCTCGACGGAGAGATAACGATAGAGCTCCAGTTGTTGGCCGAGGCTCAGTTCATTGCGCACGGCAACCTGGACCCGCGTCCACCCCAACACCGTCTGCGGAGTCGTTATATCAAGACCGTAAACCTTGCCACGCGGGACAAGGTTGTAATCAATCACGACGGGACCTGAGGGCGTTCCCTGTTGACGTGACGGCTCGACATGGGTCGCATCAGGGTCCACTTTTGTTTTCACCCCTGTACTATTGGAACTGGAATTAACCTGGGCTGTGGAGGCATCCGCCTCGCTCTTTCTCTTCATATACGGCGCCATGTCCGTAAAGTTGCCCTCGCGGTCTTTGTAATGAATCGAACTGCCCGAATGTAACACCAAGACATTCAGGATCTGTCGCACGGAATTCAGGCGGGTCTTCTCCGCCGACATCACTTCGCCGTAGCGTTGTTCCATCATATTATAGGGCGAGTTTTTGAGCTCGTTTTTAACGACTCCATTCATCGTGGTATAGAAATTATCTATTAGCTCACGCTCCCCCTTTTGATGAGAACCAGTCGCACTCACTTGATGATCTAACTTGAGCGCGATGGATAGATTTTGACAAAAAACAGGATCGACTTTCTCCAGTACGCTCATACTATTTCTTATTTCCGTGATAAGGGCCTGCTCGGCCTTGTGACGGTCCGAGGGATTCATACCTTCGAGTTTCCGGTAGGCACGAACCCATTGTTGGATTAAGAGGACACGGCCTCTGAACTGGGTGGCGGCCTTGCTAATGACCGGATTAGAACTCTTAGCAAGATCCGTCAGGCTTTTCATTTCATTGCCGGTATAATATTCGACAAAGCTATTGAGTTCGCGCTCATTGCGTGTTTTCTCCACGCCATGATAATCGGCGTGGCCTTCAACGGATCGTGTATCTGGGGTGGGTTCGGATCGTGTTCTCTCCACTCGGGTCGGTACATCGGTTCGACTCGGATCAACCTTGAGTCCACCGAGGTTTTCAGGAACTTCGTAGCGCGTGCCATGGCCCTTCTTTAAGCGCTTCTTTAATTCGGCCTTGGTCATATGGACGTAACGAACACGTACCTTGGGCATCTTGGCGGCTGACATATAGAGCAGGCGATGATGACCGTCGACGCAGTAATATTTCCCGTCGACGACCGCGACTGTGATGTATTGATCGATGCGGTGCATCGATTTATCAAGACGTGGTCCGGAGAGTCCGTTTACTGTCGGCCGGATTGCATCCAATGGCAATTCGGCCGCATTTTGCCGGATCAAGGCATCCGTGACGTCAGTGGTACGTGTCTGAGTCTCATTGACGAAGCGATACTCGAGCTTTACTGAATCGATTTTGATAACTTCAGCCCACTTACCTTCAACGATGATGACATCACCGGCGGAGAAGCTTTCCTTCATCCAGTCTTTGACTTCGCCTTTGTATTCGGGAATTTTGGGCGCTTCTATTTTGTGAATACGATTACCGACCATGCCGTAATTTTTAACCAGGGTAACGAGTCCATAGCCGAGTCCGGCAAGCTGACTAAGAATCGGAATATTACCAAAGGCCTCTTTCCCTTTCTTATAGGATGCTGCGATATCCGGGGCATCGTAAACCTTTACTCCTGCGGATATAACCGCATCAGCAATTTTGACTTCACCCTTATCTTCTTTTGTTTCATCTTTTTTCGTCTCTTTACTCTCTACTGGTGGTTTTTTGTCATAGACAGTAACAGGTTTCTTGGTAGATTTTCTCTTAGCCGTTGGCGTATGGGGGTTTGTGTACTCAGTCGTTGAGGCCGTTGCGACTGAATAATTATCGACGTCTTCAATCTTGACTTCCGTCTCTCTGGACGTCGTTGTCTCTGTTGTGGAACTCGTGTCTTTCTTATTACCAGTCGATTCGGTTGAGACTTTTCCAGCAGTTCCACCCACCTTGATTTTCGACCCGCCCTTATACTTCTTGGCAGGTGCCTTGCCCGAACCGCTGGTTCCATACGTTCCGCGACCAGTCGTTCTGACTTCAACTTTTCTACCTTTGCCCATGACAAAATCTCCTTTGCACTACAGGTTCCTGCTTACTTAGAGAGCAAGTGCCGTGCCAAGTAATAATTAAATAATATCAATAAGTTATATTGCTAATCCGTCAGAAACGAGACCCCAATATGTACCATTTCGATACATTTTTTGCTGGCCGACTTTATCGCTGGAACCTCTGCCGGCGGGACAGGATTTGCTTGATCGTCCTCAGATCTGGCATCCTTTTCATCAACTAGAATATGCTTATCTATGTGAAATTCACTTGTGTGTTTCATCCTTCAATCTTCCTTAATGAAAAATGACTTGCCCGTTAGATGTAGAAACGCACCTTGCCGGCAAGTTTAGGTTGTGACTGACACTTGCTATCTCCGGACTAGCGAGCATCCTCCGCCGGCACGTTGGGCACTGGTATTCTCGCCCGCGAAGCTCGGTCCGTCCACATTACCGGCCGCGTCACTATTCGCAGGGGCTTCCGGGGTCGTGACCGTCGGTTCCGTGGGGACAGTCGTTTCCGGCGGTGTGGATTCAGGTGACAACGGTGGCAGTGTTATCGCCGTCATTTCGGTAGCCTGATTGTTGTTCAGCTCAGGATCGATGACATCACTCGTGATTGTCATCGTCGTTTCGATAAAACCGGCTCCCCCTACTTCGATGAGCATCGTTCCCGTCATCGTTACTCCAGCAGCTAATTCACTAAAATTGCAGACGATGGGATTTGTCGTTGTACAAGAACCTATAGGGAAATCGATCTCTTTCAGGCTGACACCGGCCGGCAATTCATTTGACAAGACGATATTGTCCGCACGATTGGGCCCCAGATTGCTGATACGAATCGCATAACCCAGCTCGGAGCCACTTTCGACCGGATCCTGCGCATCGCTTATTTCAAGCCGCAGGTCCGCCTTGTAGACCGGGACGAGCTCCTGGGCATCAACGGCTAAATCAGTCAAATCCAAGGAAAAGCCATTCTCCTCTGAGCTGCCTTTAAAGGCGACGAGTTGCACATCTGAGTTATTTCCATTGTCTACAGAGTGCGCGACAAAGATACGGCCACCGGGTCCCAGGGCGGCTGCGCCACAGTCTTGGTCCTCATTCAAGGCTTGGCCACCGTCGCCAAAAGATTTATCCGGCATGCCATTTTGAAAAAAACGGGCCACGGCAAACTTTTGCTGAGAACAGCCGGTTAAGAGAATACGCCCTTCATCATCGATCATCAGCGTATCCGCGCGATCATTCCGGCCGTCAAAATCAGCGGCAATCCAACCGCCTGAGCCAAACGAACTATCAAAAGACCCATCGGCATTGAGTCTCGCTACCAAAAAATCATTGTTGCCGCCGATCGTTGCGACCCCTGAGACCAGGATCTGACCATTCGCAGTAATTACGATATCATTGGCCTCTTCGTAGATCTCACCGGATCCCCATTGGGCAACGACCTTGCCGTCATCGCCAAAGCCTTTGTCTAAACGCCCATCTTGATTGAAGCGTACCACGATAAAGTTGCGTCCGGTTTGTCCGGCAACGACAATTTTCCCGTCGACTTGCAGCGCGACGGCGTAGGCATGATCGTCCTTTCCGAAACCTTTAACCAGCTTCCCGTTATCGTCAAAGCTCTTATCTAAGGATCCATCCGCATGATATCGCGCTATAGCGAAGTCGTAATCCGTATCGCCAAACGTCGGAGTCTGATATTGACGACCGATGGTAATAATTTTGCCATCAGGTTGTATGGCAACATCCCAGGGCGTTTCATAATCACCGAAACCGGTCATGACCTTACCGTCACTGTGGAATGACGTATCGAGTTCGCCTGTTTCATTGAATTGAGCCAACGCGAAGTCATGGTCCACCCCGATCAATTCATCTTCCTTTCTGTCACCGACGACTAAAACTTCACCGGAAGGCGTAAAGGCCGCCGCGCTGACGTAACTAGACATGCCCATGGAGGCTGTCGTCCAGCCATCGGACGCAAAACTCTGATCCATTTGGAAATCATGTTGGATGCGCGCGACGAGAAAGTCGCAGTCCCCGAAATCACCGAGCTTGCACTGACGACCGGCCACGACAAAACGCAGGCCGTTCAAATCTTCCTCAATAAGTAAAACACTGGCTTGCTCTTCAAGCCCAAAATCCAACGTCATCACCCCGTTGTCAGCAAATTCCGTATCAAGATCGGCCGGACCGGCAAAGGCCGTGTGATGAACAAGGGCCGTCGCTAAAGCGAAAACAGCGATTGCAATGATATATCGAAGTTGTGATTGAAAATTCATGATCTTATCCTTTTCTGATTTGATAGTAGTTCAGCTGTTAACTCGCTTCGACGATCTGCGCCGTGTAATAGTAGCCTTCTTCAGGGGTCGGTAATTTCAGATTGTGATACCCATTCTCATTTTCGGTGATCTTGGCACCGCGGTAGATGAGACTGGGCTTGTCCGCCGCAGTCGCATTGCGTTTGTGTTTATGAATGACGATTTCTTTGCCCTTCATCCCCTTCTTGTAATAGACATTGAAGCCACCGGTGCCGCGATTGGGTTGGATGAGCAAACCACCCGCTTGATTATCAGTATTGCGTTGCTCCACAACGCGTAGCGCATCATTTGGCTTCGCATCCGCAATAAACCTGGCATTGCCATTTGCATTGTTCGCCGGCTGTGCAGGAGCGGTTGCTGCAGTAGCTTGAGCGACTCCTGATAAGCCATTTGCAACGGCGTGTAGGATAGGTGCGGCGACGGTTAAAAAACTCATTGGAAACCTCCATGCGTGAACAGTAATTCTGCCCCTCTATAGAGCAAGGAGAGTGCCAAACTATTCTTAAGTAATATTGGTTAGTTAGGGATATCTTGAGGTGGGAGGAGTCCCCAGGCTGTATCGAAACGATACAGTTAATGAGGACGCAACTTTCCGGATAAAGCGGAGATAAATGAACTGCAAAGGGACACGGGTGCGATGCGAAAAATCGGGTGCGAGCGATTACAGAATAATGAGGCTTCCGGATTGTGCCAGCTCTTACGGCACAGCAGCGGGAGAAAATTACGCGGCGATGTTCCAGCTGTTTATGCCCAAGCGATTAAAAGGCTCGAAAGCGAGGAAGATCGCTTTGCCCACGGCAATGGTCGGGTTCCACGACCCTTCACCGATCTGGTTTCAGTCCAAAACTCCTTCCGGCTGCCCTGGCTCTTTAATGACTTTGATCCACAGACACGCGAAGATGATAGAGCTCTCTTGAACTTAAAGAAGCAACTCGATCAGATTAAAAGTGAAATTCCCCACCCCTCAGGTAATACTTTAACTTTTGAGCGCGATTATCTCCGCCGCATCGTCACGTGGATGGAACAGCGTGTTCAAAAGCGCAATTACGTCCCTTATGAAAGTGACAACCTTGCCCTGCTCAACGGCGCTCCGGGAGATTGTACCGAACTGTCTCGTTTTGCCTATGCAGTGCTCCGCCTCGCCGGCTTCCAACCACAATTTCTACGAGTGACGCAGCATGCCCTTGACTCGAGTATCACCTATCATATCTGTGTCGGTGTCGCCCTCGATCCGCAGAGACCTGAACATTTGACGCAAATCGATCTCTACCATCGTGGTTTTCTCGGCAAGGCGCATCCCGGTACGGAACGAATTTCAGCGACAGCGATGTTAGCGGTCTATGAAAACACCCAGGCCTTTCATTTGAATGGACTCTTAGAGGGACTCTTAAACTATTCGCGCCATGATGATGGGATATTGAATGGGCTGGCCGCTCTCGGCAGTTGTGTTGTCGCAGGACTGATGGAAATGCATTACCGTCAGGCCCTCGCCTATGCTCCCAAGTTTGCCGATAGCTATTTCAACCTCGCCCGCCTCTATCATGTGATGGGAGCTAAGTCCTCAGCAGCTCGACGTCTTAACAAAGCGGCCCTAGAACTACGACCGCATTTCACAGCGGCGCAACTCCTAGCGCATCAGCTCTGAGTTAGTGAGAGCCGGCGTAACCCGTCGGTGAAGGGACTCGAGCTTTGGGCCAACTCGCAACATGCGAGGAAAGACTCAACCAGTGTTGCATTGAGGTTATACCACGGATACGTAAAGGGGTCACTAGACGCACTCCCGTCAACTGCCCGGTCTGCTCATTGATCCCCGTACCGACAATCATGTGATATTTTGGAAAAGGGCTATTGCCACTCCTATGGAATAGGACATAATCGTTACCTCGCTTGAACACCGGTCCTTGATAGGAACCATAGCGATAAAATGCACGGCTTGCATTGCCGTTACGGCCAATATGACGCCGTGCCACTCCCCTTCCCGACCTTGAACTATACCAAATATCGGCGTAGAGTTTGGATTCGAAGCGCGTCTCCCCGCGTACCGTATTATACCACGCCTTTTTTATCTCGGCTTGTAGGGGATCCCTACGTCCCTTGGTGACATTCGTCCATCGCATCGTACCGACACGACGGTAACGGAAGGCGTGAAAGACGTTATAGCCTTCTATCTCATAGCTGATCCCATTGATCTGCGTTCTAACGGCCAAGCCACTAACGGTTTGCTTGCCACTCGGTGTTTTAACGCGGCGAAATTCAATGGTGCTCGGTGGCGTCCGACGAAGGGCCGTAGAACCACCCCCATTGAGATTCGCCAACATTTGTCTATTGGTCGCACGTGCACTGAATTTATCAGCGGCCACAGATTTTCCGATATGGGAAGTTTCCGCCGGCATCACCAAAGGCCTATGCTCTAATTGTGATTTAACCCCAGACTCGACTCGATCTACACCTTGCACTGCCATGACACACCTCCAGGACTCTCTGGTTAAGTCAATATTTTCAAAAAGTTACACCCAATTCGCACTATTGCTGCGTTATCTTAATTATCGGCAATTGATAGAACTCAGTTGGGCGAAAACCGCGCTTTCAGTGGACAGTTGAACACGGTCAGGCAAAGTAGTCTTCGAGGCGCTGCAGGGTCTCCATGGCCGTCGGACCGGGCGCGACCCAGCGGCGTCCCAGGCCCATTCTTTCCATGTCGTCCGCGTATTGTTCTTCGTCGTCGACCAGGACATGAAAGAAGCACTCTTTGGTCGGATATTTTCGTGACAGCCCGCTATGAATCCGCGGAGAAGCATCCAGTTCCTCGACCGTCAACAGGCGGAACGGATCATCGCGGGGTACGAGATCAAGCGCCAACTTGAGCAAGGGAAAATCGTTGAGAAAACTTTCGAGGTTGCCGGGGAGATTCTTGGCAACGGTGAGCAACGCGAGACGATTGCCCGCGGCGGCGAGCCCTAACAAGAGGGCCTGTATCCCGCGATACGGCAGACGAATCGTGCGGAATTGATAAATAAGATCTTGTTTGGCAACTTCGTATTTGTCCGGTGCCTTGGCCAGCTCGTCCATGGCAACTGGCCTGAAACGTGCATCCGCGAGCGTCGCATCGATATCGAACGCAATGGTGCGGTTGCGGATCCGCCCCCAACCGGCGCGCTGAAAGATCCGTCTATCCTCATCGGTAAAATAGGGATTTAACTCCTGCAACAATTCAAAATCAGTAACGGGTCTCGCATCCCGTTCCGGTAAGGATATCTTGGAACCGAACTCCGGAATGGAGCATAAAAAGGTGAGCGCTTTCCGGATACGCACGTTTTGTTCGCTGTTCTGTGCATCTTTCATCCAGCGATCCAGGCTTCTGATCACCCGGGACGCCCGGTAGAGACGCCGTTGATCCCCTTGTACATTATTCGTGATGGTTTGCTGTTCTTCGAGTGAAAGCTGTTTGGCCCGCACTTCGCTATTTAATTCCCGACTCAACCGATTTAATTGCTTGTTCTGGATGGTCTCCATCCGCTCGCACTCGTCAATCCACGGTATGACGTCGTTTAACGGATCTTCCAGTAAGGCGGCCAACGCAAATAAGAGCATTTGAACGCGGTACAGCCGGTCGCGGTCCAGATGTTGAACCATGAGGATAATCACGGGAGAGAGTTCCTGCGTTGCCTTGTGCGCGTCTTTTTGTACGAGCGAATGGGCCCGTCGACGTTGTTCGGTAGAGAGCGGGGCCTCCAAGGTATCCGAGCGCGCAATATCCGGTGGCTTGGTCGGCGGACCTTTCGACCCGGCAGCCAGCAGCATGGGACACAGCAGGCCATTTACGAATGATGTCGCACCTAATGACATACCAGGTCTCCTATCGACTTAGAAGGCCAATTGTTGCTCTTTTATGACAATACGCGGCAATATCGCCATGCCGTGAAAATTCTCAAACTACTCTCCCTGCGCTGTTTTCAAGGCTGGTTTGCTTGGAACTTTACTTATGTTAATCGTTATTGTCACCGCTTGACCCGGCTGCATATCGACCGGCGAGAAGAAGCCCATAGCCATAGCCGCCGGCGCTTGCTTCGGTGGTATTGTAACCACAAGTCGTTGCCCGTTAACGGTTGACATTCCTTGGACGGACCAGCCTTTATTTTGCTTAAATTTAGCCAGCAACAAAACACTACTTTTATCCGGATGCGGGCTATAAAATTCTACCGCAATCAATTGACCGGCCCATGACTCAGGTGATCCATTCGAAAAACTCTGATCAGGATTTGCCGGATCAATGTAACGTTTCTGCAGTACCTGCTTCATAGTTGGATAACTGAGCTCAAATGAAACCGAACGATCTGCCACAACATTGCTTGTAAGGTCGGCTTGTAGTGACAGAAAGGTGTTCTCGGCCTTCTTTAAGATGTCCATATAGGAAAGTACGGCTTTATTGAACCACGAGCCTCTCAGGTGTGCCGAAATATAGGCTTCAATCAACATGGGAATTGTCACCTTCGAGTTACCCTGCCTGCCTTGTGTAACAATCGCCTTCATTTTACGATTAAGACGTGCGCAGTCAGCTTCCGAAAGCCTTGATAAAATGTCCCGTTTTATGGCTGCTGCATCCTGTTTTTTGCTATGAAATTGATCGTTCCACTTCGTTACGAGATTCAAGTTAGGGCGAAAGGTAGATGCATCCTCTTTAATGCGAGTTGCCTGCTCCCGCGTCCACCCAAATTCCGTCATAAGTGTATTCAGGTCCGTTTTAGCGATATAATCCACCGTCTTATTGAATTCGTAATGGCCATCATTCTCAGGTCTGAAGAATTTCACAAAGCCACGGACATCAGCGCCCGTCCTGACGACAAAAGACTGAAAATCAATCGCCGAACGCATCCAGGCGGGTTCCGGTTCCGGGCTTTTAATCTCGCCCTTTGCCTTATTCGAGAGAACAGCGACAGATCCTTTATCGACCTTGCCGCGGTAATGACTATCGAAAATGTTCGGGCCGAATACTTTGGCGACCTGGGGCGATTTCCAGCCGCGATTCTGAACCAAATGCGTCGCGAAGGCGATTTTTTGGGCCGTACTTAAATGACTGATAATAACATCCGTGTTGAGGCCCGCCTTTTGACGGCGCAACAACAGGGCTTCCATCGCCTCCCAGCGCGAGAACCCCTGTTTAAGACCGGTCACATGCAAGCCTTCAAGGTCCATCAGATGAACCCGACCGTCGCGGTCAATCGTAACTTGAAAATCACCAGGCTTAAGCCCGATCCTTTCGATTTTATCAAACAGGATATTCATCTCCTTGACTGTCGTCCCATTAATCCAATGCGGATTCGCCCGTCCGAAATCCACACCCGGCGTCACGTTCGTCACGATAGCCAAGCGGCCGTCCACTTTGGCAGCACCAAAAAATTGCACCCCACCGAGCTTTTCACGTGCTGCCAGCTGAACATTGCGGATTTCTTTAGCAATGTGCAGAGGATCGGCACCCATTGCATGATCGCGGATTTTAACGGCGACGGTAGTTACCTCTCCCTTACTATTGGTCAGCTTCGCCTCATAAACCGTCGAGGCGCTGCCTTGACCAAAGACCCGGCCGGTGAATTCAACCGTCTGACCGGAACCGAGCTGAAACTTATGGCCCTTAATATTCTTGATGAGTGGAAAGTACGGTACCCCGTCGATCACCTTACCACCTGCCGGCAGCGCATCATAAAAAGCCGCATCCCGATAGTAATGCGGACCGTGAGGACGCGAAAGCTTTCGCAGGGCCTTGACAATAGGATGATTCTCAATGAGCGCACTCGTTTTGGGTTGGTGAGCCGTTTTGCCGGCCAACCAGGCTTCATAGCGTCGGGCAAAGTTACGAATCAAAGCGAGTTCGGTACCCGAACAAGGAGTCCCTTTGAGTCGCTTGGTGTGCGCATCGTACATTGTATCGTAGATGGCGTCCGTTACTCGCTTATTCGCATCAAACTCCGCCTGAGCAATCAGTTTAAACCGCTCCGGGAGCTGCCCGGTTTCACTGCCGGTCACGCGTTTCAATACTTCTCGCGCCGCCACGGCGTCACGCACCACGACCCAGACATGAGTCGCCATTTCGGGCGCTATCGAGGCATCGGTACCGTGTTTTCCAGTCAGCACATTCGCTCTAAATGACTCGGAATAATCCAGGTTGTGATTTCGGTTCGGGGTGATGACGTTAACGACCAACGGATGTTGCGATTTGATGCCAGCCATATGGAGGTCGCTGAGCTTAACAAATATCGGATCCGTCTTCGTTTTCGTGGTTGAGTGATCTACCGGCTTAAGATTACGCTTCGCCGCAACCGTAAGGTGAGTCGATCCTTTAACACTCGACGGATGAAAGACCCACACACTGCCTTCCGGACTTCGGGTCACAACGCGCCCTTCGGAGCCGATTTCAATCTTTAACCCCGGCAGACTCTTTAATACGGAGACCAAGTCACTTTGTTTGCTTATGTCATAGCTAAAGCCATCCCGGCATACTTTGACGTCCGCGATGCTTTCCGTGCCGAATATCTTTTCATGGGCCTTCAGTTCCGCCTTCAACTGACTAATCCCTTCCAGATAAGACTTGAGACTCTTGGCCTCTGAACCGTTTGTCTGACCCGATAATTCGAGAAACTTGCCGAATTGGGACAAAGCCTTTTCGTAACGGGCCACTATTTTGAGCGCCGCGGCATTATCCCGCCCCTTCATCAGGGCATCCATGTCCTTAGTTGCTAAATCGAGCTCGGATCGTATCGCCGCAAATTCCTTGGCATAACGCGCATTGACAAACTTCATAACCTTGCCCTGCACGGCCTCGCTCAGCGGCTTCGCCAAGAAGTTTCCGACCTTTAAAAAGAAGATGAAGGCGGCACGATCCAACATGGCCTTGGGCGTAAACGCCTTTCCGAAGTTGGCTAAGGCGTCAAGGCTCAGCCCATCCTTGGAAATTTTATTATAGGCATGACTCAAGCCTTCAAATACAGAGAAGCCCACAAACTCCGTTGCAAAGGCGCCGGCTTTGTAAGCAGCAGTACCCGCCCAGCCCAGCTTGGCGACGTTAATACCGATGGAGCTTAGCGTACTTTACTATACAACCCGAAGGCACCGTGCATAAACCCGAACATCGCCGTATTGTGCGCCATCCGCTTTCCTAAACTCGCGAAATCCCACTTTCCAGTGCGCGTATTGTATCCGAACCAGTTGCCCTCGCCGACGCCCGCCTCGACCTGAGTAAAGACCGCGGCATTCGCTAATATGCTGGCGCCGGCCCCGGCGAATTTGATTTGATTCACGGTCAAGGCCGTGCGCCCGAGCAGGGCAACGGTGCGCGCTTGGGCGAGCACACCGACCGGGGCGGCAAGCAGGCCACCCAGTACGATGAGCGTGATATTCGCACCGAGATTGATGTAGCTGTCGTGCTTAATGGTTGACTTCGCGTCTGCCAAAACAAACTGGAGATGGCTCCCCTGCATGAGACCTGTAAAATTCTCACGCGCTGAGGCGAGTTTCTTCGGGTCGTTGAGGTCGGACTTGATCTGTTGCAGATCCTTGATCATGCGGCCAAAAAACAAGTCGGTATGCTTATATTTATCGCCCGTGACTTTCTCACAGAGCCACAGTAATTGACGAATAATGGGATAATCCCCGGTGTCCATCCGCTTGTCCGCTTTACGCGCAGCTTTGAACTGCTTGATCAAGGCCGTACACGTGCCGCGGATACGCTCGACTTCAATATTATGAAACAATTTCTTCAGCGCGACGGTCTTATCACCACCGAAACTGCGCAAAATCTGCTTGGCCTGGGCTTTTAAGGACTCTCCCTTGGTACCGGGAAGCTTGGCGACTTCTTTAATAGCTGAGTTGAGATCTGCCGCAAGCCGACCGTGATTATAATTATAAATCGCATGGGCCAGCGCCTTGGCTGTCTCGAGCTTGTTTTTGCCGGCCACTTCTTTTGCGCCAGGCATCGCGCTAAGACCCTTGATGAGACTATCAAGTTCTGTGCCGCTGACTTTGCCGCCGTTAAGTCGATTGATCACAGCGTGCAGTTGGCGGAGGTTGGTGACACTCTCCTGGATGCGCCGCTGCTTTTTGGACGCATCCGTCTGTCCGTTAAGCGTGTTTACCTCGTCAAAATAGGCCTGAACATTCTTCCAGTCGACCGCATCAACTTTCGTTTTATAGCTGGCAAAAAAGGTCTTAAGTCCATTTAAATTATCAAATCGAGCGGAGACATTTGGGCTCGATTGGATTAAAGTCGCAAGCTCACGCGCTAATTGGGCTCCCTGTCCGGTTTTTTTATCATGTGAATTGAATGCCTTGATCGCGGCCGAATTATTCACGACATCCGGTCGGGGGAAATAGGCTCTCCAACCCTTGGTGTTTTCGGAATAACGTCCTGCTATGACCGGCAACGAACCCCAGGCAATAAAAGACCGCATGCTCTTCGGAAACAATTGCAGATAAGCCGTCTTGGCAATCTTTGCGCGCTTGTCATAACGGGCTATATTGTCAAGAAGGACACCCGTTTTAAACCCCGATTCCAGCAGATTCTTATCTTTTTTCAAGGCGCCCAAGAGTATTTGAGCTTTGGCTATGGTCGCAATTCGAGAGGCATCGCCAAAACTAAAATCGCCGGCCGGAACTTTATTGGCTATCGCCAAAGCCCCGCGCAATACGGCAATTTTCTTATTCAGCTCCGGCACGTCCTTGCGAGGACAAGTCGCCAGTTTTTTCGTCAGCTCATCAATCTTTTTATTAACGAGACTCTTGGCGTGTTGATCCGGTGCCCTCACGGCCTTTTCCAGCTTCAGAAGACGTGCATCCTTATTGAGCGGCTGTTTCTGAGCCCAACCCAGCGAAAGAATGTAATGGTACGTCTGTTTGGCCCGGTCAAAGTGACCGTTCTTTACATAATTCCACGCGGCATCAATAACCTGCTGCACGTCGACCTTTTGAGGATCGCCACCGTCCATTCCACTCAGCTGATGGAGACGTGACAGCTCCTCCGGGTTAATGACCTTGAGGTCTTTGAGTATCCCTAGGGCCTCATACTCACCGATAATGTCCTTGCCGGCTTGAGCCTGCGCGTACATCGCGCGCGCAAACTGCACGCGTTTTTCCGCACTCAGGGCCGTATCAATGTTGATAAAGGCGTGATGACGATTGGTCGAAAGATAACGACGTTTGCGCCAGCGAAAGGATCCGATCCCATCCGTCTCAATATCTTTAACCTTATCGGCTTTCGTCAGCAGATACTGATAAACGCGAGCCGCCGTGTATGCATCGCCGGTGGCGATCAAACCCCGGGCAATTTCCTCCAGTTGACTCGGCTTTTGCTTCGTCGCAACGATCGCTAAGAAGGCCCGCCGGTAATAATATTGCCCCGCCGCTTTATTGCCTTGTTTGGCATAGAGCTTGGCCAGGTTAAACTGAGCACTGACACTGTTGGGATCCACTTTAAGTTGGCGAAGTGCGGCATCCACGACTTTGCGTTGCGCCGAAGAACCATTAAAGGCGAATTTGTAGATGGGTTTTTCGCTGTGGGGGGTTACTTTGACTTGCTTGCCCGGCGTAACCTGCTTCCAGACGGTCGTTCCCTTAGCACTTCGTCCCTGTGCCAGCTTCAGTCCGGTCGTCTTAATGACAATAGAGTGATCAGGCTTGTCCGGTCCATCTGCCAGCTGTTTGGGCCCATGAACCACCGGGTCATGGCCCGCCGAACCGCCTTGAAACGGCCCACCCGCAATAAAAGTCGCAATATTCTCTAGCACCATCAACACACCCATTACACCTTTCAAATCAATTGCTTAGGCTGAATACTTCAATTGCCTACGTCTCTAGTTATCGGCGGGGTTGATTTTCGAGTGAGGCGCCGGAAGGGCTTTCAGTGGACATCTGAACACACTTTGGACGCAACATTCAGCAGCGGGCGTCGATAAGGGCCCCAATCGCAGCCGGTTGTATTCTGCTGTAATTACTAGGTTTTTGGTCGGGTCATCGGACATGGGTCCCACTGAGGAGAGAGGAAATTGATGACACTGGCCACGGCTGCCAACCTGACACTTCAAGCGGCTGCACCCTCCCTAAGCGTTTTTGGGATGGGTTCCGTCCACTTTAGCCAACAGGCCCTCACGCAGGCCCGTGCCATGACCCAACTGCCGGACGTCGTGCACGCCTTGGCGATGCCCGATCTCCATGCCGGCGTTTCCGTGCCGAATGGCTTCGTGCTTTCGACCCGCTCGTCGGTCATTCCGGCAGCGGTTGGCAAAGACATCAACTGTGGCATGCGGTTGATGACAACCAATCTCACCCGTCAGGACGTCACGCGCGATTTGCTCGCCGATATTTATGCCGCGATCAACATTGGCGAACGCTGGAGCCATGTAAAGCTGAGCGAGGCGGACACCCATATGATCATGCAAGGCGGCCTTGCCACCCTCGCTGATATCTCCATGGAAACGCGTTCCCAACATGCCGTCTGGGAGATGATCGACGCCGCTTATCTTCAGTGGGAGCTTGCTCACGTCGAAGAAAGAGGTTCTTTAACGGGCGACCCCAGCAAGGTCGCGCGCGCTCACATCAAACAAGGTGGGATGAGACAATTGGGGACGCTTGGCAGTGGCAATCACTTTCTGGAATTTCAAGTTATTGATGATGTATTGAATACTGAAATCGCGTCCGCTCTCGGGATTATGCGGGGCGCTGTGGTCATGATGCTCCACAGTGGTTCCCGCGGCATGGGCCATAATATTGCGAATCAGTACGGTCAAAAGGCCCGTAACCTGGGGAATGGTCCGATCAATGCCAAACTCAAAGACGTCCATCCAATACCGGTGGATAGCGAACTCGGTCAGGACTATCTAGGAGCGGCTGCGGCCGCTTCCAACTGGGGCTATGCCAATCGCATGATGCTGGGGGCCCTCGCTCTGCATACGATGCGTACTCATTATAATGATGCCGAGGCGCGTGTCGTTTATGACATCTCTCATAACATGGTTAAACCCGAAGAACACGGTGGTGAAAGTTTATTTGTGCACCGCAAAGGGGCCGCTCGCGCCCTGCCCCCCTCTAAAATGATCGGCACCGAACAGGCGGCCTGGGGGCAACCGGTCATTATCCCCGGCTCGATGGGAACCGCGAGTTATCTGCTCGTCGGCGTTGAAGGGAGTGAAGCCGCATTGCACAGCGTCAATCATGGGGCCGGACGCGTGCTCTCACGCAGTCAAGCACTTGGTTTCGAGGTTCACGATGACGTGCGTCGCGGTGACGGATCCGGACGTTTGGAAGTCAGCCGTAAGCGCATCAGTAAAAAGGAATTTAAACGCGCCATGCGTGGCGTAACCCTCGTGAACCACGACAATAGGACCATCATTGGTGAGGCGCCACAGGCCTACAAGGATATCGATGGCGTGATCGGCGTCGTCGATCGCGAGGGCATGGCCGCTCCCGTCGCCCGGATGCGTCCGATCGGAGTGATCAAGGAATGACGATCGGGGTAACTTCATTCTCCATGTTTCCACTCTTGGCCAGTGGTGCGGGTTCCAGTATTCTCAATAACACGGCGATCCGCACCCGCTTTGAAGAGCTGGAACATTATCACCGGCACGCGAGCGATTCTTACATGCATCGTCCCATTGATGCCTTACTCAGCTTTCGCTCTCAACTTGCCGGCGATGCGAGTATTACAGAAACGCAGCAAACTCTCGATACAGCCGTCGCTCGACTTCACAAGACCTCTACGGTGGAACAGGCCATGCCCATGCGTGACCGGGTGATGTTGGCCTCCGCCCTTTATCTCCTTTCAGACCTCAACTGGAAAGATCCCAATTTGGCACCCTCGGCGGCCATCATTTTGCAAACCGCCGGCAACCTCGCCGCCAACCGTACCGGAACGGATGCCACCCATTTAGGCGATGAGCTTTTTCACATCGACCGCGACTTGGCCTTAACCCTCATTCATTGGGGCACAAAGTCCGATGCGAGCGTGATGAATGAAAACCAGCGCAACGCCAACTCCGAGGTACTCAGGCGCATCGCCATGGCACGTGCCGCTAAAAGCTGGGATAGCGAAGAGCTTGAATTTCCGGCCATCCAAGAGGCCCTTCACCTTCACTATCCCAATTTGCCGACAACAAGTTTAAGATCCGCGGTCCTGTTCAGCTATAGTTTTGACTATCTCGACATGGCCTATCGCTTCAATCCTACCGTCGACGTCGCCTTGGAAGAAATTATTGCGATCGCCTGTGAAGCCTCCTTTCAGAAACTCGCTCAACGGATGGCACAACTTACGCACGAGCATCCGCACGACGCTCGCATTCAACAGTGCGCAGAGATTATAAGTTCTCTGGTTGCCACAACACTTGAGCAACGAGAGTTAGTCTGGTCCCTGGTCAGCGCAGCTCGCCCGGAGCTGCCAACCACGCAACATGGATTGTCCTTAATTGAATTTCTCGAAGTCGGCCGAGGTGGCCTGAAAGTTTCTTAACGCCGACGCCGGCGCTCGCTGCGCCGCTCCCACCCTCTGCGCTCTTCCCCCTCAAACCCGGCACGCCGATCCGTTTCCCGACTTTCCCAAGGACGTTGCTCCCGTTCATGGTCAGAGAGGCGTGCTTCCAGCGGCAAATCAGATCGATCATGGGAGCTCTCAGTGCGCCGCGCCTCTTCCGCCATTTGCAAGCGTGTCTCCAGCGGTAGGCTGGGATCGATGGTTGGTGTATCGACGCTGGTCGGGGTCACTTCCGTTCGGGCCGAACTAAACCGCGGAAATGCCTGATTCGGTTCCGACCAGTAATTGTTGATATAGGTAGAATAATTCTCGTGCCAACGCCGCTCGAATTCCATGCGCACATCATTGGGCAGGGTCTCATAAGAAGTGGCATTATGCTCCCCAATCAGACGATTCAATTCACGATTCAACTCATTTCGCTGGTCATTGATAAACGCCGTTTTAACCGCTTCCGGAAGCGATTCGATCAACATCGTATTCCGTAGCTCTGTAATAAGGCCCTCAGTCACGGCCGTCGGTGCGGTACAGCTATTGGGCTCTGCTCGATAGGCGTAAAATGAAACAAGGGCATCTACCTGCTCACTGTAGTGTTCCAAGCTCCCGTGGTTTCGGCGTCCGTCACGACCTGTCTTAAAGTCCTGAGCGATTTCATAATGAAAGGTATTGCGCAGCTCTGTCGCTGACATCTCAATTCCATGTTCCATTAGTAGTCGTCGCTGCGCTTCACGTACAATATCCGCCGCCTGCTGAACTTCTCTTGAGCCGCGCTCACTCATATAGTCAGGACCATTGGCTGCTTCATCGGCAACCACCCGCAATCCGCCGACAATAAGCGGGAGCGCCATCGCGGCACTCGGTGAGCTATCGTCGGAGTCATCATCGGAAACTGGAGACGCTGCAGGAGTGTAGTTTGGCTCCGCCCACAGTGCCGCCGTAGGATCGACGCACATCGGCGCAAGACTATCGTCAATGGAAGGATCAGCAGGACAATAATTGCTTTGCTGGCTTGTCGGCACAGAGCCATTGGTCGCATCATCGTTTTGACTGCTATCCGTGCAGTCAACAATGGGACCAAAGCCGAAATACCGGGCAACGGCATTTATATATTCACAGTACATAACACTAGCACACAACGCTAACGGCCACAGGCGGGCCAACTCCATACTCATTATCGGCCGCCATTTTCAGAAGTTGCCGGTTTTTCGCAAAGATCTTGCGGATTTTCGCCTATATGGGCCCTAAGGACGGGATTTCCTTGCCCCGCCCGGTTAAAGATGCCAGAAAGCGGGATTCCTAATGAAATCAACTCTTTTTGTATTATTTAGCATTGTCGTCATCGACCTGATCGGATTCGGCATTGTCATCCCCGTCCTGCCCTTTTATGCCGAGTCCTACGGGGCGAGTGCCGCCGTTTTGGGGGGGCTCCTCACCTCTTATGCAGCCATGCAATTTATCTTCGCCCCCTTGTGGGGCCGTCTATCCGACCGGATTGGTCGGCGCCCGGTCATGCTGATGACCATCTTGGGATCGAGTGTCGCCCTCTTGTTGCTTGGCTTGGCCAATTCTTTACTGTGGCTCTTTATTGCCCGCATCCTGGGCGGCATCTTCGCCGCCAATATTAGCGTTGCCACGGCCTACGTGACGGATGTCACCGATGAAAAGAACCGCACGAAGTGGATGGGGATGATAGGGGCCTCCTTCGGGATTGGTTTCATCCTTGGACCGGCGATTGGGGGCCTGCTCGCCCCCTATGGTTATGGAGTCCCGATGCTCACAGCCGCCGCCCTGGCCTTGATCAATTTTATCTACGCCAGCCTAACCCTCCGTGAACCCGAGCGACACCGCACCATGGAAGAGCCGACCAAGCGGTGGCATTTTTTACGTGATAGCTCGATACGAAAAATGTGTCTGCTTAATTTCGTTTTTACCGTCGCCGTCACGCAGCTCGAAGCGGTATTCGCCTACTTCATGATGGACCGTTTTCAGTATGACGCGCGCGAGGTCGCCTATATCCTCGTGGGCATGGCCCTTATCATGGCCGGGGTCCAAGGCGGCGCCATTCGGAGCCTCGCGAGTCGTTTTGGCGAGAGGAAGCTGCTCACGAGCGGCGCTATTCTTTTGATGATTGCCTTTGTTAGCATTCCCTGGATATCACGCGTTGCCGTCCTCTTACTGCCGCTTGGAATAGCGGCACTGGGTCGCGGCATCTCCCAACCTTCTATGTTGAGTCTCGTCTCTAAAGTCACCCGCCCGCAGACGCGCGGCGCCATCATGGGAACCTTTCAATCGGCGGCATCACTGGGCCGGGTCATCGGCCCCACACTCGCAGGGCTATTCTACGTTTATTACATCCCCTTACCTTTTGTTATCGCCTCACTTCTCATGGTCACTGTTACCCTCATCTCATTGACAATTGCCATTCCCTCTTCGCACCAAGTCAGTCTAGCGGAAGCCGAAATGTCGATGGAATCGGATGGAACGCAAATTTAAACGGCTTTGACCCGTCGACACCACATGAACCAATAAAGGCCGGCCGCTACAAGAAAACCCGCAATGACATCAATAATGTAATGCTGACGAACTAACACGACGGAAAGAGCGACGAGGACGGCCATTGGAATAAAAATCCAGCCAAGTCGCTTTTGGTAACGCCCCAGCATAAAGGCACACAAAAAGGCATTGGAAACATGTAGTGAGGGGAAACAATTATACGGAAGGTCGTACCAATAGTAGAAGTGTACGGCCTGATACATCCATCCCTGACTCGGATCAATTTCGGGCCTGAGTACGTATTCAACCGGAAAGACTAGAAAACAGATAAAATGAATGGTTAAACAAACGGCAAAGGTACGGACAACTTTCTTGAAAAATTCACCATCATTGATCCCGACATAGGTGTAGCCAATGATCACAAAGATCATCACATAACCGAGTAAAAAAACCGGATAAAACGG
Organism: bacterium; assembly: GCA_965216315.1. Classification (GTDB taxonomy): domain Bacteria; phylum UBA10199; class UBA10199; order 2-02-FULL-50-16; family JAJFLM01; genus CBDCFN01. The sequence goes on along the minus strand of CBDCFN010000016.1, from coordinate 1,280,058 downwards.
AATCGCCGATTCCTGGAAAAATTCCAGTTGATGATGCTGTGAACGTGTCGCGGTAAAGAGATTAATCAGGTAATAGACCCCTAAATAATACGTTGTAATCCAGAAGAAACGGATATTCTTAATAATGCGGTCGCGGCGTGTCATTCAACGCCCGGGTGGGACTTAAAATAGATAAGGGCTAATAAAGACGCTAAGATGAGCGCACCGGTTCCCAGGTGCGCCGTAATCATCGGAGTCGCTAAACTCGTTTGCACGCTCATGATACCTAAGACAATTTGAAAACAGACGAGGACAATTGCCGTTACCGCGAGATTGCGAATCGCCAATGAATCGACAACCTGTCGAAGCGTCTGAAATGCCGACACACAGACAACTGCCGCCACGGCAATCCCCAGATAGCGATGCAACATATGCAATCGCGTTGTCGGATGCAGCTCGAGCGGCCAGGCCTGACCGAAACAAAACGGGATATCCGGACAGACAATACCCGCGCCGGTATGTCGCACTAAGGCACCCAATACGATTTGCGCATAAACGCTTACGGTCGCCAGCATCACCCATTTCGCGTAAGGCTGGGTTCTTCGATGTGTATTAAATGTGGCGCGCAGGGCAATCCAAAGAATTATAGAAAAAAAGATCATCGCCGTAGAAAGATGGGCGGTTGAAATGGCAGTGGGCAAACGATAAATGACCGTCAGCCCCCCGAGCACCCCTTGGAAGATCACTAAACCCAGGGCGAGCATACTTAAACGTTTGACGACTCGATCTGGATTCGATTTCCGGCACGCGGCAATCATCAGCAGAAGTGTACACAAGCCGACGCTGGCCCCTAAGAGACGATGGCTATGCTCAATCGCCACCCCACCCTTCATCTCCGGCATCACTTGACCGTAACATAGCGGCCAATCAGGACAGGCCAGGCTTGATCCGGTGCTATGCACGACGCCCCCCAACAGCATCAGACAAAAAGTCAGTGAAAGTGTCACCCAGGCCAGACTTTTAATCATGACGCACTCCCTGAGTAGTGATAGAGCATGTAATAGATAGTAACCCCGGTAAGTGAAACATAGAGCCAGATCGGCAAGGTAATGCGAGCCCATTTGCGATGCGCCTCGAAGCGCTCTTTAATCGCCAGATAAATACTTCGCGCCGCCAAGAAAGGAACGAAAGCGGCCAAAGGCGTATGCGTCCCAAGTATCACCAAATAAACGATTCGATCCCAACCATCGCTTTGATAACGATGCGTTCCCGTCAGATAAAAACGAATCAAATAACTGATGAGAAATACAATAGAGAAAAACAATGCCGTCATCATCAATAGACGATGCTGCGTAATCGCGCGGCGACGGATGGCCCACCAGCCACCGATGAGACAGAGGGCACTCCCGCCGTTCAGTGTTGCATTGAGATGAGGGAGCCATTCAGCCATTAGGCGGTGGGGATAAAGAGAACCGTAAAAACAACCGTCAAGTACAACAATGACACGATAAAAAGCCGGCGAGCCCAACGCTCCATCGAGGTGACGCTAAAACCCTGCAGACTCACAACTAGAAACAACCCGCCCATTAACAACGCCGTTACTAAATATAAGGTACCGGCCGCCTGGAGTGGAACCAAGGCCACACTCGTTGGAATAAGACAGAGGACACCCCACAGAATATGCCACTTCGTCCGCGCAATACCCTTGGCGACCGGCAAGGTCAAGATGCCGGCGCGTTCATAATCACGGTGTCGAAACAAGGCAATGGCCAGAAAGTGAGGGATTTGCCACCAAAACATCGTGGCAAAGAGCGCTAAAGCCGGCAAATCGACCCGTCCCGTTGCCGCGACCCACCCAATCAGCGGCGGCAAGGCCCCCGGCACGGCACCGACATAGAGCGCCGACGGGGTAAATTGTTTGAGCGGTGTATAAAGCATCACATAACTCACGACGGCTATTAAGGTAATGAGTCCTGAGATCAGGTTGACACCCCAGGCCAAGAGAACGACGCCTGCCGCGGCAACAATGAGTCCAAAAGCCAGTGCGGTTCGAGGTGCCATTCGGCCCGCAGGCAGCGGCCGCGTCCGAGTTCGTTCCATCAAGGCATCCACATCGCGTTCAAGATACATGTTAAGGGCATTGACTCCCCCAACCGCAGCCAACATGCCGACCAAGGTTATAATGATACGCCCCAAGGAGAGACTCTGCGGCGCGAGCCACATGCCAATGGAAGTCGTAAAAATAACGAGAAATGTCAGGCGCGGCTTGGTGAGTTCTATCAAGTGCGTAACAACTTGATGTCGCGGATGGGAAATCGATAATAAGTCGGTGGATTGCATAGAATTTTCTAGAGTTTCGTGTCTCGCCGGTCTAGCACCGCCGCAACAACCCTGTCAACTTGCACCCACGCAGATCAGGTGCCGCCATGAGCTGGATCAATATGATCTAGCTCAGATCTCTTCTTGACGCCTCGCAAATGTCTATGCTACGTGGAGGCACCTTCATGAAATTAAAGGGTTTATTTAGCTTTTCATCACTTTTTTTAAGGATGCATTTCCTATGACAGAAGCGAAATATGGCTGGGGCTTACCACCTGACATCTCGACGCACGGCGCTGCAATTGACAACCTGATTATCGTCCTTCACGTCTTTATGGTCGCCCTGTTCGTTGGCTGGGGAATCTACCTTCTATACTGTTTGGTTCGGTTTCGACAGCGCCAAGGACATAAAGCCAGCTATGAATCGGCGCACAGTAAGTTTCCAAAGTACCTCGAAGTGGGCGTTGTTCTCTTCGAGGTTTTTTTGTTGGTCGGACTCTCATTTCCCGTCTGGTCTAAATTGAAAACGGACTTTCCGGAGGAAAACAAGGCCACGGTCGTTCGCGTCGTCGCTCAGCAATTTGCGTGGAACATCCATTATCCGGGGCTGGACGGCAAATTCGGACCCACGAAGGTCGAACTGATCACCGGTGATAACCCGATTGGCGTCGATCGTAAGGATCCCGCCGGACGCGACGATATTATTTCCGTCAATCAGTTCCATTTTCCGGTCAATAAACCCGTTATCGTGCATTTATCGACAATTGACGTCATTCACAGCTTTTCGGTCCCCGTCTTGCGGGTCAAACAGGATGCGATTCCGGGCCTGGATATTCCTATGTGGTTTGAAGCGACCCAGACCGGACAGTTTGACATCCAATGCGCTCAATTATGCGGCTTGGGGCATTCGCGCATGCGAGGATTTGTCGTCATTGAAGAAGATGAAAAATATCAAGCCTGGCTCAAAGAAGAAACGAGCTACCTGAATTTAGAGGAGCCAGCCAAAACGGAAGCTCCCAGCGAGCCAGAGGGCTCACCCGAGGCAGCTAAGAAAGGTTAATACAAGATGAGTGAGCACGATCATCACGAATTGAATTTTATTCAAAAATACATCTTCTCTACCGATCACAAGGTCATCGGCATTCAGTACGGGATCACGGCGCTCTGCTTCCTCTTTTTTGGCTTCTGCCTCATGATGTTGATGCGGTGGCAATTGGCTTATCCTTACCAACCGATTCCACTTATCGGCGGGCTCTTTAGCGAGACCTCTATGCCGGGCGGCGTCATGTTGCCGGAGTTCTATAATTCACTCGGCGCGATGCACGGCACGATTATGATCTTTTTAGGGGTCGTGCCATTGGCCGTCGGGGCCTTTGGGAACTATCTCGTTCCGCTGCAAATCGGTGCTCCGGACATGGCCTATCCCAAACTTAACATGATGAGTTATTGGGTCTATTTCGTCGGCGGCGTCGTCATGCTCATTGGATTTTTTGTTCCGGGTGGTGCCGCCAACTCAGGCTGGACCTCCTATCCCCCGCTCTCCAATATAGCGACGACCGGGCAAACCGTTTGGCTGATTGGCATGGTCTTCCTGATTACATCGTCACTCTTGGGCTCAGTTAACATACTCGCAACCATTATCCATCTCCGGGCTGAAGGTTTGAGCTTTATGCGCTTACCGTTCTTAGTCTGGGCGCAATTTGTCACCTCGTTTCTACTCCTGTTGGCCTTCCCACCGCTCGAAGCCGCCGGCATCTTTCAGCTCATGGACCGACTCGCGGGCACGAGCTTCTTTATGCCCAGCGGACTCGTCGTCGGAGGGGCGCCGATCGAGGCGGCCGGTGGCGGCAGCCCGCTGCTATGGCAGCACCTTTTTTGGTTTTTAGCGCATCCGGAGGTTTACGTCTTGATTCTTCCGGCCATGGGTATCATCTCGGAAATCATCGCAAACAATACGCGGAAACCACTCTACGGCTACAAAACACTCGTCTATTCCGTTTTTTTCCTCGGCTTCATGTCCTTCGTTGTCTGGGCTCATCACATGTTTATCACGGGTATGGGGACAACGATGAGTAACTTCTTCCAGGCGACGACGATGATTATCTCCGTTCCCTCGGTTATCATTTTAACGGTCCTCTTGATTACCCTCTGGGGAGGCTCGATCCGCTATAACGTCCCAATGCTCTTTGCCCTGGCCTTTTTACCCATGTTCGCTATCGGCGGCCTGACAGGTCTTCCTTTAGGTCTTGCCGCCTCCGACATTCATTTTCATGACACCTATTATGTCATTGGCCACTTTCACTACGTCGTCGCCCCGGGAACCATTTTTGCCCTCTTTGCCGGAATCTATTACTGGTTCCCCAAAGTGACGGGGCGATTCATGAGCAGTACCCTGGGCAAAATACACTTCTGGCTCTCCTTTATTGCAATGAACGGCATCTTCATGCCGATGTTTATTCAAGGATTTGCCGGAGTTAACCGGCGCCTTTATGACCCGACCCTTTATGAGACCGCTAAAGCGGTTCAGGGCACCAACGTCTTTATGTCCTACAGTGCGTGGTTGTTAGGGCTCGCCCAGATCTTCTTTATCATCAATTTCTTCATAAGCATTAAGAAAGGGAAACAGGTCGAGTCGGACAACCCATGGCAAGCCACGACCTTGGAATGGAACACGCCGACCCCACCGCCCCATGGCAACTTTATCGGATCTCCCAAGGTCTTTAGAGGTCCGTATGAATACAGCGTACCGGGTCATGAAGCCGATTACTGGCCCCAGTATCATCCGTAGGGGCTGGCGTCGCCCCCTCCAGTCGGCAAAGCCGCTGGAGCCTCCCCCTCTCGCTCGCTTTGCTCACTAGGGGTAGGATAACGAAAGTAGAAGGAGTTTGAAGGTATGTCAGCGCTAATTAAGTACATAGATCATCCCCACCCCTTAACGGGCATGACCAACGCGAAGCTAGGCACCTGGCTCTTTTTGGCCTCTGAAGTCATGCTATTTGGGGGCCTCTTCTCGGCCTATATCCTGTTAAGAACCGGCGATCCCTCGTGGCCCTCTCACCATGAAACCGGTCTCAATGTTCCGCTCGCCACCCTGAACACGATGGTACTCATCGGCTCCAGTGTGACTATCGTGATGGCATGGGCGTCTTTAGCGTTGAAAAAAGTGGGTCGATACAAAATGTTTATGACCCTGACCCTGCTGCTTTCTTTCGCTTTCTTGGTCATTAAATACTTTGAATATTCAGCGAAATTTCATCATGGCCTGCTGCCGTCGACCCATAATTTTTACGGGATATACTTCACTATCACGGGACTCCACGGGCTCCACGTCATTGGCGGCATTATCATCAATGCCTATTTGCTGCTGCCTGGTTTTAAGCTCTGGAAATCAAATCCTGAAATGTATTTGGGACGAGTGGAGTCATCAGGATTATATTGGCATTTTGTCGATATCGTCTGGATTTTTCTATTTCCGTCTTTATATTTATTGTAACACACGGAGGTTTCGATGGCGGGACATACCGCAGAAGAGATAAACAAGCACATTAAGATCTATATGGCGGTCTTTGCAGCCCTGGCCGGTTTGACGGTTGTAACCGTGGCTGTCAGTTATCTGGACCTTAATATGACCATGGCCATTATCGTCGCCCTCTTCGTCGCCTGCATTAAGGCCGGACTCGTGGCAACCTACTTTATGCACCTCATCTCCGAACGTGGCCTGGTCTTTTGGGTTCTGGGCTTCACGATCTTTTTCTTTGCGGTCTGCCTCGCAATTCCTGTGCTTAATGACTCCGATTTGGCATTATAAGGGTTATGAATCTTAAAGCCTTTCACATCTTCTTTATCTGTTGCTCCTTGACCGTCGCGATTATCCTCGCACTGTGGGGTCTCCAGGGTTACCGGAGCAGCGGCGACGCGAATCATCTTTGGCTCGGTGTCATCGCTGTCGTCATGATCGTCGTATTGGCATTCTACGGCTATTGGTTCCGCCAAAAGATGCGTCGGCTCCCCGAGGCGGTCCTCGCCCTGACTGTCCTGAGCGTCATGTTTTCACCGCTACTGAGTCGCTCTGTATGGGCCTGCGCCGTCTGTTTTAAGGATCCGAACTCCGAGCTCGTCAAGGGCGCCCAATCCGGCGTCCTCTTCCTCGGTATTCTCGTCTATGCTCTCCTGATGGGAATACTCGGCATCGCCTTTACCTGGTATCGTAGGGCGAAGGCGCTCTCAGCTTAAATCCCCCTTAGTCCCCCTTTACAAAAGGGGGAGATAACGGTTGCCACTTGATGTCCCTCCCTTTGTAAAGGGAGGCTAGGAGGGATTTAATTGGAAAGCTCCTTTGATAAACGCACAAAAGCCCGAACCTTTCGATTCGGGCTTTTGCGTTCAATCTATCGTTCAGAGAACTTACTCCCCTCTAGAGTGGCGTAACACTCATGGTTGGCGGTGGCCCTTTCAGGCTCCCATTCCCTCTTGCTGTTGGGTTTCTCCGAGCGGCTTGAGCGGATACCCAAGTTCTAACCCGGCCGCCTCAGCTTCAGGGATTTTTGCCGTCCATGGGCGCCGACAAGTTCTGCCTCCTTGGATCCGGAAACTTTGCTTGTCTGTCCTCTTATGGGGTTTCCAGGGGCCTCTATGGCTTTTTCCATCATCTCTTAGTCTCTGCTTCCAGATCCCCACTCTTATGACCTTGCTCCTGAGTCTCCCGAAGAATACTCGCTCGCTGGTCTTTAGAGTTTATCGAGATAACGGATGTGAAGTCACCTTTCGGCTGCTTCCTCCATTATGACCTTTGTGCCTGCTTACGACTTGCTGTTCAGCGACATCGTCAACCCTGGTTCCGGACCCTCCACAGAGAGCTTAACTCACGAAAAGCTCTTGGCTGCAGATTCGAATTGATTCGAAGTCACTTACTGACGCCAACAAGTGGCAGTTCAGGTTCTTCCCTAAACGATAGATTGAATTTCAAAGATCCTGCTAAAAGCTTTATCAAGGATTATATGTCTATGTCGTCTTGATGAACAGGGTTAAACTACGAAAAAGCAAAATCGACAATAGCCAAAATTCACATTTTTTTAATCCACTGAAATTACTTATAAAAAAATTGCTACTTTTTTTATCCACAAGCTGTGGATAACTTTTTCAACATAATCACAGGCAGCAGAAAGTTGATTTTACTTGATTTGATTCTTTGCCGATTTTTTCCTGGGCACGAGCTGTGGATAAGTCCAACAAAAAGCCCTTGCCAAACCCCACCCTAATCCCTTAAGTAGCTGTCTCCTTTGAGGAAATCCCCCTAGTGAGTAATGCGAACGAGAGGGGGAGGCTCCGGCGGCTTTGCCGACCGGAGGGGGCGACGCTAGCCCCTATTACGACCCCATCGTCTAGTGGCCTAGGACACCGCCCTTTCACGGCGGCGACACGGGTTCGACTCCCGTTGGGGTCGCATATATAATGACTCAATAAAGTCCGCTAACCCTTAATTCAATGGAGTTAGCGGATTTTTTCATGAATAGATTGAATTACCAGGTCTGCAATTTGTCGTTGATTGTCCTTTGCTAGCTGAATCCCACCAACATCGAGCGGGACGAGCAATCGACACATCTTGATTACATCCACCCGTTCGATTTGATGGAAGGCCATGGCCGGAAGATAGGCGGCGGGGACAAAACCGAGCTCGATTAAGGTCTGTTGCAGCCTTGGCGCGTAAGCGCTGACATCAACCTCGATATATTCCAGTCCCCACTGCTGCTGGCATTTATCCAATAAGGATTTGAGTAGAAAATAAATGGCATCATCGTTTGGGGTTATCAGCTCGAAGATGCGAAGGCTTTTCTCCAGTTTATCGCGAATAAAGCCAATGGCCCCCGCAATTTCACCTTTAGGGGCCTGATCTCTCGCAATAAAATATTGGGCATGACGGGCATGAAGGCGAAAAAAACCATAATGAAGCCGCGCCGGCCCAAAGACTTCCCGATGGCTCAGCCTTCCCCGCTCAATATGCAGTAGCGCCGGCAAGACACTATTTTTAAGTTCTTCTAAATCAAACTGGACTCGATGTGTATAGGGTTGCGCGCCGCTCATAACCTCAAGGTCGTTATCAATTCCCAGACTTGCCAGCGCAAGTTGTGCCAATTGTTGAACTTCAGGTATGACCCGAGGAACGGGTTTTCGATAATTCAGGGCGTCTTGAAAATAGCGCACAAATAGGCTCAAACTCTCACGCGCGTGGAAAAGGTGTTTCAGGGGAAGAAATCCCACCGGCGTAAAGCCATGAGCGTGAGAAATCATTTGCGAATAGGGATGAACGACTCTGTTCTCAACGATTCCGATATGGATTTTGTCCTCCACATACTCTACACGCTTTTTCATCAAAGCATGCCCAACCCCGCGACAACGAGCTTCCGGGGTAACAACCAAGCGCCCAAATTCTGCTAACAGGTCTGTAAAGGCACCCACACTAAAGTCCAAAGACGCCGAACCAAGCAGTTCATGGGTCGCTGGGTCTTCCGCCACAAACATCGCAATGTTATCGTTATAGAGGGCATGCTTGATCCAAGCTGCCTCATAGAAACCGTGATAAGGATAGTCATCTCCATAGCTGTCATGGAACATCTTCTGAATGCCTGGAATATCGAGTTCGTTAGCGGTACGTACCGTACAGCTATGACTAGCTTTGTTGGGCAAGATACTGAGCTCCTAAAAAAGCCACGCTGGCAAACCACAGAGCTCCTACTTCCAATGCAGCTTCATCGAAATCAAAACGGTTGGAGTGTGCCGGAGAATAATCGCCGCCATCTATTCTAGCTCCAAAGCGAATATAAGCACCGGGAACTTTTTCAAGATAATAGGCAAAGTCTTCCCCACCCATATTGGCCTGAAGTAATGGAACGATTTTATCATTGTCGACCACTTTAAGCGCCGCCGCTCTAGCTAATTCAGTCATTTCAGGACTATTAATAAGAGGTGGCGTTCGGGGGTAGAGACGAAATTCAATTGAAGACCCGTGCAGATTCGCGACGGCTTTACAAACACGTTCGAGCGCCAGTTCGAGTTTTTTTCTCACTGTAGTTTCCTGAGCACGTACGGTACCCGTTAGCTGTGCCTCACCTGCAATGACATTGGGTGCAGAGCCGGCGTTAAATTCACCGACAGAAATCACCGAGGCTTCGGCAGGATCAATTTCTCTGGAAATAATCGTTTGAATAGCCGTTACCAGCAGGCTGCCTATAACAATCGCATCCGTCGCTTCGTGCGGACGCGCTCCATGTCCCTGCTGTCCACGAATAGAGATAACAAATTGGTCGCTGGATGCATTAACGGGGCCTTCTGTAATGACAAGACTACCGCTTGGATAACGCGGATCGATATGCCCGGAAAAAATCAATCCTACATTATCGAGCACACCTGCTTTGATAAGTTCCTGGGCGCCTGTCGCCTTTTCTTCGGCAGGCTGCCAGATGAAGCGCACCGGATACTCCAGCGACGCTTTCTCCTCCTGCAGCAGCGCCGCCGCTCCCAGCAGCATGCTACTATGACCATCATGGCCACAGGCATGCATGACATTTTTATGTACCGAAGCGAACGATAGGCCCGTTTCTTCATGAATCGGCAACGCATCCATATCGGCTCGGAGCGCGATGGCTGGACCTGATTTATTCCCGGGAATTTCAGCTACAATACCATGCCCGGCTAGCCCGTCGCGATAATTTATCCGTCGCTTATCGAGTTGTGCTTTAATGGCTTCAGCGGTCTTACCCTCACCGCCACTGAGTTCAGGATATTTATGGAGATGACGGCGCAGCTGAAGCATTTCATCAAGCAACTCAGGTGACACTTTCCATGAGTTCTGTTTCATCAGCGTTGACATTATATATTACCAAGCGCTTAAAGCCATCTTATTATAATGTTGTCAATACTTCTATTTTCGAATAGGCTGCACGCTTATTGTTATAATATGATTGAGAAAAACTAAAATCGAGGTGGATGATGATTACGTTCGTGAGTGGAGATATTCTGTTAAGCAAAGCGGCTGTGTTAGCACACGGAGTCGCGCCACACGATCATTTCAATAGTGGTTTGGCCTTACATCTCCGTGAGAATTGGCCGGCTATGGTAAAGGACTTTAGGCATTATTGCCACCAAGTCAATCCGAAGCCAGGCGAAATCTGGACCTGGAGCGGGACCAAAAAACAAATTGTGAATCTCATGACGCAAGAGCCGGCCCTAAATGCAAAGAGCCATCCTGGCAAGGCAAAATTAAGTTATGTGAATCATTGCCTGAAGGCCCTGGCGTCCTTTGCGGAAAAAGAAGCTATTTCGAGCTTGGCCTTGCCCCGCCTGGCGACAGGTGTTGGCGGTTTAGATTGGAGCGAGGTTTCTCCCTTAATCGAAGAACATTTGAACCCATTGGATATTCCTATCGTTGTCTATGAACGGTATCAATCGGGTGTAGCGGCCAAAGAACCTTTCTGAAGCGTATAGAGCGACGGCACCAGCAAGAGTGTAATGAATGTCGCAAAGACCAGACCCCAGGCCATCGTCAGCATCATCTCGGCAAGCATTGAGTCGTAACCCAGTAATCCATAGGCCGTCGGTAACAAGGCCAGCACCGTCGTGATCGTCGTGACCAAGACGGGTCGAAAGCGTGTAGCCGTTACTGCGGCGATCTTGCGATAATAGTCCTCTCGATCGCTCGCCTGGATACTCTTTTGGCCGAGTCGATCAATCATGATGATCGCGTCATTGACCACGACACCAATCATCCCGAGCGCCCCCACGACCGCAAAAAAGCCGTAAACCGAATACCCATGGATAAAAAGTGCAAAAGCCGCGCCCCCGACACCAAACGGAATAATGGCCATTATGATCAAAGGCTTGAACACAGAGTTAAACATCATAATGAGGATCGCATAAATCATTACAAGGGCGAGTATGATTGAATTTCTAAAATCATTCTGCGAATCCCGTGTTTCTTCGATTTCACCTGTAAAGCGTAGTATTGCTCCCGGATGTTCCTTGTAAATCTTCGGGAACAGCTTGGATTCCATCAGCTCGGCTATTTCAAGCGGGGTTAGGTCCGGATCCGTTGACATGTCACCATAAACCGTCATCGTTCGTTTGTAGTTCATGCGGCTGATATTTGTCGGCCGCATGGACTCGACAATAGTTACAAAATTCTTAAGATAGCTCAGTTGCCCCTCCTTATTCTCAACTTTGAGCTCAAGCAGTGCCAGCAAATCGGTCTTATAATTATCCGGTACGGTTAAACGAACATCCGTCTCTTCATCTCCCTTATTAATCGTATAAAGTATGGTCCCTTCAACGAATGATCGCAGCGCCGTGGTCACCGCAATCGGATCTATATCGAAACGAACCAGTTTTTCCTGATCAATGTGAAATAAATACTCCTTCTTCTCTAAGGGTTTCTCTATCTCAACATTACTTAACGAAGGGATTTTTTCCAAAAAGGCCTTGATTGAAACACTGATTGCCAATCTCCTCTCATCGTCGTTTTCTTGTACGAGCAGCTCAATTGCACTACCACTGCCACTCCCAAACCACGATCGAAAGAATTTTATCTTTTTGAAACCTTCTACCTTGTTAGCGGCAGCCTCCCATCCTTCCATTAGTTGTTTCAATGGTACATCTCTTTGACTCGCTGGCAGTAATTCCACACGCAACCAGCCCTCATTTTCTTTAACAGCTCCTCCGCGCCGGCTATGCCCTATACTCGTCCGTACCGCCTGCACAACTCCACTCTCGTCATCAAGGAATATCCGCTCTAGGGGTTCGATCAACTTCGCCGTTTCAAATCGAGTCGATGTCTCTTCGGCAGTCACCTTAATGAATATTTCCTTGGCTTCCTCGCGCGGAAACATGGCAAAATTCATATGCAAAGAAAAAATATAGCCACTGACTCCTGAAAATATCAGAAAAGCTCCAAAGACGAATATTCTCTTATTCAATACTTTAACTAAAAAACGTTCGTATCGAGCTTCAAACTTCATGAACCAATCTTTCTGTGAACTCACCTTATTCTTCAGTAAAGGTGTTCTGCCGACTAAGTGAGACGGCAAGATAAAGACAGACTCAATCAGGCTCCCAGCGAGCATTAAAATAACAACAAGCGGGATATAGCTGACGATCTGGCCCCAAAATCCTTCAAAAAAGAACAAGGGAACAAATGCCACACAGGTTGTTATAATACTGGCAAAAACCGGTTTAAAAACTTCATACGTCCCTCCGATCGCCGCATCGATCGCGACCCACCCTTCGCGGCGATGCCGGAGAATATTCTCTGCAATAACGATCGCATCATCCACAACGACACCCATCACGATAATCAGCCCCGCCAGGGTCATATTATTGATCGTGTATCCGGCCAGTAGTAAGCAAATCGTCGTAAAGGCTAGTGAAAACGGAATCCCCATGGCTACCCAAAATCCATATTTTGGTTCCAAGAATAAGAACAGGACGAGTAGCACGAGGATAAAGCCTAAAAGTCCGTTAGTGAGAATGATCGCAAGTCGGTTGGTCACATCATACGACTCATCATCCATTAGAATAATTTCCACTGGCGAGTCGGAGTTCGTCGTCCGGTGCTGCTCAATGAACTTCATAAGTGCCTCCTTTGCCGACAATATGTCTGCAGAGACACTCTTCTTGACATTCAAGATAATTGCTTCGTGACCGTTGACCTTGAGTATGCTATTGGAACGCTCAAAGCTCAGTTTAACATCAGCTATCTGATCAAGCTTAAGCGCAGGCCCCTCATAAGTCCCCCTCACGACCATATTTTCCAACGCTTTTTGATTATCTAATTCATTGAGCGCCGTAACTTTAGATTCGCCCCGGTCCATCAAAGAACCGATCGGCGCGCGAATATGATTTTTCTGTATCTGCCGGTGAATCTCCGAGATGGATGTCTCAAGTATCTTTAATTTATCCGGGTTCATCATTACGTGAATCTCCGGCAACAGATATCCACTCTTATCGATGGAACTCACCTCCGGCAGTGCCACCATTTGATTTTCGAAACTAAGGGCATATTTTTGCAGCTCGGATCGAGCTTGCTGATCTAGGTAGCTGTGTTGCTTATGGATCAATGCGATATCAATAATCGCTTTCTCACTCGATTTAAACTGTCGAAAGGTCGGAATGTCCCTCACTTCGGACGGAAAATCCGTGCGTAAAACAGCATCTTTGATTTCCTGAATGACCTTATCTTTGTCCGGGTAATTCGGGTCAATGGATATACTAAAAGAACTGCTCCCCAGGCTGGAGGTGCTTTTTATGTCATAGATACCTGAAACGCCCTTCAACTCCTCTTCGATGGGCTTGGTAACAAATAATTCGACATCCTCAGCCGGGGCACCGGGGTAGATCGTCATGACATTGAGCACGTCGCGCGCAAACTCGGGTAACTCTTCCTTGCCTATTGTTTGCCAACAGATCGCCGCAACGATGATGGTCCCACAGAAGAAAACATTGGCGATCAACTGCCGCGACGCGAAGTACTCAATTATTTTTTTCATCAATTCATCTCCTGAGCGGTGCAATCACCCAAGCAATGAGGACGCCCAATATCAATAGAAAAGCGGCTGCAGGAACAGCCCCTAATAAATAGACGGAAATCTTATTAATGCCACTTATATTCGTCGGCTGAGCCAACCAGTCATAGAACTGCCCCGGAATAAACCAATTCAACTCCCACAGAAAGTCATTGAGCGAAATAGAAGGCCACTGGCCACTCGTGTACCACTGAAACCCCTGATACATTAGAGTGCCAAGACCCGCAAAGGCCATGAGATGACCCAGGTAGGAAATAATTGCGCTAATAGGACGAAGCAAGAATCTCATGAAGACGTGACTTATTCGACGCCGACTTCCATTTCCAAATCCTCTACCGTTGAGCTCGCCTTGATGCCGTCATCGACTTCGAAATGGTAATTATCGTTGTACACATTAGCTTGACCACCCGTATTGATGCCGACGTTATAGTCTTCAATCTCGCCACCGACAGTGACACTGTTGCCAACGCCCAGGTAATAGTCATCCGCGCTCACACTGAAACTATTACCGCCATGCACGCTCATTCCGTAGGCACCGGCTCCCATACTGACGTGACTCGGCCCCACCCCCAGATCATAGGGTCCCGCGCCGACATTCACATTGCCGCCGGTGCCAACGCCAAGACGATAGGGCCCGCGCCCTGCACTGACGCCACCACTCCCGACATTGATGCGATGCCGCGGGGCCCGCACCCCCACCGAAAAGCCCGCCCAAGTGATCGTCGGCAGCGCCATGACCAGCGCCAATATGCTTATCAATGATTTGGACATCCTTGGGTAAGCCTAACGCATTATCTCCCCCTTGTCAGCCCTCTAAAAAACCTCTGAAAGAGCTGATAATTAAAGAGGAATTTCTTACACTCCTGCCAATAATTTCAGATATTCCTTGCGCTGCGCGCCCGGTAAAAAAGTGGCCTTAAACCCGTTTTCAGCCAATTTAATAAAGTCAGCACGTGTCAACCCGAGCGCCTTTTGGCAGGCCAACATATTCTCATTCAGATACCCACCAAAATAAGCCGGATCATCCGAGTTGATCGTGACACACAGCCCCCTGTCTAGCATACGCTTGAGGGGATGCCTCCTTAGCTCTTCAACAACTCGCAACTTCAGATTGGATAACGGACATAGCGTTAAAGGAATCTGTTCGCTAATAAGTCTATCAACCAGTTTTTCATCTTGAAGGCAGCGGAGACCATGATCAATGCGGTCGACGTTGAGAACGTCAAGTGCCTGCCAGATATACTCAACAGGACCCTCTTCACCTGCATGAGCGACTACATAAAAACCCTCATCATGAGCCTTGTTGAACACGTTCACAAATTTTTCAGGCGGATTTCCTTCTTCGCCTGAATCCAACCCCACACCGACAATCCAATTTTTGTAAGGCAATGCCTGTTCCAGCGTTTCCATCGCCTTATCCTCACTCAAATTCCTCATGAAACACATGATCAACTGAGACGACATGGCGAGCTCGCTGCTAGCCTGAACCATGCCGCGGTGAAGGCCATTAATCACTTTTTCAAAGGGGACACCTCGCTCCGTATGGGCCTGGGGATCAAAAAATATTTCCGCATAACGTATATTTTGTTCTCTCGCCCTTAATAAATAAGCCCAGATCAGGTCATAAAAATCCTCTTCTTCCTGTAAGACGCCACAACCTTGATAATAAATATCTAGAAAGGATTTCAAATCACTGAATTGATAGGCCTTCTTTACATCCGCCTCCGATTCAAAAGGTATTTTGATGTTGTTGCGCTCGGCAAGCGTAAACATCAAGTCGGGCTCTAGTGATCCCTCAACGTGTATATGCAACTCCGCTTTCGGAAGCGCCCTAATCCAATCTTGATAGCTTTGCCTCATTAGTTTATCCCCTTAAGTATTCGCCTAACTTTACTTTTAGTTGGTAGCTTCTTGGTTTTAACAGCATCATCAATCAATTGGCGTGCATCTTGTTCTACATCCTCTTTTAAGTAGGCCTGAAAACGCTGCTTTAAATAGTTGTTATCCGGCAGTATCACCGGCTTCTCCATAGTCCCTTCAATTTTCAATGGTATGATGAGTTCCTTTTCCAACCCTAGCAAGGCTTTCTTGAGACGCCTATCGATAATTAAGGCCTCCACAAATTCCTGAGTTAATCTGAGGGTTCCCTCCAGTTTCAAGCTCTTATCGAGGCCGATACCGCCCCCAAGCACCGTCTCGGCTTGAGATAATTGCAGCCTGAGTGAAGGCAATTGGATCACTCCATTGACGATCTCAAAGGTGCTGGCTAGGTCCTGCACCTTATCAGCACCTTTCGCAATTTTCCAAGACTTCACGATTAATCGCCCCCGGAACTCGTTCAATTAATTGCCAGGCAGGCACGTTAAAGAGCGGTTTTAAGAGTGCCAGCCCCTGCAACTGAACCTGTTTCAGATTGACTTGCCCCTTTCCGTTCAAAGTTTGTGCCCAGGCCTTCTCAAACCCTTGTCCTGCCGCTTTTAGGGCCAGATCCCCAGTCCCCAACACTAAGCCCTTGATGGCATCAATTTGCTCCACCTTGACGTCTTTCAAGTTGATATCAAAGTCGTAGCGCGGTGAGCTCTCACCTAACTTGAGGTCGGCAATCCCTTCGAAGTGACCTCCCCATAAGCGCCCTTTAAAGTCTTGGACCTTAAGACTCGGCGCTACAAAGAGAAAACTCCCACTCACGTCCTCAAAAACCTGCTCAGGCAGCGTTACTTTCTTCGCCTTGATGCTCCCACTTATACGTGGTTTACCAGAGGTCTTCGGGCCTTTCTTAAAGAAAACCTTTATACTCGCATCCTCTATAGGGGGCAATGCAGCCAATTCTGGAAAAAACTTCTGCAGAGATTCCAATTGCACCCGTTCGGCGGCCAGCTCAAACTCCAGGGATTTCTCACGCTGAAGTCCCGATACAGCCAGGGTTTGAGACCCTAATTGTAAAATCCCCTCTTTTAAGCGAAATGAATCAGGCTCACGCAACCACTGTCCCTCTAAAGAAACAACTTGCTTATCGAGTGCCACTTTTTTAGGAACTGCAAGGCTCAGAGATTTTGAGCTGATTTGAATCTTACCAGCTCCCACCTTCGTCTTGATATCACCCGCAAGACTTACATCATCAAGTTTTCCAATCACCGAACTTTCAAAACTGTAGACCTGTCCCTGACGCCTGATATTTCTTACAATCAATTTTTCAAAACGATACTCTTTAGGGTCCTGTCGCAAGCTCTTGTGATAGACAACTGTTTGCCTTGCCTCTAGACGCCTGAGCGCGAGGGGCTGAGATAAGCCCACTTCTTCGGCCAGCACGGAAGGAATCAATGAAAAGGGTTCCGGTGCCTCGATGCGGGTACTCAACAGCGGCGTATAATTGTAATAATCCGGCCCCAATTGAGTTAAATGAATTTCTGCCGTATCAAGACTCACCGCTAAGTTCCAACGACGTGAAAAAATAGCCGCCCAAGTCGCTCTGGCGTTAAGACTTTCCGCCTTAAGGAATTTTGCATGGCTCTGCTTACTGCGCGCCTTTATTTCAATATTGTAAAGTAAAAGGCGTGGCTGCGGCAACAATGTCAGTCCGGCATCTTGTATAGTCACACTAACGGGGTGATTACTCTCTATTGTTTGTATCGCCCAGTTCAGATACAGTTTTTTCGGAATTACGAAAGGCGTAATCAATAAGAGAATGATGAGGACACCACAGATAATGCCGCCAATTTTAACAAACTTCATTCAGTAGTCCCCTAGGGCAACATATCTTTGAAGGCTTGGTAATCATTTCCTGACGGCGTCGTGTCACACCCGAGTTCGGTCGCTTTATTGCCGATTGTCTCCACTCGACTACCGGGATCTGGATGCGTACTTAGAAACTCGGGAGGCCGACTCCCCCCCTCTGCGGACAGTTTTTCAAAAAAGCCTGCCGCACCGTCGCACGCATACTCTGTCGGTGCTAAATAGGCTACCGACGTCGTATCGGCCTCCGATTCGGCATCGCGGCTAAAGGCCAACTCTCCGAGGGAATTCGCCACATCGGCAATGATGCCAAAACTGCTCCCTCCCAAGACAATATCGAGTAGCAAGCCGATGCCAAATTGACGGGTGAGCGCGTCCGTGGAATGCCTCTTGTCCGCATGCGCAATCTCATGCCCCATGACCCCTGCAAAATCATCTTCCGTATCTAAAAACTTAATGAGACCCGTATAAAAATAGAGGTAGCCTCCGGGAGCCGCAAAGGCATTCAGCGTTTCATCATCTTCGATGATGTAAACCTTCCATACGAAGTCATCCACGTGCTCGACAGCCCCTGAGGCCAAGAGCTTATCTCTTATTCCACGCAAATAAGCATAGGCTTGCGGATAAGCTGTCTCTGAAAGCACCGGGTAGTTGTCCGGGTCGGAAGCAATCTGCGCTTCTAACTGAGCCCCCAACGCCTTATCATCTTCAAGGGTAAAAAGATTAAAGGCGCCACAAGATGAGACACAAAAAAAGAATGTCACGATTAAACAAATTTTTGAATACATGGCTTCCCCTAAAAAAATAGGCCACCCCGCTTTGCATTGAAGCATGCCGCAGGGTGGCCTATTAAAAGTTTCAGTCGACGTCGCTTAGTATGACGTTTCGCTGATAATACGACTTGAGTTGATGAAGTTGCGGAATTGAGGCTCATACACCGCAAAATCATTCACATGGGCATCACATTCGAGATTGATACCAACCTCGCGGTTACGCCATGCTCCAACCATGTAACGATGATTTTTATGTGGATCATGTCCCGTCAAGATAGACGTATTGCGTCCGGCAATGACTTCCTTGCGGATGCTGATCCCGGTTAGGCCGCGATCCCGGTAGCGTCTTTTGAGCGTGCGAGTCGCATAAGAATGCGCGGTCTTGCCTGCAGGGTCCACATCAAAGTGCAACCAACACTTAGGGTTGGCACCAGCGCGATGCAGGACAAATTTATACTTTGAATTCGTGTCGTTCGTCTTTTGGGTATCCCACTGCTTGCCCGGCTTCGTTCCTTGGTAAGGACTGACCTGGAAAGTATACTTGTCCAGCCAGACAATGTTCTCACCAACTCCGGCAATAGCGACGGAGCTCAGCAAGAGCGCGGCCATTCCCCCAACAAGACCTAATTTTTTGAGTGCTGTCATAACGGTAATTCCCTTTCGTTAGATATGATGCGTGATTCGCTAATATAAAAAAATCTTAGATAGGCCCGCGTTTTTACAATTGAAATCGTCAAATTTCAAGGAAAAATCTCGCCGCCGCGACAGGACACTCCGATCCCTGCGCTCAAAACAGAATATTCAGCCCAATTAGCGCCGTTTTCGCCCAATAAAGCCGCTGCGCTAGAGAGCGGTAAATTTGACACTATTCAGGAAAAACGGTATCTTAGCGCGACTTAGGGAGGTACTCATGACAATTAAATATTTTCTGGGAACCCTGGCACTCGTTGCCAGCTTAACGTTTTCGCTTATCCCGCAGCCCGCCAGCGCAGCGGTCGACAACACGACCAAGACCAAATGCCGCATGACCTTTAATCTCAAGAGCTGGTCGGTCTTCTATAAATCCGGCAAAGGACAGGGAACAATCACCTGCGATAACGGCCAAAGTATGGGAGTCAAGCTCCGTACTCACGGAGGCGGAGTAAGCTTCGGGAAGAGCGCGATTGAAAACGGCCATGCCAGCTTCACGCGCGTCCGAGATATCTCCGAAGTACTCGGCGGTTACGCACAAACCGAAGCCCATGCCGGTGCCTCCAAATCGGCTGGTGCACAAGCCCTATGGAACGGCAAAGTAGGCCTGACCTTGAGCGGGACCGGCAAAGGCTGGGACTTAGGGTTCTCTTTTGGCAAGCTCAAGATTGAGCCTGATATTTATGCAGAAATGCATCAATCCCCGGAAGCCGCAACCCCAGAACCGAGTTTTGAATCACGTTCGCTGATTGAAGAAGATGTTCCCATTAAGCCAAAGAAAAAGCCTATTATTCAGGCAGAAAAAAAACCTGAAGAAAAGTACGAGCTCTTCTTTGAAAATGCAGATTAATTCTTATCTCCAGTAGGGGCGCAGCATGCTGCGCCCCTACTTTTCGCTTTCTCCCGGCAAATAACGTAAAAATATTTCGGCAAATTTTTTGTAGCCGGCCGTCTCGATCGCCTTAACAATTTCACGTTGAATCTGCGGGCGGATGGGGTTTCTACCCAGACCTGAACACAGCTTAAAAAGTCCTTGCACCAGACCACTGGGCAAGACACTCCAGGAGACGGCGCCAATATTAACAATCACTAAACGAAGCGACGTCACGCGATGTCGCAAGGGCATTTCTTCAATCATTGCGATGGCGGAACTGAAAATTTCACTAGCCATAGATTCGAGCCCCACCCAGGCTAATTCACGTGCGTGTATACTATTCATCGCAATTATTTCTGCAGCTGATTGAGGACTTTCACGCGTGTAATAGCGTTCGATAACACGACTCGCTTCTTGCCAGGATGAAGGCCGGCCTACAAACTCACTGACGCCCCGCTCTAAAACAGACATCCACAAGTGAAGATACTGCTCGGCAGCAAACGAATGACTCACCCTATACGCACCCATTTCAACGCCATGACGCTGCGTGATTCCGCGTTGCCACTTGGCATCATCCGGAAACAACGCTTGAGTCTGCTGCTGATGGAATCGATGCAGACCTTGAAGCGAGGCTTCCAATCCGCGTCGTTGGCTCCTGAATAGAATGGCGGGATCGGCTCGTAACGCTTCCAGGGCCTCGCCGGCCGACAGGCCGGCTTCGAGATGCCCGCCTGTCTCGACAAAGGTAAATAAATTGGCGACAAAGCGTGCCTCGGTAGAGGCCAGCAGCGTGGAAGGCAGCCATGGGGCCAAAGTGGCGGAAATCATTACGACCGGCATTCTCGCGATAAGGGTCAAAACGTTGCGCGAAATCCCCTTGATCCCGGCTAAGCACCGTACTATGGGAGATCGGGAGGGCCTCCTTATGAAGCAGTACCTGCAATTACTCAGCGACATCCTGGAACATGGCGAAGAACGTCAGGATCGTACCGGTACCGGCACGCTAAGCCTATTTGGCTATCAAGCCCGCTACGATCTCGCCGCTGGATTCCCTCTCGTCACCACAAAAAAATGCCATCTTCGATCGATCATTCACGAGTTGCTCTGGTTCCTCAAGGGCGAGACCAATATCAAGTATTTAAACGACAACCAGGTTACCATCTGGGATGAATGGGCAGATGAGAATGGCAACCTGGGCCCGGTGTATGGTTCTCAGTGGCGCAACTGGGGTGGCGTCGACCAAATCGCTCAAGTTGTCCGTGACATTCAGGAAAATCCGCAATCGCGCCGCCATATTGTGAGTGCCTGGAACGTGTCCGAGCTTGATAAAATGGCACTGCCACCCTGTCATGCTTTTTTTCAATTCTATGTTCACAACGACGACCGCCTCTCGTGCCAGCTTTATCAACGCAGTGCGGATAGCTTTTTGGGCGTCCCATTTAACATTGCGAGCTATGCCCTGCTGACGCTGATGATGGCCCAGGTTTGTCGGCTTAAGCCCGGTCACTTCGTTCACACCTTGGGAGATGCCCATCTGTATCTGAATCATATCGAACAGACAAAGTTGCAATTATCTCGAGAGCCGCGTCCACTGCCAACGATGACCCTCAATCCTCAGGTCAGTAGTATTTTTGAATTCAGTTTCGAAGATTTCACGCTGGAAAACTATGATCCTCATCCGGGCATTAAAGCCCCTATTTCAGTATGAAACTAGCGATCATCGTCGCCATGGCCCGTAATCGGGTGATCGGAAACAAGAATCAACTGCCTTGGCATCTCCCTGAAGATCTAAAACATTTCAAGCAGACAACCATGGGCCACACGATTGTCATGGGCCGGAAAACCTATGAATCAATCGGGCGTCCGCTCCCTGGACGGAACAATATCGTACTGACCCGCAACCAGGAATTTCAGGCACAGGGGGTGTCCATTATCCATAATTTGAATGAGATTTTGCATGCAAAGGATATTGCCGAGAATGAGGAAATATTTATCATCGGCGGGGCGCAACTCTATACAAAAGCCCTTCCCCATACGGAAACTCTTTATCTCACCCTGATTGATCGAGACTTTGCCGGTGATACTCATTTTCCGGAAATCGACTTACACAATGATTTTAAAATCATCGAGGAGAGTGAGCTGAAGCTTTCAACCTCAAGTGAACTCCCTTATCGCTTTATCAAAGCGATTCGCTCCGCGTCTTCAGCCTGAAAATGATTCCGTTGTATAGTAATCGACGGTAAGGCTATCGGACCAATAGAACGGATTGAGCCCCGCCTTCATTTTAAGTGATTGCAGAAATTCGACCGGATCGCTGATATTCTCCCACACCGATGGCAAGAGTGTCCCCGTGCGGTTCCCTTCCTTGAGCAAGAGTCCGTCAATCCCGGGACGAATCTTCGCTAACAGCTCTTTTTCACTTTCAAATACCAACGGATAAAGATCGGATAGAATGGAAATAGAAATTGTAATCGTATCAAGCTCATCGCATTGGACACTCGGCATGCGAGGATCTCGAAATGCCGCTGAATAGGCCGTCTGGGCCACGGCTATAATCAATGGCATCTCTTGCTCCAAAGTGCCAATACAGCCCCGCAACGTATCTCCTGACATCAGGGTGACAAAACAGGCCCGTTTCGCCTGCAACGGCGGGGCATAGTCTGCGGGATCCGGAACAAAGGGATGACCCGTCTCCAATCCATGCTCAATGGAACGACGTGCGACGTGAATAAGTGCTTGCTTATCCTCGTCAGCGAGTTCCTCATGCGAGCTTGGCGGATTATTCCGTGAAAAGATAGGCCCCATACCCCACCACGCCTTCTTTAGTCCCCGCCGTATCACCGGAGTTCCTTAGATCCACGGTTGTCACCTTCATTTTATGGTCGCGTGCGGCCTGCAAGAGCCCCCGGACCGCATAATAACCACAGGCCTGATCATGCGCCAGTTCCTCCCAATGGAGCTCCTCGATTGCCCGTGTGGTCTGCCCATCGAGTTGACGTGCCATTTCATAAGGAAGGTAATGACTGAGATCCGAGCTGATCACGATAAGTGTCTCCTCCCCGCCCCAGACTTGTTCAAGCACCTCCGCAACATCCTCAGGTTCGCACGCGCCGACGACCAATGGCACTAATTGAAAGTCCCCCAGGGTCTCTTGCAAAAAGGGCAGATGCAATTCCAGACTATGTTCCGGTCGATGGGCCTTATCGACAAAATTCACTTGTTTAAACGCTTCGAGATTCCGCAGCGTCTCCTGATCCAATGGAATCTCGCCCAGCGGCGTCGTAAAGGCTTCCGCCGTGCTTGCCGCCAACCCCTCGAGCGGGACGTAATGAGCCGGCCCGAGCAAGACGACCCGCTTGATAGTTCCGCGGAGCGATCGGAGGTTGATATAGGCTGAGGCGGCAATAGGGCCCGAATAGATCGTCCCGGCATGAGGCCCAATGATGGCCTTCGGCCTCAACCCGCGATCTTCGGCCCGAGCCAGAAAGCCGTCGACTTGGCGTTTCAGCGCTTGAGCATCGCCTGGATAGAATTGACCCGCTACGGCGGCAGCTCTTCGTCCCATAGACGTAGAATAATCCTCTTCCGCCGCTTTGCAAAGGGCTATTGACCCAATACCTTATCCGTTTATCATATATAAATATGAAGAATGTGGGCCTGATCACGAATACGACGCCAACGCATTATTGGCACCGACTCCCGGACGGCCGCGTCCAGTGTGATGTCTGTCCGCGCGCCTGCAAGATGAAAAATGGCCAGCGCGGTATGTGCTTCGTGCGCGCCGCCGATCAAGATCAAGTGGTGCTGACGACTTATGGGCGCTCCAGCGGCTTTTGCATCGATCCGATCGAAAAAAAGCCGCTCAATCATTTTCTCCCCGGTACTCCGGTACTCTCATTTGGCACCGCCGGCTGTAATCTGGCCTGCTCGTTCTGCCAGAATTGGGATATCAGCAAATCGCGTGAATTTGATACCCTGGCCGACCAGGCCTCCCCGGAAAAAATTGCCCGCGTTGCAGCGGAGTTGAATTGTCGCAGCGTCGCGTTCACTTATAATGATCCGGTGATTTTTATGGAATATGCAATCGACGTCGCCGATGCCTGCCGTGAGCGCGATATCAAGGCCGTTGCCGTTACCGCCGGCTATATCAACGCCGCGCCCCGCCGGGAGTTCTACCAACACATGGATGCGGCCAATATAGACCTCAAGGCCTTCACCGAGTCCTTTTATCAACGCGTCTGCAAATCAGAATTGCAACCTGTGCTCGAGACACTCGAATACCTCAAACATCAAACCGACGTCTGGTTTGAGCTCACCACGCTACTCATACCGGATGAAAACGATTCATCGGAAGAAATCACTGCCATGTGCGAGTGGATCATTACAAAGTTAGGCCCCGACGTTCCAATTCATTTCACGGCCTTTCACCCGGATTATAAAATGCGGGATAAAAAATCGACGCCGTCCTCTACCTTGTTACGCGCTCGTGATATCGCCCTTAAGACCGGGCTTCATTACGCCTACGTCGGCAACGTCCATAACGAGGCCGGCGACAGCACCTACTGTCATGAATGCGGTGAAAAACTTATCTCAAGAGACTGGTATCAACTCGGGGAATGGAAGCTCAGTGATGACGGCCACTGTCGCAAGTGCGGCACCCGCTGCGCCGGTGTCTTTCAAGGCCCTCCCGGTGATTGGGGACCGAGGCGTTTGCCGATCAGCTTAGCCACCTATTGAATCCCTTTACATATTCCGACGATACTGCCCGCCGACCTCGTAAAGGGCATGGGTAATTTGGCCTAAAGAAGCGTATTTAACGGTTTGCATCAACTGTTCAAAAATATTGCCATTGTGAACCGCGACTTCTTGGAGCTGCTTTAATTCAACCGTGGATCTCTCGCCATGATGTTGATGCAAGGCCTGCAAGGTCGCAATCTGCCCTTTTTTCTCCTCATCGGTCGAACGAATCACTTCCTTCGGAATCACGGTCGGTGAGCCTTCTTTCGAAAGAAACGTGTTCACCCCCACGATGGGATACTCACCCGACAGCTTGAGGTTCTCATAGTACAATGATTCTTCTTGGATCTGATTCCGTTGATACATCGTCTCCATTGCACCGAGCACCCCGCCTCGCTCCGTAATACGATCGAACTCCGCCATGACAGCCTCCTCGACCAGGTCGGTAAGCTCCTCAATCACAAAAGAACCCTGAAAAGGATTTTGATTCTTACTTAAGCCCAGCTCTTTATTGATAATCAGCTGTATCGCCATGGCACGCCGCACGGATTCTTCTGTCGGGGTCGTGATCGCCTCATCGTAGGCATTCGTATGGAGTGAATTACAGTTGTCGAAGATCGCATAAAGGGCCTGCAGAGTTGTACGGATGTCATTAAAGCTGATCTCCTGGGCATGAAGTGAGCGTCCGGAGGTCTGAATATGGTATTTGAGTTTTTGGGAGCGCTCGTTGGCTCCATATTTATCCCGCATCGCCTTGGCCCAAATGCGCCGGGCCACCCGGCCAATCACCGCATATTCGGCATCAATCCCATTCGAAAAAAAGAAAGAAAGATTCGGAGCAAAATCATCAATATTCATCCCACGCGAAAGGTAATACTCAACAAAGGTAAAACCGTTGGCGAGCGTAAAGGCCAATTGTGTAATCGGATTGGCGCCGGCTTCGGCAATGTGGTACCCCGAAATGGAAACCGAGTAAAAATTCCGGACATTATTATGAATAAAATATTCTTGCATGTCCCCCATCATTTTGAGGGCAAACTCGGTTCCGAAGATACATGTGTTTTGGGCCTGATCTTCTTTGAGGATGTCGGCCTGCACGGTTCCGCGAACTTTGTGGAGCGTATCGGCTTTGATTTTTTCGTAAACCTCGCGCTCCAGAACCTGATCTCCCGTCACGCCCAGCAGTAACAGTCCGAGACCGTCATTTCCCTTCGGGAGTTCACCTCGATACTGAGGGCGCAACTTAGGATCCTTTTCATAGAGCGCTGTGATTTTCGCCTCAACCTCTTTAACCAGCCCCTGCTCTCTAATGTAGACTTCACACTGCTGATCCGTCGCCGCATTCATAAAGAAGGCCGCAATCATCGGAGCGGGGCCATTAATTGTCATGGAAACCGACGTTTTGGGATCGATCAGATGAAATCCTGAATACAGCTTTTTGGCATCATCCAAACAACAAATCGAAACCCCCGCGTTACCTATTTTTCCGTAAATATCGGGACGAAAATCAGGATCCTCGCCGTAAAGCGTTACGGAATCAAAGGCTGTGGAAAGCCTTTTAGCCGGCATCTCTAGCGACACATAGTGGAAACGCTTATTGGTTCGTTCCGGCCCTCCTTCACCCGCAAACATACGGGTCGGGTCTTCTTCCTCCCGCTTAAAAGGAAAAACACCCGCCGTATAAGGGAATTCGCCGGGAACATTTTCCTGTAGCGACCATTTAAGAAGGTCGCCCCAGGCTTTATAGGTCGGCATCGCGATCTTAGGGATATCTAGATGAGATAAACTTTCCGTATGCGTCGTGATTTGGATATCCTTAGCGCGAACGCGAAAAGTATGCACTGGCTCGCGATAAGCCGCTTTCTTCTCCTCCCATTGCTCAAGTATCAGCTTATTTTTGTCAGCAAGCTGCTGTTCAAGTTGGCTGGCTTTTTTCTCCAGATACGCTTGACCCTCAGCAGCCGTTTCATCCGTGTCCCCTTCCGCAACTTCCATTGCTTGGCGCACGCCATAGAGCTGTTGGGCAATGCGTGCCTGACTTTCCACGCGTTGATTGTATTGCCTTACCGTCTCACTAATGTCCGCAAGATAGCGAGTGCGTTCCGGCGGGATAATATAGACCTTCTCCGACTCCTCCGTGCCTATTTCGAAAGACGATCTAAGGTCGACCTTGGTCTTGGTCACTAAATGATCCATCAGGGCCTTATAGAGTCGATTCATCCCCGGATCGTTAAACTGTGAGGCAATCGTTGCGAACACGGGGATATCTTCATCCGCACCTTCCCAGAGCTTTTTATTCCGCTTATATTGCTTACGAACATCCCGTAGGGCATCCGCCGCGCCGCGTTTATCAAACTTATTGAGGGCAATGACGTCAGCAAAATCGAGCATATCAATTTTTTCGAGTTGAGTTGCAGCGCCATAGTCCGGTGTCATCACGTACAACGAGATATCCGCATGTTCCGTAATTTCCGTATCCGACTGACCGATGCCCGATGTTTCCAATACAATCAGATCATAATGAGCGGCCTTAAGAATATGAATCGCATCGCCAATATGCGCGGAGAGTGCCAAGTTGGCCTGACGCGTTGCCAGCGAACGCATGTAAACACGTGAATCGTGGATCGCATTCATGCGGATACGATCCCCTAATAAAGCACCGCCTGTCTTGCGGCGTGAGGGATCAACCGATAAAATAGCAATATTCTTGTCCGAAAATTCATGGAGAAAGCGGCGCACAAATTCGTCAATCAATGATGATTTGCCGGCACCGCCCGTTCCGGTTATGCCTAGCACCGGAACCGATTTTATTGCGGCCAGCTTCCGGATCTTGCCAAATAGATCGCGATTTTCTTCCGGATAATTTTCGGCGGCGGAGATCAAACGTGCGATCGCGCGTGCATTTCGTTTATCGAGCAAGTCAACCTCATCCGCCACGTCTCGCCCTGTCGGAAAATCCGACTTCTCCAACATGTCGTTGATCATCCCTTGCAGACCGAGTGCGCGACCGTCATCCGGCGAATAGACCCTCGTGATCCCATATTGATGAAGTTCCTTGATTTCTTCAGGCAGGATAACGCCGCCACCGCCGCCAAAGATGCGGATATGACCACATTGCCGTTCATTCAAGAGATCATACATGTACTTAAAATATTCGGTGTGGCCGCCTTGATAGGATGTCAGGGCGATGGCGTTGGCATCTTCCTGAATCGCACACTCGACGACTTCCTGGGCCGCGCGATTGTGTCCTAGATGGATAACCTCCGCCCCTGTCGCCTGGACAATACGGCGCATGATATTAATCGAGGCATCATGACCATCAAAAAGCGACGCGGCGGTAACGACGCGGATTTTGTGTTTGGGTTCGTAGGGCTGAATCGATTCCATAGGCTACCTAAGCCTATCAAATCACGCCTCTGCGCAAATTAGAAGGAAATCTTCATCGCGACCTGTTGTTTCTTGCTAGGTGCGACACCGAAACGGACGTTTGGACTGAAACGAACGGAGAGAGCATCCGGAGCCTTGATCAGACCATGAATGAGGGTTCCTTCTGCATAGACGGAATTTTTTTTCGTTTCCGGCAACTCAGACAGTTTGTCGGTTGCGGCAAAGGCCGAACTCATCCCCGTCAGCAGCAAGGCGAATAAAGCAAGTCCGGTGAGTAAGCGTTTCATACCTTCTTAACTCTGCAATAACAATGCCATTAGCCATAGAGAATGGAGTCCGTAACTATTTGTTTTTAAATGATTATTATTTATCCGTTTTGCTTAACGCTTCGACGGAAGCAAAATCTGGGGTGTGCAGTCCCCACATTGGGGCGGTTGAACAAAGCGTTTCTTTAATGAAAGAAACGAAACCGAGAATTTGGTAGCTTCGGCAACTGCTCGCGCTTCTCACGTGGAACCGCCGTTAAAGTCAATTTAAGATCAAATTCATCGACGACAACACCGACTTTATTTTTCATCCAACCAAGGAGGTGATCCCCCTTAATCTCGAAGAGCAGATAGTGGAACTCTCGCTGAGCATTCTTGACGAAGGGATGAGGCGCAAACTTGTAGAGCGGACCACCTCCGCCCCCCGTCACTATATAAAGGACGCCATTAATGGGTCCGATACGCTGATAATTATGGTCATGGCCGGCCAACACGACGGCTACCCCGTAATTTTCGAATAAAGGGACGAGATACTTAATGACCTGACGGGTCGACCCATGTTTTCCGGTGCTAAAGGGCGGGTGATGCAAACTGATGATGATGGGCAACTTTTTATGCCAGGCTTCAAGCTCTTGTTTTAAAAAATTATACTGCTTGGACCCGCGACGGTATGATTCCGTGCTGTCGAGTACAATGAAATAAGCCGGCCCGTAACGAAAGGCATAATAATTGGCATCCTGGCGACCCAAGGGAAACAATTCTGCAAAGCGATGCTTACGCGAGCGATCATGATTTCCCATAGCAGGAAACTGGAGAACGCGATCGAAAACACCTCGGCCCTCTTTGAAATAGCTATTCCAATGAAGCTCGTTATTTCCCCTAAATACAACATCTCCCGTATTAAGGATAAATGAAGGTTGTTCCAGCCTGACCTGCTGAAGAATTTGCTCATGCGTCTCGCCTTTACCGTATCCCGAACGATTGTCTCCATAAGCAACAAAACGTAGTGACTTTGCCTTCGGATTCAAACCGGCGATCGGTATCCAACCGGTCGATGCATCGCCTTCGACAACCTGATAGCTTTTCAGAGAATGCGTTGCGGTGATACGTCCTTCCCAGAGATCACCTCGAACCGGCAACATCGGCAGGCTGCGAGATTCACTTCTCAATTTCCACTCCAGACGGGGGGCTTTGAGATTTTTTTCTTCAACGCGCACGAGCAACTCATTAGATTTTAATAGCAGATAAGGCCCTTTTTGGATTGAAAGACTCGCTTCTGCCCAAAGGGTTCCGGAGCAAAGAAATCCGGCGAGAAAGAATAGGAAAAATAGAACACCTTTATAGCGCAACTTAGGCATTATCTT
Source organism: bacterium (assembly GCA_965216315.1). Lineage (GTDB taxonomy): Bacteria > UBA10199 > UBA10199 > 2-02-FULL-50-16 > JAJFLM01 > CBDCFN01. The sequence goes on along the minus strand of CBDCFN010000016.1, from coordinate 1,250,367 downwards.
TTTTTTCTAATTTCTCCAAACGCCTATCCACCTTTTCAAGCATTCTAATAATGCGCTCCTGGCCCGCTTCCTGAATCTCCAGCTCTCGTTCCATCGGAGCTATCTCTTGACTGACTTCTTCGACATCCTGCTTGAGCGGATACACTTCGCGCTCGACCTCTTCACGCATCCAGATGGAGACAATCACCCCGATAATAGAAACAAATAGAACCGTCCCGGAATACATCAACACCGTGCCAACAATGCGCCCTCCCGTTGTCATAGGAATAATGTCTCCGTAACCCACTGTCGTGATTGTCGTCACGCCCCACCAAAAACTATCAAAATAGTTGGTAACATGCGGGTTAACACCTTTCTCTATATAATAGAAAGCCACTGTCGTTCCGATCAAGATGATATTCCCAACAACAATAAGATAAGCGACAAACGGATTGTATAAAGCAGAGCGAAGTCGCCGTGTTTCGCGATTAATTTTCAGCTTATTCATTTCTCAGCAGTTCCCCTTCTGACGATGCGCTTAATACATGCCTTGTAAGCATTTGCTACATCTACATTCACCAAGTAAAGACAAGGAATTAAGAATAATGTCAACACCGTTGCAAATACCAGCCCCCAAGCGACTGCAAGTACCATCGGCTCAATAAAAGGATCTGATCCGCCTATTCCGTAAGCCGTAGGGAACAGCGCCACAACAGTAGTGACCGTCGTGATGATAACCGGCCGTAAACGTCGTCCCGCCCCCTTTACGACCAAAGGAATCAGCTCACGACAGGGTTTGACCACTTCTTTGATCTTGGGCCTGACGACATTGTTAATAAAATCCACCATAACAAGCGAATCATTAACAACAACACCGCTCAGGCCCACCACTCCAATAAGAGCTAAAAATGAAAAGGGCCGGCCATGAAAGTAGAAGGTCCAAACAACCCCGATTAGCCCAAAGGGAATCGCACTCAAGATGAGAACCGGCTGACTCAGAGAATTAAACAGGAGCGTCAGAATCAGATAGATCGCGATAAAACCGCCAATGAAGGCAATCATCAATGATTGCATCGACTCTTGAGTCTTTTCGGCCTCCCCTCCATAAGAAAAGCTCACGTCAGAATATTTTTCAAGTTCCGGCGTATACTTTTTAACCAGGCGATTGATTGCGGTTTGTGGAAGAATAGAAACACCATCTGTTTGGGCACGTATTGTCGTCGTCACATCCCCATCGGTATGGTGGATGGATGATTCCGCGCGCGTCGTAACCAGACTTGCAAAACTCTTGACCGGAATCAGCTTGCCATTTGCATTGCGAATATTCAGTTCCAGGACATTGCGGACATTACGCCGGTATTGCTCTGGAAAACGAACGCGTATTTTTATCTCCTCATTATCCCTAACAATCGAGGTTGCATCGATTCCATCAAAGGCAATTCGTAAGGTCGAGGCAACGTCGTTGACCGTCAGTGCCGCTGCCGCCAGCAGATCATAGTCGATATCAAGCTTGTACTCTTCCCGCCCGATCTTATGTGTCGTCGAGATATCACTGACTCCCTTCATCACTTTCAAATCTTCTACCATCCGATTGACAAAAAACATGCGCTCTTTGTCATTATCGGCGTGAACGTGAAATTCAATCGGTGTCCCGGCCGGCGGCCCGGGCTTTTCCACTTCAAAACGCAGCTCTTTGGCCTGAACCACTTTCTCCACTTTATTGCGTACTTCAGCCATAATCTCATCGGCTTCCCGATCCCGCTCTGATATCTGAGATAAAGTTACTTCGAGATAGGCTAGGTTTTCCTCACCACCCGTTTGCACCATTAAGGGATCGGACTGATCCGTGCCAATACGTGCAGTATAGTAGTCCACTTCATGTTTCGGCAGCTCACTCAAAGCCGTCTCAATTTGATGTACCGCCTCATCCGTTTTGTCAAAGGTGACCGATTTATCGAGCTCGAGATAGACAAAAAATTTATTCGCTCCATCAGGCGGAAATAGATTCATGCCAACTTGTGTCTTTCCCCACCATAGTGAAAAAACCAACATAAGCAGACTCATTGCAATAAAAGCATAGCGCCAGCGCAATACCTGCGCCAAGATCACCTTATAGGGCTTAACAATCGTTTCAAATAAACGACCGCGCCATCCCTGTTCGCTCGCACCCAAGTTCGCCGTCGAATGATATAAATGATTGGGTAGAATAAAGAAGCAATCGATGAATGATCCAAAGAGTGCCGCGATAACGACGACAGGAATGACAAAAATAAAGCGGCCCATTACTCCTGTCATGACGAGGAGAGGCGCAAAGGCAAGTGCCGTGGTCATAATCGTGGCCAAGACCGGCTTAAAGACCTCCATGGTCCCTTTAAGCGCGGCATCATAAGCATTCATGCCTTTAACCGTTCGGTAGTAATAGACATTCTCAGACACAACGATCGAATCATCGACCAGCATACCCAATACAGTGATCATCGCTGCCAATGAGACCGCATTAATATCGACACCAAAAGCAGGCATTAAAATAAGCGCGACGCCAAAGGCGCTGGGAATGCTCATCGCGATCCAGAAAGACGTTCTGAAGGTCAAAAAGAAAATAAGCACAGCGATAACGACGATAAAGCCAACAATGCCATTGATCATCACTATGCTAAGTCGATTTTGCACAATGACGGAGGAATCATTGACTGCGAGAATTTTGACACCGTCCGGCATCATCCCTTGCCTCGTCTCGACATATTCTTGGACCCGCTTTACCAAACGGATTATGTCAGTTGACGATGATTTTTTAATGACAAGTGAAATGCCGCGCTCCCCATTGAAGCCAGTACGCATCGTTTCATCCTCAAAGCCTTCATGAACATCGGCAACATCTCTGACTCGAAGGTTTTCACCGGTGAAAGTCGATCGAACGATGACATCGCGAATCTGATCCGTATTCTCAAATTCTGATAATGTCAGAATATTGCGCTGGGTTTGAAAAGACTCCAGACTGCCACCAGTAGAGCGCACATTACGCTTATCGATGGCAAAGAGGATGTCATTGAGGGCCACGTAATTTTCAACCAGCTTGACCGGATCTAGATCGACCTGGAACTCCTTATCACGATAGGCGTACTTATCGACCTTAGCCACTCCTTTAATATTCCTCAGGTCCCGTTCAATGAGCTTCGCCGTACGCCTTAAAGTCGCGTAATCCGCTTCACCAAAGACACCGACGACCAGGATCGGCAACTCAGATGACTTCAGATCAACAACTTGGGGACGCTCATCGATCTCTTCAGGTAAATCAGTCACGCGATCAACCGCCCGTCGCACCTCGTCTTTCACCTCATCCTGATCCGGATAATCGATATCTACGTTGACAATGATTACAGAACTGTTTTCCGCTGAGACGGAAGTAAACTTGTCTATGCCGGTAACTCCTTCTAGTTCCTCTTCGAGCAGACGTGTGACATTTTGCTCCACGTCTTTTGGAGATGCCCCTGGGTAGACTGTTGTGATGAGCATGGTCGACAAATCGACCTCGGGAAAAATATTCCGTGTCGCCGTACGCATCGACTGTGCGGCAAGAATCAAGATTGCGATTAAAAGGATATTAACGACGAGTTTACGCTTGAGAAAGAATTCAACCAGAGCCCGCATGGTGAACGATGATAAGCGCTAAGCCATTGAAATGACAAGACCTTTCTACTGATTTAAAACTGGTGCCCCAGCTCCATGAAGAGTGTCGTCCCTTCCGAGCTGACGCCAAAGTCCAGACTCATAATCGTCGCAAGGTTCCAAGCGACGCGCAGACCGGCCCCACCCCCGGTTTTCCAACCTCCAAAAGAAGTTTCACCCACATCCTCAAAGACACGGCCCGTATCGAGAAACGGTGTCACCATCAGCTTAATGTGTTGGTGTAGGATGGTAAAATCAATGAAACTCCAACGAAGCTCAATATTCGCCAAAACGGAACTCGGCCCGATGAAACGATTTTCATGAAAACCGCGCAAGGTACTAAACCCGCCCAGACCCTCTACATCTCCATCCGTCAAGGCCAACTGATTCATTGAGTAGAACGGAATATCTCCGAATTGCCATGAATAAATGAGACGTCCGGCAAGAACAGCTTGTTGCTTGCGCCAGTCAAAAAGTTTCCAAAAGGCGCGCCCACTCGCTGTGAGTCGGCCATAATTAAATGAAGAGCCCAAGAGTTTATGGGAGAGTTCTGAAGTCAGCTCCGTCATCAATCCCAAACTTGGATCGGGAGCAAAATTACGCGTATCAAAGACAATGCCCAGCTTAAGATAATTGTCCCAGCCGCCACCACAACCGACAACCCGGCCGGCAAGACAGTCATCTTGCAAATGCGTATTTCGCTGAATCGCCCTTACTTTTTGCCCGGCAGCATTGATTGCGTTGACCGTCTCCCCGGTAAAATCACCGACGGAGACACGCGACACTTTAAAGCCGATCAAAGGGCGCAGCAACCCACCGACAAGGTCATATTCGGCAGACCCTAATAACTCAATTCGCCTGCTTTTGAATTGATCGTAGCGTGCAAATGTGAAGCCCCCACTCTCTTGATCAAGCGCATTTCTGTAATCATCATACTTGCTGAAACTCTGCGCCGACCCCGGAAAAGTCAGATTCAAACTGTCATTACCAATACCGAAATAGTTTGCCCCCGGATCGCGCCCAAAATAGAGAGCCCCACGAATACGCCACGGGGAATCAAAGATATAAGGTTGGTCGTAAGCCGCCAGGACTTTAACGACACCTCCGGTACTCCCCAAGGCCAAGACGGAGAAAAGTTGACTGTATTCACTGATACGAAAGTAGGGATCTTCTTTGGGACCGTTGTCGAACAGGTTAAAAATACCCCCAAATTTAAACCCCGCATCAGGATCCCAACCAATTAATGGAAGACCCGTGACATAACGCCCCTCCGCCTTCTCTTTTAAGATCAATTCCGGGAGTTCAGGTCGATTGCGCGTATAGTCGGGTCGCGGCACGACAGGCGGCAACTCTTTATCGGGAACCGATTGCCGAAAGATCCCCGCCTCAAGTCGTGCCGGCATGCCAAGTGCCGCGCCAATCAAGATGGCAAACAAAAAAACGAGCTGTTTGGAGACAAAACCGTTATGACGGGAGGGCGGCAATGTAGGGAAGCGACCTGTATAAACCATCAAAATCCATTCCATAACCAATGACGAACTCATCGCCAATGGTAAACCCGACATAGTCAATCGACTGGCGAATCCGAGGATTCACGTCTTTGTAGAGCAATGCACAGACACGAATCGATGCCGGCCGTTTGCTTCCTAAATGCTCCAGCAAAAACTCCAAGGTCGTCCCGGTATCAATCAAGTCCTCAACGAGGAGGACATGCTTATCTTGTATAGACTGACTCAAATCAAGGTCCAACTGAACCTGACCCGTAGATTCTGTCCCTCGATAACTCGAGACCCGCATAAAGTCGCAATGGACCGGCAGGTCCAGTTGCCTCACCAAATCACTCATAAAAACGAAGGCTCCTTTGAGGACGCCGATAATCACCGTAGGCTTGTTCTGCAAGTCTTGTGAAATTTCTCGCGCTAACGCCTCGACGCGCGCCTGAATCTCCTGTTGAGAAATGAGTTCCTTCATCGCATCAAGCCTATAGGAGTCCGCTTATGAACGCAAATTCTCCATCAGGCGCAATAACTGTGATTTTCGTTTTTTTAAGGCCTGAGGGGTCAAGGCATCCTCACCCAGTATGTCCTCCATCGTTGAGGCATAGGCAAAATAGAAGCTAATCGCCCCCATAAAGCTGATGACGAGATGGGCGGGGTCTAATTGCGAATCCAGACTCCCCTCTGATTGGGCCTGTTTAATTAAGAACTCCATTTGGATATAGAGCGGACCTCTTACCTCTTTCCAAATACTTCGCGAAATCTCGCCACCTTCCAGGCCTTCCCACATCATGAGACGGACAAAGTTTTGGTTGGATGCAATGAAATCGAAGAAAATAGACAGGGCATCCTGCACGAGCTCCCGGCTATCCACCGGTTTTTCACTGGCCTCCTCGATGCGCTGTTGAAAGGCGCGATCAAACGACTCCTTGAGCTGGGCCCATTCGTGAACGAAGATGGCGCGATAGAGGCCCTTTTTATCCCCGTAATAATGGTAGATCATTCGTTTGTTAAATCCCGTGGCCGCTACGATTTCACTGATCGTCGTCCCCTCAAAACCCTTCGCGGCAAACAGCCCGGTCGATTGGGCCAGAATATGGGCCCGGGTCTGCTCCGGATTTCGAGTCCGCGTTTTTTTGCTTTCATTTACCATAATAATGTCAATAACTTATGTCTATATAGTAACTGAACGGTTAATTAATATTGACAGCCCAATCCTATCTCGCTAGATTAAGTAACTGATAGGTTACTTATTGGCAAGCCTAAATGAAAGGAACGCACATGACTTCGGAAGAGTATCTTAAGATGGGCAAGTCACCTTTCTGGGTTCCCATAGTCGTATTTGGGAGTACTGCCGTCCTCATGACGGCCCTCACCCTTCGATACAGCACGATGACGTATTCCAACGCCGTCGTGTCACTATTCACGGGGTTCTTCTCTTGGACACTGATTGAATATCTCCTGCACCGGTTTTCATTTCACATCGATACGGAAAAAGAACCGTGGAAATTCATGACCTCTGGTTTTCATCGCCTCCATCATGAAATTCCTAATGCCCCCGACTATGTCGTCGCCCCTATCATCATGGCCATTCCCCTATACGCAATCTTTTTGCTGCTCGTGTGGGCTGTCAGCCAGAGCCTTGCATTCACGATGCTATGGGGCGCGGGACTGGCCGTCGGTTATCTTATTTATGAATGGATTCATTATTTCTCGCATCATGGTCGCCCCAAGACCCGACTGGGAAAATATTTAAAACAGTATCACTCGATTCATCACTTTAAGGACAGCGACAACTATTTCGGCGTGAGCTCTCCTTTTTGGGACATCGTCTTTGGAACTAAGCCTAAGTTAGATCCAACAAAAGAAACGCACATTCTTCCGATTAAGAGCCGGGATAAGTTTGCTGCCAAGCGAACGCTTGGGTAATAGGTCGCACGTTTTCACTTTGAAAGCACCGGGCGTTGCATGTGTTGCGCCGATTCTTCACAGGGAATCTTGGTCTCAACACCGTCAATCATCAGAAAACACTCTTCCTCTTCACTCGGCTCCGGTTCTTCCCCCTCATCGTCGTACTTCGTATCATCCAGCGCTTCCGTTGGGGCGTTATGCTCGGGACGCTCGGGAAGATCATGTTCATCATCGGTAAGCGGGAGCGGATTCGGCATGCCGGGTCGCTCAGGAGTGCCTTCATGTTGCGCCGGATTATCCGACACAACTTCCGAATCGCCTAAAGTTGTCCCGTCTCCAGCCTCCTGCAGTCCATCAGTCAGCGCACTAAATTCACCGCGGCAGGCGAGCAAACTCATCGCGCAGAGTGAAATCGCAACAAGCAGTTTGTGTTTTGAAAAGAGAAACGTCATCGGACTGCATTATTCGGTAAATTCCTGATACTGCTTCACTTCATTAAAGCGCGGACAGGGAATCTCCTCGCCGTCTTCGCCAAACTTAATCACGCAGTTGACGGGCTCTTCTTCATTGTCCGGTGCGGGTGCATCATCGTCCTTCCCGCTATCCGGATCAGCCATGCGCATCTCGTTAGGCATATCTTGTGGGATATACGGCGCAAAGTCGCCATGATCGCGCGGAATCGAAGGATTGGTTGCACCCGGACGTTCCGGTGTCCCTTCACTGGCCGGGTCTTCGGGAATAAAGGAATCGGTTCCTCCATCAATGCCGGGCCCACCGCCTAAACCGGTGTCATCACCGACGTCACCTTCGATGGAGGTATCCGCGCCCTCATCGACTTCAACGCCGGTTCCTTGCAACGCTGAAAACTGACCTTTACAAGCGACAAGCCCTGAACCGGAGAGGAGGATGATACTGAAGCATAATAACTGAATTTTAGATAACTTCATGGGTCTACTCACTACTATACCATTATCCCCTCGCGGCGTCTCACCGAAAGAGGTCGAAATGGCTGGCGACCTCATTGCCACCAGCCATCCGACCTTTCATAGGGGCATGAAAGCGTATTGTCCCTCCCTAGAGAGCAAGAGCCATGCCAATAGCCGAAATTTTATAACTTATTGATATTATTTAATATTTTATCATTCCTTTCGCACGAACTTGATAACATCGCCGCTGAAAAACCCCAGTATGTATCGGATCGATACATAAATTGACCGGACTCTTAGCGCGCCAATTCGCATGAATTCGCATAGCGAGTGAACTAGATTATGCGGCTATGACTGGAGAGGATAGGAGCGAATGGCTGGCCGCGTTGCGCCGCCAGCCATTCGTCCCGTGTGTTGGGTGCGTAGTGTGTGTAGTGTGCTGCCCTAGAGTAGAGCAAATGGCGTGCCAATAAGCCTTATTATTTATCTATTTGAAATTATTAAATAATTATCTAAATACGGGGATAGATGAATGGGGAAATAAAGGGATCGAGGGGCCAATATGTATCAATTCGAGTCAATTATCGGGATCGCCTTGTGCTGCATCGCTTCGCGGAGACGACGCAAGAGCTCGCATGAGATCTCGGTTGGTTCCCCTTCATACTCAATAGGACACTTCTCACTCTCTTCACGACGTATCGGCGCGGCGTCATCCGGAAGCCTGACGCCCTCTATATCCCCTCGAACCACTGTCTCTTGTTCTTTTATCGCCTCAGCGCGTTGCCGTTGCTTCTCTTCTTGCTCTTCCTGCCACTCCTCTAAGGCCTCCTGCAGATCCGGATCAACCGGAGTGACCGGCCCGGCCGCTTCCGTACTCGGCGGACGTGTCCCTGCGGATACGTTTTGTTCCGTCGCAACATCACTCTCTTGAATATTGACTGAGTCCTCTACCGCGGCCTGTTCACTGGGACAGGCACCAGGTGCTAATAAGAAGGGGCTTAAAATAATAACTAACGCTATTTTCGACAATAAATGGCTCACATCGCCTCAATTATATCAGCTCAGCGACTTTTCGGTCTATGAATGCGCCGCCGAGGCACTCGCCTTGCCCCAATGGGGACTGATATTATGCTCTTTGAGCTTCATATATAATGTTCGGCGCCCAATCTTTAAGAGTTGCGCCGCCTTGACTTTATTTCCGCGACAGCGTTGCAAGGCCTCGAGAATCGCCTGCTTCTCGATCGGAGCGATAATCGCCTCTAAGCCACCATCCTTGATACGCTGGCGCTGTGACTGAACCCCCTCAATCAGCTGAGGACTCAATAATGAAGGGCTAATCACGTCGGCACCCAATATGAGTAGACGCTGCATCTCATTCTGCAATTCGCGGATGTTCCCCGGCCACGAATAATCCAATAACACTCGAATCGCCCCCTTGCTCAAGCGTGGCTTCCGCTTACCTGCCTCTTCCGCCTGCTGACTCAGAAAATAATCCGCCAGGAGCAAGATATCTTCACCCCGATCGCGCAGAGGCGGCAGGTCAACCCGCACGACATTCAAGCGGTAGTACAAATCCTGCCTGAACTCCTTGGTTGTGACCATCTTGCGAATATCCTTGTGCGACGCAGCGATCACCCGGACATCGACCTTCTGATAATCCCGGCCGCCCACCTTTCTCACTTCACCCTCTTGCAAGACACGTAGCAACTTGGCCTGCATCGCCAAGGACATGTCCCCGACTTCATCCAGAAACAAAGTGCCTCGATGCGCCATTTGAAACAGGCCCGCCCGATCTTTTTCCGCACCTGTAAAGGCCCCGCGCACATGCCCAAACAGCTCACTCTCCAATAAATTATCCGCCAGGGCCGCGCAGTTCTCCGCGATAAAGGGTCCGCCTTTTCTAGGGCCATTGAAATGAAATGCGCGCGCTATCAGCTCCTTACCAGTCCCTGATTCTCCGCAAATGAATACCGGACTGTGCGTTTCAACGACACGGTCGATCACGGAAAGAACTTTCTTAATCCCCGGGCTCTTTCCAATAATATTGTCATAGCTATAGCGCAGGCTAATCTCTTCGTGTTCGCGTTTCATACTTTCGCGCATGGCATCCAAATGGGCTGATGTATCACTCAGATCTTTTTCAAGGCGTTCATTGAGCTTTTCGATGAGTTGCTTGTTTAACTGCAGCTCCTCGATCTTCTCCTTATTCTCCCGATGCAGACGCGCATGCTCCAGCGTCAAGGAGGCTTGGTCCGCCAAGGCTTCGATCAATTCGATATGTTCATTGATCAAAACACCCGGGCGATAACGGTTATCGAGATAAATGAGCCCCACCGTCCGCTGACCTAAATGAAGCGGGACGCACAGCACGGAACGAATTTTCAGTGAATGCACCGAGCGCGCCTCAGCAAAGCGTTCATCGGCTGCCGCGTCTAAGCTGACTGTGCTCTCACCCTTACGCATAACATCGCGCGCGATCGTAAAGGAGAATTCCTCCGCATCCGGATTCAACGTTTGTTTATCAAAATTGCGTGCCGCTCTAATATCAAGGTTCTGTTCGTCCGAAAGGATAACAAAACCACGTTCAGCATCGGTAATGCGCAATGCCGTATCAAGTATTTCCTCCAGCAGTTGGTCGATATCGTATTGCATAAGGAGACGTCGATTAATCTCGGCCCAACGTTTAAAGGAAAAAGTCACATCACTCTTATCCGCAGGTTCGGCAGGTTCTGCCGTTTCTGACGGCTTTAATAATTCAAGTGAGCGACGTATTTTTTCTTTTTTGCGATCTCGCATAAAGCTCTCCTGATACTTTTTCGGCACGCGCGCTTTTAGCTCTTCGATGACTTCCAAGGCCCGCTGGTAATCCTGTTGAGCCTCAGCTTCATTCCCCAACGCCTTCGCTAAATCGCCTTTATCCTTGAGTACCTGCCACAGACTGTTAGGGAGCTGTCGTTTCACCACATCATCGTGAACGGCTTGCAACCAATCCGCCACAGGATAATCAGCAAAACTATTTTCCTGAATGCGAAACCGCGCCTCAAACCAGTCTACTTGCAAGTCATATGCCGCCTGCCCCGTTTCACCGGCACACTCCCTCAAGAGACGGAGGTCCTCGTTGCAGGCCTCGAAATCATCTTGCGACAAATGAAAATACGCCTCGGCAAGACGCGCCTGAAAAAGCGCCTGAGACCCCCCGAGACCACGGGCATACTCCAAGGCCTGCCTTAAGTAATCGGCAACCTTTTCTCTATTGCCCTTCCCGATTTCTCCGGTTGAGAGCAGGTATCGATTATAAGCGATCAATTCGGAAAGGCCCTGTTCCTCCGCAATATGCAAAGATTCTTCCAGGGCCTGCTCGGCCTGCTTTTGACGCCCGAAATACAAGTAAAGATTGCCTAAGTTATTGAGGATCGTCCCGAGCAGAGGCGTATTCGTGCCGGCACGGGCGAGTTTTTCGGCCCGGCAATACATCTCATAAGCTTGACCCCACTGACCCTGATCGTAATAAAGCGTTGCGGCATTCGCGAGCAAGCCGACCTGATGATCTTTGCGCCCACTTTCAGCCGCCATCGCCGCCCCACGCTCAAAAGCCTTCACGGCCTCATCAAATTCCTTTAAGCCCTGCAATACGAGACCTCGATACGTCTCGACGCGCGTCTGTTGTTGCAACGAAGCTTTTTTGAGCTGTTTGGCTGTCACTGCGCCCAGTTTTTTCTTCGCCTCATCCAATTTCCCTTCCCGGTAAGCCAATTGGACGGCTAGTATCAATTGCTCGATAGAAACCTTACCGCGAAGCGCCGGATGTTTCTCCATTTTATTGATAAGATCATGCACTTGATCAAACTGACCCTGCTCCGTCAGAACGTGGCCCGCAGCCCCATAGAATTCTTCGACCAAACCGGCATCTTTTTCCGCATCAAACGATCCTAATTCGTTTTCTATGTAATCCCGAGCCTCTTGTTGCCGCCCACTCCTTATCATTGACAGCAAACTATCAACTTTCTCTTGGGCTGATGCGGTTTGACTTGATGTGGCACGTTTTATCGGAGCCTTCTTACGCTTTGCCTGACTTCTTCCCTTCGTCTCGCTTGATGGAACTGTCAGGGTAAATGACTCATCCTCACGTTTATTGAGTAACTTGATGACCTCGCGTGCCGATTTAAGACGTTTTTCGGGGTCAGCAATCACTAAATTTTCGATAATACTGACAATCCCCCCGGGAATTTCATCACTATCGTGTAGCGGCGCCATATCGACTCGATGTTGATGCAAAGCCTGCAGATATTCGGAAAAGTTAGTTGTTTTTGTCGTCGGTAAACGGCCTAAAGCCATTTCGTAGAGAACAACCCCTAAGGAGTAGAGATCCGCTCGACCGTCATAGGCATCGCCCGCAAGGACTTCGGGTGCCATATAACCGAGCGTCCCCGCCGTCTCCATCGCATGACTCTGCTGCGCCGCACTCAGTGCCAATCCAAAATCAATTATCTTAAGCCGGACGCTTTCCATCTCCAGCGTCTTGTCGGATTCGTGAATTTTTCCGACGAGTATGTTAGCCGGTTTCAGATCACGGTGGATGACTTTTTGTTTATGGAGATAGTCCAGCCCCCAACAGGCCTGTACGATCAGGGAGAAGACCGCATTCCAGTCGCGCTCCCGGCAGGCGCTCACAAAATCCTCGCCCTCCACATATTCTGTCGTGTAATAAAGACTGTCTTCGTCGGCTCCACTCTCAAGAACGCAGGCAATATTCGGGTGAGAAAGTTTTTTGAGCAGTTGACATTCTTGACGGAAGGCAAGGCGGAGCGCTTCGTCCTGGGACTCAGCGTTAATGATTTTAAGCGCTTTGGGTAAATCGGGATCATTTCGATCCTGAACCAGATAGGTGACTCCACCGGCACCTCGTCCGAGTTCTTTAATAATTTCATATCGATCCGAGATCAGCTTCTTTTTCACAGGGTTAGCATATCACCCTGAAGATAGGATGTATACTTTCGATACATCTAAGGAGGGGCCTGACCGAGATCGCCGACCATACACTTAACCGATCCACCCCCCTTCTCGAGAAACTCGGAGACATCAAGCGTCACGACCTGAACCTCCCGAGCTTCTATCTCCCGGCGTAAGGCGGCCGAGATGCCCAGCGGCATAAAGAGAGTACATTGCCCTTGCACCATCACCTGAAATGAATTCGCCGCATAGGCCAGCGCATCGGCATCACTTAAAGGGATAATATGCTGATCATCGCCTAACTTTCGCAGCGACGCCTGCATGAGTCCCTTCCGATAAAGCAGCAAATACTCTCTCGAGGGGCCAATCGAATAAAGTATGGTATCGCCGTGATAAAAACGTTCATCGCAGAGTTCTAAGCTAAGCGTCCGCTTTATAGGAATCCAGCGCTCGATTTCTCCCAACGCCTTCACGTCCGACCGGAAGCCGTAGACCCGACGCCACGGTGGAAACCCGAGACGAAGCGTAAAATGAGGCGTTATGAGGCGGCCGTGGGTAAAAAGATAGCGATCGCCCCACTGAATGAGATCGGCCTGCCCCTCAAACTGACCCAACACATGATGTAAGTTCATTCCAAGTTCCCGCGCCACCACTTCATTGACGATAGCTTCCTGGCGACGCGCCTGATTCAAGCGCGCCAATACGAAATCGCGATCACTTAAAGCAAGCGCTTCATCCAGCTGAGGGACAAAGCCGGCGTTCGCCGGGAATACCAAGCCCGGCAGCTCTTCATGCGGCGGAATCACATGGACCTTGATCCCGTAAGACTCCAGAGTCTCTTTCATTCCCTGCCATTGCTCGCGTGCCTTGACGCGATCGACCTTTTTTCGCATTCCCCAGCGATTGCGCGTGTGCGGGTTGACACCGTGCTTGATCTGAAAACAGGCGGGATCCCCCATTAATACGTGTCGAGAGATTTTCATATATTTCTCACTTGCGGCGGGTGACGCGAGCGATCCTTTTGAACGTCGTTTTTAGACGCAGCAAAAGGATTGCGTATGCGGCAGGACCCGCCTAGTGATTAAATATACTACATTTGTATGGCGACCGGGTAGGTGCAATAAAGCGGACTGAAGAGACCGGCGGGATGATTGTTGCCACTCGCCTTGACGCCCCCAAAAGGCAGCATGCCCGAGGCCGTAATCGTCGGTTTATTCCAGCGCAAATCTCCCACTTCTAACTCACGGTACATCCTCTCAAAAACGTTTTTCTTCTTAGTAAATACAGAGGCCACCAGACCATAACGGGTATCGTTATGCATCGCGATGGCCTCCGCGGTTTTCTTAAAGGTATAAATGGCGATATCGGGACCGAATATTTCGTCATAGCGATAGCCTTTTCTATCCTTACCAGGTCCCTGCCAATCGATACGATGTATCGACGGCAAGACATAATAACCGGGAGGATGTTTGCTGATCGCGCGCCCTTTGAGCACACTCCGCGCACCTTCTTTGCTGGCCTTCTCTTGATATTTAAGAAATTTCTTTAACGCGGCCTCTGATACCAAAGGCCCCATCATCGCCGCTTTATCCGTGTAATGTCCTGATATCCATTCAAGAACGCGACTGGAAAGCTCCACTGTAAAGTCCGTCACCAGATCTTCGTGGATAATAATGCGACTCAAGGCATTACAGCGCTGTCCCGTCGTGCTGAGCGCACTAGCCGTACACGTCGTCAACGCCTTGTCAATGGGAGCATCTTCAAAAATAATCGCGGCATTTTTGCCTCCCATCTCCAGCACACAAATCTTATTCAAATCAGCACTGATGGCATGCTCAATCTTATGTCCCGTTGCATCAGAACCGACAAAAATCACTCCTTGGATATCAGCGTGCTTCGCTAGCTGGGCCCCCACATCGCCGGCACCTTGAACCAAATTAAAAACTCCCGGAGGAAAACCCGCCTGGTGAAAACATTCGGCGATCAACTGACCCGTAAAAGGTGTTAACTCCGATGGCTTAAATATAACCGTATTACCGGTCGCCAAGGCCGCCACCCATTGTCCGTTGGGTAAATGCAAGGGGAAGTTGAAAGGGCCTAGTATGGCCAGCACGCCGCGCGGATGATAGCGCGTAGAGTATCCATTCGAACCCTGCCGCGTCTCCTCAACCAGCTTCATGCCTTCCGACAGGGTCACATCAATTTTTCTGATCGAAGCCGCAACCTCCGCTTCGGATTCCGGTAATATCTTCCCCATCTCGGCCGAGATTATCTGCGCCAACTCACCGGCCCGTTCCTTGAAAACGCTCTGCAGCCCAATCAAGTGCTGATAGCGTTCTTTCGCCGGCAAGCGAAACCATTGTTTCTTAGCCTTGCCCGCGGCCTCAACCGCCGGATCCACCTGCTCAGGCGTCGCCGTCCACTCGCCAATAACCTGATCCAAATTACCGGGATCCCGCTTCTCTTGGAGACCTTTCTCCTTCGCCTTGGCGAAACGCCCGTTGACGTAAGCTCCCTTGAAGTTCAACATCTAAGTCCTCATTAAATAGGCAAAAACTACCTGTTCACGACGCAATTTCAACAACTCGGCTGCCTCCGGTTGGATATATATATAACCATGTCGAATCTGACTGACGGCTGTCAAGCATCTGATTTCAGCACCGCGCTCTACCAAGATCATTCGACGCTGCTTTGTTGGATATTTGAGTATCCCACCAAACCTTAGCTGCTTCGCCTGACGATAAATCTGAATCTGGTCACGCACCGCCGTATAATGAGGTCCCCCATCAAAGGGATCCACCTGATGGGCATAGCGAAAGCCAATTTTCGACAAGAGAGCGCGAGCTGCGGTTGACTCGGCTCCGGTTTGCCCCATATCTGCCTGCACCTCTGCGGGCAGCACATCATGAATGAGATCCGCGCGTGGAAAAAGCCGCATGACAAATTCTTTATTCTTATAACTGAGTAGATCCGCCTTGTGATAAGCCAGTCTCGTCAACTTTTTCCCGTAAAACTCCCAAAGACTTGACCGGCCATCACGCAGCGGTGGCAATAGCTCCGCGATAACTTTTTTCATGAAGCTTCCCGGACGCACCTTCATAAATAAAAATCTTATATATGAGAGTTGCTTGCCAAGTTGATCCGGATGCCCACGATAACGCGGCGACAAAATAAGTCCGCCGACCTCCGTACACCCCCGCGTATCCGACTTAAAGCGATACGACTTCCGATCAAACTCCAGATTGAGCGTCTTCGACCTGACTTTCTCTTCTATTACCTGAAAGTATAAATGGGGCTTTTTCTCGGTTCCATGCCGGGCAAATATTTTACTCGAACCAATGACCTTGCCGGTATCCGTATCTTCCATCACGAAGACATACTGCGCATGTTCCTTGTTACGGCCCCAGAAACGCTTAAAACTCTGCTCCGAACGCGTAATCATTCGGCTCAAATCGGCCTTCTGACTCGGCAGATTCATCGATTTGAGTTCATAACTGAGTTTGTGCAGATCTCCCAGATCGCTGCGCCTGGCGTTTCTCATCAAGAACATAGTTAATGTGAGTATAGTAACAGATATACAGGAAGATATTAACGGCGATTAGGCGGTGCGCTGGAGAATGTCTTTAATGACATTGCGGCGCAGGATGGCGCTCGCTGCGAGCACCCCCCCGAACAGGGCCCCACCTATGCCATCAGTCGCGATATCCTGCCCCGTTAAGAAGAGATTTTTTATCGGCGTGTGCGGACGCAACCAGTTCTGCCGGAAACGGGCCGGCGTATGATCTATCCCATAAATTTCACCACGATCGTAGTTGCAAAAGTGGCGCGTTGAAAGCGGTGTCGATAATTCGGCATGATCGACTTTTCCCTTCAACTGAGGTTCATACTGATAGAGTTTCTCTAAGAGGCGATCTGATAATTTCTGCTTAAACCCCTCATAATCATCTCCTCGTTTTTTCCACTGCGTCTCTTCCCACTGATGAAACCACTCATAGGGGGTAAAACCCAGCACCTCAACCGTCGCGTGCCCGGGATACCTGTCGTTCCAAGCCGGGTCTTTGGCCGAGGGAAAAGAGATATAAACAATCGGCAAGGGAGCCTCGGGATCGTTTTTATAGCGCGCTACATTGGCATCATGGTCATAATCTGGATAAATCCAGTAGTTGGTTTTCTGCAGGCCTAAGGCTTCATCGCTTTCCTTAAAACCCAGATACAGGCAAATATGCCCCAGTGAAGGTTTTACCCGCGTCAGTTTTTTTAATAACCCGGTCGTCTCAGCAACATCTCGATCAAGCAATTTCCCAATGGTATTCGGCACGCCTGCATCACTGACAATCAACGGCGCTAAAATTTCATCGCCATTCTCAAGGCGAACGCCGATAGCCTTGCCTTGCTTGACGAGAACCTTCTCCACCCCGGCCTTTACCAATATTTTACCACCGCAGCCTTCAATAACCGGCTCAATTGTCTCCACCATGCTTGCCGAGCCACCGACAGGATAGTTGCCGCCGTCAAAGTAATGCTTCACAACCATTGCATGGATTGCAAAACTACTTTCTTTAGGCGGCAAACCATAGTCACCCCACTGAGCCGTCAGTACACCGATCAATTTTGGATTTTTTGTAAGGGAAGAAATGACATCCCATGTGGTGCGGTCCGATAAGCGCTGAAACTTGCGCGTCTTCAGGGGTCGTAACATGCGCGCCAGCCAGGGAGGCATCGCCTTTTCACCAAAAAAGCCCTGGGCAGACCCCGCGGATTCGTGAACAAGGCGGATATACTGATCAATGGCTTGCTCTTCCGCCGGAAAGGCCGCGACCATTCGCTTCCTGAAATTAGTGACTCCCTGTTCAAATAAATACTCATCTCCATCAATAATCACGCGATCATAGACGGGCGCCATGGGTGCCCATTTAAGGTTTTTATCTGAAATATCATCGAAAATGCGCCGCAGGATAGATCGAGGCCGATGGACCTCCCCGATGTAATGCACGCCAACGTCCCACTCATATCCGGGTCGCTTGAAGGTATGCGTAAAGCCTCCAGCCACATAGTGTTTTTCCAACACCAGGACTTTCTTCCCCGCCCGAGCCAAAAGCGCGGCCGCGCCCAGGCCGCCAATACCGGAACCGATAACAATGACATCATACGAGCCACTGGCGCGATTTGTTCGATAAACTTCACTCGCCACGGAGCCTAATAACCAGATTTATCCTATTTTTTCAAGAATCGAACGGGCTTACTTTAATTGAGGCATTGACCTTTTCGCATAACCCGCAGGGAGCTCGAAGGTATCGGCAGTCAAAGAAACTGTCTTAATGGATTTCAGCTGACTCTCCATCTTCACCTGACCATCGCCCTGATAAGAGGTCTGCTTGACCGGAAATCCCCCCAGATCCATTATCATCGTAACAGGCGTTTCTCCCATAGCGGTCAGCGCCTTGTCCGTTAATTTCGCCGTAAACCCGGCGAACGCGCGCATGGACTGATACACCGTATCATCGATGCCGAGTGCACTGGAGGTTGCAACCCACACATCACGTTTTTTCTCATTGCCACGCTTTTCTTCATACTGATCACAAGTCCATTGCGAACAGGCCACAGCCGTCGCCACCTTGTTAAAGGTCGGTTTCACGGTTTTCTGCTGCGGGAAAAAAGGCAATTTATTGCCCATGATCTTCTGCATCGCCTTACGTTGTTCCGGTGGCATATTTTCCATGCGCTTCATCATAATTCCCTGCGCCTGAGCCATCTTTTGGGAAACAGTATTGAGAAAGGCCTCCGTAATCTCCATATATGACTTTTTCTCTCTATCCAGGATCCAGAGTGCGCTTTTATCCTGCCGAAAGATAACCGCATGCTGAGGGTTGATATCAACGCGCAAGCGATCCTTATCAAAATAGCTCTTATGAAATTCACTCATGTGCCCCGGCCGGACCAGTTCAAGCTCCATCACCGTTCCGGCGTGCAGGAGTGCTGGCCAAATCAACAAAGCGACGCTGATAATCGTTCGTTTCACCGCTACGGTTATATCCTATGAAATCCCAACATACAATCCCTAATGAGTCACTACGCTGTCACCTTGAACAATTGCCCCGAATCAAGTCTTGTCGTACAATAGACATCGAATGAAAGAGCATCTGACTCGCTACATCGAAGAAGGCAAAGCACCCCATTTGCGTGGCTTGAGAGTTCTCCTAGAGTACTTCTATGCTGCTGATCAATTCCGTCACCTGCGCAAGTCTGATATCCCGGTCGTATCGGTTTTTGGTTCTGCCCGCGCCCAACCGGACAGCCCGCCTTATCAACGCGCCTATGAATTGGGACAAAGATTATTTCGTGCCGGCTTCTCCGTGATCACGGGCGCCAGCCAAGGAGTGATGCAAGCCGCCAATCAGGGGGTCGCCGATGCGATTGCCGATCATGTTATTCGTAGCAAGAAGGCGGTCAAAGAACATGACATCAGAAACTCAGACCTCTATCAGCAGCTATTAAAAAAATATTCGTTAGGCCTCCGCATTACCCTCCCCTTCGAAGAGGGCGAAAATCCATGGGTCGGAACCGGCGCTACGTTCCACTATTTTATGGTACGAAAATTTTTCTTCGCCTCACTATCTCGAGCCTTTATTGCCTGCGAGGGCGGCTGGGGAACGCGTGATGAACTCTTTGAAATGCTGACACTGATCCAGACAGGTAAGGCCCCGTTAATGCCGATCATCTATTTATCACGTGATCCCACCCATCTGAAGCAAGACATGCATCATGCGGTCAAAGCGGGCTATATCGATCGTGAAGACCTCCATTTAATTAGCATCGTCCGCCAGCCTGCTAATGCGGTTAAAATTATTTCTAATTTCTATACGCATTTCTATCGCCTCGATTACGTCCGCCGGAAAACAATTCGCCTTTACTTCAGAAAACGGCCCACGCGCGAACAAAAGAAGGTCTTAAAGGAGATCTGGCCTCGATATAAAAACAGATTCATGGAATATCGGTGGCGAAACAACGGAATTGCCATTGTTAAACGCCCCGGTGTTTCCTACGGAGCCGTCATGCGTCTGATAAAAAGATGGAATCGAGAAATGGCTATACTGAGCTAATCCGTCTTTTGGCCTCCGCTAGTGCCGCTTCATGCGTATTAATATGCTCGGATTTGGACCGTTGAAAGATCTCTCGTAAAGTCTCACCAATCGCATCCGCTTGTTCGAGGGCCTTAGCCTCTGCAGCGCCGGCTAATTCCACCGCAATATGAATAAGCCCGCCCGAATTGATGACAAAATCCGGAGCATAAAGGATATGCCGCTCATGGAGACGCTGGGCATCTTCTCGGTGCGAAAGCTGGTCATTGGCGGCACCGGCCACAATGCGGCACTGAAGTTCCGGAATGCTTTGTTCGTTTAACACACTTCCCAAGGCGCATGGAGATAAGACATCGAGATCCTGTGCCAAGAGCTGTTCCGGGATAACCGAATGCAACGACGTCTGCGCCGAGAGCGTTAAGATACGACGCGGATCGATATCCGTTCCCCAGACGGTACACCCTGCTTGATTCAGGAGCTCAACGAGCCGTGACCCGACGGAACCCAGCCCTTGCACCCCAACCCTCACCCCCGAGAGCGAGTCGCTCCCCAACGCCTCCTCGACCGCCGCCTTGATACCGGCGAGCACGCCGCGCGCCGTAATCGGCGACGGATCGCCGGATCCTCCGGCCGATTCAGGTGCGCCCCCGACCCATTGAGAATGCCGCTTCATCTCTGCAACATCTTCCAGTTGAGTCCCCGCATCGATCGCGGAAATATAACGACCTTGGAGATGGTTGATGAGCTCAGCGAAGCCCTGATAGAGTGCCCTGCGATCGAACTCACCTGCCGGTAACATGATCACGCCTTTGCCGCCGCCATACTTTAGTCCTGCAATGGCCGCTTTATAAGTCATCCCCTCGGCGAGACGTTTAACTTCCGTCACCGCATCGGCCTGATCCGCATAGGCGCGCAGCCGCACGCCACCAATGGCCGGACCTAGTTTGGTACTATGAATCGCCACAAAGGCCGTCAGCGAACAACTCGCATCTTCTATCTGCCAGATTTCTTCAAAGTCGGGATCCGAAAGCTGTTTTATTTCCACGACAGCACTATAACGAGTCAAAAGGACGGAGGAAAGGCTCAATTTGCTGTTTATATCGCGCGAATAATTCTTTCGAAGGACTCTGGCTCAAGGCATTAAGTTCCAACAATGACCCCAAACGATCGAGCATGTGACGCGCATGGTGACTGGCCCACGTGGGATCTTTCATTGAGTCGACCAGCGGTGCGGTCTCTTGCCACGCTGCTTGGACTGAGTTTTCAGCATCCTTAAAAGTTTCCTCGAGATGGGACTTAAATGAAAAGCGCTCCGAGTCCCGGCAGATCTGCAGACTCAAGGTATTATGCGTCCCCTCCCAGGTCTCGATCACCAGACTGTCACGATAGAGCCGTGGCAAAATCGAAAAGGTTTCGATCGTCCCATTACCACCGAATTGCAAAATGGCTTCATGGGCACACTCCGTCGCGCCGATCGACGTTCTATATTTACAAAGGTTGATCAAAAAGCGTTGCCAATAAGCTTCCTCGCTCCGCAAATCCTGAATCGGGTTGGCATCCATGCGGGCCAAGAGCTGAAAATAAAGCGCGCGTTTCGCGGCCAGGATCGCGCGCATCTTACTCAGACTTTCTTTGACCATCGGATAATTTCCGATTTTAGTCCCAAAGGCACTACGTTGCCGCGCGTAGTTTTCGGCCTCTAAGCAGGCCCGCGCCATCATCCCGAGAGCGCTGGCCGCATTCATGACGCGAGAGGTATTGATGACGTAGTTCATCAGGCTCGCAAAACCCTGTTCAACCGGACCAATGTTGTACGCCATCGCCGCTTCGAGTTCGATCTCGGCCGTGGGCAGGTTACGTGTCCCGATCTTGTCCTTGAGTCGCTTAATGCGGAGTCCATTCGGCTTTCCATCTACAACGCGCGGCATCAGAAAAATACCCACGCCGCGGGTTCCCTCCGCACCGCCTTGAGGCCGCGCCGCGATCAGAAAAAATTCGTCAATCGCCGAGCAAAACCACTTTTCACCGGTCAGACGCCACTGCCCCTCGCCATCGGGCGTGGCTTGGCACGTTAACGCCCCCACATCCGAACCCATATCCTGTTCGGTAACAAACTGCGCACCGGCCAACGGTGTTTTGGATGAGAGAATTTGCGGAAGATAGCGCTCCTTCAGAAAATCCGAACCGACTTCGCGAACCGCGCGGATCAGGCCCTCCGTACAGGCCAAGGGACAGACGACGCCGGCCTCACCGATGTGGGCCAGCAAATAGACCTTGGCATACTGTTCGACATAGGAATTATTGTTAAAGATCCCCGCCTCAACGACCTCTTCGCGGATTTTACGCGTCGGAGGGGGAAGACAGACTTTTTCGATGGCATGGCCCTGTGCATCATAGCTCTCCAGCCACGGCCCTTCATATTGCAAGGCCGCCTCTTCGGCCCAAGCATCCCAATCCGTCGAGACGCGAGCGGAAAAATTTTGCAGCTTCGCTACGAGTGCGGAGTCCGCACCAAGTTGTTGAAGCAGCGGCAAAAAATCCTCATCCGCCCCCATGAAGTCGGTCCCGTTGAGCCGTTTCATTTGCTGTAATTCCATAATCCTCTCTCCTCTCAGGAAACTCGAAAGTAAGCGCTACCGATAATATCCATTAAGCAAAAGATCAACTGGAACTGGGTGCTAGGAAGGATATGACGATGAATTGCTTAATGCAGCCTAACCAAGGCGCATCTGAGGAGAGGGAAAGCTCATTTGAGCGCCTGAATCAGGAAATCGAGACTGATTTCAATCCCTCCGACCTTGGAACTTTCCTTTAAAAACTATCTAGGCTAGAAGGCCCCATGGGCCAACCGCTACGGATAGTGCTGATCGAACCGGAGTTTTCCGGCAATCTCGGTTCCGTTGCCCGCGCCATGGGCAATATGGGCTATGAGGAGCTGATCCTCGTCAGCCCGAAAGCGGACACGACTGCCAGCGACGCCAAGGCCATGGCGATGGCCGCCTATCCCATTCTGGAAAAATCTCAAACCGTTTCTAGCCTCGAAGCCGCGCTCAGTGGTTGCCACTGGTCCGTCGGTTTCACGCGCCGTCTCGGCCGGCACCGCTGCCAGCTCCTCTCGATGGAAGATCTCGCGACCACGACCCACAAACATTTCAAGAGCGATCACGGCGTCGCCTTCGTCTTTGGCCCCGAAAAACGCGGGTTCACGACGCGCGAGGCCGATGCCTGCCAACAGCTCGTCCAAATCCCTACTTCTGAACAAGTGCCCTCGCTTAACCTTTCCGCTGCCGTCCTCGTCGCTCTCTATGAAATCAGCCGGGGCCAGATTGAAATCGAGACCTCCTTTCCGGCCGATGAGGCCTCCATCGATGAACTCGAAGGAATGTACAACCACCTCGATGAACTGTATGAAGCCGTGAAGTATTTCGACGCCCAAAACCGCGACCGCATCCCGCGTATCCTGCGGCGCCTCTTTAATCGGGCACGCCCCACCTCACAAGAAGTGCGGATCATTCGGGGATTGTGTCGGAATGCGCTTCAAGTTACGGAAAAATTATCCAAACAAGATTAGGTACGCTTCTGTTTGCGCGGCGAAAGATGAATCGCCTTGCCGTAAATCGACTCCACCGCCTCCCCAATCGCTTCGGCGAAGGTCGGGTGGGTATTGATCACGAGTTCCAGGTCATCGGATAAGGCCCCCATTTCGAGGGCATGCGTCGCCGTCGCAATTAATTCCGAGGCATGACCCCCGACGATTTGAAAACCTAACAGACGCCGGCTTTGGGCATCGGACACGACTTTAACAAAACCATCCGTCGCATGGGCCGCCATCGCCCGTCCTAGCGCTGCAAAAGGAAACTGACCGGTTTCAACCTGGTAACCTTGTGTACGTGCCTCGTGTTCATTCAAACCAATGCTAGCAATCTCAGGGTCCGAAAAGATAACCGCCGGCACCAGACTATCCAAGGCCGCGGCCTGACCACAGATCGCTTCGGCCGCCACTTTTCCTTCGGCACTTGCTTTATGTGCGAGCAGCATCCCGCCGGCCACATCACCGATCGCATAGATATGCGAACAAGAGGTCTGTCCATTGGGTTGGGTCTTGATAAAGCCTTTCTCGTCGAGTTCCACTCCGGCACTGTTGAGCTCAAGTGAGGCCGTATTCGGTTTACGACCCACAGCCACCAAGACTTTGTCGGCTTCAACCATCTCGCCACCTTCGAGCATTAACTTTTTATCCGTAAACGACTCGGCCTTGGCATTAAGCCGCACGTCAACGCCAAGTTTTTTAAGTTTACGCTCCACCGGTTTAACGATATCGGGATCCATGCCGGTCAAGATACGATCGAGGGCCTCGACAATCGTCACCTGGCTGCCAAACTTGGCGAAGACCGTACCCAGTTCGATACCAATGTAGCCTCCACCGACGACGACCAAGCGTTGTGGAACTTCCGTCCAACTGAGGGCTCCGCGGGAGGACACGATTCCTTTCTTATCATCAAAGGCCAGGCCAGGGATCTCAATCTCAGTCGAGCCCGTCGCAATAATCGCGTTTTTAAAATGATAAGAGGCCAGTCGATCGCCGGAATCGATAGCGAGTGACTTGTCACTGGTGAAATGCGCCGTTCCCTTGTGAACCGTTACGCCGTTATCCTTACATAACTGGCCGATACCTTTGGAGAGACGGTCAACAATCCCCTCTTTCCACTCCTGCATCTTTTGAGAATCCAGTGAACTCTGCTCGATATTGACGCCAAAATCACCGGCAGCACCTAAATCATTAAAAAAATTGGCCACGTGAATAAGGGCCTTTGAAGGAATACAGCCCCAATTAAGACAGACACCGCCTAAACGATCGAGGGAGTCGACGAGATGGACCTCACGTCCGAGCTGGGCCGCACGTATCGCCGCGACATAGCCGCCGGGTCCCGCCCCAATGACGACGACATCGACCCCTTCCTGGATATCGCCCATAACCACAGCTACATTGACCTCATGGGCATTGCTACGCAATGCACGTAAATCTCATTCATTTCTGCAACTTCCACATATTTCCCAGGGGAAACGAGGTTTCCCCTAGGACGTCCGCTGTCGCGAACTGTAACCCCTTCCTTATGGAATCCGTATGCGCTGCATACAGCCGTCATAGTCAATCTATATCCATGAATAACACTTGTGGATCTTCAAGCCGTTCTTTGACGTGGTTGACAAATTGCGCGGCCGTCGCGCCGTCGGCGATACGATGATCGAAGGTCAGGTTGAGACTCATCACCGGCCTGACAACGACTTGACCATCCCGCACCACCGGCTTTTCATAGCTTTGACCAAAACCTAGAATCGCACTGTCCGGGTAATTGATGATCGGCGTGAAATAACGACCCCCGATGCTTCCCAAGTTAGTGATCGTAAAGGAGTTCCCCTTCAGGTCCGCTAAATCGATCTTGCGGCTTCGCGCCCGGTCGGACAATTCCTGCAACTCAACGGCAAGATCCAACAAGGATTTGTCCGCCACATTCTTGATTACCGGAACCAACAAGCCTTCTTCGGTCTCGACCGCAAAACCAATATTGATATATTTCTTATAAATAATTTCGTCGCCCAAGATCGTCGCGTTCAAGGTAGGGAAATCTCGCAGACCGGTCTGAACCGCACGAATCATAAAGGGAAGATAGGTGAGCTTGGCGCCCTTTTTTGCCGCCTTTTCTTTCATCTGCATGCGAACATCGACCAAATCGCCCACATCCGCTTCATCGATATGCGTGACCGGTGCCGTCAATAACTGGGCCTGGACCATGTGCTGAGCAATATGGCGGCGGGTACTATTCAAGGGCTTGCGCTCGATCTCACCCCACTTGGAAAACATCTCCACACTCAAGGCCTCATCCGCGGAGGACTTGATGATGTGTTTGACGGCCGCCTTTTCGCTTCGTTCCGTCTCCTGTCCGCGACGGACATCTTCGTCGGTGACGCGGCCGCCCGTACCGCTTCCTTTGATCTGTTCAATATCAACCCCAAGTTCGCGGGCTAAGCGCCGCGTGTGCGGACTCGCTAACGCGGGTAAGTGCATCCCGGAGGGACGCGTTGGGGTCGGTACGGCTGGCGACGCGGCTTCTTTTTCCGCTACTTCAGGCAGTGCCTCCTGCTCAGCGGGCGCGGCAGCCGCCTCACCGGCTCCCGTAAATGTCATCAATACATCACCGACATGGACGACGTCGCCCTCCGCATAGTTCAAGGTTTCGACGGCCCCACTATAGGGAGATGGAATTTCGACGATAGCCTTATCCGTCTCCACTTCGGCGACGGGATCATGTTCTTTGACCTGATCACCGACCTTGACCAGCCACTTGACCAGTTCTCCTTCAGTGATGCCTTCACCTAAGTCGGCGAATTTAAATTCTAGACTCATGTGCTCCTCGCAATGACAAACAGTATTAAAATGCCAGAGTTTCCCGCACCGCCCGTAACACCTTGGGCGTACTGGGAAGGTAGGCCTCTTCTAAGACAAAATACGGGACGTGCACGTCATAGCCTGTAACCCGACGGAGCGGCGCTTTCAAGTAGAGAAAGGCCTCCTCCTGCAGACGTGTAATAATCTCGGCTCCCGGCCCAAAGCTGCGGTTGGCTTCGTGCACAATCACCGCGCGTTGCGTTTTCTTCAACGACTCGACTAACATATCCGAATCCAAGGGGGATATCGTCCGGACATCGATCACTTCCACCTTAACGCCCTCCCCAGCCAATTCTTCGGCGGCTTCCATACAATTGCCGACGCAGGCCCCCCAGGTAATCAGGCTCAGATCCTTGCCTTCGCGCAACAGCTTAGCCTTGCCAATCGGGACCTCATACCAACCACTCGGCACCTGCTCACGAAAGGCCCGATACAGTCGCTTCGGTTCGTAATAAATGACCGGATCCGGATCCTTCACCGCGGCCAACAACAAACCCTTCGCATCGTAAGGCGTCGAGGGCATCACGACCTTCAAACCCGGGGTGTGGGCAAAATAGGCCTCGCGACTCTCGGAGTGGTGCTCGAGGGCCCGTATCCCGCCGCCATAGGGCGCACGACAAACCATCGGCACATGGAAACGTCCGCGCGTCCGCTGGCGAATCCGCGCCATTTGCTGCTCGATCTGATGAAAGGCCTGGTAGATAAAACCCGAAAACTGAATTTCACAAATAGGTTTCAGTCCCGCCAAGGCCATCCCGATCGACGTCGCGACGATAGCCGCCTCCGCCAGCGGCGTATCCATGACGCGGTCTTTGCCGAACTCATCGATCAAACCATCCGTCGCCCGGAATACCCCCCCATCGACCCCGACGTCCTCTCCTAAGACGACGACATCCGCGTCCTCCTTGAGGGCGACGTACTGCGCCTGGTTGATCGCCTCAACCATGTTCTTTTGTTCTTTGTCCCAATCAATCGCCATAAGACTTCAACTCTTCCAGTTGTCTCCGCAAATGCTCCGGCATCTGCTCGTAAGTGTACTTAAAAATATCCTCAACACTCATCCCCTTCGCGATCTCCTCCGCCGCCGCATACTCGGTTTTCATCGTCTTTTCCGCTTCCGCCCGAATACTTTCCTGAAAATCATCATCAATGATGCCGTGATCCTTTAAGAAGTTTCCGAAGCGCTGTACCGGATCGTTCTTCAAGCGCTCTTCATGCTCTTTCTCATCCTGATATTTTTTGGGATCGTCGGCGGTCGTGTGCATGCGTCGGCGATAAGTTACCAACTCTAAAAATGTAGCGCCCTCTCCTTTGCGAGCTCGCTCTAACGCGGCTTTTGATGCGGCATATACGGCTAGCAAATCATTCCCGTCGACCTGAAGTGATTCTACTCCACAGGCGATTCCCTTTTGCGCCAAGGTTTGAGAGGCGGATTGCAGGGAACGCGGTACCGAGATGGCCCATTGATTGTTTTGGCAGATAAAGAGATTGGGAGTCTTATAAACAGCGGCAAAATTAAGTGCCTCTGCAAAATCACCCTCCGAGGTCGCGCCGTCACCAAAATAGGTGATTGCCGCGCCGGGTCGTTTCTTCAATTTCAGCGCCATCGCACAACCGACAGCGATAGGAATCTGCGACGCGACGGGAACGGAGACGGGAAAGGTGTTATTGCCCTCCGGAACGCGATTCCCTTCTTCACATCCCATGAAATAGAGCAACATCGCCCGCATCGGTAACCCACGCATCAAAAACATGCCCTGCTCACGAAAGGCCGGGAAAACCCAGTCATCATCCGTCATCGCCGCCACGCTCCCGACCTGGCAGGCCTCCTGACCCTCGACCGGCGCATAGGTCCCCATGCGACCCTGGCGCTGGTAATTAACGGCCAGGCGATCCAACTCGCGGATCAGAACCATCATCCGAAACAGCTCTTTCATGCGGTCCGGCGAAAGCTCCGGGGGCGCGGCATCCAGCAATTTGCCTTCCGCGTCGAGGATCTGCAGATATTTGACTTTAAAGGAGGCGACATCCGTCTTGGGCATAAAGCTATGATGCCGGAATTTCTCTAATCATTCAAGGAAGTTATAGCGGAAGAGAGGGGGTCTGTTAGCTGAAGATATTCTTTAAAAAGAAATGGGATTCCCGCTCGGGTCCGACGGAGATCAGCACGATGGGAACCTTGAGTTGTTCTTCAAGTTTGCGGATGTAAGTCTGTGCCGGCTTGGGAAGTTTTTTAAAACTTCTCACCTCGTTAATGTCCGCGTCCCAGCCCGCATATTCCTTATAAACCGGCCGACAGGCCGAGAGGATCTTGAGGTCGGCCGGCAATTCCTTGAGCAGCTTCCCTTTATACCGATAGGCGGTACAGACTTTGAGCTTCTTGAAGCCACTCAACACATCGAGTTTGGTGAGGACAATACCGGTCAGGCCATTGGTCCGGACCGCATGACGTAAGACGACGAGATCGAGCCAGCCGCAACGCCGCGGCCGTCCCGTCGTCGCTCCGAATTCACCGCCGTTCGCCTGCAGCCGACGTCCGGTGCCATTATTGAGCTCGGTGGGAAACGGACCGCTGCCGACACGGGTCGTATAGGCCTTGGAAATCCCGATCACTTGTTGAATGGCCTGGGGGCCGACCCCGGTTCCGCTCGCCGCGTTGGACGCCACCGTATTCGAAGAGGTTACGTAAGGATAAGTCCCGTGATCCACATCCAAACTCGTCCCTTGCGCCCCCTCAAAGAGCACACTCTTACCCGCATCAATCCAATCAAACAACTTCACGGAGGTGTCCGTCACATAAGGACTTAGTTTCTTGGCGCAGCGGCGCTGCAAATTCATCAGCGCGTCCTTCTTGACTGACGACCCTTTCAGCACCTTGCGGATATATTCATTTTTATCCCGAAGAATTTCATCGACGCGCTCGCGAAAGCGCCGCCCATCAATAAACTCACCCATGCGTATGCCCACCCGCGACATCTTATCTTCGTAGGCCGGCCCAATCCCTCTTCCCGTCGTCCCAATCTTACTGCGACCGCGCTTCTTTTCTCTCAGCAGATCGATGCTCTTATGATAAGGCAAGATGACATGCGCCCGGTCGCTAATGAGCAACTGGCTCTTGCTTTTCAGGAAACCGCGTTTGCGCAACGCTTCAACTTCCTCGACAAAGACTTCGGGATCCACGACGACACCATTGCCGATGATACAACGGACATGCTTGTGGAGTACGCCGGATGGAATCAAATGCAGGACGGTCTGCTCATTATTGACAACAAGAGTGTGACCCGCGTTGTTGCCGCCCTGAAAACGGGCGACGACGTCAACGTGCTCGGTAAAGAGATCGACGATCTTGCCCTTGCCTTCATCGCCCCATTGAGTCCCAACAACGACGATCCCAGACACCGTTATAACTCGATTTGTTTGGCGGAAATAATGTTAGGAAGCTTCGTCAGGCTTTTAAGGTGCTCCGCATCCAACTTCTTATCAATACTGTAGAGCGCGACGGCCTCCGACGAGTCCGGCTGAAGACCCAACTGCATTCGGGAAATATTGATTCCCAATTCACCGAGAAAACTCCCGATCGCTCCGATGACCCCGGGCTTATCTTCATTCTGAATATAGAGCAAGATGCCGTCCGGCACGACTTCTAAGAAAAACTTGTTGAGTTTGACGATACGCGGATTGGAGTGACCAAAGATACTACCGGACACCGCCGTCTCCTCACCCTTACGCCGCGCGGACACCTTTAACAGACTCGTAAAATCGGCATGGCTACTGACCTTTGATTCCACCACCTTGATCCCGCGTTCTTCGGCAATCACCGGAGCATTAACGAAGTTGACATTCGCTCCCTGCAACATCGGGGTGAGGAGGCCTTTGAGGACGGCGGTCGTCATCGGCTTGACATCATACTCCGAAATCTCCCCGTAATATTCAATCTGCACTTCGGTCGGAATAGAATCAGCCAACTGCCCTTGAAAGCGCCCCATTTTTTCTGCCAGCGCCAGATAAGGGCCGAGCACCTTCAGCGTCTCGGCATTGACACTCGGCACGTTAACCGCGTTCTTAATCGTCCCGGTATCCAGATAATCCGCAACGATCTCCGCCACCTCGACGGCGACATTTAGCTGCGCCTCGCTCGTCGCCGCCCCCAGATGGGGGGTCGCAATCACTTGCGGCAGCTTTAACAACGGATGATCGGCCTGGGGCGGTTCCTGCTCAAAGACATCGATCGCAGCACCGGCCACGATCCCTTCATTGAGGGCCCAGAGGAGATCTTCTTCAATCACGATGCCCCCGCGCGCGCAGTTAACGAGTGTGACACCCTTTTTCATCTGCTGAAAACTGGCCTTGTTAATCAAGCCACGGGTCTTATCATTTAAGGGCGTGTGTATCGTGATGTAATCGCTGCGCTTAAATAACTCTTCCAAGGAAACCGGTTCGATCCCGAGCCGCTCCGCCGCCTCTTCGGTGAGAAAGGGATCAAAACCAATCACCGACATGTTCAGTCCGACGGCGCGACTGGCGACGATCTTCCCGATGTTCCCGACGCCGATAATGCCCAGCGTCTGCCCGCCGAGCTGGTGGCCGGTAAAGCTCTTTTTGTCCCAAGAGCCCCCTTTTAAGGAGGCCACGGCCTGCGGGATATGGCGCGAGACCGCAAACATCATCGCGATCGCATGCTCGGCCGTCGTGACCGCGTTGCCAGTCGGGGTGTTCATGACGATGACGCCGTGCTTGGTGGCCGCCTGCAGGTCGATGTTATCCACACCTATGCCCGCACGCCCGATGACCCGGAGTTTTTTGGCCGCCTCAATGATCTTTTCGGTGACGGTCGTACCACTCCTAATGATGAGGGCATCATAATCGGCAATGATTCCAACCAGCTCGTCTTCACTCAACCCCGGCTTCATATCCACATCCAGACCGGCTTTTTGGAGGATTTCGAGCCCGACTTCGGCTAATTTGTCGCTGACCAGTACCTTGCTCATAATAAGAAGGACGCCAATAAAGCCTGTATTCTCGGGGATGTCAAGATGAGGACTAGCCGTTCTTTTGCTGGAACGCCTGCATGAAAGCCGTCAGGGCCTGAACCCCTTCCAGCGGCATCGCATTATAGATCGAGGCCCGAATGCCCCCGACCGACCGATGACCCTTGAGTTCGAGCAGGTCGACCGCCTTCGCTTCCGCGATGAATTGTTGCTCCAACTCTTCACTCGGCAGACGCCAGGCGACGTTCATCAGCGAACGGCTTTCTTCGACCGCGTGCCCGCGATAAAAGCCGCCACTCGCATCGATCACCTTATAGAGTAGATCCGCCTTCTTTCGATTGAACTCCTGGACCTTATCAAGGCCACCAAATTCATCTAAGAGCCATTGCGTCACGAGGCTGACGATGTAGACGGAAAAGACCGGCGGCGTGTTGTAGAGCGATTTTTTCTCCGCATGGACGCGATAGTCGAGCATCTGCGGCAGGCCGTCCTTAATGCGATCCTTGAGTTCTTTTCTCAAGATGACCATCGTCACGCCGGCCGGACCGGCATTCTTTTGCGCTCCGGAGTAGATCAGGGAGTATTTGCTTACATCGATCGGTCGCGAGATAAAATCGGAGGACATGTCACAGACCAACGGCACATCCGCACAGGCAGGTTCCGTACTGAATTCAACGCCCTGAATCGTTTCATTGGAGGTGTAATGCACGTAGGCCGCTTGTTTATCGAGATCCAGTTCGTCATCGGCCGGCACCCGATTAAAATTGTCTTCTTCGCCACTCCACGCCAGACGGACCTTGCCGATCCCCTTGGCTTCTTTGAGCGCATACTTCCCCCACGACCCGGTCAGGATGTAATCCGCGGACTGCCCGTCGTTTAAGAAGTTCATCGGGATCATCGCGAACTGCAGGCGCGCCCCGCCCTGCAGAAACAAGACATCATAGTCATCCGGAACCTTGAGGAGAGTTCTCAGGTTCTGCTCCGCCCGCTCAAAGACCTCACTAATCCAACTGGAACGATGGCTCATCTCAATGACCGACATCCCACTGCCCTGATAGGAAAGAAATTCCTCTTGGGCTTGTTTGAGCACGGGCAGCGGCAGCGTCGCGGGCCCGGCAGAGAAATTATAGACGCGTTTTTCGGTCATAGGGGGTTCTTATCCAAGAAAACGGGCTGAGCTGTCAAGGTATGTTATGACTGGAGAAAATGGGGAGGAATCGGTGTTGCTCTGCCTTTGTGCCCTCTGCTACAATAGCGCGACATAAATTCACCGCCGGGGAGGGGCCCTATCATGCTTAAACTTATCGCAACGTTTTTTTTCGGTTGTGCCGTCATGGCATGGGCAGCCATTCCGTCCCACGCAGCGACTTTTACGGTCACTGAAACTTCGGATAATGACTGCACGGATAACGACTGCGATCTGCAATCCGCCCTCACCGCAGCACAAGATAATGACGAGGCGGATACGATCAATATCGCGGCGGGGACTTACGATGCGTCGGGTGCAACTTTCAGCTATCTCGCTGATGCGACCGCCTTGTCGGAAGAAAACTTTGCCTTGACCATCGAAGGGGCCGGCGTCGGTCAGACGATAATCGACGGCGGAATGCTCGCGAGAGGACTGAGCATTATAACGTCCGGCCTATCTGATGATTCTGCGGCTAGTACCACCGTGCGTCATATTTCCTTTGTTGATGGCAGCGGAGCCAACAATGGTGGCAATTTACTGATCGGCACCACGCAGGCGCCAGTCACAGTTGAACACTGTAGCTTCACCGGCGGCAAAGCCACCAATAACGGCGGGGGCCTCGGCGTGCTGACCAATGATGGCGCCGGAATTATCCGCCACAATAACTTCGTGAGCAATGATGCCGACAATAACGGTGGCGGAGCTGCTTTTCTTGGCTTCGCAAGCGGCTCGGTAACACTTGAAAATAATATCTTTGATGGCAACCATGCCGGCAATAACGGCGGAGGGGCCGGTATGCTCACCTTCGATACCGGCTCGGCGACGCTAATCAATAATATCGCCTTTGGAAATTCGGCCGACAATAGCAGTGGCGGATTGGCCGGTATGTTATTCGGGACCGGTGGAACGGCAGTGTTCACGCACAATACGGTTCACGACAATAGTTCCAATCTCGGTGGCGGATTAAGAGCGTTCAGCACTGCCGACAGTCAACATATCGACATTTATAATAATATCGCCTGGGGAAATACGGCCACAACTTCCGGTGGCGACATTGACATTTTCAACAGCGACGATGATGCGAATAATATCGGTAATACCGTCACGATACATAATAATAATTATTCAGATCTCTCGGAAGACTGTAACAGTGGAAGCTGCACCTCGACCATCAGCTCAATGAATAATCTCGATGTTGACCCGCTTTTTGTCGATGCCAGCGCGGGAGACTTGCACCTCCAGAGTACCTCGCCGCTCATCGACCAGGGAGATCCGGCCGCACCTGAACTTCCGACTGAAGATATTGACGGTGACCCGCGTACGCTCGGCTCCGCCCCCGACATGGGTGCCGACGAGGTCACGGCCTGTGGCGACGGCTCAATCAACACCAACGCCGGGGAAGTCTGTGATGATGGCAACACCGCAGCGGGTGACGGCTGCGATGCCACGTGCCAAGTGGAGGCGGACTTTGACTGTACCGGCGAGCCCTCCGTCTGCACGCCGACGGGTGACGGTGGGACCGGCGACGAAGCGAGTAGCGGTGGCTGTTCGCTGATCCGGTATTAGCGATTAAGCGGCCCTTTTAATTGCCTTAGTAACTTAAAATGACCGCACCCTCTTTGACGCGGTTCCAAATGGCCGAGGCCCCCACGATTTCAATCCCATCGATCAGGTCGGCTTGTTCGTAGCCTCTCACCGCGGTACAGGGCGGACACACCCCGATGTGACAGCCTGAGTTCACCACCTTGTCGATCATCTCTTTCATCGGAGGATCAAGCGGGTTCAAACACACTTTGTCGGCGGCGCCTTTTCGCACCCAATCAATGCCGGCGCTGGCCAGAAATACCGACACGTCCAGCCCCGCCGTGATGGCGCCGTTGGCCATGCTCCACGCGACTGACGAACGTTCATCGGTCATTCCTGAGGTGATGACGATACATATTTTCTTTTGCTCTGCCATGAGACTCTCCCTCGTTATTTGATGACTTAGATGGCGGCGCTCATCGTGCGGACCGCCTCACGTTAGCGGGAGAAGATATCGCAGAGTGATGTTAATTTCAAGAAGACGAAGACAGATCCAACGCGCATGACACAACGCTCAGCTCATAGCGGGACCCAAGGCGCCAACGACATCCACGCCACCGACCTGCATCATACCCTGGAGCAAGGTATCCGCCGTAAAGGAATGAGTTGAGGTATCGGGTTGAGCCTGGGGCTGAGATTGCCGCGCATTGTTTCCCCCGGTCGCTCCGCTGGCAGTTCGCCCCCAGGGGACTGCACCGCCGGCTCGCGCCTTAATAGTTATTTCTCATAATGATAATATTATCAGAATGATAACAACCATGTTAATCAATTACTCAATAAGCTATTGATATTACTGAATTTATTTTTATTTAGCTACACGACTCTTGGTACAATATTTGCACAACCTAATCCCTTATAAAGCCGTAAGCACAAAAACTTTCAAACAGGAGTCCCCGATGCGAACCACCCTAACCCTATTTATTGCCGCCCTACTAAGCCTTACCTTTATCCCCTTGAGCCAAGCCGCTCCGCCAACGCAAGGCCCAGATCTGAAAAGGCTCACCCCGCTGGAAATGCCCAGCATCATTGAAGCTATGCGAAAGGACCGTGAGCAATGTATGGAAAAAGGGGCGTCTGCAGAGAGGTGCGTCATTGGCGCCGACGGCTATCAAAGAATGCTGGACTGCCACAGAGAAATCGCCCGCCTAAACACGACTGAAAGCCGTGTCGCATACTTTAATATGTGTCTTGAAAGACTTCACGCAACATTCTCTGAACAGATTTTTAATTGCCTATGTGAAAACTACCATTCTTGTTTCAGTACGTCTCCCATTATCACGGAAGAAGGCCAATTCATCATACCCTTTAACCGCATCGAACTAACTACAGAAACGGACAATTCGGAAACCTCACCATCAAGCAGTACTGTAGAGGTGCCTCGCATGGTTATGGCATCCGATTCCGATAGATCGCATCTTAACGTTGTTAACGTTCCAGAGCGAAATTTTATCCGTGATTTTCCTGGGCAATGTCCGGCTAAAATCGATATGTCTCCAGCGCAGCTAAAAGAGTTCATCCGCCCACAGAAAGAAAAGAGAACGCTTTATCGACTTAAGGATCAGCGTTTAATGAAATGAGAGGGCCACAAGTTAGCCTCCAAAAAGGAGTTCACCTCCGGCTTATCTCT
Organism: bacterium; assembly: GCA_965216315.1. Classification (GTDB taxonomy): domain Bacteria; phylum UBA10199; class UBA10199; order 2-02-FULL-50-16; family JAJFLM01; genus CBDCFN01. The sequence continues at coordinate 1,214,524 of CBDCFN010000016.1, read as the reverse complement.
TCATGCTGAGGCAAAATGCGACAACGCCACGCGATTGCCTTCGGGGTCCCGAAAATAAAGCGAATACGCGCTCTCCTGCGCGATCGAGATATCATGACTGCTTAAGTAGTCTTTCCATTGGTCACGTGACGTCTCCGGAATCGTCAACGCGAGCAAATGCCAGCCGGCTTCGGACGCTATCGAAGCCTTAGTCCCCTCCTCCTGTCTTTCCAGCATGAGGATGCCGTCCGCCAATCGAAACCAAACGGCTCGCTCGGCCCCGGTCTCATTTTGTTGCCTTTCGATGAGCTCCAGGCCAAGGATGCCGTGATAGAAGTCGGTGCAGGCCGCAAGATCGCGGACCTTGAGGGCGATGTGGTTGAGGGTGCTTAGTTGTGAGGGTGGGGTTTTGATAGTCACTTAGTGCTAGTCGAGAATGCGGGGGAGCTCAAGGGGAAAATTGGCAGTTCCGCAAGGTGGAGAAATGGCCACAATGGCCACAAGACGGAGGTACGAAAACGAGACTCGCGCGTCTCAACTTGAAACCCTTCCCTGGTCCCAATAAACGCTAACTACCTATTTTTTATCGAATGCCATCTTGGCACAGTCCTTGCTCTATGCAGTTCTAATGCCTTCACTCCCCCGCCGTGCCATCCTCGAAGAGGAATCCACCTTCCACGTCACGTGGCAGTGCCATAATAAGTCCTGGCTCCTCAAAGAATGCTGGGCCAAGGAGCTCTACTATCAGCTGTTACTAAAATATAAGGACCGATACTCAGTGCAGATCTACTCGTACTGTCTCATGGATAATCATATCCATTTGTCTGGACGTATGGAGGAGTTAGAAACCTTCTCTGATTTCTTCCGTGTCGTAAACGCATGCTTTGCCAAGGCCTACAACAAGCAAGTCCAAAGACGCGGCCAGGTAGTCATGGATCGATTTAAATCCCCGAGTATTCAAACAGATCGTGATTTACTCAAGGTCATGCTCTACATCGACCTCAATCCCAAACGGGCCTACAAGGTCAAGCATCCCCGACACAACGAATACTCATCTTTCGGCTACTATGCCTACGGTACAGCTGACCCCCTCATCACCCCAGCCCCATCTTATCTCACACTAAGCTCCACGCCTCAACGCCGACAGGCAGCATACCTCGCGATGATTCAAGAAATCCTTAAGAACGACTGGAAGGAAAAGAAACCGTATTCAAGCACGTGCTTCATTGGTAACCCAAATTGGGTTAATTGGAAGACTCGGGAGCTCAAAGAGATTCGCAAGGATCAGTATGCCGACTGGAAAGAGCGACATGCCCTCCGCTTTGGTGGGAATGTCCCCTAAAGAAAAAAATAAATCAGTTCATACAATTCAGTTTTTAGAAAACCAGCGGACAGCTATACCTTGGATGCGCTTTAATGGCTGAATAATGAGCAAATCTTGGCATTAAAATAGTAATCCGCCCCAAACCAAACCCATCATTGCCGTAAAATTAACAGAAGTAACAATCCGTAAGCGAGATCCTATGAAATCTAGTCCGAATCTCGTGCGCTAGGGGAACTTACCTCCGTCTTGTGTCTTTTCTTCATTGGTAACCCAAATTGGGTCAATTGGAAGACACGGGAAATCAAAGAGATTCGCAAGGATCAGTATGCCGACTGGAAAGAGCGTCATGCCCTACGCTTTGGTGAAAATGTCCCATAAAGAAAACTAAACCAGCTCATACAATTCAGTTTTAAGAAAATGGCGCACAGCTATATCGTGAATGCGCTTTAATGGCCGGCTGACGATCCAATCTCGGCATTAAAGTAGCGATCCGGCCCAAACCAGCACCATCATCGTCGAAAACTAACAGAAGCAATAATCCGTAAACCAAATCCGCTGTAATCTAGTCCGAATTTCGTGCGCCATGGGAGCTCACCTCCGTCTTGTGTCTTATTGTGTCTTACTAGTTGAGGATGCGGGGGAGCTCAAGGGGAAAATTGGCAGCCCACAAGGTGGAGGTACGAAAACGGCACACGAGATTAGCTGAAATCTAGCCCGCAGTTCGTGCCCCAGGGGATCTCACCTCCGTCTTGTGTCTCTTCTTACCTATCTCCTTCATGTGGCAATAGAAATTTTCTGCGTTTTGCTTCATCAACCTTCTCATTAACAAATTCATTGAACCATTTCTGGTGACTTCGCAAAGCATACCTCATAACGCCACTTAGAACAATCAGAGCAACACAACCAATGATAATATTACGAATGATGCTATATTCATAATCATCCGCAAAAAAATCTGGATATATTATGTAAACTGGCAGCGCAATGAGCGCACAAAAAAGACCTGTCATTATCATCACCGGCAAGTCACCTAGCTTAGAACGACGTTCATATTTCTTTCGTATTCTCGCCTCGATGTCTTCAGAGGACTCCTCACGTCCCCAATCGGATCTAACATTCTCCAAATTGCCATCTATTATCCGCACGACAGGCACATAACCAGCGTACTTCGTAGCCTCATATAGTAGTGTAAAGATGATTTTGTCCTTCGGCTCCACGAGTTCTGTATTGATTGTCACCGTCGTCTTTGTACTTTCAGGTTTAATGTCGTATGTGATGTTGATATCATTTTTATCGCGTTCGATGCGTAGTGGGAAAATATTTATCTCACCCGGGAATTCAATTTGGAATGGCTCCCTAAAATCTTTAGCATACAGGACCTCATTGCCGATATTTGTAATAGTGAATTCAAGAAAATATAAATTTCTAACTCTTTCACCGTTGAGTCTGAAATCAACACTATCCTTTTCAGTAAGTTTGCTTGAAAAAACGAGTGCTCTTTCATTACATTCAAATTTCAACTTCCTATTTTTTTGGCTCCGCTTAGCTATACGGTAGCTTCGCCACCCATATATCAAACCTAAAAAACCAGCAATTGGTAGCACCCATTGAAAAATAATATTTTTTGCTGTCAACCACAGTTCATTCATCACAGTTTACCGAAATCATTGTCATGTGTAGATTATATGTTTCATCAAGTCGTCACATATTTTAATCTCTAGCACTAGCCGCGTGAAGTGCAAATTATCGCTACTGGGTGAGTCTTATTTTTGGAGTCTTATCCCCGACTACACCTAAAAGGGAGCTTACCTCCGTCTTGTGCCTTCTTTTTTTGATTCTCCTAGTTTGGCATGTCTATATCCAGTCTCTTCATCTTATACTCTAGCGTCTTCCTATGAATTCCTAACGTTCTGGCAGCTAAATCTAAGTTGAATTTATTACTTTTTAAAATTCTTCCAATAAAATTCCGTTCAAAATTATCCAACTGACCCTGAAGAAGTTCAATGCCTTCAGAACCTTCACGGGGCTTAGCATTATCTTGATGGCATTCATAAACATTTACGTTACTCGCGGCATTGAATCTTCTATCCATGCTATTCTTCAATGCACGAACTCGCTGGAGAACTTCCTCTAATAGATCTCTGTCACCTCTACTTTTCCCTGATGAAGAATCAAGCGGGGCTGTTTCATGAATAGAAGACAATTTCTCTTCTAATTTTGGCCACCATAGTTCGAATGTACTGACGAGCCTTTCATCTGATATACTCGAATTTAATTGCTTATTTATATCACCGACAAGTCGTAACATATCATCTGCATTTAATGCACATGATTGAAAATGTGACAATGGACCTTTAAGGTCGGTAGCAGATATACGCCACAATAATGGGCAAACCTTTGATCTCCCAAATTTCGTACCTAACGCGCCTGCCTCAAATAGAATCCATGGCTCATTTACATTATCAGGAGTAAGACATATGATTCCAAAATCAGCTTGATCTAAATTGTCACATACATCCGAAAACCAGTGACTGCCCTTAGAAATATCCTCAGATGATACATAAGGTTCAATAGACTGAATTACGTTGGGAAACCATTCGTGTATTGCCAACGCCATCTTATGGCTGACTTCATGTGACCATCCTATGAAAACCTTCATCGATAACCCTCCTTAAGATTTAAAAGCACCTCTATATATTATCGATTGTCTCCAAATATCGTGATGGACCTTCATTAGCCCCCTGTGGGGTATGGTTTAAAGGATCACCTCTCGCTCGAGTCCTGGGATAAGTAATAATCATACATTCTTCCGATCTTGTCAGCGCTACATAAAATAATCGATGCTTTTCTTTCAGAGCCTCACCAACTGATCTAGCTGGTATCCACTTGTCTTCAAGAGCTGGCATAATTACCACACTTTTGGAAAGCCCTTTGGAACTATGCATCGTGAGTAATTGTACAGTAGCATCGGATGTTTCTTCTTCATCCTTATTATGATCGAGCTGCTTAATTATCATATCAACTCGCTCTGCAACGGTCCATGCATCATGCTCATCATCTAATATTTCCTTCAATTGGTCTTCTGGAACCTCCCATCCCTTTTCTTTTAGGAATACCGATAATTTATTTGAATCTTGAGACCTAATTAGTTTCAGCTCTTCTTCGAACTTCTGAAGAGCTTGACGGACATCATTACGCCACCCGCTCCCCACTTCTAGCTCTGCAGCTCTCAGAGCTTCGACAATCGAAAGATCCTGCATGATCATTCGAGGCAGCACATCCCTTTGAAATCTCCTCTCGAGAGCTGGAAACGTACTCAGCAAGACTCGTTCAAGTAGAGCTTGTTCCTTCAGAATAGCTAATCGCAGGTATACAGACAACATTTCCCGCTCCTCATTGCCAGTCTTATGAATAACACAGTTAATGCCCCGCTCTTTCAGCTTATCCCTGTAATAGTCCATACCTTTTCTACCCGGCATCAAGATAGCTATATCTGTCGTGCCATTAGATAGATGTTCCTTGATCTCAGCCGCGATCAAATCTAGTTCTGCTTTGCAACTCCTAACATGGCTTATATGTAGCAACCCCTCTTCTCCTTTAAACGCCTGCAAGGCTCTATCTTGGAAATTGTTAGGATCCATAAGTTCCAGCATACGGTTTGCCGCTTCAATTACTTTTATCGGACATCTGCGGCAATACACGAAGTTGACCGTAGATACATGATTGTGCTCTAGCAATTCTTGTAGTCCCTGCGGAGAAGCGGATCTACCGCTATAAATACTTTGGTCCATATCCCCTACGATGACAACAGAATCCGAAGGTTCAGTAACCAAATCAATCAAACGTTGCTCTGCCGGATTAAAGTCTTGGTATTCATCAATCATAAAATGTTCTGCATCCTTGAGCCATTTGGGCAATCCGTAGGATTCAATAGCCTGATTTGCTAGCAGCACCAAATGGTCCCACGAAAGCGCTTCATACTTCCGACTTAGCTTATCTACAAGTTCATCTAGCCCTTGCAATTCTATTGGTACTGCATTCCCACTTTGCCAAGCTTTCTGCAGCCTTAACAACGCCGTTTTAAATCCTCTCTTGTCTGAAACTACGCCGTCATCTTTAGCTAAAAAATATAGATCTGAAACAAACAGCTTCGAAATAATTCGAACCGGCTTTTTAGAAGCTTCAACAACCTCGATATGCTCTGAGAGCCCTAGCTTGGCTGCATAAGCTTTAACAACCTTAAAGCCTAAACTGTGCAGTGTTGAGATTCTTATTCCTAATTCATCAGCGTCTCTCCCAAGTCCACCATTCGCCTCAGCTTTCGCAACATCTGCTTTAAATGCATCAACGATGCTATTCACAAATGTGAGATAATATATCTTATCCGGATCTGTACCATCATTAAGAAGCTGCTCAATTTTTCTCAACAAGCTAAATGTCTTTCCTGTACCAGGACCAGCGTTTACAACAAGGGTTCCTTCAGTATGATCTAATACAGCACGCCATCTGTTTTGGGATTTATATGCATCATTAACGTTTCTTGCCATGTCATTTGTAAGTTTATTCGTCGATTAGGACGTCGTTTCGACAGAATATATTAAATCATGTTGCGCTAAAAGAACTAACAAACGAGCACATCGCCTTCACATGGCGAAAATTTATCCACCCCCCGCCAAGCGCTATTCAATAACGCTTGGCGCATGCCTTTAATTTGAATAAAATTAGTCGGAGATTAGAAAAAAATTTACTTCTTCGGCTGGAGAGTAATTATTTAGAGGGCCAGAGCAAGGTAACCTATTCGCACCTCCACCTTGTGTCATCCTGCTTTGCTGTGAAATGCTTGCGCTATAAGAAAGAAACAACCATACTAACGAATAGTTACGTCCTCGAGGTTCATTAATTACCGTGCTTGAGTTCGAAAAAGTCAATGATTCTCTGGTATTAGAATACGACACTACGAATAGCGATAACGATTGGCTATACCGGAGACTTAATAATGATGAGACAGTATGTCTAAAGAACACATTTCACGTCACAAAAGAAGATCTGTACGGATCAAGCACAGAAGTAACGCCTAATCCAGATATACCTGTTGAGTTCAATATTGGAAAAAAGCATGGTGAATACTTCCTAATACATAGAAGAATTCTTTCAATCGAATTCGATTTATGGATCCACCAAGATATTCCTCTTACCTATCGATCATTTACTGCTGAAAAAAATGTATCAATTTTTTCCAAGGTGAGCGCTTTAGGAGCAAAGTTGATTCGCATTGGAGGCAACCACCCTGATAGCATACCAGAAGAGGATTTTAATCTGCTCATCAAGTACTTTCCGAATACTTACGAATTGAGATTATACGTTGAAGCAAGAGTCAGCGCTATTATCAGAGATTACTTTGAGACTAAATACGACGGTGAAAAGAAATATCACCAGTACCTGAATAAAAAAATCGTGAACACAGGAGAAGATCTCATAGAAATATTTAAGGACAATGAAATTATCAAATACACATTACTACAAAAAAAACTTACTGACATGCTGAATAATGAGAATACGTACAGTGAGGCGCAATGGCAGGATCAGATAGTGCAAATTATTCTTTTGCTTTACCCTAAATACATAAGGGTATTCAAATCAGCGAAGATTAGGGATACCTACAATCAAAAAACTAGAGAATTGGATTTTCTCTTGGTGGATTCGTCGGGCAATACTGACATAGTGGAAATCAAACAACCATTTGATAAATGCATTGTCACCAATAGTCAATATAGAGATAACTACATCCCACTACGGGAACTCTCCGGTACGGTAATGCAGATTGAGAAGTACATTTTCTACCTAAACAAATGGGGACGAGCAGGTGAAATGACCCTATCTGAGCGATATCAAGATAGGCTACCAGACGGCTTCAGCATCAAGATCACGAATCCGAGTGGAATCATCGTGATGGGGAGGGATGAAAATCTGAAGTCAGAACAAAAGCAAGACTTCGAGGTCATAAAGAGAAAATATAAGAATATCGTTGATATCATTACATATGATGATTTGTTAGCTAGACTGAGGTTCACTATTACTCAACTTGAGAATCACACCTAATATGAACTAATTCACAGTCTAGCTCCTAACCCACCCCCTACCGCCTCGGTCGAACCATCGCTTGCAACTTCAGCCTCAAAGCGTTGAGCTTGATAAAGCCCTCGGCATCATTCTGCTTATAAACCTTATCACTCTCAAAAGTCGCATACTCCTTACTAAACAGCGACTTCGGCGCCTTCCGCCCTAAGACGGTACAACTCCCTTTATACAGCCGCACCCGCACCGAGCCAGTAACGGCTTCCTGAGCACTATCAATCATTTCCTGCAACAACTCCCGCTCCGGAGCAAACCAAAACCCATTATACACGGCCTCTGCATAATGAGGCATAGTACTCAGCAGGATCTGCCTGACTTCCCGATCGAGGGTGATCGATTCAAGCGCACAACGGGCACTATGAATAACCGTTCCACCGGGTGTTTCATAGACCCCGCGACTCTTCATCCCGGTAAAGGGAGCTCAGCTCCGTCTTGTGTCCTCATGCAAGCTCTTCTCCGTATTGTGAATTGCTTGTGTGTCTTTTCTCAGTGATTTCAGGCGCCAATCTCGCTACAATCAGTGTTTCAGAAACAGATACTTTTGAACCATCAACTTATATATCTGCAGGGCAACGTTGCAGGCTAGCATATGAAAATACTGGTTCTAATAATCGCATTAATAGGGGCGGGTTGCAGTATGTTTCTTGACGATTCCAGGCCCAATTGCAGTTATTTGAGTGAAGATCAACTTGTTCAGGGTTTTAAACTGTCAAAGGGTCAATACGCGTGTTTTTACGAAAACGGGAATATTGATCAACTTGAACCCACCGATCGCATGGTAATACAGGGACTTACTGTTCCAAAAGGCAGTAGAGTATATTTCTATGAAAATGGAAATATAAAACATGCCATGATCGCAAATCAGATGATGGTGCAGGGGCTAAACTTCCCAAAGGCTACAAGAATCAATTTTCGTGAAAACGGAAAACTTAAAGACGTTATTCTACGCAGTGATATGTTGATTCACGATGTTAACTGTCCCGCTTCAGTGTATATCGATTTTGACGAAAACGGTAAGCTTATAGAGCAATCATGTGAGACATTACCTGATGGGGTTGTAAGAGCGCAGGGAATCAGAATTGTGAAAGGATCCGCAACATATTATTCCCACACAGAGTCAATACAAAGAGCACTACTTGCCGAAGATGAGATTATTCAAGGTATCAAATGTAAAAAGGGCACAACGGTAGAGTTTACTCCGTCCCGTAAAATTAAACCGCAATCATGCAAAGAAAACTAGAAACTCTCCCCTACCGCCTCGGTCTAACCATCGCCTGCAGTTTCAACCTCAGGGCATTCAGCTTAATAAACCCCTCAGCATCATTCTGCTTATAAACCTTATCACTCTCAAAAGTCGCATACTCCTTACTAAACAGCGACTTCGGCGCCTTCCGCCCGAGCACAGTACAGCTCCCTTTATAAAGCCGCACCCGCACCGAGCCGGTAACGGCGGATTGGGCACTATCGATCATTTCCTGCATCAACTCGCGTTCCGGCGCGAACCAAAACCCGTTATACACGGCCTCGGCATAATGAGGCATCGTACTCAGCAGAATCTGCCGGACCTCCCGATCGAGCGTGATCGATTCCAGGGCCCCGCGGGCGACGTGAATGACGGTCCCGCCGGGGGTTTCATAGACCCCGCGGCTCTTCATGCCCGTGAAGCGATCCTCGACCATGTCGACCCGCCCCACGCCGTGCTTGCCGGCCACCTTATTAAGGCGCTGCAACAACTGCGCAGGCGTCCCCGCCTTGCCGTTAATCTTGACGACATCACCCTTCTTGAACTCAAGGGTCAGATCCTGGGGTTTCGCCGGGGCTTTTTGCGGCGACTGGGTCAAAACAAACATATCCTCCGGCGGCGCCGCCCAAGGATCTTCTAAGATCCCCCCCTCAAAACTCAGGTGAAGGAGATTCCGGTCCATACTATAGGGCTTCTTCTTGGAGACCGGTACCGGAATGCCATGCTTCTTGGCATAGTCGATAAGATCTTGGCGCCCTTCAAAAGACCATTCTCTCCACGGCGCAATAACTTGTATCTTTGGAGCCAAGGCATAATAGGTCAGCTCAAAGCGAATCTGGTCGTTCCCCTTACCGGTCGCACCGTGACACACATAGGCCGCCTTCTCTTTCTTAGCGATCCGCACATGTTCCTTCGCGATGATCGGCCGCGCAATCGAGGTGCCCAGCAAGTAGGTATCTTGATAGCGCGCGTTGCCGCGCAGCATGGGCCAGACGTAATCTTTGACGAATTCTTCGCGGAGATCGGAGATAATGGCCTTGGAGGCCCCGGTCTTGAGGGCCTTTTGCTTGATCTGCTGGAGTGGTTCTTCCTGCCCGAGGTCGGCAATGTACGCGATGACATCAAAGTCATACTCTTCGATCAACCAGCGAATTATAATCGAGGTATCCAGCCCGCCCGAATAGGCGACAACAATTTTCTTCTTCGCAGCCATATTAAGTCCTATCCCCCATAAAACGTTTCAAAATAATCTTTTGGGCATGCAGGCGATACTGGGCCTGCTGCCAGATACGTGATTGCGGCCCGTCCATCACCTCATCGGTGATTTCCTCGCCCCGGTGAGCCGGCAAGCAATGTAATACGATGGCACTATCCGTCGCGTGCTTCAAAAGCGCCGCGTTTACCTGATACGGTTCAAAGACCGCTACCGCTTCGGCCTCATCTTCCTGCCCCATACTCACCCAGGTATCCGCATTAATCACGTGAGCCCCCTTGACCGCTGCCACCGGGTCCGTACCGATATGGATTTTGTCCGTCAACTCACCGGCTCGTTTGACGACATCCGCGGCCGGCTCCCGGCCCTTCGGAGTGGCAATCTGCAGCTCAAGCCCTAACTTGGCCGCCGCGACAATCCAGCTATGGGTCATATTGTTGCCATCCCCAACCCAGGCAAAGCGAATATCCTTTAACTCACCAAAGTTTTCTTGAACCGTCGCAAGGTCGGCAAGGACTTGGCAAGGGTGATAGGCATCAGAGAGACCATTGATCACGGGCACGCTCGCAGCCGCGGCAAGCTCTTCGAGATTGCGCTGCGCAAAGGTCCTGAGCACAATGCCATCGACATATTGACTCAAGACCCGGCCCGTATCGGCATGGGTCTCCCCACGACCGAGTTGGCTGCTTTGTTGATCCAAACTCACGACGCCGGCGCCTAGTTGCTGCGCCGCGACGGTAAAACTGACTTTGGTGCGCGTAGAGGACTTCTCAAAGACGAGGGCCAAGGTCTTGCCGGCGAGCGGTTGATCGGCGGTCGGACATTCCTTCTCCGTCACCGCATCATCGACGATGGAGAGTATTTCTTCCGCCTCCAGATCCCACAGTGTTAACAGGTCCTTTTTCATTACAATTCCTTAAAAACCGAGTCCAAAATTTCAATGCCCTCATCAATCTGCTTCCGATTGATGATGAGCGGCGGCAAAAAGCGCAAGGTATGCGCCTGCACGGCATTGATTATCAAGCCCTCTTCCAAACACTTTTCTACAACGGGGCGTGCCTCCTGATCAATATCAATCGCCAGCATCTGCCCGATCCCCCGGGCGCCATGTAAGAAATCATAGCGCGACTGCAGCTCGTTAAGGCATTTTAAGAAATACTGCCCCAGTTCCGCACTCTGCTCCACGAGATCTTCTTCCTCGATCGCCTCCAGTACCGCGGTGGCCACGGCCGTCACCAGCGGGTTGCCCCCAAAGGTACTCCCATGGGACCCCGGGGTCAGGCTCTCCGCCACGGATTCACGGGCCAACATCGCCCCGATCGGTACGCCGCCGCCCAGGCCCTTGGCTAAGGCGATAATATCCGGCACGACGCCAAACTGTTCGTAGGCAAACATCGTCCCGGTCCGGGCAATCCCACTCTGCACCTCATCCAAGATCAAGAGCAGTTGGTGCTCCTGACAGATATCCTTGAGTTCCTTTAAATAATTCCGATCCGGAATATTGATGCCGCCCTCGCCCTGCACCGGCTCGACCATGATCGCACAGGTCTCGGGCCCGACCGCTTCCCGCATGGCAGTGGCATCATTATAAGGGACGTGACGAAACCCCGGCAGCATCGGATCGAAACCCTTCCGCAGCTTTTCTTGCCCCGAGGCCGCGATCATACTGAGCGTCCGGCCGTGAAACGACATGGAGGTCGTTAAGATTTCGTTGCGCGGCTGGTCTGCCTTCTCGTTACCCCACTTGCGGGCGACCTTGACCGCGGCTTCGGTCGCTTCCGTGCCACTGTTACAAAAGAACGCCTTGGCGGCAAAACTCAGATCAACGAGCTTTTTGGCGAGCGCGGCCTGCTCTTCGATTTCATAGAGATTACTGACATGCAGCGGGTGCGTCGCCATCTTGGACAGGACATAGGCAATGCGCGGATGATTATAGCCCAGGGTATTGACCGCAATGCCGGCGACTAAATCGAGATATTTCTTCCCCGTCGTATCCCAGAGATAGACTCCCTTGCCCTTTTTCCAGGCGACCGGAAAGCGCTTATAGTTCCCGATGAGATACTGCTGTGATGTACTGATTATGGTCTCGAGATCCATTTATTCTACAATCGTCCCTACACCTTCATCGGTAAGGATTTCCAATAGAACGGCATGCTGAACCCGCCCGTCAATGATATGGGCGGAATGCGTGCCGCTCTCTAGCGCACACAAGGCGGCCTTCACCTTCGGCCGCATGCCCCCTTGAATAATATTGTCATTGAGCAATTCTTCCAGGCGCTTTCGCTCCAAGACCGGAATCAGTTGCTTGTTATCATCCTGTACCCCGGCCACATCCGTCATCAGCAAGAGTTTTTCGGCCTTTAGCGCCCCGGCGACTTCACCGGCCACCCAATCCGCGTTAATATTGAGGGTTTCACCGGACTCACTGACGCCGATCGGCGCGATGACTGGAATAAAATTCTTGGTATCTAATGTTTCCAACACCGACGGATTGACATGCTTGACCTTGCCGACCCGGCCCAGGTCGATCAACTCCGGAGGACTATCTTCTTTATGGACTTTTTCCGCGGGAATTTTCTCCGCGACGATCAACTGGCCGTCTTTACCGGACAAGCCGACCGCCTTACCCCCATGTCGATTGATCAAGGACACAATCTCTTTATTGATCTTGCCACCGAGGACCATCTCGACGACGTCCATTGTTTCTTCGTCGGTGATCCGCATACCCTCGTGAAAGCGGCTCTCGATCCCCATCTTTTTGAGCATCGAACCGATCTGCGGCCCGCCGCCATGAACGATGACGGGGTTCATGCCGATATACTTGAGCAAGGTGATATCCCGCGCAAAGCTCTCCTTGAGCTCATCGGTTATCATCCCACTGCCACCGTACTTCACAACGATGGTCTTCCCATAAAAGCGCCTGATATAGGGCAGCGCTTCCATGAGAACGGAGGCTCTTTTGATCGGATCGTCCATAACTATAGTATATACCTGCTGAGATCTTGGTCTTCGACGACTTCCTTGAGGCGATCCCTCACATACTCCGCCGTGATTTGAATCGATTCGCCTTGTTTGTCCGGCGCATCATAACTGATGTCCTCGACGACGTGTTCCATAATCGTGTGAAGCCGCCGCGCCCCAATATTCTCCGTTCGGTCATTAACAAGCGCTGAAAAAGTAGCGATCTCCTCTAGGGCATCGGGCATAAACTCAAGCTTGATCTCTTCGGTCCCGAGCAAGGCGACATACTGCCGGGTTAAAGAGTTTTGCGGCTCCTTTAAGATCGTCAAAAAGTCTTCTTTGGACAAGGAATCCAACTCGACCCGAATCGGAAAGCGTCCTTGCAGCTCCGGCATCAAGTCGGAGGGCTTCGTCAGATGAAAGGCGCCGGCGGCCACGAATAGAATGTGATCCGTCTTGACCATCCCGTACTTGGTATTGACCGTAGAGCCCTCAATGATCGGCAGTATATCCCGCTGCACGCCTTCCCTCGAAACATCCGGACCCTTGCCCGATGAATCCCGCGCCGCCACCTTATCAATCTCGTCCAGAAAGATGATGCCGCTCTGTTCGGTCAGATCGATCGCCTTTTTAATGACCAGGTCCTGATCGATCAATTTTTGGGCTTCTTCTTCCGCGAGTAGCTTCAAGGCCTCTTGAACGCTGACCTTACGCCGCTTCTTATTGCGCGGCATGATATTGCCGAACATTTCCCGCAGATTGAGGCCCATCTCCTCGAGGCCGCTGGCCCCAACGACTTCGACAACCGGTGTCGCCTTCGCCATCGTCTCCAATTCGATCATGCGTTTATCCAGCTTGCCATCCCGAAGCAGCTGCCGCATTTTTTCTCGGGTATCACTAACCGATGAAGGTTTGTCGGCTTCCGCGGGGGCCGGTTCCTGGGCCTGGATGCCTTCGCCCGGTATCGCGGTCCACACATCCGTCGAATCCTGCGGCTTCGCCGCAACATCCGGAACCAACAATTCCAAGACGCGTTCCTCGGCCATTTCTTTGGCCCGGGACCGGACCGTCTCCTGTTCTTCTTCCGTCACCATTTTAACCGCCAGATCGACGAGATCCCGAATCATACTCTCCACATCCTTGCCGATGTAGCCCACTTCGGTAAACTTAACCGCCTCCACCTTAATAAAGGGGGCATTCACCAACTTGGCCAGGCGCCGTGCGATCTCGGTCTTACCGACACCGGTCGGCCCGATCATCATGATGTTCTTAGGGGCGACTTCGTCGCGCAGCTCCTCGGGAAGCCGCTGTCTCCGCCAGCGATTACGCACGGCAATCGCGACAGCGCGTTTGGCATCGTGCTGCCCGACGATGTATTTATTGAGTGCCTCGACAATTTCCTTAGGGGTCAATGATTCCATAATGCTTCTTTATAACTCCTCAATAGACAGATGATCGTTCGTATAAATGCAAATAGACGCGGCTATCTTAAGCGCCTTTTCGACGATTTCACGCGCGCTATCCTTGGTGTTCTGGGCTAATGCCCGGGCCGCCGCGAGGGCATAAGGCCCGCCGGAGCCGATCGCCGTCAGTCCGTCATCCGTTTCGATGACATCACCGGTCCCCGACAAGGTCAGGATGCGCGTCTTATCACCGACGACTAAGAGCGCTTCCAAGCGACGCAAGTATTTATCCGTCCGCCATTCTTTCGCCATTTCGACCGCCGCGCGGGTGAGATTGCCACTATACTCTTCCAATTTGCCCTCAAACTTCTCAAACAAAGTCAGGGCATCCGCCGTCGACCCGGCAAAGCCCGCGAGCACGCTCTTGTTGCGCAGCGTACGAATCTTCACCGCACTCTCTTTCATCACCGTTGTCGAGAGCGTGATCTGTCCGTCCCCACCGAAGGCCACCTTGCCGTCGCGGGCCACCGCCAGAATCGTCGTTCCGTAAAAGATCCCGTCTTTATGTTCCATAAGTTATCCTACCCACAAAAAATAATGGGCACCCATACTGGGGTGCCCCGCTAAAATACCAAATTAGAGCCCCTAGGCCTTAGGATGAGCTTTATCGTACACTTCCATCAATCGATCAAGCGTAATATGCGTGTACTTCTGGGTTGTCGAGAGATTGGCATGCCCCAACAGCTCCTGAATACTCCGCAAATCGGCGCCCCCATCGAGCAGATGGGTGGCAAAACTATGCCGCAAGGTATGCGGCGTGACCCGCGCCGCGAGACCGGCGTCACGCCTTAATTTCTCGATGAGTCGCTCCACACTCCGCGCGGTCAAGCGTCTGCCCAATTTATTGATGAATAAAGCCTCTTCCCCGGCCTGAGCCTTCGCCGTTCGTTGCAACATATATTCCTTCAGCGCTTCATTCGCCGTCTTACCAAAGGGCACTAAGCGTTCTTTACTTCCCTTGCCCATGACACGCAGGACGTGCCCTTCAAAATCGATGTCCGCAAGGCCGAGCCCGACCAATTCGCCGACCCGCAGGCCCGAAGAATAGAGCATTTCAACGATGGCCCGGTTCCGCAAGCCCAGCCAGGTATCGGTCTTGATACTCGCCAACAAGTGCAGGAGGTCATCAACCCCTAAGAACACCGGTATTTTTTTCGGCTGCTTGGGCGCACTGACTTGCTGCGCGGGATCAACCGGCAAACCATGACGACGCGATAGAAATTTAAAAAACGAACGCACCGCAGCCAACTTGCGCGCAATCGACGAGGCCTGATGGTCACTAAAGAGATGCGCCAACCAATCACGGATCATGTCCGGGCTGACTTTTTTCAGGATAATCTGGCCGGCCTTGATAGCATCCGGATAGCGACCTTCCAGAAATGTTTTCCATTGCCGCAGATCGCGCCGGTAATTGGACACCGTATGCTTCGAGGCTCTTTTCTCATTTTCCAGCCATTCCAAAAATTGTTTGATGGTCGGGTCCAATGGGGGACTCACGCCGGAACCTCACGACGATAGGGACATTCTTTTTCCGGACAAGCGATGTACTGGCCGTCTTTTTTCGTTTCCTTCTCAATAAGATAAGGAGAGCTACAATCCGGACACTTTTCGTTGATGGGTTTACTCCAGCTGGCAAACGTACACTTGGGGTAAGCGCTGCAGCCAAAGAACACTTTGCCTTTTTTAGTCCGGCGCTCGACGACATTGCCGCCACAAAGCGGACATTCGACGCCTATATTCACCGAGCGGGTCGCCTTGCAATCAGGATAACGCGAACAGGCGAGAAACGAACCGTAACGCCCTTTCTTTAATATCATCGGCGACGCACATTCCGCGCAGAATTCCCCGGTCACCTCCATCTTCATCGGAATGACCCGGCCCTCATCGTCCTTTTGAAACTCACAGGTATGACGGCACTCCGGATAACCCGTGCAGGCGAGGAACTCACCCCGGCGACCCCATTTGATCACCATGGGCTTACCGCATTTTTCGCAGACGACTTCGGTTTCAATCTCCTGGGCCTTCATGTTCTTCATGTGCACCTTGGCCCGCTCGAGATTCTTTTCGAAAGGCTCGTAGAAATCGCGTACCGCCCCGACCATATTGCAGGAGCCTTCTTCAACCCCATCAAGCTCCTGCTCCATCTTGGCGGTAAATTCGACGTTCATCACGTTCGGGAAATTCTCGACCAGGAGGTCATTGACGATAAAACCGAGATCCGTCGGTGCCAAGCGCTTGTCCTCTTTGTGGACATATTCGCGGTCGACAATATTCGATAGAATGGCGGCATAGGTCGACGGCCGCCCAATCCCCTTCTCTTCGAGCTCTTTAATCAAGGAGGCCTCGGTGAAACGCGGCGGGGGTTCGGTAAAATGTTGGTCGGGCCGCAATTCCAGCAGCTTTAAGGTCTCACCGTCTTTGAGATCCGGCAGTTGGTCTTTGGTTTCGTTTTCATCTTCTTTGTCATCATCGCGGCCTTCCTGATAGATCGCCAGAAAACCGGGAAACTTAATCACGGACCCTGAGGCCCTGAATTCGCCCCGCCCGGCCTCGATGACGAGACTCGTTTGGTCCATCACGGCATGGGCCATCTGACAGGCCATAAAGCGCTTCCAAATCAGATCGTAGAGTTTGAACTGGTCTTTTTCCAAGAACCCCTTTATTTGGCTCGGCTCATAATTCACGCTCGTCGGCCGGACCGCCTCATGCGCATCCTGGGAGCCTTTTTTACTCTTATAAACGTTCGGCTTTTCCGGCAGATAGTCCGCGCCATATTTTTTATTGATCAAGTCGCGCGCCTCCGCCAAGGCATCATCCGAGATACGGGTTGAGTCGGTTCGCATATACGTAATCAGCCCCACCGAACCCTCGTCGCCGAGATCAACCCCTTCATAGAGTCCCTGCGCGGCCCGCATCGTCCGTTTCGCCGTAAAGCCCAGCTTACGCGCGGCCTCCTGCTGCAAGGTACTCGTTATAAAAGGAGGGGCGGCTTTGCGGCGGCGCTCTTTACGCACCACCTCTTTCAGGAGAAAGGGCTGCGCCTTAAATTCATCGACGAGACCCTTGGCGAGCGTCTCATCCCCGATCTCCGGTTTTTTTCCATCGATCTTCGCCAGCTTCGCCTCGAAGGTCGGCTGCTGACTTCCTTCTAACTGGGCATGCAGCGACCAATACTCCTCGATGTTAAAGGCCTTGATGTCACGTTCCCGCTCGCAAATAATCCGGAGCGAAACCGACTGAACGCGCCCGGCCGACAACCCGCGCCTGACCTTTTCCCAGAGCAGCGGCGACAACTGATAACCCACGAGGCGATCCAGGATACGGCGGGCTTGCTGGGCCTCATAGAGATGCTTATCTAAGGCCTTCGGGGCCTTGACCGCGGCTTGAATCGCTTTTTTAGTAATCTCGTTAAAGAGGATGCGTTGAATCCGCCCGTCAAAGGTCTTGTCTTCCCCGTCGTCCGCTTTTTTGCGCCCTTTCTTCTTGGCCGACAGTTCTTCGGCCAGATGAAAGGCGATCGCCTCCCCTTCGCGATCGGGGTCGAGGGCGAGATAAATATGCTCGGCCCCTTCGGCCGCTTTTTTCAGCTCCGTAATCGTCTGCTTCTTGCCGGAGATCACCTTATAAGTCGGCTTAAAATCATCCTCGATGTCGACGCCCAATTTACTCTTGGGAAGATCCTTAATATGCCCCACCGAAGCTTTGACGCGATATCCCTTGCCGAGATACTTCCCGATCGTCTTGGCCTTAGCCGGCGACTCAACAATGACAAGTGAATGGGCCACTGATTAACTCCTCACGAAACGCTGTCCTGGCAACTGTTGTATCTGCCCCTCAAGTTCCAAGCCAAGCAGGCTCTGGCTCAAAGCGGCAGGCTCCATACCGGATTTTTCCAGCAATTCATCCATATGTACAGGGCCCTTAAGGAAGTACTTTAATAAGGGGTCCTGTTTTCCGCTGTGATTATAAGCATTTACATCACTAAAGGGCAACTGACCAGCGGAACGGAGCCCTAAATCCTGCAAAATGTCCTCTCCAGAGCGGATGAGGCGGGCCCCATCCCGCAATAACTGGAGGGTACCGGCACTCTGGCGCACATTTGCGGGCCCCGGCAAGGCGAAGACCTCACGCCCCTGATCGAGGGCGCATTTCGCCGTGATGAGGGTGCCACTCCGCTCGGCCGCCTCGATAATGACGACGGCGCGCGCGAGTCCGCTGATGAGGCGATTACGGGCGGCAAAATGCCAGCTCTGCGTCTTTAAGCCGCTTCCATATTCCGAAACGACTAAGCCTTGCTCGATGATGCGTGTTCCCAAGGCGCGGTTCCGCGCCGGCGTGATATGGTCGATGTCCGAACCCAGCACCGCAATGGTCTTCCCGCCGGCATCCAGTGCCGCCTCATGCGCCACCGCATCGATACCAAGAGCTAACCCGCTAATCACACAGACCTGCGCCTTCGCTAAGTCGCCCGCAATCGCGCGTCCGAGTTCAATTCCATAGGCGGTCGGATTGCGGGTTCCAATGACGGCGATTTTAGGTTCCCACTGGAGCAGATTTTCATCACCGCGGCAGAACAGCTCGGCTGGCGGGGAAGGAATCTCTTTGAGTTGCTGGGGAAATTCAGGAGCGGATGAGGAAAAACAGCAAGTCACAGCGGCGCGATGTACGGCAGGGACAGCAAAAGGTCAAGCGGTATCAGGACTAACTGACAACACTTTCACTTGAACTTGGCTGCGCGGGCACGGCGCCAGACTCGTCACTATCCACCCGCTCTTTGAGCTCTTTGCCGACCTTGAAAAAGGGAAGTTTTTTAGGACTGACTTTTATCGACTCTCCGGTGCGGGGATTGCGTCCGGTATAAGAGCCATATTCCTTGACGACAAAGCTGCCGAAACCGCGAATTTCAATGCGGTCTCCCTCTTTCATGGCATCGACCATGGAGTCGAAGATGAGATTGACCACATCTTCTGCCTTCTTTTTCGTCATTCTTCCACGCTCGGCGACGACTTCGATGAGTTCCGATTTGTTCATCTGGATTCATCCTCAAACTGCTAATCTATTAATATCATTGGTAAAGTACCATTTTGCCCCTAGGGAGTCAAAAGGTTTGTCTAAGATTGCCATCCCCGGCTAAGGCTGATATTCAGCTCCTATGCGCATTTTTATGGCAATAATCATCATGCTGGCCGTTATTTCTTGCGCCAGCCCAGGCTCGAAACCCAAGCCGACCACCGCGTCCGAGCCCACCGAAATTACCGAGGAGAACCCGGGCTATTACGAGCCTGAATTGCACAAGAAATACCGGGATAAGCGCTATGAAGACGATGAAGAATTTAAGGAATATTACGAGTGGAAGAAGAAATAATGTGCCCCCGGCAGGAATCGAACCTGCGGCACCAGGATTAGGAATCCTGTGCTCTATCCACTGAGCTACGGGGGCTCAATAACTGCGCCCTCGGCAGGAATCGAACCTGCGCTCCCGGCTTCGGAGGCCGATGCTCTATCCACTGAGCTACGAGGGCAATTTACCACTAAGTGATAAGCTAATATTGGATTAAAGAAAAGAGCTCCCGACCCTTGAGTTGCTCGCGGCCGTTGAGAAAGCCTAATTCGACCACAAAACCGCATTCAATGATTTCAGAATCGAACTTCTCGATGAGGTCACAGGTGGCCTTGACCGTCCCACCCGTCGCCAGCAAGTCATCGATCACCACGACACGATGATGCGGTTCGAGCGCGTCGATGTGCATTTCGACTTTATCGGTCCCATATTCGAGGGCATATTCCACATGATGCGTGTGGTGAGGCAATTTACCGCTTTTACGGACCGGGATAAAACCGGCATCGATCCGATAGGCTAAGGCACTGCCAAAAATAAACCCACGCGCTTCAACGCCGACAACCGCATCAACGCCTTTATCACTGTAACGTTTTGCAAATGTATCAATCACCGATTGAAAAGACTCCACATCGGCCAGCAGAGGCGTAATATCTTTAAAGACAATGCCGGGTTTCGGAAAATCCGGAATATCGCGAATTTTTTCTTTTAGTTGAGTTAGCTCCATCTAGGTTCCTCCTGTCCCGACGCGATCCCCCTTCGCAATGCGACTTTTCGTTTTCGGTAAAAAGAATAATGGATTGCGGGCACGGCTCCCCTTGCGCACCTCAAAATGGACATGCGGGCCGCTCGCGCGACCCGTCGTTCCAACGCGCGCGATGACCTCGCCCTTTTTGACTTTCTGCCCCTTTTTCTTCAGGTTGCGCGAGTTATGCGCGTACACCGTAAAGTAATCGCCCGCATGTTTGACGAGAATGAGATTTCCATAACCCCGCAAACGTGATGAGAAAACCACCTCACCGCTCCCAGCGGCCTTGACCGGCGTTCCCTTCGGCGCACTGATATCAATTCCATCGTGCTTGCGGCCCCGCCGCATCCCGTATTTTGAAGTCAACACCCCTTCAACCGGCCAGCTAAACTTACCCCGCTGGACAATAATTTTATCGCTACTTTCCGGACTTCCTTTTGCAGCGGCGCTCTTCTTGGATGATTTTTTCTTTTTCGCATAGGAACGGCGATCATTGGGAATATAAATCCGTTGTCCGGTCACCAGTTGATTCGAATCGGTGATATTATTCATCTCGGCGACATATTGAGTTGTCGTGCCGAAACGCTGGGCGATGCGAGAAATGGAATCGCCTTTTTGCACGCGATACCAAGTCCCCTTACTCGTATAAATTTCCGAGCACGTCGCGCCGGTTAGGCCGATAAAGAAAACCGCGACAACCACCGCTTGCGCTAAATATTTTAGTCTACGTTTTGCCATCCATATTCACCAATCAACTTAACGAAACGACATTGACCCAGGACTTTGCATTCCAGCTTTCCATTCGTCTTCCGATAAAGCCTCAATTCCTGTTCATCGACAGTGCCGATCGGAACGACCAAGCGTCCGCCCTCCGCCAATTGTTCCCCGTAGGCCGGTGGCAAGTTAGGACTTGCCGCCGTGACAATAATTGCATCAAACGGGGCCTCTTCCGGCCAACCCAAGGTTCCATCACCGACACGTAAATGAAACTGATCAAAACCTAACTGGTAGAGCTTTTTCCGCGCCTGATAGCTCATCGCCTTGATGCGTTCCACGCTATAGACCGACTGGGCCAACTCAAGCAGAATGGCTGTCTGGTAACCGCTCCCGGTCCCAATCTCAAGTACTTTCTCCTGCCCCGTCAATGCGAGCGCTTGCGTCATCAAGGCCACAATAAAGGGCTGTGAAATGGTCTGACGATCCCCAATATTGAGCGGATGATCGACATACGCCTGTTCTTTGAGCCCAGGCGCCACAAAATGCTCACGGGGCACAGCCTCCATCGCTGCCAGCACCCGAGCATCGTTGATACCGCGGGATCGCAGCTGCTCCTCAACCATGCGCCGACGGGCCAAGCGAAAATCCATTAGAGCCTGGACCACGACTTCATCTCCCTAATCAAAGTCCGATTCGTCAGATCCGTCTTCAAAGGGGTAATGGACACCTTGTTCTCATTGATCGCCATACAATCCGACCCCGCTAACTCGTGAAAACCCGTCTGATCGCCCCCAATCCAATAGTATAGTCGCCCGCGCGGGTCCGTTTTTTCGACGATGATTTCACCGTAATTGCGGCGCCCTAAAGTCGTTACAACAGTGCCCTTCAACTGCGGGTGCGGAACATTCGGCACATTAATATTGAATAAGGTCCGTTTGGGTAATTTGCGCCGCGAAAGCTTTTTACAAAAGCGGGAAGCCACGGCGGCCGCCGTCTTATAGTGGCCCCGTTCTTCGCCAAAGATCGCCAACGAAACCGCCACGGACGGAATATCCATGATCGCGCCTTCCATCGCTGCGGACACGGTCCCGGAATAATGCACATCATCCCCCAAGTTAGGCCCCCTATTAATGCCGGAAACAACCAAATCCGGCCGCTTATCCAGGATCTGATGCACCGCCAAGGTCACACAATCGGTGGGCGTCCCATTCACAACATACTGACCCTTGCGCACCTTCCAGATTCGTAACGGGCGATGCAAGGTCAGAGAATGACTCGAGGCACTCTGCTCCCGCTCCGGCGCCACCACGACAACCTCCGCCCACGTCTTCAATTCACGCGCTAAGGCTTGAACACCCCGAGCCTGAATCCCGTCGTCATTTGAAACCAATATGAGCATCCACTTTAACCCACGATGGGGGGTTGTTAGGGGGGAGAGAGTTTTTCGCCCCCCTGACTATAATGAATGTCGGAGCGGCCGGATTTGAACCGGCGACCCCTACCACCCCAAGGTAGTGCGCTACCAGGCTGCGCTACGCCCCGATAATATGCTTCGAAAATACAGATTCCCCTATCAGGCGCTCGCACTGATAATTGATTGAAGCTCTTCCAGTTCTTTTTTTATCTTAACCAAGAGCTTCCTCCCACCCGATCCGGCAAAGCCTAAATTCATTTGCCCGGGCTCTGGAACCTTTTTAGGGATTGAAGAGGCCTTCTTTTTTGAGGGTTTAGAACTGGCCCCATTTCCATTCTTCATCAGCTCTTTGACCTTCTTGCGAGCCCCACTAATCGTAAAACCATCTTGATACAGGAGCTGCTTGATTGCCAACAGCGCTTGAACATCTTTGCGCCGATAAAGGCGCTGATTGGAACGGGATTTGATCGGTCCGATCTCTTTAAACTCGGTTTCCCAGTAGCGTAACACGTACGGTTTCACCCCGAGAATCTTACTGACCTCGCCGATCTTAAAATAAAGTTTTTCCGGTATTTGTGGCTCTTCCATATGTAAAGAGCGTTTGCCCTACCCTCGCAGCTGACTACAAATGGTTATTGTTTCAACTGTTTCTATAACTCGCTCGCGGGATTCCCCGTATTCAGTGCCGCTTTGAGAACTTGGCTCGGCCTAAAAGTGATCACCCGCCGCGCCGAAATTTCTATTTCCTGACCCGTCTGAGGATTGCGGCCTATTCTGGGTCGCTTATCACGGACCACAAAATTTCCAAAGCCTGAAATCTTAATTTTGTCGCCTTTTTCCAGGGTTTCTTTGATCGTATCAAATACGAGCTCGACGATATCTGAAGATTCCTTCTTGGAGAATCCGACCTTGTTAAAGATTCTTTCGGTAATTTCGGCCTTGGTCACCTCTCCTCCTCTCGCGTTTCCTCAATATAAACACTATCTTACCTCTGCTTGCAACTTTTTCTTTAATGATTTGATAATTTTATCCTGGAGGGCCTCTACTTCGGCGTCCGTCAGCGTCCGCTCAAGGCTGCCTATTTGGTAGCTGAAGGCCAAACTTTTCTTTCCTTTGGAAATTTGATCGCCAGAATAAACATCAAATATCAACACGTTACGGACCATTTTCTCATCCTCAGCTTGAATAATAGCCCTGACCTCCTCGGCGCGAACCGATTCATCGACGACAACGGCGATGTCGCGATGCACCCAGGGGACGGAGGGGATCGCTTGAAAGGAAATTTTTTCCGGTGTGCAGCCCTCCAGATCCTGCCAGTCCAATTCAAACAGATAAAGCGGACCCTTGAGCTCAAAGGCCTGCTCACGCTCAGGATGCAGTTCCCCCACGATACCGACGGGTCGGCCCGCCCAATTGAGCTGGGCACAACGTCCCGGGTGAAAAAAGTCCTCATAAGGATTGCCGGCTTCCGGCGGCGTCCACTCCCACCCCACTAAACCCAACGCATTCAACAGGGCTTCGACCACCCCCTTGGCCTCGTAAAAATCGACGCCGCCTGCCTTGCGACTCCAGTGCTGCGGCTGCTTTTTTCCGCACATTAAACCGCTTAAGAAGGTCTTTTCTTCGACCTGCTCCGCTTCCAACTGATACCGGGTCCTTAACTCGAAGAGACGGAGGTCATTCATCTGCCGACTTTGATGATAGTGAGCCGAGGTCAACAGTGAGAGCATCACCGTCGGTCGCAGATACGCCGTCTCTTCACTTAAAGGGTTGGCAAGTTGGGGGGCTAAAGAGAGCCATCGACCGCCGAGCTTCGTTAACTCAGCCTGACTACAAAAACTATAATGAATACATTCAGAAAAACCGAGCGTTACTAACCTGAGTTTGGCCTCGCGATCAATGGCCGCCGCATTTCGCTCCGCCGGAACCCGTGTCGTCCTTAACGGCAAATCTTCTTTTATCTGTTCGTATCCCGTAATGCGTGCCACTTCTTCAATAAGGTCCACCGGCTCATTCAGATCATGCCGGCGTGTCGGCACCGTCACCTGCCAAGCTTGCGTTTGCTTGCTCAGCTCACAACCGAGCGCCCGCAGCGGTTGTTCAACCGCCTTTTCATCCCATTGGCCGCCCAAGAGCCGCGTGACGTGCTCAGGATCGAAGTCGATTTGAGTCGCAGCCGGTGGTGCCGCAAAAACATCCGAGATTGAGTCGACGCACTTCGCATCCGCATGCTCCGTGAGGAGTTCAATCATCCGCTCAAGGGCCGGCCTCACTCGGAGCCAATCAATTCCCCGCTCAAAACGATAAGAAGACTCCGACTGCAAGCCCAGCCGCTTACTCGTCCGTCGAACGGAGCTCGGATCAAAACACGCACTTTCCAAGAAAAGACGTTTCGTCTTATCGCTCACCTCGCTATGCAATCCGCCCATGACGCCTGCCAAGGCAACAGGACCCTCGTCATCGGCGATAACCAAATCCTGCGTGGTAAGTCGCCGCTCATTTCCATCGAGGGTCACGATCTCTTCTTCGGCAGCGGCGAGACGCACGTGGACACCCCCGCCTTCGAGGCAATCGGCATCAAAGGCGTGGAGAGGTTGGCCCATCTCCAGCATCACGTAATTCGTAATATCGACGACGTTGTTAATAGCGCGTACCCCACAGGCCTCGAGGCGTCGCTGCATCCAGGCAGGTGACTCCTTGATCCGAACATCCTCCATAATTTGGCCACAGTAACGCGTACACAATTCTTGGGATTCAATCTGCACCGACGCACCCCCTAAAGCCGCTTTAGAAATATCGACAACGAGACTCGGATGATTCAAGCGCTTGCCATGAATGGCCGCAATATCCGCAGCCAGCCCAATCACTGAAAGGCAATCACCTCGATTCGGCGTGATGGCAATATCCAACACGGTATCATCGCCAACGGCATCAACACCCTCGACTTCCAAGCCCGCCATCGTCAGTTCATGCGCCAGCTTTTCGGCATCAAGCTTTTGACCGAGAATTTCTTCCAACCATTCAATGGTTACTTTCATTTGAATTGCTCCAAGAAACGCCAGTCATTCTCATAAAAAAGTCGAATATCATTAATGCGATACCGCAGCATCGCAAGTCGCTCTATGCCCATCCCGAAAGCAAAGCCGGACCATTGCTCCGGATCATAGTCCACGGCCCTAAAGACGGCGGGGTGCACCATGCCGCAACCCATCACCTCGAGCCATCCCGTCTGCTGACAGACACGGCAACCAATTCCCGCTCCATTGGAACGATGCTCGGGGCACATCACACAACTAATGTCGACCTCTGCCGACGGCTCCGTGAAAGGAAAATAGCTCGGCCTGAATCGCACCGCTGTTTCCGGACCAAAAAACTCCTGAAGAAAGACTTCCAAGACCCCTTTGAGCTGGGCAAAGGTAATGTCTTTATCCACCAATAGCCCCTCGATCTGATGAAAAAGCGGTGTGTGCGTCACATCGGAATCACGTCGATAAACCGGTCCCGGCGCAATCATTTGAATCGGCGGCTGTCGTTTTTTCATCACATGGATCTGCACGGGCGACGTGTGCGTTCTTAGTAGGGGCGATGCTTGCCTCGCCACCTCGTCGGGCGCACCAAGGGGCGCCCCTACGTCTTTCAAATAAAACGTATCTTGCATGTCGCGCGCCGGATGCTCTGCGGGAATATTGAGGGCTTCAAAATTAAAGTACTCTGTTTCAACCTCAGGCCCGACACATATTTCAAAGCCCATACTACGAAAGAGAGCCTCTATCTCGCTCATGACCTGCGTAATCGGATGAAGCGAGCCAGGGGAATAGTGAATACCTGGCAAGGTCGGATCAAGGCTCTCCTGCTGGAGACGCGCGGCTTGCGACTTCTTCTGTAGATTGTCGAGGGCGCTTTTAAACGCCGCCTCCAAGCGCTCTTTCAGGAGGTTCGCCTCACGTCCAATCACAGGGCGCTCTTCAGCGGAGACTGAACCGAGGCTTTTCAAGATCGCGGAGAGATGACCTTGCTTCCCCAGGAAAGCCGCCTTGACCTGACGGATGTCGTACTCGGTCGCTGCGGCATTCAGTTGTTGATCAAAATCTACTCCCAGATCATGGAGTTTTTTAACGACCTGAGCGGAGGTCTGATTGGACATGGAATATTAGGCCTGAACCTGCTCGACAATCTGTTTGAAACCATCGGGATCACTGATGGCGAGATCCGCCAGCGATTTCCTATCAAGACCGATACCGGCAGTTTTGAGACCACCCATAAATTGCGAATAAGAGAGCCCATAAGGACGGACGGCGCTATTAATTCTCACGATCCAAAGACTGCGAAAATCACGCTTCTTTACCTTGCGATCCCGATAAGCATAATTCCAAGATCTTTCGACGGCTTCTTGAGCCAAGCGAAGCAGACGTCCCTTAGCTCCCCTAAATCCTTTGGCGTTCTTCAGGACTTTCTTGCGGCGTTTATGCGAATGAAGACTATTTTTTACTCGAGGCATAATTCAATCCTTTTTCAACCATGATACGGCAATAACTGTGAAAATTCCTTCATGTCAGCGGCTGAAATCTGAGTTGGCCGCCGCAAATGGCGCTTCTGCTTTGTCGTCTTCGGAGCCGCAATATGACTCTTAAAGGCATGACGCCTCTTGAGCTTACCACTCGCCGTCACCCGAACGCGTTTACTCGCGCCTCTATTTGTCTTGATCTTTGGCATCCTGTTTCGTCTCCTGCTTATGCGCCTTCCCTATCGGGGCCAGCACCATAATTATGGTTCGTCCCTGTCGGGAGGGCTCTTTTTCTACCTTACCGACATCCTGCAAAGCCTCCGCGATCTCAGCCATCATCTCCTTGCCTTTATCAACGTAGACAATTTCGCGGCCTCTAAAATTAACGGTAATCTTGGCCTTATTACCATCCTCCAGAAAGCGGCGCAGATGTTTCATCTTGTAGGCCTTGTCGTGTTCGTCAGTACGGGGCCTAAATTTCACCTCTTTGAGATGAGTAACGACCTGCTTCTTGCGCGCAACCTGCTGCTTCTTTTTTTCTAAATACTTATGTTTCCCGTAATCAATGATCTTGCAAACCGGAGGTCTCGCCGTCGGCGATACTTCAACCAGGTCTAAATCAAGATTGCGCGCGGCCTCCAATGCATCATTTAAAGAGAGGACACCAAGTGCCTCATTATCTGGACCGATTACCCGCATCTCCGTAGCCCGAATCTGCTTATTGACCCGAAGATGCCCTTTACCTGATTTTTTTGCTCCTTTACTAATGGCCACTTATGTTGCGCCTTAGGAGCGTTCCGCTATTGCGCGGCTGAGCGTTTCGCTAAACTGATCAACGGTCATAGAACCTAAATCACCTTTTTTCTTACTTCTAATACTTAATGCTTCGGCCTCGACTTCCTTGTTGCCGATGATAGCCATATACGGCACCTTCAACAACTCCGCCTGCCGAATTTTCGCCCCTAGTTTATCTGAACTTGCGTCAATCTCAACCCGAAATCCGCGATTTCGGAGCTCCTCGAGGCATTTCGTGGCATATTTCTCATGCTTTTCACTAATCGTCAAGAGCCGGAGCTGTACGGGGGCCAGCCAAGCGGGAAATTGTCCCCCATAATGCTCGATCAAAACCCCAAAAAACCGCTCTAGAGAGCCTAGCAGGGCCCTATGGACCATAATCGTCGGATGCGCCTCACCATCGGTACCGATATAAGTCACTCCGAATCGTTCCGGGAGGTTGAAATCAATCTGAATCGTCGAACACTGCCACGAACGGCCCAGGACATCCCGAATCTTGATATCAATCTTGGGGCCATAAAAAACCCCTTCTCCGGGATCAATCTCATACGCCAAGCCCTCACTCTTGAGGGCCGCCTCTAGCGACGTCGTCGCCATCTCCCAGTTATCATCGCTACCGACGTATTTTTCCGGCTTGGTCGAAAGAAAAATATCAAAATCCGAAAAGCCAAAGTCGCTCAAGACCTTCAAGGTGAAACGAAGGACTTCTGCAATCTCGGCTTCCAGCTGATCCTCGCGGCAAAAAAGGTGGGCATCATCTTGCGTAAATCCTCTTACCCGCATCAAGCCATGCAAAACACCCGAACGCTCAAAGCGATAGACTGTTCCTAATTCCGCCCAACGGAATGGAAGATCTCGATAACTGCGCCGCTCATTCTTATAAATCATGATGTGAAACGGGCAATTCATCGGCTTGAGTTGGTAATCAACATTGTCCGCTGACATTGGCGCAAACATATTCTCCGCGTAGAAATCAAGATGACCGGAAGTCTTCCAAAGCTCTCGATGGGCCACATGCGGCGTATAAACAATGTCATACCCACCCTTAAGGTGGGCCTCACGCCAATAACTTTCGATCTCGTGTCTCACCCGCGCACCCCGCGGATGCCACAGGATAAGCCCCGCACCCATTTCATCGAGACTGCTGAACAGATCGAGCTCGCGCCCTAATTTGCGGTGATCGCGAGCTTCCGCTTCGCGACGCCGTTCAAGGAAATCATCCAGATCTTTTTGCTTAAGAAAAGCCGTGCCATAAATACGCTGGAGCTGCTCACGCTTCTCATCACCTCGCCAATAGGCCCCGGCGACCGAGAGAAGCTTGAAGGCCCCTATTTCACTGGTTCGTTCGATGTGCGGCCCCTTGCAGAGATCCACCCAACCGCCGTGCTCATAGACGGTGATGGCTTCGTCCTCCGGAAAGCCTTCAATAATCTCAACCTTGAAAGACTCGCCTTTATCTTCAAAGAGTTGGATGGCTTCATCGCGAGAAAGCTCGCGGCAGGTAAATGCCATATCTTGCTTAATCATCTCGGCCATCTTGGCCTCGATTTTTTCCAGGTCGGCCTCTGTCAGTGTCTCCTGCGTATCAAAGTCATAGTAAAAGCCATCATCAATCACAGGGCCGATCGTCACCTTCGTACCAGGATAGAGAGCCTGAACCGCCGATGCCATCACATGAGCAGCGGAATGCCTAATTTTCTCTAATGGGTCATTCTCATGACCCGGACGACAGACCATCACGAATCTCCTAAAGACAAGTAGGGGCGGTTCATGAACCGCCCCTACCATAACAGTTTACCTGTGGGCGCGACAGGATTCGAACCTGTGACCCCTACCATGTCAAGGTAGTACTCTAACCAACTGAGCTACGCGCCCTTTCGCAAAGCGAAAGCGCAGCTTCCACTTTGCTTTAGTCGGGGGAAGAAAACTCTCTCCCCCCTGACAACCCCCCATCGCAGGAGGTTATTTGCGTAACTGACTGAAATTAATAGCAATGTTCGGCTGTCTCTGTCAAGGTATGAGCTTAGGATTGCTGCATTAATCGTTTGAGCAATTCCACCTTCTCTTGCTGGTCTTGGGTGGAGTTGGCTTCTTTGAGCCATATCAACGTCGGATGTAAGGCCTTCTTCATCATTCCCCTCATCGCCTGCTCAATCGCCTCTTTTTCCTTAACATCCATATCAGGTAATTTGCGGCACAACTTATCAATTTCTATCTGCCCCAGCGATTCATAATGCGTGACCAAGTCGCGAATGACGGGTGTCAAATCACGTTCAGCAAGGTAACCATTCAAGGTTCCTACCTCGGCTCGAATCAGAACATCGGCTTCCGCTGCCGCCTGCTGTCGCTCCTCTAGATTATCATCGACCACTTGTTGCAGATCATCGATGTCAAACAAGTAGGCATTCATGACCTCATTGATCTCGGGTGCAATATCCCGCGGCACACCGAGATCAATAAAGAACATCGCGCGATTGCGCCGCAACCGCATGGCTTCACGGACCTGGTCCGCACTAATCAAGGTTTCTTGGGCTGACGTCGATGCAATAACAATATCCGCTTCATGAAGATGTGCTCCCAGTGACTCCAGGCTCAATACCTCGCACGCCACCTTATCAAGAAACTCGCGCGCTAAGTTTTCAGCTCGTTCATGACTGCGGTTAGCTATCATCAGTCCTTCCAGTTCGTGCTCAACAAGATGTCGCGCGGCAAGCTCACTCATATCCCCCGCTCCAACCAACATGACGCGTTTCGAAGATAACTCCCCAAAAATCTGCTCCGCCAACAAGACAGCTGTATAAGGTACGGACACCGGCTGGCGTTGAATATCCGTGTCGGTTCTGACTTTCTTGGCCACGCGAAAGGCACGATGGGCAATTTGGTTCATCAACGTGCCATTCATGCCCAGGCTAATGGCACGGGAATACGCCTCTTTGACCTGATTCGTGATCTGGGTTTCGCCTAATATCATTGAATCCAATCCGCTTGTTACGCGAATCAGATGAGTGATAGCGCTCGCGCCGGTATACCAATAAAACACATCCTGTTTCGGCGCTGAACCCATTTTAGCCACAAATTTGTCTTCCATTTCTTTGTGCAGATTTTCCAGATTAGCACCAACAACATACACTTCAGAGCGATTGCACGTTGACAAGATAAGGACCCCGTCCACCCCTGAATTTGACAATAACTGCCGATAGAATTCATCAAGTTCGGTGCCCTTGAAGGCAAGCTTCTCCCTCAGTTCTAATGGAGCTGTCTTATGAGACAGACCAAAGACAGCAAACGAATCGGCAGTATAATTAGGCACCATGCTGCAATCCAAAAAAAGCGAGTATGACGATAACAAAACCTAAGATAGACAAGAGAATGCCCCGTCTACCGCGCCACCCGACACGGATGCGCATCTGCAGCATCACCGCGTATAGCAACCAAGTAAACAGCACCCAGAGTTGCTTCGAATCCCAGGTGAAAAAGACACCGAGTGCGACCTTATTGAGTATGCTGCCCGCAACGATGGACGCAGTAAGTAACAAGAGACCCAAGCTGAGCGCCTTGTAATGAATACCATCGAGCACTTCCAACGGGGGGAGCCGCCTCACAAGTCCCCCTAATCTTTTGGCCTTGATGCGTGACTCGGCCATAATAAACGCGATGCCAATGACAAAGCTGACCAGAAAGACGGCAAACGCCATAAATGCGAGGAGTAAATGAACCAAGACCCACGGATTGACTTCAGCCGAAAGCTGAAACTCCCGGTAACCACCCCCAAACAAGGAAAGTATCAATAAAGAAGCCGCCGCTATCATAAAAAAGGCCCCTGCCCCTTGGAGGTGGTAGAGTCGCGCCAGTACGATAAACAAGAAAGTCACCACCCATGAGATCAAGGCATAGGCATCCGTCGTCGAGTAGATGAACGGGTACTCGCGCCCGGGCACACTGAGCGCCAAACCCACCGTGTGGATCACAAAACCCGCAATCGCCAACCAAAAGGCGACCCTGGCCAGGCGGCGCGGCCTGAACAGGATATAGGCCAGAAAGCCGAGACTCGTCCCTAGATAGGTTCCCAATGCAATAAAAGATAATGTTAGTGGCATGGGCCTATCCTATGAAAAGTGTTTGCTCAGCGTCAAGGCAAGGGAATTTATGTTGATTTTTCCTGAGACTCTTTATATCTCCACTCATCTAATCGCCAAAAGGAGTGAAGCATGGCCTCAGAAAACGTCAAAGAAGCAACAGATTCGAATTTTCAAAGTGATGTCCTCGGCGGCGACAAACCGGCTCTCGTCGACTTTTGGGCTGTATGGTGTGGCCCCTGCCGAGCCGTGACTCCTATCATTGAGGAACTTGCCGCCGAACAGGGCGACAAGGTCAACGTCTTCAAGATGAACATTGACGACAATCCACAAACGCCCGCCCAATTTGGCGTTCGTTCGATTCCGACGATCATGCTCTTTAAAGATGGTAAGATGCTCGACCAAGTCGTTGGCGCCGTCCCTAAGTCTGAACTGGAAAGGCTTATCAGCCAGGCTTAAAAAAAGTGCTGACTGGCTCGGACGTTCAAGAGGATCCCAATCCCCAAGAATACCGTTACGAGAGAAGAACCGCCATAAGATAGAATCGGTAGAGTAACACCGGTCAACGGCAACAAACCTAGAACTCCTCCGATATTGATTACGACCTGCCAAAACAATAACATCGTTATACCCAAGGCCACAAAAAGGCCGAACCGATCCCGCGCACGAGAGGCGATATTGGCCCCCGCCATAATCAATGCAAAATAAAGCGCTATAATAACCATCGAACCCAAAAAGCCCCATTCTTCAGCGAGAACCGGAAAGATAAAGTCCGTATGTTTTTCTGGTAAGTACAATAGTTTCGTCTGCATGCCATTCATATAGCCTTTGCCCGTCAACATACCGGAACCTACCGTAATCTTCGATTGAATCACCTGATAGCCCTGGCCCCGCGGATCTAGGTCTGGCTGAATAAAAGTCTCGAGCCTTGAACGCTGATAGGGATTTAGAAGAAAGAAATAGGCAATAAGTACAGTTACTAAGGCAGCGCCTGTCAACAAAGCGAAAGTCTTACGTTTGACGCCAACAAACAAGACAAGAGAAGCGAAGGTCAGGATAAAAAAGAGAGCCGTTCCGAGGTCCCCTTCAATAATAATTAACGCTAAAGGCAAACCAACAATCAGAAAAGGCACCTGAAGTTCTTTAAGATTAAGACCGCTCAGCCGATCAGTACTCGCAAAATACTTAGCAAGCGCCAGCAGAAACCCGATCTTGGCAAATTCCGACGGTTGCATATGGAAAGGGCCTAGTTTAATCCAACTCTGGTGTCCGGATATTTCCTGTCCGAAAATAAGAACTGCAATTAAGCCGACCAGAGTGACTCCATAAATCGCATAAGCAAAGCGATCGAGCTGATGATAATCAACAAGCCATACCGTCAGACTCACAACCCAGGCAATCAACATCCAAAGTAATTGCGAATAAAATATAGGGGAAACGCCTGCTTCGCCCAAAATCGACGTTGCGCTGTAGAGATTGATAAGCCCTAGTGTCGAGAGTCCTATTACCACCCATACCACCGGACTATTTAGCTGACTCCATCGACTCTTATTATCGCGCATTCACAACACCCTTTTTGGCTACTTCTTCATTCCCTTTAAGCTTTCTTGCTGCTTTTAGCTGCATGTATTTCTCGATTACCTTTCCGGCTATAGGCGCCGCAGCTGAAGAGCCATGCCCCCCATGTTCTACAATAACACTAACTGCAATTTCCGGTGCATTATACGGGGCATAGGAAACGAACAGAGCATGATCACGATATTGCGGACCATGTAAGCCTGAGCCATACCCCACGACTTGAGCCGTGCCCGTTTTCCCACTGATCTCATAAGGCAGTTGACTTAAGCGCCGCGCGGTACCACCGACTTCATTCACAACACCCCGTAGCGCCCTTCTTAAGACCTCTAACGTTTCCTTTGAAATTCCCGCCCATACCGAATTATCCGTCAGGATACGTCCGGGCGGACGAAATCGCTGCCCATCACTATCCTCAAATGACTTACTCAGTTTCGGCAAAACCCTATACCCCCCATTCGCAACGACAGAAACCATCAAAGCATTCTGGAGTGGCGTCACGAGATCATATCCTTGCCCGATAGATATCGAGAGGTTTTCACCAGGGTGCCACTGATCACCACGCGCACGTTTTTTCCAGGCCTTCGTAGGAATTAAACCCGGCGATTCGCTCGCTATCTCAATACCTGTCTTTTTACCCAACCCAAACATATGGGCATACTTAGCCATGAGATCCACGCCGAGTCGTATCCCCATCGTATAAAAGAAAACATCACATGACTGGACAATTGCCTTATGCACATCAACCATGCCGTGCCCCCCGCTCTTCCAGCACTTGAAGGCACGCCGCCCAAAGCGCAAATACCCTGGGCAACGGATTTTTTCATCCAGCTCAACGACACCCTCCTCTAAAGCCGCCGCCGCCGTAACAATCTTGTACGTTGACCCCGGCGGATATGCTGATTGAACCGCCCGGTTAAGAAAAACCTTCCCTGGATCATGCGTAAGCTCTTTCCAAGCTTCCTCATCGATCTGACCCGCTAAACGCGATAGATCGAATGTGGGTAGACTTACGAGCGCATAGATTTCACCGGTATTGGGATTAACCGCCGCTAACGCTCCCCGTTTATCGCCGAACAAACCCTCAGCAAATCGCTGCAACTTATGATCTAAAGTCGTTATAAGATTCAAACCGGGACTCGCCGGTTGTCTAGACAGCTTAAGCCCAATCCCTTCACTCTGAACTTCTTTTCCAACCGCATTCACAAATTTTTGCTGGTAACCATCCGTGCCTTTCAGCAATACCTCCCATCGTTGTTCGAGGCCGAAAGCGCCCACCCGGTCTCCAAGATGATAAAATCCCGGCACAGCCTGCTGTAAACGTGTGAGTTCTTTACGGGACGATTCGCGGACATAACCCAGTATATTGGCCGCTACACTACCACCGGGATAGCGCCTTACCGGATAAGGAAGAATTTCAACGCCTTGCAGATCATAACCCTCCGTAGGGGAGTCCTCTATGGCTCGATACACTTCGATACGTGCCATCGCATCAAAACCAATATCACGCGTGATCACAAAGGGATAAAACGGTGGCATCCGTGCCGTCTTGGGCCACACTTGCTTGATTTGTTCCGCAGGAATATCAACTAAGCCCTGGATACTCTCACTCACTGCGTTGAGATTGCGCACATACTGTGGAATCAAAGCCAAATCAAAAGACGAGCGACTTGAAGCGATCGTATCGCCATAACGATCTTTTATGAGACCTCTTACCGCCGGAATGCGAATTTCTTTTAAGGTATTTTCTTCCGAGAAGGAACGGTATTCATCGCCTTTTAATATCTGCAGATAATAAAGGCGTACGGTCACACCCAGAAAAAAAATACACACGGCGATAATGACATAGACAAAACGGTTCTGCAGCTGAGACAGATTCTCTTGTACACCCTTAAGAGACATAACGATTACTATAGACGAGTTCGTCAACACGATCCAATAAGGGCAGGAAAAACGCCGCCACAACCATATTCACCAGGCTCTGCAATAAAGCATACGTTAACAGATAGCTCTGAATCCCTTCGCTGCGGCCCATAGCCGCCAGCAATCCCCATTCCAGGCTCAAGGCCAACAGAGTGAAAATCCCAACCCATAATAAACGGGCCCAGAGTGTTTCGACAAACATATGGGCAATGAACGCCCGCAACAGCACAGCAAACGAAAAATAGACCGTCGCAAAGAATCCTAGAAATGGGGCTCCCGTTATATCTTCCATCAGGCCTAGCCCAATGGCGATTGGACCACATTCATTGAGGGGGGAGGAAAACGCCAAGAAAAGCACTAAGATCCACACAAACTCAAAGCGCAGCGTCACACTCGGCCATGACGCAAAAAGTGTGCTCTCAAGGAGGAGCGCAAAGAAACCAACGATTAAATAGGCGATAATTCGCAACATAAGCGCAGCTAAACCTTACCACTCCGTAACCACTAATACATCTCTCAATGACAAAAAATTACTCAAAGGAAGCACTTCGGCATGTTTAAAAAATCCTAACGAATCTTCATTAACTTTCTTGACGAGACCAATCGGAATGCCTGCAGGAAAAACTTTATCAAGACCGGAAGTCACCACCAAGCTCCCTATCTTAACGAGAGCTTCACGATCAATATACTCAAGGCCCGTAATAAAAAAATTACGGTTTAATTCGGTTGTGAGTATCCTGCCTCGAATGAGGCCACGAGCGCCGGTATCAAGAAGGCGCGCGTCAACCGCACTCGTTGGATCGGTGATTAACAATACTTGCGCACTGCTATACCCGAGTCGGTAAATCTGCCCGATCAGGCCCTTTTCCGAGATAACGGGCATACGCTTCTTAAGGCCGTCCCTGGAACCCTTATTTATCGTCACTAACCTGAACTCCGCCTGCGGGCTGTACGCGACGATGCGGGCCGCTAGCGTTGTCCAGGGCTTCTCTTGTTGATATTTAAGAAGCGAACGCAACCTTCTATTCTCATCCACAACACTTCGATACAGTAAGAGTTGTGATTCCAAGCTACTAACCTGTTGTTTCAATTGTCGATTATCTGCAGCGACATGCACTAAATTAACATAATCAGCCACTAGGTCTTTGGCTGACCGGCCGATAAAAGTAGCGCCCTTTTGCAAAGGAGACAGCGCACCGAAAAAAATTGTCTCATACCAGCTGGCAGTGCGATCCTCGGGCGGGTGCACAGTCAAAGAAAGCAATGTCAGTAGAAATAAGAGGGCCGCTGCTGAAAAAAGAGTGATTTGAAGTCTGGAACGCTGTTGCACCACGTCAAACTAAGTGAGCATAATGCCTTTAAGTGTATCTAATTGATCGAGTGCCTTACCCGAACCCAAAACAACGCAAGTCAATGGATCATCCGCAATCATAACAGGCAAACCCGTTTCATCTCGAATCAGGCCATCAAGATTACTTAACAAGGCGCCTCCCCCCGACAAAACAATACCTCTATCAACAATGTCGGCAGCAAGCTCAGGCGGCATTCTTTCAAGTGCCGACTTGACACCTTCCACAATCGCATTCAGCGGATCCTGAATAGCCTCCCGAACTTCTTCCGAACTCACTTCTATTGTCTTTGGTACGCCGGCTACCAGATGCCGACCTTTAATCTCCATTGTCTGGACTTCTTTTTCGGGATACGCGTTGCCTATTTTTATCTTAATTTGCTCCGCCGTGCGTTCACCGATCAACATATTATACTTGCGTTTAAGATAATGGATGATTGCCTCATCCATTTTATCGCCGGCCACACGTACCGACTTGCTGTAGACTATTCCCGATAAAGAAATGACCGCCACCTCCGTCGTACCGCCCCC
The DNA here is from genome assembly GCA_965216315.1 of bacterium. Classification (GTDB taxonomy): domain Bacteria; phylum UBA10199; class UBA10199; order 2-02-FULL-50-16; family JAJFLM01; genus CBDCFN01. The sequence continues at coordinate 1,177,237 of CBDCFN010000016.1, read as the reverse complement.
GATATCGACAATCATGTTACCCGACGGCTCAGTGATGGGCAAGCCTGCCCCGATAGCCGCCGACATAGGCTCTTCAATTAAATAGACTTCCCGCGCGCCAGCCGAATTCGCCGATTCGCGGACCGCACGCTTTTCAACCTCGGTGACCCCATAAGGAACACAGATAATCATTCGAGGGCGGATTAAGGTTTTCCGATTGTGAGCCTTCCGAATAAAGTAACGAAGCATGGCCTCCGTTACCTCAAAATCAGCAATAACTCCGTCTTTCATCGGCCGAATCGCCTCAATACTTCCTGGAGTGCGCCCGACCATTTCTTTCGCTTCCTTGCCAACCGCGAGAATTTTCTTGCCCCCACGAGCATCACGATGAATGGCGACGACCGACGGCTCGAAGGCAATGATTCCCTTACTCTTCATGTAAACCAGCGTATTCGCCGTGCCGAGGTCAATGGCCAAATCGTTTGAAAACAGTCCTAAAAGTGGGTCGAGCAACATAACGTAGGCTGGACGAAGTACCGCAAACCCTTGGAAAATACAAGAAATTTCTTGATTTCAGCCTCGTTTCTCGGCTAATTACGAAGCCGTTATGTTAGACTATATGCGCAAGCACTCCGAGGGATGGTTCATCAAAGTCCTCCTTGGTCTCATCGCCCTCGTCTTTGTCGTCTACTTTGCAGGCAGCGCTGCAGGCCCACAACTGGGAGCGCAGACGGCGGCCATAGTCGGTGAGCAGGCTATTCCGCTCCAACAGTATAACGTCGCATACGATGCTGCTGTCGATCGCGTCCGTGACCAATTCAAGGAAGGTCTCCCCGATAATTTTGCCAAATTTTTACGCTCTAACATTCTACAGCAACTCATCGAACGAAAAGTGACGTCCGCATTTGCCCATTCTTTAGGCTTTCAAATTGCCGATAGCGAAGTCGCTCAAATGATCCGCAAACAGAAACAATTTTACAAAGATGGTGTCTTCAATACCCGCTATTACCGAAAAGAATTTCGCCCTTTCTATCGCCGGCGCTTTGGAACTGACTTTGAAACCGCGCTGCGCGAGGATCTTCTCCTGGATCTCTATAGTTCTTTTCAGCTCACCGGCATCCTGAGCGCTCCCGACGAAAATCAGTGGAGCACTAAAGTCGCCCAATCGGAATGGGAGTTTGAAGTGATTGAAGTCCCGAAAAAAGAAGGCCTTTCCGATGAAGAGATAGAAGCAAAACTCACAGAGTGGCTCAATAAATGGTCTCGTGGCCCTATAGCCAAAAGTGAACTAGACACACTGGAAGCCAAGCTTCGAGATAAAACGCGCCTCAGCTTCCTCGAAAGAGATAAAATATTGGGGCGTCGTCTTCCTGATGCCCATGTAAAGTCGCTTTTTGCAATTCGTGAGGCAAACACAGTTTACCCTCAATCGATCCGCATTGGTTCCAAGTGGTATCTGGTCAAGGTTAATAGTTACTCGGAAAATAAAAAAGAACCCGACTCAGAACAATTAATGAGTCGCCTTAATAACGATTTTTTTACGATTTGGCTCGATGACTTCCGCAAGCAACTCCAAATCAAAACAAACGTCTCTTTATAATCCAGCAAGTCTCCCTTCCTACCTGCAGGAAATACTTGCAGAAGGTGCTGAAGTTTATGAAGTCGGTGGTCCGGTTCGTGACCGACTATTAGGCCAAACAAGCAAAGATCGCGATATACTCGTTCGCAAATTATCATTCAAAAGGCTTCAAACTGTACTCCGACAGCATGGGAAGGTCCATCTCGTAGGCAAGTCCTTTGGCGTCCTGAAGTTTAGGCCGAATGATGATCCGGAAACGGAGTACGATATCGCCCTTCCCCGTAAAGAAATCTCTACGGGAACAGGTCACCGGGACTTTGAGGTTGAGTTTGATCCTGAGCTGAACGTTACTGACGATCTGCAACGAAGAGATTTCACAATTAATGCGATGGCACTCAATTACAGCACCGGCGAACTATGTGATCCTTACCACGGCCAAGCAGATATGAAGAACAAGGTTCTTAGGCAAGTCCATGAAAATTCCTTTATTGAAGACCCACTCCGCCTGATGCGCGCCGTACAATTTGCCGCTCGACTTCACCTGAAAATTGAAGAAAAGACCTGGCAGGCGATGAGAGAGCATGCATCATTAATTCAGTCCGTAAGCCCTGAGCGGATTTCAATGGAAGTTGAAAAATTACTGCGCGCCAGCAAACCATCATACGGGTTCTGCATCATGCGCGACACCGGCCTTCTCGAATATATTTTTCCCGAGCTGGCTGAAACTGTCGGGGTTGAACAGGGTAAAAAACTCAAAAATGATGATGTTTTCCTCCACACAATGCGCGTGCTTGATGCGGCTCGTGAAGACATTGCGATCCCCAATGCGGGACAATTGGAGTTGATGTTGGCTGCTCTTTTTCACGATGTCGGCAAACCAGCAACAAAACGATATGACCGAAAAAAGCAGAGGCTGACATTTTTTGGCCATCAAAGCCTGTCAACAAAGTTGGCAAGAAAGCGCATCAAAGAACTGAAGATGTCAACCCTTGGAGTGAATGCCGATAATATTGCAACACTCATCGATAATCATATGTTTCAGGCGAAATCTTTTTTCACGGATAAAGCAATCCGTCGATTCATCAGAAGCGTGGGCGAAAACCTCGTGTTGACACTCGTTGATCTCCGCATTGCCGACAACCGCGGAGGAAAATACCCCGATGGCATTCGGGGTGTGCAGAAGCTCCGCAAGCGAATCGAGCAGGAGCTGGCAAAAAAACCCGCCATTACAATTTCAGATCTCGCCATCGGGGGGCACGAACTGATGCAGGTCGGCGTTCCTGAGGGCCCTCAGATCGGCCAAATACTCGCCAACTTACTGGAAGTTGTTCTTGATGACCCATGCAAGAACGAAAAAGAGACCCTATTGCACATCGTGTGTGATACACTCGGCTTCGGCAAAAAGGATAAACCGGATGTGGACACGAGACCCGCTAAAAAAAGCACGTAAGCTGATAAGCAAGGGTGATCGCCTCTGCCGACGCAAGAAGTATACCGCTGCTCTTAAGGCCTATGAAAAGGCCCTGGCACTGGATCCTCAACAAATAGACCTCCTGGATAAACTTATTGAAACACACGAGTTGGGCACTGAGAATTGGGATGTCGAAGACTTCACAAAGCAGATGACATGGACCATGCAGAAACAGGAAGCTGAAAACCCCCAGATAAGTCGCGTTCACGCCAAACTCAGCCCCGAATTCTCTGAGATTACCCAGCTAATCATGCGACTTTTAGAGGCTCAAAACGAAGACGACGAGGATACCCAAATAGAGAAAATTTTGGAATATGGCCCGATAGCTGTGTTGCCGCTCATAGAATTTATTCGTTCGCTTAAACAGCAACAGACCGCGGAGTCGTCCGGTGATTAAAATCGGGCTTACCGGCGGGCTCGGCTCCGGCAAGTCATTGGTCGCCGATATTTTCCGAGAGAAAAACATCCCTATCATTGACTCCGATCAGATTGCGCGTGAACTCGTCGCACCGGAAACACCCCAATACCAGCAAATTATCGACGCGTTTGGCTCGAAATTAACTCTGGATACCGGCCAGCTCGACCGAGACGCGTTGGCAGCGATCGTCTTCAATGATGAGAGTTCGAGACAACGCCTCAACGACATCCTTCACCCCGCGGTCATGAAAGAAATAAGCGCCAAGCTCGCAGCGTATCAAGAAGATAATGCGGAATGCGTCATCATCGACGTACCGCTCCTCTATGAAACCAAGATGGACACGATGATGGACACCGTCATCGTCGTCTGGGCCCCTGAGGCAATATGCATTGAGCGTTTAATGAAGTACCGAGGCTTCACCGAGCAAGATGCCCGAGCGCGCATTGCGACGCAACTCGCACTGAACGAAAAAAAACGACGTGCTGACCATGTAATCGACAATTCAGGTTCGATTGAAGAAACACAAGCGCAATGCCTGCGCTTTCTCGCGACGATCAAAAACGCCGGCTAGTTGTCAGCTTTAGCCTCTCCCTTATTCTCCAGCTCTTTCAATGCTTCGGTACGAGAAAGCGAAACTTTTCCGTTGGGCTCGATCTTAATGATTTTGACCGGGGTTATGTCCCCCTCATTAAGAACATCGGTTACTTGATTGATTCTCTTAAAATCAATCTGCGAAATATGAAGAAGCCCGTCAAAGCCCGGCATAATTTCAACAAAGGCACCATACTCCATAATTTTCTGGACCTTGCCCTGGTAGATCTTGCCCATCTCCGGTTCAGCGGTAAGCTCTTTAACGCGCGAAATCGCAAGATCCATGGAACTCTTATCAGAAGAATAAATTGATACTTCTCCTGAGTCTTCAACGCTAATCTTTGCCCCGGTTTCAGCAACAATGCCCTTGATGTTTTTGCCACCTGGGCCGATGAGATCGCGTATGCGTGAAGGATTGATATTCATGATCAGCACCTTGGGAGCATGCTCGGAAAGCTCCTGGCGCGGCCCCTCAAGTGCTTTCGCCATTTCCTTCAGGATATGCAGCCGTCCTACACGGGCCTGTTCCAACGCCTCAGTCAAAAGCGCTTTATCAATACCGGAAATTTTAATATCCATTTGAAGCGCGGTAATCCCTTGCTCCGTACCGGTTACCTTGAAATCCATATCGCCGAGATGGTCCTCGTCACCGAGAATATCCGAGAGGATCGCCCGCTCACCATCTCGACTCACCAGCCCCATCGCAATACCCGCCACGGGTCGAGCAATCTTAATACCTGCATCCATCAGTGAAAGGCTTGCCCCGCAGACACTTGCCATCGATGAAGACCCGTTGGATTCCAATATTTCAGACACAATCCGAATTGTGTAAGGACAATGTTCTTGATCCGGCAACATGGGACGTATGGCGCGCTCGGCAAGCGCACCATGACCTATTTCGCGTCGTCCCGGAGGGCCCATTCTTCTTACTTCGCCAACAGAAAAAGGCGGGAAATTGTAGTGGAGCATAAAGCGTTTGCGACCGTCACCACCCGAGACAGAATCAATATACTGGGCATCATCCTCCGAACCAAGCGTCGCAATGACTAAAGCCTGAGTTTCTCCGCGAGTAAACAAGGCTGAGCCATGAGTCCTCGGCAAAACCGATGTTTCGCAGTCAATCTCACGGACTTCATCATATTTACGGCCGCCAATGCGGACCTTTTCATTGAGAATCATATCCCGCATCAAAGTTGATTCAACCGACTTGAAGGCTTTACCAAAGGCCTCTGCAGCCTCAACGTCTTCCGGATCCAGCACGAGGCTCTCCTTGGCTTCCGCCTTGACCTCTGACACGGCCGCACTTCTTTCTTGTTTAGCGACAACACGCAGCGCTTGATCAATCTTCGCGCCGAAGTCGCTCTTGAGCTTTTGAACCATTTCTTCATTATCGCTCTCTGCCTCTACTTCAAACTTCTGTTTTCCGACCTTAGCAGCAATTTCTTTCTGAAGTTTTAAGACGGGTTGAACGGCCTCATGTCCAAACATGATAGCATCTATCATGTCCGCTTCACTGACTTCCAGCGAGCCCCCTTCAACCATCACGATCGCCTCCTCACTACTGGCAACCATGAGATCAATATCACTCTCATCCATTTGCTCAGGAGTCGGATTACAGATCAATTTGCCGTCGACTCGCCCAACACGTGCTCCCGCAATGGGACCGGCAAAAGGCGCTTCCGACATCAATAAGGTCGCGGAGGCCCCGGCCATTGCCAGGATGTCCGCTTCGTTCTCCTGGTCAGTCGAGAGCACTGTCGCAATGACCTGCATTTCGTTATAAAAATTATCCGGAAACAGCGGTCGGATCGGTCGATCAATAAATCGGCTGGTCAGCGTTTCATATTCAGCGGGACGCCCTTCCCGCTTAAAAAATCCACCAGGAATCTTACCGGCTGCATAGGTCTTTTCTTGATAAATCACCGTTAAGGGCAGGAAATCGGCTCCTTCCTTGGCTTCTTTGGCGACCCCAGCTGTGACTAAAACGACCGTGTCACCATACTGCACGGTCACAGCCGCGCTCGCTTGTTTGGCCAATTTCCCCGTTTCAAAAATAATGGGGCGGCCACCAAAATCGATGCTAAATTTTTCTACTGACATATTCTTTTCCTCCAATATCAGACGCGACTACGCTAAGATATGGAGTGGCTTTGTTGTGATGAGATGATTCGGTTTTGCGGCGGGCAACTGATAACTTAATATCATCGCGGGACCTCGTCTCTTCCCTCCATGCTATTAAATTATCAGCCGTCTCGCAGACCGGGCCAACTCAGAACAGGAATTACTTTCTGAGGCCAAGCTCCTGCGTAATCTTTCTGTAACGTTCTATATTCTTCTTCTTGAGATAGGCTAAGAGCCGGCGCCGCTGTCCGACGAGCTTCAAGAGACCTCGACGAGTTTGATGGTCCTTTGCATGTGATTTAAAGTGATTGTTAAGGTGCGCAATGCGCTCGCTCATAAGCGCTATCTGCACCTCAGGAGACCCCGTATCCGTTTGGTGTACCTGGTGCTTGCCAATAATCACACTTTTAGACTGCTCTTCAGCCATTAATCCTCCAGATTAAACTTCGTATGCGCCCGATGCCTAACATAGGGCCCATCTCTTGTAAAGGCCGGATGCGCCCCCACTGTCGCCTAGTTTAGGCGATTCACCTCCCCCTGGCAAGACGTAAGCGCCTTCTAAGGACATGGCAGCAGCCAAGCCTCCGTTGCGGATTGCGGGTCTGCCGTCGCCCTCTCCAATTGCTCGAGCGTAATCGCTTGATCCAGGCTAAAGGGCCCCTGTTGGACCCGCCTTAAGGCCCCCAGGTGAGCCGGCACCCCGATCGCCCGGCCGATATCCTCGGCCAAAGCACGAATAAACGTCCCTTTTGAGCACGTCACCTGAATTTCCAGGCTTTGCTGCGTCCAGGATCTCAACTCAACCGACTCAATCGTTACCCGACGGCGCGGGCGAACGACCTCATCGCCTTTCCCCTGTCGCGCCCACTGATAAAGCCTTTTGCCTTGGACTTTCACGGCGCTGTATAAAGGAACCACTTGTTCGATTTCGCCCTCAAAGCGTTTCAGCACCTCCCTAAGCTGAGCTTCAGACAGGACCGGCACAGCGGCCGTTTCCGTCACTATCCCATCCTTATCTCCCGTATCCGTCGCAGTTCCTAAAGAAATCGAGGCTTCGTAAATCTTCCGATGATCGGTAATGCTCGCTGCCTGTCGGGTGGCTTCATTGAGACAAAGGACGAGTACCCCAGTCGCGGCGGGATCCAACGTCCCCGTATGTCCGACCTTTCGCGCCTTAAGCAGACGTTTCACCTTGCGCACGACATCATGAGACGTCCAATCAGCGGGCTTATCGATGACAATCAAGCCGTTTAAGCTCATTTTTGCGACTCAGTCTCGCCTAAAAGGCGTGTCGCCTTATCATAAAATTCGCGCGTTTCATCAAAATGAAATTGCAAGTGCGGCACCTGCTTCATCTCTATCTTTTTCGCCAATGAACGTCTGATATACGCGGCACTCTTCCTCAAGGCTCTTTCAACATCAGCGCGTGATTCAGCTGACCCCATCCAATCATAATAGACGCGAGCTTCCTTTAAGTCCGGAGACAGTCTGACTTGGGTCACAGTTACCCCTTGCAGTCGCGGATCACGAACTTCAAGCAGCATAATGCTGGACAATTCACACCTAAGCAAATCAGAAACCTGTTCAACCCTATGCTTGGAACCGTCTTTCAACATATATTTTAGTGCAAATGATAAGAGCGAAATGAAAATTTCACTTAAAGAGTGCTGGCAATTTGTTTCATCTGGTAGCTTTCAAGAACATCGCCTACCTTTATATCGTTAAAATTCTCAACCCCAATTCCGCATTCATATCCCTGGGCAACCTCTTTGGCATCTTCCTTAAAACGCTTAAGACTGCTAATTTTACCCTCGTAGACTATCGCGCCATCCCGGACGACCCTGATATTGCATCCCCGGGTAATCTTCCCATCGACAACAAAAGACCCAGCGATGGTGCCGGCCTTTGAAACGTTAAAAATATCCCTCACCTCCGCGCGACCCAGATATTCTTCCTCAAAAGTCGGAGCCAAAAGACCTTCCATTGCCTTCTTAACTTCATCAATGGCCTCATAGATAACACGGTAAATCTTTATTGTTACACCCATGCTCTCTGCCATTTTGCGCGCCTTACTGTCAGGGCTCACATTAAAACCGACAATCATGGCACGACTGGCCTCGGCCAACATCACATCCGATTCCGTAACAGCTCCCACCGAGCTGTGAATGACACTCAACGTCACCTTCTCCGTGGTCAACTGTTCTAGTGAAGCCTTAAGTGCCTCAATCGAGCCCTGGACATCTGCCTTGATCACGACTTTAAGCTCAGTCCTTTCACCTTCTTTGATCTGCAAGAAAAGATCATCAATACTTGTAGTCTTTTGACTGGCAAGCCTATGACTCCGCTCGCCCTCTTTGCGATAACCGACCACACGCTTCACGTCATCATCATTTGCGAGCGCATGAAGATCGTCACCGGCACCCGGCACACCCGACAGCCCTATCAGCTCAACTGCCATTGAAGGTCCGGCCTCTTTTAAATCTTTGCCCGTTGAATCGTGCATGGCCCGCACACGCCCCCCATAGATACCGGCGACTATAGGATCGCCTTTCCGCAAGGTCCCCTCTTTAACAATGACACTGCATAGCGGGCCACGGCCCTTTTCTAAGCGCGCCTCAATGACAAAACCTTCTGCCAATTTGTTGGGATTGGCTTTCAACTCCAACATTTCCGCCTGCAGAACCAGCATTTCCAAGAGAGTTTCAATACCTTCCCCCGTGTGTGCCGACACGGGCACCATAATGACCTCACCCCCCCAGTCCTCAGCTAATAAATTCTGCTCCGCCAATTGTCGTTTCACATCATCGGGATTGGCCCCGGCGGCATCCATTTTATTAATGGCCACAATAATGGGAACCTCAGCAGCCCTGGCATGATCCAAGGCCTCAATCGTCTGGGGCTTCACACCATCATCGGCGGCCACTACGAGCACCACAATATCGGTCACTTGGGCACCTCGGGCACGCATCGAAGTAAAGGCCTCATGGCCCGGCGTATCGACAAAGGTAATCGTCCCCCTGGGAATCTGAACTTGATACGCCCCAATATGCTGCGTAATACCGCCTGCCTCACCGGCCGCCACCTTTTCTTTGCGAATATAATCCAGCAGGCTCGTCTTTCCATGGTCGACATGACCCATCACGGTCACAACGGGCGCGCGCGGCTCTAAAGCTTCGGCGGAAACATCTTCCTGTTTCTTTGAGGGAATAAATTCTTCCTCTTTGAAGGACACGTTCTCAATTTCAAAACCGTATTCACCTGCGATGATCTCAGCCGTATCGACGTCGATGCGGTCATTAAGCGTCACCATAGTGCCCATGCCGATCAACTTTTTCATCACGTCCGTACCCTTAATTGACATGGCGTTGGCAAAGTCCGCGACGGTAATGTTTTCATTCACTCGGATCTTACGCTTCTTGGCGCTCGGGGTCGTAACAACGGTTTTCTTAAAATCCTTGCGCCCGGTCACCCGCTTACCGCGTCTCTGTTGCCGCTCCGGCTTAAATAGACGTTCCATCGGCTCAGGGACAACTGCCACTTCTACGTCATCGGTCGCGTCTTCAATGGTCGCCTCAACAGCCACCTGCTTAAGGCCCCCGGCACGCTCATATTCATCCATTAAGAGATCATCTTTAGTACGCTTGACCTTAGGCCCACGCTTCGCTTTTGCTTTTTCAGCAGCCTTTTCTTCTGGCGGTTCAAGCTTTTCAGCTAGCACGGAAGTCTTTTCTTCTTTTGACTCAACCTTCGACTCCTCTACCTCTGCAGCTTCTTTAGCAACCACCTGAGGCTCCGGCGCCGGCTTAGTTTTTGCTGTTTTCTTGGTGGGTGTTTCGACAGTCGGCTCAGGAGCTACTGACTTCACCGCGTCTTCGGCAACAGCCGGCGCGCTCTCTTTTTCAGGTGGCTTCTCTACTACCTTCTTCGCTCGCCGCCTAATAACCGTTCCGGTGACGCGTTTTTCGACGATCTCGGATCTTTGTGTCTTTTCCGGTTCACTCATTACTCTTGTAACTCATCCTCATTAGATAATTCTTGCTCCTCAGCAGGCGCTTCGTCAGGTTCTTGACTTACCTCAGAAACTTCTTCCGCCGTTACTTCTTCTGTTGCGTCACCTTTCTGTTCCTCTTCCTGCGCCTCTTCCGGTTCCTGCTCCTGTGCTTCTTCTTGGGCTTGCGCTTCCATACTTGCCTTATCCTGCTCCAGCAGCTCGGCGTCTAAATCACGCCCTTCTGCTTCAGCTTGACTCTTCTTCTCGATATATTCCTTGGCCTTTGTCGCAATCTGCTGAATACGTTCTTCGCTTATGCCGGGTATTTTAGCGAGCTGTTCTAACGGTGCCTCGGCAATCTCGGCAGCGGAGCGAAATGCCTGGCTGTACAGAATTGTTGCCATAGAATCTTCAACACCCAAAGCTAAAACAAGAACGCGCTTGGCACGCTTGGCCATTTCCTCGAGCTTTTGTTCGCTACAAATGTCAATATTCCATCCCGTCAATTCCGACGCTAAACGGACATTCTGCCCTCGCTTTCCTATTGCCAATGAAAGTTGATCATCGGGAACAACGACCTCCATCGTATGAGTCTTTTCGTTGATAATGACTTTTGATACTTCCGCCGGAGCGATCGCATTACATACAAACTGCGCCGTATCCGGATTCCAGCTCACAATATCAATCTTTTCACCCCTGAGTTCTTGAACAACACTCTGAACACGTGACCCCTTCATACCAACACAAGCCCCTACGGGGTCTACATCCGCGTCACGCGAATAAACGGCAATCTTAGAACGCCCTCCCGGTTCACGGGCCGCCGCCTTAATCTCGACAATACGTTCTGCAATCTCCGGAACTTCCATTTCAAAGAGTTTGGTCAAGAGCCCTGTATGCCGCCGTGAAACAACAATTTGTGGACCACGACCAACCGGATCAACTCGAACACAATAACCTTGGAGACGCTCTCCCGGTCGATATGATTCTGAAGGCACTTGCTCACGATAGGGCGCAATCGCTTCAGTCCGTCCCAGGTCAATAATGATATTTCCTTTTTCAACCCTCCGGACAACTCCGGTAATAAGCTCTCCGATGCGGTCTTTGTATTCGTTGTAGATAATTTCCTGCTCGGCATCGCGGACTTTTTGAATAATAACTTGCTTGGCTGTTTGCGCTGCAATCCGGCCAAACAATGACGAATCCAGCTTTTCACCAATACTATCTCCGAGCTCGGCATCGGGATCTAAATGCTTTGCTTCATCAACTCCGACCTCTGTAAATTCATTTTCAAGCTCCTCCACAACCGTTCGAAACTGAAAAAGCTCTACTTCAGACAATTCAGGATTATAATGCGCCTCAATCTCTCGTTCTTGGCCGAATTTCTTGCGTGCAGCCGTCAGCATCGCGGCTTCCAGCGCATCAACTATTATCTCTTTAGGGATTCCCTTGTCCTTACTGACTTGGTCAATAACACGTCCTAAATCTGCCAACATCTTATTGCTCCTTACAATCCTAATTAGCCTTCAAAAACCAAATGCGCCTTCAACACATCATCCCAATCAATCTCAAATTCTCTTTCGTCAATCTGCATGACAACCGTATTCCCCCGAACTCGGCTCAAGCACCCCTTGTAGTGTCGTCTGCCATCCTGTGCCGTCTTTGTTTTGATTGCCGCTTTTTTACCAACGAAACGTTTAACGTCTTCGAGCTTTTTCAAGGGCCTATCCAGCCCAGGTGAACTGACTTCGAGATTAAAAGAACCCAGACTCCACTGCTCAGCTTCCAATAGCGGACCCAACTCTCGGGAAATCGACTGGCAATCCCCAACCGTTATCCCTCCTTCCCGATCCGCTCTAATGAGAACGCGCTTACCACTTGGAGAGCCGACACATTGCAAATCAACGAGTTCAAAACCCATTTCCGCCAAACGCGTCGCAATCATCGATTCCAGATTCATATCCATCACAATAGCCGAAAAAAAAAGCGGGCATGAGGCCCACTTTCCAGATAGAGCAGCCGGAAAATCTGTCCTCTCTATGCCATATGCCATGGACCATGGCAAGTTCAAATCATGCCAAAAAACACCCTAATTTTGAACCCTTAGCTCATTGACCGGTTGCGTTCGACAGGTAAAATCCCTTATAATCATCATTGAAGCATGTTATATAAGTATACGATATTGTTAGGCTTCGCGCTCATCCTCCTCCTGAGTCCGCCAGCGCTTCACGCAAAAAATCTTAAAATGGTCCCCAAGTCCGAAAAAGGCGCCAAGGTGGTCTCACTACCCATCGTCCCGGCCGAGCCACCCTATGAGAAAATCAGTGAAATCACGCTGCTGACGAGCGAAATTCAACTCGTCAAGCCAGCCGACATCGCCATCGGCAACGATGGATCTGTTTACGTGACGGATATAGGCAATCGCGCGGTCATCAAGCTCAGCCCCGAGGGCAAAATGGTCTGGATGCTCCAGGCAACGCAAGACAGGCGTATGGCGTTTCCCGTCAAGATTGCCTATGACGGGTTGAACACGCTTTACGTCGGCGAGCTGTACGAAGGCGTCATTTACGCCGTCAGTACAGATGGGAAATACGTCCGACAATTCGGCGAACGAGGTGACGAGCCAGGCAAGTTCACCCAATTAGGTGGGCTCTGCGTCTCCCCCTTGGGCAATATCTTTGTCGCCGCCCTCGCCCGCGACAAAATCATCCAGTACAAAAGCGACGGAACCTACGTCAAAGAGTTTGGGGAATCGGGAGACGGCGATGGACGTATTTTTGCCCCGACGGGCCTAAAATGTGATGACGAGGGCAATCTCTGGGTAATCGATTTAAATGACCGTATCCAACTGTTCAGCAGCGATGGAATTTTCAAGAAAAAATGGGGAGGGATGGGAGCGGAAGCAGGCCAACTCCGAGACCCTCGAGGCCTTGCACTTGACTCGAACGGCCTTGTCTACGTTGCTGACACGGGAAATCATCGCATCCAACGTCTCAGCCTGACCCACGAAGACGTCAGCACCGTCGTTCGACCTAATATGGTTTGGGGTGATACGCCATCCAAAACTCCTGACTTACGCGAACCGACCGGGATTGAAGTCATGAATGACGGTACCGTGGTCGTCGCCGACCCCAAGGCAGGAAAAGTTACTTTTTGGCGTCAGGCTCCGAGCACCCCGAAAGCAAAATAACAAACTCCCCCTTAACCCCTTTAGCTCCAATGGCCTGGCGCACATCTGAAATAGGCCCTCGCATAAACTCCTCATGGACCTTGGTAAGTTCGCGGGCCACCACACATTCACGATTGCCCATTAACTCCTGCATCATCTCCAATGTTTTCTGTATCCGATAGGGTGATTCATAAAACACGACCGTGACAGGAATAGTAGCGAGCTCTAAGAAAAACTTGCGTCGCTTCCCCGCCTTTAATGGAGGAAAACCGGCAAAATAAAATTGATGCGTTGGAAGACCTGCCGCCGAAAGTGCTGCGATAGCCGCGGAGGGCCCCGGGATTGGAATAACTCGAATGGCTAATTCCGAACAACGACGAACCAAGCGATATCCTGGATCTGAAATACAGGGCGTGCCCGCGTCACTCACTAACGCCAGTGACTGACCAGAAAGAAGCTTTTTAATAAGCGCCTCACTCTGCCTCGACTCATTATGGTCATGATAAGAAATGAGTTGGTTCTGTATCTGACAATGCGTCAGCAATTTCCGTGTATGCCGCGTATCTTCCGCAGCAATCATATCGACTTCTCGTAAAATCCGCTGCGCACGCGTAGATATATCCTCCAAATTCCCTATGGGAGTGGCGACAACATATAAAATACCGGTTGGCTGTGTCATTTTTTGGCAAGCGGCAAACGGCGCCCCATACCAAACGCCTTTTTGCTGACCTTTATCCCGATTGGCATCTGTTGACGCTTATATTCATTTTGGACGATCCGCCGAATGACTTCATCCACTATCGAGGCATCGTTTCCCATCGCAATGATTGATTCACGACTTTGATGATCCTCAATGTAGGCCTTCAGGATAGGGTCAAGCACACTATAGGGCGGCAACGAATCCTGATCTTTCTGATCAGGCCTTAGTTCAGCCGAAGGCGGCCGCGTCAGAATACGCTGTGGAATCTCCTCTCGCTCTCGATTGATCCATTCACACAATTCATACACGAGTGTCTTGGGAATATCGGAGATGACGGCAAGTCCTCCCGACATGTCGCCATAGAGAGTACAGTAGCCAACAGAAAGTTCCGATTTATTCCCAGTGGAAAGCAATAAATGCCCATATTTATTGGAATAGGCCATGAGCAAATTCCCTCGAATACGCGCTTGAATATTTTCTTCAGTCGTATCCGGAGTCGACGCTCCAAACACTTCCCTTAAACTTGTCAAATACGCCTCAAAAATAGGCTCGATTGAAATAACATGGTGAGTAATCCCCAGATGCTCCGCAAGCTGCTTGGCATCACTCAGCGTCTCGGAACTGGTATAGCGCGACGGCATAATAAGCGCATCCACGTTCTCCGCGCCTAACGCTTCAACCGCAATTTTTAAGACCAAAGCCGAGTCAACACCGCCTGAAAGGCCCAAGACCACCTTAGTAAAACCGCATTTTGTCACATAATCATGGACACCAAGGCTCAAGGCTTTCAGAATCGTCTCTCGCTGATCGCGTTCGAGATCAATCTGCGCCTCCGGCAGGGTCTCAACATCATCCACCAACAAGAGATCATCCTCAAAGCACGCGGCTTCCGCCACAACCTGACCACCTGAATTGACTACAGTGGATCGCCCGTCAAATACGAGCTCATCATTGCCTCCGACCAAATTACAAAAATAAACCGGCCTTTCATAACGCTTGGCGATGGCCCGAATCATTTCCAAACGAACAGCCTCCTTATCCCACCCATAAGGAGAGGCGGAAAGGTTCAGAATATGTGTAACCCTCTGCTCCACCAGCTCAGCGACCGGATCAATACTGTATTTCGGATCTTCCCAATAACGCTTATCGTTCCAAATATCTTCGCAGATCGTCACCCCAAAGCGCAGACCGCCAAATTCAAAATACCCCGGAACCTTTCCGCACGCAAAATATCTTTCCTCATCAAATACATCATAAGTTGGCAGAAGTCGCTTCGCGTACGTTAACTGGATCCTCTCATCCGTTATGAAACTGGCTGCATTCAAGAGTGACTTTTCACCGTGTTGCTCATTCCTCGCAATATGACCAATAAGGATCCCAATTCGACGAGATGCCGGCAACAAAGCCTGCAGCACTTCCAAATTGGAATCTATAAAATGTTTTTTTTCTAATAAATCGCGCGGTGGATAGCCTGAGACGGCAAGCTCGGGAAAAACAATGAGCTCTGCCCCCCCTTTTTCAGCCTGCGCAATCATGCCCAGGATTTTTTCCAGATTCCCTGAAAAATCTCCAATCGTCGCATTAAATTGCCCAAGGGCCACCTTCACTTACAGAACCCCTTCCTTCTCTAACTGCTTGATCTGGGTTGTGCGAAAACCCAGTCCACGCAAAATACGCTCATTATCCGCACCTAAACCAGGAGCGCGCCGTATCGAGCCAAGACGTCGCCCTTGCCACAGAAAAGGCAGTCGAACAAAAGGGATTTTTCTCCTGCTCGGACCGCTTATCGTCCCAAACAAATGTCTTACTTTGAACTGTGGATCTTTGAGAACAGCGCTTAAGCCTTGAATGGGGCTCAAACAAATATCAAATTTGCGCGCTAGTTTCATCCATGCCGCTCTCGTTCGCTCAGAAAACAATTTTGCAACTCGTTTATGCACATTCGTTGAAAATAATGCTTTATCAAATCCCGAAGATACGGAAAATCTCAGTTTCGTAACCTTCTGAAAGAGCTCCCAAAATTTTGGCTCCAATGCCGCTAGCGCAAATGGAGCACCGTCCTTCGAGGTATAGACATTATAACTCGCCGCTCCTCCGTCGAGAAGACCTGAAGCAGGATCTACCCACTTATTGTCCCACGCCATGCCGGACAAATGAACGCCCGCTAAAGAAAGCGCCCCCTCCGTCATCGAAAGGTCGATCCAGGTTCCCTTCCTAGTCCGATTCCGCGCCTGAAGCGCGGCAAGAATCGCAAAAGCCCCATAAAGACCCCCGCCAGCCATGTCGGCAAGTTGAAAACCAAGAACATTCGGTTTATTGGGATCGCCGGTCAGGCTCATAAGTCCCGCAGTCGCCATGTAATTGAGATCATGTCCGGCTTCTTGGGCCCGCGGTCCCGTCTGCCCATAACCGGTAATCGAACAAACAATGATCCCTTTGTTGCGCCGCTTGAGGCTATGATAACCGAGCCCTAGTTTATCCAACCGCCCCGGCCTAAAGCTCTCCACGACAACATCGGCTTGCGCAACGAGCTTTAAAAAAATAGCTTTGCCGGCTTTTGATTTGAGGTTGAGCGAGAGACTTTCTTTATTCCTATTGAGTGCCTGGTAATACCCTTCCCCAAGAAGTGCAGGGGCTCCCGTCGCTCGATAAAAGTCGCCAACGCCAGGCTCTTCTATCTTGATGACCCGGGCCCCAAGATCGGCTAGTTGGAGTGTACAAAAGCCGCCCGGAAAAAGGCGGCTCAAGTCGAGAACGACAATACCTGAAAGCGGACGACCCTGAGCGGAAGATGCTGGGCTCACAACTTAATCAAAGAGTGTGGTCAGTTTAAGTGCCAGCCCCATATTGCCTGTTACTTTCAATTTACCCGTCAAAAACGCCATCTGAGGCTTAAGGTCGCCATTGATCATCTTAACGAAGGCCATATCCTGCATGACCACAGTACAATCGGGCTCCCCAGCGCTTTCTTCCTGAATATACGCCGGCTCTTCCTTGAGATTCAGCGTCCACGTTCCACCATCGTCTCCAGTGATTTGAAATTCATAAATCGCCCCGATACTCTTAAGACGATCTGCCCTTTGCTGAATAATCTCCGGAATTTTCTGTTCGAAATACTCTCTGGCTGTTTCTACTGACATGTCTCCTCCTCAGATGGCCATCTTCCTACCACAGCCCTGCTAGCTTGGCAATCCACTGGATAAGAATCATTCCAACCAAACATAACGCTAAGCGTGAATTGGACAAGCGCCTGACAAGCGGGCTCCATCGGTCGCCCATTACGTACACGCGCCCTTCATCTATAATATAGAGCCATATCCCTAAATAGATGAAGGGCCCGAGTGGATACAGGGCAAAGGCCTTGCGCCAATCCAGGTCACTCAATGCCACCCATGATCGCACGAGGCCACATCCTGGACAATCGACGCCGAGAAACTGCCTCACCGCACACGTCTGCGACCCGCCTAGCCAAGCTAATGGGACGAACACGAGCCCCAAGAGCAGCAGTGCCAGTACAACTGCCGCCCTTGGAACCCTTGCGCGGTTAAAGCGATGTCCCGACTTATACGCCGGCTTTACTGGCGGCGAAGTTTCCGATGTACGGGATCTTCCAGCGCTCACCTTGGTAAGCCTTCACCAAGCAAATAATCCACAGAACAAAGGCCACGATTCCAATGATTGGGATCAAAAGACCGAAAATAACCCCAATGACACTGGCGATGGCTCCCAGGATCGCTGCCAATATCTGCAAAACAACTATCAATAGGATGTACGCCACCCCAAAGGTTGTTCCCTGCCAAGCGTGGAACTGGACGTCCTTATTTTCTTTCTCGATCAGGAGAAAGATGATGCTGGTGATCGGCATACAAACATAACATAGCATGCTTGCCACATTAGGAGCCAAACCCGACCCCTTCGATCCTGACGATTGCGTTGGTGTATCTGCCATTTATTGTACCCCCTCGATACTAGGTTTTAAGAATCACCTTCATGATAAAGGTTGTTGAGTATATCAGCGTACTTCTCTGCCACAAAGCGTCTTTTAACTTTTAATGACGGAGTCAGTTCACCACTTTCTTGAGTAAAATCGCTTTCCATGATCGCAAAACGCTTTATCGTCTCGTAGCTGGGCAAGTGTTTATTGTTCTCTTCAATGATCTTCTTAACAAGATTCTCCACCTTGTCATGCTTGACCAAGGGAGCGCCATTCGAGGAAAAACCCTTATCGGCCGCATACTTATCCACCTCTTCCTCATTGAGCGTGATCAAGGCCGTTAAATACTTTCGTTTATCGCCATGAACAACTACCTGACTGATATACTTGTTGGTTTTGATGAGGTTCTCGATTTTTTGCGGCGCCACATTTTTTCCGCCGGCCGTGACAATAATATCTTTTTTGCGATCGGTAATTTTTAGCGATCCTGAAAGCGTGAACTCACCAATATCCCCGGTATGAAACCATCCATCCTCATCTAACACCTCACGGGTCGCCTCATCATTGCGATAATAGCCCTGGAAAACCGTGGAGCCTCTAACCAAAATCTCCCCATCTTCAGCGATTTTCTCTTCAACTCCCTCAACAGGGGGGCCCACTGTACCGAATTCAATATTATCTTCCGTCATAATATTAATCGCCGCCGTCGTTTCCGTCAGTCCATAGCCCTCATGAACGAGAATTCCAGCCGCGTGAAAAAACTCGGCAATTTCTTGCGCCAAGGGCGCGCCTCCGGACACTGCAAATCGCATCCTTCCGCCCAGCCTGTCTCTGATTTTCTGAAAGACTAATTTAGACGCCAATAAATACTGAAAACTGACCATCACTGCAGCGGGTTTCTTTTTTTGCTTGGCTTCACTGTACTCAGACCCGACTTTTTTCGCCCAATTAAACATTCCCTGCTTTAGCGATGATGAAGCATGAACTTGAGAAAGTATCCGTTCATATACCTTTTCAAAGATACGGGGGACACTCACGAGAAAATTCGGGCGAATATCCTGAATATTTCCTGCCAGCTTTTCAATGGACTCAGCAAACGCAAACGTAAAGCCTACATGCAGCTGATAGAACTGAATAGCTCGGGCGAGGATGTGTGCCAATGGCAGAAATGACAAGCTAATATCGTTCGGCGTAACATCAAAAGCCTTACCAACAGCCATTATTTCTGAAATGAAATTATTGTGAGTAAGAACGGCTCCCTTTGGTTTTCCCGTAGTCCCGGAAGTATAAACATACGACGCCACACTTGAACCGTCCAACTCCTTAATATTACGATCATAGCTGCTTGCCTGTTTCTCGTCGGTCTTCAATAAGTCCCGGAGAGAAAGTGCCTGCTCGGCCTTGGAGCCACCCCGTATAACGACGATAAATTCCAGTCGCGGCAACTTATCTTTAACATCAAGAACCTTCCTTAACTGAACTTCATCCTCAACAAATATCCCCTTGGCGTCCGAGTTATTGAGAATAAATTGGACCTCATCAGGCAGATTAGACTGATAGATAGGTGCGGTAATCGCCCCCAACGACAGGATGGCCAGATCGGCCAAGGTCCATTCAGGTCGGGTTGAAGAAAGGATGGAAACGCAGTCGCCCTTGGTAACCCCTAAGCCTTGCAAAGCCGCGGACAAGGCGCGCACTTTGCCGCGAACTTCCCGCCAAGACCACGGCACCCAATCACCCGCCTCCTTGACCAGGAAACATTCTTGATCACCGAACTGAAGGGCCGACTTTTCAAAGACGGCAATAAGGTTTTTGGGAGCCATAGAAATCCTTAAGAATTACGGCTTGGTACGCTGTCTATAGTCAAAGGACCCCGTATTGTCTACCAATTTCCGTCACGCCTCACCCCGCGCGTCCCTTAGACCGGCAGGTCGAATGCATCTGGAACCCATTGAATTTGCTGATTATTTGACCTGTTATCCACACCCAGCACCGAAAAAAAAGCCCGCCAGTCACGCAGCTTCTGATGGCGCTGGAGATAAACAAGCGCCACCCGCGCGATCTGCTTCATCTTCCGTGCCGTCACCTGTTCCAAAGGCCCACCCGTCTCCGCGCTCCAGCGCCCCTTCACTTCTACAAAGTGGATCGTATGATCTTTGCTGGCGATAATATCAATCTCACCCTGTCGACAGCGGTAATTTCGTTCCAACAACTCATAACCCTCACCCTTGAGATAACGAGCCGCTATTTCTTCAGCCTGATTACCTCGATCGAGATGTTCTTTCATCGTCACTTTGTCACTCGATCCACGCTGATAACACCCTTAAGCTTTTCAAGCGAATGAATGAGGCGATTGAGTTCTTGTACACTGCGGATCGCAAGCTCAAACGTGTTCACGGCCTTTTCATCACCGATAGCACGACAATTTGCATTGGAAATATTCACGTTATAACCTGATATTTCTTTTGAGATGGTCGCTAACAATCCCGGTTTATCAAGACAAAGCATCCTGATTTTTGCGACTGAAAGGTTTTCCGTAGAATCATCCCACTCAACATCAATGCGGCGATCAGGATCCATTGTAAGAGCTCGAGAACAATCGACGCGATGAACCGTAACCCCTCTTCCACGCGTGACAAAACCGACTATTGAGTCCCCCGGAATTGGCGAACAACATTTGCCGATACTGACCAGAATATCATCGAACCCCTGGACCCTTACGATCCCCTTTGATCGCCTGACCGCCCTTCGAAAAATTCTAGAAAGCGCCGTTTCCTTTACGGGTTCTTCTGTAGGCTCTGCCAACTGCTCCGCAGGCAATATTGATGCCACCACCTGACGCGGTGTGACTTTACCATAACCAAGCTGCGCCATTAGCTCCTCTTCACTGGCAATCCCGCGACTCTTCATGAATTCTTTGAAGCCCGCGCGTTTCAGTTCCTTGCTCGTTTCAGCCCCAAACTTTGCAAATTCTTTTTCCAGTATCTCGCGACCTATCACCAAAGCTCGATCGCGCTGTTGACTTCTAATAAAATGCCTTATTTTCGAGCGTGCGCGTGACGTCCTTACAAATTTAAGCCAATCTTTTGAAGGTGTGTGATCGTTTCTGGTAAGAATCTCTACCTCATCTCCACTCTTTAATATATAGCGCAAAGGGACAATACGGCCGTTAACTCTTGCACCAATACAACTGTTCCCCACATCCGTATGCACGGAGTAAGCAAAATCGACAGGTGTCGAGCCTCTTGGAAACTCACGAATATCTCCTTTAGGCGTAAAAACATATACATCCGTAGCAAACAAATCGAGTTTAACGATATCGAGGTATTCTGCCGGATCTGAAACATCTCGCTGCCATTCCATAAACTGACGCAACCAACGAAATTTCATTTCGTCTTTTTCAGTCATCTCATTTTTCACTTTGTAGCGCCAATGAGCGGCAATCCCCCATTCGGCTATTTCATGCATTTCTTCATTGCGGATCTGAAATTCAACACGATGACCATGAGGGCCAATAACTGTCGTATGTAAAGATTGATAATTATTAAGCTTAGGCATACCAATATAATCTTTGAAACGCCCTGGAACCGGTTGCCAAAGTGAATGGATGACTCCCAAGGCCGTATAGCAATCAGATAATTCCTTCACCAAGACACGGAAGCCGATAATGTCATAGACCTGTTCAAAGTCGAGATTTTGCGCATCCATTTTACGGTAAATGCTGTAGTGGTGCTTAAAGCGATGTTCAACATTTGCTTCAATACCATGCTCTCCAAGTTCCTTCTTTACGGCACCTTCAACCTCACCGATGAATTTTTCACTGACCTTCTCCAATCTAGAAACTTGCTTTTGTATCTTATTCCACACCTCCGGCTTCAAACAACGAAATGCCCTCTGCTCCAGCTCAATCTTCATCTCCTGAATGCCGAGGCGACCGGCTATCGGCGCATAGACCTCCATGGTTTCCGTAGCAATGCGTATGCGTTTATTTTCCGGCAAATAATGAATGGTCCTCATATTATGGAGACGATCTGCCAACTTGACCAGAATGACGCGGATATCTTCGGCCATAGCCATGAACATTTTTCGAAAGTTTTCAGCCTGCCGCGCTTCTCTTGAAGAAAATTTGATTTTACTAAGTTTTGTGACGCCATCTACTAATTTGGCTACTTGATCGCCAAAGACATCTTTGATGGCCTTGATTGTTACCAGCGTATCTTCGACTGTATCATGCAATAAACCCGTAATGACAGTCGCACTATCCAAACGCATTTCGGCAAGAATGAGCGCCACGCACAATGGGTGACTCATAAAAGGCTCGCCAGAGCTACGCTTTTGCCCTTCATGGGCCTTGGCACTAAATATGTAGGCTTTCTTGACCAGCTCAATTTCGGACTCGGAAACATAGCCTTCGAGCTGATCCAAAATATCGCTCAATCGGACTTTATCTGATTCAGGAACACTTAGCACACTAAGAGATGATTTCATTCCCCGGCACTTTCCTCCGCAAGGATGATTCTTTTTAGCTCGCTTACCGCTCGCTCCACATTATCATTAATTATAACATAATCGAATTTATCTTTCTCGGCCATTTCAAGGCGAAAGCGGTCAAGCCGCCGCTCTAGGTCAGCGGCATCTTCCGTCCCCCTCGCTTTCAGGCGCTCTTTAAGAACTTCCAGCGAAGGTGGCTGAATAAAAATAAGTGTTGTATGGGGATGCAGTTGTCGCAACTGCAATGCCCCCTTGGTGTCGACATCAAACAGTAAATTAGCGATATTTTGGCCGGCCTCCGCCTTTGGAGTCCCATAAAGCGACCCATGAACTTCCTCCCATTCCAAGAGAGCACCGGTCTCAATTTTTTCTCGAAACTCATCCCGGCTAATATAGTGATAATCAACCCCGTCTTTTTCACCGGGCCGCGGCCGCCTTGTCGTGTAGGAAACGGATAACTTCAGGTCCGGACGATCCTGCATAAGGCAATGCAACAAGGTTGTCTTGCCCCCACCGGAGGGACTTGAAAGCACAAAGAAATGTGGAAGTTTTTTGTCGCTGGGCTTCATTCGACATTGCCCGCTTGCTCGCGGATTTTTTCTACCTCGGTCTTAAATTGGACGGCTAAATTGGCTATTTGGGAATCCTGCGATTTAGATGCAATCGTATTCACTTCACGTCCTACTTCCTGCATGAGAAAATCAATTTTGCGCCCGGCCACACCACCTTCAGTCAACAAGCGCCTAAAAGCTTTTAAATGGGTGTCCAAACGAACAATCTCTTCCGTAACATCAAGCTTCTCTGCAAGTAATGCAACTTCGGACGCAACCCTATTATCAATCCCCGTAGCTTCAAACCCAAGCTCTTTAAGTTTTCGTGTCAGCTTCTTTTTTTGGTGTTGTGATTGACCCTTAACCCTGGTCTTTAATTTTTTGACTATATCTTGCATTACAGGGACACGCTGCCTAAACCATTTTGCCAATTGCTGACCTTCTTGACGCCGCATACGCGCCAATTTAATCAAAAGTTTCTCCAATAGAGGCTTAAGATGCTTCCACTCGGCTCCGACGTCAAAGTGCGTGTCATCTCGATAATAGTTTTGCTTAAACTGGAGTAGAGTTTCGAGCGATATAGTGTCGCTCAATTGGAGTTCACGCGCTAACCGTTTTAGTTCCCGCAGCGCAGATTGAAATTGAGATCGATCGACCTTGCTGAGCCCAACGCCGCCCTCTTCCTTGATAAAGATATCAATCCGACCTCTTTCGAAAAACTCACGTACATTCTTTTGCGCAGGCAATTCCCAAGCCGAATATTTACCGGGAAGACGTACATTAACCTCACAGAAACGATGATTAACGGATTTGGCTTCGAGAACAAATTCGCGCTCGGCAATGCGGCCCCGGACAGAAGCAAAGCCCGTCATACTCGTAAGAGAATCGTTCTTCTTCTTTCTCAACTCTCACCCTGACCGATTTTCAACTTACTTCCACCTATCGTAATAACATCGCCTTCTTTGAGAAATTTAGACTCGACCTCGACGCCATTAACAAACGTGCCGTTCTTGCTTACCAAGTCCAGCACGCCAACACCATTAGGGCCATGAAAAAGCATCGCATGTAATCGTGAAGTCGCACTGTCAGACAGAGCAAGATCCGGCAATCTCCTGAAAGAGCCAATATCGTCAGCACTCGTCTGCCCAGGGGCTGAACCGGCTTGGAATTGTTGAGTTACATAGTTGAGAACGAGCTGTTTTGTACTGTCATCCAAACCGACGACACCGCTCGTATCGAAAACACGCGTGCTCTCTAAATCATCAACGGAGCGACCAACTGCACGACAACAACCCTGGGGCAGCTTAAGCTCCATCCCCTTATTCTTGCCTTCGACCAGTACAATCGTAACCGTCTTAAGGGTCTTCATTTGCCCCAGCTCTTCCTCGGCGGCAACCTGCCTTGCCTCAATCGCTTCTTCCGGAATAAGTATAGGCACATCATCCCTCACTGGATAATGAACCTGACAACGGTTGCAAAGTAGCGACTCCCCGTTCGGAGAGCCCCGCAACTGCCCCATACACTTGGGGCAAACTAAAATTGAAAGCAGTTCTTTAGGAACGGCCATTAAAACTTTTTGTTATATGCCTTAATGACGCGGTCCGTAAGATCTTCTTTGCTGCTATCCACATAGAGAACAGGATCATTTGACCGCTCAACAATGAGAGTAAAGCTCTCCTTGCTGCCAATCTCAGCGACGATTGTCTTGAGCTTGCCTAAAATGCGGTTACTCAGCTCAGCTTCTTTTTTCATCATCTCTTGCTGATACTCACCGGCTTTTTGCCTGAGCGTGATGAACTTCTTTTGAAATTCACCCTGCTTCATCTGTAATTTGTCTTGAGACAAAACAGCGGCTTGAGCTTGAAGCTCATTCTTGAGCCCTTCTAGTTCTTTCTGTTGAATATCAAGCTGCTTTTGTTTCCGCTTAAACTCTGTTTCCAAATTTTTCTTGGCATTTTTTCCCTCATTGACTGAGTTTAACGCCTTCTGGAAATCAACGACACCGATCTTAATGGCTGCATCGGCAATGGCCGTTCCTGATAAGGAGAGCGCTGCGAATAATCCACAAATTGCTAAAAAACGTTTCATTTTGAGATTCCTCCTGATTGGGTTCGGTACTATAGGGAAGCCCCCCCGCTCTGGCAAGGCAAAAGAACTCGCGGACGCCCGCCCCGCCCAACTCAATAAAGGCTAAACTCTCAATAATATTAATTGGTTAGAAGAAACTGCCAATTGTAAAATTAAAGACGACACGATCATCGCCGGGGCGCCTATTAATGGGAAATCCCCATTCAAAACGCATGGGACCAAACGGTGAGTTCCATCGCATCCCGAAGCCATAGTTGTGCTGCATCTTGAGCAGATTAAAATTCTGGTCCTCGGCATAGGTATTTCCCATGTCATAAAAGGCGACTAGTTTGAGCCCGGCAGGATCATAAAGCGGCACTTCAAACTCCGTATTAAAAAGAAGCATTTTGTTACCACCGATAATAAACTCGTCATCACCGCTGCTGGGATCGGCAAGGACTCGAACTCGAGGCCCGACCGAACGAAGCTGGTAACCGCGCAGAGAATTGATACCACCCGTGAAAAATCGTTCAAACAAAGGTACGGGATTATCATCGAGGCTCTTAATATATCCCATCGTAATATTTTGCTTGAATATCAGCTTCCAAATTAAGGGTTTATAGTAACGTGCATTTCCTATCACACGGAAGTACTCATTATCCCCGCCAACACCCGCAAACTCATTACTGACACTCAAATAGGAGCCTTTACTCGGATAGAGCCGATTGTTACGCGTATCGCGACTCAACGTCAGGGCCACACTGGATGTTAACCCGGATAAGTTATTTTGAAAAACCGCAGGGATGGTTGTTCTGAAATCATCCGCCTGTACATCCTCGATTTCATACCCCATCAGGATACGGGAATGATCAAAAATTCGACGGCCTAAAGTCACGCTTCCGCCGAAAGAACGACGATCAAAGTCCTCAAATGCATTGACCGTTCGATATCCTGATGCAGAAAAAATCCAATCGGTATCCAAAAAGTAGGGGTCTTGAAACGACAGTAAAAACAATTGTCGCTTAGTCGAAAGCTCCAAAGAAAACCGCCCACTGATTCCGTAGCCCAGAAAATTTTCTTTGGAAATAGACGCTGTAATAATAAAGCTTTCTACAGATGAAAAACCTGCACCGATTGAAAAGCTACCGGTTTGCTTCTCTTTAACTTTGATATTCAGAACGATTGTGTCATCACGCGTGCCGCGCGGAGTCGAAAAATTTACATCCTCAAAGAAGCCAAGCGCCATCAAGCGTTCGCGTGACTTTCTTATTCGACTTTCATGATAATAACCGTTTTCTACGATCTCTAGTTCGCGCCGAATAACCTTATCACGCGACACCGTATTCCCTTCAATATTAATGCGCTCGATCTTAATCTTACGGCCCTTACTAATTTGAAAAGTCACATCGGCTGTCAGATCTGCATCATTCGGGATCGTCGCAGGATTTATATTTGCAAACGCGTACGCCTCATTCCCGTATTTTTCAGTCAACTTAATGACATCCTGTTCGATAATTTTTCGCGAGTAAATATCCCCTGACTTCGTTTCAAGTTCCGAGCTCAACTCCTCACTTGTCGTTAGAATGTCCCCGGCGACACCAACTTTACCCAAGCGATACTGCTCGCCTTCTTCCACTGTAAAATTGATATAGAGCCATTTTTTATCTCGAGACAAATACACTTCAGGTTCATCGACTTTGATGCGCAGATAGCCGTTATTAAGGTAGTGGAAGGTTAAGAATGCGACGTCGCGTTCCAAAATTTCTTTATTGTACTTGCCTTTTCCGGTCATCCACGAAAGCAGTGTTTTCCGCCTCGTCTGGATGACCTTGCGCAGCTTCTTATCGCTAAAGGCCTTATTTCCTGAAAAATTGACCCGCTTGACTCGTACCCCCTCATTTTCCTGGACGATAAATACCAGTTTTTTGTTCGCGCTCTTGGGGATCGACTTAAAAGTGTGCTCAATGGAAACGAGGTGATAGCCCTTGGACGCATATTTCTCCTTCATCATTTGAATCGAATGATTTATTTCGGAAGGATCCGCCCCGCCAAATGGCTTAACCGTAATCAACTCAAGCAGGTCATCATCGTCGAGCTTCTTATTACCTTCAATCTCGATTGATTCGATGCGAGGCTTTTCTTCAACGAGATAGATGAGAGATACGCCGCCGCGTTGACCTTCTTTCTTAACCTGAATATCGCGAAACCGGCCCAAGTCGTGGAGTGCACGAATATCCTTTTGAATGCGATCCAGAGAATAAGGCATTCCCTTGCGTGACAGAATAACCGCACGAATAGTCTCTTCAGAAACTTCTTCATTGCCGCGAATTTCAACGGCCGAGATGCGAGGTGCTGCATAAAGTTGGCTCGAAGCCATCAGCATCAAAATGAAACCTGTAACGATACCGCAAATTTTCGCTCTCATTGCAACTTTCCATCCTGCATGTGAAGTGTGCGACCTGCACGAGCCGCTAACTCATCATTATGTGTCACATATATCAGCGTCAAATCTCTTGCCTGATTCAAGTCAAAGAGTAGCTCCATTAATTGGGTCCCTGTCTGACGATCTAAATTACCGGTTGGCTCATCGGCCAGCAACAGAATCGGCGCCGTCACAATAGCCCTGGCAACAGCAACTCTCTGCTGTTCACCACCTGACAACTCTCCCGGCAAAGAGCTGAGCTTATGCTCCATCCCGACATCTTTAAGCGCGCTGACCGCTTGCTCTCGAATAGCGCTCCCCGGCATCCCCCTCAACATCAGCGGCATCGATACATTTTCTAAGGCATTAAATTCCGCCAATAAATGATGGAATTGAAAGATAAAGCCAAGCTTCTTATTCCGAAATTCGGCTAAATCTCGCTCTGAATAACTGAGTACGTCATCGCCCTCAAAGAAAACTTGGCCGCTCGTGGGAACCTCGATCGTGCCCAAAAGATGTAAAAGCGTACTTTTCCCGGCCCCGGAGGCCCCTGTAATACTCAAAATTTCGCCTCTGTCCACACTCAAATTCACATCCGAGAGCACGGGGGACTCAGTTCCGCCCTCTGCATAGGACTTGCCTAATAAACGTGCTTCTAATAACGCTACCATCCAAAAATTCCTTCTAAATCAGTCACCTAAATCTCATTGAGGGCCTGAACGACTGGAAATTTCTTCAGCCGAACCAACGCGATCCGCGTCGCCAGCCATGAAAACACCGTCGTCACCAGCAATGCGACCCCGATATGCAACGGACTCCAGCGCGCCGGCACAAAATCAATGAAATATATCTCCGCCGTCAAGCGCAAGGGTTTAAAGCGAACCAACGCTTCCAACAGACCCAATCCCATCCCAACGCCCAGCAAACAGCCTGTCCAACCCAAGACGAGACCTTGGCAAAAGAAAAGCCGGCGGAGTTGCTTCCAACGGGCCCCCATGGCCCTGAGAATGGCAATATCACCCCTGCGCTCCAAGATACGCATCGTCAGCGTCCCGGTGATATTAAAACTCGCTACCAGTATCAGGATTCCCATGATAATGGCAAAGACGAAGCGCTCCAGCTGCAAGGCCCCAAAAAGATTGGCATTAAGGTCCTCCCAAGTCATGACGGTATAGGGAAAAGCAAGCTGTTCCGCTAAGCGCTGCTGAAAAGACCGTGCCTGATTCGCATCGCGCAACCAGATTTCGACTCCGTCGGCATTTTCGGGCAATTTAAAACGACTTCGTGCCTCAGTCATATCGATGAGGGCATAACTCACATCATAATCGTAGATACCGGTTGCAAAAGTTCCGCTAACCGGCAGCTCAATAAAACGAGACGCTTCGACATCTTCCTCATCTTCCGGGACTCGTAGTCTTAAAATCCCACCCACGACGCCCAGCTGCTTCTCCAGCGCCTGACCAATCCAAAGTCCCGCATCGCCGGTCTGATCCTTGTGTTCCAAACCCGATAACTCCCAGTAAGACTCGAGATCAACGGCCTTGATGGCAATACCACGCACTTCCATTCCTTTGACGGCAAGACCCTCACGATACATAAATGGACTGACCCCTTTTACCTCATCCGGCTGGGAGACTCCTTGGATTGCCTGCTGGACTTGCTGAATCGACTCAGGACCCTGCCCCCCCATGACTATCAAGTGCGCATTAAACGCCAATATCGATTTCTCGTATTCCGCTTTAAAACCGTTGATCACCGCCAACGTGACCAAAAGAGCCATCACGCCAAAGGCAACCCCCAAGACCGTAATTCCTGAAACCATGGTCAACATCTTGGAACGCCGTGACTTGATGTGACGCCATCCTGTAAGCAACTCAAAACGCATAATGGCTATTCATACCTCAAAACTTCCGCAATAACAGGTGCGCACGCCTGCCGTGCCGGATACCAACCCGCTAAGACGCTGATCAACGGGCCGACCATTATTAACGCAAATATATAAAGGGGCTCGAAAGTGACCGGTAAATACCTGATGTAGTAACTATGGGGTAATTCATAAGGAAAAAAGTGCAGCCACAAACAAATAATGATAGCAATGCTCCCCCCAATGGCGGTTCCGCGCAACCCAATCTTCCATACTTGCAACAAAAAAATGCGTCTGACTTGCCGTAGATGCAGTCCAACCGTGCGCAGAACCGCCATATCTTTCACCTTCTCCAGAACGATCATCGACAAGAGCGCAAAGATGTTAAAGGTAGCGATCAATACAATCATCAGCAACAATATAAACATACCGAGACGCTCTAAAAATAGCGCTTGAAAGAGCCGCTGATTGCGCTCACGCCACGTATGCGCTTGCCACACATGGCCTTCATAGGCCTTTTCCAGTTGTGCTTTGATTCGATCGGCCGCCGCTGGATCTTTCAGATAGATCGCAAGACTGGCACGGCCGTATTCTCCAAACAAACGCTCGGACATCGCATCCGTCACGACAGCAAATTTACTGTCATAATCATAAAAACCCGAATCAAACAGACCCGCGACGCGAAAACGGCGAACCCGCGGCATAATTTCGCCGGTCGGCGACAGCTCGCCGAACGGGAATACGAGTTTCACCTCATCTTTAAAGTCCGGATGAACTTGGATATGGGCTGCGAGTTCTTTCCCCAAGACAATACCTGGCAATGCCTCCCCCTTGAGCGTCGCTTTTGTTTCGAGCGGGTCCGTCTCATCATCGCTCATTGTGAGTTCGCCAATGCCATGGATCTCCCCGATAGGCCGATCTATCCCGCGAATGCGTGCCCCTGAAGCCGACCCAAACGAGCTTTCAATCACGAGTTCGCCCTCAATACGCCGCTCTCCCCGTAAAATGCTGGGATGCAATTTCTTGAGGTTCTCGATTGAAGGAAGTTGATTGACCTGCGCTGAAGAAACTTCCAAGACGAGTGGCGCCTGAAAGCCCAGTATCTTTTTCTCAAAATCGCGCTCAAAACCACGCATGACGGAAATGACAACGATAAGACTACAGACACCTAAAGCAACACCAAGCATGCCTATCCATTTGAGCAAAGAAACGGAGAAAGAATTGCGCGTGGTCGACAAGTAACGATTAGCAATAAAAGCTTCGAGTCTCATGTGCTTAGGCACCCTTAGTATCAGAGACCTCAGGTCGAAGCAGCGGAAAACAGATTACATCCCTAATGGAGGGCTGATCCGTCAATAACATCACCAACCGATCAATACCGATTCCTTCACCAGCCGTCGGCGGCATGCCATACATCAAGGCTTCCACAAAATCAGCATCATAAGGCATGGCTTCGTCATCACCGCGCTGCTTGGCCTTAAGCTGGTTTTTAAAGCGCTCTTCTTGATCAATCGGATCATTAAGCTCTGAAAAGCCGTTCGCGATTTCCCGACCCGCTATATACAATTCAAAACGCTCCGTATACTGGGGGTCACTATCATCACGCCGCGCCAGCGGTGAAACATCCGCCGGAAACTTGGTAATGTAGGTCGGCTGAATCAGTTTCGGCTCCACAAACTTTTCGAGCAAGGCCATGTGCAATGAAGCCAGCGTTCCACCGGACTTGGGATTAATGCCATTCTCTTCGGCAATCTTCTCAGCTACAGCGGCATCCTTGATGACTTCAGGCGGCAACCCGCCAATCTCGACTAAGGACTCCTCAAAATTATGCCGCGCGAAAGGCGCCTTAAACGAAAGTTTCTCCCCGGCATACATGACATCGGTTCCCCCACAGATCTCCTGTGCCAGCTCACTAAGCAACTCTTCGGTTAATGCCATGAGATCTTCGTGGCGCGCATAAGCCTGATAAAATTCCAGCATCGTAAATTCAGGATTATGTTGGGTCGAAATCCCTTCGTTACGAAAATTACGATTCAATTCAAAGACGCGATCAAAGCCACCCACAATGAGGCGCTTAAGATAAAGTTCAGGGGCGATACGCAAGTACAGCTCCAAATCAAGTGCATTATGGTGGGTTTCAAAGGGGCGTGCCGCCGCGCCGCCGGCCAAAGAATGCATCATCGGCGTCTCCACCTCTAAAAATTCCCGCTCGATGAAGAATTGGCGAATTTGACTGACAATAGCCGAGCGCCTCCGAAAAACCTGCTGCACCTCATCATTGACGATGAGATCCACATAGCGCTTGCGATAGCGAATCTCCTTGTCCTGCAGGCCGTGCCATTTCTCCGGCAAAGGGTGGAGTGACTTGGTCACCAAGCGCAATTTTTGGGCATGGATGGAGAGCTCCCCCGTTTTGGTGCGCATCGGGGCCCCTTCGACCCACAAAAAATCCCCGATATCGGCCTTCTTGAAAAGCTTGAACTCTTCCTCGCTAAGTCCCTTTTTTTCAATGAAAATTTGGATCTTACCGCTGCTGTCCTTGAGGTGAGCAAAACCGGCCTTGCCAAAGAGACGCACCGACATCATGCGCCCCGCCAGTTGAACCGTCGCGGTTACTTTCTCCAACTCCTCACGGGACTGCCCCCCAAAACGCTCCGACACCTCGGCGATGCGGTCCGACACCTGGATATCGTTTGGATAGGCCGGTATATCCGCGGCCTTGAGTTCCTCGAGTTTCTTAAGCCGCTCTTCAATCAAGGGTGATGTCTTCATAACAGCTGATAGAGAGGCGCGATGGCTGACCCCATAAATCCCTTAAATAACTGAATTATTTACGAAAACTGAACTTCGCTTTATAGCAGGGAAGGCAAAAACTGCAAGGCAAATTTCCGAAAGGACACAACAACGTGCGCAGCATATCATATCACTTGCATATTTCCTTGGAGTTAAGCCGCCGAAGCGCAAGAGACCGAAATCCTAGAACATTTCAACTAATGTCATAACCTGGAGTGTCATCGCCCGCTTACACTCGTGAGATTGCCACGTCGGCTTTTAGCCGACTCGCAGTAACAGTATTTTATATCAAAACGGCCAATGAGCTGTAAGATTATCGCGTTGCCACTTCAACCACCAAGGCGCTTCAAATTGCGAGTCAAGCTGATGGGCACGCTGAATATCCTCATAGGCCTCAACGATTCGGCCCTCACGGTAATGGGTCGCCCCGCGATTATATAAGGCAAACGCATCATTTGGATCGCGGCTAATCCGCGCATCGTAGTCCGTATAGGCCTCATCAAATGTAGACCGAATGCGTGGGCTTGCATCGAGATCGACACCTAAGACCGCCTGGAAGCTCTCTTTAGAATAGACGGCATCGGCCTTAACTGTCCCGATGTTCGCGACACTATATTCTTTAAAAAGATAGGCAAGTCCGATGAGGCGTAAATACGGTTCGCGAGATTCGTAATCTCGCCAACTAACTTGGCCATTGAGAGCCTGTAAGAAGATTCGCATCCCTTCGGCATGAAATTCGACCGGCCAATCCATCTGGCTCCAGACACCTTGACTGCCTTCGGCCGCGTAGACACTGACAAAGTGAAATCGAGACCTGTTTCGAAATGAGACGAGATCGTCTTCGGTATCACGAGAAATCAATTTTTCGTAGTCGACCAACTCGCTTGATAAAAAGATTTGGCTCAGGCGCCAGGTATAGTATTCACTGATGACACTCCGGGAACTTTCAGAGATATAGGTTGAGTTTGAATCCGGGACATCGTAATCATCGATGGCGTGGGCGATCTCATGATAGAGAGTATGGTGCCTCCAAGTCGATAAAAAGATGATGTTGTGCAGCCCTTTATAGTTGCCATTATCCCGTCGACCGTCTGGGATCCAACCCAACTCTGAACCCTCATCTACCGTCCCGACCCTCATTTTAAGTGGCTTTTCCCGGCCGGCTCCGTCGAGGAGCGGAGCCAGGAGTGATTCGGGGATGCTCTGCAAGCGCTTCCCGATACGCATGAGAACGCCGACGCGCTCTTGGCGAGTCAACTCATTCGACTCGGGTATCTCAACCGGAATTTCGCGCCCGTAAACTTGGACGCGCCAGGTCGATGAATCCTTATTTTCAGGGGCGGACACGTACACCGTCGGAGGCTTCTCAATCGCAATCGTTTTCTGTCCGCGCAGACCTCCCGCGGTGTCATAGACTCTATACTTGCGGCCCGACGCCGTTCGCCGGGCCTCCATCAAGATATGCCCCTTGTAAAAATAGCGCGTCCAAGGGCCATCCCGCTCAATTGTCACGCCCGCGGCCTCCAGATAACTTTCCCATTCCATGTGCAGATAGGGATCCGACCAGGGGACCTCACTCGCGATGTGGCCGCGCAGACTCACCTTGTAATCGGAAAATGGACTGAAGAAAGTTGAGGCCCTAAGATTTGGCTCAAAGAGTCCGAGGCTGTCATGACCTGGCTGCCATGAAGAGAATCTCAGTTGAGGCCAGACCGTGAAGGCATAGTGCTCCTGCATGAAGCCTTCCGGACTCGCCTCCAGGCCCAGTTCCGCCCAAGTTTGCAATGACGGGGAATTGTCTATCGGTGCAGGCAAAGGGGCCCTCCTAAAAATAGCCAAGCACGCTATTCGGGCCCCGATTTCAAATTATCGGCCTCATCGCCAATATGTTGCTAAATATAAGGCACCCCTAGTTTGGAGTGCATTTGCCGGACGAGACAACCGTCTCAACCGAGGGATGGCCGCCGGCCCCCCGCAAATAGAGCTTACAGGCAAACTCTTCCTCGAACGCGGGGTGAGAGAATTCGTCTTTGACATACTCCATCTTCTCCAAATAGTCGTCGAGCTCTCGATTGAGCAGATCACAGTAGTCACTGCCGCCATGCTGGATATCATCGTGATCGTCGGGAGACTCCAAAGCGAGAACATTCATCGTCTGGATGTGTTCCGCCTCAATCTTGACCTTGCGCTCACCGATAAGCTCCTGATGACATTCAATGTTGTCCCGGCAATCGTTGCGCTTTTTAACACCTATCCCACACGCGATCGCGCATGCCAAGGGCCCCCCGAAACACCCCCAGCAGGCATGCATATACTTATCACAATCATCTTCGTCGCAAACTTCTTCCCACTCACAATTAACCGATTCTTCCTTCCAGGTAAGGCTCGGTGCCGGGCGCGCCTCTATCGTCGAATTGTGAAGGGAGCCCGGCCCTTCCGTGACATATTTGTGCAACTCCTTCGACACTTCTTTGGCGGGAAAGTCCTCCCACTCCGCCTTGCCAATGCGGCGCCCTTGCAACTTAAAGCTATGGCAATTCAAGCCATAATTTTTAAACGTAAAGAGTCGCGACTCACCGGCCTCGGTAAATTTGTAACCCTCGTCATCCCAGCCCGTACAAAAGCGGTCATTGGTATCGTACTCCCTGATTCGATAGGGAACCATTCTGATCTTCTCAAAGGGATTCGGGCCCGGGCCCGCGCCGCCAATCGCTCCAGGCGGCGGATCCGCCTTGACCTCCCAAGTGATCTGATCAAAGCCCTTGGGAGCACCGTCCTGTTTGACGATTTCCTTCAGCTTGATCTTGAAACGCCAATCACGCATCGAATAGCGAATAATCTTCGTCTGCTTCTTGTCGCCACCCAATATGGTCGGAACGGTCACCTTCCAGCCAAGTTCCTTGTCACCGGTAACCGTACAACGCAAAGTGAAGCGGACCGCATTCTTCATGTTAGCCGGCGTTTTCACTTCCAGCTCACCCGAACAGCTGTCGGGGTTGAGGTGTTCGGCCTTGGCCTTATCGACTCGGCCGACGTTGAGCACGTTAAACTCGACGAAAGGAGCCTGATTCTGAAACTTCTCCATCCATTCGGCGTCGGGGATCGAGAGCAACTCTTCCCAGTCCGGCGTCGGCAGGGCCTCGTGCACCGCCTCAGCGACCTTCTTATCGTCGGCCGCAATGCCTAAGACCATGACAAAGGTATTAAAATCACGCGTCGCCGGTACGTAGAGCCTGACCGGAGCCAGACTCCCTTGCGCGTTGAGGGCCAGTTGCGTCGGGCTCGGCGTATCCGCTTGTTGCTGCTGCGGCTGCGTATTCGCCTTCAAGCCGCTGACACCCCCTTGGCTCATCATCACGCCGCCAGCCCCGCCTTTACTGATTTTAAACACGGAGAATAGACCTTCATAGCCCTTGATACGCTGACCCAAGACGGTCTTGACGACAGCGGGACACTGATTGCCGGCGTTAGTGACTTTACCAAGCTCGCCGCCCGGTTTTTGCAAAGAGACCTGACAGTGTTCGTTGAGAATAGGATTGACGTTTTTTCGCTTGGGCGGATGGACCGGGTCCGCCTGAATATAGGCCTCGTTGTACAGTTTATCCGCCGCATTAGTCACAATGTAGAGATCCTGCAGATATTGGGCCTCGACGTGCATTTCAAGCACGTTGGTAAAGCCCGTCAGAAAAAGATCTTTGAGCTCCGCGTCCCCTCCCGGCACCGTGCGCGCAACGCGCAGATCGACCGAGGGCGGCACCCGTCTGAGTACTCCGTACGAGACATTCTGATAGTATTTCTTTTCGCCCTTAAACCCCCAGATATGCACCGGCACCATTTTTTGCGTCTTGTCCGCGTCCAGCGGCTCGGGCGTAAACTCGACCGAACCGACGAAAGGCTGGTCCGGGTCCGCCGGCTTGTCAAAACACTTGGTGATATCTTCTAACAACGGCTCCGTCGGTACCACGACTTGAAAGCCGATCAAAGACATCGTCAACTTGCCGCCATTCGGCGGCTGATGCTTGCTCAGGGAACCGACCTTGATACAGATCTTATCGTAAAAATTATTGGCGACCATAAAAGCCGCTTCCATTTTGCGGGTATCCTGTCCCGGCGGCAGGCGGCCCGGATAGGGGGTCACAACAACGTTCAATGGATAGAGGTCAGAGACCTTCTCCACCTCAATCACGACTTCAGGACCATCCAACCACTGGCCTTGTTTTTTAACCTTCATGACGGCCGTCGTCGTTTCATAAAGCAGGCCGGTTTCTTTCTCGGAAGAACCCTGGGTCGTCTCGAAAATAATCGATTGATCCGCCTTACGCACGAAGGCGATCTTATCAAATTCACCCTCAATGCCCCATTTGAGCGTCGTCGAGCCACCGGTCTTTTTGACTTCCTCTCCTTGCCCGACATAGACCGTGGCGGGGTCCGCAACCAACATCGCATTCTTAAATTCATCGGGGTCAATCGCGGCAGGCGCATCGGGTTGGATGGCAGGTTCTTCTTCCGCCTCCTCACTTTCCGTGGAATCAGGAGTGACAATATCGACGCCCGGACTGACGGTCACCCCCGGATCGTTTACCTCCGATTTTTTCGCACCGGAGCAGGCCGTAAGGCCCATAATGAGGGATAATAAGATAAAAAAGCGTAGCGACGTCACACAACCTCCCGAGTATCCTGAATATTATTACATAGCCTCCTTTGATATTCTATGATGAAATCAAGGACGCAAATCGGGTGTTAAATGCAACTTACGAGTAGAAAATTTCGCACCCATTCCCTTATCGGTCAATGGGTCCGCTGGAGTTGCTAATGACCGTAGCGCGGTCGCTTATTGATTCCCCATCGTACACGAATTCCCTTCAGCTTTGGCCCACCGGGCAAACGACCGGGTTAATTTAGGCTGATCACCGACCCCCGTGGCCGTCACTTCACAATCATATTTAATCTTCGTACGCACATCCGAGTTAGCATTGGAACTATAGCTGAGAGCCTTATCCACAAAGCGCTCTCGGTCGCTTCCGCTGACACTCACGCCGCTTAGTGAGCCGCGATTGCAGGTCACTTCCAAACGGTCGATATGGCGTCCACTCAGCTTGTAATCGGCTTCGTACTTATCAATCTTCTCATTCCAGATAGTGCACGCTATGCTGCAAGCACCAATATACGTAAATGTGCTCCAACACTGACTCGATGTCCGTTGCCACTTATCGATATGCATACGCGGCGGGAAAAAAGCCGTTTCATTATTGCCACGGGTATTTTTGCTAATGCTTTTTGAATGCCATTGGTAGCCGGTATTTTTGACCTGCTGGCTATGCGTCGTCCAAGTGACATACTTCCAACCGTCGTAAGTCTTTGCCTGGACGGCAATCTTCCAACAATCAACCCCTTGGTTCGTTACATCAAAAGTACGCTCGTAATCGCGATCATCCTCGACATTGACAGCCGTATTCAGAAAGGCCCCACCACAATGGCTGTCAACTTTGACAACTTTAAGCTCTTTGATCGGATCCGGGCCCGGTTGCTCGATTTTTTCAAGCTTAAAGCCATAGCGATCTTCTAGCAGGTTATCGGTTTTGCTGGTCAGCTGCAGTTTGATGTCCCACATCGTCACGTTAAATTTGCAGGTCGTATTCGTTTCATTCCCAAGGAGATCTTCTGTCGTCACGGTGTAACCTGGATTCATCCCGTCATAGAAACATTTAGAATTAAAATTGATCACTCCGGGTTCACCATAGTAGGGATGAACATCCGTGCTACCCTGATTGGAATCGCAACCGGTCTGCCGGATTTCCATCGATTTAACGCCGCGCGTCTCACCGGCCAATATTGCGGATTGCGCTCCCGCAAAAAGGGTATTCTTAAAACCATTGGAACAGAAATTATTGACTCCAACATAATCACTGCTGTACTCGGCCGTGGGAGTAAAGCGAATGCCCGGCTCAGGGATTTCTGTCGCTTCCGTTTCGCTCTGCTGCAAATAATCTTCATAGCCAACACCGACCAGGGCAGACTTGGTCTTAAACTGGGAGGCCTTGGCATAATAGTAACTTTCGGCGAGATCATGAACATTGAATTTGAAAACATTCATGTGACGATTAGGATAAGTCGTCTTTATTTTATCGATAAAGTTGGCTGTAAAGCCGGCGTCCGTGCATGGTTTGATTGTGGACGAGGTTGACGCCGCATCGGGATCGATATCGCACACCGCAGACTTCGCCGCCGGCAACGTACCGGCCTGGGTCCCATTGATGATTTGCATATTCGTGTCACTCGCCGTCCAAGTCGACTCGGAATACAGCTTCGTTGCCACGTCGGTTACGAGCGCGGCCTGCACGCTATCACTAAATTCGACTTTAAATTCGATGACCGAGCTCAGTCCATTCTCGACGAGATCATAGTGTTTGGCACCGACACCGGGGATCGCGCGTTTCGCTGCAAAGTCGGAAGACGGCTTAACAATCGTCACGTTGAGCGGCGTTGACTTTTCAAATATTTTGACGCCATTGAGCATGCCGTAGGATTCAATCGCCGTACTGCCATTCAATTCAAATTCGAACTCACCCTCGTAATTCTTTCCCTGGGCATCGAGCACGGAGTCATCCTTGCCGAAACACTCCTCATATCCCGATACTGTCGGTGCCTTGGGCGCTCCATCGACCCAAACGACCGCCGCATAGAGAGGATCAACTTGGAGCGGAGCGGCATGAGCAACGCCAATCAGAGCATCGCCTATCCAGCGGCTCAGGCGATTCTGAATAATCGCTTCCTGGAGCTCGAAATCATGACGATCCAATTGACGTTGTTGCGGCCGAAGATTTCTATTCTGCTGAAAGCGCGACGGCGCCGTCCCGTGAGGCGAACGGATACAGACCTTATCGAGCTCGGCGCTAAAAGAATAGCTGACTTTATAAGTGCGTGGATCTTGGTAATTTTGCTGGGGCGTCCAACTCATATGTTGACTGCCGGTTACCTTGTTGACAGCCGTAACTGAAACTTGAAAGTTATCCTCCATAACAACCAAGGGAATCTCAACTGATTCTTCATGCACGACTTCGTTCTTGTGAATGATAACCAGCGTATAGCTCGTCGTCTCCTCAAGTTTGGGGATATCCTTACTCCAGCTCTGCGCACGCGCCCCCGCATACTCGGACGTCCCATGAGGGGTTGTAATAATAACTTTATCCGGAGCGCATCCGGTGGTGATGTTCCAACTCAGCTGCGTGGAGAGATCCTGAGCGGTTTCATCGACCGCATTACTCTTGTAAACCGGGGCGTTTCCGGCAAAGGAAATCTCTTCGGCGGGCCATTCGCAGGGAGGTTCAACAACCGTCGCCTGAGGGCTACTCGCCTCACCTTCATCTCCAACCACAGGATCGACATCAATCGCACCCGACTCGGGAAGACCGCTCACCTCGACCCCAAGATCACCGTCCGCTGATTCGCTTATAATGGGCTTATTATTATCATTGTCATTCGCGGGTTTAAGGCAGGAAGTGAGAATCAAGGTAAGGGAAACACACAACAGGGCGAGGCCCTGACAAGTAAGCTTTGCCATACACACTCCGGTACAAGGTGGACCATCACAATCCACGTGAACACTCTAGTTGCCTCTCGTTCGGAGTCTGCTAACCCGGCAGGAAGTCCGCACCCGACCTCACAGGGATTATCGGTTTGTTGAATGTGTAGAGTTGCGTACGTTAGAAAGATTCGTTGCTGAAAACC
Organism: bacterium; assembly: GCA_965216315.1. Lineage (GTDB taxonomy): Bacteria > UBA10199 > UBA10199 > 2-02-FULL-50-16 > JAJFLM01 > CBDCFN01. The sequence goes on along the minus strand of CBDCFN010000016.1, from coordinate 1,137,371 downwards.
TTACCGCTTATTACCGCAGGGAGTTTGTCCACTCTCATCATGTTCATCACCGTCACAACAGGCCCACCATGAACTTGAGCGATCACCCTGATCCCCATAGCCTGTCGCGGTACAGCTACAATCCCAGAATTTTTCATTATCGGTCCCACCGGTCCATCGATAGCCAAGTGTCTGCCCATTCTCTTTCTCGGCCTTGATATTACCGACAGTACCGGAGACCTTATTTGCACCGTTATTACAACTACAGGAGACATCTTTGATATGCCTTCCTGAATAGGTCCAATTAAACTCGCCCTTGACGAGTTCTTCGTCCCCCCAGGAGGTTTCCCACCAGCAATGAGCACTGCCAAAGTCACCACTAAATTCTAATTTCGGCGGAAAAAAGATCGTCTCACTATTGCCACGCGAAGAACTCCACCCTGTCGCTGTCCACTTCTTACCAATGTTTTTGACTGACTTACTGCTGGTGTTCCATTTTACCCACTTTGTCCCTTCGAGGGTTCCGACCTTGACCCCGATTTGCCAGCAGTCGATACCCTTCCCTTCTACGCTGAACGTACGCGAAAAATCCCGGCTATCCTCGACATTGACCGGATTATTGAGGAACGCCCCACTACAGGCATTGTGCACCCGGCGCACTTCGATTGTTTTTATAGGATCCGGGCCCGGCTGTTCGATTTTTTCGATCGAGAAATCATGCCGATCAGACGTACTGTCGCCATCATAATGACCGGTCAATTTTAATTCCATCGGCCACATCTTGACATTAAATTTGCAGGTCTCCGTCCGTTTGACACCAAGGAAGTCAACCATCTCGACGTTGAAGCCCGGATTCATGCCGTCATAATTACATTCGTAGCTGAAGTCGAAGACTCCCTCTTCACCATAACGATCATTGATGGATGCGATACCGGACGACTTACAACCGGTCCGCGTAATTTTAAACGACTTCGCCCCCCGCGTCTCACCGGTCATCATGGCCGACAGATTGCCCTTGAAGAGTTCATTCTTGAATGCCGTCGTACAAAAAGAATCGACGTCATGGTAAGCGGCCCCGAACTCCGGCATCCCGCTAAATTTAACTTGCGGCGCCGGCAGACCGGCCTCACTCACCGTCCCGACCTGCAAATAGTCGCCATAACCAAAACCCAGCGCCACCGTCTTGGTGTCAAAGGCCATCGCCTTGGCGTAATAATAGGTTTCGGATTGTTCGTTGACGGCGAACTTGAAGACATGAACTGTGCGCTTAGGCAAGACCTTGCGGACTTTCTCAATGAAGGCTTCATCATAGCCATGATTCTTGCAGTTCTTCGCACCGGAAGTCTCTTCGCTACTCATGATCTTACACGTCGCTGTCTTCGCTGCCCCCGGCGGCGCCGCACTGCTCTGACCATTGATTTTTTCTTTATTCGCGTCGCTAGCGGTCCAAGTGGCCTCTGAATAAAGCTTGTCCGTCGCATCGGTCACCAGGGCAAATTGCTCACCATCACTTAATTTTACTTTAAATTCTAATACCGGACTATCTTCTTCCAAAACCAAGTCGTAGTTTTTGGCGCCAACACCGGGAATGGCCCTCTTCACGTCGAGAACGGACGAAGGATGGATAATCTTGACCTTCAGCGGAATCGTCGCTTCCATAAATTTCACACTGTCGCGCTCAGCATAGTAGACGATGTCCGTGCTTGCCGTCGCCTTGAACTCGAACTGTCCGGTCAACAGCTTCCCATCCGGACTCACGAGCATATTATTCGAATCAAAACACTCGACCTTACCGACGACCGTTCCGACCGATGGGGGCGGATCGTTATAAGATAAACCTGGAAATACGTACAAATTGCCCTTGTGCTTCAATCCCTTTTCAATAAACCCTTTCTGGTGAATAACCTGCAGATCATTGGAAATAGCATAGGCCTCCTTGATGAAGAGATTTTTCCAATCAAAGTGGCGCGCCTGGGATTCAACGCCGGCATGCGGGGAGCGTATGCAAAGCTTGAGCGTTGGATCATTCGTCATCGAAAAAGTCACCACATAATCACTGGGATCCTGGTAATTATTCTGCGGCGTCCAATTCGTATTATGATCGCACTTCGTTTCCGTGGAGGTTGCCTTATTACACGCCGTCACCTTTACGTCGAAGGCCTCCTCCATCACAACGACCGGAACCTCGAGCGATTTCTCCAGCACGACGGTATTCGCATTGTCCTTTTTATACATAAGGATTAGCTGAAAAGTAGCCGTCTGATTCAGCGCCGGGATCTGCTTGGTCCAGTTTTGGGCCTTGGCTCCGCTGTATTCCGAGGTGCTGCCGTCAAAACTCTTGATGATCAGCTTGGAGGGCGTGCAATTCGTATTAACCGTCCAACTCAGCGTCGTCGACGTGTCCTGGTCGCCCTGATACGTGCTACTCTTGTAAATCGGTCCGGTCGCTTGAAAATCGACCGCTTCTTCGGGCCACTCACAGGGATCTATGGTGGCCGTCTGCACCGGTTCGTCTTCGCTCTCGCTTGGCTGGGGGGCCTCATCTTCCCCGGCTGCCGGATCGATAACGATCGCACCTCCGCCCGCGCCCACCGTAAACGGGAGCGTCGCGACTTCCTCTCCGCTCTTCACGCTAAAAAGGTAGGACCCTAGCGGTAATTGCGCAGGCACGCGCACGGCAATCTCATTCCCCTTATAATCATCCTCGCCCTGACTGACCAGTTGAGCGGTCTCTTCGGCAAAGGCCACCGGCGTTTCGCCGAGTTTCACCTCCAACTGATTCAGATCATTAAAACCACCGCCGATAAGCCGAACAACGGATCCCGGCATCGCCTGAGCGGGCTCGACCTTGTCTAAAGTAAGCCCACGCTCGATCTCGCAGGCAGCCAGCACTAAAATCAGGATAAATGCAGAGGATAGAGAGAAAAATGTTTTAACGCGGTGCGACATTTCCATCTGGTCTCCACTATCATAGCAGATTCAGACAATGTCTGCATAGCATAAGACAAGTGTCTTCAGCTGCGTATCTCTAGTCCTTATTGGGACAAGACCAATGAAAATCTCGTTTTATTTCCTGTCCGGCGACACCGGTGGCCGTACAGGTAAAATCCCAACGACCGCCCCCGTCTTTTTCACCCGCCCATACGAAACCAACGTCTTCATTCGCAAACGACTCGGCATCGCTGACGTTGAGCAAATTACCTCCCTGGCCCGTACATCCTCCCGTGCAGCCGCAACTCACCTTCGTCACGTGCTTGCCGTCGAAATAGAAGGCCCGTGCAAAGGCATGCAGGTCGTATCCGGCCAGATCGTCGTCAGACAGGTAGCCACACGTGGTGATCTTATCTCCCCAAGGGAGTGTCCCTTTATGGCCAACCAGGTCAAATTTAAGCGGCGGCGGAAACGTCAGGGTAAAGCGCGCCTTTTGGCTTTCGCTTTTCCCACTGAGGGAGGTCGCCCAGTGTTGATGCTGCGTCGCCTCCCACACATAACCGTTGCTCTTTAGACTATCGTTGGCCGTCGCCGCGCTAAAGCGAACGTAATACCATTTCCCGTCAATCATTTTGACCTTGAGACGCGCTTTCCAGCAATTCAAACCGACATTCGTGATGCCGGGCGCAATATGATCCGCATAATCTCTCGGATCGGTCCAATCCTGTTCCCCTCCATTCGTAATGGTACAGCTATGGCCTGAGACGGCTTCGAATTTAGTCGCTAGATAGGGATTCGGGCCGCCCTGCTCGTGCTTGTCCACCTTAAACGCGACGTGATCCGTACCGATGTTATTGCCAATATCTCCTTCGAGCGTAACGTAGATAGGCCAACCACTCGCCGCATATTTACAGGTCTTCGTGTGGGTTTTACCCAAGAAATCAACCGCCGTCAGGGTCCAACCCGGGTTCAAACTATTATAATGGCAGGTCGAATGGAAATCGAAGACACCCTCTTCGCCATAGACGTCGTTGACGGAAGAATTACCGGAGGCACTGCAACCGGTCCGCTCTACTGTCAGTGACTTAAGCCCTCTCGATTTACCGGCTATCGATGCTTGAGTCGGCCCTTCAAAGATCTTCTTTCTAAAGTCATCTGTGCAGAAGTAATCAACGCTCTTATAATCCGTTCCGACACCCATTGAGGCCGCAAAACGAATTTGAGGGGCGGGCAGACCTTCATTTTCAACCACACCGACCCTCAGATAATCACCATAACCGAATCCGATAAATGCTGACTTCGTATCAAAGGCGATCGCTCGCGCGTAGTAATAGGTCTCTTCGAGATCGTGCTGATTGAATTTAAAGACGTGAACCTTGCGCTTCGGAAAAACTTTTTGGACCTTCTCGATAAAATTTTGATCATAGCCTTTGTCCTTACAGTCGCTATTCCCGTATGACCCTTCGCTATCGATCTTGCATATTGCTTCCTTTGCAGCCGGCGGTGGCGTCGCACTGCTCTGTCCGTTGATTTTTTCCATATTCGCGCTGCTCGCGGTCCAGGTCGATTCTGAATAGAGTTTATCCGTCGCATCAGTAACTAAAGCAAAGTGCTCCCCGTCACTTAATTTCACTTTGAACTCCAGAACCGGGCTGTCTTCTTCCAAGACCAAGTCGTAGTTTTTGGCACCTACGCCGGGGATCGCCCGTTTCACGTCGAGAACGGATGAAGGATGGATAATCTTGACCTTCAGCGGAATCGTCGCTTCCATGAATTTCACACCAGCGCGCTCGGCATAGTAGACGATGTCCGTGCTCGCCGTTGCCTTAAATTCAAATTGTCCGATCAACTGCGTGCCGTCCGCACTCATGGTCATATTATTTTCATCAAAGCATTCGACCTTTCCGACCACCGTACCAAGTGACGGCGCCGGATCATTATAGAAATATCCAGGATGCAGTTGCATAACCGTCTTATTGGCAAACCCTTTATTAGAAACAAATTCTTTTTTGACGACGGCCAACTCATTGTATTCCGCATAGGCCTGCTTAATAAATAAGCCCTTCCAATCGAAGTTGCTGGCTTGAGCTTCAATTCCCGCATGAGGCGAACGGATGCAGAGTTTCAGTTCAGGATCATTCGTCATCGAAAAAGTAACGAGATAATCGCTCGGATCTTTATAGTCGTTTTGAGGGGTCAGATTGGTGTTTAGCTCGCATTTTGATTCTGTTGAAGTTTCATTATTGCAAGCCGTTACGCTGACATCAAAGGTATCTTCCATCACGATCACGGGCACCTCGATGGATTTCTCCAGTACAACAGTACTCTGATTATTTTTCTTATAAAGCAGAACGAGCTTAAACGTGGCACTCTGGCTCAAAGCCGGAATCTGCTTGGTCCAGCTTTGAGCCTTCGCCCCACTGTATTCTGAACTACTCCCATCAAAACTCTCAATAATTAATTTTGAAGGCGTACAATTCGTATTAACCGTCCAACTCAACGTCGTCGAGGTATCCTGCGTCCCTTGAAAGGTACTACTCTTATAAATAGGTCCGGTCGCCTCAAACGTGACCGCGTCCTTGGACCATTCGCATGGATCGACCGCGGTGGCCTGGACCGGATCGGCAACATTTTCATTACTCTGCGGGGCATCTCCGATAACGATACCATCCTCGCCGACAATATTGATTCCAACCGATTCATCACTGGCTGTGTCGGACTTCGAGTCCGAAGCGACGTCCTGACAGGCCGCAAAGGCAAAAATAACCAGTAGCAGTGAAATTGAAGAAAATATTGCTTTAATGCGATGTGACATTGCCTTACGAGCCTCCATTTGCTTACCCAACCCATGAGCTGGCTGTATTTGGGCCTTTAATTAGTGAACACTCTAATTATCGAGAATTTGCGGGTTTTGCGTTGTGAACAGTGGGGATTATCTGTTAACGCGAGTCAACAGGCGAGATCATCTCTTTAGCTGGTACGCAATAGATTTTGCCGGATAAACTCAGAAATATCCCCGTCCAGCACGGCATCGGCGTTACCCATTTCGTAGTTCGTGCGATGATCTTTAACCATGCGGTAAGGATGCAGGACATAGGAACGGATCTGGGAACCCCAGGCAATGTCTTGCTTGGCGTCTTCAAGTTTCTCACGTTCCTTGCGTTGTTTTTCCTGCTCAAGCTCGTAAAGCTTAGCTTTCAACAGCTTCATCGCCATGTCGCGATTACGATGCTGCGAGCGCTCGTTTTGACAGGCAACGACGATATTCGTCGGGATGTGCGTGATGCGAATTGCGGAGTCTGTCTTATTGACATGTTGCCCTCCCGCCCCGCTGGAACGGAAAGTATCCACCCTTAAATCCGCCGGATTGATCTCAATATCCACCGTGTCTTCAATATCGGGCAAGACAAAAACCGATGCAAAGGAAGTATGCCGGCGTTTGCTCGCGTCAAAGGGAGAAATGCGGACCAGGCGATGCACGCCGTTCTCCCCGCGCAAATAACCAAAGGCATGCGGGCCATTGACCGTCAATGTGGCCGAGCGAAAGCCCGCTTGGTCTCCCGCGGTAAAGTCGACGAGCTGGTGCTCAAAACCTTGACGTTCACAGTACCGCCGATACATGCGCAGGAGCATTTCCGCCCAATCACAGGACTCGGTCCCACCGGCCCCCGCATTGACTTGCAGAATTGCATTGGCCTCGTCGTTCGGACCGGATAGCATACGCTGAAACTCCAGTTCATCGAGCTCGTTACTGAGTTGGACCAGTGTTTGCTCCGCCTCGGCCTCAAGGTTGGAATCAGCTGATTCCTTTAAGAGCTCACAGCTCGTCTCGACATCGTCGAGATGACCCTGCAAACGCTCGTGAAAATCGAGTTCACTCTTGATGTTATTGATCTGTTGAGAAACCTGCCCGGCTTTGGCGCTGTCATTCCAAAAATCGGGGGCGCCGGCCTGCGCCTCTAAGGAGTCAAGGCGAGTGCGCTTGTCTTCCAGGTCAAAGCGACCTCCTCAGGTCCGCGTACTTCTTTTTAAGGACCTCGAGTCTATCTTTTATTTCACCCAGTGACATCGCGCTGCCTAATATTCTTAATGGCGACCATAATTGCAAGCACGAATCCCATGACAACGAAGATCGAGACGTCACCAAAGCGGGTATAAAACGAATTGGGTCCGCCCAAGACAACATCCTTGACCATCAGCTGCTCCTGAAACGGGGGCAATTGCTCGATAGTTCTCCCGCTCGCGGCATAGATGGCGGACACACCCGTATTCGTACTTCGCAACATGGGACGCCGGTTTTCAATGACACGAAAGCGCGAGAACTCTAAATGCTGCCACTGCGCCGATGAGTCTCCATACCAGGCGTCATTGGTCACATTCGTCAAAAAATCGGCTCCCTTAGCGACAAATTCTCGACTGATTTCCGGGAAAAGATCTTCATAACAAATTGTCACGCCGTATTTATACTTATTCCACTCAATCAGATTTAAGGTCGTCCCCGCATGGAAATCGCCAATTGAAGGGACAACCTTATCCAAAAAGCTGAGCACGTTCTTTAAAGGCACATATTCCCCCAAGGGGACGAGATGTGTCTTGCTATAAATCCCGGTCGTCATCCCTCCAGGGGAAAACTGAAAAGCGCTGTTCCGGATCGCCGGCCGGCGACGATCAATACCCTCTTCCGAGATGACACTGACGGCTCCCGTCAAAATAGTCACGGAACTCTCCGCCAGATCGTAAAGCTCAGCCAAATTGCTCGGCAACAAATCCGGATAGGCCGATTCCGGCCACAGAACAAACTCTGCCCCTTGATCCACAGCTTCTTGAGTCAACTTTTTTAATGTCTGTACTGATTTAGCAGCCTGTACCGGCTGCCATTTTAATTCCTGCGGAATATTCGGCTGGACAATCCCAATCCGAACTGACGACCCCTGTTGCACCCAGCCTTCAACGTATGCGAGTCGCCAGTGGCCATAACTGTACGTCACAACCAACAAGAGCACGGTGGTCACGACTCCGCTTGCCGGAAAACGCCGCTGCTTCGTAAAAAATCGACAGAGTTCCGCCATGACACAATTGACAAAGACGATCAAAGCACTCAGTCCGTAGATTCCGAAGATATCGGCAATTTGAACGAACGTTAAGTGCCCTCCCTGACTGTAGGCTAGCTGCGACCAAGGATAGCCGCCAAAAGGGCCATAATTACGCAGCCACTCATTGAACATCCAAAAAAACGGCAACAAGAAGAGCAAAGGGACGGCCCCCTGTCGTTCTAGCCAGAAAACCAACCAGAAAATAAGCGCTTGCATCACCCCGAGCAGCGTCGCCATTGCCAGAACGCCGGCCAGGCTCGCCAACGGCGACAGACCGCCATAGTGATTCATCGCGTGAAAGATCCAATAAGAAACGAGCGCGTTAAAGACAGTCCCGGCGATAAAACTAGCTAAAGCGACACGTCGCAGCGGCGCGCGGCGACACACGACGATCAAGGGGACAAGTCCGATCCACGCCAGGATCGATAAGTCGGGCAGGTGAAAGCCGTTGAAAACCGTCGTAAAGCTAAGCGTCAGCAACAGCCCACTCAATAATGCGGCTAAATACGCCATGATGTGAATGAAAATCAGATAGATTCAGTCAACGCAAGTAATTCCTGCTCTTTGGCCTGCATCACGCGTTTCTCTTCCTCCTCGCCGTGATCATAGCCGAGCAAATGCAGAAAACCGTGGATGATCAGAAAACGGACTTCTTCCCAAAGAGATTTTCCATGCTCTTTGGCCTGTCGCTCCGCAGTTTCGATCGAAACAACAATGGACCCCAGCAATTCCTCATCTTCCAAAGGAAAAGCTATGACGTCCGTCGCTCGATCCTCCCCGAAGTACTCCTTATAATAAGGTCGGATTTGCGCATCGCTCATAAAGATGAGCTCCACTCCAGCCCTATTTTCGACTAATATCCCGCAAATTCGGTCGATTAGTTCGCTGAGTTTCTTCTTGGGAGGGATCGGAGTCGGACTGTTGTTTTGGATGCTGACTCTGTTCTCCATGAATTCCTTTACGGAGTTTTTCATTTTCGGCGCCAGGGATATCGGGATATTCAATGCGTTTGTGATAAATCCCGATTAATATCCGTGTAAAGGCATCTCCAATATCGTGAATATCACGCAACGTGAGTTCACAGTCATCAAGCTGTCCATCCGTAAAATTCAAATTAATCAGTTTTTCAACCATGGCACGTATCTTCGTCGGTGATTTATCCGGCATAGAACGAGTGGCCGCTTCCACGCCATCCGCGAGCAATATCACGCCTGCTTCCCGTGTTTGCGGCCGTGGCCCCGGATAACGGTAATCCTTTTCGGAGACCTGAGACACATTAGGATCTTCCTGCTCCTTCGCCTTGGAATAGAAATAGCGGATCAACTTGGTCCCTTGATGCTGGGGAATAATATCAACAATCGGCTCCGGCAAACCGTATTTCCGCGCCAACTCCATCCCATCCTTAACGTGATTTTGAATAACGAGCGCACTCATCGACGGACTCAATGATTCATGCCGGTTTTCTCCATCAATTTGATTTTCAATGAAATAATCAGACTTCGTCATTTTTCCAATATCATGGAAATACGAGGCAACGCGCGCAAACAATCCGTTCGCCCCAATCTCACGGCAAGCCGCCTCGGCGAGCCCCCCGACTAAATGACTATGATGATAGGTTCCCGGCGCCCGGACGATTAGCTCCCTTAAGAGAGGATGATTGAGGCCACTGAGCTCCAACAACTGAATGTCAGTCACATAACCAAATACGGATTCGGCGACACTTGCTAAGGCTTGGGTTACAAAAGCAGCCAACAAGCCGCCCAAGAGCGCCGCCCCCATCCCCCACAAGATATTATTGAGCTCCAGCATGGCCAGGAGTTCGATCGAGCGAATAAGCTCAAAGGCCAGCACAAGCACCGCCTGAAATAGGCCCGTCATAATTCCTGCCTTCCACAGGGCGGAACGTGAATCCGCTCGGTTTAAGGCCCCCGCCCCGACTAATCCGCCTAACAAGTAATAGGCGACATAATGGATTTCCATATCCGGAGCCAAACCTAACAAGATAGCCGCTGCGATGGCGAAAATCATCGCCTCCTGCGCATTGCGCACCATTCGAATCACCATCGCTCCGCCGGCAGCAGGAATGACGTAGAAAAGGGCACTCAATGGAATATCAAAGGGAACGGCATCACGAACGGCATGTCCAACCGAGAGGCCCAATCTTAAAATCCCTAGGGTGATAATTAGCATAAGCCCCATACAGATGAGATCTTTATGCCTTGGGTGAAACCGGAATAAGAACCTGACCGTAAAGGTATAAAGCCCTAATAAAAAGAAAAATGAAAATAGAGCCGTCCCGACAAACTTCCAGCGAAAATTTCGTTGAGCTTTGACCTTCTTCATCCCCTCGATGATTGATATATCGCGAGGTTCAAACCGATCGCCACGGCGAATGATTGATTCACCGGGTTGAATGCGAATCACTACGGGTTCGATGGATGCCACGGCTGCCTGCATGCGCCGATCCGTCTCCTGCGGGCTAAAGACCGCGGTCGGCTCGATAAATGACTGCGCAATTAGCAGTAATACCGCCTTGATATCTCCCTCAACCGCTTCAGGAATCTCACCGAGCGTAATCGTCTTTTTAATTTCCTCGACTTTTTTGAGTGCATCCAGTGACCGGCCTTTAAGAATCTGACTGTCTTCCTCTTTACCTGGCGTCAGCAACTGAACCCCTTCTTCACGGTAAGGCTCAATGATATCGCCGTCTTCGAGAATCGGGTACTGCAAGACGTCTTCAAGACCTTTCGTTAAGGATTTTTGCAGCGCTAGATCAAACTTGGAACTTACGAGGCTCTCAAAATCACGCACCGACACAGACACGCCTAGAGTATCTGTAAATAAGGTGCGTAAATTCTCAACTTGCTGCGGTGGCAAGACAACGTCGTCATTATTAAGCGTCACTAGCTCGTTATACCGCGCCTTAACTCTCCCAAAGGCGCTATTAATCTTATCGAGGACTTCATCTTTATACACGTCATCATATAAAAAGACCGGCAGCACTTTTTTCTGGGCTAGCTCCTGCAATTCACGGGTGGCCTCCCTATCAACAATTGTATAATCACGATCAGAGCGAATGTCTTGGGTGGCTATACTCCCTTCTAGGATATCGGAAGGCAGCGGTTCCCAAACGATATTAAGCACCGCTGTAATCCCCACAATGAGCAACAAAAACAAAACCCAACCCCATTCAGCCGAAGCCCAAAAATGGCGCATATCGGACCAGTCTTCTCGCTTAAATGAGAAGAGCACATTTTTTATACTGCGGTTAGGACCCCATTTCCTGTCCATACAATACTCCTCTGCTCGCTATTTGACTCAAGGCGCCGGCTTATCATACGCACGAATGATTCTTGCCACAAGCTCATGTCTGACAACGTCTTCATGCGTAAATTCCTGGATAAAGATGCCCTTAACCCCCTTTAAACGCGCAATCGCATCCGTTAACCCAGACGGCCTCTCATCGGAAAGATCTGTTTGAGTAATATCTCCGGCCACGACCGTACGCGAATCCAGCCCAATCCGCGTCAGCATCATTTTCATTTGCTCCTTAGTGCAATTCTGCGCCTCATCAAGTATCACAAAGGCCGAATTCAAGGTGCGCCCTCTCATGAACGCAAGCGGTGCCACTTCAATCACCCCTGAATCCATCAAATGCATGATCTTTTCATGGTCCATCATATCGTACAAGGCATCATAAAGCGGCTTAAGGTAAGGATTAATTTTTTCAACCAGATCCCCTGGTAAAAAACCCAGCTTTTCGCCCGCTTCCACCGCAGGTCGAGAGAGAATAATCCGGCTGACTTCTTTGGCCTTAAGCGCTTGCACCGCCATCGCAACTGCCAAATAAGTTTTACCTGTCCCTGCCGGACCCACAGCAAATACCAAATCCTTAGACTGCATCGCTTCCAAATAAGAACGCTGATGTTGACTGCGCGGTGTGATGATTTTTTTTCGGCCCGTTATATAGACCGACTCTTTGTAGATAGTGGACAAATCAGCATCTTGGTCTGAAGAAAGAATTTTAAGAGCCCGCTCGACGTCTTCTTTGTAAATGGGAAGACCTTTTTTAAGCAATCCATAGAGCTGGCTGAGAACACGGTGACTGAGATCCACTGAGTGAAGATCCCCTTCAATTTGGAGGCTGGCGCCACGCACATTGATGCGAACCTCTAATATCTCTTCGATACGCAATAAATTGCGATTCTGGGGACCAAACAACTGTTGAGCGAGGGCATTATCGTCACATTCAAATCGCAAGGTCTCATGAGATTCAGTTTTCGCTGTATCCATAGACTACTGCCGCCTTTGAATCTGTGGTTGTTCTTTGGGGGCCTCACTGAAGAGAGCCACCCGAAACTCACGCCGAGTCTCAACCTCCGTAAAGTCCACCATATAGATTGAGGAGTTGAGATTGATTCGTATTTCACTATTCACTAACGGCACTGTTTGCGTCGCCCCAAAAAGATGACTGAGATACAATCTTTTGGGCGTTTCCTCCTTGGCTTTTGGTTTTTCCGTACTCCAATCACGGAGCCACCTTAAAAACTCTCGGTCTTTTTCGATCCCTTCAGGGGCAATCATGATGGCACCGCGTCCATCGGGCACATAGATCGTTAACAACCCTTCCGTAACGCCGGACTCGCGTATCGCCAGCTTCACGTCATGGATGATGGGCAAGACGTCTATATCGGTCTTTACATTCAGCCAAACGGCCTTTTCGAATAACATGATACCTTAATTCACTCCCTGAAGACAAAGACCCAGCAAACCTTAAAAACTGAGGAAAATCAATTACTAATCTCAATTGCTGCATGAAGAGCATCCACCTTGGCCCGGTCTAAAATTTGACGCCACGCCGACCAACAGCTACTTTGCTGCGCAGTGTCATGAATAAACCCAATGCATTCGATGAACTTGTCGCCGTTATGGCCCGGCTGCGCGCGCCGGGCGGATGCCCCTGGGACCGCGAACAGACCCATGAATCAATTATCTCCTACCTCATTGAGGAGTCCCATGAAGCGCAGGAGGCGTTGGCCGCTCAAGACTATGCAGAATTCAAAGAAGAGCTCGGCGATGTCCTCTGTCAGGTGATTTTTCATTCATTAATCGCGAGTGAAGTCGATCGTTTCACGCTCGATGACGTCTGCAATACGCTGCGCGAAAAACTCGTTCGTCGTCATCCCCACGTCTTTGAAGATGTTCAGGTCGAAGATGCCGATGAAGTCATTAGCAATTGGGAAAAGATCAAACTCAAGGAAAAGGCCGCAAAGAGCGATGAAAAAAAATCGCTGCTTTCCGGCGTCCCCGCTTCGCTCCCCGCCCTGATGCGTTCTTATCGATTAGGGCAAAAAGCCGGACGCGTCGGTTTTGAGTTTCCCCAGCTCAGCGATGCCTTCAACAAGGTGAAAGAGGAATTAGCGGAGCTGAATGAACACTTACCGGATCAGGCCGGCGCACCGAAAAATAAAGAAGAACTCAGTGAAGAATTAGGGGATCTCCTCTTTTCGATCGTCAACGTCGCGCGCCTTTTGAAGATCAATCCGGAAAATGCGCTGCTCAACACGGCCCGAAAATTCCAACAACGCTTCGCCTTCATTGAAGGTCGCCTCCGCGAACAAGGCAAGGACCTTGCGAATGCTTCTTTAGCAGAAATGGACGCTCTCTGGGAACAGGCTAAGAAAAGTTAATCATCGTCGCCATCATCCTGAACGCCGCCATCTTCAGACGACTCCAAACTTAGCCTACGGAGAGCTTCCTCCATGTCACTGACTCTGACGATGTACTTTCCAACCCCTTCCGTAAATCCCGCACGAGTACCATGCGTGGCAGGATTGATCCGAGCACCTCCCACTAGATGCGCTGACAAGAACGGACCGGGATGATGAAATGCACCTAAAGCATCAAAATCGGCTGTTATAGCGCGAGGCCCTGTCAGCGTCCCGAGATCATAGGAGGCCATTCCGTCTTCATTGCCATAATAGCCTATCCCAGCTGTCCCCAGCACCAATCGACTCTCGCGCGCAAGATGAATCTCAATGTGAAGCTCTTCGGCCGCAGCAAGAAGCTCAGCAACGAGTTCGGCATCCATTTGAGCCGCCTCGCCGAGCAACTTCTCAGCCTTGAGAATCGTCTCATGCGCCTCACCACTGTCCCCCATATCCATTAACAACTGGGCGGCATCCAGAAAATGTCTTCCAGTCTGAGATAGTATATCGGCCGGCCCCTTTCCCTCCGGAAAGGCCGCCAACCATTCTACTTGCGTCGTGTTGATCTGCTCGAGCAGTGACGCGAATATCTCACTAAGGTACGCTGGCGCGCTCTCGATCTTGTTCGCCAATGACGCACGCGCCTGCTCCACTTGACGTTTGATATTGTTTAGGTCGCGATACTCGCTATAGGCCGAAGCCGGCTCAGCATTATCATAATGTTCAAAAAGAGTAACAAGCCCCTGCTGTTGAGCATACAAACTATCGGTCGCATCTTGGATGGGAAACAATTGTTCCCCACTCGCCGTTTCGTAAATCTCTTTCTCATCGGCCGCATCCAAACCCAAGTACGTCCGCATCGATACGACCATATTGCGGATCATAATCGCGTTCCAACGATAGACGCTGCGACCGCGCTCATCCGTATTGGGCATCCATTCCGCCGACTGATAGGTCTGCCAGTGAGTCTTTTCATGAATGGCCTCAACGTGGGCCTTCAACTGCCGCATCGCCTCTTGACGCTGGGGATCAAAGTCATCTTGGCCGAGATCACGACCCAGATAATGCAAGACACTGAGACTCATTGCGTTTTGTTCCGGACTCGTTAAGTGGGGTTCAATGTCATAGTGCAGAATTTGATGCGCGAGCATGGGATATCCCATCATAAGATAGCTTGCGACCACTTCAGCAGCACCACTCAACTGCCTGACTCCCAATTGCCGCCCGCTGAGGCCTAAGCTGCTCGTTGCGGCGTCGATCAACCCATCAATACTCCGGTTGTGCATTTGCCACATATCATTCTGCTCACTCCAAACACCGAGGACACTTTCCGTCAAAGTGCCGACTGATGGATCGAGACTTAATTGATGTTCTCGATGTGCCCGTTGCCAGGCCTCAAGTAAGCTGACGGCATCAGTTAGCAATTCTTCGGCCCGCTTGCGATTGGTCTGCGCCATCTGCTCATCGGCCAGTTTATATAAGACCCAGGCCAGGAGCCTTACTTCGCGGGCCTGTGCCGGTGACAGCGCCTTGAGATCAAGGCGATCGACATCGCGCACCATCGCACTGAGACTCGAAATATCCGCCGGCATCACGTCGAGGATATCCTTAAAGACAACCTGCTCATTAGGGCTCGGTTCACGTCGCCATGCCGTACGCACTAACTCGACGTTTGGAAACAGCGCCCCTTCATAGAGCTCTCCTTCCCACTGCAGTGGCCCCAAGGTCTCCAACGAGCGCAAGGATCGACCTCGCATACCACGCAACTGCCCCATCACTCGGAATGCCCCCGGCATAGAAGAGAAACCGAATAAGCGATAATAGCCATCTGATGAGAATCGCACTGACGGTGTGCTCGGTATATCGATCTTTGCCACACCAAAAGGATTTCCCGGCGGAGGTGAATAGTCAAATAAAGGAGGTGAATGAAAGAAGTTGTAAGGCATGGCGCCACCAGAGCTTATGCTTCGACGCCGTTCCGGATCATCAAGGACATCTAAATAGTGATGCACGAAACGTTCTAACGCACTGGTTCGACCTGGTTCCGTCGCAGTAGCGAGAAAGGCTTCACTGCGCAGATGGTTTCGCGTCGATGGTGGCAAAGTTCCCTGAGGTGTGCTGAGCAGCCCCACCAGTGACTCCGGACCGGAGCCCAATTGCAACATATGCTGTGCCAACCTAGCTGTTTCCGTAAGATTTAAATCGGCTTGAAAGAGGATGCTCGAATCGAGACGGGCCAGGAGCTGTGGGGCCGTCATTGCAAAGCTTGCACCGGAGCTGGTACTGGCGAGGACTGTTGTCGCTGAAATAGCTTGAAGCATAGAATTCTGCCTTCCTTATTAAGCACTGTTCTCCCGCGACAACGAGACCCTTATCGATCCTTCTTACTATATGTTGTTTGCGAAAATATTCGAAATTAACACAATAGCCGCGTGTACCAAGGTACACTGAAACTCAGCGACACTCACAACAATCACCTCGTCCCGCCGACACCTAATTCCGTAATCTTTTATGCTGAATTCATGGGAGGCATTATGTCGGCGAAGGTTGATGATATTTCATTGGGGTCGGTCCAACACAGTTTAGGAGTCACTAATCCGGAAGGCACTAACACCGTGGACCAGGCCAAGAAAAAACTCAAACTCGAGAAGCGCGCTAAAGTCACTAAGGAGGATCTGAATCCTAAGAACATCCCGGAACGTGCAAGGCACCTAATCAGGCAACAGCCGCGACTCAAAGGCTTAGGCATTGCTTACGTTCCGGCAGCGTTTATCAGCGTGGGTGGCGGCAAGAGCGCCGTGGAGATTAGGGAGTTAAATTTTCGAGCCGGCATGGGGCTCCATATCGGCTTTCTGCCCCTCTTGCGCGTCATCACCGCCAATGCAGGCCTCCACATTGTCTATGATGTCCGTTCACGACCTGATTTCATTGAAGACAAGAAAGCCGTACGCATAGCCGGCGGGATTCAACCCAGCGTTACCCTCTCTTATCTTGAAGTGAATTTCCCCATCCTGACCCGCTTTTCCGATCCCGATTACATCGGCGATCCGGAGCGAACGAAAGGCCTTGGCATCTGTGCCGCCATGCCGCTAACTTATGGGCTACTCAGTTTTTGCGCGGAGAGTTTAAACTTTTTCGGCCAAAAAGCCGGACAAAGAAACTGGACCTTTAGTGCCCGCCTCGGCTGGTAAAGCGCTTAAGCTCACGCACCTCTTCACTTTTCAAGATGAAGAGGAGACCGATGTAAACGAGTACGCCCAGGCCTATACATAACCCGAGCCCGATCAACTCTCGCGTAAAATTGTGCGGAGTCACAAAGAATTTGCCGGCGACACCCAACGCCAGCACTGCCGTCCCCATCAGCCAACTGGCCCCCATGATTTTAAAGAGCGGTACAATCATCGTGCGCAACCCAATCGGCCCGACACGGCGTCGATAGGCCAGCACTTGAAAAATAAAGTTACAGATAGCCGAAATAGATAAGGCTAAGGCCAAACCATTGTGCGCGAGCGGATACATGAGCAAGACGGCACAACCGACATTGACAATGACGGATAGATTCGCCATGCGCACCGGGGTTCGTGAATCCTTAATCGCGAAAAAAGCATTTGTCGTGACCCGCACGGCCGCAATAAACGGCAATCCCAGCGAGAAGAAGATCAACGCTTGGGCCGAGGCCGCTGCCGATGTCGCCGTAAAGCTTCCGTGCTGAAAGATGACGCGCATGATGGGCTCGGAAAGAATAATCAAGCCAATCATCGCCGGCACCGTAAAGAAAAAGGTCATGCGCAAACCGTAATTCAACGTTTCACGCATCTTCTCATGATCCTCGTCGGATGCATGGTCAGACATCGTCGGCAACAGGACGGTTGCCATGGAAATGCCAAAAATCCCTAAGGGAAATTCCATAATGCGATCCGCATACCAAAGCCAGGACACGCTCCCTTCGGCTAAAAACGAAGCCAAGAAAGTAATCACGACGACATTGATCTGGTAAACAGCCGCGCCATAGGCCGAAGCCCCCATCATTGGGAGTATTTTTTTAACCGCCGGATGCTTGAAGTTAAATTCAAAGCGCGGCCCCATCCCATAACGAATCATAAAAGGTAGATGAATTCCGAATTGGAACAAACCACCAATAAGCACACCGATCGCCAGGCCCATCACGGGAGGATCCACATAATGCGAGATCACGATGGCACCGAGAATAATCCCGCAATTTAATAATATCGGCGCGGCTGCCGGCGCCCCAAAATGCTTCAGGGAATTGAGGACACCCATGCCCAACCCAGCCAGACTCACGAGTAATATAAAAGGGAACATGATGCGCGTGAGCAGCACTGTCGTTGCAAACTTATCCGGGTTCTCAGTGAAGCCATAGGCAATGGCCTTGACAATCCAGGGAGCCGCCAGCACACCTATCGCCACGACTCCTAAGAGAACGAGGCTGAGCAAGGTAAAAGATACGTTGACGACATGGTGCGCCTCTCTTTTGTCTTTCCGCAGATAATCCGTAAACACGGGGACAAAACTGATGGTCAGGGCGCCTTCGGCAAAGAAACGGCGGAGCAGATTAGGGATGCGAAAGGCGACAAAAAAAGCATCCGCTGACCGGTGCGCTCCAAAGGCATAGGCAATGGCCATGTCACGGATGAGGCCGAAAATGCGTGAAATCAGGGTCAGACCCGCTACGGTGCCCGTGCGTCGCATGATCTTGCCTTTTTCCACCATAAACCTTCGCTAACCGGTCCGCCCGCACTTGGCAAGAATAGAATTGACACGCTGGAGGCTCGGTGCTACCACATTCCGTCCAATGGCCACAGACGGAAAGAAAAAGAAATTAGGCTCGGGAAGGCACTTAAGCGTCATCAAGCGCCATCGCCAGAGCGAAAGGCGCAAAGAGTCGAATAAGCCCGCCTTGTCGACGGTTCGAACCGTCACCAAAAAGCTTATTCAAGCCATCGAAGGCGTTGATAAGAAGGCGGCGCAAGAACTCTTCATTAAGACTCAATCCCTGACAGATCGCGCCATCAAAAAAGGTCTGATCAACGTCAAAACCGGACACCGGAAGATCTCCCGTCTCAATAGCCGCCTTGACAGGCTTTCATAGGGCCTAACGGCTAACTTGCCTTTCTTAATCTACGAATATTCAGAAAAAGTTTTTCGACTTCCAACTCTTTCTTGCCAGGGCTGGATTTTAGCTGGCGATCGCAAGACTGAAGTTCTTGCCACAAACCGATGAGATCCTCGCGACGATAGTGACGGGCCTGCTGCAGATAACGATCAACCGTAAATGGCGGAACACCGAGGACACGGGCCATCTCTTGTGGGCGTCCCCATAACGCCCTGTTTTCGACGGCACGCAGTAGAATGCGATAGTGCCTAACCAACAAGGCCAGTACCGCCAACGGCGCCTCTTGGTTGATCCACAAACCCTGCAGTATCATTAATGCCTTCTTCCAGTCCGCCGCCCCGACAGCATCGGCCCACTCGAATATCTTGACCGGAGACCCTCCGATGCAACAGGCTTCGATCGCCTCACGATCGACCCGCTTCGAATCACCAAGATAAATGGCAAGCTTATCTAAAAGCAGTAGAGCCTGACTGAAATCAGCCTGCCCGACTTCAATCAAGATACTGCGCGCATCGGCAGCGACTTCAAGACCGCGACGCCTGGCTTCTTTTTCAAGCCACTGACGCCGTTCTCGCGGCGGGGGGGCCTCGCATGAGATAAGTTCAGCCAACTTAACAAGTCGCTGCCAGAACTTGAGGCGCTTATCAATTTTCTCGGCAACAAATACAAGACAGACATCATCGGGAACAGCGGGCAGAAAATCTAAAAGCAAAGTCTGCGACTTTTTAGCGATCCGCTCAGCGGAACGCACGATTATAAAGGGCGTATCGCCTAAGAGAGAAAGATTACAACAGACCTCTTGGAGGGACTTAACATTGAGTTCGGGGCCAAAGAAACTATCCGGCTGGCGCCCGCCCTGCTCTTTACGGATCCGAGCCAGCGCACGATCCTGCAGAAATGGAATGTCGCCTACTGCTAAATAGATCATTTGATTCAAGTCGCGACGATATTGAGCAACTTTCCTTTTACAAAAATTATCTTCCGTATTGTCTTGCCGGCAACATGTTTACTTACTTTTTCTTCTGCAAGCGCTGCCTCTTTCGCTCCCTCTTCATCAATATCAGCTGGAAGATCTAATCGTGCTCTCAACTTGCCGTTGACTTGCACGACAATCGTAGTCACATCGCTTTTCAGATAGGCTTCATCGTAAACCGGCCACACCTGCTTCCACAAGCCCTCCTGATGCCCCAGCGCCTCCCAAATTTCTTCGCAAATATGCGGAGCAATTGGCCAAAGACAAACCACGATCGTCTCAAGAGCGGATCGAACCATCGGCGATGCAACAACTTGTTTATTTTCAGCACGCGGAATGGCGTTAAGCAGTTCCATCATGGCCGAAATCGCCGTATTAAAATGAAAGCGCTCCATGTCATCCGTCATTTTCTTAATTGTCTGATGAATTTTTTGTTGAAGAGCTTCACCTTGTGTCGCCGCCTCCGACTCGCTATTAATGAACTCAAAAGCGGTATTCCAGAGCCGTTTCAAGAAACGGTACATCCCTTCGACGCCTTGCTCATTCCAATCCAGATCTTTTTCGGGCGGCGCTGCAAATAAAGAAAACAGGCGTGCCGTATCAGCTCCATATTTCTCGATAAGTTCGTCAGGATCAACGACGTTACCCTTGGATTTACTCATTTTCGCACCACCCTTGATGACCATCCCCTGCGTAAGCAAATTCCTAAAGGGTTCATCCCAACTCAGCCAACCGAAATCACGGAGTACTTTCGTAAAGAATCGTGCATAAAGCAGATGCAAGACAGCATGCTCAACCCCTCCGATGTACTGATCTACGGGCATCCAATGTTCAACAGCTGCCTTATTCACGACATCCTTATCTTCATGCGGTGAACAATAACGCGCAAAATACCAGGACGACTCAAAAAACGTATCAAAGGTATCCGTTTCACGACGCGCTTCACCTTGGCACTTGGGGCATTCCGTATGCACCCAATGGTCTACCTGCGCCAATGGCGAGCCCCCTTCTCCACCCAACGGAGCATCCTCCGGCAAAGTGACCGGCAGCTGCTCTACCGGTACGGGAACAACACCACAAACCTCACAATAAATAATCGGGATCGGAGCCCCCCAGTATCGCTGACGACTCACCCCCCAATCACGCAACCGGTAATGAATGGACGTTTCACCTAAGCCCTTTTTCTCCAAGGCAGCGGTTATCTTTTTCTTTCCAGCCCCGCTTGGTTCTCCATTGAAGCCCGGAGAATTATCCATAATTCCCGGATCTTCATAGGCGGCTTCAATTTCTTCTGATTCCAGATGGCGATCCTCAGGCTGTATAACCACACGAATAGGCAGACGATATTTGCGCGCAAACTCATAATCCCTTTGATCGTGCGCGGGCACCGCCATGACGGCACCGGTGCCGTATTCCATCAATACGAAGTTAGCGACATAGATGGGGATATCCTGTCCGGTCATGGGATGTTGACAGTAACTCCCCGTAAACACCCCTTCCTTCTCGTAACTACCGGCTAAGCGTTGTTCGCGACTAATATGGGCAACGCGCTCTAAGAATGATTCAACCTCAGCCTTTTGCCCTCCTGCATTTGCCAGCGAACGCACCAAATGATGTTCAGGCGCAAGCGACATGAAAGTCACACCAAACAAAGTATCCGGACGCGTTGTAAAAACCTCGATGAAGTCTTCACTATGCCCTTCGAGCGCAAAACGTATTTTGGCGCCTTCGCTACGGCCAATCCATTCTCGTTGCATGGTTCGCACTCTGTCGGGCCAGCCTATAAGTCGTCCGAGATCGTCGTGCAACTCCTCCGCGTAATCCGTTATCTTAAGAAACCACTGCTCTAATGGTTTTTGCGACACTTCTGACTCACAACGCCAGCAACGACCTTGCTCAACCTGCTCGTTTGCCAATACCGTTTCACAACCCGGACACCAATTGACTAATGAATGTTTCCGATAAGCCAGGCCCTTCTCATACATACGCAAAAAGACCAGCTGCTCCCATTTATAATAATTCGGATCACAAGTCGCCAGCTCTCGATCCCAATCGTAAGAGAACCCCATACGGGTCAATTGCTGGGTCATTGTCTTGATATTCTGCTGGGTCCACTGGATAGGATGAACTTTATTAGCAATCGCCGCGTTTTCCGCCGGCAATCCGAACGCATCCCAACCCATCGGATGAAGCACGTCGAAGCCCTGCAAGCTCTTATAGCGTGCTACCGCATCACCTATTGAGTAGTTGCGAACGTGCCCCATATGGATACGCCCCGATGGATAGGGAAACATCTCCAGACAATAATACTTATGCTCAGGATCACCTTCCCTGGCTACAAAGGCCTTCGCTTCTTCCCAGCGTTGCTGCCATTTCTTCTCGATAATTTGGGGATGGTACTTTGATTCCATCAGTTCATTGCCTTCTTAAAACTAGCCGCCATTCGCTTGATTTCCTTTGGTGGCACACCCTTGCCTATTTGCTTAACAAAGGCGCTTCCCACCACAACACCATCGGCAAACTTTGCAACCGCACGCGCCTGCGCCGGCTTCGAAATGCCAAAACCAACAGCAAGTGGCTGCTTCGCATACCGACGAATCGTCCTTACTTTTTGCTGCACGCCCTTTAGCTGGTTCAACTGCGCCCCCGTGATTCCGGTCATAGAAACATAATACAAATACCCACTCGCTTTTTTGGCAATCCCTTTGACGCGCTTCACGTTACTGGTCGGGGCTAAAAGATAGATAAAATCAATATCCCGTGCGTTGAAAGCCCCCAAAACTTCATCTGATTCTTCTAATGGCAAATCAGCCAAAAGACATCCATCTACGCCTGCACGCTGCGCATCCCGTGAAAATTTTTTAATCCCATAGCGATACACGGGATTATAATAACCCATCAAAACAATCGGCACGGAGACCTGACGCCTCAATTCGCTAACAAGACGCAATATTCCCGTTAAGTTAGTTCCATGCTTAAGCGCCCTTTCATCCGCCTCCTGGATAACGGGTCCGTCCGCCATCGGATCACTGAATGGCATACCGAGCTCAATAATATCAGCCCCTCCATCAACCAAGGCTTTGACGTAGGCTTTTGTCTTTGCCAGTGATGGATCACCTGCCGTAATGAAAGGAATAAGGGCTTTTTGCCCCCGCTTCTTTAGAGTCGCAAATGTTGCATCAATTCGTGACATTATAACTTAACTCCAAACCATTCGGCCGCCGTATTGAGATCTTTATCTCCCCGCCCCGATAAGTTAACAACAATGCGCTTACTCTTAGCCAGTTTGCGTGCCAGCTTCATGGCATAAGCGACCGCATGCGCACTCTCCAGCGCGGGAATGATTCCTTCCGTCTTTGAAAGAACTTCAAAGGCATTCATGGCGTCTTTATCCGTCGCAGCAACATACTGAACACGACCCGTATCTTTCAAGTAACTGTGTTCCGGACCGACACCCGGGTAATCAAGGCCTGCTGAAATTGAATGAGTCGGAATAATTTGACCTTCACCTGTTTGCACAACGTAGGATTTTGAGCCATGCAGGATGCCAATATCTCCTTTAAGCAATGAGGCCGCATGACGCCCTGTCTTCAGCCCCTCACCTGCCGCTTCCACTCCATAGATCCCAACTCGCTTATTTTTTAAAAACGGATAAAAAAGTCCAATCGCATTAGACCCACCACCAATACAGGCCACTAAATAGTCAGGAGGTCGTTTTGAGAATTCACGAAATTGCTTTTTCGTTTCCTCCCCAATCACTGCCTGAAAATCTCGAACCATCTCGGGGTAAGGATGAGGTCCCGCCACCGTCCCGATACAATAATGTGTTGTCGCCACATTGGTGATCCAGTCTCGCAAAGCCTCATTCAGAGCGTCCTTAAGCGTTTTTGAGCCTGAATGCACTGGAATCACCTTGGCTCCCAGCAAACGCATGCGAAAAAAATTGGGCTGTTGGCGATGGATATCCTCGTCACCCATATAAACTTCACATTCTTGCCCCAAGAGTGCCGTCATTGTCGCCGTTGCCACTCCGTGTTGTCCCGCTCCCGTCTCGGCGATTATTCGCTGCTTACCCATTTTTTGAGCAAGCAAACATTGCCCCAAGGTATTGTTTACTTTGTGGGCGCCCGTATGACAGAGATCTTCGCGCTTGAGATAAATGCGCGCACCGCCAATTCTTTCACTGAGCCGCTTGGCATAATAAAGCGGAGTCGGCCGCCCCACATAACGCCTGGCATAATCAGCTAATTCTTCACGAAAGGCAGGTCGCTGGACTATAGTCCGGTAGGCCTCTTCGAGCTCTTGTAATGGATACATCAGGGTTTCAGCGACATACATACCGCCAAAATCACCAAAATGACCTCGCTTGTCAGGTTGTCGTTTCACCTTCGTTGAATTCCTTTACACGTTTAATAAATTCTATCATCGCTACAGGGTCTTTGATTCCCGGCCGCGTTTCAATCCCGCTACAGACATCAATACACCATGGACGCACCGTCGCAAGTGCCATTTCGACGTTATCCGGGCTCAGCCCCCCGGCGAGAACGAGGCGACCTAACTGACCCGCTTTAACTGCCAGGTCCCAATCAGCGACTGTACCGGTCCCTCCTAACATCCCTTCTTGATAAGCATCAACCAGATAGGCATAAGGTTCAAACTTTTCCATCAATGCCAACGTCTTCTCGTCACGCAAGCGAAATGCTTTCCAATAGGGCGTCGCAAATTGCTCACAATAATACGGTGTTTCATCTCCGTGAAATTGGAGGTAATCAAGTGCCGCTACCTGAGAATGGACACGCACTTGCTCTTCGGGGGCATCAACAAAAACACCGACCTTCAGAATTGACTCCGGCATCGCCAAACTAATCTCGCGCGCTGTTTCAATATCAATATAACGAGGACTCTTCGAATAGAAATTAAAGCCCAAAGCATCGGCCCCTGCTTCGATCGCGGCCAGTGCGTCTTCTTCATTCGTAATGCCGCAGATCTTAACGAGCGCCATGTCCCAATAATTCTCGCAATTTATGAGCCGGATCAGAAGCCGCCAAGAGGGACTCCCCTATCAAGAAAATCCTGATACCGGCCTTCTCCAACCGTTCAATATCTTCTCGCTTATGAATACCACTTTCAGCAACCAAGGGAAGTTTCATTGATAAATGGGCCGCAAGCTGCTCCGAAGCCGCTAAATCCGTCTCAAAGGTCGTTAGGTTCCGGTTGTTGACTCCTAGCAGCGAAGCACGAAAACAGGCCTCCGACTGACCCACCAGCACTTCATCCACTTCATCCTGACTATGGACTTCGATGAGCACACTCATTCCCAGTTCTTGAGCCAAATCACGGTAATCCCACAACTGACTGGGCTCTAAGATGCGTGCAATCAATAAAACGGCATCGGCCTCTGCTGCACGCGCTTCATATATATGGTACTCGTTGAGGGTAAAATCTTTTCTCAATAAGGGGAGTTTTACATGCTGACGAATTTGCTTAAGATAAGCCAGGTTACCTTGAAAAAAATGTTCGTCTGTCAACACGGATATGGCTGCAGCTCCGTTTTCTTCATACATATGAGCTATGCGCAGCGGGTCAAAGTCCTCAACAATAATCCCACGCGAGGGCGAGGCCTTCTTAATTTCAGCTATAATAAATAGGCGTTCACTTCCACCAGACGTCAATGCCGCATAGAAATCACGCGCTGGCTCGACGTCATTGGCACGCGCACGAAGATCTGCGAGTGGACGTTTCCTCTGGGCACTCTCAAGCTCTTCCTTTTTATAACTACAGATTTTATCTAAATAATTCATCTCTATACTGATCGACTTACTTCAATGAGCTCCCTTAATTTACTTAAGGCCTTGCCTTGCGCGAGTGATTTAGAGGCAATGCTAATCCCATCGTGAATATCAGCGGCGCGTCCGGCTACGACAAGTGCTGCGGCCGCATTCAACAACACCGCATCACGTAATGGCGACTCATAGCCTTCGAGCAAACCGCGTAATAAATGCGCGTTATGCGCCGCATCCCCTCCCAATAGATCCTCAGGCTTACAAAGCGTCAAACCAAGCGATTCAGGGTCAATTTCTCCAACCTCAACGAGACCCTCCTTATACTCTGCAAAGATGGTCTTTGTCGTCAAGCTGACCTCATCGAGTCCGTCCATACCATGAACAACCATGACATGTTCAGAACCTAAATTAGCCAGCACCTGAGCTAATGGTTGGCACCATTTTTCATCAAAAACACCGATCAACTGGCGCTTTGCCCCGGCCGGATTTGTCAACGGGCCCAACAGATTAAAGATCGTCCGCGTGCCGACCTCTTGACGTGCCGCAGCGACGTGTTTCATCGCCGGATGAAATCTCCTCGCGAAAAAGAAAGCGATCCCGACTTCTTGAAGACATTTCTCAACTTGTTCAGGGCCTAATTCGATAGTCACCCCAAGAGCCTCAAGGACGTCAGCACTTCCTGATTTCGAGCTCACAGAACGATTACCATGCTTAGCGACCGGAACTCCGGCACCCGCCACAACGAAGGCCGCCGCTGTCGATATGTTAAACGTTCCTTTATTATCCCCCCCGGTCCCACATGTATCGACAACTCCTTCGGGTATTCCACGGCATTGTATCGCATGACGACGCATCACGCGCGCCGCTGCGCTGATCTCCTCAATACTCTCGCCTTTATCACGCAATGCGATTAAAAAAGCAGCAAGATCACCCTGTGCAACTTCACCCGTCATGATCTCTTCCATAACGGACTCCATGCTCGCCTCGTCCAGGGAATTGCCTTGTCGGAGCTTTTCAATTACGTCTGTGAACATCTTACCAGGAAATTGTTCAGCAGGGACTTACCTGCTTTCGTCAGAATAGATTCGGGATGAAATTGAATACCTTCCACAAAAAGTTCCTTATGCCTTAACCCCATAATTTCCTGTTCGCGTGTCCAAGCACTGATCTCAAAACAATCAGGCAACGCTTCTCGATTAACAAGCAACGAGTGGTATCTCGTCGCCTCAAAGGGTTGGTCGATATCTTTAAATAAGGTCTTACCATCATGGTACACCTGCGAAGTCTTACCATGCATGATTCGATAGGCCCGGATAATTTCGCCCCCAAAGGCCTGCGCGATCGACTGATGCCCCAGACAGACACCTAATATAGGAATTTTTCCCGCAAAGGCCTTGATAAGTGCAAGAGAAATTCCCGCCTCGTTCGGCGTACAAGGTCCGGGAGAAACGACAATTTTTCGAGGATTAAGCGCAGTAATTTTTTTAAGCGTAATGGCATCATTACGATAAACTTGCACATCCTCCCCCAGCTCCATAAAATACTGGACTAAATTATAGGTAAACGAATCGTAGTTATCGATCATCAACAGCATTAGTAATCCTTCTGTGCCATCTCGACAGCATGCATAATGGCCTTTGCCTTGTTCATACACTCATCGTATTCATTCTCAGGCCTTGAATCGACGACTATACCGGCACCCGCCTGAACCTCAACTTGACCCTTATGAACAATTGCCGTGCGTATGGCTATGGCTGTATCCATATTCCCTGAAAAATCGATATACCCGATGCAACCGCCATAGACACCCCTGCGTGTCGGTTCGAATTCGTAAATAATCTCCATGGCCCGCACCTTAGGAGCACCGGAAAGCGTCCCGGCCGGAAAAGTGGCGCGCAGCACATCCAGCGCTGATTTCTGTTTCTTTAACTCAGCACGCACATTGGACACAATATGCATCACATGCGAGTAGCGTTCGATAACCATAAACTCATTAACCTCGACACTTCCGCTCTTACCAACGCGACCTAAGTCATTACGACCCAAGTCAACAAGCATGATATGCTCAGCACACTCCTTAGGGTCAGCCAACAAATCGGCTTCGTAAGCCTTATCTTCCGCTTCTGTTTTGCCCCGCGGACGCGTTCCAGCAATCGGCCTCAAAGTCAGCATTCCTGCCTCGAGTCGCACCATTGTCTCCGGTGACGCACCGACGACATCATGATCCTCCATATGCAGGTAATACAAATACGGAGACGGATTTACACGGCGCAAAGCGCGATAAATATTAAAGCTGTCTCCTTTATAGGGAGCTCGAAAGCGCAGACTCAAGACCGTCTGGATACAATCACCCGCTCGGATATACTCCTGGGTCTGACGTACCGCTTTAATGAAAGACTCTTTTTTCCACAGCGCCCTAAAGTTGGGCTTGCCTGCTTCCGGTAAAGGTTTTTTAACCACGCCTAAACTAGATTGCCGAAGTCGTACCACTAATTCGCGGAGCTCGGTCCGAGCCTTTTCATAGAGATCCTTGAGATCAGCCCGCTTCGGTATCGGCACATGATAGAGTACATGCAGTGAATGTTCACGATTATCAAAAACCAATAATACCTGCGGAACCATAAAGAAGCAGTCCCATGGATCGGTCGCCTCTTGCTTTACCCGAGGCATTTTCTCGATAAAACGCACCACATCATAGCCCAGATAGCCGACAGCACCACTCGAGAAACGCGGTAAGCCGGGAAGATCCGGGACCTTATATTTCTTCAAAATCTTCCCTAACTCCGCTAGGGGATCATCAACTTTTTTAGCCTTCCATTCCCCGCGCCTTCCCTTTATCTCTATATTATGGCCGTAACTCCGAAAGAGTTCCAGCGGTTGAAAACCAATAAAGCTATACTGGGCCCAGCGTTCTTGACCCTCGACACTCTCCAATAAAAAACTATAGGGTTCATCGCGAAAACGCTGAAAAACGGAGACAGGTGTCTCCGTATCCGCAATAATTTCTTCATCCAACACGATAAGATTGTGCGATTCAGCCAGTTTTTTAAATTTCTGAAGCGTAATCATGAACGTGGCTTCTTTCTCCATATTTCCAGGGCTGCCGGCAGCATCGTCAGAGAACACACCATACTCGAAAAAATCCCTACAATCGCCAGCCAACCCATTGACTGCAAACCACGATGATTGGCCAAAGCCAACCCAGAGAAACCAATCATCGTGGTTAATCCGGCAATAATAACCGCCCGACCTGCCGAGGCGACAGCTGCCGGCACATCCGAAGTCTTTTCCAAAAAGCGGTGAAAAATATGGACCGAATAGTCAATACCCATACCAAACACCGCGGCAGGTATAAATACGTTGTAAAAATTCAAGCGTATTCCCATCAGCACCATAGCCCCCGACATCCACAGTACTCCTGAAATCCACGGCACAAGTACAGCAATTACTTTTTTGGGGTTTCTAAAATCCAAGACAAGAAAGAGAAATACGCCCAAAAAAGCTAGCGGAATAGCGATACGCGTCTCCTCGAGCATAACCGATAGTACGTTAGCAAAGATAATGGCGTCGCTCGAAGCATCAAACTTTCCCCGCGATGTTTCAATAACCTGGATCTCATTCGCAAATTTAATCGCATGGCGCCCATCATGGAGTTCGATTCCCGCCTTTGGAACAATGAGCCCAACCGTACCGGGAATGGTTTCATCCCCGATAAATTTAGCCTTTGTCATCTCCGGCACATCTTCCAGGGTCACATTATCTACCTTTAATGACCGCCGAAAATCTTCAATCTCCTTTTTATCTTTATCCTTAACTAATTTCTCGATCACATCATCCTGGAGCAACTCGTCGATTTCACTCATGACCACTTGCTTTTCACTTTGCTGTTCCGGAACAAGTGAATACATCGATGCGAACTTATCGATGAGAGAACCTTCTTTCTGTTTTATTTCATTAACTGCAAGCTCGAGCGCATCGGCATCTTCCTGACCATTAATAAACACAACGGCCGGATTCGGACGACGTTGTCGTACCCGCTGCTCCATGCTCCGCGCCTTCTCCGCCTTAGGCAAATGAGATCTTAGTTTGCCGTAATCGTATTCGAAGCCCACCCACGGAAAAGCCGCAATGCTCAATGCCGTTATACCCATGGTCACCCCAAAGATGAGTTTTGGCCGCGGAAACGTCGCAAAGCGTGTCAAAAATTTCAAAAATGGCACCGGCGCACGCCGCATCGGCCCGAACAATTCCAAGCAGCGAGTCCACGCCGGAAGCAAAAGCCAATAAGTAACAAAAGAAGTGATAATGCCAATACCGGCGATCAAACCGAACTCCGCAAAGCCCTTGAAGTCGACGATGAGCAGCAGAAAAAAGGCCGTCGCCGTCGTCACAGCCGACGTCCAAGAAGCCCGCCCGACATAATAGAGCACCTGAAATAAACCATCCCGTCGTTCAGCACCGAGACTACGCGCCTCCAGATATCGGGACACCATATGAATACCAAAATCAATTCCAAGCCCCATCATGATGGCAAACATAAAGGCCGTCACGGTGTTGAACCCTTTGACAAAGAACGAGGCAATCCCAAAGGTAT
The DNA here is from genome assembly GCA_965216315.1 of bacterium. Classification (GTDB taxonomy): domain Bacteria; phylum UBA10199; class UBA10199; order 2-02-FULL-50-16; family JAJFLM01; genus CBDCFN01. The sequence continues at coordinate 1,107,176 of CBDCFN010000016.1, read as the reverse complement.
AAAGTATGCTGAGACATAATGGGATCAACACTAAAAGAATCGGGCGTATCCCTCGAAATACCAACATCAGCAATAACAACATCCCGATACCCGCAACATATCCGGCAGTCGCAAGATCTCCCATCAGGGACCCGTACTCATCGACACGGGTTCGAATCGATCCTGCGTAATAGATGACAATGTCTTTGTGGCGCGATTCCGGCCGAAAGTCGGCCAACTGCTCACGCACGCTTTTATAGAACTGCTTGGCAAATTTAAAATCACTGGACTTCCCGGTCGGCTTCACATTAATCAGAAATACCTTTCCATCGTCACTCTCATAATACGGACTCCGTACACCGCTCGAATACTCGCCTTTATATTTAGCAATCAGATCATCAAAACTCTTCGGCGCCTCCTGCTCATCCTCAAAGCTGATGTAAAAGCCCCCGAGTTTTTCGCGCTGGATCTTACGATCGATGCTCACCTTTATGTCCTTGAGATCATCCAAGGAGACATAGAGCAGCTTGTGCTCGTCAAAAAAGTCAAAGCCGGGTTTTTGATACTCGACATCATGGATTTGCGGATGCTGTTGCAACTGTTGGACGACTTCACGCAGGAATGGCAGAATCACTTCCCGGTCAGGTCCCTCGAGAATAACCCACAGATTCCCCGAACTCGCCAATTTATCGCGGACCTTCTCGATGAGTTGGACACTCGGATAGGACTCGGGCAGCAAATTGGCCAGATCAGTGTCGATGTTCTTAAACATCCCGATGGTCCGCTGAAACGAAGGCACCGCCACCGCCCCGGCGACGACCAAGACGACGATCCAAAAGCGGAGACTCAAGTTGAGGTATTTTTCAGTAAACCGTCGAAACATGCTGTAATCCTTAAAAGAATTGGAAGTTCGCCCAAAAGTGGCCCCCTGTCAATGAAATCACCTTCGCCATGCCCAAGCGCGCTCGTAATTAATTCGCAACTAATAATAACGCGGCGCAATAAGGACTTCTCTTGATTCAGGTGTACTTCAAGGCAGGCGTGCTAAATGTCTGATTGTAGAGTACAAATTACCACTTGGTCCTAAGTGGTCATATCGGTACGGTCAAGCATTGACCACATCACTTTCATACCAGGTCTCCACCTTGGAAACAGGAATCGGCGGCGTATAGAAATGTAGCGTCAAAAGACTCTCCGTGTCCGACGCATTGGAGATACGATGAATGCCTTCATCATTGACGACCAATGCCTCGCCCTGCTGGTAGATCCGAGATCCCACAAACAGAAGTGTATCTTCTTGATAAGGCAAGAAGCGTTCTTCCCTCATGGTCCCCGAAAGCACGTAATCGACCCCGACCGCCCCGCCGTGAGTATGAATCGGTTGAACACTTCCCGGTCGATGACAGAGCAGAAGCACGTCATATTCAGGCTGCCACCACAACCAGTTACGAGCCGCCGTCCGTGGATGAAAGGTCACAAAACTGGGAGGAACGTCTTTTATCCGAAAATTGCGCGCCCTCACACGATTCGCCAGGGACCTGATCCCGCCGGCAAGCAGCAATTCAGCCATCGGCTCAAAACGATCATCCTTAAGCCCCAGTGCCCGCATCAGGCCATCAAGAAGCAGCGGATTAGGTAAAATCGCGTCAAAGAACCACGGAAAGTCGAGTAAGTCCTGCAACTGTCGCACATGATCGAGTCCCAACTCAGAGCGACTCGGTAGACGACGTAGTTGCCTCAACACGTCCTGCCCTCTGACCGTCCCCTCATGTCGATTGGCAAAGCGTTCAAGACTCCGATACATCGAGACGCCGACAGCGCGCGAAGGACGGACGATATGAGGCACATTACTATTGGTAGTGGCGAGAAGCGCTGGAGCCAGTGCAAGTACGTTAGTGGATAGGGCCAACATGAGAAGGCCCTTTTCGGCCGCTAGGTCTAAAAGTTGCGTCTGGGGTCTATGCAGATTCAGCTGTCGACCGATGGGAAATAAAGGGAGTCACCATTGCTAGAGGGTAATGAACTGTACCTATTGGCATCAACCCGCCATTTGTCATGACGATAGGCATTGCCATTAGTATCGACATAGTATTCCTGAACCAAACGATCCTTATTCGCGCTAATCCATGCCACGGCTACCAACAATCGATGGATGTCATTGGTTGTATTGTAAATACCCAAGCTGGCTCTTACCATCCCGGGAGCCTTACTCCGATCACCCTCTGCAAGCTGGTGCTTAAATCGTCGCAATTGATCCGGCGTCATATGAAAGAGCGATTTCACATACGGCTGAGCACAAAAGCACTCATTCCGGGTTGCAATATTAAAATAATCCGATAAGGCCTGACTCAGAATCGCATGATGGAGACCATCAATATTGAATGTTACTACACCGGCACGCGGTGTTCTGGCCAAATCTGTATCACCATAAACCTCAACGCCTGATATTGCCATCAATCCTGACACCAATTGCTCTGTCAATTCCAACTCGTGCTGCCAAACTCGATCCATACCGACCCAAGCTAGCGCCTCCAATGCCGCCGCAAACTTAATTCCACCGATAATATCTGGCGTTCCTGCTTCTTCCCGATCGGGCAATTTACTGCTTAGTTGAAAATCATCAATATCGACGGACTCAACAATGCCACCGCCCACGTTGTCGGGATACTGAGGTGTGCTGTCTCGTGGCATTACTAGAAGGCCGGGTGATCCGGGTGCATAGGTCTTATGTCCTGAGGCAACCAGAAAATCGATACCCAGCTCTTGCATACTGATCGCCCTATGAGCCAAGCCCTGAGCATAATCTACCAACAACAGAGCACCCACCTCATGGGCCAAATGAGCCATCAGCTCCAATTCCGGCTCTACCACACCGGTCACATTAGACACTCCATTGACCGCGACCAAACGAAGTCGTTCACTATGATCTTGAAGCAACTGACGATAGGCAGGTATATCAACACAACCTGTAACGCCATCTACGGGAATACCATGACAATGCAGCTTACCGGCATAACGTTGCCAAGGTAACTGGTTGGCATGATGCTCTTTGCCCGTAAAGAGAACTGTGTTCCTTTTTTCATCACGTCCATGGACAAAAAGGTTTCTTGCCACTCGATTGAGTGGACCTGTTGCACCAGAGCCATCAAAAACTGCAACATGCGTGGTTGGATTAGCCCCCACAAAATCAAGTGCGCGGCGATGAGCATTCTTAAAATCGATAGTAGAGATCATGGCAGGATTGTGAGCAACCGAATGGCTGTTGGCGTAATGTCGATTGGCATTGGCTTCGGCCGCCTCCACGTGGGGAATCATCTTGGTCGAAGCCGTGCTATCCAAATAGGTTAGTGGAACAGTGCCGCTGTCAACATCGAGACTTTGTTCGGTCCCCGCTAAACTGAAGAGATCTGCGTCACTCCCTTGATAGGCAGCAAAGGCTTCCGTAATAACTGCAGGGTCGCGAATGGGGTAGACTTGGCGTAGCCCTTGAGTTTGGAGCACATCATCAAAGAAAGTCGCTCGGTTGAAAGTTACACCCGCGGCAGCTAGTGCCGCCGTCGGAGTATGCGTCGATGTAAGTGCAAACCCGAACCCCATATACGCTCATCGGGCCCTCATAATAGAAGTTGCGTAGAATTACGCGAAGGAGCGCCCCTCCAAGGCCTCAATACTGCGCCTCATCTCGTCCGGCATGGGGTAACTCGCTTCCTGCTTGTAATCATAGAGAACCTGGACACTCCGACCCGTCGCTACCAACCGACCGGATCCCTGCTCCATCAGGGAATACTCGAAGACAAAGCTCTTGGTCCCAATTGAGGCAACGGAAATAAAAACCGTCACAACTTCACCTACATACAAAGGAGATTTAAAGGCACACTGGATATCGGCTAGAATAAAAGGGAAAGAGCGAACACCCTCTTTATAATCTACATCCAGCATGAGGCGGGCGATATAGGCCACCCGCGCCTGCTCCATGTAGCTAAAAAACCGGGCATTATTGACGTGCCCCATGGCATCCGTATCAGAGAAGCGAACTTCACAAACGGTCTGGACAGTGCCGCGGGCGGGCTGCTCAGTCATCAATACCCTCCGCAAGCGCTCTTAAATACTCCCAGCTGTAGATGCCGCTGTCATGACCGTCCCCCCAGACAAAACCGACAGCATATCCCCCGATTTTATACATATTCTGGCAAATTGCCGCTTTATCGCTCAGGGGTCGTGCCGTCGGCAACTCATCCGGAGCCAGATCCAATGGCGTTCTTTCCCCCCGACATTCGGCGCAGGGACACTCTTTGCGAAGCGTGATAAAAGGAATCTTCCTTTTCAATCCATCTTCCCATTCAATCATGAGTCCCGGCGGGCCCTTGGCGACAGCGATGTTTTTAGGAGCCTGCGTCTTGTCCATTAAGGACTCTTTATAATGTCGTGGTGACTTTTGGCTAATGAATTTTGAGCCGTTGCGCGATTTGATCGAAACCGGATACGAGCCGCTCATGATCCTTAGAGGGACCGACACATTCCATGACAACTTTGCGTTGCGCCTTGGAGAGGAAATAAAAAACCCCTTTTACAAGTCGGCCACCCTCATTCCAGGATGCTGTCACGCGCGTTGCTTCGCGACCTTCAATGGGAAACGCTGACTGATTTAAGACATTGAAGTTACTACGAGAAGTTCGCACTTCGTTCAGAATCCTTGCTTGGTAGTTACTTTGCCGAAATTCCGGAGTCGTTTCCTCCCGGAACTTGACGCGACACTGGACATTCGGATCCGCCCCGGGGGCCAGCAGGGCTGCTTTCGCGGAATAGGAATACTCTATTGACCACGGCGCCTCCATCTGCCAACCGGATGGAATAAACACCTCCAAAGGCGGCTTTTTTGACGGACTTTTCTCCGGCGAAACCGTCCGGGCCTGCGCCCCCGATGATAGAACTAATAACAATACTGTAAAGATGGTCGTTTTCATTTTACTCAGCGACTTTCACCTTGCCGCGGACCTTACCCTTCCCATTACTCTCGCCCTTGATCACCGTCATCGCCGAAGCGACCATTCCGGCAATATCAGAAACATTGGAAGGAATAATGAGCGTATTATTCGTGCGCGCCAAGTTCCCGAATTCATCGAGATATTGCTCCGCGATCCGCATATTAACGGCATCAAGCCCACCCTCATCATTGATGGCCAGAGCAACTTCTCTAATTCCCTTGGCGGTCGCATTCGCCACGCGCTCAATCTCCTGGGCACGCCCTTCCGCTTCATTGATGCGGCGCTGCATCTCACCTTCGGAAACAGAGATCGTCTCCTGTTTTTCACCTTGGGCCCGATTGATCTTGGCCTGCTTATCACCTTCTGATTCGGCGATGACGGCCCGCTTCTCACGCTCAGCACGCATCTGTTTTTCCATTGCATCTTTGATGCTCTGCGGAGGAATAATATTTTTAACCTCATAACGAGTGACCTTGACACCCCAAGGCTCAGACGCCTTATCGACTGCCTCAACAATAGCTCCGTTAATCGTTTCGCGTTCTTCAAAGGTTTTATCGAGGTCTAGCTTACCAATAATACTACGCATCGTTGTTTGCGCGAGCTGAGTTGAAGCAAACTGGTAATTCGTTATTCCATAAGATGCTTTTGCCGCATCAATAACCTGCAGATAAATAATTCCATCGACCTCTACGGCAATATTATCCCTAGTGATACAAATCTGTGAGGGCACATCGAGGGCCTGCTCTTTTAGCGTATGCTTATAGGATACCTTATCAATAAAAGGGACCAGTATATGAAGCCCTGCCGTCAGTGTATTACTGTACTTTCCCAACCGCTCGATAATGAATGCGGTTTTCTGCGGAACCACCCGGATCGTTTTATAAAAAGTGACTAAGGCAAATATGACCAGCCCAATGAGCATGATATTTAAGATCATCATTAAATCCTCTCTTATGATATTGGCTTTACTATTAAGGTAATGCTATCGCTGGCGACAATTTCGACAGTGGACCCTGCCTTAATGTCGACATCTGATTGGGCGTCCCATAGGCTCCCATGAAAAGACACTTTACCACGGACATGAGGCGAAATGGCCGCTTCAACCGTGGCGCGTTTACCAACAAACTCTTCTATTTCGCCCTCCCTCCCTCTAAACCACGATAATTTACCGCTTAGCATCCCTTTCAACCATTTACGCAAGGTAACCAGCATTAAGACGGAGGTAAGGAGAAAAATAATCAGCTGTCCGGTTAAAGAGACCGGAACAAGCAACGTGATTAACGCGACAATCCATGCGCCCACCCCAAAAAAAAGGATGACAACCCCGGCACTCACGAATTCGATAAGCATCAAAACCAAACCGATGAGGAACCAAAGCAAAGGCGGCTGCGTCCAAAAATTTAAAGAATCCATCTCAGTCCTCCCAACAGGAACGTAATTCTAAGGCTTGGTCTGGAGACATGTCAATCGCATAAAGCACGCTTACGGCGCCTCCGTCACTTCAACCCGTTGATACTGAGCAACGACATGCTCGAAGCGACCTTTCTCGGCCGCAAATTCGTCCGTGCCCCAATAGAGCCAAGCACTATGAATCGTCTCATGATCGGAAGCATTGGCAAGATTAAGAATAATCGCTTCAATCTCCGCCGACTTAAAAACGGTTGTCATCGCCACATAGAGACACGATTGCGTGCGCGGGCTATAAAAAATTCGTTTCAAAGTATAATTGGCACTCGTCCTGGCGCGCTTGGCATAAAAGCGCTGCTCTCCGATCTTTTTTTCAATGGAAACCCGATACATCGCACAACGCTCATCTAACTCAAGCTGATCACCACTCGGCGCAACCGCCGATTTAGCTGGAAATAATTGGGGATTGCGAAGCCAGAGGGCGGCAACCCCCCCGACAACCGCCAAGGCCAGGATACTAAAAATGAAGGATCTATTCCGCTTCGCTGAAGAATTTTCGATAATCATGAATAAGTGATGGAAATTTAAGCTATTTAGGGCTAGAAAGCAAAGAAAAGGGGGTTTCGTGATGTCCATCAAGTCCTTTCTAATCCGGAATATTCTAGTCCCGTCTCTCGTCGTGAGCATGAGTTTCATTGGCTGCGGCGGCGGTGGTGGCAACACAGGTCAATCAACGGCATCCAGCCAAAACGACTCCTCGGAACAATTAACAAATACGATCAGTGAACTCATCAGCGACTTTGACAAAATCAATGATGAATTTGGCGATATCACCGTCTTCGATGAAAATTCCGGCAACAAGGTACTCAATTACTTTAAGGATAAGGCTGTTCCCCAGCTCGATGAGGCCCTCGCTGACCTACAACAACTTCAGGCCGATGAAACCGCCCTGGTCAACTTTATCACGACCAATGGCGGCACGGTCGCCTTCACACTCGACGAAGACTCCCCGGATTTGCAGGCCGGAATTGTGCTTCAGATCCTCGGGGCCGCCGCTATCCTGACCGCAATGGCACTGCCACTGCTTAATTTTGGACTTAACACCAAAGCGCGCGTCAAAAGGATTGAAGACGGCATTCAAAAATCAATTGATTCCGGGAAGAGCCCGGCTGAAGCCTGGAATGAAAACTCCGGAACCATGAAAAAGGAATTCGACGAGCATAGGCTGGATTTGAGCATCTTCATAGCCGAGAATAATGAAGGCACCGGCTTTATTAAGTCTGCCCTAAGCAAAACCGGGCGCATCCTGGTCGAGATGAAGGATGCTGTCGGCAATTTAATCGACATTAAGAAAAATAGTCACCTGGTCGGTGCCAAGAAGGATAATACTTCGAACCTAGTCAAGAGTCAGAGCACCAACTTAAGCCCGATCTACATGGGAGCCGCCGGAGACAATAATTTTAGTAACGTCCCTGTCGGACTTTGGGACTTTGTCGTCTTTCAAGACGGCTACATCCGCGGCGTCATGGAAAATGTAACTATCTCGGAAGGGTCTAATTTTCAATCCGTCGTCATGCATTCCCTAGACGAGTTGGACGATGCAACCGAAGATGATGACAATACCGGATCCGGTTCCTTCAGTATCGACGGCTTCAGCAATATCGATGGCACGATTGGATCAAACGGCGCGGATGCCGACATCCAGTTGTCCGGTAGCGGCAGCTTTCCGACGATCAGCTGGCCTTTCGGGCAAGCGGCAACCCTCCTGGTATCAACTGCCGGTACTGGGAGCACGATTTATGGCATCGTGAGTGGCCAGGATGAAAATGACAATCTGATTCCACTGCAATCACCCGTGACTTATGGGAACTACAACATTGCCGATGCCGTCCCGTTTGGCGCGGCTTCCAACCCATCCCCTGCCTTAAGTGTGGGACAGCAATACTTAATAACGATGAGTACTATCACGGGAGGAACAGCTTCACTGATCTTTACGGTAAATTAGAGACCTTCGGCTAAGTCCTGGAGTAAGATATCCGGTCGCGCTGTAAAGGCACCCTTTTCAGCGCGCAGCGCCAAAACGGAGCGCCCATCGGTGGTCGCGCCAATGAGTAACTCGATAGCTCCAAATTGGTCCGTCGTGAAGGTCTCCGTTTCTTGCGTTAAGTTGAAGGTAACTTTAATGACTCCATCACTGTAGCTCACATCTCCTTCATACGTCGCATGAATGTGACGCCTAACATTTCCAATGGTGTTTAAAGCACTTAAGATCTGCACATTGTCGGAATCAAGATCAAAATCCCAATAAACAATGGGCCTGCCATCTTCATTAAACGAAGGGCGCCACACGGCACGGGTCAATGAAAGTCCGGCTTCCATCGTTTCTGCAGCCCCCATCTCTTCTAATTTCCTTGATAGTACTGTTCCCAGCGTGACTATATATGGTGAGTTAAGTAGAACCCCAACCAGCTGATGATTACCGACTTCTCTCAGCGCCGACAGCTTCCCTGGCTCCTGCTGCGCATAAGCCTCAATATCAGGCGTCAACATGCCCGGCTGAACTCGCGTAAGCGCTTCCTGCACGATAGCCCCCAGGCTAGCGTTACTATTACTTCGCAACCTCTCTAACTGAATAGCTTCCCACATCTGAACGATCGCCGCATTGACCCGATTCCGATGATAGAAATTCGCCTGCAACGCCAAGTCGAGTTTCTCTGCCCGTAGCACAAGCTCCTGCCTGGCCCCCTTGACCTGCTCGGTTCCATGAAGGACCTGCCACGCCTCCTCGCTCTTACCCTGCTTCCACAGGATGCGCGCATGTGTCAGCGCAATCTCTAAATCAAACTCCTCAATATGCCACTCAGATGCCAACAACAATCGATAGGCTTCAGCGCTACTTTGTTCGGCCGCTTGCAGTTGATCTTGAGCTAATTGGATCTGGGCATGAGCCATGTGCGCCATCGCCTCTAATTTTGGATCGGGCTCATTCCCCGCCTGTGAAACGGCATAGACTCGGGTCGCCGCCTCGTCGGCCTCGTCATAGCGCTTAAGGTCGAGGAGAGTCAGCGCACGATAGAGTTGCGTCACCCCCGCCATAAAGGCGTTGGGTTGGTGGCTAAAGAGTTCAATCGCACGATCGAGATGTTGGAGCGCCAATTCCGATCGACCCAGGAGACGCAAACAGGTCCCGACGTTAGGAACGATATTGGGAAGGTAGGTCCCTGCAAATTTTTCACGCGACAGCGTCTCCGTCACTTGATAAATGCGCAGCGCCTCCTCGTAATTACCCAGATTGATGTGCGCGCCTCCTACATTCACGTTTCGGGCAATCCGGCGCTTGGCAAACTTAGGGGATTTGAGCAAGGCATCGACATCATTGCCTAACTTGATAACCGACCCATAGTCTCCATACTGCAGGTCCATATACATCTGGTGGAGATAGGTTTCCGCAACCACATCATCATCATGAGCCGCTTTGGCCGTAACAATCGCCTGACGAATATAGGTTTGCCCCACCTGAAAGTCCCTGCGTTCCGCGTAAATCCGTCCCAACGTCGCCAACAATTGCGCTTTCATAGGTGATACTTCGACGTCATCGTATCGCTTTAGTGCGTTTTTTACGGCCTGCTCAGCAGCGAACAAATTCGCTTTGATTTCATCATTACGGTCAACTTGCAACGTATGGGCGAGGCGATAAAAATACTGAGATCTGACTTCACGTTCAATACCTGACTGCAAGAGATCTGCTGCCAATTCGATACGCGCATAGGCCGATTCGGTATCGCGCATATCCAGAGCGACTTCATTCCCCCCCAACAAACCCCGCAAAGCCAATTGATTATCTTCTTCGCGACCCAAGGCAAAGACACGATCGTAATATCTAAGCGCCTGCCGGTAGAGTGCGCGTTCTTGCGCTTGTTCGGCGCCATCCAAATAATAGCGGGCCGCCGCTACCGTCTGTTCTCCCTTATCCAAATGATACGCTATAAGAGCTTTGTCCTCTACTTCATGCTCAACCAGCAACTCCGCCATGTCGCGATGCAGGTCACGGCGCGTTTCATGACTCATCATCGCATAGGCCTTTGCACGCATCATATCATGGCGAAAGCGGTACTTACCTTGTCGGTCTTGATGAAGGATCTGTTTTTGAACCAGTTGCCCTAAATGAACGCCCGCATTGGGGATCCCCAATTCTTGTATTAACTGTAAATCAAAGGCATCGGAAATTACCGCCGCATAGTCAACGACACTGCGTTCGGCCGGAGATAATCGTTCGAGGCGCGTCTGTAAAAAATTATCGGCACCGACGGTGCGACGCTCATCATGCGCACCCACCAAACGCCACTCTTCAGGTGTCTCTCCGCGTTGCAACCAACCATCCTTAACCGCCTGGGCCATTTCATGCAGTAAAAAAACATTACCGGCCGCTTGCCAGATGACGTAATTAACCACTTCCGGATCCGTTTGAGAGCTTTCACCAAGTATGTCTTGTACAATGGAGCGCATGTCCGTCATCGATAACTCACGGAGCTGTATCGGCTCGGCCTTATAATCCCCTGCAAAAATATCTTCGAGCTGAAAACCGGGTCCCGTATCAAATTCGGGCCTCATGGTCCCCACAACCATTACCGGTCGGTCTTCAAGCGATGCGAATACTTCGTGCAACAGCTCCAATGATTCCTGGTCGGACCAATGCACATCTTCCAGAGAAAGTATTAGGGAAAAATAGCGGGAATGTTCTTGAAAGAATTGAATGACAGCGCGATGAATTGCCATACGCAAGACATTTTGGTCTGAAGCCATTGATTCAATATTATCGAAGACTCTTTGGCGCATTTCTATCGTCTCGCGCTTCAGCCGTTCCTGCGGGGAAAACTCCGTTCGAAAGGGAATCCCCATCAAGCGTCCCAGCAACTGCGCCATCTGTTCTTGCTCTTCAGCTCCAAGACCTTTTGACAACCAAACCAGACTCCGAATTTTGACCTCAATCTCTTCCAACTCATCATCGGCTTCGATACCGGCCAAGTGCGTCAGGGCATCGCTCATCAAGGCATAGGGAGGATGATAATCCCTATCAACCCCACGTGCGGCTATGACTTTGATATGACGTTCCCGCGGCCCCTTCATTGAATTCAAGAATTCAAGCGCGAGTCGACTCTTTCCCTGGCCCGCCTCGCCGGAGATAAGTGCCAACTGAGGCTGTCCCTGCATCGCTTGAACAAAGGTCGCTTGCAATTGATCCATTTCTCGCCGACGCCCCCGAAACTGGCTTTGGGAACCTGCATAGCGGTCGGCGACACTGGCCCCCGGCAACTCACCTTGAATGTGATAAACTTCAACCGGCTGCTCAACTCCCTTGAAAGCTACTTTATCAATGAAGCTATGTTCAAAGCCTCCGGCTAGTTCTGACAGGGTCGCACCGGAGACAAGGACGCGGTTTCCGTCAGGAACATTTATGGTTCGAGCTCCCTTTTCCAATTTGAAACTCTCCAGCCGTGAAGCCAAATTAACGGCACGGCCTATCGCATCCGCTCGTTTTGAACCAGGCCCACCGAGATAGCCAACTGCAATATTCCCTGTGTGCACGCCAATCCTCATTTGCAAGGCCGGAAGGCCCATGCCCTTGAGCTGCGGGTTGACCTGCTCAAGAATCTGCAACATGCGAACCGCTGTACTGACTCCACGCCGGGCATGATCTTCGTGTTGATTAAAGACCACCATGATCGCATCGCCGATGTTTTTAACGAACCATCCCCCTTGCCGCATGATCTCGGCTCCCAATAGATTGAACTGTCTATTGAGCCACCCGAACAATACTTCTGCCGGCATTGACTGACTCATATCGGTAAATCCTTGAAAGTCTGTAAACAAGATTGTTCCGCGCATGTTTTGCGCCCGCGGCACATATTGAGAATCATCCGAAATGTCTTCTCCGCAGTCACCGCAGAAACTCTTACTAACGGGATTCCAACTCTGACAATGCAGGCATTCAATTTGGCCTTCACGATGTTTCGGCACGACAGTCGCAGCCGGTGGCGCGGCGCTTGAATAATGTCCTGTCGTCCTCCGTCGAGATGACATCGATGGCGGCGGCAAAGTGAGTTTGCCCGCAAAACCGGACAGTTCCTGATAGAGCTGCGGATTGATCCGCTCAATCGCATGGTAAATGGATCCCAAAACGACATGCGCGTCGGTTTTTCTACCGTCGGCATCGGGATAGACTGTGCCGGCGACAATACGCTCGAGCATGCGATTTTGGTGTATGAGCTGCGGCTGTTTACCCTTCTGATCCCATTCAAGCTGAGCCACTTGCGGGGCCAACGTTTCGGCAATACTCTCCATCGGGATATTAAGGCGCAGGTTATTCTCAAGCGTCCCGGCTATCCCATAGATATGGCGTAGACCCGCCGTAGAAACAGCGGCCATCACACCCGCCTGGGTGAGGCTATATTGTGCGTTGAGTCCTAACATCACAGCTTCCCCGCTTCTTCGGCCGGGGGGCAAAATTGTTGTTTTTATTCAAGATTTCACTTCAGGGGCTGCTTCTAAACCTCTGAAAATACTGAGAAAGGTCGATAAAGCCGCGCCACCCTTCCAGCCATTCCGGCAAGCCATGACGACGGGCCTCCTTACTGTCAATATGATAGACCCGTATCCGGGAGACATCGATACCACGCTGAATCGCCTCGACAAGAAGCTTTTGCGTCGCCGCCGGGGGCGTGTGTAAGGGCTCAATCCCGTTATCGATCAGGACAACAGGCGGTCGTGCACCCCGGGGGGGCATTAGCACTCCATCGACGTGGCGGATAATATTTTGAGCGCGCTCATAGCTCATCAGGGGGGGCGTTCCATCCTTAGCCGTCTGCGTGTGATCGAAAATGCGCTCATGATCGGCGTTTGTATCGCCTGTAAACATGACGATACGCTCACCGCGATCCTGCACGGGGCGACGATAAATATCGAAACCTAAAGTCGGAATGCTATGAAAAGTATACTCGGGCCGAAAATGCATGCCAATAATCTGTTTAAACTCCTGCGGCGCTATCGGATCGAATGTCCAGCGACCCAGCCCGCCTGAAAAGTTGGCGCCTAATGATAACGCATACTGCTCCTGCAACATGTCATAGATAGTCGGCGTCGTGTAGAGCTTAAGACTCGGCAACATTGAAATCAGCTTGGGAATCGCATTGCCATAATGGTCCGTATGACCGTGCGTCAGCAGTGCACCATGCACCATGGCCAGCGGGATTTGGTTGGTCACCAGAAATTCATCTGTATTTGAGGGTGGATCCACCAATAAGGCACGGCCCCCATTAAAAATAATAAATCCGCTGGTTTCTTTATCCGCAGTAAACCCATGGCCCGTCCCTATCGGCCAAATGCCTGGACGCTGTTGTTTCACCACGCCATTCCAGACATCTTCATGGGCGGGCGATTCCCATGAGGGAAGGCTTTGAGCTAAGTTCACTCCGCGGATCGGAGCCTGCGCCAGATCCACCTGAGTGATATCAGTCCCATCCTGCACCTCATAGAGTTGAGAACCAATCTTGCGCACAGTCACCTGACCGGTGGCGAAACCATTGTTTGCGTCCATAGCGTGTATCCGGCGCAATACGTCAGGAGCTGCCGCCGGAAATCCCTGATGCATCTCAGCCAGCAAATCAGGCACTCCGGTCGCGCCCGGAGGATACTCTTGGCGAACGCGCTCGGACAAATCAGGATCATCGGGGCCTAAGAAAACTAAGTTGAGATAGTCTTCCAGCCGACGTGCCGTCGCATTATCCGGCGCGATCATTTCAAAGGTAATTCCTTTCGGGTTATGCGCGGTTCGCGTAACAAAATTCATATACTGCAGAAAATCAGCAGGAATAAGCCCGTCCGTTGCAGGCACATAATCGAGATCAAAGATATAGATTGTGGGCATGATGTGAGGAATTTGCTCCGGACTCGCCTGACTGCCATCCGCTAGATCGTAGAGCCAACGCGCATCTTTGTTGGTCCACATGGGCACACCAATCTGAAGCCACCCTGCAGAGGTATAAACAATCATGCCGCCTCTCGGCAGCTTAAAGACGTGTCCTGGCTGAATGGGACCACCTCCGCCACTGCCACGGAGCCCGCCGGGACCCACGGTTGTCGCGGTTGACACGCCACCCCGCGTCGGTGCGGCGGCCAGAATATGCCGGGAACCCGTAGAACGTTGGCTGCTCCAACTAGGTCGAATTTGGTCGTTAGAGGGGGGCTGGGATATGAAGTGATCGAGGGCTGGCACTCGACCGAGATTAATCGGGCGCGCCGGCAAAGATGCGCAGATTGCACCCATCCCGACAAAACTCGACGAAAAACCGAGCTGAGATACTGCCAGGCTCACTCCTATCTCCCTCCAAAGCCTACGCCCCAGCTGAACCTTCGGTTCTTGAGCCAATTTGTTGCGTGTTTATTGGGACTTAGCGGCCTTCGTTCCTATCTGAAAAATTACACAACTATCGAAGATGATTGGCGAAAAAGGAGCGATGCTCTTCTCACCGGTCACGAGTTTGGGTGCTTCATCTCTCTTGGCATCCAGCGGCACAACGGCTAGCCAGCTCTATATTGAAGCTGTCACGCAAGTTCATGCGCTCGGCGCCGCACACGACGCGATCGGCGTTCAACAACTCGTCCCCCCGATGAGTCAGCTAACCAATGGTCTCATTGAAATGAACATGCCTGAGGACGTGATCAAGAACGCCGAAATGATACGCGACAATTTATTATTGGCCTACACCACGAATCCGGCCACACAGATTGCGCTCAACACCTTCCTCAACGATCTTTATCTGTACGAACTCCTGCCGCGGCAAAATGAGCCCGCCGAGGAAGCCTTAGACCGGCTCTTTCGCCAAACAAAACTCTGGAGCCCTCCCTGGCAGCAACTTCGGCACAGTACCTTAGTCGGAATAGGCCATTTGCGCTCCCGCAAAGGAATTCGTTTCGGCAAGACTCGTACGGAAGTTGAAGCCACTGAACCTGAGCAAGTTGTCATCAGCTCGGATGACACGTCTCAAGAAATTCCAACCCGTGAGGATCCCATCCCCTTTCGCATCAGTGGACGCGATGAAATTCAATACCAGCTTACCGACGTGCTTGGAGAAGGCGGTGGAGGCCTCGTCTATGAAGCATATGACGTCAAAATGGACCGTTTCGTTGCGATCAAAGTCATCAATAAGACCGGAGAGAATGCCGCGGAGCATATGGAATACTTTCGCAACGAAGCCCGACTTCAAGGACGCATGGAAGATGAAAATCGTCGCATCGTTGTTATCCATGACACGGGAAAAAGTGAAGCCGGCGAACCGTTCATCATCATGGAACGCATGCACGGTAATCTCATGGAGCATATTGAAGAGATAAATGATGGTCAAATTGAATTCGACCTTGAAACGATTATTACACTTGCCTTGCAAGCGACCGCTGCCGTTGACGAAGCACACACGATTGGCATTGTCCATAAGGACATTAAGCCGGAAAATTTCTTCATGGTACGCTCGAAAGAAGCGCGCTCTTTGAAATTTGGAGATTTCGGCATTGCCCAAACCATTGAACAGATATCACAGCAGAAAACAAAAAATGTTCAAGGGACACCACCCTACATGCCCATGGAGGCCTGGCTCGAACAGCACCCAGATGATTACACGCGCGACGTCTATTCCCTCGGCGTCCTACTCTTTGAATTACTCACAGGCCAGCTCCCCTATGATCACCGCAAGAATCATATCAGTCAATATCTCGATAAGTCACAGATTGACCCCCCTCGACCCAGCCAAGTTTCTCCCGATCGAGAAATTCCGGCAGAACTTGATCGCATTGTGCTTAAGGCGATGTCCCGAGACATTGATGCACGCTACCCCAATGCTGAGGCCCTGCTCGTCGATTTGAGCACCTACAAAGCACGTGCCCATGAACAAGCGGCCGCTCAAGCAGAGACTGAATACCTTAAGATCCTCCGAAGAAAAGAACCTGACAAGGAGCTTGCGGCTGAACACAAACTGGAGTGGAAACATCACCAACAAAGGGCCCTGCAAGAATATAAGGATGCCTACAAACTCTACCCTAAAGGCGCAATTTTACAAGAGATCGTCAATCGAATCTCCGACCTGGTTAAATGGGCCGACATGCGCGGCAATGAAGGCGAACGGCAGAGTCTCATTAGGGAATGGGAGAGATATGAACCCAAGAGCATGCAGCTCCCCATGCTTAGCCGGCGCATCAGCATACAACTCGACTTCGATGGTGCGGACCCCAATGACAGCAACTATACAGTTTCCATCGGCCACTCTCAGGATGTTCACGGCGTACTGAAGTGGCAAGGTTATCAGGAGACAACGCGCGGCATCCCTCAGAATATCATTAAAGTTCCACGTGGCAACTCCCATTACCTCATGGTTGATCACCCGCTTTATCATCCAATTGGGGTTCCCGTACCGGCACGACCTTCTTCATCACCACATACTCTGCGAATACCGCGTTATCATCGTGAATCATTACCACTCGATGGCATTGTCGTTCCCGCTGGTCCCGTTGCCGTCCGTGATTTCAGGAGTCGTTTCAGTGAAAAGATCCCCAAGAAAGATTTGCGAATCGTTCCTTACGATTACTGGCTTGGGCCAAAGGTAACAAACAAGGATTATCTAAAGTTTTTGATTGCAACACGACGCCTCATTAATCGGCGTAAACGAAAAAATCGGCAACAAGCACTGGCAGCCTTCGCCAATGCAATCCCCGCTCATTGGCACGAAGATGTTCACATGGCCTTATTGAATGGCCAATTTAATCAATCATTAACTTTAAGAGACAGGAATGATCGACCACTCATCGAAAATGCGGCCGTAACCGGCGTCGGCTATGCGCATGCCGTCCATTATTTAAGATATGCCTACAGTGATTTTATCAAAAAATACGGCTACACCGTCCTTCCGGCGGACCTCAATGAATGGAAACGCGCGATGCGCGGCAATGATCGCCGCATTTATCCCTGGGGGGATGATACACGGAGAGGGATCGCCGTCTGGCGATTTCCCGGCTTTAAGGTTCCGGCGCGCATCCCGACCAACGATTTTGACGGTTTTTTTGACAACTATCCCATGCTCGACTTTTCGCCCTTTTCAATCATGGGAGAAATGGGACCGGAACAAGCCGTCCGCTTTATGGTGAGCGGGGTTAGGACTCTATTGCGAGTCGATGGCAGCTCTGCCGCTAACATGTTACTCGATTATTCAGGGCTTGAGTACGTCAAAACAGACAATCCATTTGATCACTGGTATTTTACGGCAGGAGCTCCTTACAATAGTTTCACGCCTAAAGACTTGGAGATAGCTCAACCCATCCCCGTCCATGACACCTCAGCCTTAGCCTTGGTAGGATTTAACCCCGTTATCAAATTAAGAACCGCGGAACAGGGTGCCGTCCCCACACCCATGGTATCCACCTTGACTCGGTAAGCTCATGTTGATGAATACGGCCCAATTATTTCAAACCTCTGCGCTCCTCGCGGCCAGTGGTCCCCTCACCCAATATCGCGGCATGGTCCAGACTCTCTATACAACATGCAAGCAACAACCCGAAATGCATCTTGGCGAGATTGTCGCAACAGGGACAGAATTCAGAATGAAGGTCCGAAATTTCGAGGTTATACCGCGCGAAGCGCGCCGTCTCCTTATTTTCAATATAGACGAAGCGCTTATGGGTCTAGAGCAGTCATCAATGAAACAAACCGGCGAGCTTTTCAGCAGTCAGCTGCTCATCGACAGCCTGATCACGACCCTGGCCCTGCCGAAATCTAATGACATCAGTGAAATTGATCGCCATGCGAGAGAAATATTTCACATTGAATCTGATGAAACTCCTGCCGTTGAAGATGATATCGACACGCGCCAGACCCGTGAGATGACCCTAAAAACCATCCAAGGTATGGCGGCGGCCATAGAAGCTCCCGCCGCAGCGATCCAGCAGTCCATTGACACCTACATCGTCGATCGCGGTGAAGATGAAGTTGAAGGAATTGAAGAAGTAAAAGAGGGCCCTTTCTCGGCCGATATCACCTCCGATGAGAAGGGCTATTTATTGCGCCTGGCTGAACATTCAGGCGAACAGCACCCTTCTAATTTCCACACCCTCAAATGGTTAGCATCCGGTGGCGAGGGGCATGCCTATTTAGCGACACAGCATCTAATAGGGAACGTGGAACGAACCGCCGTGCTTAAAATTATTCATTTAGCCTCTCGGCAGCAAGCCGCCATGACGCGATTTGAGAATGAGGTCAGATTGCTCAAAGACAACCCTCCCGGTGCCATTCAGATTTACGGCGCCGGGCACACCTCTACGGGGGCCCCCTTTCTCGCCATGGAATATGCGGAAGAAGGCACCCTCACCCAATATTTTTTCAATAAGGCTCATAGCATGGAAGCAGCGATCAATATCCTGCGTGATCTTATTCATAGAGTGGCAACCTCCTGCCATGCCCGTGGTATCGTTCATCGCGACATTAAGCCGGATAATTATCTCGTCCTTGAAGATGGAACGATTAAACTCGCTGATTTTGGTATCGCACTGCGACTTTCAGAATACGTCGAACCGAAAAAAGAGGATATTCGCCTTAACTGTACGCTTGAATACGCCTCTTACGAAGCCATCTATGGCTACAAACCCGACCCACGTCAGGATGTCTATTCACTCGGGGCCATGCTTTATGAACTCTTGACCGGAGAGTTACCCTATCCACGTACGACGGGACAATCTCCCCTGTCCTATATCTCCCACCGCATCATGGAGACAGATCCACCGAAAAGACCGCGCAAACTCAATCCAAAGATCCCTGTTTGGCTTGATCAATTAATCATGCGTGCCCTCTCTCACGACCCGGAGGACCGCCATCAAGATGCAGCCGAAATGCTAGCGGATTTTGTCACGCATAAGGCACGTGAATTGGAGCATACCGCCAGTCAGGGAAAACGGCGACAACGTCATAGTCAAGTCCCTATGACTTACCGCGAATCTCGTCGACATGCGCTGGCAGAACAACGTCGCATCGAAAATCAGTGGGAAAAAATGATGAGTACTGCCTTACGTGAATATGAAGAAGCCTATCGGCGCTACGAACTCGCACCCATCCGAGATAAAATCATCGAGCTCAATTTTCGCCTTTGGGAATATGCTGACAGAAATGGAATTGATCGTCTCATCCAAGCGACGAGCAGGGTCCTATTGAGAGAATTAGACAATAGCGACGAGCGTTATCAGCGTGTCGCCCAGAATATCGATGTCCAATTTAAATTAGACGGACGCTTAAGCAAAAGTTCATCGCCAAGGGTAATACTGGCGCATGCTGAAAATATCGGGGGGGATTTGAGTAATTTCCACTATCCGGTTCAGGCCATTGCGGGAATTCCAAAGGGATATAACTCATTCAAGCGGGGGGGTGCCCATCGTTTCACCCTGATAGCCAATGATTATATGCCGGTTTCCATGCCGCTTCCCGCGCGACCGGGTCGTTTTACTTTCCGCGTTCCCGCCTATCCGATGAAAACCATCCCCAAGTGGGCACGTAAAAAAAGCCTGCTCATCCCCGCGGGTTCCGTAGCGGTATGGACAGGGCAGAGTTCTTATTCAGCGGCAATACCTGACAACGATGTTCGACATGTACCCGAAGACTATTTGCTGCACCCACTGATTACGAATGGAGATTGGAACCGATTCCTACTCAATTACGCCAACAACCATGGAATAGAAGCCGCGCTGCGCCATGTCCCTTACGATGCCAATGGACCGCTGTGGCGCTGGGATGAAACCAGGAATGGGGGAAGCTTTGTCGATCGAGTGGGAATGATTCCCGATCCGGACCTGCCTATCTACAATATCCACGTGACCTCCGCTCTGGAGTTTATGACCCGAGAGATGCCGGGCGCTGTCCTACCCACGCTTGACCAATTAAAACTCCCTACCCGCGGAGTCGACCTGCGCAAATGGGGCTGGGGGAATGCAGATCCCGACCATGGTGAAGCGGCTCACGCCATTATCGGCGAGGCTTCTGAGCCGGTTCCTGTATCCGAGCCTATGCTGGACAGTTCCCCCTACTCCGTCGTTGATGAAAATGGGCACGATATCCGCCGTATCAATCACATGGTCGGCAATGTTGAACGTTTCTTTCAAGTTCCCAAGGATCACCAGGATCGCATGTTTCGATTGTTCAGAAAACGGATCGAACAATTACTCATGAAGGATCTAGATCAATTAACAGACCAGGAAAAGGATCAACTCATTTGGACTTTTGGAGCCGCCTACGACACTCAACCACGCAACCCTGAAATGATACGCCCCTACCGCCGGGACACTATCGGCAAAATCGGACTCATGCCTGTGTATAATCTGGGACGACCTTAAGGCGCTTGGCTGTTGTATTCAAAGGCACCTATATCATTATGATTCCCGGCAGGGCGCGGTGCCTGACGTTGATCCTTTGCTTCAGCACTATTGGGATCAGCCGCATCAATGGCAACACTGCCTTCGTTAATCGCGTGCGTCGGAGTGGAGCCGCCATTATCTTTCAATAGACCTAGCTTAGGATCATTGGTGAGACCGGTGATGTCTTTAGAGGCCGGATCGTATCCCGCAGGGTCCAGCTTGCAATTCGTATCATCGTAGTCACGAATCAGATTATAACCATCAGACTTAATTTTACCGGAGCAATCATGACCATCACCGCTATACGTTCGATTCATTGCGAGAAGTGAATTCTCCATGTGCATGTTGTCCGAGAAACTCATTCCGCCACCGGCACCAACGTTATCTTCATCTAGATCCGCCACATTTCCTGTAATCGTTACGTAGTGAAGATGGCTCGTGCCTAGGGCATCAATTCCCGCTCCGTGTTTGAAACAGGCGTTACCACTGACCGTACTGTTGAGCATATTAAGTGCAACGCCAAGTTCGGCAGAAACACCCCCGCCATCAACCGTCGCAAGATTGTAACTCATAGTACTTCTCTCAATATCGAGATTAGCCGTGGCGCGAATACCCGCTCCTTCTGCAGCGCGATTGCCGCTGACTTCGGTATCTACAAGCGTCAGCTTACCTCCCCCATGAAGGATGCCGCCGCCATCCGACTGACTAACATGATTGCCTTTGATTTGGCTCTGCAAAATCTTACTCTCGGTCACTTGATTACCGATGTAGACGCCGGCGCCCGCCAAACCTGCATGATTTTCCCGAATTACGGTCTTATTAACGCTTAATTCACCGGTTGAAGCATGAAAGAGCCCCCCGCCATTATCACCGGCACGATTTGCTGCAATCTTGCCTTCAGTCATCGTCAGCGCAGCGCCGGAGGCGATATGAACGCCCGCTCCATTTCCGTCCCCATAATTCCCAACAACGTGGGTCTTATCGAGAAAAGCGCCACCGATGCCGCTCCAATAGATGCCACCTCCGTTTCCATTGGGACCCGTTACCGCGTTGTAGTGCACCGTACTATTGACGAGCTTTAAGCGACCAAGATTCGCTGCCGAATAGATGCCCCCTCCCGAAACATTGGTTGCGCTATTAAAAGCAATCACGGAATTACGGACTTCTAAATCATCCCCCACGGTAATAATGCCCCCTCCAAACGGAGCCTTACCGTGACGGAGAGTGACACCCTCAATTTCCACATCCGTAAAAGTCTTAAGCTCAATGACGGGCCCTAGGTTGCGTCCATCAAGAATTGTTTGGCTATAACCCTTCCCCTTAATAATAAGTTCCTTGTTGTCAGGCACGATGAGGTTTTCGAAATAAAGCCCAGCAGCAATCTCGATAGTATCCCCTGCCGTCGCATCATCAATGGCCGCCTGGATCGTGCAATAGGGTTCAGCAGCCGCCTGACAATTCAGGTCAGATCGGTCAACTTTGAGCGTGCTCGCCGCTTCAACATGTTGACTCCAGACCAAGAGGGATAGAACAACCAGAAACAAGCTCGCTTTGACTTTATGCCTCCGAAAACGAAGCCCGATTATCACTGCAAAAAAGGCTCCCATCAAGGCAAGCCACGCATGCATCCACGTCGGCGCGGCTTGGACCCCTCGAATATCACAACCACAAGAACCGCCACCTTGAACCTCAAGTAGTTCTTTGGCGCCATTCGCTTCTCCTGCGCCGTCACCCGCTCCGCCATCAGGCCCCGGCAAAACACCTTCATCGGCAGGCGTGTCACCGGGATCACCGCCATCATCTGGCTCGCCGTCGCCTTCCGCCCCAAATTCATAAGCCCCGACATCGCAATCTGCCACCCCATTCTCGTCACCATCAAAAGGTCGGTCATAGCCGCGCTGATCTGCAGACTCACAGCTATCATTATTACCCTTATCGATAGCCGGACTCCCTTCCAGTAGTGCGTGAGTTGGTGTCGGACCCCCATTGTCGGCCAATACGCCTAACATGACATCAGGCACACCGGTTTGATCCGTCGAGGCCGGATCTCCAGCGGCGGGATCAAGCGTACATTGTGCGCCCAAATCACCGACAATGTTATGTCCCAACGATTTGAGCTTTGTCGCCGCCGTCAGACAATCGTTACCACTATTGATCAAGCTCTTGTTCCCCGCAACGATCGTATTGCTCATTTCAAAGACGAGCTTATCATTGTTCGGCATACTAAAGAGGTAAATACCGCCGCCATGCCCATCCGGATCGTTGACTGCGGCCGCAATATTTTTCGTGATCGTCACGTTATTAAGTTTCGAGTGGACGTGATTATTACTAAAAAGACCGCCGCCACGCTTTTTGGCCGCATTCCCGCTAATCGTCACATTGCGGGCATCAAGTGTCGTTCCTTGCAAGGCGAGATCAAAACCGCCACCGTTGAATCCGGCATAATTATAGCTTAGGACACTATTTGTGATCACAAGATCACCACTGGCGCGCAGCAAAATTCCTCCACCGGAACCTTCGGTTCGGTTGCCGCTAATTACCGTATTATCTATATTCATCTGACTTCCATTGGCATAAATAGCGCCACCACCATTCTGATTGATCCCCTGCCCAAGGGCCGTATTATGATTAATATGACTGCCCTTAATCGTCACATTGCCACCGTGTAAAAACATCGCCCCACCGCGCTTTTCAGTACGATTGAATAGAATAGAGCTATCATGAATTTCCAGGTCATCCGCCTCTTGATGTACAAAGAGGGCCCCACCATCCTGGATGGCCTTATTGCCCTGAATGCGCGTTCCTTTATCTAGCTTAACTTTCTCACCCTGATGGAAAATAGCTCCCCCCTCGACGCCGGCATTGTTATGCCGAATCTTGCTATTATTGATCGTCAGCAATGTTGCATCCGGATGGACATAGATCGCCCCACCGAATTCGCTGGCACGATTGCGCTCAATAATGGAATCATTGATAGTGAGATTGCCTCGTTCAAACTGGATCGCCCCGCCATTGACGTCCGCACTGTTGTGTTTGAGTGCCACGTTATTCAGCGTTAATTGTTGCGCATACGTATAAATCCCCGCACCACGCGAATACTTCCCGTTGCGAAAAGTCATATTGTTGACAGTGACTGTCGTTGAAGGGGCAAAACGAGCGCCATAGGTAACATTGTTCCCGTCAACGATGGTTGTATCTCGGTCTTCGCCGTTAATCGTCAGATCGTGCCCAACCATGACGTTTTCTATATAGATGCCGGAGGCAATCTCAATTGTATCTCCAGCGGCTGAGTTATTGATTGCGTTTTCGATTTTACAATAGGGCTTGTTAACCTGACCACAGTCAGGATCTTTCATATCGACTTGAAGGGTCGCCGCAAAAACAGGGGCACAGAGAAAAAATGTTATAACAGTAACAACAACGGCCCAGGCAGGTCGTCGATACCGTCTGAGTTCAAGTCGCACCACACTCACAATTTATTATTTTAGCAAAAAAGGTGCCAGATGACTCAATAAAACTAAGGGCATAACATCATGTTATTATTGATATTTTTTGATCTTCTTATTTAAGCTCTGTCATGATTCCCCCGTGCACTCAACTTGAGCTCCCTTGCTAAGCCTGATACCTTGGCCTAACCAATGAAACTCACTGACTATTTCCTCCGCAAACCGATTACTGCCAACCTTGTCATGATCATGATTCTGCTCGTTGGCGGATTAACCCTCTTCAACCTAAAACGCGCCACCTACCCGACAGTGCACTTTGACATCCTTAAAATCACGACGACATATCGCGGTGCATCGGCTCGCGACGTCGAGGTTAATGTCACTGAAAAAATCGAAGACGAGCTGGAAAGCGTGAATGGCATTGAAAAAATTAAATCGACATCATTGGAAAATATTTCTCTCATTTATGTCTTCGTCGACAGTGATGCTGATGACATGGAGGAGGTAAAGAGTGATATTCGGCGCGCTGTCGACCGAGTAACAGATCTTCCCCCCGCTGTTACGGAAAAACCGGAAGTTGAAGAGCTACGATCCGCGAATGTTCCTGTCTTGGAACTTGCCGTTTCAGGAGCAGCTCCTGAAAGGATGTTACGCAAGGTTTCGCGCGACCTAGAAGACGCCATCCAGACGATCAAAGGCGTTATGTCAGTCGAAAAAGTCGGCTACCGTAAACGCGAGGTCAAAATACAAGTCGATGCCAATAAGTTATCCGATAATTATGTTTCATTTAATGAAGTGATTCGCTCGATCAAAGATCGCAATATTCGCGTCTCGGGTGGCAACCTGGAATCATTTATCGCAGAAAAGAAGATCGTTACATTTTCAGAGTTTGAAAACCCATTAGACGTGGGCAAGGTTATTGTGCGCAGTAATTTTGAAGGGGATCATATTACACTCGAAGATATCGGACGCATAGAGAGCACTTACGAAGATTATCAGGTCAAACCACGTACCAATGGGGAAACTAGCATCAACCTCCTCGTGCGCAGCCACGGCAGCAGTGATATTATCGATATCAGCGCCACTATCAAACAGCTTATCACTGACTTTAAGAAAACAGTCCCCAAAGACATTAACATTTCGATTGTCAGTGACTTCTCTCACTATACCGAGAATGTCCTCGGCATCGTTAAGAGTAACGCGCTCATTGGTTTTTTTCTTGTCTTACTCGTCCTGGTTCTATCCTTAGATCGCTACTCTGCACTATGGGTGGCTGCAGGCATCCCCATCTCCATACTCGGTGCGATCATTTTCTTCCCCCTATTAGACATCGATATCAATTTCATCTCATTAATAACCATGATCATTGTCATCGGTATCGTGGTTGATGACGCCATTGTCATCGGTGAAAACATAACGCGTCACCGTGAAGCCGGATTATCCGGACGTGAGGCCGCGCTCAAAGGCGTCCGGGAGTTAGTTTGGCCCGTCACGACAACAGTCGCCACTACAATACTTGCGTTTGTCCCTATGTTTTTTATGGTGGGCATTACTGGAAAGTTTGTACGCCAAATACCGGTCATCGTTATCTTGGCTCTACTACTCAGCCTTCTAGAAGCTATCACCTTACTTCCCTCACATATAGCCCATAGTCCCCTTCGACTCAGCAAGGCGCATGACCGCTTATTGCGCATTCAGTTCATTTACCGAAAAGTACTTGATTTTGTATTGAAGCATCCAAAGAAAATAGCAGCGAGCATCAGTATCGTTCCGGCTCTCGCCCTCTGTCTTTATATATTTGGAATGAAATTCGTCCTTTTCCCCTACACAGACATAGATATGTTTTACGTCGTTGCGGAGCTGGATGAGGGTACCAGTATCGAGGGGACAACTGAAAAAATTATGCCCGTTGAAAACCTGATTGCTAAAATTCCACGGACGGAAATGGTTAATTTTACCACTCGCATTGGCCATCACGACATGGATGTCTACGGTGAAAGTGCAGGCCTGCGTGAGAACTGGGCTCTCATTCAGGTATTTCTGAAGCCTGCTGGTGAGCGAGAAAGAACCAGCGAAACGATTATGGCTGAATTGGACACCAAAATTAAACCAATAAAAGGGTTTAGAAAGCTATACCTGGAAAAATATTATGACGGGCCGCCGATAGGCAAACCGATCACATTAACATTCGTAAGTGACGACCAAGAAATTCTGGAAAAGTTTGCCCAGGAGGCTTTTACTTATTTACAAGACGTTAAGGGAGTCCAATCGCTGGATATAGATCTAAAGCCGGGAAAAGAGGAATTGAGATTAAGTCTGGACTACGACGAAATGGCAAGTGTGGGCATCACTGTTCGTGAAGTTGCCAGCACCATTAGAGCCGCTTATGATGGAGTCGTCGCCTCGGACCTCATCCGCGAAGGCGAAGAAATAGATTTCAGAGTTCAACTGCTTCCGGAGCAACGCAGTAGCACAGACATACTCCTCAACCTGAAAATTCCCAATGATAATGGAAAATTAATTCGACTAGCCAGCTTTAGCAAACTTGTGCCCACTGACGGCATTGAATCGATTAAACATTATAATGGCAGGCGTTCGATTACAATCACCGGTGATGTCGATACCAGCATTTCAACGGCCACTGAAATAAATGCCTTACTCCGCAAAGAATTTAGTAAAAAAGCCCAATCCCAGCCGGGCCTCCGCATGATTTTTGGAGGTGAAGAAAAAGCGACTCAAGAAAGCATGCAAAGCTTTTTGTGGGCCTTCATCTGTGCGATGATAGGCATCTACTTTCTATTAACCATACTTCTTGAGTCCTTCTTTCAGCCACTGCTGATTATGGTTTCAATCCCGGTTGGCTTAGCAGGAGTCATTTTTGGATTCTATCTGCATGGTCTTCCGCTGAGCTTTCTTGCACTCGTCGGATCATTGGGCCTGATCGGGGTTATCGTCAACGATTCACTGGTAATGGTCACGCATCTCAATGCGCTTCGAGGCAGCAGTAAAAAAATAAGTCGGGATGATCTCATATCCGGATCGATTACGCGTTTGCGCCCGGTCATCCTTACAACTATCACAACGGTTGCCGGACTCATTCCAACGATATATGGCTTTGGAGGATATGAACCGTTCATCGTTCCGATAGTTCTCTCGCTTGCCGCGGGCATCATCGTCGCAACAATCGGCACGCTACTGCTGATCCCCTCATTATATGCAATATGCTATAAGAGCTAACTTTCCGGCACTTCAACAATACTCACCTGCAATTGCAGATCTTTTCCGGGGTAGTTTTTACTACTTGGATTGACAACAACAAACAAGGCCTCCGTCGGAGGGCGCACAGGATCTAGAAAAATTTGCTGGACGGTTCCAGGCTTGACTGAGGTGTAAGCCAAATATTTTGCATTATGTTTATCAGCGTTATCTACTAAAAAAAGGTGGCCATCTAATTGTGGTGCCACGGGCTGCCACCTTAAATTTAGTGCGGCTACCTTTCTAGAACTCTTGATTGGCACTCGAAAAAGTCGGAATGATTGCGCCTTAAAGGGCGACGTCGCCGCACCTATTGTCCCTTTAGGCGGAACAATAGGCTTTAGTTCAATATCTTGGGGCAAAACAGTGCCTGCAACAGAACGTACCGAAGGAATATTCGCCCGCAGAGATGCCGGCATGTCATCAAGACCTAGTGCCCAAGCAATAAAGCTTTGATAGGAGATTCCTTTCTTATTGTTACGTCGCATTGCCCTCTTAAGATACTGCTCTGGTCGACGCCCAACCTTCAGATAGTCTCTTACAAATTCGGGGCCATTGACCCGATAGAAAAAATTCCATAGAGGTGAACTCCAATAGCGTCCGTAATCCGTACGAGAATCATTTGACAGACTAAATTCCCCCATCGCCTTAAAGAATGGACCCTGACTGTACTGCAAGCCTGATTGAGGCAGAAAATTCTGCGCAATCCCTTGGACTACCGCATCCATATTCGGATCACGCATGAACGATTGGGGTCGATTATTGAGATAATAAGTCAGTAGAATTTCATGCAATACCATTTCATTGAGCGCTTTTGTCCATGTATGCTGGCGTATCCACTGAGACTGAATCACGCGATCCAAACAGGGCATCGACAAAAATAATATACTTCGACCCTCACCGTCCCAAAGCAAGGCATTCCGCTCAATGCGATCTGAGACAACCCACGTCCAGCTTGGCTGCGATGTTTTGAAAGCACCATCCTTGTTATTAGCCCCAACCGCTCCTAAAAACATCGAAAGCGGCCGCCCCCATTGCTTTGTCCTGCCTGCATCGAATACGGGATGTGAATCAAAATAGCTATGCAGATAAGGCAATCGATCCTGGAGGAAGTCCGGCGGCCAGGCTAATGAGGACGTCCATGGTTTTATTTTATCATCACCAAAGACATCTTTTGCCCATACACTTAAAGGTTTGTTAAATTGGGCGATAAATCCAGCTAGGCTTGCACTAATCCGCTTAAAAGGCGCCGCTTTCGCGTGCAGCCGCCCTCGCGGTGCAAGAATCTTAATAGGTACACCACTAATTTGCCCTCGAATCCGTGCATCGCTTAATTTTCGAATACGATCGGCTTCCTCGAGCCAAGATTTCCAAAGCAGACCATAAGGGTCAAGATCCCGCTCTTTGCGACGCCATTGATCCTGTTGCCTCACCATTATGGTTGCCGAACAGTCATAAACCATATTATTATTTGACGACGGTCGCGGACCATATTTTGCCGAATCATAACGGGGATCGGCGGTTAAAAAGTATGTTTTCTGATAGGCGGCTTCAGAGGGTCGGATCAACCCTTTAGCAAGGGCCTGATCCACCGCATCAAGTTGAGAATGAAATTTTGGAACTGAAGCCGTTAGTTGACTTGACAGACAGACAATATCAAGAAACAACATGGCCACTATGATAAAAATTCGTAGCTGCTTCTTCATAATATCCTTCTTATTAATCATGGGCGCTCGGCCTACTTGGGCGAGTACCTACAAATTTCTCCTATGGTATCCCGGCGCCGAAGGGTCCTCATCACAAGCAGCTCCTTTGCTTGAAGACTGGATGAACTATCTGACTGAGCGTGGCCTTCCCGTCAAGCTGGAGGCTGTTTATCACAATGATGCCATCACCTCTGATATAAAACTCAAAAAAATAAAACCGGCCGTCGCCATCCTCAGCCTTGAAGGGTACATCCACTTATCAACTAAGCATTCTCTATCATTGCTGGCTCAGACGCGCAAGCAACCTGCAGGAGACGGCAGCAATCAGTACACGATCCTAAAAAACTCAGCCAACAAAACGATAGAAAAATTATATCTTTCTGAACCGCTTACAGAAGATTTTGTAAGAAAAATCATTCTCCGTAACACGCCTCAGCACAGTACTGTTAAGCTCGAGTATGCTCCGCAGGCCCTTCGCACCCTCAAGAAAATCGGGCAAGGTGAAATAGCCGCCGCCATACTCATCAACGCCTACGAAGCTAAAGTGCTAGAAAAAATCAAGACCGATTGGTCAAGGCAACTCAAGCCAGTATCCAGTAGCCCTAAACTACCTGCACCTCCACTGATATTATTTGAGGATTGGAAAAAAGGCTTTCCTCACGATAAGTTTGTTTCTCTTTTAATGGCAATGCCCAATGATGAAGAAGGAAAAGAAATCCTTCACGAGCTCCGCATGAAAGGGTTTATGAAACCCAACCAAAATGCCTATGAGGCTTTACGCAAAACTCTTGAGGCACCATAAGCTGCGCCCAGAATTCCGGAATTATCTCCCAATTGACTCTTTCTAATTTGCGTAATTCGCGCCGTCTCGTGATAGGTGCGACTTCCAAACTCCTTATTCATATTTTCGGCGAAAAAATCCCATGCGGCACTCACTCCGCCGCCTATTACAATTGTATGAATTCCTAAGGCATTCACTAATGAGGCAATCCCTATGCCCAGATAAGCTCCCATCTTCTCGAAAATAGCTTGCGCAACCTTATCACCCCTTGAGGCACGTTCATAAAGCACATCCGGGTCAAACCCGGTTTCTTTTCTTAAACCCGTGGCACTGGCATACATTTCAAGGCACCCCTTCCCGCCGCAATTGCAAGGAACTCCGCTTGATTCGACGACTATATGACCAAATTCAGCCGCAAAGCCCTTGTCACCCGTAAACAATTCATCTGCGATAACTATTCCACCACCGATTCCTGTCCCCAACGTCAGCATCATCATATTAGCAACATCCGAAGCCACCCCAAACTGCGACTCAGCCAGAGCATGACAATTAGCATCATTCGAAATAAAAAGGGGCTTGGTAAGTTTCTCTTCTAATACGGATCGCAACGGGTATTCACACCAATCCGGAAAGTGGGGTGACTGATAAACAGTCCCCTCACTCATGCTCACAATTCCAGGCACTCCAATCCCTATTGCAGCCACCTCAGCAGCGCTTCTCTCTTCCAGCTCCGCGAGCAAAGTCACAATATTGCTGACGACCACATCCGCCGCCCGACTCGTCTCAATACTTTGTTGCATTCGATGAGTGACAACCCCGGAGGAATCACAAAGAGCGGCCCGCAAATGGGTGCCGCCCAGATCCACTCCAATAAAATTAGTCATCAAATGATGCCTAAAGCCGTTAATACGTTATTTATATCGAATAAGGTAGCCGTTGAGTCCGTCTGATTTGAAATGACTCCAATAAATGGACTCGGATTAACCGCAATGTCGGTAGGACCGAGCCCAACTCCGTTTAGCGTCGTCATCGTGCCCACGACTTGATCTGAAAGCAAGTCTACTATTGAAACCGTATGATCATCGCGGTTACAGACAAAAGCAAAAGCGAGCGACTCACTGATGGCCATTCCACGCGGATTCAATCCTACACTGATGGGAGTTTGCGTCGCAAAATTTAATCCCGACAAATGGATTATCTGATTATTTGTCGTATCACTCACAACCGCCTCGGTAGCCGCGTTAAAGAGATTCACTGAATCAAACTGCGCTGAGCCTAAATTAACTTGAGAAGAAACAGACAGTATGCCTCCCGGCGGAGGCGTCGCCGTTACAAATGAAAAAATAGTATCTCCATTATCAAATTCACTGAGTACCGCGAATCGCGCCTCATCAAGGCCGTCGTGATCTGCCGAAACGCTTATAGAGCGAACGTGAGTGGCTCCCCCATCCGTAGGGTGGGTTATCAGTGCCGTCGCATCAAGCACCGGTGTAAAGAAATCCGTATTGTCTATCATCGTCATCGAGGTAAAAGAATCATCCTGAACGACTACAGCAAAATTCAAGTCTTGATCCGCAGCGACTGCCAAGGGAGAAGGAATCCCTAAAATCCCTCCTTTTAAGGTACCGAAGGCATCAACAACAATCGCCTCACTCGACGCATTGGCAATCAGATAAAAATCGCCGCTGAAATCATCGATCGCAAGATCACTCCCAATAAAACTCGTTACCGTTACCGCCGCCTCCGCAAAGGTCGAAAGGCTGAAACATCCAAGTGTTGTATCGCTACCGGAAATAAAAAGTGCACACCCAATACTGAAAGATTCCGAAGTCGCCGTCCCGAGCGGAATGGAACTCAGCAGGGGACGACCCTCAATCACCGTCACGGTAATCGGAGGACTCGTTTCGCCACCGACTGTCTGTGTCACCTCAAAGGTATCCCCGATTCCCGCGCCAAAATCTGCACCGAAAGAACCGCTGCTGGTAGCTACCGTCGTCGTCACCGTATCTTGTGTCTTGAACCCAGACGTGCCGCTCGGGAAAGATACCGTTAAGGTCGCGCCATCTTGCGCGGCACCCGCAGCCCCGGCCAGGCGAACTTGGCCTGCATCACTCGGGCTCGTAATAGAGATTAATCCCGCTACGGGAGCAGGTATTGAAACGGGCGGCGAAGCGCCGGCGCCACCACATGCCTCTAAGAAACCGGCGCATGCCAAGGCCATGCAAAAAACCCGCACGATCCGTCCAAATTTACTAGCCTGCGTCCCCATGAGCTTCCCTTTCTAAGCTTAAAGCATCAAAGCTGACAAGTCCTCATTACTCTCCCGAACTGCGTAACCGAATACCTAACATAAAAAGCATAACTAAGCCAATTATAATGGCTTCTTGCCACTGAGCGTTGGGCTGAGCGGCTTGGACACTACAACCGCAGCCTCCCCCATTCGCATTGGCGCCACCAAGCGTTGTCCACGTGCCGAGTAGAGTTGGTTTCGCTAATTCTATGCAGTCAATGATTTGAAGCGCACCGTCATAAGTTACAAAAACAATGTCACCAGCGGCTTCAACAGTGTTAACATGCCCACCAATCTGCCCATCGATGTAGGGTACCTGGGCAGCCGCAATTTTCACGCCGGAGAGACACAGAACTGCAATACCGACAATTTTCAGGATAACCTTTGCTAACAACATAACTGCTTCCTCCTCACTTGAACCTAGATAAGATCCGCATTTTCATCGATGCGTAGCAGAAACCAATCATAGTCCGCTGCCGTATCGGCACGTCCGTTCTCAACGACAGTTCCTTGCGTCACACCGAGAAGGAATACATTGCCGTCTGGATCGATCGCTAGGTCACGAATATTATCGAGTACCGGAGACCCGAAGGGACGATTGAATATTTCCAGCCCCGTTTCACTGTCGAAACGTGTCAGCGAAACATCGCTGTTGAGAGGATCGCTCTCATACCCGGCAACGATGACGTCACCATTCGGCGCTAAATCAACCCGATAGGATAACTCATAGAGATTCCGGCTCGGCTGTCTCAACCACTCACGTCCGAACCTTTCGTTGAGCTTTAGGATAAAACCATGTCTATTAACCGCCGGACGCGTATTCGCCGGATCATTAAGACCGTCATCTGTTGTCTCGCCGACCACATAAAGATTACGATCATCGTCAAGGGCGACGTCGTAGAGTCGAGATGTTTTGGTCGTGGGAACAGTGACTGTATCAAGTATGAAAAAATCGGGGTCAATGCGCATCACAAAGGCGTCTTCACCACTAACATTTTGCCAATAACGGGCACGACCATTGAGATCTTGCGCCCGGCCATCCACATACCAGGGCAATTCCCCCGGGGTCCAACCGACGATATAAATTTCTCCATTCGCCTGATCGATGGTCAAATTTGTTATTGTATCCGCGGCACTTGAACCCGTGTCTTCGAATAGGTCGACGCGCGAATCATAACGCCCGTCGCTCTCATTCATCCGAATCAACGTAATATCGCTTAAGGATCTGGCCAGTACAATGAGTGACTCCTTAAAATGTTCGATGGCAACCAATTCATCCGTCGCTGTCGTATTCAGGCCCGAGGTCCAAAGGAGTTCGCCCGCCGGGGAATATTTCTGAACAAATAGGTCCACCCGACCACCACGGAATGGACGTCCCTCAAATTCGTCACTCGTCGTGCCGGCAATGTATAAATTGCCTTCTTCATCCAAAGACGCGGAGGTGGCCAAGTCATCACCGCGACCACCCGTCTGACGACGCCACAACTCATGGCCGTCAGAATCGAATTTAATGATCAGGATATCATGATTGATATTACCCGGCAGAGTCTGCCGCGGCCGCTCAGGATCGAGATTGCCGTTAGTAAATCCCACGACGTAGACATTCCCTTCATCATCAACGACAACCTCTTGCCCGAAGTCTTCAGAACTCTCGCCTATCTGTAACGGCCATAATGCAAGCTGTTCTTCTTCGTTCGCTTCTTCTTCATTAGTCCCTTCCGCGCCTGAGAAAATGGGATTTTCGTTTTCTGCCTGGCCGCTATCATTGGTCGTAGCAGAATCATTATTCAGCTCATTTGGAATACTGCTTGAACAAGCAACGGTCATACTCAACATACCAAACATCAACATTGCACTTAATCTTCTCTTCATGACGCTCTCCATGTTTAAAAAATTAATCTGCACTCATCTCAAAAGAAACGGTCGGCAGGGGCTCCCTAAGGCGCCCCCACCAACCGTTATGGGAGGCTTACTTGTTACTCACCTAACTCTTCATCAGAGAATTCACCGTCTTCATCAACAGGCACTTCATAACCATCTGCATCGTCATTGCCGTACTCTTCTTGAGCTTCCTCTTCTGCAGTATTGAAGAGTTCTGCCTGACATTCTTCCTCAGTCTTTCCTTCGGCCATGCAGTTTTCGATCGCGGCAGTAACCGCATCCGCCGTCGCCTCGACATTGCTATTTTCAAGCTGGTCGGGCATGGAAGCACATCCGACAGACACATGGGCTACAGCGACTAACAGTAGTAAGTTGATAATTGTTTTCATCTCATACGCTCCTTCATTAGGTTAATGACACACGGCAAAGAGTGTGATGGCAGGGATCCCGGCAGAGATCCCCGCACATCACGATGGGTGCTTACTCGTCGAAGAAATAATCGGTGGCGCTCTTTGCTCTCACCCCTACATAGAGCAAGGTCTGTGCCAAGCTGATGCCAAAGTAGCTTAACATATTGATATTATTAATATTATTAGAGAGGCTGCATAATAGCCCGACATCGATCTCTCATTATTGAATGAATATTTTAGAATCCTGCCAATTATTGGTATTAGGCATGCTAATTGTATTAAATGCTTGATTATTAATGTATAATTATCCGATTGATCTCTAAAGTATTCAAAAGGTAGAATTCCAGCAGGCGCATGACAAAACGAGAATCAAACCCCAAGACGATTGACCACAACTATACGGTCGTCAGCCCGCTCGGTGAAGGCATGAGTGGCGAGGTTTACCATGTCAAACGCGGCAAGGAAGATTGGGCCCTCAAGCTATTGAAGCTGGCAACGGACCCCAAAGACCAAGAGAGCCTCATTGAAGCCTTTAAATTTGAGTTCTCTCTCTTAAAAGATATTCAGCACGAACACGTCGTTGGAATTGGGGATTTCGGCTGGGATCGCGACCTTAACCGGCTCTACTTTACGCAAGAACTCGTCGATGGTGTGCCGCTGGATCAGTTCCTTGAGGATCACGATCCGGTCAAAGCCGAAGAACTTTTTGTTCAGTGCCTTGAGGGGCTTGACGCCATTCATCAGGCCAATGCCCTCCACGGAGACATCAAACCTTCCAATATATTCATCTGCACAACTGGTGAAGGCGCACAAGTCAAAATTCTCGATCTCGGCGTCGCACACCCACGCTTTCAAGCCACTGCAGGAACTCCTTCTTATATGGCACCTGAAAAAGTCCTCCGCGACGTCATTGATGCCAAATCAGATCTCTATTCACTTGCCGTTACCTTTTATGAATGCCTGACGGGAACAAACCCTTTTCGCCGAGAATCCATGGCCGAGCGACTCAAGGCCCAAACTTCGCTGATGCCAGCGGCTCCGGGATCTTTGAACCCCCAAATACCTCCGTACCTTAATAGAATCTTGTTTCGACTCCTGGCCAAAAACCCCAGGGACCGCTTTGCCAGTGCACGTGATGTCCTGACCGAGCTATCGACGGAACGTGGAAGCGTCTCAGCGCAACGACGTAAAGCACCGATCGTATCAGAGCGCTGGGTCGGAAGAAGTGATAGCATTGAAAATATCCGTAAATGGGCTGAAGGATTGGAAGAGTTCTCGGTCTTTATCATTACAGGGGAATCCGGGCTCGGCAAATCACGCCTGCTTCAAGAAATGAAATATGAACTGGAGCTACAAGGTCACTCCGTCCGCGTGCTGAGTGACCTTACCCTGAGCGGAAACACCAAAGATGTCACATTTATCTTAGATCTACCCAGCTATGACAAAGAAGGCATGAGTAAACTTCTAAAACGCCTGAGTAAAAATGCACGCGGACTGCTGATGGCACTTTCTCCTGATAGCTTTAGAAAAGTCGAGCAACTCATCCGAAAGGAAAAAATTGCGAGTCAAAGCTGTACCCTCCTCGGCTTAACTGCAGATGACATTCGACAACTGATCATTTGGTCATCTAATGATGACAATCCTCCACAGGCACTGGTTGAGGCTATTCATCAAGAAACAGCGGGCCATACGGGCCATACGGTCAATCTTCTACGCGCACTCTGTGAGACCAACAAACTAATCGATGATCATGGCCGCTGGAATCTCGCTCTTTTCCGCGAAGGAGTTGTTGATATTCAGGCATTGCAGGGCTCTGAACAACTCGTCGATGACCTACTCTCGGAAGTTGGGAAAAATCGACCTCAAGCCCGCACAACCCTCTTGCTCACTAAAGTTAGGGATCAACTTCGAATGAATCAGCATGAGGGCATTGATGATTTACTCAAAGAAGCGGACCAGCTCTCCAAGAAGGTGAAAGGGAGTGAGATCCGCCTCAAATTGCGTGCTGAGCTACTGGAACGAAAGGCCTGGCTGTGTATTCAGGAAGGCAAATTAGGCGAAGCGGGCCGTGATATCGAAGCCGCCAAAGTTCTCTTGGAAGAGATGGAAGAATTGGACCGCCCTCTCCAATTACGCTTGCTTAACTTTCAGGCCTACGCCCTCAATCAATCCGGTCATATCGACCAAGCTATCGAGATATTTCGAGACACTCATCATCAGTGGCAGCAATTATCTGCCGAGGAAAAGTCCCTCGTCGTCAACAATGACTTTGGCGTTACCTTGATGCAAAAAGGCCAATACGAAGAAGCCATTAAAATACTTGAAGAGTACTTAGCCTTCCATGAAGGACTAGGAGATCTTTCCTACAAAATCCGCACTCATTACCTGCTGGGGGAATGTTACCTGCAAAACGCCAACCGGAAAGATGCGATCCATCATTATAGAGAGTCGGCCGCCGGGGCACGCCAACTGCGGAAATGGGATTTATTGCTGCGGGCCTATAACGGGCTTGGCAACGCTTTCAATCAACTTAATAAACCCAATGATACGATTGATCACTATAATCGCGCCCTCGATTTAGCCCGTTACCTCAAAGATTATTTAGCCGCAGCGGCCGTTGCGCAAAATATCGGGGTCATTGAGAAAGAGTTGGGTCGCACTGCTCCCGCACGGGAAAATCTTGAATTATCATTGAAGCTACTGAAACAGGCCAATGAAGGTACGCCGCATGCACTTTCACTGAAAGCGCGGGCCATGCTGGAACTTGGCGAAATCTCCCGGGAGCAACATGAATACGATAAGGCTCGTGACCTCCTGACGGAAGTACGCCACCTCATTACAAATGAAAAGTCATTAGAAGGCTTTCTTTTTTATATCTACCAAGCCTTGAGTCTGTTAGCACTCGATCAAGAAAACTATGAGGATTTTAGCAGTCTCTACCCTGACCTGCTCCATCACGCGACAACGAAGGAACAACAAGAGAGGGTTGAATTTTTGCGCAAGCGATCTCCGCTCGACCCGACCTCGGCACGATCTAAATCATCGCAGCTTAAAGCCGTCGCACCAAAAGTTGATCAGTCTGCGAAAATCGATGCTCCCACAGTTTCTCAAATCAATCTAGATAAGGAGCCGCTTCATTGGTTGGAAGCAGTGCTTGAAATTAACCAATTCCTCAATACCGAGCGGAATTTGCCCGCCCTACTTTCGCTGGTTCTCAAATATGCCCTGAAGTTATCGAAAGCGGAAAGTGGACTTATTCTGCTCGTCAATACAGAAGGAGAGCTTTCAGTCGCAACATCTCAAAACATCGATGTCGACGAAGACCTTTCTCAAATCAGTCAGCATGTTGCCAAGCAGACTCTTCGCGAGGGCCGTGCCCTTCGTTCAGACAACGCGATGGAGGACGAAAACTTTAAAGAATATCGATCCGTGATGTTGTTGGGGCTTAAATCGATATTCTGCGTCCCGATTCGCTCCCAGGGCAAGGTTATTGGCGTCCTCTACCTGATACATCGCTTCCAAACCTCACTCTTTGATGATTCGCTGGAGCGCATTGTACAAGCTTTTGCAGATCAAGCGGGCTTGGCGATCGAGAATGCACGCCTTATTAATCGAATTGAAGAACAAAATCGCCTCCTAGCCGGCCAATTACACGATGCTGAAGACAAGATCGAAGGATACGAAGCACTTATACGCGAAAAAAGCCTCGAGACACGCTACCCCTACTCCGAGATCATTGCTCAAAGTGCCGCGATGGAAAAAGTCTTTCACCTCTTAGATCGTATTACGGCCACGGATCTTTCCGTGCTGATTCATGGTGAGTCCGGAACCGGCAAAGAACTTATTGCAAGAGCCCTCCACCAGAACAGCCCACGTTGCAAAAAAAAGTTTATTGCGATCAATTGCGGCGCACTCCCGGCCAACCTCATTGAATCAGAATTATTCGGCTACAAAGCGGGGGCTTTTACCGGAGCGAATCGTGACAAAAAAGGTCTGCTCGAAGAAGCCGACGGTGGAACTATTTTTCTTGATGAAATTGGTGAGCTCGATACAAGTCTGCAAGTAAAATTATTGCGTACCTTACAAGAAAGAGAAATTGTCCGCTTGGGCGACACCCAAACAATCCCAATAAATGTACGCGTTGTCAGTGCAACCCATCAAGATCTAAAATCACGAATTGCAAGCGGGGAATTCCGGGAAGATCTTTTCTATCGACTCGCAGAGATCCAATTGGATTTGCCTCCGTTACGTGAGCGCAAGGATGACATTCCCCTGCTGGCACAGCACTTCATCAAAAACTATATGAAAGAACAAAATCTCAAAAAAGCACCACGCATCTCGCAAGATTTAATGAAAGTTTTTATCAACTATCGATGGCCGGGAAATGTTCGCGAGCTTTCAAACCGTATTCGCGTCGCCTGCGCCCTCTCCGACGGAAAAACTATCGAATTAGCCGATCTGCCTGAGGCCGATCGCAAGGCGCTCAAACCGCAGTTCCCGTTTAGCGAGATGTCAGCCCCACGCGCTTCGGAATCACCCAGTCCGTCATTTTTTGAGGACCTGCTGCAACAACAAATGCATTGGAAAGATATTGAATCCATCATAATGGCGAAAGCTTTGATGCATTTTGATTTTGATGTCGTCTCCACGGCCCACTCGTTAGGCGTTGGGCAGGCCACACTTTACAACCGGCTCCGCAAGGAGAAATTTAAACGTCGACGTCAGGAATACGAGCGATTTTCATTTAGCTATGAAAATGAAACGAAGCTTGATGATATCAAAAAAGAAGTGTTTGCCCTGGCCTTTAGACTTTCTGATGAACGACCCTACCATGCCGCCCGAATGCTCGGTGTTTCTCCAGGCTCGGTCTATCGGTGGCTTCCTTCATGACACGCTCAACCCCTCTCATCATAGCCCATCGAGGGGCCACAGCCTATGCCCCTGAAAATTCCTTTGAGGCGATTGAAAAGGCGGTCACCTTAGGACTGGAAGGCGTCGAAATTGACCTGAGGCGCACCAAAGACGGGCAGCTCGTCTGCTTTCATGATGAAAGCGTCGCCAGGCTCACCGGCAAAAAACTTAAAGTCTCAAGTCTAACCGCGGCTCAAATAGGCGACATGCAGTTTCATACCGAAAACCCTAATGGAGGCCTCCCGCTAACGGGTCGCCCCATTTTTTTATCAGAACTACTCGATCTCACCCGCCATAAATTAATGCTGAATATCGAAATCAAGGGATCCAATTGGAAAGCGGATTATCTCGACTCAGCGCTGTTACAGCCCCTCATGCAGCGCGACATGATGGAGCAGGTCCTCGTCTCGTCCTTTTACCACCTGCCCCTGCTACGATTGCAAAAATTGACATCATCCATTAAAACGGGTTTTCTAATCCATCCGACTCAATACCGGATTGGCAAGCCCGGATGGTCATCGAAATGGTTGCATCTTCATTCGATCCATCCGCCATTCAAATTGGCCACTCGGGATCGAATTGAGGCTTGGCGCGCTGAGGGCTACGCTATTTACGTCTGGACGGTCAATGACCCGGCCATTTATCTTGAGCTGACGCGGGCCGGAGTCGATGGTATTATCACTGACGTGCCTGAAGAACTGAGAGGAAATAACTCATGAACCAAGCCGAATCAGCAGACCTCGATTCGACTGAATTGGAGCGAATTCCCCCCAAATCGCCGGATGACTATGCCGGCGACTACAGCGGGACCGAAACCCAGTACCGACCGCTTGAGGAAGTTCCGGTTGAAGAACCTTATGCCTCGTTTTCAGCCCGGTTTGCGGCCTTACTGATCGACTCGACCGTCATCGGCTATCTGCTCGTCGTCGGCTATCGGCTATTCGGGACGAGATTGCGGCTACCCGCCATCGATATAAGCGATTGGACGACATTAAAAAGCCTCCCTTTACTCGGCAGCATCGCAGCCGTTATTTTCGCCTATTTTTTCCTCTTTGAGGGCGTACTCGGACGCACGCCTGGAAAATTCATGTGCGGTCTCAGCGTAACGCATCGCTTAGGGGGCCCTCCTTCGCTCTTGGGCGTCGTACTCAGAAATATTGTTCGTTTCATCGATATAGCCTTGTTTCCAATCGCGGGGTTCGGTGTTGCCGAAGGCAGTGAAAGACGGCAACGCCTCGGTGATTGGCTCGGTGGCACGACGGTAAGACAAACCCGCACCAAAGGCCATGCCGTTACTCAGGCCAAAGATGTTGAATGGGGAAGTGTGACCCGTCGGACCATCGCCGTATTCATCGACATGGCTATTTTTGCCGTCACTAGCTTATTTTTCCTCTTATCTTTACCCGTCAGTCGTCCGACCATAACCAATGAACTCCTGCTGGCCGGGCCCGTACTCTTTGTGGCCTACTGGATACTTTGTGAAACCATTGCCGGAGGAACTCCCGCGAAACTTTTTTTCGGGCTTCGCGTGGTGAGCGAAGATTTTCGACCCGTCGGCGTTTCAGGCTCCCTGCTCCGCAATCTGTTCAGAGTCCTCGATCACAATCCGCTGGGCTATTTATGCGCCATGCTCGCCTCATGCAAGCAAAGACCGGGTGACATCGCGGCCCGAACGACTGTCATCCGCATGGGCTGGTCGTTACGGCGCTTTCTTGCCTTGATAATGATGATAGCGATGATTAGTGGCCTGGGATATTATGGGCTCCATAACCAGGATAGTTTTATTAGAAATGAACGCGTCCTTAAAATTGGGCCCTGGACACTTCCCGATCTTCCGAGCCAAATGAAATATTATCTGGGAATGCGCCTCAAAGTCGCGTCATTCACCTTTGGCCAGGCCAAAGCCCCCGCCTTAGCCGACGAACCTTTATATACACCCGGAGAAATCGTTTACCTCACGGCCGAGGTATCGGGATACATTACGCAGCAGAACGAAGCCTGGCTTCAGCAAGATATCCTGGTCACTGATCCCAACGATGAAACCCTTATTGACCTCCTCAATGTTATCAACAAGCGATTCCCACTCAATGAATCCGGTACCCAGCAACTGAGCAGTAGTTTTTTACTTCCGTTGCGAATTGCCACCGGCCAGTACCAGGTCAAGATCCACATCCGTGACCGCTTCGGCAACATGATTGGAGAAGCGAAGAAGTCATTTCTCGTTAAATAGACCTACAGTTGCATTCAAATAAATCCAGTGCTAAGAAATAGCCATGTCGGGACACTCCAAATGGTCGACAATTAAACGCAAAAAAGGCGCGGCTGATGCCAAACGTGGTAAACTCTTTTCTAAATTAATCCGGGAAATTACGGTCGCCGCGCGCAGTGGAGGCGACCCCGACGGAAACCCACGACTACGCCGGGCCATGGATATCGCCAAGGCCGCCAACATGCCCAATGATAACATTGAGCGCGCTATTAAAAAGGGATCCGGAGCCGATGCCGATGCAACTCAGTACGAGGAATTTTCTTTAGAAGGATATGGGCCGGGCGGCACCGCGATTCTGATGGAAGTTTTAACCGATAATCGCAACCGCACGTTGGCCGAAGTCCGACATGGTCTGTCTAAAAATGGCGGCAGCCTCGGAGAACCCGGCTGCGTCGCATGGATTTTTGAAAAGAAAGGACTGATTCGCGTCTCCAAGACAGCCCAACCGGATGAAGATACGCTCATGGAATCGGCGCTTGAAGCGGGTGCCGAGGACCTGCGCGACGAAGGTGATTACTGGGAGATCATTACGGAACCTGCCGGCTTTGAAGAAGTCCGCGATAAAACCAAAGCCGCCAATATCGAGATCATGGAAGCTGAAATCTCGGCGATACCCAAAAATTCCGTTAAATTGGCAGGCAAAGACGCCGAACAAATGATCAAGTTACTTGATGTCCTTGAAGATCAAGACGATACACAACATGTTTATTCCAACATGGACATCTCCGATGATGAGATGCAGCGTATTAGTCAAATCGTTTGACTAGTCAGTCGGTCGCTTAATTATGATAATACTCGGCATAGATCCGGGGACACGTATCACGGGTTACGGCGTCATCCAAGCGGAGAGAAATCAGTTTCGCCATTTGGATAATGGATGCATTGTCCCTCGCGCCAGCGATGAAATGGTAACGCGCCTCACGTTTATCTCAAGGCGCATCGATGAGCTGCTTGCAAAATTTCAACCGGACGCGCTCTCCCTGGAAAAGGCTTTTTTTGCCAAGAATGCGGCGTCCGCTCTCAAGCTAGGCCAATGTCGCGGTGCTATCATGATAACGGCGGGACGTTCCGCCCTCCCCCTTGCCGAATATAGCCCCAATGAAATCAAGCAGGCCGTCACCGGGAGTGGGCGCGCCCAGAAAGAACAGGTTCAAAAAATGATCTGCATGATTCTGGGCCTGCGCGAGCCCCCGCAAGCGGATGCCGCCGATGCTTTAGCCGTTGCAATCTGCCATGCACAGAGTTATGGGCTGAACCAACGGCGCACGCTGGCTGCAAATCTCGGAGGGCGTTCATGATTGCACAATTAACAGGCACTCTCACCGAAAGTACCCCTCAATCACTGATTATTGACGTCAAAGGGATTGGTTACGAGGTATTATTAAGCTTAGCAACCTATCAGCGTCTACCCGAGCCGGGAAAAACGGTATCGCTCCACATCCACACCCATGTGAGAGAAGACGAACTCGTCCTGTTCGGATTTTGGAACGTGCGGGAAAAGCAATTATTTAAGCGGCTCATTCGGGTCAATGGAGTCGGACCGCGATTGGCACTCAATATACTCTCTGGCATTTCGGCGGAGCAGCTCATTGATGCCTTGCGCCGTGAAGATCTGATCCGCATAACGTCAATCCCGGGCGTCGGCAAAAAAACCGGAGAAAGATTGATACTCGACCTCAAAGACAAGCTGGTGGATCTCCAAGGGGGTGACGGCAACGGAGGCGCCGGGCCGAGCCGGCAGGCCCCGCTGCATGAAGATCTGCTCTCGGTCCTGCTCAATCTCGGTTACAAACGCAATCTGGCCGAGAAGGCCCTCCAAGAATTAAACTTTGCAGCGGACACGCCGCTACAAGAAGCGATCCGGCTCACCCTGCAACAATTGGGGGGTAATGCCACCCGAAGTGGAGTGAACCACTAATGGAAGACCTTTCGGCTCTCCCGAGTACTAACGAAAATGAGCGTCAATGGGACCAGAACCTTCGGCCCCACGATCTGGGTGAGTATATTGGCCAGAGCAGTATCAAAGAGAAACTAAACATTTTCGTGACCGCGGCCCGCCAGCGTAACGAAGGCCTCGATCATGTCCTCTTCTACGGCCCCCCCGGCCTGGGGAAGACCTCCCTGGCCCACATTATTGCCACCGAGA
The DNA here is from genome assembly GCA_965216315.1 of bacterium. Classification (GTDB taxonomy): domain Bacteria; phylum UBA10199; class UBA10199; order 2-02-FULL-50-16; family JAJFLM01; genus CBDCFN01. The sequence continues at coordinate 1,063,274 of CBDCFN010000016.1, read as the reverse complement.
TGGGCGTTAATATTCGTACGACGTCGGGGCCCGCCCTGGAACGTGCCGGAGATCTGGCCGCCCTCCTGACGAACCTCGAAGCTAACGACGTACTTTTCATCGATGAAATTCATCGCTTATCTCATATTGTTGAAGAAACCCTTTACCCGGCGATGGAAGACTGCAAGCTGGATATTATAATTGGTGAGGGGCCCTCGGCACGCTCCCTGCAGCTGGATTTGCCCCCATTTACCCTGGTCGGGGCAACCACTCGGGCCGGCCTCCTGACGTCACCCCTCCGAGACCGTTTCGGCATGAGTTTCCGCCTCAATTTCTACGAAGCCGCCGAATTACAGCAAATTGCACGCCGCTCAGCGAAAATATTGGAGATTGAGATTGATGATGAGGGGGCTCTCGAGCTCGCCAAGCGCTCGCGCGGCACGCCGCGGATCGTCAATCGCCTGCTGAGACGCGTTCGCGACTATGCCGAAGTGCGGGGTTCCGGCGTCATTCACATGGAAGAGGCTTGCCAAGCCCTGGAACTCCTGGAAGTCGACGATAAAGGGCTGGATGCCATGGACCGCCTCATCCTGTTGACCATCATCGATAAGTTTAACGGTGGTCCCGTGGGCGTCGATACCTTGGCCGCAGCGATCAGTGAGGAAAAAAGTACGATTGAGGACATTTACGAACCTTATCTGATCCAATCCGGCCTGTTGGACCGGACACAACGAGGTCGCATCGCATCGCCCAGCGCTTATCAACACCTGGGCCGGTCGACCTCATAAAAACTCTTTTGCAGCCATATACTTACAATTGCAACGATCAACAATTCGTGGTAGATACTACGTAATCATGCGAAAAAGGGGCGTAAAAAAAACCTTAGGACCCTCACTGATTCTTAAGTGGGGCAGTCTTGCAGCATGCGCCTTCGCCCTCTTTGCCGTCTTCGGCAATCAAGGACTCCTCAAGCTGCATAATATGCAAAAAACCGAGTCGCGTCTCGAAGAGATGCTGCAGGATCTACAGCGCAATAACGCGGAACTTACGCATGAAATCGAGAAGCTCCAAGACAAAGAATATCTTGAATCCATCGTCCGCCAGGAAATGGGTTTTTTGCGCTCTGACGAAGTCATCTACTTTGTCGGCAAAAAAGAGCGCTAAGCGCTAGCCCCCGATAGCCGGCACCAAGCCGCCTCATCACCAGCTTGACAAGCAGCCAGTCCCTCGATTAACGTCGGCCCGAATTTGAAATATCCGCGCTTTTTTAGGAGGAATCATGTCTGATATCGAAGTCCCGGAAACTGAACAAGAAGCTGGAAATCCCGTCGAAGCAGAATTGGCTTCAGAAGGCGCTGCTGAAACTCAGGAAGCAGCACCGGAATCAACCCCGAACGAATTGTCAGAAACTCCCGCAGGAGATTCAGTGGGCCGTGTTAAATGGTTCAATGATGCTAAAGGTTATGGCTTTATTGAAAGAGACGATGGCCCGGATGTATTCGTGCACTACTCGGCAATCGGTGGTGACGGTTACAAGACACTTCGAGAAGGGCAAGAAGTTTCCTTTTCCATCGTTGATGGAAATCGCGGACCTCAAGCCGCCAATGTTCTCAAGGCCTAAGCGTTGATTTTATTCACTGACTGGCTCAGCCCGAGTGGTCGCTAGAAAGCGATTGCGAAAGCGGTTACGGACGTGCTGATAAGTTGACTTGATGATTTCTTTCTTCTCGATTCGCGAATGAAGATAGAATGGCACAACGCAACCGCAGCGATCGCAGTCAGCCTTAGGTCCGAGCATGCATTTTTCTTTAACCGCCCCCGTCGTCGTCAAGGAATAGCCCTTCTTCTCAAAAATGCAGTTGTCCGTCACTTGTTTCGAATTGGGCGATTTCATTAATTCGATCGCGCGATCCGGCATCGAGATAAAATCAGCATATTTTTCTCGTTTTAGCTCGGCTAAGCGATCGAGGACAGCATCCCGCTTTTCCCACCCGATCCAAAGATCATCGTCCAGGCCTTCAATCGGCGTATAGAAATCAAACATGATTCCTTTGAGATAAGTCGTTGTATACCAGTCCTCGAGTACTTCCTCGATAGTATCGACGTTGAGTGAGGTGACACACATTGCAGCCGTCACGTGAAGGTTTTTACGGCTCACGTTTTTCTTCATCAGTTGATAGAGACCCTTTTGGCGTCGCATGTTGTCATGGGCGGCTTCATTCCCATCAACGGAAACATGATACATCACATCCTGCCATTCCGGCAGCGGCATCGTTCCGTTCGTAACGATTAAGTTATGCAAAAAATGCGATTTGCATTGCTCAATAATACCGCGCCTCAATAACGGTTCTCCCCCCACCCATGTACAGCTATACATGACTTTATGAGATTTTTTCATCTCAAGGATGCGTTGCTCCCATGCATCGGCATCGAGTATGCCTTCTTGTTCTTGCTCGAAAAAGTAACAATGCTGACAGCGGAGATTACACTGATCCGTCACATCGATTGAGATAAACGATCCCTTAGGAAAGCCAATCGTAAAGAACATAATCTGTGGCAACAGATGATGTTTAAAAAAGGACTTTTCCTCCCCCGGTGAAAGTCCTTCCTGTTCTTCACGATATGCTAAAATTTCAGCTGACATAGTAAGTCCTTAAATCTTAAGGACTTATGCTATAAAGCACGGTCTATAGAGACGCAAGCTATTTATCGGGATAACTTTTCAGCATTCACGCCGATGAGCGTGACAGGCTCCTTCTGTCCGCATCTGGAATCGATTGACGATGAAGATGAATAAATATAAGAAATTTGGGCCATGCTCAAGATTACTAACTACAACTCCGGCGAACTAGAGATCTCAGACCAGGCAGGCAGATGTATTCGGCTGAACCAGGATCAATCGAACCGCCTCATCTTGGCGGCACGCATGCACAACGTCGAACCCTTCATTCAAAAGCTCCCGCAACTAGTCCCGGATATTCACTTGGCGACGGAAATCAAAAGCCTACTTATCAACGTTGATGGCAGTGACCGCTGGAACCTCAAAGAAAAATTTGCGCGCCTGCATACCGTGGTCGCGGGACACCCCATTGAAAATCCCGAGTCGATCCAGGAAACCGTTGAGATCCACTGAACAAATCCTAAGCTCAGCAAGGGAATTAGTTTGTCTATTGGGCATAGGAATTCGCTCGCAATGGCGAGCTCTTGTCGAATTTGTCCGTGTCGTCCGGCGTTACTATCCAAATAAAAAATTTCGACGTTTGGACATGGCCCTCTCAGCCCCCTATTTTCTTAGAAGTCCCTACCGAATCAGCAAACATTTTTTAAAGCAACGCGGCGCTGCCGACATCTATACTTACGGTGAAACGCCTCTCACGACGCTTGAGCAGATCGCGCGGAATGCCGAACTATCGTCGGACGACCTCCTCTTCGATTTGGGCTGTGGCCCCGGCCGCACCTCACTATGGCTGCATAACTTCATCGGGTGCCGCATCATCGGTATCGAACAGATACCTTTATTTGTTGAACGGGCGCAAGATCTCATCCAGCGCTTTCAATTAGACCATATCGAATTTCGGCAAGCGGACCTGAGAGATATCGACTATACTGAAGCAACGGCGATTTATCTCTACGGCACCTGTTTTGATGAGGAATTTTTGGCTCCGTTGATTGCGAAGCTACGAAAAACCCGACCCGGAACCAAGATCATCACCGTCAGCTATGAACTAAATGAATTTTCGCGGGAACCTTATTTCAAGCTCATCAGACAATTTCCCGCACATTATCCTTGGGGTGAGACTCAAATCTTCCTGCAAACCCCTAAAGATGAAAAATTATTGGTGTCCTCGGAAACCTGCTGCTAAGATGCGCCGTCTAATTAGCCCTATGAAAGTACTTTTGAGCCAATTCATCGTCTTTTGCTGCCTGTTACTCGCCCCATCCACACATGCGAGCTCATTGAGTCATTACCGCGCTGCCCTGCAAGCACTCGCAGAGAAAAACCATGAGGAATACCAAGTTCACCTTGATGCCATGAAAGATTATCTGCTCAAGCCGGTTGTCGAGTTTGAGTATCTCAAAGCTCAGCTCGACAGCTTGGATGAGCAGATAATCGAGGATTTTATCGTCAAGAATAGTGATGTCTATGTCAGCGGCGCCATGAAGAAACTTTGGCTGCGACGGCTCGCCAAGCAAAAGGATTGGCAACGCTTTGACGCGCATTACGATGATGCCGTCAGCAGCACGGAACTGGAATGCCACCACCTGTATAGACGCATCCGAGCCGAGGGTATTTCAACAGAGATGGATGCGCGGATTCAAAAACTCTGGTTGACCCGCATAATACGTCCGAGTAGCTGCATCGGCGTCTTTAAAAGGTGGCAACGCGCCGGCAAGCTGACCGATGAACTCTTTTGGCAACGAATTGTGATGATGCTGCGCAAAGACAAGGAGAAAAAGGCGCACTCGCTGGCCAAGACTTATTTACCGGCTGATGAACAGTACTGGATGGATCATTGGGTCAGCGTCCATAAGAATCCCTTAGCAAAACTAAGTAACCCCCAGTTTTCGATCGATAGCGAGCTGGGAGCACGTCTCGTCGTTTCGGGCATTGAAGAGCTGGCCCGTGAGGATCCGAGCGAAGCCGACCGGCTTAGCAAGCAGCTCCTCAAACAACATAAATTCCTTAGATCCTACCAAGCCGCTATCAATGAAGTTATTGGGTACCGCGCCGCGATCAACCATCAACCCAACGCGACTCAATGGCTTCGCAAGGCCCCAGCCGATAAAGAAAAGATCCGGCAGTGGGCCATCCGCACCGCATTGCGGGAGGGCAAATGGAAAGACGTTCTCTACTTCTACGATAAACTGACGGCAGAAGAAAAAGCCTCACCAGACTGGCGTTACTGGCAGGCGCGCGCCTTAGAAAAGCTGAAAAAAAAGAACCAGGCCAAGAAAATCTACAAACAAATTGCCGATCAACGTGAGTATTATAGTTTTCTAGCCGCCGACAAACTCGAAAACAAGTATCAGTTAAATGATAAGCCCATTAAGGCCTCGACCAAAGCACTGGCTCAATCGCGGCCTTTCAAGATTGCCAAGGAGCTCGCCGAGATTGACGAACCCGACTTGATGCGACGGCAATGGCAATGGGCCATTCGCAACCTTAATGACAAAGAGTTACTTGCAGCGGCTAAACTCGCCCAAAAATGGAAATTCACGGACCGCGCGATTTTTACTGCCGCGCGGGCAAAACACTACGACGATGTTGCGCTTCGCTTTCCGGTCATTTACAAACAAGTTGTCAAAAGAGAAGCCAAGGCTAAGCGGCTTCCTCCTGCCTATGTCTATGGCATCATGCGCCAGGAAAGTGCCTTCATGGAAAAGGTGCGCTCCCCTGCCGGCGCCATTGGCTTGATGCAAATCATGCCGGGCACGGGCCGCGTCATTGCCCGCAAACAAAAAAATGGGAAATATCGTTCCAATGATCTATTCGACTCCAATATAAATATTGAGATGGGCACCTTCTATCTACGCCAAATGCTCGATAAATTCGGTGGCAACTATGCGATGGCGACGGCCGCCTATAACGCCGGGCCTAGACGACCACGTCAATGGCAAGGAAATGAACCGCTTGATGCCGATATTTGGATTGAAAACATCCCCTTTAATGAAACACGCAGCTACGTCAAAAAAGTAATGCTCTATAAGGCGATCTATCACGATCAATTGGGACTGAAGCACGAGTCGATTAGTAAAATCCTGACTCCGGTCCCCGGCACAATCCCATAAACCCTTCCTCAGGAAATTACGGCAATGCGACGGAGACCTTGTGTTCAGCTGAATTTCAAAAATGACTCTTGAGCGTTTTTTTTGCGAATGAAGCCGCCCTCGATCGTTTTCCTCTGACCCTCATTTTCCGCTAGCAACGGATTCCAATAGGTTGTCGTATTTTTCGGCATATTTGGCACTCCCGGTCTTGATAGTACTTTAAAAACGATGCATTTTTATTCAAGCCAAAACATGTTAGTTTGTATGCGATCCGATGTAAAATTCTCACTGAAGGAGACGAACCATGAAAATACTGTTTTATTCACTACTTCTACTCTCAATCCTGTGCGTCAGCGGTAGTAAAACCAGCTGGGCGGCGCCCGGCGATTTTGACGGCAATTTCGGGACGGGCGGCATAGCCATCCAGGATATCGATGGGAATCAAAATTTTATCGGCGCCGGTGCTTTGCAAAGTGATGGCAAGCTCATCGTCATTAGTACCGCCGGAACGATCGGCAACCGCGACTATGCGGCCTATCGTCTCGATACCGACGGCCAACTGGATACAAACTTTGGCACGAACGGTATCAGCACTACTGACGCAACTGGCGGCGATGATATTCCGAACGCCATTCTCATCTTGCCCGATGATAAGATTCTACTGATTGGCGGCAATGACCTATCACTTGTGCGATATAACGCTGATGGCACTTTAGATGATAGCTTTGGAACAAACGGCGTGCAGACCATGACTCCGCCGATCGCTAATTCTTTTGTAACGGGAGCCGCCCTACAAAGCGATGGGAAGATCCTTATCACCGGAGATGACGATGGAGACTCCGCCTATGTAACACGCCTACAAAATGATGGCAGCAGTGACAGTGAATTCGGGACCAACGGTAGCGTTATTCTGAAAATCAACGACACTGCAACCGTAACCCGCGGAATTTCTTTACAAAGCAGTGGAGCCATCATTATTACCGGCTTTAGCTCCGACACCGGACTCTTTGTAGCCCAGCTTAGCCCGGAAGGCAGCACCGATACAAGTTTTGGTAGTGATGGGCTGTTCGCGCCGGAATTTACCGGAGGCTTGGCAGCCTTTCCGGGGGCCGTGACCGTACATTCTGATGATAGCATTGGCGTCGTTGCGGGCCTCAGCGACGACGATGGTATTAATACGCCCATCGCGCTTCTGGTGCTGCGACTCAATGCCAACGGTGGTGTTATCGAGAGTTTTGGCGACTCGGGCATCGCCACTATCGACCTAAGCCCGGATAGTTTCAGTCCCAGCGCCATCGCTATTCAACGGGATGCCTCCGTCGTGGTGGGAGGATCGGTTAATCCACCATTCTCGATCGAGTCAGATTTTATTGTCGCACGCCTCGATCCCGGTGGCGCCTTAGACGCAAATTTTGCGAGCGGCGGTAGCTTAAACTTTAACGAGGGGACTCAAGACGACGTGCGCAGTATTCTTGTGCTCGGTAACGGTCAGATCCTGGCGACGGGCACGACGAGCTTCGACATGGCCGCCTTTAGGCTACTCGGCAACAGTGCCGAGCTACAAATCTCCAAGGTCAGCAGCACCTCAGAAGTCAGCGTGGGTGATACAATCGACTTCACCATTGAAATCAGCAACGACGGCCCCGACCGGGCCGGTGCAACCCTCACCGACATGATTCCGTCCGGCCTGACGGTAGCCGAAAGCTCGATCAGTATTGACGACGGTTCCTGCACCCTGAACGGTGCGTTGATCTGTTCAGTTGGCGTCGCGGCCGGTGACAGCACGACCCTCATGTATAGCGGCAGCAGCGATACGGAAGGTGATTTCACCAATGCCGTCACGATTACTTCGCAGGTCGAGGAAAGCGACATCAGTGACAATAGCGCGAGCGTCAGCTTTACGGTTGTGCCCGGCGGTGGCTGTTCGCTGCGGCGTTAAGGCAGTCGTGCACGATAAATCTTCACTTGCCTACCGGCAGGCAAGTGGCAAACGCTCGTCGAACCACCAGTAGAACTGGGGCTCTCGCCCACCACTGAACACGACTCGAACCTTTTGTCCTCTCTACCGATAATGCTCCACATACAGATCGAGCACTTTACGGATCATCTTTTGGTACTGGGTATGATGCTTCTTGGCTTGTTTTTTGAAAAAGTCGACGCAGGACTGACTCAAGTGCATGGTCACCTTCACCGACTCCTCTTCGAGCGCCAGCTCGGCAGGCGAAGGCAGAAAGTCACGAATCACCCGAGGCTCCCCTATGGGTTCATCGGTGTATTTTATTTTCTTTTTCATAAATCGTCTTTCCTTTCCGCCAATAACCCGCCCCATAAATACGAATCCTGTTATGGCGACATGTAAAACGCACCGTTAGAATGCCCCCTTCCACTTCTCCAAAACAGAAATAGCGTTTTTCATGCACCATGTGCCGACTATCTTCAGCTATCACACGCCTTGGATCCAAAAAGGCCTGTTTGGCCGCCTCAAAGGACACACCATGCTTGGCTTGGTTCGCACTGTCTTTCTCTTCATCCCATTCGAAATAATGTGTCTTCATGATCAGTCTCGCATAGATATGGTTTTATTTCCATATATTTATACATACTCTTCTTGAGGGGAATCCTGCCATGCCTCAGGAAACAGCAAGTTTCGTGCCGAAATAAATCTTTAATGATTCTTGTAAGTTAGGCGGCGATCGCGGCCTGGAAGGGTTTCATTTTGAGACGACTGGGGCCGAATCAGATATGTTCTTACCAGGAATGAGCTAGGCAATTTTCTTTATTATATCAATATGTTATCAAATTCGACCGAGAATGACCTGTTTCATTTTGGGAGCGGAAGGTTAAAAAGGGGGAGAAACGAGGGGCCAGAAACCTTGTCGCTGGGACTTGCCAAAGCAAGACATACCCTATATTGTAGTTACAATGTTGTTTCAGTGGGATCCAAAGAAAGCGGAGGCCAATCTTCGCAAACACCGGATCTCATTTGAGCTGGCACAGTCGGTCTTTGATGATCCGTTTCATTTGTCCATTCTGGATGCCAAGACGCGATCAGAGGAACGATGGGTAACAATCGGACGCTGCGCCAATACGGCGACTCTTGTAGTCGTGCATACGTATCGAATCGAAGTAAGTCAGCAAGAGATTATTCGGATAATCTCGGCACGAAAGGCGACACGCAGGGAGGTACAACAATATGAAGAAGGAATATGATTTTTCAAAAGGTGTGCGGGGCAAGTTCTATCGACCCAACAAAGTCCAAAAAACTATCCGTCTGGACGAGGACGTTCTCACCTATTATCAAAAGCTCGCCGACAAGACGGGCGTGCCCTATCAAACCCTGATAAACCTGACGCTCAAGAAATTCGCGGCAGAAGACGGCGAAATAGTCATCACCGCGCGGTGATATAATATTTTCTATCCAGGTACAAGGAACTGCTTTTGCCACGTTGCCCGTATAACCGATATAGAAATTACCATCTTTCTGACTTCTGAGGACGTAAGTGTAATACATAAAAAGCCGCTTCCGTCGGCTTATCGACAGAAGCGGCTAATTAAGTTGCGTACGGTGGGCGGATACCTCTTTATTTCAAGGGCTCCCCTGCACCATGCGGTGCAGAGGGCTCCCATGCACCATGCGGTGCATGGGGCTCCGCCATGCACCGTACGGTGCATGGCTCCGGGGGTGGGATTTGCTCGTCCGCCGCTGGCGGACTCCCCGCTTCGGAGGGAGGCAATCGTCTTTATGACGATTGCACTTCGTAAGTCTTCGCCTTCGGCGAAGCGCTCGTCGAACCTTCCAACACAGTTGGGGGTCTCACCCACCACGAAACAAAAAAAATCCGCCGGACCCAGAAGGGTCCAACGGATTTTTATGCTCCGGGGGTGGGATTCGAACAAAGCGGGAACCTAAAATCAAGGACTTACGCGAGTCGCCGTCTGCTGCCCAAAAATCAGGCGCTAAGCCGAAAAAGAATTATCGCTGGCGGAGTTAAGGCACTTTCAGTCTTGTGGATAGTTCGGTGTTGTTCGTAGTCACTTGCACGCGATGGTGACCAAATGGTGACCACTTCGGGGGTGTGATTTCAGCCCAGCACCGAAGTAAAGGCTTTATTTTTTGTAACAAAAACTAATCTATTTTTGTTACAAACCAGCACTAAGATTTCCATATAACTTATTGAAAATACTATAATATCAAGCATATCCGTGAAAAGCGCCATTTTGCTCGACATAATAAGCGCTTTTCAGTACAGCAAAATAAGCTATAAATAGCACAACAGAATAAGCTATTATTCACACAGCCAAATAAGCTATAAATAGAACGGAATTGGAGAGGCCCCTAGATGGCAACGCCGGCAGAAAAACTGGCTGAATCCCTGGACGAACTGAAGGCACTGCAAGATCAGGGTCATATCGTCATTCGCAGCAGTGAATTGAGCCGCACGCACCAGGAGCGCCTGTTTAAGAATGGCTACCTGCAGCGGGTCATCAAGGGCTGGTACATTCCGACACGCCCGGACGAGGCGCCCGGCGAGAGCACCGCCTGGTTTGCCTCCTTCTGGAAATTTTGCACCACCTACCTGAAAGATCGTTTCGACACGGACTGGTGTCTATCCCCTGACCAGTCCCTCTTGCTTCATGTCGGCAACTTCACGGTTCCACGCCAGCTGATTGTCCGTTCCACGAAGGGCCGCAACAAAGTGACCCAGCTGCCGCATCACACGTCGCTACTCGACACCCGTTCCGCACTGCCCGAGGCTCAGGACATTGAAGGAAAAATGGACCTGCGTCTTTACACCTTAGCGGCGGCCCTCGTTGCGTGTTCCCATCGCTTCTTCACACAGTATCCGACCGACGCACGCGCCGCGCTCGCGATGATTCAGGATGCCTCTCAGGTCTTGGATCGTCTCTTGGAAGGCGGTCACAGTAGAATTGCAAGCCGCCTGGCGGGAGCCTTCCGCAATGTCGGACGCGGGCGCATTGCCGATGACATCATTAATACCATGCGTGCCGCCGATTATGATATGCGAGAAACAGATCCTTTCGGAGAGAAAACGCGGTTCGAACCGCTTCGAGAAAGATCACCCTATGTCAATCGCATCCGCTTAATGTGGCAAGCGATGCGGGAGCCTATCCGCAAATTTGCGCCCTCTTCGTCAAAAACAGCGCCTGATATTGATTCGTATATAGAACGCGTCGAAGAGGCCTATGTGACGGATGCCTATCACTCGCTTTCCATTGAAGGTTATCGAGTCAGTCCCGAGTTGATCGAGAAGGTTCGCAGCGGCACCTGGCATCCCGACAAAAGCGAGGAAGATCGCGAGCAACGCAACGCCCTGGCCGCTCGTGGCTACTGGCAGGCTTTTCAAAGCGTCAAGGAAAGTGTCCGTCGTGTCTTGAAAGGTGCAAATCCGGGTCAAGTTGCCGATGAGGATCACGGGACTTGGTATCGCGAGATGTTTGGACCAAGTGTCACCGCAGGTATTTTAAAGCCCGCTGAGCTCGCTGGTTACCGCAACGATCAGGTCTATATTCGTCGGTCGAAGCACGTGCCCCCTAACAAAGAAGCTATGCGGGATAGTATGCCAGCATTTTTCGAATTGCTCCGTGAAGAGACAGACCCATTTGTGCGCGTGGTGCTGGGACACTTTGTCTTTGTTTATATCCACCCCTACATGGACGGTAATGGGCGCATGGCACGTTTCTTAATGAATGTGATGTTGGCAGCAGGCGGCTATCCCTGGACGGTTATCAAGGTCGACGATCGAGACACTTACATGGAAGCCTTGGAGGCTGCAAGCGTGGGGCAGGATATTGAGCCGTTTGCGAAATTCTTATCCGATGCGATTACGGACGTGATGAGAGAATGAATGCATCTCATTGTCACAAAAATATATAAGTGTCCCGGTGATGATTTAAGACCGGATACCCCTACTAAAGTGTCCGGTAAAGTTTCCGGTGAAGGGGGATTAAGCTATTGGAAATAGGAAGTGATGGAGCATCCCCACCCTCTTGATATCTTGCTGACAGAAACTTGCCCCAGGAGTATATTACGTCGTTGAGGAATTTGTTATGCCGCGGCAGACAGCATCGCGCCGGAGCTCGTTTCGAAGTAAGCCCCGGCCTCATCGGTCGACACTAACGGCCCGTTCTTCATGGAACCGGGAAAAATATAGCGCCTTCGCGGCCGAACTGGATGCCCTTCACGAGGACATCCAGTCCAAACTGGGCCCTCGCGATGTTACGTACATTAAGAAAGTCGAGCGGGTCGCTCGGCTCTCTGAGATCGCAGGCCGTTTGTTGATCCATGTCAGTCTGGACCCTTTCACGTGGTCGGCGGGTGTCTTTGCCCTCTTCATCCATAATCAACTGCACACCGCCGAAATCGGTCATTCTGCATTGCATGGCTGCTGGGACGGATTGGCCGGTGCCGAACTCTTTTATTCGGCTTCCTTTAAATGGAAGACCCCCGTCGACGAAGCGAGTTGGAGAAGAGAGCACAACATCCTGCACCATCAGTATACCAACATCGTGGGAAGGGATCCGGATCTGAGTTACGGTATTTTGCGGGCCTCCCCCCATATTTCATGGATTCCCTATCACTTGCTCCAGGTGGCGCAGTTGTTTTGGACGGCCCCGGCCTTTCTCTGGATTATTGCTACCTATGCCACGGGACTAACCGACTTGTTCCATTCCGGTGACAACGCTTCCTACGCCAAGATATTGCCAGACCGAAAACCCAAAACGCTGGCTCGCGCCCTCCAAACAACCCTCAAGAAAAATGATCCCTTACTCGGCCTACAACTTTGTGTTCTGGCCGGCCTTGGCAGGTCCGATGTGGTGGAAGGTCTTCGTGGGCAATCTGACTGCGGATATGATGCGGAACATTTATTCAACAGCGACCATTTATGGCGGGCATTTCGGAGATGACCTGAACTATTATGACAAGGGTTTTAAAACCCAAGGCCGGGGAGAATGGTATAAGGCCCAAGTCGAGGCGGCGCATAATTATGACGTGCCTCTCCCCATCAGTATCCTGTGCGGTGCTTTGGACACACAGATTGAACACCACCTGTTTCCGAAACTGCCGCCAAATCGACTGCGTGAAATTCAGCCCAAGGTTCAGGCGATTTGCGAACGTTACGGTGTTCGTTATCAACGAGGCCATTGGGGGCAAACACTGCAAGGCACAGTGAAGCGCTTCGCCAAACTCTCCGTGCCCAGTACTCTTGTGAGTGGCTTTTCGCGCCCGTCCGGTACACCTGCTGCCTGAAAAATCAGCCGGCACTTGCCACGGTTACAGAGTTCCGTGAGCTGATGACGCAGCTCATGCGTTTTGTTGTTGAAGCGGTTGAAATTGTTGCAGGAACATCTTTAATCTTCGGACGTGTCCTCCATCAGATAAAGTCCGCGGTTCGTACACCTTACGTAGCACCGTACTCTTGGTCCTTATCCGGAGCGTTTGATAGAGATGACGCGCCTTGGACAATGTGTGGAACGCAGCCATCAGGATGCTGTGGGCCATCGCATTATCGATTACAAAGAAATGGTCCTCCACATCTTTTGCGTCCTCAGTATGTGTGTCAATCTCCCCGGAATCTGCCAGCCCAATCAGGCTGCCGAACTGCCCACCATGTAACGTGCGCAAATCATCACCATGTTTGTCGTCATCGTCCGCCATCTCATCAAAAAGTGCACTCACCCCTACATTAAAAGGACGGAACCGATCTGCCCACTCACGATAGCGCCATGCATTTGAGGCTTCGACTCCGATAGCCAGGCCAAGCAGACCAGAGGGGCACAATGTCAAAAAGTATTTTGTCATTTCATATTTCCCTTCAGTTCAGGATAACATTAATAATCAGTTATAGATATAAAGCGATTTATGAACTTAAAGGGACGGACTCAATATGATCGCGGATATAGCCTATTGACGAGCAATACCATGGGGTTGACTCCTGACCAGAGCTGTCATGCGTTAAGCAATAAAACTTATGGAGTCCGTGCCCGCGCTGAATTCTTGTTGTAGCGACGTCTCCGCTGTCGGGCCGGGCCATTTCCTGACTTGCCAACCCGGCTTGTGGAACGACGCGAGTGCCCCACAGCGGCAGCGCTTACCGAGTAATAGGGATGATCTTTGTCGATCGGCACGGAACGCTCCAGGAGTCGCTCAATGTCCCGTAAATAGAGCCGCTCACCGGCCCCACAAAAAGAGAGCGCGATCCCGGCGGCACCCGAGCGGGCCGTACGGCCGATGCGATGGACATAGCTTTCCGGGTCATTGGGTAGGTCATAATTGATCACATGGCTGATTCCGGCGACGTCGATGCCCCGGGCCGCAATATCCGTGGCGACCAGGACTTGGCAACGGCCTTGACGGAAATCCTTTAAGGCCGCCATCCGCGCGCTCTGCGATTTATTGCCGTGAATGGCGCGGGCCTTCACCGCTTTTTTCTCCAATTGCGTGACCAAACGATTGGCACCGTGCTTGGTCCGAGTAAACACCAAAGTACGCTCCACCTCTGGCGACTTAAGAATCTCCGTGAGTAAGGCCCGTTTATTCCCATCATCCACGAACAAGACCCGTTCATCAATGCGATGGGGCGTCGACGCGGGCGGTGAGACCTCCACCTTTATGGGATCGATCAGGATGCCGTGGGCCAGTTTAAGAATCTCCGGCGCCATCGTGGCGGAAAAGAGCAAGGTCTGGCGCTGGCGCGGCAAACTGGCAATGATCTTCTTGATATCTGGGAGAAAGCCCATGTCGAGCATGCGGTCGGCTTCATCCAAGACAAAGGTATCCACATGGCTCAATGAAAGATGTCCCTGATTCATCAAATCCAGGAGACGGCCCGGCGTCGCCACCAGGATGTCCACACCCCGCTTCAGCGTCCGAACCTGTGGCGTCTGACCCACGCCGCCAAAGACGAGGGCCTGTTTCAATTGAAGATAGCGCCCGTAACGCTCAAAACTGGCCCCCACCTGGGCGGCCAATTCCCGCGTCGGTGTCAACACCAGAACCCGCGCCTTCCGGGCGGGAACCTTGGATGGTTTCAGCAACAGTTTCTGTAAAATCGGGAGTGCAAAGGCCGCGGTTTTTCCCGTCCCGGTTTGAGCACAGCCAATCAGATCGCCGCCCTTGAGTAAGGGCGGAATCGCCTTGGCCTGAATCGGCGTGGGGTGTTCATAATTGTTCGCGGCTAAAGCCCGCGCGATGGGCTTAGCGAGCTTGAGCTCGGCAAATGAGAGTTTTGTCATGTGTGTCCCTTTGTTTTCACAAGAGTTTATTTTTGGGGTGGACCGAAAACTACAGAAGGGACACTCTAAAAAAGCGCTTGGGAAATGATTCTAACGTTAATACCGGCCCGTCCATACAGGCGGCCTGCTCGAAGTACAAGCATTATACACTTATCGACCCATTTTACAGAAAGTTGCTGTGTTTTTTGTCCCCCGTCTGCATAATCCTCATCACAAGGAGAAACAGTATGGCCAATTTTATGATCGCCTATTACGGCGGAAGGCAGCCGAGTTCAAAAGAAGAGGGCATGGCCCAGATGGGTCAATGGAAAGCTTGGGCAGAAGGTCTTGGCGACCAGGTCGTCAATCCAGGAACCCCTTTGATGAGCACAAAAATTGTGACTTCAAGTGATGTTCAAGACGAGAATGATCCTAATGCGATGAAAGGGTTTGCCGTTGTTAAAGCGGACAGCATTGAGGCGGCTGTTGAGATTGCCAAGGCGGATCCGTTTTTGAATGTTGAAGGGACTATACGGGTTTCTCAGATGATGGAGATGCAGTGCTTTACTGAGAGTTTTGTGCGGGGTTGTGAGAGACATAGTTTCTATAAAATCTTGCCAAAATCGTATAGTAAATGCAAATACCAGAAATCAAGCGAAAGGCTCATTGAAATATTTATTTTGGAGAATGCTTCATGAAATCGATTTATTCAATATTCCTGAAAGGCCTGTTGGCGGTCCTGCCACTGGCTATTACCATTTATCTTTTCGTATGGTTGATGCGAGGGCTTGAATCCATATTCCAGGCTGCGCTGCGCTGGCTCCTCCCCACCGGCTGGTATCATCCCGGTATGGGTGTCATTCTCGGCCTGGGTCTGATCTTTCTTGTTGGTTTGCTACTGAAAGCATGGTTCGTGCGAAAACTTTGGGGATGGTCGGAGTACCTTGTAGAGAAAATTCCACTGGTCAATGAGATCTATGGGGCCCTCAAACAAGTCGTGCAATACGTAAGCGGTAAACAACAATCCGATAATATGATTGTCGTTATGGTAACCATTGGTGATGCCTCTACCCGCTTCTTAGGTGTTGTCACCCGACATGATTTAAGCGACGCACCGCACGGGATAAACCATGATGATACGGTGGCTGTGTTTCTGCCATGGAGTTATCAAGTGGGGGGCTTTACCGTTTACGTGCCAAAATCGAAGATACAACCCGTCGATATGAAGACCAAGGATGCATTGCGCTGGGCGTTGACGGCCGGCTTATCCAAATAAGACCATTAGTAGATAAAAGAGGAATAATTTATGGACATGGACCCTAGTATTCCACTCCTTGCCGCATCGGTATTAGTCGTTATTGTGATTGCGCTTCTAATGAAGAGACTCAATCAACCGTTTGTAGTTGCCTATATGGTTGCAGGAGTTGTGCTCGGCCCTTATGTTCTCGAATTTGTTACAGATACAGAGCTACTTAATCGTATTGGTGCCTTCGGTGTATTATTTTTACTCTTTTTTGTAGGAGCTGAGATTTCTCTACCCAGCTTGGTCAAAAATTGGCGCATCATGATTGCAGGCACAGTCCTTCAAGTAGTTATTAGCATCGTCTGTGTATGGGCTCTGGGCTTTTGGTTATCTTGGCCGATGTCACAAATTATTTTTCTTGGCTTTGTGATTAGCCTTAGCAGTACGGCTGTCATCATTACAATGCTGAAGGATCGAAATGAGACCAACTCTTTTGTAGGACAAAATGTAATAGGCATTCTTTTAGTGCAAGATTTTCTGCTTATTCCCATGCTCATTGCAATTAATTTAATGGGGGGGGGGCAGCTTAATGTTACCAATATTACTCTACAAATTATGGGGGCGCTACTCATTTTGGCTCTACTTATATGGCTTCTTGTGAAAAAAAATATTCCCCTTCCATTTTCTAAATATATAAAGCGATATCAAGAGATTCAAACATTAATAGCCCTATTCTTAGGATTAGGAATGGCTTTCATTACTGGACTGTTTGGACTTTCAGCCGCCTTAGGTGCTTTTTTGGCAGGCATTATTGTCTCAGTAGCAAAGGAGACACATTCGATACAGCAGAGCTTAGAATCATTTCGAGGCATATTCGTTGCTCTTTTTTTTGTTTCCATAGGGATGACGGTTGACCTCCAATTTTTAGCTAACAACTGGTTTATTGTGCTCACCCTCATGCTAGCTAGTTTACTAACCAATACATTTATTAATGCGGGCATTTTAAAATCACTGAGAGTAACTGTGAAGGATTCTCTGTATGCTGGAGCACTTCTTTCTCAAATTGGAGAATTCAGTTTTGTCTTGGCAGCAATTGGGTTACAGACAAATATTATTAACGAATTTGCTTACCAAACAACCATAGCAACAATTTTTGCGACTCTTCTCATCAGTCCAGCTTGGATTGGTTTGATAAAACAATATACAAGCAGAATGGCTTAACTATATAGGGCACAATAAAAAACTTAAGACGAAGGGCCCAAAATGACATGTGATTCTGTAAGTTGAATTCTACGGACCTGAAATTATTTGGCTTTTGGGTTCCTCCGTCTTAAAACTACTCGAGAAACTACTCGAGAATCGCGAAGCGTGGTTGCGATGCCATGAGGCATTACCAAGCAAGGATCATGCCAAGATGAGTTTGGTGAAAAAACTAGGTTTTCGCCGCTTGCTGGACGCAGAAGGGTCGCATTTTAGGACCGTAGGGTTTCATGTTGGGTCCTTCGTCTGAAGGTTTTGTTGGCCTGTGTCTTTAGGCGCAAGTAATTAGGCCCTGCTAAATAGCAAAATACTCCATAATTACCTCTCATTAGTCTCATGGAGCCGTCCCTGAACAGAGAATAATCCATTATGAATTAGTTATATTGACTCTTTAGTGATAGGGTGACGGCTCATTATCACGACTCTTGTCAAGACTCGCTTCCCGAGAATCTTATTCAATTTGCCTTGATAATTAAATGTGAATGTTAGGTGAAGTTAAATTAATGAAAATTGAAAACTATATTGAAATAGTCACAACTCCCATTGGGGGTTTGAATCTAATGCCAAGTAAAGTGTCACTTAATCTTCATGAAACATTAAGCAAATATTATACTAAAGTGAGAGTATCGATTATCCATAATATGGATGATTTAGAAGAGTTGGTAAGCCACAAGCCTGATTTAGTAATTTCAGGAATCAAATATTTGGGTTTCGATGAGAACACCGTAAAAAGATATGCTACAAATAAACTTTGGTTTTCAGAATATTTAGACAAACACAATATTGCCTATACGGGATCAAGTAGAGAATCTATTGAACTCGAATTTGATAAAAGCAAAGCTAAAGAAAAGATTAAGAGTTGTGGATTGAATACGGCCACTTTTTTTATCACAAAGCCCGATGAGCTTACTGAAGATAATATCCACCTATCCTACCCGCTATTTATTAAACCAATTTTTGAAGGAGACTCACGAGGGATAGACTCTAATTCACTAGTGCACAATTATCTAGAGTATGAAAGCAAAGTAAAATCGATATTCGACCATCAAAATACAGGGTCATTAGTTGAAAAATATTTATGTGGAAAAGAATATACTGTTGCAATTATGGAAGACTTTCAAAACGAGACCTACCAAGTTTACCCAATTGAACTTCAGGCTCAAGCAAATGCGAAAGGTGACAGAATATTAGGCTTTGATGATAAAATTGCTGATATGGAACTAACGTTAAAAATTGAAGATGAACATATTAAAGATATTGTATCACAACTCGCAATTGATTCTTTTAAGGCCTTAGGCGCCAGAGGATATGGAAGAATTGACATTAAAATGGATGAAAAGGGAGTTCCATATTTTCTTGAAGCGAATCTTATCCCAGGATTAGGTTTTGGGTATTTGTATCGGTGTTACCATATTAATACTGGATTACATCATGATCAAATGTTGTTAGACATCGTTGGAAATGCATTGGGAAAAACTCTTGAATCAGCAAGAGAAACAGTCTTTTCGAACTTACACCTAGAGAAACCCTTTGCACCTGATGGCAGAATGGGCCTCTAGTCTAGCTGCCTGCGGCAGAGGGTTCAAATCCCACCACAAAACAAAAAAAATCCGCCGGACCCAAAAGGGGCCAGCGGATTTTTATGCTCCGGGGGTGGGATTCGAAAAGAGCGGGAACGCGAAATCAAGGACTTACGTGAATCGCCGTCTCGCGCCCAAAAATCAGGCACTAAGCTGAAAAAGAAATACCGATGGCGGAGTTAAGTTGCTTTCATAGCTGTGGATAATTGTGTCTTGTTCGGAGCTACTGGATCGCGATGGTGACCAAATGGTGACCACATAAATCACTCAACAAGTTGTTTCAGCTTGCGATGGATCACGGAGCGGCTTTCTTCATCGCCGATGTCTCGCAGGCCGGATTCGACAGCGATGATCACAGGGGCATCTTTCGTTAGTTTCTGGTCAGCTAATCTCGCTGACATCGTCGTGACGACAGTCTCGTCTTTTATTGCGCGAATCTCCTGATAGATGTCATCCGAGCGTGGAGAACGCGTCAGGCAGTAATAGGCCGCGGTGATATCCTGGGCGCGCTCTTCTGGTTCATCGAAGTAGACCCATATCTTATGGGCGATATAACGGGCCGGCTGCGGCACATTAACGGCGATGCCGTCACAATCAACCGTACAGTAATCCTTCAAGAGAAAGCGATAGGATGGGAATTCGCTGAGGACGATTTTATTCTCGAGAATTTGTTTGCGCGCAAACGCGGTATCTTCCTCATCGCAGATAAAATCAAGTTTCATCTTACCGCCAAAGATCAATTGATAAGGCGTGAGCTTGCCGATCTCTTCGTGCTTTTCTTTGTATCGAGATCCATCAAACACATTCGGGAGGGGCTTCTTGACTCGCATGGCCTGATGAATGCCAAAATCAATGTCTCCTGTTTTGAGCAATGGTGGTGGGCCGGCCCACAAATATTCAAAGTAGACCGTCGGGGCCCAGCCGCCCACTAAGACAAGATCGCCAGTGGCCTCCTGGGCGTCGGCCAGTACATCGAGAAATGGATACTTATAGCTCATAGGGAATTCCGTGCTCTTCCCAATAGTCCTTCAACTCCTTGATGACAAAGGCACCGCGGTCCAAGGCGTAAAGATCCAGGAATAATTGGAGCGGAGAAACGGTGACGTA
The DNA here is from genome assembly GCA_965216315.1 of bacterium. Lineage (GTDB taxonomy): Bacteria > UBA10199 > UBA10199 > 2-02-FULL-50-16 > JAJFLM01 > CBDCFN01. Next base: position 1,043,102 of record CBDCFN010000016.1, on the reverse strand, counting down.
ACCTTCGTGTTCCTTAGCACCGAAGAAAACCCGGTCTTTTTGCAGCGGCTGCAGGATGATAAGATTGGCGTGCTTCTTGACCGGCACGAGTTGATGAACGTTCTCTAGTTTTAAGAGCATGTCCTCGAAGGCAACTTTACTTCCTTTATTCGGCCACAGATACAGCATCGGGGGAAAGTCTCCATGGATGATCTTTTTGATCAGGTTGGCCGCCGCATATCCAGTCAAGGCGTAGCGAAAGCCTTCTTGCTCCGCGAGTTCACGAAGGTGGGTGAGTGGATCCTCATGCCTATCTAAATACAAGTGATAGGGATTGAGGTCGATCCGGTATTCGAGCGTCCAGCGATGGAGCAGCTTTGCGGGCTTGATGAGTTTCGTCTCGCTGGACGGGCCTTGGGTATTGCGCTGGACTAAGCGGCTTGATTCCAAGGCGGTAAGCACACGATTGACCCAGGCCTGGCTAAGGTCAAGGTGACGTGCCAAATCGCGGCCACTGCTGCTCTGATCCGGTCCGGCAAAAAGAGCACGGATGACCAGCTCGGCGTTCCCCTTGAAGGGATTGATTGTCTCGGTCTTGGGCATATTATTGTCTACTAATATATATCGTCTACTATTTAGTAGACAATAGAAAAAAAGAGACGATTATGCAAGAACACAGGATGATTCGTGTCCCTATATTTTATAACTATTTAATATTATTATGCTATTTTGAGAGTTGAAGCGCTCATGAGGTGCTGACTGAGCTCCCTCCGTCTTCAGATCCGTTCTTATCCGATGCGGTTAAGGACACGATACGAGGGTGAATGCGTCTCATTGTCACAAAAATATATAAGTGTCCGGTGATGATTTAAGACCGGGTACCCCTACTAAACTGTCCGGTAAACTTTCCGGTGACCGGAAAGTAACCGGACAACTAGGTAACTGAAATAGCGCCATCATATCACACCCTTCGCTTGTCCGGCTTAGCGCCGGACACTTCTGACCCCACCCTCTCTACGTACCTTCCGGTAGTACAAGATGCTGGGGTCAGGAGACACTGCGGGTGCTGGGGGGTACTATTGCGGGAGAGTGATGGTGATATTGGTAGAAATATAAATCATAAATATAGAGATTATAAGTGGTTGGGGGGTCGGGCATGAAGAAAGATGAGAAATGGCGCCGGGGATAAGAAGTTCATGGCCGGAATGAGATTGCAAACGGTCGATTAAGTCGAGGGGCTATGGTATGGCAAAGAATGTATTTTCATTTTTTTATGAGATCGACGGCAAAACGTATCGGCCGCTCATCATAAGAATTGCAGTTAACGGTGTATATTTCCGGACACCTATAGAAGGTGGCGAGCATCACACCAGTTATCACAGGGATGGACGATACCATTGGGTGACCCATATCTACGATCAGACAAATACACATAGGTTTAATGAGAAGAGGAAGCGGGCTAAAACCCCTATAAGAGACATCAAGAATTACGTATCTGTAGAAACACGAGGGGCTCGTTTTACTAGCCCAGATTTTATGGAAGAATATTCACCCCAGATTGCAGATACACGAATATTTGAGCACGTCAGGATATCCGACAATACAAATATGTTTTTTTTGATAGGTCCGGATATCACGAAATTTGATTCTAGGTTACCACCAGACGCAAAAATTAAGGAAAAGGAGGTACATACTGTATCGCATGAAGGCGTAAGGGTGCACGTTGTCTTGGCTAATTTCGACTGATCACTGGCATCTGCTCATAACCGCCATATTAATGTGGTAACTTCAATAAAAGTTACCGGTAACTACTGGTAACTTTACCACCACCCTAAAGTGATGTCATTTCTATCCCCATAATATTCTTAAAGAATTTTTTAGGCCTTCCTGGCACACCGCATGCAACTCTATTCTCAGGGCCTAGTTGCCTCAGAGCGAGAATAAAGTTAATGAATCGAGAACCGGAAAAGTTCGTGACCCTGGACCAGCTGGTAGCCTTCCAAGTCGTGCCGGTTCCCAAGGACACGCTCTATCGCTGGGCCGCCCAGGGCATCATCACCGGCTATAAGGCGGGCCGGCGCTGGCTCTTTAAGGTCAGCGAGGTCATAAGAGACATCGAGAGGTACAGACAACATGGCCGTGATTCGGTATCGCAAAAATCGCAAGCGCTGGGTCGTCGACTGGCGCGAGGCTGGCGTTAGGTACACGCAGTCGTTCAAGGACCGTCAGAACGCCAAGGAGTTTCTGCGGCTCAAGGAAGACTACCTGGGGCGCCGCCGCGCCGGCATGGAGAGCGTCGAGCCGATTCCCTTCGCTGACTACGCTGAGCTTTTCATTGAGAATCACTTCCGCGAAAAATCCGAGCGCTATCTGCGTAGTTCCTGTTATCGGATCCGTTCCAACTTTGTCTCTTTCTTCAAGGACATGCTGGTCTGCAACATTGACCGCGCGGATGTGGTCGCTTTTAGAAACCACCGGCGCGCTTTGGGTCGTTCGGCCAAGACGGTACGCAATGACTTAGGCATCCTCAATACCATGTTCAAAAAGGCCATCGACAATGGCTTTGCCTTTGAAAATCCCGTTGAGGGCGTCGAGAAGCCGCGCAACACACCAAAGATCCAGCAAGTTCCGTGGACGGACGAAGAGTTCCGCTTCGTGATGCGCAACGCGCAGGAAGAGGTGAAACGTGTCTGCCTTGTGCTTTACAACACGGGGATGCGGATGGGCGAGCTAGCGCAGCTCAAAAAATCTGATTTTGACCTGCGCCTGGGCGTAGTTCGGATCAAGTCTGTCGAGGGCGCAACAACCAAGACCTATCGGGCCCGCGTGGTCCCGCTGCCCGACGTTATCATGGAACTGATTCCGACAATTCCCTGCGAATCCATTTTGAGCGGGACCCGTAAGGCCTTTGAACATCAATGGTATACCTTCAAGTCCGATCACAAGTTTGAACGGACCCTGCATCAGCTGCGGCACACGTACATTTCGCGTATGCTAAAAGCCGGTGTCGACAAGAAGACACTAATGGAATGGGTCGGACAAAAGACCAGCGGCATTACCGATCACTACACGCACATGATTCCTGAGCAGATGAGTGAGTGGCGCGAGAAGGTCAATCGAGGCGTGAACGTCGGTCAGGAATTTATTTCGGAGTCACACGCAACAGTTCAGCCCATGTGGCGACCAAATGGTGACCACTTGTCACGACCTAAAAAAATCCCCTCCAAGTACAATGACTTAGAGGGGATAATTTGCTCCGGGGGTGGGATTTGCTCGTCCGCCGCTGGCGGACTCCCCGCTTCGGAGGGAGGCAATCGTCTTTATGACGATTGCACTTCGTAAGTCTTCGCCTTCGGCGAAGCGCTCGTCGAACCTTCCAACACAGTTGGGGGTCTCACCCACCACGAAACAAAAAAAATCCGCCGGACCCAGAAGGGTCCAACGGATTTTTATGCTCCGGGGGTGGGATTCGAACCCACGACCAAGTGGTTAACAGCCACCTACTCTGCCGCTGAGCTACCCCGGAATATCTATATTGCTCTCGAGGGCTTCGCTACGCGCGAAGCACGTCAACCATCCTCACTTCAATAACGTGAAACAACTTTCCTAGGGGGAACGGTGTTCCCCCTGAGGACACTCGCTTCGCTCGCTGTCACCCCCTCCTAAACGGAATTGAGGTTCCTGCTAGCCCTGAGAGATGCGGCGGACCGTAGCACCCTCTTTCTGTCCTGTCAAAAGCTATGAGCGAAGATCTCTTAAGGTCGGCGTATCAGGGAGCAAGCTCCTCCCTCGACGCTGGCCAAGACCTGAGGGACATTAAATTGACAGACATGAGGCTTTCCATTGACTAGGAAATGCATCTCGAAGTTGTGATCCGCACCGTAACGCCCTTGGATGTACTGATCCCAATTAGCCGGCGCCATGCCAAAATCAATGGAAAGGACCTGGGGACGATTGGTACGCAGTGAGCTCGAAAAGTGCGTCGTCCTGCTTTGGATCGCACCTTCAATCTGAGCCACCGGCATTGAAGCGGCATCCTTAGCCGCGTCATCATCCGCTACGCCCGATTTCAGGGTAATCTCGCGGGGAGCAAAACCACTGACCTGATTGAGGGAGACGTCAATCGAAACCGGTGCGTCACTGACCAAGCGAAGCCGATCATCCGCAACCTCCGGAGATCGACTGGGAGCAGGGAATTTATCCGGATACACTGTCAGTTGGGCGGCACCATAAGAATCGATCGCTTGAGTCCCATCGGGCAGTTCGTAGGCTTCCGGTATCAGCAGTTGAACCGCGGCACCACAATCGAGAGCGGTACTCTTCCCTTGTGGCTCATCGGAACCTTGCGCAGGAGGCGTCGCGGTCGCCGGATCTCTCGGCAAAAGATCGCCTGAGCGCGGCCCATCACTCGATCCGGGAACACGTGGGGGAACCGGGTCACAACCCGATTCCGTCCTCACCGTTCCCGGAGGACACGGAATTTCGGTTCCGGGTGTTCCGGGCGTACTACCCTCCTCACGGGCCGTCACCGGACAGAGGCCCTCCTCAGTCATCGAAGTCGTTCCATCGGGACAAATGCAGACCCCGCCTACCATCGTCGCCGGCGCGGGACAAACACAGGCACCGTCGGCATTGCGTATTTGCGGACGGGAACATGGCAACCTGTCTCGCTCCCGGTCAACCGGGTACTGACAAGTGCCATCCGCCGCCGTTATACGAGGGGGTGCACACACACAGCTTCCATCCACGAGTGTCATCGGCTCCGCACAGCTCGGACAATAATCCGCCGGTTTCGGGGTTCCCGCATCACAAAGTCCCTCAGGATCCGCCACGCCGCGCGCATCGGGTCCACCCCTCAAGCAACCGCAGACCTCGGTGCGCCCTTCCGTCTTGCAACCGCACCAATAATTCCAGTACGCCGTTAGATAGTCACCACTCCCGCGGCGGAACCGGGTCTTAGCGAATTCCAGCATGCGCAATTGAGCACTGCACGTGTCCGTGACCGGAGCCAAACACGCGCTGTCGGTCGGCGGGGGTGTCGCCGGACACGTCCCGTCGGCGCGCACTCGCGTCGTGCCACCAGGACACATGCAAACACCGTCCACCATCGTGCCACCGCCCCGACAAACACAGCTATCACCGTCCTGATAAGAACCTGCCGGACAACGACAGTCCGCTCCGTAATCTGTCATGACGACGACAAAAGGTTCGGAACAGCCATAGCCCACCGCGCGGCAATCAAGCTGTTCGATGCGTCGCGCAACCTCGGCACTGTCGACCTGAAAACTCGTGGAACCGTATCGGCTTTCACACTCGGCTTCACAACTACGTCCCGGACAATAGGAACAGATGCATAGGTTTTCACAATTATTCAGCACGAGTCCCGGTTGATATCCCGTGGCCGGACAGGCGGGCCACCCGGCCCAGTACTGCCCCGCAGCGCAGCCCCTTTCCGTGGTTTCACAAAAGGGTCCGGCAAGAATATCGGTCGGAATCGTTAAGAGGATAAGCAAAAAAAGACAAGCGATGGATCGGTATTGTTTCATGTGTATTCTCCTCTCCATGCGCTTGCACCAAGAAAATACTGCAATTTCAGTGCCATTGAGCCCACGGCACTTGATCGCGGATTACCATTTAATATCATATAGTTTTATATTTTATTGGAACCAGGAATTTTTATCAATATGATAAATTTATCATTTTGATAAATTATTAAAGAACACAGGGGCGTCTCCGGCCCGCCACGGCGGATATTTCTGCATCACTCGTGTAAAGAGCGGATGCTCGACAAAAAAATGCAGCCAAGCGCGTAAGTTGACAAAGGTCGATGACTTAAACCACTCCTGGTCCACTCCGGCAAACTGACGTACAAAGGGAAAAAGCGCGACATCCGCCAAGGAAATCGTTTCACCCAACAGATAATCGGATTTTTGCAGTCGCCTTTCTAATGCGGCCAAGAAAACCGCGCCGGCATCCCGATGCTCCTCGGCCGTTTTTTCCGGACTGCCTCGGGGATATTTGTAACCATCGAGCGAAGGTTTGAAAGAAAAATCATTTTCTTCAATCAGCTGATCTATCATCGCACGGACAGAAGCATTAGATAGATTCCAACCATCGGGGTCCGATTGTCGAAGTGCCCATTTCATGATATCAAGACTCTCTTCCAGCACCGTCCCGTCAGTTAACTGCATCACGGGCACCGTTCCCTTGGGCGAGAGCATAAGCATCTCTTGTGGCTTGTCTCTCAAGACCACTTCCCTCACTTCAAAATTGATGCCCGCATAAGCGAGCGTCATCCGGGCCCGGATCGCATAAGGGCAGCGCCTAAAAGTATAGAGAACAGGAAACGCCTGATTCATTGACTCCTCCGCGCTTCAAATGAGGCAATAGAGTCAGCGTTTGCAACGGTATAATGGAGTTCAATCGGGCGACAACAAACTTCGCAGTCTTCAATATAAGACTGCGCATCCACGGATAAATCGAGTACCACCGAAATTGATTCCCCGCAGTAAGGACAGTTGAATGTCTGTTGCACGGCCTCCATAGAGATGAACCCAATAATGGATAGTGGAATAGTAAGGCAAGCGATTACATTAGAGGTGCCAATGGCGATCTGAATAGAGATGCTCGTGACAATGCAAACTGGCATCACGGTGGTAGCGCTTCTTCCGCACTGCAAAAATCGCCAGAAGGGCCCAAAGCACCCAGGACAACTCCCAAAGTGTCGGCCGCCATGACACTTCACCGTAACTGTTTGCTGCACTTAGAGCGGTACTGTCGCCGAAAAAAGGGATTAAAACGGCAATAATAATCAATACCCGGACGGTTTTTTTGATCATCGCTCTATCGTCCTTACGCCACCCCGCTCACACTCATTATAAAATGAGCAATATTCATGCCAGCGCTGACGCAGGACCCCTATGCGACTAAGTGTAAGAAATAACTTCGACTTTCGATTGCACCCGCAAAAACGATCTATCCGGTAACGGCAAGAGTTTGACAGGGAGGGTCAAAAGCTACTGCATACGACGTTAAAAAGCTTGGCCGGTTCGACCGAATCCGGTATTGAGGGAGACTATGTCAAACACTTCGCTCCGGCCCATCGCGCTCCTGACTGACTTCGGCACGACGGATACTTACGTGGGCAGCCTCAAGGCCGCGATCTATAACGTCGCCTCCGACGTGCCCATCATCGACATCTGCCATCATATTCGCCCCCAGAATATCTTGCAGGCCGCCTTTGTGCTCCGAATGATCTATCGGGATTATCCGGAAGGAACGATTTTTGTCTGTGTGGTCGACCCGGGCGTCGGGGGCAAGCGCTTGCCGATCGCCGTCGAAGCCGGCAGCTATTACTTCATTGGCCCCGATAACGGCATTTTTTCATATATTTACGAACGGGAAGCCGTTAAGCGCATTGTTCACCTCTCTAATGAACGCTTGTGGCGTCATCCCGTCAGCGCCACCTTTCACGGCCGCGATATTTTTGCCCCCTGCGCCGCCCACCTTGCGCAGGATGGCAACATGGATTCACTCGGCGAGGCCCTTCAGGGCAAACCCCAAAAGCTCTCGGCTCCCAACGCCGAGTACAGCGCCGAGATCGGCCTCAACGGGCAAGTCATGCATATCGACCGCTTCGGCAACCTCATCACCAACATCCACCTTGATGACTATCAACAATCCATTAAAACGAAGGCCGGCCTGATTGAAATCGCCGACTGGGAAATCCCGCTCGGACGCACTTATGAACAGGCCGCGCGCGAATCCTTGTTGGCCGTCTGGGGATCGACGGGTTTTCTCGAAATTTCGGCGCGCAACGGTTCGGCGCTTGAAGTCTTAGACAGTGAGTTAAATGAACCCGTCACCATTCAAGTCAGGAACGACGGCTCCTGAAAAATCCGAACGAGCTGGTATATCCGTGCAAGAAGGTACTCCCTTGAACCGGACCGATTTCCCCATTACAAAAGAAACCTCCTACCGGCAGCTCTCCCAAGTATTTTTTCAATAAGTCCGTATCATGATTGGGGCAACCATAGAGATCCATGCCGCGACCCAAACAAGAAAACAATAACGAACCCCGCGCGGTTCCCTTTCCACTTCCTTTCACATACTGCGTCAGTAATGCCGTCAAGTCCGCATCTGATGTCGCCGCATCGCGAAGATGAAACTGGACAACGGAATTTTCATGAACATCGGCGCCTGTTATTAAGGCCCCTGTCTCGGTTTCAATACCGATAATATTTCGAATCAAGAAGTCGCCCTGTTTATACTCCTGAAGAGAATCTTTCATGACGACACCGATAAACAAAGAGGTTGAGAACAACTCCTGATCGGCCTCATCCATTTCATTATAGAGATCTCGCATGGCTGCCACCGGCTCCTGACCATCGAGTTCATAAAGAATATTTTCTTCACAACGAGTGACAAACATGGGGTGGCCAACGGGACGACACCCCTGCGCCACAAGTGTATCGACGGTCACATTTCCCGACATAGCTATCCCAATCATGCCCTCGCGATAGACTTTTTTTCCCAGGAACATCGCATGTCCCCCTCTGTCATAATCACCACTCACCATCCCCCCTACTTTTTGGCTTTGCGGAAACGATTTATCGAGACCTTTTAAAAAATATTCCACGTCGAAAGAGTATGGCTCAGGTAAGAGGACAAACTCAGGATTCATATCGGTCTTCAGGTGAAGCACAGCCTCCCATTCTTGCAAGGAGGCCTCCTCATCTGGAATTAAATTGGTCTGCATGCGAAGTGGTATGATATCGACGCCTGGAAGCAGTGCAGCGGTCATCGAAAAACCTGGCCCCTGTTCCACTTCACGCCCGCCACCGATAACGCCTCCAGCGGAACAGCCGACAATCATCGCACCATTCGCGAATTCCGCGACGAGATTCGGAATTTTTTCGTAGTCGGCGGCAAAATAATCCGAAACAAAAATAAGGATTAAATCGGGACGGCGTCCTTCCAGTTGAGATTGAATTTCTTGGGAAGTCTGTGCGACGGCCTTGCGAATGCTCTTATGACCCGATACGGCGGAAGCCCATCTCATACCCCCTTATTATAGAGTATTATAGCGACTCGCCTCAATGGAAGGCTGAAGCATGCGAATAGACTTATGGGTTTGATTCAACGCGTTGTCCGGCTTTGATCCAGCCGTCGATTCCGTCGGGATAGACGTGCGCGTTCTTGTAGCCCGCTTTGAGCGCATGACGCGCACCGGCATGTGACGCCATGCACCATGTATTTTTGCAATAAAAAACCAGCTTGGCATCCTTATCCGTCGGAAATAATTTTAGATCCGGATTGCGGGGATCCATATGCACGGCCGTCGGAATGTGATTTTTAGCAAAAATTTCCGGAGTATTATTGTCGATGACCATGAGCGATTTAGCAGCTATTCCCGCGGCAAGATCACCCGTTGAAATTGTTGGCAATTCTTCTTTAGCTACACTCGAGCAAGCCATAAACCCTAAACAGAGTGCTATCGCCAAATATCTCATCATGGACTCCTTTTTGTTTGCATAGGCTTTGATGCGGAAGATGACAAAAGGTCCTACTCTAAAAAACTTTCCGGAACAAACCGCGCCCTTAACTCCAGCGGGCCGACAATAATGACCAAAACCAGTACGGCCGAAAGAACACTCATTTCAGGATAAAGCGTGGCTCCCAATAACACCAGAACCGGCCCGCGCCAAAACAGAGCCCAGAGCACCCGGAGCACCGCTTTTTTAGGTTTCCGAATCGCTATTAAATAAATGGGAATAACCAGGACGAGCACCATGACAAACACGGTGCCAACGAGACTGAGCAGATCGCGGAGTTCGGATAGATTCATGCCTAGGCAATGAGCTACCTATCTTGCGACATGATTGTCAAAATGAAATCACCGCCTTCATCCCAATAGCGGCCTTGCCCGGGGCACACCACACGGCCGGTTGCCAACCCGTCGCCTTGGGATCCCGAGCTAAAACGATGGGATCATTATTGTCCTCGGGGTCCTCACGAAAGATCGTGGCTGCCATAGCGCCAAGGTGCCATCCGCTCGGGTCGACTAAGACGAGTTGCCGCGCGTGCTGTTGGCTCTCCACCGCCAAGGAACTTGCGCCCGCATAGAGGGTGCCGAAGCCTCCGAAGAACCCCAAGAATCCCCATAGAAAGATGATACGTTTCATAGTCTTACCTCATCTTTGTTATCGGCGAATTTTAGGGATTGTTGTTGAACGGGCGGAGACTTCTTGTCGAAAAATCGAAAATAGCGGGATATAATTATATATAATTAGGTTAAGTTATATATAATTATAGAAAGCTCCCTGGGCTAGTGGGCCCGTTTGAGATTCTCATCGACGAGGCCGCCGATGACCCCAAACAGGATGAACCCGAGCCACAGGAGCATCAGGGTCTTACCTACGAGTATCATAGTCACCTCCTTTTGGCCTTGCGGTCGGGGCAGAATTTCGCGAGAAAATCATCCCAAACCGCGACTATTGAATCCTGCTTGATCGAATAGATGATCTTTTGACCCTTTCGCTTATCAATCACCAATCCCGCTTCCTTGAGCGCGGAGAGATGATGAGAAATAGCCGGTTTCGTCATCTCAAAGCGTTTTGCAATGGCCCCGGCAGAGAGTTCACCCTGCCTGAGGACCTCCAAAATCTGACGCCGCGTCCCATCCGCGATCGCCTTAAATATCTTGCCAATTTCACCCGACATTGCCCCCCTCCTTAGTTCAATGTTTCAATAATTATTTAATCATTTAATAAGCTCGCGTCAAGATAATTCAATATTTATTTAAATGTTTAAATTTAAATGATTGAAATTATTGGGGATTTCTACTATCCGATAATGCGATGAAAGCAATCACCGGAGCCTGGCAGCATGGACGCTTCCTGATCATCCTCGGCGCCCTGTGCTTCACCATTATGGACGCCTGCGTCAAGGCCGCCGCCCCACGCATTCCCCTCCTCGAAATCGTCTTCATACGATCGTTGGTATCCGTACTGATTTTGGCGTTCGTGCTCCCGCTCAAAGGACTTTCATTTCGCAGCACGAACTATCCGATGATTACGCTTCGCTCCATTTCCGGATTTCTTGCGATCTGCTGTAACTTCTATGGACTGAGCCATCTCAGTTTGAGCGATGCCGTCATGCTCATCATGACCTTCCCCCTTTTTGTCGCCATTCTTTCCATCCTCTTCCTTAAAGAGCGACCGACACGTCAACTCATTATGCTGATTATCCTCGCGTGGATCGGCATACTGATTATTCTCCAACCGCAAGTACAGGTAATGAATTTTGCCGGTTTTATCGCGCTGCTCGCCGCCGTCTTTTCATCAATCGACGTTATCAGTATGCGGGTTCTACGCCGCAGTGAAAATCCTTTGCGCATTACCTTCTATCTATTGGCGCTATCATCACTCATTACTTTTCCATTTGTCTTATACGACTCTGTCGCGCCAATGCTGAATGAATGGAGTTTCTTGATTGCCGCCGGAATAACCGGAACACTCGCGCAAGTCTTTATCAGCCAGGCCTACGGCCTTGACGATGCCTCGCGCCTCGCGCCTTTGTCGTACATCAGCGTCGTTTTTTCCTTTATTATCGGCATCATCTTTTGGAATGAAATACCCACGGTACTCTCAGTGATCGGAACTGGCATCGTCATCTACGGCTGCATTCGTATCGCCCGGCTGGAAAAAGTCGAGCCGACAATAGATTAAATCGACAAAAATTGCTGAAATTTTATAGGTGGACCGCGCCTTCGGGTCGATACATGTATTGTCCCGAAGGTTTGATATAGGCCTCGCGGCCGCCAACACGCACTTTCGCAATCGAGTCCTGGAAGGGAGACACGGCATCATATTGGGCGGGAATGACGACCTTTCCGCTGCCGTCAATATAGCCCCATTTCGCACCTTGTTTAATTGGGGCTAAGCGCTCCCGGAAACCACGGACGGCTTCAAATTGGGGTTTAATGACTAGCTTGCCTTGAGTATCGATGTAACCAAATTTCCCTTTAATCGATACAGGAGCCTTTCCTTCCGCAAAGGCCCCCGCCCGGTCATACTTCATCTTAATGACCAACTTACCTTGCTTATTAATGTAGCCAATGGGGCCACCCGCCTTTTTCTTTACGGGGGCTAATCCATCACTGAAGGGGCCCGCCTCGACATATTTTGCCTTTACGACCATCTTACCCGTCTTATCGATATAACCCATTTTTCCCGCATCCATCACGGGGGCCAAACCATCAGAAAAATTACCGGCACGAATATACTTGATGGGGATGACAACTTTTCCTCCCTTATTAACATAGCCATATTTACCGGCTGAACGGACTCGAGCCAGACCGCCACTGAAAGGCTGAACTTCCTCATATTGCTTTTTGATCACCAAGGCACCGGATTGATCGATAAAACCCCATTTCCCCTCACCCCATACGGCAGCACGCCCTTCTGAAAAAGACGTCGCCTTTTTATATTGTGGCTGGATAACCAACCGACCATTTAGGCCTACATATCCAAATTCCAGACTATCACCGTCACCAATACCGACCACGGCTAAGCCCTCAGAGAAAGACAGCGCACGCTCAAACTGAGGAGAAACCACAAAAAAACCTTCTTTATTCACATAGCCGTATTTTCCCTTGAGTGAGATGGGATAGAGTCGCGCTCCCGTCGGTGAGCCTTCTGCCGAGTAAGGCAAAAAACTGCTCCCCAGGAAAAGACCTATGAATGTAACCACGAGAAGGATGTTGCGCAATTGCATCGTCATGAGAGACACTCGCAATTAATGAACTCGCGGCCATTAGGCAAGGAAAAATAGTTATGGAAAATTCGTTGGAATCACTGACTCAATCTTTCCTGGAATCGTATTTTTCTTTTTATCCGGTGACGGCCTCACATTTAGGCTGGAACGGCCATGATGAAGATCTTGCCTGCTACCTTCCGGATCGAATTGATACCCAATTGAAAAATTGGCAAGAAATTGCCGACAAGACTAAAGACGTCGCAACACCGTCCATCAAGGATAATATCAACAAAGAGCTGCTAGCCCGCTTTATTGAGCGTCAGATTTTCTCATTAGCAATTGAACAGCATCACAAACGAAACCCTGCCGGAACAATCGATGAGCTGGCAGATAGTTGTTGGTCACTGATGATGGGCCAACATCGCTCCGCTGCTCAAAAAACAACCGCGTTGGTGGCGCGTTTGCAATCGATTCCGAACTTTATCCATGAAGCCACACAACGGCATAAAAGCCCGGTCCGGCTTTGGACTCATATCGCAATCGAGGAGGCCCCCGGATTAATCAATTATCTTGCCAGTACGGTAAGGCCCTATCTGGAAACCCATAATGTTGCAGGGAGCACCACCCTTGTAGAGTCGGCATGTCACCACATTGATGATTTTGTAACACACCTTAAGCAACTACAAAATACCCAGCAGGATTTCTCGATCGGGAAGACTCATTTTGATTATCTATTAAACCGATATCACTGCTTTGAAGAAACAGCCATGGAGATTCGCGAGCGCGGCATCGAACAAATTAATTTGATTACAAAGCAGTTAGAAAAACATGCAGCGGAAATGGACAGTGCAAAGAGTTGGCCCGAACTCGTAGAGACTCTTAAACAAGAACATCCGACTGAAGAAAATCTTCTCAACAGTTATCGGGAAAAAGTTGATGAAATTAAGCACTTTCTTAGCGAAAACAATATTGTGACTCTTCCCGACCGAGAGTCCCTGCAGGTCATCGAAACCCCCGAATTTCTCCAGAGTTCTATTCCTTATGCGGCCTATTCAATGCCAACCATGTTTGCCGAGGACGATCGTGGCACTTTTTACGTATCTCCAGCCAAAGGAAATCAAGAAATCCTCCAAGAACACTGCTACGCCGCTTTTCCACTAACGGCCTTACATGAAGCCTATCCGGGACATCATTTACAATTTTCGTTGCAAAGAACTTTAAATCACGCGATTCGAAAAGTTTATGATGTAGCGAGTTACTATGAAGGCTGGACCCTCTATTGTGAGGAAATGATGTATCGCCAGGGCTTCTACAACGATGCCATGCGACTCTATCAGCTTAAGGACCGACTCTGGCGTGCCGCTCGAATTGTTGTCGATGTTTCCATGCACTGCAATAATATGAGCGATCAAGAAGCCGCCGACTTCCTGGTTAAACATGCCCAGCTCTCTCCTCAGGGGGCTCGAATTGATGTCAATTGGTACACCCAAAGTCCGACAACTCCGCTCAGCTATCTCACGGGCATGTTGGAGGTGGACCGAATGAGACGAGACTATGAGGCGGCAGGTCATAGCCTACGCGAATTTCACGATGCGTTCTTGCAATGTGGTGCCATTCCACTTAAATTTGTCCGCGCATTGCTTTTCAATGAAACAATCTAAATTAGTGAGGTCATGTGTTAAAAGTATTGAAATTCGGTGCGTTGTTTCTTGCCTGCTTTTTCTTTCTCTCTCACGTAATTGGTACTTTCTTACCTGATGTTGCCGCGCTGAGAACGACCAATCCTAAACATACCGCATTCATGGGCGACAAGAGTCGTCGTGTGCAGCAGAACTGGGTTCCACTCTCCCAAATACCAAGAAACTTGCGTCAGGCCGTTATCGTTTCCGAAGATGGGCGCTTTTATCAGCATTATGGAATCGATTTTTTTGAATTCAAAGAATCTCTCAAAAAAAATATCGACGAGCGCGGTTTTGCCCGCGGTTTTTCGACGATAACTATGCAACTCGCACGTAACCTATATCTCTCACCTCAAAAAAGCCTGACGCGAAAAATAAAAGAAATTGTTATCGCTCTCTGGATGGAACAGAAATTAAGCAAAGATCGGATTTTTGAGATTTATTTAAACGTGATTGAGTGGGGGCGCGGCATCTATGGAGCAGAAGCGGCATCAAGACACTATTTTGGAAAATCGGTACATTCTCTTTCTTCACGCGAAGCCGCATTTTTAGCCGCCATCATTCCTGGCCCGCAACGCCTGGGTCGCTGGCCGCCGGGACCTTATATTGAAAGTCGCATCAGCACGATACTCAAACGAATGGAATCACGTTGGCCCTCATAACCCGGTAGCGAATTGACTTCCTATTGATTTTAACAAATCCAACTGCTAACCTCGCGAAATATGAGACATTTTAAAATAATCTTTTTAAGCGTTGCATTGTTGATTTCTAATGCAGCCTACGCCAAGAGCGATATCGAATTTCTCCTCGATCTCTCCGGATCAATGCGGAAAAAGAGCGGTGCAGAGACACAAATTGACATTGCGCGCAAAGCACTCATGAACGCCATTAAGGACGTCCCTGCTGACAGCCTTATCGCGTTAAGGACATATGGACATCGAGTCGAGCAACAAAATAAGGCTGAAAGCTGTAAAGATACGGAGCTGATCATTCCGCTCGGACCCGTAAATAAAGAAACGATTGAAGCCAAGATTAATGCACTGACTCCCAAGGGCTATACGCCTATTGCCTACTCGCTAGAGCAGTCCAAGAATGATTTTAAAACCGAACGTGAGGCCGATAAGGTTATTATCCTCCTCAGTGACGGCGAAGAAACCTGTGGTGGTGACCCGGTTGCCGTATTAAAAAAACTTAAAGAGGCCGGCTTTGAGGTTGTCGTCCATACGGTCGGATTCAATGTCGACGCCAAAACGCGTCAGCAACTTGAGGCCATAGCCGCAGCCGGTAATGGCCATTATTATGATGCCCAGGGAGCCGCCGCCCTCACCGAGGCCCTCAAAGAGGCGACCAAAGAATCGCTCGTCATCGAAAAGGAAAAAAAGACTTATGGAGAGGCTATTCGCGGCGGCGATAGTTACGAAACTGCTGTTCCTATCGCATTTGACGTCGAACACAAACTCGATCACCACCAGAAGATCAGCTATTTCGATTATTTTTACGTCGACCTCAAGCCGGGCAAAGAGCTGACAATTACGATGCAAACGCTTGAAAAAGGGATCAATTTGCGAGGAGAGAAACCCCGCGAAACCGGTAATCCGTACGCCGGCTTTCAATTTCACGGCGGCAATCGAAACAATCTTAAAACCGTTAATCTGATCGGGTCAGCCCATAATGTAAAATCATTTTCTTACACGCCACCTCAGGAAGGTCGTTATTATTTACTGATTGGCAGCACCTATGACGATATGAACAAGGACCATGTGACTTTCAAACTCACGTTGACGTCTCGTGGCGACCTCAACACTGAGGAAGATGCGGGGGGGAGCCTGACGCAAGCGAAGGCCATTGAAGCCAAACGCTACACAAAAAACTACATCGGTGGTTCCGACCTCAAGGACGTCTATTCTTTCGATGCCAAAAAAGGCGATGACTACTTTGTCGGCCTTATTCCCAATGGGGATAGCGGTTCGTATTTTCGAATAGCCATTTTTGATAGCTACAAGCAGAAAATCATGAGTCAGACATCGGGCATTGGTGAAGGGCTTCGCTCCAAGCAATTCAAGATCCCTGACGATGGCACCTATTATCTGCAAATTGAATTAGGAACAAATGTAAGCCGGCCTATTGCCTATACGTTGGAACTGAAAAATTTATCGGCAAAGCCGGAGCCGGCAGAGGCTGCCGCCACGGATAAGCCAGCGGAAAGCACAACACCCGCCGCTCCGAAACCCGCAGCAAAACCAACACCGAAGCCCAAAGCGGCAACGGAACCGCCTAAAAAAGACCCTCTCGATGACTCCGGCCCGCTGACGCGTCCTTCTCGGACCGAACTTCCGAAGACGCCACCCGCGTCACCCTAGACTTTTCGTTTAAATTGTTTTTCGAGCTCGTCGAGATTCATTTTAAAAAAGGCCGGGCGGCCATGGGGACAGCTGAATGGATAATCACAGACAGCCAGCTGCTCGAGCAATGACTGCATCGCTTCCGGCGTCATCCGGTCATGGGCTTTCACCGAGCGCCGTTTACAGGCGATAAGGGCCGCTATCTCTTCCGGATGACTTTCTAAATCCGTTACCATCTTGCCGGCCTCTTTTTGATCCAAAAAACGTTGCAGACTCGCAATCGGATCCGCGTTACTCAGCGTCGCGGGCACGGCACGAATGACAAATTCATTTTCTCCAAATTTGTCCAACTCAAAGCCCAACTTTTCTATCACAGGCAAACACTCTTGAAGCACTGCCTCTTGCTTGGGCTGCAAAGTCAGCACTTCGTTTAGCAAGAGCCCTTGTTTTTTTGCCTGACCTGACTGAAGGCCTTGCATTAATTCCTCGAACATAACACGCTCATGAGCGGCATGCTGGTCAATCAAGACAAAACCCGTTTCCGTCTCAGCCAGGATATAGGTCCCATGAATCTGGCCCATCAGCTTGGTGATATGGAGTTTGTTGCGCAATGATATCGGCTCGCTCAGGGCGCGCTCTTGCGGGGGTGCATTAAAAACCGGGACTTCCGTGAGATTCCAGCGTTCGTCCCGCTTAGTACCGTGCTGCTCTCCCCGACTCGCTTGCGTCGGCTGAAGAAAAGGCGCCATATCTTCCTCCCGCCCAAGTCGCGCAGCAACCGCCCGTTTGAGCAAACTTTTTACCAGGCGCTCATTGGAAAGGCGCACTTCCTGCTTAGTTGGATGAACGTTAACGTCCACTTGTGCCGGATCGACTTCAATAAAAACGACGGCTACGGCATGCTGGCCATGCATCAGCAGACCATGATACCCCGCCTGCAAGGCAAAGCTTAAGGGGATGGCCTTAACTTGCCTCCGATTCACGTAGAAAATTTGGCTTGAGCGATTGGCACGTGCAACCTGCGCCTTGCCAATCAACCCGGAAACACGCACGCCCTTCTCCTCATCCGAAAAGGCTAAGAGATCTTCCGCACGATTTAACCCGAAACTCTGAACGGCTCGATTCAGCAGGGTTTCATTCGGCGCAAAATCCCATATTTTACGTTCCCCTGAAGTCAATGAAAACTTAACGGCGGTCATCGCCAATGCAAAATTAGAAACAACATCGACAATATGACCGCGCTCCGTCGCTTCACTGCGAAGAAACTTGCGGCGAGCCGGTGTATTAAAAAATAAGTCGCGGATTTCAATAATGGTCCCTTCGCGACAGGAGCACTCTTCGACTCCCTGAACAACACCCCCTTCAATGAGCAGTTCGACACCGAAGGGGCTCCCCTTTTCCCGCGTCCTAAGTCGCATCCGTGAAACGGCTGCAATACTCGGCAGGGCTTCTCCTCTGAATCCGAATGACTGAATTTGTTCCAGGTCCTCGGCAACCTCCACCTTACTGGTCGCGTGGCGCTGAATCGCCAATGAAGCATCTTCTCGGCTCATCCCCGCACCATTATCCGCCACGCGAATCAGACTTTTCCCCGCATGCTGCATCACCACATCAATCTGAGTTGCCCCGGCGTCCAGTGAATTTTCGATAAGTTCTTTAACTATCGACGCCGGGCGTTCAACCACCTCGCCAGCCGCTATTTTATTGGCGATAATCTCCGGCAGGACATGAATTTTAGCCATCTAAACCTTCTTTCAGCTTAGCCAATTGATTCAATGCTTCTAGCGGTGTCAGTGAATTAATGTCGAGCTTGCGCAATTCCTCCACCACCGGAGACTCCACGGGAGCCCAATCAAACAAGGTTGCCTGATTTGTGACCTCCCGCTTTTCCTTAGTCTTTTGGCCTTCGATAATTTGTGTTGCCTCGGTATTTTCATTCTCGAGTATTTGCAATATCTCACGCGCCCGTTGAGTGACAGGGCGAGGTATCCCGGCAAGTTGCGCCACATGTATTCCATAACTGCGATCCGCCCCCCCGCGAACAACCTTACGCAAGAAAACAATGTTGTTAGCGGTCTCTTTGACGGTAATGTGATAATTTTTGATTCCGGGGAAATGTTCTTCCAGCTGGGTCAGCTCATGATAGTGAGTTGCAAACAAGCTACGAGGGCGGCCGCTTTCCTTAGCAAGGTGCTCACAGATCGCCCAGGCAATACTGACGCCGTCAAACGTCGAGGTTCCGCGTCCCACTTCATCCAAGATCAAAAGACTTTTCTCCGTTGCCTTATGGAGAATGTGCGCCATCTCCACCATCTCCACCATAAAGGTACTCTCGCCCCGCGCTAAATCATCCGAAGCACCGATACGCGTAAAGATACGGTCGACAATTCCAATCCGTGCCGTGTTTGCAGGAATAAAGGACCCTAATTGGGCAAGAATCACTAATTGAGCCACCTGGCGGATATACGTTGATTTACCCGCCATATTAGGGCCCGTAAGAATGACAAGTTGTTGATCCGTCTCATTTAACAGCACGTCATTTTCGACAAAATCTCCCGCGGGCAACATATTTTCAACGACGGGGTGGCGCCCCCCTTCTATCGCCAATACTCGGGTTGAATCGACTTCAGGACAAACCCAGCCTTTGTGCGCGGCTGTTATCGCCAACGAACACAACGCATCCAACTCGCCGATCCCACGCGCCATCGCCTGTAGTGGCCGGAGCTGCTCCAATACTTTTTTGCGGACATCATTAAAAAGGTCATATTCAAGCGCTTTAATCTTGTCTTGTGCCCCGGAGATTTTTTCGTCCCATTCTTTCAGTTCCGGGGTCACAAAGCGCTCGGCATTCGCAAGGGTTTGACGACGCACATAATTATCGGGAATATTTTGCAAGTTCGCCTTACTAACCTCTATCGTATAGCCAAATACGCCGGAGTATTTTATTTTGAGTTTTTTAATACCGGTGCGAATGCTTTCTCGCTTTTCGAATTCCAGCAACCACGACTTCCCTTTTGTTGAGATAGATCTGAGTTCATCCAAGCCGTCGTCATAGCCATCACGAATCACCCCCCCTTCTTTGATGGCCAAAGGAGGCTCTTCAACAATGGCGCGCTCGATTAAATCATGCAGCTCTGGCTGCGGCACGACGGATTGAACCAGCTCTTGCATCAATGAACTCTTTTGCGCGCCAATAAAGCTCTGCAACTCCGGAACACGTGCTAAGAATAATTTAAGGTTTTTAAGATCACGGGCATTCGCAACGCCATAATTTAATCGACTTAAGGCCCGCTCCATATCGCGAACACCTCGCAATAAGGAGCGCATCCCCTCCAATTGAGTCTGATCAGCAATGAGTTCAGTCAGAACCTCCTGCCGCTTTTTAATTTCCGATAATGTCAGCAGGGGATGAGTGATCCAGCGATGCAACGTCCGCCCGCCCATGGAAGTGAGCGTTTTGTCGATCGTCTTCAACAAGGTCGGCCCCTCTTTATCACCACTCAAGCTCATCACGAGTTCCAAGCTCTGCTGCGTCTGTCGATCGAGAACCATATACTCTTTGGTTTCCAACAGCGTCGGGAGTTGGAGATGGCCCAAAGAAGCGTGATGGTGGTCGCGAAGATAGTAGAGTACGGCCCCCGCGCTGCGGACGGCTAGAGGACGATCATAACAGGGCAAACTCTGCGGCGAGGCGAGATCAAAGATCTCCTGCATGAGGCGCATGCCCTCGTCCGCTTCAAACACCCAGTCTTCGTAGCGAGTCACCGTTGCCTTGAGACCGTTCTTAATGAAATTCAAGAGCGCCTCGTCGCTGGCAACTGATTCAGGCAAAATGACTTCGCGCGGCGAAAGCAAGGTCAGCTCTCCGGTCAAGCGCTCTTCAGGGACCTCTCTGACCGCGAACTCCCCCGTACTGAGTTCCAGAAAAGCTAAACCATAACGATCCTTATCTTGGGCGAGGGCCACCATGTAGGCGAAGCGCCGTTCGGGCCCCTCACCTTCCAGGTACGTTGCCGGTGAAATGACGCGCGTCACTTCCCGCTCGACCAGACCCTTGGCCTTGGGATCCCCGACTTGCTCACAAATGGCCACCTTAAGATTACTATCCACGAGTGTCCCGACATAGCCCTGAAAAGCATGATAAGGAATCCCACACATCGGGACCCGCCCCGCCTTCCCGGCTTCCCGCCCGGTCAGCGTTATATTGAGAATTTCCGAGGCGTTCACCGCATCTTCAAAGAACATCTCATAGAAATCGCCGAGGCGAAAAAACAGAATCGTATCCGACGGTAGCGAACGCTTGATCGACCGGTACTGCTCCATCATCGGGGTGAGCTTGTGGGTGGTATTGATCGATACGGCGGCTTCCATTGCGTGGTCCCCCTCCTAGCAGCAGAGGATGAGCTCAATCAACTTGGGAATGAAATACACTTATAAATCTGGACCTTAGCTACACTCCTTTAGACGCCATCTCAAAGGCTTGACGCGGCTCCCATTTCAAGCAATTAAGAGTGCATGAACATGACCATCTGCACCTGCAAATTTGAAACGGGACAAATCATCTTTCATAAGCGCCATGGCTACCGAGGCGTCATCTACGATGTCGATGACAGCTGTCATGAAGAGGAAGAAGAAACCTCTGAAGAGGAGAATCGCCCGCTACCGCGCCGCGATCAACCCTGGTACCATGTTCTCGTCGACGGAGAAGAACACACGACTTATGTCGCTGAAGAAAATATTGAAAGAGACGAGACGCCGACACCCATCGACCATCCGCTCCTCGATGAGTACTTTATTGAGTACCAGGCAGGGAAATATCAGCGTAACTTCGACGCCTAAACAAAACGATACTAGCCCCTCTCGAAAACAGAAACGGATTCCATGTGATCCGTATGCGGAAACATATCCACTAAAGTACACTTTCTAAAGTGAAAGCCATGCTTATTGACGAGCATATGGGCATCTTGCGCGAGAGTTTCGGGATTGCAAGAAACATACACGATCTGTCGCGGCCGTTCTTTCTTTAAGGAAGCCACGACCGCAGGCGCACCGGAGCGCGGGGGATCTAATAAGATCTTATCAAACAAGGCGAGTTCATTCCCGAGGGCCTGAGAGGCCTTGCTTAAATCACGGCGCACAAATTCCACACGATGACTGAGCTGGTTATGTTGCGCATTTTCGGTGGCTCGCTCGACTTGATTGGCAGCAAATTCCATTCCAGTGACATGCCCACCTTGTTGAGCCAACGGAAGGCTAAAATTACCGATGCCACAGAAAAGGTCAGCGATTTTATCGCCATCCTTCGGCCTGAGTTCTTCAATAACATGCTCGACTAAAAGACGATTGACGGCGGGATTCACTTGCGTGAAATCCATGGGATGGAAGCGTAGTCCAATCCCACTGCTGAGTTGATATTCAAGTAAGTTTTTTTGCTCGGCATTTAACAGCTCTATGGACTCCATATTTCCGCGCTGCAGATAAATGCGAAGCCCATGGCATCTTTCGAATTCCAATAGCCGTTCAATATCGGCAGAACTCAACGTCTTCATAACGCGAAAAACTAATGCAAGCTCTTGCTCCGTCGCCGCAAGTTCAAGTTGAGAGACCGCACGCTGCTCGCTCAACTCCGCCAACAATTCCTTGAGTGGGGTTAAGAGCTGGGTAAAGCGCGCAGGAAGGACGGGACATTCCACCATATCCACGAGCACCCTTTTTTTATGCCGATGCCGGAAGCCTATCTGAATTTCTCCCGAATCTTGCTGCCAAACCGTGAGCCGTGCTCGATGACGATAGGCCCAGGGCCGCGCCTGCAGGGCCGCACCGAACGCCGCGGGCAACACGCCCCCGCGCTCGTCCAGGATCGAACGAAGCTGTTCGGTTTTTCGCCCTAATTGATCCGTATAGGAGAGATCTTGCAGGGTGCAGCCACCACACTGCCCAAAATGAAGGCAAAGAATAGCGTCCATGGCCTCATCCATAGACGACTCGGCTCAGCTTCTACAAGTACGTAATCATAAAGGAGTAACTTATTGATTTATATTGTGTTTAGCATCTGCCCCTAACAGGGAGAGCTCGGCCTTGATCTTCAGTAAACGGGTTTCCAGTTCGTTTAAAAGGCGGGAAAGATCGCTCGGACTCAAATCAGTTTCACTCATCGCAATAAGCTTATCGGTCTGGAGAGTCCGCCCAGTTGCTCGTTGAGAGCCACTCAACTGATTTCATTGTATTTTCCCCGCTGATCCAGTAATAAAGGGAGGTCAGATGTCATCGTGGTCGCTCAAAATTTGTCGAATCGCCCTCTTACTCGCCGTGCTCGGAACCCCGGTGACTCCCCTTTCAGCGGAGACCCTGAATATGACCGAAGCCAAGGCGCTCGCGCTGGCCCTCGATCAAAATCTAGGGGTTAAAATTGCTGAATCGGATGCAGCGATTAGCAAAACCCGCATCATGGAGGCCAAATCGGTCTTTGATACGGTCGCCAGTTTTGAGGTCAATCACC
The DNA here is from genome assembly GCA_965216315.1 of bacterium. Lineage (GTDB taxonomy): Bacteria > UBA10199 > UBA10199 > 2-02-FULL-50-16 > JAJFLM01 > CBDCFN01. Next base: position 1,019,844 of record CBDCFN010000016.1, on the reverse strand, counting down.
TCATCGATCAAAGGGATCAAACCTCGACCATCTTTGGAACGGACAACCGCACCACTCGATGGGACTTAGGCGTCTCCAAAAAGCTGCCTTCGGGGACACAAACCTCAGTGGAATGGCGCAATGAACGCAACACGACCGATTCACCATTTGCAACTTTCAACCCCAACTATGACTCGGTCGTCGCCCTTTCGGTCCAACAACCTTTAATGAAAAATTTTGTGGGCATGCAGGACCGAGGCCAGGTCAACCTGGCACGCAAAAATTACGAAGCCCAAGATGCAAACTCTCAACGTCGCATCAGTGAAGCCGTGTTCAATGTGCTGCAGAATTATTGGGATTGGATTCGCAACCGCTCTAATGTCAGGGTCACATCTCAATCCTATAGCCAGGCAAAAAAGTTTGAAGACATTTCGAAACAAAAGGAGCAATTTGGCCTGCATGAGTCAACCGATGTCTTGGCGGCCAAGGCAAACAGTCTACAAATCTTGAATCAGCTACGAACCGCCAAGCGCGGCCGCGATGACGCTGTTGGTCGCTTTCGACGCGGTTTAAACCTCAAAGAATCCGTTCGAATTGAATCGTCTGAGAAAATGCCCTTTTCTAAACATCTTCCCGATCTCAATTTGGCCCTGACAACGGCCTTGGAGTCGCGACCCGAATATTTCGCTGCGAAACGCAATTTAGAAGCCAGAAAAATCGGCCTTTCTTTGGCTAAAAACGCTAAATGGCCGCAACTGGATTTGATCGCCTCACTCGAACTCAATGGAGTCAACTCAAACTATAGTGGCTCCTCGTCTGAAGCTTTTAGCGCGGATCATCCGCGTTTTTTTATTGGAGGCCAATTCAGACTCCCGCTCGAGAATCGCGCTGCACGTAGCGGCAAAAACCGCGCCGAAGTAGAAAAAGTAAAAGCCTTGTATGAGCTAAAAGACGCTGAAAACAAAATTACGCAGGATGTTGAAGAACAGTGGCGCGCCCTCCAAACTTCAATCAAGACGGTACGAACGAACCGGCGCATTCAGCACCTTCAATATGAAAAATGGCAGGAAGAACTTAAAAAATATCGCACCGGACGATCCAGCAGCGATATTGTCATCCGTTACCAAGAAGATTATCTCACCGCTCAAAGGGTTACGATCAATTCATTATTTAACTATCGAATGGCCGTTCTGGGGCTACGACTGGCCCAGAATACGTTAGTCCGTTAGCCCGATGAGTCTCTCAGAATATTCTGTAAAGAATTCGCTTGTTGTTAACTCGATTTCCGTATTTCTCGTCTTGGCCGGACTCTTATCATTAATGGGTCTTGAGCGCGAAGCCTTCCCCAACTTCTCATTCGACATTGTTACCGTGCGCACCGATTATCCTGGAGCCTCCCCCGACGTCATCGAAAAACGCATCACGATCCCACTCGAAAAAGAACTTCGCGAAGTGGATGATATCGATGAGATGGGCTCGGTTTCCGTGGAGGGCCTGTCATTGATTATCCTGAAGATTGATCCCGACGCACCTGACAATGACCGCGTCGTCAATGACATTCAGCGCGCCGTCGAGGAAGCCCAAGACCTGCCCGAAGATTTGCGTGATGAACCGCGTGTTCGTGAAGCCCAAGTTCGCAACACCCCGATTGTAGAGGTTTCCCTGTCGGGAGAGCTTACTGAAACCGAACTGCGCCAACTCGCCGTTAACCTCGAAACGGAAATCCTTGATCTTAGCGGCGTCGCAAGCGTTGCTCGCAAAGGCATGCGCGATTTACAGGTTTGGGTTGAAGTCGATCCGGTTAAAATGGCGAGATTTGAGATTGCCTTACCTCAAGTCATGCAGGCCTTGGCCGCACGCAACGTGAATGTCCCGGGTGGACTCCTAAAAAGCCAAAGCAAAGAACTGATATTGCGTACAACCGGCGAACTTGAAACGGCTGACGATGTCAATAATGTCATCGTCCGCGCTAACGATGAAGGCAATTGGGTTCGTATTGCGGATATTGCCGAAGTCAGGGACAGTTTTGAAGAGCTTAAAATTATTCAACGAACCGATGGAAGCGCTGCCATCAATTTACTCATTATCAAGAAAGACAAAGCCGATGCCATTCGTCTAATGAAGCGCTTACAAACTCACATCGAGGACTTCAAAAGCCGTAATACGGATAAACTTCAAATCGCCTACGTCAACGATATCTCTTATTACATCAAACGGCGTCTGAATGTCCTCTTATCCAATGGCTGGATAGGACTCATCCTCGTCATGATTCCTATTATTCTCTTCCTATCAACTCGTGTCGCTATCGGAGCTGCGATTGGAATGCCGGTTGCGCTATTGACGGCCATCGCCGCCATGAAATTTTTTGGCATCAGCATCAACCTGATTTCAATGTTTGGTCTTATTATGGTCCTCGGTATGCTGGTTGATGAAGACCTCGTCGTGGCGGAGAATATCGCCCGCTATCTCGAAGAGGGAATGTCTCATGCTAAAGCAGCGATTCGCGGTGCCGCCGAAGTATCCAAAGCGGTTATATCGGTTGTATTAACGACGATTATCGCCTTTTTGCCGCTGATGTTCATGACAGGAATTTTCGGCAAGTTTGTCGGCGACATCCCCAAGGTCGTCATGATCACCTTAGCCGCATCGCTGATAGAAGCTTTAATTATACTCCCCTCACATATCTCGGACCTAAATCGGCCCATGCGCGAGGGAAAGAATTCTGTCTACGTCAAGCGACGCTCACACCACTTCTTTGATAAAGTCAGAGGCAAATACATTCAGTCCTTACGTTTTTGCCTCTCTCACCCATATAAAAGTTCTCTAGTCGCATTGGCAATTACGACTATTGCAATACTATGGGCTGTCTTGGGCATGAGATTTATTTTATTTCCTTCACGGGGAATCGAGGCCTTTTTTATTCGGGCCGAGGGACAAATCGGCACCTCGCTCGAAAGAACGGAACAACTCATGCAACCGATTGAAGCTTTAGTCGAAAAGCTCCCCGACATTGAGCTCGACAACTACGTCACTCAAATAGGCCTGACTCAGAACGACCCGAACGACCCATTTACATCCCGTGGTTCTCATTTGGCCCAGATTCAAGTCTACTTGAGCCCTGAATCCCGACGCGATCGTGAAGCCGATGAGATCATGTTATCCATGCGGCCCGACATCAAAAAGGTTGAGGGCTTCAAAGAAGTCCGTCTGGATCCTGTCCGGCCGGGACCACCCGTCGGCAAACCCGTCGCGGTACGTATCCGTGGTGAAGACTTCACGGTTCTCAACAAAATCGCCGACCAATTCAAAAAAGAGCTCCATACGATGGATGGTGTTTACGACATCAAAGACGATTACGAGCCCGGCAAAGGTGAATTAATGATCGATGTCGATGAACTTGCCGCCTTACGCGCGGGGCTTACCTTCAATGACATTGCTCTCACTGTGCGCCAAGCCTTCGAAGGGATGACTGCGACCCTGATCCGCAAAGCCGATGAGGAAATTGATGTTGTTGTGCGACTCCCCGAAAAAATGCGCTATGATCGCAAGGCACTCGAGTCGTTGCTTATCTTAAATAATGCCCAAAACCTTGTCCCGCTAAATAGAGTCGCCACACTTCGGGAAGCACCCGGCGTGAGTCTGATCCGCCATTTTGATAGCAAGAGAGTCGTCACTGTCACCGCTAATATAGATGAAAATGTCACGACCTCATTGAAGCTCAACCGTGCCTTAGAAAAACGCTTAACCGGAGTCGAAAAAGAACATCCCGGCTACTCGATTGCTTTCGGCGGTGAAGCCGAGGATACGCAAGAATCGTTACAAAGCCTCCTGAGGGCCTTTGTTGCCGCTGCGATTTTAATTTTTATTATCCTATTGATCACTTTTCAGTCCGTCTCACAAACCTTAGTTGTGATGCTGGCAATCCCCTTTGGCTTTGTCGGTGTGGTCCTTGGCTTCACGATCCTCAATGAACCCTTCACCTTCATGTCCATGCTTGGCATTGTCGGCTTGAGTGGAATCGTCGTCGATACCGGCATTCTCTTATTTATCTTCGTCAATAGAAGTCGTGATGAGGGAATGCATCTTAAAGAGGCGATCGCCCAAGGTGCGGGAATGCGGCTGCGCCCGATCTTTTTAACGACCCTCACTACCTTTCTCGGTGTCGTCCCCGCCGCCTACGGAATCGGCGGCAGTGACCCTTTCATCCGTCCCATGGCCCTCGCCATGAACTGGGGCCTCGCTATCGCGATGTTCTTTACCCTCTATGCCATGCCGTGCATCTACTTTGTTGCGGAGCATTGGTTGATCACCCTCAAACACAAGGTCCGCCTCAAGGTCGCGCGTGAAGAATAATTGTATCGTTTCGAGCCATTTGGGGGCCTCGACGGCACGCTCTCATGCAATCCTGAGATCAGCCCCATTTAGCTTAATAGAAATTTCCCCTTTAATTCCTGACAGTTAAGAAGATTTTCTAAATCAAGGCCCACCTGGCACGCCGGCTGCAATGTGTAGGGGTATTGCTAACCCTATTTGCTCGTGAGGATTGGAGAAGAACATGACTTATACCAAAACACTGACTTTTTTTAGCCTGCTCGGTCTCGCCATTATGGCGCTGACGGGATGCAACTCAGCACTTAGTGAAGTGTCGGATCAGAATTTCAACCCCACCATCATCGATGCCCCCGCCGTTAATGATCCTGACTTTGTTATCCCTGAAGCGGTCGAAGAGACGCCTGAACCCACCGAAGCAGTGGAGGAAAGCGAAACGGCAGAGACAATGCCAGAAGAACCCGAGCCGTTACCACCTTTGGCCTGTACCGTCACGGTATCCGCTGAAGTCGTGATCATCGGCAGCACCTATGAGATTACCTTTACCGCCGAAGGCGTCGATGAAGAAGGCGTTGCCGGCTTACTGACTTTTCATGGAAACCTAGAAATAACCGCTTTTACACCCGCATCAACGACGAAAATAATCCCGGCCACAGCCAGCATGACGGAAGAAGTCAAGACGATCAGGGGCCGTATTAAAAATTCCGCCGGCGAGATTGTCGCCTGTGAAACGACGATTACGACACGCGGCGTTGAAGACCCGACTACCGCCGAACCGTTCGATGACCCCCACGGAATCGATGAAATCGCTCCGGGAGATAATGACGACGAAGACCCGCGCCCACCCTTCAGCAACGAATGGTCGAATGCTGATGGATTGCTCGTAAGCAATGCTGACACCGATCAAGACGATGAAAACGGCGGCTACGATGGTGAGCTCGATGATGAAATCGAGGACATCGAGAACGAGCTCAAGCGCGGCAGTGGACGCGACCGATAAGGTTCTATGCTCCAAAAGCCCACATCCTGCGAAGAGGGCGGCCCTAGGGCCGCCCTCTTTGCTTAATTTTCGTATTCAACGATTAATTGGGGCGGGTTGTTATAACAGGAGGGGTTATTCCCTGAATCTTCGCTATTCCCGAAAATAGCGAGGAGTTTTCCCGGTGGGGTTGGATTTTGCTCTTCAGGGTCGGCCATAAAGACAATGCCATCATTAGGAGCTGAGCCATCTACCCAGCTTTGCACTAAGTCGGTAATAAACCAGCCCGCTTTCGAGGCCATGCCACCAGCTGTTGCAACGTAGTCGTCAACGTCGCCACACATACCATCACTGAGGAAATCCGGATTGAGATTCACAACGTCTAGAGCTGAACCCGTCTCTCCCGGTTGATTGTTCCAGGTCAGCGTATCCGCACTCCAGGCGTCGGCCGCACTCAAGACAGCGATGTCATCGATGCCGTCACAGCTACAGTAAAAAAGCTCAACTTTAGCTTCGGTCACTGTGGCCGTATTTGGAATCGATGAGACATCAAAAAGCACGTAGCTCCGAGAAAATTCATCGGTATAATTTTGGACCCCAAGCTCACTGTCATCAAAGTTTGTATCTGGAGCATCGCTCTGGACACTAGTGTCTGCAATCGCCTGCAGCGTCACCGCTATAATATTGGCTGCAGTTCCACCACACGCGGAAAGAAGCAACATCATTCCCATTGCCAAAACAATTTTCATTTTTCCCATGGCATTCCTCCTCGAATGTTAATACCTATAATCCTCACAGTAGAGAGGGGTGTGGAGGACGGCCGCTAAGCCGTCCCCCACGGAGAGCGTTGAGATGAATTATTCGACACAGGCCTCCTGCCAGAGACCTTGGAAGAAACCGGTATTGGTGCCGGTTCCAGTGACATATTTTCCATTAAGATGGCCTTCGGTGGTACCGGCGAGATTAGCCCAAATTCCTGAAAAAGCGCCTGCACCGTAAGTTCCACGCATGCGCCCCTTAAAGTGGCCTGTCTCACTAATGTATTTACCAAAGAAGACCTGATCACCGAGATCATTGATACCGTAATGCCCTCTTAAATAGCCGTTCAGTACACCCGCCTCATTGACGGTACGGCCACGAAAGATTCCACCCGGATGATCCGTGCGGGAATGGTACTTGCCCTGCATAAAACCTTCATGACAAGCATCATCCTCTGCTTTCAGCCCGACAATGGCCATTCCATTCCCGTCATCATCAATCATCGTAATTTCGTTATATTGATCAAGTTCCGCGAATGTGATTGTCGCTTCGAAGGGACCTGCCAACAGAGTCAATTCAGCATCAGTCAGATCTGTTGGAACCAGCACCTTAATAAGCAAGCCATCGATGTGGGGGCCTGTGAATGATTCCCATAACACCAACTTACGATCGTCTTCATCAATGATACTGTCATGGGGATCAAATCGAATGAGCCGCCTTAAAATAAGCGCCCCTTCCCCATCAAGGGTAAGGCTGCCGGTCCAATCAATAACCGGTCCATCATAATCATCACCCCGATGAGTATTTAACTTGAGGTTGCCCCAGACAAGACGGATCCAGTAGGCATCGTAGTCGCCACTGGCGCTCATCTCATCTATTTCGGCTTCATCAATTGTCGGGTCATCGATTGCCTCATCAGAGGCAAACTGATTCATTACATCCAAACCAAAGGCCGTCGCTTCATCTTCAGTATTGTAACCCCCGAAACCGTCGTCATTAAGACTTGTCGGTTCCCCGTCGGTGGCAGCCGTAGGACTCTCCATTCCCTGTTGTGGGCACCCGGTTCCCATTAAAATGATGGGAACGAATACACCCAAACCAATTTTTGTTATTCGCTCAAACATGAGTCCTCCTTAAGGACGGCGCTGAATCATGACCTCAATTAAGCAAGCACCAACTCTAATAAGGACGTTCCAACGAGACTGGAAAGCAGATCCACTAACAGTGCCGTGAGCGTAACTCCCATCATCATCGTGAATACTGTGGCCATGACTTGCCTCCTTTGTTGTGCATGATATGTAACGTTAACAGCCATACCCTGTACATACTGCAAGTGCAGTGCCAGCATGAGGCAGAATCCGCCCAAGCTCTAAAAAATAAATTTTTTTCTTATTTTATAGCTAGTTAAGCGAGGACCTTGTTTCGCGCGCTAACCCACCGCACTAAAACCTGCTCCGAAAGTTCAAAATAAATATGTATATTTCGAACCAATATATTTAGAAGAGATTCGTGCTGCCCGGCTGGAGGATCGCTGCCGGGAGTCTCGTCACACTGCGACTGATTCGACTGACGACAAAGAGCTCCATCGCGTTCGGATCCCAGTGCATGCGCGAGGGCCGGAGACCCACCGGAGTCACATCCACGACGCTGAGAGTATTCATATCGATACTCATGACCGTATCCGGATGAGTCTCATCACCGTTACGTGCCGAGACAAAGGCCATCATAAGATCATGCACGATGACAGCCTGGACCGGCTCTTTAATAATTCCAGCCGGATCCGCCGTGACGCGTGGCAAGTCGGATACTTCAGAAACCCCAAGCCCGGGGATCGTAAGCCCCATAATGGCACTCCCTGGATTATCAAGGAGCATGAATTGGTCGTCTTGAAAGAAGGCAATATCAGTAATCAATCCGGAATCACTGATGATCGTCGGACCACTGACAAGATTCCGTGTCGCCATATCATAAAAGGAGACCCCCCATCGAACGACACCATCCGCATCGCGAGAAAATTCACTGACAACACCCATGACTTCTGATCCCGATATATTACGCGAATCGATGGCCAGGGAACCTTGATGAGACCATCCGGGCAAGACCGGCGCCGCGATCACATCCGATACGACTCGAGCCGTGGTGTCGAGGATAGCAATCGCATCGGTAGTATCATTCAGCGTCACCCACAGCTCAAAGCCGTTAGTATCTAAAGCCGCATCGACGGGAGGCGCCGGCAGATTCACGGTCGAAGCCGCAGAAAAACCGCCCCCACCCAGGTCTGCAATGGTGGCCATTTGTCCGCCCCGATCCAAAGCAGTCAGAACGTTCATATCCGAATCAAACTTCAAACACTGGGGGTCCACGCCGTCAATGCCGTTCGATTCACGTGCCCCCGTCGTGAGGTCAACACGGACAATACGGCTGCCCGTCGCCGTATCCGCAGGATCCCGTAAGAGAACGTAAAGAAAACCACCGAGGGAATCGACTGTGATATCGATGGGAATATCCAAAAAATGCATGAAATTCGCGGGAACACGTTTAACAATGCGCGTTCCAAGATCATCGCCATTTATTGAATCGATAACGACGATTTCGATATCGTCATCCTCATCTCCCGGCAGTAATATCTCAAAAGCCCCATTAGCATCAGCGAAGGTACAAGCATGCCCCAAGAAAGTGCACCGCTCGGGAAAAGTTTGCGCATAGGCATTGGGAATCAGTCTATCGAATAAGTTTAATAGCGCTACCGCATTGGACGTATTGATGGCCAATACCAGAGCATTGGCATCAACCGCATTGTCTTCGCCGATCACCGCGATCTGCCCTTGATCATCCGGCGAACTCACCGTAATGCGTCCCGTCACCGGCGCAGGAATAGACAAAGGAGGGGCCGATTCACCGGCCCCGCTCAAACAACCCGCGAGAACGAGTAACAACGGAATTCCCAGGACCCAGCGTAAACCCATCGGCAGCTTCAGTTTGAAATTCATAGTGCGCACATCTCCTTACGAGAGAGTAACAGCAAAATGGGTGCCAAATGAGGACATATATGTAACTATTTGATTTAAATAGGTATTCACAGAGAAGTTATTTAAGCGCTAGGCTAAAAACCGCTCTATGTATATAATATGCATTCAATCAATGCACATGTTTCATTTTATGAACAATGAGCCTATTTACTGATTCACTCGCTACCGGCGCTATTGTGGACGGTCACTATCGGATCGAGGAACCACTGGGGCAAGGCAGCTTCAGCCAAGTCTACCTCACGCGCTTCCATGGCCAAAATGTCGCTCTCAAGCTGCTCAACCGAGGTCAACCGCTCGCCGACGAAGCGGAAGCCATTGCCGACTTCAAAAATGAATTCGCTATTCTTAAAGAGCTCCACCACCCTCATATCGCCGGCATTCTCGATTTTGGTTTTGATCCCGACAAACAACAATTCTACTTCACTTCCGAATACGTTGCCGGCGTCAACCTCTACGCTGCCACCGAACACACCTCGCCTCTTGAGGCCTTGGAACTATTTGTTCAGGCTTTACGCGCATTTAATTACCTGCATTCGTACCGAATCTTTCATTTAGATGTTAAAGCCGCCAACCTGCTCGTAACCCAGCAAGCACCCAGGCAGGTAAAACTCATTGATTTTGGACTGGCCTCGATGAGTCCCGGAGAGCAACTCGTCGGCACCCCCTCTTATATGGCGCCGGAAATCATTCGGCATCAACGGCCCGATGGGCGCGCGGATATCTATTCACTCGGCGTTCTTTTTTATTACTGCCTAACCCGCAAGAATCCTTTTCGTGACAAAGGCATCCAAGCAACCTTTAGAAAGCATCTTTCGTTTACACCGGAGCTCCCCTCCTCCTTTAATAAAGAGATCCCCTCCTTCTTAGATCGCATCCTTTTAAGGATGCTGGAGAAGAACCGCGGCGATCGTTATCAAAGTGCCGATGAAATTCTTCGAGATATCAGCGCCCATTCTCCTGATAAAATACCGCTTGAAACCCGTGAAACGCTCTTATCTTACCTCCCGGACGAAGGGCGCTTTATCGGGCGCATCAAGGAAAAACGGCTCTTTAGAGAGCAACGCCGCCAACTCTTTGAACGCAAGACACGCAAGCATGGCTTGATCCTCGTCTCGGGGGACCGCGGGACCGGCAAGACACGCTTCCTTAAAGAGATGCGTTATGAATGCGAACTAAGCGGCATTCCGGGCTGGCAACCGGAAGAGAACTCTGTCGCCACATTACTCCACTGGTGCGAACAGGTCCGCGAAGAGGCCCTGAATGACAAAAGACCACTGGCCCTCTTTATCGATGACATCAACCAGTTATGTGAGCTCTCGGAAATACAGCGAACGCTCAGCGCCCTGCTCTTGCGATTGAAGTCAGATACGAGACGAGAACACGGCATTCTTATCATCGCGGCGTGCGATACCCCTGATGAACTCTCTGAGACAATCAGCGAAATACTCTCGGAACCGGATGCGATTCCCATTCAACTAAAGGCCTTCACCCGACGTGAAGTCGCCGCTTATGTCACGTCGCTAACCGGTGTCGAGGATCCCCCCGACACTTTTTTGGATGAACTCTGGAACCGAACCGAAGGCAATGTCCTCCTCGTTACGGAAGTGCTCCGTTCACTGATTGAAACGGGAGCCCTTTTCGATGAAAACGGACGCTGGCAAGCAAGCGTCTTTGAGGATATCGGTGTTGACTTCAGTGACGTCCAGATATCCGAGGCATTGAGTGAACTACTGCTGGCACGCGCCAAGCGGGCGTCAACTGAAGGACAAAAAATCCTTAAATGGCTGGCATGCACCCAAGAACCGCTGACAGTAAGCCAGCTGCAGAAACTCGTAGATAAAAAAGATATATCCACTTCGTTAGAAGATCTTAGGCGCCACAACCTCATCGAGAGAGAAACAGAACACGGCACCTACCACATTCAAAACACCTCCATTGCCGAAATTCTTTACGCTCAAATCACTGAAAAAGAACGATCGCAATTGCATGATCGATTGGCCACTCTCTATGAAGAAAATTCAGGTGTGCGCGCCTATCATGAATTGCGCGGCAGCAATTTGGAGCTTGCCATCAGCACGGCATCTCAATGGGGCAATGCACATCTAGAAAAGGCGGAATCAATCCAGGCCATTTCGATATTTCGACATATACTCTCCCGGATTCCCAAGACGGCTAAGCGGGAACGTATTGAGTATTTACTCAAACTGTCTGAAGCGAGCTTATTAGCGCTTGATTATGCAGCCGCCGAAGCCGCGTGCGATGAAGTCAGTGAATCACTTAAGAAGCTCAAAAAAACAGAGGCCTTACAAGAACAGCTCGATACGATCATCCGTATTGGGGCGTTATCCCTAAAACTGGGCAACACAGAAAAGGCCCAAGCCTCATTCGATAAGGCACAAAGTCTTATCACTAGCTCGGAGGCTCCGCTCACCAAGCAATTGAACCTTAAAAATTTTCAGGCACGTGTTCTATTACAAGAAGGAAACTATGAAGAAGCGATTAAAATTTTTCGGGAAACCTACTTGCAATGGAAGAATGAATTGTCTGACGATGAGAAACGACGCGTTACCAACAACGACTTGGGAATGGCCTTCTTTTCCTTGCGTGAATATGAAAAAGCCTTAGGCCAATTCGAAGAAGACCTCCTCTTTTATGAAAAAATCGAGGACAATCTACTCATCGCGAGAGGGCACTACAATATCGCCGAGGCCTGCCTCGTTCTCGAAGAATATGATCAAGCTATCAGTCATTACAAAAACGCCGCGCGCTATGCCCAACAAATAAAAAACTCTGAATTGTTACTGCGCGCCTATAACGGTCTCGGCAATGTCTATCATATTACTGAAAATGCAGAGGAGAGTACCGCATATTATGAACGAGGTCTGGCCCTCTGTGAGCGCATTGGAGATTTGATCGGTCAAACGGCATTGCTCGTCAATCTCGGCACCTTATACTCACAACAGCAGGAGTTCGCCAAAGCACGGATGCGCCTGGAGCTCGCCGTCAGTCTCTTGCGCAACCGTCCCTTAAAATCCGCGTTTGAATGGCATTCACTCTGCCGTGCTCTGCTCGAGCTCGGTGACATGGCCAGGCGTCAACAAGAATGGCAAGCCAGTCTTAATTACCTGAATGAGTGCCATGAACTGGCTAAAAATCACGTGGAGTCGCTCAAGTTTTGGGCTCTCCACGCCCTCACTGAGCTGCATCTCGACCAAAATCGCTATCTCGACGCCGAAGAAACTTACTCGGCATTGAGTTCCCTATCGTTGTCACCCGACGAGGAAAGAAAAGCCAACCAGCTCAAGATGAAAATCATGCAACCTGAGCCGACGCCTCAACCCCGGGAGCCTAACATGAGCAATCCCTACGCCTCCATTCTCAAGATCAATCAATTTATTAACGCCGAGTCGGATTTGGACTTTGTGCTCAAAACAGTGCTTCAATACGCCTTGGAATTTTCGAGCGCTGAAAGCGGCCTCATTCTGCTTCATTCAGAGGATGGAAAATTAGAAATAAAGGCCTCGCTTAATTTGAAAAATTCGGAAGATATCGCCGAATTCAGTCGAACGATCGCAGAACGCGCGATGTCGACGGGGCAATGGATCACGACCCAGGATGCGAAGGTCGACGAGCGTTTTTCCGAGGAATCGTCGATTACGGGGCTCGACATTAAAGCCGTACTCTGTCTGCCAATACGATCCAAGCAGCAAACAATCGGGGCCCTTTATCTGGAGAACCGACTCCAAAAAGGCGCCTTTGATGAATCCAACATGGAAGTCATGAGTGCTTTTGCCGACCAGGCAGGCATTGCCATCGCTAACGCCAAAACTTTATCGCAAGTAAAAGCCTCGCATAGCAATCTTGAGGCGCAAATCGTCGAGATGAGCGGTAAACTCGAACACTACCAGGCACTGCTTCCTGAACTCCAATCTCTATCTCACTATGAAGTCGACGGCATTATCGGACGTTCCAAAGCGATGAAAGAGCTGTTTTCGCTGATGGATAAAATTGCCGACACAGATCTCGCAGTCTACATCCACGGAGAATCCGGCACGGGTAAAGAACTCATCGCCAGAGCGTTGCATCGACACAGCACGCGAAGCAATAAGTCCTTCGTCGCTGTCAATTGCGGTGCGATTCCGGAGAACCTCATGGAAAGTGAATTGTTTGGTGTGAAGGCCGGCGCATTTACCGGCGCCTCCCGCGACAAAAAAGGCCTTGTCGAGGAGGCTCACGGCGGCACCCTTTTCTTAGATGAAATTGCAGAGTTGGATTTAATGCTTCAAGTCAAACTCCTGCGCCTACTTCAAGAAGGTGAATTCCGGCGGGTAGGCGACACAAAAGTTTTGCAAGCCGATATCCGTATCGTCTCTGCCTCCAACCAAGACCTGGAAGAGCTTGTCAGACAGGAGCAGTTCCGCGAAGACCTCTTTTACCGACTCTGCCAAATCCGACTGGATCTCCCCGCACTCCGTGATCGCCCCGAGGATATTCCCCTTCTCATCGACCATTTTATCTCCTTAGAGAAAGGCGATAAGAAAGTACGCGTCGTCTCCGCTCTAATGAAGACTTTAATTGAATATCCCTGGCCGGGAAATATTCGCGAACTCGAAAATCTGATCAAAGTCACGATCGCCTTGTCCGAAAAAGGCGTCATTGATACGACAGCTATTCCAAGGACGCATCCACTAAGTCGTTTCATGCAAAACCCAGCGTCAGACGTACGACCTGCCGGCACGACATCTGTAGCTCCGAGCCCCACCTCAACGGTTAGAATTGATACCCACAATCACTACGACTCGCAGCTGCAGTGGGCGGATTATGAACGTGTTATTATCGCGAAGGCTCTGGCGGAACATAACTACCAGATCAAGGCAACCGCAACCTCCCTCGGCCTTGCTGCCACGACCATGTATAAGAAGGTAAAAGAATGGGACTTGAACGACAAAAATAATCCCTTATTCTCAAGCCCCTTTGTCTATTCCAAGGGTAAGAAAATCGCCGACTATATCCCGGAAATATTTCAAGCCGCACTCAAGACCTGCAATGACAAACCCTATCAAGCCATCGAACAACTCGGTGTCAGCCCGGGGTATTTTTATAAGATGATTAAGAGAGCTAAATGAGTAGTTTACATGTGAAGCAACTCTATGCAAAACTTGCGGCTATAAAAAGGATACTAAGCTGCGGGGGTCCGCCCATGAAGAAAAAAAGTATCGCTTATGTTCTGTTTCTTGTCTTAGTCAGCCTCACTGGCGCTTTGGCCTATCTTTATTACACAAAACAGAAGGAAACCGTCGCACTGCAACTGAAGCTACAGTTAAGCGAAGCGGGCAAAAAGAAGCCTGTCCCTTGGCACGAACTATTAGTCAACATTAAAGACGTGCAAGAAGGCTCTAAACCTGTTCCAGCGGGACAAGCGGAGGTGGAAGCATCCAATCAACCCGAATCGCTGTCCGAGGCACCCATAGCTATCAGTGAGCAACGCACGGACACACTGGCAAGACAGGTAGAGTTTACGCTCAAGAACCGCGAAAAATTATCACTTGAGTCTATCAACGATGGCATTGAGATAGCGGAAGAACTTATCGAACGCGAACCCTCCAGCTATTCCGCCTACAAAGCAAAACTCATCCTCTTGCTCACAAAAGAGGCTGCTCATTTAGAAAGTATTGACGACGCTGACGTGGAAAATCTTCTGGACGAGATGGCAACATTCGATGTCACAAGCGAGATAGGACTACGCAAGGAGGCCTTTCTGATTACCCGGACAGATGCGCGTATCGATCGAATGGAAGATGATCTTGACGAACTGGAGGAAGAACTCACGGATATCGATTTTGACTTGGAATTCGTCGAAGAAGACAGCGAAGAAGAGACGGCCTTACTGGATGAAGCGCTAACCATCGAGGAAAAAATAGATGAACGCGAGGATGAAATTGATCGACTGGAAGATGAGCTGGAGGCAGAGTTAATTGCAAATGAGACCCTCATCAATCAAGATATTATTGAAATTCCGATGCAACGTGGTCTTGCCAGTGCCAACTATGATTTAGTTATCTCGGAGGCCGAAGCCTTGTTGGATGAATTTGGTGACTCGATCATCGGCTATTATTACCTGATTCGGGCCCTTGAATTGAGTGGACAACGGGAGCGAGCTCTCGACATCATCACTGACTCGAACCTCTCTGCAAGCAACTCACAGGAACTGGAACGCCGCTTGCGCCGTTCCCGCTCCGAGGATCCAAAAGACTATTGGAAACACTTGCGATTCTAACAATAAATTAAAGAGCCGCCGGACAAAATCCGAAGTACGCCATGACAAGTCCGAGTGCGAGCGCAAAGACCCCTTCCCAGACCATAAAGTGTCTCTTCCCAAGAAAGAATTGGGCTGTAATGATTAACAGCTTGGGTGCAGCTAATATGACGATGCCTTTGATCAAGGCCAACCAGCCGAAGATCGTAATAAAGAGCGTCCATTGCACGTCCCATATGTTATGGATGCTGACGATTAAGAACCCAAAGAGCAGCGCAATGATGCCGCTGATATAAATCAAGGCCGGACTTTCAATGAGCGCACGATAGAGTTTTTCGTAGTGAGCGCGGTTGAGGATCATCCCGAGACCAACCGCCCCATAGAGCAATGCAATCAGCCGGGCAAGCATTATAGAAGTTTCCATAGACTCGATTTTACTAAAGTTCTATCGCGATGACCATGAATATTGCTCCTTGCTATTCAATGAAACCTGGCCTATAACCATCACACAGTCATCGTGGTCTAAATCTTACACCGAGAATAAATCACATTCATAAATTTATTAATAAAATGAACGTTATTATCCAGAGGTCCTACTGATGAGCACTAAAAAAGAAGAACTTGGAGTGGGCAAAGAGGTCCTTTCGTATTGTGGAAAATGCAAATTAGCTCTCGCCCACGTCATTATTGACATGAAAAATGACACAACAGTCGGGAAGTGCCAATGCAAGACGTGCTCCGCGAAACACAATTACAGAGACCCTGATGCGGTGACTAAAAAGAAAACGACCCCGTCGGAAGCTGAAATTTGGAAAGAAGCCCTCGCTAAGACAGATGGCGCCGCGAAACCATACGCCATGGATAAAAGTTTTGAAGAGGGGGACCTTATCGACCATGAGACCTTCGGCAAAGGCGTTGTCATGCGGCTGGCCATCGATGATAAGATCGAAGTCCAATTTGAAGATGCTTTAAAGCTTCTCGTCTGCTCCCAAGAATAGAACATCTGGCCCAGCGGCAAGACACGCATATAATCTCAATAAATTACGCAACCTGCTGGACACCTAGCCGAAGAACCATAGTCAGGTGCTGTACGGGGTGTCATGTCATGGTCATGGGAGCGAGGTTGTAAATGATCGCTTCATCTCACATACTAAGTTTCTGCCAACCAGGATTACTCTTGGCAGCCATACGTTCTAATACCTCCCTTTCGGAAAACTCTACTCGTGTTGACTCAACACAAATAGAACCTCACGCTACAATTCTCCCTGATTGTTCTCTCCACGAGATACGTTCATCGGTAGCCACGCGCACAACACTAACCGCATTGGCAGCCGGCAGTGCCGGCTGTACTGATGATTCTTTGGGGCCCGCAACAATTATAGTTTTGGGAGTCGGGGCGGTCCTGCTAGCAAGTCGTTTCAGCCGGCGCTTTGCGCTGGAATGGTCTTACCGGTATCGCCCCTTCGGTCAGTTAAATGAACTGCATGCCCTGCTTGACCTGGACCAGCCCTCATGGCGCGGGGCGCTTGATGTCTTTGTAGCGACTTTACGTACACCGCCCACACGCAAGAGAGTTGCCTTGGCGGCTACTCAGCAGCCACATCAACTCAAGGACTCGCCAACAATGACGGTCTATAGTTTAAATCAATATTATCGCCTGAAAGATAATCCTGAAGTGAATGCCTTTGGCGCGCTATTTGCCCGAACCTTCATTGCATTATTGCGGGGACTGATCGATGAAGGCCAAACTTACTTTGATGATATCAACGCCGCACAGCCGCGGAATAGCCCCGAGCAAGTCAGAGTCATTTCGATTTATCTCAACTCCATTGTCGCTGCGACCCGCCAATTCTTGGGCGGATTGGACGCCATGGCCCCTCGTGAGCTGCGCTTTGTTTATTACCGGGATCTTTATGGTGCCGCCTTTGCTGAACTCATTAGGCTTATCGACGCGCGCGAGTTTCAAGAAATCGCCCGCGACGTGGCCACCCAAACCGATCGTGGCTATGAAGCACGGCTGTACCTCTCCAAGACATATAACAGACTTGAAGCCAGGCTCGCACAGATCGATGCGCTCTTGGACAAGATAGAACATTGATTATCGTCAGGCAACGCGGTAATAGCTCCTTCAGGAAATCACGATGAAAATACTCGTTACCGGCGCTACGGGGCTTGTCGGCATCAATCTCGTCCGACGTCTCATTAAAGCAGGACATGATGTTCGTATCCTGCTCCGCAAGAGCAGCCAGACCTGGCCCTTAGATGGGCTGCCTTTGGAAAAAGCCTATGGTGACATCACGAAGCCCAGCACGCTCCGTTCGGCAGTGGATGGCTGTGAAGTCGTTTTTCACGTCGCCGGCTATGTCAATATCAGCCCTTTTGTCCGTCACCATACCGAGAGCATCAACGTCGAGGGAGTCCGCCACATCGTGACCGCCTGCCTCGATGCCGGCGTCAAACGTCTCGTCCATACCAGCTCTATTGCAGCAATCGGTTACGGCTCACCCGATAATCCGGCGACAGAAAACAGCGAGTGGAATTTTAAAGACCTCAATAATCCCTACTGTGATTCGAAATATGAAGGCGAACAAGTCGTCTTGCAAGCCGTCCGCAACCATTCATTAGATGCGGTGGTCGTCAACCCCGGTTATATCATCGGGCCCTGGGATATTCGTCCAACGAGCGGCCGCATGCTGATCATGATCGCCAAGGGCAAGGTCCCCGTTTATCCGCTTGGTGGCATTTCTCTCGCCCCGGTCGATGCCGTCGTCGATGGCCACATCAATGCCTTAATAAAAGGTAAGACAGGTGAACGCTATATACTCGGGGGAGACAATCTGACTTATCTGGATATCATGAAACTCATGGCGACCATCACGAAAGCAAAAACACCTAAGCTGCCTCTCGACCCGCGCTTGACTTGGCCGGTAGGATTCTTAGGCGGTTTACTCGGCCGCATTTGGCCCCATACTTTCGCCGACATTAACAATCATGTCATGCGTATCGGTCGCATCGGTCATTATGTCAGTTCCGACAAGGCCCGCAAAGAGCTTGATTACCAGCCCGCTTCCGCACAGCAAGCAATTCAAACAGCCTATGATTGGTTCGTCGAATACAAGTATTTAGCTAAATAAAAAAAAAGGGGCGGACCGATTAAAATCGATCCGCCCCTTATAATTCAAAACTAAACTAACTTACTTACGCTTTTTACGTGCAGCAGGCTTTTTCTTGGCAGGTCCAAGAATGGAATCTTTAGCCGCTTTGGCTACACGGAATTTAACGACGCGTTTCGCTGGAATCTTAATGGCCTCACCAGTTTGAGGATTACGTCCCATGCGTGCCTTACGATTCACCAGTACGAGTTTACCCAGTCCTGGCAAGGTGAAACCATTCTTTGCTTCTTTATAAGCTAAGTTGGCCAATTCTTCGAGCACACCCGCGATATCTTTTTTAGTGAAACCACTGCGTGTCGCAAGTTTGTCGATTGTTTGTGCTTTTGTTAGAGCTTTAGCCATTAGAGATTACCTCCTTCGGTAAAAGTATGAGTGCTATTCAGGCGCCCATTATTAGCAAGAATAGCAAGGCTTGTCGAATATTTTTTTTCATTTTAGCCTTTATTTATAGGGTCAAACGCAGATTTATTTTCAGCGGACTTCAATTTTTGTTGCCTATTTTTTAAACATGCCGAGAGGACGTGGCGCAGAAAAATGGAGTGCATCGTCACAGATAAAATTTCTTCAGCCATCGCTTGAGCCGTGACGAAGCGTCCGCGCTCAACCTTAGAAACAATCCGCTACCAACGGTTTTTTGAGTCAATAAGTTGACACTTATGGGGGTATCTTTGCATTTTTGGCACCCCCCTTCACCGCGGTGACTCAGTATTATCAAGGACTTAGCCGCGAATCCGCGTTGGCCCTCTATTTGCAGCCTCTCTGGGCGGGGAGAGAAAGTCATAGCGACACTCAAAAGGTCTGAGCCGGACGACGGGTGACCGTCGGCCGGCTCATGGGCCACCCTATTTCATGAATTCCCGCAGATAAGATGTCGCATAGGCCCCTTTGGGGAGCGTAAAAGAAAAGCGCACGCCCTGCTCGTCGGCACTTATACGCCTTTCCTCAGGCCACAGGCGTGCCAGGCGACGACTCCCCCGCAGTTTCTGCCGTGAAAATTGCTCCATCGTGAGCCCGGTCGTCTTGAGGAGCTCTTCTTCAACCGCCCCTGCCTCCGCCTCGGCAGCCATCATTTTAGCCCCAAACAAGGGGCCCGTATAAGATATCTCCCGCTTCCTCAACCTCACGCGATCCGCCTCCAGATCCGTCACGACAAATAAACCGCCCGTTTCCAGCTTTTTGGCGACGTCTCCCTTAAGGAGGCAATCAAAGTGGTGACTGCGTATGCGTGCGCCCAACCAACTATTGAACAGTTCTGATTGAAACGCGGAAAGGAGCAAGCGGGCCTTCCAATCGCGCCGCCGCCGCTTTCCCAGCAAAATTCGATAACCCTGGTCGGCATTATCATTTTCACGGCCAAAACGCTGCGAACCGAAATAATTAGCCACACCTCGCTCTTCCAATGCCGCTTCGATCGCCTGCGCCTTAGCAATGGCCTCGGGGTCCGGAGTCCGTACTAAAATACTGAAGCGATTTCCTTTCAGATGTCCTCGCCGCAGTTTATGCGCATGTCTCTGCACTGAATGGACTTTCACGGGAATTTCAGCCTCGATACGGGAAGCAACTTCGTCTTCATTCAACGATGGAAGATGCAGCGATATCGTTTGGGTCGTTCGTGCCAGCTTGTCTTTGAGTCCCGCATAACCAATCGCGACCTCATCGAGACCAAAAATCCAGCTAAGCTGTCTGACGAGGTCGGTCGTCGTCATTAGCTCACGCTCCATGCGGACATACACATGTTCGCCCCGGCCCTCGGCCTCATAGGCCGGCATCTCAACCACGATAAAATCAGCGGCCTCTACCTTGAGTTCTCCGTCAATGCCCGGAATATCCGCCGAAATATAAGGAAGCGCAGCCTTCATTTGCGAAGCAAATGCCTTAATGAGGCGCGTAGTTGAGGATACTGAAACTCATATCCTGAGGAAAGCAGCCGAGCCGGCTGAACACGCGTACTCGCCAGGAGCAGATCGTTACCCATCTCGCCAAAGATAAGGCGAACGGCGGCGGCAGGCATGGGAAACAACGTCGGCCGTCGTAACACCTGCCCCAGTACCTTCGTAAACGCCCTATTCGTCACGGGATTCGGAGCCACACCATTATAGGTGCCAACGGCATCAGGAAGCTGCAACAAATAGCCTATCGCCCCAACCAAATCATCGATATCAATCCAACTCATATACTGCTGCCCATTACCGACACGACCGGCAATTCCCAACTTAAAAGCCGGCAGCATTTTCCTCAGGGCACCCCCATCGGAACTCAATACAATGCCAATGCGGATGCGTATGACCCGGACACCCTTGTGTTCGGCCGAGTTCGATGCGGCCTCCCAGTCCGCGCAAAGTTCCGGGAGAAACCCGGACCCTACAGCGCTCGCCTCGTCCACGAGTTCATCACCACGATCACCGTAGTAGCCGATAGCCGAGGCCGTCAGCAAAACGGGCGGCGGCGTCTGTAATGACGCGAGGGCATCACTTAGGAGCCGGGTCCCGCGGAGCCGACTGGAGCGAATGCGTTCTTTCTTGGCCGCCGTCCAGCGTCCGTCCGCAATATTTTCGCCACCTAAATGCACGACCGCATCGGCCCCCAG
Organism: bacterium; assembly: GCA_965216315.1. Classification (GTDB taxonomy): domain Bacteria; phylum UBA10199; class UBA10199; order 2-02-FULL-50-16; family JAJFLM01; genus CBDCFN01. Next base: position 998,753 of record CBDCFN010000016.1, on the reverse strand, counting down.
GAGTGTCGAAGGGTCCAGTTCTCCCGCCTCGGGATCCCACCTGATTTCTCCCGTCTGCGGAACCCGCCTGACGAGCGGAATGACTTGATGATGGTTCGCCTGAAGGGCGGCTCGGAGTGCTGACCCGACCAACCCACTGGAACCCGCAATAATGATTTTCATTGTGTTGAGCTTACTCCACGGCCCCACGAAAATAAAGATATATTATAATTATATATTATTATATATCTATTATAGATATTTATGCATATGAGAAATATAAAAAGCGCACTAATAAATAGCCACAACAGATCCCCACAAGCGCCGATGAGCCTATTATGCTGAGCCAAAATATGAACCTGGCCTGGACCCAACTCGCCGTCAATTTTTCCACCCGCATAGCCCATGCAAGCATCTCCGTCTTAGCTGACACGGGCCCTTTAGGTGATCCTCAGTTCGTCACCACGATTGAATCACGACTCTCTCAGCAGCACCCAGACGACAGCGCTGCTTTGCAGGTACTTCAATTGACGATGCCACGCGATTCCTTGAGAGAAACCAGCGATTTTGACGTCAACTGGTTGTTCAAGCGACTTGAAAACATGTTGCGTCATCGACTTCTGCTCGTCAGGCGCCAAGATGACGCCGTCATCTGGCATGTCCCCTCCCTTTCGTTTCTAGAACTCTCGGCGGCCATTGCGTTCGATGGGCGCGACCAAGTACCGATTCAGTGGGTCCGCTCGTCAGGCATTCTTGAGCGAGATGACATCAATGCCCTGCATCGAGAAAATCAACATCCCATTGGCATGGCCGAGGCGCCCCTGTGGCTCGGTGACGCCCGCGTCATAGTCGATCCTTTTATTTTTGCTATTCACGACATCTTTCACGGCTACTGTATCGGCCGCCTCCACAAATACGCGCGCCAGTTCGCCTATGAATGTTACGATGCCATGAAAGCATATACCTCAGACCCTGTTCTGCATGATGTACTCAACACGATGATGAATCATGCGATCGATATCGAAACCAAGGATTTTACCATTAGTGGGTTGGTCGCTTACATTTGGGGACCTGGCCTGTCCGAACTGGCACGACTAAAAAGCCTGGTTGGCCTGGAAAGCCCTGAATATAGGGTCTATCTACAGGCTTTTCAGGACATGTCCTATGCCATCTTGGCGGAGGTTTCACCGTTGCTTCATCCACTCGCGACCAAAGCATTTCGATCCTATCTGGCTCGCACCATCCCAAAAGAATAAAAAAAAACGGCACCCAGCGTCAGCCAGGTGCCGTTTCAATAAGTTCTTATCGTTATGGACTAATCGATGTAGAGTTCAATGCGTCGGTTTTGCTGCTTACCCGCCCGGGTTGCGTTGGTCGCTACCGGGCTGTTCTCACCACGTCCGACTGCCGTCATGTTACTGCTGCTGATACCTTTGCCGGCAAAATAACTCCGCACCGCGTTGGCCCGTGCCTCCGAGAGTCGCTGATTATAGGAATCGCTCCCATCGGAATCCGTATGACCTTCGATACGAATGCGCTTATTAGCCCCTCTCAATTGAGAGACATTATCGTCCAAGATGCGGCGTGATTCCGGCCTGATGTTGGAACTGCCCACATCAAAATGGATGTTGTGCAGGACAATCACCTTGGGCGCGGGCTGTCCCATCTCATACCAACGATCGCAGTTTTTCCCTTCACGCTCGGCCAGGGCGCAAGCATCAGGTGCTGGATCCTCCGGAATCATCGTTTCCGCCCTTACATCCGCAGTCACTGCAAGCAGTAATACTGCCGCCAGGCTTAACGAGCTGATTATTGCGTATTTCTTCATGACAAAACCCCCTTAGCTGAGTGCTGTTCAATATTTTTTAATAAGCCCTTGATTTCGCAAAGTATAATGGAGCTAGAGTTGATAAGCAACATCTTCTCCCGGGTCAAGTGAATTCCAACCTGATACCCTGATTGACTTCGTTTCCCGGCATGAGGTAGCGGAATTCCCATGGTCCCGTCGGCACCCATCCGAAAATATTCCCTCTCTCTCTGCTCCGCGGTTTTCCTGTTTATCCAAGGACTTAGCCCCTGCTGGGCCACGCCGCAAGGGGATGGTCGGCTCCGCCTCTTCAACTATCACCTCGACGAGTATTCCGAGGTCACCTTCCGCGAGAACGGGAAAATTGTTGCGGCGGGGATCGCGGAAATCAATCGGATGTTTCGCTCGCGCGATAACTCCGCAGTCATTAAGATGCAGATCGAACTCATCGACCTGCTCGATCATCTTCAAGATCATTTTGAAGCAGACGCTATCGAGATTATTTCCGGTTACCGAACCAAGGCCCTCAACAAACAACTACAAAACGAAGGTCATGCCGTCAGCCCGGTAAGCTTCCACATGGCGGGTCAAGCGGCCGATATTCATATCGATGAGATTCGCGAAGAAACCGTCAGAGATTATGTGGAGCAGCTCAAAACCGGCGGCGTTGGTTATTACGGCCCCATGGATTTCGTGCATGTCGATCGCGGCCCCGTACGCACTTGGGGAAGACGCGGGCCTTTTCCACGTAAACTCGTCGGCTTTCTAGATAAAGATATCGCCACTCAACTCACCAGCAACAAAAACGATTACTTAAAGGGAAATACCCTCCACTTTCAATGGACCCAGCTGGATCCCGCGAAACTGAAAGATATCCAGCTGGAACACTTCTTTCGCGGTAAATGGAACCGCGTCCCCATGCGTGCTCCAGCGGAAACGCGCCAACAGCGTTTTGAACTCCCCTTCTCCGCGCCGCTGTTCCAACATGCCGAGGGTCGACCACGCTATGGCAAGTATCGCTGGAGCTATCACTTAAGCGGTGTCGAGAAGGACCTCTTCTCGAATGAATTTTACCTGAAAAGGCTCTAATAACGCTGCGCGTTATTTTTCTCGCAACATTGCTGGCTATCCTGCGATTAGGGGCCCATGTGGCACTTGTCGACCTGCTCAAGCCTGACAACCATTAGCGCACCCGTCCTGGCCAGTACGACCCTACTGAGTTCCGACCTGAGCGACTCCACCCGGGAGCAATTGTGGAACCGCTTCGGATCCGAGCCAATCAGGCGCTTCTTGGCTGATCTAGGCCCCAGCGATGAACCTATCCGACAGGTCACCTTCTTTCGCGGCATAATACCGGAGATCTTTGAAAAACCAGCCGGCGCTGGCACCGCACACGCACTCGATGAAAAGAGCCCGCAGCTCTTCGGGCGCACCTTGACCATTCGGGAATTATCCGCCGCCTTTTACCTCGACGTCGAGGGCTTTCAACTCGGACGCCTCGAACTGGAATTCATCGGTGAAACCAGCCTCTATATCCGCGCCTTTGTCGAAACAAGTAGTGACCATGAAGAAATCGGTTTTTCCGCGCGTAAGATTCCGGCAAAAACAGCGCTCGGCGAAGCATGGATCGCTCAAGGAGACGGTTTCATTATTACCAACGATCAACTCCAGGGTCAGGGTATCGGCCGTCGGCGCACCCAACGTGAGATCGCCTTTCTCCAGCGCTTGGGGCTGGATGCCCTGGAACTGCCCGTCACTAAGGCGGGTTGTTACGTCTTCCCTCGACTCGGCTTTGATTTTGCACGTGAAAGAGATCGCACCGAAGTCCTCGCTCAATTTAAGGAATACTTAATTTCTATCGATGTTAAACTCGATCTTTTCGATCAAGACAGAATCGAAAAAATCCAGCATGCCTGGGAGCTACTCGAGTTCCGAGCTGACGGTCACGGCTCACTCGGTAAGCGTTTCCTGCTAGCCCTCGGCCATCAAGGCCACAAAGGGCAGGCGGTTTTTCGTGTCCGCTTCTCCATGGATCCTGGCTACCAGGGCTGGGGTTATTTATTCGAGGACCATCATCCCCCAAGCTGGGATCGCGCCCACACCCTATTACGCAACGAAATGAACCAACACTACCGCCAATTCTCATTAATGCCGGCCATTCTCAATTCTACACAGAGGCACATCACGGAGCTCAATGAACGCCTCCATAATTGGATGGTCGCCATAACTTGTTTTGAATTTGCGGATGCGGAATTAAGAATTATGTTCGACAAAAAGGAGTATGAGAACCTGCAACTTAATTTTGCGTATAGTGTCTATCTCATCAAATGGCTCTGTGATGAGTACCGGCGCGGAACCCCTCTTGGCAAGGCATACTGGGCACGAGTCAGTCCTGATGCACGACCGATGCTTCCCTTACTCGTCAAACATGCCAAGCAGAAATTGGGCATAGAACTTGCGATTCCGGACCTTCCTGACTAGTCTCTCGATCGACGTTGACTACTGAGGAGGTCATTATGAAAACTTTATCAAGGCTGCTTATCTTAAGCACTTTATGTCTGTCTCTAATTCAGTGTGCCGATAAAAAACCCAATCCGTTTGCTGAACCTGATTTTAGCAACGAAATCGAGCGCTACGCGACCTGCCTCGAAAAGGCCGTTCCACGCACCCATGAGAGCTATGAGCGCTATCTTTCCTGGGTCGATCCGGAGACAGGCCCGACCTGTCAGGAGAGATATGTTGTCTACGGACTCTATCCGCTCTACCACGACAGCATCGCCAAATGTAATGGGGCCGCCGAACTGGGGGCTGCCAACAAACTGCCTTTCCCTACGCTCGAGACAGCCGCCGCCGTCTTTGCCAAGGTCAATGAAGAACTTGTTCCGTTGGCGCAAAAAGCCAGCGCCTATTATTTACAGGGACAGTACAAAAATGACGACTGCGCCCAGGGCAAGGCGATGCACGCAAAACTTATTCAGCTGTTCAAACAACATCAATCTGCAGAACGCACTCTTTATGATGAAATCGCCAAGGTGAAAAAATCAGCGAAAGCGTATGCCGTCGCGCAAGCGGCGAAAAATAAATAACTTCAACCCCATTAATGATCACTTAAGTGCGGTGGCCGGCGTCGATGCCAGTCGGTGTTTTGCTCATAGGCATAAGCGACGCGCAAGAGCCATTGATCCGACAAGGCGGGACCAATGAGCTGCATCCCGATGGGAAGGCCATCAGTGGAAAAACCCGCAGGCAGCGACAAGGCCGGCAAGCCGGCCAACGCTGCCGGGACCACCATCATATCGGAAAGGTGTAAGCGTTCCGGGTCGTAATCGGCAATTTCATCGAGTCGAATGGCGGTTATGGGGGAAGTCGGCGCAAATAATATATCAACACCGCGCTTAAAAATCCGCTGGAAGGCCCTTTTAAGGGACGACTGTTCCCGCCGCGCCTCTGCTAATCGGGCCTGTTGATCACCCGTTAAATAACGCACCCCGGCCAGAATCCGGCGCGTCACTTCCTCACCCAGCCCCGCCCCCTCGAAGTCAATTGTCTTAAACGTCTCGGCGGCCCCAGCCGCAGCCAGTACATTGTAGGTCGCCAAGGCCGTCTCGATTTTCGGGATCGATACGGCTTGAACCTTTGCCCCAAGTCTCAACAATTCATTCAGAGCCGTTGCCAGCGCGCCATCAATATCGCTCTCCAGCGTCTCCATCAGCTCCTGGGGCACGCCGATGCGAAGTCCTTTGATACCGGCGCTTAGAAAATCAGGGTCGACGCGCGCCAGAGGCCGCGCGGCAGGATCGGCAGCATCCTCGCCGATAAGAATACTCAATAAATAGGCACAGTCCATCACCTCACGCGTCATGGGTCCAATAGTATCAAGGGACGCTACCGAGTGAACGAGTCCATGATTACTAATAATGCCATGGGTGGGACGGAGTCCGACGAGACCACACAAAGAAGCGGGTTGACGCACGGACCCCCCGGTATCCGTTCCCAATGCCGCCACGGCCATGTGCGCCGCAACCGCCGCAGCGCTGCCACCGGAACTGCCGCCGGGCAAACGTTGCAAATCCCATGGATTGCGGGTGGGACCATAGAAAGATGTCGTCGCCCAAGAACCCATTGCAAATTCATCCATATTCGTCTTGCCAATAATGACGGCGCCCGCGGCTTGGAGACGGCGGACCACGCTGGCATCATAGTCCGCCCGATGGCCGGCAAAATAGCGGGACGCACAACTGGTCGGCGTCCCGACTGTGAAAATATTATCCTTGATAGCAATGGGAATTCCCGTCAGGGGGGTGACGCGATCTCTATCCAACAAGCGATGTTCCGCAGCCACCGCGGCCTGAATGGCCTGCTCCGGCATCACGCTGATGAAGGCATTCACCTCATCGTCAAAGGCCTCAATTTGGGCGAGACATTCCTGGGTAAGATCAACGGCACTGATCTGATACCCCACGAGAAGGCCATGGAGCTGGTGGATCGGCAGCGACGCAAGTTGCATGGCCTCCTTTCGGTCAGCTCAATCAGAAGTTGCTTCGCGCCAGTCTCCACCCATGATAACGCAGTGCGGCATATCTTTTGTGCAACTTTTTCCAGGGATTGTCGATAGTTGAGCTGTGTCGGGCATATTCACATTATCGGTCCCACTTGCGCCTATTCTTGCGGCCACAGGTCCATTGCATACCAGCAATGTAAATCACTGGATCCGCAATGCCACGCAGCATCAAACTTCTGCCGCCTTAACCTTGAGCTTCCAAGATCTTGCCGGCTCCTACGCCTTGGCGGGACTCACCACTGACATGGAGACCGTCGACCAACTGATCGAACAGGCCTCCTCAGGCGAAGAGCCAGCTCAAACCTTGCAGCGCGGCCGCCAGCATCTGCTTGAACTCAGACATAATCAAGCCGCCGTCGCCAGCATTGCGGGACACCTGGAAGCTTACGCTGCACTCCAACTCCCCCGCGTCGACGTTCTTTATCCGGAAAATATGGCAACGCTGTGGAGTGACATCAAAAAGCTGAAGCCGCTGCTCCGTGAAACCGGCGGAAAACCCTGCCTCGCAACCGACAATCCGAGCACACTGTTTCGCATGGCTCATGCCGATGCCGGTGCAGGAGATCATGCGACTTCCATCGCCAACTTTGTCCGCGCCGCAGAACACTCAACCTCCATAGAGGACGGGCCCCAACCCGGACAGACAACCAAGCTGGCACTCGCGCTCAGCGCCCTGGGCCATACCGATGAAGCCGAAAATTTCTTACGTTGGTCCTTATGGCAACGACCGCATTCGTATGTGTGGACTCAATTAGGCATACTCTGGCGTAGCCAACAAAGAATACATCTTTCTATTCAGGCACTCAAACAAGCCAGCCGCAATATGGGGGACAACAGCCTTCCTCAAGCTGAATTAGGCATTAGCTATATGCACCTCAACAATTGGCCCGCAGCCATTAACAGCCTCAGCCTGAGTGTTTATCTGGATAGCGTCAGCGATCGATTTTTCCCCGCCACCCATCTCTTACTCGCGACAGCCTTAAGCCACAACGGACAGGCCAGTGAAGCCGAGGCCAGAATGCGTGAATTTAAGGAAAGAATCGCGGGAGATGAACACCCCGAAACGCGGACCCATACGGACCACCTGGACCTGCTTACTGCAGAGTTCCGGGAACTGCTAAGGTAAACGGGGCAATCACCGCTTCAAAATCATTCCCCTCTCGCGTCACCATTTGATAGGTTCCATGCATTGAGCCGACAGGCGTTTTTAAGGGGCAAAAACTCGAATATGAAAAAGCGTGTCCCGGTTCGATAACTGGTTGGATGCCTACAACACCAGGCCCGCGAACTTCTTCTTTTTTTCCATCCGCGTCGGTAATAATCCAGTGCCGCGTCATTAATTGAACGTCTCGATCACTGTGATTACTGATCGTCACCTTATAAGAAAAAATATAAACACCGTCTTCCGGAGATGAACCCTCCTCACGATATTCGCTCTGCACTTGAACTCGAATTCCGTTACTAATCGCATCAACCACGTCAGTTCAACCTTTGGTCCGTGATTCTATGTGATTTTTACCAACTTGGAAAGCCTGGAAACACTAATAATTTCAATGGAACCTTGCAATCCCGGATCATTTTTTCTTGTCTGAACTCATTATTTAAGCAAATCTTTCACTCATCATGACTATACGCATAAAAAACCTACGTCTCCGCACGATTATCGGCGTTTTTGACTGGGAACGTCAGAACAAACAAGAGATACTGATTAATGCACAGATAAAATTTGATGGGCAAAGGGCCGCTGAGACTGATGATATTAAAGAGACGTTTGATTATAAAACGGTCACCAAACGTATTATTCACCTCGTCGAGACTTCACAGTATTTTCTTATTGAAAAGCTATCCAATGCTATTCTGCAGCTAATCATGGATCACCCACTCGTTGAATGGGCGGAGGTCGAAGTCGATAAACCACAGGCACTTCGATTTTCTGAGTCCGTTTCAGTCTCCTGCTCCGCCACGCGCCAATCATGAATAAAGCCGTCGTAGGTTTTGGTTCTAACATTGAGCCGATGAAACATTTGGACAAAGCACGCCTCTTGCTCCGTGAACGCTATTCCCTGCTCAAAGAGTCGCAATTCATTAAGACCGAGCCGATTGGAGACATTAACCAACCTGATTTCATTAATGGCGTATTCCTAATCCAGACCAGCCTTTCACTCCCCGCATTAAAAGCAGAGCTCAAAGAGATTGAATCCTTACTAGGGCGCAACCATACGGATAACCGCTATGCCCCACGTACTGTTGACCTTGATATTATCATTTGGAATGAAAAAGTGATCGACAATGATCTTTACCGGCGTGATTTTCTGATGAAATCGACTCTAGAAGTTTATCCTGACTTAATCGTGCCGCCACAGCCTGACCAGCGCCGGCAAAAAAAGCAATGAAGCGATAAGTTCCCACCCCATCGCCAAGGCAACAAGCAGACCCGCCTGTTGCATTATCGGAAACGGACTCATTGCCAGGGTCCCAAATCCGATCATCGTTGTCAGTGAGGTGAATAATATCGGCATGCCTGTTTTTTCGAGCGCGGCGCGGATACTGCCGTTAGGCTGGCGAATATGACTTATTAAATGAATCGCATCGTCAATCGCTAAACCCACATAGAGTGGTATAAAAAGCAAATTGACACCACTCAAATAGTCCCGACACAATGTATACGAACCTAACATGGCTCCCAAACCCAACAGCATAGGAGTCATAGCAACACAAGCCCATGGTAGGGATCGAAAGGAAATCCAAAGAACGATGAGAATTATAGCCAACATTGCCGCAGCAATCTTAACAAGGTCCGCGCGAATCAATGATGCCATTTCCTTCAATATCAAGTCTTCAGAAAGTATACTGGCCCACCCTTCCTTTAGTAGGCTCTCACTCATCAGCTGGTCGACGAGCTGCATTCGCTTTGACCCCTCACTCATCTCCGTGGCAGGATACAAATAATTCACCAGTCGAATCCTGTATTCTTCTTGCTTTGAATAACGACTTAATAAAATCTCCATCCCTTCTCGCTTCAAGTTGGCCAAATAGGGCTCCTGACGTGATGAGAGCGCTCTTTTAATCGCCTTCATATACTCTTTATACTTCGTTCCTTTAAGCAAATGAACGCTCGGGAGCGCCTTGATGTAATTATCTTCGAAACGCTGAGGGTCCAGTTCGGCATGTGTCAATAGCCACTGCTTTGTCTGACGCCTTTTTTCGGCACTCGGAACCCAATGTACTAGGCTATCAAAGTGACTTATTTTCCCTTGCTCCTTGTATTGCCCGGCAAGCATGGCGAGTTGCTCGGTCCTTCTCAGCACACTTTCCCAATCTGAACCGGAAACAATAATACGAAACGGATACAAAGGATTATCAAGCGCTTGGGTCAAACGTTGAAAGGCCTGTTGTGACGAAGTTCCCGCCGCATGGGTCTCGCTGAGATTCATCTCGAGCCGAAATTGCCACAAAAAACTGCTAAAAAAGGCAAAAAGCGCCAGGCTTCCCAGGAATACAAACTTGGCATATTTCCCCTGTCCTACGAAGAAAATGCGTGAAAGGTCACGCGTTTGTCCAACTTTTGGTGATGCGGTCAAGATAGAAAGTAACGCCGGCAATAAAAAAATGACCGCCAACAAAGCAAACAAAAGACCTAATCCGGCAATAAACCCCAGTTCACGAAAGGCAACCAAACGTGTAAACAGAAACATAAGAAAGGCCGCACTCGTTGTAAACGCTCCAAAACATACAGACCTCCCTGTCCCACTCCACGTCTTTTGAAGCGACTCCGAGTGCCCGCTACCGGCATGCCGTTCCCGCCAATAGGCATTAAGCAAATAAGCTGGAAAATCGATTCCAAGTCCAATGAGTATCGCACCAATTCCCGCAGTCGCAATATTGAGAGAGCCGAGCGTAAAACCTGCCATGCCGAAAGCGGCACAGATCCCCACCAGAACGGGTATAAAGGCTAAAAAGGTTGCTTTGAGGCCTCTAAAGAAACACAGGAACAACAAAATAATGCCGCCTAAACTGAGCCAGCTCGACTGCCACGCCGCAGACTTTAGCGTCGCAAGGTCCTCTAATAAGGTCACGGGAAGCCCTGTCCAAGAGATACGCGGCGGGGGAAAAGCCGTTGCCAATTCCCCGCTGAGATGAGGATTATATTGCTTCCACATTTCTCGCGACAATTTTTCAGCCTCTTGCAATAATTGCTCCGTCTGTTCTGTTTTGCCCGCAGCCGCTGTGCTCCCAAAAATAAAAAAAGCGAGTTTGTGGTCGCGCGTTACAAAGTACTCTCCTGATCCATCAGGCCTGATATTTTCAGACGGCAAGAAATACTGCTCGATCACTTTCACAAGCCCCAATGGATCAAAGTATCCCCTACTCATTGAAGTCGGTTCTTGATTATACTGCTCAAGAAGTTGAGCCTGCATAAAATCAGGCTGAAAATATGTGCTTAATTCGCGTAATTGATCCTCTCTCAACAAATAAATGCCATGGCGGATAACGTATTCACCTATATTAGCAAGCAGTTCCTCTGACAGGTTGAGGTGTTCTGCCTGAGCGACCTTGAGATTGTGGAGAGCTTTTTTATACGCTGAAATAAACCGTCGATAACGCTGCATCGGCACCTTCGGCGGCGGCTCGATGATTACGATGAGAAACTCGGCGCGACCGAAATCCTTGACCTGCTGTCGATAGGATTCAAGCGCCGGCAGATCTTGCGGGAGCAAACTACTGGCCCTAACGTCAACTTGCAGACGAAATGCCCCCGTGAGACTGAGCCCCGTTATCAGCAAGGCAATCCCTACAACCCAATAGGGATGTCGTGATGACAACCCGGCAGCTCGCGCGAGCAACTTCGATAACAATCCCATGAAGTATGGCTATACTACCTAGAATCATTGGGCTTTTCAAAATAAAAAGAGAATGATACTAAGTAGCCATGCACTTCTATTTGATCCGACATGGTGAGTGTGAAGGAATGGAAAAACCTGACGCAGACCGACAGCTAACCAGTCAAGGAATAAATGATGTACGCAAAGTCGCTCAACACATGACGGCGCGAGTTTCCCCTCCTCAGCAAGTTTTTGTGAGCCCGCTCCGGAGAGCGCAGCAAACAGCGGAACTATTCGACGCTTGGTTAGCCCCAATATCCATTCAGGAATGGTTGCTCCCCACCGCCCGCCCAACGGAGGTACTCGCGGCACTCCAAGCCTTTGAAGGACAAGACTGCGCACTTGTCGGTCATCTCCCTAATCTAGGCTTACTCCTGGGAACCCTGGTCTGGGGAACTCCAGTCAAAGAAATCGTCATGGCCCGCGGCGCTGCGGCGCATTTAATTTTAGATCAGTTTGAACCGGGATCGGCTCGACTCCAGTGGTTGATTACCCCCGACTCAATTAAAGAGCTCTAAGCCTCATCATCAAGACCATATTCTTTAAGCTTACGAAATAAAGTCGACTTGGCGATCCCTAAGCGCTCAGCAGCACGTTTTCTATTTCCATCCGTCAACTTAAGGGCAGTCAAAATAGCATCCTTTTCAAGGCTCTCAAGTGTCGTATCATCGGCATCCGCCGGCATTTCTAAAAAAATTAATTCGGCTTCAGTCAAGACAGCGTCCGAACTGAGCAATAGACTCCGAGCTAAGACATTTTTAAGTTCCCGCACATTACCCCGCCATGGATGCTCAGATAACCTCTTTAATGCCGCGGCTGAAACATCCTTTTGGAGTTTTGTCGGTGAGGCTGTCTGAACAAAGTAGCGTGCCAGAATGGGAATATCTTCAGAACGCTCCCGCAAGGCCGGTAATTGAATCGGAAGTCCCATGAGCCGGTAAAAAAGGTCTTCTCTAAAGCGCCCCGCTCCGATCTCTTCATGGAGATCGCGATGTGTCGCCCCGACAATACGAACATCCGCATGCATCTCAGCAACACCCCCAACGCGCTTAAACGTACCTTCTTCCAAGACGCGCAACAGCTTGGGCTGGAGCTCTAATGGCAACTCACCTATTTCATCTAAAAAAAGCGTCCCGCCGCGTGCTTGCTCAAAGGCCCCGCGATGCTGCTGCACCGCCCCGGTAAAGGCTCCTCTTTCATGACCGAACAACTCACTTTCAATGAGATTGGGTGATATCGCCCCACAATTAAGCGCGACGAAACTGCCTTTACGACCTGACAGTTTATGCAAAGCCTGTGCAACCAACTCCTTACCCGTTCCGGTTTCGCCTTGGATCATCACCGGCAAATCACACTCCGAACCCTTTTCAATCAAGGTGAAGACCTGTTGCATCAACGGGCTCTTTCCAATAATTCCACAAAACTGGGGAAGTTTTTTCTTCCCGTTGCTCCCTGAGTAGATCGCCGTCTCCGCCTCGTCAGAAGCGCAGCTCATCTCAAAAAGAATGCGCCAAGCGCCTAAATCAAAAACGTCCTGATCGCTAAGTTTCACTAGGTCAATGTTTTTACCCGACATCGACGTACCGACTCGACTCAGATTTTCCAAACAATAGGTCCCATTCTCTTTAAAAACACGTGCGTGAAAACGACTGATCTCGGGATCGGGTAAGCTGATGTCATTGTCGGAATGACGCCCGAGTCGGACCTCATCTGAGTTGAGTGGAAAACGAAGAACTTCACGCCCGTCACGATAGAAAAAGAGCTGAGCCATCGCAGTCAGCTAAGCGAGATAGTGAGGGACTGTCAAGTCCCTATCGGCTATATGGGGATGCGAAAATCGCCGACACGAATGTTCGGCTTGCGAATTTGTCCCGTAACCGTCAACGGGTAGAGCCCGTCAGGGCCTTTTTGCTTTTCAACGACCATCAACAGCGGGATGGCCTTCATAACTTTATCGTTAAAGCCAAGCTTTCCCCTGATATTAAAACGGAAATTGCTGACACGCTGTGCCAAATAGACCTTGCCCCCGAGCGCCAAAGTAAGATCCCCACCCTTTAAGTCGAAGCTACGAATTTCAATGCTCCCCCGATTCATGATGATATCCACCTGAGATTGGCCTTTTGCCGCCGCCAAATCCATGGGCGGCAGCGTCATCATATTCATGATATTGGACTCACCGACCTTTAATTTCGGTATCTTGAGTTGAATGGTCCCGTTATTGCGTAGCGGGGCCCGTGGATATAATTCTAAATCAACGGTCCCATCGACATCACTCGAGAGCCCGACACCCCATTTCGTCTTAAGCAGGGGAACAGCAGCCAAATTAAGGTCCTTGAGCGTCGCCTCGACTTTCATCTGATCACCAGACCGCTCCAGACGCCCATAGATGCGCCCTCCCGTCGATCTGAGATCATAGCCGACCTTCAACGCTCCCCAGATAAGAGGGAGGATATCAACGTGAACCGTGGCCTTATCGAGCGTAAAAACCGGCTCGCGCTTGCCACGCTTCTCTGAGACGACGACGTTGTCAATCGCGACCCCCGTGAGCGGAGCCATTGCGAGTTCTTTAATCTTCACCTCATACTGTCCGCCTAGACCGCGCTCTACTTCGGTTTCAATACGCCCTTTAATGCTCTCAAACGGAAACAGCATCACAAAGAAAACGATAAAGGAAAGCAATGCAAAGATTGGATAAATAATTATCCTTAAGGCCGTCGGCACCTTAACCCTCCGCTTTCAGTTTGATGTTAGCGATATCCATCGTCACCTCCAAAAAGGCGCGATTCGAAAAACGAGGTTTGATATAGAGGTTTTTAATCCGCAGCAGTGCATTCGGATACGTCTCAATTTTGTACATGAGCTCTACAAGGGCCTTAAGGGTCGTATTTTTAAGTTTCAGCTCGACAGGCAGCTCAACAAATTGATCGCCTGGAATTTGCGGCTTCTCTTTCAAGCCCTGAATCGCACCTGCCAGGCCGACGTTGCGAGCCATCGTTTCAATGGTCGAGGTCATTGAAGACACACCACGACCATATTTTTTTTCGAGCGTCCTAATTTCCGTTTGAACCGCTTTATACTCTTCTACTTTGTTCAAGACGTCATTGAGCTTCGCCTGTGATTTTGAAATCCCGGTCTTAAGGCTCGATACTTTACCCGACACGACGGAAAGAGGCAGGATCACGACTATAACTAAAACAACCGCTCCGACGATCATCGCAATTAACTGATCGCGAGGGTTCAAGCCCGTAAAGGCATGGTAAATATTCTCAAAGCTTGGTTTTGTTAGCGGTGAATAGCGTGATTTCAGTGCCATTATCTCATCCCCACTTGTTCATCATCCCCTTCAAGTGCAATTTGCATCGTCAGATCAAATTTGACGACATCTCCCGCACCCTTTTTAACATTGCCCATACTGACATTTTTAAACATCGAAGATTTAGCTATAGACTGTTTAATGATATCCACATTCTCAAATGAATTAGTGCGTCCCTCCATCCGAACTCGGTTGCCAGCTATCTTAACCTCGTCCATATCAACCTTAAGTTTGTCCCGAGGCGGCAGATTCTTCGATAGTTCTAACATGGCATTCAGATAGGATATCGCAAATTTCTCGTCCAGCGCCTTCTTTTTTTCCTTACTTTCCAAAATTTTCCCATTCAATATAGAGAGAACGGAATCAGGGTTCTTAAGCATTCGTTGAGGCGTTGTCGTTAAGACTTCACCCGCAACCTTAGCAACTGACTTTTTTAATTTATCAATCCTTGAGTTTAGAACAAAGTAGTTCACACCAAAGCTTATCATAACAAAAAAAGCGATGGCGCCCGCCAACAAACCGACCTGTTTGGCAAGACCACCCAGCTGGTCCAGGTCGCCTTTATAAGCGAATTCTCCGCGACGAAACTGTACATCCGGCAATTTTGTCCCCACCGCTCCACGGTAGGCGAGTGCTAATGACATCGGTATAATCGGTCGGCACCAGTTTGAATCCGCCAGTTTATTGAAAGGAAAATCCAAACAATCTAAATGACTGACATTCTTTCGCAGCTCATAAGAAAAGTAATGATCAATGCCATTCAAGCGCGAGGTGCCACCACATAAATAAATCGCCTGAATCACCTGGCCTTCGTTTTCTTGAATATTCATAAAAGTCTGCTTCACTTCTATAAGCAATTGACCCAACACTTCCTGAATAGCCTGCGAGACTCGTCGACTCATATCGTCTTGTCCCTCGCCGGCAACCTGACCAATTTCAATCTTAAATCGCTCGGCTTCTTCAAGCGGCACTTGCAGCTTCTCCGCAATCGCCTTGGTGAGATGCAAACCGCCGAATGACAAGGTGCGGGCAAAATAGAGCTTTGGACCGATAAATATACAAAGATTTGACTTGGTATGACCCAGATCAAGAATGGCGTAAGCCCCTTCAGGTTGAATAACCCCTAGATTCATAACGCTGGCTAATTCAACGGGTTCGCAACCTATCCAGCGCGGCTCAATTTCAGTTCCTGAAAAAACATTCAGGAACTTCACCATATCGGCATTCTGTGCATAAGAGAGCATACAAGTCGACTCTGTCTTGCTCGACTCGACAATATGATAGTCGACAACAATATCTTCGATATCAAAAGGAACCGCCCCTTCAATCTCAAACTCAATAGTCTGATCGATCTTTTTGGCATTCCCAAAGGGCATTTCAATCAGGCGCGTGGACGTATAGTTGCCCGGCAGGGCTGTGTAGGTTTGACCTTCAGCCAAACCATAATCTTCGGCCATTTTTTCGAGCGTTGCCGACATCGCCTCTTCTGTTGAGAGAACCTCATTATAAACAATCGGGTGCTCATAGAAACTGACCAACTCGAACGTCTTAAATGTCCGTTCTAACTCGGCAACCTTAATCGAATAGCTACCGATATCGACACCATATATTTTATGCGCCATATATTACTCCACCCGATAAAAAAGCATTTTCCACTTGTTGGGATCCTTGTCCTCAGTATGAAGAACTGCCTTAATACTCAGTATAATATCTCCTGAACTTCCTGTTAAGTCGAAACTATAGAAGCGATTTTCAGTCGAGATTTGGTCACTTAACTTAGTCGGGACGGCTTTCGCTTTGCCCTCCTCATTCCCGGCAAATCCGCTTTTGCTGGTGCTTTCCGCCGTTTTCGTGGTCTTTTTGCCTTTCGACGAGTTCGTCGCCGCTTCCGGTTCCAGATTCAGCACGGTTCGAATCGCATTCGCCACTTCCAAGGCCTTCGGAGTCGGCGTCAAGCATGCTTGCTGCACTGCGGCAACAATTTCATCCAATAACTCATTATTATCCGGCAAGATGGGATCAACATCTTGAGTGACATTGGAATAACGGATGACAAAAGCCTTAATCATAGGCTCCTCAGCCAGGCATAAATTAAGTTTGTCATCCCCGTAAATGGTGATATTCGGCAAAAGTTGCCGGTAGATATCATCCCCCATCCCGGCGACCAGCAGCAATTCACCGGGCGTGCTGAACTTACCGTTTTTGACCGGATAACTGTTTTCGGGATAGCGCTGTTCTTCGTATCCTGCCTGAAAGCCGGGGGATTCATCCACGACGTTATTCTGATCCACCCAATCGGCAATATTGTTCACCAACTCACGGCGTGCCGTCGGATCACTATCTTCAAAATGTTTATCAAAATCAGAGCTAACGAGTAGAGACTCCACAAGTCGCTTATGATACTCGTACACATTGACCTCAACATTTTCCTGAACCGGATCTTGAGGATTTAGACTATAGAAATAATTAATATTAATTTTTCGATCTTCCACGTCACAGCCAACGGAAAAATTGCCTTCAAAACTCAAGAAATCACCTGCCGCGGCAGCCGCCATGATCCCTTCGAATTCCGCCGGCTGCTTCTCACCGGTATCTGCTTCGCTTTTTTCTTCAGAACCACCCTCTTCCGGGTTCTCTTCACCAGCTCCAGTCAACAACCCTAGCCCGCCTCGCAATAAATCAGTAGAAAAGGGCATAATCTTACAGACCGGTTCTGAACCGATAACGCCGGTCAGATACTTAGAGTAGTTGGCTAACTGTTTTCGAATATCCTTTTCTATCTTGACCTGAAGCTTAGCAA
Source organism: bacterium (assembly GCA_965216315.1). GTDB lineage: Bacteria > UBA10199 > UBA10199 > 2-02-FULL-50-16 > JAJFLM01 > CBDCFN01. Next base: position 981,410 of record CBDCFN010000016.1, on the reverse strand, counting down.
ACCCTACTGCCGAACGCGCCAGATAGTATGCCTTGAGGCGATCGAGATTATTCATCGACATGGTGTAGGTAATATGGCTGTTGTACGCAAATTCGACCACCAATGCCGTCAACAATGCAACGGACCCTAAGACCATCATCAGAGCGACGCCCGCTTCAGCGATCTTTTTCCTTATTTTATCTGACTGTTGTCTCATCACTAAAAATCATTCGGCCCCGGTGCCATTTCAAGTAAGGCCGTCGTTGAGAAAGTTCTTGTTTCGTCGGGTATAACCGGATCCTCGATCACAAGCGTTATTTCTACCGCCCGCGGCAGCCGCTTATTGAAGTCCAGGGAAGAACTGTCCCACTCCGGTCGCCACTCCTTTCTGCCCTGGTCGTAATATTGAAATTTTAGCTCTTGAACATCCTCCAAAACTGTAAATTCCTGTCCACCCTGCTCCGGATCGCTATCTGGAGGCGACTGGATGCGTTTGACTAAATTCCAAGCCTGGCCCCCGTCACGTTCTTCCGCCTTTAATAAATAGGCGACCTCTGCCTGTTCATTCTCCTTGCTGTCCTTGATGATGCGTAGGTTTGAAAAAGTAGCGAAATTGAGCTCATCACGATTGCCATTATCTTTGCCATAAAAACGAATATTACGTTGTGGGTCGCCTCGTCCTGTTTTACCCAAGTGATCCGCGGACTGATACAAAAAAGACATAGAGAGATCGTCTGAGATTCGCGTTAGCGCCATCAAAACTTCATGAAAACGGATGTCTTCCGCTTCATAGCGTTGTTTGGCATTCATCATCACAGCCGAGGATTGCCACAAAATAAGGCTAATAATCGCCAAGATGGCAACCGACACCATGATTTCAATCAAAGTAAAACCTGATTCTAGCCGCAATTTCGTCCTCATCGTGACACTCCAAATGATGTGCCCTTTAAACCGACTAAATGGGTCGTGATATCAATCGATTGTTCGTCTTCCAGTTCCTTCCAGGTGACAACAAGTTTCATTTCGCGTGTGGCCTTACTAATCTGATCCGTAATACTTTGGATAATTTTGTTCACGAGATCTCCACCTGCCTCCTCCGGCAGAGGCGGTGCGGGAATCTCAACTTTACGAATAGCCATTTCCCACCGATAGTCTGGAAAACCCAAATCCGAAAAGTCGCCTTCCTCTGACTTATCATCCGGCAGACGTCCCTTGGCGATCTCAGCATCCAATTCGAGGATTAATTGGGCCATTTGATGCCGCGCCAACGCCGTCGCGACGCTAATACTTTGCGCACGGCCCGATGAAATAATAGCCCGTGACTGGAAATTAAGAATTGCCACCAAAGAAGTCGCCAAGATCCCCACAGCGATCATGACCTCCAATAAAGAAAAACCTTTATTGTTCTTCAGTTGTTCCCAATTCACGATATCGGCTCTCAATCCGAACGCGTCCCGAGAGTGGGAGCACTTGCAATGAATAATTAGTTTCATCATCCTCATCTTGGAGGTTGATCATCGTCGGTGTCGCATACCCGTTTGGAAAGAAGTAGGTGTAGGCCTTACCGGCCTCAATTTTCTCTTTAGCATAGGATACCTGAATATCCTTAAAGAGAACATCACCGGCTAACTGGACGGGTTTCAGCAAATACGATTCGGTCTCGGCAAACCCACTGGCATCAGGCATCTGCGCGGCGCCCTCTTCCGCCTCGCCAGCACCTTCACCGGACTCACCTTGGCCGCCATCCTCCGCTGCTTCCGGCTCTGCCTGCTTCGCCTTTTCTTCCGCCTCAGGGTCAGGCGGCGTGATCACAAAAGGCTCCGATGTTGATTCAACATGGTAGCTATGCTCACCAAAGTCATAAACGATTCTGAGGTATAAGCGTTCTGTCGCTGACTTATTGTAGAGATAGCGAATCGTAGATGCGAGGCGATTTGATTCCTTCTTCATCTCGGCATCCGTAAAACCACGTGAACCCACGACGGCAATGGCGAGGATGATTCCCACGATGAACATCCCCACCATCAACTCGATCAGAGTCATGCCGGGCGCGGACTGAAAGCGTCGCTTCTTCTTACTGAGACTCCCAGCTCTTGATGTCGGCATCGGCATCCTCACCCCCCTCGGCGCAATCAGAGCCCAGCGAAGTGATTTCGTAAGGGTTCCCTTGAAGACCAGGACTATTATAAATAAAGTCACAGTCCCAGGGATCACGTGGAACCTCGTTCCCTTTAAGATAACCATTGCGGGGATAACGTTTTGCCTCACGACCGACAGTCGGTTTCTCAATCAAGGATTTCAAACCCTGCTCGGTCGATGGATAAAACCCGTTATCTCGCCTGAACTCATCAAGTGCACCCTCAAGATTTTTCATCTGCGTCACCGCGGCACTTACCTTGGCTTGATCCAGACGATCGAGAACATTGACGGTTACAATGGTCGCGAGAATTCCCAGAATTGTGACCACGACCATAATTTCGATCAGGGTCATACCCAATTCTCTTTTAGTGCTTCGGTGCTTCATGCTTACTTACCTCCGTATTTAATAATTACACCCAAACCTTTTAAGCTCCCAACTCATTCAGCTGAAGGATTGGCAGCAAGATCGACATAACGATAAAAGCCACAATTCCACCCATCACAAGTATCATGAGTGGCTCTAAGAGCGTCGTTAAAGACGAGACTGTATTATCAACTTCCATATCATAAGTATCCGCCACTCGCTCTAACATGACTTCAAGATTCCCCGTTTTTTCACCAATCCCCACCATATGGACCACCAGGGGTGGAAATTGGCCGCTTCGTTGCAAAGGGACCGCAATGGACTCACCTTCGCGGACGCTATTTTTCGTATCTTCGACCGCCCTTACAAGCATAACATTTTCAACAATATTTTTAACGATATCGAGCGCACTCAACAGCTGAACCCCGCTCGTCATCAAGGTCGATAGCGTCCGAGAAAAACGTGATAATGCGACCATTCGATTCAAACTGCCAAACAATGGCAACTTCAAGCGAAAGCGATCATATAGCTCACGCCCGCGCGTCGTCTTCACTACTTTCTTAAAGGCGAAAAACAGGAGAACGGCTAGAAGAATAAATAAATACCAGTAATTAGTCAGGGCATCGCTGAGCCAAATCAGAAAGCGCGTTGGCAGCGGCAATGTGGCCTCAACGTCCTCAAATATTTTGGTAATTTTGGGGACAACATAGGCGACCAGAAATCCAATCAGGCCTAAGCCAACCACTGTCATAATAATGGGGTACATCATCGCACCCATTATCTTGCTCTTTAGCGCGGCCTGACTCTCCATAAAACCTGCCAAACGGTCCAAAACCGTATCCAACGCACCCGAAGCCTCACCAGCGGAAATCATATGCACAAATATCTCGGGAAACACCTTAGAATGAGTCTTGCAAGCATCGGAAAGCCTCTCGCCCTCCATCACTTTACTTTTAATGTCCGCAATAACTTTCTTAAGTTTGGAGTTAGCCGTTTGATCAACCAAAGCACTCAGTGATTCAACCAGCGGGACATTCGCCGAAATAAGCGTAGAGAGTTGGCGCGTCATGACGGCCAAATCTTTGGTTTTTACTCTCTCGAAGTATTTACCGATATCAACATCGGCAGAAAGGCTAAATCCAGCACCTTTAGCTCCTTCTGGCACAATGTCGGTTGGAAAGACACCCGTACGACGCAATTTCATTCGTGCCGATTTGACCGAATCAGCCTCAATCACACCGCTGGCCTTCTTGCCAGCCTTATCCATGCCCTTATAATTATAGACTGCCATATAAATGAATTATATCAGTGACTGATAGACCCAAGCTAAGCCGCCGTTATCGAAGGATCTTCTTCCACAGCTTCTTCGGCGGTGACTCGGAAGACTTCTTCTAAGGTTGTCTCTCCCCGGATGGCCTTATCAACTCCATCATCACGCAGTGTCCACATACCACGTTCCACGGCTAATTTCTTGAGCTGCGTCGCTTCTGTACTCTTCATAAGTTGCGCCCTGAGCGCGTCATCCATGATCATGAGCTCATGAATACCGGTTCGACCTACATATCCGGTCTCAATACAATTTGAGCACCCTACAGCTTTATAGAGCTGCCTTCCCTTTAAATCCTTTAATGTCTTCCCCATTTCCGCCAACTGTTCCTCCGTCGGCGTATATTTTTTGGCACAATCTTTACAGACAGTACGCACCAGACGTTGAGCAATTATGGCAATAACCGATGAAGAAACCAGGAACGGTTCGATACCCATATCGCAAATTCGTGTCGCACTCGAGGGAGCATCGTTAGTATGCAAAGTTGAAAAAACCAAATGACCGGTCAGCGATGCTTGCACGGCGATTTCGGCAGTCTCCGCATCACGAATCTCACCAACCATGACCACGTCAGGGTCTTGGCGTAAGATTGACCTCAAACCAGCTGCAAACGTCAAACCTATGGAGGCATTAACGGGTATTTGATTAATCCCATCGATCTGATATTCGACAGGGTCTTCGGTCGTCAGAATCTTTTTATCAATCGTATTGATTCGAGATAAAGCAGCATAAAGAGTTGTCGTTTTACCACTACCCGTCGGACCGGTCACGAGGATGATTCCATGAGGGCGCGTAATAAGTTCTTTAAGCTTATCAAGCACGCGCTCCGAAATCCCAATTTTGTCAAGGTCGAGTATGCCCTTACTCTTATCTAATAAACGCATGACGATGGATTCTCCATACGCTGTTGGCACTGAAGAAACACGAATATCAACATCCTTACCAGCCACTTTGATTCGAATACGTCCATCTTGCGGCAAACGTTTTTCCGCAATATTCAAATTTGCCATGATTTTAATACGCGAGATAATCGCCGCCATCGCCTTCTTGGGGGGGCGCATAATATCATAGAGTACGCCGTCAACGCGGAATCGCACGAGCAGTTCTTTTTCGAATGGTTCGATATGCATATCAGAGGCTTGCTGTTTAACGGCCCTAAACAGCAACGAGTTGACGAGGCGGATAATAGGCGCTTCATCCCCCGATTCCAGTAAATCCTGCACTTCCTCCATCTCCTGCCCAATACTATCCAAGTTTTCATCCTGGAGTTCGTTGACGCCTTCGCCCTGGACCTCAGAGATTTTATTGTAAACAACGTTGATGGCAGAAATAATTTCATACGAGCTCGCGATCTTCGGCTCGATCGTGCAGCCAAAGAGAACCCGCAAGTCGTCAATAGTGTAGTGGTCAAAGGGGTCCGCCATCGCGACGCGCACTTTAGCGGCTGTTCTTTCCAGCGGAATCACCTCATGATTTTTCGCGTAATTCAGAGAAACCTGAGAAGCGAGCTCTAAAGGAATTTCGTCGGCTTCAATTTTATTGGCATAAGGCATGCCTAACTGGATCGAAAGGGCCTTAAGAATATCCTCCGAACGCAGATATTTTAATTGAATGAGCGCATCACCCAAGCGAAAGCCCTTTTCTTTCTGAACTTTCAGGGCTTCATCGAGCTGTTCTTGGCTCAGACTGCTGTTTTCAAGCAGGATTGCTCCCAGGCTTCTATCTTCCATTATTATGCCCTCTGCACACCATCGGCCAGTATAACAGATCCGCGCAATGCCGACAATTGAATACGCCGTAACTGCTCTGGATCATTCAGTTTATTGCATCAACGCTAGAAGGCAAGATCTATATCATTGGGCATGCCTGAGCCGTTGGGAGCCGCCGCTTCCTGCTGAGGTGCCGGGGGTGGCGGCGTGGGAGCGGCGGTCGGCGGCGGTGAGGAGGCAGCCCCGTTGGAGACACCATTCGTCACCGGAGGCTCCGTAGCAATCCGAGGGGCCGGCGGCGCCGGCGGTGGCGGTGAGGGTTGCTGGACTGACGTATCCGGACCGGATCTCGATACGCGCCCTTTTTTCAACTTCGAACGCCTGCCCTTTTGCACCTGGCGACGACTTGTAGTTGGCTCTTCATCGTAACCGGCTTCTGCTGCCGGCGGAAGCGCGGTCAGTTCCCCATCGATACTCAGGTCGGAACTCGGCGGTGCCGCATCGCCAGCATCCATCTGCAGCTCCGGAGAGCCCACGAGAGGATCCGTTGGCAATATGCCAGGTTCACTCAAAGGCGAAGTCGCCGTTTGAAAGTTCAATAGCGCCGTATTATGTCGTTCGATGGTCCCGCGTATTCTCTTACGTGCCCGCTCTCCAAAATGATCATCAATAAAGCGATTTCTTTGCTCGATACGCTGTTTCAACACGGCAAGAAAATCACCGGGCTCGCGGATAATCGTCGGCGTCAGAAAGATGAGCAAATTAATTTTAGTCTTCGAATGCGAGGTCCCTTTAAATAAGTAACCAAGGATAGGAATATCGCCCAGCAGTGGGATCTTCGTTTTTCTAGACGACTCCCTATCTTGCATCAGACCACCCAAGACTATCGTCCGTTTATCGGGCACAACAATCTCCGATTCGATCTCACGAATACTGGTTGCAGGCCCTGCGGTCGCCTCAAGCGGATTGGAAGCTTCACTAAAATCTTCTATCTTCTGTTTTATTTCCAGACGAACGTTGTCACCTTCCGTTATCTGTGGCTTCACCTTCAGCTCAAGAGCGACATCTTCACGTTGAATATTGGACGTTTGCACGCCTCCCGTCGTTAAAGCGCTCCCGGTCAAGAATGGAATCGTATCACCGACCTTGATGCGAGCTTCCGTGTTGTCCAGCGTGAGGATATTGGGTGACGACAGGATATTCAGCTCGGCTTCATCGGACTGGGCAATAAATGCGGCGAAAAACTTGGGGAAATTAATCGGATTATCCGAGAACGGCGGCGTTAGTGAAATCGGGTTCTGAGTCGTTGCGCCTCCCACTCCAGAAGTTGAAGTTATGTCCGGAATAAACGGAAAGGTATTTCCGAAGAGTGCCAATTCATTCCCACCGACACTAAACGTTTTCCCCCCAAGAATACCGGTTCCCAGCTCTCGCCCCTGCCTTAAACCGATCTCCATGATGTTAGCTTCGATATAAACCTGACGCCTGGGGATATCGAGCTTGGCAATAATACGGTCCACCAAGAGGCGAAAGTCTTTGGCGTTCGCCTGGACTATCAGTGAATTCGTATTATCATCCGCTTTGATGGACTTAATACTCCCAAACAGACCTTCAAATTCCGCCTGCGGGACACTTGGCCGCTTAGCTCTCGTCGTCGTCTTTTTAGTCTCTTGCTTGGCCTTCTTGGCCGCCTGAGTCACGCCGGTTAAAACTTCCGCCATCTCACTCGCTTTTGCATTTTTAAGATACAAGACGTGGATATCGCCTTCTTCCGGACCTATCAGGGGACGATCGAGGCGCCGAATAATATCTTTAACCTTGGCAATCGTAATTTTGGAAGCCAACACGATCAGCGAGTTCGTCCGCTCATCCGAAATAATCTTATTGACGGTCGGCAGGGCTTCTTGAGTCTGCGTTGCCGCTTTGCCACGTCGTCGGCTCGTCCGGCGAGACGTGGTCTGTTGAGTCCCGCCAAAAAGCTTGGAAATCTTATCCGCCATGTCTTTGACATCGGCGTATTCGATATGAATGATTTCGAGGACTTCTTGTGGACCCTCCGTATCCAATTCCTGCACCATGCGCACAATCCGCTCAATATTGGTCCCTGTATCCGTAATAATCAGGGTATTTGTCGCCGGATACGCAAACAGATTCCCTTCTTTAGAAACCAGGCCCTTAATGGCATTCGCCATATCGATGGCACTGATATTTTTCAGCGTGACCAATCGAGTGATAAACTTATCGGTGTAGGGCGTTTTGTCGGTGTAAATAGGGATCGGCCGCGTAAGGGCATCCCGTTTTTTAACAATCTTAGTCAAACCCGCCGGTCCGGGAACGGTCGTATAGCCCGCGACATCCAAGGCCGACAAGAAGGCCTCATAGACCTCTTCTTTGGTCATTTTCTTTTCGCTGATAATGGTGACTTCACCGCGGATTTTGTCATCTAAGATAAAATTCGTCCCCGTCACCCGGCTAATTTGCTTAATAATTTCTCGTATATCCTCACCGGCAACGTTAAAGAAGACGCCTTCTTCTTCGCGCTTTTTCTCGGCGGTTTCGACCGTCTTCTCATCCGCCGCGCGCAAGGGTTGCGATACGGTCGAGGTCGCACTACCAGCAGGCCCCCCTTCATCTTCAATGCTTCCAACGAGTTTTTCTAAAGGAGCCGTATCCGGAGCCGCCACCGCTTTCTCGGCGGTTTCAGCGGATGGTGCTGGCTGTGGCGTTGTTGCGGTCGTCGTCCCACCCTCATCTGTTGTGGCACCCGCCGCTTGGCCGGAGGCCTTAATGGTTTGCCTCTCCGCCTTCTCTACCGGTTTGGGGGCAGGCGGTGGAGTCGTTGTCTTTACCGCCGGGGTTTCACCGCTTTTCTTAGCCGCCACACTTGGCGCCTTACTTGGTGAAGATAATTTATCCAGCGGAACCGCTGGCGGAACCTTGATACCACCGACATCAGATCCCGCCTCCGGTGGTGTCTTTTGCGCAGGATTCGTTACATTGGGTGTCAATTCCGCTGCCGAGATTAAGTTAATCTGAAGCAGCAGGCTCAACAATCCTGTCAGTACACTAAAGTAAAATTTATTTGATTTCATATTCTAGCGTTTCGTTTTTGCCACGACGAACGAGGTCGATCTTGAGGTTTTTCTGATCCCTCAGTTGAGCAAACAGCTCCATGCCCCGTTTGATGTCTAATTCCATCCCATTGATTCTTTCCAATACGTCACCCCTGCGCAGTCCCAACTTACTAAAAATACTGCCCGGCTTAACCGCTAGAATTTTCATCCCGGCCGGCTGCCCATCTCTGAAGTTAGGAACAATCCTGACTTCGGTATATAAGCGATCTAAATTGGCCAGCGCTTCATCCACTTCGCGCTGGTCGATTACAAAATGTTTATCGCCTGAGGCCTTCGGTGCGCTCTCCCGGCTTTTCGGCGTTTTCCTCTTACTCGGATGCTTCTTGCCATCTGACTTGCCATGCACATCCTCTGCACGGGCAAAGAGGGTGATATCCTCCGAAATCCCCTCGAGCATGGCATATTCAAGCCGCCCTTTATTCGTAAACTCGATGCGATGTTTTTTGACCCGGACGAGCTCAACGCCATCCTCAAAGACCTCGTCCCCGAGTACAAAATAAACACCGGGTTTGCGGCTTTTTCCGCCTACGATCGTCGCCGAGGAACGCCTATCCTTGCCCCCATCAACGACTAAAGTCCCTAACACCTTAATATTCAAAGAAGTTTTTACAGCTGGTCCCTCAAGATCGACAGCTGTCTTTTTTATGTCCTCCTTTGGCAATTCCACGTTGACGGGAATTTTTGCCGAATTAAAGACATTCCGTTCGATTACCGGGTCATACCCACTTACCTGCCCCAGTAGAATGCGACTTTCTTCAGGGCTCTTAGGCCGTGCTGTCGCCGTTCGCCCCGTCTCCTCCACGAGAAACATCGATAAATAGGTCGTGACCGTCTGGGCGACAAAATACGCACAGACCGCGATCGCAAAGAGGTGGGCCACCCACAGGTATTTCTTAATGGTAGCCACGACTCCTCACCTACCTCTCTTATCATTAATTATATCTAATTTTACCATCAATTATGCAACTTTCAAAGCTTTTTTACATGATTTCAATCGCCACTCGGGGGCTGGCCCTGCGGTAAGAGGACGCAAAATGTCGACCCTTTGCCTAACTCACTCTCGGCCTTGATCACCCCATGATGCATCTGCACGAACTGCTGCGAAAGACCCAAGCCCAGCCCAGTCCCTTGATAGTTCCGCGTGAATGAGCTGTCGACCTGGCGAAACGATTCAAAAATGTGAGAAAGATCCTTCTCCGCAATCCCGATGCCGGTATCCTTGACCAGAATCTCAAAGGCCCCGTGCCGGAAGCGCATATCGGTCACATCGGCCCAACGATCTAACCCCTCAATATTATCATAATGACGCACTTCAATGCGAATCTGCCCCAATTCGCCGGTAAACTTGATTGCATTCGAGACCAGATTGAGCAGGGTCTGCTGAATCTTGCGCTCATCCCCGTATAGAATGGGGAGTTCAGCCGGCACCTCCACTTCAAGCTGATGCCCCTTTTTCAGCAACAAGGGGGATACCGTGCGATGAACCCGCTCCGCAATATCCCCTAAATGAACCGGCATGATACTGAGATCCATCTTACCAGCTTCAATCTTCGCGAGGTCTAAAAGGCTATTGATTAATTGGAGCAGATTTTCGGCATTGGTGAGGACTTCCGTCAGACTGTCCTTTTGATCCGACGAAAGCCGGCCCAAAACCTCTTCCAGGAGCAATTCAGAGAACCCAATAATCGCCGTTAGTGGCGTCCTAAGCTCGTGACTCATCGTGGCCAAGAATTCCGATTTCACTTGGCTTACTCGTTCTAATTCAACATTCTGTTTACGTAACTTTTCAATCAAGGCGGCGTTATCCAATACAACGGCGGCTTGATCGGCATAGCGTTCAAACACAGCAATATCTTCATCCGACAGCCATTCGGCCGCGGTTAAACCGATTAACGCACCGACCAGGCTTTGCTCGGCAATCAGCGGCACGGCGATGAGTTTTTGAAAGCCGTATTTTTCCTGAATTTGAGCGGCCAATTCCGGCTTAATGCTCGGGACGAGACCTCCGACAATATCTTTAAGGTCGGATCGCAAAACACGTTTATGTTGCTTCATCGCCTGATAGACCGGGTTTTCCTCGTCATCGATAGGCAACCTCAGTTGCTGCAAGTCAAACCCCATCGTGGCGCTGACCTCTTTGGCTAAGCGACGATTTTCGACATAAATACGCACGCAGCTCGCGGCTTCATCGACTATCAACATCAATGCCGCACGATAACCCAGCGACCGCGTCAGATTGCGGAGAATCTCATCAACCACCCGCTGAAAATCAACAACCATCCGTATGGTTGAAGAAATCCGGTTAAGCGCCATGAGCTCGACGTTACGTGCCTCAATAGCCCTTTCACGCTGCTTGTTAAAATAAGTCGCAATACTATTCCCGTAGACCGCCACTCCCAGGCTGGCGACTAAAAGAATAAAATTGAGCAACCATTGATAACCCGGCTGCCCAAACCAGGCGACACCGATAAAGAAAGTAAACGGCTCGACCCACTCTAATTTAAGGGAGAGGATCAAACCTGAATAAAAGAGAACGGCGAGCGTCGCAATAATAGCGGATACGCGCCAGTTGTAGATGAGCCCTCCCGCCAGGCAGTACAAAATGTAAATGACAAACAACTTAGAAGACACCCCACCCGTGATGTAGATGAGGATCGTATGCGCGGCGACATCCGCCATCAGCTCCACAATAAACAGAATATAGGGGATGCGCTCGTTCAGAATGAAATGGTAACAGACCGTCGTCACGACAAAAGTAAGGCTGATCCAGAACATGATGGGCTTATCCGCCCAGAGAAGATCTGGAAAGAAGGCCATCACCAGGACCCAATAGCCAACATAGATGACCAGACGAAGCTTCGTCGTAAAAACATGCCGCGCGTTGAAATCCGCGTAGCGAAAATCCATCAAATGTTGGAGGGCCTGATTCATTGCCGCCCTCTGTTGTATGCTCCCCTCGGAGGCGTGTCAATTTAACCGATTGAAAATGCTCAGGATTTGTGTAGAAACCTTGACGCAGTGCACTCATGAAGTGTAGGCTAACGCCCAACCAATGGACAAAAAAAACGGTCCCAGCCTCAAGGCTAGAACCGCTTTTTAGCTACAAAAGAGAGAAACTTATATGGCACGCGTTACCGTTGAAGATTGCCTCGAACACGTCGATAACCGATTCATCCTGGTCCATGTTGCCGCCCAACGTGCGAAGGAACTTTTTAAGGGTTCCTACCCACTCGTGCGCAGCAAAAACCGTGAAGTGGTCACGTCACTTCGCGAAATAGCCGCTGGACTCGTCGGCCATCATCACCAAGAAGACGAAGCGAAGCAAACGTCTTAGGCGCTTCCTTCAGCAACACCACCAGAAACGATATCCGCATACTGGGGATGTCCGTTGCCTGAACTCGCGTGCTGTTCGCCCGGCTTGGCTTGCAACAAACCATATTTCTTAAGGCGATAATACAGGGTCGATACCGGAAGATCGAGCATACGAGCCGCTTCCGAAATGTTGCCTTCTGCCTTTTTGAGCGTCTCTTTAAGTGAGAGCTTTTTCGCTCGCTCAATATTTTCAAGCAGAACACGACCATCTTCCTCCGGATCCTCCGGGCTGAGATAGCCTTGAAGCGCCATCGAAAGCTTGTCCTTTTCGTCACGGACCTCGTCCAGCTCATTCGCCTTTTCGGCCAGAGCGTCACGTTCCGCCTGCAAGGTGCGAAGCTTTTCAGCCTTAAGCTGGCGTTCCTGATAAACGCTAAAAGCCTCTTCGATCACCTTGATCAGCTCACTGCGACGCCAAGGCTTCAAGATATAATCAAAAACATGGCCTCTTTTAAGCGCATCAAGAATATATTCGCGATCGGAATAGGCACTAATGACTACATATATTGACTCAGGACGAATTTCTCGCGCCTTTTCAACCAAGTCTATCCCGGTCATCTCCGGCATCATGTAATCAACCATGATCACGTGAACGTCAGATTCCTTTAATATATCTAAGGCACGTTCGGGAGATGAAGCGGTCAAAACTCGATATTCATGACAAAGAGTCTTAGCCATTAATGAAAGTTGAGTGGTGTCGTCATCGACGTATAAGCATGTAGCCTGCATTATAGATTCCCTCCTAGGTAAATAAAGTTCCCCTCTTACCTAGAGTGGATCGGGGAAAATCCGAAAATGTTGTGTGATTTTTTAAAAATTGAATCCGAATCCATTCGAAAAACCCCCATTTTAATGAGCTCCACGCGGGAGTTGTTCCGATAATCCCTAATAATTTCAAAGACATGAAAACTTTCGCAAACTCGGATAGCAACTTTTCGCAATGCTTAACGATAATCTGAATGTAACGAGACGCACATATCAGACCCATGCCCGATGACCCTATATGCTGGGTTCCTGTAACCCAGCGTGACCCAACCCGAGAGCGGCCTCCCCTGGAGGCCGCTCGTTTTTTTTGCTCGCTAAAAAGCCATTCCATCCACCCAGACCGGCCATTGGAGCTCCATTTCAAGGAAAAGGTCTAAAACCTTTAAAAAATTGACTTTTTAGGGCAAAATGCCTTATTAACAACGACTAATTCCAGGACAGTGGGGAGATGCGAGTGGGACTCTAGTTGAGACTTTTGCGGAGGCCTATAATCTGAACCGATAACGCCAGGCGTCAATATGGTCAAAAAGGCACTCATCATAGCAGCGGGCAACGGCAGCCGACTCAAGCGCGGTGAGAATGACATCCCGAAGCCCCTACGGCGCGTTGGAGGCATTCCGCTCCTCAAGCGGATCATGCTTACCGCTCAACAGGCCGGCATCAAAGAATTTGTCATCGTCGTCGGTTATCGCAAAGAACGCATTATTGAGGCGGTTCGCTCCTATGACCTGGACGTCAAAGTTGAATTCGTTGAAAACAAGGACTGGCAAAAATCCAACGGCCTCTCTGTCTTAGCGGCCGAAAAAGTTCTCCACGAAAATTTTGTTCTTTTAATGTCGGATCATATCTTCCAGGCGGAGACTTTGCGTAAGTTCGCCAAGCAGCCGCTTGGTGATCAGGATGTCCTGCTCGCGATTGACAACAAGTTAGATCAGATCTTCGACATGGATGATGCGACGGTCGTACAGGTTGAAGACAATCGTATTGTTGCCATCGCAAAAGAACTCGATCAATACACATCGGTCGACACGGGAATGTTCTTAGTAAGTCCGGCCCTCTTTACGGCCTTACGTGAAGTGTCCAAGGATGGCGACTGTTCCTTATCTGACGGAATACGCCATCTCGCCGCTCAAAAGAAAGCCGGCACTTACGATATCGGCGACGCCTTCTGGCAGGATGTCGATACAAAACCCGCGCTCCGACACGCCGAAAAGCTCTTGCTCAATGACTGCCGCAAATCAACGGATGGATTCTTTTCGCGCCACCTCAACCGACCTATCTCACTCTGGATCACCCGGTGGCTCACGCGGACCAATCTATCGGCCCATCACATGACCGGCATTACTTCGCTGGTCGGTATTGCATCCGGTGTCTTTATGGCCCGCGGTGACTACTGGAATGTTCTCTTAGGCGCTTTTCTGTTTCAGTGGGCCTCCATTCTAGACGGCGTCGATGGAGAAATGTCGCGTTTGAAATTCACCTCATCCAAGGTCGGGCAATGGCTCGATACGATCAGCGACAATTTAAGCTACGTGAGCTTTATTATCGGGCTCGTCATTGGAACATCCCGTATCGCCGGACCAGGGGTTCAACTGGCAGGAATCTTCACCTTAGCCGGATTAGGCCTTTGCCTCCTCGTTTCGTTTACGTATCTGCTCCGCTTTACTGACTCCGGCAGCCTGCTGGCCATTCAGAAAGAAATTCAAACTCCGGAGCGCCCTACGCTGGGAAAACGTATACTAAGCAAAATCAGCTTTTTAGTGAAAAGGGATTTTTTCGCCCTTTTCTTCTTAGGGTTGGCAGCTTTTGGCCAGTCACGTGCCATTCTCTGGCTCTGTTTGATTGGAACCAATGCTGCGTGGATGGTGATGCTTAATATGCGTTTCGGTCTCTTTCGACTGTCACCAACGACTAAGAAAATCGCCGACCCTTCAGCTCAATAACTAGCAAGGAACAGCAATGCTCTCACGCAATCTAGGCATGGGCCGAAAAGTTAAAGGGATGTACCGTTACCTCGGCATGAAAACGATACATAAACGTCCCCGCCTCATCAATTTGGAAGTCACCAAGTATTGCAACGCCCAGTGTGATTTTTGCCCCTGCTGGACATTAAAAGGATATCCTCAACTCAAGGACTTTACGCCAATCATCAAGAAATTCCGCCCTATCGTCCTCTCTCTTAATGGCGGCGAACCGCTATTGCGTAAAGATATCTTCGATATTGTTGAGTCCGTTCGCCCCTATTGCATCTACTTAACAATGATAACTCATGGCCAATTGCTGACTGAAGATAAGTATAAGCAGCTTTGGGACCGAGGGCTCGACCAGCTTTCCATCTCACTTAATTACGATAGCGAGCTTCACGATGAAGAACGCAAGCTCCCAGGATTATACAAACATTTTTCTGAGCTGGTCCCCAAACTCACGGGGCAAGGCTATGACAATATCGCCTTCAATACGGTAATTATGGAACAGAATCTAGACCACATTATTCCCCTCGCCCGCCGGGCGAAGGAATGGGGCGCCAAGATTTCGTTCAGTTCCTATAGCGCACTTAAAAACGATAAAGAGCAATATCACGTCCGAGAAGAACGCATGAAGCAGTTAGACGAGGTGATTGCTGAGCTGATCGAGTTAAAGGGCAAATCCAATCATATTCTAACCTCGAGTCACTATTTAAGCCGCATCCCGCAATATTTCCGCCAAGGCAACATGGCCGACTGCCAGGCAGGCCTCAACTTCATCCAGATCACACCGGATGGAATGGTGAAGCGCTGCTCCGAGATGGAACCGTTCTGCCATTGGACCGAATATGACACCGGGGAAGTCGAAAGCCCCAACCCCTGCGATGAGTGCTGGCTCGCCTGTCGGGGGGAGACGGAAACACCCATCACCCCAGCGCGCCTGTGGGAATTTGTATCCCGCTAATGTCGACAATTTTGTAAACCACTGACAATTAGCGCATGGCATTGACGCGCTAAAATACTCATTCTGTCTGCCTGAGACACGCCTTAAGTATCTATAAAATAAAGAGTAATATTAATAATTTAGCTAATTTCTTGACTTGGTACAACCCTTGCACTAACACGTCGCGTCAGTCGCGCTGACAAAGGGGGAATTTCAGCTTTTCCAATTAGTTTTTTTTGAATTTGGGTGCTCGCCCTAAGGGGCGGCCATCTAGTCATCGTGCCTACAGCCTTCGCGTGGGCACGGACATGAATCAGGCACCTACGTGCCACCTTCTAGAAGGAGAATGGAATGAGAAAACTCATCTTGGGTCTTGTCGGGCTCAGTCTTCTTTCCATGGGGGTCGTCTCAACTGCTCAGGCAGATGATGGCGATTCGATCTCATGGTGGGAAAAGACACGTCTGACGGGCAACTTTAATACTACGTATAACTACAACTTCAACAACCCACCACTTGGGGTCGGAAACACGGGGCGCGTCTTTGATGTTCGCCACAATGATTTCGACTTCAACCGTGCCGAACTTGAAATCGAGAATTCGCCGGCTGAGTGGGCCACCTTTCGTTTAGACCTCGCATTCGGTGAAGATGTCGCCGTCGTCGATGGTTTAAAAGGTGGTGTCATTGGGGCTGATGAATTTGGCATCCAACAAGCCTATGTGGCTTTGACGGCGCCGGTTGGCAATGGTCTGACCTTTACCTTAGGTCACTTTGCCACCTTGATCGGGGCTGAAGTGATTGAGAGTGCGTACAACTACAACACGTCACGCTCTTTTCTCTTCGGTTTTGCAATTCCGTTTACACACACGGGATTCTACATGACCTATCCGTTTAATGACTGGTTCTCAGCATCGCTGGGTATCGTCAACGGCTGGGACACGATCACCGATCTCAACAAGGCGAAGACGGTCCTCTGGCAGTTAGCATTTACTCCGGCTGAAACCATTGACTTCTCGTTTCAGGGAACGATGGGCCCGGATGCCGATGCGGCTGTTGGTGTGGCTGCAAACGACAGCGACTGGACAGCGCTGGTTGATTTCGTCTTAAACTGGCGTCCAATCGAAGACTTCCTGCTCCAGATCAACTTTGACTGGGCGAATCAGCAGGATTTCGGAAGCAAGTTTGCCGATTGGTGGGGAGCCGCCTTACTACTTCATTATGACTTTAATGAATGGTTTGGGCTTACTTTCCGCGGTGAGATGTTCGACGATAACGCAGGATTCCGTTTCGGAGGTGGTGCCAATCACAACCTCTTCGAAGGAACTCTTACGGGCCACTTTTACATGAACGATGGCTTCGAAGGACGTCTTGAATTCCGTCATGATCACAGCGATCGGGCTTTCTTTGCAAAGTCCAACGGAACGCTTAAGAAGTTCCAAGACACCGTTTCTTTGGAAGTCCTGTACAAGTTCTAAGGATCGTTTCAAGGATTCTACAAAAAACCCCATTCGCCTCGCGCGAATGGGGTTTTTTTATAGATCATTGGGAGATTCCGGCTTGTCTTTAAACAACTTAAGATAGCTCATCACAATAAAGACACCGACAGCACCAATAACCAAAACGGTAATAATTTTCCGAATCTCATCAAAATCCGCCTTTATGCTCTCCAGATGGTCGCCAAAGGCATAACCGAGACCGACAAATAACGGCATACTAAAAAGTGCCGCAAAGCCATCGAGCGCAAAAAAACGCAGCGGTTTCATGTGACTAATCCCCGCTGTCAAGAACGTCGGCGCACGAACACCTGAAATAAAACGGGCAAACATAATAAATTTGTCCCCGTATTTACGAAATTTCTGGAGTATTTTCTCCTGACGCCCATGCGACATAACCCGGAGGATGAAGCGGTGCTTTCGAACGGCGGCCCCATAATGATAACCGATATTAAACATGATGAGATCACTGCCGACGCTCCCGATATAAGCCGTGAAAAGCCCAGGAATAACCTCCATACGTCCTGACTGGATCATGTAGCCGATAACCATGAGGAGGAAGTCTTCTGAGAGGGGCAGCCCGAATCCCGTCGCCAATAAGGCCACGAGCATGACAATATAAAGCGCTACTCCACTATACTGATCAAAAAACAGTTCCATTAGGATTCCCTCACGATGGGGGGGTTGTAAGGGGGGAGAGAGTTTTTCTTCCCCCTTACTATACGAAATGAGCCGACGAGCGGACTCGAACCGCTGACCCGCACATTACGAATGTGCTGCTCTACCACCTGAGCTACGTCGGCGTGCCGCCCCCCGGACTCGAACCGGGACGGGGTCGCCCCCACCAGATTTTGAGTCTGGCGTGTCTACCAATTCCACCAGGGCGGCGAAATTCAATCGGTTTTAATGTGGAATGGCGGCTAAGTCAATGAATTGTCAGGGGATATAAGGATCAATTCTTATGGCGATACATGATGAAGCCATGGGTGAGGTCATAGGGCGAGACTCCAACGGTCACCTTATCACCAACAACCACGCGGATCTTAAAGCGCTTCATCTTACCACAGAGCTTGGTGCTCACCGTGGCTCCGTTCTCCAGGGTGACGGCATACATACCTCCGCCCGTCACGTCCGTGATCTCACCTTCAAGCTTTATTAAATCGTCTCGAGCCAAACAAATCTCCTTTGAAATTGCGCAGTTTACACAGATGCGCCGATTTATTCAATAATTCCAGCCTTGATACGGGATTGTCAAGGGGGAGAGGCGATCTGCTATCATGCGACGGGCCTATTGGCAAGAGAATCCCCTTTAAGGTAGGCTGGCGCCCATGCAGGGTCCTGTTACGAAACAGAAGCAAGCGGCACTGGCCGCCCGAATGCAAGAGCTCGGAATCGAGGAAGAGGACCTCGAGGAAGATTTTATTCGCGCTTCAGGCGCAGGGGGCCAAAAGGTCAACAAAACCTCTGTGGCCGTACGACTCCTCCACAAACCCAGCGGAGTGGAAGTTCGCTGCCAAGAAAGCCGCAGCCAGGCACTCAATCGCTTTTACGCCCGACGTCGCCTCGCGGAAAAAATTGCCGCAGGCTTAGAAGAACATGAAAGTGCCGAACAGAAGCGCATTGAAAAAATTCGGCGCCAGAAAAGAAAACGCAGCAAACGCGCCAAAGAAAAACTACTTAAAGAGAAGAGACAACAGAGCGAAAAAAAATCATTGCGAAAACCTCCCGCTATAGATGGTTGAATTATTCCATTGTCATCTTGTTCGATCTGTCGCATAAAAATGAGGGACTCACACTATGGCCTCGTTAAAAAACAAAACCATTATTATTACAGGCGCAAGCCGTGGCATTGGTCGTGCCATTGCACTAAAATGCGCTGAAGACGGCGCCAACATTGTCGTTGCCTCCAAGACATCCGAGCCGCACCCCAAGTTGCCAGGCACTATCCATACCGTCGCACAGGAAATCGAGGATCGCGGCGGGCAGGCCCTCCCCCTTCAATTAGACGTACGTGATGATCAAAATATTGAAGCTGTTATTCAGCAAAGTGCGGAGAAATTTGGGGGAATCGACATACTCATCAACAATGCGGGCGCCATCAGCCTGACGAATACGGAAAACACGCCGATGAAACGTTATGATCTGATGCAATCGATTAATACCCGAGCTGTTTTTGCGTGTAGCCAAGCAGCACTCCCCTTTCTAAAGAAAGCGGACAACCCGCACATACTCAATCTTTCACCACCAATTTCATTAAAGGATAAATGGCTCCAAAACAACGTCGCCTATACAATATCAAAATATGGGATGACGATCTGCACCCTGGGCATGTCGGCCGAATTTGAACCTTATGGCATAGCCGTCAACTCTCTCTGGCCACGCACAACCATCGCAACGGCGGCCATCGAAAATATTATGGGCGAAGAGGGTATGACGCAAAGTCGTAAGCCCAAAATCATGGCGGATGCCGCTTACTTCATCCTGACAACAACTGACCGTAAAATAACCGGTCAGGCGCTCATTGACGAAACCGTCCTTAAAGAGCACGGCATTACCGACTTTGACCCTTATGCCTACGCGCCAGGCAATGAACTCTTACCCGACTTTTATATTGATGCCTAATGCGTTTCCTTTGCCTCCTCATTTTCATTGCGAGCGCCCTGCCTAACCTGGCCGCGGCTGCATGGAAACAAAACTTTATCGGGGCGCTCAAAAATGGAGGGGCCTACGTCGAATCCGATAAGGGTGAGGTTCTCATCGATCACCGTAGCAATGAGCATTTTATCCCCGCCTCAACGATGAAAGTGGCCACAGCCGCTTGCGCCATCAAAGAGCTCGGCATTGATTATCACTTTCCAACGGACTTCTCCCTCACTTCAAACAATGAACTTGTCGTCCGCGGTTATGGTGACCCCTTTCTTGTTTCGGAAGAATTCGACTTAATTGCACAAGCCTTAATCAAAAAAGGACTCAAAACAATCTCCGGCCTCATCCTCGATACGTCTTTTTTTGAAAGTTTCACGGTTGACGGGCAATCTCGCTCTTCAAACCCTTACGACGCCATCAACGGGGCCTTGGTCGCCAACTTTAATACCGTTTACTTTCGCAAGACAGGCAACAAAATCGAAAGCGCTGAGCCACAGACGCCGTTAACTCCCATTGCCCACGAGATCAGCAGCTCTTATCGAAATGGAAAACATCGAGTCAATCTGGGCAAAGATTCGCAAAAAAATACGCGCTACTTTGGCGAACTTCTTGTCGCTTTTCTGAACAAACACGGTGCCAGCATTAGCAATCAGCTTCCAATCAAAATCGGCGCTAGCCCCCCTCATGCCAAGCTCATTTATCGCCATCGCTCCTCCAAATCACTTGCCGACGTGATAAAGGGGCTTCTAAAGTATTCAACCAATTTCATGGCCAACCAATTATTCCTCGTCTTAGGGGCCAAGCAACATGGGGCACCCGCAAGCAATGAAAAAAGTCAACGTGTGCTCGCTAGCTGCCTTCGGGAACATATTGGTTGGTCCGATTTTACGGCGATGGAAGGTGCGGGACTCTCTCGAAAAAACCGGGTCTCGCCCCGGCAACTGATGACTCTGCTCAAAAAATTTGAACCTTATCGCCATTTACTCCCGGTGGAAAAAAACCGCTTTCAGGCCAAAACAGGGACGCTGACAGGAGTGAATACCTACGCAGGCTACTTCAAACATCAAGACGGGCGCCTCATTCGTTTTGCTATCATGGTCAATTCCCCAGTCCCCCATGACTATAAATTCCGGCTCGCCCAACAGCTTTATCAGGGATTACATACCAATAAGAATTAAGAAAATATTGCTGAAATATTAACGAACAGGCTTGATCTTAAAGCTACCGAAGGCAATACCCAGATTAAATCCATGACCTGTTCCAGAAAGGGACATCGAGATATTTCCCTTGGTCATCGCAACGGCTTCCGCATGCTTGGCCGCACCCGCATGAGCTTCAGATCTGGCATAACTACCATAGAGATCTGAGATATCGTACACCTTCGTGAAGGTTGCATTACCATCTTCAATTTTCATCTTACCGAAGGTCACTCCGCCACCATGGGTGCGTATTTTAACATTGGAACTTTGTCCATTACTGCAGGTGATGCGGCCCTGCCCCTTACCAGACTTATAAAAAACCGACCAAGAACTCAGATCGAATTTCATCCGGCACTTAACCCGCGGCTTACCTTTCTTCTCTTCATATTCAGCCAACCCACTTGTCGACGAAAAGAAAACAAACGAAGTCATGACACAGATGGCTAACGGTATAAGTTTCCTATTGCTACGCATAGCCGAAAGGGTGACGCGAAACGCTCTAAGAGTCAAGAGCAACCCGATGATTGACCGGAATGCCCTCTGTCAGGCTTAATAGGGTCATGGTCGTAAGTGCCTTTCCTCCCGTCGAAACCGCAGACTCGAACGGAATCGTCGCCATTGGCGGCGACCTCGAGGTCCCGACACTTGAACTCGCTTACCGCAACGGCATTTTCCCATGGCCCCACCAAGGCTACCCCTTGCTCTGGTTTGCCCCACCCAAGCGAGCCATACTGGAATTCGATGACTTAAAGGTTACGAAACGGCTGCTCCGTTACTTTAAAAAGACTCATTTCCAATTTCGAACCAACACACGTTTTCTGGAAGTCATCCAAGCATGCGCAATGACACCCAGAAAAGGCCAGCCGGGCACCTGGATTACGGAAGAAATTATCACGGCCTACCTCGCCTTTCATAAGGCAGGCTTTGCACACAGCTTCGAAGTCCTAGACTCATCCGATCACCTTGTCGGTGGTCTTTATGGCGTCAAAATGGGCAAAATGTTCTGCGGAGAAAGCATGTTTCATACCGTAAGCCATGCCTCTAAATATGCCTTTATTAAGACCGTCGAACAGTTGAAAACTCAAGGCAGCACGTGGATGGACGTCCAGCTACTCACGCCGCTGCTCGCCAGTTTGGGGGCCAAAGAGCTTGATCGAGCTGATTTCATGCATAAATTACGGGAAACACTCCGTGAATGATTTTTGACGTGAAAAATTGTGTATTATGAATTATTTTAGGTAGTTAGAGAAGGAAGTTGCGAATAATTTTATGGATTTCATGAAGATTACCGCCATGGCGGGTGACGATTGGAACCCTGGAGACGACCGTTCCGAGGGTGATGCCCAGATACTGACGGAGGAGCGCGTCGATGTCCGCCCGCCGCCGATGTATCGCATTATTCTCTTAAACGATGATTATACCCCCATGGATTTTGTCGTCTGGCTTTTAGAGAGCGTCTTTCATAAATCAAAAGAAGAAAGCGTCGCCCTCATGCTTCAAGTTCACAAACAAGGAAGCGCGATATGTGGTATTTATCCCTATGATGTCGCGCGTACTAAAATTTTTCACGTCAAAGGTCTCGCCAAAAAACATGAGCACCCGTTGGAATGCATCATGGAAGAAGACAAAGGAGATAAAAACTGATCACCGAAGGCCTCGAAAAAACATTACAACGCGCTCAGGAAGAAGCTCGCAACAGAAAACATGAGTATGTCACCCTCGAGCATCTGCTTTATGCGCTGACCCATGACCAAGTCGCCTCTGATATCCTCTATCATTGCGGCGCGCGCCTCGATGACCTAAGACATGATCTTGAAGGTTTTTTTGAAAATCACTTAGAAGCGCTTCCAGAGCAACAGGAAGAAACTCCTTATTCCGTGGGCGTGCAGCTTGTACTTCAATTGGCGGCAGCTCAGGTGCAATCCTCAGGAAAAAAAGAACTTGATGGCGGCAACGTACTCGTCGCTCTCTTTCGTGAAGCCCAATCGAATGCGGTTTATTTTCTCTCCAAACACAATATCCGCCGCTATGACCTGATACGTTATATCTCACACCATATCTCCAAAGTTCACCCGCAGACCTCTATTCCCCTTCCCGAAGCCGAATCGAGTGAAGGGACCCCGCAGCCCAAGAGCCCCTTGGAACAATTCTGCATCAACCTCAATGAGAAGGCGCGCCTTGGCAAAATTGATCCGCTTATTGGGCGAGAACAAGAACTGGATCGCACCGTTCATATCCTCGCAAGGCGTCGCAAAAACAATCCCATCTTTGTCGGGGATGCCGGGGTCGGCAAGACCGCCCTCGTTGAAGGACTCGCACTCAATATCGTTAATAAGAAAGTCCCTGATCACTTACAAAAGGCCCAGATCTATTCTCTCGATATGGCCTCATTGCTGGCCGGCACCAAGTTTCGCGGTGAATTTGAAGAGCGTCTCAAGGCCGTCATTCAAACTATCAAGCAAGATGAAAACAATATTCTATTTATCGATGAACTTCACACGATAATTGGTGCTGGCGCTGTATCCGGGGGAAGCCTGGATGCATCGAACCTGCTTAAGCCGGCCCTGGCCAATGGTGAAATTAATTGCATCGGCAGCACAACTTACAAAGAGTATCGAAATCTCATCGAAAAAGATCATGGGCTCTCGCGTCGTTTTCAAAAAGTCGAAATCGATGAACCGTCAATAGACGAGTCGATTAAAATTCTTAAGGGCATCAAGCAATACTATGAAGAGTTTCATGGAGTCCGTTACAGTCCTGCCACCCTGAAAGCAGCCGTTGAACTATCGGCTAAATACATCAATGACCGTTTTCTCCCGGATAAGGCCATCGATGTGATGGATGAAGCCGGAGCGAACGTCAAACTGAAGAGCAAAAAAGAAAACCCACGCGTCAGCCCTAAAGATATCGAAGACGTCGTCTCGCGCATTGCGAAGGTACCAACCCAAACGGTCAAAGTTGATGACAAAGCTAAATTGGAGCACCTGGACCGTGACCTCAAGTTACTTATTTACGGACAAGATGACGCCATCGATCAAATCACTAAATCCATTCGTCTGGCGCGTGCCGGCCTGGGTGAACCCCAAAAACCCATTGGGTCTTTTCTCTTTGCAGGACCAACCGGCGTAGGAAAAACCGAACTCGCCCGTCAGCTTGCAGAAGTCATGGGAGTCGAATTCACGCGTTTTGACATGAGTGAGTATATGGAGAAGCACACGGTCTCACGTCTCATTGGCGCACCGCCCGGTTATGTCGGCTTTGACCAAGGGGGACTCTTAACCGACGCCATCCATCGCAACCCTCATACGGTCCTCCTCTTAGACGAAATTGAAAAAGCGCATGAAGATCTTTTTAATATCCTGCTACAGATTATGGATTACGCAACTTTAACTGACAATAACGGTCGCAAATCGGATTTTCGTCAGGTCATACTCATCATGACGACCAACATTGGCGCGCGGGAAAGCAGCACGAGAACCGTTGGCTTTGGCAAGGCCGAATACGAAGACAAGAGCAAGAAGGCCATTGAAAAGGCCTTTACCCCTGAATTTCGCAACCGACTCACCGGGATTGTCCAGTTTGACTCGCTCCCGACGGAAGTGATCGAGCAAATTGTCGAGAAAATGGTGGCGGAACTTGAGGATCGCTTAAAAGCCAAAGGAATTACGCTGACACTTGATCCCAGTGCGCGGGCCTATATTGCCAAAAAAGGTTTCGACCCTCAATTCGGTGCGCGCCCCATCCGTCGGCTTATCGAGACCGAGATCTCACATGCCCTCTCCAGCGAGATCCTCTTTGGACAACTCGGTGACGGAGGTGACGTGATTATTCGTTGCAAAAAAGACAAGCTTGCGTTTGATTACAAGACGAAGTGAGGCAAGTCTGGATCCCTAAAATTGGCAAGCCGGAAGTCCTCGAAATTCGCGAGGCCCCGGATCCTGAGGCAAAAATGGGTGAGGTCCGCATTCGCGTCGATGCGGCGGGCATCAACTTCGCGGACATCCTCGCGCGCATGGGCCTCTATCCTGATGCCCCTAAACTCCCCGCTGTCGTCGGCTACGAAGTCGCCGGCATCATCGACCAAATCGGCACGAACGTTACTGAATTCAAAGAAGGCGATCGCGTTGTCGCCCTGACGCGATTTGGCGGCTATAGCGATGTCGTCTGCGTCCCTGAAGCGAGCGTCCTCCCTTTACCTCAAGATCTTTCCGCTGAGCAAGCCGCCGCTATTCCCGTCAACTACCTGACAGCTTGGATAATGCTCCTCCATCTTGGCAATGTAAGAGCTGGCGACAAGGTCCTGATCCATGCCGTCGCAGGAGGTGTTGGCCAGGCGGCCCTACAAATGTGCAAGTGGCGCCATGCCGAAGTGTTTGGCACTGCTAGTGCCGGAAAACATGAAAGACTCAAAAAATTAGGCGTCACTCACTGCATTGACTACCACACACAGGACTTTGAAGCGGAAATCAAACGCATCACAGCGGGACGAGGCGTCGATATTATTATCGACGCCGTGGGTGGCGACTCCTTTCGCAAGGGATACCGAAGTCTCGCACCTTTGGGCCGGCTTTTTATGTTTGGAGTTTCCAGCTTTAGTACAGGCAACAAAAGAAGTCTCACCTCCGCAATTAAAGGCTTACTCTCGATGCCAACTTTTAAGCCGATCTCACTGATGAATGAGAATAAAGGTGTCTTTGGCGTCAACCTCGGTCATCTATGGGAGCACCGCACCCTCCTCGGTGAAACACTGCGAGAAATCATCGATCTCGCCGCAACAAAAACCTTTGACCCGATCGTCGACAAGACATTTCCCTTCGATCAGGCCGCTGCCGCGCACCAGTACATCCAGGATCACAAAAATTTTGGGAAGGTGTTACTAACTCCGTGATAGGTCACGGATCGATTTGCAAGAGTTTTAAATAAATCTCACGGCTCACCCATGCATCTGTTGCCGCATAAATGATCTGCGACTCACTTAGCTCCTCCCGATCCCAATTTGATGTCTTTACTCGCTTTGAAATACGAAAACCCAGCAGGTACGCCGTGAGCCCGCGAAGACCATTGTTGCCAATCCCCTTTTCCTTGGCTAAGTGGCTGAGCTCAATAAAACCGGAGGGTTCAAAAGTCATGACCTTTTGTAGTTCCTTCACATCGAAATCCAACGCCACGCCGCTCTTCATATGCTCGGCCGAGGACAAAATATCGATCAACGCATTCGGATAACCCAATTTTTTCAGCTGAAAAATAAAGACGCAGTCACTCGTTGCCAATTGCAACAGTGCCGGCGGATAGGACTGTCCTTTCTTGAAAACCGGGCGCGTTTCCGTATCAAACCCCAACAGCGATTCACTCCGTATGCTTGCTAGCGCTGACTTCAAATCTGCATCAGAGTTAATAAGTTGTATGTCCCCTTCGTAGCGGCCCAGAGGCAACTCGTTAATCTCGTCACGACTTAGTTTCTTTAGGGGCTTTTCTTCTATCTCGGTTTTTTTTGCCTTCGCTTCTTCCTGCTCCGTATTCACGTCTACCCTCATCGAAATATCGCTTGCCAAGACGGATTTTCTTTAAAAAGCCTTACCGCATGGATCTGCTGGCTAGCTGTTAATTTAAAACGATGATACACATTTGCGGGAACGATGACAAAGTCTCCTGACTCGACCTCAACCCTTATCCACCGATCATCAGCCGAACGAATATCAAAAATGCCGGCACCGGAGACAATATAGCGGGCTTCATCATCCGTATGCCGATGCTCCCGCTTGAAATTATCTAGTATTGTTGCCAAATTAGGTGTATCAGAAGTTAGTTTCACTTCGTCATGGGCCGCATAATCGCGTTTTTGCTTCCAGCCTTCTATCACGTCCAAATACACGCCCAGATTAGGATCAATCCAGTCCGCAACAATACCGACTTTCTTCAGTTCATCGGATATCACTTCGCTACCATCACTCAGCCAACTGATTTTCATGACTGACCTCCTGATGAAGGATCAAGTCCCAGCCGCTTCATCATCACCGCCGCCTGAAACAAATAATCATAACACTCCGCCTGCGTCTTTGCCTGCACCCAATCTTTACCCCACACGTAGACCCCATGGCCCTTCACGAGCACAGCCTGCGCCTTTGGATAATCGCGCATTGCGGCCGCCATCGCACCTGAAAGCTCCCCTTCCCGCGCCGCATTGGGAATAATCGGAACTTCATGCGTATCAAATACACCGACCCCGTCGATCCCCTTCATCATCTCAAGATTCGTTACTTTAAAAGCATCCTCATAAAGCAAAGTCACAAGAACGGCATTAATGGAATGACTGTGCAACACGGCCCCCGCACCTCTTATCTGATAGGCATTCATAAAGAGGGGGTGACACTCAGAAAGCTCGAGACCTGCCCGCGCCGGCTGCATAATGACACCTTCTTCATCCAAGACAAAAATATCATCGACACTCAAGCGCTCTTTTTGGACGCCACTCGATGCCATATAAATCTGCCCACTTCGTTTAATCGAAATGCCACCGCCTGTTCCGCTCGCCCAACCGAGCCGATAAAAATCGCGGCATAGCTCGCATATGAGCTCACGTGTCTCTTGATCCGACATCACTCCATGTCCTCGCTGCATACCCACTCCTTAAACTAGGGATTCCAACGCAACCATTTGCGATACATACGCATAATCGACTCTTCCAACTCAAGGCCCTTCATATCGTCTTGGTGTATCCATGCCAAATCATGGGATTCATCACTTACGCGAAAAGAATCCGAAGACTTGGCTTGTAGAATGAATCTAATATCATAGTGATAATGACCAGACTCTCCAGGGCGCTCCGGAATCCAATGAACATCGACATCATAGATCTGCTCCGACAAGGGGATGATATCAGCAAGCCCCGATTCTTCATGAGCTTCTCGCGAGGCGACTTGCAATATATTGGGATTGCCATCCGCATGCCCGCCAAGCTGGATCCATTTATTGAGTTTCTTATGATGCGTCAGCAGGACACGCGTTCCGCTAGGATCAAGCAACCAAGCAGAGCCGGTTACGTGTCCTTCGGCGTGAGACCGCTCAAAACAATCTTTATGAGCCATTACAAAATTTTTTGCCCGTTGAACACTCTTCGCCTCAGTGGCATCAAAAGATGGGTGAGTTTCAAGCTGTTTAACAAGGTCCATTCGCCGCATAATGGTTGTGGTTATGGTCTATCCGGACTAATGCGTCAATGGCGCAAATCACGATATTTATCAGCGCATTAGCACTTATTTCTAATTGTAACGCTTGATCTTTTACGTTACAGCTAGACCATGCATGTCGCCATTGTCCAGATGAAGGGTCAAGACGGTGACCCTGAGGCCAACCAGATCCACGCCGAGGAACTCATCCGGTCCCATGGCAAAGCCCAACTCTACCTCCTCCCCGAACTCTGGACGACCGGTTATCATCATGAATCCTGGCCCAGCTATGTGAGTCAGCACCATGACCGTATTGTTCGCCAGATCCAGGAGCTGAGTCAGCAACTCAGCGCCTGGATTGGTGGGAGCTATGTGGTCCGTGATGGTCATGGCGGTTATTTCAACCGCTTCCTATTACTGTCCCCTGACGGGTCACAACCGATCCATTACGACAAGGTCCACCTCTTTGCCTCTATGGACGAAGACAAACGCTTCTGCGCCGGCAAGCAACGCGTTAATGCGCAAATCGGAACGTGGTGCACGAATCTCAGTATCTGTTATGATCTCCGCTTTCCAGGCATGTATCGTCAAAGTGCCCTTGAAGGCGCGACTCTGTTTCTTATCTCGGCCCAATGGCCTCGTGAGCGTTGTCACCACATGATCGATCTTGCGAAAGCGCGCGCTATTGAAAACCAAGCCTATGTCGTTTTGTGTAATCGGATTGGTCCCGCTACTGACGATATTTTCTTCGGCGGGCAATCAGGCATCTGGGCGCCCGATGGAACCCAGCTTTGTAATGCTGCGGATCGAGAGGTTGTGTTAGGAAGTACTCTGAAGATTGAACTGGTCAACAAAATGCGCAGCGCTATCCCCGTCTTGGATCATCATGTCGATGGAGTTGATACATAAAAATCGAGCCGGCCCCTAAGGTGACCGACTCGATTGAGTTGGGAACGCAACACGCTACTTCGAGTGCGCGTAAAGATAGCCGACAATGGCCCCATAAAAGGCATTGCCTAGCAACATTCCAAAGGCAGTGAGCATCCCGCCCGAGAAGAAGCCCATTCCAAACACAGGCATCAACACGAACTGAACGAGTCCCCACAGCAACACGCCATAGACAATTCCATTCTTCCAGGAATCAGCGGGTAAGTGGGCGGCGAGGAAGCCTTTGTAGACGTAAGCCAACACGATCCCAAAGGCAAAATAGACCACCCAAGATAAGGTGGCGCCGGTGCTAAACCAGCCGGCAATCATGCCATGATAGTCGGGATGTGGAAGCTTCATGAAACCTGCCAGATAAGTGAAAGCCGTCAGGACGGCCGTACCAGCGAGCCCAAACAGGAACGCTTTTTTAAATGCGGCAGCATTCATAGTTACCTCCTTAAACGCGTTTGTCCTTATTTTACGCTATTTTACAACCCCTACAAACAGCAAAGCCTTTATTTATAGGGATTCGCGGGTGCGTCATTGATAATACCCAGTTATATCAACGATTTTACGCAGTGCACTAACGCAGCGTGAAAGACAAATAATTTGATAGATCCTAGCGCCTCACTAGTATAAATTGCTTTTTTCATGACCTGAGAGGGAGAAGCACTACGATGTCATCTGAACAAGAACCGGTAACAATCTATCGTGAAAACCGCATTTTTCTCTACGAATCCCGTGCCGGCGTCCTCAAATGCGAGTGGGGCCCCCGCAATGAAGGCCCGGATACCAAAAGAAAAAACGTCGGCACCGTCAAAGTGGGCGATTTCGAAAGCGAAGATGCCGCCAATCAATTCTTACTACGTCGCGCCAAACGCATGATTGACAAAGAGCAAACCGGTGACGATTAGCGTTACCGCAATTCGCACTTCCCTCCCTCGAAAGAAATATGCTAGAAGACCCCCCGACTCATGTTGAAGTATATTGAAACGAAATTACTGGCGTTGGGCCTTCCTGCGAAACTCGGACACGAAATCAGCGTGCTGACTGTCGTCGTTGGCATCCTGATCGTCGCGATCATCGCTGATATTGTTACAAATCGCATCATGGTTCGATCCATACGCGCTGTTGTGCGTCGGACCAAGACTCATTGGGATGATGCCTTCATTAATCATAATGTCTTTGCACGCCTGGCCCACATCGTCCCTGCACTCTTGATCTACTCGCTCGCCCCCCTCCCCTTTCCTAAATCTCCAGACATCGTTGACTGGATCAAGCGAGCCGCTATCGCCTACATGGTCCTGGTTGGCTTATTGGTCATCAATGCCATCATCAGTGCATGTCTTAGCATTTATCAAACAACCGATATCTCCCGGCAAAAACCACTCAAGAGCTATGCTCAAGTATTGAAAATAATCACGACGGTCGTTGGCGCTATTCTCGTCCTAGCAACCTTACTCAATAGGTCCGCCCTCGGTATCCTCGGGGGACTCGGTGCCATGACCGCCATTATCATCTTGGTCTTCAAAGACAGCATCTTAGGATTCGTCGCCGGCATTCAGCTCGCGGCCAATGATATGGTGCGTAAAGGTGACTGGATTGAGATGAGCAAGTTCGGTGCCGACGGCGAGATACTAGACATTTCGTTGACGACCATCAAAATTCAAAACTGGGACAAAACCATAACGACCATCCCCACTTACTCGCTCGTCGCGGATTCCTTTAAAAACTGGCGGGGAATGTCTGAATCTCGTAGCCGACGCATCAAACGATCTTTTCATATCGATATGAACAGCATACGATTCTGCACTCCTGAGGAAATCGAGCGCTTTACCAGGATTGATTACCTCCAAACGCATATTCAAAAGAGAAAACAAGAGATCGCCGAATACAATAAAACTCACCAAATCAATACAGCTGAACCAGTGAATGGACGCAAGATGACAAACATTGGTGTTTTTCGCGCGTACATCTTAAATTTCTTGAAAAACCACGCCAAAATTCACCAGAACATGACGCTGATCGTCCGCCACTTAAAACCGGAACCCACCGGGCTTCCAATCGAAATCTACTGCTTTAGTAATGATACCGCCTGGTCCAACTATGAAAATATCCAGGCGGATATCTTTGATCATCTGTTGGCGGTTACAGGTGAATTTGGACTCAAAGTATTCCAGAACCCAACGGGCACAGACATGGCTCAGCTAATTCGACCACAATAATTTTATCTTGATTTGAGCCGCTCATGTGCCTCAAGCAAGAGCTCTTCAGTCGTTTCCCAACCAATACACGAATCCGTGACTGAAACTCCATACTTGAGTTGCTTAAGATCCTGGGTAATTTTCTGATTACCTTCATGAATGTTGCTCTCAACCATCATCGAACAAATAGCTCGATTGCCGTTAAGCACCTGATCAATAACATCCCTGAAGACTTGCGGTTGATTCTTAAAATCCTTACGGGAATTGCCGTGGCTGCAATCCACCATGATTTTGTCGCGCAAACCGGCTTTCTGCAGGGCGGCTTCACATTCGCTTATATTCTCAGCACTGTAATTAGGTCCGTCATCGCCACCCCTTAAAACAATATGACTGTAGGCATTCCCGCGCGTCGCGTATTTGGCAATGTGCCCCCCTGAATCAAAGCCGAGAAAATGATGTGAGCTTAAGGCCGATTTCATCGCATTAATCGCCACCTCAATCTTCCCATCCGTGCCATTCTTAAATCCAACCGGCATCGAAAGCCCGCTCGCCATTTCACGATGCGTTTGTGATTCCGTGGTGCGGGCGCCAATGGCCGACCAGCTGATCAGTTCTGCAAAATATTGCGGAGTGACCGGATCCAGCGCTTCAATCGCCGTCGGCAGTCCTGTCTTCGTCACATCGATTAAGAGTTGGCGCGCGATTTTCAGCCCCTCTTCAATGTGAAACGAGTCATCCATAAACGGGTCGTTAATCAGTCCCTTCCATCCAACAGTCGTTCGTGGCTTCTCAAAATAAACCCGCATGACTGGAATTAAGGTCTCTTGAACCTGATCCGCCACTTTCTTGAGTCGACCCGCATAATCGAGGGCCGCTTCGACGTCATGAATAGAACACGGGCCGACAACGATAAAAAGGCGCTTATCTTGATCATCCAGGATATTCTGAATGGCGTTGCGGGCATCCAGAGTCGTCTGCAAACTCTCGTCTGGAGCCGGCAATTCGGCATGAAGATCATCCGGAGACGGGACATCCACATACCCGGTCACATTCGTATTAATCAGTTTAGACAAGTCCATAAGGGAGCTACTTTACTTTAATATCGGTTTACAAATCAAGAAATGCTTGCCTATGGAGTCACAAAAGCCATGGATATAATGGAGATCGAAATAAATGGTTTGCAGCATCGCATCCACACATGGGGTCAAAGCGACAAGCCTAAACTCTTTCTTTTTCATGGTTGGATGGATATGGGAGCCAGCTTTGATTTCGTCTGCCGGCAGCTCCAGGAACATTATTACTGCATTGCGCCCGACCTTCGAGGCATGGGTCACACGGAACATACCCCTTCGGCACTCGGTTATTTTTTCTATGAGTATATCGCCGATGCCCACACCCTCTTCGAGTCTCTGGCCCCGGGCGAGACACTCAAACTCATAGGTCACTCGATGGGTGGCAACATCCTTTCATTATATGCCGGCTCTTTTCCGGAACGCATAAGCCACTTCACCAACATTGAAGGTTTTGGCATTAAAGATATGCCGGCATCCGAAGGGCCCGAACGGATCCGGCGATGGATTGAAACAATGGAAGCGCATGCTTTTCGCATCTATCCCGATATCGAGAGTGTCGCCGCTAGGCTGCGCAAGACCAACCCCCGGCTACCGTTAGATCGAGCTCTTTTTCTCGCGCAACATATCACCTCGCAAACCAGCGAAGGGTTGCAGATAGCCGCGGATCCACGGCACAAATGGCTCCACCCATACCTATTCCAATTGAATAATATCTATCCGTTTTGGGAACGCATTACTGCACAATGCCTACTCGTAACCGGCCAGCTCAGTCGTTTTGGAGCTTCCATGTATCAAGGTGATAACTTAGAGGAGGAAATCGAGCAAAGACTGAAACATTTTCCTTCATCAGCCAAACATATCGTCATTAAAGACGCAGGTCATATGATCCATCACGAGCAACCGGACGCATTGGCGCAGGCCATCCTTAGTTTCTTGGAACAACATTAAAGGAATGCACTGCCTCTTCGAGGAAACTCTGACTGAACCAACTGAGCGCCCGCTCGGAATTGGCTATCTGCCTGACAGTTTCCGCATCATCTAAGACGGCACTGAATAAATGCTGAGAAATACGAATAAAAGAACGCGCATCGGCGTCTTGGCTTCTCAAGCAGCTCCAGATACGGCGTGCCTGGGCCGAGAGGGAGTGAAGATTGACAGCGGTGGTGGCACCGGCAAGGCGGGCCAAATTGTGAATCACTGTTTGCCGGTCTTCGACAAAGGATGAAGTAAAGAGCCATCGCTGCACCGCAAACTCCCGCAGGTCAGAACTGGCCTCCAGAAGCAGGGGAATCGCGCTGGCAGTAAGGCGCCCTATTGACCCAGATGGACCCGACATAATTTGATTGTCGACCTGATCAGGATAATGTTGCGCCCTGATCTCAGTCACACTTTAATTTTTAACTCATTGTAATTATTTAATAAATATAGGTTAGCCGTAAAAGAATGAATGCTCATTCATTTTTTCTTCCCATTTTCGACGCTTTAGTTTAGTTGTAGAGATGGAATTAACGCATAACGTCATCCCAGGAGGTCGATCGTGGAGTTTCTTAATCCCTATCATGGCTGGTTTCTACAAGCGCATACCGTTTGGTATGCCGTCGGTTCAGCGCTTGTCGTGCTAATTCTAGGTTATACTGGAGCACGACTGATTCTTTGGAGCATCGCCATCACGGCCATGCTGATTGGTTTTGGTACGCCATTACCGATCATCTATGCGTTTCTCGGCCTTGCGTTCATATTCAATGTGACCCCACTACGACGCCTCTTAGTTACCTCCTGGGTCGCAAAAATCATGAAGCCCATCATGCCGCGCATTTCGGAGACGGAACGTACGGCACTTGAAGCAGGCGTTGTTTGGGTTGAGAAAGATCTCTTCTCCGGAAAACCCAATTTCAAGAACATGTTAAAAGAACCCTATCCGGATCTTACTGCCGAAGAAAATGCCTTTATGGAAGGCCCCGTGAACGAACTCTGTAACGCATGCGATGATTGGAAGATCTGGAAGACCCGTGAATTATCGGATGAAGCCTGGGATATCATCCGCCGCGAAAAATTCTTCGGCATGATCATCCCGAAGGAATACGGCGGGCTTGGTTTTTCCGCCCTGGCTCATAGTCAGGTCATTATGAAACTCGCTTCGCGCTCGACGGCGGCCTGCGTAACGGTCATGGTCCCCAACTCACTTGGACCTGCAGAGTTGCTGATCCATTATGGTACGGATGAACAGAAAAAAGATTTACTGCCCAAGCTGGCAACTGGCGAAGAGATTCCTTGCTTTGCCCTGACCGAACCAACGGCCGGGAGTGACGCGGGCGCGATCACCTCTAACGGCATTCTCTTTAAAGGAGATGACGGACGCCTTAAGATTAACCTGAACTGGAAGAAGCGCTGGATCACCTTGGCTGCGATCTCGACGACAGTTGGACTCGCGTTCAAACTCCGCGATCCAGATAATCTCCTCGGCAAGGGTGAAAACCTCGGCATTACCTGCGCCCTCATCCCGGGTAGCACAAAGGGTGTTGTCTTGGGCCGCCGTCACGATCCTCTTGGTGTTCCCTTCTATAATTGCCCGACAGAAGGACATGATGTCATCGTCGATGCCGAACAATGCATCGTAGGTGGCGTCAAAAACGCCGGCAAAGGCTGGAGCATGTTGATGGATTGTCTGTCAGCCGGGCGCGGCATCTCGCTACCCGCACAAAGCGCCGGTGTCGGCAAGCTCTGCAATCGAACGGCATCCAATCATGCAACCATTCGAAAGCAGTTCGGCATGTCGATCGGTAAGTTCGAGGGCATCGAAGAACCTCTCTCGCGAATTGCCGGTTACAACTACCTCCTCGAAGCCGCCCGTAAGTTTACCTGCGGGGCCCTAGACAAGGGCATTAAGCCTCCTGTCATCACCGCCATGCTCAAATATCAATCGACGGAGCTGATGC
Organism: bacterium; assembly: GCA_965216315.1. Classification (GTDB taxonomy): domain Bacteria; phylum UBA10199; class UBA10199; order 2-02-FULL-50-16; family JAJFLM01; genus CBDCFN01. Next base: position 946,072 of record CBDCFN010000016.1, on the reverse strand, counting down.
GTAAGGCCCTCACCGACTCGATGGATGTCGTGGCCGGTGCGGCTATTTCGCGTGGACCCCGCAATCTCTTAGCGAACAACTACATCGCCGCACCGATTGGCATCACAGTCGAAGGGGCTAACATCCTGACCCGAACCTTGATGATCTTTGGTCAAGGGGCGTTACGGGCTCACCCTTACGCCTATCAGGAAGTGGCTACGCTCGAGAACAAGGATCTCGCCGGCTTTGACAAGGCCTTCTGGGGCCATGTCGGTCACGTGAGTCGCAACTTGTTCCGCTCAGTGCTGCTGAGCGTAACCCGTGGACGTTTGGTTGCCTCCCCCGTCAGTGGTCCCACCGCTCAATACTATCGAAAACTGGCGTGGGCCTCGGCCACCTTTGCAATCATGGCGGATGTCGCCATGGGCATGCTCGGTGGCACATTGAAGGCACGCCAGATGATTACCGGACGTTTTGCCGATATTCTATCCTGGATGTATTTAGGCTTTGCCGTCCTTCGTCGTTTCGAGGCGGAAGGCCGACGCAAGGAAGATCTCCCCTTCGTGCACTTCTGCCTGAAACATGCCTGCTTTGAGATCCAAAAGGCATTCGATGGGATCTTTAAGAATATCGGAGGACCTTTTCCGATCAAGTTCTTGTTCAAACGCGTCATTCGTACCTGGTCACGCATGAACTCCTTAGGCTTTGAAGTCGCCGATAAGATCACCCATATTATCGCCGATCTCAGCCAACGAGATGGTGAACAACGTGATCGTTTCGCGGAAGGCATGTACTTCCCGCCGATGGAGAACGTTGAGGAAGCCTTAATTAGGCAAGAGCGGGCCTTCAAGGCCATTCAAGAGGCTGCGGCCGTCGACCGCAAGATCCGTAAGGCGATCAAGACCAAGCAGATGCCAAAAATCAAAGGTGCAGCTCGGGTCGAAGCGGCGATTAAGGCCAATGTCATCAACCAGGAAGAAGCGGCCGTCCTCAAGACGGCCGAAGAGCTGCGCTATGACGCCATTACGGTCGATGACTTTTCTCAAGAAGAGTATGTCGGCCGCGCGGGCGCTCAGCCTGGAGAGCATCTCAAAGCAGCGGGCTGATGACAGCGCGGACGCTCAAAGAACAAATTGAAGCCGCATTTGACTATCGCGGCCACGTGACGCTTATGTTCACCGATAAGCGTCACGTGGTCGGATATCTGTTCAACCGCAATGATGAGTTTGTTGAACTTATTCTCGAAGGGAGCGCTGAAAAAAAGAAGTTCCCCATTGCCGACTTAAGCACCATTGAATTAAGCGGCGTTGATGAAGCCGCCGGCAAGTCCTATGAGGATTGGATCAAGAAAAAACAGAGTTCATCAACCTAGTTGATCAATCAATTGGTTTTGCATGGGTCGTGTGACACGCAAAACAGGTCACGTGCAAGACATCCAAGTGCATCACGACGCCTTCTTGATGCTTCTTCTCGTTCGCCTCCATGACATCCTCGATCTGCTTGCGTAGCCCTTTAATTAATTCGTTGAGCTTGATATTTTTATTTATCTTTACCACCTTCCGGGCCGCTTGATCCATATTCTTTAGTTCAGCTGCAATTGATTTGAAATCGGCCATGTCCTTATGACTGAGCATCTGCAACCGCAAATAAGCCGCTTCCATCTGGTTCATGTAGCGCTTCGTTTCCGGAACGACCTCCAAGGGCATCACCGGCCCATGCTGATGAGACGCCTTACCAGCTAATGCACTGGTCAGCCCCGCTCCGCACAGCAATACGCCAAGGATGAGAATATATATATGTCGCATAAAATGCCCTCCCCTTCGTCTCTACTTTACAGAAAATACCTCGGACCCCTATGATCTAGATCAAAGACCCGAAAGAATCAATCATGACCGATGCCACCAAGAAAGCCCAAGAATTAGCGCAACGCGCCGCTCACCCGTCTGACTGGTTTGAGCCTCTTTATCGTGAGGCAGCCGGCAAGATAGAAAGCGTTCCTTGGGCCCGCAACGCCACCCACCCTGAGGTTCTTGAGTGGCTCCAACAGAATGAGATTCAGGGGGCCGGACGAAAGGCCTTAGTTGTCGGATGTGGCCTGGGCGATGATGCGGAGGCCTTGGCCGCGCGGAATTTTGAGGTGACAGCCTTTGATATTTCGCCAACCGCCATCCAATGGTCTCAACAGCGCTTTCCCAGCTCTCCCGTTAACTACCAAGTCGCTGATTTGTTTCAAGCACCGCGGGAATGGCAAGCGGCATTTGATTTCATCTTGGAGGTCTATACGGTCCAAGCGTTACCTATTTCTGTGCGCACCCAAACGATTGAAGCCGTTGCCGGCTTCGTCAAAGCGGGTGGACACATCCTCGTTGTATGTCATGGCCGTGATGAATCGGATAGGGACCCACCAGGCCCACCTTGGCCACTAGCACGCTCGGAACTAAACTCATTCAATCAATGTGGCCTCAAGGAGATCCGTTTTGAGACCAACCATGAGACAGGAACCGAAACGGCGGTTTATCATCGCATCCTGTATCAAAGAGAGTAAGCGCCCCAAAGCCCCCTGCAATCACAAGCAACTAAATAGGCCCAGCGTCGATAGAGCGGCTACAATGACTATCTCTGCCCTCCAATTGCGCCTGCTCATGCCCAATGGCGGACTGAATATCATGCCCCTTTTACCTAACGGAACGACCGTTCTATTCGATCATAGCGGTATCAGCGGATGGCGGGCCACGACGGCGGCCGACCGTGCCGAGGCAACCCCCCTCACTCAAGCCCCTTGGGCGATTTCATGGACCGACAGCTTCACGCGCAATGCCCGCCTCTTTGCTGTCGACTTGCCTGAGCTGCAGTTAGAACGCATCCCCGCTATGCCTGGCGAAAATGACGGGACGCAGTTCGCAGGCAATGACAAGCGTTCAGCCCCTGGCACCGAAGCCACAATGACTACGAGTACAACCGAACCGACCTCACTCATTGAACAAGCTCATTGGGCCTCAGCGCAGCGACGCTACGATGACGCGGTAACTTACTGGCATGAAATCCTGCAACGTTCGCGTCAACGTGGCGAACCTTCAAAAAGCGCACTACTCCACCTCGGACTCAGCTATCGCGAGCTCGGCAAATTAGCGCCAGCTGAAAGTCATTTCCGCCAATTGGTGACCCTCAATCATCACGCCCGCAGTTGGTGTGAATTGGCCGTCACCCTGCGCCAACGCGCGGTACAATTTATTCCCGACAATGTCGAACGGGCGGATCAATACTTTGATGAAGCCAATCGCGCTATCTGCGTCGCTGAAGAGCTGAATCCAAAAGTCGCACGGCATTATTGCGAAGAAGCGCTCATCTTGCTCGAAATGGCCCGCCTCGAACGGGTCGAAAACGATTGGCAAGAGGCGATGAACTACTACAGAGACGCCTTAGAGGCCGTGAATGATGCCTTAGCCATCAATGGCCATTCACGCAACATGAGCACCAAAGGAATTATCCTGAGTGAAATGGGTGGCCCTTACATGGAAGAAGGACGCCAACTCCTCGAACGCGGCATCGCACGTAATCGCGGCCGCGGTCAACGCCCTTTTGTTGCCGCCTACCACGCACTGATCGGCGTCTACCAACATCTCGGCAATGAAAAACGAACAGCCACGTTGCAAGACGAACTACAGGCTCGCACGCAACCGACTGCTTCCGAGTCAATCAATGACGATAGAGACCCTCAATGACACCCTTGTGTTGTTCGATAATTTTTTTACGCCGCAGCTTCAATGTCGGCGTCAATAACTCATTGTCCGTAGAAAATGGTTCCGAAAGCAACTCGTAGCGCTTCACACGTTCGAATACAGCCAAATCAACTGAATATTTGGCCACTTCATCGTCCAATAAGGCTTTCACTCGAGGATCCTCCTTGTCAGGCGGGTTGGAAAGACCCAAGCGCTGCTGAATAACATCTAAGGCGGGAACAATTAAGGCGACGATGTAACGTCGCTGGTCTCCCACGACGCAGACATTTTCAACACACGCCGACCGCTTTAAGGCATTTTCAACCGCCTGCGGAGCTACGTTCTTCCCAGTATCCAGAACAAAAAGATCACGCTTCCGGTCAACGATGGAAAGATAGCCTGCATTATCGAAAGAACCAATATCACCCGTATGATACCAACCATCGGCATCAATCACTTTAGCTGTGGCCTCCGGTTGCTTCCAATACCCTTTCATCACACTAGGGCCTTTCAACAATACTTCTCCGTCATCAGCTAGCTTGACTTGCATGCCCGGCGCAGCTTTTCCAACCGTACCTAACTTGATATCTTGATGCCAGGTAAAGGTCCCGGCTGTCGTTACTTCGGTCATCCCGTAGGCCTCATAGACCTGAATACCGAGCGCCCAGAAAAAAGCGACTGTCTCCAGTCGAATATGGGCCGCCCCGGTTACAATGACAACCAAACGCCCGCCGAAAATAGCACGAATTTTTTTTAAGACCAGACTATCCAGGACTCGCAACCGAAGCGTCGCCCGCTCACGGACAGGACCACCCTTCAATAATGGCTGCACGCGGCAACGATATCCCTCCGCCAGAGCCCATCGTGACAAGATCCTCAACGGCAAGCTCTGGTGCGCTATCTTATCCATGACACGATCATATATCTTATCTAACAAATAGGGAACGGTAACCATTCCAACTGGTCTAACCTCAAGAAAGTTGGCAGGCCATTTGTTACGGTCCGACTCGGCAATGGCCATGAGATCTCCCGTCATGACCGCCGTTGGAACCACCATATTGCGCGCGACAACATGTGCTAAGGGAAGGTGAACAAAATTAACGTAGTATCTGGCCATTGCGAAACATTGAATTCCCGCATCCGCATTGGCAATCGCATTACGATGCGAGAGCATCGCGCCTTTGGGCTCACCCGTTGTGCCACTCGTATAGATAATTGCCGACAGATCTTCCAGCTCAACGTCGGGAGATTCTACTCGCTTCGTCAGCGATGGATTACCTGCCAATAGCTTCGCACCTTTTCCTAAAAGAGACTCAAAGCTATCTCGCTCATCGTGAGCCACGATCATCTTTACCTCACACGAGGCCGGCAAACCAAAATCCACTTCAAGCGCCTTGAGACGCTCCGGCGTGGTCAGCAATCCTTTGACCTCAGCATCATGTAATATCTTTTTAGCCTGTTCGGCAGGAAGGGTTGGGTAGACCGTCGTCGTTACCGCCCCGACGATCTGTAAGGCAAAATCCATTAGGATCCAAGGCCGACTCGTTTCCAGATAGATGGCAATACGATCGCCCTTTTGGACCCCTGATTCAATGAGAACGGCAGCCAAGCTGAACACCTGATGGCCAAGTTCGGCATAACTTAGCTGTACCCACTCACCGGCTTGCTTCCATTTCATTGCCGGCTGGTCAGCAAAACGTCGAAAGGCATCGACCAAGCGGTGTGCATAAGTGGATCCGGTTGCGACTTCCATCAAACTTCCTTTATATACAGCCAATTCTCATTTCTCAAGGCTAGAACTCTTTTCAATTGATCAAGGGTTTTTCTTTCGGTTATTTGAAGTGAATGGGCCTCTACTCTCGTTACATCTTCCCTCATTTCCTTGAATGGATCATGTCGCAACCGGAGTTTGCCTCCCTCCGCAGGGATCTATTAACTGAGGCCCAAGGGAATGTGTTTGAGATTGGCCTGGGAACCGGGCTCAACCTTCCCTTCTATCCCGAGGGCATCGATAAAATTACAACGATCGATATTAATCCGGGAGTCATGAAAAAAGCTCAACAGCGAATTGCCAACGCAACACATGAAGTAGAAGCCCTCACACTTAATGGAGAAACAATCCCCCTTGAGGATGCCAGCTTCGATACGGTTGTCAGTACCTGGACACTCTGTAGCATCCATCACGTTGAGAGTGCCTTGCGAGAACTAAGGCGCATTCTCAAACCCTCCGGAAGCTTTCTTTTCATTGAACATGGACTCAGCCCGGATCCTTCAGTGCGTCGCCTACAAACCATTCTCACCCCGGTTCAAAAAATCATCGGCGACGGCTGTCATTTTAACCGTGACATGGCGGACCTGATCACAACGGCGGGCTTTCAGCTGGAAAAATTAGACCGCTTTTACATGGATAAAGCCCCGCGCTTTGCCGCCTACATGTACAAGGGATGCGCGCGCCGATCCCGCACGGGGCCGTAATATTTTCATCGTCATTTCAATATGTTACGCCTTTCCCCTTAAGCAAGCATTGCCTTGAGGGAGGCGACTCATGATAGAATAAGCCTGGAGGTCGGGCATGGTACATTTCTTATTAAGGGCTTTGTTGAGCATCGTGGTTTGTTTGGCCTTTGCCATTCCATCGACGCGCGCTTGGGCAGAACACCCACCCGGTTTTCACATGAGTCATACTCATGATAGCCGTGGCAAAGTCAAAAATCATTACTATCATCCGCATGATTCGCACCGATACCATCACTCGAATCGTCACTACCATAGTCACGATTGCGGTCATCACTATTACGGAACGTATCCGGGAGTCTATTTCGGGCCAACCTATCGCGGCCACTATCACCCACGAAGACGAAGTGGTGTCAGCATCTCAATCGGACATATTTGGCACTAATCAATAAACTTCTTCCTTCATATAAGCAGAATCATCGTCTATACTTCTTGCAATATTCGCTCAATCATATACAAAGACTCGCTCCTATGCCCACACATGAACAGTACAAGATGTATAGTCAGGCCGTCCAAGACGCGTCCTTTGACCTCGAATTCCTCAATGATGAATATCAACGCCTCATCGGTCACCGGCCGCTCTCCTTCCGTGAAGACTTTTGCGGTGCTGGCTACCTTTCAAGTGAGTGGGTCAAGCAGAGTGACAAGCATACGGCAATTGGCATCGATCTCTGTGAAGATGCGCTCAGATACGGCCAGGAATATTACCGCGCAGCTCTGACCCAAGAGCAGCAGGCCCGTCTCCACTATCTCAAGCAGGATGTCCTACTCAGCGATGGAATCCACTCCGACATTATCGTTGCGTTTAATTTCTCTTATTGGATTTTCAAGACCCGTGAGACGCTCAGACAATATTTTATTAGCGTTCGAAAGTCGATGAACAAAGATAGCATTTTCTTTCTCGATACCAAAGGCGGGACCGAAGTCGTAATGGTAGGCACAGAAGATAAAAAATTTCGTGAATTCACTTACTATTGGGAATGCGAAAGTTATAACCCGATCAACCGAGAGTGTACTTTTTCCATTCATTTCAAACCAAAAGGCAAACCGAAACAGTACCGCGCCTTCACATACCATTGGCGTTATTGGAGCATCCCGGAAATCCGCGAACTTTTAGCCGAGGCCGGATTTTCTCAAAGCATCGTCTATATGGAAGGCGAAGATGAAAATGACGAAGGTGATGGCAATTTCGAACCGATCGAAGAAGACGAGGATTCAGCAATTTGGGTGGCCTACATCGCCGCCCTCCCCTGACCCGGCCAGCGTCTATTTGCGATCCATACCAAATCGGTGTACATTAAAAAGTCCGGCAAAGGCCTTGAAAACGCCTCTCCGGTATGGTTTAGAGAGGGGTAGATGACTGCCAAAAAATCCAGAATCGAGTGTGAAAGCTGCTCCAGTCGCGCCGGTGGGCTCTTCTGCCACCTGCATTCCGGCGATTTTGAGGAGATTGATGCCCACAAGACCGTCAACAACTACAAGAAGGGTCAGATCATTTTCTACGAGGCTAATCAGGCCTACGGCCTCTATTGCATCAATGCGGGCCGCGTAAAGCTCTACAAGACATCTGCAAGCGGCCGCCAGCAGATTGTGCGCATTGCAGGCCCCGGTGACTTGCTCGGGTATCGCTGTCTCGTCGCCGAGGAATGTTATCATGCCACGGCCGAAGCAATTGAAGACTGCCGTATCTGTTGTATCGATACGAAAACTTTTTTCGAGACTCTCTCCCAAAACCCGGAACTTAACCGAGGCATGTTAATTAAGTTAGCTCGCGAATTAGGCAAGGCTGAAGACTTAGCCACCAGCTTGGCTCATCATAGCGTACGAGAACGCATGGCAGAGCTCTTACTCCTCTTAAAAAGATCTTACGGCAAACAAAAAGAAAATGGGACCCTTATCGACCTTCAATTGTCGCGAGAAGAAATGGCTGAAATGATTGGGGCCACCCAAGAGACGGCCATCCGCCTTCTCTCTGAATTTCGAAAAGATGGGCTCATTGCCGTCAAAGATCGCGACATCACCATACTCGATGCTGATGCATTGATAGAAACGGCACAACTTGAATACTGACATGATGAAAATCATGCAGGCAACTGTTGTTGGTCATTTTCAATAGCTAAGTGATTAATTAACTTAGCTTTAATGACCAATGATGAGTTGACGGCAGTCACCTCCCAAATAGAAAAACTGATCGATCATGGCAAACTTGTCCATTACAAGGCGGGACAAGTGCTCTTTTATGAAGAGCACCAGCCGTACGGGGCCTATGTCATCCACAGTGGTACGATTGATTTTTCTAGCAGTGACTGCAAATGCAGTGAGGAAAAAGTTTTCAGCATCTCCGATGGCCAGCTCGTTGGCGTCGATCACATATTAGATGGAACACCGTTCTGCTGCACCTGCTCCGCAGCGACCGACTGTAAGATTACTTTCATTCCTAAGGCTGCTATCAAAGATGCCGCTCACCAACCTTCGTCAGATCGTTCAAATTAATACCGCTTCATTTTCTTGTGAATACTGTCCCAATCTTCATCCGCAATAAGTTTTTGCGCCAATGGGAAAATTATATTATTTTCGCGAAAGATATGCAGCTTCATCGTCTCAACGATTTCCTGTCCCAAGTTGCAAGCGTGATCAAATAGCATATTCCTAATTTTCTCATCCTCGACGCGAGGCGCAAGCCCAAGAAGCGTAAACATGATTGCAGCCGACTGACCTACTTTATCATGCTCCTCTTCCATGACATCAACGGGTGTCGTCTTATCTTCTCCCGGACTGCATTCTCCTGCTTCAATCAACTTTTCACGTAGCACGGGAAAAAGAGCCCGCTCTTCCTTATTATTATGAGAACTCGCCCTTTCATCGACATACTGAAAGAAATGTTTAATGCCGGTCGAAATCTCCGGCGTCATCAGCCAACTATTTTCTCGCAGGGCTATGAGTGCATTATCTAAAACCGCCAATACTTTAAGGTAGTCTTCATGCTCATCCCATAACTGCTTGAGCGGCCCTTTTAGGTCGGCATATTCAACGGCTTCAATCGACGGAGGTGCGGTGGCCTCAGGTGGTTCCATCGGAGAGAGCGGCATGCCAGCCACGGGCAAATCATGTTCAACAAAGCGCTTGATCGGGTCATCTTTCATAATGGCCCTATTGATGCAGATTTAAGCTCTCTTGTAAATAAGGATCATTGCGAGCGATTAATGGCGCCTTGCCCAGGGCACGCCCTGTCACCCAGAAAAAGAGCCCCACAAACCCCAACGCCATGAAAATCTCAATCAGTCCGATTTTCCTTTCCAAAAGCACGTTGGGAGCCACTCGCAAGAAAAGATCAAGCCAGTAGCCGATAAGCAAGGTAATGGATACGCGTTTCAGCAAGGCAGCGTTTCTTTTGGCCGCACGTGGCATCAATACAAGGAAAGGCACCACCCAATTAATCCCGAGGTTAAGCCAGAAGAGCCAGTTCCAATCCTCATCCTTACGAAGCACAAAATAAGTCGTCTCCTCGGGAATATTCGAATACCAAATCAGCAGGTACTGTGAAATCCAGATGTAAGCCCAAAAAGTACTGAAAGCGAAAAGCAACTTACCTAAGTCATGGAGATGGTTTTCATTGACGTAACCGACTAAATAATTGCGCTCATAGAGCAACGTTACAATCAACGTCAACGCGGCAATTCCATGTAAAAAGAGACTGCTAAAAGTATAAAGCGAAAATATCGTACTAAACCAATGTGGCTCTACGGACATGAGCCAATCATAACTGGCAAAAGAAAATGTCACCGCAAACACCACTATGAAGGCAGCGGACCCCTTATAACTCCTTTTATAATGAACCATGTCTGCATCATTGTCTTGGCGCAATGAATGCTTTCGCATGAACTTTGCGAAAAAAATCCAAATAGCAAAGAAAATGACCATACGAATCATGAAGAATGTTGCATTCAGATACGGTGCCTTGTGCTGCAGAAGCGTGTCATTGGCCACAACATCCGCATGAGTCCAGTGATAAATAGAATGCAGGCCCAATCCTAATGGTAGCATCAAAATAAAGGCATAAGGCAAACAAGACATCATGGCTTCCGGAACCCTTTTAAGCACACCTGCCCATCTCCCCTTGGCAACATTCACAAGTGCGATAATCAACACTCCGGCGAGACCCAATGACATGAAAAGAAAATTATCAATCAGCAAGTTAGCCCATGCGCGAACAGGATCGACATAAAAAGCCACCGCGATGGTGATGAGACCCAAGGCCATCAGCGCCCCAGCGATATAATTGTAACGGGGCTTCATTTTAAATGCCGGAATAGGTTTCATCGTCTTATAATCCTCCTTCAATGACTTCTTGAGGAGAAGCCTTCACTTCTTCTTGCGCCTCAGGCTGTCCGGTCGGCCTCCCTGCTTTCTGCAATACTTGTACATAACGAACAATTGCCCAGCGATCCTCGGGGTCAATTTGAGTAGCATAGGGCGCCATCTGCCCGGATCCCATTGTAATGACGTGATAGATCTCTCCCTCCGGCATATGACGCATACTCTTGGCCGTAAATGAAGGCGGATTCGGATACTTAGGAATCAGCGGCCCATCCCCTTTACCCATCACTCCGTGACACGGAAGACAAAAGGCCTCATAGTAATGCTGGCCACGCGCCACAACAGCCTTGGTATTCGGCAGGATGTTCTTGAGCTCTTTGGCAGCCCGCTCTCGGTCCTCCGGAAAAGGATAAGGCAGAAATCCTCGAGGGACTGTCCCCTTAACAGGACGCTGCAACGTCTTACCGTCCTTATGGTTGGCATTCGGGGCGAAACTATCATAGGGAACCGATTCCACCATTTCCGGGAAAAACATAAAAGCAGGCTTACGATGGTCTCGCTCACACGCCAACAGGGTCAGACCTAACAGGCTCACAACACAGATTTTTAAGGTATAACGCTTCACATCAACACCTGTTCCATCACTTTCGTCGCACCAAGCTCTTGCATGCGTCTCTCCGCAGCACTTATATCAATGCCCCCATCCGTATTATCGAGAATTAAAGCAAAGGCATCATCAGTCACCCCTTCAATCGGAAGATGAATTTTATTCCCCCACAATAACTTTGACCGCATAAAGAACGCCGCAACGGTCACCAAGCCCCCTATCAACACGGTTAATTCAAATGTCACCGGTATAAATGCGGGCCACGAGTTACCCGGCTTCCCTCCAACATTCACCGGCCAGTCAAAGGCAGAGGTCCAGACCTGAAATAGAAGCGCAATTGCACAACCGATCGCCCCGGCAAAAAATGTCACAATTCCTAAGCGTGATCGTCTCAACCCCATGGCTTCATCCAGTCCATGGACCGCATAAGGCGTATAGGCATCATAAATCTTCACGCCCTCTTTTTTCAGCATCCGAACAGCCTTAAGTATGGTCTTGTCCGATTCAAAGAACCCTATGACATAGCGTTTAACCATGAGACACAGCCTCCTCCGAATCACTCGAATCAGTGTCCAGCTTGGTAATCGCTTTCACCTCATTGATTGCAATCGCCGGCAGCACGCGAATAAAAAGTAGATACGCGGTAAAGAAGAGTCCGAAGCTCCCGATCAACGTGCCAACCTCAATCACAGTCGGCGTATACATCGCCCAACTCGACGGCAGGTAATCTCGATGAAGCGAGGTTACGATGATTACGAAACGCTCAAACCACATCCCGATATTAACGATGATAGAGAGGAAGAACATCATCGGAACGCTGTTGCGAACCTTCCTAAACCAAAAAAGCTGGGGCGCAATCAAGTTTGAGCTCATCATGATCCAGTAGGCCCACCAATAAGGCCCGGTTGCGCGATTAACAAAGGTAAATAGCTCAAATTGGTTACCACTATACCAAGCCATAAAAAACTCGGTTAAGTACGCAAATCCGACTATCGAACCCGTTACAAGCAGAACCTTGGCCATCGCCTGGAGATGTTGCAAAGTAATGTATTTTTCCCAGTTCATCACCTTTCTGGTGATGATCATCAGCGTCATGACCATCCCGAAGCCGGAGAAAACCGCCCCAACGACGAAATATGGCGGAAAAATAGTCGTGTGCCACCCAGGAATAACGGACGTGGCAAAGTCCATACTCACAATGGTATGAACCGAGACTACAAGCGGCGCGGCCAAACCGGCCAAGATCAAACAGAGCATCTCATAACGTGCCCAGGTACGTTGTGAACCATTCCAACCCATGCTAAATAGGGCGCAGAGCTTCTTCTTGATCCCGGCTTTAGCCCGATCACGCATCAAGGCTAGGTCGGGGATCATTCCGATATACCAGAAAACAAAAGAGATCGTGAAATAGGTGCTAATCGCGACGACATCCCATAACAGCGGTGAGCGAAAATTGACCCACAGCGAACCACGCGTGTTTGGATAGGGAAAGACCCAATAGGCGAGCCATGGACGTCCCATATGAATGACGGGAAAGATACCGGCGCACATCACGGCAAAAATCGTCATGGCCTCGGCAGCTCTATTAATCGAATTACGCCAACGCTGTCTAAATAATAGTAGAATAGCCGAAATCAGGGTTCCGGCATGACCAATACCAATCCAGAACACGAAGTTAGTGATGTCAAAGGCCCAGCCAATCGTTTTATTGAGCCCCCAAACGCCGATACCAACGGCAATCTGATAGGCGATCATTACGGCCCCCACTCCTAAGGCCGAGCACGCGACCGCAAAGGTCAGCCACCAAGCCGCTCCCGGGCGCGTCTCCAATGGACGTAAGACTTCCGCGGTAATCTGGCGGAGTTTGCTGACTCCGCGCACAACGTTAGCTGATGGCCTCTCATTTTCAGCGGCTGATATCATCACTTAACCCTTCTCAATATTCCTAACTTTCGTCAGATAACCCACAACGGGTTGTACATTCAGCTCTTCTAAGACGCGATAATAACGATCATTTTTAACAAGCTTCGAAATGCGACTTTTAGGATCGCTCAAGTCGCCAAATACAATAGCATCTGACGGACAGGACTGCTGGCATGCCATCTGGATATCCCCGTCTTTCACCTTCCTACCCTCATCCCGTGCCTTCAACTTCCCTTCCTGGATACGTTGGATACACATGGAGCATTTCTCCATCACGCCGCGTGACCGAACGACAATATCGGGATTGAGAACCATCTTACCGATCTCACTATTCATGTTGTAATCAAACTTGTCGTTGTCCGCATAGTTAAACCAATTGAAGCGTCTAACTTTGTACGGACAGTTATTGGCGCAATAGCGGGTCCCCACACAGCGATTATAAACCTGCTGATTCAGCCCATCCGAGCTGTGAACGGTGGCAAGCACCGGACAGACCGTTTCGCAAGGAGCATTCGCACAATGCTGGCACATCATTGGCTGATGGGCGACATCGGGATTCTCTTCAGTGCCACTATAGTACCTATCAATCCTTATCCAATGCATCTCGCGACGCCGGTAGACTTCGTCTTGCCCAACGACCGGAACATTATTCTCCGCCTGACAGCTAACCACACAACTCGAACACCCCGTACAGGCATTCAAATCGATCGCCATCCCCCAGCGCTGCCCAGTGTATTTATGCTCAGGCCACAACGATACTAAATGAACTTTGTCTTCGTTACCGGACTTTGGATTCGCCTGATAGGCCGGAAGTGTCGTTTCCTTGATAATCGGCCGACCTTCCATCGAATTGTGTGTTTGCGTGACAGCTAATTTGTGCCGTCCAGTGGACTTACTGACATCCAACCCGCCTGAATGATAAATAAAAGACTCTTTCGTTAGTGTCACAAAAGGATAGAGGTTGCCACCGACATTATTCCCAACCTTCCCCGCCTGCTTGCGCCCGTAACCAAGGGCCGCAGAAATTGTTTTGACCGGATGTCCGGGCTGCAGATAGACCGGCAATTTGATTTTGCGATTGCCCACACTGAGTCGAATCATATCTCCCTGTTTCAGACCCAGACGGCTCGCTTCCTCAGGCGCCATGTTTGCATAATTATCCCAGGTCACTTTGCTAACGGGATCCGGCAGCTCTTGAAGCCAGGGATTATTTGCGTGGCGGCCATCTCGTACGCCCACCTTTTCATAAAGATAAAGCTCATAACCTCCCTTGCCCTGCTGCCCTTTCACCTGCGCTATGGATGAACTGACATTGCCCGAAAAGGCATGGTGCCTCGGGGTCTGTGCAGGAAAGGCCACTCCGCCATCATGCAGGGCGCGATCCCAAAAAGACTTAAAGCTAGCAAAACGCGATTGCTGCGAAAAAATCTTACTTTTCCAAGCGTCCTTAAGATAATGATAATAATCCGTATTCTTTCCCATCCACTTCAAGAGACTGTCTTGAGCCGCACGCGTATTATAGAGCGGCGCTATTGTCGGCTGCGTTAAGTGAAAGAGGTTGGCCTTCGCCTCGGCATCATTCCAGGCCTCCAGATAATGAAGATCAGGCGCCAACACCTTACTTAACGCCGCCGTTTCGGTGCGATAAGGATCCAATGAGACGGATAATTTGACCTTTTTAAGGCCTTCCTTAAACTTCTCAGCCTCCGCGTAGTCATAGGCGGGATTGACACCATAAATAATAAGCGCGCCAACCTCCCCTTTCTGCATATCGGCAACCAGCTCTTGAATCGACCTAGAAGTCCCCGAATTGCGACGAATTGGATTATCTAAGTCAATCGTCCTGCCAACATTGCCTAATTGCGCATTGATAGCGTTGCAAAGACGTTGATGAGCCACGTCATTACTCCCGGACACCACTAAAGACTCGCCGCGACTCTTCCACAATTCATGGGCGGTTTTCTTAATAAATGCTGCATCCAAACCACTCAGATCCGGAGTTGGAACGGAGGCACCACCGGCAAGGCGGGCTATCTCGGCAAGCAACCCCCAGAGCACCAAACCCTGTTGCGATGGCTGGATACCAACCCTTTGGTCGGCATTACTCCCCGTCAACGAAACATAGGACTCAAACTGAACGTGCCGCGACATCTCTGACTTATCCCCAAGCTTGCGGCCCTTGCTGTATCGTTGCGTAAACTCGACCGGTGATATCCAAGTATTCAGAAAGTCAGCGTTAACACCCACGATGACATTGGCCTTATCGAAGAGGTAACTGGGAATAACGGCCTTACCAAAATTCTCCTGATTGGCCGCATAAATCGCATCAACAGAGACGGGATCATAAGTAATATGTTCCGCATTCGTATAATGCGCAGTAAACTCACTTATCAGCTGGCGTGTCGTCGGGCTCATCAACGTGCCCGTCAGCAAAGCTATTTTCTTTCCCGCCGCGACAGCACTTTGAAGACCCTCGCGCACCGACTTATCAATCGAATTCCAACTTGATTTTGCCGCAGCTAGCTGCGGTCCTTGCAGGCGCGCACCATCGTAGAGTGACAGCACCGAAGCCTGCCCGGTCGCACAGGTACTCCCTGTATTTATCGGAGATTCGGGATTGCCTTCGATTTTAATAGGCCGACCATCACGCGTTTTTGCCAACAAGCCACAGACCGCTTCACAGCCGGCGCAGGTCGTTGCATAGTAATTCGCCACGCCCGGCGTTGTATCGACGGGCTTATCCAGATATGCGATCGCCTTATACACCGGTGACCGGGAACAGGCGGCCAAAGACGCCGCCGTCACGCTAAAGCCCATCAGCTTAAGAAAGTCACGGCGATTCGGTGCAGACTCAGGGAACTCATCCTTTGATTGTTCGAGAAACTCCGGATCCTGATGCAGCTCCTCTAATGACTTCCAATAGGTTTTTTTTGTTTCGTCTCGTTTCATTGGCTTAATAATGACATTTAGCACAGTCCATTCCACCAAAGCGGAAACCGGCCTCTACTGTCCCTTTCTTCATCTCCGTAAAATGTCCTTCTGGCGGCGTAATACCTTTTTCGCGATGACACTCAATGCACCAGCCCATCGTCAAAGGCTCGACTTGTCTGACCCGCGACATTGTCTCCACGGCGCCATGGCAGTCTTGACAGGAAACACCGCCCTTCACATGTTGCTTATGATTAAAGTAAACATAATCTGGTAAATTGTGGACCTTCACCCACTCAATCGGCTTCTTTTCCGCGAGCGCTTTTTTTATCTTGGCGATCTCCGGCGAATCTTTCTTAATGACACTATGGCAATTCATGCAGACCTGCGTCGGAGGAATCCCGGCATGACGGCTCTTTTCCGCGCCAAAGTGACAATACAAACAGGCTATTTTATGATCGCCCGCATGAATTTTATGTGAATAGTCAATCGGCTGATCGGGCTCATACCCTTGGTTAATCCCGATCCGATACCATTCTTTTATCAAGACACTCAGCAACACGACTACAGCGACAATGACTGCAAGTGTAATGAATTTAGGCCGTAAACGCTCCATCCCATAGTCTCCAACAAACTAGCACTTAATTTCCGCATTCTTACGGCTATACCAATACCAGCACGCAACGATGCACGTCGCATAGTAGGCCGCAAATCCATAAAGCGCATACTCAGGCGTCCCCGCCTTGATTTGCGTGCCAAAGATTTTCGGAATCAAAAAAGCCCCGTAGGCGGCAATGGCCGAAGTCCATCCGAGGACAGGCCCCGCCTGCTCTTTCGAGAAAATAATCGGGATCATGCGGAAAGTAGATCCATTCCCGACGCCCGTCGTCGCAAACAAGAGGATAAACAATAGCAGAAAAGGAATAAAAAACTGCTCCGGCGTCGGCGATTGGTTGGCTAAGGCAACAAAGTATCCTGCCCCAATCGTTGCACCGATCATGATCCAGGTATCCCAGAAGGTCACCCGCGCACCGCCGAGTTTATCCGACAGCCAACCACCGAGCGGCCGAATCAGCGCACCGACACCGGCGCCGATCCAAATGTACTTGGACGAGATAGGCGCATTAGGGTTCATTATGGCTTCCGCCAAGGGATTACCTGAAGCATCCACTCGAATCACGCCAAAGACGTCATCAATAAGCTTGGGAAAGGCGTTCGCATAACCAATGAACGAACCAAAAGTCATTGTATAGAGCCAGGTCATGATCCAGTTATGCTTGTTGCGGAAGATCGCGAACTGCCCTTTCAGGTTTTCCTTAGTCTCCTTCGGCGTCAAGTTGCGCATGAACAACAAGGTTGCAATAACCGCAATGACGAGCACGACGAAGATTTTCAAGAGAACCGGGAAGGCACCCCAATCAATCAACAAGAGGGTGATACCGATCGCAGCCCCACCGAAGCCCAGTATCGTCAGCCATAAGTATTTCGCAATCGCAATAGGTGTCGACCCGCACTTATGCTGCGGGAGATTGTTCATAAAAAGGAAAGCCAATATAGCCAGCACGCTCATGGGAGGCACCCAGACGAGCGCTGCATTCTGCACCCAGAGCTGAGTATTGTTTGCCCCAAAGACATAGGGTTCACCGCCAATCGCACCGAACATCCCGAAGGTGATCGCCCAAGGAATCAGGAACTGCATGACACTGACCCCGGCATTCCCGAGCCCGGCATTCAACCCTAACGAAAGACCTTGCATGCGTTTCGGGAAGAAGAAAGAGATATTGGACATGGAGGAGGCAAACGCCCCACCCCCAACGCCGGAGAGCGCCGCCAACAGGATAAACGTAAAGAACGGCGTATTCGGATTCTGGAGAGCAAAGCCCGCCGCAACCGCGGGAATAATCAACAAGATCGTCGTCATAAACTTGACGTTACGGCCACCGCTGATCGCAATCATGAATGAGTTGGGAATACGCAACGTCGCGCCGGTTAAGCCGGCTACAGCCGGCAAGGTAAACAGCAAGGCGCGGTAGGCATCGCCCGTGATAGGGGCCCCGTCGTTGCCAAAGGTAAAATTGAATAGAGTCTCACCGCTACCAAAATGAATCTTCTGAATGATCTTGGCGATCATCCCCCAGTAAAGCCAAACAGAAAAACCACAGAGGAGATTCGGAATTGAAATAACAAGGTTGCGAAAGGCGATCTTCTTCCCTGTTTTCTCCCAAAAAGATTCATCTTCGACATCCCATTTTTCAAGCCGTGTCATGCGCCCTTCCCCTATTCTTCTGCCATCGCAGATTTAATGTCGCTGTTGTAACGGATCAGTTCATCAAACGAGAAATATCCGGAGCCGCGCCATAAAAGCAGGCACAATGCAAACAGCACAAATATTGTCAACTCAAGGCCTTGCCCGGAGCTAAACAAACCTTCCGCCGAGTGAACAAAAATAACGGCGCCAAGCACCACCGTAATATTCAAAAATGCCGCAAAACGCGTCGCCAAGCCAATCGCGAGACACGCACCACCAATGACGTGGGCCAACACGACATACCAGGATAAAACATTCTGGAACTGTCCTACGGTGCCAACGATGACTTCAAATTCCTGCATGTTCATAATAAAATAGACGCCCTTTACGATCAGCGCGACGCCGAGAAAGGCACGCAACGCATCCATTGGCTTGATTAAGCTCAAGACATGGGGCAGCGGCGGAACATGAATCCAGGGAACACGCTCTTTTTCCGCAGCTGCACGATGAGCCAATGCCTTATCGTGCTCCTCTCTGACTTCTGCTTCCGCTTCGGGGGAGAAAGTCACCAAGAAAGTGGCAAAAGAACAAACAGCCACAATGCCCCCCAATATCAACAAGGCTTGCGGCCAGGAGATACTCTCAGCTCGGAACAGAAAACCTGCCGCAACAGCACCCATATTGCCGCCGGCGCCGACAATACCGGCAACGGAACCCAAGGCCTTTTTATTAATGAAAGGAACGACAGAATAGGTAGCCCCTTCCGACATCTGGACAAAGAGACTAAAGACCACCATCGTTCCGATAGCCAGCGGCAGAACCGTCATCCGCGAAAACAACATTAAGGCGAGTGCTTCGATAAATAAGGCAATAAAGAGCCATTTCACGCGGCCTTTAAGCCCTCCCGTATGTCCAAATTTATCACCGATGATGCCGCCGGTGGTTCGCGCAAAAATATTCATTAGGCCAAATAGACCGGCAACCAGACCGGCTGTCTTCAGTCCGAGTCCGAAATAATCTTTAAAATAGAGGGCAGCGATATTATTAATCGTCAATTCAATCCCGAAACAAGCCGCATAAATGATGAACAAGGCCCAGACCCGGTAATCCTTGCAAGCCATCAAAAAGCTGCCTTTGACGTGCTCCTTACCGGGGTGCAGACCCTTGGCCCGCAGCTCCTTAAAATTGCCGTCGGGAAGATCCGTTGTCAGAAAGAAGTAGGCAACACCAGTAACCAAACAAACGCCACCGGCAACAACCATCGACAGACGCCAGCTCCAGAAGTCCGAATACCCTAACCCAACAAAGGCCGCAAAAATCAGCGGCATGATCATCTGCGTGACCCCGCCGCCGAGATTCCCCCAACCGGCCGAGGTCGCATTCGCCGTCCCGACACAGTTGGGCGCGAACATCACCGAGGTATGGTACTGCGTTATGACAAAGGCAGCCCCGATTGCGCCGATAGCCAAACGAAACAATAAAAACGTTTCATAACTTTGTGCGAGACCAATTCCCATGACGGGGAAAGAGCACAATATTAAAAGCCAGGTATATGTTAAACGCGGGCCAATCCGGTCGCAGAGCCAACCGATAAAAAGCCGCGCAACAATGGTAATCGCGACCGAAGCAATGATTGTGTTTCCGATCTGCGCCTTAGTAAGGCCCAGTTCATCGCGGACAACCGCCATTAAAGGCGCGATACCAAACCAGGCAAAAAAGCAGAGAAAAAAGGCAAACCACGACATGTGAAACGCCCGCATGGGCCTCGTGGAAAAATTGAACAGATTAATTCGAGTTGCCTTATGAGCTATATTCATCTCATCACCCCTCTACACGCTCCCTCTTTAAGTTAACTTTTTCTCTTATGGCCGCCGAATATTCTTTCTATCCCAGTTCCAAATCACCAATTGATATGAACGCCACAGATAATTGATCGGCATAACGAGAAAATGCACCAGCCGCGTAAACGGCAATAACAAGACAATCGTAAACGCCGACAATATATGAACCTTGACTAGTAGCGGCATATCCGCCACGAGGGCCACATTGGGATTCAATACAAATAGCGACCGCAAATATGGGACCAATACTGAGGCATACCACGAAGAACCCCAACGCATGGTCAGGGCGATACCAACGCCGCTCGCCACCTGAACAAAGAGAATCAGGAGAATAGCGACGTCCATCTTAGATGTAACAACCCGAATACGTGCATTGGTCGCGCGCCTGATCAGCAACAAGACAATCCCGACCAAAGCCAGCAAGCCGAAGGTCAAGGCGGTAACCTCTAAAATCAAGAGTCTCACGGGCATGCTATTCCACGCCAGTATTTCCGCCGGAAAAAGGAAAGCAACCAGGTGTCCGAGTAACACAAACAAGATTCCGTAATGCCAGGGTACGGACCCCCAAAAGAGTTCTTTACTCTCCAGAAATTCCGACGAAAGACTCGAAAACTCATGGCGCCGAATGAGAAAACGCCAAATAGAAACAATGAGTTCGATCGCTATGGCGATATAAGGATAAACACTAAAGAGGAGATAATCGCTCATAATGAGGCCTCCGTCTGATTATAAGTAGGCAAAGCCACTACCTTTCCGTAATCGGCTTCAACAACTAACTGGATCGTTTCCAAGACACAGCGATAAACATTTCCCGCCTTCTTAAAGCTCTGAATCATTTTGTAAATCGCCGGCAATACAAGTATTTGGACGAGGTCCTGGGCGCGCGCCTGATCTTCCATCATGCCAAGAAGATTGAGCACGCAAGGAAGATGATCCGGCAACTCCGCTCCACAATCATTACCAGCTCGAATTTGCTCCTGCTTCATCTCGACTAAAAATTGACCGCGCTTGTAGTCCTCGCCAAAAAGGACATATCCAATATCCAAATGGCAGACTGCATGGATATCAAAAGTCCGGATATAAAGTTCTTCGAGTTCGGTCCGACTCGCCCCCTTCACATAGTCCAGAAAAGGTGTCAGCTGCTCAAGGCTCTCGGGATAGTCCTCTAGATTACTGACACAAGCGGCAACAAAAGCGTGAAAGCCCTCGTCCGGATATTTAAGCAAGTCTGATAACGTTTGATAGCGATCCCGATGCGATGCCATGTTACAACCCCCTCTGTCCGGCAAAGCGGAACCCGAGCCCGGCTTCGCCCTTACGATCGTCAACATTAGCGATCGTTTCTATCGCCTCTTCCCGGTGGGACGGAGGAATAACAAAGCGTTCATCGAAACTAGCCAGCGAGGTCAATCGATACATCGCATCCGCTTCTTCAGGGGTCATCCCCACCTCCTTAAGCGCCTGTGAAACAACGGACTCGTCTTGATCTCCGACCGTTACTTGGCGACGATGCACGCGAACGGCCTGTAATTTCTTCAGCACTTCGCGAATGATCCCTTCATTCCCCGCTGAGAATAATGAAGCTAAATACTTAATCGGCAGACGACTCATTTCTATGGAACTAAACAGACCATCCGTCACACTTTCATAGACTTCATCGCTAACCGTTCCCATAATCGGCAATAAGGGAGGAACATAGAAAAGCATCGGCAAGGTACGAAACTCGGGATGCAGCGGCAAGGCGATCTTCCACTCCTTAACAAACTTGAACACCGGTGATTGTTGAGCGGATTCAATCACCGAATCATGTACGCCATTCTCACGCGCAGCTCGAATCACCTGAGGATCAAATGGATCGAGTATCATCTCGCGTTGGAGCTGTCCGACATCTGCCTCATCGGCTGAAGCGACATCATGGATACGATCCGCATCATATAGCATCATCCCCAGATAACGAATCCGTCCCACACAGGAATGCATGCAGGCGGGCGCCTGACCCGATTCGATACGCGGATAACAAAGAATGCATTTCTCGGACTTTCCGCTACTCCAGTTATAATAGGTTTTCTTGTACGGACAGGCCGTGACACACATTCTCCAGGCACGACATTTTTCCTGATTGATC
This sequence comes from bacterium, assembly GCA_965216315.1. GTDB lineage: Bacteria > UBA10199 > UBA10199 > 2-02-FULL-50-16 > JAJFLM01 > CBDCFN01. The sequence continues at coordinate 923,871 of CBDCFN010000016.1, read as the reverse complement.
AGGACAATCCCATCCTCACCGCGTTTATAAATCGCGCCAGACGGACACCCTGCGACACATGCGGGATTGAGACAGTGATTACAAATGCGCGGCAAATAGAACATGACCAACTTTTCAACCTGAAACATCGCTTCCTGCTCGGCTTCCGACAGTTGATCTAAGTTCGGATCGTTACGGGCGTAATCCGGACTTCCGCTGAGATCATCATCCCAGTTAGGGCCGGCCTTAATCTCCATATTTTTTCCGGTAACAAGTGAAACCGGGCGCGCCGTCGGCTGGTCATCGCCTGGAGGGGCATTAAAAAGGTCCTCATAACGGTACGTCCAGGGCTCATAATAGTCATCAAGGATGGGAAGATTAGGATTATGGAAAATGTTTTTCAGGCCACGGCGTTTACCGGCACCTTTTAACTGGATACCGTCCCCTTTCTTTTCCCAGCCACCCTTATACTCTTCTTGATTCTCCCATTCCGTTGGGTATCCCGTGCCGGGCTTCGTTTCGACATTGTTCCACCACATGTATTCGGCACCTTTGCGATCCGTCCATACGTTCTTACACGCTATGGAACAGGTGTGGCAGCCAATGCACTTATCTAAGTGGAAGACGACTGAAATTTGCGATCTAACATCCATAGGTCACCATCCTTACCATACAAGCTTTTCGAGCTTACGAACTGTTACAAAGGTATCGCGATTGCACCCCGTCGGGCCCCAGTAATTAAAGAAATAGGTGAATTGCGCATAGCCACCGACCATCAGGTTCGGTTTGAGCCGCGTCCGAGTCAAACTGTTATGACCGCCGGCCCGCTTAAAGTTGCGCAACGGCGAACGCGGGACTGAATAAGTCCGCTCCGGCGAGTGGTAAATAATACAGACACCCTTCGGAATACGCGCGCTCACACATGCCCGTGTCACCACAACACCGTTGTCGTTGTGCACTTCAACATAATCGTTGTCATGAATCCCCAGATCCGCGGCATCCTCTTCACTCATCCAGAAGGGCTCCGTCCCGCGTGAAAGCGTTAACATGCGCAACGTATCCCCATAGGTCGAATGGATGTGCCATTTACCATGAGGCGTCAGGTAGTTGAGCATCTTGGCATCACCGCTTTGCAAGCTCTTACGCAAATCGCCGTATGCTTCCGGACGTGGTGACGGTTTGTACGTCGGCAGGTGTTCCCCGAAAGCGATGTAGGCATCATGATCCAAATAAAAGGACTGTCGCCCGGTCAGCGTCCGCCAGGGAACCAGCCATTCGACATTGTAGCAATAGGCCGAATAAGCCCGACCATCCGTCATCAACCCGGACCAGATCGGGCTATTGACCATGCGACGCGGCTGCGATTGCAAATCAGTATAACTGACCCGGAAATCACGGCTATCCTTCGCAAGATCCGTCAGATCAATTCCAACGCGGTCCCCTTCGTGCTTATACGCTCGATAGGCCAATTCCCCGTTGGTTTCCGGAGCCAAGTTCAAGACGGCATTGGCCGCATAATCCGCTTCCTCCAGGGAAGGATATTTATTCCCTTCCCACTCGACCGTCGGACCGGTCTCAACCAATTCGTTATAGAAATCCTCAACCTCATAACTAATGCCATGCGCACCAAGCGTCTTACTGGCAAGCGGCCCCAGCGAAACATATTTGTCGTAAATCTTGGTATAATCCCGTTCGACCACTGCCATCTTATACATGGTCTTTCCGGGAATCGGCTCACACTCCCCCTTGCTCCAATCTTGCATCTTGGGCTGAGCAATTTCGTCCGGCGTATCATGAGTCAACGGAATCGTCACAAGATCTTTGACAGGCTCGGGACAATGTTTTTTAGCGATTTCACTCGTCTTCTTGGCAACCGCCTTAAAGATGTCCCAGTCACTCTTAGACTCCCAAACCGGAGGAATCGCCTTTGACAAGGGATGAATAAAGGAATGCATGTCCGTCGAATTCAGATCGGCTTTTTCGTACCATGAGGCCGCCGGCAGGACGATGTCTGAATAGAGCGCCGAGGTATCCATGCGGAAGTTAAGGTCGACAACCAGATCCATCTTTCCTTGGGGCGCATTTTTCTGCCAGGCCACATCTTTGACCTGTCCTTCGGCCAGTTCTTCCGCGATATCATTGTGATGGGTTCCCAAGTAATGCTTGAGAAAATACTCATGGCCCTTGGCACTCGACATAATCGCATTTCCGCGCCAGATGTACCAAACACGCGGCCAACTATCCGCAGCATCCGGCTGCTCTATCGTATGCTTGAGCTCGCCACTTTTTAATTCACTAACCACATGATCAATGATGCCTTGATTGTCCTTAGCGCCTTTCTTTTCGGCTTCGCGACAGAGATCTAAATTGCTCTTGTTGTACTGCGGGAAGAAAGGCAACCAGCCATTCTTAACCGCGCGAATATTGTGATCGATGGAGTGCCCTTCGGTCAGCTCGTTATCGGGACATTTGTGATACCCTTTGTGACCACTATCATAACGCCATTGATCGGAATGAACATAGTGCCACGAAGGAGCATTCTGCAGGCGTGAAGGCTTGTGCCAATCTTTTGCAAATGCAATGGGCGCCCACGAGGCCTGTGGCGCTAACTTTTCCTGACCAACGTAGTGGTTCAGACCACCACCGTTAACCCCGATACAACCACAGAGCATCAGGGAATTAATCGCCGCCCGATAGATCAAATTGTTGTGATACCAGTGATTGATACCAGCGCCGATAATAACCGTGCACTTCCCTTTCGTACTTTCCGCCGTGCTTGCCCAACTCCGTGCAAACCCGATGACGGTTTTCTGACCAATCCCGGTCTTTCTTTCCTGCCAGGCCGGGGTATAGGCCCCATCCTCTTCGTAACTCTTCGGATAATCGCCGCCTAAACCACGGCTGACTCCATACTGGCCCATCAAAAGATCATAGACCGTCGTCACGACTATTTCGCCATCCGTCGTCTTCAGCTTTTTAATCGGAACCTCACGCTGATGACTCACATCGTCACCAAAATCATCAAACTTGACGCTCGCCGTACCGTCACTGTTCTCCAGCAAACTTAAAGTCGGCTCAAATTCAGTTCCATCCTCGCCGTCCTCGAATTTCAGATTCCAGTCACCAGGCTTCTTCTGCCAACGGTGGCCCATAGCCCCCCCCGGCATCACCGGGTTGCCGGTCTTTTCATCGACCATCAAAAACTTCCATTCGCCGAGTTCCACATTCTTATATTTATCGATACGGTCGGCGCGGACAAATTTGCCGGCCACGTAGCTGTCACCTTCTTTCTTCAGTTCGACCAAAAACGGACAATCGGTAAACTTTTTGGTGTAGTCGATGAAATACGGCGTCTTCTTTTCATGATGAAATTCTTTGAGCACGATATGCGATACGGCCATCCAAAAGGCGCCATCCTGCCCGGCATTGATGGGAACCCACTGATCCGCATACTTAGAGACCTGACTGAAGTCGGGAGAAAAGACGACCATCTTACTCCCATTGTGACGGGCCTCTGCCGCAAAATGGCAGTCAGGCGTTCGCGTCATGTTGAGATTGGCCCCCATGACCGCGAGGAACTTAGCATTATACCAGTCCGCGCTTTCCGCCACATCGGTCTGTTCACCCCAAATCTCCGGAGAGGCAGGCGGCAAGTCACAGTACCAATCATAGAAACTCAAACACACGCCACCCATCAGTTGAAGAAAACGTGCCCCCGAAGCGTAACTCAGCATCGACATCGCCGGGATTGGTGAAAACCCTGTAATCCGATCAGGTCCATGCTCCTTGGTCGTATAAATATTGGCCGCAGCCATCAATTCTAAGGCTTCATCCCAATGGACGCGACGAAAACCGCCCTTACCGCGCGCTTGCTGATATTTCTTGCGGGCCGCTTCATCTTTTTGAATCGATGCCCACGCCTCGACAGGATCGCTGAAATTGTGCTTTGCCTCTCTCCACAGATCGAGCAGAGCACCGCGCATATAAGGATACTTCACGCGGATCGGACTATAGAGGTACCAAGAAAAAGAAATACCGCGCTGACAACCCCGAGGCTCATAACCCGGCAGTGATTTTTCCAGAGACGGATAATCCAAGGCCTGCATTTCCCAAGTGACAATTCCATCTTTGACATGGATGTTCCACGAACAGCCGCCCGTACAATTGACACCATGCGTGCTGCGAATCACCTTGTCGTGCTGCCAGCGATTACGATAAAAATCTTCCCAACTACGTGTTTGGGGAGCCACTAAGTCCTGGATCCAACTCATGAGACACCTCCGCGCCGAGGCTTGGCGCTCTTCTTGCGGCGTTTACGCCATGTAAAATCAATGAGACCCATGGCGATGACACCGCCACCAATCCCCAGAAAGAGAAACTTCTTCTGATAATCCCCTGCAATCTCACCCTTTTTGTCTACCTGATATAGAAAAGCCTTTACGGCAAAGGCCTCTTCGGGAGTGAGTTGCTTGTCCGCGTAGATTTCCTTCATAATTGGAAAGCCTGTATTGGCGAGCGCCTTCGACATCCCCCTATCTTCATACTTGGAGTAGGCCTGAGACAATGAAGGACCTAATGTCCCGCCGCCCAAAGGACCAAAGGCACCGGCGCTATGACAGGAAATACATGCCGCCCCACCCGCTGAGAAACGTTGAATCCCTAAAAAGAGATCATGGCCTCTTTCCACGTCTTCTTTAGTGGAAGCTGTGGCCGGCTTGGCTTCGATCGGCTGCTCGGCTGGCCCACCCTTTTCGATAAAGGCCAATATCGCCTTGACCTCTGAATCATTCAAATCCTGGTCAGGCATCTTTTTCTTCTTATATTTATTAAATAACTCAATCGCAGCGGCATCACCGGACTTGATCACGCTTTGTGACGATTGAATGAATTTGATCAACCATTCTTCGGAGCGACGCTTGGAGATATCTTTGAGGTCGGGACCAATATCATCCCCCCCACCGACCGTGTGACAACTCGTACAATTTTTGTCGAAATAGGCGCCGGCATTAAAGGCAATCGCTTCGCTGCTGAAGAAGCTCGTCGCAAAAAAAGTGAGGGCCAGTAAGACATAAAAACGATACCTCATAACGCATCGTCCTTTCGGGTTTTCATTCATATTATGTTCAATGAATATCGATTCAGTGATTTCCCAACAATGCGGAGCGTCATGATGGCATATGATATTAATCATATCTGACGATATTCATCATATATTGCTGTTATTATTCGTGTTTCTATTGCATCTCTGCGCAAACAAAGAGATGACATAGATCATATCGGATGCTATTTGTGGTCATTCCCCTCAGCGCGGCAAACATGCTTCACTTAGGTCCAGCTATTTTTAAGGAGGAATTGTCATGAATCTTGGTCCCTGGGAAATAGGCATTATCGCCGCCGTGGTTATTCTGCTCTTTGGTGCCAAGCGACTCCCCGAGTTGGGCAAAGGACTCGGAAGCTTCCTCAAGAATTTCAAGAGTGGCATGAAAGAAGTCAAAAACGAAACGGAGGCCTTGCAAAAAAAGCTATAGGATAGCATTTCATATAAGCTTTCTCCGACCCCATGGATCTAAGCCTTTTTATAGTTAAGGTATGACACATGGGGCGGGGTATTGTTGGAAACGGCAATACCTACCGATGTCCCCACAATTTTCTTGAAAATTGCGAGGACTGAATTGCAAAGGAGATACTATGCAGCCGACTTACCCCGACATAACCGGCGTCATTCTCGCCGGCGGCCAATCATCGCGTTTTGGTGAAAACAAAGCCTTCGCCCGCTACGGTGGGGTTCCGTTCATCTTTCGTATCCTCAAAGTCATCAAACATCTTTTTTCCGAGTCACTGCTCATCACGAACAGTCCCGAATTTTATCGCAATCTCCCCATCAAAGTCGTCTGCGATGATATCCCCAACTTGGGGCCACTCGGGGGAATTGCAACGGCACTGCGTTTGACGTCAAACCAACGTATTTTTGTCGTTGCCTGTGACATGCCCCTCCTCAACTTCGACGATATCGAATTGATCATTAAGAATTCAGCCCAGCAGGATATCGCCATTGCGGAATACGAAGGCAAGGCCGCTTATACGCTCGGCGTTTACTCAAAGGGGCTGCTCGCAGCGATGAACTCATTCCTGAATTCGGGAAACAAATCCGTGGGGGAGTTCTGTCGGGAAACCTCTAATGTAGTCCGCGTCCCACTCGCCGGGACATCGGCCATCAATATCAACACGAAGCAAGATCTCATGCGTCTGGAGACACAACATGCTAGCTGATGGACACGCCCGCCAAATCGAATATGTACGCCTGTCGGTCACCGATTTATGTAACCTGCGTTGCGCCTATTGCATGCCGCTCGAAGGAGCCGTTAAACAAGCACGCACCGACATCCTCTCCTATGAAGAAATGGCACGGCTCATCGGTATGCTGGTTCAACTAGGCGTACGTAGTGTCCGCGTCACCGGCGGAGAACCTTTGTTGCGCAAAAACATCACCGAACTCATTGAGCTCTTAAGCGAAATCCCCGAACTCGAAGACATTCTCCTGACAACGAACGGCTACAAGCTTAAAGAACTGGCGCCGGAACTCAAAGCGGCTGGACTCAAGCGCATTAACGTCCACCTCGATACGCTCGATGCGCAACGCTATGAAAAAATTACCCATGGCGGACAGATCAAGGATGTCTTGTCCGGCATTGAGTCCGCTCAGGCCGCGGGCCTAGGCCCGGTCAAAATCAATAGCGTGCTCATGAAAGGTTTAAATGATGATGAAATCGACTCCATGGTCCGCTTTGCGGCCGACAACAAACTACTTCTGCGCTTCATTGAACTGATGCCGCTCGGACCGGCCCAGACCATGCAAGATCAGTTTCTACCGACCTCTTATGTCCTTGAACGGCTCAGTCGCAAGTGGCAACTCGTTCCTTACGGTAAACGGCTGGGACGCGGCCCCGCCGAGTATTATAAAATCGCGGAATTAGACTCTATCGTGGGACTGATTCATGCCGTCTCCGAGCCTTTTTGTCACAAGTGCAATCGCATCCGCATCGCGGCTGATGGCCGCATTCAGGATTGCCTCGCCTACGATGAATCCGACAGCTTACGCACCCTGCTTCGCACGCCGGGGATCGCTGATGAGACGATTATCGAAACCGTTAAACTCATGATCGGAATGAAACGCGAAGACCATGGCGGCTTCTTATTACCGCAATATAACGCGACCTGCGGCATGTACGGCATCGGAGGGTAATTATGATTGATATATCGAGCAAAATAGAAACTTTACGCACTGCGATTGCGGAATCGCGTTTTCTCGCCCGCGAAGAGACAATCAAACGGGTCGCTAGTGGGGATACCCCTAAAGGCGATGTCCTCAATATCGCCCGCGCTGCGGCATTGATGGCGGCCAAGAAAACTCCTGAGCTGCTCCCCCACTGTCACCCCCTCATGATCGACAAAATCGGGATTGAGTTTGAAATTTTTGAAACGGAAATCCGCATCCTGACGCAAGTACGTACCATTGGAAAGACCGGTGTTGAGATGGAAGCCCTGACCGCAGCATCCATCGCCGCCTTGACGATCTATGACATGGCCAAGGCCATCGATAAAGAAATCAGCATCGGCGAGACGAAATTGATCGGCAAAAAAGGCGGCAAGAGCGATTACGAAGAGGAATTTTTTGATCATCCGTCATGTGCCGTCCTCGTCACCTCGGATGGCGTTTCGGCCGGGAAAAAGAGCGATAAGTCCGGGCTCATTATCAAAGAGGCGATGGAAGCAATTCCGCTGCCCGTCGCACACTATGAAATCGTACCGGATGATCCCGGCGAGATTCGCAAAATGATCCAGAGCTGGGTCGATGAAGGGATTCAATTGGTGGTCACGACCGGAGGAACGGGGCTCGGCCCCCGCGACGTCACGGTTGATACCGTGCGCGACATGCTTGATAAAGATGCCCCGGGAATTGCCGAGGCGATGCGCGCCTATGGGCAACGCCGCACGCCATACGCAATGTTGTCACGCAGCGTTGTCGGGCTATGCGGTAAGACACTCGTCATCACGCTCCCGGGCTCTTCAAACGGCGTCAAAGAATCCCTCGCCGCAATTTTCCCAAGCGTCCTCCACGCCTTCAACATGATCAAAGGAGGTGGTCATTAGTGGAGATGTTAATTTATTTAGTCCCTTTATTTTTCCTGACCGCCCTACTCTATTCGACGGCCGGTTTTGGCGGCGGCTCCACTTATTTAGCCTTGCTCGCCCTTTTCGCGTTTCCCTATCTCGACATGCCGCGCGTCGCTCTGATTTGTAATATCACGGTTGTCCTCGGAGGTTGTTATTTCTTTGTCCGTGCGGGGCATTTTTCGGCCCGCAAGACCTTGCCGTTTCTTGTCACTTCGATTCCCGCGGCCTATCTGGCCGGCCGCATTCCGGTCGAGAAGACCGTCTTTATTTCGTTGCTCGCCCTTTCCTTAGCAATTGCCGGCGCACGCATGCTCATCACTGACAAGTCATTTCAGGTGCGCAAAGACATCGAGTGGAAGCAGGCGTGGCTCGTCGGCCTACCCATCGGGGCCTTACTGGGCGCTCTTTCGGGACTCGTCGGCATCGGCGGCGGCATCTTTCTCGCCCCGGTGCTCTTTTTACTCGGCTGGTCTCACGCCAAAGAAGTCGCAGCGTCGGCGAGCGTGTTTATCCTGGTCAACTCGATGGCCGGCCTGGTCGGCCAACTGAGCAAGGGCGGTTGGGCCATCGAAATGAACCTACTCATCCCACTCTTGTTAGCGGTTTTTCTCGGCGGACAAATCGGCAGTCGCTTGGGCTCAGGGGTGATTTCTAAACAAGTATTGCAACGAGTCACCGCCGTCTTGATTTTGTTCGTCTCCGGCCGTCTTGTCTGGGGACTCATATAAAGGAAATGTCTATGCCAACAGAAACGATTAGCCAGTATTACCAGGAGGATCACGGGCGCCTTGATCGCCTGTTCAATGCATTTAGAGATTGTAAGACCAACGAGCTTGAGAAGGCCACCCAGCTATTTGAAGAGTTTATGAACGGACTGATTTGCCATATTCGTTGGGAAGAAGAAATACTCTTTCCGCGTTTTGAGGAAAAAACGGATATGCGTGACAGTGGACCGACAGCGGTCATGAGAACAGAACACCGTCAAATTGAACACTGCTTGAATACCATCTACGAAAAACTCCAGGCGGGAGACATGGACGTGGCTGCGGATGCGGAACAAGTGCTGCTCATCTTAAAGCATCACAATCATAAAGAAGAACGCGTCCTCTATCCCGGCATTGACCAACTGCTCTCTACTGAAGAAACCGCCGCTGTCTTCGATGAAATGGGAGTTACAACCGAATAAAGGAACACATCATGATATCGGTTGAGCAAGCCCAACAAAAAATCATCGAAACCGTTGTCCGACGCGCAACGGTGACTGTCCCCCTCAAAGAGGCCTTGGGGCGCGTCTTGGCCGCTGACATCAACGCGCCTTTCGATACACCCCCCTTTGATAACTCTGCAATGGACGGCTATGCCGTACGCGCGGCTGATACACAGGACGCCAACGCCGCCACACACACCTCATTAAAAGTAACGCACACCGTGGCCGCCGGGGATGCACCGGATTGGACCTTGCAAGCGGGTGAGACCGCACGCATCTTTACCGGCGCAATGGTGCCGAAGGGTGCTGATGCGGTCATTCCCCAAGAAAACGTCGAACGCACCGAAGATCAAATTCGCGTTAACGCACCGGTCGCCGCCGGCAAACATATTCGCAATCAGGGCGAGGAATTACGCAAAGACACGACCGTATTCCAACGCGGCGACGCGTTGACCTCGGCCGGCATCGGCCTACTGGCCAGCCTCGGACAAAAACAGGTTGAAATTTTTTCACCCCCACGGGTTGGCATCATCGTCACCGGTTCGGAGATCGTTACCGAACTCACAGACTATCAACCCGGTAAGATCTTCGATTCGAATTCATTCGCGCTCGTCGCCGCACTCCAAGAAATGCAACTCTCCCCGGCCATGGTGATGCAGTGTTCTGATGACAAGGAGGCCTTATTGGCCACAATTGAAACCGGCTTCGCCGAGTCCGATTTCTTGATCATCACCGGTGGCGTCTCAGTCGGCGACTATGACTTCGTCAAAGAAATTGCGCAAGGCCACGGCGTTGAAGAAATCTTTTGGAAGGTCAAACAGAAACCCGGCAAACCAATCTATTTTGGCAAAAGAAATGACACACAATATCTCATCGGCCTGCCCGGCAATCCCGCCTCGGCACTCGTTTGTTTTTACGAGTATGCGCGCATCGCCCTGCTCCATGCGATGGGCCATCAGGCCCCGGCACTACCAAGCCTGCGCTGTCCACTGAAGGCTGATTTTAAAAAGAAAGGTGATCGCGCGCATTTCTTGCGGGCACGTTTTGATGGTGAAAGCGTGGAGATACTCGAACAACAGGGCTCGCACACGATGGTCTCTTTTGCCCAAGCGAACTGCTTAGTCATTCTTCCCGAAGAAACCAATCAAGTCGAAGCTGGAGAGTCCGTGACCGTGCATTTATTGCCGGGAGTCTTCATCAAGAGAGGGACGCCATGAAGGTACACGTCCTCTACTTTGCGATCTTGCGAGAGCGCATGAAGGCCGACGAAGCCGACCATGAAGTCCAAGACGGCGAAACCGTCACTCAACTGGCACAACGGCTTTTAAAGGACGTTTGCGACCAGGAATTCCTGGATCACTCCCTCATGTACGGGGTGAATAATGCCTACGTTGATGCCGACTACAAACTATGCGACGGCGATGAAGTCTCTTTCATCCCGCCGGTCGCGGGAGGATGAGATGCTGATCAAAGTAACTGACCAGCTCATCGACCTCAATGAAGCCCGCACCGCCGTTGCGCACCCCTCCTGCGGTGCAATCGCGAGCTTTGAGGGGACGATACGCGCATCCAATGTTGGAAAAGAGGTTTCCGGTCTCGAGTATGAGGTCCATGAAGCCTTTATGCGCGCCGAAGTTGAGCGCATTATTTCAGAAATTCAACAACGCTTGTCGATTCACGAACTTGCACTCATCCAACGCATCGGCAAGCTAGATGTCGGCGAGTGTGGCATTGTCATCATGGTCAGTAGCCCGCATCGCAATGAGGCGATGGAGGCCTGTCGCTACATGATCGAGGAATTCAAAAAGCGGGCTCCAGTGTGGAAGAAAGAACATTATGAAGATCATTCCGACTGGGTGTTCTGTCATCAGAGTCACGATTCGGCTAGCACGGCCTCTTGAGTTGCGCCGCGAGAAAGGCCGCCCGCAACTCCTCCTGCAACTCCGGATCTTCGTGATGTATCAAGGTCGCAACCTGCTCTAATAAATACATCGTCATCGCCCCCATATCCGCGGCGATCACCGCTCGACTCAGTTGTTCCATGACTTGCTGCCGAAAATGCGTCGCATTTGCGTCCTCGTTGCTTTCTGAAAAATCTCTTAGGCTACGGGCGTTGGCGACAACCTGCATAAAGCGCTCGTGCTCCCACTCCCAGTCAATTTGAACACGCGTGTCCCGGCCCCGATAAGGACCGCCCTGAGCATCCTGACTCAATAAATGACGTGCCTGAGCCACCGCACTGATGGCCCACGACATCGTCGACAAGCGTTTAGTCTGAGCGGCGTGGTATTTTGCGTAACGCACATTAGGATTCAGTTCATTAGAATGGGACCAGGCTTCGATGTTACATTCGTCAACGCAATACTGGAGTCGTTCCCAAACGCGCACCGCATAATGGCGAAGGCCCAAGCTCAGAATGACCTCATTAAGTTGCGGGGTCAGCACCTCGGTCCGCTCAATGCGGTCTCGCAACAGCATCTGTTGTTCCAAGGGTGCAATCATGGCATATGCCTGTTCCCAGCTCGGCGGTTGTCCTGCAAAAAATTCCAAACCATGCTTCAATACTGTCACGACACGGGCATGATACGCCTCGACCAGGTCCGCCTCACTTTTAAACCAGCGCGTTGGCCCTGGAGACACCAATGAATTGAGATGGGGATGTCGGGCTTGCTCCGGCAATGAGTTGTGCCAGCGCTGTGTCGCCTGCCACGGACTTTCCTCCGGAGCTTCCAGATAAGTGATAAAATTACCGGATGCTTCCAGACGTGCGACGACTTGGCCAATAGGCTCAGCGACCTCGATAAACTCATCCCGTTCTAAGGAGCGCAGGATGGCCACGTGGCACTCCGGGCGTGCCAGCTGCACACTCGCCAAGAGCGGTGCCGTCAGGTAAGTTGTCGTCAATTGAAGGGCCATCGCAACAAAGCCGGTTTCGACTATTGAGGGAGAAAGTTGCGGAATCCTCGCAGTGACAAGACTGCTGTTGACTTTACGGAGTCGCAAAACCCTCGCTCAATCGTTATTTACCCGACACGACAATATCTTTCTTGGTACTCTCAACGATAGCAATCAACTCACCCTGCTCTTTGGCGGGAACCTTAAACTTAGCTAAAGATTTCTTGAAATCATCGAGCATAGCCTGCCATTCTTTTTCGGTAATATTCAGATGTTTATGTGAATCTTTCATCGTACGACCGTTGTATTTTTCCGGTCCACCCGTCGACTGACAAACCAACTCAGTCACACGATGTTTAAGCCCGGCCTTGGGGACGAGAGTTCTGGCCTTGTCAATGGCCGGATTTGCATTGAGGATGTCATTGACCAGGACCCGCTCGATAAAGTCATCAACGACCGTAGCAATACTGTAGACACCACCCAACCGTTCATAGAGAGATTTCTCCTTTTTCTCTTCGGCAACAGAAGAGGATGTTCCAAAGACCGTAATTAATGCTGTGATCAAAATAAAGTTAATAGCACTAAAACGTAAACGTGAAACTCCCATATCATTTCTCCTTTGTGATGATGTGTCCCTCTAATAAACACCCGTTAGCAAGCGAGTTGAGATTATGTTGAGTCCTAAATTGAAACTCAACCGTATTCGTGAAAACATAGTCAGCGCAACAAGAGAACGCACAGGAATTGCCGCCTTTTTATCATAATGAGAATAATTCTCATATTGATAACAAAATAGCCGCGCAATATTGCGGTATGCTCATATAACCTACTGATAAATATTGTTATTTTTCACAGTACACCTACTCGCCTTTGGCACAGCTATTGCACGACAATAGAGGCAGCTAGGAGGCCACTATGAAAATACGACTTTTTCTTGTTTTGTTGGCGGCAAGCGCAGCGTGCTTACTAAGCGAGACATCCATAGCGCAATCGAAATTTACCAAGATACCTCTTTCGCCCGATACATCCATAAAGGTTATAGAGGATTTCTCGCACCGTTTAAATCCGGTGTCGGCAATACGCTGCATTCACGCTCGTCAAAATGCGTCGTACAGTGCTCAACTGGGGCCCTATAGCTGGGATTGGAGTTCGAATCTTAGCTGCGTTACCAATTTTCATGCAGTCCCGGAAATAGACGTAGCGCAGTTGACCGATATATCCGAACTGACAGGTGACTTTTACCTGAGCACAACGGATGGCGATTGCAGCCGGGTCACTGCAAAAATCAAATTCAAGGCGACGATCCCCGGCATGTCTAATCGGGACATCCCGTGGCAGACTCAGACATTGACTCCAGTCGGCAGTGGAGCTTACAGGTCTTGTAGATTCTCCTATAACATACCCATGAACGTCGTAAACGATCTGATAGACAATCACCCGAGCTATCTCTCGGGCGCGCGGACGCGAGGTGGCGCGGACGGCGAAAAAACACACTATCTCGCCGTTGTTCTTTCCGCTCAAGACGATGCATGCATCGAGCGCAGCCAACGAAGCTGGGAACAAAAATTCTACGTTGAATTCACTGAAGAAGCGGCAGAACCCAGTTTCAACTGGGCACTACGTGCTTGGAACAGTGATTTTTGACGTATAGGTTGTTTCCTTCAGCAACTGGCACCACGTCTCACGCGCCTGCTGAAATTCGCGACGCGCTTGCCGGACGTCTTCCTTGAGTTGCTTGAGACGTGACTTCATAGAAATCTGCTGTTGATGTTTTAGCGCTTGGTATTCCGCTTTCAGCTGCAACCAGCGAGTATGTGTCTGTTGGAGCTGCCGTTTTGAACTTAGCATGAGGGCCAGAGCCTGCTCATGAGCACGGTCTGAATATCGGCTCAATGCGTCCATCAAAAAACGTTCTTCATTCTTAAGACGCGCCGCTAAAATGCGTTTGGCACTGATACGGTGCAAGTTTTTCGCAAAACCAAGACCATTCAGTGTGCGAATCAACCACTTGGTCGGATCCCAATGATAGGCACGGATCCCATTGCGATAATCCCCCTCAAACATGTGATGGAAATTATGATACCCCTCACCATAAGTCAGCAAGGCGGCCATCCAACTGTCGCGCGCTGTGAGTTGATGTGAATAGGTCTTTTTTCCAAAGAAATGACAAACGGAATTAATGCAAAAGGTCGAGTGATGCACAATCACCATCCGCACAAGCCCCGCAAAGATAAAGCCACCCCACCAATCACCCCACAACGCGGCAATCGCCGCCGGCAACAGAAAACCGACCCCAATGGCCAAGGGAAGATAATACCGATTTTGAATGACTAGCATGCGATCCGATATGAGATCCGGCACGTTGCGGTCGCTGGCTTCTTCACGCTTCTCAAGGAGCCAACCCAGGTGCGCATACCAAAAACCTTTTTGAATGCCGTAGGGATCTTGATCCGTATCTTCATAACGGTGATGCACCCGATGTTCCTTGCTCCACCAAATCACGGAACCCTGGAAACAGGCGCCACCAAAGAGGACGAAAAACAGTCGGACCGGCCAGCGCGCCTGATAAGTGCGATGTGAAAAGAGCCGATGATAGCCCGCCGTAATCGAGAGCGGACAGGCAAGCATGAAAAAAGCCATCAGTAGCCACGTTGACATCGGGACGGGACCCGCGCGCAAATAGAAGATAGTCACTACGACGGCAGCAACCGGTGTGATAAAAAAGAAGAGGGTATTCACCCAGTTACGACCTTTTGAAGTTTCTCCGCTCATAGTTCCTCAAACTTAATTATAACTGCTTTAAACCTCTTAAGATAGGTCCTGCGGAAAAACAAACAAATTCAGCAACACATTAAACCCAACCGGCGCACGCAACTTGCAGAAACCTTTATATAACGGTAAAATCGAGCCATGAAACAACTCACATTCCTGTTCGTTCTCTTGCTTTCCTGTTCATTTACCCCTGTCATTCAAGCCGAGCCGCCTACAGGCGGCAAGTCACTGCAGCTGGTTCGGCCCCAGATGATTCCGCACAATCTCCTACAAACGCCTCGAATGGGATCTCGTTTCTTTCCGGGACGTGCTGCCCTGGAGCAGCAGTGCTACAATTACGCCTTCATCTCACGACGCGAGCACAACGTGAAAAATATATTTTATGCGGATACGTGCTCCCCCGCCTCCGTGCGTCAACTGACACCAAACACGTTAAACACCCTCCATTACGGCTCATTGGCGGCCAATGCCCAATCGGAAATCGTCGCTATCGAAACCGACGCATCCAGAGCACAGCTCGTATCGTATTTAACCGTATGGAAACTGAATGGGGGCGGATCGATTCCGCTGTATCATTTTCGTAATCAGTTCACCCCCCACTACCCAACCTGGGGACCACGGCAACAATTTGCCATGGTGACGACAAATACGAGCGGACGCGATCCGGTAATACGCATCCTCGATGAACTTCCCTATACAATCACCACCGAAGCGCCACCCATACTCGTCAGCGATGATTCGGCAGATACACGTACCTTGGGGCGAATAAGCTGGATGCCGATACGCGATACGGCCCATCCCTGGTTCAATAAACTGATCGTGTCGGTTAAGCGCGGGAGCTATACCGTAATTGAGTCGGGGCGTACGCGTACCGTTCGCGATGATACGGATCGGCTCTTTGTCGTCGATGCCGAAAGCGGTGAATTGGTTCCCCTCAAAGATCATTCCGCATCATCCCATAGCACTGAAGCCATCGAGGGCAAAGACGTCGCCGTTAGCCCGAATGGCAACCGCCTCGTTTTCGTGCGCCACGACGGAATACGTGATCGCCTTTGGACCTGCGAATTGAGCGTTTCACCCGGCATGAGTCGAAACGGTGACTACCTCTGCGGTAATATTCGCATGATCGAAAACGCGACGCTCGTCAATGGGAACTACGCGTCGCCCTGTTGGTCACACGACAATCAAAAGATTTTCTTTTCTTTCGGGTTACCACGCGAACCCGGTCGAATGCCATCACGCAGTATCTACATGATCAACCCGGACGGTTCGGCATTGCAGCGTTTGAGCTCTGAGACCTATGATGATTTTTCGCCGACCTGCATGCCGCGGACTTACGAAGCGGCCTCGACCGTCGAAATGGAAGCGGTACCGATCGAGAAAGAGGAAGAGTATCAGATAATGGATACGGTCATCCACCATGCCCTCCCCGTCCGCTCAACCAGCTGTACGCAAGACAGCGACTGTGCGGAAGGACAAGTCTGCCGTAATGAGGTGTGCGAGTAGCCAAAATTTAACGAAGTAGCGAACAGCCACCCGCGGCATTCGAATCGCCGCCGTTCTCGCTATTCGATTCCGTATTCCCCGCGCTCTCGGTTTCCGAGTCGACTCCACTCTCCGCACCCGAATCACCGCCCGTATCAGCTCCAGAGTCACCGCCGTCGCCCGTTCCATCATCATCCCCTGGATCAGGAGGGTCCGGCGGCGTTTCGACGTACGCTAAGGTCTGCGTCTGCGTCCCCCCACCTTTACTGTATTGAATCACTACGTTGACCCCTACATTGAAGTTATATAGCTGCACCAAGGGCCAAACATTGAGATCAACGCCGATCTGCCCGATGGGAAGGCTACCGAAAGTATTGAGGTCTGGAGGGTCCGTCACAGCCTCATTCAAGAGCAAGGTCGCTCCCGGCGTTCCAGTACAGGCATTGAAAGCTTCAACGCCATTGCTCCAGCCTTGCAGACTCCCGATTCGTGCAACAGCGACGCCATTCGTGTCGTTAAACCCCAGACCGTTGCCTACCGTACTCCCGTCGCCCAATACTCCTGTAGCCGTCGTACGGCTGCAAAACACCCCGAAGTCCGGGTCTTCCGCTTCATCGGCATCCTGCGCCTCCATGTCATCGGCTATATAGCCATACCAATCCCCGTCATCCGACTGCGCCATCCGGATATCTTTGCCATTCGCGGTAACATCCGGCTCTCCAACCGGCTTGTCCGTGTCTTTTTTGTCCGCATCGATGATGACGACCTCAACAACCTGTGCCCCCCCAAACTCGGTGTCGGTATCCGAATCGAGTACATCGATGAATAGATTGGCGTTAGCGGCTTGAACGCCGGCGGGCAAGAACAATAGACCTAGACTAAAGAAAGCAACAACGAAACGACACATACCAGCTACCTCCTCTACATAAACCCAGCAGGGATCAGGTGTTGTCTCTCTATATTGTCCTTGAAAATAGCAGCTGAAACAAGGGGAAATCAGAGCTTACAAATCAAAGAAAAAATTCATCAGGCGGGCGTGGAGGATCTTATTGTCAAGGCGCTCGACCTCGTGATGGAGCTTGGTCGTCAAACGTTGCATGTCCTTACGCGGTTCCATCAGTTTTTCATATTCCATTCCGCCTAGCCGGACAAACTCTTTGATCTTATCCAGCTCCCGGTCATCATACCAGGTGCCATGAAGCTCACAGCGATCGACAATCACTCCCGACGATGCTCCCCAATTCTTGCGGGTCATCATCTGGTCGCAGACCGGACACGGCAAATAGCGCACCTCATCAAGTTTACCGAGGGGTTGATATATTTTGCGGAGACGCTTTAATTCATCAATGGAAAGTCCCGCCGGGCGATTGCGCAACAGCATCGTCTCGGTCATGTGCTCGACCCACGCCCCGCTGCACTGCTTGCATGTGTCGATCTCCACATCCTCGTGATAGACAACATAAAGTTCACTCTTGCACTTGGGACAGGTCAGACTGTGTTGGTCGCGTACGGCCTGAACGAGATTTTCCAGCGATTGATCATCCATGGGCGGTCACTGTCTCATATCTAACCGAGAAACACCAGACCGACGGATTGCGTTTTTCCTAACCACCCCATACTAAGAGATCTTCCCACGTTTCCACCGCCTCTAGGCGCATAAAAGACTCACTGACGTCGCTCGTTTCCTGGTAATGTTCTAGAAAACTATGTCGCGCATTATCCGCTAACCAATCGAATGGAAACACGAACATTACTTGCCCACAAAGCGGGGCTTTTCTTTAGCTAGAAAGGCCGACACTCCTGCTTGAAAGTCCTCGGTCTGGCTGGTCGAGCAGATGAAATCGGTTTCGAGAGCTAATTGGTCGTGGATAGAGTTGGCGAAGGATTGCTGCACTAACTTTTTTACATTTCCAAAAGCCGTGGTCGGGCCTTGTGCTAGTTGCTGCGCCAAGGCGCGACTTTCATTCAACAGTTTGTCTGCCGGCACAACGCGATTGATCAGCCCCAACTCACATGCCTCTTGAGCGGAGACGCTACGCGGCATCAGAAAGGTCTCCATCGCCCGCTTAACTCCTAAGTGTCGCGGGAGAAAATAGGAAGAGCCCCCATCCGGCGACAACCCAATCCCGACGTAGGCCAGATTGAACACAGCATTATCCGAAGCCAAGGCGAGATCACAGGCCAGCATCAAACTCATTCCCGCACCGGCCGCGGGACCATGGACGGCGGCAATCACCGGCTTGGAAAGAGCCCGCAAATTCTCGATCATTTGGTGCAAATCATCGGGCATATTGCGCGGAACACCCTTGCCCTCCTCAATTACTTCTTTAAAAAACGCAATATCTCCCCCTGAACAAAACCCCCTCCCCTCACCGCGAATCAACACCGCCCGTACATCTGGATTCTCGGCCCGTTCAACGGCGCTTAACAAACCTTCGATGAGCGGAATACTCATCGCATTCAACGATTCAGGTCTATTGAGAACAATTTCCATTACCTGTTTACGGCATTCGGTTTTTATAACATCGTCCATGATAGACCCCCTTAAGCAGTTAAAGTTACGATTTGTGACTATCTGCATTTTCCAGGATTTGGCGCAGCACATCCTTCGTAAACGCAAGGTCACGCTTAGTGATGCCCTTAAAAACTTTAGGGAGTGCCCGATCGAGCAGGACCTCGACGGGTTTGCGCACGCGCTTTCCCTGGGCGGTTAAATAGATGAGCTGGACCCGCCGGTCACTCGGGCTCGACTTCCGTACCACGAGACCATCGCGCTCCATGCGATCAATCAAACCCGTCATCGTCGACGGTTCAAGGCCGGCCCTACTTCCCAATTCAATACCCTTCAGCCCATCCTCACGCCAAAGACACATCAGCACCCCCAGATACGCGGGTTTGACTTGTTCCACCCCTGCTTCGGCTAGTTCTCGCTTGAGTGCGGCCGCCACTACGAGATTCACACGCGAAACCAGATAATAAGGACACTCGACGGGTTTAATTGTAGAGATTTCACTGGACATTTAGTTTGCATACGAAATATATTGATCCAAATAAAAAGTCAAGAGGAGGTTTCTATGGCCGATCAAATTCCAGACCAGCTCTGGGAACTAATGAAACAGCACCTTAATTATTCAGACGTCGAAATCGAGCAATTTAAGAACAACCCGCGCAACGCCAAGGTGATGGCTGTGGCTCCGGACATGAAAAATAAGACCATCATATTCGAAGTCATTGAATCAAATGCATGCAACAGTCAGCATACGGTAGGAACTCGCTTCTTTTTTTCCGGAGACGGAAACCTGATCAGCAAGATGGCACCCTCCAAAGTCTGTGCCTATATTTTGCCGGTGATGACCCAGGCCATCTTCGGTATTCAGGAGCTATGGTATGCGGGCATTAATCCTAATAAACTCGCCTTTAGACATGCCGGTTGCTTTGATGTCGGTGTTTGCAGCGGCGGTTGGGGGCACATCAAGATCGAGGCGAGTGTAATGGAACGTGAAAAGGCGATGGAGTTGTATCAAGCATAGACAGGACACAGGTAGAAATGCGGCACTCTTACCAGGCCATCGGCAAAGACTTTACTGCACTTTTACCGCCCTTAAAGAGCCCCACGTCGATTATTTCCTGATAAGGCTCAGTGCTACCGAGCTCGACACTATAGTAATAGATTGTAATTTCGGCAGAGTCTTCTCTACTAAATCCGGTCCTCAACAATGCACAGCGTTCTTCACCCGGAGGCGATCCCGATACAAAATTGCTCACGGTTCCCTTCACTAACTTATTGTCCGGCGTCCTAATGTAGGCCACGCAATCGATATTTTTTTGAACCCCCTCCATCGAGATCTCAAGCCCGACAATTTTACCTGTAAACTTATACTTGCATTCAGTCTCGGGAACAAACTCGGCGGGACTGCTACAATAACGTTGATTAGGCTGAGTCGTTTTGATGGCTGCTATGACCGCCTCTTTCTTAAATAGCGTTAGATCAGCTTGGCACAGCCTACCAGGGATGACCGTCAAGATGAATGCCGCGAGGACGAGATGAATGCCGTGCTTCATGACCGGGTACCTCCGGCCTCCGATTGTAGCAGATCAACTGGCTTCCAGGTAGATTTTCTCTACCTCGGCAACAGACACCGACTAGCCCTTTTCAGCAATGAGCACGTGGGTTACCAAGTGACCGTAAGTGATCCCATCCTCACCACGCAATTTCTCCAGCTGACCGAGCATGGCGTTCCGAAAGGCCTCTTGTTTCACATTCGGCAACGCCTCCAACAGGGGTGCGATGGGCGTCCCAAAGACGGTTTGATAGGCCCTTTCGATCCCCCCTGTAATGCACATCTCACGCACATCTTGCTCCAATTGCACCTTGGCAAATGGTTGTGCGTCAAAAGGCTGCCGCAGTTCATCAGCCGGCATATGATCAAAAGGCCTCGCCATGATAGCCGCAATATCCGGCTCATCACATTCGTTTAAGGCAGTACAAATCGCCCCAAAAAAGGGGCACTCTGAAAGCGGCAACCAGGTCGTGAGAATCGCCCGACCTCCCGGCCGCAATAAGCGATAGATTTCTCGCGCAGCCGCCTGCTTGTCCGGAAAAAACTGAAACCCTTGCTGACAATAGACATAATCAACGGAAGCATCGGGCAGGTCAATGGCTTCAGCTGAGCTTTCGACGAATTCGATGGCGCAGGAAATATCAGCGCAGCGTTCTTTCGCCAACCGCATCATCGCTGTGTTCAGATCAACTCCGTAGATTTTCCCATCCACCCCGAGTCGCTCGGCCAATTTTTTTGCAACAATCCCCGTTCCGGTGGCCAAATCCAGTACCGTCGCCCCAGCGTGAGGGGGAACACGCTCAATCAATCGCTCTGCCCACGGATCGAACATGACCGGCACCAGATAGTCGTCGTAACCCTTAGCGATCGCCTCGCCGTCAAAACTCATATTCGGTGTCGTCATCGCATTCCTACCGTAATTAGGCTGGTTATACTACCGTCACTCTTATTCCTTTGAATTTTCATTGACTATTCTTTTACGCGAGCAGAGAGCTTATGAAAAGCAAAAATGAATCCGCTGATTTGAGGCGAAATTACGCAATTTGCCGGACCGGCTCAATAGACGGCAATGGCGGTGGTGGTGGTACTACACGTTCGGCGCGTATATCGATGCGCTGCGTGATCTCTTCGTCGGGGGGAGGAGTTGAGCTCAAGCCAGCCCTTTTGCGGGTATGGTAGTAATTTAAAAACGGGGCATCGCTGAAAAAATGAAAGCCACTGATGGCAATAATGTCATAGAGTTCATCTGGATCAGATACCTCTTCAAATCTGCTGGCCAGAGTCGAACCACCCAGCCAATAGGCCAAGCTATACGGACTCGTGGGATGATCCCGTTTGAATTCCAGCATATCATCTCGGCCGAGTCGGATAAGGGCATCAATGCCAAAATCATGCAGCGATAAGGATGACATGATACGCCCACTTGTCACGTCACTTCTCGAAGTTGTCTCGATGCGTGCGGGGACAAAGCTAATACGATCCGCCGCCGTTGGAGTCCCGACAAACATATAGTGTCCGGCATTCTCACTCACCCGGTCGGGACGAGCCGCCTCGGCCGCGAATCGTTCAGTCTGGGCGAACAATGCCGCCACATACACCGGTCGGGGCTGCGTACTTTGAAACAGCTGAAAGTTCCCAAAATGGGGCGGCCGGATGCTGGAGTGACCTTCTAAATAGATATGGGGGGCCAGCTGTACCGCATAGGTATCCGTCGGCACGCCCAAGCTCTGAAAAAACGAGCTGGCAACGGCTTGCTGATAGGTCGCGGCATTCACTTGGCTTAGCAGAGTCATGGTTCTTCCCTTGGTAAAACTTAATAATTACCGAATACTCCCCTAATTTATCGGAAAATAAGGGCTTTTGTTGTTGGGAATTCGGGCGCGGAATTTGCGAAAATTGGAAAACCCTAGGCGGAGCTGCGTAATTCCCCAATGATTACAGGGCCCAGCTCAGAGGCGGGTTGCATACTTTAATCTATCCTATTTAACTAAAACCATATAAATTATTCAATTATTACAATAAATTATAATAATAAATGCATACTCAAGTATGCTGAAAATATACAAATAGCTTGCTGAACTCCGTGAGACGGCGTAGCTTTGATTCATGGCCAAGCCACCCAAAGCAATCGACCTCTTCAGCTACCGGGATTACCGTAAATTCCTGCGGGATTGGTATCAACAAGCCAAAGGAACGCGCGCCGCATTTTCGTTTCGGACCTTTTCCAAACGCGCCGGTTTTACCTCCTCCAATATTTTTAAGCTGGTCATGGATGGCGACCGCAATCTCACGATTGAAAGTATCGAAAAGTTTGCCTCTGGACTTAAATTGAATAAGCAAGAACGCGAATTTTTTCACCACCTCGTCTTATTCAATCAAGCGGAAAGCCATCAGGAGAAGGATGAACACTTTCGCGCCCTCCTCAAAACCCGCAAACTGAAGGAATTAAAACCTATCGACCAGGCGCAGTATGATTATTATAACACCTGGTATCATACCGTCATCCGCGAGTTGGTCGTCGCAAAGGACTTTGACGGAACAGCGGAATGGATCAGTGAAAGACTCTATCCGGCCGTTTCACCAGAGCAAGTCGATAAATCCATCGCACTCCTGGAAAAGCTTTCTCTTATCGAGAAGGCACCCGATGGACAGTGGCGTCAAGTGAGTTCGCTCGCCTCCACAGGGCCCGAAGTCAAATCGCTCAGTGTATTTAACTATCATCTCAATCTGCTCGACCTGAGCAAATTCGTACTAGATAGATTGCCGGCCGAAAAAAGAGATATCAGCGCCCTCACCTTAGGCGTCAGCAAGAAAAGGCTCCCGGAATTGAAGGACAAAATCCAAGAATTCCGACAAGAAATCTTAAAAATGATTGCCACAAATGAGGCGACGGAAGACGTCGTTCAAATAAATATTCAAATGTTTCCACTTACACTGGAACCGGGGAAAGCGAAGCGATGAAAAATTTATTCAGCAAACTATTTTGGACGCTGGGCTTAATCGGCTGCCTGGCCTGCGGCAACCAAACATCTTCCCTGGAAGGAGGTACGGAGACAGGCAATCCCAGTAAGATTAACCTGCGCGTGATCGCCTATCAAAATTCCACGCTCCAAAATGTCCTATTGCCCCACTTGATCGTTGGAACTTTAAATGTGACCCAGGCCGACATCGTGCTGGAGCGGATTCGTTTCCGGCCCATCGAAGTCTGTGAAGACGAGACTCTCGATGATAATGGAGAGATTCGCTTCGACGGACCTTTTATCGTCGACCTACTCGATCCGACCAATGAATCCAACTTAGTCGGGGTAGGCATTCCGGAGGACGTCTACTGCCGCATTGAACTCCGTCTCGCCAAGCTGGAAGAAAGCGTTTCGAGCCCGCTCGCCGGCAAGAGCGTTGTCATTAGCGGTGAACGCGGCGACGGCACCCCCTTTCAGGTAACGCTTAATAAGGACGAAGAATTTGAACTTGAAAATGAAAACACCGGTTTTGAATTAAGTTCTCAAAACGGGACTGAACAAGTCTTTATCGCCTTCGATCTGGATCAATGGTTTAACAATGTCGACCTCGATGCCCCTGATGTTGAAATCAGCCTGGGGCCCGATGGCCAGCCCATCATTCTGCTCGAAGAAGGCCACAATCAAATATTATTGGAGCAGATCATTAAGAATTTGGAACTATCTTCGGACTTGTTTGAAGACAGTGACAATGATGATGAATTAGACGAAGCGGAGCAAGAAAACTCCTTAGCGCAGGGGCAACTTGTTCCATAGTAACATACGCTGAATGGCTTAACGCCGGCTAAGCCATTCAGCTCACAATCTCAAGGAGGAGAGCCATGTTGAAATTCAAACAATTCATGGGGTTCTCGGTCATTTGCATGCTATGGCTTGCCGGCTGCGGTTCCGGGACAAGCAATAACATCAATGCACCCGAAAACCTGGATGGCGACGCCAGCAGTACCAATATTCGCTTGCTCGCAATTAATAATACTCCGGCCGCCTTAGTGGTAGCCGACAGCGGCGGAACCGGCTTCGATTTAGATCAAGCCTGGATCGCTATTGAAAAAGTAGAAGTCCACTTACCGGATGGAGTCAGTTGTGACTCTCTCGACATTACATTGCCCCCAGGAGCCGAATGTGAAGTCGAGATAGAAGTCGATGAAGGAGATGAAATCCAATTTAATGGGCCCTTTTACTATAACTTACTCAGCGGTGAGGCGACTCCTGACTTAAGCAGTGTGATCTTACCCTCCGGACTCGTAAAGAGGGTCGATTTGAAATTAGATGATCCCGATGAGGGCATCGTGTTGCCGAGCGGCGTTCCCGACGAGCTCAAAGAACACTCCGTATTCTTTGCCGGGGCCCTGATGCTGGATGCCGGCGACACCGACTTCATTATGCTCCTCGACGACGACAAAGAGATTCGCTTTGAAAGTGCGACGGGAGCAACGATCTCTGAAGCATTGGATGTCAATGAACTCTTGCTGACCTTAGACATCGGACAGTGGCTGCAAGGCGTTGATATCCAGAGTTGCGTGGACTCAGGTGATATCCTCAGTATTGACGGCACTCTGGTCATCAGCAAAGACACCACTGAGAATGAGTGCGGCAATATCGACGACATCATCGCCGACAACATCGAAGACTCGACGGATCTCGATGATGACGACAGTTCCGAATCGAGCTAAGCTCTGCGGACGCCTCAGCGAGCCCTCTCCTCCGGGAGGGGGCCGCCGAGCCCCGCAACCCCCTGAAATAAGGCGTCTGAGCCCCATTACTGATGAAAAACATATTGACAGATCGACCTAAAATGGGGTTAATAGGTATTGAAAGTCATTTTCAATTAACGACTTCAGGAGGCCCCTATGGTCGCATTAGGCCTATTATCCTCAGGAGAAACGGCTACCGTCATCGAAGTCCGTGGCACCCCCAAAGATCCTGACCCGAAGGCACAACAACGCGTCGCTTCCATGGGTCTCCGCGAAGGGCAATCGGTCGAAATGCTATCGAATGGCCGCCATGGTCCCCTCCTCATCAAAGTCGACAACTCACGTATTGCAATCGCGCGTCGGATGGCCCACAAAATTATTGTTAAAAAGGATGGCCGATGAACCTCGCCATGCTGCGACCTGGCGAAAGTGGAGTCATTAAACGAGTCGGTGTCTCCGGTGCTCTCAAGCGTCGTCTCATGGATATGGGCGTGCTTAACGGTGAAACGGTTACGATGAAAAAAATCGCCCCCTTGGGTGATCCGCTGGAAGTCACTATCAAGAATTATCATCTCTCGCTGCGCAAAAAAGAAGCCGAGGCCATCGAGCTCGAGCAATCTTAGTAGAGTCGAATCATGTCAACCGTATCTTCGCAGCACCCCGAAGTCCCCGCTTCGGTCCCTAAAAAAGACCTGACGATTGCCGTTGCCGGCAATCCGAACTCGGGGAAATCAACGCTCATCAATGCCATCGCCGGTACTCGTCTCCAAGTCGGCAATTGGTCCGGCGTCACGGTCGAAAAAAAAGAAGCCATTCTAAACCACCGCGGCAAACGCGTGAAACTCATCGACCTTCCCGGAACCTATAGTCTCAGTCCCTACTCACAAGAAGAAATCATCGCCCGCGATTACCTCGTCCACAAAAATCCCGACGTCGTCATTAATGTGATTGATGCCACCAATCTGGAAAGAAACCTCTATCTGACGATTCAATTAATCGAAATGGGCATACCGGTCGTGCTCGCGCTCAACATTTACGACGAGGCCGAGGCGAAAGGCTTTAAAATCAATACCCAATTAATGGAAGAGATCCTCGGTATTCGCGTCATCAAGACAGTCGCAACGAAGGGAATCGGCACCCAAGAATTATTTGAAGCCGCGGCTCAAGTCGCCATGCGTAAGCATCCCTCCCCGCCGAAGCCCTGCTATTACGGCGAAGATATCGAAACAGCCGTCCAACAAGTGCAATTACAACTACAAGAGAGACACCCGGAACTGGTCAAGAAGTATCCGCTAAGATGGTTGACGCTCAAAATCATCGAAGGAGATCGTCACGTACTTAAGGAGACCCGCCTCCTAAATATCGAGGAGCTCACTGAACCCGCGTTGACTCATCTCAGGAAAGCCCATGATGACGACATTGAAGGGCAACTCGCCGAAGCCCGCTACGGCCAAGCGGCCGGTCTGACGCAGGAAATTCTGCAGCGCCCGCGCGTAAAACGCAAAGAGCTGACCGAACGCATCGACCGCATTGTTTTAAATCGTTTCCTCGGTATCCCGATTTTTCTTGGCACCATGTGGTTTGTTTTTAAGTTGACCTTTGATGTCTCGACGCCTTTCGTCGACTGGGTAGATATGATGATGGCCGGTCCAATCTCGCGTTGGACTGCCGCCTTCTTCACTTTGATCCATGCGCCTCCATGGGTCAGTTCATTAGCGACTGATGGAGTCATTGCCGGAGTCGGCTTTGTTCTGGTCTTTGTCCCGGTGATCTTTGCAATGATGTTTTTCCTGACCTTTCTGGAAGCGAGCGGCTACATGGCGCGTGCCGCTTTTGTCATGGACCGCGCCATGCACACGATTGGACTCCACGGTAAGTCATTTATCCCCATGCTGATGGGCTTCGGCTGCAACGTCCCCGCCGTTTATGCCACGCGCACCCTAGAAAGTACGCGCGACCGGGTCCTGACTTCATTACTTATCCCCTTGATGTCATGCGGCGCGCGTTTGCCGGTCTATGTCTTGTTTGCGAGCGTTTTTTTCGTCAAGCACTCCGGGCTGGTATTGTGGTCGCTCTATGTCGCCGGCATCCTCTTTGCCGTTCTCGTCGGCATCATTTTCAAAAAAACGCTGTTTCGAGGCGAAGCCCCGATGTTCATCATGGAATTACCACCCTATCGCCTCCCTACTTTTAAGAATTTGATGATTCATACCTGGGAAAAAGGAAAACACTTTCTAAAGAAGGCCGGAACCTATATTTTTGCCGTTTCTATCCTCGTTTGGTTTTTACTTAATTTGCCTTGGGGGGTCGCCGACAAGCAAGATTCTTACTTAGGGAAAACCGGCCAAGCGATTGCCCCGATTTTTGAGCCCTTGGGCTTCGGTACGTGGGAAGCCTCCGCTGCACTGATCACCGGAGTGATTGCCAAGGAGATCATCGTCGGATCGATGGGCGAAATCTACACCCCACAGTCCGAGGAAGAAATCGAGGCTCCGACGTTCAAAGCGGACTTGATTGAAATCGGCAGTTCTTTTGGCACCGCCGTCAAGCAAGCCGGGACGAATATCGTTTCGACCTTCGGGATCGCCAGCCTGTCGACGGAAGCAGACGCCAATAACTCCCCCTTGCAATCGTCTGTCCGCCGCGCCTTCACTCCATTACAAAGTTACGCCTTTCTTATCTTTGTCCTGCTCTACATGCCCTGCGTCGTTGTCGCGATCGCGATGCGCACTGAATTCGGCACCTGGAAGTGGCCCGCGCTCGCCTTCGCCTATCAAACCGCCCTCGCCTGGCTCGCAGCCTTTGCGGTCTATCAGGGTGGATCTTTACTCGGATGGGGAGGATAATCAGGTTATGGGCCTTTATGACTATCTCTGGCTGATCGGCATCTTCGGTATCGTCACTGTGGTGCTTTACCGATCATATTGGAAAAAGAAAGGTCACTGTTCGGACTGTGAAGTCAATTCTTCTTGCGGCAAGAAACCGCACTCTTAAATTCATCTTTCGCCCGCAACATATCCGCTAAATAAAGCGCGAGCCCCATGATCGTCACCATCGGATTCACGCCCGGTGTCGCCGGCAACACGGACGCATCGCAGACGTAAATGTGATTGGTCCCCTTCAGTGATAAATTCTTGTTCACAACCACTCCCATCGCCGCGGTCCCTTGCGGGTGAAAACCACTGTTAATCAAGTGTGATTGCTTAAAGGCCGCGGGGTCCAGCTCACCGAGTTCATCGATATCATCGTATTCATTTTTATGCCCAATGAGTGGCAAGAGAATGCGCTCGGCTCCGGAGGCCAAGAAGGCCTGCCCACAGAGGATCAACCCCGCCATCATATCGCGAACGTCCTTTTTGTGCAGACGATAACGAATAACCGGCCAATCCTTGATATAGAATAACCGGCCCTCGCCCCGCTCTCTAACCATGAGCCCAAAACTCGCGAGATGATCATAGCGCTCCAACCACCAGGTTTGGGCAGCCCCCGCAGAAGAAAGCACCGGCCCGGCCGTCGACTTGGGCGTAAAAATGCCTTCGAAGACAACTCGCTCTAACTCAGGCGCACGGTAACCCAACGCCTGCGGCACGCCGCGCTCACCGTGGATGGGGTCCGAATAATACGCAAACACCTTGGATGCCGGATGAACGCGCAGATGTTTTCCGGCCTGGCGCCAATGAGTCCCCAGTCGATTATTGCGAATAAGCCGCGTCGCTCCAAAGGCCCCGGCGGCAATAATCAAATTCTTGGCTTCGAGTGTCTTCTTACGGCCTCGGTGCACAACCCGCACCCAAACACCGTCTCCATGCTCACGAATTTTAAGTGCCCGCGTTTCACCGAAAAGCACGCACCCGTTATCTATAGCATCCGGTAAAAACGCGAGATCCGTGCCCAGCTTGGAACCCGTCGGACAAATAAAACAGCAACGACCCGACCCTTCACAGCCAGGAGCATTACGAGGTAATACATAAGCGCCATTCCGACCTAATTGTTTTAAGCCCGCCTCAAACTTAAACGCCGATGGTCCGAGTATCTCCCGCGGCGGCGGCGCTATTCCCAAGACATCTTCGATAACGTCAAAATAGGCATCGAGAAGGCCCTCGGCAAACGATGTCCCAAGTTTTTTGTCCCAGACAGCGAGACACTCGGGATCGGGCCGCAGGCAGGTCCCCGAATTAATCGACGTCGTCCCCCCGATCGTATCGCCGGCAAAGACGGGAAGCAGACCGCCCTTCATGGAAAAGGTCATCGTTTGATGGAGATAATAATGCTCAAGGGCATAAGCCGTTGTCTGCGGCACGACCAAGCCCCCGGATTCAATGAGGGCAACTTTGACGCCCGAACGCGCGAGCTTCCAAGCCAATGGGGCCCCGCCGGCGCCGGACCCAATAATAATGACATCAAAGCGGTCCCCCTTAGCGGGGACGGAAAGCTTACCGGCAAGTGGATGCGGCGCACGCGCTTCCGGTTGCGGTTCGGGAGCCAGTTGCTCCCATAGTGGTGCTCGCGCCAAAATAAAAATGCCGCGAATTAAAGTAAAACGAAAATTATGAAATTTTTGTTCGAACTTTTCAAAATCAAAGGCGTTCAGATTACTCGCTCGCTTCAATTTTCCGATGGAAAAGATGGGCCCGAAATATTCCAAAAAAAAGACACACAGCCGATAGAAGAACGACATTGGAAAGGGATAACGCTTCACCCGCTCAAGCGCGAAGACAACTCTCTGGCGGGCTTCTTCACCGGTCAGACCTGCCGCCTGCAACCAGCGCACACAAAAAGCCTTGATCATTAGAGCACCACACTCCTCTTAGGGGATTGGCGATTGACAATTTCAAAGGCCGCTGTCTCCCCCGCTTCGAAATGGCGATCAATCTTGCGTGTCGGATCGATGAGATGCAAATGCAAGCGGCTGAGTTTGCTGTTGTGGCACCATAAATGCGAATCATCCGTATCGGTATAAGTCACGACCGCTACTTGCCCTGGAGGAGCCTCCAGCTCCCCTTCTAAAATGACTCCCCCCGATTGAGCGCGAAAACGCCAGCGTCCCTCGCCAAACTCGGATTCAGCCGAGGCAATTTTCCACACTGATGAAAACGCATAACGCTGCCCTTCTACAAAGAGAACAAATGACGATAGCGGTGGTGTCAGCCGTCCCGCAACACGAATCCGCGCCGACAGGCCTTCAAAGACAACATCTTCACCACCGTCAAAAATATTGCAATGAGCCCAGGCCCACTCGCGCGCCTGTTGCTTGCCATAGATATGACCAATCATTCCGGGAACATCTTCGAAACTGAGTTCCTCCGCTTGATTGGCGACATAGCCGGAGAAACGGAGATCAAGGAAACAACTCGCCAAAGTGCTTTTTGCAAGTCCAAGGCACGCCAAGCTCTTAGGAACATGATTAAAACTCAGGCCGTGATCGAAAAAATCCAGGTCCCAGGTCAGATTACCTGCCTTGCCGAGCGCATTCGATGCATCCAAATAATTGGCACCCAAATGAAAGACTTGGGGATGCGCTCCAAAACGTTCGGGAGCGTCGCTATAAGGAACAACGATACGATTGGCCGGAGATAATTGTCCAAGTTCCATTGTATCCTTGCCGGCTTCAATCTCGCCGTCACGAAAGAGTATGGCCCAGCTACTGGCCTCTTGGCGCACCCCATTCAGTAAAGTATAGCGAAACCAAAACGCGATCCCCGGCGCGATATTAAATTTTCCGAACCATATTTCATAGAAAGGCGATTGTCTCGTGTAGCGACGCGCAAAGTCTTGCCGAATGAGCCCTTGATTGTGGAAGCTATACCGATGGCTTGCCCATAGCGTAAGGCCGACAAAACCATCTCCCACCGCACAAATAATCCAGGCCGGCCCCAGCGTAATGGCCAGCCACGCAAAACCAAGCGTACTGACCGACTTCGCCACCAAAAGCGCCCGATATGGCCCCACACAATGAGGATGTTTGGCACTCCTAAAGGAACAATAGGTAATGATACTCATTAAGGAGAGTGAGAGAACGAGCCAAAGGGTTCCGGCCGGCGCCGTAATGGTCCCGGTCAAACCAATCAGATGAGCCCAACCTGTCAGGGTCTGCCCGACTCGCACCGGCATCAGACAAAAAAGCAAACCGACGATCAAGAAAACCCAAGCCCAGATCAAGACAATCCGTGAGTAAAGAGAGCGGCTCATGGATAGGACTTAAGATGCCAGAATGCGCCCCACAAGGCAACCATTGACATATTGACGCCAAGATCGTTTGTTACCAGCATGACCGATATCATCATCAATAAACAAAACGGCATTGCCACCCTAACTTTGAACCGCCCTGACAAACTGAATGCCTTTCGCACTCAGACCTTAGTTGAAGCCAGCGAGGCACTGGAAGACATCGCCAAAGACTCGAGCCTCGGCGTCGTTGTTCTCACTGCCGCGGGAGACAAGGCCTTCTGCGTCGGGGGCGACATCAGCGAAATGAAGGATCTCGATCAACAATCGGGACAGGCCTTTATTGAAGTACTCCGCCGTTTTGCTCGCGCCATGAGAGAACTTGATAAACCGATCATCGCTAAAGTCCGTGGTTATTGCCTCGGTGGCGGCCACGAGATCCATCTCATGTGTGATCTGACTTATGCCGATACGACGGCTCGTTTCGGCCAGACCGGACCGAAAGTCGGCAGCGTCCCGCTCTGGGGAGCGACGCAGATCCTTCCGCAAGTCGTCGGCCAAAAACGGGCACGCGAGATCATTTACCTGTGTCGCCAATACACGGCAGAAGACGCAGTCGCGATGGGCTTAATTAATGGAGTGACAACACCGGAATCCCTCGACACTGAGGTCGCCAAAGTCTGTCAGGAAATCCTCGACAAGAGCCCCCAGTCGTTGCGTCTCTCTCGACGCGCGCTTGAAGAATCAATCCCCTGGGAACTCTGGGAACGAGGCCTTGATGCGCTCTATCCCTGCTACGGCAGTCCTGAATTACGCGAAGGCATGGCCGCATTTCTTGAGAAAAGAGCGGCGCGCTTCCGTCATCTCGATACCTAGTTCGATTACGGCTAGATAATACCGAAAACCTGCATCAACACCCAGAGGGCCGGCGCCGATAGGAGCGGCATGACAAGATTATCATCGAATTTTTTAAAGGAGGTCTCCGCGACCGCCCCAACGAGCCCACAGAGCCCGGCGAAAAGAACGAGCGGAAAAAAGCCGAGTGACACCTCAAAAAGAAAAGCCCCACAGATAGCGGCCGAAAGGGCGCAAACAGCAAAGCATGCCAAGGAGCCTTCGAGACTTGAATGCTGCGTCAGTTTTTTCCGCCCCCAGTAGATACCGACAATACCCGCGGCGGGGTCGCCCAATGCAATAAACAGCATCGTCAACACGGTCACTTCGGTCGGAAAACCGAAATACACAATCGCCATCGAGATACTGTAGAAGATGGCCGAGTTAACCCGCGTCTTCTCGCGTTCTCGCATTATCGGTCGAAAGGCCTTACACACCCACTCATTGATCCGAGGGTTCATGTGACGTGCCGTCTCCAGCGAAAAGGACCAAATCAAATAAGCACCCGCTATCGACCAGATAACTGTTTGCGGAAATCCCGAATAGATAAAAATATAGAGAAACGCCATCCCCAAGGCCGCATGCGCAAACTTGCGGCCCCACTGAATGGATTTCTTACTGGCCAGAATCACTTCGCCCTTTAAGAACTTTTGAAACAGGTTGTGATTTTCCAACTCAGCAATGCGTTCAGCCAGGCGTCGTGTCCGCGAGTACAGAGCTTTGCGGTAGACATCCGCTAGCTTTGCTTCCTTTAATTCAGCGACATAACGCCTGACATCCTGCTCAAAGGCTTCAATATCTTTGGAAAGCCCCTTGATAAAACGACGTTGTCGCAGTTCCCACGGCATGTTTTGCATCGACCGCTTATAATCATTGATCACTGTAGGAAGTTTTTCCCACG
Organism: bacterium; assembly: GCA_965216315.1. Taxonomy (GTDB): domain Bacteria; phylum UBA10199; class UBA10199; order 2-02-FULL-50-16; family JAJFLM01; genus CBDCFN01. The sequence goes on along the minus strand of CBDCFN010000016.1, from coordinate 890,626 downwards.
ACTTAAGCACGTTTTCCTTAAGCCCTTGGAAGGCCTCCGCGGAACTTTCACTCAATGCCGCCATATCGGCCTGCACCCGTTCCAAGAAGACCTGCATCAAGTCATTCATTTCAAGAAAATCTGCGGGTATCGTCTGTGCCTGTGCCATTATTGTTATCCTATATAAGTCACGTATGAGTACATCAGCCAAAAATGACAAAAACTGCCACCGAGAACAAATAAATGCCAAATCTCATGAAAGCCGAAGACCTTCGGAAAAGGATCGGGCCACTTTGTTCCGTAAATGATAGCCCCCACACTATAAATGAGCCCACCCGCGGCAAGCCATGCCAGCGCACCGATGGGAAGCTTTTCAACCATGGGATAAATTGCCAAGACGCAAACCCACCCCATGGCCAAATAGATGGCGGTTGAAAACCAACGTGGGGCGTGGATCCAAAACAGCTTAATCACAAACCCGAGCACAGCCATCCCCCAAACGACCCCGAAAAGCGTCCAGCCCCAGACGCCACGCAAGGGAACCAAGCAAATCGGTGTATACGTCCCTGCGATCAAAATAAAAATCATCATATGGTCAACCCGCTTGAGCATGCGCGTCCCGCGCTCGGAGAGCGGCAGAAGATGATAGAGTGAACTCGATGTGTACATGAGGATAAGACTCGTCCCGAAGACCGCAAATGCGATCAGATGCCACTTCGTCCCGTATTCTGCCGCAGCGATCAGCAAGAGGCAGAAACCCGCGATTGCCAAGAAAAGACCTGCCAAGTGAGTCAGGCCATTCACTGGTTCTTTGAGCTTTGAAATCATATCAGCTGAAGACTCTCTCTACCCTTGCGACCCCAAACGGTCAAATACTCATTTCCTACGCAATTCTTCGGTCTGCCCCCTCAAAAGTTGCCCTTTCCTCCTATTATAATGACTACTAAATATTATTGAAATATTAATATATTTCGATATGTTATCTGACAACTCTCATGCGTTGGCTCATAAAAAATCAGGTCTCGACGATTCTCCTCTTTATAATGGCGGTGGCCGCCCCCATCGGGGCGCAAGTGACGGCTGCCCCGACAAACGACTTCGTGCGTCAGTTGATCACCGCGGCAACGGAACGAACCCAGCATCAGGTGCGCTATGACGGTAGTTACCGGAAAATCCCCTATCCGGGAGGCGATGTCCCGGACAACATCGGGGTCTGTACGGATGTCATTGTCCGCGCTTACCGGGCTGTCGGCATTGACCTGCAGAAAGAAGTCCATCAAGACATGAAAGCTCATTTTGCCCTCTATCCGAAGAAGTGGGGACTGCGACAACCGGATACCAATATCGATCATCGTCGCGTTCCCAACCTCCAGGTCTTCTTCAGTCGCAAGGGGCAAAAATTGCTGGCAAACCAAAAACCTGAGACGTACCGGCCGGGGGACCTAGTCACCTGGACGATTCCCGGCAACCTTCCTCATATTGGTCTCGTCATCGACCGCTACTCTGCGGATGGCAAACGTCCACTGATCGTCCACAACATTGGGAAAGGCCCGCAAATAGAAGATATCCTCTTCACCTATCCGATAACAGGCCACTATCGCTATCATTCGAATTGACACGGAACAACCGGCAGGCTAAGGCCCGAGCGTGGCAACAAAACCTCCCTTTTTACAGGGAAAGCGCGCCCGACGTTTTGAAGCACTGCAGGCCTGCCTCGTTCCGCGAGCTCGGCACTTTACCGCCGCTCAGCGAAAACAATCACTTGAGCTCATCAACCGCATTCTCCGTTCACAGCCACCACAACAACTGAAAAAACTAAGCCTTTTTTTCACTATTGTCGATATCTGGTCATTATGCATGACCGGCCACCTCTTTAAGGGTCTTAATCCCGCACGACAGGAGGCCCTGCTCCATCAATTTTACAATTCGCCAATCGGTCTGATGCGCAAGGGGTTCTGGGGGCTCAGCACTCTCGCCAAGCTAGGGGTTTATGGCCAGAGTTCGGTCTATGCGGACCTTCATTATCTTATCCCTCCCATAAAATGACTGAACAAAGCCTTCAATACGACATTGTGATCATCGGCTCCGGAGCCGGTGGCGGGACTGTCGCCAAGGAACTCGCTCCTTTGTGTCAGCAGGGAACCCGAATCGCCTTGCTCGAATGGGGAGGACGATTTCGCCCTCAAGACAATACACGTCGTGAATTAGAAATGGCCGAAAAGTATTATTTTCACAAGGGTGCCTATCCAACGACGAGCCAGGACATGACAATGGCACTTGCACATGCCGTCGGCGGCTCAACCACTGTCTACACGGGAACAAGTCTCGGCATCCCCGACACCGTGCTTCGAAAATGGAACATCCCCGGCGTTGACAACGCGGACATGGAACCACGGACTCAAAAATACCGTGAAGAAAACAACGTACATTTACTTCCGCCGGATGAAATCAACGACAATAATCGTCTCTTTGTTAAAGGCTGTGAACAGCTCAAGTGGAACGCCCAACAGTTCCCGGTTAATGTCAGAGACTGTCAGGGACTCGGAACTTGCAATCTTGGGTGTGCCGTCCACGCGAAACAGGGAACAGCCGTTGTCCAGATTCCCCGCGCGGAAGAGCTAGGCGTTGAGGTCATTCCCTTCTGCCGCGTTCGCAAAATCGACGATCACGACGTCATCGCCGAAGTCGTTCCGCCCGAACACGGACTCGATGCCTCTCCGTTAGCCCCCGGCGCTTATCGCATTCACGCCCATAAAATTGTCGTTGCAGCGGGAGCCATTCATTCACCCGCTATACTGCACCGCTCTTATGGCTCCGACTTATCTCCGGCGCTGGGACATTTCTTCACTTGTCACCCGGCTCTTATGCTGGCTGGACGCCACCCGCGTGCGATCAAAAACACGGCCGGCCACCCCAAGAGCTATTATTGCGATGACTTTGTCGACTCAAACCGCTTCTTGTTGGAAACTTGCATGTACTTCCCTTTCACCTTCGCCAAAAGCGTTGCCGCCTATGGTCATGAACTCGACGAATATACGGACCACTTTGACAGCCTCCAAATGATCCTCTTGCTCGCGATTGATGAAGCCGAGGAACATAACCACATCGGTTTTGATCAAAACGGCAATCCCCAGGTAAACTACCGCTTCAGCAAAAAAACCATTGAGGCCCTCACACAAGGCTGCCGCGCCGGAGCCCGGATCTTGTTTGCTGCGGGAGCCGAAGAGGTCCACACCCCGGCGATGGATCCATTCTTTATTCGCTCCACCCAGGCCAATGAGGTGGACAAGCTCATTCAAAGCAAGCTATTCAAATTGGGGCAAGCTTCCATTTCTGCTGGCCATCTCATGGGGGGATGTCGCATGGGCGAAGACAAACAAAGCTCCGTCACCAATCCCTGGGGGAAGCTCCACGGCCATAACGATATCTACGTGGCGGATGCCAGCCTCTTTCCTGCCGCTGCCGAAGTCAATCCCTACCTGACTGTCATGGCGTTGGCTGATCGTGTCGCCGAAGGAATCCGTCGCGACCTTGGAGGCTGTACATGAAAATGAGCGGCGCCCGAATCGTCTGTCGCTCCTTGGAAGACGCAGGAGTTCGCTTCACCTTTGGAATTCCGGGAACTCACAACATCGAACTTTATGATGCGATGATCGAATCGGACCGGCTCCAACCCATACTCGTCACCGATGAACAATGCGCCTCCTTTATGGCCGACGGCGTCGCTCGCGCGTCAGGGGAACTGGCCGCCCTCAACTTGGTACCGGGAGCCGGCCTCACGCATGCCCTCTCCGGCATCGCCGAGGCCTTTCTCGATCAAACCCCCATGCTCGTGCTCTCCTGTGGCCTTCGTGAAGATACAGGTGCAGCCTTTCAACTTCATGACGTTGACCAATGCGCTATCGCTACACCGGTTTGCAAAAAAGTCTTTAAAGCCCATACCCATCAGGAATTATATCGGCTGATTCGCGAAGCCTGCACACTCGCGCGCTTGGCGCCAGCAGGACCCGTCATGATAGAAATCCCAGCCAATCTCTACCTATTTATCGGTGGCATTGACGAACAAGCGTTACAATATGATGAAGATTCAACAATCGAAACCTATAAAACAAGCCCTTCCGAACACAACCTTCATGCCATCGTTCAGGCTCTTAACGAATCTCAATCTATCGCTATCTATGCCGGCATCGGAACCCAGCAGGCTCGCGTTCAACTCATCGAACTGGCGGACCGCCTTGACGCGATCGTTTTTACGACCATCTCCGCCAAAGGTGTTTTTCCCGAGGATCATCCACGCTGGGCCTGGAATACGATGGGAGCCGCCGCTCCAACGCCAATCCGCCAGCTCGAGAAAAATTTTGATTGCCTCTTGGCTATTGGTTGTCGCTTTGGCGAGGTAGCGACCGCCAGCTACGGTTTCAAACCACCATCACGACTGCTTCATATCGACATCAACCCGGAGGTCTTTAACAAGAACTATCCGGCCGAAGTCACATGGACGAGTGAAGCCACGGAAGCATTATCGTCCCTACTCACCACTACGGAACTTAAAGCCAAACCACGCAACGAAAACCGATTAAAGACCTTACGCGCAGCCCATGAAGCGGTTAAAAACGAACAAGCAGGGGCAACCAGCCACAATCGGCGCGTGTCTCCAGTCAAATTACTCGACGCTCTGGACAAAGAATTTGGCCCCGAGAGTCTCTATGTCGCTGACAGTGGTAACGGCACATTTCTCGCCATGGAGCTGCTTCGTTTAACCCGAGCACGCTCGTTTCTGGCCCCAACGGATTATTCCTGCATGGGTTACAGTGTGCCCGCCGCCATCGGTGCAAAATTAGCCAGCCCCGATCGCCCCGTCGTCGCCCTCGCCGGTGATGGCGCCTTCTTGATGACGGGACTTGAGCTGCTGACCGCCGCCACCTATGGAATCGGCCCCGTCATCTGCGTTCTCAATGATGGGAAATTATCGCAAATCGCCCAATTTCAAAAAGCTTCGCTGAATCGCGAGACCTGTACCAGTCTACCCAGCCTCGATTTCAAGGCCTTCAGTGCCGCACTCCATCTCGAATACCTCGAAATTGAAACGGACGGCGATATCGCTGATCGGCTCGCCGCCGCAAGACGGCTCAGTCAACAGGGAAAACCCGTCCTGGTGAATGTACGTATCGACTACTCCGCACCGACTTATTTCTCACGTGGCGTCATCAAGACGAATTTCCTCCGGTTTCCCTGGCGTGATCGCGCCCGCCTCATTGGCCGCGTCCTCAAACGCAAAATCCTATGATAATCGGCCTATTCAAGATCATATGGGGCCTTGATAAGCATCATTTTCATGTCTGGCTATATGGAATTGTATAAGCCCACAATCATAAGGAGGCTCTGCCATGAAACAGCACTATTGGAAGCTCTTCCTCGTCGCACTGTGCTCGGTCGGTTTTATCTTTCCGGCGACCGCACAGGCTGAGAAATTTGAGCTACTTGACGGTAAACTTAAGTTCGGCGGGCAAGCACGCTTCCGTTACGAACATTTCCAAAATACGGATTTTACCTCGGCATCCGATCGCCGAGATTTTGTTCTAACGAGAATTCGCCCGGACATTACTTTCATCCCCCATGAGCAAATTGTCCTCTTCTTTCAGCCTCAATTCACCGCCGGCTGGGGAGAGACAACTGCAAGCTTGTCGACAGTCAATTCGGCCGCCAATGCGACCGGCGCGGCGGCAACGAGCGGGACGGTCCTCAACGATCCGGCACTCGGTGTCCACCAGGGTTGGCTCGCTTATAGCCCCTCTGACTGGTTCACTTTCAAACTAGGACGACAAGAACTCATCTATGGGGATCATCTTGTCATCGGCAACGTCGGCTGGAGCAACGTCGGCCGCAGTTTTGATGCCCTCAAACTAAACTTCAAACACGACAGTGGCTGGGTCGACTTATTTTGGTCCTTGCTCAATGACGTCGAAGCAGGGTTTGGCCGCGGTGTCGCAACCGGCTCCTTCGGAGACGCCCATTTCGGCGGTGTCTATTCATCGTTGGATTTGGGACGCTTCTTTCAAGCCTTAGATCTGTATGCCTTATATCGCCTCGATCAGACGGCATCGCCTCGACCCCACAACTACGTGACCGGGGGGCTCCGCATCAAATCGAAACCCAACAACTGGGACTATCGTTTTGAAGGAACCGGGCAGTTCGGCAAACTGGCTGGAGCCAATCAACGCGACTGGCAATTTGATGTCGAGGGCGGATACACCTGGGAAGACTGGTACAACTTCCGGGTCGGCCTGGAGTTCTTTGTCACCTCACTCAATTACAACCAACTCTTTCCGACGGCCCACAAATGGCTCGGCTTTATCGACCTTTTCGGGCGCCGGAACATCATGGGCGGTGTTCTCCACCTTTCAGCGAAACCAGGCGAAAAATGGCTGGTCAAGTTGGATACGCACATGATGATGCGGACCAAGACGTCAGCGGGACTCTTCCGGCTCAACGGCGTGACTCCGATCGGTGCCGCAGGGCCTTCGGGCTCGCGTTTTGCGGGCGTCGAAGCGGATCTTACGCTTCGTTATAAACCGCTCGATATCTTGGCCTTTCAATTCGGGGCTGGCGCCTTCATCCCCGCTGGATTTATCAAATCCAACGTGGGCTCGAAAGTTCCGCTGTGGGGTTACCTACAGACGAACCTCTCCTTCTAAGCGCGCTTTAACGTAGAGATAAAAAACGGCAACCCTTCACCGGGTTGCCGTTTTTTTATGTAGCCGCAGCTCACCCGTTTCTATAGGGATCGCTGCCTTAAGGAAGAGCGTAAAGAGGAAGAACCCCAGTGCCCAAATCCCGGCACACACCGAAATCTCCGTTATTGATGGGGTGTACTCAACAATATCGCCCAACGGAGAGGGAATGAAGCCCGGAACCAATAAACCCATCCCCTTTTCAATCCAGATGCCCACAATCGCCATAATGCAAGCGACATTGACGAGTCTCATTTTGCGGCTCAGTTTGCGACTGGCAAAAATGATTGTCGCGATGACATTAAAAACCACCGCAATCCAGATGTAGGGAACCAGCATGTTGTGCCCATGCAACCCAAAAAAGAGATATTTCGCCGCTGCGGTATGGGCCGACTGCGTATAAAACTCCTTAAAGACCTCCGAACCAAGCAAAAAGAGATTGATAATCATCGCAACCGCAATAATCCGTTTAAGCACGGTGTAGATGTAATTCTCCACCTTAAGATGGGTGTATCGTCTGATAAACTGCAACGCGATCAGCAGAAAACACGGCCCGACCGCAAAGGCAGATGCAATAAAACGGGGCGCCACAATTGCAGAATTCCAAAAAGGCCGTCCGCCCAGGCCGGCGTATAAGAAGGCGGTCACGGTGTGAATGCTGATTGCCCAGAAGACGGCAATATAAACAAAGGGTTTATAGTAATTGTCGGTTGGGGGGTGACCAATATATTTCTTATATAAAAGATACCCGGGAATATGCAGATTGAGCAACAGATAACCCGACAATACAATGACGTCCCAGGCAAGGATAGAATATGGAAAATTCATGCGGCCGACAAAGGGCATAATGTGCCAAAAACGATCCGGGCGCCCCATATCAACGACAACAAACAAGAGGCACATAATGATCGAAGCCACCGCAAACAACTTACCGACAAAAGTGATATGGATCAGTTCTTTAATTTTATAAAAATAGGCCGGGATTACTAGCATGACCGAGGCTGCAGCAAGCCCGACGATATAGGTAAAATTCGCAATATAGGCGCCCCATGACACCTGGTCCGTCATATTCGTGACAATAAGCCCCTCATTTAACTGATGAATATAGCCCACGACCCCGATAAGGATGATCACCGCGAGAAATCCCATCCATGCATAGTAGCGCTTTGATCCTCTCAGGACCTCAAGGGTCATCGCTTTACAAAAGTGTAAATATTTAATCACAGCTCTTCCTAATCAAAAAAGTAATAAAAGCGCGGCATCGTTCCCAAGTCTTCTTTCAAGACAAAGACGCGCTTGTTCTCGAGGATCGCCCTCACCTCACTCTTGGGATCGAGGATATTACCGAACTTGCGCGCACCCGTGGGACACGCCTCCAAACAGGCCGGATACTGGCCCTTCCGGGTTCTTTGCAAGCAAAACGTACATTTCTCCACGACCCCTTTGGGGCGGACGCGATTCGATAGATAGCCTTGCTTAGGATTGATCTCCGATGGCGCAATTGTCGGCGTCGTAAAATTAAAGCGTCGCGCCTCATAGGGACAGGCCGCCTCACAATAACGACAACCAATGCACCAGTTATAATCAATAACCACAATTCCGTCTTTTTCCTGCCAGGTCGCTTCAACCGGGCACACCTTCGTGCAGGGAGGATTACGACATTGCTGGCACTGAACCGGCAGATAATACTTGTCCTGCTGAGGAACCTTATCATGTTCATAGTATTGGTCCCCTGCTTCTAAGTTCATGGAACCCTTCGGCATCTCAAGGACCTTGATATATTGGATCTGCGGGTCGCGCGATTGATTATTCTCTTTGACGCAGGCCTCAACGCACTTTCTATTGCCATTACACTTGGACAGATTAAGACAATAAACAAACTCGACACCATCCATAGCAGGCGGATCAGTGATCTCTACATTGACACCATAGCGCTCTTTTGTTTCCGTTTCGATGCGCGCAAATACCTTCTTCTTATCTTCCGGGCTTAGCTCTTTATAATGACGCTGAAAAAATTCGCCCCAAGAAAAAGCTTTGGCCGTCTTTGCCGGTGTCACCATCGCGGCCGCCGCTCCCAGAAATAATCCTTTGAGAACATTGCGACGACTGACTCGCGACCGCAGCTGCTTCTTAAGTTTGGCGCTCACGCGTTTATCGGTTCGAGTCCACTGTATCAACGTCTTGCCCTCCTCTCATGCGGATGTTGCGGCGCCGGAAGAGGCTTCATGTCCTTAAATTTTGGTTGGTGCGGATTGTGGCATGCCGAGCAGGTTTGCCGCAGTTTTTTGCCGTTCCAACTCCCCGTCTGCTGACCATGAATTCCAAGATTCCACTCATTCAAGATATTGCCATGGCACTGCCCACAAATTTGATAAGACTTCTCGAATGGCAGGGCATTCTTTGAATTCAGTAAATGCAAGGTATCCATATTATCGCCATTGTGACAATTGAGACAATTTTTATTGATCTCCCCGTGACGGACATGGACATTGCGATGCGCCGCTTCTTTACGCCCTTCACTTTTTCCGATTAGATTATGACATTTAGAACAAGGGAACATCTCCAGACGCATCCCCCTTACATCAATCTCAACATTAGGATCCAGCTCGATCGCGCGCGTTTGAGATGAAATTAATAGCAACAAACCTGCCAGCACAAATCCTACAAAAAATACCGTAGCAACACGTAGTCTAAACATAAGATCTACTTATACCGTTTCTTAAATTCTTCTCGCCGCTGCTCTCTTTTTCTCTTTGCCTCCGGACTCTCCTGCCCAATAAACCATTTATGATCATCTGAGTTGAGTACCGTGACAATGAGTTCTTTGAGTTCTTTGGCGGCCTTTGCCTTGCCGGCATCTTTATTATCGAGATTCTTCTTAGCCAACTTCTGCAGCTTAGGAATAAACTTCTCATAGAAATGTTTCGCGATCTCGTAGGTCCCGTGCCAGTGCGTAATATCGGGCGCCATCATTGAAGCACCATGACGGGCTCGCCGCCCTTCATGATGCCATAATTCAAACCAGATAAAGTCTAACTCATTACTGAATTTGACGGGCTTAAGCAGCGGCTTGGCCGCCTTCATCAACTTGAGACCCGGATCCGCAAACTTAGTATTATAAAGATCGATCAAGGCATCGTATTGAACATAAAAATTATCAGTGAATTGTTGATTGTGGCAGGATACACAAACTTTCTTCATATTATCACGACGCTCTGTCCATTTTACCTTGGCGGTTGGAAGCCCCAGCTTGGCGTCCGACAACTCAGGTCGAACTGATTTTGGCGGTCGATTGTTCCAAGAGATGCGAAGTCCGACATCATGGGTCACCGGCAGATCTTTGGTCGCCGACATATGACAGGTCGCACAAGTCGGTGCCGCAGTATAATCTTGGCCGACAATCCATTTCGGATTATCTAAGTTCATCTTATCGCGGTGGGCATAAAAAGCGATGCCGTGTTTTGACTCATTAAAGGCCTCTATCTGCGGATGATCCGGACCCATATGACACTTACCGCAATTCTCAGGGCCGCGCGCCTGTGCAACGGAAAATTCATGCCGTGAGTGACAAGCGGAACAAGATCCTTCCGAGCCATCCGGGTTAATCCGCCCCATACCGGAATTCGGCCAGGTCGCCGGATCCAATTTGCCATTCTTGAGCACCTTGATCTCAGACCCGTGACACTGCCAACAGCCGTTAACCGCAGCTGCCGAGATCCCGTCCGGGAACCCCTCCGTCACCATTTTATTATTCCCTTCAACGACTTCAGCGAGAAGGTTGTCGAGTGAGCCCATAATGCGGCCCGCTTTGGCGTGATGACTCGATGTAAATTCTTTGACTTCCTTGGCATGACATTGCGCACAATCCTGAGGAGACACGAGAATGGAGATACTCATCCCATAATGATCAAAGGCATCAGGATCCGAGCTATTGGCGCGATGACACTCATAACAGCCGACATTGGCACGGTAGTGCTTGGAACCACCCCATTGCTGGTAGATGCTTGGGTTTTCCTTCATATGGCAGGAAATGCAGGCTTGCGATTCGTCAGTCAGTTCTGCCGGCAAGGTCGACGTATTGACCGCATACTTGGAAGAGGAAAAACCATGCGAACCGGCTTCACCGGAACAGGCCAACATGAACGGGATGAGCAGTAAAACAGCTCCCGATATCATTACTAATCTCATCTATCACCTCGTTTAATTACTTCCCGTAGCGCTTCTTAAATTCAGTCTGACGTTTCTTGCGGGCCGCCTTGACCTTGGGATCTTCCTTGTCCAAATACCACTTATGATCATCCGAGTTGAGCACCTCGCTGATCGTTGCCTGCAACTTCTTCGCGGCAGCAACTGTGGTTGCATCCTTGGAACTGAGATTATCCTTCGCAAGCTCTTCTAACGCTGGAATCAGTTTTACATAAAAATGCTTCGCAATTTCATAGGTTCCGTGCCAATGCGTATAGTCAGGCCCCATCATCGAGGCGCCATGACGAGCACGGCGCCCTTCATGATGCCAGATCTCGAACCAGATAAAATCAATGTCACTCGCAAATTTTGGCTTGTTCATTAAGGGCTTGGCCGCAGCCATCAGCTTCAACCCGGGGTCTGCAAACTTATCATTGTACAGCTTGATAAGCTCATCATACTGAAAGTAAAAATTATCCGTAAAATCCTTATTGTGACATGAAGTACAAACGTCCTTCATGTTGGCACGTCGTTTCGTCCACGGGATGCTCGCTGTCTTGAGCCCCAGTTTAGCATCGGAGACTTCGGGTCGAACCGACTTAGGAGGCCGATTATTCCACGACAACCTGAGTCCGACATCATGAGTGACCGGCTGGTTTTTGGTCGCCGACATATGACAGGTCGCGCAAGTTGGGGCGGCGCTATAGTCCTCGCCGACAACCCATTTAGCGCTATCCATCTTTAAATCGGCTTTGTGCGCCTGGTAGGCAATACCGTGTTTTGATTCATTATAGATCTCAAGTTGTGGGTGATCGGGGCCCATATGGCATTTACCGCAATTTTCAGGATTGCGGGCCTGAGCGACTGAAAAACTGTGGCGTGAATGACAGGCCGAACAGGAACCTTCGGACCCATCCGGGTTGATCCGCCCCATTCCCGAGTTGGGCCAGGTCGCAGGATCCAGTTTTCCGCCCTTGAGAACTTTGATTTCAGAACCATGACACTGCCAGCAGCCATTGACCGCCGCCGCGGAGATCCCATGGGGAAAGGCCGCTGTCTTCATACCGGTATTCCCTTCAACGACTTCGGCGAGGAGATTATCCAATGAGCCCATAATCCGCCCGGCCTTAGCATGATGACTTTCAGTAAATTCCTTCACTTCTTTTTCATGGCAACTCGCGCAGTCCTGAGGAGAAACAATCGTCGCGATTGTCTGCCCATAATGACTAAAGGCATCCTTATCTCCCGCTTGAGCCTCGTGACACTCAAAACAACCAACATTCGCCCGATAGTGCTTTGACTCGCCCCACTGTTGGTAGATGGAATCATTTTCTTGCTGGTGACAGGTTGCGCATTTCTTGCTCTCGGCGCTGAGTTCAGTGGGGAGACTGCCCGCATGCGCCGCCATCAGCGGAATCACTACCGCTGCAACGAGACCAAGTAGAAAAGGGCTCTTAAATTTAACCGGCTTCATGATGCCTCCTCAAAAAGATTAAATAAATTGCGCCTATAGATCCCATCTATATACCTTAAATAAGGGTCTTACAGCCATGATTGATATCTCTGACAGATATGATATTCGTCATGAGCACCAATGTAATGAGATCATTGGCGCGATCGGGAACCCGTGGAAAAATAAAGAAATGTGGAAGAAATTCTGTAAAAATGAAGTCGTTAAATTTCTCGCCTCGCTCAAACTGGCGGTCTGCGTGATTTTGTCGCTGATGGTTCTGATGATCTGGGGGACCATCACCGAATCTCGATATGGGGCGGCATTTGCTAAGGACGCCGTCTACCTTTCTACGCCTTTCATCATTACAGAAATTTTCCTCTTTTTAAATATCCTGTTTGCGGCCCTCGTTCGCCTCCCCTATCGAGTGCGCTTGACCGGCTTTTATATTATTCACGCGGGGCTTCTCACCATACTGATTGGTAGCGCCGTGACCGCCCTCTTCGGGATCGACGGTTCGCTCGAACTCATGCCGGGCAAGGCAAATGGCAATGTCCTCATCAATGAGCCTCGAATCTACGTCCACTACTTTGACAATGCCAAACAATCATCATTGCGCTACGCCTCAGATCTACCACGTGCGACAAAAGAGATTGAACTTGGGGACACCCCATACATCAACCTTGCCAACTACGACATCTCCATCGAACGCTATATCCCGTTTGCAACCGGCCGACAGCTCTGGCGAGACAACCCCGCGGGCAAGCCGGCCAAACGTCTTATCTGGGCCAAACTCGCCGGCGCCAATATGCAGCAGAAAATTGAGGTCTCCAATCACAATCGCGGCGATGACAAGAAAAAGTTAGGGCCTTTGAGCATCACCCTCTTGATGAGAATTGATAGTCAGTGCTTTGCCCGCGCTATCAAAGACACTCAGGCCCAGTATCTCTACCAGGATAACCAACGCTGCCTCGTGCTCCCGGCAATCTCATTACAAGGAATTAAGCAGCAAGGCCTGCAATTTAAAACCGAGCAAGAGGAACCTTATCAAAAAGTCGTGATAACGCGCGACGGAACAACATACAATTTCTTTCCGCAGATGATTGCCCAACCCATCACTGAAGAAATTCGCATTGACGAAGATTCTGACATGAATCTCGTTCCGTTGGAGACCTGGCGTCAATCACCGAACATTGTATTTTTTCGAGATAAGCGGCTGGCTTATGGCAAAGGAACCCAGTGGACATTCGAAGACGAGGAGCTCTTCAGGGGTTACAGCCTCCCCTGGATGGGACTGGAAATGACACTGACGCGCATTATCGACAACAAGCTCCCTTATCTGGAGTGGTCTTATGAGCCCCCGGATGGCAGCCAAGCGCAGCGACATCGCGCTGCTCTCATCAAGATTACGGATCGTGAAAGCCAAGCGACGAGTCACTCTTTTTGGGTCGACAACCAGAGCCCAAAGACATTTGAGGCGGCAAACGGTGACAGCTTCCAAATTATGTTGGGTGACCGGGTCCATCAACTTCCCTTTCAGATTGAACTCGAAGAATTCAAAATGGCCACCAATCCAGGCACGATGGATGCCGCTAGCTACGAAAGTTTCGTCAAAGTCAGTGACGCCAGTGAAACGACTCAGGCCCATATCTATATGAATAATCCCCTTAAAAAAGGGGGCTTTACCCTGTATCAAGCCTCTTATTTTGCCTTAGGCGACGGCAAATCATATGCCTCGGTGCTGTCTGTCAATAGAGATCCCGGGCGACCGATCAAATACTTAGGTTGCATATTATTGATTGGCGGTATCCTTATTCATCACAGGATTCGCGCCAAACGAAGGAGAAGCGAAGCGTGACCCACAAATTGCTCATTAAAACCGTCCTCTTCATCACGGTAGTTTTTTGTGCCACCCCGGCACTTGCCGCGGAAGATTGCCCCAAAGAGCTGGAGGCCCTGCCTATTCTGGCAGGCGGGCGCGTTAAACCCCTCGAGGTTCATGCGAAGGAAACCATTAAATTTATCTACGGCAAATCAAAATGGGAGGGCCAATCGGCGATGGAGTTGTATTGCCGACTTAGTTTAAGCTCCCTCGATCCGGCGCAGCAGAAAGCCCCCGCGCTGCCCATCCGCGTGGATCATATCAAGACCCAAGCCTTGCTCAAGATCGACAGCAATCAGATTACCTACACTGACATCACCGCCAAGATCCCTGAACTCGAAGCGCAGCTTTCTATTCTCAAGACGGAGAAAAAAGACAAATCACCATTCGCTAAGGATATTGGCGCAGTCATTCAAAAAACGCGGCTCTACCACGACATCATCAACGGCAATAACTGGAAAGCGCCTTTTTTTCATGACGGGGCCCAGGTCAGTGCTGACAAGGTTATTTGGATTCCGTTACGAGAACTTGCCGCACTGTCTAAGGAAAACCAAAACGGCGTTGCAAAGATGACCCCGATTCTTCTCAGGATGGGTGCCGATTATGCCGCCAAAGTTGACAATGCTCATCTGACTGAATTGACTTATGAGCGACTTCGCTTATTTCATTGGGCGATCTTAGCAGCGCTCTTGACACTCATCGTAACAGCCGCGTGCCGACGCATCAATCACCCGGCTGTCATCACCGGACTCGCCATCACGTTCATCATTGAAATAGTGGCCATCGTTTATCGCGTCATGATCTCCCAGCGTGCACCTGTCACGAATATGTACGAAACCGTAATGTGGGTCGGCGTCGGCGGCCTCCTGATTGCAACAATTCTCGCCTATTGGCGCCGCGAAAAAATCTTTGTCTTGGTCGGGCTCGGACTTAATTTGAGCTGTCTGTTTATGATGACCTTTGCCCATGGCATGCTCGACCCTAAAATCAAACCTCTCGTCCCCGTCCTGCGCGATAATTTTTGGCTTTCAACGCATGTTACAACGATTACGATCAGCTACGCAGTCTTTGCATTGAGCTGGTTCATGGCCAACTATTATCTTATCCGCTCGAGTTTTGGCGACGTACCGCAAGTTTTTACCCGGCGCATCAGCAACCTTTGCTATGTCTGCCTCAAAGTCGGTGTCATCTTGTTAGCCGCCGGCATCATCCTCGGAGGAATCTGGGCGGACTACAGTTGGGGACGCTTCTGGGGCTGGGACCCCAAAGAAACCTGGTCACTCATCGCCCTCTTAATGTACGTCGCCATTCTCCATGGGCGCTTCTCGGGCTGGATCCCATTCCGACGTTTCATTCCGCTCGTCGCGCTGAGCTTTTTAGGGATTTTGATGGCCTGGTTTGGCGTCAATTACATTCTCGCCGCTGGCCTCCACAGCTATGGGTTCAGCGAGGGCGGAACGATCTTTCTAGGGACAATATTTGGGATTCAAATGCTCATTCTTGCAGTTCATTTAGCGAGGAACCGCATGCAACCCGCCTAGTCGATGTACTTACCAATCAACTTTTTCTGACCGTCCATTAGTTTGCGAATTCCTTTGGCCGCCAGCGTAACCAAATCATTAAGCTCCCGCCGGCTGAATGGATCGCCTTCCGCCGTTCCCTGCACTTCAATGAGCTTGCCGGATCCGGTCATCACGACATTCATATCCACATCGGCACGCGAATCGAGCTCGTAATCCAAGTCCAGGCAAAGTCGATTATTGATAATCCCAACCGATACCGCCGCAACATAATCTTTAACGGGAATCTCCGAAATAATCTTATTTTTCTTCGCCTTCACCATGGCATAGACCATCGCAACAAAGCCGCCCGTAATCGCCGCCGTGCGCGTGCCACCATCCGCCTGAATAACATCGCAATCGACATTGATCATATTCTCACCCAGCGCCTCCAAATCCGTTACCGCCCGCAAAGAGCGTCCGATGAGACGTTGAATTTCGGTCGCACGACTGGAATGTTTGCGCTTGATCCGCTGCGGGGAGGAGCCCGGCAGCATCCCGTACTCAGCCGTCACCCAACCACTCCCATGCCCTTGCTTCCAAGGAGGCACCCCCTCTTCCCACATGGCGGTGCAAATCACCCGCGTATCACCAAAGGAAATCTCACAGGAGCCATCGGCCGTCTTGATCGGCTTGGGTTTTATTTTAATAGGGCGTAATTGAGTTGCTCGACGAGCCATGGACTCTCTTATACATCCTGACCTTGACCTTCGCAATTTTATTCCGTAATGCAGGGCGCATGAAACGGAGACAAACAAAAATACTCATCCGTATAGCGACCCTGGGGATGCTATTACTTCCAGCTTCTATACTTTGGGCCGAGGTCTGTCCTTTGCTTAAAAAGTATCCTCCGGAAGGATGGAAAGTCGAAGACAATTCCTACTCCCGCGGGGCCTACTGGAAATCCGCGGTCATCGAAACCGACAAAGTCGTCTGCCGCTACCGGACCAGCAAATACATCCCGGTCGTCATCTCACGCCCGCAACCGGGCGCCAAGCCAAAGAGCAAAAACTGGGAACGCTCCGAAGGCAGCGCCGAATGCCATACCAGTCGCAAGATGTGTCATTTTTGATATGATTTTTTACTAATGATTAAGTAGATCGCATATCATTAATCAAATAAATCAGGAAAACGTCTTCTAAACTTTGATTGGTCTTTCTCAAGGCCCTGTAGTTTCTCAACCAATTTTGGATAGTGTTGCAGTGCATACAAAACGATTAGGTCACGTATTACTTCAGACATAATAAAAATATTTGACGTAAATTTTTTAAAATCATTTTCCGTATATGGAATACCAAATCCACTGAGACACATAGATCCGCCGTTGCTATTCGCTTCGACGACAAAATATGGCCCACTACCTTTCACAATCTGATCTGGATTGTTCAAAAACAAAGGGTGATTACTGAATACCGATTTACCATGCTTCGTCTTATTATAACTAGCCTGCCGTTGCATCTTATATGTATGGCACATTTTTATACTATTCATTAAAGCATTGAAGTGTTCGTCAAGGCTACTTAGGCATTCGTCACGAGATACTTTAAATTGCTTCTCCGTGCTATCAGCCAAAAGCTTCAGATCTAACCCAAGCCATATTAGAAACTTAGAAAGATCAGTGGCATGATCTAATACCTTATCAAACCAACCACATGAGTTACTTCTATCAGCAAGATGAGAAAAAAGAGACGATTGAGAATCCTTACTGAGACTTATAGCATTCAAAAATCTAGCCGTGTCTTCCAAGCTATTAACAAAGAGTGCATTCTGTGCAAGGAAAATACTTAGCCTTTCAAAGCCATCTTTTGTTTTTTGGTATTTCTCGTAGTTTGCCTCAGCTGACATTGCATTTACTTGAGAGGACAAGCAAAAATAATCATACAAAAGAGTTTCTTCAGTAACTTGGTATATTTCTAAATTTATTTCGTGAGATTTCTTCATGACAATCTAAGCATATATTCAATAAAATATTCTCAAAATACATATACTTCACCAACACGAAGACATCATAGCACTCAAAGAAACAACTTATGACTCACCCCAAACGCCTTCCCTAACAACTTCGCGGTCTTCACTGTAATAGGGCGGCGCCCATTAACCATCGCAGATATATTCGGTTGATTAATCCCGGTTTTTTTAGCGAGTTTCTTTTGAGTCAATCCTTGAGCCGTCATAAATACAACCAGTGCCCCTCTGGGCGTATCAACCCAATCAATATCTTTTTTGATTTTCTTCTGCACTTCACTCGCGGGAATATAATCCTCAAAAGCCTTTGCGATGCTTTTTTCAATAACTTCTCTTGCAGCGGCAGGAATACGGAAATCCGCCACAAAACGTGCAGTCCCTAACAATGTATCAAATTCTATCTCGCTCTTGTGTGCTGCCATTGATAATTATATATCATTAGTGATATACCTCGTCTAGCCCAATTATATCTAAAATGATATATCGGCACTGAAGACTGTTTAGTTGCTTAAAACACATTAACTAATTGTAATTATTTATTTTTTTAGTGAGGCCTTAATGCAGGCCCGCGTCGATACCCACCAATATTGACGGCGATAATTGTAGCGAAAAATCAATCCACGGAAAATATTCCGGCTCAGCGATATGAAAATCAGCGGATCGATGGCGTTCGTTAAAGGCGCGCGCATAGTGGGCCGTGGAGTGAAAACTCGCATTCAAATGAATCTGCGCCAGCCAGTCACAACCGAGACTATCACTCCAAGCATATAAATCAGCTGGTGTTGCGGTCATAACCGTAAACGCCGTCATCGCCTCCAAATCGCTTTTTTTCATCAAAATAGCCCCCGGAGCCTGAATGACATCACGCTGGAATCGCTCCAGCGTACTGCCGGCGGCCGTCAGAAAAGGCCCCAGTTTAGCCTGCGCCGCCGCCGTATAGGCTTGACGCTGAAACATCAATGCCTCGACGTAACTGATGCTGAGACCCTGCATGAGGGGAATATGGGCCATATAGGGCATGCCAACCTATCGGCGCCGGCGTTTAAAAGTTGTGTCCCCATGCAACTTGATCCAGCGCCCATAATTCGCTAAGTCTAATCCCCCATGGCAAAAGATATTTACACCGGAACCAATAATTACGTCGCCTCGGACGCCCTCCAGGAGGTCGTCAACGTCTCACTGGCCATTGAGCGTCCCCTGCTCCTCAAAGGCGAACCGGGGACCGGAAAAACACTGTTGGCCGCCTCGATTGCAGAGGCCGTCGGCCGCCCGCTGATCCGCTGGAACATCAAGTCGACGACCAAGGCGATTGATGGGCTCTATATCTACGATACCGTCCAGCGTCTCAATGACAGCCGCTTTGGCGACGGGGATGTCGCGGACATCAAACATTACATAAAACTCGGAAAGCTCGGTGAGGCGTTTGTCGCGGATGAACCGGTCGTCCTCCTCATCGATGAAATTGATAAAGCGGATCTCGAGTTCCCGAACGACCTCCTCGCGGAACTCGATGAAATGCGCTTTCATATTCCGGAGACGGATACCCACATTGAAGCCAAACAGCGGCCGATGGTCGTTATTACTTCTAATTCGGAAAAAGAATTACCCGACGCCTTTCTGCGTCGCTGCGTCTTTCATTTTATTGAATTCCCTGACATGGAGCTGATGGGTCGTATCATCAAGGTTCACTTTCCTGACATTGACAAAAAACTGATGGCAGCCGCCGTGGAAAAATTTTATCAAATCCGCAGCTGGAATAAGCTACGCAAACCGCCTTCGACGTCGGAACTCATTGACTGGCTCCATGCCCTCATTGCCATGGGAGTCGATGCCAAGGGCATCGCGGACACCCCTTTGCTCGGCTGCTTACTTAAAAATGAACAAGACTTACCGAATGTATCATAACGATTGGACGCCGGGTGGTTCGAGTAACTATAAATGTTTATCCCCTTCTTATATACCCTCCGCGCCCATAAGATTCCCGTCGGCACCCAAGAATGGGTCACTCTTATGGAGGCCCTGAGCCAGGACTTGGCCGCATCCTCGCTTACCCGGTTTTATTACTTAGCGCGCGCTATCCTCGTGAAGTCGGAAGCGCTCTACGATGCCTTCGACCAGGCTTTTCTCGTCTGCTTCAAGGGCGAAGAATCCATTAACATCAAGGAAGAGTTGTTAGATTGGCTCAATCGCATGGTCGACCCGGCTCAGCGTCCGCAATTACCTCCCGGTCTGGAAAAGCTAGACCTGGAAGAATTGCGCCGCCGTTTTCTCGAGCGGCTTAAAGAGCAGCTGGAAGAACACCATGGCGGCAACCATTGGATTGGCACGGGAGGAACGTCACCTTTTGGACATTCAGGGGCCCACCCTTCCGGAATCCGCATTGGAGGGCCTGGTGGCGGGCGTTCCGCCGTCCAAGTAGCTGAAGAAAGGCGTTTTAAAAACTACCGCAATGATCGCATCCTCGATACACGGCAGTTAAAGGTGGCTCTCAAACGGTTGCGCAAGCTCGATCGTATCGGCCTTCCGGAAGAACTGCAAATGGAGGCCACCATCGACAAGACCTGCCGTAATGCCGGCGACATCGAGCTCGTCTTTGCCCCACCTCGCAAGAACCAAACAGAGCTACTTCTTCTGATGGATGCCGGCGGTAGCATGGATATGTATGCCCATATGGCCGAAGCTCTATTTTCCGCAGCCCATGCATCCAACCATTTTAAAGCCTTTCACTCCTACTATTTCCATAACTGCATTTATTCTTCGGTCTATACCGACATATATCGGCGTAACGCCATTTCCGTTGATGAGTTATTTCGCCGCTACCGCAAAACACATTACGTGATCATCGTTGGGGACGCCTGCATGAATCCCTACGAACTCTTCTTTGCCGGCGGCAACATCGACTATTGGTCTCATGAGGATACTCCGGGCATTGAATGGCTCAAACGCCTCCATCAGCATTATCCACTCTCAGTCTGGCTCAATCCCGAACCGGAACATTATTGGCACCACCCCACGATTGATGAAATCGGCAAGATATTTAAAATGTTTCCACTCAGCGTCAGCGGTCTGACTGAAGCGGTCGACGCCCTGCGTCGGCAGAACTTATGGACGATCTAGACGCAATCACCTAAGGACAATCAGGCGATCCTGCAAGTCTTTGGGAAGATATTTACGACAAGACGCTTCAATCTCCTGCCTTGAATAGCGTTGCGAGGTATGTGACATGATGACATGCGGGCTTGCTATTTTATCCGCATATCGTTTCCAATCAGCAATATGCGTGTGCCCATAGGCACGAATTTTTTCATAATTGCTCGTATCTCCAAAAAAAGAGCACTCCATAATCAGATGCTTGGCCTTAACGGCTTCCGTCTCCAGAAACTCTCCCTTACTGTCGCCTGAAACCGCCAACACCAGCTCAGAAACTTCGTCTTCAACAGCAATACCGTTTTGCTTGGCCGAGACAATTTCATCAGCCGACTTCCCTTGAAATTCCTCTTTAAGATGATGTTTCGTCAGCTCGACTAAATAGCCCGTGCTCGGAGTGCAGTGAAAATTTTCAGTCCCCTTCAGCACCCTATGATGCGGAAGAGGCAAATCCTCTTCGGCCGCACATAATTGGTAATCGAGCTCGCTCTCACTCAGCTGTCTCAAACGGTGAAGATATTCGGCGGCCTGATCGATCTTGGCTCGCGGCATGATGATATTAAGTGGCTCGAGGCCATTGAGATGGCGGAGCCCCAGATAATAGGCAATGCCTCCTGCATGATCCAAATGCCAATGCGTCAGTGCCAAATAATTTTGAGCAAAAGCAAAATCCGGACTCCGCCCGGCATCAAAGCAAAGGTTCCATTGCGGAATACAGAGCACCGTCTCGATGCCGGCAATACTGCGACCAATTAATTGAAACTGATCGAGAGTGATCTGCAAGTACGGTGGGTGAGCATATGTTTCATCAGAGGCAAAATGCATAACTATTCCAGATACATTGAAAATCAGCCAGTTGACACCCGGCTCTCTACAACATAGACTTTCAGGAGTACAGGTCATAATTGGTTCCGCGAAGAACCCATACTAAAGGATTATTAATGGATTTAAATGTTACTGATATTGCCCTCGAAAAGATGCTTTTCTACCTTAAAGACCGTGATCGCAATGAATGGGGCATACGTATCATGCTGCGGACCAAGAATGACTATGCCTTCTCGATTACTGAGCTAAGCAAGGCACAGGAGTCTGATGTCATCATCGATGTGGGTGAAGTCAAGATCCTCATCGACGAAGTCTCGGCCGGCCAACTTAATGAAGCCACCGTCGATTTCATTGAGTCCGAACTCTCGACGGGATTCAAAATTGAGCCTAAGGCAACCAGTCCAATCGCAGAAGGGGTTGAGATTGATCTTTCTGACCCATTAGTCAAAAAAGTCCATGACATCCTCGTCAATGAAATCAATCCAGGCATCGCCGCCCATGGTGGCTTCGCACGTCTCGTCGCGGTCAAGGATAATATAGTCTATTTGCTTATGGGTGGGGGCTGTCAGGGCTGTGGCATGGCTGCCGTTACCTTGAAGCAAGGTATTGAAACCAGGATTAAAGAGGCCATTCCCGAGATCGTCGCCGTTGTCGATGAAACGGATCATGCATCAGGAACCCAACCCTTCTACGCATCATCCTCCTGACGAAGACGCTACTTCCGAATCCGCTCCAATAGCGCATAAAGCGTGGGAATCATCACGAGCGAAATTATGGTCGCAAATGCGATCCCCCATGCCAGAACGAGTATCATCGGCCTGACAAAATGAAGCTTGCCGCCAATTCCGTAGGCCGTCGGTATCAAGGCAACAAATGTCGTCACGGACGTAAGAACCACCGCCCGAAAACGACTTGCCGCCCCTTCCGCGACGGCATCAAGCGTCTTGCCTTTAATTGCACAAAACTCGTTAATTCTAGCTGTCATGACAATCGTATCATTAACGACCACGCCGAACAAACCAAGCAAGCCAACAGTCGCAACAAAGCTCATCGGGAGGCCATGCATCAATAGAGTCAGGAGAACCCCGACAACGGCATAGGGAATCACCGACATCACCATAAACGGCTGGGCATAAGAATCAAAGACAACAACTAAAAGAATATAGATTGCAACCAATGCAATGAGCATGGCCCACAAAAAGTCCTTCATATTCTCACGTGTTTGTTTCGCCTCCCCTGTCACTTCCATCGTGACCCCCCAATATTGCAACAGAAGCGGCTCAAATTTGTCTCGAATCAAGTCGCTTGCCTGCATAGACGTAATTTTACGCGGGTCGACTTCTGCCGTAATGGTCACAGATCGGTCTCCATCATAATGGTGTAGCGCGGCGGCACCACGAGCCGGGCCTAAGCGAGCAAAGCTGCCAAGTTGCACCAAATCCCCTTGATTGTTTGCAATAAGCAAACTGCGGATCCCTTCGGCACGATATTTTGCTGGATTCTGCAAACGAACTCGGAAATCAATCTCTTCGCCCTCGCGTCGGATAGACGTCACAACCTCGCCTTCAAATGCTGCCCTTACAGTCTGAGCGACTTGCATCGCCGTAATCCCAAAGCGGGCCATCTGCTCATGATCAAGCAATAACCGCAGCTCATTTTTCCCTTCCACATTACTGGTCTGAATGGCAAACACACCATCGAGGCCCTTGAGGAACTCGATAGTTTGCTGCTCCAATTTATTGCGGGTATCGTCATGATATGACGAATAAATAACGGTAATCGGCTTCCCTACCGGCGGGCTGTCATCCTGAGCAATAACGCTCAAGCGCTCATATCCCGCTAGCCCTTCAAAGCGTTTTTCAAGCTTCTCCATCAGATCTTCAGACAGGACATCTCGTTCTTCCGAGGGGTGCAGATACACGCTAAGCAATGCCCAATTATCATAGCGACCTAGGCTGTCACCATAAACATCTGTATCATGATGGCCAATACGAGTGACAACACTTTGCCTCGCCCGTGCCGGAACGACTTCATCAACAATTTTTTCTATTTCGACGATTTTGCGAGATGTTGTTTCCAACGGTGTATTTCGAGGCGTTTCAATGACAATAAAGAATATATTTGGATCTTCTTGGGGAAACAGAACCGTCTGTAATTTTTCTTTCGCTTGCCAGAAGACGCATAAGGAAAAAGCGATCAACAGGAATAATACGCTCTTCCTAAAGCGAAGGCATAGCCGAATAATCCAGCGATAAAGACAAATGATCGGCCTCAACCAACGGGTTCTCAAAGGATTTATCTTTGAAACGTCGGTATAGGCAATATGGCAGGGCAGCAACAAGCTCGATTCTACTAAAGAAGCCAATATAACAATGATAACAACGACAGGAACGGTCCAAAGAAGTTTGCCGGAAATGCCACCTATAAACAGCATGGGCATAAACGCAAACATCGTTGTCAGAGTTGATGCAGCAATAGGCGCCAAGACATTGCTAACTCCTTCCACCGTCGCAGCCACGGGCGCCATCCCCTTCTCCTTATAACGGTGGACATTTTCAGCAATGATAATAGCGTCATCGACCATGATCCCTAAGACAAGAATCAGAGCAGACAAACTGATGACGTTTAAAGTGATTCCCATAGGCAAAAAGAGGATAAATGATCCTAAAATGGTAACGGGCAGGCCAAAAGCCGTCCAAATGCGGTATGCAGATCAAGAAAAAACGCCAACACAAAAAGAACCAAACAAAACCCTATCAAGGCATTGTATGAAACGATCTTCAGCAAACTGCCGGTGTATTTTGAGATATCATAAAGCGGCTCTACTTTAATATGCGCCGGAAGCCGACGCCGAAACTGACTGACGCGCTCCATAATATTCTCTGAAAGCGTGATAATATCCGCATGCTCTTGCGGCCTAATGATCAACGATATGGCGCTATCCCCATTGGCACGCGTGATAATCTCATGATCTTCGAATGTCTCTCCCACATCAGCAATATCAGAGATACGAACGTGTTCTCCGGTAAAAGTCGATCGAATGATTACATCAGCTACATCAAGCGGATCCTCGTATTCGGAAAATGTCACAATGTCGGCCTCGGAGACGTAAGATTGCAATGTCCCGCCTGCCTGACGGACGTTGCGCGCCCGAACCGCATGCATCACTTCATTCAATGAAACATGCATTTCTTCAAGTTTATCATGGTCGACAGAGATATGGACTTCCCGCTTTCTATATCCGACCTTCTCGATGCTCCCCACACCGGAAATATTTTTGATGTCAATTTCAAGGTCATGCGCGAATTCCCGCAACACCCGTTCTGGAGCTGTCCCTGTCAATGCAAGTTCCAGTGTCGGCACACTTGATGAGCGCAATTCCTCTATTTGCGGAGTCTCTGCCCTATCCGGAAGCCCTGAAACACGATCGATTGCCGCCCGCACATCCGCCTTGACCTCCTGAATATCGGCAGCATCAGGATCAATATAGATCATGATCATTGCAAAATTTTCCATCGAGATACTTTTGATCTCATCAATGTCCTCAACCTCGATCAGTTCGTCTTCAATCGGGTCGACAACATTCACTTCGATATCCTCGGGGCTGGCCCCCGGGTAAACGACCGAAATTTTCAGGATATCCAACGCAAACGAGGGAAATTTTTGGCGCTGAACCCGAGACATCGAAAAGAGCCCGGCGAAGAGGACCAGAACAACCAACATGTGCGTGACGCGTCTGTGCTTGATGAAAAAGGCGATAATCGGCGACATGAAGAGGGCATTGTATTAAAAATCGCGCTGAGGTGGTAGTAAATTATTTAATAATATAAGCAACTTGCGTTATAATCGGATTTGCCTTGCAGGCGTCCCGGTGGATGGGCTACGAACGACGCCTCGCCCGGGTGGCGGAATTGGTAGACGCGCATGATTCAGGTTCATGTGGGGGCAACCCTGTGATGGTTCGAGTCCATTCCCGGGCACTATTACGCAGGCAAAAAGCGCAGCTTCCCGCCTGCTTTAGTTAAGGGGGAGAAAATCTCTCTCCCCCTTAACAATCCCCCATCGTGATAGGAATTTATTTAGCCCGAGCGAGAGATTCAGCACCACGCAGAATGATGCGAATTTCTTTGACCAGGCGATCGGCTAGTTGCTTACGGCCCGGCTCCGAGAGATCGAGGGCCTCCGCCCCGACCGTGAAAACGACCGCGACAATCGCCTCTGCCGTCAGCTCCGGATCGACAAGGGGGCGCTCCATGGCCTGAGCCTGCCGCTCAAGGTCTTCACTCAACTCATGAATAAATCGATTCATTTCAGCGCGAAGTGCGGCCCGAAATGCCGCGGAGCTCCCCGAACGTTCCCCTAACAGCAAACGAAACAAATTCCCGTTGGTATCGAGAAACTCCATGAACACGTCGATTGAAGTCTGAGTCAAGCTCCCCTGCCGTCCAATTCGTTGCCGCGCCTGACGCATCATCTGGCGTAATGAAAGACCGACCTCATCGATCAAAGCCAGACCGAGCTCATCCATATCAGCAAAGTGGCGATAAAAAGTCGCGGGAGCTACTCCGGCTTCACGCGTTACCTCTCGCAAGCTGATACCCGCAAAACCAACCTGTCCGCTTAAACGCAGGGCAGCTTGCACGAGCGTACGCCGTGTCTGCGCCTTCTGTTCGAGCCGTGTCAGGGCTTGACCTTTGCCAGAAACAGATGCTTGCGACATACCGACTAGGCTACTCTGCCTCCCTAACTCTGTCTAGGAAACAAATTAAGATATAAATACGGCTTACCCGCGGCTCTACTTAGTCGACAACGATATTGCATTGAACGGGTTATCAATCGGTAAGCGCTCGTGACTCTTAAATGTCGCCTGCTCAGCGATTTCCTTGAGCTTGGCGGGCCCCATGCAAGCTCCGTAGCCGGCACCATCATTGGCTAATGAGCAGGTCATGCATTGCAGCATGCTTACGGAATAGAAGGCCCGTGCCAACGGATTAATGTTATCTTCCAAGTTATCCTGCACATTAGGTTCTACGACCATCCACGCGCCTCCATCTTGGAGCGTCCCATAAACGGATCGCGCACACGCTTCCGGGTCGGTCATATCATGTAAACTGTCAAAGTTCGTCATGAGGGTGAAATCGCCCGTCTGTGGCAGTTCCGTTGAATCGCATTCCTCAAAACTGACGTTTGCCGACACACCTGCTGCTTCTGCATTGGCGCGTGCTGCTTCGACATTGGGCCCATAATTATCAAAGCCAACAAATTGCGAATTGGGATAGGCCTTAGCCATTGTAATGATCGCCCAGCCTCGTCCGCAACCGACATCACCGACCTTGATGCCGGCCTTGAGTCGTTCTTCATAACCCGTCGCCGGCAACCATTCTTGGACGAGAAAATTCAGATATCCCGGCTTAAAGAAACGTTCCGTTCCTTCAAAGGTGTCATGACTATATTCCGAATACGGGATACCGCCGCCCTCCTTCATCACGCGCATAATCCCGGGAATTTTCCCGTAATGGTCCGGGATCATTTGAGCAAAGCCCTGGACAAATACCGGGCTCTCTTCATTAGCAAACACCATCGCCTGAGAACTCGTGAGAAAAAAGGTCTTATTACTCGGCTTATAGGTCACGTATTCCGACGCGACCATCGCCGAGAGCCACTCCTTGAGATAGCGGCGCTGCAACCCGCTTTCACTTGCCAGCTCGTCGACCGTTAAAGGCCCCTCTTCAGCGATCAACTTAAATAGCCCGAGGCGATCCCCGATATAAATCAACGGCCCCGACATGGCCGCCGCCAGATCACCGACGACCTTAAAGGCAAAATTCATAGTTGTTTCCATATCTTGAGGGGTCGCTGCAGGGGCCATAATAAAATCTCCTATAATTCAAGGTAGTTAGAACTAATCATGAGGGAGATCATACTATACCGCGAGAATGAGACCAAACGAAATCAGCGGACCGTAATAGTCAGAGACGCTTGGCAACAAAGATGTTAGAAAGCGTGCCTAGCGATGCACACGAAACAATTTTTAACACAAATAGCGCTGATCACGTCCATCTTCGTATCCATCCCAGTAACTGCCACAGCACCGAATTCTAAACCCCGGCCCAAGAGTGTTTGTTACGGAACCACGCGTGAGGGTCGCCTGGAACACGGCTGGCAACTGCCGGCCCAGGGAGAAAACTTTGTCGCTTACAGCCAGATCGGCGGCTGGTTGCAGCGCACCTACGTGCATAGCTCCGTCTATCAGGTTATCACCTCGGCTTACCAAGCGCTCAGCGAACAAAGACCTGATACAGTCTATATGTATGGCGAAACCGGCTTTGAACATGGTGGGCCTTTTAAGCCGCACAAGACTCATCAAAACGGCTTATCGGTTGACTTTATGGTGCCCGTCATCAATCAAAAAAATCAATCCGTGCCCTTGCCCACTAGCCTCATTAATAAGTTGGGTTATGCAATTGAATTTGATGCCGCCGGACAGTTCAAAAAATACCGTATTGATTTTGAAGCCATCGGCGCTCACTTATTGGCTTTGCATCAATCGGCACAGAAAAATGGCATCGGCATTCGACGGGTTATCTTTGATCCCCAGCTGCAACCCTATTTATTTGCAACCAAATATGGAGGTTTACTAAGAAATAAGCTCCGCTTTTCTAAGCGCCGCTCATGGGTTCGACATGATGAACACTATCACGTTGATTTTTCGGTAAAATGCAGGCCTTAACTGCCAAACACACGCCTTAACAAGTCCGTCACTCGTGCTGCCGGGTCCTTGCGTATCTTTAATTCTTCGGCGGCAATCAAAGTGAATAGTCCTTTCAGCGCACGCTCGGTCACATAACGATCGAGATCAGGATTGACCTTGGTGACCATGGGCAGTTGATTATAACGGGACGCCAGCGGATTCCAATACTTGGTCACACCCACCCGGTTAATAGCACTTTTTACAACCGGCTGAAATTTGTTGTACAAAGGGCGTGAGGTCTTGCGCTTAAGAAATTGAGTGGCGGCGTTATTGCCACCATTTAAGATCTGAAAGCCATCTTCAATTGTCATTGATTTGATCGCATTGATGAAAATCGGTGCCGCCTGCTTAGCCGCTTCTTCCGCCGCGCGATTTAAAGTCATCACAAACTTATCAACCTGACTTTTCATCCCCAGCGTCTCAGCCGTCTTTTTGACCTTTTGTGCACTCGGCGGAAACGGGATTCGAATCCGCGGATTTTTATAGTATCCATTGATCCGAGAGGCGCGGCTGGTGCTATTTTTCGTTCCTATTTCCAGGGCTTGTTTCAGCCCACGAATGACTTCCTGATTACTGAGCGATCCTTTCCCCCGAATCGCTTCTTCAGCCACATCTTTCAGCTTCCCCCAGTCCCAACCGGCACTCGCTGGAGAAATTCCGAATAAAGCCAGAATGACAAAACTAACAATCAATCGAGACGCTTTCATGAGCCGCATCCAAGCACAGCATCGAGCTGATGGCAAGAACGATCACCCCGACATGGCCAAAAACACATTTTAGATCAATTAGTTATGGAACAAGCCCTCGTTGGCATAAAACCCACAACCTTTTTGGCAACTATCCGATGCCCCTCTCGCAAGGGGTCGGGTGTGGTCGTACCAAATATTCCAATCATCAATGGAGTCATCCAACAACTCGTGGTAACAGATGCGAGTTTGACTCTCGGTACCTCAGCGGGGGTTCTCCTGCGGGGACTCGCTCACCCGATTCAACTCGCGAATCAAGACGCGGTGCTCGCACCGATCGTCCAACCCATTCATGTTCTTGTTGAAAATCATGCCGGCGTCGATACCTACAATGATACCGTAAGTTTTGAGACGGCTCTGCGTCAGGTCGTCAACGGCTTAGCACCCCGCATCGAACAAGCCGATGACGAAACAAAACGTCTTTACAGCTTGCTTCAACGGCGCTGGGGAAACGCAACGCAACAAAGCACAGCAGATCCCGAATATGAAAAAATCGTCTCTTTACTGTCAGATGTCATCAAGCCTTTTCCTCATCCCATGGGTGTATTTGAATTAAACCCAGCGGCCGCAACACCCGATGACATGGTTCGCTTAATCGAAACGAATCCGGCCAACGACAGTACATCCGGCTTTGAAGCCGGCTATCTGACGTCGATGGAAACCATCTCCAAGAACGTGCATCCGACAGACCTTGCCCGTTTTGGTGAATTCATCATGGGAGTTGTTGCGAACGGCGTCGGCTTCATTGAAAATGTCCGTCTCCTTAAAGAAGACGGCAGCTATTTATGGGCCGACATCCACGTCGCCACCCTTCCATTCGGACGTGAAGGGCGACGCATCGGCTATTATGTCCTATTTGATCAAACGGAAAGACAACGCGCCCTTGCAGAAATTCAACGCTACCAAGAGCTACTCAAGAATTCCTTCCAACCGCTATCTATCTTCGTGCTTGATGAAACAGCCGATTACGAACTGATCCCTCGCGCCATCCTGAGCAGCCAATCACTTGAGCGCCTCTTAGGGTACACGCATGACGAGATGATTCAGAGTCCTCTTGAAACATTTTTCCCTGAAGCCACTCGCCCTAAATTAAAGGAGCATATCGACGCGTTCGTTAACACCGGCATGTTTCACTGGAGAGGTGCAGAAATGATATGCAAAGATGGTAGCACTGTCCAAGTTGATATTCAGGCTCATCCCAGCTTGGCCGGAGACAAACAATACGCCATGGTCGTTTATACAAATGCGGGCATACGCGTTCAAACTGAGAAACAGTTATTACAAGTTCATCGCGCCCAATCCTTCTTAAGTGTCATTCGCGACCACGAGCATCAAGTCAGCCGGGCACTACTAGAAATCATTGAGGATTTACAACACAAGATAAACACCTTGGGACGTCAAGGGGAGAGGCGCACGCCACAACTTGAAATCACTACCCTCGAAGAGCTCAAACATGAACTTGAACAAATTCAGACAGTCTTCAACAGGCTCCCGGGCCTGACAGACGGATCGACCGATGGCACGCCCCTTAATCTACATGACCTCCTTACCCCGGAGGCCGTTCCCCAGCGCATCCGATACGCCGCAGATCTTACCTTTGAGCTGGATGACAATCCCATTCCAATCAGGGGACCTGTCGAGGAAATTCAGCAGCTTTACTTCATCATGCTGGAAAATGCCTACGAAGCCATCCCAGAAGGTGATCGCGGCCGCATCTGGGTCCGGACCTCACGGCGGACGATTACAACGGATTCGCTCGCTTCGCTGGAAGTAAACTTGAGCTTTTCAGCGGCTCAGCCCGGCGAATATGTTAAGTTTGTCGTCCAAGATAGCGGCCCCGGAATACCCCGCGACCAATGGCATCTCCTTTTCGACCCTTTTTATACCACCAAGCCACGCTACTCGTTTACAGCGGCGACCGGCCACTTAGGCCTCGGCCTAACCAATTTGCGCCATTTGGTCAGCCAACGAGGTGGCTTTGTTCGTGTCGATAGTCGACCGGGCAAGACAATTTTTGAGGTCTATCTGCCCATCCTTGACGTCACCCCTCCTAAGGCCTAAGAACTGACCCCACATGCAGGAACTGATTCGCGGTATTAAAATTAATATCATTGGTAACGTCTTCCGTTTTAGCCGCACCGGTTTCTTCGTTGTCGCCGCACTACTTTATGGGACTGAATTATTCGGAGTTTATACGGTCGCCTGGGCCTCTGCCGAACTTCTAAACCGCTATGGCATGCTCGGCCTCGAACACGGCATGCTCTTTGAGCTCGCTCATTTTAAAAATACGGGTGAAACACGAAAGCTCTATCAAAAGATCGCCTCCAGCTTAAAGGCCTGCCTCACCGTCTCAACTCTAGGAGCCGTCGCTCTCATCCTCTACACTTATATTTTTGTCGACACGCCACTGATTCGAAACAGCTTGTACATCCTGGCACCTATCATCCCCCTATATAATGTTGGCGTCCTGCTGATCCAGGCCACCATGGGCCTCAAGGAGATGAAATACCACGCCATCATCCGAAGTGCCATTGAACCGACGGCGATGCTGCTATTGCTCTTTGTATTCTGGAAAACGCCGCTTAAGCCCTATGGAGTCATCCTCGCCCAAGGCGTGGCTCTGCTCATTGTCGTAATCCTGAGCGCCTTCACATTTCGCAAGTTTTTCTCCTGGCGTGAAGTTTTCCGTACCTGGCGCCGCCCGGGACGTTACTTTGCGATCATTCGTTATGCACTACCGATGTACATCATCGAAGTTGTAGATGCGACGCTCTACCGAATTGATATTTTTCTGGTTACTTTCTTCCTGGGAACAGGAACTCCAACTCAGATGAAAGTCGTCGGCGTTTACGGCTTTGCCAAACAAATTGCTCGCGTCATCACGCAGACTAAAAATGCCTTCGGCCCCATCTTTGTGCCAGTCACCTCGGAGTCCTACTTGCGCAACGATAAAGGCGAAATGTGGGGCCAAATGCGCTTTGCCATGGAAAAGCTATTGCTCCTCAACATCGCCTTCGCCCTCTTTCTCGGCGCCTTCGGCCCTGAAATTATGCTGATGATCGGCAAGGATGCTTCACTGCTGTCCTATAATACTTTCCTGGCTCTTTTGATCGGGCAATTCATGTATTCGACGTTTTCTGTCCTGATGTTCTTTCTCGTCACAACTCAACGATCACGGTTTTTCCTATTGGCTGAGCTGCTCATCTTAGCAGCCGTCACAATCACTGGAATCATTGTTGTTCCTGCTTACGGCGTCTTTGGTGCTGCCGTGAGCATCAGCAGTGGATATTCATTGATCATGATTATTTCAATCATTCAAACATTCCGCCTCCACAGTAAAGACTTCATGACAGCCCATACAGTTCAAATTATCTTTGCTGGTATTGCCAGCGGAATCGCTATTTACTTACTGAAAAACATCATGCGCGATCTTAGTCCTGTGCTGGTGATTTTCAGCGCGGGAATACCTAGTTTAATCCTCTATTTTGTAATGACCACGTCACGAAGCCAGTGGCGTCGTCTTTTGCATTGGTAAGGCAACTATTATGGCTTCACAGCATGACCGTGCCCTTTCATGGCTTCAAGCACATCCCGACACCTTTTTTACCGTATCAGAACTGGCGCGCTTTCTGAAAGTTCCACTCCCGGAAAAAAGAAAACTACGCCTCCATCTTAAGACACTTGTCAAACAAGGGACTTTGATCGCAACCCATCGAGGCAAACGCTTCGCTTACCCTACTGAGAAAAGAGAACAAACCGATCAGATCGAACAAAAGACTGACGATATCGCAGAAGTTCTCGCAGAGCACATGGATTCAATCATAGAAGAGTTTCAGCTGCCAAAAAAATTCCCTGAAGCCGTGTTGGCCGAAGCCGCCGAAATATCCGATTCCATTGACAAAGAAGAAATCCAACGACGTACGGATTTACGCAGTCAAATCACCGTAACCATAGATGGGGAAACGGCCAAAGATTTTGATGATGCCATTGCTGTCGAGGATATCGGTCAGAATCGCATCCGTCTCCGCGTCTCCATCGCGGATGTAAGCTACTATGTCGCCCCCGGAAGCCGCATTGACAAAGAGGCCTATGGACGCGGCACAAGCGTTTATTTTCCTGAGCGCGTCCTCCCGATGTTACCGGAAAAATTATCAAACGATATTTGTTCTCTCGTGCCGCACAAAGATAGACTGACTTTTACGGCCGAAATAGACTTTGATCGCACCGGAAAGATCCTTCACACAGATTTTTATCGGAGCATTATCCGCAATCACCATCGACTCACTTACACCGAAGTTGCAAGTGCGCTGGTAGACAAAGACGAAGCGACACGACACAAGCTTCGACACATACTGCCTCACCTGGAACTTATGCATACGCTGTTCAAGCGGCTCCGCAAATGCCGCCTCGATCGAGGCAGCCTGGATTTTGACCTGCCGGAACCCGTTATCATTATGAATCTTGAAGAAGGCACCATTGATTCTATCGTCAAGTCCAAGCGAACCGAAGCCCATATGATGATCGAGGAATTCATGATCGCGGCCAATGAAGCCGTCGCTACTTTCATTACCGAACAAGAATCCGCCATGATCTACCGTATCCACGAAGAGCCCAGCCGCGACAACATCAAAGAGCTGCAAGCAACGCTGCACAATATTGGCTATGCCCTCAAAATCCCTAAAAAGCGGCTGGAACCGAAAGCATTGGCGCAAATCATTGCAAAGGCGGCTGACCGCCCCGAGAGCCGCATGATCAACACGTTGTTACTGCGTTCGCTCGCCAAGGCTATCTACAGCATTGAGAACAGGGGGCACTTTGGCCTCGCCTCAACCTGCTACACCCACTTCACGTCGCCCATCCGGCGTTATCCCGATCTCATGGTGCATCGGACGCTCGGGGCCCTGCTTGAGCAGAAAAAAGACGGCAAAACCAACCTGAGACGGCTCGATCAAATGGCTGAGCAATGCTCCTTGCGAGAACGCATTGCCATGCAGGCCGAATGGGCCGTCCGCAGCCTGATGCAGGCCGCCTTCATGACGGACCGAATCGGTACCTGCTGCCCGGGCGTCGTTTCGGGAGTCACCCGCTTCGGCCTTTACGTAGAACTCGTTCCTTTTTTCGTGGAGGGCCTGCTTCATATCCGCAAGCTGGATGATGATTATTACCATTTTATCGAGGAAACCCACACGCTGATCGGCAAGCGACGGAAAAAGCACTACCGCATTGGGGATACCCTCGACGTGCGTATTGCCAGCGTCGATTTGGAGAAGCGCTGGATTGACCTTGAGATGGCACCTCCCCCCGATGATAGCTGAAATATCTTTTTAAGACAGGGACTTACCCTACCTCTCTTCAGGCCCTGCTTAATCGACTTGCCATTTTCGCCTAAATGACCTTTGATAGCTTCCACATCACATGAAGAGTGCACTCCAAGTATCGATAATGAATCAGACCTTTTCCATCGAAACCGATGCGACGGAAAAGCACGTGAATCAGGTCGCTAGCCTGGTAAACAAAAAGATCCGAGAAATTCAAACCCAAGCGAAATCAGCCTCCTCCCTCAACGTCGCCCTTTTGGCCTGCATGAATATTGCCGATGAATTGATCAGCCAACAGAACAAAAATGAGGACAAAAAGCTGCTTGCCGAAAAGAAACTTCAAGACCTTTTGGAGATCGTAGACTTACAGCTTTAGGTTGACATTTGGGCCCTGTGGTCGTTTTATCAACTATAGATCTTTTAATATTTAGTATGACTTTCGCGGATCCCCTTCCGTGTTCGTGAGTTGGTGGCTAGCTTTAAGGACCTATCATAGACCCCGGGAGTTTCCGCTTACTGTGGTGTGCCTGCCCGGCACTTCGTTCCGGGACGCCTAAAGCAGTAATGAAATTTCCACCTAGATAAACGGGGTTCTAAAGACGCCTCCCACACGGCATATTGGCAGGGGATTACGCATTTTTAGGCATGGCAGATAAAGACTCTATTCGACAGCAGATCCTGAAAAAACGTACTTCTCTTGACGCCGCTACGGTTCGAAACCTAAGCCATTTTATTCAAGAAGCCGTGCTGGAATCGAATCAATTCAAGAACAGCAGCAAAATTGCCGTCTATGATGGCATCCGCAACGAAGTTCGAACCAACAAAATCATTCGACTGTCCATGAAGTCAGGCAAGGAAGTCTTTTTTCCGCATTGGGATCCGGATCAATTGGCCATTCGCTTTTTTAAAGCAACCGATATCACCCAATTAGAAAAAAAGAATTGGGGAACACGTGAACCGCAACCTGATCCTGACACGGAGATTTCGGTTCAGGAACTCGACTTCATCCTGATTCCAGGAGTCTCCTTTGACAAGCAAGGGTATCGCCTCGGCTATGGATATGGGGGCTACGATCGCGTATTAGCAGGTGTGACTCACCGAAGTTGCGGCCTTGCGTATGACTTTCAAATTGTCGACCAGTTGCCGATCGAACCACATGACGTCCCCTGCGCCCAAGTGATAACCGAAAAACGCCACATTGAGACCCTATGAAACTACTATTAATCGGAGATATTTTTGGAGAACCCGGCCGCAATGCGGTCAAAAGCGTACTCCCCCAACTGATACAAGACCAAAATATTGATTTTGTCGTCGCCAATGGTGAAAACGCAGCCGGAGGGCGCGGCATTACCCCTAAGATGTGTGACGAACTATTCAAAAATGGCGTTGATGTCATTACGACGGGAAATCATATCTGGGATCAGCGTTCAATCCTGTCCTATATCTCGGAAAACCCAAAGCTGATCCGCCCTGCTAACTACCCGCCCGAACAGCCCGGCGCGGGCAGCGTCGTCGTCACGGCGCGCAATGATGTTCCGGTCGGCATCATTAACGTCGAAGGGCAACTCTTTATGGGCCGCACGGACTGCCCTTTTCGTGCCGTTGACCGCGAAATTAAAAAAATGCAGGGCAAGGCCGAGATTATCCTCGTCGATATGCACGCGGAAGCAAGCTCCGAGAAACGAGGAATGGGCTGGCACTGTGACGGGCGCGTGACCGGCGTCGTCGGAACCCACACCCACATTCCGACCGCCGATGCGCAAGTCCTACCCGGTGGAACCGCCTACATTGGCGATATCGGCATGACAGGGCCTTATGAGTCGGTCATTGGGCTGGACAAAAATGTTGCGCTCAAACGCCTTTTCGGTCATCTTCGTGAAAAATTTATCGTCGCCACAGGCGATGTGCGTTTTTGCTCCGTGCTTATCGAGGCCAATGAAATGACTCGCCAGGCGACGGCTATCGAACGTATCGATATTTCAATTTGATGACCGAACCACTAACTATAATTCGTCGCGGAACCGTAGAGATCATCTCTGAGGACGAGCTTCAAAAAAAGCTGAACCGCAACAAGCCGCTACGCATTAAGGCGGGTTTCGACCCCACCGCACCCGACCTCCACTTGGGGCATGTCGTCCTTTTACAAAAACTGCGCCAACTTCAACAATTGGGACATCAAGTCATATTTCTAGTCGGTGACTTCACCGCACGGATCGGCGACCCTACCGGACGAAGCGAAACGCGCCCCATGCTCTCCGAAGCAGAAATTAGCGCGCACGCCGAAACCTATATCAAACAGGCTGGCAAAGTTGTTGACATCGACAAGGCCGAAATTCGTTACAACTCCGAATGGCTTGATAAGATGTCTATCATTGAATTTGCCACCTTAGGCTCTAAACATACGGTCGCTCGAATGATGGAACGCGATGACTTCAAAAAGCGGATGGACCAGGGACAAGATATCAGCATCATGGAATTTTATTATCCGCTGATTCAGGCCTACGATTCGGTCGTATTAAAAGCTGATATTGAATTGGGAGGCACGGATCAACTCTTCAATTTACTTACCGGTCGCACGATCCAGAAGCGTTACGATCAAGAACCGCAATGCATTATGACCCTCCCCCTCTTAGTAGGAACGGACGGCGCTCAAAAGATGAGTAAGTCTTATGGGAATGCCATCGGTATCCAGGAGGCCCCGGGAGAAATCTACGGCAAGGTCATGTCGATCAGCGATGAATTAATGTGGAATTACTTCGAGCTCCTCACCGATCGCTCGGGCGAAGCAATACAGCAGCTCAAAAAGGACGTCGCGGCCGGCACCCTTCACCCTAAAGCGGCCAAATCTCAACTCGCCCAAGAATTAACCGCGCGGTTTCACGATGAGGCTGCAGCCAAAGCCGCGGTTCAGGAGTTTGAAAAGATTTTTGCAGCCAAACAGCTGCCTTCTGAAATCGAGGAATTTGCAATCGAGACGGGGAAGTCGAACTATCCACTCATTCAGGCCATCACTGAGGCCGGCATGACGGCATCCAAGTCGGAATCAAGGCGAATGATTGAACAAGGCGGTGTTCGTATTGATGAGAAGAAAGTAAGTGATGTCAAAACCCAACTAAAGGTTCCCGGCGCCTATCTTTGTCAGGTTGGCAAGCGTAAGTTTAGAAAAATTCGCTTTAATTGAGGCTCGCTGCGTCTTGAGATACAGCACCAATCTGGATTCTAATCTCATTGAGCAGTTTTTGATTGTCATAGGCTCCCCAGGCCTGCAAGACGAGCGTCTTTGGCTCCGATGGTAATTCGTGATTCTTCAGATGAAATACCCATTCATCACCGACCTGTCGAGCGAGAGCCTGAAACCGTGACACCGCAGGATAATCCTTATTTGCAGCCGCCCAGTCATTAATGACATCCAGGTATAACCTGTTGAGACCGGCACTCATTGCCTTTAAAGGAGTCGCGATCTCTCCCGCGCGAATACTAAAGACATCTCTTAAGTGGGCCGCGATAGTCTCAAGAGTCTCCGATCCAACGCTAAAGCGCAATATAGCTTCCCCATTAGATGGCGTGGCTTTCAGGGCCGTGATTGCATTGGCGAGTATTCCGGTGCTTTCATCAATCGCTGCCGGCAATCGATAGTAGTGTCGCACAGACCGGCTAACAATAGGTGCCCCCGCATCAATGGCCTGCGTTGCACTCAGTACATCATCGACACTCATTGACTCATTGACGGTCGTATTTTGCGGGGGCGCCGCCGCACAGATAGCGGCCGGCAGTGCGCAAAGCGATAGTCCACTGGTTAGAATCACAGTCACCTCCTAAGCCCTTATCGGATAAGATTCGCTCCCGTTGTGACCTGAACGCCGCGTCAATTATCGAAATTTCGCAAGAAAAGCCCTATTCCGGGATCGGAATGGCCTCTGGTGTCATCGTCAGGTAGTTGCCACGCGAACTTGTCGAGTCAATATAGATGCGACATTGCTGACCTTGTGAGGAAAGTCTTAAAATAAGTGCCTTATCTTCAAACGCCGTTGCCGACAATTTATAGCGCTGCCAAAGGGCCCACGCCATATTTTGCAGTGTCTGCCGATCGACTTCAACATCAATGATAAAATGCGTCCCCTCTGACAATAGCGCCAACCGTGGATTAATTATTTTTTCAATTAAATACTCCACGGTCACCCGATCTTTATACTGACGCAAATCAATCACTTCTTGCGGAAAAAGATAACGCGCACGTGCGGCCCGATGATGGCGCCGACCCGCCGCAACCCGATGTAAGTCCGCCTCATCGCCTTCTTCATAAATATAAATATCATGCTCGGACGAATCGACCTCAACAATGTCATCATCTTCTATGACTATCGCGTCCGAAAAATCCGCATCGCGCAAACGGACTTGGAGCTCATCGAAAGGCTTGCGCATAATACTGAAATCATACCGCGCCCTTTCAAGATCACCTTGCACTTTAAAATATTCGTTAAACTGGATCATCCCGTCAATCCAACGGCCTAAATCGACGCGAATATCTTGTTCGATCTCACCATCTACATGGATGGGCTGGCGGTCAAACCCCGCGATAAAGCTCATGTGCTTATCAACCACCTCCTGGATCCCCTTTACGGCCAGGACATTCGGCTCCGTGGCCAGGGTCCGCTCGATGTGCCCGAGGCGCGTATTGATATTGTGCATGACCTGGGTAAGTGTCAGCGCGGCCGAACTGCCCGCAAGCACCGCGGCCTGAGCAAATTTCACTGAATGGAGGTTGAGTAGCACCATGACCCGATGCATTTCTATCGACGGGGATCGCCCAGAGTTGCTAAAGCGGGCTGGAGACCCGCCGGAATTTTTATTGACATTCTGCGTCAGGATATTTAGAAAAAGCGCAATAATTTCAAGAGATTACCCATGAGTTTAGAAGCTAAGCTAAAGGAATTACAAGAGAAAACCGAACTGGCCGCGCAAGCGGGCGGGCCCGAGCGCGTCGAAAAGCACCACGCCGCGGGCAAATTAACTGCCCGTGAGCGCATCGATCTCCTCCTCGACCCGGGGAGCTTCGTCGAAACCGATCGTTTTGTCACCCACCGCTGCACTGATTTTGGGGTCGACAAGAAAAAGGTCTACGGCGATGGCGTCGTCACGGGTTATGGCAAGATAGACGGTCGGCTCGTCTTTGTTTTCGCCCAGGACTTCACGGTCTTTGGCGGCTCTCTGGGCCAGGCCTTTGCTGAAAAAATCTGCAAGGTGATGGACCATGCCATGAAAGTCGGCGCCCCCGTTATTGGGCTCAATGACTCTGGTGGCGCGCGCATTCAAGAAGGTGTCGTCAGCCTCGCCGGTTATGCCGATATCTTTCAACGCAACGTCATGTCATCGGGGGTTATTCCGCAGATCTCAGCGATTATGGGACCATGTGCTGGCGGCGCTGTCTACTCACCAATCATGACAGATTTTATTATGATGGTGAAAGGCACGTCTCACATGTTTATTACGGGCCCCGAAGTCATCAAAACCGTCACTCATGAGGATGTTAACAAGGAAGACTTAGGCGGTGCCATGACTCACAACGCCACCTCCGGCGTCGCTCACTTTGCCGCCGAAAACGATGAAGATTGCCTCCATCGTCTCCGCGAGCTAATCAGCTACCTCCCTTCCAATAATCTGGAAGACCCACCCAAGTTGCCGACGACGGATAAAGCGGATCGCATGGATGAGTCCTTGGACAAACTCATTCCAGACAATCCCAATAAACCTTATGACATGAAAAAAGTCATCCAAGCCGTCATCGATACCGACTCCTTCTTTGAGGTCCACGAGCACTATGCCAAAAATATGATTATTGCCTTTGCGCGCATGGACGGACGCACGGTAGGCATCGTCGCCAACCAGCCCAGTGTCCTGGCCGGCTGCCTCGATATTAACGCCTCGGTAAAAGGCGCTCGATTTGTCCGCTTTTGCGACTCCTTTAACATCCCCATCGTCACCTTTGTCGATGTTCCCGGTTTCTTGCCGGGCACGGACCAAGAATGGGGTGGCATTATCCGCCATGGAGCCAAACTGCTCTACGCCTTCTGCGAGGCCACGGTCCCCAAAGTCACGGTTATTACCCGCAAGGCTTACGGGGGCGCCTATGACGTCATGAGTTCCAAGCATATCCGCGGCGACGTCAATTTCGCCTATCCGACAGCCGAAATCGCAGTGATGGGCCCCGACGGCGCCGTTAACATTATCTTTCGGAAAGAACTGGCCAATGCCGATGATGCGGATAGTAAGAGAACAGAGCTCGTACAAAATTACCGTGATACCTTTGCCAATCCTTACAAGGCAGCGGAGCTTGGTTATATCGATGAAGTGATCCGTCCGGCGGAAACACGGCCGCGGGTCATTAATGCTCTCGAGATGCTAGAAAACAAGCGGGATAAGAATCCACCGAAGAAGCACGGCAATATTCCACTATAATGTTTAAAAAAATTCTCATAGCCAACCGCGGTGAAATTGCCATCCGCGTCATCCGCACCTGTCGCGAACGTGGCATCAAGACGGTTGCCGTCTATTCCGAGGCCGACCGCGATGGTCTCCACGTGCGCATGGCCGATGAGGCCTATCTCATCGGTCCCGCACCGGCGAATGAGAGCTATCTGGTTATGGATAAGATACTCGAAGTCGCCAAGCAAACTGAAGCAGAGGCGATTCATCCCGGTTATGGTTTCCTCTCTGAGAATGCCGCCTTCAGTGACGCCTGCAAAAAAGCCGGCATTGTCTTCATCGGTCCCACGTCCAAAGCAATGAAATCACTCGGAGACAAGATCTCAGCACGCAAATTAGCGGATCGCGCCGGGGTTCCAACCGTACCAGGTATTGAGCGCCCCCTCAAAGACGCCCCCGAGGCCAAAGAGGTTGCCGACAAAATTGGGTACCCGGTTATGCTTAAAGCCAGCGCCGGCGGCGGGGGCAAAGGCATGCGTCGGGTCGAGAGCGCCGAAGAAATCGAATCGGCCTTTCAAATGACACAGTCCGAAGCCAAGTCCTCGTTCGGCGATGATGCGGTCTTTATTGAGAAATTTGTCGTTGAGCCCCATCATATTGAAATTCAGATCCTTGGTGATACCCACGGTAATGTTATTGCGTTGGGAGAACGTGACTGCTCTATTCAACGACGTCATCAAAAAGTTTTAGAAGAATCGCCTTCCCCGTTCATCTCTGATAACACTCGACAAAAACTCCTCGAAGCGGCCGTCAACCTCACCAAAGAAGTCGGTTATGCGGGCGCGGGGACACTGGAGTTTCTCGTCGATAGAGATCAAAACTATTATTTTCTCGAAATGAATGCGCGCCTCCAAGTGGAACATCCCGTCACTGAACTCGTTACCGGTCTCGACTTGGTCAAAGAGCAGCTTCACATCGCCGCAGGAGAACCTTTACGCTACAAACAAGATGAGATCCAACTGCGCGGCCATGCCCTCGAATGTCGGATCTACGCTGAAGATGCCGAGAATAACTTCATGCCATCGCCCGGAACCATTGAAGCCGTGCGCAATCCGGAGGGGCCTGGAATTCGCATTGATTCGGCGGTATTCCCCGGAAGTGAAATCAGCATTTACTACGATCCAATGATAGCCAAACTCATCGTTTGGGGTCGAACCCGCCGAGAAATGATTGAGAGAATGCGACGTGCACTCCGCGAGTATCGAATTGATGGCGTCAAACATAATATCCTCTTCCACCAAGAAGTTCTCAACAATAAAGATTTTTGCGAAGGCAAGTTTGACACCGGCTTTATCGGCACAATGGGTGAATGGTATCAGGCCGGACACCCTACAGAGCTCGAAGAAGTTGCGATCATCGCAGCCTCCCTCGCCTTTGATGAGCTGGGTCCCCAAGACTCCGATGATCGCGAAGCGGCGGGCCCGGCTATCTCACCCTGGAAAATTGCTGCGCGTCGGGAGGCCACTCACAGTGACTAAGAAAAAACTCGAGGCCCTCTTTGGCGGCGACACCAAAACGATTGAGCTGGAAACAGATGAGGCGGGACTCAATACAATCCGGCTTGGCGACAAGACGTTCACTGTCGACTCACAACGTGTCGAACCGGACGTCTGGTCATTGATTATCGGTGGCGAGTCATATGAAGCCACGATTCAGCCCCTAAAAAACAACAAATTGCGCGTCACTTTGCGTGGCGCCACCTGGGACATCGATGTCTATGATCCACGGCGCAAACGGTCGGGCGCCGCTGCCGGAGGCCTCGTGGAGGGGGCCCAAGTCGTTTCCAGTCCCATGCCGGGCCGTGTCGTCAAAATCGAGGTGGCGGTAGGAGACAAAGTCGAACCCGGCCAAGGGGTTGTGATTGTCGAGGCCATGAAAATGGAAAATGAATTAAACGCGGAAGTTGCCGGAACGGTCAAAGAGATCCAATGCGAAGAAGGTCAGGCCGTCGAAGACGGCCAGACCCTCATCGTCATTGAGTAAAGCCTACTTATTTTCTGCCAATAATTTATCGATCAAGCGCTTAAAATAAGGGGCTTGCTTCGCGCCCTTAACGTAAACACCATTGACAAAGAAAGCCGGCGTCCCGGTTGCCCCATTGGAACGTGCAAATTTGATGTCCTCCTGAATCTGGGCATCATATTTATTCGACTTCCAGTCTTTTTCGAATTTTTTAATATCCAGGCCAATTTTTTTAGCCGCCTTGAGAATATTCTCATCCGTCAGCTGCCGCTGAATTTCGAATAACTCGTCGTGCATTTCCCAAAATTTCCCCTGCTCATGGGCCGCCAAAGACGCCTTCGCTGCCGGCATGGCCTGCTTATGGAAACTTAAAGGATGCTGACGAAACGCGACGCGAACTTTACCCTCGTAGTCTTTCAGCAACTGATCCATGGTAGGATTGACGCGCTTACAAAAAGGACATTGAAAGTCGGAAAATTCGACAATCGTGATCGGGGCATCTTTGGCCCCTTTGATCGGGGCATTGTTCAACCCCACCTTAATGCGGGATTTCATCAATTCGTCGATCGATTTCGGCTTGGGCCGACCCCGAATCCCTTTCTCGTTAAGAACGGCCTCAACCTGGGCCTTAATGATTTCGGGATTTTTCTCGAGATAGGCTTTAATCGCCTCATCCGACATGCCCCCCGTGCAACCTGCAGCCGGTAGAAAACTTGCCATGATCATCGCGAAGATAAGCTTATTAACCTGATTCTTTCGAAACTTCATTGGAATACCCCCATTTGTGCTTATTGAAAAAATGAACCAAATACTACCACAGCTATATCGATCCTACCAAGCCTTTCCTTACCCCTTTTTGCCAAACAACCGTGCTAGTATGATCCCTACTTCAAAAAGGATCAAGAGCGGAATCGCCATTAAAAACTGTGAGGCAATATCAGGGCCTGTCATCAAGCCCGCCACAATAAACACGGCTACGATTGTATAGGGCCGCGCTTTTTTCAACATGGCTGAGCTGACAATTCCCAGCCGCGCCAACATCAATATCAAGACGGGCAGCTCAAAAACGAGACCGAACGCCAGGAGAAGCCGGACGGCAAATCCGAAATATTCATTCATTTTAGGAAGCAATTGAATGCCGGTATCAGACAGCAATGCGGCAAAAAAATGAAAGCTTGTGGGAAACACAATGAAGTAACCAAATAATGCCCCCCCTATAAAAAAGAAGGTAGTCATGGTGACGAACAACATCGTGCCCTTTTGCTCGCCTTTATGCAGCCCAGGGGCGATAAACTGCCAAAACTGGAAAAAAATTACCGGCACGGCAAGAAACAGGCCTGCAACAAAGCCGGTCCGCATATAAGTCATGAAGGCTTCCAACGGACTCGTGGCAATAAAATGAGCCTGCTCACCGAGGATTTGCTGCATCGGCGCCGCCAGCCAATGATAGATTTTTTTGGAGAAAATCAGGCCAATGACACACCCTGCCGCCATGGCCGCCATAATGCGCAAAATACGCGTACGCAACTCCTCCAGGTGCTGCATCAAGGGCATTTTATTCGCTTCGGTCACTGCTATCCTTATCTCTGCTCACTGAATTCACTTGCGACGATTCAGCGGAATCCTTTTCCGTTGTTTCTTCAAATTCACCCGAAATCGTTCCTTTAACGGTATCCGCAGCATCGCGAAACTGGCGGTAGAATTCACCGATTTTTCGACCAACATCAGGGAGTCGCTTGGGACCCAGAAAAACCAGAGCCACGAGCAGGATTATCGTTACTTCACCAAAACCTAAGCCAAACACAATTTACTCCTCAAAAGAGAATTAACACCA
This sequence comes from bacterium, assembly GCA_965216315.1. Taxonomy (GTDB): domain Bacteria; phylum UBA10199; class UBA10199; order 2-02-FULL-50-16; family JAJFLM01; genus CBDCFN01. Next base: position 845,809 of record CBDCFN010000016.1, on the reverse strand, counting down.
ACAGATACGCAGGCAGTGACAACAACATAATCAACGAGGTATATCCCACTATTTCACGGGCTTTCAAGCCAGTAATCTGAAGGATAGGCAAAGCCCAAAACGGCTGCAACATATTCGTCCATTCATCGCCATAGGCGACGGCCATAGTAATCTTGGAGAAAGGAATGCCCAGCTGCTCAGCCCCCGCAATTGCCAACGGACCTTGGATGCCCCACTGCCCCCCACCCGACGGTACAAATAGATTCAACAATCCGGCACTCAGAAACGTCCCCACGATAAATACTGTCTCATTCGCGCTGGTCACGGCCCATTGAATCCACTGTCGTATCATGTCGTCATAGGCCAAGAGTCCATAAATACCGGCATAAAAAGGAAACAATATAATTATGCCGCTGGCTGACTTCACGCCTGCTTGAATGGAGTTGAGATAACTTCGCGGTGTGCGGTGTAAAATAATTCCTAGAAACAAAAAAATAAAATTAAGCGAGTTTAGCGATAAACGAAACCGCCCCCACCCCGCGATAAACAGTGACGCGAGCCCGATGATGGCAACCAACATAGAAAGCGTACTGCTTCGCTCCAACCACTGAGCCAAGCTAGAACCCTTTTCCTCGGCCTCCATCTCAGGCTCCAACGGTGGAACGGCCGACATGTCAACTTGATCCGCACGGCGCGGGTGCATCATTCCAACAACCAGAGGCAAACCGACCAACAGCACTAACAACAAGATGAGGTTCATCGAAGAAAGGACGGTCGTTGTGATCGGAATGAGCGCAACTTGATCGGACAGAAAATGGCCCGGCGTATTCATAACGAGAGGCGCCGAACCGGACAAACCGCCATGCCATATCATGAGACCCAAATAGGCCGCGGCTCCACAGAGGGGGTAATGAAGCAACTCACCCCTCGCTTGAAAGCGATGAGCGACTTCACGCGCAAAATAAGCACCTACTATCAACGCCAAGCCCCAGTGAACGATGCCCGCCAAGATACTCAGCGCCGCCGTCATGATAATCGCACTGGTCGGCGTGCGTGGCCAATTGGCCATGCCTTTTAGTACCTTAAAAACAGGACGCGAGGTGGCAACAGCATGACCCGTCACTAAGACCAACACCATCTGCATACCAAATTCGAGGTACTGCCACAGTCCGGTCTTTTGCCAGAAGACGAGCAACTCTCCCACCCCGGACCAGGATTTCCCCAATTGAAACTGTCCCAGCACCGTCATCACGAGAGCCAGCAGCGTCAGGAACAGAGCAAAAACGTAGGGTTCAGGGATGAAGCGGCGAGAAAGGGTTGAAAACGCAGCGCCTAAACGAAACAGCATAATAGGGGCTCGTGGAGCCTCCCCCTCTCGCTCGCTTTGCTCGCTATGGGTTGGGCTACGGTAGTTATCATTGATTATTACTTGACTAACTTGACAGGTTGAACGGCCTGGTCTTCCACGGTGACCGGATAATTCCCCGTAAAGCAGGCATCGCAAAACCATTCACCAGGATTCTTCTCAAACCAATAAAGGCCTTGCGAAGAAAGATACCCTAACGTGTCGGCGCTGATAAAATCTCGAATCGAATCGACGGAATGATCTGATGCCATCAATTCCTCACGTGTCGGCGTATCGATTCCATAGAAACAGGGCCAAGCCGTGGGAGGCGCTGAAACACGGAAATGGATTTCTTTGGCACCCGCACCGCGTATCATTTCAACAATCTTCCGCGATGTCGTACCACGCACAATTGAATCATCAACAACAACGACTCGCTTACCTTCCAGAACACCTTTGACAGGATTGAGTTTTAGCTTCACACCAAAGTGCCGAATAGACTGTTTAGGCTCGATAAAGGTACGCCCAACATAGTGGTTGCGTACCAAACCCATCTGAAATGGGATCCCGGACTCTTCGGAATACCCTATGGCCGCAGGCAGGCCCGAATCAGGAACAGCAATAACAACATCGGCATCAACCGGATGCTCGCGCGCCAACTGGTGGCCAAACCCTTTTCTCATTGAATAAACATCACGGCCAAAAATATGGCTGTCGGGCTTGGCAAAATAAATAAACTCGAAGATGCACATGGCTTTTTTCTTCAACTGCTCAAACGGCTTACTTGAATGCATTCCCGCCTTGTCGAAAACCAACATCTCGCCCGGTTCGACTTCACGGATAAAGTCAGCCTCAATGAGATCTAGTGCACAGGTCTCGGAAGCAACGACATAGCCATCGCCCAGCTTACCGACAACAAGCGGACGCCACCCATGCGGGTCCCTTACAGCTATCATGCGAGTCTCTGACAAAAAGACCAGCGAGTAGGCCCCCTTAACCTGTTTTAATGCATCGACAATACGATCCGGCAACGAGTTCTTACGCGAAGTCGCAATCAAATGAACAAGAACCTCGGTATCCATTGTCGACTGAAAAATGGATCCATGTGCCTCTAACTCTCCACGTATTTTCTGGATGTTGACCAAATTACCGTTGTGCGCAACGGCCAGACCCCCACGTGCATACTCAACCCGAAAGGGCTGTGCATTTTTCAATTCACTCATACCTGTCGTTGAATAACGGACATGACCGATGGCATGGGGACCGGGTAAACGCTTAAGTACCGCTTCCGTAAAAATGTCGGCCACCAGCCCCATACGCCGCTGCGCAAAGAGACGCTCACCGGTGGAAGAAACAATGCCAGCGCTCTCCTGGCCCCGATGCTGGAGGGCGTGGAGCGCGAGATAGGTCCGATTGCTCGCTTCGGGATGATTGTAAATACCCACAATACCGCACATGGTTAAGTCATCCTTTCAAAGCTATGCCACCACCATTCAGCCATAAGGTCAATACCGACCTTGATTTTATCGTCAATTTGCAGCTCTTTTCCGCCCACCGTGCCAAGACGGTCGACCGGGCAGGCCTCTTTGCGGGTCAATTCCAAGACTTGACGCAAGTAATCCTGCGAAACGCTGACGAGAATACGGGACGGCGACTCTCCGAACAGTGCAATATCGGCGCGCTTTTCTCCGGGGATATGGACCTTGGCCCCGATGGCCTGCCCTTCCTGACCAATACAGGCCTCGGCAAGCGCTACCGCAAGCCCCCCATCCGAAACATCATGGGCACTGCGCAACCAGCCCCGGCGAATAAGCTCCCGGCAAAGCCCTTGCAACCGTTTTTCCCGCTTTAAATCGAGCGCCGGTGGACGGCCCGCTTTCTGACCGTGAATCGTGTAAAGATACTCGCTGCCGCCTAGCTGGGGCTGATTCCACCCGAGGAGCAAAATAACGTCACCCGTCTCTTGAAAAAACTGGCGACAATGCCGACTCACATCGTCGAGCAAACCAACCATTCCAATTCCGGGAGTCGGATCCACTGCCTGTCCCTGGGTCTCGTTATACAAACTGACATTACCAGAAACGACGGGCGTATCGAGAATGCGACAGGCATCGCGAATTCCCTCAACGGCACTTTGAAACTGCCACATAATTTCCGGATTCTCGGGATTACCAAAATTAAGACAGTCGGTAACCGCCAAGGGCTTACCACCGGAACAAACAATATTACGCGCCGCCTCCGCGACCGCATGCATCGCGCCACGTCGCGGATCAAGATAGCAGTAGCGACTATTACAATCGACCGAGATTGCAATCCCTTTATCAGGCCGCCCATTCTTTCCACTGCCTTTCAACCGCAACACGGCCGCATCGGATCCGGGCAAAACAACTGTATCTGTCCCCACCATATGATCATACTGCTGATAGATCCATTTTTTCGAACAAAGATTCGGACTGGACAACAAGTCTTTTAGTACATTAACGAGTTGTTTCGGTTCTTTTATGCTCGCCTCATTCAACTCCTGTGCTTTCTTCAGATAACTCGGAACACGTGTCGGCCGCTTATAAATGGGGGCTTCCTCGGTAATCGGAAGGCTCGGTAGTTGTGCCACGACCTCTCCTTGATACCTTACGGTAACCTGGTCTCCTCGAACAACCTTGCCGACAACGGCGGCATCTAAATCCCATTTTTCAAAGATTTCTTGAACCCGTTTTTCACTCCCCTTCTTGGCCACCATCAACATACGCTCTTGAGACTCGGAGAGCATCATCTCGTAAGCGGTCATTTCGTCTTCACGGCACGGAACCTGATCCAAATCGAGTTCGACGCCGACACGGCCGCTTGCCGCCATCTCAAGACTGGAACAGGTCAAACCCGCCGCTCCCATATCCTGAATCGCAACAATATCCCCTCCGGCCATAAGTTCCTGACAGGCCTCCAACAATCGCTTCTCGGTAAAGGGGTCCCCCACCTGAACCGTCGGCCGCTTTTCCTCGGAACCCTCATCAAACTCAGCCGAGGCCATGGTCGCCCCGTGGATGCCGTCACGACCCGTCTTCGCACCCACATAGATAATAGGATTCCCGATACCCGCCGCCTTGGCCCTAAAAATCTTTTCCTTACGCAGAATCCCTACACAAAAAGCATTTACTAAATTGTTTCCATTGTAAGAAGGATCAAAGCTCGTCTCACCGCCCACGGTCGGAACACCCATGCAGTTCCCATAACCGGCGATCCCGGCGACAACGCCATGAACCAACGATTTTGTCTTGCTCAGGTTGATATCACCGAAACGCAAGCTATCGAGGAGCGCGATGGGCCGCGCGCCCATAGTAAAGATATCGCGCATAATGCCACCGACACCCGTCGCGGCGCCCTGATAAGGTTCGATAAATGAAGGGTGATTATGCGACTCCATCTTAAAGGCCGCGCAAAGACCATCTCCTAAATCCACAATGCCGGCGTTTTCACCGGGACCACACACAACTTGAGGCCCCTTGGTCGGCAGTTTTTTCAGGTGAATACGCGAAGACTTGTACGAACAATGTTCGCTCCACATGACTGAAAAAACCCCCAACTCCACATAACTGGGCTCACGCCCCAGGTGATCGCAGATCTTCTCATACTCTTCCGGCGTCAGACCATGGTCGGCAATAACTTGTGGATCGTAGGTCATGTGCATGTCTTTACAATCGATTCGAACAAGGGACGCCCATCCTCATTATTCAATAAGGACTCGGCACATCGCTCCGGATGAGGCATCATGCCGAGCACATTACCCTGCTCATTACATATTCCTGCAATATCATCTTCGGACCCATTGGGATTGTTGCCTGAATACGTGAAAACAATGCGGCCTTCCTCGCGCAGACGCCGACGCGTCTCTGCATCCGCGACATAACGACCATCCATATGGGCGATCGGCATCGTCACTTCTTGCTGCGTTGCATAAGAGGAAGTAAAACGGGTCCCATTCTGTTGCACCTGCAAGCGCGTATCATGACACAAAAACTTGAGCCCTTCATTCTGCTGTAAGGTCCCCGGCAGCAGTCCCGATTCGACGAGCACTTGAAAACCATTGCAAATTCCCAACACCGTCCCGCCACGCCCGGCGAACTTGATAACTTCATCCATCACCGGTGAGACCCGCGCAATCGCACCGGGCCGTAGATAATCTCCATAAGAGAAGCCGCCGGGCAAGATCAAGGCATCCAACTGCGGCAAGCGCGTTTCTTTATGCCAGATATAAACCGCTTCCTGCCCCATGACGTCGGTCACCACGTGGTGACAGTCTCGGTCACAATTAGAGCCCGGAAATATGATGATTCCGAATTTCATGAAGGTTATTCACTAATTTCAAATGAATACGATTCGATGACTGTATTGGCGAGTAATTGCTCACACATGGACTTGAGTTTTTCCTCAGCATCATCTCGAGCCATGCCATCCAAATCGAGCTCGATGAGCTTGCCAATACGCACATCCTTGACCTGCCCAAAATCCATTCGATGCAAGGCCTGCTGAACCGCCTTGCCTTGCGGGTCAAGCACGCCGTTCTTTAACCGAATGAATACTTTCGCTTTCATCTAAGACCCGGTCACCAGCTCATAGACCTTTTGATAGGCCTCTTCCACCTGCCCGAGGTCACGTCTGAAACGATCCTTATCGAGCTTTTCACCCGTTTCCTTATCCCAAAGCCGACATCCGTCCGGCGTGATTTCATCCGCCAATAAAATGCCTTCAGGGCTCCGGCCAAACTCTAATTTATAATCAACGAGACGAATGCCTAGGCGGTCAAAAAATTCGATTAAGTAGGTATTAATTTCCAAGGCTTTCTCTTTAAGAATGCTACACTCTTCTTCCGTCGCCCAATCCATCGCAATCGCAATATCATCGTTAATCGGTGGATCATCAAGTTCGTCACTTTTATAAAAGAACTCGACAATCGGCCGCTTTAACACCAAGCCCTCTTCCAACCCTAATTTCTTCGCCAAAGAGCCGGCGACGACGTTACGCACCACAACTTCAACGGGGATGATTTCAACCTTTTTGACGAGGCTCTCGCGATCCGACAGCTGCTCAACATAATGGGTTGCAATCCCCTTATCCTCCAACATCTTCAAAATAACGGTCGATATCTTGTTGTTGAACGCCCCCTTATTGATAATGGTTCCTTTTTTCTTGGCATTAAATGCCGTCGCATCATCTTTAAAATGAGCGATTAATTTATCATCCTCATCCGTCGCATAGAGGACCTTTGCCTTACCTTCATAAAGTTGTTCGCGTTTTTCGACCATTTCATTCTCCTCGCCTGGCCGGAGTGACTCGGTCCCTACCGGCCAAACACTTTCTCAAAAATTATATCCACATGGCTCAGATGGTGATCCAACTGAAACACTTGAGCCAAACGTTCATCCGAAACGGCGGCTTGGATCTTTGGATCCGACCGCACGAGTTCTTCAAAGTCGGCCCCTTCTTCCCACGTCTTCATCGCATGTGATTGAACCATGCGATAGGCCTCTTCCCGGGTCCGCCCCGTCTCCACGAGAGCCAAAAGAACCCCTTCAGAAAAAACCAGCTTGCCCATCTTTTCCAGGTTCTTCTTCATATTTTCCGGGTAAACAATCAAGTTTTCGATAACATTGTTCATCCTGGCCAGCATAAAATCCAGGGTGATCGTCGTATCCGGCCCGATCACCCGCTCTACCGAAGAATGACTGATATCCCGCTCATGCCAGAGAGTGATATTCTCCAGGGCCGGTACCAGATAGGAACGGACTAAACGCGCCAGACCGGTCAAGTTTTCGGAAAGCACGGGGTTGCGCTTATGAGGCATGGCGGAAGACCCCTTCTGCCCCTTGGAAAAGAATTCCTCGGCCTCAAGGACTTCCGTGCGCTGCATATGGCGCACCTCAGTAGCAATGCGCTCCACCGCTGAAGCAATGAGGGCGCAACTGCTAAAAAAATCAGCATACTGGTCCCGGGCAATAACCTGCGTGGAAATAGCGTCGGGGACCAAGCCCAACTTCTCACAGACATGCTGCTCCACTTCAGGCAGCACGTTACCGTAAACGCCCACGGCACCGGACACCTTGCCGACGCTGACACTGCCGATGGCCTTGACCAGGCGTTCTCGATTCCGCGCCATCTCCGCGTACCAGGTCGCGACTTTGACGCCAAAGGTGATGGGTTCGGCGTGGATTCCATGACTGCGGCCAATCATCGGCGTCTGCTTGTGTTCTTCAGCCCGCTTCTTCAGGGAAGCCAGGAGTTGATCGAGGTCACGGAGCAACAATTCACCGGCCTGCTTGAGCTGAAGCGAGAAACAGGTGTCGAGCACGTCTGACGAGGTCAACCCTAAGTGAAGATAGCGCGATTCCGGACCCACGTGTTCGGCCACGCTGGTCAGAAAGGCAATCACGTCGTGTTTGACCTCCTTTTCGATCTCATCGATGCGATCGACCTTGAAATCCGCCTTTTCACGAATAACCTTGAGGGCCTCTTCAGGTACTCTTCCGAGCTTCACCCATGCCTCGGTGGCGGCCAACTCGATATCGAGCCAGATGCGAAATCGATTTTCCGGCTCCCAGATGGCCGTCATCTCCGGTCGACTATAGCGTGGAATCATGCCGCCTTCATAGCGATGCGGGAAGTGGAAACGCAAGCCCAAATTAGCTTCGATCCTTGTGGATAAGTTTTCGTCCCCGCACGGTCATTTCTACTTGAAATTCAATATTGATGCCCCTAAAACTAAATCCCAGTTCATGGCAAAAAAAACCAAGTTCATCTTTGTAACGGGCGGCGTAGTCAGTTCCCTTGGCAAGGGCCTCGCTACGGCGAGTATTGGCGCCCTCCTCGAGGCCCGCGGCCTCAATATCACTCTACTTAAATTAGATCCTTATATTAACGTCGATCCGGGCACGATGAACCCATTTCAACACGGCGAGGTTTTCGTAACGGAAGATGGCGCTGAAACCGATCTCGATCTTGGCCACTATGAACGTTTCACCCACGCGCGCCTCTCCCGACTCAACAACTGCACAACGGGACGCATCTACGAGTCAGTGATTAGCAAGGAACGCAAAGGCGAGTACCTCGGGCGAACGGTTCAGGTCATTCCTCACATCACCGACGAGATCAAAGCGAACATTTTGCGAGTGGCTGATGCGGACACGCACGACGTCGTGCTCGCCGAAATTGGCGGCACCGTGGGCGACATTGAAAGCTTGCCTTTTCTCGAGGCGATTCGCCAATTCAAAGCCGATGTCGGACACGAGAATGTCCTCTACATTCACTTAACCTTGGTTCCTTTTATCGCCGCCGCCGGAGAGCTGAAGACCAAGCCGACGCAACACAGTGTCGGCAAACTACGTGAGATCGGTATCCAACCGGACATCCTGCTGTGTCGCACCCAAGAAATGCTCACGCAGGACCTTAAAAACAAGATTGCCCTCTTTTGCAATCTGCCGGCCGACTGCGTGATGACGGCGCAGGATGTGGAGTCTATCTATGAAGTCCCACTTCGCCTCCACGCGGAAGGTCTTGACGAAAAAATTGCGGAACTCCTCAACATATGGACGCGCAAACCGGAGCTCGATGAGTGGAAACAACTCATCCATACGCAGCAAAACCCGGAAGGCAACGTCACAATTGCAATGGTCGGTAAGTACGTCGAATTGACCGATGCCTACAAGAGTCTCAATGAAGCCCTCATTCACGGCGGCATCGCCAATAAATACAATGTTGAACTGAAATTCATTGATTCCGAAGACCTCGACGAAGCCAACATTGGTGACCATATTGGCAATATCGACGGCATTGTCATTCCGGGAGGATTCGGTGACCGTGGCATTGAAGGGAAAATACGTGCCATTCGCTATGCACGCGAAAATAAAATCCCCTTCCTGGGAATTTGCCTCGGCATGCAACTGGCCGTTGTTGAATTTGCGCGCAATGTCGTCGGCTGGAAAGACGCTAACAGCACTGAATTCGATCAAGAAAGCACGCACCCGGTCATCGATCTGATGGAAGAGCAAAAAAAAGTTATGATGAAAGGCGCAACCATGCGTTTAGGAAACTATCCCTGCGAACTAAAGAAAGAAACACTTGCCATCGCCGCTTATGGACATGCACAAATTCAAGAACGGCATCGCCATCGCTATGAGTTCAACAACTATTTTCAAAAACCGCTTGAAGAACACGGCTTGACGCTCTCAGGAATATGTCCCGACGGCCCGCTCGTCGAGATTGTTGAGATCAAGGATCATCCTTGGTTTTTAGGTTGTCAGTTTCACCCCGAATTTGGCTCGCGCCCTCACGACCCACATCCACTCTTCGCAAATTTTATTCGCGCCGCCGTCGCGTCACAAGCCCAACAAAAGTGGCGTCAATCCAAGCCGCAGGCAAAGCCCCAAGAAACAGGCACGAAACGCTCCTCGCATAAAAATACAAGAGTCAAGCGAAAAAAACAGATTAATCCTTAAATTCTCGCAAGTTAGTGCGCACACCCTATTGACATAGCACGTGCACACTTTTATCATCAGGATGTACAGCGGGGGAGTTAGAACTGTAGAACTTGCGGAGTACGCTGATGGCGTTAGAAATCAAACAGAGTTTAAAACTTGCCCAACAACTGGTCATCACGCCCCAGCTTCAGCAAGCTATCAAATTACTTCAGCTTTCTCGCCTTGAGCTACAAGATCTTGTTCAACAAGAGCTGCTTGAAAATCCCGTTCTCGAGGAAACCGGTGATGTTAATAAGACAACCGAGGAGAGCGAAGGCGATTCAAGCGACTCGAAAACCCCTGAAGAAAACGCCGCCGAGGCGAGTCAAGGCGCTGATAAGACTGATGAAGTTGGAACCAAAGAGGGAGAACTCAAGGAACCGACTGATTTTGACTGGGAAAATTATCTCGGCACCTACAATGCCGCCGAGGGGGGCGCTCCCAATATCCGCGAAAATGGGGATGAACTCCCCTCTTATGAAAATTCCGCACCGCAGCTGGCGAGCCTGGACGAACATCTGCTGTGGCAACTGCATTTAAGCACGCTTCCGCGTGAAGACATTGAAATTGCTGAAGAAATTATTTGCGACATCGGTGATGACGGCTATTATCGCGGCGACCTCGCGGATATCGGCAAACGCAGTGGCCGCAGCGAAGAAGACGTCGAAGCGGTGCTCCTACGGATTCAAGAATTTGATCCGCTCGGGGTGGGCGCGCGCGACCTCCGGGAATGCCTCAAGCTTCAAGCCAAACCGCATGAAGAGTGTTCCGAACTCCTGCATCGCATCATTGATGATTTCATGTCGGAATTAGAACGCCACAACTATCCGCACATTGCAAAAAAAATGGGCATTAGTGTCGAGCGCGTTGAAGAATTGGCGCACATCATTCACATGATGGAACCTAAACCGGGCCGCCCCTTTGGCGGACAAAGCCCCCAATACATTATCCCAGATGTTTACGTTCATAAAATCGGCGATGAATACGTCGTCATGCTTAATGATGATGGCATGCCCAAACTTCAAGTCAGTCGCTTTTATCGCAATGCCATGTCCGGACAAGATGTTGCCGGCAAAACAAAAGACTACATTCAAGACAAATTGCGCTCGGCTGTCTGGCTCATCAGAAGCATTCATCAACGCCAACGCACTCTCTATAAAGTCACAGGCTCAATCGTTAAATTTCAAATGGAATTTCTTGAACATGGGGTCTCCAGCTTAAAACCCATGGTCCTTCGAGATGTGGCCGATGACATTGGAATGCATGAATCAACCATTAGTCGCGTTACGACCAACAAGTATGTGCAAACACCGCGTGGCATCTTTGAACTCAAGTTCTTTTTCAATACGCGCGTCCCTTCCAACAACCATGAGGGGATCACATCTGAGGCTATCAAAGAAAAAATTCGGGAGCTGATCTCCCAAGAAGATGCGACCAAGCCGCTCTCAGACCAGTCCATTGCTGACCAGCTCAAGGCCCTCACCGAAGCGCGCATTGCGAGACGCACCGTAGCCAAGTATAGAGAAATGATGGGAATTCTACCTTCTTCCCGTCGACGCCGCGTTATGGCCGATCCGGGTCGTGCCGCAGGAAAATGATCTTCACATTATCCGCTCAATCTATTAAGGAGATATCTCATGGAACTTAACGTGACATTTCGTCATATGGATCCTTCAGATCCGATTCGGCAGCATATTGAAGCGCGCGTCGACAAGCTAAAAAAATACCTTCTCAAACCTGAGTCGGCTCACGTTGTGCTCGAGTCAGAAAAATTTCGGCGTAAGGCGGAAATCACATTGACCGATAATGGTGACCGTATTACGGCAGTCGAAGAAAGTGACGACATTTATCAGTCAATTGATGGCGCCTTATCTAAAATTGAAACCCAATTACGAAAACATAAGGAAAAGGTCCAATCCCACAAAGTTTAACGGACATTAGCTGACACCATGAAGATTCGCGAAATCCTCCAGGATAATTGCATTCAAGCTGAACTGAAATCGACTACCAAGGAAGAAGCCATCCATGAACTCTCCTCCATGATGTCTGCAGCCTATCCAGGCCCTGGAATGGATTCCCTCGAAGAGGTCCTTAACGAGCGGGAGAGACTCGGCAGCACCGGCATTGGCAATGGTGTCGCCATTCTTCATGGCAAACTGGCGACCCTAGAGCAAATTGTCATTGGCTTCGGCCGCAGCGTCGCTGGAATCGATTTTGATTCTCAGGACGGAAAACCGGTGCATTTATTTTTCGTCCTGATCGCCCCTAAAAATTCTGCCAGTCTTCACCTTAAGGCCATGGCGCGTCTCTCTCGCCTCCTTAAAGACGCTCATTTTCGCAATCGCCTCTATGAAGCCAGAGACTGTCAAACTCTTTACGATATCATCGTATCAGAAGATGAAAAATTCTGAGCCCATCACCAATACCGTCAAGATACAGAACAAGCTGGGATTACACGCACGGGCAGCGGCCAACTTCGTCAAAATTGCCTTTCAGTATCAGGCGGACATTGCGCTCATTAAGGGCAAACAGCACGCCAATGGCAAATCGATAATGGGCTTACTTACTCTGGCAGCCGCACATGGATCGGAAGTTCGAATTGAAGCCAAGGGAACGGATGCCCGTGCTGCTGTAGACGCCCTCACTGAATTGATTAATAATAAATTCGGCGAGAGCTAGTGTTTGTACAATAAAGCGTCTTCTGAGAAAATTCTAATATGGCGAGAAAACGTGTTTTTCATGGCTTATCCGTCTCTCCCGGCGTTGCGATAGGGAAAGTCCAAAAGATCGACCTGAGCGTCGAAAATTATCCCAAATACTGGATCACGGAAAAAGAGATCAATGCGGAATCCCGGCGCTTTCGCAAGGCAATCCAGCAATGCCAGCAATATCTCTTGAAGCTGCAGCAAGACCTCTGCAAGTTTCAAGTAGGAGAGAAGGCTCAAATTCTCGACAGTTACCAACTCATTGCCAAAGACCAATCTCTACGTGAAGCCACGCTCAAGTATCTCAACAATGAACTGGTCAATGTCGAATGGGCTTTTATGAAGGCTGTCGACACAATGAACGCGTCAATGGGCGAAACCAACTCAGACCTTTGTCATGTGGCTCACCAAATCCTGAAACACTTAGCAGGACAGGAGCACTCAAGCCTCCCCCAATTCAAAAAGGGCGCTGTCGTCGTGGCACCGGACTTGTCTCCGGCCGACATGGCTCATATGTCACGGAGTACGGTAAGCGGTTTTGCAACCGTTGCGGGCGGAACGACATCGCATACCGCAATCATGGCACGCGCCCTGGAAATTCCCGCCGTCGCCGGCATTGAAGATATCGATAAAGCCGTCGAAGAAGAAGCCCCGATCATCATCGATGGATCGAAAGGCATTGTTATTCTCCATCCTCGAGCAGCCGACTTGAAAAAATACCGCACTCTCAAGAAAAAGCATGAACAAACCGATCGACTCCTCTTAAAAGAAGCGCAATTGCCAGCCATCACGCTGGACGGTTTTGAAATTCGCCTCTCCGCTAATATCGAACTCATTGAAGAAATCCCCATTGTTAAGTCGCACGGCGCACATGCCATCGGCCTTTACCGAACCGAAGCTTTTTTTCTAAGACGTCAAATGTCTCCCTCAGAAGACGATCAATACGAGCATTATCGACGGATTTTAGGGCGGATGAAACCGCGCCGTGTCACCATACGGACGCTTGATATCGGCGGCGAAAAAGTCCTACCGGACTCCTTACCGGGAGAAAGTCTCAACCCCGCCCTCGGACTGCGATCGATTCGCTATTGCCTTCATGATAAAGCCTTATTCACAACTCAGTTACGCGCCCTACTCCGCGCCTCACGCTTCGGCAAACTGCGTATCCTCTTACCCATGATATCAAGCCTCGATGAAATCCGGGCGGTCACTAAATTGATCGACAACATCCGCCAAGAGCTACGCGAGGCAAAAATACGCGTATCCCGACAGATCGAAGTCGGCGCCATGATCGAGACACCGGCCGCCGCCGTCATGGCAGATGCGATCGCCGCCGAAGTGGATTTTTTGAGCATTGGTACGAATGACCTGACTCAATACTGCCTGGCGGTTGACCGCACCAATGAGCAGGTCTCGCCCCTCTATGATCCTTACCATCCCGCTATTATTCGACTCCTCAAACAAATCGTCGATGCAGGTCGCAGTCGCAATATCGAGGTCTGCATTTGCGGGGAAATTGCCGGCGACCCCGAGTATTTTCCCATTCTGCTCGGCCTAGGCGTCACCGAGCTCTCGATGAATCCTCATTCCATCCCCCTGGTCAACCGTCGCCTCCGACAATCTCGCTTCAAGGATAGCAACCAGGCCCTCGAGGAATGCCTCCATGCCAAGACAGCCGATGAAGTCCGCCAGGCGATCAAAAAAATTCATTAGCGATATTAGGAAGTTATAGAACATTCTGAAGTAAAATTCTTAAGCTTTCGCCTTGACTTAGACCACCTTGCAAAGCTAATCAGCTGCACCTAAGCTTAATATATGTTTCCAAGAGGAGTCTCATTCTTATGTCAAAACAACACTACCTTTTTACTTCCGAGTCTGTCACCGAGGGTCACCCTGACAAGGTTGCCGACCAGATCTCTGACGGCGTCCTCGACGCCTGTCTGGCCCAGGACCCCAAAAGCCGCGTCGCTTGCGAAACCCTCGTCACGACAGGCCTTTGTTTAATCGCCGGTGAAATCACTTCAGAAGCCAATATCGCCTATGAAGACATCGCCAGAAATGTCATCCGCGAAATCGGCTATACAGATGCTTCCATGGGATTCTGTTCCGAAACCTGTGCCGTCATTCGCGCCGTCGATAAGCAATCGCCGGACATTTCCCAAGGTGTCTCGGTTGGAGAAGGTCTTTATCAATCTCAAGGGGCGGGGGATCAAGGGCTGATGTTTGGTTATGCCTGTGATGAGACTCCTGAGTTAATGCCCATGCCCATCGTGTTCGCTCATCAACTAACCCATAAATTAGCCGAGGTTCGCAAGAGTGGCGAGTTGGGATTTTTACGTCCTGATGGCAAATCACAAGTCACGATTCAATACGAAGATAATCAGCCGATTCGCATCGATACCGTTGTCATCTCAAGCCAACATGCACCCGAAGTCGAGCACGCCGAGCTCGAGGAAGCCATTCGTGAAACCGTAATTAAGAAGACCCTGCCCGCCGGCATGATGGATGTCGACACCCGCATACTCATCAATCCAACGGGACGCTTCGTCGTCGGCGGCCCCCAAGGTGACTGCGGTCTGACCGGCCGCAAGATCATCGTGGATACTTACGGGGGGCACGGCAGTCATGGTGGCGGCGCCTTCTCCGGAAAAGATCCCTCCAAGGTGGACCGCTCAGCCTCATATGCCGCGCGTCACGTCGCCAAGAATATCGTGGCCGCCGGCCTGGCGAAGCGCTGTGAGGTTCAAGTCGCCTATGCCATTGGTTATCCGGAACCGGTATCCATCCTGATCGATACATTTGGCACAGGCATCAAACAGGATGAAGAATTACTGCCGATCGTTCGTGAGATATGGAATCTTTCCCCGGCCCATATTATCAAAAATCTCGATCTGCTCCGACCGATCTACCGCAAGACAGCCGCGTATGGTCATTTCGGTCGCTCGGAACCCGAGTTCACCTGGGAAGTTACTGACCAAGTCGATCGTTTAAAATCAATTGCAGGATAGGAGTCGAATCACCATGCAAACAGCCAAAGACATGAGCACCGAAAAAGACTACCGCGTATGCAAAGCCGCCATGGAGGACCCCAAGGTGTTCGAGGAACTCGCGCGCTGGGGACGCAAGGAAATCGAAATTGCCGAAGGTGAAATGCCGGGACTCATGGCGCTGCGCAAGGAGTTTGGCGCTAGCCAACCACTCAAGGGCGCTCGCATCGCCGGCTGCCTGCACATGACGATACAAACCGCCGTATTGATTGAAACCCTCATTCACCTCGGTGCGGAAATACGTTGGTCTTCCTGCAATATTTTTTCCACGCAGGATCATGCCGCCGTTGCCATCGCCGCTGCCGGCATTCCGGTCTTTGCCTGGAAAGACGAAACGGAAGAGGAATTCAATTGGTGCATTGAGCAAACGATTACCGGCTGGGGAGCTGACGGCTTCAATCTTATCCTGGATGATGGTGGTGATCTCACCAATATGATGCACGAAGACCGCTTTGCCAACGAGATGAAAAAAATTATCGGGCTTTCCGAAGAGACGACGACCGGCGTTCACAACTTGGAACGGCTCCACCGCGAAGGCAAGCTCAAGGTCCCCGCCATCAACGTCAATGATTCGGTCACCAAATCCAAATTCGATAATCTCTATGGCTGCCGTGAATCACTGGCGGACGGCATCAAACGCGCCACGGATGTCATGATCGCCGGCAAGGTCGTTGTCGTCGCCGGCTATGGTGATGTCGGCAAAGGTTGCGCCCACTCGATGCGCTCTTACGGGGCCCGCGTTCTTATTACCGAGATAGACCCGATCTGTGCCCTGCAAGCCGCGATGGAAGGCTATGAGGTCGTCACGATGGATGATGCCGCCGCGATGGGCGATATTTTTGTCACGACGACGGGCTGTTGCGACATCATCGTGGACCGTCACTTTGAGCAAATGAAGGATGGCGCCATCGTCTGCAATATCGGTCATTTTGACATCGAAATCGACATGGCCTGGCTGAACGCCAACTCGGCCAAGGAAGCGGTCAAGCCTCAGGTCGACCAGCACACGCTCAAGAATGGCCGCAAGATCATCGTGCTGGCTGAGGGTCGACTCGTCAACCTCGGCTGTGCCACCGGGCACCCCTCTTTTGTCATGTCCAATTCCTTTACCAACCAGGTTATTGCCCAAATCGACCTCTTCCAGCATCCGGAGCACTATAAGGAGATTGGGGTCTATTTCCTCTCCAAGGAACTGGATGAAAAGGTCGCACGCCTCCATTTAGACCAACTAGGCGTCAAACTGACCCGGCTGAGCGACAAACAGTCGAAATACCTGGGTCTCGACCAAGACGGGCCGTTTAAGCCGCCTCATTATAGGTATTAGGAATGGATCCGGGCGCAGCCAGCGGCGCCCCTACAACATTCGACAAAGCACGGAGCAACTCAATCCCCCTCCTGATCCGATAACTATCTGGAGTCCTATACCCTGTTTGGAGACCCCAGGTGGGGGCGACAGCCGCCCAAATGGGGCCTGAAGACCTCAAATTTCCCTGACAGTCCTGTCCAAGCCGGTTTAAGGCCTCGATTAAGTTTTATGGATTATATTAGTAATTCCAATACGTTAAAGGCCGTTCCCGCCATGAAGCCCCTATTGAGGCGTGCTGGCACGGCAGTTGCATTATTAGCTGGTGAGAGAGTTAGCAAAGGCCAATTAATATGATGAGAATCAATTCAAACATAGGCACTCAGAACGCCCAAGCGACCGAGGAAATCCAAAGCCTGATCAACCAGGCCCAGACGATGTCCGAAGAGGTCGAAAACCCTGCAGCCGAGGACTATGCCGGCGGAGCGGGAGCCGGGGCTGACGGTTCGGCCATTCCTTCTTATGATGAATTCTTAAGCCAACTCGAGGGCGATCTCGCCGACAAGCAGATTAAAATCGCCGAGGCCGAGCGCATCCTCGCCGAACTGGAGGCCTTCTTGAACATGGAAGGCGTCGGTAGCGAGCAAAAGGCGCTCATCCGCGAGGCCCTGATCAACGGCACCAAGATTATTGCCAAGATGAAGCGCGACCACGACAGCGTCGCCTTCCAATATGATATGGCCACCGCCTACGGTAACGACATGGATAAGGACGGTGACGGACTCACGGATGAGCAGGAAAAGATTCGGGGCACCGACATTTACAACATCGATACCGATGGCGATGGCCTCACCGATTTCGCCGAGCACATGGCCAGCGTCAATGGCTTAGCATCCGATGGCACCAAGTATGACACGGCCGGCAATGGTATTTCCGACTATGACAAATTTCACGTCGAAATCGCCGATATTTTTGATGAACTGAGCATCGAGCGTCCTTTTAGCACCAAATCCATGGGCGGAGCCGGTGGCAGCGGTGGCGACCCTTTTGGCAGCGACAATTTCCCGAGTTCGGTTCCGGGTTCTGGCAGTGATTCTTCTTCGACCGGCGGCACGGACGGTGGCATTCCGACCCCGACCGGCCCGACGCCTGGTGACGATGCCATCGAAGTCGATCTCGGTTCTACCGACGAGGGCGGCGAAGCCGGCACGGAGAGTGTCAACGGCATGGGCGCCCAGACGATTAACAGCGAAGCCGATGCCGTTGCTGACGGCAGTGCTGAAAACGACAATGAAGAGGTTAATGAAACCAACGGCAACATGGGCACGCAGGCAGCCGGCGATGGCACGGATGAAACGCAATCCGAGATCGCCGAACGTCTCGAAAACCAGGTCAATGACGTCGAGGAGACGATCGAAGCCAATTTAAACGGAAGCGAAACCGAATATCCCCCGGTTTCCATTAACGCCGACGGCGGCGACATTCTCATCGTGCAGGACGGGAATGATCTGGTCGTTTACTCCGACAACGGCGAAGTCAAAAAGAAACTTATTATAAAAGACGGCGCCCTGCGTCTGATCTTCATTGCAGGGAATGCCAACTCTGTCGTCATGAAGGGTCTCTCCATCGACGTGCGCAACGGACGGACCCAAGCGGTCGGCGGTGAGCACAAGTGGGTTTCCGGTATCTTCGTGGACAAGGGTGGTGTCAACGTGCCGATCAATTCGACTGCCGATGAGTCTGAAGACGTCGAACCGGGCGCGCTCTGGGAAGAAGCGCCCGAAGAAGAGGCCCCGGCAGAAGAGACCGAACCGGAACCGACCGGCATCGACAACGTCTGGATCATCCATGATACTTTCACGGACGCGGACGGCAACGTGATTCCGAGTTCCGTGCTCGAACAGACCGAAGACCCTTACCTGGATTATGAAGGCGATTCGCAATATGTCGTCGAGACCTATCAATTGAAGCCGGGCTCGTCCCAGTTCGACATCAACTTCCCGGCGGACTACGAAGGCGTCCTGATCAAGTTTATCGAGATGAAGGAAGAAGGCGGCGACATCGTCTTCTACCTGAAAGACAGTACGACGAAGACCGTCAAAAAGATCGTCTTGAAAGACGGCGTAGCCAACTGGCTGAGCGGCGGCAACCCTCGCGGAACCATTAATCTGGCCGATGGCTGGACCTCACCTATTGGTGAATATAACAATGCCGGCCTGCTGACGGGTCAGTATTTCAACGCCGAAGAAGTGTCGATGGACCTCCGCGTCGTCGGTGGTACCGGTGACGACCTGATCAAGACCGGTGAAGGCATGAACAACGACGTCTACGGCGGTAAGGGTAATGACCACATCACCTCTTCGGGCCACATTTACGGTGGAGACGGTGACGACTTTATCTCGGGCGGCGCCGGCAATGACGTGATCGACGGTGGTTCCGGCGATGACGTCATGAACGGTCAAATGGGAGACGATCACCTTATCGGTGGCGGCGGTGACGACTTTGGTGTCTTCGGCGGCACGGGAACCTTCGATGGCGGAACGGGTAAAGATAGCACCAACGTAGCGCGTCAAAACGAGGCCGGCAGCGGCATCCACGTCGAGGACAACGTTGAATATACCTCCGACGAGATCATGGATGCCACCGCGAGCATTGAAGATATTATTAGTCTCGTCGATGGAGATGAATTTGCTTCTCTGACAGCAGATGAAAAACAACAGATGATCGATGATCTCCGCGACATTTTTGAAAGTGAAAACCTCGACATGATCAAGACGAAGATCCGCCAGATGGTCGATAACTACGGCGATATCATCGAAGGCGACATGCTCGGCGGCACCTCGGGCGGCTTTGATCCTCTCGCCGGCGACGGTGGCCTCGGCGATGAAGAGGAAGAAGAGCCTATCCCTGAAGATCCAGGCGAAGGCGGAGTTTAAATTTAATAAGAGACTCTCATCAAATAAAGGCCAAGAGGCGGGGCGCAATGCCCCGCCTTTTTTCTATCTTTCGCCTTTAAAATTCGTTTCACATCACTTGTATTTAACTTTCCCTGCCCGACTTCGACGAGGGTTCCGACGAGATTGCGGACCATCTGTTTGAGGAAACCTTCACCAATAAAATCGAAAAATAACCAGTGACCACCATTCATGGGCGCAGCAAGCGGCGCCCCTACAGTCAGGCGTGGCCAAGGCAATCGTTTCGCCCGCGTTATCTTGATACGCTTTAAATGACGCACCGTCGTCTTGACCGACGCCCCGGAACCCTGAAAACTCGCAAAGTCGTGGCGCCCCATGAGAATCCTTGCCGCCTGGCGCATCGCCGCTATCTTCAGGGGGTAGTCGACTTGCCAGGCATAAGCCCGCTCAAACAGTAGGGGCGCCGCTTGCTGCGCCCTACCCGGCTGATAAATCGCATAACGATACCACTTCTCACGGGCACTCTTCTGCGCATGAAAATCCTTAGTGACCGCCTCAACATTATGAATCTGTATATCTGCCGGAAGCAGGCTATTGAGGGCTTTACGAAGCTCCTCCGCAGTATGCCGCCACTCGAGATCCACGTGGGCAACTTGCGCGAGCGCGTGAACTCCCGCATCGGTGCGACCCGAACCTATCGGGCGAATCGCGGATTTATTAATTTTTCGCAGGGCATTAGCGAGCTTTTCTTGAATGGAGATT
The DNA here is from genome assembly GCA_965216315.1 of bacterium. GTDB lineage: Bacteria > UBA10199 > UBA10199 > 2-02-FULL-50-16 > JAJFLM01 > CBDCFN01. Next base: position 825,249 of record CBDCFN010000016.1, on the reverse strand, counting down.
CCATTCTGTTGATGCTGCCAGCCGACGTAGGCCGTGCCATCGTAGGCCAGGATTAACTTAAAACGTTGTTTCATCTAGAATTCAAACAATAATCCACCCGAAACCGTAAAACCGGAGAGGTCCAAACCACTGGCGCCAAAACTATTGATCCACGCATACTCCCCTTCGACGATGAAGTAGACGTCATTGACACCCATGCGCTCCATCGCCTCGCCCTCACCCCAAAACTCCAGCAAGATCTGCAAACCGGCCGTTCCATGCAATCCATACTTAAGGCCCTTCGTCACGCTCCCCTGGATATTTTCTCGGAAAAACACGACATCCGGCCCTACTTTCACAAACGGAACCAGGAGCTGATTTTCCTTATAGTCAGCACGATAGGTCAGATTAAGCTGCATCGGAATCAGCATGAAATTGAAACGGTCCTGACTGCCCACGTTGGTCACCGACCCAATCGCCGTTCGATTGACAATCAAAAAGCCGGTCCCAAGCTCAACGCCGTACTTTGAATCATAGAGAAAGCCAAATTCAATCTCCGTCCGCAGATTACAACATTTTGACAGGGCATCCTTAGTGGTCCCATTCGTCGGAATAAAATTACCTGTCTTGATCTCAAAGGAAAACCACTGCGGACTCGTTTCTTCCGCGGCTACGGAACCAGTGGCGCTAAAAAAAAACAAGCCCGCCAAAAGGAATAAATGGAGGCTAAAAAGTCGGGGCCACAATCGACACCGAAGAGATCCCAGCAGTAAAATAATAAACGCCAGACTGAGCCATGCCACGCCCTGCGTCCGGTTTGTACTCATGCGCAGTAATTGACATCCCGTCTCCCCGGTCCGCCCGACCAGTCCGACCGTCTTCTGAGGAATCGCCGATGCCTGCACGCCGTTATCCAAAGTGCCGTTACGCGGGCCCACGGCGCCGCCCTCATCAACGGCCTCGACGGCAATAAAATACGTCGTGCCATTCGTCAGCCCGGCAATCGTCCCGGTCACTTGGGAGCCACTACCGGGTTGATCCGCAGTGGCATCGACCTCTGCCTTGCCCAAGGCCGTCGAGGCATCCGTCGCGACGTACAAGTTGTAATGACTGATATCCTCTATATCAAGCCGGTTAAAGTTGATGAACACCCGTTGATCGCCAAAGCCGGTTGAGTTGAGTACGACGATGGGCGGTGGATTATCGATGGTCACTTCCGTTAAATCACGCCCGCGATTTCCGGATGCATCCGTCACAAAAACAAAGATGTCATTCCCGCCTTCTTTAAAGTCACTGGTATGGGATATTGTATTGGTTGTCACCGCCGTATTTTCAGTTGGAACATCCCCAGAATCCAACTCGATGCCATCGGCGTTCAGCCCACCGCCCAAACGGACGCTATAGGTCCCCGCGACATCCGACTCAAAGGTCAGCGTAAAATCGCCCCCTTCAACCAACAATCCACCATCGAGAGAATTGTCCGTGATCGTCACAAAAGGATTCTCAGTCACTACGGAGTTTTCAGCGTTGCCATTGACGGTAAGAATATATTCCTCGGAAGCGGTAAAAACTCGATTCGGGGCGCTCGTTAAGACGAGCGGATCATCATCCGCACCCCCTCCTGTATCCATATCAAGGATATCAATATCATCCATCGATCCCCCGGTGATGTCGAGATCAAGCACGGTCAGGCCCTCCGGCCCGGCCACGTAAGCATAGATATCGGTTGGATTCGAAACTCGGGTCACGACAATGTCGCGTGGACTTGCATTACTATCTTGAAGGTCTACGGGAATCACATCAGTAATGACAACCGACGTATCCGTGCTGGTATCGAGGACATGGATTAAAGAATCGGTTTGGTCCACAAAGAGAACAAAATCACCCTCGGGAGTTGCGGAGATCGCGACCAAATCATTCCCGCTCGTTGAAGCCGATTCAATACGCGTTGCTGTACCGCTATTTTCAAGGATTGAAAAAAGAATGCCTTCATTCGTCGTCACATAGAGCTTATCCAACGCGTTCTCGACGAGAGCTAAATCAATGTCGACGGGATCAACATCATCGCCCAGGTTATTCGTCAAAGGAATAAAGAACTCCACGGAATTTTCGGAACGATCATAGACAAGAATATGATGACCCCCGACATCCGCGATATAAAGCTTATCTTCATCCTGAAACCCTTCCGTGTCGGCAACAATCGGGCCCAGATCCGTATCCGTAAGTTTCACCAGCGTAGGTGCTTCCGAAAGATCATCAAGATCAAAAATCAACAGGTCGCCATCATCCTGACTGGCAAACAATTCATTACCCAAAATGGCGATACCCTTGATATTCCCCCCTTCATCCGGGTCATCTTCATTATCTGCCGTCCCGGAAAGCGCAGAAATCTGATCGGAACTCAGCTCCCAACTCGCCAAATCCACTTTAAGGATCTGATTACCGACGGCAAAAAATACGTAACGATTATCATTAGTTACAACGAAATCATTAGGCTGGTCACTGAGAATATTAAGCGGGGGTTCCGTCAATGTAGCGGGAGCTCGCTCCGTATCCGGAAAAGCGTGCACCATTCCGTACACGACGACGACGATTACAAGTACCGGGAAGGCACTAAATATATTTTTCAATAAGGACTTCAGCGATTTGTACTGCATTCAGGGCCGCTCCCTTGCGCAGATTATCTGCGACCACCCACACATTAAGGCCGTTATCAATGGACTCATCTTCACGAATACGCCCAACAAAGACTTCATCGCGACCACCGGCATCCAACCCCAACGGATACTCATTTTCGGCGGTATTGTCTCTCACGATAACACCTGGAGCCTGAGACAGCAACTCTCGCGCCTCCGCCGCAGACAATTTCTTGTTCGTCTCAATATTGACCGACTCGGCATGACTATGAAAAACCGGAACCCGGACACAGGTCGCCGTAATGCGAAGATCCTCATCAGCCAGGATCTTACGGGTCTCCAAAATCATCTTCATCTCTTCTTTGGTATAACCTGACTCCATAAAGACATCGATATGTGGAATACAGTTAAATGCGATCGTGTGCGGAAACACTTCCGACTCGATCGATTCTTGATTAAAAAGGGCTCGAACCTGTTTGGAAAGCTCATCAACGGCTTTTTGCCCACCACCGGAGGTTGACTGATAAGTAGAGACAACGACTCGCCTTAGACCCACGGCGTCTTGAATAGGCTTTAACATCACAACCATCTGGATCGTCGAACAATTAGGGTTAGCGATAATCCCTTTAGTTCCATAATCGGCAATGGCCTCCGGATTAACCTCAGGCACGACCAAAGGCACCTCAGGATCCAGCCGGAAGGCACTCGTATTATCGATGGCCACCGCTCCCGCTTTCGCCGCAATGGGTGCAAATTCCTGACTGATCGAACCGCCGGCGGAAAAAAGCGCGATATCGATCCCTTGGAATGATCGCTCATCCAGCACCTGCACCGGAACATCTTGGCCCTGAAAAGATAACTCGGTCCCCACGCTCCGCTCCGAGGCCAGCGGGCGCAACTCAGCTACCGGAAATTTCCGCTCTTGGAGGACAGCCAACATTTCACGACCCACCGCGCCGGTCGCCCCAACGACAGCAACGTTATACTTCTCTTTCTTCATGACAGATTCTCCAGTACCCGTTCCGTAATCTCGACCGTTGAGAGCCCCGTTTCTCCCGATTTTGCCAAATCTGCAGTCCGAAAACCATCCGCCAGCACTTTTTCAACCGCCGCCTCGATCGCGCGGGCACCCGCTTCATTGCCCAGTGAATACCGAAGCAACATCGCGACGGACATAATAGTGGCAAGAGGATTCGCTAACCCTTGTCCGGCAATATCAGGGGCTGACCCGTGGACGGGCTCATACATCCCCAAAGGCTTCCCCGAACTATTAGAGAGCGCTCCAATCGATGCCGACGGGAGCATCCCGATGGACCCTGTCAGCATCGCCGCCTCATCACTTAATATATCTCCAAACATATTGTTGGTCACAATCACGTCGAATTGAGCTGGATTCCGCACTAACTGCATCGCACAGTTGTCCACATACATATGCTCAACCGTTACATCAGGATAATCTTTGGCAATTTCATTGACAACTTCGCGCCACAAAATCGAGCTCTCGAGTATGTTCGCCTTATCGATGCTATGTAATTTCTTGCGGCGCAGTTGCGCTATTTCAAACCCACGACGGGCAAGACGAATAATTTCATCTTCCGAATAGCCCAAAGTATTATAGGCGCGTCGCGACCCTTTTTCTCCCTCGCTGCCGCGTGGTTCGCCAAAATAGATTCCTCCCGTCAATTCACGAACCACAAGAAGGTCGACTCCATCAATGACGTCACGTCGCAGCGTTGAGCTATCCGCAAGCGGTGCAAAAACTCGGACCGGTCTTAGGTTGGCAAATAATTCCAAGCCCGAACGTAACTTTAACAGCGCCTGCTCAGGGCGGCGCTCATGCGGAAGCGAATCCCATTGAGGCCCACCAACAGCCCCTAACAATACGGCATCCACCGACCGGGCTTTTTCCAACGTCTCCGGACGAAGCGGGACATCATGAACATCCAAACAAGCGCCACCCGCTAAATCCGTTTCCACTTCGAGACGCAGGTTCTGCTGCTCACAGACATGATGCAGTACGCGCAACGCCTGCTCCGTTACTTCCTGACCGATACCATCGCCGGGCAATACAAGTATTTTATAATTGTCGCTCACTATTACATTCCTTCTGATAACCCCTGACACGGGAGACATGAAACTTTTATTACATATGCACTTCGACTTCTCTCGCAGCCGTTTCCAGCCGATTCAAAGCATTGACATAAGCCTTCGCAGAAGCAACGACTATATCCGTGTGCGAACCGACTCCACGCACAATTCTTCCATCTCTTTCAACTTCTACCGTTACTTCCCCTTGAGCGTCCGCCCCTCCGGTAATAGCATTAACCGAGAAACGGTTCAAACGCCCGGTAAAGCCGGTTAACTTGCGAATAACGGCAAATATCGCATCAACGGGCCCATCACCCTGCCCCTGCCCCTCTTGCAACGATCCATCGATAGAAATTTGCACACGCGCCTCAGCCATCTTGTGAGTCCCACTACTAATCTCCACCTCACCCAACTGAAAACGGTCCTTTACATCCTGCGACATGGATGCAACGAGCACGTGAATATCATCATCGTAAACTTCTTTCTTTTTGTCTGCCAGCTCCTTAAACAGATTAAAGAAACTCATAAAATCATCTTCACTCAGATCATAACCCATGTCCTGCAACTTTGAACGCAATGCCGCACGACCTGAATGTTTACCAAGCACCATCTGATGCTCACTCAAACCAATCGATTGAGGCGTCATAATGGAATAAGTCATTTCGGATTTAAGTAGTCCGTCCTGGTGGATGCCCGATTCATGGGCAAAGGCATTCGCGCCCACAATGGCCTTATTGGGCTGAACTTTAATCCCCGTAATATGACTCAACAGTTTACTCGTCGAATAAATCTGCTCCGTATCAATGCCTGTATCAAGGTTCAGTGTTTGCTCACGCACCTTTAAAGCCATTACAATTTCTTCCATTGAAGCATTGCCCGCTCGCTCACCGATACCGTTAATCGTACATTCAACTTGCCGCGCACCATTTTGGATAGCCGCCAATGAATTAGCCACCGCCAGCCCTAGATCATTATGACAATGAACACTGATAACGGCCCGATCGATATTCTTCACATGTTCTCTTAAGTAGCGAATCAGGCTCCCGTACTCACTCGGTATCGTATAACCAACTGTATCAGGAATGTTTACAGTCGTTGCGCCCGCTTCAATCGTTGCCTCCACTAACTGAGCTAAATACTTGCGATCACTACGCGTCGCATCTTCTGCTGAGAATTCAACATTATCCGTATATTTTTTGGCATGCTCAACCGCATCGACGGCCATTTTCAATACTTCCTCACGCGACGCATTAAATTTGTATTTCAAATGAATATCGGACGATGCAATGAAGGTGTGAATTCGAGTCCGCTTAGCTCCTTGTATCGCACGCCAACAAACATCAATATCGTCTTTTTTGGCACGAGACAGTCCGGCAATCACCGGACCTTCCACATGATTCGCCAGGTATTCAACGGCCTCAAAATCACCAGGACTGGCTACGGGAAACCCCGCCTCAATGACATCGACTTTAAGTCGAGCCAGCTGCTTTGCCATCTGAAACTTCTCCTCCAGATTCATACTGAATCCCGGAGACTGCTCCCCGTCGCGCAAAGATGTATCGAATATAATTACTTTATCCATATCAACGACTTCATCAATTAAGGCTGCTCATTGCTATCCACTTTTGAGTTAACTTCGCGATTTATTTGCAGCACTTGAACATTACCTGACTTCTTTTTAGCCCGCGTTGCCACTTCAACCGCTTGTCGTGCCATCGATTTTCTATGCATGAAGATGACTCGCTCAAATAAACCATAAGCTACATAAATAACGGCAAGTAAAAATAAAGTAATCCGCGGCTCTAACGCTATTACAACAATCAGGCCTACTCCCCACACTAAGTAATGGAATGAGCGACGACTCCGAAAATCTATCCCTTTAAATGACGGGTAGCGAAAACTCGACACCATTAAGGCGGCTAAAATAAAAGTCACCGCCATACACAAATAGCTTTCTACGCGAATCGGCCCATAAATATGATTATAAAAAATTACCATAGTGCCCAACATACAGGCCGCTGCAGGAACGGGAAGCCCTTGAAAAGAGCTTTTTTCGACCCGAGATATTTGAACATTATATCGCGCCAATCGCAGTGCCGCGCAGGCGACATATAGAAATGCTACGGCAATGCCCAGTCGGGAAAAGTTTTGCAGTGTCCAACTATAAACCAGGATAGCCGGCGCCACACCAAAACTCGTCAAATCAGACAGTGAATCATACTGAACGCCAAAAGAGCTCTCACTCCCTGTCAAGCGGGCTAAACGCCCATCTAGAGAATCAAAGACCGAAGCAATCAGTATCGCCCAAGCAGCCGCCGTAAAATCACCGTCCAATGACTGCATGATCGAAAAGGAACCTGCAAAAAGGCAACAGGTTGTTACAAGATTTGGCAATAGATAAATCTTTTTCAACTCCCCGACACGTTTTTTCATATTACGTTCCTCATTAATTCATGCGAGCGATTTTATTTAAACCCGCCTTGACGCGATCACCCGGAACCACCAATACCTCAGCGTCCTCAGGCAAATAGACATCAACGCGTGACCCGAAACGAATCAGGCCAAACCGCTCCCCGACACGAACTTTAGCATTCTCTTCCAGATAACAGATGATTCGCCGAGCCACGAGCCCCGCTATCTGCACCATGGTAAGAGCCCTCCCCTTTTCATCCTCGATGCGTACGGCATTCTGTTCATTTTCCAATGACGCTTTCTCAGAAAAACCCATCAGAAAACGCCCTGGCGCATACCGAATCGAGCGTACTGTGCCCGAAAATGGTATGCGATTTATGTGCGCATTGAATACGGACATAAATATGACAATTTTTTGGCAAGGCGTATCATTATAGGGACTCTTTTTTATCGTTTCCACATTCAAAACTCGCCCATCCGCCGGAGACAGGACATCGCCATCTTCCGCAACAATCTTTCGATCCGGGTCACGAAAAAAACTAATCACAAACACCGTAAGTACGAAAAAAATCGCGGCGATCCGCTCCCAACCGACGGCCCAGCTCGTCACGGCTAAAAAGGCGGCAATCCCTATAAAGGGGTATCCTTCCCGCGCAATAGGCACTCTTACTGATTCAGCCATCTAAGACTCCTCAAGAGTATGAGTTCCCCGCCCAATCGCAATACTTCCTGAGCTAACAAACTCTAATATTCCAAAAGGCCTCAGCTTATCGAGTATCTGCTCTAAGGCTTTTTCATCTCCAGTAAATTCTAACATATAAGTCGACTCTTCATCGCCAACAATGCGGCCCCCAAACAATTCGACGACCTGCAACAATTCTCCATGCGTTGACTCTTCACGTCGCACCTTGACTAAAATCAATTCTCGTTCCAGGAACGATCCGTCCGTCAGGTCTTCTACCTTAATCACGTTTATCAATCGGTTCAGCTGCTTCAAAATTTGTTCGACAATTTGTTCATTTCCTGCCGTCACAATTGTCATTCTGGAAACGGATTGATCTAAGGTCGGTGAAACCGTGAGACTATCAATATTATAACCTCGCCCTGAAAACAGACCAGCCACCCGGACCAGAACCCCAAACTCGTTCTCTACCAAAACAGATATTGTATGTCGTACTAATTCGCTCATCGTTTTAACCTTATGCTAACAACATTTCGTGATGGCCTTTACCCGCCGGTATCATCGGAAACACGTTCTCCTCAGGAGAGACGCGAAAGTCGATGATGCAGGGCTTACGTACTTCGATAGCTTGCTTAAGTACCGGCTCAACATCTTTAACCTTGTCGACCATAAATCCGACCGCCCCAAAACTCTCAGCCAATTTAACAAAATCGGGCAACGGCGCCATACTCGATTCCGAATAGCGCTTATCATAAAAGAATTGCTGCCACTGCCTCACCATTCCCAAATAGGAGTTATTAAGGATCGCGACAATGACCGGTGTATCGTACTGAACGGCGGTCGCAATCTCTTGAATATTCATCATGATGCTTCCATCCCCTGAGATACAGATAACCGTTTCATCGGGGCAAGGAAATTGGGCGCCGATCGCCGCCGGAAATCCGTAACCCATTGTACCCAATCCACCTGACGTACACCAACGACGCGGCTGATTAAACGGATAGAACTGGGCGGCCCACATCTGATGCTGGCCCACATCAGTCGTAATGATCGCATTGCCATCCGTCAGCTCTGCAATCTTGTCGATCACATACTGCGGCAATATGTCACCCTCGGGGTCCTGCTCATAACTGATGGGGTGATCCGCGCGCCACTGGTTGATCTGGTCACGCCACGGCGCCAATTCATTAACGTAGGCCTCAATTCGTTCCGGCGGCTGTTTCTCCAGATTGTCCAGCATCATCTGAATCACATACCTGGCATCACCCACAATACCGCAATCCACGGCCACGTTCTTACCGATGGATGTCGCATCAATATCCAAGTGAATTCGCTTGGAATTCGGTGAGAATTGATCCAGCTTACCGGTAACACGATCATCAAAACGCGGACCCAACGCGATAAGCAAATCCGATTCACTCATCGCCATATTGGACCAATAGCCGCCATGCATCCCCAACATTCCCATCGAAAGCGGATGCGCCCCCGGAAATCCGCCCAAACCCATCAATGTAATTCCTACGGGAATCTGTAGTTTATCCGCTAGTGCACGCAGCTCTTTTTCGGCTCCCGCAGCGACTATTCCGCCCCCAACATACAACACCGGCTTGCGTGCCTTAAAAATCATTTCGATCGCTTGAGCTACCGGACCCGGCTCCGGCTTCAGCCGATCCGGTTTATACCCACGCATAGATACAGACTTAATGCCTTTATATTCCGCCATATTGGTCGTGACATCTTTTGGAATATCAACAACAACCGGACCGGGACGACCGGTGCTCGCTATATAAAAGGCCTCATGGATAATACGCTCTAAATCGGCGACGTCTTTGACTAAGAAGTTGTGCTTTGTGCAAGGCCGCGTAATGCCAATGACATCCGCCTCCTGGAAAGCATCATTACCAATCATGGCGACCGGTACCTGCCCTGTAAAACAAACCATCGGCACAGAATCCATATAGGCCGTCGCCAATCCGGTTACGGTATTCGTTGCTCCTGGCCCTGAAGTCACTAACGCCACTCCCGGCTTACCCGTTACCTTGGCATAACCATCCGCCATGTGGACAGCGGCCTGTTCATGGCGGACCAGAATATGCTTAAACTGATCCTGCTTATAAATTTCGTCATAGATAAATAAGACCACTCCACCCGGATAACCAAATACGGTATCCACATTTAAATCCTGAAGTGTCTTCACAAATATTTGGGCGCCGGTTAATTCCATCCTAACCTCTATATACAAAAACAGCCGCGGCTTCTCATCATGATCAGCCCGCGGCCTTTAAGGTTTTACAAAAATGATCCTTAAACACTACGGTGCCGATGGCCTCCCGCGAAGGAGGGGCACGGTAACTCGAAGGTGTGTAAGGACTCGTTGTGTCATTATCGGAACATGATAGCGAAAAACCCTTTCATGTCAAGGGCCTATGGCCAATTTCAAATCTGACGATACTCGGGGGCGTAATGACGAACCTCCAGACTCACTCCTGCCGGGCACAGAGCTTCCGGCCCCATGCCCTGCGCCACGCGACCCAGCGCGCTGGCACGCGCCCCAACCTCCTCGGCCACTAATCCCTCAAAACCACCTCCCTCGCACACAACATGGAGTGGGGATATTTTTTCAATCATTTCAAGGATATAGCTTGGTTGGTAGCGCCCTTCCGCGGCAAGGACTGCGGGTTGCATTGACCCACCTTCATACGCGGTGAAGAAAAATTCTCCGGCCGGCGCCGACTTCACGACGGCAATTCGCGGGTCTTCCGTTGTCGCCTGCGCGGCCAAAGCAAGTAATGAAGGCACCCCGTAAACACCCAATCCCGCGGCCGACGCCAAACCCTGAGCGGTGGCCACCCCAATCCGGACGCCGGTGAATGAACCGGGGCCAATACTGACCGCGATTGCATCCAGTGATGCGAGCGGCCACGCGACGGTCTCGAACAACTCCGAAATCGCTGGCAACAAGAGCGTCGATGCCGTCCTTGAGAGCTGCAACGGCCGTTCGCCCATGACGTTTTCGCCATCCAATAAGGCAATTCCACCATTCGCGGAACTTGTTTCGATCGCCAATAACTTCATTGCATCCGCCAGGTTACAGATAAATACGCATAAATTGACATCGTCTCAACACAATGATCTACTCCCTCGATCTTGTAACGCCCATCTAACTTCCTGGAGGGATCAATGAAACAAGCCACTTTATTCTCAATCCAACTCGCACTGGTTATTTCTTTAGTCGGCTTTATAGCGTGCTCCGATGGTGGAGACAAGGCTGAAGCTACTGGTAGCAGCGGAAAAATCACCGTTGGTTCTTCATGCGAAGGAATCGGGCCGATGGAAGGCAAACTCGCTTGTGAAGGAAATAAGACGCTCTTTTGCTCCTCGTACAGCAAGTACAAATACCAAGTACACAAAACCTGCCCTGAAGGCCAGACATGTAAGATGACGGCGGACGGGAAAGCAGCTCAATGCGTGAGCATATAAGTTTGACTGCTTAAGAAAAAACCGACTTCAGCTTATCAAGAAGTGCTGACCAGTCCCAAATGACATCAATGTCATTGACGGTCACGATCAACATCACTGAGAGCAGAAGAAAAAGCCCCAGCTGAATGGCAATCCCTTGGACACGTTGACTGACAGGCTTGCGACGTATCGCTTCGATTCCTAAGAAGAGGAGGTGCCCCCCATCCAGCACGGGAATCGGCAACAGATTCAGCACCCCGAGCTGCATACTGAGAAATGCCATAAAGAAAAGGAAATCCGCTACACCTGAACGGGCTGCAGCAGCTGATGCCTGAGCAATTCGGAGCGGCCCACCTAATGACTTATAAGAAAGCTGAAAGGTAACCAGACGGCCCACCACCTGAAAGGTCAAGCCGGCCAACCGCACATTCTCTTTAGTTCCCTCTACAATCGCCTGCCAAAAAGGGAACTTCTTAATGATGACTTCTCCATCCGGAATGGCACCGCTCTTCTGAACCCCCAACAAATATCGATCGAGCCCCTCGTCCCAAGCCGGCGTCAAAGTAGCCGTTACCTTATTGCCATTACGTTCAACCTCAACGGTAAGCGGCTTACCTTCGCTCGCCTGCACTTTTGCCGACATCTGACTCCAGGTCGCAACAGCTTCGCCGTTAATTGAGGTGATTTGGTCTCCCGCCTGAAGACCCGCCTGCGCGGCAGCTCCCTTCGACGCCACGTCATCAATCCGTGTTGACTCGAGAGCGAGCCTTGATGGCTCGATTCCCAAATAAGCTTGCTGCCCCTTACCCGTCGTCTGGATCATGACCGTCTCTTCGAGCACGGCTCCGTCGCGTTCCCACTTGAGCACAGCCTCCGAGTTTGGTCGCAACAGGACGATGCGGATTAAATCTCCCCAGGTCTCAGCCGATTCGCCACCCACGGAAATGATTTTATCGCCGGGCAAAAGACCCGCCTCAGCCGCCGGAGAATCAGGCAACAACCCCGTCACGACGGGTGATTTATCTAAGTAGGCCGGAACGGGTCGGCCCAACATAAATACAAGCGGCATTATTAAAGCCGCCAAGACAAGATTCATGATCGGGCCCGCTGCAACGACACCGAGTCGTGCTGAAATACTTTTGCCCGCAAATGACTTGGGGTGCGACGCCTCTTCCGATGCCGGATCCTCACCCGTCAACTTAACATAGCCACCCAGCGGCAATGCTGAGATCTTGTAAAGTGTTTCACCCTTCCGAAACCCAATGAGGCGCGGACCAAAGCCCAGCGAAAAGGTTTCAACGCGGACACCGGCACGCTTTGCCATAATAAAATGGCCTAACTCATGGATGAAAATCAGCACGCCTAAGGCGATAATAAAATATAATATACTCATAGGATCACGCTGCTACCTTTGCTAAGGCACTCCTCGTTTCCTCGCGGGCCCACCGATCAGCTTCGAGAACATCAGCAATCGAATTAATGACGAACGGCTTGTGCCGGTCAAAAGTTGACTGAAGCAGGCGAAAGATATCCGAAAATTTTATCTTCTTCTTTAAAAAAGCTTCAACGGCCACCTCATTAGCTGCATTAAGAACTGCAAAATAGGACTCACCTCGTTTGGCAGCCTCACGGGCCAGCATCAAAGTGGAAAACTTATCATAATCCGGCTCGTAAAAATTCAGATCCCTCACTTCAAATAAATTAAGCCGATCCACACCGGTCTCAACACGATCAGGATAGGCCAAAGCGTAGCCAATACAACAGCGCATATCAGGAACGCCGAGTTGTGCAATCACCGAACCATCAACGTATTCGACCATCGAATGCACGATGCTCTGTGGATGGATCAGAATTTCAATCATCTCCGGCGGATAATTGAAGAGCCACGTCGCCTCAATTAACTCCAAGCCTTTGTTCATCATGGTCGCACTATCAATTGTGATTTTATTGCCCATAGACCAATTAGGGTGCTTGAGTGCCTGCTCAAGCGTCACTTTTTCAAAATCCTGCTTAGGGGTCAGCCGAAACGGACCGCCCGATGCCGTCAACCCGACACGACGAACCGTCTTAGGGTCGTTGCCAGCAAGAGACTGGAAAATGGCACTATGCTCGCTATCAATAGGAAAAAACTTCGCTCCATTTTGTTGCGCAGCTGCCGTCATCACCTTACCCGCAATGACAAGACTCTCCTTATTAGCGAGAGCCACGTCAATTCCAGCCTGCAGACTTTTGTGAGTCGGGACCAAACCGGCGGCGCCGACGATCGCCGAAACAACTAAATCAGCTTCCACCTCGACAGCGACTTCGGCAGCACCCGCTTCTCCTACCAGGATATCCCCTGACCAACCAACGCAGCGATCTTGCAACGCCTGTTTATCTTCAGCAGCAGACACCGAGACTTTCTGCGGCTGGAACGCTATGACCTGCTGTGCCAATAGATCGATATTGCGTCCCGCTGCCAACCCGACCACATCGAAACGACCCGGATGACGCGCAATAACATCAAGCGTTGAAACGCCAATAGAACCGGTACTGCCAAGTATGGAAATTTTTTTACTCATACAACTTAAATCCTCCCGAACTCCCGCTTTTACACGGGGCGGGATAAATAAAGAGCGTAATAATAGAACAACGGCGCTACGAAAAGTAAAGCGTCAATACGATCCAGCATGCCGCCGTGGCCTGGAATCACATGTCCCGAGTCCTTGAAACCGGTCGATCGCTTCAACAAAGATTCTGAAAGATCCCCTAAGGGGCCAAAAATAGCGGCCAGGGGAATCAGCACGGCTAACTGCTGCGCCGTGAATGGGTTTGGCAGCAAATACCATAAGGCATAGACCCCTGCCGCCGAGCCGAGAATGCCGCCCACCCAGCCTTCCCAAGTTTTTCCCGGACTTATGGCCGGAGCCAAGCGGTGCCGGCCCCATTTATGACCCGCAAAGTAAGCACCGGTATCATTCAACCACGTCGCCGCGAGCGTTACAAAAATCCAAAACACCCCGTGATCAAGTCCGCGCATGAGCGCCACATGAGTCCCAAGCCCCGCAACATAAAGAACGCCAAAGACGAGATGCCCCAAGCGATTATGCGCCTCTTCCGACTGCCCTTGAAATACAAAGAAAAGAAAAGCAATCCCGACAAGCAGCGACGTCAGTGTCACGCCCGAGATGTACTGATTCACGCCCATGATCCAAAGAGCGGAACACACCATACCCAAGAGGGCTCCGAAATATCTTTGCCACAGAGGGTATTTAGACCAAGTGAGATTAAAGTACTCCAGCAACGCAACGCCCAGACAGAGCCAACAAAGCAACTGAAACAGGAAGGGGTTTGGGTAAATAATGGCGCCAATGAGCAGTGGAGCCATCGCCAATGAAGTCAGTATTCGCCTTATCATTTCTCTAACTGATCGGAGGTTTGGCCAAAGCGGCGTTCACGCTGTTGATATTCGAGCAACATATCCATCAGATTCTCCCGATGAAAATCGGGCCACAGCGTTTCGGTAAAGATGAATTCGGAATAGGCCGTCTGCCACAAGAGAAAGTTACTTGTCCGCGACTCTCCACTGGTTCGAATCAATAAATCCGGGTCAGGCAAGGAACAGGTGTCCAGTTTCTTATTCACAAGTTCTGCCGTAATATCTTCGGCCTTTAATTCACCAGCCTGGCAATCGGCAACAATTTTTCTGACTGTACGGACAATCTCATCACGTGCGCCATAACTCAGTGCAAGACAGAGAGTCATTTTATCAAGATGTGCCGTTTGCTGTTTCGTTTCATTGAGGACCTCAAGAACATCCCCCGGCAAACGTGTTGTATCCCCTATCGTCTCAAGACGGATCTCATTCGCTATCAGCTTTTTTCGCTTAATCTTGAGGAACTCCTTCAACAATGACATCAGGGCATCAACCTCTTCCTTAGGTCGCGCCCAATTCTCCATCGAAAACGCATAGAGCGTAAGGTAGGGAACCCCTATTTCACGACACGCTTCGATAATCTCTTCAACTGTTTCGCTACCACGGCGATGCCCCTCAACGCGGGGAAGGTTACGTGCACGTGCCCAACGCCCGTTGCCGTCCATGATGATAGCAATGTGCTTGGGTAATTTTTTGGGATCTAAGTTCATTGCGCAAGACTTGCCATTAAACTTCGAGAGTTTCGGTCTCTTTACGGCTCAGAGATTCATCTATTTTCTTGATAAACTCATCGGTCAGTTTTTGAACTTCAACTTCGGCGCGTTTCAGCTCATCCTCGCTGATTTCGCTATCTTTTTGAGACTTCTTAAGGTGCTCATTTGCATCGCGACGCACATTTCTTACATGGACACGCCCTTCTTCCGCGGCATTGCGTGCGACCTTAACAAGCTCTTTGCGCCGCTCCTCGCTCAATGGGGGCAAATTAATCCGAACAACTTTCCCATCGTTGCTGGGAGTCAGACCAAGATCAGAAGACTGAATGGATTTTTCAATGGCAGGGATCGTACTCTTATCCCAAGGCGCGATAACTATCGTTCGCGGCTCTGGAACAGAAAGCGTTGCCACTTGATTAAGCGGCATGTCACTCCCATAGGCAGAAACAACACAATGATCCAATAAATCTATCGAGGCTTTACCTGTACGAATGCGCGTAAAATCTTTTTGAACGCCACCGAGTATGCTTTCCATTTTCGAGTGAGCTTTGGTTAAAATATCGTCTATACTCATGTCACCCTCCATTGGCAGTCATTTCGAATAGTTATTTCGTGACTCTTGATCCGATGTCTTCACCCATGACAACACGCTTGATATTACCGCCCTCAAATAAATTAAACACAACAATAGGCAGGTCATTATCCATACAAAGAGAAATAGCGGTCGCGTCCATAACCTTTAGATTTTTCTGCAAACATTCAATATAAGTTAAACTGCTAAATTTTGTAGCATCTTTATATTCGTGTGGATCCTTGTCGTAAACCCCATCGACTTTGGAGCCTTTCAAGATAACTTCCGCCTGCATTTCCATTGCACGCAGTGCTGCCGCCGTATCGGTTGAAAAATAGGGATTGCCACTGCCGGCCCCGAATATGACCACCCGGCCCTTTTCTAAATGACGTATCGCGCGGCGCCGTATATACGGCTCCGCCAGCTGTTCCATCGTTAAAGCGCTTTGCACACGCGTCGAAACGCCCAATTTTTCCAAGGATTCTTGAAGACTCAGCGCATTGATAAGCGTCGCTAACATGCCGATATAATCGGCCGTAGCACGATCCATCCAGCCCGCCTCGGCGCCACGAAAGATATTGCCACCACCGATGACGATGGCGACTTCCACCCCCAACTCACTAATCTCCTTCAATTCAGCCGCTATGCGGGAGACGGCTTCCGGCTCAACGCCAAAACCTTGCGGACCTGTCATGGCCTCACCGGATATTTTAAGTAGAACTCTTTTGTAATGAATAGTGGCCATGCAGTTGTTTCAATAGAGGCTCGCCAGGGCCCCCATTATGATGCTTTATCCCCAACCTGGAATCGCACAAAACTAACCACGCGAGAATCAGGATCCAAGCTCTTCAAATAATCTTTTACTGTTTGTTTACCTTGGGGGTCCTTAATATAGACCTGATCAACTAAACACACTTGACTTAAGAATTTGCGGAACCTCCCGGCGATCATTTTTTCAACAACCTCGTCCGGCTTGCCCTGGAGATCAGGGGAGGAACGCAGGACTTCCTGTTCTTTCTCAGCCTCTTCGGCCGGCACCGAATCAGCGTCTACATACAAAGGATGCATCGCCGCAATGTGCATCGCGACATCTTTAAGCGTATCTTGAGGAACCTTCTCACCTGCAACCTTGAGAATAACGCCAATCTGATTCCCTGCATGGACGTAATTGGCGAGCTTTTCGTTTGGTTGCTCCCGGGAGCAAA
Organism: bacterium; assembly: GCA_965216315.1. GTDB lineage: Bacteria > UBA10199 > UBA10199 > 2-02-FULL-50-16 > JAJFLM01 > CBDCFN01. The sequence goes on along the minus strand of CBDCFN010000016.1, from coordinate 808,089 downwards.
CTTCAAAACGGGCAATGCTCATATTTTCGCCTATAACGGCAACGGTCGCCTGAAGGGCTTCGGAAACGGTTTTGTCACCCATCTTGCTATCTAACAACTGCGGCAAGTCGTTTCCGCCGACTTCCAGTGCATGTGCCGCCAGATCCGCAACAAACTTTTGAAAGTCCTCGTTGCGCGCGACAAAATCCGTCTCGCAATTCACCTCCACCATGGCAGCACGTTCACCGCCGGAACCAAGCGCAATATTGACAAGCCCTTCTTGGGTGTCACGCCCCGACTTCTTAGCCGCCTTAATGGTCCCTTGTTTACGCAGGAATTCAATCGCCTTCTCTATATCGTCGCCAGACTCTAAGAGGGCCTTCTTGCATTCCATAATGCCCGCATTGGTTCGCGCTCTGAGTTCTTTAACCTGTTCCGCGCTAGCCATCGGCTTTCTCCGCTGGCTTCGTTTCTTCGGTTGGTTGTGCGGCGGGTTCTGGTGCCGGCTCAGAAGCCGGCTCGGCTGCAGCCTCAACCGGCGCGGTTTCTTCAATGGCAACTTTCTCTTCTTTAACCGCCTTGCTCACATAGGAACGACTTTGTTCCGGAACCATCTCCTCGATTTTAGGCGCTTCAGGAGTTTTTTCCTTTTCAGCAGCGACTTCCTCACGAATCCTCTCTTGACGCTGTTCCAATCCTTGCAGGACTGAATCAGCTATACGGCTGGCAAAAATTCGGATGGCCTTGATGGCATCATCGTTACCGGGAATAACATAATCAATTCCCTCCGGATTGCAGTTCGTGTCCGTCACCGCAACTACGGGAATACCGAGTCGATTAGCCTCTTTTTGAGCAATCTGTTCTTTGTTGGGGTCAATAATGAAGAGGAGTGCCGGCAAAGACTCCATATCTTTGATTCCACCTAACGCCTTAGACAGTTTCTCGATCTCACGTTCAATCTGGCGTCGTTCTTTCTTTTTCAGCGTCTCGTAGACCCCTTCTGCCATCTTCGTTTCGAGATCTTTGAGGCGATCAATCGAAGCTTTAATCGTCGAAAAATTAGTGAGGGTCCCGCCGAGCCAACGGCTATTGACGAAGTGCATTTTACATCGCTTCGCCTCTTCCTCAATGACAGGCTGCGCTTGGCGCTTATTCCCGACAAAGAGGACATCGCCTCCGGAAGTGACTATTTCCTTCACGAAGGCACAGGCCTTTTCGAAGAGGGGAACGGTATGCTCCAAATTGATGATGTGAATTCCGCGTCGAGCCCCGAAAATGAACGGCTTCATGCGCGGATCCCACTTTTGGGTCTGGTGCCCAAAATGAACTCCTGCGGCCAACAAATCTTGCATTTTTACTCCTACACTATCTGACATAACCTATTGAACTCTTTAGACAAACTAGCCCCCTCTTTAGCGAGGCCCGTTGCTATCATAGGGGTCTGGACATTGCAAGGGCTTTCAGGCCTCAAATAGCCCCCCAGAGCCAGCTATCGCTGGTTTGATGGGGCACATTATACTAAAATGAAGGCAACTAAACAGGAGTAATATATGGGTCCCTCTGACCAATTAGAGAGCTATCTTGAAGAAGTCCAAGCCCCGCATCTGGTCCGGCACCATTCCAGGAGCATGACAGCACTCCAGCTGGCCGAAGCGGAGAACATTAATCCCCATGAAGTCGCCAAGGTCGTTATCCTGAAGGATTCCGAGCACTATTACATGATGGTGCTGCCGGCAGATTACCAGCTCGACCTCCGCGCGGTTCGAGAGACAATCGGCAACCCTGAGATAACACTGGCCCCTGAAAGCGAACTGGCCACGTTATTCCCGGATTGTGAAGTAGGCGCCATGCCCCCATTCGGCATGCTCTACCAGATGCCGGTCTATGCCGAGACGTCGTTGAGCGACGACAAGGAAATCGAATTTCATGCGGGATCGCATCAAGATGCCATACGAATGAAATATTCTCACTGGCATGCGATGGTCAAACCCCAGATGGGACACTTTGGCCATAAGATGCATTAAAGGTATTGGGCACGCTCTTTTTCGGCCTTGAGCCGGTAGACAAAGGCCAGCACCTCCGCAATGGCCTGATAGAGATCTTCGGGGATTTCATCGCCGATCTCTAGCTCAATGAGGGCCCATGCCAAGGGAATGTTGCGCATGATAGGAATGTCCTGCTGCTCAGCTATTTCGCGAATGCGTTGGGCATAAAGTCGCTGCCCTTTCGCCATAATCTCCGGCGCAATCATTTCGGCAGCATCATACTTAATCGCTATAGCTATGTGCGTCGGATTCGTGACGACAACATCCGATTTAGAAACTTGTTGGGCGACATCACTCATAGCCATCTCACGATGCAATTGCTTCCGTTGGCCCTTAATTAATGGATCGCCTTCATCCTCCTTATACTCGCGCTTCACCTCGTCTTTGGTCATTTTAAGGTTTTTCGCATGTTCTTTTTTCTGCAGCATGATGTCTGCTACCGCGACCAAGATAAAAACAATAAACACGAGCGCCAAAAAATATAAGAGAATCAAGCCACCTACTTTGATGCCTTCATCAATAGGTGTCGTTGTCGTCAGAAGGAACGGGCGTAGATATTTCCTTATCGCAAGAAAGGCGAGAAACATAATCGCCGAAACCTTGATCAGGTTTTTGACCAGCTCAATGAAGACGCGCATCTTCACCATGTTTTTGAGGCCTTCAATGGGATTGAGTTTCTTGAGTTGAGGCATCAGCGGATCGAGGCTAAAAAGCGCGCCGACCTGCAAGTATCCGATCACCGCCGCCGCCAGAAAGGCCGCCAATAAAATCGGGCCGGTCGCCTTTGCCAGGACCAAGACCCCTGCCTTGCCGACAACGCCAACATGTTCGGAAAAAATTGATCGCACATCCTGAGGAATATCAAAGGCCATCTCCAGGAAGTTTTGCAGCTGTCCCCCGATATTCCCCGCCATGACGGCAATCGTCCCGCAGGTAATGATCAGGATAGCGACCGTGACGAGGTCTTTACTCTTGGCCACTTGCCCCTTTTTGCGCGCCTCACGCATCCGCTTGGGCGTCGCGTCTTCGGTTTTTTCCTGTCCGCCTTTTTCTTCAGCCATAGAACGCTCTTATTCCTTAGCCTACCTCTCCCCTCGGGGAGAGGCTTAGGAGAGGGGGAATATAATAAAGTATCGGCACAAATCCCCTTCCAGGTGCGCCCCTAAGTTACCATAATTCATTGATTTATTCACGTTATCCCTATAATTTTGCCTCTATGGGACTCCCCGCTGAAGACCAGCAATTAGGGCAATACGTCATCGACGAAAAGATCGCCCAAGGGGGCATGGCCGAGATATTCAAGGGCCGGGCCATTGATCCGGGTGGGCTGGAACGACCGGTCGTGATTAAACGCATCCTCCCACAGATTGCCGCCGATGAGGATTTCGTCGAGATGTTGGTCCAAGAGGCCAAACTGGCCGTGCAACTCTCACACGGCAATATCGCCCAAGTCTTCGACCTGGGACGCATCGACGATGATTACTTCATGGTAATGGAATATGTCGACGGCGAGAGCCTGAGCCGTATCGCACGCCACTTACGCCAAAACAATGAATGGATGCCGGTTCCGATCGCCCTCTATATTATCTCGGAGGTCGCTAATGGCCTCACCTACATGCATCAAAAAACGGATAGCCGGGGAAACCCACTCAACATCGTTCACCGCGACATCAGCCCGCAAAATGTCATCATTTCTTGGTCCGGAACGGTTAAGATTATCGACTTTGGTATCGCGAAGGCGACATCCCAGGTCTCAACCACAGATTCGGGAGTGGTAAAAGGGAAGTTCGCCTATATGTCTCCCGAGCATGTCGGTGGAGAAAAGCTGGATGGTCGCACCGACATCTTTTCGCTCGCGGTCATACTGTGGGAATTACTAACGAACCAACGCCTCTTTAAAGGAAAAAACAATCGTGAAACGATCCAACGCGTCAAGCGTTGCCGCGTCCCTTCGGCGCAAGGCTACCGAGAAGATATCCCAAAAGAAGTGGATAAGATACTCAAGAAGGCCTTAACTAAGAATAAAAAAAATCGCTACCAATCAGCCCATGATTTTCAACTCGATTTAATCCGTACGCTCGTGCAGCGATACCCTGATTTTGCCCCACGCAACCTGCAGGACTATCTTAATAATTTGTTTGCTGACCGCGCCGATGAAGAACCAACGATCGTCGGACAAACAATCTCCCAAGAGGCTCCCACCATTGTCGACAACGAAATGGAAGTGACCGCACTCGCGGACCCACGCATACTCCAAAGACGCCTAACCGAATTGGAAACATACAATTTAAACGTTGATAAAGCCGATGACGAAGCCTCTGCGCCAGATGAAGCGCCTGAACCTGAAGAACCGGCGCCAACTCCCCAACGCAAACCCTTTCCCTGGCGTCAATGGCTCGGGCGCATCCCGTGGCGCCGCATGATTTTGAATCGATGGGTCCTGATCGGCGTCCTTCTCGCCACACTGGCCTATGCCGGGTACAAGGTTGCCCCGCACGTTGTTGAGTATTTCCATTCAGAACCGGCACCGGAACCACCGGTCACACAGCCAAAACCCATTAAAATAGTATCACCACCCAAGCCCGTCCCCACGCCGGTGCCCAAACCAACCCCGCCAGTTGCCGAATTTGGGACGCTACTCATCCGCTCACAACCAGCAGGGGCCAGAATTTTCATCAATGATCGCGACACCGGGCTGCAAACACCGGCCGAACTCGAAAAATTAAAACTTGGCCAGACCTACAACATAGGACTTTTCCTCAAAAATCATACCTATTGGGCTGGCAAGGCCCAGGTGTCCGGCGACACGCCCACGACAATAGAAGCGGAATTACGCATTAACTACGGTGCGTTACGCATCACCTCTCAACCACCGAAAGCGCGAATCTTTATCGATGGCATCGATAAGGGAACGAGCCCTTTACGCCTTCCCCGGTTGCAACCCGGCAGCGAACACACGATTCGCGTTGAGCTCCCCGGCTACAGGACCTGGGAGCAGACCGTTAAAATCTTCGCTGGTAAAACCAGCGTCATCCGGGCAACCCTCCGAAAATAGTGAACTTGTCTCCAGGCCGCTTTGCCGCTATGATAGAGCCTTAGCATTATGGATGATACGACGGATCATACGATAGTCACCTCTGTTCCTGAACTTCAGGCCGATGAGCAAGAGAAGCATCCATACATCCTCTTTCAGCAAGGGCCCCTCTTCGGTAAAATGGTACTCCTGCAGACGGGAAGCGTCGTCTTAGGTCGCTCTGAAGATGCCGACATCGTTATCAACGACGAAGGCATCTCGCGAAAACATCTCAAACTTCATTATAATAGCGGCAAGACGATAGCAACGGACCTTAATAGCACCAATGGAACGTACGTGAATGGTGAACGTATTACGACGTTTACACTCACTCATGAAGATAAGATTCAAATATCGAGCTCCACGATGATTAAATACATTTATGCCGATAAGCTCGATGAATCTACTCAACAAGAACTTTACAACATGGGTCATCTCGACCCTCTCACCAGCATTTATAATAAACGTCATTTACTCGATCGACTCTGCGGTGAATTCAGTTTTGCAAAACGCAAAGGAGTCCCGCTCTCGCTTATCATGTTCGACATCGATCATTTCAAGAACGTCAATGACACTTATGGTCACCCCGCTGGGGATTTCGTACTGATGCGCCTGACCAAACTGGCCCAGTCCATCATACGTGATGAAGATTTATTTGCCCGTTACGGGGGCGAAGAATTTACGATTGTTCTTAAAGATACGGGCAAAGAAGGCGCCGAAGTATTAGGCGAGCGGCTGAGGAGCCTGATCGAAGAACACGAATTCGTCTTTGAAGGTCAGGTCATCCCCGTAACCGTCAGTGTCGGCGTAGCGACTCTTGACAAAGACAGCTATGAAACCGAGGAAGACCTCATTAGCGGAGCCGACAAGTGCCTCTACGCCTCTAAAAATAGCGGGCGCAACCGCATCACCTGTGATTGAGTCAAGTTTTACTGCGTCGTTCCAAGATAATCCGGCAACGACCCCCTAAAGCGAATCTCCACCCGACGATTTTGCTGTTGGCCTTCTTCCGTTTCATTGCCGACTGCCGGGCGTGATTGGCCAAAACCGACCGCATTCATTTTATGTGCAGGCACGCCGTAGTCGATTAACGCACTCCTAACGGACTGGGCCCGCCGGACGGAAAGCACTCGATTGTATTCGCGGAGACCAACGCTATCCGTGTGGCCTTCGACTGTCATGTGCTGGATGAAATCAACATGGGCCATCAATTGTTCCGCAATGCGCCTCACAATATCCCGCGACGCGGGAGTTAGATCGGCACTATTAAATTCAAAAAGGATTTTATCCGACTTAACCCGACCCTCACTCCAGTCAAGCACGACAATTCCATGCGTCGGGCAACCGTCATTTTCGATGGGGCCCTGCTGGTCCGGACAGCGATCGAGATAATCGGCTACGGCATCGCCGTCATGATCGAAGCCCTGTAACTCATAGATTTTTTCGCAAGCTTCATCATGCCTACTGGCATCAAACTCTTCCGGATCGGGACATTGCCCCTGGAGAGCACGGAGTTCGTAAAGTTTATCACACGCTTCGTCATGCTTTGTTGCATCAAAGTCAGCCGGATCCGGCGGACATTTCTGGGCTAATAGATAGTAATCTTCGGCCGTCAACTCAACCGGCAAAGGCAGATCATATTGAGACTCATTATCGCGACGCAGCGGCTTATAGGCAATTCTCAGAATACCGCGCCACACCGGAGCCCCCACACCCGACATCAATCCCCCGCTTCCCCCGAAATCAAGCGCCAACTTTTTATCGGCGAGAAAAACCCGAAAGACGCCTCCCAACTCCAATGGGCTTTGAGATTCACGCTCAAACATATCACCGGCGAGTGTCTTGCCCCAGATTTCCGGAACGATCTCAAAGTAGTCGGCAACCCTGAAGTTGGCAGCTAAAGAATACATGAACCAATCATCCACTTCAGTACCAAACAGAATGGTCGATTCACGCATTTCATACCCCACGTTGAGGGCAATCCGGACGACATCACTGATGTCAGGTGATTCAAAGGCTAACTTAGCGCCGCCCGCAAAGGTCTTGTTGCCGACCAAGCGCGTACCCGATCCGGTGGGAAAATTAATAAATGGAATCGCGGCAATTCCCCACCCCTTATAATCCGGGTTGTCTGGATCCAAGAGGCGAAATTTGGCTTCGAGTCGAATATCGCTCATGCGCGTATGAAAGCTGGGATTACCCGTCGCTGTATCAATTGTCCGGTCAACGATGGCAATCGGCACATCGAGACCAATCTGAACCCAATCGGTGATTCCGAATGCACCAAGAAGATGCATCACCAATAAGTTTTCGAGCACACCACTGACGCGCCCTCCTGAAGGCCCTTCGAGCTCCAAAGGACGATGGGCATAATTGAGGGTCGTTCCGACCGTCCATTTATATTTTCTCAATTGTCGCGTTGAATGCGTATTCAGGTAGGGACCGTTATCCGTCGTCGGTACCAGATTATTGCCATTATAGCTCGGAGTCGCCATCACGGGTTGAGACGCGAGCAGGATCGGTAAAACCAACAGGACTTTTAATAGTATACGCCGCAATGCGTCGTACTCCCCCTTACTGTACTGACAATTCGTGAAAGTATAATATTTTCAATGTACTGTAAATAAACAAGTTCCCATCGATTTTTCGGGCAATATTGACAGAGCTCTGCTGCCACGGTAGCGATAAGCCCTTCGTCTTCGTAATGTAATGGAGAATTTGCGGAGTATTTATGACCGCCCAAATCATCGATGGAAAGGCACTGGCCCTCAAGATTCGTGAAGAGATTGGTCGCGAGGCCGCGACCCTCTTGGAGCAGTCCGCTATCAAACCGGGCCTGGCCGTGGTCCTCGTGGGCGACAATGAGGCATCTAAGATCTACGTTCGCAACAAGGAGCGCGCCTGTGCCAAGGCCGGGTTTCACGCCGAGCAACATGATCTGCCGGCATCGACCAGCGAAGCGGATTTACTGAGCCTCATCGACCGCCTCAATAAGGATCGTACGATTCATGGCATTCTCGTTCAGCTCCCCTTACCGGATCACTTAGACGAACAGCGCATTCTTCAGGCTATTGATCCCGACAAAGATGTTGATGGTTTTCATCCCGTCAATCAGGGTCGTTTACTGACAGGACTCCCCGGTCCGCGACCCTGTACTCCCTTTGGACTGATTCGCATACTCGAGTCTATTAACTACGATCTGACCGGCAAGGATGCCGTTGTTCTGGGTCGCAGCAATATTGTCGGTAAGCCGGCTGCCTTACTTCTGCTCGAGCGTCACGCAACTGTCACCCTATGTCATTCCCGCACCCAAGACTTGGCCGACAAGATTAGACAGGCGGATGTACTTGTTGCCGCCGTCGGGAGGCCCAAAATGGTCCCCGGCGAATGGATCAAAGCGGGCGCGGTTGTCTTAGATGTTGGCATCAATCGGCTCGAAGACGGAACTCTTTGCGGCGACGTTGATTTTGAGTCGTGCGCCGAACGCGCCGCTTACATCACGCCGGTCCCCGGGGGTGTCGGACCGATGACAATCGCCATGCTATTGTGGAACACCCTTGAAGCCGCAAAGAGAACGGTGGATGGCTAACCGTACTCCTCTCTTTGAAACACACCAACAACTCGGCGCCCGCATCGTTGAGTTCGGCGGCTGGGAAATGCCCGTTCAGTACTCAAGCATACGGGAGGAACACCACGCCGTCCGCAAACGTCTTGGGCTCTTTGATGTCTCCCACATGGGAGAGATCATTATCGAAGGCCCCGACGCGCTGGCGGCTGCGCAACGACTCACTTGCAATGATCTCAAACGGCTTAAAGTCAATCAGTGTCAATACTCGGCCTTACTCACCTCGGACGGCACGTTTGTTGATGACGTAATCGTGTATCCGCTCACCCCCGAAAAAATTCTTATCTGCGTCAATGCCGGCAATATCGACAAGGATTATGAATGGATTCAATCTCACAGTGACGGAGCCGTCAGCGTTAGGAACGAGTCTGATACCTGGTGCCAACTCGCACTTCAGGGCCCTCTAGCCAGCACCGCCATGCAAACTGCGTTTGATGAGGCTCCAACTCAATTGGAACGCTTCCGATTCACGACTTACCGGTACCAAGGCCAGGACCTGCTCATCTCAAGGACAGGCTACACCGGTGAAGATGGATTCGAAATTTATGGACCGGCACAACTGGCAACGGATCTATGGCACCAACTTATCCAGACCGGGTCCCCACATGGCTTGCTTCCCTGTGGCTTAGGGGCTCGAGACACGCTGCGCCTCGAGGTCAATTATCCTCTCTACGGCCACGAAATCGATGACCGAACCAACCCCTTCGAGGCTGGCCTCGCCTGGATTGTGAAACTGGATGGTGATGATTTTATTGGAAAAGCGACGCTCCAACGGGTTAAGGCCGCTGGAATTCAGCGCCACCTTGTCGCCTTTCGCATGACCGATCGAAGCATTCCACGCCAAGGCTATCCGATATGCCTGGACGATCAGGCTGTCGGTCATGTCGTCAGCGGGACCCTTTCACCTTCCCTCGATATAGGGATTGGAACGGGCTACCTCCCCGGCACTGCCACTGAAATAGGCACTAAAATTGCCATTGACATTCGCGGCAAAAAAAGAATAGCAGCGGTCGTAAAGCAGCCGTTTTATTTAACTCCAGCGGCTTGAGGGAGGGTTCGAAGCAGTTATGAATATTCCTGAGGAACTTAAATATACCAAAGAGCATGAGTGGCTGCGTATCGATGGTGATACGGCGTTGATTGGCATTACCGATTACGCGCAAGATCAACTGGGCGAAATTGTCTTTGTTGAGCTCCCTCAAGAAGGCGAGGAATTCGGAAATGGCGAAGCCTTTGGCGTCGTCGAGTCAGTAAAATCAGTCAGCGATGTCTTCCTTCCCTTTACAGGCATCATCCGCGAAGCCAATGATCCCGTCACAGACAGTCCCGAGACGCTCAACGACGACCCCTATGGAGAAGGCTGGCTGATCCGGGCTGAAATCCTCAACCAAAACGAACTCGATCAACTCATGACCGCAGAAGAATATGAAGCTTACGTGAAAGAAGAAACTGTCTAAAATTAATGCGCTATCTGCCTCATACCCCTGATGACATTGATCAAATGCTGCAGGTGATTGGCGTCAAATCAATCGATGATCTCTTTACCTGCATTCCCCCTGAACTAAAACTTAAAGAAAACCTCCAACTCCCCCCTCCATACACGGAGTTGGAATTGCGCGAAGAACTCAGGCGCCTCAGTCGCCGGAATGCGCACGGAAATGATTGGATTAATTTTTTAGGCGCGGGGGCCTATCGACATTATGTCCCGAGTGCCGTCAAAACCTTGGTAAGTCGCAGCGAATTCGCAACCGCTTACACACCCTATCAGCCCGAGGTGAGCCAAGGAACCCTTCAGGCCCTCTATGAATTCCAAACGATGGTTTCCGAGCTCTGCGGCCTCGAAATCGCTAACGCTTCCAATTACGATGGCGCCAGCGCTGTCGCCGAAGCCATTCTCACCGCGATGCGTATCAATAAACGCCGACGCATTCTCATCGCACGAACTTTGCCGCCAGAGTATCGCCAAGTCGTTAACACCTACTTACGTTTTTCAGATGTCACGATCGAAGAGGTCCCTTTTGAAAGTCAAAGTGGCCGACTTGATCGAAAGGCTCTTAGTGAGGCCTTGGCAGACGATGTCAGTTGCGTCGTTGTCGGATACCCTAACTTTTTTGGCATCTTAGAAAATTTTGAAGATGTCGCCGAACAAACGCATCAAGCCGGAGCGCTCCTTATCACGAGTACAGCTGAACCTTGGGCCCTAGCGCTCGCCAAGTCCCCCGGCGAAATGGGAGCCGATATTGCCACGGCTGAAGGCCAATCGTTCGGCAATGCCATTCAATACGGAGGCCCCTCGCTAGGTCTATTCGCAACCCATAAAAAATACGCGCGGCAAGTACCAGGTCGTCTCGTCGGCGAAACGGTCGATTGCAATGGAGAAAGAGGATACGTATTAACGCTTGCGACAAGGGAACAACACATAAGGCGTGAAAAGGCGACATCAAACATCTGCACAAATGTCAGCCTCTGCGCACTCGCCGCCACTATCACTTTGTCGCTCCTCGGCCGCCGCGGTTTTCGTCATATCGCATCCGACAATCTCAAGAAATCAGAGCTGGCCAAGCAACAGCTCGCGCAGATACCGGGCATCAGCCTCCCATTCACCGGTGCAACCTTTAATGAATTTGTCATCAAAGTCCCCCGTGAACCGGCAAGTCTCTTAGAAGCCCTGCGCAACGAAGGCATACTTGGCGGGGTCGCCATAAGACAATGGTATCCTCAATTGGAAAACTACTTACTTGTAAGTGTAACCGAAATGAATACAGATGAAGAAATCGCAACCTTCAGCAGAAAACTCGGCAATGCCCTCGCGCAAGACTAAGACGCGCACCTTTTCGGGAACGAGTGGCCATAGTTGGCGCGAGCCCTTAATTTTTGAACGTTCTCGCCCAGGTCGCATCGGCTACAGTTTCAACTCTGCGGACATTGACGTCTCTCTTCCCAAAGAACTGCGTCGAACTGATGAAGCCAAACTTCCCGAAGTCTCTGAGCCGGAAGTCATGCGCCATTACACCCGCCTCTCCCAGTGGAATTTTTCCATCGATACTAATTTTTACCCCCTCGGCTCCTGCACGATGAAATATAACCCGAAGATCAATGAAGAGGTTGCCGCTTATACGGGCTTTGCTCACGCCCATCCATTACAACCCGATGAAACGGCGCAAGGGAATCTCGAACTGATGTACGGCTTACAAGAAGCCCTCCTCGCCATTACTGGAATGGACGCGATCACGCTCCAACCGGCTGCCGGCGCCCAAGGCGAATTGGCGGGCATTTTAATGATACGCGCCTACCATGAGACGCAGGGAAATCCCCGCAAAAAGGTATTGATTCCCGATAGCGCGCACGGCACGAACCCAGCCAGTTGCGCCATGAGCGGTTACAAGGTTGTCGAAATAAAAACCGGCGCCAAAGGGATTCTGACCCCAGATGCTCTGCGCGCTGTTATCGATGATGAAGTCGCAGCGATCATGCTGACCAACCCGAATACTTTGGGCATCTTCGAACCTCACATCAAGGAAATCTGCGACATTGTCCACGAACACGGTGGGCTCGTTTACTGTGATGGCGCCAACCTCAACGCACTCCTTGGCAAAACATTGATTGGCGACATGGGCGTCGACGTCCTCCACATGAATCTACACAAGACCTTCACGACACCGCACGGGGGTGGCGGTCCCGGCGCCGGACCTGTCGCCGTCAAAAAAGTCTTAGAACCTTTCTTGCCCATTCCTCGCATTGAAAAAGCAGGTGACGAGTATAAATGGAATGAAGGATACGAACAGAGCATCGGTCGCTTGCAGTCTTTCTATGGCAATTTCGGCATCCTCGTCCGCGCCTATACCTACATCCTTGAAATGGGTGCCGAAGGGCTAAGACGCGTCGCCGAACTTGCAGTACTGAATGCTAATTATATTCGCGCCCTCTTGAGTGATGCCTATGAATTGCCTTACCAACAGCAATCGATGCACGAAGTCGTCTTTTCAGACAAGAAACAAAATGCCCATGGCGTCAAGACCTTACAAATCGCCAAACGTTTGATGGATTATGGCTTTCATCCCCCGACTATCTACTTCCCCTTAATCGTGCCCGGGGCCCTCATGATTGAACCGACTGAAACGGAGAGCAAAAAAGCTATCGATCGTTTCTGCGATGCGATGCTCGCGATCGCGGAAGAAGCTGCGAGTAATCCTGAACTCGTTCATTCTGCACCTCATAACACCCAGATCGGGTTACTAGACGAAGCCAAGGCCGTCAAAGAACTCAAGCTCCGTTACGAAAAATAATTTTTTACAAATAAACCGTAAACGTCCAACTCATGCGGAGCTGACCGTCGGGGCCTAATAACTTGGCGGGTGGCTTTGTGAAAGGGGAACTATCACGCACGGTTCTGAGCGCCTCCTGGTCGTATTTACCAAACCCGGAACCGCGAATCACAAAGAGACGGGCTAACCGGCCGCTCGGGGCGACAACGACACCAAGCACGACCTCTACATGGCCACGTGAAACTTGATTGGCATAGACATACTGACGCAGGACCGGCACCGGGTTGAAGGTCAGCTTAAAAATGCGTTTAAGCCGCACAAAGTACTGCACATCGGGGAAGCGCAGTACATTCAAATAAGTGTGCGGCCCGATCTTATAATCGGGATAAAAATCCTGTGGCAATTCGCCAAAACGTTTCGCGGCCTTTCGATTACCCGAACTCTTCTTCTGTGCCTGTTCTTTTTTTTTCGCAAACAGCGCGGCCAACTTATCCGGTTTTTTCTCGGGTTTCTCTACTTGCTTCGGCCGTTCAATTGCCCGCTGGGGCCTGGGAGTCCCCTTTTTCGGCGGTGTCACCGCTACCCGTTCTTCCTTGACCGTACTGTCATACTGCCCAATAAATTTGGCCTTTTGAGGCCGTTTTTGCTCTTTCGGCTTTTGTATATCGGCAATCTGTTTGGGCTGGAGAATCTCAACGTCTAATGGGGCTAGCTTTTCCGCTTCACGTTCAGCTGGCTTGGTCGCAATAAAAAGGATTAAGAGGGCATGAAAGAGAAGCGAAAAGAGGAGGAATAAGGGAAGTTTTCTTTTGTTACGTTTATTCATCGAAAGGCCTCTTTGTAGACATCTTTATAGGTCTTAGCATAAACGAATTTAAGCCCTTTGGTAAGGTCCGGTTTTAACTCAGCGATATCCTTTTTATTCGCGGCAGGCGCTATCACCGTTTTCATGCCATAACGGCGTGCCGCAACGACCTTTTCGCGCAAGCCTCCGACCGGCAGGACATTACCCGTTAAGGTTACCTCCCCCGTCATCGCAAGTCTTGCCTTGACCGGTTTCCCCTTCAGCATCGAAATAAGTCCTGTCACGATCGTGATACCGGCTGACGGGCCATCTTTCTTTACCGCCCCGGCGGGGAAATGAATATGCACATCCCAACCTTCAAGCACATCAGGAGCCAACCCAAAAGCCCTACCGTGTGCCCTTATAAAGGAGACGGCGAGCTGAGCGGACTCACTCATCACATCGCCCAGCTGGCCCGTTAACTGGAGACGACCCTTGCCCTTCATACGTGAGACCTCAATGCAAAGAACTTGCCCGCCTACTGATGTGTAGGCCAGTCCGAGGACAACTCCTGGGCGTTTCACGCGGTTATCAAAATCTTCGCCTGCCTTCGGCGGACCTAAATATTTTTGGACATCTTTCTCGTTGCGCAACGTAACAACCGTATTTTTGCGCCCGCCGGCGACTTTCATCGCAACCTTCCTGCAGACACGCGCTATTTCTCGATCCAAACCGCGCACACCCGCTTCACGAGTGTATTGCGTCACGATGCACTTCATCGCAGCTCGCAAAATACCTAGATGTTTTTTATTCAGGCCATGTTTTTCCAATTGGCGCGGCAACAGATAGCGTCTCGCAATCTCAATCTTCTCTTCGGGAAGATAACTGGGAATTTCGATGACCTCCATCCGATCAAGCAAGGGCTGGGGAATCGTATCGGCTACGTTAGCCGTCGCTATAAAAAAGGCATCGGAAAGATCAAACGGGACGTCAAGATAGTGGTCGACAAAGGCATTATTCTGTTCATGATCTAAGACCTCGAGAAGTGCCGAAGAAGGATCGCCTCTCCAATCGGACCCCGCCTTATCAATCTCATCCAGCATGAGGACGGGATTTCGTGTATCGGCTGACTTAATGGCTTGGATAATTTTACCGGGCATGGCGCCAATATAGGTCCGACGATGCCCTTTAATTTCCGCCTCGTCGCGCATCCCCCCCAGCGAAAATCGATAGAACTTACGACCAAGGGCACGCGCAATGGATCGCCCCAGCGACGTCTTACCGACTCCGGGAGGTCCGAGAAAACACAGAATGGATCCTTTTCGGTCCGGCTTAATCTTGCGAACGGCGAGAAATTCCAGAATACGCTCTTTAACATCCTCCAAGCCGTAATGATCTTCGTCCAACACTTGCTGTGCCCGCTTCAAATCGAGTTGATCTTCCGTCATGACATTCCAGGGCAAGCTCGTCAGCCAATCCAGATACGAGCGTATCACATGATATTCGGCCGCCTCCGGAATCATCGTTGAGATGCGTTTCATCTCATAGTGTATTTTCTCCACGACCTTTTCCGGTATCTCCAATTCCTTGATCTTCGCTTCATATTTTTCACGGAGCTCCTCTCTTTCGTCCTTTTCTTCACCGAGTTCTTTACGGATCAACTTGATCTGCTCACGAAGCATAAATTCTTTTTGCCTCTCCTCTATTTTCTCGGAGAGATCCTCATTCATTTTAGTGCCCAACTTTGCGAGCTCAATCTCCTTCAGCAGAATCGACGAAACCCGCTCCAATCGTTTCGTCACATTCAATGTATCTAATAATTTTAATCGTTCTTCTATTCCGACGGGCAAATGACCCACGATAAAATCGCTGAGCGCCCCCGGTTCTTGTATGTTCATCAATGACATGCTGATTTCATCTGTGAGATTGGGAGAAAATTTAATGTATTGCGCGATCAATTGGCCCACATTCCGCATGAGCGCCTGCAATTTCTTTGAGTCTTTTACTTCATCGCGAAGATACTCGACGCGACCCAGAATAAACGGTTGCTCTCGAACAACCCGTTCAAGTTGAATTCGTTGAAAACACTGAACAAAAATGGTCCAATTACCATCCGGCAATTTCACTCGTCTCAGAATACGGGCACTGACACCAATAGAATGTAAGTCATCGACTTTCGCAACGTCTATTGAGCCTTTGCCTTGATCTCGCTGTTCCGAATAAAACAGGCCCAGAAGTTCGTCCTGACCCAGAGAGCGCTCGATGGTCTCCTTGGGTCGCTCCGTCCGAATACCAATTGGAAAAACCATCCCCGGAAGCGGCACGACATTAAGGAGCGGTAAAATAAAAAGATTAGGGGGTTGCTTCCCCTCAACCAGAATCAACGATTGATCATCACTCATGACTTTTTCTTTTTCGCTTCCGCCAAGCGCTGAGCGCGTCTCACTTGGGCCGCTTCATAGCGCCGCTGCTCATCCGGAGTATCTGGAATAACCTTGGGCACTGGCACGGGTCGCCCAGCCTCATCCAAAGAAACAAAGGTCAAATAAGAAGTCGCTGCCCTTATCCGTTTTCCTGTATGCGGGTCTTCTGCTTCGACACGGACCCCTACTTCCATCGACGTCCTGCCGGTAAAATTAACACTCGCCTTCAAATTAACAATATCACCGATCCGAATGGGATGATGGAAATCAAGTCGATCCATCGACGCCGTCACGCAAACATTATGGCTATGACGACTCGCTGCAATCGCTGCAGCGAGGTCAATCCAACTCATCAACTTCCCCCCGAAGATCGTGCCCAACGCATTTGCATCCGACGGCAAGACAAGATGTGTCGCCTCCACGGACGAATCACTTACATTTCGCGATGTTGTATCATTTTCAGCAACCATTATCTTTTCCTTTTCCTTAGAAAACTTACTAAGAATGCCACACCAAAGACCGCAGCGCCATAATAATGGTATGTGCTCATAGCACCCTGCCCTTCTCGGGACAACCAATGCCCCAAAGCCAACGCACTCACACCTAAAAAGGCAAAAATACCCTGGCGACCCAAGGCCGCAAGCCGCTCTGTTTGCATCCGCGTATCACGGTTTCTAATCTCCAACTCTCCCTTATTAAGGGCCTTAAGAGTTTTTTGAATTTCATTGGGCAACATGACGTAAGAAAGTATGACTTCCTTAGAAATGTTGACGACAACATCTGCCAACGACTTATCTTTAAGTACGAATTTTTCAGCGTACGGCAGAATAATCTCAATCGGATTTAATTTAGGGTCTAAGTGACTGGTTATACCCAGGGCCAATAAAAGGGTTCTTTCCAACAGGACCCAATCGCGGGGAACATGAAATGAATTCATTAGATCCCGAAAACTGATATTGAGCTTCTTGAGCTCGATCAAATCTTCAATATTGTGAAATTGACTTATATCCAGATTCTTGAAATTTTCTAATTTCAGCCCTGACAACTTTGAATAAAAATATTCGACGAGCATATCGAAGGCTTCTTCTTCGCCTTCCCGCGCCACGAAACCCATCCGGCGCAGCGAATTCGCAATCATGCGCGTATCTTTTTTAATCAGTCCTTCAGCAAAAAGGCTAATCCCCTCGCGCATCTGCTCACTAATGCGCGCTGTTGCGCCAAAATCGACCAGTATAATCTGATACCGGCCATCGGCCTGGACGCTCACCAACAAATTACCGGGGTGTGGATCAGCGTGATAGACGCCATCCACAAAGATCTGTTTGCAGTACCCGCGAATCAAAACTTCAGCTAAATCCCGCAAATCAACATTCTTCTGCTGCAAAGTCTTGACTTCGGTAATCTTGATACCTTCCATAAACCGAAGGGTCAGCACTTTACTCGTAGAGTAATCCCAAAAAACATCCGGAAACAAAAAGTCTTTTTCATCTTTAAAATTTTCTTTAAGTGTCTCTAAATTCTTCCCCTCATATTGATAATCCAATTCTTTCTGCACCATATCGGCTATCTCAAGATAAACCTCTTTCATGCCATAGCCGGAAAAAAATAAATGGAGCAGCCAAAAGATGCGCTTCAACACTTTTAGGTCAATCGCAACGATCTTATCAACTTCCGGGTACTGCACTTTAACGGCTGCCACTGTCCCATCTTGAAGACGCGCTCGATGAACTTGACCAAGTGAAGCGGAGGCAATCGGCTCCGACTCAAAATCTTTAAAAATATCTTCGGGTAACTTGCCAAACTCTTGAACAAATCGAGCCTGGATCTCGTCATAAGCGTGCGGCGGAACTTTATCCTGAAGCCCTTCCAACCCTTGCGTCAAAGGATCCGGCAAAAAATTAGTCATGATCGAAAGGGTCTGCCCCACCTTGATAAATAGGCCCTTCAATTCTGAAATCGTCTTTTCAATCCGTTGTGCATTCCGACGATGACACGCCTCCTGGCGTTCACGCGTCCGCTCGCTGCCAAAAAATTTAATGAGGAGCAGGAGCCAGAGATAGGAAGCCAAAACCTTGAAGGTCATCCGGTAGGCTTTTAAGAAACGAGGGATTTGGCGCATAAGTAAGCGAAAATACTAGCGTATTCCCGCCATCAGTGCAAGGCGGAATCCAGCAAGCCCATCTCCTGCAAAAACTGCCAGCTGCGGACGGGACGGCCGAGATGATAGCGAATAAAATCATAGAGTAAGGTCGCACATTGAGCCATCGCTTGGTCCTCGGCGGCACCCGAAGCGATTTGAGTCAGGCGCCTGAGCACTTCCGGACGAAGAATCTCAAAGCTTGACCCATGCGGCAGACATTCGCGGCAGTGCGATCCCCCTGCGCTATGCACCCAGTAGGCACTCTCGTCTTCACCCCAAGCACGACGACATGAAACGCAAGCGCGCACAGCCGGACGATAGCCGGAGGCATTCAAAAGATCGTATTCAAAAAAACCCAGGGCAGCTTGCCAGTCACGCCCCTCATGGAGACGGATCAATGCCTCTTGGCAGGCATCAAATACTTTGGGGTTGGCACTTCCCTCTCGAGTCATTTCATTCGCCATATCCGCCACAACACAGGCAGCAGCAATACGCCGCCAATCTTTATAGATGCCGCTAAGGGTCGTCACCGGTTTCACCTGTTCAAGCAAAGCCAATGATCGATTTGGCTTTTGTTTGAGATGCAGACGTAACAGCTGAAAAACATTAAGCTGGGTTCCAAAACGCTTCCGACTCTTGGTCGCATGTTTCGCAAGCGCGCTCACTTTACCGAAGTCGCGTGTATAAAAAAGAACTATCCGATCGGATTCTCTAAATTCAGTTACCCGCAGGACAATACCATCGGTTGTATGCTTGGTCATTGTAGTTGGCTAAGGTAGGCCGCCAAGGCAACGATAGCCCCGATTATCATTGCAATCCACAAATATTTCCATTTCCAACGCCATGGCGGCTTATTATTTTTTTCGTCCGCTGCCGCGGACTCCCGTTTGTCGGTGAGACACTGTTCGTAGCGAAGCAATACGTCTGCAACATCAAGGCCCACATGCTCAGCGTAAGCTTTAAGATACCCTCGAACGAAGGCGACTGCCGGCAATTCATCCAAAGCATCTCTTTCGAGTGCCTTGATACAAGCAATACTTATGCGTGTATCTAACGCGATATCTTCAATCGATATCTTCCGGAACTCGCGCTCCCTTCTTAGATAAGCACCCAAAGTTTCCATCGTCATGATTTATAAATTCATCGACGTTGACTCAAAGTTGACAAGTTTTCTAAATGAGTCATAGCGCCGTCCGATCTCCTTTATATCGAGTTGCCTTAAACGATCACAACTGAAATCCTCAACATTAAAAGAAGCCATGACACTGCCACATATAACCGCCTGTTTGTAGTCCTCAAATGTCGGATTATCCCTTCGCGAGAGATAGCCAATCATGCCACCGGCAAAACTATCGCCGGCCCCGGTGGGGTCCAATACTTGCTCCAGAGGGAATCCGGGAGCTGAAAAGATACCGTCTCCATGAAAGAGCAAGGCCCCATATTCACCCTGCTTCGCAACAACCGTTTTGGGTCCCCAGGAAAGAATCTTACGCGTCGCCTTCAATAAACTTGATTCTTTCGCCAACTGCCGACACTCCGCTTCATTAATAATGACCAAATCAACCATACTAATTGTCTGCTTAAGAGCCTCTAGTTCCCCTTCGATCCAAAAGTTCATAGTATCCAAAGCAACCAAGGACGGCCTTTGAACGCTCTCCAGCACCTGACTTTGCAGGCTTGGATGGATATTCGCCAGAAAAAGCGTTTGTGGCCGTTGCCACGCAGCAGGCACTTTCGGAGCAAATTCGGCAAACACATTTAGCTGAGTCTCCAGGGTTTCCGCATTATTGAGGTCGAAGCCATAACGCCCTGACCAACGAAATGTTTCCCCGTCTGCCACTTCTAATCCGGTCAAATCAATATTGCGAGAACGTAAAAACTCTAAGTGCTCTTCAGGGAAATCACTCCCCACGACAGCAACAAGATTAACCTCGGTAAAAAAAGATGCCGCTACCGAAAAATGCGTCGCCGACCCTCCAAGAATATTGTCACGTTTGCCAAAAGGCGTCTCCACAGAGTCAAGTGCCACCGACCCAACACAAAGTAACGACATAAAAGTCTCCTATAAAAAATATTTGCCCAGAATAGGCTTTAATTTTTGAACTGTCTCCTTTGAGACCAGTGCCTTATCTCCAATAATTGCATTTTTCAATGCATTGCTCGCAACAGGGTCGGGCTCAGATGGCACCTTCGGTACAGCCAATTTAATAATCTCTGCCGCAAGATGCGCATTTTGTTCCAAGACAGCAATCACTTGATCAACCGTCACGGCATCGTGATCCTCATGCCAGCAGTCATAATCCGTCGACATGGCAAGCGTCGCATAGGCAATCTCTGCCTCGCGTGCGAGCTTGGCTTCTTGCAAATTGGTCATCCCAATCACATCGACTCCCCACTGCCGATAAATGTGAGATTCCGCCTGAGTCGAGAACTGTGGGCCTTCCATACAGAGATAAGTCCCCGATTTATGAACTGTCGCCCCCGCCGCCTCTGCAGCCTCAATAAGAATGCGACGCAGACTTTCGGAAACAGGATGGGCAAAAGTCACATGCACGACCACATCCTCATCAAAAAAAGTTGAGGGTCGCTCACGGGTTCGATCGAAAAATTGATCGATCACCACGACATGTCCGGGCACAATCTCTTCGCGCATACTTCCAACCGCTCCGACGGAAATAATATAATCCACCCCCAGCTGCTTGAGGGCATAGATATTCGCACGGTAATTCAGCTGCGACGGCGCGATGCGATGTCCACGTCCATGACGGGCAAGAAAAATGACTTGGCGTCCTGACAGAGTCCCGCGCATAAGCTGATCGGATGGTGCCCCAAAAGGCGTATCAACGGTGATCTCTTCTTCAATTTTTACGGCATCTATTTGATAGAGACCGCTACCTCCGATGATACCGATAGGTGCTTCCGACATGGCCGTAGCTTCTGGCATCGAAAGGCGTAAAAGTCAATGGTTGTGGGAGCCTTAATTCTGGACTAAACAGGCACCAGTTGCGCTTATGGGAGTGTTCTCACTGACGGCACTGCAGAGCGTCTTTTCGAAGCGCGTCAGACTTTTAGGTTTACAGGTACACCGCATACGTAACCATTCACGAAACATAACAGACCGTTGTTTTTCTTTGCGACGCAGCTCTTCAACCTTACCGCTATATTGATCGGCATAGGTTGCCAGTAGGGGCTTAATTGTTTGCTGATATTTGATCTCGGCTCGCTTGAGTTCCGCCGCACTACAGTCAACCGGACTTGGCTGAAAAGGCTGAGCCTCCACATGAAACGAGATTCCAAAGAGTATGACAAACAGGCATATGCCCAAGGTGGTTGTTATCTTCATGGCCTCCCCCTGTGGAAGTCATTTATATAACTTTTCTCGGGGAATGGCCAGGAGATCTCGAATGCTAACTGGCCTTGACCGCAAGCTGCCCACAGGCAGCCAAGACATCTAATCCCTTGCTATACCGGATATTCACCTGAAAATCGCGATCCGCGAGATAGTGATGAAAGGCAATCAGACTCGCTTCACTCGGTCGCTGATAAGGAGACTCGGGATAGTCATTAAACGGGATCAAATTGATCTTACAGGGCGTGTGCGCAATCAATCTCACGAGCTCGGCGGCATGCTCAGGCGTATCATTGACATCCTTAAGCATGACATACTCAAAGGTGACCACCCCATCACGTATCTTTGCATAGTCACGACAGGCCGCCATCAACTCGGCCAAATCATACCGTTTATTGATCGGCATAATTTCCGTACGCAAGGCATCATTCGTCGCATTCAATGACACGGCCAACTTAACCGGCACGGCCTCGGCGAATTCGCGTATTTCCGGCGCTAAACCGGAAGTTGAAACCGTAATTTTTCTCCTCGAGAAATTAAACGCGCGATCCTCCAACAACAGATGGATACTATCAACTACCGGCCTCAAATTATGGAGAGGCTCCCCCATCCCCATAAAAACCAAATTCGAAACATGGTCGCAGGTCGATTCCGCTAACAACGCGGCCGCCACCGGATCCTCGGATTCCAAGAATCGAATGGCCACCATGACTTGGGCAATAATCTCCCCTTGCGTGAGATTACGCACCAACTTCATTTCAGCGGTTTTGCAAAAACGACAGCCCATTGCACAACCGACTTGGCTCGAAACACAGAGAGTAATCCGTTGGGTCTGCGGCATCAGCACACTCTCAATCAAGGCTTCATCATGCAGACGCAGTACAAACTTAACCGAGCTATCCGTCGACACGGAACGATCGACAATCTCGGCTGTTCTTAATTCGAATGAATTTTCGAGTAGCTCACGCGCGTCCTTGGAAAGATTGGTCATCTCGGCAAAAGCATGAACGCGCTTTTGGTAGAGCCACTGAATCAACTGAATCGCGGCATAGGGTTTTAACCCATGTGCATGAACCCATCCCTCAAGGGCTGGCATACTCAGGTCATAGATGTTTTGCTTCGTCATAACTGCCACCTAACATAGAGAATTGCCCCTTATATTGACAATATTCAATTTTGCCCGTAATTCTTAGATAAATTGAGGGGACGTAGCTCAGTTGGGAGAGCGCGTGAATGGCATTCACGAGGTCAGGGGTTCGATCCCCCTCGTCTCCATATTCGCTAAACGAAAGCACAGCTTCCGTTTAGCTATAGTAAGGGGGTGAGAAAAACTCTCTCCCCCCTTACATCCCCCCATCGTTTCATCACTTTTTTTTAAATTATCACGCGCTCTTTAGCGAACAACGTGAGCGAGAGGGGGAGGCTCCAGGAGCTTTGCTTCTGGAGGGGGCGACGCAAGCCCCTTTGATGCTCGCGTGAATGGCATTCACGAGGTCAGGGGTTCGATCCCCCTCGTCTCCATATTTCCATCTAACTTGCTGCTGAGAGATAGACAAGTAAGCTTTCGAGCGTAAAAAACGGGCTGGTCTCTTCCGGCGCGGACAGAGGCGACGCAATCGTGATATCCGCACGGACTTCGCGGCTGTCAGGCGTCCGAAACCATTGGATGATCAACTCGTGACGCGGCTTTACGAAATTCTTTGCAGCCCCTTGGGGTCCACGAATCACCATTTTGTCAGGCAATTCCGACTCGGCCTGGACTGTCATACCTTCTCGTATCCGTTCGAGTGCAATGACCGCTTCGGTCACAATATTGTGGTTTGAGTGGGGCTCACTGACATTTGGCAGAATAAACCGGACGGGACGATGATCGTGACGCGTAAAGCTCCAACCCTCGACCCCTTCAGTTTCTCCTTCAGCAATGCGATCCAACGCATCGATCATGAGCTGCCGCGAGGCGCGGCGAGCATCACCTTCATCCTGAAAGACGATCTCTGCCGTCGTATGTCTGACATCCCCCACGACATAAGGCGTGGTTCCCGAACGAATATTCTTTATATAAGGGAGGCTAAGTGCTGCACTGGCCAACGCCGATGCGGTCATCAGACCCTGATTTGCCACGATCATGTTATTCTCCTGTTCACCCCGGGACCTATATCATCGGTCAGAGCCGTTAATTGTTGCGGATTCGCTTTCCAGATAAGCCACTAAAATGACTCATTTTTTTGCATTCGTAAATACTTGAAAACGGGTGACTTCGGTCAACTTTTTCGATAACGTGGCGCGAATATGGCCGGTTCCGAACAAATGATGCAGACGGTCGTCTTGGCCCTGGCCGCAGGCGCCCTCTGTCAGCTGTTTTCTGAAAAGCTCAAGGTCCCGAGTATTTTCTTCCTCTTGAGCACAGGTGTCCTGCTCGGACCTCATTTTGGCGGGTTTATCCAACCTGATGCCATTGGCTTTGGGCTCTCGACAACGATTGAGCTTGGGGTGGCCATCATCCTCTTTGAGGGCGGACTCCATCTGATTCCCACGCAGATCAAGACCATGACCAAACCGATTCGGCGCCTGTTAACGGTGGGGGCCATCATCACTTTTGTCGGTGCCACGGTCGCAGCGGCCACCATCGTCGACTTGCCGTGGCGCTACAGCTTTATCTTTGGGGCCCTCATGATCGTTACGGGACCGACGGTCATCGGCCCGATCCTCAAACGTGTCCCCTTGGTACAACGAGTCGCCACCGTTCTCCATTGGGAATCCATCCTCTTGGATTCTATCGGTGCCGTCTCCGCCATCTTGATCCTCGAATTCGTCTTAGCCGAGGAAAGCTCTCTTTGGCTGACACTGATCCAGTTTTTCAAAATCTTAGGCGTCGGCACTGTAATTGGACTCGCCTGTGGATGGATCATGCGCTTTTTCTTGAAGTGGGGAGGTTCCGTTTCCAAGGAAACGATCAATCTTATCATCCTTGGCGGCGCCCTCCTCTCATTTGAGTCAGCCCACATAATTGTTGCTCACTCAGGCCTCGTCTCTGTCGTTGTGGCCGGCATGGTGTTGGCTCACGGGCCACTGGATCAGCGTGAAGAAATTACGGAGTTTAAGGCGACCTTAACAACTTTGATCGTTGGATTTCTCTTTATCTTACTTGCCGCTCAACTCGACATTAAAGCCGTCTTTGCTATCGGGAAAAATGAATGGATCTTTTTAGGCGTCATGATCCTGCTTATTCGACCTGTTTCGATCTTCATTTCCCTCGCCGGCACTCAAATGCGAAAACGCGAAAAATTCTTTCTTGCCTTAATGGCACCACGAGGCATTGTGGCCGCCTCAACGGCTTCACTGGCAACCTTAATCTTTACTGATACGGGGCATACGGATGCCTATCAGCTCGAAAACTTGGCCTATCTGGTCATCGCTACGACGGTTATTTTGCAAGGCCTCCCCGCCGGCGTGCTGGCAAAAATATTGCGGGTAACGCAAGGGGAACGCTCCGGCGTGTTGATTGTCGGCGCCCACCCGCTCGGGCGTTACATTGGGCAATGGTTGCGACAAGCCGGAATTGAAGTTGAACTGGTAGATACCAATTTTTGGAATGTTCGCGCGGCACTCCGTGAAGGCTTTGAGGCCTATCACGGTAATGCTCTTGACACGGGCTTCCTCGAAAACACGCAAATCCAGAGAATTGGAACGATGCTGACTTTAACACCCAATGATGAAGTCAACATTCTCGTTTGCCAGCTGGGCAACCGATTGTTTGGTGAAAATTCGGCACACCAAGTCATGCCTCACTTCAGTCAACAAGCCCACACGATTTCACAAGATCTCGGCGGTAAGCCGATCTTTCCGCGGATTCCTTACCTGGATGAGCTGAACGGTGGCATCGAACATGGGCAATACGATTGGCGCCAAGTGACTGTCCCTAAAGGGACGGTATATACAGGTCCCATCGAAATTGATGGTGGCCTGTTTTGGCCGTTATTTTTGGCGAAAATCCCCCCGACAACGATTATCTGCTATGAACATACCTTTAAATCGGATGAAGAAGCCGTCGGAATTTTCAAGTTATCCGCCTCGGACTCGGCGGGTATTTAATGAAAACTGATTCATACTTCATGCAATTGGCCATCGAGAAGGCGCGCGTCGGCGTAACCAATGGACAGAGCCCTTTCGGTGCCTGCATCGTTAAACAAGGCCAGGTCATCGCCTGCGAACACAACCAAGTCTGGGCCAATACGGATATTTCCGCACATGCTGAAGTCGTTGCTATTCGTATCGCCTGCCAAAAACTCCAAACGATAGACCTCTCGGGAAGCATGATTTATACCACCTGTGAACCGTGCCCCATGTGTCTTAGCACCTGTCATTGGGCACGCCTTGATAAAATTGTCTATGGGACTGATATTGCCGCGGCGCGCGCCGCGGGATTTCATGAATTGAATATTTCCGCGCAAGACATGAAACAGCTGGGCAAGAGTGAAATTGTAGTCGAAGGTGGCTTTATGGAGGATGAAAGCTTCCAGTTGCTTCAAGAATGGTCCGCTCGTCCTGACAAAAAGAGCTACTAACAAATTTCAGGGTCCATTGACTTCTGTAGCTGCCAGCGGCACTTATACCTCATGATCGACCTTTTTGATCAGGCGGCGGCAAACCAACAACATAAGACGGCACCACTCCCCGAGCGTCTGCGCCCGGAGAACTTAAGCGATGTCGTCGGCCAAGAGGACCTCTTAGCGGCCGGCAAACCACTGCGCCAACTCATCGAATCGGATCAGGTTCCTTCCCTTATTCTCTGGGGCCCGCCAGGAAGCGGCAAGACAACCCTGGCTCATGTGATAGCGACACATACCAAGTGCGCCTTTCATTCGGTCTCCGCGGTACTTTCTGGTGTCAAAGACCTGCGTGCCGCGGTGGAACAAGCCAAGCAAGACCTGAAATACCAACAGAAAAAAACGATTCTCTTCGTCGACGAAATCCATCGTTTCAACAAGGCCCAGCAAGACGCCCTCTTACCTCACGTCGAATCCGGCACGATAACGTTGATTGGCGCAACAACGGAGAACCCTTCCTTCGAAGTCATCGGCCCCCTGCTCTCTCGCTGTCGCGTCTTTGTTCTCAGCGCACTCTCCGCTGAAAATCTGAACACGGTTGTTGATCGCGGCATCAAGGCGTTAGGCATTCAATTAAGTGACGAAGCACGCCTCTTTCTCATTGAATCGGCTGATGGGGATGCTCGGCGCCTTCTTAATGCCCTGGAAATTGCGGCACGACTTCAACCGGATAGCAAAACCATCGAATTAGCCACTGCCGCAGCGGCAGCTCAAAAAAAGACCTTACTCTACGATAAAACCGGCGAAGAACATTACAATATCATCAGCGCTTTCATCAAAAGCATGCGCGCTTCGGATCCCGATGCCGCCGTTTATTATCTGGCGCGCATGTACGAGGCCGGTGAAGACCCGCGTTACATTGCGCGACGCATGGTTATCTTTGCGGGTGAAGATATCAGTCTCGCCGATCCTCAGGCCCTCACCATAGCAGTCAGCGCATTTCAGGCTTATGACGTGGTTGGCAGCGCCGAGGGCTGGATTCCACTTTCCGAGGCGGCCATTTACTTAGCCAAGGCCCCGAAGAGTAACGAAACCTACGTCGCCTATAAAAAAGCCAAAGCCGAAATCAATAATAGTGGTGCCCTCCCAACGCCGATGCACATCCGTAACGCCCCCACCAAGCTGATGAAAAAATTGGGCTACGGTACGGGCTACCACTACCCTCATGACGAACCCGAAGCGGCTAAGAAACAAACCTATCTCCCTGACGAGATTGCGGGACAGTGCTTCTACTCGCCAAAGAAACCCCATCAGTAAGCCCGCTCTCCTGAATGGATATTTATTTATCCAATTTAGCGCAACTTCAATGAATTATGACCGAATAGATCCGAAGTATGGGAGCCTTTTTTGTCCATTCAAACCTGATTTCCAATGGCATGCAGGCGATGATGATGCTGGCCAGCTCCGGGCAAACGCCCCCCCCGAGTCAACCACCGGAGGACCTAAGCGATGGAACAGCTCCTGCCCTCTCGCCGCAACATAGTCAGTCGACAACGGTCTTTTCAACGGAATCTGCAACCAGCCTTCTCAACTCTAGCAATACCGCTGTCCCTAACACTATCAATCTGCTGAAACAGCACTTGCTCTCCGCTAATCCGATTTTAACTCAGCACCCGAAGCCTGTAGCGCTTACTTTCACTGTTAATGGAAAAGAGGATGATCTGACTAGTGACGAATTTGCCATACTTACTGAGAAAATATGGGGACGGACGGTCAACTTCGACACGATTGAGGCTATCTTCCAAACTGAAGCGATGGGTCATCACCTCCCTCAGCTTCACATCGCAATTGAAAATAAAATGATCACATTTTCTGGTGAAATCATTCGCAGAAACCAAGACAGCGAGACAAGGGTTACGTCTTTTAGACATTCAATCCCTTCTCGCCCTCATGCCGGAGAAAAGTGGACGGCTCTAACCCAGGGGTTTGACCCATTCGACAGCTACTTCGTGCCGGCACACTCCGAACCAGAAAAACCTAGCGGTGTTGGTTTAAGCCTGCGCGCTTTTCAGCGCATGGCATCTTTCCTCTCTTGGCTCGGCGCCGACAATTATCTTGTTTCGATTGGGCCAAAGAGAAAAATTAATCTGACGGCGCTTGGCTTTACCCAGTTCGATGCGGGACGAGATCAATTTCAATTCAACCTTAAAGACGAAGGGCCAGCATGGCATAAACTATTGACACCACCCCATTGGAGGAAACTTCCAGCGGACATCCGCTTAGAATGGACGGATTACTTCGCCATTCAAGCAGAGCTACCTGAGATCTACCTGTCCCCTGCCAGGAATGCTAATCATGTCCGAGAACGCACTATGCAATGGCTCGGCGCCTATAACATGGGGCCTGACTGGCGAACGAGCGACCCAAGCAGCATCGAGTTTATATTGGAAACCTCCATAACTGCTATCATCAAGATCGCCGAAATCTTGCTTGCCCTATTACGGGAAAATCAACACAACAGTGAGTTCATTCACTTCATTTGGTCTAACCTGGCACCATCCTGGTCAAACATAGAAGACATAATCAATCTCATCTCAGATGCATTGAACTGCAATGGAATCAACGAAAAGATCTGTTTGGCGGTAAGTAGAAACGAACACCTCTGTCAACTCGTCAAACACAGGAATACACTTAGACAACTAATCCCCCCCTTTCCAACTTCCTGGCGACATTTAGACGGCTATATCAGCGTGATCTTTTATAGGCTCGCCGTTGAAAGCAACCTATGGCATCAACTCGACAAATCACCTGAGGATCACGCCGCCTTCCTAGTCGAACATGTGCTAAACTGGCTGAACTCTCCTGAAGACTACTATCTATTGTGGAAATTCTTCGGCTCACCTCTCTTTAGAGGTACGCCCCTTCCTGATCCGTCCTTAGTTACAGCTTTTTGGAAACAGATTCCAGACAGAGAAATGGATCTGCTCATGAATCTTTTCGCAACGTCACAATAACCCCCATTCGAATAATTTCGCATAGCTTCTACCTCAACATATCAAATGCCTCTCCGATAAATAGCCCGCCATGTATAGCTCCGCTTTCACGACGGGATCCCTGTTAGCAGCCAGTTCAGGGACTTCCGCCCAACAACTGAACCTTCAGCTCCTACAGTTGCAACAGCTTGGTCTCTCCAACCGCCTTGGCCTCGAACCGGCTGCAATCACTACTGATGGCATTAACTCTCTTGCTCAACTCACACGATCCGCTGAAAAACCTCATTCAGGCAACATTCATAGCGATACGAGCCTCCATACTCGTATCGCGCAAATTTTAGCCGCATCGCGCGATTACGATCCTGTTGTTAAGCCCGACTTTCCGCCGCTGCAGGTCATCATGCAGCTCGGGACCACCCTCGTGCCCATTATTGTCGAACGTCACACCTACGAAGAAGCTCGGGATTTTTTTCAGGGAGAGAGCGAAGTTGAAGAAATAAATAAAATGGAAGTCTATCAACTCAACCCTACGATGATTGAACCGATGGTCTTCACTTTGTCGACCTGGAACGGCACGGTTCATGCTATTGCTTGCTGCACAGTGCAACCCTACAGGAGTGACACATACACAATGACGTGCGACAAAGACCTTAAGTTTGACCGTAATCGCGAAACCAGCCTGAAGGGAGTCGGTCCTGTCCTGACCTTGGCACGATTGATGTTTATGAAACGTCGCGGTTATTGGCAAACTCAACATTCTATCTTAATGGATATCAGGCCGGAATGGTTGGCGCGTTACCGCAAGCATTTCCCCCATCCGCCCAAAGGGGCCGCACTGGATGGTTGGGGCATAGATGCAATTGAAGGAAATCACATGCTCACAACAGCACCTTTCTCTTTGGTCGAATTGCCTTTAGATGTATCCGACTCGATCCATGCATAGCACTTTGATCTCACGTTTAGGCCACAACCTTTCGCATAAATGATCGATAAACCACTCCATGGTGACTTTTGGACTCAGCTCAACAGGACTATTGAATTGCACGGGCCTCCTCGCTGCTCATTCGGCCGTCACACCCCTGCGTGATGGGATTGCGAGCGCTTCGCTCATCGATCAGTACCGCGCTGGGATCACATTGATGGAAGGAATCGATGACAACAACGATCTGCGTCGCCTCCACGTGGCCTTGGCGGACCATGTCCACCGTATCGTCGCCCATGTCGAAGCCAGACTTCCCGATCCCGAAGAACTCACCCTCTTTGTCGAAGACAAGACCCCTCTACTGGAAACTGTCTTGACTGATAGTGTTCCGTTAGAGCGCTATCAAAATGTCTCCACGAGACTCAGGCAAGCTCAAGCCCAACCGGCATCTCCTTCGTCATCTCATTTTACCGAGGTTTCCCTGCGACAGATGACACAGAGCTTGCTTCAACGAACCTGCGAACCGATTGAAACAATCCAATACAAAGTCCTTGGCAAGCCCGAAAAATTCGACGCCGCACGTTTCGAACGAGATGCCTGGCGTTTTTTTGGTCGCGCCGTCCCCTATGATCTAATACAAGCAGGCTGTCAGCTGGATATCCCCGGATACAGTGTGACATCGTTAGGTATTTATCTACGCAAATATTCCCTGGATCTCGCCGGCATCATTGACTCGAGCACGGAAGCAAGCATCGGGGAGTTCCATCGTTTCTTCATGTCCATTGATGCGGACAAGCTTCCACGTAGCGCCCACAGCAACCGTTATGCTCTCGATTATGCAGATGACCGTCGCCAAACCAAGAGTGAGAATCACGGTCTCGGAATAGGACGGAGGGCAACGCAGCGCTACTTGAGCCTCTTGCACCAACTGGACTACCCTCATTTTTCACTGACGGCGCAACAGGTCGGGCGTTGGGCGTGGCCGCGAATGGGTTTCGATTTTGCCGATGAGACGACGCGTGAGGTGATGTTGATTCGCCTGGCTGAACACTTGCGGGAGCGGGGCATTCCGATGACAGCGGACGACGAGCAGCGACTCTTTAGCATACGGCATGCCTGGGAGCTGACGGAATTCACGAGCGGCGATCGCGCGGTCGGCCGTGAGTTCCTGCTCGACCGCAGCCCCGCACGTCTCGCCGAGTCCTACGATCTGCGTTTTCACCTGGATAGCCGTTTTAAGGGCTGGGACTACCTCTTCATCCCTCGGGGCTGGGAAGGACTCCCGGTCACCGCCCTCGAAGCCAGCCTCGCCCGCTATGCGCACAGTGGTCGTCTCGGCGCCTTATTTCGCAATCCAGCCCCACCGGCCTAAAACGAATCCCTTTAGGTTTCAGGGGTTTAATGCGCTATTTCTAAAAGGTGATTCCGGAATTGCAACTTTTTCTCTCCCCTGCCGAAGAGGGATGAAATGCTCACTCTCAACACTCTCAGCCTGGGTTTGCAAACCGGGACCAGCTCCCTGCTCGCGAGCGGCGCGATGAATTTTGACCTGATGGTCGCCGACCTCGGCAGCATCCATAAACTGGATCGGTACATCTCTCTCACGTCACTTGCTGATGCGGCGACTTCCGCCGGGCTGAGTGATCTACAATATGCCATCGCTGCAGAAATAGATCTCCTGAGCGATGAAAGCCTGAGTCACATAGCGCCAGAAATGATTGCGTCATTACATGAGCACCGTGAACAACTTGAAATAGCGCTAGAAAATGTGTCGTTTTTGGTCTCTGA
Source organism: bacterium (assembly GCA_965216315.1). Classification (GTDB taxonomy): domain Bacteria; phylum UBA10199; class UBA10199; order 2-02-FULL-50-16; family JAJFLM01; genus CBDCFN01. Next base: position 776,156 of record CBDCFN010000016.1, on the reverse strand, counting down.
CGACGAAGTTTCTAATACGATCAGTCCGCAGCGCCGCGTTGATGCCGGGCCCCATACTTTTTTCGCCTTAAAAAGAACTCCTAATCTGATCACCCAATTCGGACCTATTCTCCACAGTCTCTGGCAACGCGGACCACAGGCCCATGAACTCCTCCAAAAGTGGTCGTTCCAGCTCGATCGGCCAGGCCGAAGTGAAGAGCAGCATCAGTTTATTCCTCAACGCAGCGAAACAGATCGCATTGCAAGCAGGCTAATCAGCCAGGGTTACTATGTCCGATATGGGCCCATTCCAAAGCATTTAGTCCCCTCGTTGCCCGAGCCAAACAACCCACGTGAAGTCACGGACAATACTGTTCAATGGCTCGTCGCTCGCGCCGGCGCCAACGAAATCAACCGAACCCTCGAGCGACTCCGTCGCAGCCCCGATCCGGAGCCTATTTTCACATTAGACTATCGGCCGATCCCACAGGCCCGCGATGCCGTGCAAGTCTTGCAACCGAATGAACTACAGCGCCTTACAGCCCAACGTTACGGCCAATCCATCACCATGCAAGACTTAAACGCTGCCTGCCATATCGATATCGACGGTTTTCGTGTCAGCCGATTAACTCTTTCGCCCTACCCCGAAGACGGGCTCCGCTTTACCGGCAGAATAGAAAATACTGCGGGAGAGGAAATCGGCATATTCAGTCGTTGTCTGCCGGCACCACCTAAACCCGGAAAGCCGTGGATTGCTTACGGTGACGGATTTCAAATTCCCAATCCGGAGTTGCAGGGTAAAGGTATAGGACGTGAAGTGACGCAACGATTCATGGCGCTGTTCTATCACCTAGGTGTCGACATCCTTGAATTTGGCGCCAGTGATACGGGGGCCCATATATGGCCCCGTTTCGGCTTTGACTTTGCCGACACGATCACGCGGGACACTATGCTCATCCGTTTTATTGAGTATCTACAAGAGAAAGCTCACCGTTTATCTCCGGGTGAGTTGAGTCGAATCCGGCGCATCCGGTATGCCTGGGAGCTCGTTGATTTTCGGCTCGACAATGGCCTCCATGCCGGCGAGGCCTTTCTTAAATATCACGGCGAAGAAAAGAAGAAGAAGTATCGCGTGCGTTTTTGGCTGCATCCGGAATATCCAGGCTGGACAAAGTTACTAAAGGCCTCTTATCCGCCTGAGTGGGACAAACTTCACGCTAAAACAAAATCAGTCCTACTGGACTTTTTTCGAGAGCAGCACCTGCTCCCGGAAATCATTTTATCCGACCAAGAACACGTACGTTGGATTCAAGACCGAATCGGCAACTGGCTTTTTGGCATTATGCTCTACCTAGAAAAACATAAAAAGAACCAACTTGATTCCTATACGAGTGAAGACATTGAAAGCCTCGAAGAGGAACTCTTTTATGTGTGCGACATATTGCGCGCCATGATGAACGAACACCATCAGGGCACCGAATTAGGGCGCCTTTTTTGGCAACGCCTCAATACTGTCACCCGTCATCATCTCCCTGATCTAATTGAAGGAGTTCGCGCTCTTAACGCAATCAAGCCTCGTTATCCAGTTTTCGTGGATAAGGCGGCCAATATTCCCAGGGCCTATCCTCCGAGCTGGAATGGGCTCTCACTGAATACGTTACGCCAACTTCGCACTCAGGCGAACGGCCTATCCAAGCCACCGGATACACCGAAACAATATGCGGACTTTTTACGTAAGCAACTCAATGAATGGATGAGCGCCGCCAGTCGATACTGCCGCCATCTTGACAAGCAAACGATTCATCAACTCGATCCCGATACCCTCTTCATTCACTATAGGGCCTTATTCTGGATCGCCGATGTGCTCAATATGTTACAGCAAGAACTCCATTCTACCGATGAATTTATTTATGAATTCCACGCCGTCTTAGACAAGCATCAGCGGACCAGTAGCCGGCTCGAAGCCATGATACCTCGACTGAGGAAAGTATTGGGGCTCCCTAAACTATCCCTCCCCCGTCCCGTCGCTGGCACTAAAATTTAAGCTATTTTCTATTATATTTTAGCTAGTTACGGCTATTTCCACATTTAGCCCAATTCTCTTCATTTTGTTAAGACGTTTCGCTCATACGGACATCTATCACACTGTCGGTTGCAGAAAGCGACCTCATTCTAAGAACCACAAATCAAGGAGATAGAGGGCAATGGCAAAATCAACCAAAGAAACAGGTCTTATTATCGGCGGCGCAGTTATTGGACTGCTCATGAGTGGAACGGCATCAGCCGCCACGAGTGCCTCTACCGCAAACGGGAAATACTTCCAACTAAACGATGTCCAATCCGGTTATCATTTCTCTCTCAGTGGAACTGACGACAAAGACAAAAAGGATAAAGAAGGTAATTGCGGCGAAGGCTCCTGCGGTGAGGGTTCCTGTGGAGAAGGTAGCTGTGGCGACAAAAAGGATAAAGAAAAGAAGTGAAGTGAGTTCTACGAATATCTCTAGCCTCGGAACCGGACTCGGTCTAAGGAGGGCGCACTTTGGCGCCCTTCTTAGGTCGGTCCCTGAAGAAATTGAGTGGTTTGAAGTTGCGCCTGAGAACTACATTGATATCGGCGGCTGGGTTTATCGGGATTTTTGTGCACTTCGCGAAATCCGGCCCATAACACTCCATAGCATTGCCCTCTCCCTTGGCAGTCTTGACCCGCTCAATAGAGACTATCTTAAACGACTCAGAAAATTCATTCGGCAACACAATATCCCCCTCGCCAGTGACCACATAAGTTTTTCTTCTTATCAAAACATTTACCTCAATGACTTGGTCCCGCTCCCCTTTACCGAGGAAGCGGTTCGACATATTGCCAAGCGCATTCGAGAAGTACAGGACATCTTAGAAATTCCATTTGGCGTAGAAAACGTGTCTTACTACGTCCCAGCCGGAGCCCCCGAAATGTCTGAAGCGGATTTTATCCGTGCCGTCATTGAAGAATCTGGCGCGTGGTTTTTACTGGATATCAACAATGTCTATGTCAATTCAGTCAATCATGGATTCGACCCCGTTGCACACTTACAAGCGCTGCCACTTGATAAAATTGGCTATGTGCATACGGCCGGCCATTTCCGCAAAGCTGATGATTTCGTTCTCGATACCCATGGCGAAACCATCGCCGATCCGGTATGGAAACTCACTCAAACGCTGATGCAATTGGCACCCATCCATTCAATCATGATCGAGCGGGATTATAATATCCCCCCTCTTCCGGAACTCGTGTCGGAATTACGGCGACTCAATGATCTCGTCGCTAAGTGGCGTATAAAGGAGCAACATGTCGCTAGCTGAGAGTCAAAAATTTTTCTTCGATCTGATGTCTAATCCTAAAACTCTGGCCGAAATGGACAAAGATCGCGACGAAATTCTTGCACGGTATTTTGCGAAGCAAAGCGATCGCGACTTTCTCGCTCGATATAATCATGAGAGATTTGCCACCTATCGGCGCCACATATCAATCGGCCTTTTCGACTGGCTGGACTTAGGTTTTCCAGTCCTTCGCTCCATCCTGACTGAAGAAGAATGGGCCGAGATGATGAATGAGTTCTTTCTCGCCGGATACAATCGCTCCCCCGTCTCACGGGATGTAATTTTCGCCTTTGGCGATTACCTGAAGGACTATCAGGGTAGCCTCCTCGGCAAATTTCCTTTTCTTCAGGAATTAGGCGAGTACGAACAACTCGACATGAAACTCATTTTCGCCCCCGACATCTCAATGGATAAAGAATGGGTAACGACTGCGTCTGCAGACGCAGCGTCATTAGTCCCTGTCTTGAATCCACTCTTGGAACTACGGACATATACTTGGCCGGTTCATCAAATTGGGTCCGACCAGACACAACTAAACCAGCTTACCAAGGGACACTATCCATTAATTGTTTACCGCCATCCCAAGACTTTGCAGGCGCATTGCATAGAAGCAAATCCTCAACTAGCAGAGCTCATCAAACTAGTGATTCCGGGAACATCAACCTTGCACGACCTATTGAGCGAACTAGCAACTCACAATAATATTCCAGCTGAGGAGCAACAAAATTTCTTCAAAGAAGCTATTCAAATGATTGAGACTTTGCTACAAAAAGGAATCGTTATTGGAATGACCCTGTCGGGAAGGAGTTCGACATGACTCGAATGAAATTAAAAGCACTTGTTGCACTTATTTTAATGGTTCCGGCAAGTGCCTTTGCCGCGACAGCTAATTTCAAATTCGATAACAGCATCGCACTCAATATGATGCGAGGTGAGATCCCGGCACCTATCGAAACGACGCGCTTTCAGGATGATCGCATTGCCGGCAACTTATCGATTGATCTGGCCGATCTCAGCAAGACACGCGGGACCATCAAGATTGACCTTTCCGCGATTCAGGCCCTCACCTTCGGCGACTCCGGTAAAAATAACAAACAAACCGAACATATGAAAAACTGGTTTGAAATCGGACCTAATGTCAGCGAAGAGACGCGAAAAAAGTTTCAATGGGCGACATTTGAGATCAAAAGCATTGAGGCCGTTTCACCAAAGAGCGTTGAGACCGCTCCGGCGCATAAGGATGAAATCGGCACGGCCAAAAGCTTCCAAATCACGGCGGTCGGCGACCTGACCGTTCATGGAATCACCAAACCCAAGACGGTCCAACTCAACGTCGTTATCTACGATGTCAATAAAAGCGGCAAGCGATATAAAGAGGCCAAGCGGCTCGCCTTTATTCGCACCCTTTCTCCTATGCTGGTGTCCCTGAAAGAACATGACGTCAAACCACGTGATGCCACCGGAACTTTTCTTGCCAAGGCCCTCAGTGTCGTGGGGCTGAAGATTTCGGATACAGCGGAGATCTCGCTCGATCTCCGCGCCTACGAACCAAAATAAAAATTGCTCACTGGATTACGTAGCAAGAAAGGATTCGACGGCTTGGCGCCCGCCCTTGGGAAAGGACTGGCCATCGCCAAGCAAAAGCGCATCAAACTCAAAAGCCAATAGCTTACGAAGCCCCTCTTTCGCCTTTTCGGGCACCGGAATCTTTGCCGGTGGGAGTAGATTTAATTCTCCAGGTGGATTGCCTATCATGGCATCGCCGACAATAAGAATGCCACCGTCGCGCTCTAATAAGAAAGCTGACTCACCTGGTGACTTTGAATCCGCCAATTGAATGACGCGAAAGCCACCCGCGAGAACCTGGCCATCGCCGAAAGTTTGATCCATCGGCAGATCCACTAAATCCTTATCGGCCTCATGGATCCATATCGGGCAATTAAACCGCTCCTTAAAATCCATCGCCTTGCGGGTATGGTCTTTGTTCGTGAGATAAATGGCACTCGGAACTGCACGGCTTTCAATCGCCTGCCATACTTCATCGGTCGGCAACACCGGATCGATTAAAAAGGCTCCGGCATCGGTAACGACATAGTGCCCGTTGAAATTAAAACCCTTTTCTTCGGAGAAGTAGGGCCAGGTAAAAATGTTGGGGAGTATTTCATTCATGAACAACTAAATATCCTCAAAGGAAGCCTGGGTCAAGCTCGGGACGGCGACATTTGACAAGGACCTGATCTTCCTGTTTATTTCGATTGTGCCGGGCGCCTTCGATTTGTGGCAGTTGTTTGCTGGACTGGGCATTTTCTTGTTCAGCATGCTCCAAATGGAGACAGCCCTCCAAGAGCTGGGCAGTCGCACCCTTAAACTATTTCTACGTCATCACACGCAAAATCCCATTAAATCAGCCTTTGTCGGGACGATTTCGACCGCCCTCTTTCAGAGTAGCTCATTAGTCTCTCTTATTGTTCTCGCCTTCGTCGGTGCCGGCATTCTGAAGACATACAATGCCCTCGGCATCATTTTTGGCTCCAATCTGGGGACGACCTTTACCGGCTGGATCGTCGCGACGATCGGCTTCAAGATCAACCTGAAACAGCTGGCCTTTCCGCTGCTAGGCCTTGGATGCTTGGGACTCCTTACCTTACAAAAGCATGTCCGCCTTCACTCGGTCAGTCGCCTCGTCGCCGGAATCGGTTTTCTGCTCTTAGGCCTCGTCTACATGAAAGCCAGCACGGAAACGCTGGCACAACAAGTTGACATTCAAGCACTCTCCCAACAGCCTTTACTGATATTCCTTGTCGGAGGCATTCTTCTGACGGCTGTCATTCAATCAAGTTCCGCTACGGTGATGATCGCTATCAGCGCACTTTACGCCGGAATCATCGATTTAGAATCCGCTGCATCCGTTGTCATTGGGGCGAATTTAGGCACGACTATCACCGTCGTGATCGGAAGTCTCAAAGGCAAACCGGACAAAAAGCGCGTGGCCGCAGCACACGTTACCTTTAATCTCGTCAGCTCAGTCATTGCCTTTGCACTCCTTCGACCCTTATTGCATTTAGCGACTGACATCCTAAGTATTCAAGACCCCTTGATCAGCCTGGTTTTCTTTCACAGCCTCTTCAACCTCATAGGCGTATTCATTTTTCTTCCACTCACTAGACCCTTCTCAATTCAGCTGGAAAAGCGTTTCAAGAAAGAAGAGGCCTTCATCTCTCCGTTTATCTCGAAAGTCGATCCACAAGTGACCGATGCCGCCCTCGAGGCCCTCAAAAATGAAGAGGCGAGCCTATTGAATCGGGTTATGGCTCACAATCTTCATTCATTCGATTTAAGCAATATAGCGGTAAAAGTCTGTTATCGGCGCAAAAAAAATATTCTAGATATGTATGAGCAATTAAAGGAACTGGAGGGAGATATCCTCTTATATACGGCAAAAGTCGCTAGCTGCGAGATAGACGAAAATGAATCAAAAAGGCTTCGGCAAATCAATTTAGCTGTCCGCAATGCCGTTCATTCCGCTAAATGCATGAAAGACATTCAACATGACATCAAGCGATTTCGCGAATCGACACAAGAACCCTTGAGAAAAATCTATCAGCGCATGCGTTCTTTCATCGAATCGTTCTACGAACAAACAATAGAACTGCTAAGTGATGAACACGAACAAATTTATTTTGAAAGTCTCTTGGAACTCATGAAAAACGCCCAGCACTTCCACGATGAATTATTAAATGAAATCTATTCGGAAAGTCCACGGACAAAAATCATAGACATTGACCTCTCTACCATTTTAAACTTTAATCGGGTCCTGTTCTCCGCGAATAAGGCCTTTGTCACGGCATTGAGAGGGTTTTTATTGGAACCCGAACAAGAGGCATTGTTTGAGAGCGCCTTGGTGACTTCGCCTCAGACGAGCAATGAATAAACCGTCTCCGTGATGCGGATTATATTTGGAAAGTCCAGCCAAGACATCTATACTGCGCGGCAAGCAATCATGAAGAAAGCGATCACTCTGATTCTTCTCTTTATTTTCCTCCTCACTGGAGCTTTGGCTTGGGAAACCAACGTCACGTTTGCCTTCGAGGCCCGATCCATTATGAACAATCAGGCATGGGGCTGGTTCCGCAAAGGCGGACCGATTATGTACCCTATTTTTCTCTGTTCGATCATCGGGCTTGCGATCACATTGGAGCGTTTTTACTCTTTGCGTCGACGTCGGATTATTCCCTCTGACTTGGTCGAACAAATCCGTTTTCTTTCTATGAATGAGAAATATGGTCAAGCGCTCGAATTATGCGCTCATTTCAAGACTCCACTCGCCGGCATCCTTGCGACCGGCCTTCGAAAAGCCCAGCAAGGAATCCCGGTGCGTGAACGTGCCCTTGAGGCAGTCGGACAACATGAAAGTACTGCCCTTACGATCAATCTTCGCGCACTCGGTGCTATAGCCGGAATCGCACCGATGCTCGGCCTACTTGGCACGGTTATCGGAATGATCAAGGCCTTCTTCATGATTTCTCAGTACGGTACGGGCAACCCCAGTCTTGTCGCCGCGGGCATCACCGAAGCCCTTATTACAACGGCTGCCGGTTTACTCGTAGGCATCCCTGCCCTTGCGACCTATCATTACTTTAAAGGTCGTGCAGAGCGCCTCTCTTATGAAATGGAATCAATCGTCTTTGAATTAATCGAACAATGGAATCCCGGATCAAACAATGCGCTTCCTTAACTCTTTCGATGAAGATATGCGCCCCCCTCTTGCGCCGTTGATCGATGTCGTTTTTCTCTTGATCATTTTTTTCATGGTATCGACGGTTTTTATTGATTTTCAAAAAGAATTGAGGGTTCAACTCCCTGAATCACGCGCTTATGACGAAGAAAAGAAGGAAACGACAATTATCGCGATCGATCGAACACAGCAGATTTACTTCAACGAGGTTAAAGTCTCTCTTTTAGAACTTGAAGACATCCTCCATGGCCGCCCTGACATCAAATCCGTTGTCATTCGCGCCGACAAGAAGTTGCATTATGAATATGTTATCCGGGTAATAGGCCTATGCCGCGACATAGGCATTACCGAAGTCGGGGTCGCGGTTCTACCGGAAACTAATAATTGAGCGGGCGACCGGACTCGAACCGGCGACAGCTTGCTTGGGAAGCAAGAACTCTACCAACTGAGTTACACCCGCGTAACTCGGTAGATTTATGCCCGAGCTAGCCAGAAGTCAACCACTCGTCCTAACGCCGTTCAGTGATAATGAACTCGGTCCGACGATTCATCGCGCGGCCTTGTCGCGTCGCATTCGTCGCGATCGGGCGCGTCTCCCCAAAACCGATCGGCTTGAGGCGATCGCGTTCAACCCCATGTGCAACGAGATAGTTGACAACCGACCGCGAACGGCGCTCCGAAAGCCTTAAGTTGTAAGGGTCGGAACCAATCGAATCGGTATGCCCTTCGACGTGAACGAGACGGATTCCATTGTCGCCCTTGATGACGCGAACGACTTGGTCCAGCACAGGATAAGAACGCTTCCTAATAACCGCCTTATCAAATTCAAAGTGAATCTTTTCGGTGATCTCAATCTTTTCACGTACCGGAGCCCGCTGTTCCGCCACCGGCGGCGCATAGGTCAAACCTAATATTGAACGGATGGACGGCGTTCCATACCCCTCGGTCACCCCAAATCCTGCTCCGAAGTTAAGAATGAGGCTATCATCTTTGAGAAAGCGTTTGCGGGCCGCCGCTAAGATCTCGATGGGAATGGACAACTCATCGCCCTGATCGTCCGTCACGTGAGCACCGAAGGCCTCCAAGATCATGTCGAGGCGCCATTTCTTACGGATGGGTCGTTGCCAACCCAGACCATAGGTAATTTCCTCATTCACAAAGAGATCCGCTAACTGCTCATGCTCACGCGCCCTAAAACCGATGTTGGCATAAAAACGATTCGCCTTCCACTGCGCATCACCAACCAAAGTGGCTCCACCCGTAAAGTTAGCATCGCCAAAAAAATCATCCGCATCCCCCGTTGGAAAGGTTACTTGAGGGACAAAAGCAAGACCAAGTCCTGAAGATGTTTTTTCCGCATCGAAAATCTTGAAAATCATCGTCAGCTGAATGTCACCCATATCAGGACCACCGCGCCGTCGTACCGGAACCAGAAAGGGATCATCGCCGATATTATGAAACGCATTCATGGGGACACCGAGACGCGCCGTCCACCAGTCAAAAATACCGATCTCAGCAAGAAAATCGACCGTCAAGAAATCATCGACCACCGGCTGATCGGACGGAGTTCGATTAGGAAAACGCAGCTCAAATAGATGATGGGCCCAGTTGACGCTCATGCCGATCGCAAACTGCTTTTGCTTGAGCGTTTCAGATGTAAATAGATGGTACCCTTTGAGAGCGCCCGTGCCCGGCCTGAACAATTGGACATTTAACGCCTGCGCCGAAGGTGACGCGACGATGCAAAAAATGAAGGCAGCAACTGCCTTGAAAATTAGTTTTTTGGCTTGTTTTTTCATGACACCCCTCAAGACCCCTTCTGCGTAATTAACTGAATTAATTGAAAATTTTGCCCATTTAACTAGATTTCATCACAAGATACAAATGTTTTTTGATATTTCGCAATTTTTTCAAAATTTCGGGTTTGTATTGCGCTTAGGTAAGAGGGCCTCCAGGTATCATCGGATTGCTTTGATCCCTGGAAGCCCCACCAAGCTTGACTCTCCTAGGAAACCCGCGCTGAACGGCGCATCATTCTTAGCGCTAACAGCGGCACGGTCATGAAGAGCAACCAGCCATAACCACCGAGTGGTGAAGGCGCCTGGCCCGCGACTAATTGACAGGTAAAGCCACCACCTACATGTTGACCCTGGGCGTCCTCTTTTTTGTTACCGTTGCCATTATCGCTTCCGCCGGCCACGTCGGTCTCGTCGCCTTCGCAGGCCTCAATATCCTGACTCGGATTGTGGATATCCGGGCAGTTGTCGCAGGCATCACCGACCCCATCGCCGTCACTATCCTGCTGGTCTCCGTTGGAGACTGCGGGGCAGTTATCGCAGGCATCACCAACACCATCCTCGTCACTATCCGCCTGGTCAGGGTTGGCACGATCAGGACAATTGTCACAGGCATCACCGACGCTATCTTCGTCACTATCTGCTTGATCGCTATTCACGACATCAGGACAGTTATCGATGCAGTCGGCGACGCCGTCCCCTTGGCCATCGTTTTCATTATCCGTATCTTCGGCATCACAGCCACAGACTTCGGGTACTTGCTTGACCGGATTACCGGGGCATTGATCGATGCAATCGGGTGCCCCATCATCATCTTCGTCCGTTTCGTCTTCGCCACAACCGCAAAATCCTTCTAATACCTTATTAGGATCTTCCGGACATTCATCACAGGCATCACCCACTCCATCCTCATCACTGTCCGCTTGCCCTTCATTGGCAACATCCGGACAATTATCGCATTCATCGGAAATGCCATCCTGGTCGCGATCACTTTGAGCGAGATACTCACCATTTTCTTCACAGTCGACAAAGTTCTCATTCACCGACGTCACGGCATCATTCAGATCCGAGATACTTGCATTGAAGTTATCCAACGCTGAGCTATCACCGCCAAGCACCGCTTCTGCCAAGGCGAGCAATTCATCAACCGAAAGATTTTCAAAAGGCCCCGTTACGATATGTAAGCCTCCCAATCTTCCCGTAGAATTTTGCTGCGTGATTTGCGCATCCGAAGCATTGACGTTGAGTTTCAATGCCGTCACCTGGCCCGCCAAAACTCCGGCTTCAGTACTACTCGGATCATTATGTGACTGCGTCAACATCGCCGCTGTCCCACCCTGCGGAAGAAAGTTTTGAACGGCCGCAGACGAACTGAAATTGATCGTGTGCGTTCCACCGACCGTAAGTCCCCCCGTGCCAAACATGGTTGAGAAACCACTGTCACGTAGACAACCAGGATTTTCACCCTCGCAAGCCGTTCCCCAACCCCCCTGGGTGTAGGTACAAAAATCGCCTATCTCAATGAAACCACAGTCCTCGCGCACTTCATCAGTCTGCGCGAAGGCCTGACTTGATAAACAAAGCGTCAGCAGCAGGCCTATTACAACGCCCGAGCCGCCCTTAATAAATCCTTTGATATATTTTGAATGGTCCATAACCCCAATTCCTCCCTTAGAATTTGCCTTCAATCTTTGTTCTTCCCATTTCGGACATGATCCCCAAGTTGACTCTTTGCCTGACTCACTCTGAATCTCTGCCCAATACCTCCCAGAGAATAAGCAAAAGGTGTGCCAAATATGCGGGCGGAAAAAATTTCTCTAATACATTGAATTTTAAAGATTTTTTTAACGTTCCCCAGGGAGGAGCTTTTTATCAAAACGATATTATTATCATTTTGATAATTATTTTGGCTTTTTTTAGGGCACTCCGTTCTCATCGCGATATCACCCTTTCAGCCTGCAAAGCACAACGGTCCCTCGGTACTTACTGACCCGAGGGACCGTCATGGAACTACTTTACTTCATTACAACCTCTAGCGGCGCTGCGGGACACGCACCATGAGTGGCCGCCGCAGCGTTCTCAATGCCAAGAGCGGAATCAGCATAAACAGGAGCCAGCCATACCCACCTAGCGGCGCCGGCCCTTGATCCGCTACTAATTGACAGGTTAAACCGCCACCCACATGCTGACCCGGCGCTTCCTCTTCCTCTTCGTCGGTGTCAGCAATCTCTATCTCCTCCGGAGGTTCACACGCATCACCTATTCCGTCTCCATTGGAATCCAACTGATCGGCATTGCTCGTATCAACATCGTTTAACTTTCCAGCCTCAAAGGCCTCTTTCAGCTCAGGGTGCTGATCCAGGTCGATGAACTCGTCCAATTTGCTCAAAGGAGGACAGTTGTCGACGCAGTCCGGCACGCCGTCGCCGTCATCATCCGACTCGGGACGATTACAGCCGCATTGACCCTCAGCCTCTGACTTCACTTCGTCATTGGGGCACAGGTCACGGCAATCGGGCACGCCGTCGCCATCGGCATCGTCTTCGTCAGAAACACCACAGCCGCAAACTCCCGGCGCGGTCTTGTTCGGATCATCGACACAGGCGTCACAGGCATCCCCTGTTCCGTCACCATCACCGTCCTCTTGTTCAGGATTGGTATCATTCGGGCAATTGTCACAGGCATCGCCTATTGTGTCTTCATCACTGTCTGTCTGCTCCGCGTTCGGCTCTTCCGAACAATTGTCGCAGACATCACCAACGCCATCTTCGTCCCCATCTAATTGATCGGGGTTGTAGTTGGGATCCGTTTCTATAGTGATCGCCAACGTTGGCCCGTCCTGCTGAGGAAATTCCGGTTCTTCCTGCGGGACAGCCGGAGCACAGTTATCACAGGCATCACCGACGCCATCCTGATCGAAGTCCTCTTGCCCTTCGTTCGGCGTATCAATACAGTTGTCATCGCAGTCGGGAATACCGTCTTCGTCTGAATCCGTGTCAGCCGTTCCACAGCCACATTCTCCGGGCTCGGTCTTGTTCGGGTCGTCGTCACAGTCCTCGTTGCAATCGTGGACACCGTCGCCGTCGGTGTCGCCGGTCTCGGCTACGCCGCAACCACATTCAAGGGGCTCGGCCTTATTAGGATCATCTGGACAATCGTCGTTACAGTCCGCTGTGCCGTCTTCATCGCTGTCGACATCCGAGACACCGCAACCACAGATCCCCGGTTCAACCTTGTTTGGATCGTCGTCACAGTCCTCGTTGCAATCGTGGACTCCATCGCCATCCGAATCACCCGTCTCAGCAACGCCGCAGCCACATTCTCCGGGCTCGGTCTTGTTCGGATCGTCGTCACAGTCCTCGTTGCAATCGTGGACTCCATCGCCATCCGAATCACCCGTCTCAGCAACGCCGCAGCCACATTCACCAGGCTCGGTCTTGTTCGGATCGTCGTCACAGTCCTCGTTGCAATCGTGGACTCCATCGCCATCCGAATCACCCGTCTCAGCAACGCCGCAGCCACATTCACCAGGCTCGGTCTTGTTCGGATCGTCGTCACAGTCCTCGTTGCAATCGTGGACTCCATCGCCATCCGAATCACCTGTCTCAGCAACGCCGCAGCCACATTCACCAGGCTCGGTCTTGTTCGGATCGTCGTCACAGTCCTCGTTGCAATCGTGGACTCCATCGCCATCCGAATCACCCGTCTCAGCAACGCCGCAGCCACATTCACCGGGCTCGGTCTTGTCCGGATCATCAGGACATTGATCGCTTGAACAGTTTTCATCACAGTCCTCATCGGCGAAGGTCGAACATGTTCCTTGCCCAATAATCGTACAGATATCGGCGTTCAATGTGCAATCAGTGCCATCATCACATTGACGGCCGTTATCACAGTCTTCCGTAACGTTGTTAACGATACCGTCGCCACAAAATTCCGTCTGGCAGCTGTCATCACAGCCATCTCCATTGGTCATATTGTTGTCATCACACTCTTCGCCGGGATCTAAGTTGCCATCAGGGCAGGCCTCTAATTGACAATCGGCGCTACAACCGTCTCCACTTTCATTATTGCCGTCATCACATTCCTCACAGACGTTGGTCGATGAATCACTCGCATCACACTCGGGATCGACATCAGGGTCACAACAATCCGCCTCATTTTCCTTAATCCCATCACCACAACCATCACATTGGCCGAAGGTATCCTGAACCCCCGGTAGATTAGCATCTTCACAAACGAGATAGGGCGGAGACGCGCCATCTTGGCCCTCAAAATTACAGAATACGGGAATAGGAAAGAAAGTATTGGGAATAAAGTTCAACTCATCACAACAATATGCCGCCAGATGGCAATCATGTCCGCCTTCGATACCACTCTCACTCGGACAGGTCTCGCCCGCCGTTCCATGACAAATACACTGATTTATAATGGGATCCTCACCAGGTTCAGGCACTGTTTCGCTCAGATAAACGTTGCAGCCATCTTCTGCTGCATATGACGGGTGACCCAGACTCACCATGGAAAGTGAGAAGGCGACCAAGAAAAGGCCTAATAAGTTAACAATTGATTGGCGGCGTGCACGTACACCCGCACTGACACGTGATTGCTTAATTCCCATTGTGATGTCCCCCCGGGGATGTTGCATTATTGATTCTCACTTTAACCCTTCGCCTTGAGGCGTAACGGGCCTAAGATGAGCAAGCAATGTGCCAGATTTGATGGGAATCTAAAAAACTCTATAACCTGCTTATCTATAACGATATTTTTTTGATAAACGGATCCGAGCCTCTGCCGTGCACCGTGTCAAATTATCATTTTGATTGGGGCAAGTGTCGGATTTCTTGACGCCCCTACCGGGTCATTAAAGCTGATTTGCGTCACCTCAAAATTTTGGGTTATAGAGCCTGAGCATGACCCTCGATCAGACCCTCAAACAATGGCTCCAGGACTATTCCGGCATCTTCATATCAAAAGAAATCCCCCACGGCGTCCATCTCCAGGAAGTCGCTACGGGCAAGGATCGAATCATTCTCTTTGGCGAAGTCGCCCAGTGGCGACGCAAGACAAACCCCACCGGCGAAGCAGATTACATCAACCTGGTTTTCGAAGACGAACGTGAACTCGTGCTTTGCCATGCCGGTTTTGCCTTCGCGCCTTCCTATGTGAGCATCGGTGATGCCGTCCGACTCCCGGCCGTCGTCTGCATGCAGGATTACTATCGCTTCAAGGCCCACCTCGATCACCTTTACACCGAGGAAGCCAAAAAAATGGAGTCTTTGCAAACGATGATGTCCTGCTTGGCAACACTTGAAGGGGCTAGACTGATCGGCTTAGATACTTCTATAGAAGAAAAAGACCTCGAACCCATCCTCAACTGGCTCGATACACATTAGTTTGATTATCGGCAAAAGGCGCCAGCTGGGCTTCGAGTTCTGCAAAAGAGCGCGACAGCATGGCCTGGCGTCGCAAGATGGCTGCCCCCCGAAAACCATTGAGATAACCTTTCAGATGACGCTTGATTCCCGGAAAGGCGCGCTCGCCGCGCTGTTTTTCGAGGAGACGGGTATGTTCTAACGCGACTTGAAAACGTTCTAAACATGAGATGATTGGTTCTTCTAAATTGCTTAATAAGCCCGTCTCTAGCGCCTGTCTCAAGGCTTCGACATGTTTAAAGATCCATGGATTTCCCAGCGTCCCTCGCCCCAATAGCACCCCATCAACACGACTGGCACTGATTCGCCGTGCTGCTTCGCCAAGTGTATTAATGTCCCCATTGCCGAGCACCAGCGTCCCCGTCGGTCGAATTATTTTTGCGGCCCGCGCGATCGCATCCCAATCGGCTTCGCCTTTGTACATTTGCTTAAGCGTGCGCCCGTGAATCGAAATAACCGCCGGTTGCTCGGCCAACAGAGTTTCCACCCATGACTCAATGATATCCGAGTTATAACCAATGCGCGTCTTTACGGAATAAGGAATACGTTTTCGCTTAGACTTGATCGTGCCGCGCACTTCATTCGCCTTCGACACCTGTTCAATTAAACGATTCGGCAAGTGAATATCGGATAGCGTTTGCCCACCCTGCCAATCCAAGATCGCCTGTCGCGTCGCGCGAATCACGGCGCGGGCCAGTTCCGGCTCTTGAATCATCCCGGCACCGCACTTGCGACTCACTACTTTGCGGGCCGGACAACCCATATTGATATCAATGCCGTCAAATCCGAGTTCACAAACGACATGCGTGGCATTATAAAAATCTTCCGGCCGATGACCATAGATTTGCGCCACGATAGGACGTTGACCTTCGTCATAATCGAGATCACGCAGTAGGCGTTGCGGAGCCCTAATCAGGCCTTCCGCGTGGGTAAACTCGGTAAACACGACATCAGGGCGACCATGGCGCACGTTGATCGCGCGACAAACACTATCCGTCACCCCATCCATCGGCGCTAAACCGACAATGGGCCGAGGAAGGTCATTCCAAAAGCCAAGAAAGGGAGCATCCATACTTGATCTTATAAACGGACATCTTATACACCTCAAGCATGAAGCTCTACCTCGCCTCCACCTCACCCCGCCGCCGGGAATTGCTCCAACAGCTTGAGATTCCTTTCGAAATCATCACCCCTCGCTTCGAAGAAGCGCCCACTGACCTTAGCCCGGAGCAGGAGGCCCGCCTCTTTGCTCAAAAAAAGGCGGAATCAGTTGCCGCGGCCTGCCCTGGTAGCTTTATTATCGCGAGTGACACCATTGTCGCTTTTAACCAAGCAAAGCTGGGCAAACCGCGCGACGCAGAGCATGCACGTGCCATGTTAAGCACTTTATCCGGCCAAACCCATTCCATCTTCACCGCCGTCGTCCTCCTCAATACGCGCGACAACACAGCCCAATCACATGTCGAGCAAGCCAAGGTGACTTTTCGAACTTTAAGTACAGAAGAAATCGACACCTATGTCGCTTCCGGTGAACCCCTCGACAAGGCAGGCGCCTACGCCATTCAAGGCGGGGCCAAGGAGTTCGCCGTCGCGATCGAAGGGGAGCTCAACAGTATTATCGGCCTTCCGTTAAATATTCTTCGTGAATGGCTTCTGAAGTGAGCTGTGTTATCATCTCCGGGAAGGAGAACCGTTATGAGTCGACTTATAGGCTACGGACTAGTGATAACTGTGATCATTCTCTTTACCAACAGCCCCTTACTCGCTGCCGAAGACCTGGTAGATGAAGACGCCAGGGCCGCAGAGAAGGCAAGAGTTGTAAAGACCCTCAGTCAGTTCGATTCGGGAATCGTTAAAGAAGTCGCTGATGTGATCAGTCAAAACAAAAGAGTGATCACTGGGACTCAATCGACCGCTCTGTTCGGGAAAATATTCAAGAAAGATCCCAATAAGTGCAAGAATGTTGAATCAGAGACCTGTAGCGACCCAAAGTGCCAGAAAACTTGCACTTGTAAAACGGGAGGCGGCGGGACCGAGTATTATGATTGCGGATGCTATACGAATAGAGACTACTGCGCTGGGGGCGGCGTCGGAGAGATCGTCGACGTCTATGGGGACTGAATAAACAGCCCCGCCACCGCCGCGGTCATCAGACAAGCAAGCGTCGCCGCCAACAATGCCCGTGGGGCTATCTTTGTAATAGCCCCTGTTCTCTCGGGAACAAGGGCCGCCAAACCGCCCGTAAAGATTGCCATGCTCGCCACGTGAGCGAAGCCGCAGAGCGCATACGAGGCGAGCACAACACTTCGTACCGACTGAAAACCATTGTCTTGAATCAGCGTCGCCAAGCTCTGATAGGCTGTTACTTCTGTCATGATCAAGCGTTCCCCTAACAAGCGCGCCACGGTCATCGCATCGGCAGGCACAACTCCTATCAAGAGAGCAAAGGGATAAAAGACATATGCGAGAAGATCTTGCAGCGTGCAACCCGTAACCCCTTCAATGCCAAGATTGAGGACGGCAACAAGGCCCAACATCGCGATTAAAACCACGACGATACCAAAGACCAGTTTGCCCCCTGCCATCGCCCCATTAACGATCGCCGCAAAGACGCCGTCATCCCGCTCAATTGTCAATGTTGCCTCACTTCGGTCGACTTCATCTTCGTCAGGTTCGGGTACGAGGACTTTGGCCATTACCAAGGCGGCGGGAGCCGAAAGGACGGAAGCGGCAATCAGATGACCCGCAATTTGTGGAAATTGCTCTCGCAAAACAATGACATAAAAACCCAGTATACTCGAAGCGATTGTCGCCATCCCCGCGGTCAGAATCGCGCATAATTCCGACAAACTCGCCTGTCGCAAATAAGGCCGAATAGTCGTCAACGACTCAATGCCAACAAAGATATTGCAAGCGGCGCACAGAGATTCGACACCTGATAAACCCATTGCCTTGCGAAATACCATGGCAAACAAACGAATGAGCCACGGCAATAGCTTGAAAAAATACAGGACCTGCATCAACGCCGCAAAAAAGATAATCGTCGGAAAGGCTTGAAAAGCAAGTATCAAGCCAACCGAACCTTTTTCTCCCGATCCCATCGCGAGCGACCCAAAGACAAAGCGCCCCCCTTCCATGCCTGCATCGATAATCACCACAACGATATTATTGAGCGCCTGAAATAACTTTTCGCCTGCGGGAACTAAGAAGATAAAGACGGCAAAGAGCAGTTGAATGACCAAGCCCGCTAAGATCGTGCGGACGGGAAGTTTCCGCCGTTGCGTCGAGAGCAGCCATGCCAAGCCAATGAGTCCAAGCAAACCCAATGCGCTAATCAGTCTTTCCATTACTTTTTTCTCAGGAGACTGGGATCAAAGTAAACTTCGTTGCGGCTTATTTTTCCATCTTGCAGCTCAACGATGTCGACACCACAAGTTAATATAGCCGCATCCAAAATGGGAATATCGGCCTGCCATTTCAAGACAAAGCCTTTTTCATTCGGAATCAACTCGACCAGGGTCCACACCCAATCCGGGTTGGCCGCGAGTAACTTTTCAAAATAAGATTTTATCGCGGCATGCCCCTTGAGTCCTTCCGGATGGGCCGGGTCCTGGTAATACGCATCTTCCTTATAAAACGAGAGGAGATGTTCCGGGCGATTGCCCGTCCAGGCCTTGAGCCACTCGTCACAAAAAACTTTCAGTTCGTCTGAATTCATGCTCCGTTCAACACCTTTGCTAGTTCCTCGTATAAATAAATAGCCGACCTTATCGACTTCCCCCAGTCATCCAGATTCAAGCTTTCATTCTCGGCGTGAGCATTGGTGTAAGGATCTTCAATGCCGATTAACAGTGCGGGCACATCACCGAGTTCGCGTGAAAAAGGTTCAACAAAGGGAATCGACCCGCCGCAACCAATGGGCAAAGCCTCGCGGCCATAACCTTTTTCGAGGGCCCGAAAGGCCGCCTCAAAAGCCGGATGATCGGTCGCCGTCTCCCACCAACCTGCAACCGTTTCCGGTCGAATGTTAATATTCAGCCCCCATGGGATATTTTCCTTAAGAAAGGCTGTCACCTGTTGCAAGGTCTTGTGAGGATCCATGTCTGGAACAATGCGAATCCCGACACGCGCCCACGCCGTACCGCAAAGAACATTTCGGGCATCCTCGCGACTACTCGCCTGCACCGCATTGACGGCAAGAGATGGGTGATGCCAATTCAATTCATACGGATGCGCCCCGTCACCCCACAAGTCGACGCCATCCAATACGCCGGCTTGTTGCCGAAACTCGTCTTTCGTTACCGGCAACTTCTCCAACATCTCACGTTCATGCGGTGTTAGCACCCTGACGTCATCGTAAATACCGGGAATCTGAATACGACCGACGTCATCAACGAGTTGGCCCAACAGTTTAGTCAATGCCGTCGCCGCATCCGGCACGGCACCGCCCCACATCCCCGAATGAAGCGAATTCTTCAGGGCTCTGACTTCAATATCCACCGCAACGAGCCCGCGCAACAGCGTCGTAATAGAAGGTACTCCGGCATCAAAATTAGACGTATCCGTTAAGACAATCGCATCGGCTTTCAATTGATCCTTGTAAGTCTTGAGAAAATCCTGGAGATGATCGCTGCCCGTCTCTTCCTCACCTTCGACGATAATTTTGACGTTGATCGGTAACGCACCGTTACTCTGCAACCAAGCGTGCACCGCCGAAGTATGAACAATAATTCCCGCCTTATCATCCGCGGCACCACGCGCATAGAGACGTCCGTTACGTTCAACCGGTTCGAACGGATCGCTGCTCCACAGCGTTCGATCCCCGGCAGGCTGGACATCGTGGTGGGCATAAAGCAACAAGGTAGGCGCATCGGGATGAGGACAAACTTCGCCGTAAACCGCCGGGTGCGCGCCCTCTATTTCCAACAGCTCGACCTTTTCAAAACCGCGCTCGCTCAGCAATTGCGCCGTCGCCTCAGCACTGCGTCGCACCTCATCCGACGGAAATCCACTAAAGGAAACACTCGGAATTTTTACCAATGACTTGAGATCTTCCAGATACTCGGCTTGATGCTGTTCAAAAAATTGGATGGCGGAATCCGTACCCATAGAGATCGCCACCAGACACCACAGGCTGAAAATTGTCAAAGGGGGGCGTATACTTTATGATGAGGAGGTGGCGCGCTTTAATCCTAGTTTTCTCATCGCCGTCCCCCAGCTCGGGGACCCTAATTTCTCACATCGCATCGTCCTCATCCTCGAACACAGCCCCGACGGCGCACTGGGACTCGTCATTAACGACCCGACTGCACTCGATTTAGGCAGTTTTGCCGAGAATCATGACCTCATCTGCAATGAGAGGATTGCGGCCGCCCCCGTCTTCAAGGGAGGACCGGTCGAACCTGCGGGCGGTTGGATCATTCATCAAAACGGAAAACTCGGTGAAAAGCAGGAAATCATGCCCGGTTTATTTCTGAGCGGCAGTCAAGATTCGCTCAAAGAATTGCTCGAAACTGGCTATAAAGAAATGCGTTTTTTACTCGGCTATGCCGGCTGGGGCGAGGGACAGCTCGATCAGGAGATGACCCAAGGTGCCTGGCTAACTACGGAGGTTAATCCAACCCACATCTTCGAGACCCCGACCGATAAGATATGGCACGCTGTGCTCGGCGATATGGGAATCGATCCCGCCCAACTCGTCCTCGGCGGAGGCATGCATTAAGAGACTCAAGAGGGCGGTCAGTATTTGAAGCCGTTCTTGCGGGTATGAACCATCGTATTCCCGTCGTCGAGAATATTGCCGTCGATAATCTTGCCAAGATAAAGCTTATGATCCCCGGCATCCGTAACGCTGACTAATTCGCAGCGCAGATAAGCCATTGAGTCGGCAAGAATGGCGCAACCACATTCTTCCCGCTTCACATTGATACCTTCAAAGGGATCCACACCGGGTTCAAAACCGCGGGCAAAATGTCCGAACAGATTTTTTTGATTAGTATGAAAAAGACTAAGGCAAAATTTCTTGGAATCATCGATCAGCGACGCGATCGGACGTGACTTATTAACTGCGACCGTCACCATTGGCGGATCAAACGCAGCCTGTTGAAACCAAGAGGCGAGCATGGCCGATTCTTGATCACCACTCTTAGTCGTTAAGACTCCAACTCCCGAGGGAATCTTACCAAGGGCACTTCCGATGGCTTCTTTATCAGACATAGTCAATTAACGCGTCGCGACCTTGAGACGATTGGCCAAGGCGCGTTTCCACTGCCTGAGGTCAGGATCAAGCTCAGCGAGCGGCGTCTTCAAGAGAAAGGGTGACAGCCCCCCCAGCTTGGTCAGAGTCTTGATCCCCTTGGTTGAAACGCGGATCCGGACCCATTGGCCGAGCTCCGGCAAGAAAAAGCGCTTAGAAGTCAGGTTGATATCCTGAATCTTATGCGTCTTATTATTGGCATGGGAGACGTTATTCCCCCGCATAGGCCGCTTCTTGGTTATTTGACATACTCGTGACATGGCGCTTGTAGATATCCCCTCAAGGCATCGAATTGCAAGAATTTTTACAAAAAGCCCAATTGAAGCTTAGCCGCCTCACTCATCATATCCTTATCCCACGGCGGATCCCAGACCAGCTCGACCTGAACGTCCCCGATCCCTTCGATGGTTTTGAGCCGCATCTCCACCTCTCCGGGCAACGATCCGGCCACCGGGCACGCCGGCGTCGTCAGTGTCATCTGAACTTTAAGGTCTTTTTCATTTTCAATTTCTACTTTATAAATAAGCCCTAACTCCCAGATATTAACGGGTATTTCTGGGTCATAAACACTTTGAAGCACATCGATCGCTTCAGCGCGCAGCGAGCCTCCGCCCTCACCCTGGGGCTTGGCTTCCTGGGGCGGCTGCAAGGGATTGTTGGGCACTTCGTTACTGGCGTGATCATCCATCGTTCACTCCGTCGAAACCGCTTCGTCCTTATTATCGCACGCGGCCTTCAAGGTATGCCAGGCGAGGGTCGCGCATTTGACCCGGGTGGGATAATCCCGAACCCCCGAAAAAATCTTCAATTTGCCTAATTCCCCATCCTTAACCCCACCCTCACCGGTCACCAAATTATGGAAGTCTTCAAACAGGGCTCCAGCCTCCGTGATCGTCTTACCCTTAATCGCTTCCGTCATCATCGAGGCGGAGGCCGTTGAAATCGCACAACCCGAGCCCTGGAAATGAACATCCGATACGGTTTCACCTTCGACACTCAGAAAGAGCGTTAAGCGATCACCACACAATGGATTGTAACCCTCAGCTTTTCGATTGGAACCCTGCAGTTCACCAAAATTGCGTGGTGCTTTACTGTGATCCAATATTACTTCTTGATAGAGATCTCTTAAGTCCGACATTATCCCAGTATCTCCCGAACTTTATCGAGCCCCTTGACGAGGGCAGTCACTTCATCATGCGTATTATAAAAAGCAAAAGAAGCCCGCACGGTCGCAGGCACCTTATAATGATCCATAACAGGCTGGGCACAGTGATGCCCCGCGCGAATTGCAATTCCTTCCCTATCAAGTATCGTGCCGATATCATGAGGATGCGCCCCTGCTAATACGAAAGAAACCAGTCCCGTCTTCCGCGCGGCCGTCCCAATCAAACGGAGACCTTGAACCTGTTGCAAACTCTCCACCGCAAAATCATGTAAATCTTGTTCGTAACTAGCAATCACATCGAGGCCGATGGCGCTCACGTAATCAAGTGAAACCCCGAGTGCAATCGCCCCGGCAATATTCGGCGTTCCCGCTTCGAATTTATACGGCGGTTCTTTAAAAGTCGTCTTATCAAAGGTGACGGTCTGGATCATATCGCCACCCCCTTGATAAGGTTTCATCGCATCCAGGTGCGCATATTTTCCGTATAAGACCCCGATGCCGGTCGGCCCAAAAACCTTGTGTCCGGAAAACGCGTAAAAATCGCAGTCCAGGGCTTGCATATCGAGGGCCAGATGGGGAGCCGCCTGGGCTCCATCGACGAGGACGGGAACATTGCGGCTATGGGCTAGTTCAATGATATCTTTCACCGGATTGATCGTCCCCAAGGCATTGGAGATATGCGTGATGGCTACGATGCGGGTCTTGTCAGTGAGCATGCGCTCAAAGTCCGCTAAGGCCACCTCACCGGCATCATTGATCGGGACCACCCTTAAGGTCGCTCCCTGCTCTTCACAAACAAGTTGCCAGGGAACGATGTTAGAATGATGTTCCATTTCGGTAATCAAGACTTCATCACCGGCCTGGATGTTCGACCGGCCATACGAATGAGCGACTAAGTTAATCGACTCCGTCGTCGACCTTGTAAAAATAATCTCGCGCGCATCTTGAGCATTGATAAAGTTTTGAACTTTTTTGCGTGCCCCCTCAAACGCTATCGTTGCCGCTTCACTTAACTTGTAAACACCACGGTGAATGTTAGCGTACTGATGCGCATAGAACTCCTGCTCCGCATCGATCATGACCTGTGGCTTTTGAGTAGAGGCCGCATTATCGAGAAAAACGAGTGGCTTGCCATTCATTTGGTCTTGCAAGATCGGGAAGTCCTCACGAATGCTCGCTACATCAAAGGATTTTTTTTCCGTTGAGGGCACAGCGTTATTCATGCCTCATTCCTCCCAAACGTTGTAGAAATTGGCAGGCGTAATAGGGGCTCGCGTCGCCCCCTCCACCGGCAAAGCCGGACGGAGCCTCCCCCTCTCGCTCGCGTCGCTCGCTATTCATGCCTCATTCCTCCCAAACGTTGTAGAAATTGGCATTCGCAGTAGGCTTCGAGGCGCGGAAGTTCAATTGACTCCATGACTTGCTTCGCAAAGCCTAAGGTCAATATCTGACGCGCTTCAGCCAGACCGATCCCGCGGGATCGCAGATAGAATAAGGCCTTTTCGTCAAGCTGACCGACGGTGGCACCATGAGAACATTTGACATCATTGTGATAGATTTCCAATTCCGGCTTTGGATCCGCCTCTGCCTCGGAGGACAATAGTAGGTTGTTATTCGTCTGGTCGGCCGAAGTTCCGGAGGCCCCTTCGTGGACGACAACCTTACCATTATAAACAGCGCGCCCTTGCTGATCGAGCACGCCCTTAAACAATAACTGGCTACTGCCATGAGGTTGCAGATGATCAAGGCGCAGATGGTGATCCACATGCTGCTTATCCATCGCGAGATATAAGCCGTTGATGATACATTCCGCCCCCTCGGCTGATTGCTTCACATCGGTATCATAACGGCTGATCCCGGCCCCCATGGAAATGGTGCAAGCATTGAAGCAACTGTTGGTCCCCTGCTCAACATGCAAAGTCGCCACATGAAAGGCCCGCTCCGATTCATTCTGCAGTTTGTAATAGTTAATTTTTGACGCCGGCTTCAAACAAACTTCCATAACGGCATTCGTCAAATAAACCTGACCCGCCGCCCCTACGAAAGATTCGAGTATGGTCGCCCGACTGTTCTCTCCAGCAACAATGATCGTGCGTGGTTGTGCAAGAATCTCTCCTTCCGGAGCATTCGCAATAAAATGAAGATGAATCGGTGCATCCAGTACGACGCCCTTATCGAGAACAATGACCGCGCCATCAACCAACTGCCAAGTGTTAAGCGCTGCAAAGGGATGTTGGTTTAAATCAATAGCGCGAGCAAGGTGCGCTTCCAGTTCACTGTCACTTGTCTTCAAAGCCTCACTCAGTGAAATAATACGCACTCCGGCAGGCAACTCAAGACGACGGCTCAACTTCGGTCGAAAGCGGCCATTCACAAAAACACATTCCGGTCCCGTTCCCAATGATATGCCCAACTCATCCGTATCCGCGTGTGGCAATACCGAAAGGCCCGAATCATCAGGGCGAAAATCAAACTTATGAAGTGGCGCGATCGAAGTATACCGCCATTCTTCATCTTGTGCGGTCGGCAACCCTCGCTCCGACAACGCCGTCAGAGCCGCCTCTCGACGCGCCTGCAACCACAGCGGCCCCTCTTTAGGAACACCTCGATCCAGTGGAACCCATGCCGGCAGCGAAACTTTTTCTTTTTGTTGAGCCAATCCCATAGTATTAAGCCACTCCTTCAGCTGTCATCTCATCAGGACTCACCCAGCCATAACCCTTTTCTTCAAGCTCCAATGCCAGCTCTTTGCCGCCGGACTTAACAATCTGACCGTCGGCCAAGACATGCACGACATCCGGAACAATATACTCAAGTAAACGCTGGTAATGGGTGATAACGAGCGCCGAACGATCTTCACCGCGTAAGGCATTCACTCCTCCGGCCACGACCTTAAGGGCATCGATATCGAGGCCCGAATCCGTCTCGTCGAGGATGGCCAGTTTGGGATCCAACACGGCCATCTGAAAAATTTCGTTACGTTTCTTTTCACCGCCGGAAAACCCTTGATTGACGGAACGCTTCAGCAACTCATCCGTCATGCCGACAATACCCATTTTTCCCTTGAGATATTCGAGAAAATCAATCGCATCCATCTCGCCTTCGCCACGATGCTTGCGAATCGAATTCACCGCTGTCTTCAAGAAATTGATATTACTGACACCGGGCACTTCAACGGGATACTGAAAAGCCAGAAAGACACCCTCGCGAGCACGCTCTTCCGGTTCCATCTCGATGAGATCGCGGCCGTTATATAAAATAGAGCCTTGGGTCACCTCATAACCTTCGCGCCCTGTTAGCACATAAGACAAAGTACTCTTACCGGAGCCATTCGGGCCCATAATCGCATGAACCTCTCCATCAGGCAGGGTCAAATTGAGCCCCCTGAGGATTTCCTTACCTTCGATACTGACATGTAGATCTTTTATTTCGAGCATTAGCCAACCGCTCCTTCTAATTTCAAATTCAATAGGTTCTGAGCCTCAACGGCAAACTCCATCGGCAGTTCGTTGAGGACTTCCTTGCAAAATCCATTTACGATCATGTTGACCGCGTCTTCCTCCGACAAACCACGTTGCCGGCAATAAAAAAGCTGATCTTCGCTGATCTTCGAGGTCGTTGCCTCGTGCTCCATCTGCGCCGACTTATTTTTGACCTCTATATAAGGAAAGGTATGAGCCCCGCACTTATCCCCCATCAACAACGAGTCACACTGGGTATAATTACGCGCCCCTTCAGCGGTCTTTTGAATCTTAACGAGACCACGATAGACATTCTGTCCGTGTCCTGCGGAGATCCCCTTGGAAATAATCGTGCTTTTCGTGTTCTTACCAATATGAATCATCTTGGTTCCGGTATCCGCCGCCTGATGGTTCATTGTTGTCGCGACGGAATAGAACTCACCGACGGAATGATCCCCAATCAACAAACAACTCGGATATTTCCAAGTAATCGCTGAACCGGTCTCAACCTGAGTCCAAGAAATTTTAGAGTGATGCCCCTGACATTTGCCTCGCTTGGTCACGAAATTATAAATGCCACCCTTCCCATTTTCATCACCGGGATACCAGTTTTGAACCGTGGAATATTTAATCTGCGCATTATCGAGAGCTACCAACTCAACGACCGCGGCATGCAACTGATTTTCATCGCGCATCGGAGCCGTACACCCTTCCAAGTAGCTGACATAGGCGTCGTCATCGGCTATCAGAAGAGTCCGTTCAAATTGTCCCGTGTTCGCCGCATTGATCCGGAAGTAAGTCGATAATTCCATCGGGCAACGCACCCCCTTCGGGATATAGGCAAACGACCCGTCACTAAAAACGGCGGAGTTAAGCGCTGCAAAATAATTGTCCGTATAGGGAACGACGGAACCGAGATATTTCTGGACGAGATCCGGATGTTCCTGAACCGCTTCAGAAAAAGAACAAAAGATGATCCCCATCTCCGCAAGCTTGTCCTTAAAAGTCGTCGCCACGGAAACGCTATCAAAGACCGCATCGACGGCGATCCCGCTCAGGCGTTTTTGCTCATCAAGGGGAATGCCTAGCTTTTCGTAGGTATCGATCAGTTCAGGGTCGACTTCATCAAGGCTCTTCGGCCCATCCTCTTTCTTTTTCGGCGCGGCATAATAATAAGCATCCTGATAATCAATCGGCGGATACTTCACATATTGCCAGTCCGGTTCCTTCATCGTCAGCCAATGACGATAGGCCTTCAGGCGCCACTCCAACATAAACTCAGGCTCGTTCTTCTTCGCCGATATCATCCGCACGATATCTTCATTGAGCCCCTTAGGAAATTCTTCCTGAGCAATGTCGGTTACAAAACCGTAACGGTATTCTCTATTTTCGAGTTCTTCGAGGGTGTTTGTATCTGACATAGGCCTTCCTTAAGTGACTTGATAAACAGGCAGGTCCTCTGCACCTGTCTCCCATAACTTACTATCGCCTTCGCCCAGTAAGTCTTTGAGTGTCGTGTGCGCTAACAGTGAATAAATTTTATGATTGAGCTCCGCGAGTGGATCCTTAATGGAACAATCACTCCACTGCGGGCAGGTAATCTTCGCGTCCTTAAAACAGTCTGCAACCGCGACCCGACCGTCAAAGACCTCGACGACTTCCGAAACCGCGATATCCTCGGGACGTTTCGCGAGGGTGTAGCCCCCCTTGGTCCCATGAGTCGACTTGATGATGCCGCGGCCTGCTAAGCTCTGCATGACCTTGGCCAGTAACGAATAGGGAATGTGACAGGCGTCGGCGATCTCACGGGCCTTGGTCACCTCCCCCGTCTCCTGCTCCCGATGGCAAATATACTGGATGGCCAGGAGGGCATATTCGGTTTTGCGGTTCAGTTTTATCATAACTCAGATCGTTTCGGTCTCGTTAGTCACCGTGGCAATTCCGCCAATTAACTATTTAATTACAGATAGTTAGAAAGAACAGCTCCTGTTTTACGTCCTATATCGGACCTCTATAGTCCAATATGACCTTCCTGGTCATATATGTCAATATTTCAGGGGAAGTCAAGTTCTGGGGCCTGGTGTCCGCAATTAGCGGCCCACTGTTGACAAATTATAGATTTTCCCCCGCTATACAAGAAGACATAAATGTAATTTATATAAGTAATTACATATAGTTATATAATTTTAATGTGTTTACATATTTTTGGAATATAATTTGCAATACCTCGAGGGTAGAGAGCCTCACAGGGAGGCTCCAAACAGCTATTTAAGAGGTTATGATGCTACACCCAACATCCCCTGAATCCGTTCAGGAAGAAAACCAACCCTACACCAAGATGGTCCTGGAATTTATGCGCATATTCGGATCCGACACCCTCCGCGACATCATTGATGTCGATATGGAACCGAAAGCGGAACTTCGTGAAGCGGTTTAAAACTTAGAAAAAAGCCGGTGGTCTTATGACCACCGGCCTTTTTAAAAGCGTGTCTAGGTGAATGATAGGGTCTTATTTTCCACAAGCCGGTTCGTAATCGTCGGCCGGATCATCCGTGAGACGCAGCGCAGGTTCGGAGCCATCGGCCCGCTGCATGTAGATATCCAAATCATCCCCATCACGATCTGAGGCAAAAAGAATGAATTGGCTATCCCGGGTAAAACAAGGTGATTCGTGACGTCCCGCTTCGAGCGTCAACAAATTATAATCAGCTAAGCTCTTGCAAGAAGCCTGACCGTTTTCTTCATAACGGACCTTACAGGTAAAGATTGCCGTGTCCTCACCCATTTTCTGAACATAGGCCAGCATCTTACCGTCAGGCGAAATCGCTAGATCATAATGGTCCGTACCATTCGTCGGAATCATATCAAGTTGTTCATAGGTACCACTCATTACATTGAACTCACTCTGCATAATTTCTAAGGTTTCTTTCCCGTTGGCGGAAACTTTCTGTGTCGTAAAATAAGCAATCTCGGAATCATCGCTCGTATTCCAATTAATTGCTTCCATTTCGCCCCAAAATCCCAATGGTGTCACAAGTCCGCTCTCTGTATTGATGACATTAGCAACGCTAGTTAACTGGTTTCTACCATCAACGCGTCTATTCGCCTTCTCAATAAACACGATTTCATCGCTGGCAGGCGCCCATTCCGCGTTCATACTAAACAGCTCTTTGCCATCACGCTTGATAACTTGGTGAGCACTGACATCATTAATGGAACCATAAGAGACGTAGGTAAACCCTAATAAGCCAAGGTTGATTCCTATCGTATAGGCAATCTGTGATCCATCATGATTGAGCGACGGATCCATATAAATCACGGCTTTCTTGTCGTTTGCTGTCAACTGATTCACTTCGCTGTCGCTACGTGTATTCCGCGTATAGACATTCGTCGCGCCGGATTCGCCGCGCTTGGACACAAATGCGAATTGATAAGGAATAACGGGAATGGTTCGAACTGCACCAACTTCAACTTCCAGTTCAGTACCAAACCGGTCCGCCAAAGCTTCTTCTGCTTCTATACGAGCTCGTTCAGCTTCTGCTTCACGACGCGCTCTCTCCGCAGCCGCTTCGAGTTCCGCAATACGACGCTCCAGTTCTGCTGCGGCTTCCGCATCACGTGCGTCTTCCGTCGCGGCTTCGCTGCGGGCACGTTCCAATTCCGCTTCCAATTCGGCAACGCGATCTCTTAACGCATCTTCTTCAGCCGAAGGGGCTTCAACTTCTTCGATGACAGTCGGTTCGCTGACCGTCGGCTCACTGACGATCGGATCAATGACATCAATGATGCCAATGCCGCCCACAGCGGGTTCTTCCGCCGGCTGAGTGGTGTTACTACATGCCGAGACGCTGATAGCGATGGTGAGTATTAAAATTCCTGATAGTTTCGTTACCCATGTATTCATGACCTGACTCCTATGTTTTGTGACCGATGAACCCCCTAGTAGAGCAAGTGGCGTGCCAGGACGGTCAAAATTAGGTAACTAACTGATATTATTAAATATATTTTGATTTTTGACTGAAAATGAAGGGCTGAAATGTGTGTACTGTGTACTGAATAGTACTCACTCAGGAAACGAGTTCACACTTTAGGCACACAACTCATAGATGAGGCCCCACCGAACTCCCCTATCGCTGATATGAACCTCATCGTAGCCGAACAGCTTCATCGTTTCATGCAAGAGGATAGCCCCTTCGAGGATGACGTCGGCCCGCGCGGGTTCGATACCCGCAATTTGTTTGCGCTCTTCCACGGTTGCGGTGCGTAGTTGGGCAACAATGGCAGCAACCGTCGCCTCTTTAAGGACATGCCCATGAACTTGGGCGTGCGAATAGGTCTGTAACTGGAGGTCCATCGCCGCCAGCGTCGTGGCACTTCCAGCCAAGGCGACTAGTTTTTGCGGGGGCTCTTGCTTCATTGCGGCCGCACCGCCACCCCAGCGGCTCCCCTGGAGATTCAAGAGCTCAGTCATTATATAAGTCTGGACCTGCGCAAAGTCCTCATCATTAATAGGGTCAGAATGTACATAGCGTTCATGGATCACAACGCTGCCAATAGGAAGAGATATGGCCTGTACACGCCCATCGCTTCCACTATCGTTCCAGATAAATTCAGTGGACCCTCCCCCAATATCAATCACCAAGATATCATCACCGAAATCACGCTGGGCCGCCGCATAAGAAAGCTGGGCTTCACGCTCCCCTGAGATAATTTCGATACCCAAGCCCAGTTCATTTTCGACATCACGCACAAAGTCTTTGGCGTTGAGCGCCCGTCGAAAGGCCGCAGTTCCTACGGCGATAATTTGATCGACCCGATGTTGCTGACACATATCCGCATAGTCACGCAAGACTTGCAGCGTCCGCTCCATCGCATGGGGTAAAAAAACCTGTTGTTTGCCGAGACCTTCCCCAATGCGCGTGATCCGCGCGTCTTCTAAGACGGTTTCCAGCGAACCGTCCGTTGCTTGCTCTGCAATCGTGAGGAGAACCGAATTGGTTCCGATATCGATACTCGCGATGCGTTGAGGCCTCAAGTACCGTCCCCAGTCGTGAAACTAGTCGTGACATCATTATCGAGACCATTCCCATCAAGGTCCTTGATGTCACTGTTGAGGTCAACTTGGTAGCGCGTGTTAGGGTCCAACTCCGCATCGGGAGTAAATGTCACCGTCGTCCCATTGACCGCGAATGACCCCGCAACCTCGGTCCCAACTTCGCCGGCCGGCCCGGCCGTTACAACGAATGCTTCATTATCAACCGTGGGTGCGGCAATGATTTTGGAAAAGATGACGATGATAAGCGTATTCAACCCTACATCCGTCGCTTCATCGGCAGGGGTAATGGATATAACGGTCGGGTCGGCAAAGGTTCCCCCGCATGCCGATAGTTGAAAAAGTACGGTGAAGATTATTGCTAAATGAAAAATTCGTTTCATGGGTTGGCACCTCCTGCCACACGTGTTTTCTTAGCTTTGACCCCTTCAAAAAATCCCGCCAGTTCCGCTTCGTCCCGAAGGCAAGGTGCATAGGCCTCGCCTCTCAGCAGCTGACTCTCAATAAAAGGCATTACATGCTCTGTAGTCAATCCTGAATACCAAATCCCTTCGGGATAGACGATGAGATGAGGCCCGCCGCTACATAGATCCAAACAGCTCGAGGTGTTCACTTTGACTTGGGCGAGCAGACCTCGTTTGGCGATTTCTGATTTAAGCAAACGAACGGTTTCTAAAGAACCATTGCCTACACAGGAATCTTTGCCGGCCGGACGTTCCCGGATGCAAACGAAGATGCGGTAATCAAACGGTTCCACTATCTGAAGCGTCTAATGGATGCCGTACAGAAAGGCAAGTCTACTAGAAGCATCCCATCGGATGACCAGATGGGATCGCCTGACTCGTCGGTGAGAGACTACCTTGCGTATAGCTGTGGCTGTGACCATCTCCCAATCGATAAGTGAGCGAAGGAATGGAAAAGATAAGGTTGAGACCAACGCCCCAATTACCTTGAATATCGGAACCACCCCAAATCCCTATTTGCGGCGGCAATGGCAATACGCTGGTAAAGCGTGCCTCTCCTCCAAAAAAAGGATTGCCACTGGTCGCTTCATCGACAAAAAAGAGCGGCGTAATCAGTCCGAAGTTAATCCCGGCATTGACCATCAGGTCATCCGTCGCGCTATTCCAATAGCCTCCAATCGTAATATAATTAGGTCCACCCAAGGTCGCATTGGCATGATGCGACAGCGGAAAAAGGAGCTGCCCCCCGAGTAAAGCACCGACTTCGCCGTTGCGGAAATTCCAACTCATCCCGGCATCCAAGGCGAGACCGATTTTACGACGCGGGTATTGGTACACTAAGGGAAAAAGGTCCCACCGACTGTCTTCGTTAACCGTATGCGGACCATAGACTTGATAACGCGTACGCCGGGTGCGCGCGGGGATAGTTCCAACTGAACGCGTCGGATCCCAGTCACGTGATTCGCGCCACCAGGTACGTCGATAGTTTTCCAAGCGTCTTCCATCCGCCGACACAATACGATTGTCGTAACGCACCCGCATAAAGCGCGTATTCACATCAACGGTGCTATCCGGGTGTGTCGTCACGACGGTATACCCCGTGCGGCTATCGGCCGGGACCCCGATAGACGGGATATTAACAAAAGCCGTTCCATTTTCCCGCCCATAAGCCAAACATGCGGCATTCAAACGGCCGACAATAGGACCGGGAACACCATCCGAACCTGGTTCGTACACGCGACGAATGCGACTGATATCATCTAAGTGAAATTCATGGCGCAAAGTATGCAGTTGATCAAAAATCGTATTCGTATTGCGACTCCGGAATATCGCTCCGAGGCGCCGCCTAAATTCTGACTCGGTGTTTCGAATTAATTCCGCGCGCCGCGTGTCGCTTAAGTCTTCGCCCGCGTGGGCGTGATCGACAAGCTTACCGAAGTCGAAGGTAAAATCTGATTCTTCGTAACGATGCACATGCCCTGACATCGCTAACGCCAGCACGGGATGTCCGCCCGGCATGCGATAATACCAAGACGCCATCCGGATCGCCCAGGTCGCATCGCCTCGCATCGCGTCCGCGGAGTCAGGCGTCTGATCCGGACCCATTCCCACCGAAAACGGCGGATAGTGCCCACCTAAAATCATGCGCTCACCGGCGCGCTTCGCCGCCTCTAATTCACGAATAAAAGAAATGAAATTCTCCGGGCGCGGCCCCTTCCCACTCGGGTG
The DNA here is from genome assembly GCA_965216315.1 of bacterium. Classification (GTDB taxonomy): domain Bacteria; phylum UBA10199; class UBA10199; order 2-02-FULL-50-16; family JAJFLM01; genus CBDCFN01. Next base: position 742,727 of record CBDCFN010000016.1, on the reverse strand, counting down.
TTGATCGCCGACATAAGTCTTCACCGCACGCAACATGTTAGGGCCGACCGGTTCATGCACTTCTTCGAGTAAGAAACGTGAATAATTAAAGTGTTCGGATTCGGTGGGCCATAAGAAGACGCGAAAGCCATTACCAAGACTACTCGCATAGGTTTCATACATTCCCAACTCGCGGAGGTGATGTCCCATATTGTCATCATTCGCCACGCCAAACGGATCGGAAGCCGTCAGCCGCCGCAAAATCTGAATAAGGCTGCCACCCGCACCATTGGTGCCGGGGAAAAGGGCCTCGACGCCCCGTAAATATAAAAGCCCTTCAAAGTGCTGGTCATCGTAATGATCTTCATAGAGATCTTGAAGGTGACCGTTGAAAACAAAATTGCGCCGATGCAAGCTGTAAGGGAACGGCGCCCCATGGTGATCATGATTGCCGGAGACGACATAGAGCGGCGCCTCCAAGCGTGACAATATCGCCTTGAGGGTGCGGATATTGCTGCTTCGATAACCGACTCGATCGAGTGTCACGGCGACATTCACAAAGTCTGCCAAGTCCCCCAGTAAAAAGACGTGATGAATTTCGCCACTGCGATAGGCCGCGTTCCATTCATCCACCGCAGCCTCAATTTGCTCGTTAATCGGCTCGTAAAAGCGCTCAACTTGCGCGGCAGCCGTTAAGAGCTCGCGATATTTTCTTGTGTGCGTCAGCCCTTGAGCGTTCCAGCGCGCAACCGTCAGATTGATGTTTCGCATCATATCGCGAACAACCGTGTAATCTCGGTCATTGACATGGAGGTCGGACGCAAAGACATCGTGACTGCTGCGCCCGGCCATGTTTTGCAGCACAAAGCCCCCTGGAATCCGTCGGGTATTTCCATCGTGTTGCAGTTCGAGATCAAAGCGGCGGATATGTTGTCCATCGAGGGCCTCTGACTTATCGGCCAGTTGAAAACCAACACGATAGTAGACGACATCGTGACCGCGAAACACCGTACGGTTAAGACGCGGCTGATACAGATGGAATGACGATTGCGAATTGATGCGATCATCATGCGGACCCGGAGCATCCCGCTCCACGCGAATGGCACTGAGTCGATGCGCTTGACTCCCTGAACTATCCTGAAAACGTGACGCACGGATGGAGACTTGCTCGGTATTATTAAAATAGTTTTTGATCGCTGTTTCAACATCGCCACTGTTCGCATCGATAAAAGATTGAGGCACGGCCACCGCGTAGTAGACTTCGCCGCCACTGACATTAGCGGTCATCGGTGATCCCATCGTTGCCATCAGATAGGGGCGCTGAACATCACGACGAAAGGCCGCCGTTTCATAACGATCCAGTGGTCCCGTAATCCGCCCGAGTGATTGGTCGATATCGGCGAGGTCGACGCTATTGGCCGCCGTGTTGCGCCGACCACTCCGCACCCGAGCCGCATAACGCCGCGCCGCGAGCAAGAGACTCTCCGCACGGCGTAAATATTCGATGTTGCGACCCCGATTATATTTACCAATGGCCTGTTCAGCGAGGCGATAGAGATGTGTATAGTCCCCACTCATCTCCAGCACGCGTTGCGCCGGCTCCCACTTCGTTAAATCATTCCCATTCCCCAAGAGTGCGAGCACGACATCATTATAAAGGCGCTGCTGAACTGTTTGGATATTCGTCATGCGATCCGGCAGACGCGCATCATCTTGAACGTAGCGATTACTCGGATAGGACCAGGCGTAACCCCACAGCACCCGCTGCAAGCGCTCTGATGTCCGATTGGCATGGTGGCTTTCGACTGACAACGAGGAGGTATTTCCGCCAACGCGCGGCGTATAAGTTATTGCACCATCATCATCGACATCTAGGGCATCGAGTTCATTCTGCATGGCCGCCGGGAAGGAATCCCAGGGCAAGGAAACGCTCACCGAACTCGAAAGGTCCGGATGCGCAATGGTCAATCGACGCACGGGCGTAGCAGGCATAATAGAGGGCTCCCTCTCACCTCAACACGCCCCCCTTATCGATCCCTATGCGGGAGGGTTGCGTTAAATAATAATGGTTTAAGCGACTGAAATGCAAAGGAATTTTCGGTAGGTCTATTATTGCTACAGTTTAGCCCTGCCTTAAGTTATCATTCAACTATGAGCATTGACGGCAAACGGAAGTCGCTTATTCTCCTTTTTGTTCTTTTATTAGCTCTCTCTACAGGCAATACCTTCCTCACTCCTGTCTCAGCTGCAGAAAAATTCTACGCACCTGACTCAAAGATTGAGACGAGTCTTTCAATCGATAAGCGATTCATCACGCCCAAGTGCCAAGCACTCGTCGAACAGTGGGGTTGCCGGATCAGTACGGTTGCAGGTAGCGGTGAGCCCGGCTTTTTCAGAGACGGAGTGCCAGCAATCCAGGCCCAATTATACGTACCTAGCGGCGTGGGCATCGGCCCTGCCGGAGAACTATATATCGCTGACTCTGGAAATAAACGCGTTCGAAAGGTCGACTTGGCTGGCACTATTTCCACCGTGGCCGGCAATCCCAGGCTAGATTCCTATGGGCAGAATGGGCTTCAAGCCACGGAGACACGCGTGGTTAATCCTACGGCCGTAACGGTCGATGGAGCCGGTAATATTTACTTCACTGATAACTGTCATTACGCGGAAAGCCGTGAATGCAGAATTATTAAGGTCGACACGGAGGGCATCGCAAGTACTTTTGCCGGCAAACCTAGCGTTTCAACCCTGCCGTCAACTGATGGCCCGGCTACAGAGGTCCCTTTGTACGGCGCAGATGGTCTAGCCATCAATGATGGTGGGACACTCTTTATGGCTGAGAGGGGAATTCGGAAGGTCAACAATAACGGTTACATGAGCACAGTAGCTGGCACAACGGGGCTAGCAAGCAGTTGGAATGATGTAGCCGTTGATAGGGAGGGAAATGTCTTCATCGCCAGCGCTGATAATGGCTTGATCCACAGGGTCAGCACAGCTGGCATTGCCAGTATCTTCGCCGGCAGCGTGCGAGGTTCCTCGGCGTATGGGGGTCCGGCGACACATGAACGATTGCACTATCCTATAGGCATTGCGATCGACACCGGAGGAGTCGTTTATATTGCCGATTACAAGAATAATCGAATTTTCGTGGTCCAGCGAGATGGCAGCGAAATGTGTCCACTTGCCGGCACCGGCGAGCCAGGCTATTCGGGAGATGGTGGTTACTCGAGTTTAGCGACGTTAAATGGACCGAGCGATGTTGCGGTCGCCGGTGATGGAACTCTCTACATTGCCGATACCGCCAATCACGTCATCCGGCGGGTCACCTGCGATCATCGCCCCTATGGCACGTTAAAAGAACTGCCGAGGAAGGTCATTAAACCTAAAACCATCCATAGATACCGGTAAATCGTTTACCTAAGAAATCCATCCAACAACGATTAAGGCCTTCTATTGCGATAGGTCTTATAGATCCGAATCGGCTGAGTCCCATACTGCAGGCCATCCCCATCCTTGACACGAACGACGACGCGATAGCCGTCACCTTTGAGTTCTCGGTCTCGCCGTGACAAAGAAAACTTGCCCCGCAAAAAGGAGAGTTCCTCCACCCCATCGATTTTGTGCGTCCCGAGATCATAAACGCGATCGCCATTATCATCGATGATGTAGATTTCCACGTCGGCCGGACCACTCGTTTCAATCTGCAGCGTCAACGGATCGAGCACGAACATGTTCGTCTGATCGGGCTCGATGAGATCAAAGCCGATAATCTTGGCCGGCTCCGCTCGCGGCTCATTGGGGTCGGCTACAGCACCGACGGGCAAGTCACTCGAATCATAAAGGTCCCACGACAAACGAATGCCGGCCGCGCCTTTAAACGACACCTCCTGAAAATCACTCGTCGCAACTCCCGCGTAAACACTGAGCGCCACGTTATCCGCAACATTGGCCAGCATGAGGGCCCCCATCTCGCCGGTGGGAATGACATCGAGATCCTCCAGACCTTCCATATCAAACGTAACGCCCGATTGACCTCCAATCCAAATGTCGGGATCAACCTCACCCAACAAGGCCAAATGAAAGGATAGATTGGAAGTCCCACTTCCACCCGCCAGCGGCATTAAGAGTTCCGCTGCGACCGTCATATCAATCAACACGTCGTCGACTTCGAATTGCAGATTGGCACCGACGGCACCCCCCATATCGGTCTGCTCATCTCCAGATACAACGAGACTATCCGCACTGATACCGATACGAATCCGGTTCAAGTCACCCACTACGCACCTCCAGGATCGTTTGCTAAATTTCAGGTCTTTTTAATGGACCGCACCTGACAATCTTATCGGTTCATTTGACGAGAAAGTTTTGACGAATACTTGCGAGTCCGCTTACTGCAGCGGCCGTTCCCAGTGACCAATGCGTGAGGTCAAGACCTGGTGAGAAATCGGCTCAAATTGGATCGGGAGCCCGGGGAATTCCTTCGCAGCATACTCCGTCAGCGTCTGAATGCGCATGACATAATCAAATGAAGAGGGATCGTCCGGAGAATAGCGGATAATAACATTCTCGGCTTGGAGCTGCTCGTTAAAACGAATCTGAATCTCCGAGCCCCCTCGCGGACTCAGCACCCAATTGTAGTAACTGCGTGTGCTCGCATCCCAAAGCGGTGTTGAAACGCTTGTATCAATATTCCGCAGGTAAGTGGGTCCGAGCTCCATGAAAGCAGACATGTCACTCTCTGAAAAAATCGCGTTATAATTAGACGCATCCTGACGATTCGATTCGAGTACAACGGTTCCCATCCCGAGTTCGCCATCAGGCTCATGTGCCGCCCAGTCAATGCCATCATGCTCTAGAAACTTTATTGGATGAGTATGGAGCATCAGCGCTTCCCGCCCTGAGATGTCCGAGACGCTATTCATGCGACCAAAGACAAGTTCTACCTTCAGGCCGTCAGCTCCTTCAACCAGCACCATGCCGACTTCGCGAAACATCCCCACTTCACCAAAGACGCGCTGAATAAAAATCGCCGCCTCAAAATCGACTTCGCGGCGTGTAAATGCCCCGAAATAAGCTTCCTGCAGCAAAGCCCGCTCACTGGCACTGGCCTCCCCAAAAAGTGTCCACACTTTCGGGTCTTGAGATTCCATAGCGGTTCTTAACGCCTGCTGACAGGCCGCGTAGTCACCGGCCTCAAGCGTTGGATCAATGTGAGTTTGCAGCAGGGTCGTCAACGCTTGAACATCACGGGTCGTTGGCATGCTCAGGCTCTTGGAACCCGCATTGAGATACAGCAAATCCAAGGCCATCCGATACGCCGCTTCGGCTGATGAAACCCGTTCACCTGAAAAAAAGTTAATGACACGATCATTGCTCAACTGCATTTCCATGGGAAACAGCTCAAAGGCGGTGATATTTAAAATTTCATTCTGATATTCTTTCACGAGACGTCGCGCATCACCAGTACGCGTCAACAGAGCCAAGGGACGACCCTGATCCACGACCTGGTGAATGATGGCGAGAAATTCATCACGGGTGTAGTAATCCGATACCGCATCAATCATTTCATCACTGCTCAAGCGCTCTATTAATTTCGTTCTAAGCGTGCCAATTTGCTCGTACAAGGCAATAGGATCAATCGTACTTCCGTTGGTTCGTTGCGCTGTTTCCGCCAAACGGGTGGCTACCGCTTCCGAAGGTACGACCCAATTCTGCGAGGATTCATATCCAGTGTAGCCGGAATAAAGATTCTGCTCATATAGCGAGCGCACCGCCTGAAGCACCCCCCCTTCGACTGGAAGCTTCAGCAATGACAGATCTTCACCGGCAATCACCCGATCAAGCTTTAAAACCAGTCTCTCTCTCGATAAATTTCCAATCTGCTCGATAGGCGAGGTGGCGATTACCTCTCTTAAAGCCACAAGAGATTCCGCCGATTCGACATTGCGAGTGAAAACCGTCATTGGATCTTCGACGATACGAAGTGGTAAATACTCTACCAGAGGGCGCGGAGTAAACAGAGACACTTGCCCAAAGACGTTTACCGTCACTTCGGTCGTAGGCCGAAGCTCAGGACTCAAGGCTTCCGCGACAAAGACCTTTTGACCGCTCAACTCAACCGTTGACGCTTCATGGAAATTTCCTTGATTGACGAGCACTTCCGCCCCGACAATGACTGACTCAGTCGCCAAAGTTTCATTCCCGCCTGCCTGATGGCTGGAGCCTGAGGTGCCAAGATCTTCGCGTGCAAGCTGTACCCACTCATCCCCGGCCAGTCGATGCAACTGTTCCGTCGTGATGCCATGTTCTTTGACCAAAAAGTGGGCCAGTGTCCGGGCCTCACTTTTGGACAATGGTGCCGTCAGGTCAAAAGTTGAAAAGATGTTCTGATCAGCTAAGGCATCAACCAGCATATCACGATAAACGACGGGATCAGCGATATGGTCAATCGATAAAGATTCGACGAACATTACCTCCAAGTTGACCATCTCGCCCTTCTCTTTACCTTGAAATGATAAGAGCAGAGCTCCCTGATCACCTATCGTCAGTTCAGAATAGGATATCCCCGCCTCAGTCAGATTTTGTTTAAACGTTTCAATAGCCGCTTCGTTACTCGCCTGGACCTCGACACGTATAAGATCATCCGTGGCAATCCGATCGAAGCGATTCGCATTTTTCTCCTTCGGCAAGGTCGCGGTCGTCATAAATGATTCCGGCGTCTCGGCAATGACCCGATAAGATAATCCATCCGATTGAATCGATGATTGGGCCAATGCCAACTTAACCGGGTTAATATCGCTGTGCGCCGACTCGACCCGCGCCAGATATTCGATAATCATCACATTGTGTTTACCGGTTAAGTTGCGCCCGTAAAATTGCATGACCTGTTCCCAACTACTTTTCATCTCGCTACGCAAAGTAATCATCTCGCTACGCAAAGTTTCTTGGAGACTGGGATTGCCTGAAGCCGCATCGTAATCACTTCTTAGCTCACTGAACTTGGCCTCTAAACCTTGATATCTCCAGAGTTGTGCCTGGAGGCGGATATTGCCCTGCAGAAAAGTTTGGACATTCGCACTCCATTTCGGGTCGGCTGCCATGCGACTCAAAGTCTGTATTTCTGCACCGTCCTGAAAGAAACGCACAAAGTGATTGACTTGGTTCACCTGCCACCAGTGCGAGCTAGTAAAGGCATCAGTCTGAACTTTCGGACGACTGGCATCGAGATAACTCTCGCCTTGCCAGACCCACTCCATTCCACCGAGGCGAAGCGTATCTCCAACGTTCAATTTGACTTCATTGCCTTGCGTAATACTTGCAAACTCGAGTTCGCCTTTGCGTCGAATCGCGACGTTCCCACTGTTGGCTTTCAAGGTCACTTCACCAGTGGTAGCCAGCGAGAGATGTAATTCCCACGGATGCCCGGTCCAATCACACTTTTCATTTGAGAGCGTCACCTCTCCCTTGTGCAAATTAACTCGCAACATATCACGCCCGTCGCTCGTCATGAGCAGGCCCGGGTAATCGGCCAGGCTGATTTTGATAGGAGATTTGCCAGTGCTTGACGAGCCGTCGGCCTTAGTTACGACTTGGCTATCGGTGACTTTCTTAGTGACCTCACCCACCTGCTCCGGCCGAAACAATATCTCCGACGTCTCACCAGTAAACGGCTCTTTATACCGGACAATGATCTCGCCGTTCTTATCGAGGACAAGTTGAGCGCCATCCATCTGTTCGAACATCGCACGCATGGCCTCAGCCTGGTCCATTTTGTAAGTAAAGATTGGGGCTTCGACTCCGCCCGGCATCAATACTGAAGCATCACGCGTCAGACCAAAGGCATTATTCGGTCCGAATATTTCGTAGTGATGGATCGCACTGTTAATCATGCGAATCTCGGAGACGGTCTCCGCCAAGAGAACTTCATTGCGGCCGTTGCCCATACCGTCAAGAAAACCCTGACGCTCCACTAAGGCATCGCGATAAGAAGTCAGCGCGTCCTTGTTCGTTAAGTTTCCTGATTCGAGTAATTGCATCGCTTCTTCGCGACGTATTGTAATATTCGATTCGATCCGATCGATAGTCTTCAAGTTCGCATCGAAGGACGATGGCAAGGTATGACCACTTCCCATGCCTGCCGAAGCGTAATAAGTCACCCCACGATGCATCGTCTTGATCAGCAGTAAGTTAAGGAAATTCATCCGCCAGGCCTGCTCAGAGAAAAGCGATTGGTCGAGACCCTTCGAAAGACCATGCTGATAAACGGCCTCACCGGTATTCAGGGCCATAAACACGGTTCCTTCCGCCGCAAATGACGTGCCGTAGACCAATCCCGTCGCCGTCCAAGTGGCCCGTATCGTGGCCGCGCGCTCAAAGAGGAGCGTCGCCATCTCGATACTGTAACCTTCGCCGGCAACGATTGCCCCTTCACTAATCAACTGACTTTCAGCACGCGCAAGAATAACGGATTCCGCGCCGCGGTTGACGAGCTTCAGGGTCCCTCCCAAAGTCCCGACGATGACGGCGTTATGACCGAAACGTCCCAAAAATTTCGTCACATTATCGCCGGTCGATAAGTTGCTATCCCAAAGCTGCTGCCCCGGCATCAAGATCAATTCGGTCGTCGTAAACGCGCTGATATTGGCGATAAAGCCGATCGCGCTCGCCACCATGCGCGGGGCTCCCATCGTCATCGCCCCGGCCTTGGCGATGCCGCCGATCCAGCCACCGACAATCATGGACCCGACGATAACGGCCGCGCCCACGGCCAAGTTGAAATAGGTCGCATCTTCCGCGTATTCGGCGAAGTAAGCCTGGTGCTGCGGCCCCACGAGCAGATTGAATTCAGCATTAACGTCCTGAATCAATTCCGCGCGGCGCTCCGCTGCGTTGTAACGCGTCGGACTCAAGTTGCGAATCGTCGCGATAGTGTCACGGACATCTTCAAGACGACTAATGTACGCATCATGAGCATTCGTCCCATCCAATTCACGGTCCGGCAATAAACCACCGAGAGTCACGCCGGCATTAATCGTGCTCCACATTTCCGCAACGGGCTTCAGCTGCTCTTCCGTCATCTGCAGCATGGAATAGGCCGTGCGATCCTGAGTCTCTAATGTTAAATCTTCCGCCAAGCGTTGAACATCATCCAGGTAAGCCGACAAAGTCGCGCAGGAGCCCCTCACATCCGCCACATCAGATGCAATCTGCTTCAGAGGATCCTCGTCATCCGTGTCCATCTCTTCAATATGCTCGATATTCGCGTCTAATAGATCCAAAGCCTGCGCTTTTTCGAGTTTTGCGATATCCTCAATGCTCTGAATCAACTGCGTCTTTCCAACTTCGTGCTGCGCGGCATCACTAAAATTCAGTCCTTGCAACGTGGCGACGATGGCTTCACCGTCCTCACCGTAAGTCATGGCCAAGTTGACAAGCTCAGCGCGCACCTGATTCAATGACTCTTCGTTCCACTCTAATTGGTCAGAACCGAGCTGTTCCTGAACCGCCAACATGACCGTCAGCTTTTCAATGCTGGTACCAAGCGCGACGCGATCCGCAAAGGCCGGTTCATCGGCGAGTTGTTCGAGATAGTCTTGACCTTGGACCTCCTGCACCGACTGCACAAAAGCAACAACTTCCGGACTTTGCGCCAGCGTTTCGTATTGCGCCGTAACGGCATTCAGATCGGCAAGCGTTTGGGGAATCGGACCACGGTTATTCGCCGGAGATTTATTCGTATTAAAGTACCAGAGAGCATCGACCGCTGCGACGATGGTTTCATCCGCCGCCGAATACTGATCGTAGAGAACGTTTCCGGAAAAATTGGCGTAATAACGATCACCCTCGCAGGCATCTGCCAACTCACCGAGAGAATTGAAATTGCCGGAGGGAAACGTGCCATTGGTTGGCAGCGAAGCGGCAAAGAAATTCATGGTCGCTACATATTTAGATTCAGCTTCTCGATATCTAATTAAACCGTCGTAAAGCCTAAAACCTTCATCCAATTGAATCCACGCCTGTTCGAGATCACCCTGCTGCAATGAAATATAACCTACGGTAATCAGTTCTACCGCCCGATCCGTCAGCGCGCTCAGATTTGAAGTCGTTTGAAAGCTTTCCAGGACTTCAAGTCGGGCCAGCGCTTCACCCTGAAGATACTCCATCGTGAATGTCGTCGTGGCATCAACAGCGGAATCCGCTGGCAAATCCTCAAGCAGCGGTAAATCACTAAGCATAGGCGCTTCAACCAGAGACGGACCTTCTTCGGCAATCGCCTGCAGGCGGCGGATTTCATCGGAAATATTCTCTTCCGGTTCCGTATAAGGACAAAAGAACAAACAGGCCCCGTTATCGGGATTGACGTCGCCTTCATTGATATGCTCCGCGTACTCAAGCACCGCTAAAGCATCACTATAATAACCTGCATCAATCAGGCGTTGCGCCGCATCGGTCCACTCATCTAGGTCCGTCAACATTTTTCGGAGCCACTTATTGTCGGGGTCATCGTCAGCGAGGAACTCTTCTAGATCAAAGATCTCCTCACCTTCTTTATACAGCTTATAGGCAATATGGTAGAGGTCGGCACTGCGCGCCCACCTCGCAACATCCTCTCGATCCCGATTACCAAGTCCATTTTTGATTTCGTAAGCTTGATACCCGACAAGAGCTGCCGTTCGCTTATCACCGAGCTCCGCGTAACCACGCGCCGCTTCCATGAGCAAGTCTCTGGCATCATAACCTGAAAGCGCTTCCGCCTGAGTGACAAGCAACTGAAGACGTATGCGCTCTTGCTGCATGACGACGAACTCTTGCGAAGAAAGAGTATTTGAGGTCGAGGTGATGGAATCTGTCGGCCCGTACAAGAGTTGCTGGCTATTGGAGAGAACTGAAGATTCTTCTTCGATGACTTGGCAGTCGCCGGACAAACCGTCGGAACATTCCACGACGTAGAACATATCCGTTCCCGTACCCGTGAATCCATTGACAACAATGGATTCGGGTTTAATCGTGGACAAGTCAATGACGTCACCGGTGCAAATCGGCGCACCCGCCGCATCGGTTATTAATTCGCCATTGATGTCATAAATGGGATCTGTCCCTAAGGGACAAGTCGCATCTGCACCCAACTAATACACACTCCTCAGCCGCCTAGTCAGCAATTCTTGTGCCAAGACGACCAAGGAGCTCAATTATCCCGATTATGGGGGACTCAAGCGCCTTTTCCCACTTAGAATATTTTAAAAAATTTCATATTTCGGGGTGTTTACACCTCAATTTTAGGGATTTTTACCTCATTAATTGACATTTAACGAATGCTACGCGGATTGTATTTCCCTTTTCATTGACTCTCAACCAGCGGTCAAAAGCATCTCACCCTTTCATCACTACGAATTGGCACATTTCTTGCTGAGCTAGCGGGCAATGGGTGCGCCATTAACTATCAATACGAGTCGTGCGTCGACTGACGCCGACATCACTTAACTAAACGCGTTGGAGAAGTAAAACTTGGGTGCAACAGCAGACTCTCTAGAGGTGGGCGGTAGTATCGCTGCGCTCCTTTATGATCAAAACAATGATGACAGCTTAAACGACCGTGAGCTTGAAGAAGCCATAGCAAGCGGTGCCGATCTTTCTTTGTTGACCGCGATCTCCTCGACGGATGCCTATATACTTTACGGTCAACTTCCCGATTCGATTCAGGCAGGGCTAACACAAAACTCATCCGCTCAACTCCAGGCAAAGTTTTTCAGTCAAATGGCGAATAATGTTAGCGACGATACCTGCCTGGAATCAACTAGTGGTTATTTAATGCTCTCCGGACACGTCTATCGCGGCGGCACTTCCGTAGCGTTGGATCCGACTAACACAAGCTTTACCTTTTTCGTCGCTGATCCTGACGCTGATGATGGAGGACGTCACTATGAACGGTCCCCTATCGTTGGAGTTCATGCCGAAGAACTTGAAGCCTACGAAACCTTCGCCTTGGACAATCCGGCGTTACTTCGCTTTGGTCACGCCCTTTATTTTGACAATCCACTCTTACCCGGGTCTACAAATGATTCGGAAGATGACGGTCGGTCCACGTTTAAGATGATTCCTATCAAATTGGCAGAAGAGGCCGATGAAGTCGCGCGTCAACTTTATATCGACTATTGCGAGCAAAATAATTTGGACCCGCAAACCGCTATCAGCTGGTCTAACGGAGATTTTATGCCTGGGGTCACCTGGACGCACGAAGGCAATGAGTACAATTCCTGGAATACCATGCCCTACGTGGAAATGGCCGGCATGACCATAACCGACGACAGCGGGGGCTACTATAATCCGGCCTATTTGGTCGCTATCCACGAACTCGGTCACGTTGAGCGCAAAGAAGTCGGCAGCCCTGAAGTCCAACCTACGACTCTGGATAGTTCAATGCACGAAGTCGCCACGGTCTTAACAGGAATCATCAATCGTGATTACATCTACAAAACTATTAACGATATCTCGCTTGATGAAGTCGTCGAATATCCCGAACTCTTGCCGACGGGCATTGGTGAAGGTGTCAATTTAGGCTTGGTCGCAAATACTTTTCGTGAGCTTCGTGATAAGCATGGCAGCATCGAAGCGGCCTTGATGTCCGATGAAGGCATGGCCTTTGTCACTCAATATTACAGCAATGAAATCAGTGCCGAAGAGGGAGAGAAATGGAGTCACGTTCTCAACCCCGATAAAGCCGTATCGCGCGACCAAGGAGTAGGAACTCATATTCCGCTACAAAATACAATCGGCAGAACCGGCGGTACACCGCGGATGTCTGGAAATAGCCACTAGAGAATGAGCGAAGCAACGACAATACTGGTTCCGATCAGTACAGACAAACTATCAGACATCCTGATCCCAACAGGGCCGAGTAATCCTTTCTCTCCTGAAGATATTAATTCGGGTGGAATTCATCAATGGGACTCCGCCATAGTTGGGCTTTCGGCATTGGATCACAATGAGTACAAGCTTTTTGCCCAGAACAATCCGGCGTTTCTGCGTTTTGGCAACGCCCTCTATTTCGATAATCCACAATTGCCTGGATTTGCCAGCACCGAAGTGGATGACGGCCGCTCTACTTTCAAGATGATCCCCGTCTCCATGGCGGTCGATGCCAACCGCCTTTCAAGCCAGCTCTATCTGGATTACTGCACAGAACATGACCTGGACCCCCAAGCTGCAATCGACTGGGGCCACGACACGGCCTGGCCCGGCATTACCTTGATCCACGAAGCCAATCTCTACCAACCTTGGTCAGCGGAAATCATCGTCGACATCGGCGGTATGGTTATCACTCACGGCGATGAACAATACTTCAATCCGAGTTATCTTGTCGCTTTACACGAGTTGGATCATGCCGAGCGAATCTTCGTCGGCACAAAAGACGAGGCCCTCTCCGAGATTGATATCGCCACTCACGAAATAGCCCCCGTCCTGGAAGGGATTATCAATCGTGATGCCGTCTACAAAGAAATCGAGGGTATTCCACTCGATGAAATCGTTGAGTACCCAGAGCTCTTACCGACCGGCGCGGGAGAAGGCATTAATCTTGGATTGGTCGCCAACACGTTTCGAGAGCTTCGCGATCAGTATGGCAGCATCGAAGCCGCCCTGATGTCCGATGAGGGCATGGCCTTTGTCGCTCAATACTACAGCAACGAGATCAGCGCCGATGAGATAAAACAATGGAACGATTCCTTGAACGCAAGCACGGCAAAAGGTGTTCACGCACCAACGCAGGCTGCGCCTAGGCAAACTCACCCAAGACGCTGAAAAGGCACTCCTCCCGGCGCCGCTCTTACATGTGAGCCAATCGACACTCTCGGCTTTGCAGTTTACAGCTTAAATATCGCTTCAGCGTACATAATGATTTTCGTTAATTCCGACCGGGACTAATCCATCCTGCTTAACCCGCAAAATGACACCCTTATCAGACAAAACACGTGAGTCGGGATTAATGAAGTTTCCGCGGGTGTAGCCCGCGATCAAGTACGAGTCTGCAGAAAGACAAACACCCGTCACTTTTTCCGTACTCTCCGTTCCGAGCTGAATAACTCCAAAATTCTGGCGTAGATTAGAAACATCGCGATACGTCACCAAGAATGCATCATGATTTTGCCCATAGAGGCCATCACGTGTAAACGCACCATGCGTATGGCCAGCGATTACGAGCCCGGCGTCAACACTATAGTCAACGCCGGATGCACTTTGATCGCCCTCACGAAAGAACTGCACAATGTCATGCGTATCCATCGAGTAAAAGTTACGTGTACTTAAGTCGGGATCTATCTGAAAATGCATAAGGAAGGCATCGCGGTCATTTTCGAACTTGCCGTATCCATTGCGGTCCAGTTCACCACGTGTGTGGCCAACAACATAGAAATTAAGATTATCAACAGCAACTAGATCTGTGACAACATCATCAAGTTCTGTTCCATATTGGCGCACCGCCCTGATACCTTCAAGTCTTTGACTCAAATGCATCACAAAGATATCTTTTGCGCCTTGATGGCTGTCTCCGTCACTTCGAGCCACTCGGCCTTCAGCCCAACCGGCAACATACACCGTACCATTCGGGGCCACATCAACAGCCGTCAACGCAGACCGGACACGATTATATCGTTTAAACCCTTGGCGGTTTCCATTAAAGTCATATTTTAGAACCGCGGCATCAGCATAGGTTTCACTATCGCATCCGACCGTATTATCATTACGTATTATGCGCGCTTCACCAACGACATAGATAGCTTCACGTGACACTGCAACATCCAGGGGGGGTCACTTCAAAGTAAGCTGTACCACTGGCCATGATTCCACCGGAGTCGCCCACTCGTATATTGCCAAGATCAACATTCCAGCCGCTATTGGTTAATCCGGGATGGTCCGGGCGAGCTAGATATTGACCATCATAGTGATGAAGTTTAGAACGCCCGGCAACACGGCGCCCGGAAACACATTCGGATTGATCATGACTGGTCACATAGAGCTGTGAGGAACGGGCATAACTTCCCGTTACTTTGACATTAGAGCCCTCAATAGTCTGCTCCCAATGAGAATTGAGACCTTCTAGCGTTCCAGCTTCGATCCGATTGTAGGCCTTCACAAAGCCTGAACCATTGGCGTTATTTCCTGATGCATAAACGACTTCCGCCCAACTGCGTACGGACGTCACCCGGCTCTGCTCATGACTGAATTGCTGTGGCCATGGTGATTCATTCTCTTCCAGATTCACTGTCCCAATCATCGTGACAGTCGTCGCCGGAATCTCTCTCATCAGATAGCTGAAACCCTCTGTGACATTAATATCCAGGTTACATAACGATTTATCCCCACTCTCATTCTCAGTAAAAGCGCTCATTGAGGCCATTCCGACCGATAGAGGCGCATTGAGCGTCACCTCAACCCCGTAAGCAGGGATGTTTTCAAAAGACAGAATCCTTTTGTCTGCTAAAGAAACAATCTCTCCGCCCTCATTCCAAAGAACGTGGATTTCACCTTTATTGGAGTTAAGCGCAGTAAATATGACTTTAAACTCAGTTCCCTGAGCAATATCCCTATTCTCGGTCGCAAGAAAACAGATGGGAGCAGCCTCATCCTGGTTTTCATCACCATTATCATCTTGAACATTCTCATCATCACTATCTGTTCCCCGATCCACGTCATCACATAAACAGAAGCCCTGAGATACCCAGTGACATCCGGACTTATTCTCACAAAGCTCTTGTACGTTAGGAGCATCAACAACTTCCCCTTCATCTGAAGCTACAGTTGCCTCGACCGTCTCAGGCGCCGTCTTCACTTCTTCAACAACTGGAGCGTCAATGATTTTAATATCACCGACTTCCAACGGCAATTCACCCGCACATCCGCCCATAATAAATAGGGCTGCCACAAGTATAAGATTGATTGATTTTTTCATTTCAGCATCCTCCCCCGTCATCGACGGAAATAATTATTGCATCCAACGCCTCACTAGTATTGCAACCGGAGTGCCAAAATACCGTGATCGCAAAAATGATGTATCTTATTGATTTTATTTAGATTATTAATGGGCAAGGATTCTGCTGTAGGGCCTTGAGTCCCCCAGCTGAGGTCCCTAAGCTTCTATCTATATTTATATTCTGTCTATTATATTAGACACCTATATTGAGTCGATCACTCATATCGAGCAACAATGATCGACCGACTTACGATACACATAACATCGCACCGTAGGGCCATGGCCTACAGCCTGGGTGTCTCGTCGAAGCTTGTGGTCCTCCACAGCTCCGCATCCGAGACACCCAGGCCTCCCCTTGGGAAACCTTTATTCGTTACAACCAGCGCAGCATCCATAGCAGATAAAAAGAAAGGCGCTCACAAGGAGCGCCTTTCTATCGGGAGGTGGGTGCTTAGAGGTGTACTCTTTTAATCGCTTATCGTTTCAAACACCGGGATAGCTTCACCAAAGCCATGACTTAAGACAGCTTCTTGAAGCTGTGGATCGACCTGAGGAAGTCCGCCATCAATCACAAGTCCTTTCTCCGGGTCGATATCCGGCCCAAAAGGCACCTCGGGAATTTTCGTTTCGAATTGCAAATCGAGGCCACGGATACGATTTCTGATGTCATTCATGACGCTGTCATCTAAATCAAGCGCACCAACGACACTGACGGTCGTTGAGCATCGAGCTACTTTACCCTCTTCATTCCATACGATGGCTGCCAAGAAGATAGCTCCTGCAGACCGTGTCTCATCTTCATCAAAGGAAAATTGAGACCCAACAGCAGGATTCAGCCGGCTAATTTCCTTAACTTCATGTTCTATGCGGCCTTCACTAACCCAGCCTGTCACAACTCTCCCGGCAACAGCATAAGAATGTCTGACTGTCACGCGGATTTCTTCGCCCTCTCTTATCTGTTCGGAACTCGTTGTAACCTTGCAGCTTGGAGTCTTTTCAAGGTCAATGTCATTATCATCGGCCATATCAATTTCGTCAGCACTTGAGTCACCCTGAAAAACTTCAACTTCTGTCTGCGCTTCAGGGATGTCATTATCAATATCTTGCATCTCTTCTTGATTCGTCACTTCAATAGTGCCATCTGAATGGCCCGCATTGTCGCTGATATCAATGTCATCTACGTCAGCAAGTGCATCATAATCATAACCATCGTAATTACACCCGGTTGCTACAAACAAAGCTAAACAAATAAGTCCTAAATTAAATTTTTTCATCGCTCTAATCTCCCATGCCTCTCGGCTTCCGTTATTAAGTTCGGCGTTTCATTTGCCGTCGCACATCGACAGGTAATTGCAAGCAAAGTGCCAATGATATCGCCTCAGCGACATTCCTTTAACTCATTGTAATTACTAAACTATTCCAGGAGTATCGCTATCGGAGCATCACCCTTAGTCGGGACGTTGCCCCCAAAGTGGGACCTATTGGCCCATTCTCTTTACTAACTAGTGTCAATTATATTAGACTAGCGAGAATGACCTCACCCGCACTCATTAATGGACGCTATCGGCTAAAGAAGCAGCTCGGAGAAGGTGGTTTTGGTACTGTTTGGCTTACTGAGGATGTGTTGCTGGGAAATGCATACTGTATCGTCAAACTACTGACATCGAAGTCTCAGTCAGCAACATTCAATAAAGAATTCAAACTCCTTCAATCCCTTTATCATCCTCACGTCGTTGAGGTTATTGACTGTGGCCTGACGGATCAGGATCAGCCACAACCATTCATGGTAACAGAGTATATTGAAGGTGCTTCTTTAGATAAGGGAATCAAGCTCGTCAAAGGCAAAGCGTGGTGGGAAATCATCGCCCAACTCTGCCGCGGTCTTTCCTATATTCATACTCAAGGAGTCATTCACGGAGACATCAAGCCCGACAATATCCTTCTCGAGAAGAAAACCCGCCGCGTTAAATTGATAGACTTCGGACTTGCGAGCCTAAAAAAGGGAAACAAGGAGAAATCTGCTGCGGCTGGAACGCTCGCATATATGGCCCCTGAACTCATCAAACAAGGGAAACCCACTGCCAAGTCGGATCTCTATGCCCTCGGCATGATACTCTACCAGCTTCTAAATAAGGGGCAATTACCTTTCCCACTCCAATCTGAGGCCATGATTGCATTTCATTTGAATGAGGAGCCTTCGTTCCCCTTCCTTTCTCGACATCCTTACAAGGAGACGCTGGAGAGCCTCCTCAAGGCCTTATTGGCCAAGAATCCGATGCGCCGCCCCAACGATGCCCTGGAAATTATCACACTGCTCAACAAAAAGCATAAACTGGCATTAGCAGTGCATCGTAGTGCCGTTGCGAGTGAAGAGGAATCGATTTTTTTCCAAACAATCGACGATTACCTGGAGGCCACGGATCCACTCTTGCAGATGTCCTCCGTCAACAACCCTCAGTCTTTTCTCGATGCCGAGTCACAACGCATTGAAAAGTACTTAACCGTCGCCCGAGACCTCCCCAAAAAAGACACAGCCGAACTCATCGACCGACTTCATGAAACCCAAATGCGCCTCCTCATCCAACAGGGCCGGTATAATGATGCCCTAAAACTTAAGAGTCGGACACCTCGTATTAATAATGTGCGGGCCCTCGCCCAAATATATCTGGAAAAATTTGCTGAAGCGGAACGTCTCCTCAAATCCGTTCATCAGACAGCAAAAAAACCCATCGATAAGGCGCGCGCCCTTAATTACCTTGGTATGGCGTCCTACAACCAAGGAGAACTGGAAGCGGCACGCCCTTATTTTGAAAAGTCATTGAAGGAAATGAAGCGACTCAAAGAGACGACGGGCATCGTTTCCAACTCGATGAACTTAGCGGCAATCGCTCAACAACAAGGAGATATCGCTACGGCCCTCCAACTTTACAGAGAAGCTTTGAAGGCCGCTCAAAATCTGCAAAATTCCTTCTTGCTCGCCATTTTATTGTCAAACATGGCCAACCTGCTGCTTCAAGTTGGCTCCCTAGATGAAGCGGAGGAGCACCTTTCCAAATCATCGGAATTAGCACAGCAACTGGGCATGACTTTTATCACCGCCTATAATCTGCTGCTTGAGGCAGACATCTCAATGTGGCGCGAAGACAGTGAAAGTGCAGATAAAGTCCTTGAATATGCTATGGAAACCTTCGAACAACTCAAGGCCCCGCAATATCTGGCCCTCGCTCAAGTGAGTTATGCGGAGAACGCACTCCGCCACCATCACCATGCAGCCTTTGAGAAGCGTTTAACCCAAGCCGAGACATTCGTTAATAAATCCAGCCTGCCCGACACCCGTTTTCGCCTGGCCATCCTCAAAGTCCGTCAAAAACTGATACAGGCGCAACCACCGAAACAACTTCCTCAAGAGCTGAACAAACTCAAGCAAAGCGCCGACGGCACCAAGCAGGAATTCCGTGTCTTGGCCTGCATGGCCCTGTGGGCCTTAGGCCACCGCAAACAAGAGGACCTCAAGACACATATTGAAAAGATGCATGAGATCTTTGAAACGGAACGCGAAACCCTGCCGATCGCTTATCGCAGTCAGATCGCTCAATCGCCGCGTTATGCTATTTTATGGGAACTACAAGATAAACAGCGACGCCTCCAAGAAGCCCCGGCGGATGCCTCGCTGTGGAGCCTCATAGAGATCAACAAGCGCATTGCCGCCCAACGTGACACCAAAAAACTTTATGACGTCATTCTCGATGCCGCGATTGAACTCACGAACGCAGAGCGTGGTTTCATTATTACACCGGGAGAAAGCAAGCGCGATGCCTGGCAGATTCAGGCTGCGCGGGAATTTCGCAAACGTGACCTTCCCGGCGGACGCGACCTGCTAAGTCAAACAATCATCAAGCGCCTCCTCAAATCTAAGCAACCCTTATTAATTCAGAACGCACTGGAAGAGAATTCACTGGCTAAGTTCCGAAGCGTCCAGGCCTTGAAGCTCCGCTCTATTTTAGCAGCGCCGATTATCTCTCATGGCAATATTTTAGGGGCACTCTATGTGGACCATTCGCAGACCGCCAACCTGTTTGAGAAAAAGAATCTCGAACTCATCAGTGCCTTTGCCGATCAAGCCGGGATTGCCCTGAACAATGCCACTCTTTACGAAGAGGCCCTCCAACGTCAAAAAGAACTCGACCAAGCCCATAATAAACTCGCTGAGCTCAATAAACGCCTCCAGCTTGATCTCGATGAAACTTCCAACTGGGCGGAGCGCCTTGAAGAAGAGCTCAAAGAAGCCCAGCACGTCGGAAAAGTCGTCACCCGCTCCGTGGCTATGCAACACATTCTCAAACGTTTCTCAACGCTGGCCAAAATACGCCGTCCTGTCATCCTGTCTGGTGAACTCGGGACCGGCAAAGACCATATGGCTAAAGTATTGCATGCACAAACTGAAAGTCACCCCCTGATTATGCTCATCGCGAGCAACCTACCCCGCTGGAAGACGGACTCATTAGAAGCCAACGCGCTTACCGAGGCCTTTACGAGAGCCCGCGGTGGCACCCTCTATATCGATGAACTCTCTGAAATCCCGATTCCTTATCAACGGGAGCTGCGTAACTTCTTATCGAGCCAAAAAAATGAAAAAAACTACAACGTCTTCTGTATCATCTCATCAAGACTGGGGCTTAAAGAGACCCTCAAGAAAGGTTTACTGACTCCCGAGCTTAATCGCCTATTGACAGGCAGTGAGATCCGCATTCCTCCACTGCGCAAGCGCAAAGAAGACATCACCCCACTCGCCAACCACTTTCTCAATCATCTCTCGGCCACGCGGGGAATTAAACGCAAAATAAGCCGGCGCGCCTTAGCACTCTTTCAAGAATATGATTGGCCGGGAAATGTGCGTGAACTGGAACTGGAAATCGAGCGCGCCGCTCTCTCGGCACAGACAACGATAGGACCGAACGGAACTCTCCCCGACACTACGTTGTTACAAGAAGTCGGCTTTGTCCCAGGCACCTTTAAAAAGAGCGCCCCTGAGTTGCAAAACCAACGCGCGGAATTTGAACGCGACTTGATTCTACAGGCCTTAGAAAAAACGGGATGGAACAAAGCCCGTGCCGCTAAACAACTCGGTCTCTCCCGTGCGATGCTTTACATCAAACTTAAGAAATACCAAATTCCATTAAAGTGAGGGATCTCCTATGTTGGCATGGCCCGCCTACCAAGAAATTGAACACACGGCGGATCTTCGGCTCGAAATTCGGGCATGGACCTGGCCGCGGCTACTCGTTCATACTACCGAAGCGCTCACGAATGCCCTGATTGATCCGGCTTCGATCCGCACTACCGAGTCACGCCCGATTGCCGTGAAGGCTAACACCGGAGATGAACTCGCCTTAGAGCTCCTTAAACAAATCCACCTTCTCTTTGATATTGAGGGCTTTCTGGTCCAATCATTACGGCTGGAGCAATGCAGCCAAACCGAAATCACCGGTAAAGTCGTGGGTGAACTGTATGATGAAAAGCGGCATCAGATCAGACGTGAAATCAAGGCTGTGACCTACCATCAACTCGAGCTCGAACATTGCTGGTGGGGCTGGCGGCTTCGGGTTATACTCGACATATGAACGACGCCCCCCTCGAAAAAATCGATAATTTCCGCTTTCGCGTCCCGCGCCACGGTAACATGAACGTCGATGGGCTGATCTTCGCCAACGACAAATTGATGGAAAGCATTCGCCAAGACCAGGCGGTCCAACAGGTCATCAACGTCGCGACCTTGCCCGGAATTGTCGGGCACTCCATCGCCATGCCCGATATCCATTGGGGCTATGGCTTCCCCATTGGCGGCGTCGCCGCCTTTGATATCAATGAAGGCGTCGTCAGCCCTGGAGGTGTCGGCTACGACATCAATTGCGGGGTCCGCGTCGCGCGTACCCATTTGACCTATGACTTCATTAAGCCCCATCTCAAAGATTTAGTCGAAGAACTGTTTCGAACCATCCCGGCCGGCGTGGGCTCGCACCATAAAAAAAGTAAATTGAATCCGAGCGATCAAAAAAAGATCCTCACCCGAGGCGCCACCTGGGCGATCGAAAATGGTTTTGGCAACCCTGAGGACCTCGCCCACACGGAGGCCGAAGGTGCACTCCCGAACGCGGATCCCAGCTGCGTCTCTCCACTCGCACTCGAACGCGGCCGCAATCAAATCGGCACGGTCGGGTCAGGTAACCACTTTATTGAAATCGAATACATCGATGAAATCTACGATGACCAGGCGGCCCGCACCCTGCAGCTGGAACGCGGCCAGATCATGCTTTCAATTCATTCGGGATCGCGTGGGCTCGGCTATCAAGTCTGCGACGATTACTTAGGGCGCATGCTCAAGGCCGCGCAAAAATACGGCATTCCCCTCGCGGATCGCCAATTGTGTTGCGCCCCACTCAAGAGCCCGGAAGCCCAAGATTATTTGAGCGCGATGGCCTGTGCTGCGAACTATGCTTTCACGAATCGCCAGATGATGTTGCACCTGGCCCGTGAGACGTTCATGCATTTTTTTCAAATAGGTCCGGGTGACCTCGGCATGGATCTCATCTATGACGTCGCCCACAACATCTGTAAATTTGAAGACCATGAAATCGAGGGCAAGAAAAGACGACTCTGCGTCCACCGCAAGGGAGCCACCCGCGCCTACCCTCCCCATCATCCGGAGACTCCCGAGGCTTATAAAGAAATCGGTCAACCCGTCTTGATCCCAGGCGATATGGGACGTTACTCCTTTCTCCTAGTTGGAACGGAACAGGCCTATCGCGAAACGCTCGGCTCCTCCTGCCATGGCGCCGGTCGCCGTCTCTCCCGGCGCGCCGCCAAACGTCAGAGTCGCGGCCGCAAGATCTATGATGAAATGGAACGCGACGGCATCATCCTGCGCTCACAAACCCTGGCCGGCGTGCTCGAAGAAGTCCCTGAAGCCTACAAAGACGTCGCGGATGTCGTCGATGTCGTCGCGGGGGCCGGCATTGCCCGAAAGGTCGTTCGGCTGCGACCCATCGGCGTTATCAAAGGCTGAATTGCAGCTTCGATTTCAAAAAATCCACATACTCATACGAGTCTTGAGCCTCACCAAAGGCACTGCCGGAATAGAGGATTTTCTTTCTAGGAGAGATCAAAAAAAGATGCGGCCAGGGCCCGCGCCCTTTCAGCCACATTTCCTTGGGAACTTTGCTTTTTCGTTCAATTTCAGAAAAAGAAATCTTTTTATTGGACTTAAAGTACGGACCGTAATCGACCTTCAATAGGATAAGGTTTGCTTTGGCATAGCCCTTGAAATCTTTGGTCTCGACAAAGCTCTTCTTAAAACGCTTACAGCGAGGGCAGCTGTGGTCATTCACAAACAATAAATAAATCGGCTTCTTGGTCTTCTCGGAACGCGCCACAGCCTTATCATAGTCCGAAAGCCAGGGGCTCGCCGCATAGGCACTAAATGCCAAACAGAAAACGATATTGAAGGTAAATGCACGAAGCAGCTTGATACTCATGACCGAGAGTATAAAGAGATTACGGCTGTAAGGCTACTGTAATATGGAGACGACGCGCGAGCTCGGCTTGTGCTTCCAGCCATTTTTTTTGGTTCATATCAATGATAAAAAGTGGGGGCAATCCAACGCTTGCCCTCGCTTGATTATACGCGCGCGTAAAAGGATGTGAACGCAGCAGAAGAAATTCGGTCTTTTCTCCGTCGACGAGCTTTTTCAAGACTTGGCGAGCAACAGCTTGTTCACGTCGATCTGTGATAAACAGTTGAATCGCCTTCTCCAGACTTCTTTGACCACTCATTTGCAGCTCATCTTGTGATGGAAGAGGCTTTCCGCGCTCGACAAGGAGCGCTTCAATTTGCCGCTCCATTCTCAAATGACCGGGCTGGAAGGCTAACTCAATGAGGTGTTGCTTATTCCATTGTGAATTCCAGCTATCAGGGTTCATATCAGTTAGAGGAAGACCCAAACGTTGATTAGCGAGTTGAGTCGTCTCTCTAGCCTGTAGCAAGAAATCACCTAAATGTGGCTCCTCAGCAGCTACCTCAGCTTTCGAAAAGTGCGGCGCAAGATAGGCATGGCCAAGCGAATAGGCGCTCCGCTCATTCGGACCTGCCATCGCCAGACGTTCTGAATGACGGTCAAAATTGGAACGAAACCAATTGATATGACCAGCTTCATGAATCAAGACACCTGTAAGTACGCCGGGAGTCCAATCATTCCCGGGAACAAATCCAGCATTGTTGACCGTCGCGATACCAAAAACACCGAAAGCCGCCGCCACGGCATGATCAGGATGGAGTGTCGGCGGTAAAAATGCCATTTGATCAATATTGGAGCAAATAAAATCACCGGCTGTTTTCCCTTCATACTGTAACGCCGCTGTCGGCTTGAGGGGGCCTCCACCACCACACAAACCAAAATCAGCAGGCCGTGCCCAAAAAGCTTCTTTCAAATCCCGTGATTCAAAAGTAAATCCGTCTTGAGCAAAAGCCGATTTGGGAATTGCCGTTGCCTTCACCTCAGTCCGAATTTGGTCGAGATCCTTCAGATGAACCGGAATCCCCGACTGCGAGCGGTTCATCACGAAACTGCCCCAAAAACCATACCGGATTAATTGAGTCCTTGAAAAGATCGTCTCAAGCGGACGCATCAGCACAGAGCGATACATCTCACGATAACGCCGAAGAAAAACAAAGCGATTGCGATAATCATCCAGACGGTCCGCCGTATATTTGATCATACCTTGTTCGACCTCAACCATCAATTTAACATCGTCCTTAGGAATCCCCATGGCCACCATATCGCGAATCGCCCGGTCGATGAGCGGCTTTTGAATATCAATGCCCCTCTCATGAAAAATAGGCCCAACCAGCAGTAGATCGCGCGCGATTCTTTGCGCCGTTTGAGGCCGCAATGGATAGCCGACAGCCATGGAGATTTCATGAGTGTAATCTAACAATTGTTCCGTCGATTGAGTTCGTAACTCCTCGTAACCTGGCAGCAAACTCTGTTCCTTTAATATCGATTTAACAGTTTCACGAGGGAAAGACGCCTCACTCCAAAACTCGACATATTTTTCGTCCCCGAAATAAGCTCTAATCGCTGCTTCTAAATTAATTATTGATTTTAAAAAGTCCGTCTCGAAATAGGGTTTGCTCCCATCATAAGCTTTGAGCCAATCGAACTGCCGACGGTAAGATCTTTGATTGATGTCTTTGAGTACCGGTGCAAGCGGCACCTCTTGCTCCACAGCGCGCCTTAATTGTTCAAAGGCACCACGGTCGCTCGGCATTATAGAAGAAGAACCGAGCATCGCGATGGCACGAATCGCGCCCGCGTCCCAAATGCGATTTAAGAAGGTCTCATCCTCATAGGCCTGGTGATCAAGCGCCGCGATCCACAAATCGAGTTGGTGCTTAGCCTTCACTTGAGCGGGCTTCAAACCCAGAACCATCTCACCTGACTGCGCATTAAAAACAAAGGCCTGATCGTAAAGACGTATTAGCTGGCTTTCCAACTCAGCATTTGATAACGAAGCTACGCGCTTTGCCAGTCCTACTTGAAACTTGCTATACTTATTGAGCTCTACCTTAGAGCACGATTCTAAACTGGAAAACCGGTCAAGATCCTCACGCAAAAACGTTTGAGGGTCTACCTTGCGTTCAGCTAATCCTGTAATTGCATTACTGACATCTTCAAGCTGAGGGGGTTCGTGAACGAGGCACGTCGAAACCGCACCCGCGTCTGACCTTTCATTCTCAGCAGTTTTCTGGGTCGGAGAGCACGCACCCGCAACGGTCAAGAACCCAGTCAACAAGGCTGCTTGATAATTCGCTTGAGCTGAAAGAGGTAACGACATCGAAGGGCATCATCGACATCATATTCGACTTGTTGAGTATTTTTTAAAACTGCAACGATTTTTTGTTCACACCCGTAAACATCAGGCAATAAGGCTAATCTTCAGCTATTACTGCTAGCTAAGCTGCTTTTTTACGCGGGGCTTTACGAGCAGCCTTACGGGCTGCCTTCGCAGGGGCCCGGCGCAACTGCGTCACCTTCTTCTTAGCCGGCTTTTTCTTCGCGACCGGTTTCTTCTTGGCTACCGTCTTCTTCTTAGCTACCGGCCTCTTCTTTGCTGCAGCCTTCTTCTTAATGGTGGGTCTCTTCTTAGCAACAGTCTTTTTCTTCGTCGCTTTCTTTTTAACCGCAGCCTTTTTCTTAGTCGGTTTCTTCTTAGCGACGGCCTTTTTCTTAGCAGGCTTCTTTTTGGAAACAGCCTTTTTCTTGGAGGCAACCGGTTTTTTCTTTTCAGCACGCGCTTTAAGAGAAAGCGTTAAGTCGAAAATCGCAACCGGCTCATTACCAGACACTTTAGGTGTCGTCGCGATAATTTGAACGGTGCGATTAATGCGCCTTCCGCTCTTAATGACATCCTTAACTTGTTTTTGGATCTTGGCGCCGTCGACACACTTAAAGGTCACATCCCCTTCGGCACGCCTAAGGAATTCGGCCTTAAAATCTTTAAAAAGAAGATCAACCTTTTTACCACTGCGACGGATCGCCTCCATCCCCATCAGGCCACCGGCACAGTCAGCGCCTGCCGCGAGGACACCGAAGTACATGCAACCGAGATGATTCTTGGTAAAATAGTTAAGGGGAATCGTGATTTCACATGACTTGCTCGTTAATTTCTGAACACGAGGTCCAATATAGAACAGTAATGGGATTTTCACTAAGCCAAAGGCCCTGAGGGCAAGTGTGTCTTTAATATTCATAGCCGCGGCATGGTGCCCAAAATCTGGGCAATTAGCAAGGAATTAGGGGGTTCGGCGGGAAAGCCTTGGCAGCAAAGGGTTTAAGCGACCTATCTCAGATCAGGGAGTATCGGGAACCCCCGCAAATTCGTAGATGGATTTGCGGGCCTCACGCACTTCGCGCATCACGACGTGAATGACCCGCTCGCGATGAAAGACCGTGGAACCCGTCGTTTCATAATTGCGAACCCGCGAGCGTCGCAAGGCCAAGGCCATCCCTAAAGCCGGATAAATCTGGGCAATTTGCACGATAATCTCAAGTTCTCGTTCCCAATCTCGCTCTACCCCTGCAAATTCCTTGGCATCTTTCTTCATCTTGGTAACGAGGAGGTTTAAAATCTCGGTCAGCGCGTTCCCCTTTAATTCACCGTCGCCGTTCAGGAATTGTTGCCAGCGCTCTTCCTTTACACCCATCGCCCGCGCATGACGTTCGAATTCATCAAACGGAATCTCTGGCGCAACATCATAGACGGATTGTTGCCGACCCGGCAACGTAAACGGCGCGTAACGATCTTCGTAATTTTCTTGCAAGTAATTTCTTCCTTCCTCTGCCGCTTTATCGCGCATAGTACGAACATGTCTGGTACGGAGCCTTACTTGCCTATCAACCTTGGCGTCGAATGCTTCGTAGTCTGCCTTGGTCGGGTTATCAACAAATCCGGTTGCAAGACCCTCCCGTGCCGCCGCCTTGGCCACGGCACCGGCTTCGTGAGCAATGAGCCGAATATCTAAGGGATGGGGCACCAGCCAATGTCTTCCGTATTGCCTCTGTTCTTTTGGGAGGCGATCGCGCAGCCATTCCGGCGCACCCAGCTTAGCCACTTCAAGAATTCCGTGAGCCGCGGCCACCGTCATTCCAGCCCCGACACCACCGGCCTTTGCAATCAGAGATCCGGCGCCTATTTGCCCGAAAGCGGTAAAATTATTAAACGGATTTACATACTGCTGATTGCCGCTCGCATAAAAAGCATCCTCTCTCACCCCCCGCAGCATATCCGGCGTTATTCCCGGTTCCGGATTGGTCATCGGCGCAAACAACGGATTCTTCGCCAGGCTTTCGGTAATTCGACGCGTCCACACGAGATCGTCGGTAAGACTCTCGGGTACACCCAAATTAATCAGCGCATCCGCCCCCTTGGCAAAGGCCTCAACCGTCGTGCCGGCATCAATGCCCATGCGCAACTTCTCTTTAAACGGATCGCCGTCAACATCCCGCCGTCCCTCATGCAAGACACCTCGACTGTCCGTGACAAGGATGTTCTCGGCCTTCACCCCGTGATTCAACAATTCATTATAGACCCCCATCGAACCGGCCCCAGCGCCCATGAGAATAACGCGAATCTGCGTCACATCACGATCGGTCTGGTCCGCCCAAGCAAGAACACCCGCCGCCGTGATCACCCCGGTCCCCTGCATATCATCGGACCAAACGGCACATTGACCTTTCAGACATTCTAACGCCCCAAGAATAATCGGCAGATCTTTACCCTGCGCATCTTCGATATTGATAAAGCCATAATTGCATGCCAGCGCGATCACGATCTCGGCAAATTTCTCCGCACGCCAACGTCTTTCTAGATCTTCCGCCTGCCACAGCTTGTCGGCGTCCTTCGTCTTCCGAGCTTCCGCCTTCATCCTTTCTAACTGCTGATATTGCCCTTCGGTAATATGGGCGTGAAGACATTGAGCAACCGTATTAACACCGGCACTTTGTAGAAAAAACTTTGCTTTACCCGCCATGATCGGCATACCGGCTTCGGCGAGGATCAAACCTGTCTTGTTGCGAGGCGCTTCTCCTAGCCCTAGAATAGCTGTCCCCGGTGAGACAACGATGGCGCGATCCCAGCGACCCGTCAGCTCCGACGCTAGGTCCGGTCTCTCCCGTATCCGTTCAACAACTCCCGCTCCGTACGGCGAATATTCCAATGGCGGCCGAAACGGCACGAACATACGGGTTCCAAGATTCGTACCAACCAAACCAACCAAGCGTTCCGCCTCCGCGTAGCCTGCTAAGGTATGGAGTGGCATTCCCCGGCGTGACTCGAAATAACCTGTGCGGGGCAGATGATAGCGAGTGGACCCCGGCATTGCAGCCGACGCGAGCACTGAACTTGATGCCCCAATAAATGATGTCGTGGAAATTGCCGAAAATAGACCCGTCATGCCCGATGACCCTCCATCCTAGATGGCTCGATTAATAACCCAGTCCTTCTTCGGAGGGCCCTACCAAAGG
This sequence comes from bacterium, assembly GCA_965216315.1. Classification (GTDB taxonomy): domain Bacteria; phylum UBA10199; class UBA10199; order 2-02-FULL-50-16; family JAJFLM01; genus CBDCFN01. The sequence continues at coordinate 713,705 of CBDCFN010000016.1, read as the reverse complement.
TTGCTTATTTTTTTATCGGTACGGGGATGGGTTGATTGAGTGCCGAGAGCAGGAACAATTGCGTGTTGGTATCCGACTCAAAGTGAGGCAACAACTGCGCGATGGCCCTATTCAGTCGATCGACTACATCAAGTAGACGCCTCATCTTGCTGTGCCGTTCACGCTCAGACAGCTCAGGGGCCAGGCGCAGCTGCCACTCCGGGTAACGCGCATAGTGCTCGATCACGCGGGCTTCCCCTGCCAGACGCGAAATCCACGTTTTAATCCGGGTGCCTGGCTGCTGTTCCAATTCCTCAATCAACGTCCCTAGGACCTCTGGACGACTTGCTGCAACCGCACCCGCCTGAATGACAATGTTCGCGCGATTCGCAACCGGATGAAACAGCGCATAAAGACGGTTGCCTAATTGGTGAGCGTCTTCCTCGTAACGTCGCGTCGAAAACTCACCCATACTCCGAAACGTTGCACGCGGCCCTTTCACGTCAACAAAAGGCCCGAAGTCAAGTTCGCGAAAGGCATCGATGAGGTCCCAGCCTTCAGGGAGCCGACACGCAAGAAAATCAACAAAATTGAGTGTCCTTATATAATGATAAGGCTTAACCTCATCAATCAGCGGCAAGACCACATTATCCCTGACAAAGCCATGATGGGTGAGATAGCGGTTCAAATCTTCGGTACGTGCCTCACGCTCAAGACGGCGCCAATCACCTTGCCGATACTTCGCCAACACCGGCGCCCTTACCTCTTCATCGATATTTTTTCCGGAAACGACAAACACAACGGGAAGATCACTCGGAACCCCATAACGCTCTAGCTTAAGGCCACCGAAAAGCATCGCCCCCACGGTGGCCGCTGCGGAGCCCTCGGCCATCACATTGAAATCATGGAGTGCTGCAATCGCCCCCTGAATCTCCGGTTCCGGAATGGCAACAATGTCTTGCACTCCTGGTTTCACATAGCGATCAAAGAGTTGTCCGTCGATACGCAGCAACGCGCTGCCATCCGCAACCGTATCAATATGATTAATGTCTGCCGGCTGCACGACCTCACCGACAGCAAAAGAGCGAGAAGCAAATGCGAGCAATTCAGATTCAACGCCGAAAATGGAATGATTGGCACTGAGTGCAACGGATAAACCGCTCAACAAACCAAGCCCACCGGCCCCGGCAATGACAGCAAACTCATTATGCCCGAAGGCCTTCATATCGGCTTCAATCTCTAAGCCGATCGAGCCCTGTCCTTCGGCAATCAAATCGTGACGAAATGCCGGCACAAAAAGAGACAGATGCGACGGCGCACTCTCCTCACGAGCCCTATCTTCCGCCTCTTCGAAAGTCTGACCTTGGAGCCGCACTTCCGCACCCTGATCAATAAGTTGACGCCGCTTAAGTCGCGAGGCGTTTTTCGGAAGATAGACAATAACATTGGGGATCCCCAAATTATGTGCCGCTTGAACAACGCCTTGCGCCGCATTGCCGTGACTGGCCGTCACGACGCTGACATCACGCGGGTCGACACCAGCGAGCATAAGATCAATCATTTGATGAATCAAAAGATTCGTGGCACCGCGATTCTTAAAAGACCCAACCGACTGTTCGCTTTCAAGCTTGAGAAAAACAGGGCGCCCTAGTTCACGTTCCAACTCAAAGGATTGCACCAAAGGAGTCCAATGGACATTGCCTGTCGAGGGAAGCGATGAGACGCGCGCATGATACATGAAGGCCTTGAGCCAGGGCTGGCGTATCCACCGGGAGGCCTTTTCGACAAAATTCCGCTTCGTCGTCAGCTCGCGATTCAAACGTTGATGAAGCACCTGCCGGAGCGGTTCATCGAGTTGGCGTCCTTGAACAATCTCCCCCCAGAGCCGCCCTTCCAAGGCCAGCAACCGATCTGCCAACAGGCGTCCCTCCGGTTCCTGCCCTATCATTGCTGCGACCGCCGTTAATTCATCTCCCTCAAGGCCATGCGAGCGCCAATCTTCTAAGTTCCGGGGAAGATTTGCATAAATTGTCACGAGCTCTTGATTATTTGCCGCTTGGGTCATATTGGCGACAAGTCCAATACTGGCGGCAAGTTGCGCCGTCGAGGCTGAGGCGCAAAGAGTTGAAATTGGCACTGAACCCGCAAAAAGCAATACGAAACCCTCCCGATACCGGCATCATCGCCCGAATGGGATAAATTGTTTCGCACTTATTCGGGAAGGGACTGAAATCCTTGAAAACTAACGACTCCAGTTGGAGCGCTTCGTCCCTTCGGTCACGGCCAGGAGGGCCCTATTCATGGCCTCGGGTACCGGCGCTGTTTCACGCAACAGGCGAAAACTAATCGGCGGAATCGCCAATTCATCATGCTCGAAGCGAGCATATTGCGGGAGATAGAGCCAAGAACGCAGCAATTGGATGTGGTGCGCGCGCTGGGCAAGATGCCAATGTATCTTTGCAACATCGATCCGAGAGGCGGCGCGCAGCTCCCAGTGATCTTGCTGCTTAAAATAGCCCGACTTGAGCACGGGCTGCTCCTCTTCACCGACGGTCATCTCGTACGTATTGCCGCACATGTCGTACAGCCCGAACGGATTCGCTCCGTAACAGCCACTGGTAAGTGGACAGTGACTGCTCCACAAGGCACGCACGCCATCGAGACTGCCATTATCGGTCCCATACACATGATACGCCCCGACTTGAATACCCACCTCAATAAATCGACTGAGCTGCTCATCATCATGAATAATCTGTGCCTTCTCTCGCAAGAGACTCCGTTCATCCCAAATGAAACCGTTCTCAAAATGGTTGTCCCAGTGATTTCGAAAGAATTCTTCTGCCTTCGCTTCGTCCGTACGGTCATTAAGGAGAACCGGATTGCCACGCGCCGCACGTTCCCACTCCGCTTCGGTCGGCATCCGATAAGTCTCGCCGGTCAGTACGGTCAACCACGCCGCGTATTCATGGGCACTAAACCATGACACATTGACGATCGGATGCGTATCGCTTTTGACCAAGTCGTGAGGACGTCGCAACATCAGGCCGCAAACCTTGGCAAGATCAACATACTGACGATAACTAACCGGCGTCGCGGCTAAGTCAAACGCTGGAAATTCTCGCCACCGGGCCTTTTGTTCTTCTCCAATAATATGAACCCCCGCCGGTATCCGCTCCAGCTGCGGCCGGGCCATCGCAACTACCGTGGCAATTTTGTCCAAGGCCCGGGCATTGAGCTCCCCGACGAGCTCACCTAAGTCGGCATCAGGATCCGCTGCGATGGCCTCGGCCGATTCGGACAGCCACACCTTGTCTTGTGCCAAATCACGCGCTTGAGCGCTATGGGATCCGTTGCGAATCAAGAGACCGGAAACGAGCGCCGCTTGACCGAATTGCTGGAGGGAAAGCATCCCATTGAGGACATTCAGCACCATATGCCGGGCTTATCGCCTTGACGTTCGCGAAGTTGTGGGAGATTTAAGGGCATGCCGAAACGTTATTGGCTAATGAAAAGCGAGCCTGGCTCCTACTCCATCGACGACCTTAAGCGCGATAAGCGCGGCGAATGGGACGGGGTTCGTAATTATCAAGCCCGAAATTTCATGCGTGACGATATGAAGAAAGGCGACGGCGTACTGTTTTATCATTCCAACGCCAAGCCTACCGGCGTCGCTGGCCTCGCTGAGGTCTGCAAAGAGGGCTATCCCGATTTTACGGCCTGGGACGGTAGCACTCACCATCTCGATCCCAAGGCCAGTCCTGAAAATCCAATCTGGCACATGGTCGATGTGAAATTCGTAGAGAAATTTCCGGAGATCGTGACGCTAGATCAAATTAAACTAGACCCCGCCTGTTCCGGCATGCTCGTCATCAAAAGAGGCATGCGGCTCTCTGTGCAGCCAGTTGAAAAGAAACATTTTGATCGGATTGTTAAATTAGGGCGCGGCTAGCAGCGCCCCTAAGGCCAATTATAATTCACCGTCACCTTCAATTCCGGCGACAAGGTCTTACACACGGGGCACTTCTTGGCCCAAGCAATCAAATCCTCCCGCTTGTCTTCCGGTATTCCTGCGGGCATCTGGACATCCACTTTGACTTCGCCGATGCGCCGGGTCGGTTCATTAACCATGATCTTTTCGACATCCGCGGACATCCCGGTAATATCGACACCCATTTCGTCAGCGCCTATCCCCATCAAAGTCAGATAACAACTCGCAATCGACGTCGCCATCAAATCCGTCGGCGAAAAGCTGCGCCCTTTCCCTCGGTTGTCCGGTGGCGCATCTGTCTTAATTTCCACACCTGAGAGCTCGTGGCGCACGCTCAGCTCAAGATCCCCTTCATACTTCATTGTCATTTTCGACATCGTAATACCCTCCGTTGACAAAATTAAACGGATTTGGTTCCCCTTGGCAATGACTTCCGACAGTATCGAGTCATTGAGTCACGAAGGCCGTCATTTTCCACCGACGGAGATTATCCGCAAGCGCGCCTGGGTCAATTCACCCCAACACTATCAAGAACTATATGACCGATCCATTCGGGAACCCGAGGCCTTCTGGGCGGAGCTGGCCGCTGATTTTACGTGGTTCAAAAAATGGGATCAGGTTTGTTCCTATGAGTGGAACGACAAGATCGAAATCAAGTGGTTTGAGGGGGCGCAAACCAATATCTGCTATAATGCCCTCGATCGTCACCTCCCCGCTGCCGCGGATCGCCTCGCCTTTCTATGGGTCGGCAACGAACCCGGTGAAGAGCGCCGCATCACCTATGGTGAACTGCACGCCCAGGCCTGTCAGTGCGCGAATGCCCTGAAAAAGTTAGGGGTCAGCAAGGGCGACCGCGTCGCAATCTACATGCCAATGATACCCGAACTGGCCATAACGCTCCTCGCCTGTGCGCGGATTGGGGCCGTCCACTCGGTCGTCTTTGGTGGCTTTAGTGCCGAGTCCCTCAAAGATCGCATCCTCGATGCCGGCTGTTCTCACTTGATCACCAGTGATGGCGGTTATCGCGGTGCCAAAGAGATTCCCATAAAAGGCATCTGTGACCAGGCCCTTGAGCTGTGTCAGCAACAAGGCCATGAGGTAGACAAATGTCTCGTCGTCAAACGCACGGGAACTGCTATTAACATGAAAAACGGGCGCGATGTCTGGTGGCATGATACGGTCACCACCGCTTCAACGGAGTGCCCGGCCGAACCCATGGAGGCCGAAGACCCCCTCTTTATCCTTTACACCTCCGGCTCAACCGGCAAGCCCAAGGGGGTCCTGCATACAACCGCTGGTTACATGGTCTATGCAGCGACCACCTTTAAATACGTCTTCGATTATCATCCGGAGGATCTCTTTTGGTGCACGGCAGACATCGGTTGGGTCACCGGACATAGTTACATTGTCTATGGGCCGCTCTGCAATCAGGCGCAATCAGTGATGTTCGAAGGCATCCCGACCTACCCGGCTGCTGATCGTTTTTGGTCCATCGTCGAACAATATAAGGTCAACACCTTTTACACGGCACCGACAGCGATACGCGCCTTGATGCGCGAAGGTGATGAACCTGTCACCAAACATGATCTTTCATCGTTAAAGATACTTGGCACAGTCGGAGAGCCGATCAATCCCGAGGCCTGGATCTGGTATCAAGAAGTGGTTGGCAACAAACAGTGCCCCATCGTTGATACTTGGTGGCAGACTGAAACAGGTGGTATTCTCATTACGCCGCTACCCGGCGCGATGACAACGAAACCGGGCTCGGCGTCACGACCTTTTTTTGGCGTGGAACCTGCAATCATCCGCGAAGATGGCAGTGAATGCCAAACCAACGAAGGTGGCTATCTAATCATTAAGAAACCTTGGCCCGGTATCATGCGGACGGTTTACGGTCAGCATGAACGCTTTAAAGAGGCTTACTTCAGTCGTTTTCCCGGTATGTACTTTACCGGCGACGGGGCCCGAATTGACGAAGATGGTGATTATTGGCTGATGGGACGCATCGACGATGTCCTCAACATCTCTGGACATCGCATCGGCACGGCGGAAGTCGAAAGCGCGCTCGTCTCCCACGACGCCGTCGCCGAATCCGCGGTCGTCGGTTTTCCTCATGAAGTGAAAGGCCAAGGCATCCATGCCTACGTTACCCTCAAGGAAGGCATCGATAATACCGAAGCCTTGCGCAAAGAACTCGTCGCCCATGTCAGGAAAGAGATTGGGCCCACGGCCACTCCGGATCGCCTCCAATTTGCGGCGGCCCTGCCCAAAACGCGCTCAGGAAAGATCATGCGCCGCATCCTGCGCAAAATCGCCGAGGGCGAGACGGAAAACCTTGGTGACATAACGACTTTGGCCGATCCGAGCGTTGTCCAAGACCTGCTACAGGGCGCTGTTTAATACCGTAGGGGTGCCGCTTGCTGCACCCTCACTTGGGCGCGCCAAGGGGCGCCCCTACAGACCCATTTGAAGAAATTCGCAAACAATTACAGGGTTTTTGAGGCAACTTTTAGCTACCCCCTGCGAAGATGTTAGTGGGTTGTCATGGTTTGACGAGAGGTCCTTAGACCTCACGGAGACCATGATCTATGCCGCCTGAACTTAACAATATCTGTACCAATTCAACTCCTTTGAACGGGGTCTTTAGCGGGTCCGCGACCATTTTCGTCCCGTCACGCGGCGCCGATCCAGCCCGTCCGGTCATCGTCGACACTCATTTGCTCCCAATGGGCCTCAATGGAGGCCTTGTCCGCATCGAGGCCCCAACGCGCGGCATCCGATGTGGGGCCCTGGATCTCTCCGGTCCCCTCGCCAATATCCGTGGCGCGCGATTGCGCGCCCTGCGCGAGGATATCTATCCCGATTGGATGCCGAGCTGGATTGGGGTAAACATCCTCTTTCGACCCGAACAAATTTTTCTCAACGACGGCTCACCGACGATCAGCGGACAGGTCGAACATCGCAGTCGGTTCAGCGATGAACCGCATCGACTGTGGTGGCCGTTCGGACTCAATCAAGACCTGAATCTCTTATCACAACTCCCGCTAGGCTTTAATTATCGCGATGAGTTGATTTGCGATGACGAGCGCGATTGGGAAGTCGATCACGATCTTCCGACAACACGTCGCCTTCGCGACGGCATCCCATCGCCACTTGATTTCCCGACTATGATCGGCCTCGGCCTCGACGTCAGTGAAATGGCCGCGGCGGGCGGCTGCCCGCAAGATCCCGATCTGCATATCAATCCTCCAACGCTTATCGCTCGCGACCCGCAGAATCCGCTCAGCGCCCTTCCTTATCTACTCCGCGCACGGACCAACGGAGTCGTAAACATCGCCGGGCAAACAATGGAGATTCAACCGGACCCCGAGCATCCTTATCGTTTCTCACCCATGACAATAGACTTTGGCGACGGTCCCAATCTCGCCAGCTGGAGTGTGGCATTTGACAACCCGCGCCTCCGTGATCAACTCCGTCGTCGCGATCAACCCGCCGAACATGCCCAATTAGTTGCAAACCTATTAACAACCTTTGATTTTCAACAGATCCGCATTCACGATCCTATCGCGGGTGAGCGTAGCATTCATCTTCCCATCCAAGGCGTCATTAATACGACCGCGCAAGTCGATGGACCCCCGTCACCGCGCTTACTCGATGACGTCTTGGCTCAAATATTTCTACACGGTGTCATCACCCAAGAGGGCAACATCGAAGTCATTAATATTGAGGGCGTTCCGGACATCACCGTTGAACGCAGTAACAACCCGAACCAACTCATCAGCAATTTATCAATCAGCTATTTAAGCGGCGGACATGTGCGCCTGCTCGGCAACGCCCAGGCATCTTTAGACATCCAAAGTGCGCAAATGGGGGATCGCATTTTAGATCGGCCGCTATCCGCACAGGCCCAGCTTACTGCCGACGAGCAAGGCGTCCTCATTGATCTTTCCGGCCGCATGGCGCTGCCGTCACAAGCGTTTCCTGTTCACTTCAGCGACGGACATGTCACGCTTCCCTATTTCCATCTACTTGTCGCTCCCGATATTCGCATTGACCCGACCTCTGTGCATCACGTCGATCACGTTTCCGGCAACATTGATGGGATGGTAAACCTTACTGACATTTCGGGAAGTTCGGGAGAACATCTCTTTCAAAATATCTCCGGACAAATCCACACTTCAGGAGATTTCAGCATTGAGAATGACCTCGTTACACTCAACATCCTCAATCAATTAAATTTATCCGGTCACTTGAATGGAAATACCCTGCAAAGCGATGCCGCTGTCGGGCTCAGACTGCAAGACACACCTTATCAAGACAGTGAGACCGGAGAACGTCGTGTCACGCGCATGATACAGCTAAGTGATCTCTCGCTCCTGGGCCCCCTGAACGCGGATATTGGCGCTGTCCAACTACGAGGTGACGCCTCGGCGCTACAAAACATTCAAGTCACTCTTAATTCGTCCTTACGCAACAATCCTTTGACTCACCCGCTTGGCTACACGAGCCAAGCCCATTTTACAGCCGAAGTGCACGACCTCCGCATAACGATTCCGCGCAGTGCTATTCCTGACGCCCCGGCCCTGGCCGGTACTCTAAACATCAGCGGCCAGGTCAGTGGCGATCTCTCCCTCCTTAATAGAACGAGTGAGACATCCGTTCCTGAACTAGCCCCGCGAGTCGGGGGCATCCGCATTCGCATCGATAATGCCCGTATTCGGCGTAACGGTGAAACCTTAGCGAGCGGTATCACCCTGCACATCCGCGACGAAGTCAACGAAGCCGGTCAGCCCCAGTTTGTCGTTCGTGCCGAACTCAATGGACACCTTAACAATCTTGTCGGGCAATTGCCCGGTCGTTCCGTCTTCGACGGCATCCTGAACGGCATAGAAAACTTTTTACGTGGCCTAGCTCCGGACCTCGGCCGCAGTGTTCGTACCGCTCGAGAAAATTCTCGTGATATGATCCCGTCCCGCGCCCGCTTGTTCGCGGAAGGAATTGTCATCCCTATGAACTCTGAAGCTATCGCCAGTACGCTTGATCCCGACAGTTATCGGGATGGTTCTGCCGTGACATGTACAGCTGATTCAGCTAGCTGTGAGCCCGAAGATGGAGATCGCTATTACAATATCGGCGGCATTCAAGACGTCAGCATCCCCTCTTTTTTAGTCCGTGCCATCATACGAAACCTGGGACGGATTGACTTGCGGGGTCACGCCAACCTCCAACAAATTCAATCCGAATCTCCCCACGCCTCCTACGAAGCGTCATTGCCGATACGGCAACGCTCAATCCCCTATCGCTCTCGCGATGGTCAGACACGTGGCACCATTACGGTCCTTCCCGGTCGTTTTTCGGTCCGTGGAAGCGAATCGGGTTCAAGCAGTCGCCTGCGCATTCGCGGATTTCGTATCAATCTAACCCAAACCCGCGAAGACGGCTCGACAATTCAGCAAGAAGGTGAACTCTTAATGGATGGTTCGATCTCAACGCGCGTTGACATGGAACGTCAACGTCTCCGTATTCCACGCCGGCGTCACAGATTACAAGGCAATCTAACCATCACGGAGCGAAACGCTGCAGGAGAGATTCAATCGCAGAATCGGACTGCGGTCGATACAACATCCATCGTTTCCGGCTCCGGCAATCTGCGTCATGGCCGGCTGCGCATCCGTATCCCTGAGAATATTGTGACGGAAGAAGTCCTCCATGGCTTTGAAACGGGTGGTGTCCGCGTCGCACCAGAAACACGGGTCCGGAGCCAGCAGGGAGAATCCGAATTAACCGTCGATATTAACGTGAGGGCCTTACTAAGAGGGCGCTAGGAGCACTTAATTATGTCGATCGAACTACTCATTAGACGAAGCGGGCAAGAAACAGGTGGCAACCGTCGCGTCATCCGTCATGGCACTGGAGAAATTGATACGCAGTCCGAAGCCCGCCAGGCCTTACGCTTCTTTCCGCGCCAAGATCGCGACCAGTATGTCGCTGTCGTTGGTTCACAGACCTATACCTATCAACAACTCGTCGACATACGTGATGCGGTCGTCACAATCCGCGGGACCATCGCCCCACTCGGTCCGGTAACCGGCACCCTACCAGGCGACCCCATGGGCAGCCATCCCGATATCGTCCTCCACGGGGCCGGAAGTTTTACCGTCAACAACCGCACGAACGGCCAACGCTACCGCGTGACGATTCAAAGAGATGGGAGAGTTCGTTTCAGAACCGAAGGCGCTGCCCAGCCTAACGTGCTCGAATTAGACGCCAACATTGGCCGTGATTTAATTGTCATGCTGCGCTCGACCACGCGTGCCAGCGACATCGATATTAACATCACGCCTCAAGGCGTTCTGCAGGTGAGTCTGCGCGATTTTTCACTGCTTTCACGCATACCTTCCGGACAAGTTCGCATGGGTGGCGGCCTCTATTGCTTATCCGATATTGATACGAGCGCCGGCATTGAAAGTATGACCTTGAGTATCAATCCCCAAACGCGTGTTATCGAACTCACCGTCACGCCACATGCGAGCCCGCCACTGACGCCACCGCCGAATTCAACGCAGGCCTTCTTGACCCGGTGGAACCGACAAGCCTACGCGCGTTATCGTGAGCAGCTCCAAGATCCGAATCGCCGCCACCTCGCAGTACTCACTGAAGCCAATGCACGACTGCCCGGTTCACTCGAATATTTCCCACCAGGACGTGGATCGATTTATATCAACCTGCCGCCGCGCGCGAATGGCGAGAGAACTCACCGTTTTTCGGTTAATTTGCGCACCATCGAACAGACCCAGGCAAGAGAACGTGCCGCCGGACAGGAGGTCACGGCCACTCCGCTGCAGGCCGCAATTCAAAACCTGCGTCAGCAGGTCTGGCAGGCCCTTGATATCCGGCGCCTCCATCCGAATCCCCCGCTTCCGTCGACTTCTCCCCGCGAATCGGTTGTCTACAATGCCACCCAAGATACCTTATTTATTCTCAACCGACGAGACGATGAATTGATCACCGCCATCGGTCGCGCCTTCGGACTGGAGCGCAACCAAGCGAGACGCCTCTTTGAAAACGGCCGCATTCAGATCAGCGACATCATTCGTCGTACTCCCTACATGCCACCTCAGACCGTCCGCTCACTGGTCCGCGCTTTTTTCGATACGCGCGACCCAGCCAGTCGTTACTTTACGAATCGCGGCAACCGCTTCTTTTTGGCACTCGGCAACATCCGTCATAATCTCCGAGAGCTCGTTGGCTTCAACCGAGAAATTTGGTGGCATTCTCAGGTGCGCAGCACGATCATGCAGCGCTTTCCCGTGGACGACGAAGATGCCTCTTATCGAGGTGCCATGCCGGCAGGAACGGATGGAGCGAATCAAACCGCAACAGCCTTTATCCCCTATCCGCCACAAAGAATACTGCCGTTGCTACAAAACATGGCCGATCATCGTTACTGGGTCCCATGGGTCACGGCCTCAAGTCGTCAAGCCGACGGAAGCTTCCGCGGTACCATTGATGGACGCTTCAACTATCACGTGCGCGCTCAGAGCCGTCGCTACGGAGCCACACGCTCGACAGATGCGGTCCAAACGTTTTCTTATGCGCCCGTCACCGGCGACGACAGCGGCAATGCCGGCTTTCAAGTGTTTGCAGGAAGAAACTTGCTGATACCCGTACGCGATCCACGCCACCCCGAACGCGGCGTCGTTGGCACCTTTCTCGTGCAACAGCAAGCGATCGATTTCACCGGCACTGATGCCAACATCGTTCAGGGACGGGTCGAGAATTTTTCGCGAGTCGTCGATTCCAGCCAGTTTGCCCTGCGTGGAGAAATGCTCTCCGAACTTGGTGAACGGATCATCCCCTTAATGAATCCAAATCGCGACCCGACCCGGGTCCATGCATTTCGCATAAACCGCGGCATCTCGAATCTTTATCAAATGTTAAGTCGCGGTCGGACCGCCGCTCAAGTCAATCCTAATGGCCATGCTCAAAGTGTAAGCACTCTCCGCTACGCCTTCACCGGAATGGATGATGCCAGTCGCCCCCCTGAGTTTATGGAATTTCACAGTGCCACGCAGCAAGTCGATGGACGCGAAGTTACGACTACAGAAATTCGACTGACTGTTTCAGAGCGCGAGCGTGACCGAGTCGCCCAGCTTATGGTCTCCACGCTGGGTGTCGAGCGATCATGGGCCGATCAACGCATTCAACAAGGACGCATTCCCATTGCCGACATCGCCAGTCTTCCTTGGGTGCGACAACAGTTTAGTGCGGAAACCGTCACCTCTTTTGCACGTTTGATCCTACAAGACATGCCGGCCCCCTTCATCGGTCGCGGGGATCGCTTCTTGCACCATCTCGGTGACATCCGGGCCAATATTCAATCCTGGATCCCTCAAGCCGGAGCCCAACAGCTAGCCCTTGATTTTAGGAACTTTGCACCGGGTCGCTTTCATCGTTGGAGTGGCCATAACAGCACACCTGCAGATAGTACAGATAGTGTCGCCTACAGTGTCTTCCCCAATGACATCTCCGCACAAGATCTCTTGCGCGTCTTTAGTCGACCACATGAATTCAATCGTTACTCGAGCCGTTTTACACGTGCGGCTCAAGTCGCCTGTGAGCACCCGGAAAGCGGACGTAGCTGCTATGATGTCAGCCTCGATATCACCGTTCGCGTCGTCGACTATCGTATCGAAACCCCGAGCACCATTCAACACGTCGGCAACATCGGTTACGCTCCGTGGACCTGGGCCCGTCGCCCCAATATTTCCGAGCAAGGGATGGAAGAAAACGAAGGCTATTGGGCGGTGCTCCCACTTGAAGGCAATCGCGGCACGCTCGTCTTACGCGTAGGTTTATTGAACACCATTCAAGCCGGTGATGTTGACCTTGCCGAACAGGCCTTTCGTGATGTCGCGAGCTTTTTGACCGGCATTTATCATCGCACTCAACGTCAATCGTCCTCGGGAACTCCACGCACGGGAGTAAGCTTTCAATACCGTCAACTCTTTCGCACGCCGGAGGCCGATTAAGGAGAAACTATGGGAGGAAATGAACTGACATTACGGCTCGCGCAGGCAACACCACCATCGAGTGGTGGTCCCACGCCCCAAGCAACAACGCCGCCAGCTGCTGCACCTGCTGCGGCGGCGGATGAACAGTGCCAGACCGGCGAAATTCCAGTCTCGACACCCGAAGAATTTCCCGAATTGCCATGGACGACACGTCCAGCCCCAGCGGACCTCCATGCGCGACCTTTGATGCCGGGACTCCGCTGGGGTTTTGCCGGCATGCTGTACTGGCGTGAGCAGACCGGCGCGATCCATGGCGGCGGCCGCATCGATGTTCAGTTTGCGGACCTGATTCCGCCCATCCTTTTTCAACTCCCCGACTTTGCTTTAAATGCTCCCGTCGGAGTCTTTTTCATGCCACGCCTCGAGATCTTGGCGACGGATGAGTTCACGGCAGTCAGCGGAGGTTTTGCCGTGCATCTCCCCTACCCGGATGTCGCCTCACTGTACATCAACCTCATGGGCGGCGCGGCGATGACCTACGAAGACCAAAATGTCCATCCGTGGCTGAATATGGATATCGGCGCCCAGTTCCGCATCACCGGCGACAACCCACTACTAATCGGCTTCATCGAATACAATCACCAGTTCCTCGATCCCCTTGTCACCAACGGCATCACGGCGGGATTGCGTTTGAGGCTGTAATTGACAAAGTCACTCTATTCTGTTTCGCATTAGCTATGCCCCAACTCCAAGTCGGCGACAGCGCTCCGGACTTCACATTAAAGAATGCGGACGGTGAAGATGTATCGTTGCAACAATACCGCAACCAACAGGCGGTCGTGATCTACTTTTACCCAAAGGATAATACGCCTGGCTGTACCGCTGAAGCCTGTTCGTTTCGCGATCAATACGAGGACTTCAAAGAACTCGGCGCCGAGGTCATCGGTATCAGCTCCGATTCCGAGGAAAGCCATACCGAGTTTGCGGCGCAGCATCGCCTCCCCTTCGTGTTGTTGAGTGATCCCGGCGGCAAGGTGCGCAAGAGCTTTGGGGTCCCGTCAACCTTCGGCCTTTTGCCGGGGCGCGTCACCTACATCATTGATAAACAAGGCGTGGTGCGGCACATCTTTAATTCGCAGCTTCAGGCCAAAAAGCATATTTCCGAATCCTTACGGATTCTCCGGGAGATCGCGTAAAATTGATTTGGCACGGCGAGCAGCGCCCCTACACAGTATTTTCCAATAATTTCGGAAAATTACCCTAGCAACTTTTTATTCGGGCCCGCCGAACCACTAGCAGAGGATGTAGATTGCCATGTGTGACGGAGATCTAGGCTGCCAGCTCAGGACCAATTATTTCGGCTTTCGCCTCGGTGCGCTCGGCAGCGCCAATTTTGACCTCGGCTATTTCGACAATGATTCCAAGGTACTGGATGGAAGCGTCGGCGGTGGTTTTGACTTCGCGCTGACACTCAGACGCGCCCGCAGTGAGAGCCCGCAAGACGGCTCCTTCGAGGGACTCGGTTTTAACCTGGGCTATACCTTCGAAAAGACCCTCGCAGGCATGCGCCACATGCCCTATTTCACGGCCGAACTCTGGTCCTATGACGGCCAGCTCACGCCCTTTGCAGGCCTCGGCTATACCTTCGAACAATACGACAACGGACTACAGCGCCATGGCGGCCGCATTCTCCTCGGAGTGCAATGGCGGCCCTGGACCCAACCAATGAATTACCCCGTCAATCGCGTCAATCCGTACATTCAGGGTGGTTTGTACATCGGCGGTGAAGGAAATGCGGAACACATGGGCAATCACGCCGAGGGCGGGCTTGTGATTGGTTTGCAGCTCGCCGTTGGGCTCGACTTCTTTCCTTTGTTTTAGGGCGCAGCACCCGTCCTCCGCAGTAGCACAGCTACGGAGGGTGGAAGCGGCACCTAAATTCTGTCCACTCCCGGATTCACCTGCTCAAAAAAGCGCGTCACGCGAATTCCCCAATGGTGTTGCAATCTTATCTCACTTATCCACAGATCATAGCACAGTGCGTCATTAGAAAAATTCGAAAACCCTAGTGATTTCAAGACCTTCAGACGGTTTTCCTAGCAACCTTTTTAAGGGGGCCGCGATACCAGCCTCGTGGGAGATGGAGACGGAAATTCGGTAGGGACCGGATCACCCGATTGGACCCTTTACGCCCAGCACCCCGCCAATAATCTTGGCGATGGTAACGGCGACGGACGTGACGACAGCCTCGGTGCGCCTGTTAACGGCAACCTGCACCTGGAAATCGATGCGCGCCTCCCCCATCGCGGTGCCGACGGCGTCAATCCCCTCTTTGTCGATCGTTTTACGTCCTTAGAAAGACTCGGTGGTCAGTTTGCTCCCCGCGGAGGCGCTATCAGTGCGACCGGTGATTATGTCATTCGCGACGGCATGCTTGATCTGAGCGGCGATCTCCTCCGACTCACGGGCGTTAGTTTTTACGACGTCGGCGGCGGCACGGTGAGCGGCAATCTGTGGAGTGCCGATGGTTCACTCTTTAATGCGGAACGACTCGCCCTTGATGCCAATGGTGTCCCGCGCATCTACGGAACGGCCCTCGGTCTGATGCCCTTTGATGATCAACTCCGCATTGTCGGCGACAATCCCTATGTTTTTCCCTACGGTCTCAATGCCGGCGGCGAACTCGTCTGCAATTCGGATAACCGCAGCAGCGTCACTGAAACTTTTCCTGTCGCCACTGCATTGCGCGATAATGGTCTCCCCTCTTCCTGGTCAGTCTCGTCTCTGCTGGCGTTGTCCGCAGAAATGGCCACGGCAAACCAACGCGTCAGTGAAGCAGGAATACTGGAACTTTACAGTCAGATCTTTCAATCGTCGGTGACCGACGTCGATTACGCCCGCAGTGAATTACTGCGCCGTCAGACGGAAATCAGTCTAATGAACTTTGATGAGTTCAAACAATTTTATGCCACGACCTACAATTTAAGTAACGAAAGAATGGTCGGCATCGGTGACGAGTTTCTCACTCAAGCGCACGAGGCCTTCGGAACGGATATATTCCATGCTGCCGCCCCGCGCGGTTGTCGACCGGATCCCAATTTTGACCTCAGCAACGTCCCGACTTGGTTACAAAATGATCCGTTGTCAATCGTGCGCAACGTCAAACTAAACGGCGATTTAGAGGCGACCGGCGATCAGCTTGAGATTCCTTCCATCATGGGCAATCCCGCCATGACGGTTAATTTTGGCGAAGGCAATAACGCGCTCGGTTTCGACGTAAGTTACCACAACCCCGAACTCGAAGCCTGGGAAAACGGCGAACGTGATGCGACGACACTCGCTAACCTGCGGCATCAACGTGAACTCAAGGCCCATCTCGATACGAGTTTCAGCATTGCCTCCGTCCAAGTCGGTGATCAAGAGATTACGCTGCCCGCTTCCGGTGACATGAGCATTGAGACCCAACTCAAGGGACTGTTTCCAACGCGCACCCCCGAAGACTTAATGGCGCATGTGTCGCTCAACGGGCAAATGACCGTCAATGGCGACATTGTCGTCCCGGTCATTTCAGGACTGGATTTCCCTGCCTTGCGTATTCGCCGCGGCGCTGAAGAGCATGGCGCCAATCACCTCGCCCTGAGTGCCGAACATTTTTCAATCAATTATACGGGCAACGACCCCGACAACCCGCGTGCCGTCGAAGTCAGCGGTGAGCTGCACGCGAGCATGAACCTCGACATGGATCCCGTCACCGTCGATGGCATGACTTTCGGCGGTGAACAACGCGGTCATCTCGATGTCGTCGCCGACGATACGGCAATCACGATCGAGATGGGCGGTCGCTTTGCCCTGCCGACCGGGGCCTACCCGACGCCCGTCCCGGTTGCGATCGATCGCGGTTATCTCGGCCTCGAAGACGTACGCATTGTGTTGGATCCTAACATTTCTATCAATCCCGATTCGCCGCTTGGCGTTGACCAACTCTCCGGCACGATTAACGGCACAATCAACGTCGATGATCTGGCCGGCACCGTCAGCCCCTCGGATGAGCGCACCCTTGCGATCAGTTCTGATGCCTCAATCTCAATTACGGACGGAACCTTTACGATCCAGGAAGATCGTATGGATGCAGAAATCCCGCTTACCGCGCACGTCGAAGGCAACGTCGATGGCAATGACCAGAATATAGATTTTCGTAGCAACCTCAGCATTCACGACTTCTCCAACGACGAGGGTTATAGTTGGCGCGAGCTCAGCATCAATAGCATCAGCGGTGCGATCATTGGTCAATGGGATGATATTGCGATCAACGCCCCTGAAGGCACGTTTGGGGATGCCGCAACGGCTGAGTTTAACGGCGACGTCCTACCGCCAGGAATCAATATTACCAGCGACCGCGACGGACTTGAGTTCGGCCTTTGTGCAACCGCCCGCGTGAACACGCAGGTCAACGGCCTGCGCGTCACGACCCCACAAGGTACGTTTGAGCTCACCGGCCAGCTTGTCGGAACGGTCGAACTTATTAATACGTCAGCGGCTCCGGATGCCCCGGAAGACGCCCCGCCCGTCAACTGGATGCCCCAAGTCGGAGGTATTCGCCTTGAACTACGAGGCGGAACGGTCCGCCAAATCAGTGGCGGCAGCACCAACACCTTGATGAGCGGTGGAACCCTGGAAATCTCCGACAACGAAGCCGGCCAGCTACGTATTCAAGCCCACGTCAATAACCACATGGGCGCGCTACTCAGTGCCGCCGGTGATTTCATCGGCGTTACCAACCTAAGTGACCGTTTAGGTGTCAGTGGTGTTTCACAAACCCGCGTTGATGTCTCGGAAATTCAGATCGATCCTGACAGCATTCACGTCATGGAGGATGCCAGTGCTGATGAGATGTGTGTCTGCGCGGGACGCTCTTACTATAATTTTACGGAAGTCGATTCGATTTCATTCCCCATGCAAAGTGTCATGCGTGTCGTCAGTGACGGCACGACCTTGCTGACTGCCCGCGCCAGTGCCGAGATCACGGGAATACAGACGGATAGCCCGGAGGCGGAGTATCACGTCCGCATTCCATTAAGTGATCAGACGATTGATGTCGCCGGTGGAACGATCGACATTGATGCGGGCAGTGGCAGCTCACGCGGTCGCGTTCGTATCGATGGCCACAATGCCGAGATGAGCATACGCGTCCGGCCTCCCGAAGGCTTTGATGTCAACTTTAGCCATACCCAGGACGGCATCACCTATGAAATCACGGGTCACCTCACTCCGACCGGAGAAGTGCGGGCTTCTTTAGATATTTCTGATCTGGCGCGTCCCAATATGCGACTGCGCACTCCGAGCGATCCTTACACCTTAACGGGCGACTTGACCGTTACCGCGCGCAACGCCGACGGCGACGTCATCGGTTCCGGAACCGTCAACATGACAACGGCCTATAACGTCAGCGGCAACATGCGTGATGGCCGCGCCCACTTTGAGCTCGATGTCCCCGAAACGGTTTTGAGTGGTAGCATTACCGAAGGCTTCGAAGTCAAAGGGATTACGGTCGGAACCGGCGCACGCCTTAATATTCCAATCCGCGGCTTTCGCGGTGAAATCGATGTCGACATGAGAGACCCGAGCAATCCGAGTATCAGCAGCACCTGGAATCTTCCGAGCGTTGGCAGCGGCGATGACACGCCGGAAATTTTCATCCCCAGCCTCGAGATTGCCGGTTTTGAAGGCGACGAAGGCGAGTTCTCGGATCTCAATATTAACTTTCACCAGGACCCCCAAGGCCAGCAGGTGAGTGTTTCGGCCAACCCAACGGATGGGATCCAATTTGAAACGCTGCCGGGACCCGATGGAGATCCACGCCAGGTCCGCCTGACCTTCTCGGTCGGTGAGGCCGACGACACGATCGTCATTACGGGCAGCAGCGAAAGCTCGGCCGGCGTGACCGGCTCGATTTCACCCGACGGAGAAATCACTATCAATGTCAGCGACTTAAACGTTAACTCTGAAGTAGACGGTCATGTCCGCCAGCCCCTGCAACTCGACCTGACCAACCTGGACACCCTGGCCCATATTCCCGGACTCCAGGTCCATTTTAACCCAACAACCAACGAAGTCCGGTTTACGGCGACACCGCCGACCCCGACGCTGCCGACTCCGCCGGCGACCTTTGAGGAGTTCTTTACTTGGGATCGTGCTCGGTGGACGACATATCAAAGCGATCTCGAGGGACAAACTCATATGATGCGGCTCTCTGAAGCCCACGCCAACGTCCAGCGCGCAACGGGCCGCTCGATTCCGCCAGGAAGCGGCGACATCTTCGTCAATATGACGGGGCCCCTAGACGTGACCCTAACTGCCGATGCCAACCTGCTCGGTAATCTGAGCACGGCCTTGGAGGGGGTACTGGATGTGCGACGCGCCCTCCCCGCGCCTCCGGTTTGTACCGCCAGTGACTGCCCGGCCGTTGTCTGGTCGGATCAGCAAACCGGAACGCCTACCTTATATTTTACGCAAACCGCCGAAGAAGGCGGAACGCCGGCCATTCATTCGGAAGTCCCTGGCATCCTGCAAGAGGCCTTAGGCATTCCCCGGAGCGATGTCGATGCCATCCTGCGTGATCTGCGCATTGAAGTCCCGGAAGTTATCAGTACCGTCCGCAGCGACGCCGCGATCAGCAGTCACTACTCAGAAGACGACTTACAAAGCTTCCTCTATTCTTACTTTAACGTCCCCACGGCCGAGCGAGGAACCCATCGCCAGTTTGATCTCCGCGGATTAATCGCACTCGCGAATGTACGGCGCAGCCTTGGCAACCTCTTGACCCACTCAGGGAATCAACTTCCCGTCCATGGCCATATCTTCCGCAACGATGATTATCACAGCGTGTCGGAAGGTGACGGTAGCGATATGCAGCTTCTCTCCATTCTGCCGGCAACACCAGCCGAGGTCGAAGCGGTTCTCACCAATGTTGCCAATATGGGCACATGGGATCACTGGACGGATGACGTCAACGTAACGGGTTCTTCATCAACAGGTGAGCTCTTAAACGACTATGATTATACAATCACGACCTCGACACGCACCGAAGGCAATATCCGCATTATTCATTTTCACATGACACCGAGCGAAGACAACGACATGGAGGCTTACACCCGAACCGTCCGTCTCATCCCGGTCACCGGCGCGATTGACCCGGATACGGGGGCAGCGGTCGACAATGGAACCCTCGTCGTCTTTGACGAACATTCCGATTTTAACGGACCCGACCATGAGCTCCCTTTTCCGCGGACTCGCATCAGCACGGAACCAAGCATTACCTGGGAAGGCTTCTTAAACGGATCACTACGCGCCCTTGAACCACCGCAAAGCAGTGTCACCCGCCACTCGACCAATCGTTACGCCGTCACGGCCGGAAATATCCTTGCTCTGATTCGCACGCCGGGTGCAACAGCACGCGACATTCGCACGGAGCTACCTTATGATTCAACAAGCTCAACCGAAACAAGTACCGTCCGCCGTGTCGACTTCTTGACCATGGGCGTCAGCGAAACCACGGAACTGCCCATCTTGACGATCGGTGAAACCGCTCAAGAAGGTGATGTCCGACCGTACTTAGTGGATCGATTAGGGGTCCCGGAAGCTGACTTCAATCGCTGGATGCGGGCGCGGGAAATTCCCATCGAGGAACTCCGCACCAGTTCCGGACTGGACACTCAACTCAGTGCCGATGCCTTTATGGCCCTCGCCACCACCATGCTGAATCCGCCGAGCGTGATGAGCGATATCGCCTCCGACTTTGGATCAGCAACGGAACGCTATTTATTGACTATCGAACACATCAAGAACCGTTCAACTGAAATGCGCGGCAGCAATCATTTCGGTGATGTGTTGGTCTTCGAAGACGACCGTTTTCATCCGAATATCTCTCAGGATAGTCGCCGCCAGGGTGATACGGTCGATTCGCTCAACATTTATTACGTCCCGGAAACGCTCGAGTGGAATGGAAGCGACACCACAGTTGATATCGACCGCTTCATCGACACGATCCATCATGCTGAAGACTATGATCGACTCGACGCGGGCAACTTCAGCCGTGCCGATAATGTGCCTTCACCAACACTGAGTAGCGGCACCGTTGATCCGGCACGTGCCTACACAAGTTCAACAATTTCTCTGCCTGGCGGACTGGCTCTTGATTATCTCATCAGCAGCATACCCAGCGCCGAAACCGTCAACACGGTCGGCCGTCTCTCGGCCTGGCGTCTCGAGGCTTCTCCGGGCCTCGACGACTTCCTCGATAACACCGGCTGGTGGCTGATCATCCCCGCCGAGGGCGGTGGTCACTGGGTCTTCCGCGCCGGTATCCTTAACTCAGGCCCGTCCGGCAGTGACAACACCGGAACGGTCGCAGATACGGGCCGCGCGGGTGTCGTTAATTTCATGGAAGCACTGGTCTCTTCGACATTGGAATATCAACGCACGGGCAATCGCGAGGCCTGGACCAGCGGTCGGGCAATCGATTACCGCGTTGGGGAAGTCCGACGCATTCCATAAAGATTAAAGATTCGATGCTGCGGCAAGTATGCGAGTTGCCGCGTCAGTAGTTACCGTATCTCCTGAAAAAGACGAGACCATGATACGAAATGCGTCAACCAACGCGATATGTTCGTCAACATCAGCCGCATACTTGGCATCATTCAGCATCAATATCATATTGTCGCGTACAGTTCGCGTCTCAATATTTCCAGCATCATATTCTGCATTGACCGTAGCGATAACTGCATCTTCATCCGCATAGACAGGCCCTGCCGCAAGAAAAAATATCATACTGATTAATACGATGAACCTACCTACAACACTCATGGTCTCGCCTCCTTTCATTGACATATGGTGCTATTGACATGCACTCCGATACTATCCAACGTATCCGTATACTGCTGTTGACCGGACTGAATTTGTTTTCTGCCGATATTATATAACGCGGTCAGGTTTCCTAAAGTACCACCACAGTTACCGTCATTATAATGGTTAATCATATTTTCACAAACATGAATGGCTGCATTTTCAGAACCGAAATTCTTCCACGTGGCGTCATCAATTGCGGCCAGACAATCGGAGACAGAAACTCCACCTGGATCGCAATCGCTATCTAAACTATCCACGGCCGCATCACAGTCATTGTCGAGGCCGTCAGCACAACTGACCTCGATGGGTTCTGGCGGTGTTCCGGCGACCGCATTACACTCAGTGCCATTGCCATCCGCTGTACAGACGATTATTCCCACATTCAGACATTCACCAACGCCCGCTGAGCACGCATCACCGAGATCGGTAAAGTCTTCGTCGCTATCGCCGTCACAATCATTATCGATGCCATCGCAACTCTCAGTATTACCGGGATAGACATCCGGATTGGAATCATCGCAATCATTGCAATCAGCGGAGCCATCCCCATCGGTGTCGACATCACTGACACCGCAGCCACAGACGCCGGGTTCGGTCTTCGCCGGATCCGCGGGACAGTTGTCGTTGCAATCCGGTGTTCCGTCGGAATCGCTGTCCGTATCCGCGACGCCACAACCGCAGACACCCGGTTCGGTTTTGGCCGGATCGGCGGGACAGTTGTCATTGCAATCCGCCGTACCATCGGAATCGCTGTCCGTATCCGCGACTCCACAGCCGCAAACTCCCGGCTCGGTCTTCGCCGGATCGGCGGGACAGTTGTCGTTACAATCAGGTGTGCCGTCGGAGTCCGAATCGGTATCCGCGACTCCACAGCCGCAAACTCCCGGCTCGGTCTTGGCAGGATCGGCCGGACAATTATCATTGCAGTCCGGTGTTCCGTCGGAATCGCTGTCCGTATCCGCGACGCCACAACCGCAGACACCCGGTTCGGTCTTGGCAGGATCGGCCGGACAGTTGTCATTGCAATCCGCCGTACCATCGGAATCGCTGTCCGTATCCGCGACGCCACAACCGCAGACACCCGGTTCGGTTTTGGCCGGATCGGCGGGACAGTTGTCATTGCAATCGGCCGTGCCATCGCCGTCACTATCAACATCACTCACACCGCAGCCACAGACACCCGGTTCGGTCTTGCCCGGGTCGGCGGGACAGTTGTCGTTACAATCCGGGGTTCCATCAGAGTCTGAATCGGTATCTGCTATGCCGCAACCACAGACGCCCGGATCCGTCTTGGCAGGATCGGCCGGACAGTTGTCATTGCAATCCGCCGTACCATCGGAATCGCTGTCCGTATCCGCGACTCCACAACCGCAGACTCCCGGTTCGGTCTTGCCCGGGTCGGCGGGACAATTATCGTTACAATCAGGTGTGCCGTCGGAGTCTGAATCGGTATCCGCGACGCCACAACCGCAGACACCCGGTTCGGTTTTGGCCGGATCGGCGGGACAATTATCATCACAATCGGCCGTGCCATCGCCGTCACTATCAACATCACTCACACCGCAGCCACAGACACCCGGTTCGGTCTTGCCCGGGTCGGCGGGACAATTATCGTTACAATCAGGTGTGCCGTCGGAGTCTGAATCGGTATCCGCGACGCCACAGCCGCAGACTCCCGGCTCGGTCTTCGCCGGATCGGCCGGACAATTATCATTGCAGTCCGGTGTGCCGTCGGAGTCCGAATCGGTATCCGCGACGCCACAACCGCAGACACCCGGCTCGGTCTTGCCCGGGTCGGCGGGACAATTATCGTTACAATCAGGTGTGCCGTCGGAGTCCGAATCGGTATCCGCGACGCCACAACCGCAGACACCCGGCTCGGTCTTCGCCGGATCGGCCGGACAGTTGTCATTGCAATCCGCCGTACCATCGGAATCGCTGTCCGTATCCGCGACGCCACAACCGCAGACACCCGGTTCGGTCTTGGCCGGATCGGCGGGACAGTTGTCGTTACAATCAGGTGTGCCGTCGGAGTCTGAATCGGTATCCGCGACGCCACAGCCGCAGACTCCCGGCTCGGTCTTCGCCGGATCGGCCGGACAATTATCATTGCAGTCCGGTGTGCCGTCGGAGTCCGAATCGGTATCCGCGACGCCACAACCGCAGACACCCGGCTCGGTCTTCGCCGGATCGGCCGGACAGTTGTCATTGCAATCCGCCGTACCATCGGAATCGCTGTCCGTATCCGCGACGCCACAACCGCAGACACCCGGTTCGGTCTTGGCCGGATCGGCGGGACAGTTGTCGTTACAATCAGGTGTGCCGTCGGAGTCCGAATCGGTATCCGCGACTCCACAGCCGCAAACTCCCGGCTCGGTCTTCGCCGGATCGGCGGGACAGTTGTCGTTACAATCAGGTGTGCCGTCGGAGTCCGAATCGGTGTCCGCGACGCCACAGCCGCAGACTCCCGGCTCGGTCTTCGCCGGATCGGCCGGACAATTATCATTGCAGTCCGGTGTGCCGTCGGAGTCCGAATCGGTATCCGCGACGCCACAACCGCAGACACCCGGCTCGGTCTTCGCCGGATCGGCCGGACAGTTGTCATTGCAATCCGCCGTACCATCGGAATCGCTGTCCGTATCCGCGACGCCACAACCGCAGACACCCGGTTCGGTCTTGGCCGGATCGGCGGGACAGTTGTCGTTACAATCAGGTGTGCCGTCGGAGTCCGAATCGGTATCCGCGACTCCACAGCCGCAAACTCCCGGCTCGGTCTTCGCCGGATCGGCGGGACAGTTGTCGTTACAATCAGGTGTGCCGTCGGAGTCCGAATCGGTATCCGCGACTCCACAGCCGCAAACTCCCGGCTCGGTCTTGGCAGGATCGGCCGGACAATTATCATTGCAGTCCGGTGTTCCGTCGGAATCGCTGTCCGTATCCGCGACGCCACAACCGCAGACACCCGGTTCGGTCTTGGCAGGATCGGCGGGACAGTTGTCGTTACAATCAGGTGTGCCGTCGGAGTCCGAATCGGTGTCCGCGACTCCGCAGCCACAGACACCCGGTTCGGTCTTGCCCGGGTCGGCGGGACAGTTGTCGTTACAATCCGGGGTTCCATCAGAGTCTGAATCGGTATCTGCTATGCCGCAACCACAGACGCCCGGATCCGTCTTGGCAGGATCGGCCGGACAGTTGTCGTTACAATCCGCCGTACCATCGGAATCGCTGTCCGTATCCGCGACTCCACAACCGCAGACACCCGGCTCGGTCTTCGCCGGATCGGCCGGACAGTTGTCATTGCAATCCGCCGTACCATCGGAATCGCTGTCCGTATCCGCGACGCCACAACCGCAGACACCCGGTTCGGTCTTGGCCGGATCGGCGGGACAGTTGTCGTTACAATCAGGTGTGCCGTCGGAGTCCGAATCGGTGTCCGCGACTCCGCAGCCACAGACACCCGGTTCGGTCTTGCCCGGGTCGGCGGGACAGTTGTCATTGCAATCCGCCGTACCATCGGAATCGCTGTCCGTATCCGCGACTCCACAGCCGCAGACTCCCGGCTCGGTCTTCGCCGGATCGGCCGGACAATTATCATCACAATCGGCCGTGCCATCGCCGTCACTATCAACATCACTCACACCGCAACCACAGACGCCCGGATCCGTCTTGGCAGGATCGGCCGGACAATTATCATTGCAATCCGGTGTGCCGTCGGAATCGCTGTCCGTATCCGCGACGCCACAACCGCAGACTCCCGGCTCGGTCTTCGCCGGATCGGCGGGACAGTTGTCGTTACAATCAGGTGTGCCGTCGGAGTCCGAATCGGTGTCCGCGACTCCGCAGCCACAGACACCCGGTTCGGTCTTGCCCGGGTCGGCGGGACAGTTGTCATTGCAATCCGCCGTACCATCGGAATCGCTGTCCGTATCCGCGACTCCACAGCCGCAGACTCCCGGCTCGGTCTTCGCCGGATCGGCCGGACAATTATCATTGCAGTCCGGTGTGCCGTCGGAGTCCGAATCGGTATCCGCGACGCCACAACCGCAGACACCCGGCTCGGTCTTGCCCGGGTCGGCGGGACAATTATCGTTACAATCAGGTGTGCCGTCGGAGTCCGAATCGGTATCCGCGACGCCACAACCGCAGACACCCGGCTCGGTCTTCGCCGGATCGGCCGGACAGTTGTCATTGCAATCCGCCGTACCATCGGAATCGCTGTCCGTATCCGCGACGCCACAACCGCAGACACCCGGCTCGGTCTTCGCCGGATCGGCGGGACAATTATCATTACAATCGAGGGTGCCGTCGCCGTCCGTGTCGTCATCAGGCGTTCCGCAGCCGCACACGCCCGGTTCGGTCTTACCCGGATCAGCAGGGCAATTATCATTGCAGTCGGCTGTGCCGTCACCATCCGTATCGGTATCCGCCACGCCACAACCACATGCTCCTGGCTCCGTTTTATTCGGATCTGCCGGACAATTATCATTACAATCTAAGGTACCGTCACCGTCCGTGTCGTCATCAGGCGTTCCGCAGCCGCAGACGCCCGGATCCGTCTTCGCCGGATCGGCGGGACAATTATCGTTACAATCAGGTGTGCCATCACTATCGGAATCCGTGTCCGCCACGCCGCAGCCACAGGCTCCCGGCTCCGTCTTGTTCGGATCGGCTGGGCAGTTGTCGTTACAATCAGATGTGCCATCACTATCGGAATCCGTATCCGCCACGCCGCAACCGCAGACACCCGGCTCGGTCTTCGCCGGATCGGCTGGGCAGTTGTCATTACAATCTAAGGTACCGTCACCGTCCGTGTCGTCATCCGGGGTGCCACAACCGCAGACGCCGGGCGCGGTCTTATTCGGATCATTGACACAACCATCGTTGCAATCCGCGGTGCCATCGCCATCCGTGTCGGTATCCGCGATGCCGCAACCACAATCACCCGGTTCCGTCTTCGCCGGATCGGCGGGACAGTTGTCGTTACA
Source organism: bacterium (assembly GCA_965216315.1). GTDB lineage: Bacteria > UBA10199 > UBA10199 > 2-02-FULL-50-16 > JAJFLM01 > CBDCFN01. The sequence goes on along the minus strand of CBDCFN010000016.1, from coordinate 686,835 downwards.
ATCAGGTGTGCCGTCGGAGTCCGAATCGGTGTCCGCGACTCCGCAGCCACAGACACCCGGTTCGGTCTTGCCCGGGTCGGCGGGACAATTATCGTTACAATCAGGTGTGCCGTCGGAGTCCGAATCGGTATCCGCGACGCCACAACCGCAGACACCCGGATCGGTCTTCGCCGGATCGGCCGGACAATTATCGTTACAATCAGGTGTGCCGTCGGAGTCCGAATCGGTATCCGCGACGCCACAACCGCAGACACCGGGATCGGTCTTCGCCGGATCGGCCGGACAGTTGTCATTGCAATCCGCCGTACCATCGGAATCGCTGTCCGTATCCGCGACTCCACAACCGCAGACTCCCGGTTCGGTTTTGGCCGGATCGGCGGGACAGTTGTCGTTACAATCAGGTGTGCCGTCGGAGTCTGAATCGGTATCCGCGACGCCACAACCGCAGACACCCGGTTCGGTTTTGGCCGGATCGGCGGGACAATTATCATCACAATCGGCCGTGCCATCGCCGTCACTATCAACATCACTCACACCGCAGCCACAGACACCCGGTTCGGTCTTGCCCGGGTCGGCGGGACAATTATCGTTACAATCAGGTGTGCCGTCGGAGTCCGAATCGGTATCCGCGACGCCGCAGCCACAGACACCCGGTTCGGTTTTGGCCGGATCGGCGGGACAGTTGTCGTTACAATCAGGTGTGCCGTCGGAGTCCGAATCGGTATCCGCGACTCCACAGCCGCAGACTCCCGGCTCGGTCTTGCCCGGGTCGGCGGGACAATTATCGTTACAATCAGGTGTGCCGTCGGAGTCCGAATCGGTATCCGCGACGCCACAACCGCAGACACCCGGTTCGGTTTTGGCCGGATCGGCGGGACAATTATCATCACAATCGGCCGTGCCATCGCCGTCACTATCAACATCACTCACACCGCAGCCGCAGACACCCGGTTCGGTCTTGGCCGGATCGGCGGGACAGTTGTCGTTACAATCAGGTGTGCCGTCGGAGTCTGAATCGGTATCCGCGACGCCACAGCCGCAGACTCCCGGCTCGGTCTTCGCCGGATCGGCCGGACAATTATCATTGCAGTCCGGTGTGCCGTCGGAGTCCGAATCGGTATCCGCGACGCCACAACCGCAGACACCCGGCTCGGTCTTCGCCGGATCGGCCGGACAGTTGTCATTGCAATCCGCCGTACCATCGGAATCGCTGTCCGTATCCGCGACGCCACAACCGCAGACACCCGGTTCGGTCTTGGCCGGATCGGCGGGACAGTTGTCGTTACAATCAGGTGTGCCGTCGGAGTCCGAATCGGTATCCGCGACTCCACAGCCGCAAACTCCCGGCTCGGTCTTCGCCGGATCGGCGGGACAGTTGTCGTTACAATCAGGTGTGCCGTCGGAGTCCGAATCGGTGTCCGCGACGCCACAGCCGCAGACTCCCGGCTCGGTCTTCGCCGGATCGGCCGGACAATTATCATTGCAGTCCGGTGTGCCGTCGGAGTCCGAATCGGTATCCGCGACGCCACAACCGCAGACACCCGGCTCGGTCTTCGCCGGATCGGCCGGACAGTTGTCATTGCAATCCGCCGTACCATCGGAATCGCTGTCCGTATCCGCGACGCCACAACCGCAGACACCCGGTTCGGTCTTGGCCGGATCGGCGGGACAGTTGTCGTTACAATCAGGTGTGCCGTCGGAGTCCGAATCGGTATCCGCGACTCCACAGCCGCAAACTCCCGGCTCGGTCTTGGCAGGATCGGCCGGACAGTTGTCGTTACAATCCGCCGTACCATCGGAATCGCTGTCCGTATCCGCGACTCCACAACCGCAGACACCCGGCTCGGTCTTCGCCGGATCGGCCGGACAGTTGTCATTGCAATCCGCCGTACCATCGGAATCGCTGTCCGTATCCGCGACGCCACAACCGCAGACACCCGGTTCGGTCTTGGCCGGATCGGCGGGACAGTTGTCGTTACAATCAGGTGTGCCGTCGGAGTCCGAATCGGTGTCCGCGACTCCGCAGCCACAGACACCCGGCTCGGTCTTCGCCGGATCGGCCGGACAATTATCATCACAATCGGCCGTGCCATCGCCGTCACTATCAACATCACTCACACCGCAACCACAGACGCCCGGATCCGTCTTGGCAGGATCGGCCGGACAGTTGTCGTTACAATCCGCCGTACCATCGGAATCGCTGTCCGTATCCGCGACTCCACAACCGCAGACACCCGGCTCGGTCTTCGCCGGATCGGCCGGACAGTTGTCATTGCAATCCGCCGTACCATCGGAATCGCTGTCCGTATCCGCGACGCCACAACCGCAGACACCCGGTTCGGTCTTGGCCGGATCGGCGGGACAGTTGTCGTTACAATCCGCCGTACCATCGGAATCGCTGTCCGTATCCGCGACGCCACAACCGCAGACTCCCGGCTCGGTCTTCGCCGGATCGGCCGGACAACCATCGCAAGCATCACCTTGACCATCCAGGTCCGTATCCAGCTGGCCTGAACTGACGCGCACTTCGTCGAGATCACCAACATAGAAGTCGGAAGGTGTCGCACCATCCCAGTCCTGACCGACGACGGCACGCGTCCAGTTATTGTACTGCAATGGCGTCAGCGACTGCGTTCCTAGATCGACGCCGTCAACTTCGACCGAGGCGGCGCCATCAGAGGCAATCACAACATGGAGCTGATGCCACTCATTATCCGCATAACTCAGGCTGCCATAGATGACTTCACCACTGGGCTCCGTGAAGAGCCGGAGCCTTCCATCAGTTGCTAGTGCGATGATAAGGCCATTGCCAGTACCGGGTGCACCAATCGGTTCATAAAAACCCAAAATACCTTTGAACGTTTGATTTGTTCTGAATTGCAAAGAGATAACGACACGTTCTCCATTCTGAAGATTGCTCATCAGACTATCCATCGTGACGTAGTCGTTCCCATCAAAGCGCGCAAATTCACCGCTCGGGCCGCTACCATCGTTGATGAGCGTGGCGCCGAAGTTAGTGCCGTCATGTCCACTTCCTGAACTATCGATAAAATCGCCTTCAAAATCCCAATAGCCATTGAGCTGCATGGGGTTCACATCAGAGCTGCAATTATCTGATAAATCACACAGCCCATCGGCGTCAGTATCGATGCCGTCATTGCTCGGATCGAAGGTTCCGCTGTTGCAGTCATCACAGGTATCGCCGTCGCTATCCGTGCATACCGTGCCGTCTAATGGATCCCCATCAAATGGATCATCAATGCCATCGTTGTCATCATCGGGATCACAGGCGTCGCCTAGGGTATCACCATCAAAATCTTCTTGGCCTAAATTCGCATCGTCGGGGCAATTGTCGAGGTCACCACAGACGGTATCACTGTCTACATCATTATCGGGATCATTCGGGCACGCATCACAGCCATCGGCAATGCCATCACTGTCTGAATCTAGATTATCGTCAAAACCCGGACAAACATCATTGCAGTCATAAACAGTATCGCCATCGGAATCGGTATCGGGAATGCCGCAGCCACAGACACCAGGATCAATCTTAGCAGGATCCGCGGGACACAAGTCATTACAATCAGCCGTACCATCCGAATCAGAATCGGTATCCGCATTACCGCAACCACATTGACCGGGTTCCGTCTTGGCGGGATCTGCCGGGCAATTGTCGTTACAATCGAGCGTTCCATCGCCATCCGTGTCGTCATCCGGAACACCACAGCCGCAAACTCCCGGATCGGTTTTACCCGGATCGGCGGGACAGTTATCATTGCAGTCCGCCGTGCCGTCACCATCGCTGTCCGTATCCGCATTACCACAACCACACTGGCCCGGTTCGGTCTTGGCCGGATCGGCGGGACAGTTATCGTTGCAATCTAAGGTGCCGTCGCTGTCTGTATCGATATCCGCAACACCACAACCACAAACGCCGGGAACTGTCTTATTTGCATCACTAGGACAGGCGTCACCTAAGTCACAAATACCATCGCCATCGGTATCGAGGCCGTCGTTCGCCGGATCACTGTCGGAGGCGGGTCCAAAATCGTCGGTTCCAACGGCACAGTCGTCGCAAGTATCAAGATCGCTGTCGCCGCAGATATCCGGGTCAAGCGGCGCCGGATCAGAAGCATTGGCAATACCGTCGTTGTCAATGTCGCTATCACCGGCATCGCACAGACCATCGGCATCCGTATCCGTCCCATCATTACCCGGTGTACTATCGGAAGACGGTCCAAAATCATCTGTTCCGATTACGCAGTCGTCACACGTATCAAGGTCACTATCACCACAGATATCGGGATCAAGAGGCGCAGGATCGGAAACATTAGCAATACCGTCGTTATCCTGGTCCGAATCGATATCATCGCAGGTCCCGTCGCTATCGGTATCGAGGGTGCCGTTATCCGCTACGGTATCGCAGTCATTGTCGGCACCGTCACAGATCTCCGGATTACCCGGGAAATTATTCGCATCGCCGTCATCGCAATCGGTATTATCGCTGACAAAGCCGCTTGGACAGGACTCCGTACCCTGCAGAGGGAACCCTTGCATCGTATCAACCGTCACGCAATCGGCAGATCCGTCGCCCCCCGCCGAATGAACACCGACATACACCGTAGAATTGAGGGCCAGCGTTTCGGTGTGTTCCAGCGTCCAGCTCAATCCATCGAGCGACGTAAAGAGATTAAAGTCATCTCCCAGCCGTTGTATTCTCCAGTAACGCGGTAAACTGGCATCCGGAGACGAATTCAAAGCATAACTAAAATTAGCTGCGTTCGTGACCGGCCGGACGACAGCTACCGTCACGTTCGACCATGAAGCCCTCAATAATGAAATACTCCGCGCCCGCGTAACCAGGGGATCTTCATAGACCATCAGGGCTTGATGCGGGAAAGGTCCTGTCCCCCCATTAGCCGTAAAGTTCGCGGCGCGCACGGAGACATCAAAATTTCCCGTCATCGGGACTGCAGCCAAGACAAGCGATTCCGAGAAATTACCGGGGAATCCCATCGTGCCGGTCCCGCACACTTCCATGGTACCCGGAGTCGATTGATCAATACTGCCGACGGCTCCACCGATATTATATTGGGTAAAATCAGGAGTATCTGAACAGAAGTTTGCCGGGGCTAAAGGATCACCGAAGGTATCAGTATCGACGTCGGCATAGCAGGTCTGTTGGCCGTGCTCGTCGGTGAAACCGTTACAATCATTGTCCAGTCCGTCGCAGGTCTCAGGTTGACTCTCATCGGCCGACCCGCCGGGATCCGTGGAACATTGCGTTGTCGTATCCGTCGCACACTCAATAACGCCCGCACCGCATTCACCAACACCGTCACACGCATTCCCTAGTGTCGGCCAGAGCTCGTCGACGCTACTATCACAGTTGTTATCGGCGCCATCACAGATTTCGGTATTGCCGTTATAATTATTGGGGTCTGCGTCGTCACAGTCGGTATCGCAAATCTCGCCATCACCGTCGCCATCCGATCCATCGACAACACCGCAGCCGCACGTTCCCGGATCAATTTTGAGCGGATCGGCCGGGCAAAGATCACCCGCATCACAGGTCCCATCACTATCTGCATCGGGACCATCATTGGCCACATCATCCGTACCGCTCGAGCAGTCATCACAGGTGTCAAGATCGACATCACGACATTGGAACGGATCGAGTGGAAAGTTGTCATCGCCGTCGAGCACCGTATCATCATCATCATCCGGATCGCCAGCATCACAGAGTCCGTCTCCATCGAAGTCAGGGCCGTCATTGGCCGGATCATTGGTCCCGCTTGTGCAATCGTCACAGGTATCGGCATCGGCATCGAATCCGCAGACGTTGCTGTTGCCATCATCGGAGTCCGCGGAACAGGCCACACCGTCACCATCCGCATCGACGAGGGTATCGTCAGTCATGCCGTTGCAGTTTTCATCGATGCCGTTGCAACCAATCTCGACTTGTCCGGTGTAGATTAACGGATCCAAGGGCGCACAGTCGGTGGTATCCGGATCCCCGTCGGCATCATCGTCCAGATCGCCCGCATTGCAGAACCCATCGCCATCCGTATCTATCCCGTCGTTAAGCGGATCATTGGTCCCGCTCGTACAATCGTCGCAGGTATCGCTATCAGCATCCAGCCCACAGACGTTGGCGTTGCCGTCGTCAGAATCCGACGCACAGGCCACGCTATCGCCGTCCGCATCGACGGTCGTGTCATCGGCCATTCCGTTACAATTTTCGTCGATGCCGTTACAACCAAGTTCAACCTGGCCGGTGAAGATTAAGGGATCCTGGGGCGCACAGTCACTGACATCGGGATCGCCATCCTGATCATCATCTGTATCACCCGCATCACAAAGTCCGTCTCCATCGAAGTCAGGGCCGTCATTGGCCGGATCATTGGTCCCGCTCGTACAATCGTCACACGTATCGGCATCGACATCGAGACCACAGACGTTGCCGTTGCCGTCATCGGAATCCGTCGCACAGGCCACGCTATCGCCGTCCGCATCGACGGTCGTGTCATCGGCCATCCCATTACAGTTTTCGTCGATGCCGTTGCAGCCGAGCTCCGTCTGACCTGTATAAATTGCGGGATCTAAAGGAGCACAGTCGCTCGTATCCGGATCGCCGTCCTCATCGTCATCCGGATCGCCGGCGTCACACAGACCATCGCCATCCGTATCCGTTCCATCGTTAGAGATATCCGGAGGTCCGCCCGTCACCGCACAATCGTCACAGCTATCGCCATCCAGATCCTGACAAATATTCGGATTCAAGGGGTCACTATCCGAGCCGTCCGGAATGGTATCATCATCGTCATCTGGATCGCCCGCATCACAGAGGCCATCGCCATCCGTATCCGTGCCGTCATTAGAAGCATCGTTATCCGGCAGAGGTCCAAACCCATCGACGCCAATCGAGCAGTCATCACAGGTATCGCCGTCGACATCTAAACCGCAGATGGTTGGATCCAACGGTGCCGGGTCACTGCCATCCGCAACCCCATCGTTGTCGGCGTCGGTCTCACAGGCGTCACCGAGGCCGTCTCCATCGGTATCAAGCTGATCAGAGTTGGCTTGAGCCGGGCAGTTGTCACCGGCATCGCAAATCCCGTCGCTATCGGCATCCGGTCCGTCATTCAATGGGTCATTATCGGCGAGCGGACCCAGTTGATCGGTGCCGACCGCGCAGTCATCGCAACCATCCCCGACGCCATTCTCGGTGTCTTCGCAAATAAAAGGATCTAAGGGATCGGTATCGTCAACATCGAGGACACCATCGTTGTCGTCGTCATCGTCGCAGGCATCACCGCCGTCGCAAGACAGTGAGTACTCGACCTCGTGGAAATTCAAATAGCCGTTGACAATAGGAGTGGAAGCTCGAGTGCCCCAGGTGTGGCTGACATTGACGCGATAACGTTGAAACGCCGTCGTGTTATAGAAATAACGTTCATACCAGGTATTTTGCACGGGAGTGGTGCTGCCGTCATCAAAGGACCACAGTATCCTCCAGTATTGATTCTCGCTGCAGTCCGTATTGGCTGGATTCGGGCTGCCATCCGCATCCAATCCGTCGGTACAGGCCTCGATTTGGTAGCGATTCGGGGCATAGTTGATACTGTTGAAGCCACTGCTACTGCGGAAAAAGCGGAAGGTGTCGACGGTAGTGGGTGCAACAAAGTCATACTCGAGGGTTGAAGGGAGTCTGAAGTTATTCGCCCAAGTGGTCGAGGTATTCTTGTCAAACGCCTTATCCGCCGCATAAGTTGTGCCGGAATAGGTGCAGTTGTCATAGACAACTCCGGTAGTGGCATCGGTACAGATCGCATGCGCCGTGCCTCCGACTGCCAGGTCCGTCCCCAGGGTGCAGCCATCCGTATCCTCTTGTCCTGGATTGGCATCCTCCGGACAATTGTCGGCTTCCCCGCAAACACCATCGCCATCAACGTCATTGTCGAGATCAAGCGGACACGCATCCCCTAAATCACAAAGGCCATCGTTGTCGGTGTCGATGCCATCATTGTCCGGCGCATCGACACCACTCGAGCAATCGTCGCAGGTATCCGCATCGAGGTCACGGCATACCAAGTTGTCAAGCGGATCACTATCGTCGACGTCATTGACAGTGTCGTTATCATCATCCACATCACAGACATCGCCGATACCATCTCCTCCCTCGGGACCGAGCAGCTCTATTTCTCCCGCTATCTTCCATTGAGATGAACCAAAACTCCCGGCGCTGAACTCAAAACGATAGGAGTCATACGGCGTGATATTAAACGGTATCGTAAAGAGGTCGAATTGATCCTGCGTAACGGTCACGTCCGTCACTTCATGGAGCTTGACTAAGTCGGTACACGGAGCAAAGCAGCCATAAACGATCCAGGAGTTGGGATGGTAGATAGCACTGCCGAAACTCGGCATATTGGTTGGTGAGTAAATTTTATAAGCGGTAATGATTTTTCCGCTGCCGGGCGTATAGTTATATTGAATCCATGCCGGCAGATCATTCCCGGCATTGGCCCAACCGTTTGCTCCCGCGATCCCGTCAAAGGCCTCTGCAGGCAGTGCCCCACTGTAATTACTGCTCGCGGTAACCGTCCCCCCCGTCGCAAGGTTATTGACGCTTAAGAACATCTCGCTATCAAGCTGGTCGGGGTTGGAAAGACTCGGGCAGTTGTCGCAGGCGTCCCCACAATTGATGCCGGGCAGTGCCGTCGAGCAGTCGCCATCCGTGTCTCCCGTCGAAATGGGATTGTGAGGACAATTATCGAGACAATCTAAGGTAGTGTCACTATCTTGATCCTCATCCGGAAAACCACAGCCGCAGGTTCCGGGCGCCGCCTTGTAGGGATCGTCGTCACACTGATCAAAGCTGTCACAGAAGCCGTCGCTATCGGCATCGGGTCCGTCATTCGCCGGATCATTATCGGGCAACGGCCCGCCGCCATCAACACCAATAGAACAGTCATCGCAGGCATCCCCATCACTGTCGCCGCAACTGAGATTGTCGAACGGGTCGCTACCTAATACGCCCTCATCGACATCGGAAACACCGTCGTTGTCATCATCGGGATCACAGATATCACCACAGAAGGCTCCCGCAAGTGGGATGGGACAATCGCCTTGTCCTAGCAATCGCGCGCCGGTTAGAGCAACCCAACTGGCATTGTAGGCATCCGTAATCTCAAGGCGATAATAACGATAGGCCACGTTATTCGTAAAATGAAACGCGTTGACGGCCGGTGTTGTGCTCGTCGTTTGAGGAAAGGGATGATCAGTGACCGTATGAAGCACAACGGGACTGGAAAAATCCGAACTATTCGATGCAATGAGGCTCCACGACTTCGGTCGATAAATCGTTGAACCCCAACCGCCGTTCATGACGTTGCTTTTTTCTAACTCATAGCCTGCAATAACTTGTGCGTTACCGGAGCCAAAATCGAGATCGATCTGGGCGACTCCTGTCGATATAGGCGGCGAGGCGTCGTTGGCCCAGCCCGTGCCCAGATTGTCGGTGTCAAAAAGGTTCTCGACTACAGTGGTAGCGTTATAATGACCGAGCGGCGCACTGACCAGAAGGCCATTTGGCAGGCCCGTCGTGACATCCGTAGCCCCGGGATCGCTATCTGTCTGGGCAAGGTTGGCAATGAGCGGGCAGTTATCATCATTATCGTTTAAGGTGTCACCGTCGGTATCGGGGTCAAGTGGATTCGTACCGCTTGCGACTTCTTCACCGTCCGTTCTGCCGTCGCCGTCGGTATCGGGATTGAGCGGATCCGTGCCGGCCGTCCCCTCGTCGACATCCGAGAGGCCGTCATTATCGTCGTCCAGGTCGCAGACATCACCCTCCCCATCGCCGTCGGTATCGAGTTGATCATTAGGTCCGAGTAACGGGCCGTTTGCGTCGTTTACGCAGTTGTCGCAGACATCACCAACGCCGTCGCTATCGGTGTCGAGCTGGTCATTAGGGCCGAGCAATGGGCCGTTTGCGTCGTTCGGGCAGTTGTCACAGACATCACCAACGCCGTCGCCGGTCGCTCTCAGTCGCGCCTCGGTCAGGGCAACCCACTGACTCGATGAGCCGCCTCCCGTCGTGTCCGTCGTATAGAAAAATTCAATCCGATAATAGCGATATGAGTTCGGATTAGAGAACGTATATGAGTGAAACACGTCCAATGCAAATGGATCATCCGCGACGGAATGAAGTAGAGTCGAGCTTGCGCAGGCGGCGTCATCGCAGCCATAGATATTCCAAGTACGCGGACGATAGAAGGTGCCGCCAAATGATGACTGCGCGTTACTCTTAAGGAAATCATAGGCCTCCACACGCCGTTCATTATTTACGCCAAAATCGACATCCACTATGACCGGCTGAGCGCTAAGATTCGGTGGGGTGCCGCTGGCAAAACCGGACGATGTCACGTTGCCGTCAAATGCCTTGTCTGCCGCGTAACTTGGTGAGTTGACATAATGGCGATCATCTGAAAAGGCCGTGCTAGGCAGACCGCTCGTAGCATCAAAAGGCGTGTCTTCATCTTCTTGCCCCGGATTGGCATCGGTTGGGCAATTGTCATTCACATCGCAGATGGTGTCGCTGTCGGTATCGGTCCCGTCATTGGCCAGATCATAAGTACCGCTCGAGCAGTCTTCACAGCCATCCTCGTCGTCATCGCTACAGACGTTCGGGTTAAACGGATCGCTGTCCGACCCGTCCGGGCTCCCGTCGTTGTCGGTATCGGGATCGAGGGGATCCGTGCCGTTAGCGACCTCGTCGCCGTCGATGCTGCCGTCACCATCCGTATCGGGATTGAGCGGGTCCGTTCCCGCTGACCCCTCGTCGATATCCGAGAGACCATCCCCATCGTCATCTAAATCGCAGACGTCACCCTGGCCATCCCCATCGGTATCGAGTTGATTATTGGGACCCAGCAGCGGACCGTTGGGATCATTGGGACAATTATCGCAGACGTCGCCGACACCGTCTGAATCGAGGACGTCTTCTTGACCAGGATTATAGTCAAGGGGGCAGTTGTCTGTCGTGTCCTGGATACCATCCCAGTCATCATCCGCTTTACACACGCCTTCTGACCCCGCCATGTAGATGGCACGCAACTCTTTCGGCGTTAAGGCCCGGTTGAAGATCTGAAACTCATCGATCAAACCGGTAAAGTGATCCGCAAATCCGCTGATAAAGCCCGATTGTCCGATCGTGAAATTACGTGATGACGTCGCCCCAGGATCCGTCGTGATCGCTTCGTTATATTGGAGCACACCATCACGATAGATGCGATAACTCGTACCATCGTCGACAATCGCGTAATGAGTCCAGGTCGAGGCCGGGGCGTCGAAGTCATATTCGCTACTTTGATAGATAAGCTGAGACCCAGCCCCGTCACCGAAACTGACACCGGTATCATAGCTAGCAAAAGGGTTTAGGTTGTTATTCGAGCCGCTCCCCGTAAAACCCCAGGTCGGGCGATCCGCCGTACTGCCGGGATTGACCCAGAAATTGACGGTAAAGTTTGTTTTCAAGAGATCGGTGACCGGCAGCAATGGCATGTCTACCGAATCCAAACTCGTCGCATCGAAATCGAAGGCCCCATCGACAAAGCCACTCGGATCGGATGAGGCATTCCCCTGGAAGGTTCCATCGTAACCGGAAACGTAATCGCTTGCATCGGAGTCACCGGACCACCAAGCCACAAAGGCTGGGGTCAGGTCAGCACCGCCACCGCCCAATGTAATCGGTAAACAAGCGGCGTCCGGACAACCGGTTGCATTCACTGGATCCAGTGCAGGGGTATTGGGACAGGCATCAGCGGTATCGGGAACGCCATCGTTATCAGTATCAGCAGGTGCGCATATCCCCGTACTCGCCGCGAAATAAAGCTTACAGATCTCGGTCCTGTTATTAGGATCGGGGGGATCATCTGCTACACAGTCCGTAACCGGACCGCTCAAAACCCGATTAAATACTGCTACCTCATCAATGAGGCCTTCAAATTCACTTAAAAAAGCATGTCCCGTGCAAGTGGATGTCCCATCGGTATTGTAACCACCAATTGCATAGTTATTGGCGGGATCCCAAGGCGTGAAACCGGGCAAGGAAAGCGTGCCATCCAGTTCCCCGTCAATGTAGACGCGCATCTCCTCCGCCGCTGGTGTTGTGCCGTCCCAAACGGCAACCACATGATGCCAAATATCCTCAGAGAGCGGCTGACTAAAAGACAGGGTTTTCCTGTAAGTTGCACTACTGCTGTTAGCCGAATTTAAGATGAACTGAGAACTGCTCAGATGAATGGACTCGTACCGTTCACACCCATAATGGTCACTGAAGATGACACCGGATCCGCCAGGGTCCAACTTGACCCACGCTTGAACGGTCATAGCCGACCCAACCGTGAGGCTGGGATCATCGCCGATACGTATGGCCGACTCGTCCGAAGTTCTAAACGCATCGCCCACAATGCCTGGCTCCGTCGTGGCGGCGTTGACCAAGGTTCCGTCATTGCCTCCGATCAGATCGACCGCAATAGAGGATCCGGTTAGATCGCCATCCCACCAACTGACGAAGTTCGCGTCATCTGGATTCGTTAAAGTAGAGACGCAGTTGCCGCCGGAATCCGCACAGTCAACCGAACAACTGATGTCATCCTCTAGAAGATCCGGGTCACAAAAGAGATCGCCGCAGGTCCCGCAGTCATCACCGCAGTTGAATTCGTCTTCATCAGCGTCACAAGTGGAATCTCCACAAACGCTACAAGTCGCGGCTCCGCCACTGCTTTGGCCATAGAGGACATGATCGACCTCAATACCACCGCTGCCGCCCCAGACATGGATGCAGCCGATCCCCCCCGAGTCTTCGATCCCGTAGAAGCGGTCCTCAGCCGTCGCTCCATTAAACGAACCATCGGCATGATTTTCCGGACCGATCAGGCCAATTGAAGTCGTGCAACCCGTATCGGAAAAGAACTCGACATTGATACTATCTACCCCATCAGTCCATACAACCCCGGCATAAGTCGGCGTCCATCCGATGGCAATCGGATCAAAGGTAAACTCAATCCCTGCAGTACCTGTCCCGTAAAACCAAGAGTATCCGCCGTTTCCGCTCCCGTCGATGGTGCCATCATCATTATCAACAGAATCCGCACTGGATCCCGGCGAAACGATATTTCCGACGTTAGCCGCCAAGCCTGGTGTATTGAGCAGGCCGTCTTCAAAGTCCTCGAGATAGGCATCGGTATTCAAACCGGCCAGATCAAAGGGGCCATCACAGGTTTCAAAATAAGGGGTCGGGCCATATAAAGTTGCGGCATGGGCTTTGGGATAGCCTAACGATTCGGTCGCTAACTCGGTTGCGCTCTCAAAATCCTCGCGCACCTCGGACCAGGTAACCGGCTCCCCTTCATCAATCGCTTGATAAATATTCGATTCAACGATGCGTTGCGGAAGTGTTCGCGGCGCCGAGACGGGCAAGACCGTCATCATTAATACCGTAATAAAACGCGTCCCGATATTAATGCTTTGAAGAGCAATTCGCTTCGCAAGCTGTCTTTTTTTGGCTACTTTGCGCCGGAATCGACGCCAGATGATGTGTTTGCTTTTGCTTTTTCCTGAAGGGCTCGAACAACCGTCTTCAGCAGATTCCTCGGACACCATGCTTCTCCCCCACGAACAAAAAAAACCTACTGATCCTCAATAAAGAAACAGCAGGCCATTGAGTGGGGAGAGACACTCTGTTCTTTGGCGGCCCTGCTGTCCTTCATTGCTCTACGGAAGGACCAGAAGCTTTGCGTCCCCGCCTTACGGCGGGTTTGCCATTATCAGTAACAGCTTCCCGTTACTTGTTTTCTAAGGGTATGGTAACGCCGACAGTGGGCGTTTTCTAGCGTAAAAAAGCGTTTTTGAGATTTTTTTATCCGCCAACGAGATCGCTCAATCAATCATGATTTCATTGAATAATTCGATGCCTGCGCAGAGAACAGCCCCCGCCACCCGTCGCTGCAGGAACCGTGAAAGCGACTTGCCCTCGACTGACCGAAAGATAGGGCTCTTGATCCTCTCCCGCCGTGGCACCTTGAGCCGCCAACTTCGTGCTGATATGGGCCATTCCTCTAAGGTGGTCGTTGTAACACCCGAGCTTGCCACACGCGGCCAACTCCCACATCGTGTGCCAATCGTCATCGACCGGTTCGAGCAAATCAGCTCCGTCCTCAGTGTCTTGGGCACCTTGAAGCGTCGACACAACTTCTTCAATAACACTGGGACGCCCGCGGAGCTTGGCAAGCTTTGCAATGATTTCTTCACGCGTGCTGTCTTTCATCTGACCCGCATCTTGATGCCAGAGATGATCGGCAATCAGGTTTGCCAGTTCCAACTTTTTGCCTTTCGGATCAAATTTATCCTGGGTTCTTTCAACACAGCGGTCAAACAGTTCGCTATGTTGTGATGCGTTGGCGATAATCGCCGTCCCGGTAGCGAGATCAACGATGCGACAATTCATCGGAAAGCGCAGGGCCAAAAAAGTCGGCGTGATGCCAAGCGAATCGATACCGGCAACGCCCGGTAAACTCGGGTCGTCAAAGATCTCTTCATCAAAAGGAACATAAGGGCCGACACTCGAACACGTTATCTGCGAAGGGAAACGCACCTGCGGGATGCCGTTACGTGCAACCTGCCAGCCCTCCTCGTCGTCGAAATCATCTTTTTGCTTGGCCTTTTCTTCCTGTGCCCAGGCCTGCGGCAAGCCCCACAAGGATTGCAGCTCCAAATACAAGCGCCCGAAGCGAACCACCGGTGGCTCCACAACCCCACCAATATTTAAATCAGGGAGCCAAGAAACTTGCTTGCCCGCTTCCAACTTCGGGGCGGGAACCACTTGCGAAACGAGATCGATGGGAAAACCAAAACGGGCCATCAGATCAAAATCCTCGCCGCCATGAAAGAACTTAAGATCATTGAGACCACCGAATAGAGTTGTAATACTGTTGGCGGCTGCGACGGCTGCGGCTGTCACGTCACTCGGCGTATAGGCCCGGTTAAAAACAGCGAAATTAATCAGATCTCTTACCTTTTCGGGGTCGTACAACAGCTCGGTACGTGACGCATAACTATCGGTCGAGGGCGTCCACATGCCGATTGCCTTCGGGTGACCTGCCTCATCCCGGGTAATCGCAATCGCATCCAGAGAGTTCAAAGAGCCCAGGCCGAGAACCTCAAGGTCACCGCCGTCAGTCCCTGCTCCTTTAAAGAAAATGCGTTCGAGCGCCGACCAGCTATGACCGACCCCGAGTTTCATACTCACCTGGCGTTTCGAATCCTCATGTTTAAAGAAATGTCCGTCACCACCGAGGTGACGAATCGGCAAATCAGTCTTAATATGGTGATAATCAACCTCGCCGCTCGCTAGATGATACTCACCGACCCAGCTGCTGTTGGCGCTCTCCACTCTCGCCTTGAAGCCGCCCTTTTCAAACATCTCCCCTTCAAACCACAGGTTAACGATTCCCTGGGCACCTCCCTTAAACATCGAAACCACATAAGTGTTCGGCGCTTCTCCGTCTTTCATGTCGAAATGAAACAGCAGATCATAACCGTCTTGGCCGTTGATAACGTAAGCGATTTTCTTGATCGACGGTGCAAAATGGATCTCTCCCTCACTCGTGACATGACGGAGCATCTCCGTCCCATCACCTTCCGGCAATAAAGCGGATTCCGTAATGACCGCAAGATTATCGTGAACATCCTGCGTGCCACCATGCATGATCGTTACTTTTTTACCGGTCACATCGACAACAACGCCGACCGGCCCTTCACACAGAAAACTCAAAGCTTGCAGATCACCCTCGATCTCATCACTGATTTGTTTCAAGTTCTCCTTACAATGGTCCTGGCTACCTCCAAAAGTTACCTCTGCAAACAAGTTAGGCAGATTAAGGTCTGTAAAATAAACTCTGTCCCCGAGAATATCGGAATGCCAGGGATGCCCATGAAGCCATCCCTTTTGCAAATGCTCATCGCTACGAACCGTACTACTGTCGCAGGATTCAAATTCATTGTTACAAACCATAACGGTTCCAAAGGCAGGGTTATGGCTCCCTCTGATCTTATCAAAACCACCTTGGTTTACGACGACGAACTTCCCTTCGTGTCGCAAAAAATTGTTCGGATGGATGCCCCCTGAGCTGAGTGTTTTCAGTGGGAGCAGACTGACATTGCCATCCTGATCGCTGACGATTTCAAAATAGTGAACACTTCCCTCTTCAAACAGTTCCTTTTTATCGTCTTTGACATCATAGGCATAATGTTCGACGATATCACCCCCAATTTTGTCCAAAACAACAAGGAATTGCTTATCATTATCTCTAAAAGCATACACCGAGGTAGGATAAATCACGCTATCCAAGTCATAGTCGCGAATAAATTCGTCACCATTATAAAGAGCGATACGTGCCGCGCCTAACGGGGCATCGGACAATTCGCCATCACCGGCCAGCCTCGACAAGTCACTGGCAAACTGCCGATTGAAGTGATCATATCCATATTTTAATACCCGCTCTTCCAGGACAAAGGTCAGATCCGCCCTTTTGGTGCTCACCGACGTGACCGAGACCGGGACCGATTGGGGCCATGGACTCGTATTGTGCTGGCCATCGGTTTTAGTCCAGCTTTGCAGCTTAGGAAAATAGCTACCGAACACCAACTGGGCCTGCTTTATATGTTCCTTGCGGTCGACATCCGTACACATTGTGTCCTTGGCTTTTTCAGCCTCCGGTGAGTTTTCGCCATGCTTAATTTTGGCATTCTCATAGTCTCGCTTCGCTTCATCACAATCTTGGGCCTGCTTGAAAATCTCGACCGCCTTCGTAACAACATCGATATCAGTACCAAGGGGATGAAAGGCATAGGCACGCGTCCCTGATTCGATTGCCGTCATGTCGGCAAACGGCAATCGTTTAAAATCTGAGTTGAAGCATTCCTTGGGTTCGTAATCGCCGATTGTCGAAGCTCCATTAGGTCGTTGCCCGCTTTCACGCTGCGCACCCTCTTCGACCGGCGGCGCCTCTTGTCCGGTCTCAGGTTGGGCTTGAGCGATCACGGAAACAAAAAGGATCGTCACTGAGATGATTGAAAAAAAATAAAATGGGGTCGGTTTTGAAATCATCATAAACCTCAGTAATCTGCAAGATCTATGCCTGCAATTGATTTGAAGGGCTAATTATAACATCGGGTAATATAAAGTAAATTTCTCATTAAGCGAGCAGAGCCCTTTATCAAATTGATAAAATTATCATTTTGATACGGTAATCCCAGCCAACTCCGCCTTCAAAGGACGCGCCGCGAGCGTCGTCAGGGCCTCGGCGCATGATCTATCCTTATACAGGACCTGATAGACCTGCTCCGAGATCGGCAGATCGAGATCCATCGTCGCAGCGAGTTCGTGGAGGGCCCGCGCGGTTGAAACCCCTTCCGTCACCGTTTGGCGCGAACCGAGGATTTCCTTGCAGGTCTTTCCCTTGGCGAGTTCGAGACCCATGGTTCGATTGCGGGAAAGATCACCGGTACAGGTCAGGATCAAGTCGCCCATCCCCGACAGCCCTTGAAAGGTCAGCGGGTCGGCCCCGAGCGCCACGCCGAAACGAGTCATCTCATTCAGGCCACGCGTGATCATCGACGCGCGCAAACTGTGCCCGAGCTCCAGCCCATCGACGATACCCGCGGCAATTGCGATGACATTCTTGATCGCTCCGCCCACTTCAACTCCCACAATGTCGTTACTTTCATAGAGTTTGTAGAGAGGTGAAGAGATCAGCTCCTGCGCATGGCGTACAATTTCAGTATTTAATGACGCCAACGTGGCCGCTGCCGCCTTGCCCTCGGCAATCTCACGCGCAAAGTTCGGTCCGGATAAAAAAGCGAGCTGCCGTCCACAAATTCCGGGAAGGATTTCCTCAAAGACGTCTTTGAGCAACTGATGCGAACTAATCTCGATTCCCTTGGAGGCACTGACGATGGGAGTCGTCTCCTTTATATAAGGGGCCGCTTCCGACCAGACCGCTCGAACATATTGAGCCGGCACGACGGAGATCAAAAGCTCGCGGGCCTGACAGCACTCTTCCAGGCTCGACGTCGCACGAATATTCTCGTTGAGCTGGATACCGGCTAGATACTGGGTATTTTCGTGTTGATCATTGATGGCGGCAACGACTTCGGGCTCACGGGCCCACATCAAGGTCTCGTAGCCCTGATTCGCCACGACGTTGGCAAGGGCGGTTCCCCATGCCCCTGCCCCGATCACCCCAATCGTAACGGTCATTACAGGACACGATACACGGAAATGTCCGTTACGTCACCTGCGGACTAGCGTGCACCCACCGCGGCCACCGCTAACCGTCGCTTGCGCGGCAAAAGCGGTTACGTCACCATACTGAACGACGGCCGCCTGGCTGGCTTCCGTACTCATTTGTGAAGTCACCCGCGCCTTACGCAGGCGTTTGTCACAACCTTCTTCTTTACAGAAGCCCTTTTCCAGCTTCTTCACCCAATCGACATTCAGTTTCTTACGATATTTCGTCTCGGACACCTCTTCCGCAGCCGGCTCACTGCCATCAAGCGTACCGCTCAGCAGGGAAGAGAACTGAGAGTCCAATGACTTGCCGCCGACGAATTGGCTGAAGCGATCCTGCAAGGCCTTCAGATTGCTCTCCTCAAAGGGTCCGTCTTGCCCCCACAAAAAGTCGGCGACGGCTTCGGAGACCTTTCCGCACTCACCGCTGCTACAGTCTTCACTCAGATCCAACTCCAAACAGTCGTTATAGACATCGGGATAATTGTCGTAGTCGACGCGGACAAACCAACCGGTCCCTGCATCGGCGATGTGACACCATCCGGGCCCACGCAAGATGATCAATGTCACCGGCATCCTCAGTGTTCGAACTGAAGGAATCTCTTCGACGTTGCCCGGTGCCGCGGGAACCGTATCATCAATCTTCGGCGGTTCTTTCGGCGTATCGACCGGAATCAAGGTGACCCCCGGTTCACGTGGCGCCGGTTGCTTAGGTACCGTGCTGTCCGGTGGCGTCGGCATTTTTCTCGTCAAGGTTCCGGGAATTGGCGTTTTCTCAGGCACGGTGCTGGTTTCCGGCTCCGGCTCATCTTCCGGAATATCCTTGGGTTCATCTTCCGGAATATCCTTGGGTTCGTCTTCCGGGATATCCGTCGGTTCATCTTCCGGAATATCTTTCGGCTCATCCTCCGGAATATCTTCCGGAATGTCTTCGGGCACGTCCTTCGGTTCATCTTCCGGAACATCCTTGGGCTCGTCTTCCGGAATTTCCGGAGTCTTCTCCGGTCGATCCAAGTTGGTACAGCTCACTTCGCTCGGATACTGCACCGACACCAACGCCTTCAAAAAGGGAATGAGGATGGCGCGGTAATCAAGACTGCTTTCCGTGCTCACCGCGATACGTGCATCAGAGGTGCCATCGGTCGTTCCTGAAGCTTGCAGGCGAAGATCCCCTTCCGACTGGGCCATTGCCTCGCGAATGCGAAAGAGATTCCATAGTTCATCGAGCGAAGAGCGTGACCGACTGGATTCGATGCAATCCATCACACCATTTCTGTTTGCATCGACGTCCGGTACTCCGCAGCCACAAATACCCGGCTCCATCTTGTTAGGATCATCGGAACATTGATCCGCTTCAATATTCTTTTTCAATTCAAACTGATATTCCGTCGTCGGAGCGGCTTTCAGATAGACCTTTGTTGAATCCTCAATTTCAATTTTCGGTTGCGTTTCCTCCAAGACTCTCACCGGTTCCTGTACCGTCTTGAGCTCATTCGTCACGGTATCAGTGGTCTTCATCTCAGCATTCAGAGTCTCATTTGCTTTGAGTTCAGTCGCCTCAGTCGTCTTCATCTCAGCATTCAGTGTCTCACTCGCTTTGAGTTCAACGGCCTTCGTGGTTTCCATTTGAAGATTAATCGTCTCCTTAGTTTCGAGCGGTTGAGCTTCTACCGTAGTACTTTCTTGAATCAGGACTTTTGTCGCTTCGACGGGTTGGGCTTCAACCTTTTCACTCTCTATCAAGTAGGCCTTTTGCGCTTCAACAGGTTGTGCTTCGATGGTATCACGTTCCTGCGCTTCCAAGATGATGGCCTCTTTTTTAATACCCTCCAGCTGGATCGCCTCTCGCTCTGCTGTTTCCAATTCTAGCGCTTGCTTTTCGGCCGCCTCGAGCTCGATCGCCTGTTTTTCCGTCGCTTCCAAGGTATTCGCGCTCTCATACTCCCGCAGTTCACTCTCCCTCGCCCCAAAAAATTCCAACTGCTGCAATTCAGTCACCGGGCTCTTCCAACCATCGATCTCGATAAAATGGTGAGCCGGTGGGCGTACGTGATTAAGGAAACCGATAAAGTCCAGACCAAAGCGGGCAAACATGTCACTCGGCTCACCGGCTTGGTGCATATAAATCATTTCTTGAGGCCCGGCATGAAGCGCAAGAAGCGTTGTAATCAACGCACCCATCCCGCTACTCATTTCTTCCGTACTCACACTGACCCCTGGATTTTCGATAAGATCCAACTCCTTGATAAAGGCATTGACCTCGTCGATTTTCAACGCGGCCTTGACGCGCTCTTGGTACTCCTTGCTGGCAAAGCCTATTTCTCCGCTTACCGTCACGGCTCCATCCGGACCAATCGAATCGGCTGCGGCAAAGGCCGCATCCATGCTGCGCAACTTATGAAAAAACAGCCCTTCTTTGTCGCCGACTTTTCCGTACTCGACACCCGACCAACCGCCACCAATCCCAAATTGAACGCTCACCGTATCACTCAGGTTGAAGACAAACGGCGTTTCGCTTTCAATCCACGCGAGCTCATGCTCCAGCATTTGGTAACTCAATTGATGAGTGAGCTTATTGTAGATAGTAATTAAATTGCCATTGAGAGTGCGCGCAATGAAATCAATGCCGCCATGTTCTTTCATGCGAAGTTCCGCGACAGCATTGACCGGACCCTTGAAATACGCCTTCATTTCATGGATACGGTAGCTATTCTCCGCGCTCCCCGCCGTGAAAGGCATTTTGACAACCGTCTGCATATTTTCCGTATGTGAAATCACCCAAATAGCCTGATACAAATCCGGCGCGATATGCATGAGCATGCTGCCGGATTCGTACCCCAGAACAGTCGTGGCAGTCGGAAAGTACGGACTGCTCTCCAAACTTTCTATCGGTGCCGTGTGTTGATCGGCACCTTCACCACTCGTAATGAAATGTTGGCCTGATTCATCCTGGCTCAACTTAAATTCGATCGGTCCTGTGCAGAACCCCCTGAAAGCAAAACCAGCCGTTCCCCCTACACATGACTCTGCATCGAGCGATGTTTTGACCGTCAGATTAGGCAATGTCAGCGGCGTGAGATAAATATAGTCCCCATAGGAGGCCATCGACTTCGTCAGTCCATGAACCCAACCTTTACTGGCATAGAACTCGGGATCAACCGTGGAATAATGGGTCGCAACGTCACTTTCGATATTAAATTCCGCAATACTGCCCCCGACCACCTGGCTGCCAAAGAAGCCCCCACTCCCTGCCACGTAGACCGTTCCCGTAGTGGCATCAAACTCAATCCCATAAGGCTTGTAACCGACATCGTAAGCTAAAAGATACGTATAGCTCCAAGCCCCGTCTTCATCTTGAGTCACTTCATAGAGATGGGCCCGGCCGCCGGGAAACTCACCCTTCTCAAGTCGGCCGTCGATAAATGCGGAATTTTCCCTGAGTTCCGCACCTACGCTATCGAGGACAACGAAATAACGTTTGCCCTTGTATTCAATCATGCGACTTCCCGTCGGATCGACCGGCTCAAGCAGTTCTTTGTAATCGATCACGCCATTATGGTCTGCGGCCACGACACCGGAGGGCCCCCAACCAGCAGTCTCTCCGGCTTCTTTGTTAATCGCGGCATTAAGCTTTTTGTAAATGTAATTGAGCGCATTATCTCCGGTCACGAAAGCACGATTCTCAACATCACGCGAGGCGTGAGCCGCAAAAAAACCGGCCGGCATTTCAATGTCCAGCTGCGCTGAATAATCCAGACCCAGATTAGAATCCAAGGCCGGCGCCAGGGCCTCAATGAAGGCCTCGTACAAGGCGAGACGATCCTCGGTCGTGCAGGTCTTTTCGTCACAGGCCGCGGAGCGTTCAAGCAGGGCCTTAAGAGTGTCCGTCGAAAAACCGAGCCCTAAGGCCGCCTTCACATCCGGTGTATGCGTCCGAAAGCCGGGGGACTTGAAATCTGATTCGAGGCAGGCATTGGCCACGCCGTAGCTGCTATCGGTCGCCGCCGTTTCGGTCACCACCGCCTTCAGGGCCCGCACCCGTTGCAGCTCTTGCCCCTGAGCCGGCGCGACCGGAATCATCGTGAGCAGAAGGAGGGTCAGGGTTGAGGTCAGCACGCCCCCGATCCGTGCTGAAGTTGATGTAATCATGCTCTTTTAGGGAAGCAATTGACGTGCCTATTTTTCGCGCCAAGTCATCTTTTATAAAATGTTGATATTACTTAACTATTTAACCATAGGTTAATATTTTATCCTTTAATTTTTGGAAAAATTCTCACTTTGATAAGAAAAAACGTCATCCTTTTGACAGCCAATGCAAAAAAACCCAATTGAACTAAGACGTTACGAAATGCACGCCGTGGCAACAACCGCGTTATCAATATGATAATTTTATCATTATGATAATCGCACCGCGGCCACCATTGCAGCCCTCTCCTTGCAAGCTCCTAATTTTAATACACTTTATTTTTTATTTTTTTCAGGGAATGGCACCTGCATTGCAAGACTCGGCTTATTATGAAAACAAAAATCTTACTGACACTCTTGGGGATCCTTTTATTAACGATAAGCAATGGCACAGTCCAGGGGCAAGACGCCGATAAGGTCGAGGCCGCAAAAGAAGAAATCGTCACCTCTGCCACCAAAACCGTTCGCGCCGTGGAGGCCGCACCAGTGGAAAGCCAGGGAACCATTGTCCCGCCACTCGAAGAACAGCTGATGCTGGAACGCTCTTTTAAAACAATTGAAGGCGAGCAGGCCGCATTGGACTACAGCGTCGCAGCGCGTAATGCGACCCGCCTCGACGCGACCTTCCTCAGCCAGGAAAAACCGACGGCGACGATCGTTCGAACCGTCGGCACCCCCGAAGGAGAATATAAAGTCGCGAGGCGTGTCGCTCAATATGACATCCGTACGGCGGTCGAAAAAGGACAGCTGCGCGTCAATACCAACGACGTCGCGATACAGTGCAAGATTGCCGTATGGAAATTAGTGGAAGCGGGTGAAATCACCGAAGAGCAGGCCAAAAAATATCTGCTCTGCTGTCAGAAAACATTGGCGGATTTTTATGGACGCGAAGTCGATTCGGTCGTCGGCACTATTCGGGACATTCCCGAAGAAAAGCTCGTCGCTGAACGAGCCAAAGTAGCGATCTTGGAACAGGCTAAGGAAACGGAACTCGCTAAGGCTAAGGAAGAAACCATCGAAGCAGAACTCGCTCAAGCGAATACACAAAAAGAAGCCATCCTCGCCGAAGCGGAAAAGGTCGAAGTCGCCGTGGCAAAGCCCGAAGCAGAAAAAGTCCGGCTTGAACAGGCCGTGACGAGCGATCGCATTTACTTTCACAACTATGCTGATAGAACCCGTTATTTAAATGGCGGAACCGATCAGGAAATCGTCCTGCAACGCGGCATTGAAGAAGAGAAGCTCGAAGCAAACGCCGATACGACACCGCTACGCATCGTGCGCGTCAACCAAGATGGCATTCGCCAAGCCAATCTGAGCAACGGCACTCAACAGGAGATTCAACTCTTAGCCATGCAGCAAGAAGCGCAAGCCGCCGAGGAAGACGTCAAAGAGACACGCTCTTTTGCTTATCTCGACGGAGACTACGAACTCGCGAATGCCATTCGGAAAGAGCAACTCAGCAAGGAGATTAGTAACCAGGTCCGTGTGCGTTACGTCGATACCGATAACAAAATGGACGATCTCTGGAAACTCATCGCCTGTTGTGCTCAACAAGAAGCCGAGCAACCGGAGGTCGACGATTTCGAGAAAAAGATCGACGACTCGTTAAAGCGGGCCAAAGATAGCTCCACCACAGAAACCGAGTTGCAGCGCGAAGAAGAGCGCAGAAAACTTGAAGAATATGAAAAAGCCCTAGCCGAAAAGAAAGTAGAAGGCACGGTCGATCAACGCCGATATTTGACCCACATGGATGAACGCGACATCTGGTTAAGAAAAACGCGCGAAGTCGTCTGTGATGAAGAGCCAAAAAAGGAGCCAGAACCGGAACCAACCAGCCCCGAAGCAACCCCACCCGTCGTTCCGACGGCACCGGTACGGGCCGAGGTCTGTGTGCACTTCGCGCAGCACGATAAGGTCCTGTGCCCGGACGGCTGGGTCGATCTCGATCCCTCGGCCGAGTCGGAGTACTCCGTGACTTCCAATCCCTGGTTTATGGGGGATTGGAAGCACAAAGAAGACTATGAGTGCTATCAGCAAATCAATGAAATCTATCGCAAGGCCCACAATGACAAAATCTCGGCCACCGAGGCCCATGAGCAAATGGCCATTTGCTTCAATCAACTGATGAAGCGTTGGCTGAAGGGCAAGGCCGGGCTGCTCACTGCCTTTACGACGAACGTCAAACCCGAAGACGTCGCCGCAGGCGGTCAACGCCATGCCGCCGCCCTCGCCCTGGATCCCAGTGACGTCAGCGAAGTCGAGGACAGCACGGGGCAGAAGTTCTTCACCTTTAATCCGACACGGCTTTCCGCGCTCAGCGATGGGACCCAGGCCGCCAGCGATCCGCGCATTACGCTGCGCATTGACCAGCCCTCATTGACGGCCGGTGGCGGCTGCAGCGGGGGAAGCCTGACCACGCATCGCTCGGATCGGACACAGCCGATGACCTTACTCCTATTGATGATCGCCTTGATCACCTTAGGGGTCGGACAACTCGTTCATCGGCTCCGTCGTGTCGCCGTCAAACGCTAGACTCTTTCTATAGGCCGCTGCCCCTTAAGGGCAGCGGCCTATTCCGTTTCCGCGGGCCCTTACAACTATTCGCAATAATTAGCGCCTCATCCGCCGCAACTCGTTAGGGCCCCCTTCCCGATAATGGTCTTACGTTGGGATGATAAAAATTGAAGGGTCATTCGGGTAGAGGGTCGGAAAGGACAACGCATGGCGGTACGTAGGCTCTTATCACTCCTTTTTATTACCGGACTCACCTTTTTAAATATTCAGTCCATTCAAGCTCAAGAAGAGACCGTCGGCAAAGTACCGGCGCCAGCTCCCGCTCCCGCCGCCGCTGAGCCCGCTGAAGCCCTTGATACCTGTTCGCTCATCGCCGCTCGTTACGAATCCCCAGCAGAACAAGAGCAAGCCTTAAAATGCTGTGAAAACTATACAATGTTTACAAACGATGCCTCGCGCAGCCTGGTGAATCGTCTCGATGTCAACATCTCCCGCTATACGCCCATTGCAGATCTTGTTGATTGCTGCGTTAAGGGTACCATCACCGCCGAACCCCAAAGCGCCGAGGATGTCACGACGGCGCGACTCAGTTGTTCCTGTCAGCGGAATCCGCTCAATACCGCCTGTTTTTCCTGTTTCGGCAAGGCCCATCAACTCGACAAGATTGATGAATGTCACGACGACTTTTCTTTTGTCTATGACGACGAAAGCAACACGGCCTCTGTCTTGAATTGTTATGATTCGCCGGCGAAAACCGCCGACCCTGATATCATCGAGAGTTACCTCAAAGATGAGATCAATGACGGCGAGCAATTCTGTCATGATTCTCGAGCCGAATACCTTCCGGAGACCCACCAGTGCTGTACGCGCTCTAAAGAAATTGCACTGTGCGGCTGCGACAATCCGCAGAATGTCGGAACCGCTTATTGTGGTCAACATGAGGTCAAGGAAACCGAAGAAAATCGACTGACGAAAAATATCGCATTGGATCGCGAAATCGCCAGCAAGTACTATCGAGTCAAACAAGTCGAACGAGACATTAATCTCTGGGGTTACGTCCAGTGCCTCTATCCCGAACAGGTCGACCACTGGAAAAAGCTCGGGATCAACATCAGCGCAAACGAGCTCGGTGGTTACACGTTAAATATTCAAGCTCCGGAGAGCGCCTGTCAGCGGCTTCAATCGATGATCGATGGGTCCTATGACCCTAATGCGGTCCAAGAAACCGCATTGGTGGATGCAAGAAAAGAGGTGCTGCTGACCGAGAACCGTGAACCGAAGGAATGCCTGATTCAGTTTCCTGCCTGTGAGTGTTCCGAACCGACGGAACCGGAAACCACACCGGAACCGGAACCGGACGACCCCATCATTATCGATGAGCCCCCCGTCAATCCGCAAACCGCTCAGATCTGCTTCGGCATGGCGGACGGCAACAAAG
The DNA here is from genome assembly GCA_965216315.1 of bacterium. Taxonomy (GTDB): domain Bacteria; phylum UBA10199; class UBA10199; order 2-02-FULL-50-16; family JAJFLM01; genus CBDCFN01. The sequence continues at coordinate 660,340 of CBDCFN010000016.1, read as the reverse complement.
TTGTCTGCGACGGCACCGAAGGCATGGTCGAAACGAATCGCGAGCTCGTCGCTGACCTGATGAGCATGCCGGTCTTTCCGTCTGAATTAGGCAACGAAGAAAACTGGGCTCAGTACCAGGAGCTCATCACGATCTGGGAGGACCTCCACGCGGATCGCATCACCGTCGCCGAGGCCCGTCAACGCATGACGGTCCCCGCCCGCTTTCTCGCCGAGCGCTGGGTGGAACATAAGACAGCCAATCTCATCGTCAAATCGCTACGCATGCAGCAAAATTCCGTTATCGATGGCACGGCAACGGCCACCCTGGGATCATTGAGTCGTGAAGAGGTTGTGATCGCCACGAATGCGAACAACAGTAAATCCGTCTATATTCAAAAGAACCCGGACAACATTTACGAACAGAACTTCTCTACGGCACTGAATTCAAATCTCAGCGAGGGCAAGGTCGATTACATCGTGCTCCCGGTCATGAGCGTCAAGCTTAAGGGCGGTGCCTGCGGCGCGTCTTTGACGGGAACGGGACCGGTTACGGGGAGTCACAGCGCCCTGCTCTGGCTCTTGCTGATGACCTTTTTAGCTTTGTCGACGGTCCAGCGGTTCAGCAAGACGCGTGAATAAAGAACCCAGGGCGTCAGTATTTCGACGCTTCATCCTCATTTTGAGAATCAAAAGGGCCCCACTCCTCAAGCCCTGACGAAGGAATCCCAAGTAAGATGTTGAAATAACTAGAAATTATTATTTACCGCCCTCCCGTTCTATTTGGCACAGACATTGCTTCTTTAATGTACTGCAGGGGTGCTGACTCACAGAACCTATCTCGTGGAGGGTCTCATGGGAAAAGCCGTTTTTGCTTTTCTAATCGCTAGCCTCAGTCTTTTCATCGTCAGCGCCGGTATATCCTCCGTGTATGCCAAGACCTATACGGTCACGACGGCACCCGACATCGATTGTTCCGATAACATCTGTGACTTCCAAAGCGCCCTAACCGAGGCTCAGGGTAATGGGGCTGCGGACGTCCTCAATCTCGAGGCTGGTGTGTTTGATGCCTCCGGCGGCACATTTAGCTACATCGTATCTTCCAACGGAGAGAATTTCTCCTTGACCATTAACGGTTCCGGTATCGGCGTCACGACCATCGATGCCAATTATACCTTACGAGGCTTATTGATCGACACGACGGCGGGCGGTGTCACGGCACCCCCTCCGGATATTGACGCCGATATCTTTATTAATGATCTCAGCTTTACGCGTAACAGCGAGAGTTTTGGGGCCGGTGGCGGCGCCTTGATTCGCACGAACGACGCCGACGTGAATATTAGCAACTGCGAGTTCGATGACAATCACGCCAGCCATCCGCGCGGCGGCAGTGCCAACGGCGGCGGCGTCAGTATCATTACGATTGACGGCGATGTCAGCGTCCAAAATTCCGCATTTACCAATAACACCGCCGATTTTGCTGCCAATCAATATGGCGGGGGATTATATATCCTCGGCAATGGCTCCGCCTCCGATGCTCTCATTACCGGAAATACCTTTACCGGTAATTCATCCGGCGCGGCGGGCGGCGGTCTTAACATTGTCGGACTTTCCTCCGGTAACGCCACCGTCAATGACAATACCTTTACCCGGAACCACACGAATGCCGGCAACGATCCGGCCAGCGGGGGCGGCGCCCTCGTCGGCACCGGCGGGACCACGATCATCAGCAATAACGTTTTCTACCAGAATACCTCGGACAACCATGGCGGGGGTCTTTCGACCGGTGATCCCGATCTCGGTGCCAATGTCTACGTCATCAACAATACTTTCTTTGACAATGAGTCGTTTAACAGCGGCGCGGGACTGTATCTTTTCATGGAAGAAGAAAGCGGATCAGCTGAAATATCCAATAATATCCTGTGGGGTAACTTCCAAGCCGCCAAGCTCCCCGTGGAAGACGATCTCTTTATGGATGATGATCTCGATGTCGACGGCCTCGGTGCCACCATCTTGATTCAAAATAACGACATCACGGCCTTTGACAGCAGCTGCCTCCAACAAACGCCCTCCTGTGTCGATGATATCACGACGGCCAACAACATCGACGAAGACCCGTTATTCAACAATGTCGCGGCCGAGGACTTTCACCTGACGGTTAATTCACCTTGTATCAACCAAGCCCTAGGAACGGCAACGAATCTGCCCACGACTGATTTCGACGGCGACAACCGCATTGTCGGCGCGGCCCCCGACATGGGCGCTGACGAGTTTACCGAGGTCTTGATCAGTGTTGCCCCCACGGCCATTGATTTTGGTGAGTTAGACATAGACGCCACTGCCGAGGCGCGAGAAGTCGGCATCGCCAATATCGGCACGTTGGATCTCATCCTCAGCGGCTTGAGCCTCTCGGATCAGAGCAACTACACCGTCGACACCAGCGGTGGCAGCAATCCCTGCGGCAGTGATACGGCGACGATCACGGCCGGCGACAGCTGTACGGTTGAGGTCTTATTCGGACCAACGAGCGAAGGAACGCACGCCGGCTCACTGACGATCAATTCCAATGCCACGAATGATAGCAGTGTGACCGTCTCACTCACCGGCGACGGTATCAGCAGTGGCGGCGATCCAACCGGTGGCAGTGATACGGGTGGCGGCGAGACGGGTAACGGCGGAACCGGGAATGACGGCACCAGCGCCGGAGACAACGAGGACGGAAACGGCACCGGCGGCGCCATCGGCAATCGTCTCGCGGGCGGGGCGTGCAGCCTCGGCGCTACCGGCACGTCACATCACGGCATGACCTTACTCGGCATCGCGTTCTTGCTCCTCATCACCGTGCGAAGCGCCAAAAAACTCAGCGTTTCACCGAAAAAATAATTTTTTTTAATTTTTTTTCGCGTCGCCCATTCAGGCCAACCCCTCTGTTTGAGCAAAACCGATGCCAACTTAAGATCCGAATGGTCTCATTATAGCCGTATTATTATTGGCTAATCGGAGCCGCCCGTTTTCGGCGCCGTTTTAGACCCCTCAATACCCCGGGGCTTGACTCCCCAGCTCGGACACTTTTTATACACAATGAGGGAAAATCGGGAAAAACCGGATTAATATCATCAAGTTAGCTCATTTCAGACCCGCAACCCGAGCAGTGATTCGGTTCGATACATAAATCGTGTCTGATTTATAAACCAAACTATCTGAATCGGGAGCGTCTATTATGAAAGCACTATTTGTTTTAGCTCTATTGAGCGTTGTCGTTAGCTTGTCACCTCTTACTAACAGTCACGCAGAAGAAGCTGAAGTCGGCTTTGGAACTTTCTATGTTGTCTCCGTCGACAAACAGAAACAGCAAGACGAAGAGCTGGCGGCCATCGCCCTACCGGCCTACAACAAACCGGCAGCTAAGAAATATGCTGTTAACATTGTCTCGCCCAAGAGTGAGCGTCGGCTCTACCTAACTGAAGACCAGATCATCGGCAACGTCAGTCGACTGATGGCTCAGCGTGACGCCTCATTAGATGAAGTTTTTGTCATGGGGGTTACCATTGGTAAGATCTTGTCTGGTAACGTTTCATTAGCTGATCCTTGCACGCTAGATATCGATGAAGTCGCGATTCAATTCGATAATTGCAGAGCGCTCAAGAAGGCACGAAAAGCCGACTTCTAGACTCTCTCTACGCAGAATCTCTCAAAAAAGGCCCCCCAAGGGGCCTTTTTTTGCAGAGCCCTTTAATAGCCTACTTATCAGGCATAATTATCATTTTGATAAACTTTCTCAATTTGATAATGCGCTGCGCCAGCACAGTGCGTTGCGAATTTTTGCGAACCCCCATAACATACTGATTTATAATAGTTTATTTTTTGGCCTGTCGCGTCAGCTTTGGCACTGCAATTGCAATGCATTGCAGCATGACTAAACAACACTTCATTATCGTTGGGTTTCTGCTCCTCAGCATGGGAAATGCCCTGTTTCCGGCCTCGGGTTTCTCACAGGAACGGAAAGAAGCGGAACGCACCAACCTGGTTGAGGCATCAGGGCAAGAAGTCGTCCGACGGCCCGCGCCAGTGCCGCTGGTTGAGGAAGCGATTAGGGAGCTTCAACCACCGCGCACGGCCGAACAGCCGCCGACCGTCGCCACGGCACCGGCGCCCCAACCGGCACAGGAGATCGCGTCTCCGCCGACGGCCGAGGCGCCACCGCCCGCAGCCGCCCCGGCACCGCCGCGTACCGAGGAAAGAGAGTATGATCCCTGCTCCCAACACGAAAACGATCAGGAGGCCTACGGACGTTGCCGTAAATGTGCGACGGCCATTTATGGCAACGAGATAACCATCGAAACTCTCCGCAATAGTCCTTATGGAAGAGAGCTGATGGGCTGCTGTATGGTCGGAGCCGTCGACATGAAAGATTTATTGGCGGGACCTGACCAGCACTCGCAACTCGCGCAAGAGTGTCGCTGCACCACGAATCCCTCCGCATTGGCCTGCATGGGCTGTCTCGCACCCCAACAAGTGGAGTATATGAGTGGTTGTTACGAGCAATTGGTTCCGGAACAAGTGGAAACCCGGGCTAGAATTAAAGTTTCCGCGGAGAAGATCGCGCAGATCTCATTTACCGAGGAAGCCAGTCAGGAATTATTAAACAAGAAACGGGTGCTGGAAAAAGAGCGTGAAGGCATCGAAGAGCCGGGTAAACGCACTCCACAACTAACGGCAGATACTCCGCTCTGTGGCTGTGAGGCACCGCAGGCTGTCGAAGAGCCGGGCATTTGTCATCGCGACTTTCTCCGCAATGTCATGAGTTTCCCCTGTCTTCACCCGGCACAAGAAGCGGACGCGCGCAAGTTCATCAAGAGCATGATTGCCGGACTGTCGCCGCGCACCGAGATCCGTTTTAATTCATTGGAGTACAGTCCCTCGAGCCGCAGCTTTGACGTCACGTTTACGACAACACCATCACAATGTAAGCAACTGCGCTCGACCGCATTTTCCCGCACACGACTTGACTTCGCAGCAAGAGAATATGCGGGGGTCGTCAAGGCTGACGCCATACCTTCGGTGAAGAGAACAGAAGCTCCCGAACCAATTGAAGAACCGGAAAGCTGCAGCGTCAGCGTTCCCGAATGTCTTTGTGATGCACCGCCCGATATCCCGACTGAGTTGACGGATGGAGGAACACCTGCGGATCAACCGCCGGCAACCCCAGAACCAACAACCCCGGAGCCGGAAACACCGGTTGTTGAAGAGCTACAGGATGAGCGGCTCTTCGCCTGTCGCGAAGGTTCGGCCGTCGCGATTGATGTTGAGACCTGTGAATTGATTTGGCTGGGGGATAAAGGAGAGGAACGCTGCCCCGAAGTCCCGTTGGAACTCGCAATCGATCCCGCAATGATCGAACTCTCCCAAAAGGTTGAGGGGTGCGAACGTGGAGAGGTCTCATCGCTGAGCGGAATCGTGCCGAACCTCTTACATTATATTAAGGTCTGGAAAGGCATGATTGTCCCGGAAGGCAAAAGATTGGACATGCCCTCCCCGCCGATTCGTGCCTTTCAGTTTGCACCCTCTGTTGATGGAGAACGATTTGCCACAACTACCGCCATCAAACCGGAACACGTTACGGTCGAAGAATTGGCTGCCGAGACAACCGTTGACGATCCGGTTACGGTGGCGGGTGGGCCCAGCCAAACGCCGGGCAAACGCAACAAACTCGGCGTTAAAATAAGGGTCTTCCCCCCACTTAAATTGCCGAAGCCAAACGCACCACTCGGGACCGGCGATAATGACAGCGACGGTGACGGAGCCGGACGACCAGTTATCAAGATGACCGGCGCTGACGCCAGCACAGCAATCACGGATCAAGTCGCACCCGCCTACTTGTTAGTAGCGACCGGTTCGACGGGTGTGGCCGGTGGTGGCTGTAGCCTCAGTGCTATGCGATCGTTCCGGCCAGGTCCCATGCTCGCATGGCTCTTCGTGGCTTTTATCGTTGTGATAGAGAGCGTGCGCTACCGAAAAAAAGATCGTTAATTCTTCCCACTCACTCGTTCTCCCGTGGGTCCGGCACCTCGGTCGGCCCACGGGGGGACAGCCCACTTATCTGCCTCCCACCCTATCAGGAGGAACCCAATATAATCTCCCGATCGTTAATTGCAGAAGATGATACAGCACCATGGGAAGAATCGCGGCCGAGGGAAAGTAACTCAGCAATAAATACAACCCCACCGATAACGTCTTTTGAGAAGAGGTAAAAAAAAGTGCCGTCTGATCATTTGAATTAAATTTTTTAATCACTAGCCGGATCAACACAACATAGCCAAGCTGCAATAGAATCACGGCTAAGAAACACTTGGCGACAACACTCAAGGCCGTCTCCCGTGGAATATGGCCGGCCCCCATAAAGACAAAGAGTGCGACAATAAGCTGTTCCGGCCGCATTAAATAAGGTTTCAATTTCTCAAGCGGCAAAAAGCGTCCGCATAGCATGCCGAGCGCAAGCGGCAACAGGAAATAAAGACATAATTGAATGATCATCTGGGCCAAATTAAGTTCCGTTGTCTTGGCGAGAAAAAGCGATACCAGCGCCGGTGTCACCAGCACACAAAGAAACTGACTGAGCAAAACGATAATGAGAGCAAGACGATCATTTCCCTTATCGAGTCGCGTATAAATCACGGCTGACGTCAAAGTCGTTGGGACGGCCCCAAGCACAACGAATCCGGCAATAACAGGCGCAGCAAGCGGCGCCCCTACGCCAAAATTAAAAAATAACTGAGCTACGGCCCAGGATAAAATGGGAAAGACGATGAAACTCAATATCAAACTGAGGCTGATGGCACCTACCTTGCGAAATTGTGCTGCCAAGGCGGGCAAATGTTGCTCAAGCCCCACCATAAACATCACAACAAACAGCAAGAGACTTCGGTGCTGCGCAAGGCCTACCGCAGGTTGCGGCCAGATAAGTCCACAAACCAAGGCCAACAGCAGTGCAATCGTAAAAAAGAATTTCTGAATAAATGAACCGATCAAGGACGAACGCTGACAAGAACTCAAGAAATACCCTTCAAGACATTCAAATGTTTTTTAAATGAAGCTCGTACGGCGACAAAATCCTGGCGCGTCAGCCCGATTTCTTCCGCTATCTTCCGAATCTCTTCATTTTCTTCGGAGGATATACCCTCTTCTGCCGCGGCCACGGCAAAAAGCGATTCCATCAGCTCATGGCGCTGAGAGGTTGATGTGATTTTGGCAAATTCGCGCGTGATAAGATAATTTTCCACGCCGCCAAGCAGGCTATTTTGATTCTTTGCAATCTGGGTCACTAGGACCGATTGCGCCTCATCGAGGTGACCTATCTTTTGAACGATCTCTTCAATCGTTGCTGTTTCTTGCTCCGACATATGTAAATCGGCGTAGGCTACACGACTCAGGATTGACGCAAACAGGGCAATATAATGCGCCCGATCCGCATCAAGTTGGTCCAGTGATTGAATAATCTGGCGGACGGATTCGGTTTCGGAGCTTTTTGAATCATCCGAAGCTGAACCTTGCGACTCTAGTCCCAAAAATTTTGCAAATTTCGTTAACATAACTTACCCAAAAAACGTCGATGCCACTCTATAGAGTTCCTTGTCTACTTTTTTTATCCCTTTGGTCACGGTCGCGAGGGCCACATCCGTAATCTTGCCTCGCTGTAAGGCCACCATGCGTCCAAACCGTCTCTTGTCTAGCAGCTCCACAGCTCGAACCCCGTAGCGCGTCGCCAAAATCCGATCATAGGGTGTAGGCGATCCTCCGCGCTGTAAGTGACCGAGCACGACCGCACGACTCTCAAACCCGGTGCGCGCTTCAATTTCCTTCGCCAATAACGGGCCAATCCCACCGAGTTTCACATGACCGAAGGCATCCGTCTCCTCGCTCGAAAGGATCTGTTGCCTGGCGCGCCCCTGTTTCATCTGTGCGCCTTCAGCAGCGACAATTATGGAGAAGTTTTTTCCCCGCCTGTGACGTTTGCTAATAATCGAGCAAATTTCTTCCAGCTCAAATGGTTGCTCCGGAATCAGGATACCATCGGCGCCGCCGGCAAGCCCCGCATGGGATGCAATCCATCCCGCATGTCGCCCCATGACTTCGAGTACAATGACGCGATTGTGGCTCTCTGCCGTCGTTGACAATCGATCAATCGCTTCCGTCGCTACCGTTACAGCTGTATCAAACCCTACGGTCTGCTCTGTTCCCATCAAATCATTGTCGATCGTCTTTGGCACACCAACCACCGGGTAACTTTTCTTCGCCAGTCTCGCCGCAACGCCTAAGGTATCCTCACCGCCAATGGCGATCAGCCCGTGCAATTTGAGCGCTTTTAAGGAAACCAAGAAGGCTCGCTCTGTTTTACTATCCTTGAAAGGATTCGTTCTCGATGTCTGCAGTATCGTCCCGCCCTGCCGTAGTATTCCCGTGACAGAGCGGAGGTTTAAGTGAATTGATTTTCGTGTGAGGATACCTTCCCAACCCCTTAGATAACCTTTGACTTCATAGCCCAGCGGCAGCGCTTTGCGGACAATCGCGCGGATAACTGCATTTAAGCCGGGGCAGTCACCACCTCCCGTAAGTACCCCAATTTGTTTTTTCTTTTGTGCCATATGTAGGGGCGACCCTTGGCGCGCCCCCTGATAAGGGCGCAGCAAGCAGCTCCCCTACATTACGTGTGCGGTTCGCAATTTGCAAATTATTCCATCCCATTATACCCTGCACAGGTGTCTCTCTCCCATGAACACCCGCCCGAGGCCGGCCCGTTAAATCACAAACCCTTGGGCCCATGGCAATCCGACGAACATCGACCCCGTGAAAAGCGCCACCTACTACTGACACTCCTGCTGACCAGCACGACCATGGTATTGGAAGTTATCGGCGGCATCATCAGTGGCAGCCTTTCCTTGCTCTCGGATGCAGGTCACATGTTGACGCACTCACTCGCCTTAGTAATCAGCTATGCCGCTATTGTCATCGCCAGCCGACCCGCCGGGGCTCATCGCTCTTTTGGCCTCTATCGGATCGAAGTACTGGCAGCCTTAGTAAACGGTCTAACGATGTTCGCGGTAGCGGCACTGATAGTCTACGAAGCGATCGATCGGCTCATGCATCCGGTCGCCATCCAAAGTCGAGAGATGTTCATCATCGCGGTGATCGGATTGGCCGTCAATCTAATCAGTGCCTTAATACTCTCTCGTGTCAGCCATGGCGACCTAAACGTCCGCAGCGCCTTCATGCACATGATCGGCGACACACTCAGCTCTGTTGGCGTCGTCGGCTGCGCTATTTTGATTCATTTTACCGGTTGGGCTCAATCGGACCCGATTGTCAGTTTTTTGATTGCGGCCATCATTTCTTATTGGGGCTTCAAACTGCTCCATGATTCATCACATATATTATTAGAATCAACCCCGAAGCATATCAATGTCGATCAAGTGGTTAAAACAATCTGTAATGAGATTCCTGAAATCAGGCAGGTGCATGACGTCCACATCTGGGAGATCACGTCTCACATGTATACGATGACGGCCCACGCGCTAACGTCCGATTTACGTATCAGCGAAACGCACGATATTCTCGATCGACTCTGCCAACTAGTCAAAGAGCGCTTCAATATCAGTCACGCAAATATTCAATTTGAATGTGACGAAAAGCCCGAAACCTGAAGTTAGCCTTCAGACTTCGGGCTCTCGTCTGCTTCCTGTTTCGCTTCAAAGGCCAACAACGCATCGACCATTGGCTGTCCTGACAAGATGCAGCCAGCCATCCCCGGATGACATGGCTTATCCAGCAGTTTACAGTACCAGTCTGATTCGTGCGGACAACGACTGTCGTTGGCCATGACGTCTACTCCGCGGCGGGAGCAGTTTTTTCAGCAGGAGCCTCTGCAGGGGCTGGCGCTGCTGCAGGAGCTGGCTCTGCTGCAGGGGCCGGCGCCGGAGCCGCCGCGGGCTCTTCTGCAGGCGCTTCGGCAGCTGCCGTTGGCTGTTCGGCCGCGCTGCTCGCTGTATCCTGGGATTCGAAGCTGCAGGCAGCCGTTAGGACCAAAATTCCAAACGACGCAAGTGTTACGATCTGCTTAAACATGAAATACCCTCCTTACAATTAGGCGCCATGCCATAACAACGCCTCCTGGATCTGGCAAGCCCATAATCTGGCCCAGACCATTGCAATCTCCTTCCGTCACATGTTAGAGATCATTCTATCAGGCCAATAACTCCCTACGGAGCACAGCAAGTCCTAATGATATATGGAGAATTTGCGGAGCACGAATGACCGAAAACCGGCCCTCAGCATTCCAAAGCGTTTCTCGCCTGCTCAAGATCGTGATTGGGATCCCCTTAATCCTGATTGTAATCGGCGTTGCGGGGGCGGGATATCTTTATTTTAGCTATGTCCGGGATCTTCCCGATATATCGACCGTCTCCGAGTACAACCCTCCTGTATTTAGTGAGGTATTTGACCGAAATGGCGTCAAAATAGGTGAATTCTGGAAAGAAAAGCGCCTGCTCATCCCCTACGAAAAAATTCCCAAGCGTGTGATCCAGGCCTTTGTCGCCTCAGAAGACGCGCGGTTCTATGAGCATACGGGCGTCGATTTCCGCAGTATCGCGCGCGCTTTCTTAAAGAACCTCAAGGCCGGGCGCGTGGTTCAGGGTGGATCGACAATCACGCAACAAGTAGCGCGCTCCTTATTGCTGACACGCGAAAGGACCTTAGCTCGAAAGGTTAAAGAAGCGATACTCGCTACTCAAATTGAACAGAACCTGAGCAAAGAAGAAATTCTTTACCTCTACCTCAATCAAATTTTCCTCGGTAACCGTGCTTATGGCGTCGGTGCCGCCGCTTGGAATTATTTCCAGAAACCACTCGATAAATTAAGCCTCGCCGAAATATCGATGATAGCGGGACTTCCTTCAGCACCCGCTGAATTCTCTCCAACCCGCAGCCCCAAGAGCTCTAAAATCCGCCAAAAACTTGTGCTTGAACGGATGGTCGATGCCGGCTTTATTACAAAAGAGCAATCCGAGCATGCATTCCAGGCAACGCTCAAGATTTACCGCGCCCGAACCGACAAAAAATTCAACATGCAGTACATCCCATATTTCACTGAGTACGTGCGTCGCCGCATCGCCGAAACGTATGGCACTGAAACTCTTTATAAAGGTGGCCTCAAGATTTACACGACAGTGGATTGGAAGATCCAAGCGGCGGCTCAACAAGCTGTACAAGACGGCCTCCGCGTCGTCGATAAACGCCAGGGATTTCGTGGTCCTCTTCAAGTGTTGACAGCCGATGAGTGGGCAAGCTTCGCAGAGAACGTACACAAAAAAGCTGTCGCGAGAGAAAAACAATCGTTTTACATTCCGCCTCCTCCAGAGAGCACCAACGAAACGACTCCGCTGCGCCCGAACCGATTGTACAAAGCGGTCGTCACCGACATTGGACCGGATCGCACTCTCAACATACTCGTTGGTCGCGTGAAAGGAAAAATTGCCAAAGCCGACCATAAATGGGCAACTAAGCGGATTGAAAAAGGCTGGGTCCTCTGGGCCATGTTAAAGGAAGGTCATTCCCCGGCCCCGGGAGTGGTGGCCCCATTCAAGTTAGAGCAAGAGCCTCGCGTCGAGGGCGCCCTCTTCTCAATGAACCCCTTAACGGGCGAGATCGAAGCGGTCGTGGGAGGCTACGACTTTGAACGCAGTGAATTCAATCGCGCCGTTCAGGCCTTTCGGCAGCCGGGCTCCGCCTTCAAACCGATACTCTACGCGGCGGCACTGGACAAAGGCTACACCTCCCGAACTTCCATCTCGGATTCGCCGGTTACTTTTCAAGTTGGCAAACGCTCTTTTTGGAGCCCGCAAAATTACGGGCGCAAATTTAATGGCCCGATGGATTTTGCCTCAGCCCTCAAACACTCCGTCAACGTTATTGCCGTTAAGATCTTCCATGATATCGGAATCGATTATGCCGTTGCCTTTGCCCATAAGCTGGGCATCAATGAGATTCGGCCTTACCTCTCTTCAGCACTGGGCGCCACCGATACACGTGTTGAAGAAATGGTGCGCGCCTATTCGGTATTTCCAAGCCTCGGCATTCTTCCGACACCAACAGCGATTCGCAAGATAACCGACAAAGAAGGGAAAGTACTCCAAAAAATCGAACCGTCCGACCCTCCCAAACATGAAGTCATTCTTTCACTTGAAGAAGAAGACCAACTGAATTCCGATCTCGTCCGCAAAGAAGAAAAGTTTATCGGAGAAAAAGATCTGAAGCTGACTCCCGAAGAGATCAAGACTCTCTATGGCGCGCGAATTCCACCCGGCCATGTTATCACCCCACAAACCGCCTTTATCATGACGCGTTTAATGAAAAATGTTGTTGATGGCGGCACCGGCTACAAGGCTCGTATCCCCGAATGGGAACTTGGGGGCAAGACAGGAACAACCAACAAAGAAACCGATGCCTGGTTTATCGGCTATTCCGCAAATCTCTGCACCGGCGTCTGGGTGGGCTTTGAAAACAAAAAACGACTCGGACGCGGCATGACGGGCGGCGTTGTCTCGGCCCCTATCTGGAATAAGTATATGAAGGTGGCTTTGGCCGGCATCGACCCTATCCGGTTACCAGTCCCCGAGGGGCTTAGCGTTGCGAGTCTCGGAGAACTTTCAGGCGGTTCCGCACTGTACCATGAAATACGCGAATCCTTGGATGACGCGGGTGATACTGTCCCTGATGGAGTTGACCCCAATCGCGCTTCGGACTTCTTATTTGAAGACTTTGAAAATTATGACAACTTAGACACGGACAACGCCGGAAACGAAAACACAGCAAACGAAGACATCGAAGCCGAAATCAACGACCTCCCTAACCTTCAAGCTCAGCAACCTTTATAAGCTATCATTTCCTTCAAAGTTGCCTCAACACTCTCAGCCAACCCTTGCAAGTCATAACCACCTTCAAGCACTGCCACCAGGCGTCCCTCGCATTTTTCAGCAGCAACTTTGAGCAAACCTTCTGTCATCCGCCTGAAACCCTCTGCGCTCACATTCATCCCGCCCAACGGATCCTGCAAATGAGCATCGTAGCCAGCTGACAAAAGGATGAGGTCCGGATCAAAATCACGTGCGATGGGCAACACTGTCTTTTCATAAACCGTCTCATACTCAAGGTCCCCTTCTCCACCATCCATGGGAACATTCAATGTATAGCCGCGACCTTTCCCTTTACCCTCTTCACTCGCTGCGCCCGTCCCCGGGTAAAATGGGTAGCGATGAATTGAACAATAAAAAATGTCCGGGCGCTCATAAAAAGCCCATTGCGTTCCATTGCCGTGATGAACATCGTAATCCAATATCAGGATTCGCTGCAAACCATGCTGTTTGCGCGCATATTCCGCAGCGATGGCAACATTATTAAATAGACAAAATCCCATGGCGCGTTCGGCTTCCGCGTGATGGCCGGGAGGACGCACCAGGGCAAAAGCATTGTTCATATCAGAGGGCCCCACAACACGATCCACACACTCTAACAAACCACCTGCCGCCATTCGTGCCGCTTGATAGCTCTGAGGTGAAGCCACCGTATCGGGATCGAGATGCAGCGTCATTCCGCTCGTATTTTCTATTTCGCGGATATGATCCAGACTATGAATCAGGGCGATCTCTTCGTGCGTTGCGGGACGCGGTGCAATCGTCTCGACCTGCTGAATGAGAGTTGATTCGTTCAGTCGATCCCAAATCGCATTCAAACGCGCCGCTCGTTCCGGATGATAGGGGCCCGTATCATGCTCAAGAAAAATTTTGTCCCAAACGATCCCTGTCGACATTCATACTCCACAAAATCTTCATTACATTGCGATTTTGTTTCGCGCCGAAGCACAGCTCCAGCTTGACACTCATACTCCGAAATTTCTTAATACACGCTTTTCTTGAATCAAGCGAGAATTTCTCGTAGGATGCAAGCAATGACACGTCATGCCGAAATTCAGCTCGACTTCAACTACATGCTTGCGGACCAGCTTGACTCCGATCAGGGCCTTACCCTTAAAGATATCGAGGCACTATTTCCCGTTGCTCAAGAGGTCCAAACCGCCCTCAAAGACTTACGCCGCCTCGGCCAACTCCCCTTTCAAGACTTGCCCTACCAAGATGACACCGCCGAAGAAATAGCCGCACGAGGAAAAAATGTCCGCGATGCCTTTAGCGACGTCGTCGTGCTCGGCATCGGTGGGTCGGGACTCGGACCTGCCTGCGCCCATCAATTTATTCAGAACACGAATGGATCGCCTCGACTCTCCGTTATCGACAATATCGACCCTTTCAGCTGGCAGCAAATTGAAGATCGCCTGACACTTAAGGAAACTTTTTTTATTGTGATCAGTAAGTCGGGAGCCACCGTCGAAACCTTGGCTTCGTTCGCCTATTTTCGTGACAAGTTAATCGAACACTTAGGCAAATCCGCCTACAAGGAAAATCTTGCCATCATCACGGACCCGGAGGCAGGCCCCCTACGGGATATTGCGGCTTCCGAAGGTCTCCTCAGCTTTGAAATTCCTCCCGGCATCGGCGGCCGCTTTTCCGTATTAACGGCAGTCGGGCTTTTCCCCGCTGCTTGCACGGGAATTGACATCGCGGCCCTGCTCGCGGGGGCTCGCGCCTTGGATGAACGTGCCCGACAGTCAGACTTATGGGTCAACCCACCTTACATATCAGGAATTCTCTCTTACTTAGCGGCCACCCAGAAGGATAAGTCCATCCGGACGCTCATGCCCTACGCCGAGTCTTTAGAGGCTTATACGGAGTGGTTCGCCCAACTTTGGGCCGAAAGTCTGGGCAAAAGGCATAATCTATCCGGAACGGAAATCTTTGCCGGAACAACCCCAGTACGCGTCATGGGCGCAACGGATCAGCATAGCCAGCTGCAATTATACTTGGAAGGTCCACGCGATAAAACAGTCACTTTCTTTACCCTTGAAGAAAAGACCCATCATAAAATCCCTGAAAGTTATGCACAATATCCTGAATTGAACGAGCTTGCCGGCAGGAGCGTGAAAGAACTCTTGGACATTGAATATCGGGCTACCGAACAGGCCTTAAAAAGGCATGGCGTCCCCAGCATGACTATTCGATTACCTCACCATGATGCCTACACCCTGGGACAACTCTTCTATATGGCAGAGCTTGAAACAGTTGTGACTGGAGAGATTTACAATATCAATCCGTTTGATCAGCCAGCTGTCGAATCGATTAAGAAGTATATTAAGGCTTTATTAGGCCTCGCCGGATACGAAAAAGAATTAAGGGAAATCGAAAATACGTCAAAAAATAGCCGCTTTATAATCTAACCTGCCCTAACCGAACCATATCGACCGCCGCGCCGCCAATCCTTCAAAAATCATCTCCTGAATCTTCGTACGGACCTCTTCCGAGAGACGATTGACGAGCAAGCGGTCTTCCGCATGCTTGGGCCCATATTGTGGCCAGGAAATTGGCTTTCCAAACATGATCGTCCACTTAGTCGGCAAAGGAATAAGGCCGAATAAACCTAAAGCCGGAAAAGTCGGTGTAATGGGGATATAGGGAATCCCCAAAGGCTTCGCCATAAAAGTCGATTTATGCAGCAACGGGTGAATTTCCTCGGCACCAATAACGGCGGTCGGAATAATCGGCGAGCCGGTACGAAGGGCAAGACGCACAAAGCCACCGCGCCCAAAACGTTGCAGATGATAACGATGCTTATATAACTTGCCTATCCCTTTGACACCTTCAGGAAACACCGTCACGACGTGATCTGTTTCTAAAAGTCTTACTGCATTTTCGGGGCAGGCGCGCACCCCTCCGGTTCGATACATAAAGGTTCCCATAAATGGAAAGTGATAGACAAAGTCCTCGACCAACCAGCGCATATCCGGGCGTGACGGATGGTCATTCTCTGCAGCTAGCTTGATCATCGAACCATCATACGGCAAAGTTCCCGAGTGATTGGAGACAACCAAAGCACGGCCTTCATCCGGAATATTCAGGATTCCTTTCACGGAAACACGCCAGTAGCTATAATAAAGAAAATCGAAAAATGGCTTTACACGCAGCGCAAACTCGCGATCCATACCAAAGTCATCGACTTCTGTAGGGTGGGGGCGTCCAACATACCACATTGAAATGAGTAACTGACCGATTCCTTCCACAGACATCGCATTTGCAAACTTTTTTATTTGTTCATAGATAAAATGAGTACTTCGACTTTCGTTTCCCTGCTTGGTAGGTGAAAATTCTTCTGCATACCTTAAAATTTTGCTCTCCAAGATCTTAGCCAGACGATGAACCTCCGACCCTCGCCGTGATGACTTTTGGAGAAGCTCGTTTTGGTCTGACAGGCCTTCGCGGAGACGGCTTAATTGGCCTTCCAGGTCCGCAATACGCGATTCAAGTCGTAGCGCCAGACTCTCCAACGACCGCTCTCTCTCCGTTGACGTCGCCGCATCCTCATCGCCAACCAAGAGCTGAAATATTTTCTTATCTTGCGATTTGTCACCCATCAGGCCTGTTCCTCCAGTAAATGCACACGACGCAATCGTTCCGCTCCAATAAAAGCGAGTAACGCCTCCGTAGAACTGTATTTAGCTACGAAACCCATTTCCTCTTTGGCCTTACTTCCGTCGGCAACACAAAGATATTTAAGGAAATCAAGATGACTCGCGGGGGCTGGAAAAATATCCGTATACCACATTAATTGTGCGATAGGATAAAGCATCGGCGACGGAACCGGCACGCCGAGCTTTCCGCTCAGATAAAGTATTTGAGACAACGGAAGGACTCCAGGGCCCACAATATTAAAAATACCCGGATGATTTTCATTCAGCACTTTCAACAAAGCACACATCACGTCCTCTTCATGAACAAACTGCATCAACGGATCGAATCCCATGACAGTAAAAACAGCACGTCTTTTCAGAAAGGTTGTTTTGAAATTTCGGACCTTAGGACCTAAGATCGTACACGGTCGCAATATAGAAACAACGGTTGCAGGATTGTTTTTACTGAAGCGCATGACTTGATTCTCTGCATCAATCTTATCGCGAATAAACGAGCTTTTGCGTCCCCCGCGGGGCGGATGATCTTCTGAAAGATAATTGGGGTTTGATGGAAGCGCCCCATAAACATCCGTCGTCGAAGCAAGAATCAATTTGTCGATTCGCTGGGCGACACAGGCGTTAAGGAGATACATTGTCCCCACCGACTGAATTTCATGGGCCAAAGTATTATTATGCAGCGGCGTCACCGGAAAGGCCGCGTGCACAACAATCGTCACCCCTTCTTTCTTGAAAATCTCCGCGATCTTCGAATCCGCCAGCGTCTCCGTTAAATTAACTCGATAAAATTTACTTTTCTTGAGTGGGAACCGGGGCTTACGTCGGTCGATAGCGATGATGCGTTCATAACGGGAGTCGGCTTCCAGGAGCTGTAGGAGGGAGCCCCCCAAGAATCCCGTCACTCCGGTCAAGGCCACCACAGGCTTAGACGGGGACGATGCTTTTTTCTTTAATGATTTCGTTGACTTGCGTGTTGTGCTTCGACGGGTGGCCATGCTGCTCCCTCACGAACAAACGGTCCTCAGCAGTACGCTCCTCATGGATAAAAGGCAAGGGGATATCAGCGCTCCGCCGCGCGCCGGCGAAATTCCTCTGACTTTTCAAGCATCCCCTGCTCCACCGCGGCGGTTAATTCGAGCTTATTTTCGGCGGCATATTCCCGCACCTCTTGCGTAATCTTCATGGAACAAAATTTGGGCCCACACATGGAACAGAATTGGGCCACTTTGGCCGCATCGGAGGGAAGCGTTTCATCATGATAGGCACGCGCGGTCTCAGGATCTAAAGCGAGGTTAAACTGATCTTCCCAGCGAAACTCAAAGCGGGCTCGCGACATCGCATCATCCCATTCTCGGGCCCCCGGATGTCCTTTCGCAAGATCTGCCGCATGCGCCGCAATCTTGTAGGCAATGATCCCCTGCTTGACATCGTCACGATCAGGCAGTCCTAAATGTTCTTTGGGCGTCACATAACAGAGCATTGCGGTGCCATACCATCCGATCATCGCGGCCCCAATCGCTGAACTCATATGATCGTAACCAGGCGACACATCCGTTATCAGTGGCCCCAACGTATAAAAAGGCGCTTCATGACAATGCTCCAGTTGTTTATCCATATTCTCTTTGATCAGGTTCATCGGGACATGTCCCGGCCCTTCGATCATCGTTTGTACATCATGTTTCCAAGCAATCTTGGTCAATTCGCCCAACGTCTCCAACTCGGCGAATTGCGCCTCGTCATTGGCATCAGCGATTGATCCCGGACGCAGACCATCGCCGAGTGAAAAAGAAACATCGTACGCCTTCATAATTTCGCAAATCTCTTCAAAATGCGTATAGAGAAAATTCTCTTGATGATGACTGATACACCACTTGGCGAGAATTGACCCGCCTCGCGAGACAATTCCCGTTACGCGTTGCGCCGTCAGAGGGACATAACGCAACAAGACACCGGCATGTATCGTAAAATAGTCAACGCCTTGCTCTGCCTGTTCAATCAAGGTTTCACGAAAAATTTTCCAGTTTAAATCTTCTGCCACGCCACCAACTTTTTCCAGGGCTTGATAGATTGGAACGGTTCCGATCGGCACCGATGCATTGCGAATAATCGACTCGCGGGTCTGGTGAATGTTTTCTCCCGTCGACAGATCCATGACGGTATCCCCGCCCCAGCGCGTGGCCCATACCAGTTTTTCAACTTCTTCTTCTACCGATGAACCAATCGCCGAATTACCGATATTAGCATTTATTTTTACGAGGAAATTACGGCCTAAAATAACCGGCTCCAACTCAGGATGATAGACATTCGCCGGAATAATCGCCCGGCCTCGCGCGACCTCGTCTCGAACAAACTCAGGCGACATACCCTCACGGATCGCAATGAATTCCATTTCTTCAGTAATCTCACCTTTACGAGCATAATGCAGTTGAGTGACATTGCCTCCCGATTTAAGCCGTGGCCTGACCCAGGCTTCGCGAATACGAGGAAGTCCTTCATTCACATCGACTGATATATTTGGATCCGTATAAGGACCCGACGTATCATACAGGCGAATACTCTCACCGTTCGTCAGTTTTACTTCTCGCATGGGTACACGAAGCTCAGGAAATACTTTTCCTTTAACATAAACCTTTTGCGAGCCTGGAAAATGACTTCCATAATCACCCATGCAATACTCCTTCCCAGTCTTTCCAGACGGGTTTCAAATTATTGTGTTGAATCGCTTCGGCAACTTCATGTGCTGAACGATGATCGTTGATACGAAACTGTTCATCTGCCACTTCAGGCGCTAAGTAACCGCCGGGCTCCGTCCGTGACCCCGCGCTCACTTGCGTAATCCCTAACGGCATGACGGCATCTCTCAATCGGTGTGACTCGCGAGTCGATAAGACAATCCCAACTTCCGGCAATGCCAAACGGAGCACACAAATCAGGCGCACAAAATCACGATCTGAAACGACGACAGGGTCGGCGATACCTCCGACGCAGGCCTGAAGACGGGGGAGGCTCACTTGAAAATCTACCTGCCAATATTTTTTCTGCATGTGCCGTACATGCTCGATCAAGCCTAAAGCATCCTGCCGCCAATCGGATAGGCCCAGCAATATTCCCATCCCAATGCGGCGCGCTCCTCCCGCTGCGGCGCGCTCCGGCACCATGAGACGGTTGTCATAATCCCGCTTCGGTCCGCCTTGATGCACTTCGCTATAGCGCTCTCTATGGTAAGTCTCCTGATAGACAACAACCCCGTCGACACCCGCCTGGGTCAGCAGCCGATAGTCATCAACTTGAAACGGCGCGACTTCAATCGACAAAGAGGCCAGCTTGGGGCGCAGTGCACGGCAAACATCCGCTAAATACGCCGGCGAAACGGACTTCGGATGTTCTCCGGCAACGAGCAAGAGATGCTGGAACCCCTCAGCAATCAAAAAGTCGGCCTCGGCCACCACCTCGTCAACAGACAAGGTCTTGCGTTCGATCTGATTCGGCCGGCTGAAGCCACAGTAGGTACAGGTATCAACGCATTCATTCGAAATATAGAGCGGTGCATACATTTGAATGACATGTCCGAAGCGTTGGCGGGTCAATTGGCGGGCGCGTTGGGCGAGAAGCTCCAGTGTGTCATCAGACGTGTCGCACAACAAGTTTTCTATTTCGCTTAATTGCATTTTAAAAATCCCGTTAACGGACTCGACGCCTCCGCATCCTTACGCGCCATCGCCTGCCCGGCCTCGTAGGCTCCACGCCCCGCCGCAACGCCTTTCGCAAAGGCCTGTGCCATGGCAACTGGATCTTGCGCCGTCGCGATCGCGGTATTCACAAGCACGGCATCCGCCCCTAATTCCATCGCTTCACACGCATGCGAGGGCACGCCGATCCCTGCATCGACCACTACGGGGACCTCACTTTGTTCAATAATAATTTCGATCGCCTGTCGTGTCTTCAGACCTTGATTCGAACCAATCGGAGCCGCAAGCGGCATGACGGTTGCCGTCCCCACATCAGCCAGTTGCTTGGCGAGCACGGGGTCCGCTTGAATATAAGGCAGGACAACAAAGCCGTCTTTGACAAGGGCCTCGGCAGCCTTTAACGTTTCATGTCCATCCGGCAATAAATAGCGGGAATCCGGAATGACTTCGATTTTGACCCAATCACCCAAGCCCGCCTCGCGCGCCAGTTTCGCCAACAGCACAGCTTCTTGAGCCGTGCGCGCGCCGGATGTATTCGGCAAGAGTTGAATCTTGTCACGATCGATCACGGACAGTATATCTTCCTGCTTCTGCTCCAGATCAACGCGACGCAAAGCCACCGTAACGATCTGCGTCTCCGATGCCTGTATCGACTGGCTTAATAATTCAATGGAGGCAAACTTACCGGTACCGAGCATGAGGCGGCTTGAGAATTCTCTATTCCCGATTTGAAGCATCACCCTCCCCCCACAGCCTGCACCAATTCAACTTGATCTTCGCTTTGCAAGACAGTCGAAG
The DNA here is from genome assembly GCA_965216315.1 of bacterium. Taxonomy (GTDB): domain Bacteria; phylum UBA10199; class UBA10199; order 2-02-FULL-50-16; family JAJFLM01; genus CBDCFN01. Next base: position 639,251 of record CBDCFN010000016.1, on the reverse strand, counting down.
CATATTTGGAACGCGGAATGATCTCTTGATTGACGGCGATCGCTAAGGCTCGGTTCGCCAGATTGAGTTCGACTAGGATTTCGGCAAGATTGAGGGCGTCTCCCACTTCTCGGGACTCGCCATTAAGGAAAATTTTCATCGTGCTTCCCTTCGCCAGCATTACCTGGATCAGGTTCTTAGGGTGACATCTCAGGCAGAACAACTCCACCGCCCCTAGCTGTTATTATGTCTCACGTCATTAGCAGCGTCCCCCTGCCGTGTCAATCGCGCTCCAGCCCTTGATGAAAGCGCACCACCTCAGGATCCACTGAAATAGACCGATGATCCCACCCCGTCAGCGTCAAGTCCGCGCCGCTGCGCAGACGACTCAAGGCCACATAGGCCTGACCCGGATCCCAGAGCCCGCTGAGTTTCACGACGAGTGACTCGAGCGTCGCGCCCTGGGCCTTATGAATCGTCGTCGCATAGGCCAAAGTGACCGGGAAATTTTCTGCCGACGCCAAGGGCTTCCCTTCGCCATCCAAGAGGGTAAAAGTCATCTTGGGAATTTCAACGACACGGCCGTTCTTGAGCGACAAAACCAACTCGTCATCCGCAATATCCTCTACCGTCCCCACCGTCCCGTTTACAAAACGCCACTTAGGGTCATTATAACGGAGCATCACTAACGAAGTGAGCTTGATGTGCAGAACGTCGGGAATGGGCGCGACTTTTTTGATGCGTTCGATCGCATCCGCGCGTCCGCTGTAATTTGTCGGCACTTCGACCAGCGGATGAGAAATGGCTTCGACGCGTTCGCGATTAAATTTTTCGGCCGCATGGCGTCGGGCAAAGAGATGGGTCTGCGAAGAATCAACGGCATCGCAGTCGACTTTGCGGTTGAGATAGGCTTCGACCTCATCATCGACAATACCCTCCCGGATCCGATTAAGAATACGGATGTACTCCTCATCCGGCGTCCGCACAATCGTCTTGAGAATCGCAGGCGTCAAGGCCGATTGCTCCCAAACCGGATCGAGAAAGGCCCATTCCTTTTGCTGCCCGCCTGCCGTTTGCACGGGAGGCAATTGAGCAAAGTCTCCGACCGCAATGACACGCACCCCACCCCAGGGAGCCGCTTCGCCTCGGGCCCGCCGACAGATTTCTTCCGCCGCCCGCAAGGCCGGCGCCGGAATCATCGACACTTCATCCAGCACAAAGCCATCGATTTTTTTGAGTCGATTGACAATGCGGCGATTCGTCAAAGCGCTCGTCACCGTGCGCTCATAACCGCCAGCCATGATGCCAAGCCCAAAAAAGCTATGAAAGGTCCGTCCACCGATGAGAACGGCCGCCGCTCCGGTACTCGCGACAACGGGAAAACTCTTACGATCCTTGCCTTTAAGGAATTGCCGAATCAAAAAACTCTTACCACTTCCCGCACTGCCCGTCAGAAATACATTCTCAATACTCTCTTCGAGCAAACGGAGGGCGTTTTGCTGGCAGAACGTTAATTGCGGTGAACTCACGACTCCCATTTCTGGCCCGGCTCCAGGATGACAAAACGATCGGCCACAGAGGAATCGGGCAGGCGCTTTTTCAGCCAATGCAACGGCGTATCCGCGCCTTCGAGACCCAAATGAAATTGACCCCAATGAATGGGAATGAGCGTCGCCGGCGCCAGCTCCTCACCTAAACGAATCGCTTGATCAGGATCGAGATGCCGGCGTCGCATCAGCCATTTCGGATAAATGGGGCCGATCGGCAACATCGCCGCCGCTAAAGGTCCATGCCGTTTCATCTCGACAAAATCGGGTCGATAGGCCGTATCACCGGGGAAAAAAACATTTTCCGATACCCCTTTGACCAGATAACCCGTCGCCTCGCGGAGGCGCAGTCCGAAAATGCGGCCCCCTCGGTGTTGCACCGGTATCGCCCGTATCGTAACACGATCCTTCAAGCGATAGTCCGCGCCCGGAGCCAACTCAATCACTGGATTGCGAATAAATCGCCCCAGAAATAGCGACAAACCATGAGGGATCAAGACCGGAACTCGTGATGAGAAGTACTTAAAGCTGTGCAGATCAAGATGATCATAATGGGCATGGCTAATAATGATGGCATCAGGGGCGGGCAGATCCTCAGGCGGGACCGGCAGGGGCCGTTTCCTCTTCAACCACAAGGCCTTCCGGCCGAAATGAGGGTCCGTATAGATATTGAGGCCATCGACGTGGATGATCGTGGTGGAGTGTCCGATATAGGTGATAGCTAAGTTTGACATTGGATAGGCTCCGTCATAGCGTGCGCCCGGTGTAGAATGCAATCATTTGAGAAAATGACAGATATTAACCCAACTCAAGTCACCATCGATCTCAGCGCCATCCGCCACAACTACCGCGAGATCCGCCGCATCGTCCCCGAGGACCAACGCGTCCTCTGCGTCATCAAATCAAACGCCTACGGTCACGGCCTCGTCGAAGTCGCCAAGGCCCTCGTCATCGAAGAGGCGAATTTTTTTGGTGTACGCGACGTCGAGGAGGGGCGGCGCCTGCGTGAAGCCGGAATCGAGTGTCCTATCCTTATATTACTGGGTCTGATTGCCGACGCCTTTGAACAATTCGTCGGCCATCAACTGACCCCGACTATCTACGACTTGGAGACCGCCCGCGCCTTCAATCACTACTTGGAACAACAAGGACTGGTCCATAAAGTACACGTTAAAATCGACACGGGCATGACGCGACTCGGCGTCCCGGCAACTCAGATCTCCACCTTCATGGAAGAGCTCAACCAACTGACGCACTTAAAGGTTGAGGGCGTACTCTCCCATCTCGCCGAGGCCTCGGACCCGGCCTACACCGCAACCCAGAAAGAGGCCTGGGACCAGGCATGCACCGACATCAAGGCCCAAAATGCAGATATCACCTTATGGCATTTTGCCAATAGCATCGGCGCTGTTAAGAATTTATTCCCCCACAACAACATGGTGAGGGCCGGCATCGTTCTCTACGGCTGCTATCCTGACGAAAGCCTCCGCGACCAGGTCACGCTGAAACCAACTTTGCAATGGACCAGCCGAATCATCGATCTCAAGACCGTCCCGGCAGGCACCTCGGTCAGTTATGGCTGTACCTATACGACGCAACGGGAAAGCCGTATTGCCGTTATTCCTCTGGGCTACGCCGACGGCTATCCACGCCTCCTCTCCAACCGAAGCGCTTTCCTCATTCACGGGCAACGGGCCCCGATCGCCGGGCGTGTCTGTATGGATTTGACGATGGTCGACGTAACAGATATTCCCGATGTGGCCATCGGAGACACCGTGACGGTACTCGGCCAGGGCGGCACAGAACAAATAACAGCTGATGATCTCGCCTCATGGGCGGAGACGATCAATTATGAAATCATTACCAGAATCGCAGGACGGGTTCCCCGAGCCTACAAAGAGTAATCTAAGTTGGTTGACTGAACTTCCCTTAGTTAAATTACTCATCGGAATGTTAAAGCACTTTGTCGAAGAGCTAGGCGCCGTTATCGGTTTTACGCGCCGTTTTTTTGCGTGGACCGTGCGCCCCCCTTTTCGTTGGCAAGAGCTGCTGAACCAACTGGAATTGATCGGCATTCGCTCCATCCCCATCATCGCCTTGACCGGCCTGTTTTCAGGGGCGGTCCTCGGGCTGCAAACGGGCTATGCCTTTCGACTCTTTAATGCGGAAAACCTCGTCGGCTCCACGATCGGCCTCTCCCTCACGCGTGAACTCGCCCCCGTCTTTACGGCCCTCATGATCACGGCGCGGTGCGGATCCGCTATGGCCGCTGAAATTGGCTCCATGCGTGTTACTGAACAAATCGACGCGTTAAAGACGATGGCCGTTAATCCCATTCAGTTCCTCGTTGTCCCGCGCGTCCTCGCCACAACGATCATGGCCCCCCTACTCTGTGCTCTTTTCAGCTATATTGGCGTGGTCGGAGGCTATTTCGTCGCCATTAAGATTCTTTCCATCCATTCCTTTTACTTCATTGACAATCTTGTTTATCACGTCGACCCGGAAGACATCATCGGAGGATTGATTAAGGCGACGGTATTTGGATTTCTGCTCGCCGTGGTCAGCTGCTATCAAGGGTACGCAACTCGAGGCGGCTCCAAGGGCGTCGGCATCGCAACAACACGTTCCGTTGTCATCAGTTCCGTCCTCATTCTCATTGTCGATTATTTTCTCACCGCTTGGATTCTGGAGTTTTTCCTCAATGATTAAACTGGAAAACGTCCGCAAAGCCTTTGGCGAGCACAAAGTCCTCAATGGTGTTAATTTAGAGATCGAAGCGGGCAGCATTGCCGTGATTCTCGGGCAGTCGGGAACCGGAAAATCCGTCCTCCTCAAAAATATGATCGGATTATTGGAACCCGACGAAGGTCATATCCATGTCGATGGAACGGATATCACTCAACTGGACGCCGCCGCGCTCAACGACTTCCGCCGCCGCTTCGGCATGCTCTTTCAGAACGCGGCCCTGTTTGACTCATTGTCCGTCGAGGACAACATCGCGTTCCCGCTTCGAGAGCACACGGACAAGTCTCCGCAGGAGATCTTAGAGATCGTCAACCACAACCTCTCCCTGATCGGTCTCAGTGGAATTAATGATAAACACCCCTCAGAGCTGTCTGGAGGCATGAGAAAAAGGGTTGGACTCGCTCGGGCCATTGCGCTAGAACCCAAAATCGTTCTTTATGATGAGCCAACCACCGGTCTGGACCCGATAACGGCGGAATCGATTAACCAACTGATTGTCACGATGCAAAAGCAACTAAAAGTGACTTCAGTCGTAATCAGTCATGATATCGAATCGACATTTCAGGTGGCAGACCAAGTAGCGATGCTCCATGGGGGAAATATTATCGAGGTCGGAACGCCGGATCAGTTCCGCCGCTCACATGACAAATTCGTACAACATTTCATCGGACATTACGCAGCAAAACAACCCTCATGAAAAAAATACAAGGAACAGAAATCAAAGTAGGTCTCTTCGCTCTCGCAATTATCCTCATCATCACCTATGCCACCATCCGCGTAAGCCAAGAAGGCGGTATTTTTTCAACGGGCACTTATGAGGTCTTTGCCGTCATGGAGTCAGCCGAAGGCCTGACTCCTAAAACACCGATTGAAATAGCCGGCATCCAGGTCGGCACCCTGGGAAAATCAAAGCTCATCGATAATCGCGCCGCCAAGGTCTCCCTCAACATCAACAAGGACGTCAAACTGACGAAAGATGTGGTGGCCCAGGTGCGCACCAAGGGGTTCCTAGGAGAATCCTACATTGACCTTAAACAAGGCGACGGCGAAAAGGGTTTCTTAAAACCTGGCGACACGATCGAGGCCACCAATCCTTTCGCCGACCTTTCCCAGTTGAGCGGCAAGCTCAACGAAATTGCCGATGACGTGTCAGAAATGACGTCGTCAGTGAAGTCTTTATTTAAAGCACCCGATGACAAGTCGCAGGCCCCCGTCACTCAAATGGTTCTCAACATGCGGGACTTCACCAAAGACTTGAAAGAATTCACTCAACACAACAAGGGCGACATGAACCGCGTCGTCGCGAATCTCGCCGCCCTTACTCAGCAATTACGCGTCATGGTCGAACAAAATCGAGGCGAACTGACCAACAGCATGCAGCACATCCGCAGCATCGCACAAAAGATCGATGAGGGTCGCGGCACCATCGGCCGCCTCGTCAATGATGAGACCACAGTCGACGAACTCAACAAGGCGGTCGCTAATCTCAACGAGACCATCGGGGGCTTCTCAGGCTTTGAACTCAGTATGGGCTATCACCTTGAATATCTGGGGCGCAGCGAAGCCTTTAAAAACTACGTTAGTGTTGGCCTGAACACACGTCCGGATCGCGCTTTCCTCTTTGAGTTTGTTGCCGACTCAACGCCGTCACCGGACCGGGAACTCATTGTGACTGATGTCACAACGGGTGGAACAACCACGACCGTCGAAACCGAACGGGAGATTACCAAACGGGACCAGTTTCGTTTCTCCGCCCAGATCGCCCAGGACTTTCATGACTTCACCATCCGTGGCGGTCTCATCGAATCGCGCGCCGGTATCGGCTTTGATTACCAGAAAAAGTTTTTCAAGGCCTCCGTCTCGGCGTGGGACTTTCGAACGGACGGCGGACGGCGGCCGCATATCAAAGCGTGGGGTACGCTTAATTTAACCCGAAATTTCTTCGTTTTAGGCGGCATTGATGACCCGCTCAATCCCGATATTCCCACTGACTGGTTCGTCGGGGCGGGCTTCCAATTTGTTGACAATGATGTTAAGTCGCTACTCGGCCTCGGCGCCGCGGCGGCCAGGTAAGCCAGATAAGGAAGAACAATGACTGAGATCAAACGCGCACTTATTTCGGTAACTGACAAGGTTGGCCTCGATACTTTTGCCAAGGGCCTCCAGGCCCTGGACGTCGAAATCATCTCGACGGGCGGCACAGCTCAATTTCTTCGTGATCACGGCATTGACGTGCGCGACGTTAGTGAAGTCACCGACTTTCCGGAGATCATGGATGGCCGTGTCAAGACGCTGCACCCCAAGATTGCGGGCGGCATACTCGGCATTCGCGATAATCCAAAACATCAAGAACAAGCCTCTGACCACAACATTTCCTTTATTGATATGGTTGTCGTTAATCTTTACCAATTTGAAAAGACCATTGCCCGCCCTGACGCCTCCTTTGCGGAAGCGATCGAGAACATTGATATCGGCGGGCCCACCCTTATCCGCGCCGCCGCTAAAAACCATAACGACGTCGTTGTCGTCACGGATCCGGCGGATTACGCAGCCCTCTTAAACGAAATGCAGCAGGATAACGGCTCTATCAGTGGCGACACCCGCCGACGGCTGGCCCAAAAAGCCTATGCGGTTACCGCGCATTACGATCGTTGCATCGCCCAGTACCTTGAAAAAGGTGTCGAGAGCGCGGCTTCGGATTTTCCGGAACAATTACAAATCACGTTCAAAAAACGTCAGGAGCTGCGCTACGGCGAAAACCCGCACCAGAAAGCCGCTATCTATGTAGACCCCGAACCGGAGGCCTCAGCACTGAGTCGCGCGGAACAACTCCACGGCAAGGAACTCTCTTACAATAATTTTCTCGACCTCGATGCCGCGCTGGCCATCGTCAAAGAATTCGAAGATCCGGCCTGCGTCATTATCAAACACAGCAATCCTGCCGGGGTGGCAGTCGCAACCGAGTCACTCGAGGAAGCCTTTGACAAGGCCCTTGATTGCGACCCCCTCTCGGCCTTTGGCGGCATCATTGGCTTGAATCGCAGCGTGGATGAAAACACAGCCGAAAAAATACGCAAAGATTTCTATGAAGCCGTCATTGCACCGGACTACGATGCGGGGGCCTTAGCCATTCTCAAACAGAAGAAAAATTTGCGCCTCCTCAAACTTCCCAGCTTGCGTGAGCCGCTGGCCAACAATGTACAAATGTTACGCAAGATCAGTGGAGGCCTTCTGGTCCAAGGCCGTGATCAAGAGGTTGTTAAGGTCAGGGAGTGCAAAGTCCCTACAAAGCGTCAACCCAACGAAGAAGAATGGGCCGCCCTCGATTTCGCTTGGAAGGTCACCAAACACGTTAAATCCAATGCGATTGTCTTCACCTACGCGGATCGCAGCATTGGCGTCGGCGCCGGCCAGATGAGCCGCATTGATTCAACTAAAATTGCCGCCATGAAGGCGCGTCACCCTATTAAAGGCGCCGTAATGGGATCGGATGCATTTTTTCCATTTCGTGATAATATCGACGAAGCTGCCAAACTCGGCATCACAGCCATTATATCACCGGGCGGGTCGATGAGGGACGAGGAAGTCATACAAGCCGCCGATGAACATGAGATTGCGCTTGTATTTACCGGAATTCGGCATTTTCGTCATTAAGCTAAAGAAGGAGGTCATTATGAAACGATTTGCGGCTGCGATAGTCTTAAGTCTTTTCGTCGTCATTGCCAGCGTCCCCGCTACCGCCTATGCCTGCCTCTACTACAGCGGGCAAAAGGTCCGCGTGGTATGGAAAGGTAAATGGTACAATGCAACGATTTTAAACGTCCGCAAAGGCAAACCTTGCCTCTATCGTATTCATTATGATGGCTGGAGCAGCAGCTGGGACGAAACGGTCGGCCCACATCGCATCAAAAAACGCTAGAAACAATTTTCACAAAAAAAGCCCCGGTCAGATGACCGGGGCTTTTTTTATTGCGTTGCATTCACTCAGAATCCTTATGGAGTACGGCAACGAGAGATCGTAATGTCTTCTTGATCTCCATCATTGTATGAAATGTGAACGGCCTCGCCATTCATTTTTGTAATCTTGCCAGGGTAATACTTTCCTCTAAGTTTCCAATTGCATTGAACTGCCGTACCGACCTTCCAATCGACCTTTTTCAGCTTGGCCTCGGGAAGGGTCGATACATCGCCATCGTCAAAATTAACCGTGTAATTGCCACCTGACACCGCTGCGACCCGTGCCGGATACCAGCGGTTGTCCTTCCACTTGCCCAGGACGCGATCACCCTTTGCATAGGCGGCCATTGCACTACTCACCATAAAAGTCATGACCAAGGAGCATGCTAAGATCATTCCAAGTACATTTAATTTGCGCATGAGTTAGTTCCTTCTGATTTGAGAGTTTATGAAAAGCGCGAGGGTATGCAGAATAGCAGGGGCTGTCAAATGGCTTTCAGTGGACATTTGAACACAGTTTTCCTTCCCCAGCGGCTCATAAAATAATCATTAAAATCATATAGTTACATAGCCATCCCCGTGACATCCCCTCGCGCTGGCGTGGCCCCAACGACCACCGGAAAAAAGCCTCGCAACTTTGGGCCCCCAAGGAAGCGATAATGCAATTAGTGTGATGATAGGTGTAACAAAAATTTTATTCTAACACGTAACTTCAACAACCCAACGCAACACTGGGAGCTGCATTGCGCACTCAATGCAGCTCCCACTCCTCACTCCCCCCTATATTTTAGATGATTGCTTTATGAGCCGGCTTCGTTTAGAGCCCTGCTATGCGCCTGCAAGTCGGCATAGGACTCAGTTTGGCCCTCCTCCTATTCACAGGTACGGCCATGGCTCAAGAACCTCTCCCTCAATCGAAAAATCTCAAGATTACGCGCATCACGCCGACAGGAGAAGACGTTCCCGCAGGGCAACAGATTGTCATCCAATTTAATCGACCTGTCGTTCCACTGGGACGCATGGAGCGCAAGGCCGACGAAATCCCGATTGAAATCACGCCACCGCTCAACTGTGAATGGCGCTGGCTCAACACAAGTGCTCTCGCCTGCCAACTCAGCAAAAAGGATGCCCTTAAAGCGGCTCATCGTTACAAACTGATCATTCAACCGGGAATCAAGGCCGAAGACGGGGGCACGATCGCTTCCGTCCATAAACATGAGTTCATCACGAAACGACCTCAGGTCCGCTATGCCTGGATGTACGAATGGCGCGGACCCGAAATGCCGGTCTTCCGCATCACTTTCAACCAGCCGGTCACGAAAACCTCGGTCGCTAAACACGTTTTCATTGATTATTCTCCGCAAGACAGCTCTGAGGAAGGCGACACCGCCAAGCGGATGGCTGTTGCCGTGGAACCCGTCCCCAATGAAGCCAAAATAGCCAGCGAGGCACAGCGCATCTGGCTGGTTTCCCCCGAAAAAGCGCTCCCTCCCAATTCTCACGGCATTCTCGCCGTAGAACCTGGGCTCATCTCCTCCCACGGACCGGAACCCAGCGTTAAAGAAGATGCGCGCTTGAGTGGATTCGACACCTTCCCCGAGTTTCGCTTCCTCGGAATCAAATGCACGACCAATGAGCACAAAGATATCCTGATTAAACCGGACGAACCGTTGCATAAGCAAGAACGCTGCAACCCCCTCCAGCGTGTTCGGCTCCAATTTAGCAGCCCGGTCCAAAGAAATCACATCAAGCAGGAAATCAGCTTAACGCCTGATCCGTTTTCCAAAGAGAAAGCGGAAGAGCAAGAATCAGAGACACACAAGCGACGCATCAGCATGACACATACGCGCAAAAAAACTTATGGCGCGACGATCAGCTACCAGCTCAAAGCATTCGAAAAATACCACCTCACTAACAAAGCACCTGAATACGGCTGGCTGGACCGGCTTAAGTCCATTTTCATCACACTACCGGCAACGAGCATTAAAGATGGTTTTGGTCGCCCGCTTAGCAAGGCTTTGAATATGCATTTTCTCACCGATCATCGCCTGCCCGACTACGTACTCGACCACAATACCGCGGTATTGGAAAAAAACGTGGAGACCCATGTCCCGCTCATTGTCACCAATCTCGACCGAGTCGATTTAGATTACAATAAACTGACAGCCAAGCAGCGCGACCAACAACAAAAAGCAACCGTTTCTGTGCCCAAAGCCGAAGACATTGCCTTTGCCATTCCGCTCAAAGTCCGCGATCTCACGGGAGGAAGTAGTGGAGCCATCTACGGAAATTTAAGTAGTACTCCTGCTATCAAAAAATACGAGGGCGAGCGGCGTCTCTTTGCACAAGTCACACCTTACCAAGTTCACGCCAAAGTGGGTCATTTTAACACACTGGTTTGGATCACTGACCTCGCAACGGGCAAACCTGTGAGCGGAGTCAATACTCAGGTGACACGCGGCATGATAAAAACGCTTGAACTCTCACCGGACATTATCGCTCAAGGTTTGTCGGATGCCGACGGCATGGTAATTTTACCCGGAACCGAAAGTTTGGACCCTCAGCTGAAATATATCGGCTCTTACAGCTCGGACAAGAAAGAGAAAATGTTTCTCTATCTTACTAAGGGCGATGACATGGCCCTCATTCCACTCGACGGTCGCTTTATCGTGGACAGCTATTCGGTTGCCAATGATGTCTACCCCTATCAGCGCAATCGTCATGGTCATATGCGGGCATGGGGCACCACGGCCCAGGGCCTCTACCGGGCCGGCGACACCATTCAGTTTAAGATCTATGTGCGGGACCAAGACAACGAATCGCTTATTCCCGCGCCCAACAAGACCTACAAACTCACTGTCACCGATCCCACCGGCAAAGAAGTTCACAAAATCGAGGACATCACCTTATCCGAATTTGGCGGTTTTCATGGTGAGTTTAAGATCCCTAAAAAAGGAGCCATTGGTTGGTATCAGTTTCAACTAAAAGCGGACTTCCACAAAGGCAGCTGGTGGCCCCTTCGCATCCTCGTCACGGATTTCACGCCTGCGCCTTTCAAAGTTGAAACCAGTCTCAACGGAGATCAGTTTGAAACAGATGATAAAGTCGAAGTGACCAGCCTCGCAAAACTACACTCGGGGGGGCCCTATACGCAGGCACAGGCAAAGGTCAATGCCGTTATCCGTGAAAAGAATTTTTATCCACGCCACCCCGTCGCCAAAAACTTCTCCTTTGACACCTTTCTTGACAAACCCCAAGTAACGGTTTTTCAAACGGAGAGCGCCCTCGATGACCAGGGCCGTAACCAAACCGAATTCAAAATCCCCAAGCAGGAAATTCTGTATGGCGAACTACTCGTTGAAACATCCGTACAAGATGACCGCGGCAAATCGGTCGCCAATCGGGCCACGGCAGCTTTTGTCGGTGTCGATAGGCTCGTCGGATTGCGCCCCACTCAGTGGGTTTACTCGGCCAATAAACCGGCACGCTTTGAATACATTGTCGTCGATGCTAATGGAACCCCCGTCTCCGGATCTCCGGTCAAATTGACGCTGGAGCGTCTCATCAGAAAAGCCGCGCGTATCAAAGGTGCCGGCAATGCCTACCTCAAAGGATATTCCGAAGAATGGAAAAGCGAAGGCAGCTGTGAAGCCAAAACCAAACGTGAACCCGGAAGCTGCGATATCACACCTAGGCAAGCCGGCTCCTATCGCCTCACCGCGGAAATTCATGATACTCAAAATCGCGTTCACAAAACGCAGCTCCATACCTGGGTCGTTGGCTCAGGTTATGTCCTCTGGGATGAGGGCAATGACTTTAATCTTAAAATCATTCCCGAAAAAGAATCGTACCGCATCGGTGAAACCGCCCGTTACTTGATTAAAAATCCCTTTCCCGGGGCGAAGGCGCTGATCACGATTGAGCGTTACGGTATTCTCAAACATTGGGTCCAAACCTTGGACAACAGCACCTCCGTGCTCGAATTTCCGGTAGAGCCCGAGTTTTTACCCGGTTTCTATCTCTCTGCCGTAGTCATCTCCCCGCGCGTCGACAAACCGCTGGGCAAAGGTAATGTCGACCTTGGTAAACCGGCATTCCGCATCGGATACGTTCGTGTTCCGGTGCGCGACCCGTACAATGAAATGCAAGTGGATATCAAAACAGCAGAGCCGGTTTACAAACCACGAGAACGGGTCCACGTTTCCGTCAAGGCGCAGCCGCGTCACCCCAAAGGTAAAGGGCCGATCGAGCTAGCGGTCGCTGTTTTGGACGAAGCCGTATTTGATATGATCCAAGGAGGCAAAAAACATTTCGACCCTTATGAAGGGTTCTACCGCCTCGATAGCCTTGACCTGACCAATTATAATCTCATCACGCGACTTATCGGCATCCAAAAATTTGAAAAGAAAGGGGCCAGCCCTGGCGGTGGCGGTGGCAGTGATGTCGCCATGCGTTCTATCTTTAAATTTGTCAGTTACTGGAACCCTTCCATCAAGACGAATGAAAATGGTGAAGCCAATTTTGACTTTGTCCTGCCGGATAATCTGACGGGTTGGCGCATTCTGACTCTCGCCATGACACCCAGTGACCGAATGGGCCTGGGCCAAGGCAACTTTAAGGTCAATCGACCCACTCAGATCCTCCCGGCATTGCCCAACCAGGTCAGCCTCGGTGATAAGTTTGATGCCGGCTTTACGATCATGAACCGTACCGATAAAGCGCGCACCATCGAAGTCAAGATCCAAGCTTCGGGACCGATTGACGCCGCGGCGACTCCCAATAGTTATAAAACCAGTGTCAAACTGGAGCCTTTCAAACGAACCCAGGTCTGGATGCCGTTGCAGACGAAGCGGAAGCAGACAAAGTTTGCGACCGAGGCCCTGCACTTTAAAGTCATTGCTGGAGACGAGACGGACCGTGATGGGCTCGAACACAGCATCCCCGTGCACACCTTAGTCACCTTTGAAACGGCTGCCGATTATGGGACCACCACGGCGCAGCATACGGAAACGTCCATCCAGTTTCCTGACCAGATCCGAACCGACGTTGGTGACTTAAGCGTTGTCCTGACCCCGAGCGTCATCGGTAATGTTGCCGGTGCCTTTCGGTATATGGCCGACTACCCCTATAGCTGCTGGGAGCAACGCTTGAGCAAGGGGCTCATGGCATCGCATTATCGCAACCTCAAAGAATATCTCCCCGCAGAACTTGAATGGAAAGAGAGTGTCGAGGTCACGAAATCAATATTGGAAGATGCCGCGGACTTTCAATCACCCAGCGGGGCCTTCACCTACTACATTCCCGAAGATCATTACGCGAGTCCCTACTTAAGCGCCTATACCGCGCTTGCCTTCAACTGGTTGCGCAAGTCAGGGCACCAGATCCCGTCCAGCGTCGAAGAAAAGTTACTCACCTATTTAGATGGCCTCCTTAAGCGCAACGTCGTTCCCGGTTATTATTCGCAGGGAATGACGTCTACCGTCCGTGCTGTTGCCCTTGCCGCCCTTGCCCAGCACGGCAAGGTTCAACGCAGTGACCTGGAGCGTTATCGCAAGCACGTCGACGCAATGAGCCTGTTTGGCAGGGCCCATTTCTTACAAGCGGCCCTCAAAGTCCCTAATGCGGCGGACATTGCGCAGGAGGTCCTAGAAAAAATATTGGCCCATTCGAATCAAAGCGGGGGCAAATTCCAATTTAATGAGGAGCTTGACGACGGCTTCACACGCATCTTAGCGACACCACTGCGCTCACAATGCGCCATTTTAAGTTCGCTCGTCGCGGCCAAAGAAAAGACCATCCCGTTCAAGCTGGTACGTACGCTCACCCAAGCACGGGGCCGCAAAGACCACTGGGAGAACACCCAAGAAAATGTCTTCTGCATGAACGCCCTGACGGATTATAGCCGCGTCTTCGAAAACGTTACGCCTGATATGACCGTTGATGCAAGCCTCGATGGAGAAAATTTTGGCGACGCCAGTTTTTACGCTTTAAATGACGAAGCGGTAACACTCAAGCGCCCCCTCAAAGCCAATGATCCCGGCCGCAAGGCCAAACTCACGCTGGATCGAGATGGCGAGGGTCGCCTCTACTATGCGACACGCTTACGCTATGCCTATCTCAAACCACGCGAGGAGCGCATCAACTCAGGCATTGAAATCCGTCGCGAATACAGTGTGCGCCGCAATAATAAGTGGGTTCTACTCAAAGACGATCAGCTGAAACGCGGCGATGTCGTGCGCGTCGATATTTTTATCGATCTTCCGACGGCGCGCTACTTTGTTGTCGTCGACGATCCCGTTCCCGGCGGCCTTGAACCGATCAACCGTGACTTGGCTACGGCCTCCGTACTCGACGCGGAAGCTGGTGACTACCAAGCAGCTGGCGGATCCTACTGGTTTAAGTTTAATGATTGGTCTCACTATGGCGTCTCACGCTGGAGTTTTTATCACCAAGAATTGCGCCATAATGCCGTACGTTTTTACTCCGAGTATCTGGCACCCGGCCATTATCACCTGTCCTACACGGCCCAGGCGATCGCGACCGGCAACTTCGGACTCTTCCCCATTCATGCCGAGGAAATGTATGACCCGGATATCTACGGCAAAGGCTTGCCAGCGACATTACAGATTAGTAACAATTAATTTTGGACTGTCTTATGGGCAGAAGAATACTTATTATTGTTGTTTGCGTCTTGGCTGGAACAGCCGCAGCTCTTACCGCAACAACATATTATAGTCTTAACTCCTCACCATTATCTCTGCGGAACGTTCTTTCCGACATTGAGCGCTTACAGGTACTGGATCGTCACGGGCAGTCCCTAAGCGTTTCCTATCAAAATCGCTGGAATCACCACGATACTCTGTCGCTTTATGAGATTCCTGCACTGCTCCAGCAGAGCTTTATCGCCTCTGAAGATAAACGTTTCTACGAACACAGCGGTGTTGACTGGCAAGCCCGACTCCATGCGCTCTTTCAGAATATCAAGGCGCTCCGCAAAGTCCGGGGTGCCAGCACGATCACCGAACAAGTCGCCCGCCTTCTTCACCCGCGTCCCCGCACATTGTGGTCACGTTGGCTCGAAGGATGGGAGGCTTCCGCGCTGGAGAAAAAGTTTACGAAGGCCGAGATCTTCGAATTCTACCTCAACCAAGTTCCCTATGCCTCGAATCGACGCGGTGTTCTGCAAGCCGCTCGCTATTATTTTAATCGCGACTTAGAGACACTGAGCCCTAAAGAAATCCTCACTCTCGTCGTACTCGTGCGCGCTCCATCGCGCCTTGACCCTTACCAGCAGGCAACTCGCATCGAAGAACCGATCAAGCGCTTAGCCGCACAGCTGCGCGAGCAAGGGATTCTTCAACCGACTTCCTACCAAGCCATACTCGACGAAACCCTTTCACTCGAAGCCCCTCACCTCTCCGTGGCAGCCAAGCACTTTATTCACTATGCTCGCCAACACACTCTCCCGGAACATACCGAAACGCAAACGCTGCGCACAAGCTTGGAGGCCTCGCTACAGCGCTGGGTGCAGGACCGCCTGGATCAACGGCTGCAACGACTCAAGCGTTACGAGGTGCGCAACGGTGCGGTTCTTATCGCTGACCATCAAACAGGACACATTCTCGCCTGGGCCGTCGCCGGTAGCGACAAAGACGATGTCCCCGGTCGTCACATCGATGCCGTCACGACACCACGGCAACCGGGATCAACCCTCAAGCCCTTCGTCTATGGAATGGCCCTCGAATCCGGCTGGACCGCCGCAACGCTTATTAACGACAGTCCTTTAACGGAGTCCTTGGGCCACGGCTTGCACAGTTTTCAAAATTACAGCCGCCTTTTCTATGGTCCGGTGACGCTTCGCGAAGCCCTAGGCAACTCCCTCAACATCCCCGCGATACGAACCATCCGCTTCGTCGGCGTTGACCACTTCTTTGCACGTCTGCTCGACCTAGGCATTACCAGCTTGCGACAAGAAGCAGACTACTATGGTGATGGACTTGCCCTGGGGAATGGCGAAATCAGCCTATTCGAACTCGTTCAAGCCTATACGGCCTTGGCAAATCGAGGTCACCTCCGCCCATTGCATGTCTTCCACGATGATAATCCGGTCGATGGAGCCAAGAAAGTCATGTCTCCGGAAATCAGCTCACTGATCGCCAACATTCTATCCGACCCTGAAGCACGCCAACTCGAGTTTGGGCGCAACAGCGTCTTGCGCTTTCCCGTCCAAACCGCCGTTAAAACGGGAACCTCGAGCGATTATCGCGATGCCTGGTCGATTGGATTTAATCATCGTTATGTCGTCGGCATCTGGATGGGAAATCTTGATCAAAGTGCGACCAAGGGCCTAACAGGATCACGCGGACCGACGCTTCTTTTACGTAGTATTTTTTCTCATCTCAATGAGCACAAAAAGACGCGGCCCCTCTACTTGAGCCCACGATTGGTACAGCACTCAACCTGTATCGCACGCACTGCAACGGCCCCCTGCGTCGAAGGCAAGGAATGGTTTGTACCGGGAACAGCATCCAACGCCTGGACCAAACCAGCCAACTCAAACAAGCCGATCCAGCTGCTTCAGCCCACTCCCGGCCTACACCTCGCCCGCGATCCGCGCATACCGGATTCGGAGCAGGCTTTCGAATTCTTAGTGAGTGGTTTAGCCGCGACAGATCACGTCACGTGGTGGCTCAATAGAAAATTGATCGCCCGGACTAATAACGGTCGCTATCTCTGGCCCCTCCAAAAAGGCGAGCACCTCCTTTACGCAACGATATGGCGAAACGGTAAAAAAATCCGTGAAACCGAGCCCGTGCATTTTTCGGTCAGATAATTTCGGCCCCCCACTTGTTTTCCTCGTCCTGACGCGTTAGATCAGGCCTTCCATGAAAGTACTCGTCATCGGCGGCGGTGGCCGCGAACATACCCTGGCCTGGAAGCTCTCTCAAAGCCCTAAAATCACTCAACTTTTTGCGGCTCCCGGCAACCCGGGCATGGCGCAACTGGGCGAATGCATCCCCATCGGGGCCGAGGAGATCGAGAAGCTCCTCGAATTTGCCCAACGCGAAGGCATCGACTGGACCGTCGTCGGCCCCGAAGCCCCCCTTTGCGCCGGAATTGTCGACCGTTTTCGAGATGCCAATCTCAAAGTCTTTGGCCCGGAAGCGGCGGCCGCCCAGCTCGAGGGTTCCAAGATTTTTTCTAAGCGTTTTATGGCCGAGCACGGGATACCAACGGCCGCCTTCGAAGTCTTTACGGACGCGAATTCCGTGCGGAGCTACATTGATGAACGTGGTCTGCCGCAAGTTATTAAGGCTGACGGACTCGCCGCCGGCAAAGGGGTCTTTGTTTGTCAAACTGAAGCGGATGTCATGCAGGCATTGGACGAAATTTTCATCAAAAAGACTTTCGGTGATGCCGGTAAAGAAGTCCTCGTTGAAGATTGCCTTGAAGGTGTCGAGGCCAGTTTTCTCGTCTTTTCAGATGGGACCGCAGTTCTCCCCCTGGAGCCCGCCCAAGACCACAAACCAATCTTTGAAGGGAACAAGGGCCCCAACACGGGCGGCATGGGGACCTTCTGTCCCACCGACACGTTAAATCAAGACCTCCGCACGAAGATCATTAATGAAATCGTTCAACCGGTCATTGATGGAATGCGGGCTCAAGGCTCCCCATTCAAAGGCATACTCTATACCGGCTTGATGTTAACCGAGGACGGCCCCCAGGTCCTTGAGTTTAACGTCCGTTTTGGTGACCCGGAGGCCCAGGTGATATTGCCACGACTCAAAACAGACCTTATTGATATATTGGAAGCCACTCATGCAGGAGCGCTTCGTGAAACGCCGCTCCAATGGGATGCGCGGCATGCGCTCTGCGTCGTTATGTCCAGTGAGGGATACCCCGGCGCTTATCGCAGGGGCGATGTCATCGCGGGCCTTGATAGCATTAATGATGCCGATGTCATCGTGTTTCACGCGGGCACCAAGCAAGAAAATGGACAAATCGTTACGAATGGAGGCCGTGTCCTCGGCGTCACCGCATTAGGACAAGACCGTACTGAAGCGCGAACTAAAGCCTATGCCGCGATTGAAAAAATTCAGTGGAAAGGCTGCTACTATAGAAAGGACATCGGAACTTAACATGACTCATTCAAACAACCCACAGGTCGGCATTTTAATGGGCAGCGAATCAGATCTACCGATCATGCAAGAGGCCGTCAAAATACTCGAAGAATTTGGCATCGGCAATGAGATTGTCATCTCAAGTGCCCATCGCACCCCGAATCAAACCCATGACTACGCCACGAGTGCACGTGACCGGGGGTTAAAAGTCATAATCGCCGGGGCTGGACATGCCGCTCATTTAGCGGGGGTACTCGCCGCCAATACAACACTCCCGATCATCGGCGTCCCCATCGATTCATCCGCACTGAAGGGGCTGGACTCCTTATTAGCCACGGTCCAAATGCCTGGCGGCATTCCTGTCGCCACCATGGCCATTGGCAAATCAGGGGCACGTAATGCCGGGCTTTTTGCTGTACAGATACTCGCAAATGATAATGCGGATCTTGCCCAAAAATTAGCTGATTATCGCAAGAGCCTTGCCGATAAAGTCATCTCACAGAATGAGAAAGTTCAGTCTTCATGAGTCGCATTCTTTCGATTGATCCGGACAACATCGACAAAAGCCTCATCGATGAAATCACCGGAGCAATCCGCCAAGGAGCTATCACCGCATATCCCACCGAGACTTTTTACGGCTTGGGTGTCGATGTCACCAACGACTACGCAATTAAACGTCTTTTCGACCTTAAAAGGCGGGATTATGGAAATCCAATCGCCGTAATCGTCTCAGATGTTGATATGCTCAAGGACGTTGTTCGGGAAATCCCTCCCCAAGTAGAACCGCTTATAGAAAAATACTGGCCGGGCCCCCTCACGATTTTATTCCCGACCAATGCTGTCATCTCAAAGGCCCTGACCACCAATACCGGTAAGATAGGCATCCGCGCCTCTTCACATCCCGTGGCCCGAGCGATTACAGCGGGCCTGGGCAAGCCGCTCACGACAACGAGTGCCAATTTGGCGGGATTCCCCCCTTCATTCAGCATCAAACATGTACAGAACTATTTCGCTGAAAAAATTGATTTAATTGCAGACTGTGGCGAACTTTTGCCAAGTCGCGGATCAACCGTTGTTGATGCATCGGAAGAAAAACTTGTCATTATCCGTGAAGGCGATATCGCTGCCGAAGATATATTTGAACTGTTCGCAGAAAGTGAGATTTCATGACGAAGCAAGAGACAATACTCCCCTTTCAAGCACTCCGCTACAACCTGACCTCAATAGATAATCTAGCGGATGTCATCGCGCCACCCTATGACGTCATCGGACCTGAACAACAAAAAGCCCTCTATGATAAAAGTGCTTACAATATCGCCTGGCTGGATGTGACTCAGGAAGGAAGCGGTCAACCGACTGAACAACGTTACGCTAAGGCCGCCAGCGATTATCAAGCCTGGCAAGACAAGGGAGTCCTCGCGCGTGATCCCCAAACGGGAATCTACGTCTATGAGCAAATATTTACAGCGCCCGACGGACAGCGTTTTACACGTCGCGGCTTCTACGCCCTGCGCCGCCTTGAAGCCTTTGGCGCGGGTAAGGTTTTCCCACACGAAAAGACCTTGGCAGGCCCCAAGAAAGACCGGCTTGCACTCATGAAGGCAACCTCCACTCAGATGAGTCCGATCTTTGCTCTCTTCCGCGATGAGTCCGGAGCCGCCGCGCAACTAATGAAACAAGCTGTAGAAACCAATCCCCTTTTTGACATCAAAGATGATAGCGGCCAACAGCACCGTCTTTGGCAAGTCACCGATCAGACTTGGATTCAATCATTACAGAACGCGGTTCAAGACAGCCCGTTTCTAATCGCCGACGGCCATCATCGCTACGAAACGGCGCTTGCTTACGCACAATGGCGTAAAGATAACCAGCCAAACGAACTTGCCGGCTATGTGCTGATGTTCTGTGAGGAAGTAGAGGATCCCGGCTTGCTCGTCCTTCCGACCCATCGTGTCGCCCATCACCGACCCGATTTTTCAGCCGGTGATTTTTTAGCTAAAGTCCGCGATTTTTTTGCTGTAGAAGAGTTGACTGATATCAGTGATGAGGATTGGTTTGACCGTGTTTCGCAATCAGCCGCAGCCAACAAACATGTCTTCGGTATTTCACTCCAAGGCGATACCAAGCGCTATATCGCCTCGATTGAAAGTACTCAACTCAACCAGATTCCCGCCTTGCAAATAGTTGACGAACCGCTCAAATCACTTGATGCCGCGATTCTGCACAAAGTCTTTCTCGAAAGTTTTCTCGGCTACACGGCACTCGACCAAGAAAACACAGACTACATCAACTACATGAAGTCGGGAAAAGACTTTCTCAAGCGCATCCACGAACCCGATGCCCAAGTCGGCATCATCATGAATGCATCCCCGCTTGCGCAAATTCGCACGGTTGCCGAAGCGGGTCAGTTCATGCCGCCCAAAACAACTTACTTTTATCCAAAACTTCCAACAGGTCTCGTAATTAACTTGATTGATTAGTCTCTGTTAGCGAACAGGAGGCAGCCGATCGCAGAGCTCTCGGCACTTGGGGCGTCAGAGACGCTGATCAGACGCAAGCCCCTATTAAGAAACGAAGCGCAGTCTTTTTACATTCAAATGCGGGCAGTGCTCGTCGATAGCCTCCAAGAGCCGAGGCGCCATCATCTGGAGTTCTTGGGCCCAAATCGGCGAGATCGCCTGGACCACGAGGGTTGCCTGTTGCAGGCGATTCGGAAAGGCCTGTTTCGCGACGTAGGTACCGACGATTTCCGGCCATTTTTTCACTAGATCTAGCAGGGTTAGCACGGGCTGCCGCTTGGCTATGACGCGCTGCCCCAATATTTCGCCCAGGCCCACCAGCCCTTCAGATTTTTTCTCCATTTCCACTTGATTATGTCATAATAGATTATTACGCAATCAAATAGAGATTGACAAAATTCAGCCCAGTCATCATAACGGCTTGCTCGGAACTGAGGGAGATATGGCTAAGGCAAAAAAACTCACAAAAAAAGACCTGACCAAGTTAAAAACGCTCTTAGAGACTCGACGCGATGAGCTCAGCGAACTCGTCAACGAATCGCGCCAGCAAGGCATCGGCTTCACCCGCGAGGACCTTCCCGATGAAGTCGATCTGGCTACCACAGAATCGGGTCAGGCGATGAACCTGATGCTTCGGGACCGGGAGCGTGTGCTGCTTCGCAAAATAGATAAAGCATTGGAAAAAATCGAGGCCGGCACCTATGGCCAGTGTGAGAACTGCGGAGAGGTGATTGAAGTGAAACGCCTTGAAGCCCGTCCCGTGACTGATATGTGCATCCTCTGCAAAGAGGAACAGGAGCAAATGGAACGCTCCTATGCTGAATAGCTAAAGACACCCCTTAACGGCTGTTCCGGGTTCAACCAGCTTCTTCTTAATATCAACTAACTCAAGACTCGCCGCATAAGTAGCAATTTGCGCCAGCACACCACCGACCGTCCTTAGCTCATCCATTGAATCACAATTGATATCAACAACGCCGGATGGCGATTCAATTTGATGAGAACAGAGGCAATTAAAGCTCATCCCCTTCGAATTCAAGTTATCTCGTGGCGTCTTGTCTCCATGGATGCGAAAAAAATTACCAATCGGTTTGCCGTCAATGAGGTAAAATACCGGCTCCAGAGGCATTCCCTCATAAGATTGGACGGTCTCAAGCCCTTCCTGGATGATAAAATCAGACACCTCGGGTCGTCCTTTACCGGCCGCCATCTTATTGCGTTTGCGTCGCCCTAGTTCAAGAACCTGCTGACCGCTTGTCACGTGTGTAATTCCCATCCCGTAAGTCCCGGAATTATCCTTGATAAACACATAAGGTTCTGCCGAGATTCCATGTTGTTCATGCTTGGATCGAATTTGCGCGATCAAAGAATCTACCGCATCACGTAATTGCCCGCGAGATGTTTCTTCATGAATATCAATCTCGCGCGCTGTCGTCATCAATGGATTTAAAAACCAAGGGTCCATTTCGAGGACCTCGGCAAACTCGCCCATGAGCTCCTCATAAATATCAAAATGATCTGATTTCTGACGTTGATGCCACCCTAAAGCGGGCGAGGGCATAACAGGCTGCTCAATGCCACATAATTCCTCCGGAAAACGATGGCTAAAATCATTATTAAGAAGAACTAAATCAGGCTTCAACGACCCCACAAAAATTTCATTTTCACGTCGCTCAACCGGCAATACTTTCAAAACGACATTATCAAGGCCCTGTACCTGAGAAGGTAGATCGATCCCAATCTCCTCGTAGCTTCCAATCACTGACTCCGCACCGGCTCGACCTATAATTTCCTGCAGCGCCACAATGTTATTCCAGTAAAATTCATTCCGCGTATGGGCTTCCGGAAGAATAAGAACTGTTGGCTGCACTAAACCAAGGCGGCTCAAAGTATTTTTTAAAACTTCACCTGCTCTTTTCGAAAAAGTTTCACAGAGGTTATTAAACCCGGCTGGAAATAAATTAGTATCGACAACCGCCATTTTATAGCCTGCATGGCGAATATCCGCCGAGCTATAAATCGGCGCTTCCAAACTAAAAAGCCTCACCTGCATCCAATCATCGACTGCAGACTTTTTTGCCATAAGTTGTTGATGCATCTTGTTGAGTATCATGACTGGAGTACCTTTATATAGCTCTGACGCACTTCTTGCCGCAAAGTCTCATATTTTCTGACCAAATCGACTGGGTCTTCCTTAAGAAAATCGGCGAGGGCCTGCAAGTCATCACCTGCCTTACAAGGGACCAGCGATACGGCTCGTCCCTGCAACTGCCTTAAGGCTGTCTCGACCCGGCGATAAAAAAGATAAGCTGACTCCAGCTCTTCCGCCGACTTTTCAGCTAAAATGCCTTCAGCGGCGAGCGCCCTCAGGCCAGTCAAAGTATGCGGAGCGCGAACGGCCTCACACTGCCCTCCATGCCTGAGCTGCAGATACTGAACTGCAAATTCAATATCGACGATACCCCCTGGCCCGACCTTGATATTATAGTGACTGTCACCTTCCTTCGCTAACTCCTTCTCCATCTTTTGACGAAGTTCGAGTATATCTTCGGCAATATTCGCTCCATAAGTGCGGTTCCATAGCTGGGCATGCAGCTTATCATGGACATGACGGCGCACCGCTACCTCCGGCTCAATCGGCCGCGCCCTCAATAGCGCTTGTTTTTCCCAGATACGCGCATCGCGTTGATGATACTCTTCAAATGACTTCCATGAGGAGACGAGTATACCCGCGCGCCCGGAAGGTCTCAACTCAGCATCTACCTGATACGCACGACCACGGCGCGTCATCAATGAAACATTAGATATCACTCGTTGTACCAAGCGCGCAAAATACTCCTGATTGGTAATCACTTTAGGACCGGTTGTCTTGGCCGGCTCCGCAAAAAGAAATATCAAGTCTAGGTCAGACTGGACAGTCATCTCACAACCGCCGAATTTACCCATTGCAACCATATGAAAATGGCTATTGGGCAATCCATAAATCTTCTTTATCTCATGACTTTCAAATAAGTAGGCTGCTTGCAGACAGGTCTCGGCAAGGGCCGTCAATGAAAACATCATTTTCTCCAGGGGCAATTCCCCTTCCTTGTAATCCTTAATGAGCTTTTCATTGCGTTCCTGTTTAAAAACCCGGAGAGTATCCATGAACTCTTCCCGTTCATCGCAATCCTTCAGTGCTAACTGCACCGATGCTTCGATTTCCGCACACAAGTTTTCATATCGTTCCAGTTCTTGCTGCCACAAAGTCATTTTTTCAATAAACTCTCGAAGGAGCGGCGCACCTGCTCCGTATGGATAGATATATTCTCATAGAAACGGTCCATGCTTAACTGATTATCACCTTCCGTATCATACTGAAGATTACACACAAAGGCTTCAAGCTCCTCTTTATTCTTGGGCAATGAATGGGTCTGACGATCCTCTAGCATCTGCAAGCGATTTTCCACGGAGCGCAAAAATTGATAGGCCATTGCTAAGCTCTGCGCATCTTTCTCACTCATCAGCTCTTTATCTGCGAGCTTACTTAAAACCGTCAATGTATGTCTGTCTTGAATTTCCTTCTCACGGCCGCCATAAAGCCTTTGAAATGCGCCTACAATGAATTCAATCTCACGAATCCCACCGATTCCTAATTTAACATTATAACCTGGTCGTTGCGGGTTTACCTCTCCGACAATCCGTGCATCTAAGGATTGTTCAATTCTATTCTTCAGATCATGAACTTGTTCCACCGTGGTATAATCGGAAGTTCGAGGATAAATGAAAGGACGCACTCGCTGTAATAAGTCCATCCCTAAGGCCTGATCTCCTGCTACAGGCCTGGCTTTAGTCAGGGCCATACGCTCCCAATTATCCCCGAATGATTCGTAATAGACCTCCATGGCTTCAATCGAGTTCGCCAAAGTCCCTTTAATTCCCTCTGGGCGTAAATCGAGGTCAACTCGATAGACAAAGCCATCCTGAGTCCGATCCGATAGCACTTTTGCTAACATCTCGCCTAAACGAACAAAGTATTGATGATGCGACAGATCATGTTCCGCGCCTTCTAAATCAAAGCCGCCTTTATCTGAGGAATATAAATAAATTAAATCAATGTCAGAACTATAGTTGAGATCTCCACCACCTAGTTTACCCATCCCTAAAACCGAAAAACGCGACTCCTGATTGTCTTCTTCATCTACGGGCAGCCCATACTCGCTTCTTAGTTTTTCATTGATTACTTGATATGCCACTTCAATGCAGGCCGCTGCCAAGTTGGAACGTTCGTATCCCAATTCGACAAAGTCACCTAAGCCAGCAATATCACGGACGGTATAGCGTAAAGTCTCTTCATAACGATAATGGCGTAAGGCACGTTCGGTAGCAGCGATATCACTACTGATAGGTTCCACAATTGCTGACAATTCTTCTATAAACCGATCATAGCTTTTCGGCTTGGTTAAAAAATCCGTCTGAAAAAAGCGCTTTGCCAGATCAGGATGCTTGATGAGGTAGCTCGTGAGGTAAAACGAACGCCCAAACAGTTTAGCCAAATGGCCAAGCCACTCATTGTTAGGCAATTCAGCCCTCACCTCGCGCTGGTAGGCCTTCTCAAACTCAATCCACTCAAATTCAGCGCGATCCGGATACCCGGACGAGCGAAGTATTTTTTTGATTTCATCATTCATCACAAGTTAACGCCTCACACAGCCACTTGTTCCAAGTTGGCGATTTTTCCTTTCGATTCCGGTCCAGGGCTAGAATAAGCAAATCTTTCGCCCTTGTACAGGCCACATAAAGCAGGCGCCGGCTCTCTTGTAGCTCCTGTTCTCTAATAAACTCTTTGACTCGAGTATAACCCTCCGTATCAACCATCTGATCACGTAGTCCTTGCGCTTCGGGATCGAGGTGACGCATCCCTACGCCCTGGTTTGCATCAATTAAAATAGGGTCACGAGGACTGGGGATAGTCGTCGTCAAATCAGCAACGGCAACTACCGGAAACTCTAAGCCCTTTGCCGCATGTACCGTCATGAGTTGGACGGCCTCTTTATTCTCATACTCATCCTGTTGAGTCATAATACGTGCCCCATCCTCACGAAAACCTTCAACAACTTCAAGAAGGTCCGCCAGTTCAAAAGGATCGATTTCCTCCATCCACTCCAAGAACGCAATCCATTGCTTAGTACAACGTCGTGCCGATCCATCCTTATAATACCCACGTTCTCGCGCACGCTGAAAAATTCGGTGAGCCACCTCCGACGCCTTCAGATATGGAGCTTCCGCGACAAGACCGGACCACCAGTGCTGAAAAGCAGACCACAAGTCCTTTTCAGCCAAATCACCTTGCTTTCGACGCACCTCCATGAGTGCCTGGTCGGATAGCCCCACAAGTGATGAGCGCAACACACCCGCCATGGCAATTTCATCCTGAGGATTCACCAAGACGCGAAAAACATTAAGGTGCTCAATGATTTCAGGCTGCTCGAGCAAGTATTCCCCCTGCTGCGACTGATAGGGAATACCTGCCATCTCCAGAGCCGCTTCGTAAACCGGCATGGCGGCGCGGCTTCTAAACAAAATCGCTATATCCTCTGGACGATAACCTGCAGCTAATTGCTTCTTGAGCTCAGCAACAATATTCTCGGCCTCCAGCTCACGCCGCTCGGAAAGTGTCCGTGATTTAGAAATATTCAGGAGAGTCACTTCGCCCTTGATGGAATCAGACTGATGACTCTTCATCGGATGATATTCAGAACCGAACACCGAAGCAAAGATCATATTCAAGCTATCAATTAACCCTGCTTCCGTGCGAAAGTTATGCATCAATTCACAGTGACGGGCACCCTGTTCAACAAGATCCGCTTGCGTCTGCTGAAAAAGAGCAGCCTCAGCCCCACGAAAACGATATATTGACTGAAGTGGGTCACCCACTATAGCAAGGTGATTCTTACCGTTAGCATAAAGACGCTGAATAAGTTGATACTGCGGTGGGCTGACATCCTGATATTCATCGATAAAAATATAACGATAACGATGCTGAAGTTGCCGGCACAAGGAATCATCTTCCAAGAGGTGCAAAGACTCTTCCTCCAAATCCTCGAAATCAAGGGCCCCATGACTGCGCTTGTGCATTGAATAGGCCTTTTGCATTTCTCGGTAAAGCTTGAGGTAGGCTGGCCACAGTTCTGCGTCTGAAACGCTATTCTCTAAAGATTGCATCTTCCAGCGCATCGCAAGCTGATTGGAAATCAATCGCACCAACGTCCTCCAACCATATTCGCTCATTAAAGCCGCAAGATCTTTTGAAGGCTTGGCAAGGCGCGATTGCAATTCTTGGTGGACAATTCGATTACGCTCTAAAGACGCCCGATAGTCATCCCAGATGATAAAATCCCGTGGCAGAGCACGACCATATTGACGCAACAATTGGGTCGCAAAGGCATGGATGGTACCAATCGGACTATCCGCAAGGTCATCGCGATCGATAGACAAGCGTTCGACAATACGTTCTTTGAGCTCATCAGCTGCTTTTTCCGTAAAGGTAACAACCACTATATTTTCAGGAGATACATCCTGAGTTTGGATTAAATGGGCAACCATCTCCGTCAATGCAAAGGTTTTCCCCGAACCGGCTGCCGCATAAAGCACCATATCCTGACCGGCCGAAGCAATTGCATATTCTTGTTCAGGAGTTAACTGCATTAAAGGGCCACCCCACACCCACACATATCTTGATAGGGACAGTAGCCCACGCAGATCTCCTCACAACGAGGGAACATTCCTTGCCGAATGGCTTCCACGGTCTCTTGCGTGCACGCCAAGGCATTTGTTTGTACATCTTGCCACTTTTCCGGCGTCATCAGTGATGAGCTGCGTAGTGATAGTTCAAAATAATCGCTCGCATAGTCGAGTCGCAACATCCCATTCTTTTTGCTCAAATCAGCTAACGAAAAGAAAATTGCCCCGATTGGCGTATAATCCGGGAGCAAAATCTGACGGACAGCTTCGATATAGAGAGGCAGCTGAAGAGACGCCCCTCTTTCAATATCAGCACCTGTAATCACGCGTGATCCAGTCTTATAATCAATAATCAGAAAAGTTTTTTTAACCGGATCGACATCGATACGATCAACGGTACCACGCAAGCGAATATCACCAGGCAATTCCAACGGCGGAACATTTCCTTTGCCGAAACTCCATTCAAAATATTTTGGATACAGCGGACTTTGCTGGGAGCTGATATCTTCACTGTCTTTAAGTACGACAGCGTGGAGTGCGCGTTGAACTCTCTGCTGCTGACGTTGTACAAGCATATTCTCAAGTCCGGGTCGCTCTTGCTGCAACGCTTTTACGGCATCAGCCAACAAACCATCCAACTGAGCAAAGCTCGCCTTGATATCGAACTTATGATCCTCAAAAAGGCCTTCGTTCTGACTGTAGAAATCCTCCAAGACATCATGGGCCAACAATCCTAATTCGGCAGCCTCGAGATCCCAACCTTCTTCCTCTACGCCGTTCAACTTCAACACCCTTTCACAGTAATAGGCATAAGGAGAACGCAAGTAGGTCTCAAGCTCCGTGGACGAAAAAATGTGTGACTGCAACTGATCTTGCCAGCGTTTCAGCGGCTCACCTTTTAATTGAAAATGGTGCTGCGGAGATTCTGGCTCGTTATCCGCACCGAGCCCTTCTTCATCGCCTTCACGTATCTGCCATTGGCTGCGCTTGGCAAGGGCATAATCAGGACTCAAGATCATCCCGCGATCATTCTTTTTGCTGGCTGTCGCACAGACTGAAGAGATATTTTCCAGCCATGCGGGCCAGCCGACATTGGAACTACACTGAGCCTGTGGAATCCAGACCGTTTCGATTTCAGTAGGAGCTTGGTCCGACTCACTGAGGACCGGCACCGACCAAGGCAAAGTTCCAACTTCAATACGTGTGGTTCGACACACATCGCAAAGTTCCCGCCATGAATCGAGCGACATCACCTCTTTGGAGGGCTCCAGCAACTCGCGAAAACAACGCAGGGCTTCCGCATCCCGTTGCTCAAACGTCTGGATATCAAACAGATCCAACGGGATCTGCTGCCGGGCTTCCAAGGCCTGGAGAACTTCTACCTGATTTTGCTGTTTAAGTTCTTTTAAGTATTTCCTCACCACCGGAATATCCCAGAGACTCCCGGCCCAATAAGAGGAGGTCTTCCCCGATGCCTCCACCCAAGCCCGCAACAACCACATGATGACGGGGGAATATTGCGTGGCTCGCACCAGAAAAGCCGTCTGATCATTGGGTCCGCTCAGCAGCTGTCGGGCCCAAAAACGCCCTTCGCGGTCCGGGTTTGGCAGGATATGCAGAACGGATGGAGTGCCCATGGGACCCGGATCATCGGCCGCGCCGACCGGAAAGTCAAACGGTCATGGGCGCTCGAACACGGGGCGATC
Source organism: bacterium (assembly GCA_965216315.1). Lineage (GTDB taxonomy): Bacteria > UBA10199 > UBA10199 > 2-02-FULL-50-16 > JAJFLM01 > CBDCFN01. The sequence goes on along the minus strand of CBDCFN010000016.1, from coordinate 609,954 downwards.
TAGAGTCACTTCTTGTTTCTTCGAGGCATCGATTTCCGCTTGCCTCGCGTCACAAATCGCCTCAATTTCATGTTTAATGGCCATATTGACCGTTAGATACCGCCACCATTTTTTCGTAAGAATTCCCCAATGTGAAATCCTTCGCAGTATAATGGGTACAGAATAGAGTTTTCTCATTGTATCCACATAGAGCTGCTCGAGTTCTTCCGGAGACATTTTTTTCGGCTGAAAAACTGCATACCGGCCTGTGTATCTATTCCAATCCTCATGAAACAGGCGACCTTCTTGCTTGATGCGATAATATAATTTAGTTGTCGGATACGGTATGAGAATATTAAGCATTGGAAAATCCACATTATTTTCGACGCAAAAACTGATCATTCTCTCACCAACACCGATATCATCTTCATCGAAGCCCATAATTAGCCCCGCCCAAAACCCAATTCCATATTTATGAAATAGCTTGATCGCTTTACCATATTCCTCTGGATTATTTTGAAGTTTATGCATTTCTGTTATATTCTCAGAAGAAAGAGATTCTACCCCCACGGAAACAACCTGACATCCGGCATCTGCAAGAAGAGAAACCATTTCTTCATTGCGTGCTATATTAATAGTTGCTTCACATCGAAAAATTTTCTTAAGGGGAGTCAACGCTTTAAAGAGCTCTTTTGCATGAGGTCTATTCCCAAATAAATTGTCATCAATAAAGATAAAGAACTTCTCTTTTAAATTTGAAATTTCATTGATGACACTTTCCACTGAGCGGTGTCGATATTTTGCGCCATAAATAGTTGTCACGGAACAAAAGTGGCAATCAAAGGGGCATCCCCTGCCTGTCAGCACTAAATTCTGAAAAACGTAGTATGATTTGTCTACTAAATCTCTTCTCGGAAAAGCCGGTATGATCCCTTCATCATCGGACAACGTAATCGTGCGCGGGGGGCTATAAAAAGATTTTAGCTCGCCTTTCAGGGCATCATCGACTGCCTGGGGCCACGTGAGTTCACCTTCACCAATGACGACACTATCGGCATACCTAATCCCTTCCTCAGGCAAGAGAGTTACATGAGGTCCTCCTAAGACAACCTTCGACCCTTTGCTTCGATAATGTGCCGCTAATTCGTAGGCACGCCTTGCAAAAGCGGTCCATACAGTTATGCCAATAAGGTCAAAGTCCTCCTCAAAATCGATTTCCTGGACATTCTCATTAATAATTTTGATCTCGTGGCCTGGAGGCGTAAGAGCTGCCAAGTGGGGGTAGGTAAGGCTAAGAATGATGTCCATCCCACCGTCATCAGGAACAACTAGGTTGATCCCCGAAGGCAATACATTTCTACTGGACCAGGATAAAAGCCATCGCACCAAGGGATTTTGAAACTGACTCATCGGACGACGATGCGCATTCGTGGGAGTTTTACTGGGAAATATTAATCCTATTTTCACTATGAAACTCGCATCAATAAGCTAGTTAACCTTGAGATTTTGCACTCATTCATCATCGATGTCATTTAAAAAAATATCTGCAAATAGTAGATTTAATTGACAGATAGTTAGATTGTTGCAACTGCTGAAGAACCATGATGATCGCCCTTTTTCAACCCGAAATCCCGCAAAACACCGGCAATATCGGTCGACTCTGCGTCGCTACCAATACCCCGCTTTACCTGGTTCGTCCCTTGGGTTTCCATCTCGACTCCAAAGAGATCCGCCGCTCAGGCCTGGACTATTGGGACGATTTAGAGCTGGAAATCGTCGATTCTCTTGATGATATCGCGCAGCAAAACCCAGGGTCCCGAATGTGGTTTCTCAGCACGAGAGGCAAAAAAGACTACGCGGATATTCGCTACAAGGACTCGGACATACTGACATTCGGCAATGAGGGTAGCGGTCTCGATGAAAAAATCTACGCTAATCACGAGAATCGGTTAGTGCGGATCCCTATGTGGGGCCCAGTTAGGAGCTTAAACTTAGCGACTTCAGTGGGAATCGCCCTCTACGAGGCGTACCGCCAGATCAATCATGACAAACGTTAACACGCAGTGGCTGGAACCACCTAAAAGACTAACTATAGAATCTTCTGATACGATTCATATCTGGAAAATTGATCTTGACTCATCACCAGGAAAAAACTTCCTTTCTCCTAAGGAACAAGAACAAGCAGCTAAATTTGCTACGGCCGAATTAGAGCGTCGCTATACAAATGCACATAACGCACTTCGCCTGATTTTATCATACTATACAAATTGTTCTCCAACCCAATTTGAGTTTACTTACGGCGAGTTTGACAAACCGGCGTTGAAGCGACCCTATGGGTCCATCAGTTATGAATTTAACATGTCACATTCACAACGTATCGGATTAATCGCAATAGGAAGAGATCGCTCGCTAGGCGTTGATGTTGAGTGCCTTTCAAGAAGGAACGAAGACAACATGATCGCCCGCCGCAATTTCACTGCAACAGAGTATGCCGAATATGCCGAAGCCTCCGATCAGCTCAAGCATGCCACCTTTTTGAGTCTCTGGACCCGCAAAGAAGCCGTACTCAAGGCATGTGGTGGTGGACTGAGCGGAAAACCGAAGCTTCAGGAATTCTCCGTTTCCGGTCACCCCAGTGAACAGCAATGCCGTATCGAGTTCCAATCAACTAAGCTAAACCAAATCCCTTGGAGTCTCCATTCCTTCCAGCCTGACCCCGGAACCATCGCCGCTATCGCCGCACAACATGAAGTGACCTGCTTAAAATTTTGGCAATATAAACATTAACTCGTGTAAACACTTTTTCTTCAATGAGCTTAACTAAAGCACAACTCATTCCATCAATCGGCGACAAAATGCGCAAACTGGCCCCATTGTCATGGTTACACTAGGAATCCTATCATCTACGGCTCCAGTATCCCTCACTGGTTTTCTGCATGGCCAAGCCATCGCCTTACAATCTCTTGAAGGCACGACAAATTTCCCCCAATCTGCAGCAGATCAACACTTCTACGGCCTGGCCTACAATAAAGACGGTCGACCGTTCAGCAAGACATCCAGCGAATTCCAACATCTCGCTGGCAACTCAAAACTATTATTGCCTGCAGTTATTCCGCTATTCAGGGAACGGCTTCATGCAACGGATCAAGTCCGTTATGCCATACGTGCGCTCACCGCGGCATCTTTAGATAGCGTACTAAGCCGTCAAACGGCACAGGCTCTATTAGAAAATTATCGGCTAAGCCTCTGGAGCAATCACCTAAATGCACCTGCGCGACTTATCATTGATACGCTCTTAGAAAAAATTGAGCGATTACAAGATAAAACCACTATTAGCGGAATAGAACTGATAGATGATCTAATAAACGACGGTATACTCCCGCCCACGTTCGAATCATTAGAAAATTTTTTAATGGAAACAGGTTTAATCCGCTCACCAGCCGATCAACAGCTTGACAGCACGGATAGGGTCATTCCGTTTCGTCGCGTCATCGGAGAAACCGGTGAAATCCACGTGACTCCAGTAACCATCATTCCATCAGTCCGTTTTGGCCCAGGCGCTTCGCGCAAAAAAGTCATATCTACTGCAGCGAATACATTGCCTCGAACATTGGCAATAGAGGGGCGGTTTAATTCTCCTTATCTGCTCCAACAGGTTCTGGGCGAAGGAGCTCAGGCAACTGTGTATAGAGCCTATGATCGCATGCTGCGACGTGAAGTTGCAATCAAGGCATTAAGCATCGAAAACTTAGACGCTGTCTATGCCGCAAAACTCACTGAATGCATGGCACGCGAAGCCGAACTCCAGGCACGCATCCAAGAGCACAGCATAGTAACAGTATACGAACGTGGTCTCACGACCAAAGGCGCACCTTTCATTGTGATGGAAATATTAGACTCAAACTTATACGAATGGGCTATTTCACACGACTACGACCTAAATGAAAGACTTACTATCTCCGAACAAGTCGTAACGGCTGCACTGGTCGCGCATGATCAAAAAATTATTCATCGTGACATTAAACCTGAAAATCTATTTCTCTATCGCGGGAAAGCGCGTCTTGGCGATTTCGGCCTCGCCTGCCAGGAAGATGAGGATTGTGATGCAGCAGGAACACCTCATTTCATGCCGCCCGAAGCATTTACACATGAAAGAAAAGAATCTTACACACGCGATGTTTATGCATTAGGCGTAACACTATACCAGCTCTTTACCGACGTGCTGCCATTCAACAGTCCAAATAGCAAGAAAGGGAATGCACTCTGCGTTGATCAGCTTATGAAGAAGCTCCGAAATGAAGCAAGGCCACTACGACACGTCAGTCCTACACGAGACATACCAATCGAAATTCAAGGTATTATCTTAACAGCGCTTTCCCGTAACCCTGAAGACCGATATAAAAATGCAGGGACGATGCTCTACGAACTGCTGACTTGGCGCGCTCAAAGCTTAGAAAAGAATGGTCAACTTAAAGATGCTATCGATGAATATAAACGCGCGCGTGATCGTTTTCCGGCTCCTTCCAATGAAGGCCAACTGATACGCGCTAACCGGAAGCGAATACTCCGAAAAATTGAGGAGCTTGAATCGCGCTGGGTATCCCAACTGAGCTTCGACTCGCCGCTGATCGATAGCGTGGCGGATATTGTCTGGGGGCAGTGGACAGAGCCCGTCGGCTTATGGAGCAACCATGCTGGATTCCGCTTACGGGCAATCAGCCAGGCCGGAAAGGATCTCCTAGGACAAGAGATTTCATCGACTGTCCTGAAGCAACGCTGTCACCCGGATGACTTAAGCTCCTTAAAAGAATTTCTCGATACTGTCGCCACGACCGGTAGTGGCCGTTTGGAACTGATACGATTAAAAAAAACCGATGGCTATGTTCATTACGACCTTCATGCTGCCACCATTGGAACGACAGCAAAAGACTGGGGTTGGTTTTCGCTTATTAGAGCGGACGAACGCGCCAAAGCCCTGAAGCGACTCGAGGCCAACAAAATTGTCCTCGACAATTTAGATCTGATTGTAACGCTATACAAAGTCATTAATAGCGAGAGCGGTCTCATTTTGCCCATCCTCAACAGCACTAAATTTAAGACTTTCCTCGGCTATACTCGTTCCGAAGTAGAGGCCCTCAACATTCAAGGTTTAATTGGAAAAGCCGACTTAACACGCATACCGGCAATGGTGCAAAGTACCATCCGATTAGGTACGGGAGAATGGAAAAACATCGAAATGATAGGCAAGTCAGGTCCCGTCCTTATGGACCTTAAAGCAGAACGCATAGAAGTAAATGGTGAACAGTACTTGCTGGTTCAATACAAAAAAAGCGGAGTTAAAGCATGAACTTAGCAACGATCTCCTTCATGATCTCTGACGTCCCGCCTCCAATCGCAAGCGCACGATTATCACGAAAGAGTCTCTCGACTACGTATCCACGCACATAACCTTTACCTCCGAAAAGCTGAACAGCATCATAGATAATCTTATTACTAGCGTCACAAGCAAAGTTTTTAACCATTGCTATTTCTTTCGTCTGATCTATTCCCGCTCCAATTTTAGCAGCAACTTGATAAGTAAACGCCTTAGTTGCTTCCAATAGAGTTAGCATATCCACGAGTTTGTGCTGCGTAACCTGATAATTAAATATCTCCTTGCCAAAGACTTCTCGCTCCTTTGAGTATGCCATAGCTTCCTCATAGGCTACCTGAGAACTTGTATTAGCAATGACTGACAAGTGGAGTCTTTCCATCTGGAAATTAGCCATAATACTATAAAAGCCTTCATTTTCATTCCCGATTCGATTGGAGATGGGAACACGACAGTCTTTCAGTTCGATTTCTACAATTTCAGCAGACCACCAACCCATGAATTTGCGTCCCCGCTTCACAGAATATCCAGGAGTGCCAGCTTCGATAACTAAAAGACTGATTCCATGAGCACCTTCACCTCCAGTCCGAACTGCACAAGTTATTTGGTCTGCACGTCCTCCACAAGTAACGAAATCTTTCTTCCCGTTAACGATATAGAAATCTCCATCACGCACAGCGGTCGTCGTTATGTTTGCAACATCTGAGCCTCGTTCAGTCTCTGAAATCGCGACTGCAGCTATTTTCTTTCCCAATAAAACTGGTTTCACAAATTTTTCTTTCTGTTCATCTGTTCCATCCCTAACTATAGGAGGTAATGCCAACGCATGAGAAGCTAGGCTGGCAGACAACCCACATGATCCAGCACGTGCTATCTCTTCATTTGCCGCAACTTGAAAAAATACATCCCCCGAGAGCCCGCCACATGAATCAGGGAAACCTATCCCCAATATTCCTAGCTCAGCTGCACGATAATGGAGTTCTCTAGGAATCTGCTCATTCTCTTCCCATTCATCGATATAGGGTTTCACCTCACTATCAATGAAGTTACGCACACGCTTGCGGACAACATCATGAGCCTGATTAAAATAGGAATGGTAGGCACTTGGAGTATTCATAAATTCACCTTCTAATGGATTTCACGTCTCTCAGGAACATCCAAAAATCCCTCCTTAATAAAGCGGGAAAAATAGGTCTGCAGAAGTCGATTCTCAGGCGCTGGACATGTTAACTTACTGTCTTTTAATGCGCGGAGTGTTTCATCTGACCGCATATAAGGAATACTGAATCGGTCTGACGTCTCCATTGCTTCAAATAATGAGAGCAATGGGAATAACGCATTGCTCCGATCTACTTTCAATAATGCTTGGCGCCACTCTTGATACGATGTTTCCTCAAAATCATAGCCGTAGTTCCGGATCCACTTCACGAAATCACCATAGGAAACCGATTGGGGATTCACCAAATGATATGTTTTTCCCTCTACATCAGGTTGTAATGAAATTACTGTAAGTGCCTTGCTTATATAGTCAACTGGAGTTAAGTCCACATCCATATCAATCTTGGGAACAAGTTTCATCTGCAGACTCCCGCGGATCATCAATGATAAAATATCATTTTTTGAATTAAATATGCCGTTTCGACTATCACCTGCAATAGTACCCGGTCGGAATATTGTCACGGGAATCCCTCTTTCCTTGGCAATGGCTAATATTTTTTCCGAAACCCATTTACTTTGCTCATATCCATTAGCCAATAATTCCCAGTGATCCGTAGAAGTGGATTCATCAATGATTTTATATTTAAGGTATTCAGGAGAATTGAAAACTCCATAAGTCGAAACATAATAAAGAGGTGCCTGCTTATCAGCACAAGCCAAGCGAAGCATTTCAATCGTCCCGTCCACATTAGTTTCTTTGAGCATGTCGTAAGAATGAACAAAATTAACGACTGCCCCGATGTGATAGAGAGCTTGAGCCTCAGAAGCTACCCGATGGAAATCTTTCACGCTAAGACCCAATAAGGGCTGCGATATATCCCCGACCACCGGCTTAACCCGTTCTGAATAACTGTCATCCCAGAGCTTATAGTACTCGAGGTTTTTCAAGATCCGCTTCATCCCCTGATCGGAATTCTCTGCCCGAACCAGACAGCTAATGGTTGCCTGAGTCTCTTGCAGCAGGCTATGGAGAACATGTGCGCCTAAAAATCCTGTTGCCCCTGTCACAAATAGATTTGTTGGACTTCCAGTGACTGAATGAGTTGCCGCCGCTGGCTTAATGGCCTCATGCAAGCGAATATCCTGGCGAATATCATTCGGATCATCGCGGTTAAATGCAAACTCTATCCTTGAAGCCTCAGCACAGTTTAACGCTTGAGCATTTATGCTCTCAACAGTATCTATATGCGATTGATAGAATTCGGCTAATTTCTCTATCGATGTCAGCTTCATAAACTCGTTAACTTGCGGGCGAAAACCAAAATTTTTCTCCAGCCGAGCCGCTAAACGCATTAAATCAATCGACGTAATGCCTAGGCTTGTTAATTCTTCTCGTGGATCTACTTCCTCAACATCAAGAATTGAAGTGAGTATATCTGATAACTGCTGTTGAATTGAATCCATTGAGACCTCCTAGCGACAGTCAAGGCTGATTAAATTTTTCCGATCAATTTTTCCATTTGAATTATGTGGCATTGCTTCAATTGAATTGATAAATGACGGGACCATATATTCTGGTAACGACTGAGCAATAAATGATTTCAATTCCTCGGAAGAAATCGATCCATTAGATGGTTTCACAAAGGCAACCAGTCGTTTCTGACCATTTTTTCCGTCTTGAGCGACGACAGCAGCTTCGCTCACAGCAGGATGGCGCAGTAATGCCGCTTCTATCTCGCCGAGCTCAATACGAAAGCCTCGTACTTTCACCTGATGATCGAGTCGACCTAAATATTGAATGACCCCTCCACCATCTAATACGCCCAAATCACCTGTGCGGTACAAACGAGGAATACTCTTGCGCGTCGACTCATCAGGGTTATCGATAAACTTCTCAGCACTCAGCTCTGGCTTATGCCAATAACCCTCCGCCAACTGCACCCCCCCAAGACAGATCTCGCCTGGCACTTCTGCTGGCTGCACATGCCCTTCCTTATCCAGAATCAGAATCTGAGTGTTGGCGACGGGTCGACCAATAGGAATTTGTGTCGCATCATCAGGAAGTGCCTCGCTAACAATCTGATACGTCACATCAATCGCGGCTTCAGTAGGGCCATATAAATTAGCCACTGGAATTTGTGGATAGAGCCGCTGCCAGCGGCGAACAGCCTCCGCCGGCAGTGCTTCCCCACTGGCAACGACCCATCTCAAGCAGGGCATAGCGCGCTCTATCTCACTCATGCTTTCGGCTACCTCTAGAAATACCATGAACATCGAGGGCACAAAATGCATGACAGAGACTTCCCCCTTATTGATTATTGATTGAAAAAGGAAAGGGTCCATGATCGCTTCCGAATCAATAATCAGCATTCGACTCCCCTGCTGCAAGGGCCAAAATAATTCCCATACTGAGACATCGAAACTCTGAGAAGTTTTTTGAGCGATCGTGTCGTGTCCACTAATCTCAAATATCTCTTGCATCCATTGAAGACGATTATCGACTGCACAATGAGAAATCATCACACCCTTAGGATCGCCCGTAGATCCCGAAGTGTAGATCATGTAGGCAATTACTTTTGAATCGACATTAATTTGAGGATCATGAGTTGAACCAGACAGAGATATATCGTCCAAGCTAATAACATGATTAAGTTGGCGGCAGTCCGCAACCCACTCATCACTTAATTTATGATACTTCGACTCAATCAATAAAACCTTGGCCTCAGAATCCCTCAGAATATACTGCTGCCGTTTATCAGGATAACCTGGATCAATAGGGACATAGGCGGCTCCTATTTTGAGTATTCCAAGAATGCCAGCCACAAACTCACTGGACCGATCTGACAAAATCGCGACAAAATCACCGCAGGTAGCTCCCTTTTCGAGTAACGTATGCGCATACTGATTCGCGCGCATATTCAATTGAGCATATGTCATGTCATGGTCATTATGCTTGATTGCAGTTGCATCGGGATTTTTCTCAACCTGAACCTCAAACCTCTCATGGAGAGTTTTTGGATTCCCATAAGAACGTTCTGTTTGATTAAGACGCGCATAGGCTTCATCGTCACGTTCTGTCTTTAATGATTTAATGGGTCGGCACGTCTGAGGATTAGTAGCAATCTCTTGCAAAGCCACGCTATATTGATCAGAAAAAATCTCAACCCATTCTTGAGTGAATCGACGCCGATTGTAATTCCAAGAGAAAAATATTCCTTCTTGTTGGCTCCCCACAATGACATCCATCCAGGTAGCTGGTGCCCCTGTTCTTACTTGCATGAGCTCAACTTCGTCGAAGGTTTCTTTACCATTCAGCCCATAATCGGGTAAAAGTGCCGAAGTGAAAATAATTGGACTTAAGGCGGTCATCTTCTGCTTGTCTCGTTGCATGAGCATGCGAGCGATTTCGACAGCGGAAACGGAACTATGTGAGAGTATTTCAGCCAACTGTCCTTGAATATCTTTTGCTAGCTCAATGACCGGCTTGCTCAGAGCCTCTTCAACGTGCACAGGCAGGATGTCCGTAAAACAACCCAATATATTATTCACATCCTTCGCATAGGGCCGCCGATTGACGATCGGCGTATTAACCGAAATATTTCCAACCAAACTCCACTGGGCCACTAACTTGAAGAACGTTGCAAACAGAAGGGAAAACAATGTTGTCTCATGCATCCGAGCAATATGACTCAGTTTCTCCACTATTAACCGGTCAACATCCAGCCAGTGCATGCCAAAAGATATATCAGCTGTTTTTTCGTGATTTTCAGGCAGAGGAGGAAATGCCTCGAGACGCTCCAATTTTTGCAACCAGAAATCAATATCATATTGCCTTTTATCATTGTCTTTAAGTGCAAATTTGATTTCTAAATAATCCTTAAAGCTCATACTGGTCTGTGGAATTCTTTCCACGGGTTCTCGTGCAAGAACAGAAGGAAACACCTCACCCAGAAAGTCGTCGAAAAAGAAAGGTAAGCTGAAACCATCAATGCCGAGATGGTTTATACTGAATATCAGGCGGTAATTTTCACTCCCCGTATAAAGAAGTGTTGCAACGAAGTTTTCACCCGCTTCCGTATCGAATTGATAACAGTTCAACCGTTCAAACTCGATTTTAATGCCTCTTTCAACATCGCTTAAAGAGTAACTAGAGAGGTCTATACAGTTAACGGTAAACTCGGGATAGTCCTCCTTAATGTACTGACGTGGCCCATCGTCATCCAAGCGGTAGGCCAAGCGGAGCGTCGGATGACGGTAATGCATGATTTCCATCGCCTCACGAATGACACGTTGGAACTCCTCGGGTTTAAGTTCACTTTTAAGGCGCAGGTCTCCGCAGACATAGCAGAGAACATCTCCCAACATATTATTGATGTAGAAAGACTGTTGAAGCGGTTCGAGCGGAAACTCTGACTGGTCCGATCTAATATGCTGCCTGTACGTTTCATCTCTCGCGGCTACATCATCATCCGCTGGCACTTCACCGATCAACGTTTCCAAATGGGCCGCCAGGTCTTGAATTGTCGGGTGAAGATGGACTAAATTCTCATCAAGAATACGGCCTGTTAGTCGCGATAAGTCTCCCACAATCGATATGGCGCTCAAGCTATCGCCACCCAGCTGAAAGAAATTATCATGTATTCCTATTGAATCCTGATCCGGACTGAGCGATGTGCGCCACATTTCCTCTAACACTTTTTCCCACGCGCTTTGAGGGGCTACAAACGTATTCGGCTGCCGTTGCTCAAACTCACTCCCATCGGATGAATCATGGATAAGTTCCAATTCGTTTGAAATATATTGCTGCTTACATAGAGTTCTCTGAACCTTGCCATTTCTCGTTCGCGGAATACTCCCCAATGCCACCAAACCGATTTCATTGGGAGTTACTTGGTGTTCACGGCCCGTGACCTCTCTAATCGATTGAATCAATTCAAGCTGATCTTTTTTAGACATACTCGAGGATATCTCTTGAACAATCACGAGCTGTTCAGCTCCACTTGCTTCCATTCCGAATGCTGCAATACAACCAGCGCCACATTCCGGTATGTTCTCTTGAAGACTCCGTTCGATATCGATTGGATAGTGATTTTTTCCTCGGATGATGATCAACTCTTTGATCCGACCCGTAATAAATAGCTCGTCTTCCGACAGATAGCCTAAATCACCTGTCTTAAAAAATGGGCCTCTCAGTGTATCCTTTGTAAACGATTTAAACAGCAGGTCCGTTTCATCTGGCTTTTTCCAATACCCTTGAGCCAGTGATGGACCGCCGATCCATATTTCACCTACTTCTCCGGCCTTACAGATCGTCATCGTTTCCGGGTTCACTATCTCCAGCTCAACTCCAGGGGCCGGTCTTCCACAACTGACAATTCCAGAATCAATGCGGGTCTCGATATCAGCCATGCCATTCAGCGTCACCAACGGCATTTCCGTTAGTCCATAGCTAGGGTCGAATGAACCCTCCTCGAAGCCACATGATGCAAACTTTGAAGCAAAGGCACGGAGTGTCTCGGAACGCACGACTTCTGTTGCCACGATGGCGTGATGCCATGAACGTAAATCCAACTGGTCTATGTCCTGATCACTTACTTTTTTCACACAAAGATCAAAAATGAAGTTCGGGCCACCGCTAACATTGGCCTTGTATTGCGAGATTGCTTGCAACCATTTTTTGGGATCCTCAAGCGCCATCAACGGCGACATGATGACACCCCTTCCACCCGACATAATAGGAGTCAATACGCTTGCCATAAACCCGGCACTATGCTGCAGCGGCAACCAAGAGAGGACGACAGTATCTTTATCGTAGTCATTGACTTCCACCATTCCTCGGGTCGCCCGTATCTGATTCTTATGCGTCGTCACAACGCCCTTAGGCTCTCCCGTCGAGCCCGACGTATAATGAATAAATGCCACCGTCTCCGGCTGGGTGAGAGGAAGCTCGTTATCGCTGTGGGTCTGCCCGACAATCTCATCGACTGCGACCCATTGGAGTGCTTTCAGCTCAGGCATCGCCTCGAGCAATGGGCCGGCTGCTTCCAGAAGGAACGTTGAGGTCAGGATGAGTTTTGCTTGGCTGTCGCTGATAGTTGACAGCAATTGAGGCAGCGTATGGCTGATTCGCGCCGGGTCCGGCGGATAAGCCGGCACGGCAATCCCACCCGCATAAAGAATCCCAAATACGGCGTAAATAGCCTCTAAACTATTAATTTGAAGGGTGACGATCGGCTTCCCGATAACGTTCATCGGGGCAAGATAGGCTGCGATTGCGCGGGCCCCTTCATCAAGCTCCGCGTATGTCATCTCTTCAGCGCCTGATCCGTCATTCTTTATATAGGTGAATGCTATTTCGTCCTGCTGCTCTTGTGCTTTCTTTTTGAGGAGCGTGCATAAACTTTCTTCCCACTTCTTTAGAACCACTATCTGCGTCTCCTCTTAACCTGGATTATCATAAACAAAAAATAATCTGAGAGGCTGAACTGCAAATTACATGCCTAAGCGCAATTCATGTAAACAGTTAAAGGCATCTTCATTATTTTTCAGCTGGTTAATAAAATATTGTTTGCTCAAAAACTGTTAACGCAATTCGGTTGGATACAATTTACATCTCAGTCTTGAGGTCATCATGTACCCACTCTATGTAGAGATAATGACACTGTTTACACGAGTAAACAGTTTTAATCCGGTGCATACAAATAATCTAACATGCAATTATGAGCTTCTGTTATCATGAGCATAGATATTATTTTTGCTGAAATTGAATCACCTGTAGGTTAAATGGCAGCCAGTTACCAATCTCTCACCGATTTTTTCCAAGCCAAAGCAGTGGATAATTTATCCTCTATTCACCATCAGGGCGCGGCTCAGCACACCGAGAGTTCTTTTCGGGAAGTATATGAATTGAGCCTTAAAGTAGGCCGTTTCTTAGCGAATCATAATGTCAGAAGGGGCGAAAATGTCGCTCTCATGTCCACCAATCGAATTGAATGGATCGCAATATATATAGGCATTATCAATGTCGGCGCCTGCGCTGTGACAATTGATCCCCACTTATCAGCACACGAAATCAATAATATCATCGGCAATTCTAAAGCCAGGCTTTTATTCACTGAGCGGAATATCTTACCCAACATCCGCTCTCCTGAGCTTGACGAAAAAGTCAGCAAATACGTCGTTCTCGACGCCGACATCAATTACTTGCGTAAATGCATTCCTTTTTCCTGGATCGAGGAAAGACATGACTCTGATTTCAAAGTCATCCGATCCTCCCCTAAAAACAGCGCTTCACTCATTTATACTTCGGGCACGACATCCAACCCAAAGGGAGTATTATTAAAGCATACTAATTTTCTCTCTCAGCTTTCGATTGCCCACGATATGAGATTATCTGAAGATGATAAAACACTGATGCTACTCCCTCTGAATCATGCCTACTCGTTTTCCGCTTGCCTACTGAATTCGCTGGAAGTTGGTGCCGATATCTTCATCCTCAGCAGCCTGAATAAAGCCGACCTATTAGAATGCATTCAAAAGAACCGACTTACAACGCTTATATTTGTCCCAGCTATCCTCAATCAGCTCTACAGAGGCATAGTCGAGCAGATTAATTTTGCTCCAAACTCGGCCCAGCTCATATTTCATACCCTGAAATCGTCTCGATATATCAGCGACAACGGTGCTCATCTCTACGGAATAAAAAAATGCCTCTTTAAAAAAATCCATGATGCGCTGGGCGGGAATATTCGTCGTATCATTTCGGGTGCTGCCGCGCTCGACGAAGACGTGATCCGTACTTTCAACACTTTAGGACTCCCCATATTCGAGGGCTACGGCCTGACTGAAACAGCACCGGTGATTTTCTGTAATTTTCCTCATCATGCTCGTCCCGGCACAGTCGGACGCAGACTTAACGGCATATCCGTTAAAATCGTTTCACCCGATGATAATGGCGCGGGTGAAATTGCCGTTAAGGGTCCGCCTGTTTTTAATGGCTACTATCAACTAAATAATAACGGCTCGACTTTTACGAGCGATGGCTATTTTCTGACAGGAGATATTGGGTCGCTAGATAAAGAGAACTATCTCAGTATCTGCGGAAGATCTAAAGACGTCATCGTACTTCCTTCCGGAAAAAATGTTTTCCCCGACGAAATAGAAGAATTTTATCTCGAATCCGACTGCATTGAAGAGATCGCCGTCTTCGGAGTCCCGAAAAGTACTCGCGAAAAAGCGGAAGAAATATACGCCATCATTGTCCCCAATATGAGCTACTTCAAGACGAACTGCTTGAACGACGTTGACATGATTATCAAGAACACAATTATCGACAGATCTGAACAGCTGCCCGGCTGGTGCCGAATCAACCGATATGAAATTCAGTATCAGTCCCTACCCCGGACCACGACTCGAAAAATCAAGAAATTTGAGCTGAGACAGAATGTCATCGATCGAAACGGTCAGAAAACGAATGTCGAAATTAATATATCCGGCGAAAAGCTGCTCTCGTCGGGTGCAGGCAAACTCCTTAAGGAAGCTGTGGCTCGCGTAAAAGGGGGACCCATCCAATTTGAGCTGGAGTCACATCTATTTATGGACCTCGGTTTTGACTCATTGTCGATGGCGGAATTAGCGGTGAATATCGAAGAAATCATCGGACAGCCGGTATCTAAAGATATTGTCTACTCAATGCGTTCGATTCGGGATTGCATCATCGCTATCAATGAATTCTGCTCTCAAAACGAAATAGATCTATCAAAAGGGGACTACAGGAGAGGCATGGATAATAACAATTCCACATGTTGGAACGAGGTACTAGACCAATCCATCTCTCCCGTAATCGATCGCGAAATAAAGCAGCGGGTCCATCTTGATAACAATTCTACCGGGCATTTTCGTCAGCGGTTCATTTCAACTCTGTCACTTATCAGTCGCATAATGTTTCGACTGGAATGCGATGGTATAGAGCACCTTCCGGCGAAACCACCTTTCATCTTAGCCTCAAACCATGAAAGCTATATGGACCCCCTTTTTGTTCTGTGCAAGCTGGCTCCACAACTTCGAAAGTTTTTTTATGTTATCGGAAAAAAAGAGCATCTGCAGCGCTTTGACCGTGGCCTGTTTGCCTGGTTGGCCCAGATGATTCCAATTGATCGCGAAGGGAATTTTCTCCCCGCACTCCAGGCAGGTAAAAAAGTCCTGGATTCAGGAAATATCTTATTCATTCATCCTGAAGGAACACCGTCAATGGACGGAAAACTAAATCGTTTCAAGAATGGCGTTGGCATTCTGGCCGAAGCAACCGGTTCTCCGATTATTCCTATCTATATTAAAGGCAGCTTTAATGTTCTCAATCGCGACCAGTACATTCCCCGTCCGTCCAAAGTTAAAATCATATTTGGGAGCCCTATATCGCCAAGAAATATCGATTCACCGAATGGAAAACCCAAGCATGAGTTCATCACATCTCTGATCGAGCAGGAAATTATTAGACTGGGAGCCACCCCGAGACTTGCACCGGGAATGTCCCTGCGCCGCCTAAAACAACACAGCAGTGATGGCGAAAAGGAGCATGTTTATGATTGATTTTTCTTTGACTGAAGACCAGCGCTTGATCGTGGATATGGCAAAAGATTTTGCCTCAAACGAAATCCTACCCAAAGCAGCAGAATATGATGAAAGCCATACTTTTCCTGAAGATATTATCGATAAAGCTCAAGAGTTAGGTATCGTTAACTTGGGAATTTCAGATGAGTATGGTGGAGGTAACATGGGACCTGCTGAGTCCGTCCTTATTGCAGAAATCCTGGGACATGCTTGTGCAGGTATAGCACTCGCCATACTGACTAATAATCTGGCTTCCGCACCTATTGACTATTTCGGCACGGCAGAACAAAAAAAGAAGTGGCTTACCTTATTATGTGAAGAGCGAATGCTGATTTCGTTTGCCTTAACCGAGCCCCAAACCGGCTCCGACCTTGGCGGCTTAAAAACCCATTACGAAACAAAGAATGATGGCTTTGTCATCAATGGTCAGAAAGCGTGGATATCCAATGCAAATCGTGCCGGCATCTATATTGTTTTCGCCTACCCTAAGGGGTCTCAACAAATTTCTGAGCTATCAGCCTTTATCGTTCCCGGCAACCTGGATGGAGTCATCAAAGCGCGCCCTGAAAAAAAGCTTGGCCTTAAAGCCGCCGATACATCCGGTCTCACTTTTGAAGATGTCTTCATCCCGCGTGAAAACCTTCTAGACAAAGAGGGCAACGGCTATCAGGTAGCCATGCGTTCTCTCTCGCGTGGCAGGACCGGAACGGCTGCCATAGCTACGGGCATACAACAACGTGCCATTGATGAATGCATTGATTATTCAAGAACTCGTTACTCGGCTGGAAAAGCCATTGGGGATCATCCGGTCATTCGCCAATACATTGCGCAAATGCAAATGGCGACAGAGGCATCAAGACTTGCAGCTTGGCGGGCGGCATGGAAAGCCTCTCTCGGCCAGGATTATCGCTACGAGGCATCACTGGCTAAAGCCTATGCAACATCAACAGCCGAAGAAGTCACTCTAAAAGCAGCTCAAATTATGGGGGGAGCCGGTATTTCCCTCGAGTATCCAATCGCCAAGCTAGTCAACGATTCAAAAATCCTTTCTATTATTGAAGGAACCACCGAGATACAGAAATATATGATCTCTGAAGTGCTTTACTCGCGCGGTCGTCAGAATTACTTTACCGCTGATTGAACTAGACGCCCTTTTCCAATTCCCGCTTGGTAAACGCGGCTTCTTTCAAGCCCGTGTCTAACTGACGGCTATGGACATTCAATTCAGTCGCATGGCCATTTTGAACGTTTTCCATCCTCACTTTATTGGCACGTACGCGCCCACCGGCGACATTCACCAAACCCGAAACGCTCATTTTTTTGAGGAATTGGCCTTTATGGTCGTAATACTTGATACCCACTGCAAAATAATTGTCCTGCCGCAGCCAGACGCGCCGGCGGCTATAACCGGAATCACTGATACGTGGCGTTGCATCAATAATGACGCGGCCATCCTGAGCTCCGACTAACGTGTAATTAAAGTCATCCAATTTTTCGGGGCGCAGATCCTCATAGGTAAAGTCACTGCCGACGAAATCATCTTTTTTGGCGCCACCTGAAATCTGCTTGGTCTTTTTCAGTGCCGGCAGATAAATCCATTGCAAATCATCCTTACCAGCCGCCTGTTCCCAAGTCAGCAAAGAGGTCCCGCGGATATCATTGGGTTCATGGAAACGGATCATTATCTTTTCAAGATCTTTTTCATCAGTGCGACGTTTGATACTCATGCGTCGATTCCGTTGTGAACCTGTCTTGGAGATCAGCACCATTTGCATCTTAGTCGCCTCATCACGATTATCATAATGATCGACAAATTTCTGCATCATCTGGCGAGCCGTTAACTGCGGTTGAGCCGGAGCCGTCGGTTGAGCGGTTCCCGCCGGCGCTTCGCTCGCCGTTTGTGCATGCCCGCTACTCGCTATTAGCAGAAACGTGAACGTGATAATCCCGGTATAACCTACATATCGATACATTCTACTCTCCTTGCAATTCACAGTATAAGGATTAATGAAAATGTTCCAGATGCAAGGCGCTGATAAATTCAGGAATGAGTCGTACTTTAAGTACGTCGCAATGACTGAATTTTGAGGCAACGATGCAGGTGGTCATTTTCATTGATCCTCTAAAATTCGTACTTTAGCCAGGCATAGCCCCGGTCATCCTCTTCAAACAGGTCAAAAAAGCTTCCGCTCGGCCCACCCAGGAAATCGGCACCGGCGGTCAATGTAAAGCCCTCATAAAAACCCCACTCGATACGAGGCCGAATAATATAATCGCGATCATCGAAATTATAGGCCCCTGATAGAGTGATTTTAAGGTCGTCTGAGACGATATATTCCAGACGTGAGAGCAATGATAACTGAAAAATTCGGGAAAGGTTAGTGCTTTTTTCATCACGATGAATCTCGTGAGTAAAATCGAGGAAAAATCTTATATCATGGTCTGAAATGACATCGCTCCACGTATAATTCCCGCCGACAACATAGTTAAAGCGAAATTGATCAGCGGAGCCGATGTCTCTTCCGGTATCCTTAGGAAAAACAGCAGCCGTTTCCAAATGGAGTCCGAGTTTTTTGATCGTGGTTGCCATGTTCGCCCCAACGGTATGCTCGCGTGGAAATACTTCGGTCACTGTTACCGTCACCGTATTATCGACAGGGTTGAATGTGCCTACACTCACCTCACGCTGCGGCACTGTCGCCAAGCCATAGAAATAGCTGAAACCCAGATCAAAACGCCCCGCAGTCCCTCGCAAGCGGGCTGCAAACTGCGGATTTCGAATACTTTTACCGGGCCGCAAGGCTATTAGGTCCGACACGATTGCCGGCGGCAGTCCCTGGGAGGCGCCCGGCATTTCAAAAAAGCGCCAGCCGGGTTGAGGGAGATAACTCTCCTCCGGCAAAGGAATCCAAATGCCTTCGAGCGTCCAATTGCTAAAAGAATAACCGACCTTCAAACTTAAGATACCTTCTTTTTCGTAATTGAGAATGTCTATATAATCACGCGGGTTCAGCTTATCCGTCGGATTATACAGATCAGCCACACCCCAGGAATAAATCTGATAACCCGCCCGAATATCAACGGGACCTAAATAAAGATCCAGAAAAGCTTCTTCCGGAATAATACGAATACGCGGATCCGATTGCGGGAGATATCCTGTCAACTCCATCTTGCCATAAGTGCGAACCTGATCATTCCAGCGAACATCGGTAAACAATTGAAAAATGACATCATTCCAGAGACGCTCATCACTAT
Source organism: bacterium (assembly GCA_965216315.1). Taxonomy (GTDB): domain Bacteria; phylum UBA10199; class UBA10199; order 2-02-FULL-50-16; family JAJFLM01; genus CBDCFN01. Next base: position 590,582 of record CBDCFN010000016.1, on the reverse strand, counting down.
TCACATCATTTTTAAAAAACCCGGAAAATCGATATTCTAGCGACCCCCCAAAGCGAAAATCATTTGCCCAATTAATGTTTTCAGTATGATAGCGCGTGAGCGTCAGTGTTCCGTCTGCCGAGGGCTTTTCCCAGACAATTTTGGGGCGGTCCCATGTCGTCGTTCCATCCGGCTTCTCGTAGTAGCGTTTGCCGTCTTCGGTGCGCCACTCTTTCCAACCATCCGGTAACACCGATACCTCAGGAGCCGCTTCGGCGCTTCCCTCCATAAACGCCCCGCTCTTTCTCGGCTGCCGCGCACCAACGGTTGTTGCCTCAACAGGAGCCGGCTCTGCCTCAACTGGTTCGGGCGCCCCGTCATCACTGACAGTTTGGCTTGGAACGGGACCCTGCTTGTCATCAACTCCCGGACCTAGCTCGGGCGGATTGAGTGGATTTTCCCACGTCGTTGTCCCATCGGGCCGCTGATAATAAACCGCCCCGTCGGGAGTCTCCCACTTCTTCCAATTCGGGGGGATCTCCTCCGAGACCGTTTCTTCCTCAGCGGCACTGGCACCTACCGCCAAGCCGAGCAACATAATGATGATAATAAGTGATTTCACAACGCTGTTTGGTCGCTACACAATATCACAGCTCGCCACTTGTGAAAACATGAATAAGGGAAAGATTTCAGTTGCTTAGCGGATGAGGGTACATCCAGCGGCAGGCTGCGCGATGATTTGCGTCTTCTCGGCGGGAACATTGTCGAGCTCAATAGTTTCGGCCGCTGCAACCGTCGCTTCGGAGGTATACGTCGCGAGCGGAATCGGACTCCAGGCAGGTTGACTCCCGTAACCCAGAAAACTGACATCGTCGACGATTAGCGCCGAAATTCTATACATCGGCCCCCCGCCTTCCCGCTTGAAGGCCAACAAATCATTGCCACCGGGTGACCACGCCAGCGCATCAATGCCTTGAACCGGCGCCTCGACTGTCATGTACTGGAGTTGACGGCTATTCAAATCAATCACACCAACTTGACCGTTAACGTTGATGTAAGCCATGCGTTGCCTTTCCGGGGACAAGTAGAAGACACAGCTATCTATTTTAAGAGATTTCGTATTAAAAGGAATCACCATGGGCGATCCATCGTCATTGACGGCAATGCCGCCGTGAAAATCTATAACGCGACATGCACTAAGGTCCTTATGCAAAACCGGAATCCTCTTATCACTTTCAGTATCAACGAGAAAAAAGCCTTCCTTCCTTACCCCTTCATCACACAACATTGCCGATTGGGTCGCCCAGCGTCCAAATGGAGACAAGCCTAGAGGCAATGGGAGCGCCAAGGGTGGGCAATCAGAGTTCGCTAACTCCCCTGCCGTTGCGCCTAAACTCTCGCAATTCTGTTCAGTCATGGAAAAAACACACGGAAAATCTATTAGCTTTAATTTGATCTCCAGCTTCTTTTTCTCAACTCCCAGCTGTGAGGTTTCGTTTACAAAACGACGACGTGTCAACAGCAATTCATTTCCGGCAGGAAGATCTTGAATCAAGAATTCGGGCGCAGGACTATCCGTTAATTGCAGATGCGCTCCATCACTCCAACGCAGATAATGAACATCAAAATTATGGGGAATGCTGACCGGAGGCATCCCCGGTAACGCTTCTAGATTGGCGGGACCCTTATCATAAGAAAAATAGATGAACTGGCCATCTAAAGACCAAACCGGCGCGGCAAGGATGCCGCCCACCACCATGACACGTGGATTTTTTCCATCGGAATCCACGACACAAAGGTTACTTTGATTCTCAACATTGCCTGCCGCCGGGCTGCAAATATAACCCACTTTATACTTTACGGCCGGCTCTTCCACTTCACCGACCTCAGGCTCCCCGAGAGGGTCGCTGGGCAACTCAGACCCTGTTTCGCCGGGAGGCGGTGGCGTCGAACTATCGGCGGGATCGTCCGGCAGGGGCGGCAGTGGGGGTGTCGTTGGCGGGGGCATCGTTGGTGGAGCTGGCGCTTCCGTCGGCTCATCCGCGGCACTCGGCTGCGCCTGCACCGGCCCTGAAAGCGCCCCTACCAACAGGGCGGCAAGCAAAATCCCCCCAATGCTGATGTTTCTGCCCGACATAAATGAATCCACCATTCTAGCTAGTGCAATAAACGTACCAGTAGCCAAAAAAAGTAAGCTGTTGTTTTATATGAATAAATGACACTCGCTCCGCTTAGTCTACACTATTTTTTATCATATTGAGAGCCCTAACAGTCAAGATATTGACTCCTAGAACTTCGTCTTCATAATCAAGGCGGGCGTCAGCGTTAAATCGGTGAGCAAGGCAAAAAACATCGTCAAGGCGGTCAAAGACCCAAAGAGAGCCAAAGGCGTCAGATCCGAAAGAGTCAACACGAGAAAACCGCACACGATCGTCGCCGTTGTGGTCGTCAGGGCCTTATAAAGGTGCCGCCAGGTTGTGACGACCGCCCACTTCTGATCTTCCGTAATACGAATTCCCGTCTGGGACTGAATCAAAAAATGGTTCGTCTGTTTAAGTTCCTGATAATAATGAACGAAAAAATGCAAGGTATCATCGACAGCAATACCGAGTGCGATCGTCAAAATAATCGACGTACCCACGTTCAAGGGAATGCCTGCAATCGCCATAAAACTCAGCAGCAGCGAAGTGGGAACAACATTTGGAATCATCGCGATCAGCCCAATCCGAATCGATCGGAACAGCACAAACATCAAAATGAGAATAATAAACAGTGCAAGGCTAAACCCCTTCAGAACTCCCAAAGCAATATAACGAGCGCTTTTCGCCAGTATGAGCGAAGCACCGGATGCGCGACAGGTGACATCATCACCAAAAACCTCATTGCAGTCAGCCTCAATTTTGTTAGCGAGGGTCAAGCTATCGATACTACTCGTCACGCCTGCATTAATATCAATTTGAGTCGTTTTATAGTCTTCAGTGACATACCTATAAAGATTCTCGTCGTCACCGGAGAGTGAATAGAGCAATAAGTACTGGGCGACTTCCTGCTCGGTGGGGGGAATCGCTTCAAACTCCGGTTTATGTTCATTGAATGACTTATTGATGGTTTTCACAAAATCCGCCAACGACATTGTCTTGCCTGTTTCTTCGAGAGCCTGAATCTTCGTTCCCAACAGTTCGATCTGCTTCAATGCCTCGGGGTTTTTAAAATAGTCTTCTTGCTTAGCGCTCAAAACGATTTTGAATCGACCGTACATATTCAATTCATTGACCAATGATTGCAAATTAGTCCAGGTACTTGAATCTTTCTTGAAAAAAGTGCTCGGGTCGTTCTCAATTTTCAGCTGCGGAATAAAGAACAGGCATATCATAAAGACGATGGCCCACCCGCACAACAATTTACCCGAATGATTCAAGAAACGTCTTGGAAACGTGTGAAGCTGCTGCTTCTTGTCTGCGATGCGAATGGGCCGCTGCCGACGCAGACGGCTCTGCTGGAGTGCACTGATTACAAGGATAAAACACGGCAAGACAAAAGCCGTCAGCGCCAACAGGCTTGATATCCCGATGACCGCCGCAACTCCCATCTGCTTGATCAAGTTGATATCATTTAAAGAGAGCCCAAAAAACCCGACAATCGTAGTAAAAGCGCAGAAGATAACCGCCAAGAGAGTTTTATTCAGCACCCTCTTTAAATGATCGACAGGATCCTGATCTTCAGACCAGAGCGTGAAATAGGTCGCGAGAAAATAGATAGCGTAAGAACATCCGATCGCAATCAAAATGGACGGCAAGGTCGAAGTTAAGATGGAGATTGGGATTCCAAAAAGGCTCATAACACCGAATGTCCACACAACACCTATCAAAACACTGACTAAGGGAAGCGCGAAGCCAACCAACGACCTAAAATTCAAATAAAGGACGATCAGCATCACCACAATCAAAATCGGGATTAGCCGCCGGCGATCGCTTTGCATGAGATCATTGAAACTGGTATTGAGTTCACTGCGCCCCGATACAAATATTCGTTCCGGCCCTTGATATTGAACCGCTAGAGCACGGATTTTCTTCACGATTGGCGGGATATTGCCGATCTTATCTTCAGATTCTAATACGACATTAAAGATAGCCCATTGCCCGTTGGCCGAAACGTAAGCGTTACGATACAGTGGGTTATCAAAGTATTCTTTGCGAAGGGCTTTGATTTCGTTCTCTGTCTGAGGAATTTTTTCCAAAAAATCCTCTGCCAACATACTCTCTTCGTCACTGATGATGCGTTTGGCCGTAGCCAGACTATCGACCCGAGTCACATGTTCAACTTTTTCTATATCACGCGTAAGGGCACGCACTTTAGTCAAAACATCTTTCTTAAACACCTCATCCGTCTTCAAAGCGACAATCAGACTTGGGTCCTCCCCAAAGAGATATTCCGTCTCCTCCAATACCTGGCGGTCAGGATCCTTTTTAGAGGGGTAGAGCTGCTCGACTGACGTCACCATGCGGATTTCGGGCACAAAAAACGCCAACAACAAGGTAATCCCTAGCGCGGTAAAAAGAAATTTCTTCGGATGAATGACGAGTAGATCAATGAGCTTACTAATCATGATCCAATCTCAAGAATTGCAGCAATGGCCTGCTTTGTCTCTACAGGCAAGGAGGAATGCGCAACAATACTTGCTAAGCGCTTTATTCGACCCGCATCAGGCCTAGCGTCTTTTATAATCGGATTCTGCACTCGCTTCGAAAACCCTAACCCTTCGGCAAAAGTCTCTCGCTTAACTTGCCCCGTTTTCATGCCCGTTTCTCTGTTCCAGTGCAAATAGTTATCCTCTGAAACATAGGTTAAACTATGGATATCACCACTCCGGTCTTCTTCGTTCTGAATAAAAATATCGGTATAATTTGAACCATGTATCCAATCCGATGTCTTACTTTGCGCCCCGCGATCCTCCAAGCTCCGACCTAATATCACCGGGAAATATTCGAGGACTTCCTTATAGGTCTCCTCATCATAATCACAATACTTAAAAACGAGGAAATTTTTGGCATAACGAATAATTTGCGCCTTAAACGCAAACTGCAAGTCATCGAGATACAGCGTCGCATTCAGCCGCGGCAAATCATCAACCGGCATCGAGAGTTCCCCCTCGTAGTGACCGGATACCGCCTCGTCATTGAGATCGACCACCCGAAGCGTTAGCCGTTCACCAAGTGGCAACTCCAACTCAACCCGACCCGCCACTGATGACGGCAAGGTATACCGGTAGCGCTTACGTTTTTCAGGGGGATGGCCTTGTCCAAATATTAAGCTCAGCAAGGCAGCAAGACTAACACATTCGATAAGGCTTTGAAAATCAGAACTTATTGCTTATAAAGCCCAATATGGCTCAAAAAGTGAGCGTTGGCCGCCGCAACGCGACCCTAACTTTTATCCTGTTAGCCTTTACGCTTGGACTTTTCTCGATAACATGCCACGAAAATTACCAGAAAGTCGGTCAACCCTTTCCGGGTTTTTTGGCCTTTGAAAATAACATTGTCGGACCATTTTATGTCCCGGGCTGGACAGACAGCCGCAAGGGAATTCTGTATCATGACCGGCAGACAGGCGATACGCCATCTCCCGAAATTTTCTCAAAACAAGATTACACGCTCGTTGTGCTGCTACCAAGCCTATCCGGCCTCTTATTCGCGTTCCTAGGCGCAATCATATTTATCTACATGCCGATAACAACGAGTCGTCTTCCGCTATTAATTTTCCATTTCTTAGCTGGTAATTACCTCATCCTCAGCCCTGACTTTCACCTCACATACAATTATTCTTACTTATTACTCTGCTTTTTTTCGTTCATTCCAGCAACGATTCTACATTTTGCACTTTTCTTCCCAGAAACATCGAATATTATCATTAAACATAGCCGTGCCTTTCTCGCTCCATATGTCATTTCAACGTTTTTGTGCATTCCCTACCTCTATTACTTTAAGAACAATCCTGCTGTTTGGATTCTATTTGAATATGCGACGGTCTTGTACGTTGTTGCCGCCTATCTCTTCTGGTTGGTGCGCCTGATCATAACACTTAAACGCCCACAGCTAGAAATTAACCGCATAATTGCCCGCTACTTATTACTTGGGCAACTCATTGCATTTACTGTCCCGCTTGCAGCAGCAATCGCAATTTTTGTCACCAACACTCCTGTTCCTCTCAACTTGGCCGCTCCAATAATTCTATTATTTCCAGTATCCCTTTTTCTTGGCGTAATCATGGGCCGGCTCCGTCAAAGTCAGATACAATTGATTATGATGGAAAAAAGGGCCGCAGTCGGCAACTTAATGGCTGGACTGGCTCACGAGTTGAACAATCCAATGACTTTTATTTATTCAAATTTAGAGCCTTTCAAGGAAATCACAGATGATCTGAAACAAAGCGTCAAAAAGACTCAAGACGATCAAAGCAAGGCGATGATTGAAAATTTAGATGAGTTAAGGCGAGATATTGATGCAGGTGCGACACGCGCTAAGGCTATTCTTGATAATTTTCGTGAATTTTCTCATCCAGGTCAAAGCAAACTACAGGAAATTGATATCAATCAAATTCTGGATCAGAGCCTGAAACTTCTGAGCCCTAAATGGCGTGATCGCATTTCAATAGTTCGTCAGTATGGTAATATCCCGCTTGTTCAAGGTGTACCGGAGGAGCTCGGCCAGGTTTTTATCAATATCATTGCAAATTCTTGTGATGCAATAAAAGACAGAGGAACAATAGAATTATTAACCGAACGAAATGGCTCTGGAATTAGGATCAGGATTCGTGATACTGGTTGTGGAATTCCGAAAGCGGTTTTGCCGCGTATTTTTGACCCCTTTGTCACGCTTAAGAGCCCAGGAAAAGGGACGGGACTTGGTCTCGCATTGAGCCTCGAAACTCTAAAGCGTCATCATGGTAGCATTGAAGTTAGTTCGGAAGCAGGAAAAGGCACGGAATTTGACATCACTCTTCCTGGAGTCTCATTATGACCTTTAGACCGGCCATTCTTTACGTGGATGATGAACAATCCAATCTAAATACATTCAAGCGGGCTTTTCAGTCCGATTACTTAGTCAAAACCTGTCTGTCTGCAGCAGAAGCCCTCACGATTCTAGAGCAGGAAGAATTCCCCTTGATCATTGCGGATCAAAGAATGCCAGGCATGACCGGAATAGAGTTATGTGAAAAGCTGATTGATGCCAGTCCCAATTCCATCAGAATGATCCTAACCGCCTATACGGAAACGCAACTATTACTCGATGCTATCAATCGCGGCCACGTTCATGATTATATCGTTAAACCGTGGCGAAAAAGCGAGCTTAAGCCAATCATTGAAAAGGCTTTTATTAATTTCAAAGAACGAATGGCAAAACTTCAGGAGCTTGCAGTCAGAAGTGACACCCTGGAAGAACAAATACACGAGATTTACGATTTTGACGGTTTAATCGGTGCAACAAGCGGTTTAAAAAATGTTATCGATACAATTAAGAAGATCGCCCCTACTGATTCTACTGTTCTCATTCTTGGAGAAACCGGAACCGGCAAAGAAATTCTCGCACGCGCCGTCCATGCAAACAGTCAACGTAGGAAACAAACCTTTATACCGGTACATTGCGCTGCACTCGCGACGACAGTCCTTGAGAGCGAATTATTTGGCCACGAAAAAGCCGCTTTCACTGGAGCGAATAAGACACGCATCGGAAGATTTGAAGCAGCCCAGGGTGGAACTATTTTCCTGGATGAATTAGGTGAGATTCCAGATAGCGTCCAAGTAAAGTTATTGCGCGTATTGCAAGAAAGAGAAATCCAGCGCGTAGGTGGCAACCAACTGATCCCTATTGACACGCGGATTATCGCTGCAACTAATAAAAACCTAGAAAAAGCAGTTAAAGACGGAGCCTTTAGAGAGGATTTATATTATCGCCTCAATGTTGTTCCAATCTTGGTACCACCACTACGTGAACGCATAGGTGACATTCCATCACTAGCTCAATACTTTCTTGATAAATATGCATCACAAATAGGACGTAAACTTATCTTAGCAGATTCAGCAATCGAGCAGCTCAAACGCTATGACTGGCCTGGGAATGTCCGTGAGTTGCAGAACATCATCGAGCGGGCAGCGATCTTGAGTCCGAGCACCCAAATCGATGCCGATGATTTGCACTTAAATCTAGAACAAATTCTTCAAACAGAACAAATCGATATCGCGAACATCGCTAAGCCCACAAAGATTCGTGCTCAAATCGAACAGCAGCAAATAGCATCTCTCACGGAGATACTTAAACAAAACAATGGCAATATCGCCGCAGCCGCTCGCCAAATGGGCATCGCCCGCAGCACCCTCTTCCATCGCCTTAAGAAATTCGGACTGATTTAGTTCGTTGATCATCGACGATAATCGACGATCATGAGCATCATTCGATACTCCCAATCCCCTTCGCCAACGCCGCTAGCTCATTAACCATTTAAAATTATTAAATATTTTCGACTTTTCCTTCCGGCGCCTTTGCTGGCACGGACCCTGCATTATCTCTGTGCAAACATGAATTTCATCATCCGCAAAGGAGAACGCAATGACCGTTAATTTTTTCAAGCAACTTGGATTCTTAAGCCTTCCGTTTTTTCTAATCCTGTCAGGATGTAACGTCCTTGACGATTGGAGTTCCGGTAGCACCTGGATAGGAAGCCCCTATGCAAATGACGACTATGACCCCTACGAGGACAGCCTTCTGGTCTCCGGCTCCGGGGAAAATATTGTCCTCGAATACAATGAACTGACCTTTTCGGCCCAGCTCAACTGGCAAGATGGCAATTACTATTTTGCCCCTGATGCGGACGGATCGATAAGTGGTAATAAAATTGTCTGCGTGGCAGAAATTTCCGACTCTTCTATCGATGGTGATTGTTTCAGAGATGGACAGGTCTGCCATTTTAGCTACTACGACTCATGGCAAAACGATAGCGACAAAGACTCGTACTATTTAAGCAGTACCAGTTGCAAAACTGGTGGCGCCATCGGCCCTTTTCTCGTTCCACTGGATGCGCCGCTCTGCGGGCAAGATCCTTTTCCCGCTTGCGTTGACTCGGATCTTTTCCCTCAAGGGCCCATCGATCCAATAGAGCCTGAAACGGAAGAAGAAACCGTGAGCGCTGTTGATTATTTAATCAATTCCCTTTGTAGCGCCACCGTGCGCTGCAATCCTGAGCTTGAGCTATCTCAATGCATCGGTACGTTTAACCAATATTATGGAGGCGTTTCCGTTCCCGACTGGAGCAATCTCGGCCTTGCCGATATTGGCAATACCTATTCCTCACAGCAAGTACGAGAATCCATTAACGAAGGGTCAATTCAAGTCAATGATAGCGCATTATATGCATGCATCAGTAGCCTCAATGAAACTTGCGACAATGTCGGTGAGTCGGCCCCTATTGTCAATATCGAGGATGCTGAGATCCTACTCGAAAATGATGAGGCATGTTCGAACGTCTTCTCAAACAATGATGAGGTCCAACAATGAAGACTTCACGGCACTTAACAATATTACTTTTGACAGTTGTCTGCATCCAGACGGGGTGCGCCTCGGCACCCCATCGCCAAATCAGTCAACCCTTAGCCCAGACTCGTTTTAAGCCGAGCAAAACTTACGCGATCAAGCTGCATAACCGCGAGACCGAGCTCAAGGTAAAAGGCTCCCAGCTCGCCACGCAAAACGATCAACTCATAGTCCGGTCGCAAGACAATAAGGCAATCACAGCCTATCCAGCCCACAGCATCGAACGGATTAACAGTACCTCTGACGAACGAGTGGGCTCTTACGCTCTCCCTGGCATGGGGATAGGTGCTGCAGCCATCGGCCTCCCACTCGGTCTCGGCTTTGCCTTATCAGGCTGTGAGAATAGCAGTGATCCAGGGGACTGTGACACCATGCGTGCGGCTGGCTCACTAATTGGTGGATTTGGCGGCGCCCTCTTTGGCGGCGCGGTAGGAGCTCTTATTGGCTGGGCGATCCCAAAGAAAGCCAAGGTTACGATTACGCCGACTGTTTCGCAGCAGGGCAATAACACCTCCGCGGGTGTTGGTTTTTCTGCCCCTTTTTAGCACGAAGTGCAGGCTAAATAGCTATCGACACCAAGAGAATCGGGCTCAAAATCAAATCCGTCACGAGCGCGAGTATCATGGCCAAGGCCATGAGAAAACCCAAGAAAGCGATGGGAAGGAGGTCCGAAAAAAGAAGAACTGAGAAGCCCATAATGATCGTTAAGGTCGTCGTCATCATAGGGCGATAAAGCTGATGCCAGGTGCTCACCATGGCCTTCCATTGTTCTTCAGTCCTCTTAACCCCTGTGTTTTGGCGAATCATATAATGATTTGATTCCTTGAGCTCGATATAAAAATGAACAAAGAAATGTACCGTATCATCCACGGCCATCGCTAAGGCCAAACTCACAGTAACGCAGGTCGCAACATTAAAAGGAATCCCCATAGCCCCCATAATTCCCAGAAGCAGAAGGACCGGGATGACATTGGGAATCATCGCAATCATGCCAACCTTAAAAGATCTGAACAAGGTGATCATAAGGATCATGATAACGGCAATCGCCACAGCAAAACCCTTCAATACACCATGAGCCAACTGTTCCGAACTCTTCGTTGTTAACAGAGTATACCCTGTCGCTTGACATTCAAGAACCCCCTCAAACTCTTTATTGCACAAGTCCAATGCTTGATCCGTCAACGCAAATAACTTGCGTGAGTTTGCAATTCCGGTATTCACATGTATCTGCGACATAGCATAATCCTCAGTGACCGTCCGAAACAGATCATCGCTTGCCCCGGCGATATTGAACAACAGAAGGTACTGAGCCAATTCGTCCGCTGACTCCGGTATTCGTCGACGCTGCAGATCATTCTCATTGAACGACTGGTTGATCATCATTATATAGTCGGCCAATGATGTCGTCTTTCCAACTCCTGGGAGTAGCGACATCTTGCGCTGTGCTGTGGCAATTCGTTTGAGCATATCAGGGTGTTTGAAATAATCAGGCTTGTCCCCTTGCATCACAATCTGGATATTGTATCCCGTATTCATTGTATTCATCAGCTGGTTTAGATTCTGCCTCACAATGGAATTCTCACGGAAAAAGCGCGCAGGATCGGTTTCAATCCGAAGACGCGGAATGAAAAAAATAACAAATAAAGTAAATACGACAAAGGAGACAACAAATTTACCTGAATGATGGCGGTAGAGGTAAGGAATTCTCGAGAAGATGCTTTTACGCGGTATCTTGCGCGGACGATCGTCACTACCCTCTTTAGCCATCTGAGAAACACCCAAGAAAACAAATAAGCTCGGCAGAACAAAGGTCGTCATCACCAAGAGACAGACAATACCTATCATTGCCGCCAGACCCATTTGCTCAACAAGTTGTATCTCGTTGATCCAAAGCCCAAAGTAACCGAGCACCGTTGTCCCGCCACAAAGTATGATCGCTAAGAGGGTGCGGCGTAGAACCGACTCCAGCCGTGTCGCCATATCAGCTTCATCCGCGTGCATATAGAAATAGGCTGAAAGCACATAGACAGCATACGAGCAGCCAACAGCCACCAGCACTGGTGGCAATGTCACCGATAGCATTGTCAGGGGAATTTTCGTAAACCCCATAATTCCTAAGGTCCAGAGTATACCAACGCAAGCACTAAAAAGAGGGAGGACAAAACCCATATAAGACCTAAAATTGCAGAACAGCATGATCAGCATGATAATCACGACCATGGGAGCAAAATATTTCAGTTCCCGGTTGAGTATGTGGGTCATGGCGACATTCCATTCCGACGGTCCGGTTATAAAAATCTCCTCAGGCCCTTGGTGTTTTTCGATCAACTCATGGAGACGCTGCGACACGCGGCTCTTCAATTGGATGTCTTCTGTTGGCTTCATGATAACATTGACAATCGTCATGCGATTATCCTCAGAGACCAAGCGACCACCGTAGATAATACTTTCATTAATATCCTTCTTGAGTAGCGCCAATGCAGCATCCGACTCAGGTATTTCGGCAAGAAAATCATCCGCGCTCAGCAAGTCCTCTGTGCTTGAAATGCGCTGTGCCGTGGCCAGGCTGTCAACGCGATCGACGGCATCCCAGGATTCAATCTCTTCAGTAATCTCCCTCAATTTGCGCAGCGTACCTACACGAAAGATATCTTCACTTTTGAACACGACAACCATCGCAGCCTCTTCTCCGAATTCCTGATCAACACGCTCAAAAAGGCGACGTTCTGCACTCTTTTTTGAGGGATAAAGTTGGCTGGCAGAGCTTTCTAATTTGAGGCCTGGAATAAAGTAGCCCAATAGGAGCGTGACACCAAAGGCAACACAAAGAATTTTCTTCGGATTATCAATGATAAGGCGGATAAGAGCAGAGAGCATAGACTGATAGTTCTTATACCATCAGTGGCCTTTGATTTAAATCGCTATATGAGCCCCTGCCGCTATCCTTAGAGCGGCAGGGGCTGCAAAATTAGCTGCTATGTGAACTACCCAGATGCTGATGAACCGCACCGGCTTGGATATTGGCAATAACTTGTTGTTTTATCTCAGCTGCAGAGTCGGTCTCAAAATCGACCCCTTCAAAAAGCTTATCGTATTTGGTTCCAAAGGTGATAGTAAGCTCTGTTTCGCCTTCATGAAAGTGAATGGGATGCGCTTCACTGACTCCGTCAACTTTGGCCTTAAAAGCAGCCGATGCGGTAACCTCATCAGCTATCATAATCGTAAATTCACCATTACTACCGACCTTGGACCAATGCCCTGACAAGTATACCGCCGTATCTGCGTGTTCGTCCGTCAGGTTGTCCGCACCGTCGGAAGCTGTCACATCATGATCATGTTCGTCCTCAGCGGCATCATGGAGTGCCTGCATAAGAGCCGGATGGTCGTGATCAACAGCGCCGAGAATGAGCTCATATTGGCAGTAAGCACGATCTTCAATTCCATGAGTTCCCAAGCTCGATATTAACAGATCTTCACCGACCAATGACTCGGTCAGATTGAGATGCACCTCTTGATCATGGCCCTCAATACAGTCAGGGTCATCCCCTCCCGAGACGAGCGTCAGCGTGTGGAAGCTTAAAGCACCGTCATGCAACTCAATCGTGTAACCCAGGTCATTTTCGAATTCCTTACCGTCAACCGCATCATAATCCGGAAAACTACCGTCCGCGTTTGGGGTCGGGTGATGCACAATCTGCACATGAGCCACAAACAAATCCAGTGAAGTGCTCGCGTTTGACACGAGCGGGTCACCACTGCACGCACTTAATGTAACAGCCGTGATAAGTAGTATTAATTTTGAAACAAGCGATTTCATTGTGATTCTCCTAGCACCTTTATGTTTTACATTCCAAAAAATGACTCGGCACAAGTGTTTGTAAACAATAAAGGTGCTTTATTGTAACAAACACTAGAATGAATAGTTTATTTGCAACGTCGCCCCAGCCAGAATATCCTGTGAAAGTGCTAGACTGTCGTTATTTAATGTGACACCCGACTTCACCTTTAATGTATCGATAATCGAGACGGTTCCCGAAACGACGAGACTCAGCCGCTTATTTTCCAGAGGATAAATAATGAGCCCCGGCATGAGATAAACTTTGCTGCTCCCTCGTTGAAAGGTCTCATCCGCGAACAGAATTTGCCCACGCAGGCTTACAAAGGCGGTTAGTGGAATACCTTGCTTCAAGAGCGGGATAGATACACCGGCGCTCGGCAACAATGACGGCTCAGGATTATTGTCCAGCTCAAAACTAGTCCCCACGCTCCCATAAGCTTGCAGGAACCCAAAATCGTACTGATAAGCCAGATACGGTGAGGTAATCACCGCTCCGGACCCCGTCCCATTGTTTCGATTGCCGGTTGGAAAAGAGACATCATTGCCGAGCATCAAACTGTGTTTATCGTCTTGAAATAAACGTCCTTTGATCCCGAAGGCAATATCCCCTATCCCCGTCTTGCTAGGGCGAAAATTAAATTGCAGCGACAAGATAGGCACGCGCAAGAGGACACTGAACCCGTCAACGATGGAGTATTCTCCTTCTATTTGGTTCAGGTAGACGTCACCCGCACTGTTGTCCAGATGACTCCAGTCAAAGGTATAGGTCAGTCTTGTCTTGGGACCACCGGATCCCAGCAGAAAGGGACTGTATTGCCCACTTCCACGACTGGACGCGGCATGGCCCGGATGATGCGCCTGCGCGGTCGGTACAAAAACGACGAGTACCAACAACGCGCAGCACACCGAAAATGCGCGCATTCCTTGCTCCGTTGTTAATTAATATTCGCCAAAATCTTCTTAAACTCAGGAAAGGATTTGCGGCGGTGGAGTCGGTGGAATCAACAGATAGGATGATAAGTGCCCGGTTGCCTTCGACAGCTCCCAGGAACTCCACTCGCAACTCAATTCATTAAGTTGCGGTTGTAAAAACGGTTCCATTAAAAACGAATAGGTCTGCGCCTTTTGCTGCTGCTTGGAACAAGGCGTCGCCTCAAAGACCGGTGCTTGCTTCTGCTTGGCCTTTTCGTCCAGCTTGTGACCAAAACGAGCACAGTGATCACAGTCAGCCTTACCATGATCACAGCAATGACAGCTGAACTGGACCTTGGTCGCCTCTTGAAAGGCATGGGCGTAGGGCAAGGCATTGCCCCCCGTAATGGCGAGAAAGAGTAGGAAAACCACGCTTCTATGGCGGAGGCCCTTGGGCATAACCGGCCGGTTCTAGCCTATCTCCGCCACCCTGTCAATTTAATGCCACAACGCGTCAACGCCAGCCAATTCGGCATTGGCGCTTGGAGCCAGGCTGATCAGGTACAATCTACAGTCACAACTTAACACCATCTGTATCTAGCTGAGGAGGAATCATGCAATTTCGTTTTAAATCACTTGTTCTAGCCGTCACATTCATCGGAGGCTTCGTCTTGGGAGCTATTACTCTAAGCTCAAGCACAATTCGCGCTTATTACTATGGATCACCAGCGGGTCAGATAGATATAGTCGCGTCATTAGGTAATTGGGCTGGCTACAAATTCAAGAATGATGACCAGCTAAAAAGAGAGTTCACTGTCTGGGCTCAGCAAACCGATAAGCAAGCCCTTGAATTAAAAAGTGACATTGACTATCAATTAGCGTTCAGTCACTTCCTTTTTTACAAAATTAAAGAACTTGAAGCGAAGTTCAGTGGCAAAAAGAGGGTCATGCCTAATAGCACATTTAAGACCTATACCCGATAGAGCTTGACAACGTTTAACTTCATTGTTGCCTCCAGTCTTGCATACGTCTGCCTATTAGCAGGACTGGAGGCCCTTTATCCTTTCCGCAAACGGAGTGAATCTGCCATTCGACATATCAGTCGAAATCTCTTCGTTAAAGTAATTAACCAAGGAATCACCAGCTTAGAACTCGCAGGATCACTAGGGGTTGCCTATTGGGTACAACGGCACAGCAATTTAGGAATGCGTTACTGGGTCGAATGGCCAGAATGGTTGGAATTCATTCTCACCATTCTTCTTATGGATCTCGTCGTTTACGGGTTACACATAATACATCACAAGCTCCCTCTCCTCTGGAAACTACATCGCGCCCATCATAGCGACCAGCTCGTCGATGGCTCTACAGCCTTTCGCTTTCATCCGGCTGAAGCGTTAATCGCCACTTTCATTAAAACCCTTGCATTCGGTTTTATTGGTATCGGAGGTACCCATGCTATCGCTTATTTCATCTTCATCCATGTCATCACTCCATTTCATCACAGCAATATTTCAATAAGTGAAAAGCAAGATCAATTATTGCGGTGGCTACTTGTCACACCTCGTATGCACCGCATTCACCATTCTGTCGATAGAAGCGAACATGATAGTAACTACAGTGCTGGCTTTTCGTTCTGGGATCGGATTTTCAAAACCTATATCAAACCAGAAGATCAATTTATAACATACGGAATCAAAGAGCTCTCAGATGAGAAATGGCAAACTCTTAAGGGAATTTACTTAACGCCCTTTGCAGAACTTCTAAAACAAGATTCGCAATATGGAGCCGCTTCAGGCACCAGATAGATGTGATTGCAGCGAAGTTGTCAGTCAGTGATTCTTTTCATTCTTCCTCTTTTTCCCCGCCTCTTCTTATTAACCGATGTCTTTTTATTTCGAGTAGATGATTTCTTTTTCTGCTTGGGTATTTTTTTATTTTTAGCACCGTACTTAGGTCGTCGCGGTTTACGTTCTTCTGCGGGCCCAGCCTTTCCTCTCTCTTTAAAAACTGGATTTTTATTTTCGAGCAGTTTCAATAATACTGCTGCAAGCTCTTTAAGGGTCATTCCCCACTCTTGCTGATATTGCTCCAGGATACGAAACTGAGACTGAAGATTCCCTTGATCAAGAATTACTTGAACTTGCTCCTTAAATTGCTCCCGTCTCTTTTGAGATGCGGCCTCTTTGCTCGGCAATTTCATTGGAGTAATTTTCTGTTTCGTCGCTCTCTCAATCGCAGTCAACAAATTCCTTTCACGAGGAGCGACAAATAAAATGGCCTCCCCTTCGCGACCCGCTCGACCCGTTCGGCCGATGCGGTGAACATACGATTCGGTGTCATACGGGATATCAAAATTGATCACATGACTAATCCGTTTCACGTCGAGCCCACGGGCAGCAACATCGGTGGCCACTACGATATCCAGCCTGCCATTTTTAAATTTTTCTACCGTCTTCTCTCGAGCTTTCTGCGCAATATCACCGTTTAAAGCCGAGCAGGCATAACCTCGCGCCGCCAGCTTACTTGCTAAGTGCTTGGTCGAATTTTTAGTCCGCACAAAAACCAAAACGCCATCAAAGCCTTCTGTCTCTAAAATACGTGTCAAAATATCGAGCTTTTTCATCCCTGAGACGAAGCAAAAACGTTGATTAATCGTTTCAGCCGTCGTTGTTTTGAGCTTGATGGTAATTTCCTTAGGGGCTTGAAGATACTTCTTGGCAATTTGCCGAATAGGCTTGGGCATGGTTGCTGAAAACAAAGCGATCTGCCTCGTCGCTGGGGTGTGTGACAAAATCCAATCCACATCATCGATGAAACCCATGCGAAGCATTTCATCCGCTTCATCCAAAACAAGCGCGTCCAACTTGTCGAGTTTAAGTGTCCCTCGTCTCATATGGTCCATCAGGCGACCTGGCGTACCCACGACAACATGTACTCCACGCTTGAGCTGCTTCATCTGAACGCTCATATTCGCACCGCCATACACTGGCAGCACATGAAAATCTTTTAGTGGAGCGGCATAACGTTGAAACGCCTCGGCCACTTGAATCCCAAGCTCTCGAGTTGGAGTTAATACAAGAACTAACGGACCAGTCTTTTTCAGGTTAAGTCGTGACAAAAGAGGAAGGGCGAAAGCAGCCGTTTTCCCCGTTCCTGTCTGTGCCTGCCCAACAATGTCTTTGCCCTCTAATAGATGTGGAATCGTTTGCGCTTGAATCGGCGTAGGCGCTTCATAGCCAATCTCCTCAAGCGACTTGATTAATTTTGGATTTAAACCAAGATCCGAAAACAGGACCTGTTGTTTTTTTGACGATGACATGAAGCTTCCTTTTCCTTGCTCAATTCCAGCGGTGGCTCTTTTTGCAAATCTTGCGGATACTGAGAAAAGGACACTTCTGAATGATAGGTGATAATTCTTGCGTAGCTTTAAAACACGTGTAGGCGGCTCGGGTCAACCCCCGTTAGACATTAAATCGCCCGCTCAAACACCCGATAGGTCTTGTAGTTCTCCCCGCCCATCATCTGAATTCCCACGTTGATCTTTTGATTATCTTCTAGAGTCCAGGAGAGCTCTCCGCCCCAATGCTTTAACTCCTGGGAACGACGATGCATTTCCGAGTAAAGCAAAACAACGAGGCCATTCAAGACATCGCCACGAAACTCTTTTTTAATCCCAAGCAACATTAGCCTTGCGGAACGGCATTTTTTTCGCTTGAGTCGATACAGTAACTTGAGAAACCCTGTCGGAAAGAGCCGACCATTCAGATCACGAATGATTTCATTGAGATTTGGAATGGCCAGCGAGATAGCCGCCGGCACACCATTAACTTCCGCGATCAACGCCAATTTCGGTTCAAGGATCATCTTGAAATCCTCGGCTGCCTTTTTAATTTCATTGGTTGTTAACGGCACAAAGCCCCAATTTTGTTGCCAGGCCGAATTGAAGACATCGATCAAAATATTGACGTCATCATAGATGCGCTTAGGATCGATTTCGCGCAGCGTGAGCCCCGGATATTTTCGGACTTCATCAGCTATTTCTTGCGCCATCTCCGGAACAGGCCGCGTTGAATCATAGCGCCAACAGTAGAGATCTTTCACTTTGTTCAAACCGGCTGTCTCCAGCAATGCAGCATAGTAATCCGGACTATGCGTCGTCAGCACAAAGGGAGCATGCTCATGCCCTTTAATCAGAATTCCGGACTCTTCATTGATCGAAAAGTTGAACGGCCCTCTCATGCATTCCATGCCACGCGCCTGCAACCAAGTCGCCGCCTGGTCGAGCAAAGCGTGTGCCACGGCTGGCTCATCGACAGTTTCAAAAAAACCGAAGAATCCCGTCTTTTCATTGTGGGTCTTATTGTGAAGCCGATCGATTTGCGCCGTAATCCGCCCGACGAGTTCACCGTTATGGAAAGCTAAAAAATATTCGGCTTCGGCATGTTCAAAAAAGGGATTCTTATTCCGGTTCAGTCGCTTCTTTTCCTCAGCCAGCAAAGGTGGGATCCAGGCGGGATCGTCCCGATAGATGCGCCATGGTAGCTGAATAAAATCCTTGAGATCCCGGCGCGATTTTACCGGGCGGATTTCGATTCCATTACGGGCAGATGTCATAATTACGGCCGACCCGCTTAAAAATATCGAGAGCGCGACTTAAGTGTTCTTCCGTATGAGTCGACAGGTAACTGGTGCGCAACATTTCCTGCCCCTTCGCCACCGCCGGATACAGAACGGGATTCGTGTACACCCCTTCATCCAAGAGTTCTTTCCAGATCATAAAAGTCATCATGCTGTTCCCTATGACGACAGGAACAATCGCCGCAGCGGCCTCGCCGGTCTGATAACCGATTTCGTCGAGCCCCTTTTTCATTGCCATCGTATTGGCGCGCACCTGTTCCGCACGTTCTGGCTCTTGCATTAAAATTTCCAGGGCTGCATCGGCGGCAGCCGTACACGCCGGAGTCAGCGAGGCTGAGAAGATCATCGGACGGCCAAAGTGCTTGATGAAATCGACGGCCTTTTTAGTGCCCGCTACAAAACCACCGGTGCTTGCCAGACTCTTGCTAAACGTCCCGACAATGAGATCGACTTCATCTTGGACGCCGAAATGGTGGCAGGTCCCTCGTCCGCCGGGCCCCATCACGCCGAGGCCATGCGCATCGTCAACTGCAAAGCGCACCTTGTATTGTTTCACGAGTTTCAAATATTCGGGCAGCGGAGCCAAATCCCCTTCCATGCTATAAACACCATCGACACAGACCAGCGGCCCTTTATCTTTCGGGATCGATGCCAACACCTGTGCCAGGTCGTTCACGTCATTATGCTCAAATTTGAGATTCTCCCCTTCCATCAGACGACAGCCATCATGAATGCTCGCATGGGCAAAGCGGTCGACAACCGCCACCGAGTGTTTGTTAATCAGCGCGGTCAACATACCCAGATTGGCTTGATAGCCCGTCGTAAAAACCAAGGCCGCCTCTTTTTCTAAAAACGAGGCGAGTTTTCCTTCCAGTTCTTCATGAAGGCGCATACTCCCATTGAGAAAACGTGATCCCGTCATGCCGGTCCCGTATTTGCGCACGGCCTCAACCGCCGCTTCCCGCACCTTGGGATGCGTCGTCAGTCCAATGTAATTATTCGATCCCAACATCAGGACCTCGCGGCCATCGTAGCGCGCTACCGGACCTTGGTTTTCATCAAGTGGCTGAAAATAAGGATAGAGTCCGGTGCCGGACACCTGATCATAGAGTTGCCATTGCTCGGCCTTCGCGAGCACATCATGGCCGCCGGCCTCAAATTGCGTCGTCCAACTGGCGATTTCGTTGAGTAAGTCCATATTAAGTCTCTTCTTTTCTCAACATTCGGTAAACCCGCGGACCATACCAAAAGAAAAAAGCACCAACAATAATCCCGGCAATACTATCGATCACGTAATGCATCGAGAGATAGATGCTGGAGAGAACAATCAACACCGATAGCGGCGCTAGCAGCCAGCCTATCTTCTTTCCAAAGATGCGCCCGGCATAACAATTGAGCAGTACGGCGCCGGCGCAATGGCTGGAAGGAAAGGCTCCCCCGGCCGTATCGCCGCTGGCCACGACGTTATAAACAAACGGTGTGATCCAGCCTTCCTGGGCCGCAAAAAGGGCAGGGCGCAAATCTGTCGGACCGACGACGGGAAAAACAATGAAAAAGAAATAATGCGCATAGAGACATAAGGTCAGCACAAAAATCAGTTCGCCCGTCCAATGCCGACGCCAAAAATAAGTCCCCAATAGCGTGCCCAGTATCAGCAAATAAAAAGCAAAATAGGCAGCATTCATGATTTCATTCATGACGAGGCCACCAACATTGGGAGCCAACCAAGCGTAAAGATCGCGCCCAAACAAAAAACGATCAATAGAAACAAACCATGCATCAAAGTAGCCGTCGGTTACCAGCGGACTTAAGAGCCCCGACTCGTAGTGAACAAAGGGCAACAAAACCGCGGGATAGGCGAAGCGTAGAAACGCGGCGATCCTACCCCCCTGCCGCATCTCATAGATGGCGAGCAAAAACGTGAGTCCCGTAAGAGTCACATGCCAAACGATGAGCGACGTAAAATCAGGACGTTCGCTTCCAAAAACACCGACGAGGGCCAAAACCAGGACGTTGTAGGCCAAAAAGAATTTGTCGACCGGCGTCAGACCGAGTGAAAATGACCGAACCTGTGTATTGCTTTGCGCTTCCATAATCTTCGTGGATTCCCTGCCCCCGGGCCTGTTTCTACTGATTTATCCCCGTTCAATCAAGGGGGTTCTGGCAATTCCTTGAAGTGATGCGACCTCCTCAAAATTAGCAAGCAACTCCTGGACTTAGCTGCCGATGTTTGAATAATCTAGGGAGCTTATGGAAACACTGCGCTACGACTGGACTCGAGAAGAAATTGAAGCCATCTACACACGGCCCCTCCTGGACCTCCTCTACGAGGCCCAGACCCGGCATCGTGAATTTTTCGTCAGCGGTGAAGTCCAGAAATCGACCCTCCTGTCGATCAAAACCGGAGGCTGTTCGGAAGACTGCTCTTACTGCCCGCAATCATCGCGCTATCAAACCGGCCTGGAACGGGAACCCCTGCTGGGTCTCGACGAAGTCTTGGATAAGGCCCGCGCGGCGAAGGATTCAGGCTCAACCCGCTTTTGCATGGGGGCCGCGTGGCGCGAAGTCAGAGACGGACCGGATTTCGATCAGATCCTCGAAATGGTGCGCGGAGTCGCTGCCCTTGAGATGGAAGTTTGCTGCACCCTGGGCATGCTAACCCCTGCGCAGGCCACACGACTTAAAGAGGCAGGACTCACGGCCTATAATCACAACCTCGATACCTCCCCGGAATTTTACCAAGAAGTTATTACTACACGATGCTATGAAGATCGCCTGACCACCCTCGACAACGTCCGCAATGCGGGTCTCCAAGTCTGTTGCGGCGGCATTATCGGCTTGGGGGAAGATCGGGCGGATCGCATCGGCCTCCTGCAAGAGCTCGCGACTCAAGACCCACACCCCAACAGTGTCCCGATCAATCGCCTGGTCCGCGTCGAAGGCACGCCCCTTGCCGACGAGATAGAAATGAACGTGATTGAACTCGTCCGCTGCATCGCGACGGCACGGATTATTATGCCTCAATCTATGGTCCGCTTGAGTGCCGGACGCAGCACCATGTCCGATGAGGCCCAGGCCTTGGCCTTTATGGCCGGCGCCAATTCCATTTTTGCCGGTGAAAAACTCCTCACCACGCCAAATCCGGAAGTCGATGCCGATCAGGCATTGTTCAAGAAACTCGGCCTCACCGAAATGCCGTTACCTCAAGCACAATAGACCTCCAAGAATAGCTCAGATCCAAGGCTGTCGTTCTTCACGCATGTTGTTGAACGAGGTGCATGAGTTCGCCATGATCACAGTCCTTGGTCAGATACCCCACAGCGCCTAAGTCCATCGATTCTTTGGCGACCTCATCATCGCCGAGACCGGTCAGGACGACGACGGGGATATGGGCCAGCTCTTTGTGGCGCTTGAGTTCGCGCAGAAAACCAAAACCACTCATCCTTGGCATCATCAGGTCGAGGAGAATAAGATCGGGCGGCGTTTGCATCGCCTTTTCAAGGCCTTCCGAGGCAGATTGTGCCGTTTCACAGGAATAAGCGTTCTTTTGAACACGCCGGCTGAGGACATCTAGCAAGGCCGGATCATCATCGATAATCAGCACCCTCTTGACGGTAGAAACATCCATCGTTGCACCTATAAATCCCTCGAAAAACCCGGAAACCCCCGTTAACAGCAGGTCTATTACTATTACGCATATCACCCTCCAAATGCAACGAGAATATCCTAAACCTATTGATTTCATTGGATTATTTTTAAGAAATGAGACAGCAACTTTTTCAAAAATTGACCGATAATTTCGTAATGGTAGAAGACCAACGAGGGAGGGAAACCTACCGTGATTATTAAGTTTTTCAGCATTGTTTCAGCCATCGTTATACTAGGCGCCTTTTCGGCCTGCACCAGCAGCCAGGATGGCCCCACTTTTGTGGGAGATAGTGAAGTGTCGAGCCCAGGGGATCCCAGCGCTTCCGGTTCTGACAATGGTGGTTCGAGTGGATCCGGTGATTCGGGTGGCGGCAGCACGGTCGACAGCATCGACGCGCTTATTTCGGGACTGACCATTCCCGGTGCGGATAGCGATGCCTTTTCAGCACCCTCCGGTGATGACTTAACCAACTTTAATCAGCTGGTCCGTGATGTACTCGGGGCAACCGCCGTCAGCACGGCTACCCTTGATGCTCTTAATTACGAACAACAAAATTTTAGTGAAAACGGGGATACAATCATCGCGCTCACGGATAAGAGCGGCAATGGGGGAGGCACGTTTCTCATCAATGAAACGACCGACTCACAACTTGTCATTGAAGTGCCCCATCCCCTCTTCGACGAAAACACCCTGGATGAGGGACTCCTGATTTTTAAAAATATGCGTGCGAAAGCCCTGTTTATCGCAGGCACGCATCGCTGCGCCAATTCCGCTGAATCGAGCTGCTCGGGAACAACCGATGCCTGTGGAACCGAAGGTCCCTACCGCATCTCGGATGTCGCCCATGCGACTGACAATTTCTTCCACGAAGCGCATAAAGCGGCCAATGATACCGTCGACTTTGTAAAATTCATTTCTCTTCACGGCTTCAGCGCGGATGCATCCGATCCCCGCGCCATCGTATCTAATGGAAGCACAACAGATGTCGGCGCCTTCGCCTTCGTCAATCAGTTGGCGACGGCTATCGATGATAGCCTCAGTGACCCGGACTTTGCTGTTAGCTGTAACAAGATGGGGGATCCGGACAGCCTCTGCGGCACAACCAATGTCCAGGGACGCTATACCAATGGCAGCTCCGATGAATGCACCGATGCAGCCCCCGGATTTAATGGTCGCTTTATTCACCTGGAACAGGCGAGCTCGCTACGCACCGACAGCACGGCCTGGCAGCTGGTCTCAGACGCCATCGACGAAGTGTTTTAGATTTCATTGCAATTCTCTAAGTTTCTTGTAAGAACTCCTGCGACCTTTTGACGCAATCTAAGGAGACCCTATGCAAGGACTGAATATCTCAAAGCTGTTGCCCTGGAAATCACTCGCGTTCTTTTTGCTGAGCGTTCTTCTCTTGGTATGGTTTATTTACAGCCAAGACGCCGGCTTGGTGGCCGAATACAGCTTGGACGGCGTCGCCGTCTTCCCAATGGTCCTGCTTATCTCGTTTTTTTATGCGTTCCTGCAAGGCCTCGCATGGCAATTTGCACTCGGACCCAGCAAGGCCTCTTTTTGGAGTTTGTTCATCCTTGAGGCCAGCGGCAACTCCTTACGCAATCTGAGTCCCTTCTCCTTGGTCGGCGGCGACGCGGTCCAAGGCCACCAACTGCTCAAAAAATACGAAGCTAAGTCCGGAGCCGAATCGATCATCACTGACCGTACCGTCCACATGCTGGCATTGGGGATCTTCGTCTGGGTCGGATTGATGGTGGCCTTTCTCAACACCCCGAGCCTGCCTCAAGTCGTTCGCATTGTCGTTCCCGCTCTGCTGGCTGTCATCGGTATTTTTTGCGTCGTCGCGATCCGCACAGCAAAAAGCGGCTTTTTTAGCGCGCTGGTCGACAAAATCCCAACCTGCGGACTGCCCTGCAGCTGCAAGAGCCCGGCGGTACGCGGCACCTTAGATGAATACGACCGTCTGCTCCTCAATTTTTACAACCAGAGACGTGGGACCTTCTATCAATGCCTTATCCTTCATTTAATCTGCCAAGGCCTTATGGTCGCTGAGGTTTACCTGCTCGGTTCAGCTCTGATTCCGGATCTCACCCTCTCTTGGGCGCTTCTCTTAGCGGCCCTGGCCCCACTAGTCAGCGCTTTGTTTTGCTTTCTTCCCGGCGCCTTTGGTGTCATGGAGATGGCTTTTGCCGGCATGCTCGCCATTACGTTTGGCCCGCTTGGCGCGGTCGCCGGAATTGCCATCGTCCTCTTGCGACGCGTCCGCGCCTTTTGCTGGATCGTCGTGGGGCTGATCTTCACCGGCAACCCCTTTAAAATGTTCTTAGGCAAATAGATATTTTGCCTTTGGACCCTTCGTCATTTGTGAGACAATCCCACTCATATGAAGGCACTGGCCGCCGAGTGGGATTCACCGCTATTTCGCGAGGTCCAGCTACAGTTCGAGCAAATCGCTTCCAAGATTGACCTCGACGAAAATCTTTTCTATCGACTCCGCGTCCCTGAACACGCACACATTGTCAGCGTCCCCTTTCGCATGGACGACTATACGGTCCGAGTTGTTCCCGGCTATCGCGTCCAGCACAACGACACCCTCGGCCCTTACAAAGGAGGCATTCGCTACCATGAATCCGTCAACTTAGGCGAAGTCGCCGCCCTCGCGATGCTCATGACTTGGAAAACAGCACTCGTAGGTCTTCCATTGGGTGGAGCCAAAGGGGGCGTCTCGATTAATACCCATCCATTGAGTCGTCGAGAATTGCAACGGCTCACGCGGCGCTACACGATGGATATCGTTAATTTCATCGGCCCGACTATCGATATCCCGGCCCCCGACATGGGGACAAGCGCCCAAGTCATGGCGTGGATGATGGACACCTATAGTGCTCAGGTCGGCCATGCCGTTCCACAAGTGGTGACCGGTAAACCGGTTGAGATTGGCGGTTCCGTTGGTCGCAAAGAAGCCCCGGGATTCGGCTGCGGTTTCCTGGCCAGTGAAGCTGCCAAGCGACTGCATATCCCGCTCGCCAACCAAACAAAAGTCGCCGTGCAAGGTTTTGGACAGGTCGGTGCCGCGGCTGCGGAATTCCTTGCCGAGGAAGGCTGTCGCATTGTTGCCGTTAGCGATCACACGACCGCACTTTACAATGACAAAGGATTGGATCTACTCTCGATCAGTAACTACCTAAAAGAAAATCAGTTTTTAAAAGGCTATAAAGAGGCCGATCACATTAGTAATGAGGAGCTCTTGACTCTGGATGTCGAGATCTTGATACCGGCGGCCGTTGGCGGTGTCATCAATAAAAACAATGCCAAAAAAATCCGGTGTCGCATCCTCGCCGAAGGGGCGAATGGGCCAACCACCAATGAAGCCGAAAAGATACTCACTGAAAATGATGATCTCTTCATCATTCCAGACGTGCTCGCCAATGCCGGCGGAGTCACCGTTAGTTATTTTGAGTGGGTCCAGGGCATTCAGAGTCTCCTCTGGACGAAAGAAGAAATCGAAAAACGTCTTTGCGACATCCTGTTACGCGCCTTCGACAACACCTATACCGTGCACCTCCACCGTAAATTCACGATGCGCGAGGCGGCCCTGGCAACGGCTATTGAAACGATCAGCAGTGCCATGAAGACGCGCGGTCTGTTTCCGTAATAGGGGCTAGCGTCGCCCCCTCCAGAAGCAAAGCTCCTGGAGCCTCCCCCTCTCGCTCGCGTTGCTCACTAGAACGAATCGCTCACATCACCCGGCGCAATTTAATGGGGTGATCCGCCCAGGGACAGGACCCGCCTAATGGAGCATTTTCCTTGCACTGACCGCCTGAAGCCACTAATAGAACTTCATGGCCCAGCCTCGCGAGCTTTGGAAGTCACGCATCGGACTCGTCCTCGCTACGGCCGGCAACGCCGTCGGGCTCGGTAATTTCCTCCGTTTTCCCGTCCAGTGTGCTGAGAATGGTGGGGGAGCCTTCATGGTCCCCTACTTCATTTGTCTACTCTTATTCGGCATTCCGCTGATGTGGGTCGAGTGGGCGATGGGACGACATGGTGGCAGCCATGGTCACGGCACCACCCCGGGCATGTTCTATCGCCTCTGGCATCATCGTATCTCTAAGTACTTAGGAACTTTTGGCATTCTCATTAGCTTCGGTGTCGGAGTTTACTACATTTACATCATGAGCTGGACATTGGGCTTTAGTTTCTTTTCCCTTACCGGGAAATACATGGGCATTACCACTCAGCAGGAAATGAGCTTGTTCCTCTCAAGCTATCAAGGTGTCACGACCAGCCAATACTTCAGCAACATTTGGACGTCCTATCTTTTCTATGCGATTAGCTTGGGCCTAACGATTTACGTCTTGTCACGCGGTGTCGTCCGCGGCCTCGAACGTTTAGCGAAGTTCGGCATGCCGCTCTTGTTTATCTTTGGAATCATTCTCATGATCCGTATCTTTACGCTCGGAACACCCGACCCGAATGTTCCGGAAAACTCAATTAACGCCGGCCTTGGTTTTCTCTGGAATCCTGATTTTACCAGTCTCAAAAACCCCAAAGTATGGCTGGCAGCCGCCGGTCAGGTCTTTTTTACTCTTTCGGTCGGCTTTGGAGCCATTCAAACCTATGCCAGCTATATTAAAAAGAATGACGATGTCGCGCTCAATGGCTTGAGCACGGCGTCGACCAACAGTTTTGTTGAAGTCATTCTCGGCGGCTCCATTGCAATCCCTATTGCCGTTGCCTTTTTCGGCATTGTCGGCACTCAGCAGGTCGCTGCCGGCGGCGCCTTCAACTTAGGGTTCGCAGCCATGCCGCTGATCTTTCAGGAAATCCCTTTCGGGCAGGCCTTTGGCACCGTGTGGTTTTTTCTCCTGTTCGTGGCCGCCCTGACTAGCTCTGTAGCCATCGTGCAACCCTTCATGGCTTTTCTCCAAGACGAGTTTCAGGTCAGTCGCAAAGTCGCAACAGCCATCACCGGCACGGCACTTTTTGTCCTCTGCCAACCGGTCATCTTTTTCCTGAAACAAGGCTTCCTCGACGACATGGATTTCTGGTTAGGCACCTTTGGCGTCACCGTGTTTGCCGTCGTTGAAATCGTAATTTTTGTCTGGCTCTTTGGGCCAAAGAATGCCTGGCAGGAAATCACCCGCGGGGCGGATATGCGAGTCCCACGGATATTCTTTTATATCCTGAAATACGTCACACCAATGTTCTTGATTGGCCTGCTCGGCGTCTGGCTTTACAAAACCGGTTTCGAAGTAATCCTCATGAAAAATGTAAAACCCGAAAACATGGCATACGTTGCAGGCGTCCGCGTCATGCTCTGTTTGATGCTCGTGGGTCTTGTTATAGGAGTGAAATATAGTTTTGCTCATCACCGCTTAAAAGCGAGGGAGAAATCATGAGCCACTCCGGCTGGATTTTCATGGGTCTGTTTTGGGGCATTATCATCGTCGTTAATGTCTTTTGCTACAAACGTATCCTGGAACACCGCCACAAACATGGACGCGAATAAGCCATCGGCCCGCTGGCTCGTAAACCCCATTTTCGATCTGAGTTGCCTGGCTTTCTGCTGGCTTCCTTTTTATTTCTGGATCGTCTGGGGTCTCGACATGAGTGGCCCCATCCCGCTTCGCCACACTGAACGCGTAGCCTTTTTTCAAAACTTGAGCCTGGCCATGGTCGTCGTACTCGGCCTGACGTACATCCACCGGCATTACACTTTATTACTCGTCTATGGAGACCGCCAGATCTTGTCGCAGCGCATCCGTGACTACATCCTGTCACCACTGCTCATCTTTGCTCTCTTAATCGGGAGCCGAATCAGTGATCTCCCCTGGACTTGGACCATTATTATCATCATCGTCGCCTTTTGGAATATCTGGCACGTGATTATGCAACGTTATGGCATACTCCGGGTCTACGCCGGACGCAGCAAGGGCGGTATCGAGCAACACGCCCACGGTCGGCGTGATTTATTTTTGCTCTGGTCATTCGTTGTGGTCATCATTTGTGGAGCGGCTCTGTATCAGCGGCCAAGCTTCGCAACGCTTGGTAAAGCCCGTTTCGTGATGAAGGCTCTCAGCTTTGTTGACCAAAATTTCCTCCTCTGGCTGATCCCAACAATTGTCGGGATCACAGCATTGATCGCACTCGTTTGGTGGCTCCGCAATGAACTGGCAGCGGAACTGAGTTGGCGGCAAAGAGTGCCTCGCTGGACGTTCCTGATCTCGACTCTCACCCTCTTGGCGATCTTTGTCATCCATGGACCAATCGTCGGCTATCTTTGTTTCGGCATGGCCCATGCCGTTGAGTACATCGCCTTTGTGCACCTCTACGGCCATGGAAAGTATCAAGACCGGAACAACCGTGACGTCGCGGCATTCTGTTTTCGTAGCGCCCTCAAAGGCGCCCCACTTCTCATTGCGGGGATGGGTTTGACCTATTACCTCCTCCTCAACCTGCGCGGGACGGATTTCTACATCGTCTACTATTCCGGCACATCACTCCTGCATTTTCTCTATGATGGCTGGATCTGGAAAGTGAGAAAACCGGAAGTTGCGCGCCCTCTTGGCGTTACGTGACCGGCGGCACCTGATTCTACCGCGGGTGTTTCTCAATGCTGGCTTGCTGCCCGGTTTTCGGCGGCCGCAGCGTAAATGATAGCCGCCTGCCACGAGACGGTTGTATCTTGATTTCAGTTGCACGACTGACGGCAAGCTTACGAATAGCGGGACCCTGATACCGCCGATCTCCCCAGATCAAAATCTCCCCTTCATAGACTCGGATGCGGAATTCATATTTCCCGTCATCAAGCCGCTCGACCGTTGCTCCAAACCGCTCGGCAGTTTTTCCAGGAGGGCGTAGTATATCGAAAGTTGTTTGCGGTGATACCGGCTTTTGGCTTTGCGGTGGTTTTTGTGAGCTCAGAGCCGACGATGAAATTTTTGCTGACGACGATCCAGCTGCTCCTTCGAGTGCCTTAAAGCGACTTACACCGACGCTACTGACAGTACCGACACCAACGAGTCCCCCCTCCTTGTCCTTGATGAGGATAAAGTCACCATCACAAACACCATGAGCCTCCGGATTGATAGGCTCCGAAATCACATCAAGCGAGACAAGATCTAATGCTTTCCAATCATGCGAGTGAAAGGAGCTTACACGGAGAAATCGATACCCTATTTTAGGAACAAGGTTAAAAAAACCATTGACTCCGACACCACGACTCATCTCAACGTCGGCCCCGTTATTGCGAACATATTCGGCAAAACCATCATGCAACCGCACGTTCACGCGTCGCCCTTTCGGGACGGGGACTGACAGAAGAGGAATTGCCTGCCGTTTCCGCTGTGCCAACGGCAGATCATATCGAACCTCTCTCCTAACCGGCCGCTCCGGATTTTCCGGTGCCGGAGCTAGTGCTACGCGAAGAGGCGTGATTCTGCGTTGTCGAACATTCTCTAGCTCTTGCTGTTTAGATTTATACTCGGCCTTTCGTTGTTTTAATCGGCTTTCGGCAACCTTTAATGCTGCATCCAGCTCGTCCAGTTCGTCCTCGACTTTCTCAATCGCTGTTCCAAAGCGCTCACAATCAAACTCCATCACGGACTTTAACGAAGTGAGCTCATCAAATTCGGTTTTCAAGCGATAGCGTTCTTCCTTTAACTCCTGCAGGCCGGCAATCTCTCGCTCAAGATCTCGAAGTTCAGCCGAGATAGCATCGACATCCAACTTGGATTGATAGAGACCCAGCATCTTATCGCGATCCTTCACCTTCGCGAATAGCCGTCGCATCTTAGCGTATGAAATCTGGATGGATTCTAATTCCTCGCTTTTCTCATGCAACGCGCTATTTTTGGCCTTCAGCTCCGATCTCAGCTGAGAATTTTTTCTCAATAGTATCAAGCCCGTACCTAGCAAGACCAAGACACCGATAACCGCCAATTCTTTCGGAACAACGTTCGAATCGACTTCTAAAGGGCTTTGAATGGATTGAACACTGTCAGGCCGAGCCGACACAACGGGTTTAATTTCCCGGTCTTCACAGCCAGCGAAACTCAACGGACTGAGTAACATATGCGTCGCCACGAGGGGGCGCGCGATGCAGCGCTGAAACAACGTCGATGCGAGTGATGACTGTGACGGTGCGGCAAGCACTGGCGCCGGCTGCGTTGCGGACAGATCGGCAGACGCGAGCATTGGGAGGGTGTGACCCATAAGAAGAGTCGTTTGGCTGAGTGTTGTATACACCATGACAATAATTCTCGTTAATGTGCCCCGTGTATCGCCAAAATCACCTCCTCGTTGCGCTGTTAGTCCTCATGACACTATTTTCAGTATACATATGAATACGTAGCCAAATATTTTTGCCCCGGCGCGCAACTCAACCCGCCCTGCAATCCGATGAGGCGCAGGGGCTATGAATTTGGAGGGGAATCTCGCCATGAGGGCGGCGAACGAAATCGACTTAGAGGTCACTGAAACGGACCCGAAGGACAGGGCTTTGCTCGTGCATAGCCCCCGAACCTTTAGCACACGGCTGCATGCCGACATGAATGTCCATGGTCTGCAGCTGCCTCAAGGTTCGGAAATTTTCTACACGGAGCGGGGGCGGCTGACCTCCATCTGGCTTGGGGACATGACTCGCATCGGTGCGAATACTTTCCCCGGCACCAGTATCGCCTACTTCTTTCCCGACGCTCAGCTGGATTGGGTCTCACTTGCGAGCGATACCCGACTGAAAACCAATTGCGCTCAAGTCAAAAAACTCATCGCACATCGTCTGGTTTCGTTTTACCGCAATGGCATCCTCAAAGAAACGACTCTGGCCGAAGCCATGCAAATAGCCGGCTACCGCTTCCCGGCCGGAACCGTCGTCCATTTCTCCAATCAAGGTCAGCTGGTTTGGGTACATATTAATGAACCCATGGAAATCCGTTTCAATAAGCAGGTACTTATCGCCGCTGCCAACTCCTGCCTTGAGTTTCATCATAACGGTTCACTGCGCTCGATCGTCCTCGCCAACAAAACCGAAATCTTAGGTCATAAATTTCATGCGGGTGTCACCGTTTGTCTGGATATGGATGGAAAACTCTCGCTCGCCAAAGTTATGCGGCTCTTGACGCATTCGCGACGCAGGAGCCATTCGCAAACAGCAGTTCGTTTTCATCGAGATGGAATGATCAAGGAAATTACGATCGGTTAAGGGCGCCACTGCTTAAAGGCCGCCTGCGCATTCCGATAGGTCCCCATATCCGTCGCTCCATCCATCGCCAAGAAACGGTCAATGACGGTAATCGCACCCGAGCTGGCCTTGCCGGAGTTTTTCAACGCCGGCATATCCGGCATGACACCGGCTTGCTGTGGGGCCTCTCCAGTCAAGATGTGGTGCATGAGCTTGCCGAGCATGGGATAGAGATAGTTCGGGCTCGTCTGCATACTGCGTCTGCTGTGGCCCTTAATCATTTCAAGCAATTTCGGCGTCGTATACCCCGGCGTATAGGCAAGAGGTCCCCCCTGGATGAAGATATTTTGAATAGGACGGAGGCTCCCCGCATCGACGACGCGAAGTCCGCTCGTCTCGTCATCAACCATGAGGTTGTCGGGATTGATATCACTATAATGATAACCCGCCTGTTGATAGGCACCCCAAAACTCGATAAACTGACCCATCCAAGCTTTCAGCCATCTTTCCCGTTCCTCCAGCGGCATGCGAATCCAGAAGGGACTCTGGATAACCTCATTGATCGTCGAACCATTAACATATTCTTCAATAACATAGAGTTCTTTTGACAAAGGCTCTGATTGTCGTGCGGCTGGAATAATAGCCGGCGCTTCGATAGCTTTAATAGCCGCCGGCATCTTGCCAGTCGGGTCCTTGATCTGGGCTCGAAAAGACTCACCAAGCTGCTTCCGGCGCTTTTCATGCTCCGCGAGAGCGTAGCGATTGTCGAGCTTAGAATAAGAAAAAGCTGCCTGCCTCACGACAACATCTTGACCTTCTTCGTGATCATAGGCCCGAAAGATCAGGCTTTGTTGACCCATGCCAATCAACTCTTTGATCTCATATTGACCTGCTATGTTTTGTCCGACCGCCTCTTCAATTAAGACGAGATCCGCTTGAGTGAGGCCGGCCCGTTGTAGCTGAGCCCGACGCTCGTCTGTTAATATCGGCCGGGCCGAAGTCATCATGGCTTTAATATAACGATTGAACGCCGCCAGAATCTCGCGCGCCCGCTCCTGCCGTGCACCGGTCAAGATGGATGCGGCACTTTCCAAAGCTTGCGTAATCTGCACCGCGTCCTCCGGCCAGAAGGCATATTCATCATCGCCAATACGAATGCGAATAAAATTGCGTCCTTCTTGCTGGCCGCGATCAAAGGTCACTTGTGGATCTATCTCGGCAAGAATTTCCCGCTCGGCCAACATACCGACCCAACGAGGATTATTTTTACGCTGATTCTCTGGGGTTGCAGCGATCTCCCGCGCTAACTTCTGTGAACGGGCATAAATGGGTCCCGTTAGCTGCGGGGTAAGACGTTCCGAGGGGTCTGCCGGGAGCCGGGGGCGCCTCCCACCGACGACCTGATCGACACCGTCAACGGGCTCCAGCTCTTCAACCGCAATCTCTACCATCGGGCCGTCATCTACAGCTTCCGGAAGCCTGTCGATATCAAAGCGATAATCTCCGACAAAGAAAACACCGCCCTCTTGTACCGGATAATTTTGATGTGACGTAATGCGCACCGGCTGCCCATCTTCAAAAACGCGGACGCCATTCGCCTTGCCTAAATCCTGCATTTGGTAGACACCGTCGGCGTCGCGTATCATGCGCGCTTCGCCCTGCCTTGAAATTCTAGGTGAATCAATATAGATCGTCAGCCTATTCCCTTGCTGAATGAAACCCGTTCCTTGTTCATCCGCCGTCCGGCGTCTGAACTCCACTATTTGAGTCCCACTATGGATCGTAAGACCATAACGGTTATTGCCCTTGTGCTCGAGCGTCGGCAGGGCAATGCGGTCCGTGACGGCGTCATTAAAGGCCGGGGAGGCACCGTCATCAGCACCGAGGTGCGGGGCCCGCGGCGTGGTCGGGTTGTGCAGATAGACACTCGCGCTGAAGTTATCGATATTGAAAATATCAAAGGGCTTTGTACTATTGGCCTCTTCATAAACTTTTCCGCTGCTATCAATGAAAAGCGAGCGCCCATGATGCTCAAACGGCCAACGGCCCCCGTTTTTAAGATGTCGTTTTGCTTCCCGCAAGATCGCCATTCTCTCATGAGCCTCACGTGTCAGTACTTGGATGATTTCTTCCGCGGTCTCACAATATTGAATTAAGTTGGCGATCATTTCAATGTTACCAAAGTTGCCAAACAGGCCATCCGATCCCATCAGGACTACGTCACCACGCTGCAAGGGAACACCGCCCGCAAACTCAGTTGCTTCTCTCCGCCCCCAATCGTTCTCGGCCGGCACGTGACCATCCTTGGTATATTTAATGTCTGGTTCGTCTTTTTGACCCAAAGCACTGATCACGACATTGTTATTCGGAACCGTCAGCAGAGCCATCTCAAGTCCTTTGCCGCCGACTTCAAAATCGACCCCGGGCTTCAAGGCACCCGCCTGCATATGAACCAAGCCCATATTCTGATCGACAGTGCGATAGAGCCACTGCCATTTGCCAGCAGCGTTGCGCCGCAACACGATTGCGCGGGTATCGCCGAGCCAGTTAAAATCGGCATGATGGGCACCCCCCGCCTGCTCCGGTTTACGAATCCGAACCGAAACCGCGCAGGCCCCGGGTGCTTTGTCTCCTTTGTGAGCAAAAGTCTGTCGCATCGAAGTGTTCGCAGCCCGCAAGGCGGCAATGGGATCACCGTGAATGGACGCCGTCAGCGTATATTGCTCGGTCGCAATTTCGGCCGCGACATCACCCTTCTCGTGCCCGCCCATCCCGTCAACGTCGAGTATATAAAGATTTCTGTTATCATCATGGGCGTGCGTCACCGTATCTTCGGCGTATTTGCGGCCCATTCCCTGAGTCGCCGTCTGCGCCAGCTCACCCATATCGGGCGTTGCTGCGACCTTAACGATCGGAGGCTGATAGACATCATCAACCTCACCGCGCATCATCTGCGCACCCGTGGCGCGCACCGTCGTCACTGAAAGTCGGGCAATGTCGGCATTCAAGGCATTAATCAGGAGCAAGAGTTCAAAGGCCGTCACCTGATCCACGACATCAGTAGCACTTTGCTCGCTGATTCTCGCGAGGATAGGATCGACAAGATCCGGATACATGGGCTGAAGGGCCTCTAGCTGCGATTGAATATCTCCCATCCGTCGCGTCATATAAGTAATTACTTGGAAGGCCTTATGGAGCTGCGCATGCTGATCAACCAACGCCGGTTGATTCTGCTGAAATTTTTCTAGCTCACCTTTAAGATATTCAATCTGTCCTTGAACCCGCTCGGCCTCGGCGCGGACGACATCAAGCGCCTCGTTCGCTTCGTCACGCGCTTTTTCCCGTTCTGTAATTTGGGCACGGACGCGTTCCTGCTCGGCTTCGGCCTCAGCAAGTTCGGCCTCCCTGTCTTTTATCTCTTGCCCCGCCTCATCAATACTCGCTTGGACCGCAGCAGATTGCTCGGCTAACTCTCCCTTGCTCTTATCAAGCTCCGCCAGCCTTCTATTCCGCTCATCTAATTCATCTTGCGCCTCTTGCTTCAGCGCTTCTTCCTGCGCAATAGCGTTGTCGAGATCACCATACTGTTCGGCAATGCCAGAAATTTGACCTTTGAGGATATCCAGCTGATTGGCCTTGCCTTGTAATTCCGGTACGCGATTTCTCAAGTCCGTCAACTCTTCATCAACATTTTGATACTGCTCATTGGGATATTCCGCAGTCAAACGATCGCGCTCGGCTCGCTGCTCCGTGACCTCAGCACGATGCGCTTTAAACTCCTCTATCTCACCCTTAAGTTCGGCAATGCGATTCTGGAGCTCCAGATCTTTTTCCGTGAGCAAGCCAATTCCACTCTCCATCGTCACGACTTGTTGCTCAACTCGCTGGATCATCGAGCCTAGTTGCTCAGAGGCGCGTACCATATCCTCATGACGATGCTCAGCCGTACCAACCTGATCAATGACCTGCTGAACCTCCTGAAGGCGTTCATCCAAGGCCTCTATGTAGAGTTCCGGCTGGGTCGCCTCATCATCTTGGATCGGACGCGCAACTCTTGCAATAAGCCTCAAGACCGCTTCAATGAAGCGGCGATGTTCCATGTAGTTTGCATAAACTTCGGTGACCTGCTCCCAAACGGCGAGGACTTGACTTTCCACTTGTGCATAGCGTTGCTGCAAATCATCCCGAGCCGCTTCCGCCTCCGCCTTTTGGATACCCTTTTGAAGTATATCTTCATGAATTTCTTGGGCGCGTTGCCGTGCGGCTGCAATCTGCTCGTTAAGCTGCTGCTGTTCTTCAAACTTGGCACGCGCCTCGGCTTCGGCAGCCTCCTTGCGCTCTTGGGTCTGCTCGAGAACTCCCTTGAGCCTCTGTATCTCGCCCTCCGCCAGACTGATATCCGTCTCACGACTCCGGATATCCGCATTTAAGCCCTTATCCTCGCTCTGAAGCCCTTCCAATTGTTCATTTTTTTCGCGAAGCCGTTGCTTCAAGCCATCAACTTCACCGCTGAGCTGACGGACGGTCTCTGTCAGCCGTTCAAGTTCACTCTCTAATTCGTCTCTGCTGCTACGCAGCGTTCCCCGCATGGCGCTCAGCTCGTCGCGCTGGGCCGTCAGGCCGGCTTCGCCGGCGGAAATGCGTTCCGTCAGGGCATCAATCTTCAACTGCAGCTCTACAGCCTGACCCGAAACGTGATCGCCCGCAGCCGCGAAAGGTTCCAGTTCGGCACGGAGGCTAACACGCTGCGCGACAAGATCCATTTCTTCACGGCGCCGCTGCAACCTTCCGAGACGATCAGCCAACTCACTCATTTCAATCTTCGCCGCATTGGCTTCTTCATCATCTACAAACTGAGCCGTTTCTAGATATTGACTCCGCTCGGTCGCCTCTTGGAGTTGGGCGTCAATCGCACTGACCCCATCCATTTCGATTTCATAAGCACGAATCTCGGCTTCAATGCGGGCAATTTCCTGTCGGAGTGCGCCACGCCGTGCCCGCTCGCTCTGCGCCGTCGCCAAACGGGCGTTATACTTCAGATCATCTTGTTCAATCTGGGCCCGAAGTTCTCCAATAATTCTGTCTTGCTCGGCAACCGCGTCCGACTTGGCCTGGGCCTTTGCCTCTTCTTCACCACGTATCCTTACTTTATCTTCATGGCTCGTGATCAGATCCGCGAGAGCCGCCTGAGCCTCTAGAGTAGCGCGTTCAATACCGGGTATTTCCTCAGCTAATTTATCATGTTTTTCCTTGGTCTCGGTCAGTTCCGTATTTAAGGTATTTTTCCGCGCCTCCAGCGTACCGATTGTTGACTTGAGACTCTCGATTGACCCTTCTTTCTCGCCAATCTCGTCTTCCAATTCAGTCTTTCTAGTGGTGAAATCGCGCTCGTCGTCTTTGAGGCCATTCAAGGTGTTCAACGTCGTATCGTAAGCCTCCTGAGCCGCATTGCGCAGACGGGTCTGTTCCTCAACTTGAGGCTCTAATTGACTTTTCTGTTCATCCAGGCGTCCGCGTTCAGCTGCCAACTGAGGCAAGGCCGCTTCCAGCTCCGCAATGCTTCCCCTTAATTGCGCGATCGCAGCAGTAACCGCGTCTCGTTTTGCAATCAGCGACGTCTTCTCCCGCTCAAGCTCGGCCTTCTCGGTACCAAGGCTGTTAATGGTGAGCCCCAACGCATGAAGCTCGGATTTCAACGTGATAATACTCTCGTTAAAATCATCCCGCGCGCTTTCTTGTTGTTCCTTCTTTGCCCTTAGGTCTCGTGCCTGACCGGCTAGAGTCCCGACCTCTCGGCGCAGCTCAAAGATGATCGGTTGCAAGCGGTCGATCTCCGCCTGGAGATTTACTTTCTGCTGATCGAGGCCCTCATTGTCGCTTTTGAGCCCATCCAATTCAGCTTGGAGGCGGTCGCGTTCCTTGATGGCACTATTAAATTCTTCTATCTTCTCACGGAGTTTTTCAACGGTGACCGCCGGATCTTCGTCTTCGTCCGCCTGCAATTTCTCTAACCGCTCGCGCAGCGAGTCCCGATAGCGCTTCAGCGATTTATAAACGCGCTCTTCTTCCGCCGCCCGAGTCGCTTCTTCCCGCATCTCTTCATAGCGTTTCCGATTAGACTCGCGCAGTGCGGCTGCACGTTCAACATTATCACGTTCGACTTCGGTGAGATCCGCCTGCAACTTCTTGATACTGGCGTTTTTCTCTTTTGCCGCTTGCAGACGAGCGGCAATATCTTCGTACCGCTGCTCACCTTGATCGAGGCCTAATAAAACCTGTTTCCGACTTAAGTCCTTGATTAAGGTCTCAGCCTCTCTGAGCCGTTGCTTCCCGTCATTGATTGTTTGCTGCTGCCCCTTCATCGTCTTACGCTGACGGGCGATATAGAATCCCGCCCCTGCCAGGGCCAATAGCGCTAAAATTCCGAGTAGTGTGCCTAAAGGTGAATCGTGATCACTCGATTGATCAGACGGTCTTGAAACACTCGCCGCTCCACGGCCTTCAACACGCCGTCCATATTCGGCAACAATATTATGTGCGAGGCGTAGCGTACGAACCGCATTGGTAAATTCCGTGGAGTTGGTCGCGGGATCGTGACGTGTTGCCATTTCAGCGCGTGTCACCACATTAGGATTCCCGTCGCGAACATTCGCTGCAGTAGTTAGGTGCTGGACGAGTGCTTCCACTTCCGTCCACTGTGCAGCCAGGCGCGGATCAACGCGTATCAAGTCGGCCTTAAAGGCCTGATAAGGCGCGCCGGTTAAGATCGCTATATCAACGGTGGCGGGATCATTAAGTTCGCCGGAAGGCATATCCGTGAGACCAAAAATAAAAGCGGATTCACGCAGGGTCTCGGCCTGATTAATCCCTTCAGGCATCGCCCGTGTCACAGCGGGACGATTATCCGTAGTGGACTCATTTCCGCAGCCACCACAGAACATGGCCCCAATAAAAACCATCGTCGATAGAAATTGACTCGCCCGCCCCATAAAGCGTGACGGTGCCGCCGTCATGGCAGCGGTATTTTGAACCGATAGCGACGGTCCATCCACATCACTAGACATTTCAGGGTCGGTGTTCGCACCGGTGGCCAGGAGTGAAAGGACGGGAGATTCTTCGCGCAGACCCGTTCCTTGGGCCAATAAGGCGGAGCTCGCATCACTGCCCAACGACAGTTGATCCTGCCCGTCTCCCTGCTCGGTCAAGTTGGTAAACGAGCCGGCACCCGCCATCACCGCCGTCATCGGATCGTTCGTACGACCCGATGCCAAGAGCATGGGAGCTTGAAACGTGGCGGTCGCCGCCGGAAAACCCAACGCAAGCGAGCTCGAAAATGAGGCTATAGGCACCATAGCTCCGCAAGTTTCGACAGTTATGGCCTAAAGTTTCGAGGATTCGTTTACAATTCCTTTCAATAGCGCGCTGCGTCAGAATGTGGACAAAATAATCTATAGAAATCATACATTTCGACAAGTTATCCACATTCACTTTTTTTGCTGTTTTTTTGGACTCAAGTCGCATCCTGCGGGGCACACCCTCGCTCAGCATGACTCCTTAATATAGGGGCCCGGATTTAACCGTTGCCGCCACGCCGCATCTTTGTTTTGATGCGGGGCCGTATCAACCGCTAAGGCTGAAGCTGCGCTTTAGCCGCGGAACAAATTCGCAGCGTAGCGGAGAATTTGTAGAGTAAAATGGATCGTCGCAACCGCACAGAGGCCCTCAAAAAGGCCATCAACGAGCGCATCCTCCTCCTCGATGGGGCGATGGGGACGGCCCTGCAGACATGCGCCCTCACGGCAGCTGATTTTGGGGGCGAGGCCCTGGAAGGCTGCAATGAAAATCTCGTCCTGACGCGACCGGACGTCATTCAAGGCGTTCACGAAAGTTATCTCGAAGCCGGAGCGGATATCGTTGAGACAGACACCTTCGGCGCCACACCCTTGGTCCTCGCGGAATATGGTCTTGAGACCAAGACCGAAGCAATAAATAAGGAGGCCGTCCGTTTGGCGCGGCAGGCCGCCGACAAGTTCAGCACAGCGGACCGCCCGCGCTGGGTCGCGGGCTCCATCGGTCCCACCACTAAGGCCATTAGCGTCACCGGTGGCGTCACTTTTGATGAGCTGATCGAACATTTTTACGTCCAAGCCAAGGCCCTTTACGAAGGCGGCTGTGACTATTTCCTACTTGAAACGGCGCAGGATACGCGCAACATCAAGGCGGGCTTGCTGGCCATCGACCGTCTTTTCAATGAGGGGCATGAGTCCATCCCCGTTGCCGTCTCCGGAACCATTGAACCGATGGGCACGATGCTCGCCGGCCAGTCCGTCGAATCCCTGGTCGTCTCACTAGATCATCGACCCCTCTTATACTTGGGGCTCAACTGCGCTACCGGTCCTGAGTTTATGACCGACCATATCCGCTCGATGGCCCAATTAGCACAAGTACCGATCGCCTGTGTTCCCAACGCCGGTCTGCCCGATGTCGACGGCAACTACCTTGAATCCGCTGAAATGTTGGGCCAGCATCTGGAACATTTTGCCAAATCAGGGTGGATCAATGTGATCGGAGGTTGTTGTGGCACGACGCCTGAATATATTCGAACCTTACGACAGGTCGCCGACTCCTGTCCGCCTCGCACCATTCCAGTGGTTAAGGGCTCCTTCCTATCCGGTATCGACTATCTCGAGGTTTCAGATGAAAAGCGGCCCATCCTCGTCGGCGAACGGACCAATGTCATCGGCAGTCGTAAGTTTAAGCGCCTGATCGTCGAAGAAAAATTTGAAGAGGCCAGCGAGATCGCGCGCC
Source organism: bacterium (assembly GCA_965216315.1). Taxonomy (GTDB): domain Bacteria; phylum UBA10199; class UBA10199; order 2-02-FULL-50-16; family JAJFLM01; genus CBDCFN01. Next base: position 549,984 of record CBDCFN010000016.1, on the reverse strand, counting down.
GTCAATTTAAGGGCGGAGCCGGAATCATTGACGTCTGTCTCGCTAACCCAGACCGCGATGAAATGCTCGACATGGAACGATTCCTGGATCAGGTCATTCAAAAGGTCCGTGTCCCCCTTATGATTGATTCAACGGATGAAGCGGTTATTGCGAAGGCGCTCACTTATTCTCAAGGCAAGGCGATTATCAATTCTATTAATCTAGAAGATGGCGAAGAACGCTTTGAAAAAGTCGTCCCGATCGCCAATCAATTTGGTGCGGCCCTCGTAGTGGGAACCATTGATGAAGATCCCGAGCAAGGAATGGGTGTCACACGAGCGCGCAAGCTTGAGATTGCCGAACGGTCTTATAACCTCTTAGTCAATAAGTACGGTGTAAAGCCCGCCGATATTTATTTTGATCCTCTTGTCTTCCCTTGCGGGACCGGCGACGAACAATACAAGGGATCAGCTATTGAAACGATTGAAGGAGTTCGTTCAATCAAAGAAAATTTTCCCGAATGCAAAACCGTACTTGGGATCTCCAACGTGTCTTTCGGGCTTCCCACAGCCGGTCGCGAAGTGCTTAATTCGGTATTTCTGCACCGCTGTGTTGAGGCGGGTCTCGACCTCGCTATCGTCAATACGGAACTACTGCAACGTTATGCGGCAATCCCTGCCGAGGAAATTCAATTGTGCGATGACCTCATGCACAACCGGGGAGATGATCCTATCGCCACCTTCGCAAATTATTTTCGTTCAAAAAAAATCGTCCCCAAAGAGGAAATAGCCAAACTGCCACTGGATAAACGCCTCGGCAATTACATACTCGAGGGCAGTAAGGACGGGCTCTATGCAGATCTGGATGAAGCCCTGCAAACAATGAAACCGCTCGAGATTATTAACGGGCCTCTCATGGCCGGCATGGATAAGGTCGGTCAACTCTTCAACAAGAATGAAATGATTGTCGCCGAAGTTCTGCAGAGTGCGGAGGCCATGAAAGCCGCGGTCGCTCATTTAGAACCCCATATGGAAAAAGCCGATTCCGCCGCCCAAGGCACTATCCTCCTCGCGACGGTAAAGGGTGATGTGCATGATATCGGCAAGAATTTAGTTGATATTATTTTGAGCAATAATTCTTTTAAGGTCATCAACCTCGGCATCAAGATCCCTCCGGAGCAGATCATCAAGGCCGTCAAGGAACACAAGCCGGATATCATCGGCCTCTCGGGCCTACTCGTTAAATCCGCTCAACAAATGGAAGTGACTGCTGAAGACCTCAAGAATGCCGGCATCGAATTACCACTGATGGTCGGAGGGGCCGCTTTATCGCGCAAGTTTACCGATACGCGGATTGCCAAGGCCTATGGAAGTGTCGCGGTCTATGCACAAGATGCCATGAATGGTCTCGACCTCGCCAAGCGTATCCGCGACAAACGGGCCTTTGATATTCTCAAATCAGAACTTAAAGAGGCACAGGCGGTCGCTCAGATCGATTTTACGCCGATTAAAAAGACCGAAACAAAAATTAGCACGACGCGCTCCTCACAGATTGAATTATGCAGCGAAATTCCTGCACCTCCTGATTATAAGCGCCACTTACTGGAATGGACGCCCATCGCAGAGATCTGGGCTTATATCAATCCGCGCATGCTTTATGGACGCCACTTAGGCATTAAGGGTTCTCTCATCGACCGCTGGCAACAGGAAGGCACGACAGCACTCAAAGACACTGACGAAAGCCGAAAGGCCCTGGAGATTATTGAGATCGTCGAAGAACTCAAGCGTGATTGTGCGAAGGCCCTTTTTAAGCCAAAAGCTATTTATCAATTTTTCCGCGCTGCGAGTGAGGGGAATGAGCTCAACTTGTTTGACCAAGAGGGCCTACAAGTAGCGTCATTTCAATTTCCGCGCCAGGCCAAAGAAAACGGACTCTGCCTCAGTGATTACACGGCACCACGACAAGAAAAAATAAGCGACAATATCTGCCTTTTTGTCACGACCGCCGCCTTCGGTATCCGGGAACAGGCCGAAAGCTGGAAGGCTTCCGGAGACTATCTCAAATCACACGCGCTCCAAGCTCTCGCCCTGGAATCCGCGGAAGGATACGCGGAATGGCTCCATGCCAAGATACGCGGCGCGTGGGGTTTTGCCGATCCGAAGGACATGACGATGCAGCAACGTTTTCAGGCGAAGTACCAGGGCAAACGCTACTCTTTCGGCTATCCGGCCTGTCCCGAATTAGCGGATCAAAAGATCCTCTTTGAGCTACTGACTCCTGAGGAAATCGGTGTCGAGTTGACGGAAGGCTTCATGATGGATCCAGAGGCCTCCGTGTCGGCCATCGTCTTTCATCATCCGCAATGTACTTATTTTAGCGTTTAAATCCCCCTCAGTCCCCCTTTCTTAAAGGGGGAGGTAACGGTCTCCACTTGAGGTCCCTCCCTTTAGGAAAGGGAGGTTAGGAGGGATTTTCTTTAAACAACCCGATCGTATCTAAATGCCGATACTTATAAAGATGAAACTGATCCCTCTCGCCACTCCCCAGCAAAACAGCACTCCGGGTCAACCCGAGAGCCTCTCCGGCCCTCCGCCCTCGCCTCGGACCCAGAGCGACGCTCAACGGAGCTCATTTGTCCGCAGCGAAGACGTCGCCGCGGACTCTCGTACCGTCACCGCCGAATACCGGGTCGAATTCTCCCATTCCGAACCCACCGGGCGGACTGCCGCTGATTTACTTGCCCAAATCCGCTCCGGAAGAGCAATTTCTCGAATAAATTCAAGAGCTTAGAAATTTCGTCAAGATTCGCAACGCGAACCCCCCAAAAATACGATAATATACTGGTAAAGGTATATTTATGGGCACGGACAACAACAGACCAGTCGGAGAAAAGCTGCCGGTTCAGCCGGTACAACCGTCTCAGCCTCGGGAAACTATCAGTCTCGATGAAGCTCCTGACGCGACGGTTGATGCTCGTGTAGCTAACGCCGGCCAGAGTGAATTTTCTGAAGCCATCCCGACGGGTGATCGACCCAGACGTGGCCGCTTAGAAGACACAGCTGCTGGACAGTTTTTTGGTACCGCCGGTCCCAGCCGTTGGACCCAACATCTGCGCCGTTCCTAGGCCATCTATTTTTCCGTCTGCAAAGACACCCGTTTCAAGCCCACTTTTTGCACAACGTCCATCACCTCAACGAGTGTCCCCGTCGTCGAATCTTGATCCGCCCGAAGAATAATTTGAGGGGGTGATTCACGTTCCGCGAGCTCTTTGAGCTGAGACTCTAATTCCGTAATATTGACCTTGGTCTTTTCAAAAAAAATCGCGGCATCATCCGTTAAACTGACGACAACAACCTTCTTTTCACCGACCCGCTGCGCCGACTCAGCTTTGGGAAGATCGACTTTCATCGAATAGACATTGGAATACTGGGCCGTCACGAGTATGAATATCATGAGATGAAACATGACATCCACCAACGGTGTCAGGTTAAGGCCTAAAGCCCGTCGTTCCTGTCGCCTGCGAACGCGATAAGGGAGCCGCATAATTAACCGGCAGTCCCTTTACTTGATTTACCGAGAATGGCGAGAAACTTAAGCGAAAATTCTTCCAAGGCCACAAGCCGCTGATCCACACTCGACATACTGATCTTATGAAAAACCGTCGTTGGAATGGCAACGATGAGCCCGGCCACGGTGGTATAGAGAGCCTTATAGACACCTCCGGCAATCACACCAATGTTCTGGATTTCACCTTCTTGAGCAATGCTCGAGAAAAGCTCCACCATGCCCAGGACCGTCCCTAAAAAACCTAAGAGGGGTGCTAAAGTAATAATCATATTGAGAACCCCAATACCACGTTCTAAGACGAAAGTCTGACGCTCCGATTCTTCTTCGATCATCTGTTTGACGGCTTGTACACCCGAACGGACCTGCGAAAGGCCCTGATAAAAAACCTGCGCCAGTGGAGAATCATTTTTGCGGCAGAGTTTCTCCGCCTCGTCGAGCTTGCCTTGCTCGAGTGCTGACTCCACATCGATAAAGAAGGATCGCGGAACAATACGGCTGGCACGAAGGGTCCACATCCGCTCTAAAAATACGCCCAAGGCGACCACGGAACAGAGCAAAATCCCATACATGGCCCAGCCGCCGACTTCGAAGAAATATTTGACCGCTTCAAAGGCCTCACTCATAGGCCTGTCTTTCTAGCACAGGACCTATTCATTGCCAAAATAATAATTCCACAGGATGAGCGCACGTTTGACCCCTACGGTCATGGCATCTACGGACATTGTCGCCCCTGAAATATTGACGATATCCCGACCACGCCGTAACGGATCCGAGGAGACCTTCGTATAGAATTGCTTCAAAAAACGTTGATGGCGCACTTCGGAACCATGGGACTCCCGATAGACGAGAACCTCGATCTGCTCGACCCGGCCTTTAGGGCCAATCAACGTCATAAAGGTAATCGGTTGCGTCTTGCCGATTTGATGATCTAGGAGAGCGTATCCGTCAATCTTGGCCCCAGTTTTTCCGACATAGAAAATCAGCTCTTTTTCCTTAAATTTATAACCTAACCGTTGGGACAGCTCGGCTCTCTGGATTGCACCGACCTGCTTTTTTTCTGAAACGACTTTTTCAGAGTTATTAAAGAATTGCGTCAAGACATCCTTAGGTTTCATGTAAACAACCCCAAACGCCACCGGTGAATAAAGTAGGCTGAATAAGAGGATGCACACGAAAAGAGGCTTTTGAGAAAGCGTCCAGCTGCAAGGCTGGCCAACGCGATACGACGCAGGCGTACTTGATCGTACGTCGAGGAGTAAGCGCGCTGGCCAACGAAGCAGATGGGCCTTTATCAAGGGCCGATCAATAATGGAATGCAAAGCCTGCATTAAACTGATCATTTGCCGTCCCTGCCGAGTTACGATTAACATTGTAATCAACTTTAATCGCCACTTGGTCAATCGGGAAATAAGCTAACCCAAAAGTTGTGGTATGACGTTTATTCGCAGAATCGGCTGTCGCGCCTGTCGGCATCCTAAATTGCGTATCAAACCGTTCATGCCGCGCAAAGACCACGAGATCATGGGTGGTACTCGGCCATAAATGGTGAAAAAGATGATAGGCAATCTCCGCATACCCGCCGAGTATGTCCGTACCGACGAGATCGGTAAACGGCGTAGCCGGATCTACGGCCTGAATAGCCGCATTAATCTGGTCGGCATTTTGGATATGAATCCAGGCGCCTACAAAAGTGAGTTCGAGGCCTTCAAATTGAAAGCGGAGATCACTCTCGATAACGCTCGTTAAACCCCCATCAACCGCAGCATTCCCTTGGCTGGTATTCCCTAACCAAAAAGACGTGCCGACTTGAAACCAATTCATCCCTTTATATTCAAGTCGCACAACACCTGCCACGTCACGTCCAGGCGCTTCAGCCGTTTTACGGCGGGCACTGCGCAACCCCTTAGATCCGCGGAAACCACCCGTTTGATTGCTTTCATTGATGGCGTCCAAAGATTCCATTAAATACGCCTGATAGTGCAATCCAAAGTCTGTCTTGCCATGAAAACCGACTCCCGCGCCAAACCAGGTTGTTGGAATAATCACGGTATTAAATTGTGGCCGCTCTACACTGTAGAACAGGGTCGGCTCGTGATGTTCGTTAAGAAAACCAACCGGAGTAAGGATAATACCCGTTCTCACATTAAAGAGTTCGTGGATCAAAAAGTCTAAGTACGCAATTTCCAATTCGAGCTCGGTTGCAGCGTGTTCAAAGTCTATCTCACTGCGAAAGACCAACCAATCCGTAAAATCGATACCCAAACCAATCACGAAACGGTGGAAATCAAATTTGTCACCCGATGACCCGATCACATTGTTATAGTGGAGTTCCCCGTACCCAAAGAAAGTCACCTTATCGCCAACACGTAGCCCTTTCCCTGTTTCATAACGTAAGAAGTCCCGTTCGACCTCCTCGTCTTCGACCTGAATATCAGGACCCTCCGCTGCGGCTGCCTGCGTCGGATTACTCCACTGGATGAAAAGGGCCATGACTGTCAGGCCTAGAATCCCCAGCAGCTGTTTTGAATATTTCACCGTTTTTCTCCTTCATTCGTCTCACGACAATTTAGTTGATTTTGATAACCATTTTCAATAAAACAGACCCTACATAGAGTCGTCGGTCACAACTGTCAAGCTGTTGGACATCATATGAAATATTTTCTTTTTATTTTAGCTAGTTACGCCGCTACTTCCCTTGGCGCGGCCACCTCCCTCGACGCCGCCCAAGAGCTCGCCCGCACCCAAATCTTGATGGAAACGGTGCCTGTAACCCTCATATTAGATCCAGAGGCCCGCCCTCCTGCTGAGGCCCTAGGCAGCATGACTGAAGCCTTTGAGCTCGCTCGCCGCCTGGAGGCGCGTGTCGAGAGGCTTCCCCGGCTGCAACAAAAAGCCACCCAGCTGGGACCCGCCACCCTCGGTTATTTTGATCGCCGCTATGGGCTCGGAGGTATTGCCAAGGGGTACATCATTGACCAAATGGCTCAATTCTTACGCGCAGTCGGCTATCAACACTTTTTAATTAATGCAGGGGGCGACATTTGGGCCGAAAACAAGTTGAGACGCCACGCTTGGAAAATCGAACTCGAGTCATTCCCGGCTCCGCTTTGCGTCATGCAGGGGGCGCTAGCCACCTCAGGAACATCGGAACGCGGTCAGCATATTTTTGACCCTCATAGTGGAAAGCCGGTTGAAACAAACGATCATTCCGTGACGGTCTTTGCAAATACGGCCGACACGGCCGATGCCCTGGCGACTGCTGTTTATGCGGCCGGACCCAATAAAACTCAACTGATTCATCATTTGAGACGGCAAGACCCGTCTCTTGCTTTTATGATTATTCGGTCCAACGGACAAGTAGACATCAGCGGGAATCTCGATATAGAGTGTGAACCCAAATGAAAAATTACACCCGTCGCGGCTACCGCATAGCTAACGCCAATAAAGACGTTAAACTGATTTATACATTTTTTCTTCTCTTCGTAGCTATCGGCTTTATTACCGTTGCCGCCTTTCAGCTTCATATTATCGGTTGGAGTTGGCAGGCTATCCAACAGCATTATCTCGGCAGCCAAACAGAGCTGACTTTTCCGCGCAGTTTCCTGCAGTTATTGGAAACAACTCATTTCCATGCCTTCATGATGGGGATTATCTACCTGACTTTAGCACATATCCTCATTGCCACGAAGATCAAGCAGCGTATGAAATATATACTTTTGGTGGGAGGTTTTGTCGCGACGCTCTTAGATCTATTGGCGCCCTGGGGAATTCGATATATCTCACCGCTATTTATTCCGCTCTTAATAGTTGGTTGGATCGGGGAATGGTTGTTCTACCTAAGTTATATCATCATACCGCTGCGTGACATGTGGGGGAAAAACCATCAAGACTAAAAAAACTCTCACTGACAGTCCGAACAGATACCGTACATCTCCATACGATGAGATTGCAGTTGAAAGTCATAGCTCTTACAGACAACCTCTTGAAGTTCTTCAATTCTATCATCCTCGAACTCGATGATCTTACCGCACTTATTACAAATCATGTGATCATGGTGATGACCGGACTCTTGTTCAAAACGCGCGCTGCCTCCCCCAAAATCGTGTTTGTTCGCAATCCCACACTCCGTAAAGAGACGAAGCGTCCGATAGACGGTAGCATAGCCAATCGTCGGGTCTACTTTGCGGACTTCCTCCCAGAGTTCTTCAATAGTAAAATGGTGATGTCGCCGCAGGAACTCGGCCAGAATGACCTCACGTTGATGCGTATTCCGTAATCCGTGCTCGACTAAATAGCTCTGAAGTCTGGAGAGTTTGTCTTCAAAGCCTTTAGGAACGTCATCCATCTTTGAGACTTGGTCCGCCATTATTGAAAGCTATTTATCATTAAGGACGTGAAATATCAAGTGACGCCCAAGGCCCTACTCAGGGATATGCGGTGGAATCGGCACCTTCTCACCGCGCTTGACTCGTTTGTAAAGGGCCGTCGCCTCCGGGAGATAGCCTTCCAATTTCTGTGCCCGCGCACAGCTCGAAGGATGCGAGGCATATATCGAGGTACGGTCACCCCGTTTTTTACAGGCACGGTACCATAAATCACGCGCCGCCGTGGGGTCATAACCGGCCGCGGCCATATAAAAGAGTCCTATTTTATCCGCCTCGGCCTCATATTTTCTTGAATAGGTCGGAACATAAATGTTCATCCCACTCACAAAAACATTATGAAAGATGTTCGTCGCCAACGTGCTTCCGGACGCCGATATGGCGGACATGGCCGCCTGACCCACAAGAAGGATGCTGTAGTTACGACTTATCGATTCCGTTACGTGACGCGCCGTCGCGTGGGCAATCTCATGTCCGAGCACCGCTGCAATCTCATGTTTATTTTTAGGATTCACTAAGGCTTTTTTCTTGTGATTGTACAGTCCGGAATAAACCATGATCTTACCGCCCGGTGCCGCCCAGGCATTCACGACATCGACTTCAGCAAGATGAAATTCCCAGGGAAACGTACGCACATGTGAAACCGCCGCGATATCAAAGGCAATCTTCTTCATCTTCTTATACATTTTGGGATCGGCCTTAGCATCAATAGGTTTTTTCTTCTTATCGAGAGCCTGTAGTTGAGCGGTCATGACTTGATCACCCAACTTGGCATCGTTTTTAATCGAGTACCAATTGTAGGTCTTCTTGCCGGTAATAGGATCCCTGACACAACCGGCCATTACCAATACTACGATTAAGAATGGAAGATATTTACGGTACATTGCTATGCTTTCTTATCAGTGCTTGAATCTCATTAACAACACTCTCTTTATCCCACTCCCGCGGACCGCGATACTTTTTTAAGATCTTACCCTGCGGCCCAATGATGTAGGATTCCGGTAGCTGATAGGTCCCGTAGCTTTGCGCAACCGCCGTACTGCTGTCTAACAAGATCGGAAACGACAATGACGTCCGTTGCAAAAACTGTCTAATGACCGGCCAACCTCCTTCATCAATACTGACCGCAACGACCTTAAAATTATCCTGCGCCAGCGCCAAATGCAAGCGCTCCAACGAGGGCATCTCCCAGACGCAGGGAGGACACCAGGTGGCCCAGATATTCAGGAGTATCGTCTGCCCTCTCAGGTCGGATAACTTTACAAGCTTCCCCTGCTGATCGGTGAGCTCAAACGCTGGAGCCGGATCGCCAACCGCAATCCCCTCAGTGTAAGGGGTCACATAAAAATAGATCAACAGGCCTGCCGCAAGGATAGCAATGAGAACGATGCGATTACGCATGAAGGGGTTATCATACAAAAAGGCCCCGGTACGCAAGTACCGGGGCCTTTTGACGATTCAATTTAATCGGCTGCTTAAGAGCAGTTATTCATGCGATTCAGGATCAGATAGCGTAGGGCTTTCTCCTGATCCTCAGCCCCTGTCACACTAGACGGTTCGACATGATAGGAGGTGTAAAAGACACAGCCATCTTCTTGCGGCCCACCAACAGTGATTGGGCGCGTCCCGGTGTGGCTCGCCCCGAGCCCGCTCCCGGCGATGTCTCCCTCGATGAATGTGGTCCATCCCGAACGGACGCTTTCCATCGCCGTCCACACACCGAGATCAAAGATGATATCCATCGACGTCTGCGGTGAGGCCGTCGAACCGAGGAACATTTGCAGCCCGGTATCCTTCACAGTAGCGCCACTCAGCGTCCCCGAGCCCGTACTATTCTTATCGGCCGGAAAGGTAATGTTGTCCGGAAAGACCGTCGTCAGCCAACTGTCCGATAGATCCGAGAAGTACATATTTTTACCGCCATTCACATAATTCCTCAGAGCGGTTGTCACTTCATCAGCTCTCGCACTAAAACTTTCATCCGCATCACAGTTGGCGAAAATAGCCTGGTAAACACTCAAATCTTCATCCGCGAGGAAGTCGGTGACCTCCGCATCATCCAGGACTTTGAGGCCTTTGTTTTCACAGTCTTCGCTCCCACGTAAACCATCCGGATTGGAAGCATCCCCCGTCAGAGTACACCCTTTTAACTCAGCCAGGAGCAATTGAATGCCATCAAAGCTTCCCGGGACGACCAGCCATTGCGCACTGACATCCGCAGTCACATCAACAGTTGTGGTTTCTCCTTCGGTTCCCGTCGCGGTAAAGGCCTGCGGCGTGTTCCCGAAGATACTCCCCGAGAGCAGCAAGTTAAACTCACCGGAACCGGGGACGAGACAGGCATAATCACCGAGATCATCGGTCAGACACTTATCCGGATCGGCGGTTAAGGCCCCAAAAGCATCATTTGATAGCCCCGTGAGCGGCGCCGCCACCAAGGAAGACCCATCGGCCTGGGTCACCTCAGCTCCAACGACCGGCGTCGTCCCGTCCGCAGCAACAACCTTTCCGCAAATGACCGAGGAACCGGCCTGCGCGGTACAAGACGCCAGGCCCTCCAAGGCCGTCCCGGTGGTCGTCGTCGTGCCACCATCGTCACTGCTACACGCCGCAACAGCGAATAGGCCCAATGCCGCGACACTCAATGTAAATAAACGTATTCCTTGAAATGATTTCTTCGTTCGGACCATGATTCCCTCCTTCACATGGTTGGTCTGATTAGCACTATCTTAGGGGGTAAGAAACGCGATAGAGAAAAAGTATACGCAAGGCCCCCGCTAATGGAAAGCTAATAAAGATCAGCCCTATTTCTTTACTGTTTTCTGGGACTTACGCTTGAGCACCCGCCCCAGCATGCCTTTTTTCTTGGGAGCGGCCTTACCCGCCGCATCTTTCTTGGCAGCCGAGGTCTTCTTCTCCGGTGTCGCCTTTACCGCCTTGTCTCCCGCCTTAGCCTTTTTCTTCTTCGGCTTGGCCTTTTTGGCCTCGGCCTCCGCTTGGCGGCGCGCTTCAGCCTTTAAGCGACGGCGCTCTTCTCGCGGCGGCTTTATCGGTGCCCCAAGATATTCAATGATAGCGATAGGCGCCGCATCCCCACGACGCTGTCCTAGTTTCAGGATACGCGTATAACCCCCATTGCGTTCCGAAAAACGCCCTGCCAATTCGGCAAAAAGTTTTTTAACCGCATCATTCGTGCGCACATAGGACAAGGCCTGACGCCGCGCATGGAGGGTTCCCCGTTTGCCCAGCGTAATCATCCTATCGGCAACACGGCGTAGCTCCTTGGCCTTAGGAAGCGTCGTTTCAATCCGCTCTTCCAAGATAAGCGATGTCACCATATTCCTGAGCATCGCACGGCGATGCTCCATGGTACGGCCTAGTTTTCTACCAGCTACTCGATGTCGCATTATAGTATCCTATTCAATCTCTTCGACTGGTTCTTGATCTTCCGTCGGCATTTCCCAATTATCGACCTTCATACCGAGACTCAAACCCATCTCCGTCAAGATATCTTTAATTTCATTGAGAGACTTACGCCCAAAGTTCTTCGTCTTCAAGATTTCCGCTTCCGTCTTCATACACAATTCACCGATATAACGAATTTGAGCATTCTGGAGACAATTCGCTGAGCGAACTGAAAGCTCCAACTCATCAACCTTTCGACTCAAGTTTTCATTATAAACTGGTTTTTCTAAACGGACCTCCTCAACGACCGGTTCTGGAACTTCTTCAAAATTAATGAAGATCTGTAATTGCTCCTTGAGAATTTTAGCAGCAAAGGCCAAAGCATCCGCCGGCATAACACTTCCGTCCGTCCAGATCTCCATAGTAAGACGATCATAATCAGTCTGCTGCCCGACGCGTGCATTCGTCACATTATAGTTAACCCGCGACACGGGTGAATGGCTCGAATCAAGATAGATCAGTCCGACCGGATCCTCGTCTGATTTATTCCGTTCTGCCGGCACATAGCCCTTATCCATCGAAACGGTCATTTCCATCTCGATTTTCCCATCTTTATTCAAAGTCGCAATCTGTTGCTCGGGATTAAGAATAGTAATATTCTCACCCGTCTCAATATGTTCGGCTTTCACATCCATTGGACCCTTGACCACTAAGCGCATCGTATCGGCTGTCTCGGAATGGAGTCTCATTCGAACTTGCTTTAGATTGAGTAAAATATCCGAAACGTCTTCCGCGACACCGGTGATCGCCCCAAACTCATGCAAGACACCCTCAAATTTCACTTTGGAAATCGCAGCTCCCTGCAATGAGGACAAGAGAATGCGTCGCAAAGCATTCCCTAGGGTGATTCCGAAACCACGCTCTAAAGGGCGAGCAATAAACTTGCCATACGTCGGCGTGCTACTTTCCTGATCAAACTCGACACCTTTCGGCTGGATGAGGTTTCTCCAATTTGCATACATAATGGACCTCCAAATAAAAAATTATCTTGAGTACAATTCGACGACCAGCTGTTCTTGCATCGGCATAGTCAATTCTTCGCGCGTTGGAAAACTCTTAACGCGCCCCAAATATTTCGACTTCTCCAGTTCAACCCACAAGGGAATCCCGCGACGCTCCACTGATTCCAATGATTCATTAATCCGTTGAAGTTTTTGAGATTTCTCTTTCACAACAATTTCATCCCCTTTGGAAACCAGGTAAGATGGTATCGTTACTTTTTTGCCGTTCACCTGAAAATGGCCATGCAACACCATCTGTCGACTCTCCTGCCGTGAGTCACAAAAGCCCATGCGATAGACAACATTATCAAGGCGTCTCTCGAGAAAAAGCAGGAGGTTTTCACCTGTAATCCCTTTCATGCGGTCCGCCTTGCGGAAATAACCTCTAAATTGACGTTCAAGTAACCCATAGATGCGCTTAATTTTTTGCTTCTCTCGCAACTGGAGACAATATTCGGAAATCTTTGAACGACGCCGTTGACCATGTTGCCCCGGAGCATATTGACGCCTCTCGATTGCACATTTCTCCGTGTAACATCGATTCCCCTTAAGGTAGAGTTTAACACCTTCGCGACGACATAAACGACAAACTGAATCTGTATATCGCGCCATAACTACACCCTTCTCCGTTTCGGCGGTCGACACCCATTATGTGGAACAGGCGTGACATCGCGAATAAATGTTACGCGAAGACCTGCGATCCCTAAGGCACGCAAAGCCGATTCGCGACCTGCTCCCGGGCCCTTAATTAAGACAGAAACTGACTTCATACCATGATCAATCGCCTTCCGCGCCGCATCTTCAGAAGCCACTTGGGCCGCAAAAGGTGTCCCCTTACGAGATCCACGGAACCCCCTCGCCCCGGCAGAACTCCATGAAATAGCATTTCCAGCCGTATCGGTAATCGTAATCGCTGTATTATTAAAGGTCGCTCTTATATGCGCAATACCCATAGCGACATTCTTGCGCCCCTTCTTCTTACGAGTCTTTTTAGGCTTAACCTTGGGAGCTTCTAATTCAGTCGATACTGTTTCGTCTTTTTTAGCCATATAAATAGTTCCTTAACTACTTCGCAGTTGGCGCTTTCTTTTTGCCTGCGATAGCAACACGTTTCTTTCCCTTGCGCGTACGCGCATTGGTACTCGTCCTTTGACCACGGACGGGCAAATTACTCCTATGTCGAATTCCGCGGTAGGCTGATAAATCCACCAATCGCTTAATATCCTGTTTTACATCGCGACGCAGATCTCCTTCGACCTTATAATCGTTCTCAATGACTTCGCGTATTCTTGCAAGCTCTGCGTCCGAAAGCGCCTCTGCACGTGTACTCGAATCGATCTGCGCCTTACGGAGAATATCATCCGCAGTGTCACGGCCAATCCCATAAATATAGGTCAGCGAGATAACAATTCGCTTTCTTGCTGGAATGTCAACACCGGCTATACGTGGCATATTCTCATTACTCCGTTCATTTAACCTTGTTTTTGCTTATGCTTCGGGTTTGAACAAATTACCCGCACAACGCCTTTGCGGCGAATTACCTTACATTTATCACAAATTTTCTTTACTGATGATCTTACCTTCATAGTCTTACCTCGCTTATCCTCTACTCAATATCCTTGGCCCATTGTCTGTAATCGCAATAGTGTCCTCAAAATGGGCCGAGAGCTTGCCATCTAGAGTTACGACTGTCCAACCATCATCCAGCAACCTAACGTCTTGGGTCCCAACATTAACCATGGGTTCAATTGCTAATACCAGCCCTGCTTCCAACTTAATCCCCGTGTTCTTCTTTCCAAAATTGGGAACCGGTGGTTCTTCATGAAGATCCCGTCCGATTCCATGTCCAACAAAATCACGAACCACAGAAAATCCGCAGCTTTCCGCATATTCCTGAACCGCATAGGAGATATCGTGCAAGCGATTTCCAACCTGCATCTGTTCAATCGCTCGATTCAAACTCTCCGCCGTCGTTGCAATTAACTGAGTCGCTTCCTCACTCACCTTACCAACCGGAAAGGTACGAGCGGCATCTCCATAAAAACCATCGCGAATCGCACCACAGTCAATTCCGACTATATCGCCTTCTTTTAGCGGCCGATCTGACGGAATCCCATGCACGACCTCTTCATTAACGGAGGTACACAGCGTCGCTTTAAAGCCGCGATATCCCTTAAAGGCCGGCATCGCGCCTTCCTTTAAAATAATCTCCTCGGCAAGCTGATCAAGCTCTCGCAGGGTCACTCCCGGCTGCACCTTTTCCTCAAGTGCACTCAGCGTTTGAAACACAATATTAGCCGCCACTGCGATCTTCTCGACCTCTTCCGGCGTCTTCAATATCACCATTGTGCTTTAACCTGTATTTACCTGAGTCGGCGTCCCACCTATGGGGAGAGCCTCCACTACTCTATCAAAGATCTGCTCCATCGTCCCGGTCCCATCAACTTCCTTGAGAATCCCATGGGAACGATAATAATCGATCAAGGGCTCGGTTTGTTGCGAATAAACCTTAAGGCGCTCCCTGATAACCTCTTCGTTATCATCCTCTCGTTTGCGGCTCAATAGCCGCTTAATCAACTCTTCTTCGGGCACTTGTAAGCTAACAACCGCCGTTATGGCCTCTTTACGTGCCTGCAGCGTTGAATCAAGCGCTTTAGCCTGTTCAACGGAACGAGGGAAGCCATCCAATATATAACCCGTGCGGCAGTCATTCTGCTGCAGCCGCTCTTTTACGATGCCAATAACAATCTCATCCGGCACCAGCGCCCCGGAAACCATATAACTCTCAGCTTGCTTACCGAGGTCCGTCTGTTGCTCACGCGCTTGCCGTAACATTTCGCCGGTCGATATCTGCGGAATCCCCAAATGCTCGACCAGCCGCTCCGCCTGCGTCCCTTTGCCAGCACCGGGAGGGCCTAACATTATAAGCCGCATCATCGCTTATCCTTTCCTGCCCCTGAACCGCCCGCCTTGTTTCCCCATGAGACCGTCATACTGACGGCTCATGAGATGCGCTTCCATCTGGGCCAACGTATCCATCGCCACGCCGACGATAATCAAAAGCGCCGTTCCACCAAATGTTGACGCCAAAGAGACCGGGATCCCAAACTGCGTAATCAATACCTCCGGCAACACACAAACGAGAGACAAATAAACAGCGCCCCCCGTCGTTAAACGCGACAAAATGCGGTCAATATAATCCGCCGTCGCCTGTCCTGGCCGTATGCCCGGAATAAATCCCCCCTGTTTCCTAATATTTTCGGCAACATCGGTCGGGTTAAAAGTAACCGCCGTATAGAAAAAGGTGAAAAAGACGATCAGCACAACATACAGGCCAAGATGCAACCAACCAAAACTCAATAAACCGGCTAAATTCTGCAATCGCTCGGTCTGAACAAATTGTGCGATCGTCGCAGGAAACAGCATCAACGACGAAGCAAAGATCGGCGGAATCACCCCCGACATATTAATCTTTAAAGGCAAATGCGTTGAGGTTCCTCCATAAAGCTTTCGGCCTACAACTTTTTTTGCATACTGAATCGGAATCCTTCGATGCGCCCGCTCGAAGAAGATAATAATACCGATGATCAATGCAATAAACGCGGTCAGCAACAGAAAACCAAAGAGACCACCAAACTGGTCTTTAGTCGTCCAAGCATCTCGAAAACCAGCCGGAACTTGCGCAACAATACCGGCAAAGATGATCAGACTAATCCCATTACCAATGCCTCGCTCTGAAATCTGCTCTCCCAGCCACATCAAAAAGCAAGTACCGGCCGTCAGCGTCAGTGCCGTCGTCAGGTAGAAAGTAATTCCACCCGCTCCCGGCAGGAGCACACCTTGCTGTTCAAGGCCCATGCTAATCCCAAAGCCTTGAACCAGCGCCAATACAACCGTACTATAACGAGTATATTGAGTTATCTTCCGCTGCCCCTGCTCACCTTCCTTTTTCAAACGCTCCAAAGTCGGCACAACAACTGTCAACAACTGCAAGATAATTGATGCGCTGATATAAGGCATGATTCCCAGAGCAAAGACAGAGAACTGATTAAGCGCTCCACCTGAGAACATGTTAAAAATTTCAAAGATCGTACCGCCACCGATAATCTTTTGAAGCGCATCGGCGTTAACACCCGGCGTCGGAACAAAAATTCCTATTCGATAGACACCAAGCAAAGCGATGGTAAACAGTATCCGCTTTCTAAGCTCTGGAAGTTTCGCAATGTTCGCTACGCTACTGGCCATCTTTAATTCGTCACTTTTGAATGACTTCCACTTGTCCGCCAGCTGCCTTAATTTTTTCTTCAGCAGATCGTGTAAAACGCTGCGCCTTCACTGTAATCTTACTTTTCAACTCACCGTCACCAAGCACTTTGAGCGGATTCCCCGCTTTACGTATCATCCCTTGCTTTAGCAAGAGTGCCTGATCAACGACTTCGCCATCTTTAAATTTATTTAAGTCGCCTACATTGCAGATGACATATTGCTTCTTAAAAATATTGGTAAATCCCCACTTTGGGATGCGCCTGGCCAAGGCCATCTGCCCGCCCTCAAAGCCGCGGATCGTCTTGCCTCCTGAGCGTGCTTTCTGCCCCTTATGTCCTTTGCCCGCAGTACCGCCCCGCCCCGAACCATTACCACGACCAACACGCCTCTTGCTATGGCGCGCTGCTTTTGCTGGCTTAAAATCCCTTAAATCCATTTTAACACCCTATGCGCTTGCCGCGCTCGTTTCTTCTTCCTTGGCCCCCATGACTTGAAGGCGCTTTTGGTAATCTTCTGCATTTTTCAGCAATATGAGGCCTTGCATGGTCGCCTTAACGACATTATGGGGATTATTCGTTCCAATTACCTTAGTCAGAACATCATGAACACCGGCTGATTCCATAACGGCTCGCACCGCACCCCCTGCAATGACACCGGTTCCCGGCGATGCGGGGCGAATAACAACCTGCGCGGCCCCAAAACGCCCAATAACCGCGTGAGGCAAAGTTCGGTTCTCGACTAACGGAACATTTATCAGACTCTTTTCAGCCCGCTCAATCGCCTTACGTATCGCTTCTGGGACTTCCTTGGCTTTACCCAAGCCTGTACCAACGCGTCCCTTACTATCACCAACCACTACAAGCGCTGAAAAGCTAAACCGACGTCCACCTTTGACCACCTTTGCAACACGGCTAATATGGACTATCTTCTCTTCAAATTCTTTTTTTACTTTCTCACGTCTTGCCATAATTCCCTACTTTTTTAGAACTTAAGACCCGCCTCACGCGCTGCATCTGCCAGCATTCGAACACGACCATGATAAATCGACCCTCCGCGATCGAAGATGACACGCTCAATTTTTGCTGCTTTGGCCTTCTCCGCCACCATCTTACCAAGCACCTGAGCCCCCTCTTTATTGCCTCGCTTAACCTGATCACGCAACGCAGCCGACGTCGTGGAAAGCCCAACTAAAGTACGGCCGCTATCATCATCAATCAACTGAACGGTTAGATGATTCAGACTCTTCGTAACGCAAAAACGCGGGCACTCCGCACTTCCGGCCATTTTCTTGCGTATTCTTTTATGTCGTCTCTGACGCGCCTTCTGTCTATTAAATGCCATTTTGTATCGACTCCTAACAAATACTATACAGCGGTCTTACCGGCCTTACGCTGAATAACTTCTTCGGCATATTTAACGCCTTTACCTTTATAGGGCTCCGGGGGCCTCACTTTACGAATACGTGCTGCGGTTTCACCAAGTAGCTGTTTATCAATCCCCTCAAGAAGCAATTCTGTCTGTTTATTAACCTTAATCGTTACGCCCTCCGGAATACTAAAATTTACCGGATGAGAGAACCCTAAGCTTAAAACAAGATCCTTCCCCTTGACTTCTGCCCGATAACCGACGCCATTAATCTCTAACTTTCTCGCATAACCTTCAGACACGCCAACTATCATATTATTCACCAAATTGCGTACTAAGCCATGCCGTGAGCGCCCTGCCTTGCTATCGGAAGTCCGCGTCACTTGAACCTCCCCATCCTTGATAGCAATTTGCACAAGCTGAGGCAGCGCCAATTCTAAATTTCCTTTCGGCCCCTTAACCGCCACGACTCCATCATTCACGTTAACCGTGACTTTATCCGGAAGTTTTATAGGTGCCTTACCAATGCGTGACACTACATAGACTCCAATCTACCAAATCTGACAGAGCACTTCACCGCCAACCCCGGCAGTACGCGCCTGATCATCCGTCATCACACCTTGCGGCGTCGACAACAGCACTGAACCCATCCCTGGTTTTAAATCGGCTAGATCTTTTGAACCGCGATAGACCCGCCGTCCCGGCTTACTGACTCTTTTCAATCCAGTAATGACCGGGTCCTTGTAACCAACATAGCGAAGCGTCACAACGAGCTGTTTGCGCGCTTTCTCACCGATAACCTCAACATTCTTTATAAAACCAACTTCACCTATGACTCGCAGAATATTTTCCTTGAAGCTCGAATAAGGTACAGTTGTTGTTTCCTGTCCAGCCCGCGAAGCATTTCTTAGCCGCGTCAACAAATCAGCAATGGGGTCGCTCATACTCATAATAAATTCCTCACCAACTAGCCTTGACGACGCCTGGAAATTCTCCCCTCAACGCCCGCAACCGAAAACAAAGACGACACATTTTAAAGCGCCTAATGAATGCGCGCGGCCGACCACACAGGGGGCAACGATTATACTCGCGCACCTTATATTTCCTTGGCCGCTTTGCCTTGGCGATTAATGATTTCCTTGCCATCCTTTTGACTACCTTTCTCTGAAGGGCATCCCCATCAACTTTAACAATGCGAGGCCCTCTTCATCCGTCTTCGCGGTTGTTACAACTGTAATATTAAATCCCCTCACTTGATCGACCTTTTCATAGGGAATTTCCGGAAAAATAATCTGCTCGCGCACACCCATGCTATAATTCCCGTGCCCGTCAAAACCGTGCCTTGAAACGCCCCTAAAATCACGCGTTCGCGGCAGTGCCACGTTCACGAGGCGATTAAAAAATTCATACATTTTCAAACCACGCAATGTTACGGAACAGGCAATAGGCATCCCTTCACGCAACTTAAATCCCGCTATCGATTTACGTGCGCGTCTTACCACTGGCTTCTGCCCCGTAATCAGCCCCAGCTCTTCAGATACTCGCTCGAGAATCTTTGAATCCTGAACAGCCTCTTTACGACAACTTGAGATAGAGATCTTATTCAAGCGTGGGATTTGCATTACATTGGTGTATTTAAACTGCTCCTGCAGTTTAGAAACACACTTTTCTTTGTAAAATTCTGAATATAACATACTCTTAAGAATTCAATTGTTCACCCGAGCGAATCAACACGCGGACTTTTTTACCCTTCTTATCCTTGCCAATACGAACCCTTGAGGGCTTCTGCGTTTTTTGACAATAAAGCATCAAATTGGAGACATGAATCGAGGACTCCTTATCGATGATACCGCCTTGCTTCATCTGTTGATTCGGGCGCATATGACGCTTCACCATATTTAGCTTTTCAACGACGGCACGCTCACGGACAGGGTCAACACGAAGAACTTTACCCGTCTTGCCCTTCTCTTTTCCCGCGATCACCATCACTGTGTCACCCTTACGAATCATAGAACCTCCGGAGCCAGTGAGATGATCTTCATGAAATTCTTGGCCCTCAACTCGCGAGCCACCGGCCCAAATATGCGGGTCCCAATCGGCTCTTTCGCGTCATTGATTAAAACAACGGCATTCTTATCAAACTTAATATAACTCCCATCGATACGACGCACTTCCTTAGCCGTCCTCACGATCACCGCTTTCTTGACATCGCCTTTTTTCACCTTCGAGTTCGGCAAGGCTTCTTTTATCGAAACGACTATAATATCGCCAAGGCTCGCATAACGACGACGCGTTCCACCGAGCACACGAATACACATCACGCGCCTCGCGCCTGAATTATCTGCGGCTTCACATATTGACTGCTGCTGAATCATTTACGCATTTACCTCTTGAGCTGCTTTTTCCAGAACCTTTTGAACTCGCCAGCACTTATTTTTTGAGATCGGTCGCGTCTCAACTATTTGCACACGATCACCGACGCGACATTCATTTTTTTCATCATGAGCTTTAATCGCCTTCTGCCGGCGAATCGATTTATGAAAATCTCGATGCTTCATGGCGCGTTGAACCGACACGGTAACCGTTTTGTCCATCTTATCTCCCGTCACGATTCCAATCCGTGTCTTGCTGTAACGGCGCTGCTTAGCTGTCGCTTCCGGCATCCTTTAAAATCCTTTCATTCAATATCGTTTTTGCACGAGCAATGTTTCGCCGTAGCTTCGGAATATCTGCTGATTTTTGGCACTGCCCTACCGATGCTTGAATTTTCAAAACGGCTAATTCAGCAGCCCACTTTTCCATGAACGCATTAACCTCTTTATCTTTTTTTGCTCGCAATTCTTTAGGCGTCACGGTGATTACTCCTCGTGATCACTTGCGTTCTTATCGGTAATTTATGCGCAGCCAACAAAAGAGCTTTTCGAGCCAGTTCTTCAGGCACACCTTCCATTTCATAGAGCATTCGACCTGGCTTTATAACGGCACACCAGCCCTCAACCGACCCCTTACCTTTACCCATACGTGTTTCTGCCGGCTTTTTTGTAATTGGCTTATCAGGAAAAATTCTAATCCATATTTTTCCACCGCGCTTGATCATACGTGTCATTGCAATTCGAGCCGCTTCAATCTGACGTGATGTCAAATAGCCGCGACCAACCGCTTGCAAACCATATTCTCCAAAGCTCAAATTACACCCTCTAAGGGCGCGACCATATATGCGCCCTTTATGTCGCTTCCTGTATTTAGTGCGTGACGGCATTAACATAGCTAATTTGCCCCCTTATCAGCGGCCTTCTCAGCATTGGAGATGTCGAGAATTTCCCCTCGATAGACCCATGTTTTCACACCTATCTTGCCGTAGGTTGTCATCGCCTCCGCAACTCCATAGTCCACGTCCGAACGAAGCGTATGCAAAGGCACACGCCCCTCGCGGTACCATTCTGTTCTCGCAATTTCAGCGCCGCCGAGCCGTCCGGCACACATTACCTTGATGCCTTTCGCTCCAAACTTACAGGCAGAAGCAACAGCCTTCTTCATTGCACGTCTAAAGGCCACACGCCGCTCCAGCTGCAATGCGATATTCTCGGCGACCAGCTGGGCATCTAACTCAGGCTTGCGAACTTCATGAATATTGATCGTTACGTCTCGACCTAGTTTTTTCCTCAGGTCTTCACGCAGCGAATCAATGCCTGTTCCTTTTTTTCCAATCACAAGCCCGGGCCGTGCTGTGTGAACCTGGATCTTGAGATTCTCCCCCGCCCGCTCTAATCCAACCTTGCTAATTCCTGCATGATAAAGCTGCTTCTTCACGTACTCGCGAACAAAAATATCTTCATGAAGAAAGTCAGCATACTTCAGCTGTGAATACCAACGCGACATAGGCTGCTTGGTCACACCTAAGCGAAATCCGATTGGATGTGTTTTCTGTCCCATACCTCTTAACCTTGCCTCTCATCCAGAACCACAGTGACATGTGATGTCCGTTTTAAAATTCTATTGGCACGACCACGCGCTCTGGGTAACCACCGCTTCATAGTAGGCCCTTGATCCACCATTATCGTTTTAATGAAGAGTGTATCCACATCAACACCTTCTTTTTGATCGGCATTGCTGACAGCAGAACGAATCAGCTTGTAGAGTGGGCGTGCTGCAGTACGGCTCATGTAACGCAAATTATCAAGAGCTACTTGAACAGGCTGCCCTTTGACAACGTCAGCTATCAACCGAATCTTGCGCGGTCCCATTCGCAAATGCCTTAATTTCGCCTTTACTTCCATAATAATACTTACTTCCGTCCACCCACATGCGACTTAAAAGTACGCGTCGGAGCAAATTCACCTAGTTTATGACCAACCATATTTTCAGTTACAAACACCGGAACAAATTTGCGGCCATTGTGCACGGCTAACGTCAAACCAACAAAATCAGGCGTTACCGTCGAGCGCCGCGACCAAGTCTTAATGACTTTTTTAGACTGATCTTCTTGGGCCTTCTGAACTTTTTTCGCCAAATGGTCATCGACAAACGGGCCTTTCTTTAGCGATCGCGGCATAACCTATTTTCTCCTTCTATCACGAACAATATACTGATCGGTTCGTTTATTGTGGCGCGTCTTGTAACCCTTCGTCGGTTTACCCCAAGGCGTCATGGGATGATTTCCACCTTTGGAACGGCCTTCACCTCCACCGTGTGGGTGATCCACCGGATTTTTCACCATGCCGCGCACACGCGGTGAACGTCCCAGCCAGCGCGTCCTTCCCGCCTTACCAATCGTAACATTCTCATGCTCCGTATTAGACAATTGACCCACAGTCGCGCGACAGCGAACATCTATTCGCCTCACTTCACCAGAAGGCAATTTTATCTGCGCCCACGGTCCGTCAGTTGCAACCAGCTGTGCGACTCCACCAGCACTTCGCACAAGTTGACCTCCCCGGCCTTGACTGACTTCAATATTATGAATCTGCGTCCCGACCGGAATACTATGCAATGCCAAGGTATTACCCGGACGAATCTCAGCATCATCACTCGCAAGGATCTCATCTCCGACAGCAACACCCTTCGGGGCTAGTATGTATCGTTTATCTCCATCGAAGTAGGTTACAAGCGCGATAAACGCGCTTCGATTCGGGTCATATTCAATTGACGATACTTTGCCCGGCACTCCCTGCTTATCACGTTTAAAGTCAATAATCCGATAACGGCGCTTATGGCCTCCGGAACGTTGGCCAACGGTCTTACGCCCATAGACATTGCGTCCACCCTTTTTGCTGAGCTTGGCAAGAAGACCCTTTTCCGGCTTCTTTTTAGTCAGCACAGAATAGTCCACAA
Organism: bacterium; assembly: GCA_965216315.1. Classification (GTDB taxonomy): domain Bacteria; phylum UBA10199; class UBA10199; order 2-02-FULL-50-16; family JAJFLM01; genus CBDCFN01. The sequence goes on along the minus strand of CBDCFN010000016.1, from coordinate 526,628 downwards.
CCGTCATGTTGCGGCGCGAGTCTGTATAAGGTTTAAATTTCTTTGTCGGCATTCGTTATCCTACTTAGGCTCAATCGCCTCTAAGGTTTGCCCCTCAGCAAGTGTGACTATAGCTTTCTTCCAGGGGCTCGTTCGCCCCACTTGGCGCCCATGACGCTTCCACTTTCTCGGCATGATCATCGTCCGCACGTTCAACACTTTTACATCAAACAGTTTTTGGACGGCCTCTTTGACCTGCAGTTTAGTCGCCGCGCGCTCAACTTCAAAAACATGAGCATTTTGATACTGCTGCATCAGCGCGCTCTTCTCTGTAATCACCGGTCGGCGAATTATGGTTTCTAACTTTTTTGCACCCATTGCTTCTCAACGATCTCCAATGACGGCTTAGTTAAAATAATCATATCATGGAGTAATAAGTCCGCCACATTTAATGACTGAGCGGCACAGGTTTTAAATCCCGGAATATTCCGGACTGATTTTACAACAGAATCATTCGCCTCATGTAAAACAACGAGGGCATTTTTAAGTTCCCATTTATCAAAAAATTCACGGGCTTTTTTGGTTTTAACTTCGCCAAAATCAAGCGTATCAACGACTCGCAATTTATCTTTACGCAGTTTATGAATCAATACGGAGCATATTGCGGCACGCCGCTGTTTTTTAGGGATGGCAAAACTCCAGTCCTTTGGCTTCGGACCGAAAGTAATCCCACCACCAACAAAAATATTGGCCTGTCGGTCCGCATGACGCGCATTTCCCGTCCCTTTTTGGCGGTAAATCTTTCGGCCGCTTCCCCGCACGTCCGACCGGCATTTAGTTGACGATGTCCCGCGACGCCGTCCGGCCTGCTGCCAAAGCGCAACATCAAAGACAGTCGTCTTCATGACAGGTCCATCCCAGCCTGCGTTCAGCTCAACTGACGAAAGCTTTTTCTTATCCTGACTATAAACATCTACGCTCGCCATTAGCCTTCATCCTTAGTTGCTTTTTCGGGCTCATCTTTTGCTTCGCCTTCAGCTTCCGCTGGCTTCTCATCGGTAACGGCTTCTTCCGCCGCACTTTCCTGTTCTACCGACTCCTCAGCAACTTCAGCCGGCACTGCGGCTTGAGCCCGTTCCTGGAAAAGCGCCTCATCCATTCTTAGAAACACAATTCCATCATTTGGGCCCGGGATAGCCCCTCGGATCAACAGAACATTATCATCCGCACGAAGCGCAACAACACGAAGATTACGAACTGTTACGCTGTTACCACCCGTTCGCCCTGGCATCTTCTGCCCTTTGTGTACTTCTCCCGGCGAAGTACACTGACCAATAGATCCAGGCACGCGATGAAAATGAGATCCATGGGCACCGGGACCTCCACTGAAACCATGTCTCTTAATAACCCCCTGAAAGCCTTTACCTTTGCTGGTCCCCATTACATCGATCTTATCTCCGACGGCAAAAAGACTAATATCAAGCGCTTGACCGACAGTCCCCAAATCATCGCCCGAAAGACGCACCTCACGCAGATAGCGAAACGGCTTCACTCCTGCCTTCTTAAAATGTCCCATCTTTGGCCTATTCACCTTGCGATCCTCAATGGGTTCGTAACCCAACTGGAGTGCCGAATAACCGTCACGCTCCTGCGTCTTTTTATCGACCACAGTGCACGGCCCGACCTGAATGACTGTCACGGGCACACAAGCCCCTGCATCATCAAATATCTGTGTCATGCCGATTTTTTTGCCTAGAAGGCCTGTTCCCTTCATCTCACTTAATCCCTAAATCATCTTTATTTCGACATCGACACCTGCGGATAACTCCAGCTTCATTAAGGCATCGATCATGGCTTGATTTGGTTCTACAATATCAATCAGCCTCTTATGTGTTCGCATTTCAAACTGTTCACGCGATTTTTTATCCACATGTGGTGAGCGTAATACAGTGTATCGCTCTATTCGCGTCGGCAAAGGAATAGGACCAGCCATCTTAGCACCGGTTCGGTGACAGGTTTCAGTGATTTCCTGAGCAGCCTGATCGAGCAACTTGTGATCAAATCCCCTCAGGCGTATCCGAATTTTTTGTCCTTCTTCTAATGAACCGGCCATCGTGCCTTCCTTATTACTCCGTGATTTCCGTTACAACACCGGCACCAACCGTCCGGCCACCTTCACGGATCGCAAATCGTAATTCCTTGTCCATCGCAATCGGCGTGATCAACTCAACATCCACCGCCACGTTGTCTCCAGGCATCACCATCTCCACATCCTTCGGCAACGTCACATTACCCGTCACGTCCGTCGTCCGAAAATAAAACTGCGGACGATATCCATTGAAAAACGGCGTATGACGACCCCCTTCTTCCTTCGACAACACATATAGTTCCGCCTTAAACTTCTTGTGCGGTGTGATGCTGCCCGGCGCTGCCAAGACCTGGCCGCGCTCCACTTCTTCGCGCTTTAAGCCACGCAGCAAGATACCAACGTTGTCTCCGGCCTGCCCTTCGTCCAGCAGCTTGCGGAACATCTCGACTCCGGTGACCGTCGTCTTCGAGGTATCCTTGATCCCCACCAATTCAATCTCTTCACCAACCTTCACCTTGCCTTGCTCCACCCGGCCGGTCGCCACGGTTCCGCGCCCCGAAATCGAGAACACGTCTTCCACCGGCATCAAGAACGGGCGATCCAAGGGACGCTCCGGCTCAGGAATGTTCGTGTCCAGCGCTTCCATCAGCTTCAGGATCGCCTCTTCACCAAACTCACCCTTATCGCCTTCCAATGCCTTAAGGGCGGAACCCTTCACGATCGGAATATCATCTCCGGGATATTCATATTTCGACAACAATTCGCGGACTTCCAACTCAACCAGCTCCAATAATTCCGCATCATCGACCATGTCGCATTTGTTTAAGAACACCACGATCGACGGCACGTTCACCTGACGCGCCAACAACACGTGCTCACGGGTCTGCGGCATCGGACCATCCGCTGCACTGACCACCAGAATGGCGCCGTCCATCTGCGCCGCTCCCGTGATCATGTTCTTGACGTAATCCGCATGGCCCGGACAGTCGACGTGCGCGTAATGGCGATTCTCCGATTCGTACTCCACGTGCGAGGTCGCAATCGTGATCCCGCGCTCTTTTTCTTCCGGGGCGTTATCAATCGCGTCGAATGCCTTGAAATCCGCTCCGCCTCTTTCCGCCAGCACCTTCGTGATCGCGGCCGTCAATGTTGTCTTGCCGTGGTCAACGTGACCAATCGTTCCAACGTTGACGTGTGGCTTTGTTCTCTCAAATTTTTCTTTCGACATGGGATCTCTCCTTCAAATCGGTTAAAACTATTTCTGCCCCTGCACCTTGGCCACAATCTCATCCATCACATTCCTCGGTGTAGGCTCGTAATGATTAAACTCCATGGAAAAAACAGCACGACCTTGAGTTGCGGAACGAAGGTCAGTTGCATACCCGAACATTTGCGCCAGTGGCACTTCGGCATCAAGTATCACCATGCCATGTTGTTTATCCGTTCCCATAATACGGCCGCGGCGCGAGTTCAGGTCACCGGTAACAGGTCCGAGATAATCTTCCGGCGTTGTCACTTCAATTTTCATCATTGGCTCAAGCAGAACAAGACCTGCTTTTTTTGCGGCATCCTTAAACGCCATCGAACCAGCAATTTTAAATGCCATTTCCGATGAATCCACTTCATGGAAAGAGCCATCATAGAGCTCAACGCGGACATCGATCAAATTGTACCCGGCTAGCACGCCGCCTTCCATGGCCTCTGAAATACCCTTTTCCACCGCCGGAATAAATTCTTTAGGAATGCGCCCGCCCACGATCTTATTATCAAAGACGAAACCGGACCCACGCTCGAGCGGCTCGATGCGTATCTTGACATGACCGTACTGACCGCGACCACCGGTCTGCCGCGCATACTTACATTCGGCATCGGCATTCCCTTGAATAGTCTCACGGTAAGCAACTTGAGGGCGGCCGACATTCGCTTCAACTTTAAATTCACGCATCAAGCGATCAACAATGATTTCCAAATGCAACTCGCCCATGCCGGAAATGATCGTCTGTCCGGTCTCGTGATCCACTGCCACTTTAAAGGAGGGATCCTCTTTCGCCAAGCGCTGCAAGGCAACAGACAATTTCTCTTGGTCCGCCTTACTTTTTGGTTCAATCGCAACCGAAATAACCGGATCCGGAAAATCCATCGATTCGAGGACGATTTTATTCTTTTCATCGCTGAGCGTATCGCCGGTCGTCGCGGTTTTCAGCCCCACTACAGACACGATATCACCGGCACTGATGGAATCGATCTGCTGACGCTCATTGGCATGCATTAAAAGGAGACGGCCCAAACGCTCCCGCTTATTTTTGATCGTGTTATAGACCTCGTCGCCGGAATTAAGCGATCCGGAATACACGCGAATAAAGGTCAATGAACCGACAAAAGGGTCCGTCATGATCTTAAACGCCAACGCGGCAAATGGAGCTTTGGGGTCGGCCTTGCGCGTCAACGCCTTTTCAGTATTTTCCGGATCATAACCCTCAACGTCAGGGACATCGAGCGGCGATGGCAGGAAATCAATGACGGCATCCAACATCGTCTGAACACCCTTATTCTTAAAGGCAGTTCCGCAATAAGCCGGCGTTATAAGTCCCGCAATCGTTGCCTTTCGCGCCGCAGCAATGAGCTCTTCACGAGCGATATCGCCACCTTCTAAATATTTCTCCATCAGAGCATCATCATGCGAGGCGATCTCTTCAACCATTTTTTCACGATATTCTTCCGCCTGCGCCTTCAGTTCATCAGGAATTTCGCCCTCAAGAACTTTAACTCCCTTAGTGGCTTCATCGAAACGAATCGCCTTCATATCAATAAGATCGACGACTCCTTCGAAATTCTCTTCCGCTCCAATAGGAATGACCATGATGACCGGATTCGCATTCAAACGATCTTTCATCATCTGAATACAACGAAAGAAATCGGCGCCTGTCCGATCCATCTTATTGACAAAGGCCATGCGGGGGACTTTATAACGATTCCCCTGACGCCAAACGGTTTCGGATTGAGGCTGCACTCCCGCAACGCCGCAAAAAACACCAACCGCACCATCAAGAACACGCAAAGAACGCTCCACCTCAATCGTAAAATCAACGTGGCCCGGCGTATCAATAATGTTAATACGGTGATCTTTCCAAAAACAGGTCGTTGCAGCCGATGTAATCGTAATACCGCGCTCCTGCTCTTGCTCCATCCAGTCCATGACGGCGGCTCCGTCATGCACTTCGCCTATTTTATGGGAAATCCCCGTATAAAAAAGAACCCGCTCGGTTACGGTCGTTTTACCCGCATCAATATGGGCAATAATTCCGATGTTGCGCGTTTTATCTAATGTAACTTTTTGGTCTGCCATCTCTTACCACCGATAATGTGAAAAGGCCTTATTAGCTTCGGCCATGCGATGAATATCTTCACGCTTCCGAATCGCGTTGCCGCGACCTTGATGTGCATCCAGTATTTCTCCCGCGAGTTTTTGTTCCATCGTTCGCTCACCCCGCTCTCGCGCATAGCCAACAAGCCAACGAAGACCCAAAGAAACTTGGCGTTCAAAACGCACTTCAACGGGAACCTGATAGGTCGCGCCACCAACGCGCCGCGACCGAACCTCGACTGCCGGCTTAATCTGATCTAAGGATTCTTTGAAAATTTTAAGGGGATCTTCTTTCGTCTGCTCACTGATGATATGAAAGGCCTTGTAGACAATTTTCTCAGCGACTGAACGCTTTCCGTCATACATTACCTTATTAATGAGTCGCGCCAGGAGTCGATCGTTATATTTTGGATCCGGAATAATTTTTCTTTTTTGAATTGGGCCTTTACGCGACATATCTCATTTCCTATTTGGGACGCTTGGCCCCATACTTTGAACGGCCCTGACGCCGATTCTCCACGCCGGAGGTATCTAAACTGCCGCGCACGACATGATATCGCACCCCGGGAAGATCTTTAACACGTCCGCCACGCACGAGAACGACCGAGTGCTCTTGCAGATTATGTCCAATCCCAGGAATGTAAGCAGTCACTTCGATGCCCGTGGTCAGGCGAACACGGGCGACTTTACGGAGGGCCGAATTAGGCTTTTTGGGAGTTGTCGTATAGACGCGGACGCAGACCCCCCGCCGCTGCGGACAGCTCTTGAGAGCCGGGGCCGTACCCTTTTTGAAAACTGGCTTGCGTCCTTTACGGACCAGCTGATTAATCGTTGGCATAACTTACTGATTTCTTTATACTTTTTTATGTTCACGTTTTTGCGCAAAAGTCCCCCGCTCCCCGTAAAAGGTCAAAGGAGACGCGTACCTAACCCCATCACCCTAGAAGAGTCAAGGATTTTGACCCCTTAGGCCGCTCCAGGGGGTACGGATTCTTCTGCTGCATTACCTTCTTCTTTCACCTCGATCTGGTACTGCTGGTACCGAGTGAACCCAGTTCCAGCGGGTATCAAGCGGCCCATAATAACATTCTCTTTGAGACCCCGCAGAAAGTCAGTCTTGCCGGAGACTGCCGCCTCCGTAAGCACCTTGGTCGTCTCCTGGAATGACGCCGCTGAAATAAAACTATCGATCGACAAGGAAGCCTTGGTGATACCAAGCAACATGGGCTCACCCACCGCCGGCTTGCCACCAGCTTCTTTGATCCGTTCATTCTCGCGCCGAAATGCCTGTTTTTCAACTTGCTCTTCAATCAAGAAGCTACTGTCGCCCGGATCCAATATACGAATCCGTCGGAGCATTTGGCGCACGATCGTCTCAATATGCTTGTCATTAATTTGCACGCCCTGCAGTCGATACACTTCTTGAATTTCATCAACGAGATACTTCGCCAATTCCTTTTCACCCATGACTTTTAAAATATCATGTGGGTTCGATGCACCGTCCATCAATGGATCACCGGGCCTGACATGATCTCCTTCATGAACAGCGATGTGTTTGGCTCGCGGAATAAGATACTCTTCGGGCTCTCCGACCTCGGGCGTAATAATGACCTTACGCTTACCCTTTGTATCTTTACCAAAACTTACGACACCCTCAATCTCAGTAACAACCGCACAGTCTTTCGGCTTTCGCGCTTCAAACAGCTCTGCAACTCGGGGCAGACCACCCGTAATATCCTTAGTTTTGGTTGTTTCACGCGGTATCTTGGCAATAACATCACCCGCTTCGACAGCGTCTCCTTCAGCAGCTATTAAGTGGGCATGCAACGGTAAGAGATAACGGGCTTCACGATCACTGCCCGGAATAATCTTGGTACCATCTTTTTCGTCTTTGACAGAAATACGTGGGCGCAAACTGGGATCTTTCGATTCAGAGATAACCTTTGTCGATAATCCTGAGACCTGATCCACTTCTTCGCGCATCGACACACCTTCAACGATGTCACCAAATTTGATCGTCCCTCCCACTTCGGTAACAATTGGAGTTGTATACGGATCCCACTCAGCCATCAACGTGCCATTCTTTACCCTATCGCCCTCTTTCACTAAAATACGGGCTCCATAGATCACTTGATATCTTTCACGTTCACGCCCTTCATCATCGACAATTGCAACTTCGCCGTTGCGATTCATGACTTTGAGTGACTTATATCGATCCTGCACGGATTTAAGGTTGATAAACTTAACCACACCTTCGTGACGGCTTTCCAGCGTAGACTGTTCAACCCGCCTCGACGCCGTCCCACCAATATGGAAAGTCCGCATGGTCAGCTGCGTACCTGGTTCACCGATAGACTGCGCAGCAATAACCCCAACTGCCTCACCAATATTGACGAGATGTCCACGAGCCAGATCTCGCCCATAACACTGAACGCAAATACCCCAGTCACTTCTACAGGTTAAAACCGAACGGATACGAACCTTTTCCAGCCCCGACTCCTCAATCTTAGCTACGTGCTCTTCGGTCACTTGCTCATCCTTTTTAACGATCACTTCATCAGTGAAAGGATCTTTAATATCTTCCGGAGCGACGCGACCGAGTATACGAGACCCTAAGTGCTCAATGATTTCACCGCCTTCAATCAGGGATCCAACTTCAATCGAATCAGGCGTCTTACAATCATATTCAGAAACAATCGCATCTTGAGCAACGTCCACGAGGCGGCGCGTCAGATACCCTGAGTTTGCTGTCTTGAGAGCCGTATCCGCCAAACCCTTACGAGCCCCGTGAGTCGAAATAAAGTATTGGAGTGCCGTCAATCCTTCACGGAAATTCGCCGTAATAGGAGTTTCAATAATTTCACCGGAGGGCTTGGCCATCAGTCCGCGCATACCGGCCAACTGCCTCATCTGCTGTGCTGAACCTCGAGCACCCGAATCTGCCATAATAAAGATTGGATTAAAGCCGACGACTTCCTTCTTTTGCCCTTCGGGGCCCTCAAACACATCCTTACTCAGGCTGTTCATCATCTCACGAGCCACCCGCTCTGTCGTGTCAGCCCATATATCGACAACCTTATTATATTTTTCACCTGCGGTGATCAGGCCCTCTTGATATTGAGTGTCAATCTCCCGAACCTGCAAACTCGCCTGGTCAAGCAATTCCTGTTTTTTCACAGGTATTTCCATATTCCCCATACAAATAGAAATACCGGCCTTCGTTGAGTGACGGAAACCCAGAGCACGCAAATGATCCGCCAAGAGAACCGTCTTTTTATTGCCACATTCTCGGTAGCAATACTCAATCAGGTCCGTAATATCCTTCTTGGACATGACTTTATTGATCGTCTCAAACGGAATCTCATTAGGAACAATTTCATAAAGAACGATTCGACCCACTGTTGTCTCGATACGCTTCTCTTGAAAGCGAACATTAATGCGGGCATGCAAATCCAAATGCCCTGCATCGTATGCGATGCGAACTTCCTCAGGCGAGCCAAATGTCTTTCCTTCTCCCGCAGAAAAAGGCAATTCACGCGTTAGGTAATAGATACCCAGCACCATATCCTGAGTCGGCACAATAATCGGCCTACCATTGGCCGGAGATAAGATATTGTTCGTACTCATCATCAAAACCCGAGCCTCAATCTGCGCTTCAACTGAGAGGGGAACATGGACGGCCATTTGGTCCCCATCAAAGTCAGCATTAAATGCGGTACACACCAAGGGATGGAGACGAATCGCTTTACCTTCAATCAGCACAGGCTCAAAAGCCTGAATGCCCAAGCGGTGCAACGTAGGCGCCCGGTTCAACATAATCGGATGCTCTTGAATCACCTCATCGAGAATATCCCAAACTTCTTGTGTCTGGTTCTCAACCATTTTCTTTGCGCCCTTAATGGTCGAGACATATCCCCGTTCTTCAAGCTTCTGATAGATAAAAGGTTTAAACAGTTCCAGCGCCATTATCTTAGGCAACCCGCACTGGTGCAACTTAAGCTCAGGACCGACGACGATAACGGAACGGCCCGAGTAGTCGACACGCTTCCCAAGTAAATTCTGACGAAATCGACCTTGCTTACCTTTAAGCATGTCCGACAAAGAACGAAGCGGTCTTTTATTAGGCCCTGTAAAAGTCTTGCCACGACGCCCGTTATCAAGGAGCGCATCTACAGCTTCCTGCAACATGCGCTTCTCGTTGCGAATAATGATATCCGGAGCATTGAGCTCCATGAGACGTTTGAGTCGATTATTTCGATTAATCACGCGCCGATAGAGATCATTCAAGTCGGAGGTCGCAAAACGTCCCCCTTCAAGCGGCACCAAGGGCCTCAAGTCAGGTGGCAGAACGGGGACAACATCCAACATCATCCATTCAGGGCGGTTATCTGAATTAAGAAATGACTCCACAATCTTGAGGCGCTTTGAAAGTTTTGCCTTCGTCGCCTGAGACCGTGTTTCTTCTAAATTTTGGCGAATGGTCTTCGAAATTTCTTCGAGGTCCATATGTTTCAGGACTTCCTTAACCGCCGTCCCGCCCATATCGGCTACAAACTTAGGACCGAACTCTTCAATGGCTTGTTGATACTGATCCTCGCTTAAGACCTGGCGCTCTTCAAGCTCTGTGTTGCCCGGATCAATCACAAGATACGCCTCACAATATAGAACACGTTCGAGATCACGTAACGTAATATCCAACAGCGTCCCTATTCGAGAGGGGAGACTTTTAAGAAACCAGATATGCGCTACAGGCGTCGCTAACTTGATATGGCCCATACGCTCACGACGAACTTTGGACGGAATGACTTCAACACCGCATTTTTCACAAACGATACCCCGGTGCTTCATGCGTTTGTATTTTCCACAATTACATTCGTAGTCCTTTACAGGCCCAAAAATTTTGGCACAAAAAAGACCGTCACGCTCAGGCTTAAACGTCCGATAGTTGATCGTTTCCGGCTTCTTAACTTCGCCGTGAGACCAACTGAGAATTTTGTCGGGAGACGCAATGCCAATTTGAATTCCCGTATAAGCGACCGGGTCTTTTGGCTTTTCAAAATATCCGTAAATATCCATGCAATCGATCTCCTATAAACAAGCCCTATTCAGTCTCGTGAAGCTTCACGTCGAGACTCAATGCCATTAATTCCTTGGTTGCCACATTAAATGATTCCGGAACACCTGGCTCAAAATTCTTTTCACCTTTAACAATCATCTCATACATGCGCGTCCGCCCTAAGACATCATCCGACTTAACCGTCAGGAATTCCTGCAAGGCATAAGCCGCACCGTAGGCCTCCAATGCCCATACTTCCATCTCACCAAGGCGTTGACCGCCAAACTGTGCCTTACCACCCAGCGGCTGCTGCGTGACCAAGGAATAAGGCCCAATCGAACGAGCATGTAATTTTTCATCCACAAGATGGTGAAGTTTCAGCACATACATCACCCCAACCGTTACCGGATGATCAAAGGCCTCACCCGTGCAACCATCAAACAAAATAGTCTGACCGGAGCGATCAAGCTCTGCATGTTCCATAAGGTCATAAATTTGCTCTTCCGAAGCCCCATCAAAGACAGGCGTAGACATGTGAACACCTGCCTTAAGACTCGTTGCAAAGCGCATCAGGTCTTCATCAGAAAAGCTATCCAGCAATTCGTCAAACTCTTTGGAACTATAGATGCTTTTAAGAAGTTTCTTCAGTTCATCCCTACTGGACTGCTGCTCCAGCATTTCACCAATTCTCTGACCTAAACCACGCGCCGCCCAACCCAAATGAGTCTCTAAGATCTGGCCAACATTCATACGTGACGGAACACCAAGTGGATTAAGCACGATGTCAACCGGGGTCCCATCGGCAAGATAAGGCATATCTTCTTGTGGCAAAATGCGACTAATAACACCTTTATTCCCGTGTCGCCCGGCCATTTTATCGCCGACTGCGAGCTTACGCTTAATAGCCACATAAACTTTGACGATTTTGACAACTCCAGGAGGCAATTCATCACCTTTCTTCAGCTGACTGACCTTTTGATCAAAAACCATCTTAACGAGATCGATTTTCTCTTCCATCGCCTCGATAATGTCCTGTGCCTCTTGCTCTGTATCCTCATCTCCGACGGAAATTTCAGCCCAGCGCTCTACGGGAATACCTTTAAGGTCACTGTCTGCTATTTTCTTGTCTTTAGCTAAAAGGACTTTATCCCCATCATCATCCATGACTTTTGAAGTATTGGTTTTTCCTGACAAGAGCGACGCAAGTTTTTTACGCACACTGTCACGAATAATAGAGATTTCATCATCACGATCCTTAAGAAGTTTCTTGGTCTCTTTTTCTTGGATCGCCTTGGCACGTTCATCCAACTCGGCGCCTTCGCGTGAGAAAACCTGAGCGCTGATAACCGTCCCGGTTACACCCGGAGGAACACGCAAAGAAGTGTCTTTAACATCGCCTGCCTTTTCACCAAAAATTGCCCGTAGCAATTTCTCCTCAGGTGATAGCTGAGTCTCGCCTTTCGGTGTAATCTTACCAACAAGAATATCTGTTGCCTTTACTTCAGCACCGATCCTAACAATCCCACTGTCATCAAGATCAGCTAAAGCTTCATCACCGACATTCGGTATATCCCTTGTGATTTCCTCACGACCAAGTTTGGTGTCGCGCGCAATACACTCAAATTCCTCAATATGAATGGAAGTAAATATATCGTCCTTAACCAGCCGTTCGCTAACCAGTATCGAATCCTCAAAGTTGTAACCATTCCACAACATGAAAGCGACGAGGACATTTTGTCCCAGCGCCAATGTTCCACGATCCGTGGCCGGACCATCAGCAACAATATCACCTGCTTCTACTTTATCACCCTCGCGAACAATAGGCTTTTGATTGACACACGTATTTTGGTTAGACCGTCTATACTTAGTCAGATTGTAGATATCGACTTCGCTTGCACCGCCTTTTTTACGGCCCTTATCCGCCTTAATAACGATTCGACTTGCATCAACGCTAATCACTGTTCCTTTACGCTTCGCAACAATAGTAACGCCTGAATCCTTAGCAACTTTATTCTCGACCCCCGTACCGACTAAAGGAGCCGCCGTTTTTAAAAGTGGAACCGCCTGCCGCTGCATGTTCGACCCCATCAAGGCGCGGTTGGCATCGTCATGTTCCAAAAACGGTATCATGGATGCCGCGACACTAACCAATTGATTAGGCGATACATCCATCAAATCAATTTCTGCATTAGGTATCATCTGAAAGTCACCGCTCATCCGCGCCCCAACGCGCTCATTGACGAAACGCCCTTTGTTGTCGAGCTTCGCATTGGCCTGCGCAATCGTATGATTTTCCTCTTCCAACGCTGAATAGTACTGAACGTCATCCGACACGCGACCTTTCTCGACTTTACGATAAGGCGTCTCAATAAAACCAAATTCATTAATCCGGGCAAAAGTCGCCAACGAAGATATCAGTCCGATATTCGGACCTTCAGGAGTTTCAATCGGACAAATGCGCCCATAGTGAGTTGTATGAACATCCCGCACTTCAAAGCCGGCACGTTCACGCGTCAAGCCACCCGGACCTAATGCGGAGAGACGCCGCTTATGCGTCACCTCTGACAAAGGATTCGTCTGATCCATAAATTGTGAAAGCTGGCTCGAGCCAAAAAATTCTTTTACAACCGCGGACACCGGCTTCGGATTAATGAGATCATTGGGCATCAACGTCTCAACATCTTGCAGGCTCATACGCTCTTTAATCGCCCGCTCCATGCGCACCAATCCAACGCGATACTGATTTTCCAGCAATTCACCAACGGAACGAACGCGCCTATTTCCTAAGTGATCGATATCGTCAACCTGACGACGCCCGTCTTTGAGATCACATAAATACCGAACCGTATCGAGAATATCTTCTTTGCGCAGAGTCGTAACATCAAGAGGCAAATCATAACCGAACTTATGGTTCATCTTAAGACGACCAACCCTGGATAAGTCATAGCGATCCGAATTGAAGAAAAGATTATTGAAGAAGGTCAACGCCGACTCAGGTGTTGGCGGCTCACCTGGACGCAAGCGCCGGTATATTTCCATAACCGCTTCGTCCTGAGACTCTGTCTTATCAGCCTGAAGAGTACTTAAAATGTACGGCCCAACATTTAAATTATCGATAAAGTAGAGAGGAATCTCTTGAATCTTCGCCTGCCGAACTTCATCAAGTTTCTCCTCAGTCAAAGGCTGACCAGCCTCAACAATAACTTCACCCGTACTCTTATTAACGAGGTCTTTTGCCACAATTCGATCGATCATCTCAGCTGAATCAACCGGAATGCTCTTAACTTTAGCCTCTTGAATCTTTTTAAGTACTGGCCTCGTAAACTTCCGACCCGCCTTGACGACTACTTCTTTTGCTTTCGGATCCTTTATATCCTGGGACGCGCGTTGAAACGGCAGAACATCAAGAACGACATCTTTGGAATACTTTCGTCCTTCATAGGTGTAGGTTTCGTATTTATAATAATAGGCAAGCTGCTCTTTACCTGAATAGCCAAGCGCCTTTAAAAGTATTGTCGCAGGAAACTTGCGGCGGCGATCAATACGAACATGCAAAATATCTTTGGGATCAAATTCTAAATCAAGCCAGCTTCCCCGATAAGGGATGACTCGCGCCGAATACAAAAGCTTTCCAGACGAATGTGTTTTCCCTTTATCATGCTCAAAGAAGATACCAGGCGAACGATGCAATTGGCTGACAATGACGCGTTCAGTCCCATTAATAATAAAGGTCCCATGATCCGTCATTAATGGAATTTCGCCAAAATAAACTTCCTGTTCTTTGACGTCGCGAATCGATTGCACTTGAGTGTCAGGGTCGACATCCCACACAACCAGGCGCACAACGACTCTGACAGGTGCAGCAAAGGTCATGCCACGCTGACGACATTCGACGACATCATATTTAGGTTGACCCAAATGATAGGAAATAAATTCAAGGCTCGCCGTATTATTGAAATCCTTGATTGGAAAAACCGATTGAAAAACACCTTGCAATCCAATTGGTTCGCGTTTTTCAGCTTCCACGTCTGCCTGCAGAAACTTTCTAAAGGACTCTCTCTGGATATCGATCAGATTAGGGACCGGCATCCCCTCAATCATCCCAAAGTCCCTAAAATAAATGCGTTCCTTGATGTCGACGGGCATAAAGACCTCTCTTTAATTACATTCAAACAGCGCTAGGGCGCACGTGCGCCCCTTGTCGCTACTCATTTTCTCAAGAACAGACCGGGAACCCTTTTGAGGAACCCTCAATAAAGTAGGCACTCCTACTTAAGCTCGACCTTTGCGCCAGCCTTTTCGAGCTGCTCTTTAAGTTTTTCCGCCTCTTCCTTCGGCACACCTTCTTTAATTGCCTTAGGTGCTCCTTCAACCAGATCCTTAGCTTCTTTGAGACCAAGTCCTGTAATCGCACGAACTTCTTTGATCGCTCCGATCTTATTGTCGCCCGCAGCAGCTAATACAACGTCGAAAGAATCCTTTTCCTCAGCCGCTGCTTCACCACCCGCAGCCGCAGCAGCTACCGCAACGGGAGCCGCTGCAGAAACGCCAAAAACGTCTTCGAGTTCTTTGACCAGCTCGGCCACTTCGAGAAGCGGCATGGCCTTTAGTGATTCAACGATGTCTTCACGAGATACCGTAGCCATAATTTCCTCCTAAAACTTCCTATTCCTTTGTGTCTCGCACGGCGGCGAGAACTCTTACTAATTTTTCAGCATTACCTTGTAAGACCCGAACCATATTGCTCGCCGGGGCTGACAAAGTTCCCAATAATTTTGCATAAAGCTCTTCTCTTGAAGGCAGCTTTGAAAGGGCTTCGATTTGCTTGGCATCGATAACCTCACCCTTCATGACCCCCGCTCTAATCTCTAGAGCCTCAAACTCTTTCTGGAATTTGGCCAGCACCTTGGCCGCTCCGACAGGATCTTCATCAACAAAAGCAATCGCTGTTGGCCCCGTTAAATGCTCATCCAATTCCGAAACAGAGGCATCCGCCAGGGCTCGTTTCATTAAACGATTTTTCACGACCTGCATCCGTGATTGAACTTTCATCAGTTCATCACGAATTTCGGTCATTTCAGCGACCGTCAATCCACGATAGTCACTCAAAAAGATCGCCGCCGCGGCTTTATATTGATCTTGAAGCTCCGCTACCTTCGCTTGTTTTTCAGTTCGATTCATATCCGTCTCCGCCCATCCTAGAAAACACTTCGATCCAACGTAATCCCCGGACCCATTGTCGTCGATACCGACACTTTCCTAATATAAACTCCCTTGGCTGTCGCAGGCTTTGCCCGCTTCAGTGCATCGACCAAGGCATGGAGGTTTTCTTTAAGTCGCTCGCCGCCAAAACTAACTTTGCCAATTGAAGCGTGCACGAGTCCCGCCTTATCGATTTTAAACTGGACCTTACCTTGCTTAGCCTCCTTGACGGCCTTTTCGACATCCGTCGTCACGGTCCCCGTCTTCGGATTAGGCATCAAACCCCGCGGCCCCAAGACGCGACCTAACTTACTGACCTGAGCCATCAGGTCCGGAGTGGCAATCACCCGATCAAAATCAGTCCAACCACCATTAATCTTTTCGACAAGATCCTCGACCCCAACATGCTCGGCGCCTGCAGCACTTGCCTGATTTCCGGCTTCACCTTTTGCAAAAACAACCACGCGAACTTCTTTGCCGAGACCCTGCGGCAATGTCACGGCTCCACGAACCATCTGGTCAGATTTGCGCGCATCAACACCCAAGCGGATAACAACATCGACGCTCTCGTCAAACTTAGCAACATTCGTTTCCGTAACCAGCTTAAGCCCATCTTCTAAGCTATAGGTGATGTTACGATCGACTTTTTCTGCCGCTACTGCGTACTTTTTTCCCATTATCCTGCCACCTCTATCCCCATGCTGCGCGCCGTCCCTTCAATAATCTTGGCGGCCGCATCCACATCTCGGGCATTAAGATCGTCCTTTTTTATTTCGACTATTTCCTCGATCTGCTTACGCGTCACCTTGCCAATTTTATTCTTATTGGGAGTACCGGACCCCTTCTTGACCTTGAGAGCTTTCATCAACAAAACACTGGCCGGTGGAGACTTTACAATAAACGTAAACGAACGATCTGCGTATACTGTGATGACAACAGGGAAAATCGTCCCTTGCTGATCTTGCGTCTTTGCATTGAAGGCCTTGCAAAACTCCATGATATTGACGCCATGTTGGCCTAGGGCCGGACCAACCGGTGGGGACGGATTAGCCTGTCCGCCAGGACACTGCAATTTAATGTAAGACATGACTTTCTTCGGGGGTGCCATCTTTTTACTCCACAACTTCTTCGCTACGCTACGAATTTGTTTCGCGCTTCAAGCACAGCTTAAAGCTTGACTAAACTCCGTTAATTTTTTTCTAGCTGCATAAAATCGAGTTCCACCGGCGTGGAACGCCCAAAAATACTTACTAAGACCTTTACCTTGCCTTTTTCGGGCTTCACCTCATCAACAATCCCGTTAAAATTGGTGAATGGGCCATCGATCACCCTGATACTCTCACCCTTTTCAAAACTTATTTTCGGTTTCGGCTTTAATGTCCCTTCGCTAATCTGCGTCGTAATTCTTTCCACTTCTTCATCGGGAACGCTCGGGGGTCGCTGAGACGTCCCGACAAAACCAGTTACCTTTGGCACACTCTTTACGAGGTGCCAGGTATAATCGTTGAGCTCCATCTTAACGAGCATGTACCCCGGAAAAAATTTACGGCTTGTCGTCTTCTTGACCCCTTTTTTGATCTCCACCAATGATTCCGAAGGGACCAAAATATCTGAGAACATCTCGTCCATCTTGGCCGACTTAATTTTTTCCTCCAAAGCCATCTTGGCCTTCTGCTCAAAACCGGAATAGGTATGTACGACATACCACTTATGCTCTTCACTCATATCGAAAAGATCCCTCGCATGATCACGCCCCAGAGACTGTCAAATCCGAACAAGATCACCGAACAAATGACAACCAACACACAGCTAACACCGGTAGAAATGACGGTTTCCTTGTTGTCAGGCCAGGTCACTTTTGAGAGCTCAACGGTTACCTCATTCAAAAATGTATTCGCCTTATTATGTCGCCGGACAATGATTCCTGCAGCCGCCACCACAACAAAACTCAGAATGTCGGGAGGCGTAACAATCCACTCGGGCATGCGCGGCAGACTTGCTAGACTCCAGAGCGCTGAAAAAGCATTACTGAAGAATAAAAAGACTCCGATTCCCGCAAGAACCAGTGATAAATTGACTATCTTCTGTGACTGCATCCTTTTCTCATTCCCCCTGCCCTCTGCAGGGGAGACAGGGATCGAACCTGCAACCCCCGGTTTTGGAGACCGGTGCTCTACCAATTGAGCTACTCCCCTACAGGGAGCAGGGTCTCTTTACTTCGTCTCCTTATGCACAATGTGCTTACGGCATGTCGGACAATACTTCTTAATTTCAATACGGTCCGGCGTGGTGCGCTTATTCTTTTTCGTCGAATAATTGCGTCGTTTACACTCCGTGCATTCGAGTTGGATTATAATTCTCATAACTGCCCTACTCGGTGATCTCCGTTACAACACCGGCACCAACCGTCCGGCCACCTTCACGGATCGCAAATCGCAATTCCTTGTCCATCGCAATCGGCGTGATCAACTCAACATCCACCGCCACGTTGTCTCCAGGCATCACCATCTCCACATCCTTCGGCAACGTCACATTACCCGTCACGTCCGTCGTCCGAAAATAAAACTGCGGACGATATCCATTGAAAAACGGCGTATGACGACCCCCTTCTTCCTTCGACAACACATATAGTTCCGCCTTAAACTTCTTGTGCGGTGTGATGCTGCCCGGCGCTGCCAAGACCTGGCCGCGCTCCACTTCTTCGCGCTTTAAGCCACGCAGCAAGATACCAACGTTGTCTCCGGCCTGCCCTTCGTCCAGCAGCTTGCGGAACATCTCGACTCCGGTGACCGTCGTCTTCGAGGTATCCTTGATCCCCACCAATTCAATCTCTTCACCAACCTTCACCTTGCCTTGCTCCACCCGGCCGGTCGCCACGGTTCCGCGCCCCGAAATCGAGAACACGTCTTCCACCGGCATCAAGAACGGGCGATCCAAGGGACGCTCCGGCTCAGGAATGTTCGTGTCCAGCGCTTCCATCAGCTTCAGGATCGCCTCTTCACCAAACTCACCCTTATCGCCTTCCAATGCCTTAAGGGCGGAACCCTTCACGATCGGAATATCATCTCCGGGATATTCATATTTCGACAACAATTCGCGGACTTCCAACTCAACCAGCTCCAATAATTCCGCATCATCGACCATGTCGCATTTGTTTAAGAACACCACGATCGACGGCACGTTCACCTGACGCGCCAACAACACGTGCTCACGGGTCTGCGGCATCGGACCATCCGCTGCACTGACCACCAGAATGGCGCCGTCCATCTGCGCCGCTCCCGTGATCATGTTCTTGACGTAATCCGCATGGCCCGGACAGTCGACGTGCGCGTAATGGCGATTCTCCGATTCGTACTCCACGTGCGAGGTCGCAATCGTGATCCCGCGCTCTTTTTCTTCCGGGGCGTTATCAATCGCGTCGAATGCCTTGAAATCCGCTCCGCCTCTTTCCGCCAGCACCTTCGTGATCGCGGCCGTCAATGTTGTCTTGCCGTGGTCAACGTGACCAATCGTTCCAACGTTGACGTGTGGCTTTGTTCTCTCAAATTTTTCTTTCGACATGGGATCTCTCCTTCAGAAATTAAATTTAGTCCTCACCTCAATTTAAAAAATCACTGAGCCCGCGAGCGGACTCGAACCGCTGACCCCTTCCTTACCATGGAAGTGCTCTACCAACTGAGCTACGCGGGCGAGCGGGAGACGGGGCTCGAACCCGCGACCCTCAGCTTGGAAGGCTGATGCTCTAGCCAACTGAGCTACTCCCGCGTGGAGAGAGGTGGATTCGAACCACCGTAGGCCGAAGCCAGCAGGTTTACAGCCTGCCCCCTTTAGCCACTCGGGCATCTCTCCTTCGCGCCAAACGAAAGCACAGCTTCCGTTTGACTTTAGTCAAGGGAGAGATACCGCTCTCTCCCTTAACAATCCCTCATCTGTGGAAGCGGTTATTTCCCCCCCCTAAAAGTACCCAATTTAAAAAGAACGGGGCCGAACCGAAGCCGCACTCTCCCGTGCGGCCGGCCAGCCAAATTTAAAAACCCAAATTGTACTCCCCACTCACGATGGGGGGTTGTTAAGGGAGAGAGTCTTTCTTCCCCTTAACTCAAGCGAAGTGGAAGCTGCGCTTTCACTTCGCGAAATGTGAGCCGACGGCCGGGGTCGAACCGGCGACCTACTGATTACAAATCAGTTGCTCTACCAACTGAGCTACGTCGGCCAAGCCAAAATGCCATCGTCTCGATCCTTTTCACTCAACCCAATGCACAAAATTTCAGCAAAAAAAGAGCTCCTTCCGACCAGCTTAACCAGTGGATATTATTAAGGAATTCTTCTTTCTCTACTGAATCAGACCTCAGACCGAAAAGGTTTAGGGGTTTTAATTGAGTTCCAAAGATTTTGTCAAGGAATTCTAGACACTTTGGAGACCTAAGTCGAGTGATTTTGCGAGCGCATCGCCGCCATGAGCAGGGCCCCCGCGACGGAGGCATTAAGTGACTCAAGGGGTCCCTCGCAGGGTATCGTCAATAGGGCATCACAGCGTTCCTGGACCAGGCGATGGAGGCCGCGTCCTTCTGAACCTATAACGAGAGCGGCGGAGCGAGGAAAATCCTCGCTTTGCGGGTCTTGCCCCCCTTCAGCGACGCTTCCATAGATCCAGTATTGTCGTGCCTTGAGGGCCTCCATGGCTTGATTGAGATTGCCGACGCGCACTAAGTGGAGATATTCGGCCGCGCCGGCGGCCGCCTTGACGGCCACCGCACTAAGGGGCGCACTCCGCCGCCGCGGCCAGATGACCCCTTGAAACCCGAAAGAAAGAGCCGAGCGCATCAGCGCCCCGAAATTATGGGGGTCCTCGACGCTATCCAGCAGCAGGAGCCGCTGAGGAGCCTCACTCGGCAGCTTTGCCAATAGGGCTTCCAGATCGATGACCGGCAACTCCTCAGCCGCCGCCGCGACCCCCTGATGAGTCTCCACCGACAAATGACGCGCAAAAAAGTCCTTGGGCACTGTCTCGACGGGAATCCCCTGGCTCCGCGCCAATTCAAGTAAAGGCCGGACTTCGCGCTCGTTGATTCCTGCCTGCAAATAAATCGTCCGCACGGGACGTCGTCCCGCCTTCACGGCGTGGAAAACCGCATGGCGACCTGCGAGATACGTGGGCATCCAAGTCGCATAACATGTTGGTCAATAACGAGCAACGCGAGTGAGAGGGGGAGGCTCCGTCCGGCTTTGCCGGTGGAGGGGGCGACGCGAGCCCCTATTACGAATGAAGTGAGCCAAAGACAAGGGTCTTTTGGCTACGGATCTCCAACTCTAACTCAGACAAGAGAGCCGGATTGCAGTGGCCGAGCCGTGCTCGCGCCTCGAGGTAGTCACCGTGATACATCTCCATTTCGTCGAGGAGTTCACCCCGTCGGATAACACAAACCGACCGCTCATACTCCATGCGCGCATATTCGTGGCACATAGCCGCCTGCGTTAGCTGAAGCTTGAGGCTCAGAACCTCTGTGCTGAGCTGGACCGCTTCATCCGGGCTCAGGGCGGGGACCGGCTGCCTCTCTTGTTCCTCAGCGATGGGGCGCAGAAAATCCATACCCCTAAGTAAAGCAAATAAGCTGCCATATAGGCCCAAGAGAGGGAGATTATTTAACTATTTGATATTATTAAATTTTTCAAGAAACTGTTCCGGAACACCCGGCCTACTTGAACGTGCTTAACAGGGGCCGAGACCCAAAAACGGGGTCTCTTCTCCTCAGCTGCCTGTCGGCGTCTCGCCACCCTCATCCACCGGTTCCGCCGCTGGCTCCGGTGACGCTGCAATCGATGGTTCCGCAGTTTCCGGTGCCTCCGCCGCCTCTTCCGCTAGCTTAAGGGTGGCTTCGTTTTCATCGCCTGCCTCAACAGCAGGCGCTACGGTGACTTCTTCTACCGGTTTCTCGAGTGCGGGTTCAGGTGCGGACTCGGGCGTTGGCTCGGCCGTCACTTCTGGCGCAGGCTCTTCAGGTGGAGGGGCCTCTTCCGGAGCCGACTCAGCCACGAGATGAGGATCGAGACCATGGACGGACGCGTTTATCTTTTGCACCGCCCGCACCGGATCCGAAGCCCTGAGAATGGGGCGCCCCACCACAATGTAATTCGCACCCGCTTCAAAGGCGGCTTTCGGCGTGTCCACTCGCTTTTGATCATCGGCCTCTTCATCGCCAAGCCGAATCCCTGGCGTTACAATGAGAAAGTCCGGCCCACAGGCCGCTCGTATCACGTTGATCTCACGTGGCGAACAGACCACGCCATCACATCCGGCCTCATGCGCCAGCTTGGCTAACTTGACAACCGTATCTTCAACGGAGGCCTGAATCCCCAATTCGCCGACATCTTGGCGACTCGTAGGTACCGTCACCGCAACGATCTTCGGTCGAATCAATCCCAGCTGTTCGGCCGCGTCATTCGCCGCCTCGACCGCCCGCTCCATCATTTCCTTGCCACCCATCGCGTGGACCGTGAGCATATAGACACCGTGCTGTGTCGCTTCCATCACTGATTTGGCCACCGTGTGCGGAATATCGTGAAACTTGAGGTCGAGAAAAACTTTATGATCTCCTTTTTGCACAGCCTTAATGATTGCCGGCCCTGCTTTTGTAAAGAGCTGAAGACCTATCTTAAAAAGCGTTACGTCTTTTTTGAGAGTCCGCACCATCGCCTTGGCATCCGATTCTTTGGAGAAATCGAGGGCGACAATTAATTTTTCACTTCGCATAATACTTACTCCTCCAACCGCTGCTTCACTGCGGTTTCAACCTGGTCCAGGGCCACGGAAACCTTCTCGCCCGTCTGGCGATTCTTGATCTCTACCTGCTTATCCTGAAGACCTCGCACCCCTACGACGATTTGAAATGGAAATCCAATCAAATCCGCATCTTTAAACTTAACCCCTGGAGATTCTTTACGATCATCCCAAATGATTTCGACTCCCGCAGTTTGCAAGCGCTGATAAAGCTCCTTAGAAACGCGTGCGACCTCGGCATCTTCCACCTTCAGCGAAATCAGAACCACTTCGTAGGGAGCAATACTGCGCGGCCAAATGATTCCCGACTCATCATGATTCTGCTCAATCGCCGCTGCCGCGGTTCGACCCACACCGATACCATAACAACCCATGACCATGTACTGTTCTTTCCCTTGCTCATCCAAGAAAACGGCCTTCATGGAGCGCGAGTATTTGTCACCGAGATAAAAGACATGGCCTACTTCAATGCCACGGAATCCTTCATAAACACCGCCTTCAGGACAAGGATCCCCAGCGACGGCTCGCCTGAGATCGAAGAAACCCTTCACTTCAAAATCACCTAAATTCACGTTCTTGAGGTGCACATCTCTTTCATTCGCGCCGACTACGAAATCCTTCATCGCCGCCACCCCGTAATCCGCATAAACCGGAATCTTCAGACCCAGCGGACCCGTAAAACCCACAGCACTGCCAATATCATGGATCGTTTTTTCGGAGGCCATCACGAGTTGTTCGACACCACTAACCAATTTGAGCTTTTCTTCAACGAGCTCTTGATCGCCGCGGACTAGTGCCGCAATTGGCCCCGCATCGGTCTCAAAAACGAGGGTTTTCACGAGGCCATCCTGTCCGACACCGAGAAATGAGGCTACCTCCTCGACACTCGTTAACTTCGGCGTCTCAACCTTTTCATTCCGACCCGACTCCATTGATACGCTCTCTAAATCAACTGTCGGGTCCAACGGTGCCTTCTCGATATTCGCCGCATAGTCGGTCTCCGAACTCGCCAGGATGGGATCCTCTCCCGTCTCGGCCAGGACTTGAAATTCATGACTCAAAGACCCACCGATAGCCCCCGTCATCGCATCGACGGGACGAAATTCAAGACCGCAGCGCTCAAAGATCCGCATATAAGCATCATACATTTTCTGATACGTCACTCGAGCGGTCTCCTCATTCGCATCAAAGCTATAACCGTCTTTCATGATGAACTCGCGCCCCCGCATCAGGCCAAAACGCGGCCGGATTTCATCGCGAAACTTCGTCTGAATTTGATAAAGGTTAAGCGGTAATTGGCGATATGATTTGACGTCATTGCGAACCAGATCTGTAATCGCTTCTTCGTGTGTCGGTCCAAGACAAAAATCATTGTCCTTGCGATCTTTGAAGCGGAGCAATTCTTTCCCATAAAAATCCCAGCGCTCGGATTCTTTCCAGAGACTCGCCGGCATCACGACAGGCATCAGTAATTCTTGTGCCCCCGCAGCATTCAACTCTTCACGGATGATTTGCTCAATCTTGCGTAACGTCCGCAGACAAAGCGGCAAATAAGTATAAATCCCGGACGCCAGCTTACGAATAAAACCCGCCCGCACCATCAGCTGATGGGAGATTGTTTCGGCATCCGCCGGAGCGTCGCGGCGGGTTACTATAAGAGATTGGCTAAAGCGCATACAATTAGGTACGCCTTATTGTGTATTATTAATGAGGTTGTCGAGTTCCTTTTTCAAACGAGGAATTATCTCTTCATAAGAAAAAGTTCCAATCAAATCTTCCTTTTTCTTCAGATTGACTACCGTCGGTGCACACCAGAGACCCAGATCCGCGTCATCCGTCTCGCCGGGACCATTCACGCGACAGCCCATAACAGCGATAGTCAAATCATGGTCCTTGGCATACTCGGTCACCTTTTTGACTTCCTGAGCCAGCTCCACAAATTTCTCATTTTCAACCCGTGAGCAAGAAGGGCAGGAAATAATATTAAGCCCATTATTCTCAAAGACAGGGACCGAACGAAACCGGCCATGCTCAATGTCATCGATGATTTCACGAGCGACTTCGATTTCCTGACCCTTGTCATCAAAAGGAACTGTCAGCGAAACCCGAACGGTATCGCCAATTCCACGAGACAGTAGCTGCTCAAACGCAATACGTGTTTTTATCACGCCTTCAGGTGGCATCCCGGCCTCGGTGACACCAAGATGCAGGGGGACATCGGGTCGCTCCGCGGCAAACTGCTTATTGACTTCAATAACCGTATTGGGATCCGAATCTTTCAAGGAAACGAGATAATTTTTAAACCCTATCTCATCCAAAAAATTACAATGTTCTGTTGCGGAGGCTACGAGAGCTGCGTCATCATCATCCGGGTAACGTTCAAGTATCTTCGGATCGATCGAGCCGCAATTGACACCGACACGAATGGCACAGTTATGTTTCGTTGCCACATCTGCCAACCAGGCGACTTTTTGCTCAATAGTCTTCTCACGTTCGCGATGATGAAGATGGCCCGGGTTGTAACGAAACTTTTGGACCAAAGGCGCTACATCCTGAGCCAGCTGATAATTCTCTTGCAGGTCGACAACCAGGGCCGCTTCAGTCTGGTCTCTAATTTCGCGCAAGGCCTCCAAATCGCGCGGTGTATCGACAGCGATTCGGATCAGATCCGCACCTGCGGTCTCCAAAATGTGAACCTGCCGCAACGTCGCCGCAACATCCCGTGTCGGCGTCGCCGCCATGGATTGCACTAGAATAGGATTGGATCCACCGAGCCGATGCCGACCAATGGAAATTTCACGCGTCTGCCGAGCTTTCATAGGAGCCGGACCTTAGGAAAGCTCCGGCCAATTGTAAAGTTCTTCCCAATATCAGCGAATGAGGCTGCAGCCGCTACTGCTACCGGCACTCCCGCCACCACCAATTCCGCCGCTCCCACTTCCAGATGCCACATTTTTATTCGTGTCTGTGAGGGTTATATCGGAAAGGGTGATAGTATCCCCTTCACTGACCGTCAGCTGCTGGCTATTTCCAACCGCAACGAGACTTGAACCGGCCGCCTGGCACGTGACCGTTTCACTCAGCGTTTGCGACGTAAACTCAGGAGGCGTCGGATTTCCGTTCCCTCCGTTGCACGGGACAATACCCGAAGAGGAAGCATTTAACGGGAAGGTCGTATCAATTTGCTGGACCGTTACTTGATAGGTTTCCCCCGGGGCCAAACCGCGCACCGTAAATGCCCCACGCCCACTCGCCGCAGTGCCACCTTCCCGATCTCCTCCCGAAACAAAACTTATGGCATCGGCAAGATTCTTACTCCCAGTCGTATTCGTATTACGCACAATGATATTAGCACACTGAAACTCATCCCCGTTTTCATCGAGAACTGTCCCCGTCACCGCGCAAAAATTATCGTCAAGATCATTGCCTCCATTCGGATATAAATCAGCAATTCCAACCTCGTCATCGCGTTCTAATGTCGTGATATCCGCTACTGAATCCGGATCAAATACGGCGAACATTGTCGAGGTAAAGCTTTCATTAGTTTGATCAAAGTTGACCTGAGTATGATTCATGCCGAAAAAATGACCAAGTTCGTGGACAACAAAGGCGAGGACATCATTCGCAGAAAAAGTCGCCGTACAAGAGGAGCCGGCACAGGGATCCATGCAAAAAAGGTTAATAACGCCTTCACCCTTGGCAGCATTGAGTGATCCCGTCTCACGCAAGACAATGCCGGCAAATCCCAGCGTGCTTTGCTTGGCGTTGACACCAAAGAACAGGTCAGTAATCGCGCCGTCTTCATCATAAACAATGGGATTAAAACCACCGTCGGCGGGACCACTTTGATTCCCCCCAAATTGACAAGAGCCTTGATCAAACATAACGTCGCAATAATTCGTTTCGTCAACACTCAGTGGATTCCCGCCACTCGTGATAGTACGAACTTGTGTCGTTAAGCCTGTTTCCGGTGCTCCAGTCCAAATACTTGCCGCATTAGCGATGTGATTACTTAAATCAACTGTCGCGCCACCATCACAGTTTTTTATCTGGTCACCCTCAACATCAATAATGACCGGCAGCTGCCATGTCACGATGCCACTACTGGTAATAACATTGGGACCATATCCCAGGGCAGTCACAGGGAATGCAACCAAGAGCAGAAATAAGGAAAAAATGGGCTTCATACGCATGTTGGGCTACTCCTTTGCCGCTTTCTTTTGAGTCAATGCCTTTAGCATCGAACGCATTTGATCAAGGTAAAGATCCTTAGGTGAAGTACTCAATGCCTGGAAGCGTACTGAATCAATCCCCTGAGCCTTGAGTGCGGGAGTCGCCTTCATCTTCTTAAAGAGCCCTAAATTGCCGGCCCCATTCACAAGTTTCTTACCGCCATTGTCATCTTTGACAACCCGAAACGCGCCCTGGCTGAGCCCAACCGGACTCGTAAAACCTATTGGACTGTCGCCGTGAAGAAAAACAACGACCTCCTCACCTACTTTATACTGAGGAACCCCCTGAAACATCGTGCTGCGCACGATAGTCTCATCGTCCGTATCTGTTGGTTTTGAATTAACCTGTTTGATCTTTAAATTTGAAGAAAGATTCCCTTTATACGTTTCAATGATGGAAAATGTCACAAATTGACACCAACGCCCATCCGAATCATAGGCATCTTCGACAGACTGCACGGTCCCTAAAAAAATCCGGTCCGCTGTCTCAGTCATCTGTTCCAGATTAACCGACAGGACCATAGTTGCCTTGGACTGACCGACAGAAAAACTCACTATTAAAATAGCTATTCCAACAATTAGAAAACGACGCACAAGCATCACCCCATTTCTTTTTTTATGAAAACCCGACTTCGTAACCTCCACAATAATAGAAGAACCCCTAATAAAAGGAAAGAGGAACTTCTACGACCCTCTGGATTCAAGCTACAGCCGCTCCCTGCCCCCGCAGCTCCGCTTGATCCGTCGCTACCGCTTTGGCCTTTGGTCGTAACAAAGTCGGTTCCCTGAGCCGTTCCTACCGTAACATCTTGCCCCCCACTTTCACATGAAAACGTCCCCGTTGCGACTTGAGCATCAAAACCCGCTTGCGGCGGATCGCAGGGCTCCACACTCGACCCACCCTGAAATATCGGTGAAATAGGCTCGACTTCGAGCGTATAACTTGAACGCGGCCGGATCCCTCGCAATACGAACCCCCCGGTGGCAACAGAACAATCTTGCGACCCGGTAAAAAGCGACCCGGAGACAAAACTTGTGGCTTCAACTAATGGATCACCAACATGGCGTGCAATCACGTTAACACCTTGCACGGCTGTCAACCCATTG
Source organism: bacterium (assembly GCA_965216315.1). Classification (GTDB taxonomy): domain Bacteria; phylum UBA10199; class UBA10199; order 2-02-FULL-50-16; family JAJFLM01; genus CBDCFN01. Next base: position 498,821 of record CBDCFN010000016.1, on the reverse strand, counting down.
GACTGAAACACGGTCCCGGTAATTGCACAAAAATCGCTCAAAAAAATCGCTGACGGATACAGCGTACTAATCGCTACCTTATCATCATAGTGCGGTTCTAGTTGCTCTTTCCCAACAAAAAGCGCGGACATAGTCGCAACGTGACTCGCAGCTGCTGAATCTCCCGATAAAGCGGCATTGAGCTGGTCAAGGTTGACTTGCGTGTGATCCAATCCAAGGAAATGTCCCATTTCATGGAATACAACGGCCTTGAAGGCATCAACCGAAACTTCAGGCGTTTGACAGGCATCCGCCGCATCGGCATCTGGAGCACAATCAATAAAGCGTCCATTCAAGACGGCTTGCGCCTCAACGATAAAAAGGTTCGATGATTCGCGCGCAACGACTCGCGGGCCGGCAAAACCAAGAATGTTATTACTGGCGCCCGAACCGAGTATCATATCGGTCAGGCTCCCATCCGAATCAAATAAAAGTGGACTCTCTCCACTACGCGCACTTCCGCGAATAAAAGGCGGATCAGTATCGGGACAGAATTCCGTCGGCGGACAGTAAGTAAAATGATCATTCAGATTGCTCGTATCGACATTGCCGAGGCTGGCACCTTCTTCGACCGTCAAGTTGACAGTGCTCACCTCAACAGTGCCGCTCGGCAAGGTGACATTGGACCATTTATCAAAAATTTCCGTGATTAGTCCGCGTGCTTCTTCATTGCTTAAACGTCCAAGTTCTCCTCCCACCCCGTCAGTCGTCGTTTCAGGATTGTACGTGACAAGACCATCTTTCCAAACAACGGCATCGCCCGTAATCACCGTATCGACAAGAATCGGCCCAGCACCTACCGTTGAGATAAGAACCACAATCAACATACTTCTTACCAAGACGGGCTTCATGACCCCTCCCGGAGACGTGAGGCCCACTCGAGCAAAGAATCTAGTTCTAATGCGTTCGTCAGTTGAGAATGATTATTTTGATAGGCTGAAACAGATGCATTGGGTTTTCCGATACGACCGAGAAAAGCATTTTGAAAGCTATTGGCAACATACTCGCGCCCATCATGGGTCCGTCTCACCCTGAAGAGACCCTGGCCAAAACCAACCGGCGAGCTAAACCCAAGTTTGCTCGCCGGATAGAGGAATAAGACGAGCTCTTCGTCGATCCGATAGGAACCGCCGGAACCCTGCATCGTCTTTAAAGAAACGATACCGGACTCGTAATAGCCAACATCGGGCAGAAGATGGTCAGCCTGAGGCTGGGGAATCAGTCCATACTGCTTCAAAGTGACCCGGTCCGTTGAAACACCTTTGATCGGCTGGCTCACCTCAAATTCTATATAAGCCGCCGGGATCCCGTTTTCATCGATCCCATAGTCAAGGGAGACACAGCGCCCGACAAATGCCTGTCCTGACTGCCGGACAATTTCGTCAAACCGCATCGGCAGCGTCATCGTGGCTTGAGCCGATCCTCCGGTCATCAACCAACTGAACACACCAACGAGCAGTACCCTTAACATCCAAAAGCCACCCGCTCCCAGGCGAGTTCGGTCCCTCATTAATTACGGCTCCTTTAGTTACAATTCGACATCAAGATCCAACTTAGGGGGGGAGGTGGCACCTTGCCAACTCCCGGCAGTGTACCATAAATCAGTCTATGCCGGATCTGCAAGATTCGTTTTTTTAACTTGTCCCAAAATCTTAAATGATTTAGTCGGGTTAAATGATAATGGAGAATTTGCGGAGCTTATAATGCGACTTGTCAAAAAGACCTTCTTCGCCACGCTCGTTGTGATTGTGGCCATCGTGGTCTCATACCTTTATGTCCAATACCGTCTTCCCCGCCGCTGGGATGCCACCGGCCAGGCCCAAAACAATCTCAGGGTCCTTAAGCGAGTGGCCTACTACATCCATAACAACTACGTCGCCCCAGACACACTGGACAACCGGGAGATGCTTAAAAAGGCACTTCATATCATGCAGCAAGGACTGGCTCCCGTCATGGTGCGATGGAAAGGTGACGACAAGGTTATTATTGAGGTCTCCGGCAAGTCGCGGCGCTTCGACGTTCCTCCGGAACTTGAGCTAAGAAACCTTCCCAATTTCTTGGGACACATAGTCGATTTTGTTAAAGCCAATCTCCCTAAAGACGACGAAAACACGACTGAAGAAAACGTTGAATATTTATTAATCGGTGGCGTTGTTTCCGCCCTAGACCCTCACAGTACATTCCTGCGTCCAAAAATTTATTCAGAATTTAAAATTGGCACAAGCGGTAACTTTGGGGGAGTCGGTATCGCCATCGGCATTCGAGATGGCTACCTTACAGTAATTTCTCCACTGGAAGGAACTCCCGCCTTCCGCGCAGGACTTAAAGCTGCCGATCGCATTATTCAGATTGAAGACGAACCAACTATCAACATGACGCTTACTGAAGCCGTCGAAAGGTTGCGTGGGAAAATCGGAACAATAGTCACCGTGCTCATCAAGCGCGAAAACGTCCCGGACCCCTTAAGTTTCACGATTCGCCGAGCTCTTATCACCATTGATTCTGTTAAAGCTGAATTATTACCAAATGAAAAAATTGCCTTAGTCAAGATTAAGAACTTTCAAGAAGACACTCTTTCAGAGTTTCATCGTTCCCTTCGCCGCCTCTCTTCCCGTACGAAAGGACTGGACGGAATCATTTTAGATCTGCGCAACAATCCTGGAGGGCTACTCGATCAATCGGTTTCTATGGCTGATGCCTTTCTAGAAGATGGTATTATCGTTAGCACAGTTGGACTCAGCAATCAGCTGCACGAAGAAGATCGAGCGCGTCGCAACGACGTTTACGAATCAATCCCTGTCGTTGTCCTCGTTAACGAGGGCAGTGCTTCGGCTTCCGAAATTCTTGCGGGGGCCATCCAATCGCATGGGCGAGCCATTATTTTAGGCAATCGCACCTTTGGCAAGGGAACTGTCCAAACGCTTTACGATTTGAAAGACGGTTCTGCCTTAAAGCTCACCATAGCCAAATATCTCGCGGCTGGCACGGAGGACGTCCAAACTGCTGGGATCATGCCCGATGTCCTAATGATGCCACAGCAGGTCTCGGACAAGAGGATCGACCTTGTAGAAAACCAAGCACGCCGCGAACATGATCTGGAAAAACGTTTTGATAAAAAGGATGATGGCAATAAACCCAAAGAAGCCAAGTTTAAACTCTCTTATCTAGACACAACTGAAAAACCTGAAAACATTACCGGCACCGTCCAACTTTCACATGATTATCCAGTCGAATTAGCAACACGCATCCTCAGGCATGGCGTATCACCAAACAAAGAATCGGAGTTAAAAGCTGTCTCAAAAATTATCTCCGAAATAGAAGCCGAACAAGACAAAGTCCTCATTGAAGCCCTCAAAAAGGAGAATATTGACTGGTCAAAAGGTCCAAAAAAAGGTGAGCCGAAGGCGGATCTCAAACTTTGGTTTTCTTCAAAAGATAAAAAAATCAAAACGTTAGTTGGCGATCAGGATATTAAGATCCATATTTCCGTTAAGAATAATGGGAACGGCCCCTTTTATCGTCTCCTTGCCGTTACAGAGAGTGAAAATCCATTATTTTCAGACCTAGAATTTCCGCTAGGCCGCATCAATCCGGGTGAATCACAACAACGTTCCGTAGACGTAAAAATTCCAGCGACAATTCCGGCGCAAAGAATTCCAATCAATATTAAATTCCAGGAGCTACACGGACATGTCCCTGAAACAACGGAAATACCTATCGACATTCAGGAGGCAAAAGACCCGCGCTTTACTTATCAGTGGGCGCTCAAAAACCCGAAACAAGAAATTAAACCGGGCCAGGATATTGAATTAGTATTTTCCATTCGCAATATTGGCACCGCGGCAGCTAAAGAACCCGTCCTTAATCTCGCCAACCAAGAAAAAAGCCATGTCATCCTTAAAAAGGGACGCGCCAAATTGGATCCGATTGAGCCAGGAAAATCGACCGAGGCCTCTCTGACAATCCACCTCAAACCGGACCTTCCCTTAAATGAAGCTCGCATGATAGTCGCCATCGAGGACAGGAACACCGGCTATTCATTACATGACCGGCTGATCCTGGCTGAAACTAAAGATAAATACTCTCCTCCGATGAGCCAATGGCAAGAGCCTCCAAACCTGAAAGTCGATCTTCCCGAGCAACCTTTTTGGCGCGATAAGAAGAAATACCAATTTTCCGGCATGGCCACCGACGACGATAAAATTAAAGAAATATACGTCTTCGCTAACTTCGATAAAGTCTTCTACGAATCAATCGGTGCTGAGGCCAATAGCACCGCCCCCTTTGATGTAACGGTCCCCTTAGAGCCGGGACTCAATCGAATCAACGTCATCGTTAAAGACAAGCAGGACCTAACTGCCCGCAAGCGTTGGATTGTATGGAGACCAAAGGATTAGAAAACTCGATGAAAGTATTTAATGGATCCAAACCGGCCGAAGGTAAATTAAAAAATACAGTTGTCACTATGGGGGTTTTTGATGGTGTCCACCTAGGACATCAATCCCTACTCAAAAAATGTCGCACGCAGGCTCGTCGGCTAAAAAAAAAGGCTGTCGTTTACACTTTTGACCCCCATCCGGTCCGCATTCTATTCCCTAAAGCATGCCCTCCACTCTTAAATACACGAAGCCAAAAACTGGAACTATTAAAGGCCAGCGGCATCGACATATGTATCGTTGAGAAATTTAATAAGTCTTTCAGCAACCTGACACCGGAATCCTTCTTCAATAAAATCCTTGTCGAGAGATGTCGCGCCCAAGAAGTAATTGTCGGCTACGACTTTACTTTTGGAAGCGAAAGAAAAGGTACGACGGCCCTATTGTCGGAACTCGGTCAAAAACACGGAATCAAAGTGACCATCATAGATGCTTTCCTGACCAATGGGTATCTAGTGTCTAGCACGGTTATCCGGCAACAAATTCAAGACGGCAACGTCGACCTCGCCGTTTTATTGCTGGGACGCCCGTATTTTATCGATGGTCGCATCGTCAAAGGCGATGGGCTTGGTCGCCAGATGGGGTTTCCAACTGCTAATCTTGAAACAGACAATGAACTTCTCCCTGCGAACGGTGTCTATGCAACACGTGCCCGCCTGGGGAACCGACGTTATAACAGCGTGACAAACATTGGAACCCGGCCAACATTCCACGGGAGCGAGCTGCGCATAGAAACTCACCTGCTTAATTTCAACAAAAAAATTAGCCATAAAGAAGTGCGCTTGGAATTCGTTGCACGGCTCCGGCCTGAGCGACCCTTCAATTCGCCTGAAGAACTGATCGGAGAAATCAATAAAGACATTTCGAGAGCGCGGCGCTATTTTCAGGGGCATTCACCATGACATACGTCCTCGGCGTCATCGGAGACCCTATTGAGCACTCCTTATCACCTGTCATGCAAATGGCAGCAATCAAAGCGGCTGAAATTGATGCAACTTACAAAGCATTCCACATCAAAGCCGATGAGCTAGCAAGCTTTGTCGATAGAGTCCGGCGCGAAAATTTTCTAGGCTTCAATATCACTATTCCTCATAAGCAAGACATTATGGCTTATTTGGACGAGATATCACCTGAAGCCGAAGCAATCGGAGCCGTCAATACTGTCGTCAACGTACAAGGCCAATTGACGGGCCATAATACGGATGCCATCGGGTATATTCGCTCCCTACAAGAAGAGAAGCAATGGAAACCACACGGCAAAGTCGTCACCGTCCTCGGTGCCGGAGGCGCCGCGCGAGCGGTCGCCTATGGGTTACTGGAGCACGACGTTCAGCAGCTCTATATTGCTAACCGCAGCCCTGACAAAGCAGAAGCGCTTTGCAACGAACTGGGCAAATTGTTCGTGGATCGCATCTCTTTTGTCGCATGGAAACAATTGCCAGCGTATCTCAAGAAAAGTGATCTTTTACTGAATGCCACCGCCGTCGGGCTCGGCGGAACCCGTTTTGAACAGTTGGATCTCAGCCAATTACCCCAACATGCTCTGGTTTCGGACCTCGTCTATGCCCCTGCCGAGACACCACTGCTACATGAGGCAAAGCAGGCCGGCTATACAACTCATGGCGGGCTTGGAATGTTACTCTATCAAGGAGCCGAGGCGTTTCGATTGTGGTTTAAACAAGCTGCTGATGTGGAAATCATGCGTCGCGCATTAACGGAAGAATTAGGCAATTAGGCGATGACGGACGCACCGTCTTGGAGATCATCGTCAAATTGAAACAAGGCCGGCTGATCATCAGGTTGATCATCATCACCTTCATCACTGGCTCCACTGCCGCCACCACCGTCCCGCGTCAGGCCATGACCTGAATCACCGCGACCTGAGATGGAGGCCACAACGCTGTGACCCTGAGCGGAGCGGCCCGAATGGGGTACAAACATTACCTGGCCGTCAACCGTTCGAATCGTTTGTCCGGCACCGGCAACGCCGGCCGCCACGCCTAAGAAGGCGGGATTAAACTGGGCCAGAGTCACTGAGTTACCCGCAACAAATTCGTTAGGCGAACCAAAGAAACCACCAAAACTACCAAGCCCTGACGTGGAGCGGCTGCGACCGAAGCCAGCAAAAGAGAATCCGTTCCCGGTGCCAAAAGGCGAATCGCTGTCACCCTGCACGGGACTGGTGCCTATACCGGCAAAAGGAAATCCCACTGCGTGGCTATGATCAGAGTCGGCTGAATTAAACGCCGTCAAGACGACACCGTCCGTATCATCATCATGATCCGTACCATTAATGGCAACACCATGATCGGTTGCAACTAACTGGAGACCGCCTTGAACAAGCGGATTTGAAGCATCATTTGGAATTGCCGCATGAGTCCCATCCGCACTGACGAGAAAGGCCGACTGCGAGATTGGATCGACGGTAATCGCATAAACATTATTCGCGCCGGCAACCGAAATATCCGCCGGGTCCGTCGGAAGACCGCCATTATTGTAGCTGGCAATCACTATATTGCTCCCATTGCTTCCCGACCCCTGAGGAACGACCACGTGGTCATCGCTGGCATCCGTCGTTGAAGACTGAACACCGATGACGTTTACAGATCCGTCTTCATTCTCCACGACGTAACCGACAGTCTGAACGCCAGCTGAAGAGCCATTATCGGAATGAGTTGCATCGGAGCCGTTAAAGGCAACCGGCACGCCATCATTTGTGCTGCCGGCGCCGCTATTGCCGGAATCCCCGGCCGCGGCGCTGTCACCACTACCCCCTCCTGATTGAGAGTCTGAACCACCGCTTAAGGCACTCTGGAGTTGAGCCGACGTACTACTATCCGGATGGTTGTCAATATACTGTTGGGCGACCTGTTGTGACTGCTCATCGAGCGCGCCATCTCTTTGCAGCTGACGAACCGTTTGAACAGCATTTTGTTGCTGGTTCTGCGCTACCTGCTGTTGTGCCTCAAGCGCTTGAATATCCTCGTGGCAACTACAACCGGTATGTCCGATTAGTTCATGAATGCCATGAAGCGCCCTTAGAACTATGAGTCTGGCGGCGATAATATCCGGAGCATTCAGAAGTTCGCGCAGGACATCTGCTCGCTCTGACTCGGGCAGCGATTCCAACATAACGCGGGCCATCTCGTGGCGCGCGCGTTGCGAATCGTCATTCGGGTCCGTTCCCATTTGTGAGGAAATTGCGGCCCGTTGCCGCGCCTGAACATCCGCATCATCAGTACAGACGTGAAGGGTATAATCTTCGACATCACCGGTGAGCCCGGAACCTCCTAAGTTGTTAGAGGTAAGATTGGCACCCGCGCCAATAAGATCGGCATTAGAAAAATAATTGGAGATCTCTAACTGAGATGCCGACAAGCCGGCATCTTCTGTGCGCAACGGCATCGAGAGGGTTGAATTGATCCCTCCTCCCGTCGCAACAACGTAGCCATTTACAATTTGTAACTGAATCGGTGGCATTGTTTATAACCTAACTCGGTCTCTCCAGTTCAATCCGCGCACGTTGGGCGCAGTGGTTTCCTTAATAGGGTTATCGGCCCCTTCGATTTGCAGGTTGCCAACAATTTTAGCAAATCTTCGCAAATCATCGTAACTCATTGATATCATTAAAAATTTATTTTTTGCCTTTCTCTAAAAAAATAACGAATTTTCAGACCCGCTTCAAGCCTTTGTCCTTGCGGTTTTTTTTGATAAGTTGAGTTGGTTGGGGACAATCTACCAGGTCAGTTTGAACTCGGATAGACCGCTCGAGAAGCGCTATCGAGATCATTGGCGTTTTCACCCCGCCGCCGACGGCAGCCTGTTTCTCTCCGAGCGCAGCCACAGCCAACTCCAGGAGCTGTTTCCAGAATCATTTCATATAATTAGAGTATTTAGCCAAGACACGCTACCGACCCGCATTATTTTTCCTTTTGAGGCAATCCTCCACAGTTTGCCCCCTCCGGACGTCCAAAACGAGATTATGACGCGTTGCATGGCGGAGGAACAGGCCGGACGCATCCCCACACCGGTCTATCTGGGGCGCACCGACGAAGAATTGAAGGAGAGCTTCATCCTAGACCGACCCGGTGGCCGCCGCAATTATCGCTGGCGACTTGCCCAGCGCCCCCCCAAGGTCCCGCAGGCGCGCGACCGACTCAAAAAACTCCGGCGGCGCATGTCCGATCCTTCGACGCGTTTCGTCCTCTCGCTCGGCGGCGGCGGCCTGCGTCTCTTTGCTCATGCGGCGGTCCTCAAAATAATCGATCTACTAGAAGGTCGTGAACATATCGATGAACTGTGGGGATGCAGCGGCGGCTCCATCGCCGCGTTGATGTTTGCCCTCGGGGTCAGCCCGGACGCCATGGAGCACGACGGCTATGATCTCTACAACGAGCGTTATGACATGATCCTTTCCCCATCAAAGGCACAGGTCCTGAAAAATTTAGCCGTAGAATGGTTGCTCCCTTCCAACCCGTTTGCACTCAAAGGCTTTATGGACATCCAAAAGGTCATTCAAAATGCGGTCACCCGTTTAGCCAAAGATAGAAAAGTCGAGAAGCCTCTCTACTGCATTGCTTACAACTTGCATCGCAAACGCAATGAAGTCCTTACCCCGCTGAAAGTACGCAAACAAGATTATGGTGAACTCATTCACAGCGTCAGTGCCATCGATGCCGTCCTCGCTTCAAGCTCAATCCCCATTCTTTATGTCCCCCGCGTCATCAAAAAAGGAAAGACTTCCAGCATCTATGTGGACGGCGGCACTGCCGAAGAGGTCCCGCTTGTCAGTGTTTACCGCAAGTGGAAGATCGATCAAAAGAAACAACTGACGAAACAAAAAAAACTCTTTATTCTCGCTGTCAATTTATTCCCACAAGTGTCGGGCTGGAAGATATTTCGCAACAAACTGATTCGGCGCCTGCCGTTTGTCGATATTCTTAAGTGGTCAAGTCATGTCGCGGATTTGATGCGTCGCGCCCGCATTGAAGATCACCTGCAAATCCTACGTGATGATCCACAAGTAGAAGTTTGGGAGCTTGTTCTTCCCGTAAAAGGCATTGGCGTGCTTGATCCAAAATCTATCCCCAGGATTATTGCCGGTGCGCATACGCACTTTATGAGTCAATTGGTCGAGATAGAATCAGGAGGGAAAGCCCCCCCGAAATAATATTTACACAATTTCATTCGAGATTTAATGCTGCTTCCGCGGCGGATCATTGGCCGGGCGTGGCTCCACGGGAGGATTGTCCTTGTAAGCAGGCGTCAACTCCGCATTGATCTTGGCCCAATCCGGCGACTCATCTTCTGAGGCGACAATGGCCTCAATCGGACATTCCGGGAGACAGGCGCCGCAATCGATACAAATTTCCGGATCGATAACCATGAAGACTTCGTCTTTGTAATCACCAGGATAAATGCAGTTGACCGGACAGACATCAACGCATGTTGCATATCTTTCTCCCAAGCATTTTTCGGTAATAACGTAGGCCATTTCATCCTCCTCGATTATGGTTTCACGCCTGACGTGAAACCCAAAAAGCACTCACGCCTGACGTGAGAGTCCATAAGTACACAAGCCCGGATTCAAAGTCAACGCCCAAGTCCCTATACTCCCTTGACTTTTCAAGGTGTTGCCGGAAAAGTCTATGCCATGAAAGAGATTGGCCTGCCACTGATCGTGGCCGCGATGATGGGCTTAGGAGCCATCTTTGAAAAGCTTAGCTTAAAAGAAGCGTCCCCCCTAGCCGTTTTCACAATCCGTAGCTGTCTCATCTGCATTCTTCTCTTGCTGATCTCTTTTTTCACCGGGCAATATCGTTCCTTTGGCGATTTCAGTGGCCGCACCTATCTATGGATTGTCATCCCGGCACTGATGGCGACGGTTTTTCTATGGTTATATTTTTCTGTATTGCAAGGAGACTTGGCTTCCCGTGTAGTTCCGCTCGTTGCCGTCGCACCCGTCTTTACATTATTCTATTCAGTTTTGTTTCTTGGGGAGCCACTCAGTCTGAGTCGGGTGATCGGCGTCTTTTTAATCACGATGGGAGTACTCTTAGTCAAATAGCTCAATCGTCACGCATCCGTCACGCATCCTTCCGACGCCGAAGCAACAGTTTTAAAGAACTTGTGAAGTGTGCCGCGCTTGACCTTAAGCGGTGGGGCCTTCCAATCATTAAAACGGGCCTGAATAATCTCAGCCGAAACATTGAGGTTCAACACTCTCTGCTCCGCATCAATCGTAATTTCATCTCCGTCTTCAATAATTGCCATGACACCGCCCACTTGTGCCTCCGGCGTTATGTGGCCGACAACAAAACCATGGGTTCCACCCGAAAAACGACCGTCCGTTATTAGCGCAACTTCTTTGCCAAGCCCAAGCCCCATCACGACGGCCGTCACTTTAAGCATTTCACTCATGCCCGGCCCCCCTTTCGGCCCTTCATAACGAATGACAAGTACGTCGCCGGGCTTGATCTGCTTGGCCTCAAGCGCCTCGATCGCTTCTTCTTCGCTGTCAAATACACGGGCTGTGCCCGTAAAAGCAGTCCCCTCTTTACCCGTAATTTTAGCAACCGCACCCTGCTCGGCAATATTGCCATACAAAATCTGCAGATGGCCGCTCGGCTTGATTGGCTGCGATAGCGGAAAGATAATGGGCTGCCCTTCCTTGAGACCCGGCAGTGACTCTAAGTTCTCAGCTAAGGTCTTTCCCGTCACCGTGAGGCAATCCCCCGCTAACAAACCTTCTTTAAGGAGCAATTTTTGAACGGCTGGAACTCCACCGACATGGCAGAGATCCTCCATCACATACTTGCCACTCGGTTTCAGATCAGCGATATACGGCGTTCTATCGCTGATCACCTGGAAATCATCAATCGTCAGCGGGACATCGACGGACTTCGCCATCGCAATTAGATGTAATACGGCGTTTGTTGAGCCACCTAATGCCATCACGATTGTGATTGCATTTTCGAAGGCTTTGCGCGTCATGATATCGGCGGGCTTAATGTCCTTTTCAAGTAAATTCCTAATAGCAGCCCCCACCTGGCGACACTCTGCAAGCTTTTCTTCGCTCGTTGCAGGATATGAAGAACTATACGGCAAACTCATCCCGAGTGTTTCAATCGCCGATGCCATCGTATTCGCTGTGTACATCCCCCCGCAGGCCCCGGCACCAGGACAGGCATTTTTAAGAATGCCTTTAAGCTCGGGTTCATCGATTTTACCGCCCACGAATTCACCCAAACCTTCAAAGGCCGACACGATATCAAGCACCTTGTCGTGGAATTTTCCCGGACTAATTGTCCCGCCATAAATCATAATGCTTGGACGGTTGAGACGCCCCATCGCAATCACGGAGCCCGGCATGTTTTTATCACATCCGACAACGGAAATATTCGCATCATACCAATGGGCGTTCATCACGGTTTCAATGGAGTCGGCTATAATCTCGCGGGACTGCAGTGAATAATTCATCCCCTCGGTACCCATTGAAATACCGTCACTGACCCCAATCGTGTGAAAGATGAGTCCGACCATCCCTGCTTCTAAGCAGCTTTCCTTGGCCAACTTAGCCAACCCATTGAGATGCATGTTACAGGTATTCCCGTCATAGCCGGTACTCGCAACCCCCACAAAAGGCTTGGCGAGATCTTCCTCGGTAAGGCCAATGCCATAAAGCATTGCCTGCGAGGCGGGTTGATCGCGGTCCTGCGTGATCCGTGCACTATATTTATTAAGTTGTTTTGCCATCTTGCGCGGGAGTTTCTAATACTCGTGAATAAAAATCAAGGAGACAAAAAGTAATGCTGCAGGGCAATCACCGTCTTTGAATCCTTGATCTCACCCTGCTCTAACATCTCACGAACTTGATCCACAACAAGAAGGTGAACGGTTATATCTTCCGTCAGCTCAAGAGAATTATCGCCCTTCTCGCCTATATCGCACTGATAAATGATAATCTTTTCATCCGTAAAGCCGCAGGCTGAATAAATAATCCCTAGCTTACGAAAATTCTCACCCCGGTAACCGGTCTCTTCTCTCAATTCCCGCTTCACACAGCTGAGAGGACTTTCACTCTCCTCAACTAAGCCTGCAGGAATTTCCCAGACACGCTTACCAATCGCCGGACGATACTGTTTGATCAAAAGGATTTGATCTCCCATGACAGGCAAGACAGCTGCCGCCGGCAAATGACGTACGATTTCGAAATCATGCGTCACGCCATTCGGCAAACGATGCTGTTCAATCCGAAGATCAACAATGCGACCATTAAATATCTTTTTAATGATCTTGGCCATCTCTCCTCATGCAAGCAATTCCATCAAAGCATTTACATCCTCGACAATATAATCGGGTTCGGCAGCACGCACGAGTTCTTCTTTGCCAAAACCAAAGAGAACGCCGCAGGTCAAAATACCCGCCTGTTTACCGGCCTCAATATCCACTTCAGTATCACCAATAATGATGCTCCGTTCTTTCCGGTTAGGTAGTGACTCCAACACCTTGAGTACAGGCTCCGGATGCGGTTTAGGATTGGGGCATGCTTCGCGACCCAGCACGGTTTTGAAATAATCATTCAAACCAAGACCAGAGATGATGCTATCCGTATATTTCTGCGGTTTATTAGTAATTACCGCCATTGCCTTGTCGCGAAAGCGCTGCAAAACTTCCGGCATTCCTTCAAACAGAGCCGTATGATCCAGCAAATGTTCTGTGTAGTGTTTATCAAACAGCTCCAAAGCACGTTCATAGCTGTGATCGCCGTGGGCGGCTTCCAACGCGCCGGCCATCAGATCACGAACACCGTGGCCCACATAAGAATAGATTGTCTCGTGATCAATAGCGGGAAGGCCCATATCACCCAGCACCCAGTTGACACAATGGGCGATATCCTTCCTCGAATCGATGAGAGTCCCGTCCAAATCAAAAATAATGAGATCAATGGGCGTCATGGAGGAGCAAGCAATCACATGAATCGCCTGAAATCAACCCCACTAGACATATTCAGTACGGCATGATAGCCCCAGGCCCGCCATGAGCATTACCTTTATACTCAATCTTTTTCTGTTGCAAAGCGCCTGCGGCATGGTGTTTCTCTGCCTTTTTTTACCGAAGGACCAAGTCGATCGATTGTTCTTCAAAACAATTTCATTTCTGTCTTTCGCATTTATCACTGCCGCTCTTTTCATGCGCTGGAAACACCCTTTCACTCTGCCGGAAAATTTTGGATTCGGTAGCCACCTGAGTTCTTATCCCTATGTCAACGGTCTCTATGGAATCATTGCCGCATTAGCTTTTGTCGCGTGGCTCTGCACACGCTTCTCTCAAACAAAACCTATCAAAATGTGGCTTAACAGTGCCTCGTTCTTAGCATTGCCGGCCGTCGCCTTTGACAGTCTGCTGTTTATTCCCAAGGAATCGACCTTGACCGTTCCTGCGGCGCTCATCCCCATTAATTTTGTAACTGCGGCGTTATTGCTCGGGGGATTTCTCATCGGGATGATCTTCGGCCGCTGGTATTTCATCAACGGCGTGATGCCGAAGCGGCTGCTTGTCCGTACGTCTGTAATCCTGGGAGGCACGCTGATTCTCAAAATACTCACTGTCGGAGTCACGTGGCTCTGGCTCTACACCGGCTCCGGTCCGGATCACGAAACGATCAAGATACTCACGTCAATGGGCGGGTATGGCATCTTCTTTTGGCAACGCATTATCGTCGGCCTCGCGATTCCCGCAGTAACGGCTTATATCGCCTGGGCCTCAGCCCGTGCGGATGGCAATCAATCCGTTACCGGCATCATGTACGTCGGGGTCGCTTTTATCTTCGTTGGGGAACTAGTCGCCAAGTTCCTGTTTTTATTCTCTACAATACCCTTATGAACATCGACATGCTCAATTGCGCCGGGTCCTGGTTCTTCGCAAACCTTCGGCTGCGTCTCTAAATGCAGACGGTCCGAAGGAAGCTCGAACCACCCGGCGTTCAAGTGTGGCGGGTGACCCGAGTGAGAGTTTTGCGAGCGAGACCGAGCCAGCACAGCGAGGCGAGGGAGTCACAAACTCTCACGGGAGGGCAGGACCCGCCCAGAGGGACCCGACATAAATGTGCCCACTTGACGACTCCCATCCACTATGGTCTAACCCCCCCTCCATGAGCGACGACCAACTCATCAAAATCGCCCACAGCCCCGATTCCGACGATGCCTTCATGTTCTGGGCCCTCGCAACGGACCGGCTCACATTACCCGGCTATCGTCTCGAACACACCCTGACGGACATTGAAACCCTTAATCAGGCCGCCATGAAGGGCATCTACGAGATCAGCGCGATTTCGTTTCACGCCTATCCTTATATTCGAGATCGCTACAAGATCATGTCGAGTGGCGCCAGCTTCGGTGAGCAATATGGCCCCATGTTGGTCGCGCGTGAAAATTTAACACTTGATGACGCACGAAAAATGAAAGTCGCCGTCCCCGGTGAGTGGACGACGGCCCTACTTGCCTTACGACTATGGGAACCTAACATTCAATATGACGTTGTCCCTTTCGATCAGATTTTAACCAAGGTCCAAACCGGTGAATATCCCGTCGGCCTCATCATCCATGAAGGGCAACTCACTTACGAAGCCGAAGGCTTTCGCAAGTTACTGGACATGGGTGAGTGGTGGTTCGAACAGACCCAACTCCCCCTCCCATTAGGCTGCAACATTATCCGCAAAGACCTCGGTGATGAACTGATTAGAAAATTAGATGCACTCCTCAAAGAAAGCATCCAGCTCGGCCTCAACAACAAAGAAGAGTCGATTCCCTATGCCCGTCAGTTCGCCCGCGGCATGAACGAAGAGCAAACCGACGCCTTCGTCTCCATGTACGTCAATCACTGGACGCTCGGCTACGGAGACAAGGGCAAGAAAGCTGTTGAGCTCTTGCTCGATGAAGGCTTCAATAAAGGCATTCTTCCTGAAAATGTCATTCCTGAATTTGTGGAATAATTAGGAAGCTTTTTTCAGCTTCTTTTCGCGATTCTTCTCGCTCATCATCGCTCGCTTCATGACCTTTCCTCGCGTCTTGAGAAGGAAATCGATCACCTCTCCGTTGAGAGCCTCTAAGTCAGCAGCCTCCGGTGTCTCTTGGACGAAAAGTTCCGCGGCACGCTGCAAGTACTTATCACGATAGTTGGGATCGAGCGCATAGATGCGATCGAGTACTTGAAAAGGCAGTAGTTCACCGTGCTGGTCCCATGAAACCAAAGCATTCTTGATCTGCATCCAGCTCCCCGCCGCTACGAGATTATGCTCGCGAACATCCGAGATAAAGCGGTCGCTCAATTCAGTATGCAAGTTGAGAGCCTGGATGAGGCCATCGTTGATGACGCGCATCAACTGACCCACACGGTCCTGGTAACGTCGTTCCGCATCTGTCACCGGTCCTTCTGGTCCCGGCTTAGCGTAGTCAACCACTTCGTCCGGCATAATCCGTACAATATTGCCTATATTAAAAGAAACTTCAGACTCCGTCCTCACTTTCATCGACCCTTTCGGAACGAGATCAGCTGTGCCTTCGATACCGACGAACACCAGATTCACCGGTTCCTGACTACCCTGTTTATGCAAAGCAATTGCCGTATCCAAGGCCAAGAAAGCACAGCCTTTTTTGAGATGCCCGAGTTCTTTGCGCAGACTCTTGGCTGATCCCGCGGTATAAAAACCGGCATCACGTCGCTCGCGATGTGAACCGATGTTGCCATAAGCGCGTGTTCCTTGCGGATACATCGCAATTGAAACATCGCGACGCGTTAAGATATCCGCCGCCTGCTGGATGGCATCTGCTCCCTTACCGGTACGATCTACAAAGACCATATCGACATTTTCGATGAGACGTCCGACGCCGATTCCTTCATAAATAAATTTGTTATCAACAAAATGATCTTTGGCGGCCATATAGCGCGGACGCAACGGTTGGCCATTTTTAAGCCGCGCCTTGGACAAGGCAAAAAAGTTTAAGACAAAGTCCAAATGAGACTTATGATTGAAGACCAGGATAACTTTCCCCTCAACCTCCTGAAATTTCTCAGCTCCTGTCACTCTCATGCTCGAACGGAATAGTTGAATCATGCGAGAGCCCCATAGACTGGCCATGACATCAAAGACTTCGTTTCCGTAGATGGAACCAAGTTCGTCTAAGGCTTTAAATGCACTGCGCGCAAAAATAGCGGTATCATAAAAACCATATGCGAGCCGACCATATCCCGTCTCTGCCGACTTCCCGCTTAAATAAGAAACATCTTCAGGATCAACAACGCGCTCAGCCTTGACCGGAATCGGTTCATATAAGGGACCAAGGCGTCGATAATAAATGTCAAAGAATTCTTGCGGATGAACCCAGGGATTGGTCCGCATAAACTCTGTCATTTTAAGCCCCGTGTTCACGTGACGGCGGTAGGTATAGAGTGAAAGCAATGCAAAGACACCGAAGTAAAAGGCATCATAAAAATAAGTGCTTACATTCTCTGAACTAACCAAGAGACACATCGTCAGATTAAAGACGGCCCCACCGGTCATCACAACACCCACCGTATAATCGCGCATGTGCCCGAAGAGATACTCGAATTTCCCTAGTGCCGCATTGACATCACGCACCCGCAAACTCGGACCATATTGCTTTAAAAACTTAGACCAAGCCCCGCGAATAGCGGCCGACCATTTTTTCAAGGTACGCGAGACTGGGTTCTTGGGAATATGCTGTCGGACTTCTCCACCAAACGACCAGAGAGATCGGATGCGTCGCCCCATATTGATGAGAGTCCCCATGATGGGAATAAGATAGACGACAACAACGAACCACCGGGCGAGAGTCATAACAAGTTATGACAAACAGAATCTGACCCCATTAGCAAGGTCTTAAGGGATTTTATCGTTGCATGAGACGCAATTTCCTTATAAATATCAAAGAGATGAACGAGTCAAAGAATCAGCGCCCCCTCGCCGAATCCGGGCTATCCATCCCCGCCGTCGGACTCGGCACCTGGGCAATTGGTGGCCTCCATTGGGGCGGCACTAACGAAGCCTCAAGCGCAGGGGCCATCGTGGCTTCGCTCCGCAATGGTGTCACTCTCATCGATACGGCTCCTATCTATGGCTTCGGTCACGCCGAGGAAATTGTCGGACGCACCCTAAGGGCTCATCAACTTCGCAATCAAGTCTTCCTCGCCAGCAAATGCGGCCTTGAATGGAGTGACGACAAACACAATATTCGCCGCAACTCATCCCCTGACAGGATTCACAGCGAAGTCGATGCGAGTCTTCGACGCTTACAAACAGACGTCATCGATCTCATGCAAATCCACTGGCCCGATCCAGCGACACCTTTCAATGAGTCACTGGAAGCACTGGAACAATTAAAACAAAATGGAAAGATACGGGCTTTTGGGGTCAGCAACTTTTCAACCTCACAACTGGCTCAGTGCCTTTCAACTCATCAACTGGCCTCTAATCAGCCACCGTACAATTTGTTTGAACGAAACGCCGAAGTTGAAATACTCCCGTTTTGCCATGAACACAGTATCGCTACTTTGACCTATGGAGCTCTCTGCCGCGGACTGTTAAGCGGACGCATCACTAAAGAGACCGAGTTTCCTAAAGGCGATTTGCGGCGGGCAGATCCAAAGTTTAAGGCGGATAGGCGGCCGCAGTATTTAAAGGCCATAAGGCGCCTCGAGAAAATTGCCGAACGTAAAAATTGTACGGTTGGGCAGCTCGCTATTGCCTGGACCTACCAACAACCAGGTGTCAGCTGTGCTCTCGTCGGAGCCCGCAATGCATCCCAGGCGGAAGCCAATGCGGGAGCTCTCAGTGTTCGCTTAAATGAAAATGACTTCAGGGAAATGGATCGCGCCCTAGAGATTGAAATCAAGACGCCCGTTGGGCCAGAGTTTTTTGCACCCCCTTTGTAGACCCTACAATCGATAAACAAAACAGTGCCACTCAGCTTTTTCAACGCGCACCTGCAAATTTAAATCGGAGAAATTTGCTTCTATTTGCTCCGCTTCTTTCTTGCCGGCAATGCCAGAGAGAATCAGCCTGCTAGCTGGATTCATCCGAGCTAGAAGTTGCTCCCTAAGCTGCAATATCGTCGGCGTCAGGATATTCGCGATGACAACTTCAAATTGTTCCGATACATCATTTATGTTTCCGCACAATTCAATGTCCTCAATCTGATTGAGCGTAAAATTCTCGCGTGCATTCGCACGTGCGTCTTCGGAAATCTCAACCGCAACGACCTTTTCTACACCCAACTTCCTGGCCAGTATTGCCAGCACGCCACTGCCCGTCCCAACATCTAATAGTGAGCCTGGCACTGGATCCATTTTGAGCATAGCCTCGGCACAAAGCTGAGTCGTTTCATGGCGGCCGGTTCCGAAGGCCATGCCGGGCCTTATCACTACGCAAGCTCCTTCGAGCTTGCTGCGCGACTCGGCAAAGCCGGGCCTTGCAAGCTGATCACCCGACTTTTCAGCATCTACGAGCATGTCCTCCGGCGGAACAATCCAGAAATCACCGGCCAACTGAATCGGTTCGAAGGGCGCAGGTTTAAAGTCCGAGGCGTTTAGCTTGATCTCTGCCGCCTTACATGCCGACGGAAGATTCGAATTAAAATATTTGAGTCGCTCACCAATCTTTTCATCAATTTCGAAGTACGCCTTTAATATGACCTGCCCTGCTGCCCCCTCCTCCTCAATCAAGCCAAGGCAACCCTGTGCATAGAGTTCACCCTGAACCCAATCCGTATCTTCCGGAGATACCGTGAGGCTTATAACCTGATATTCGTGTTGTGACATGAAATGCTATTGCTGCTTGGCAGATACATCTGCTTCTTCATCATATTCGCCGATTTCAATTTGCGACTCATCGCGCTTGACCCAAGGGAAACGATCTTTTTTGACCAGTCGCCAAAACGGCCTCCCCGATGAGCGCCATGCATCGATAGCCAGTCCCGTTTCGAAAGGGGACCCGAGGCTCACAATGACAAGGGCATTATTCTCCCGCAACTTCCCCTCATACGCGACACCCCAATGAAAATCAAAATGCTTAAATCCAATCGGCCGTAAAGTACCCACAAATTTTTCCACCCAATGCCAGCAAAAACCCTTGTCTTTAAGTTTCATATTAATGAGCATATTCTGAAACAGGGCCATATTGAGCATCTTCCATTCCTTGCGGTAACGATACATAATCTCAAGCACCTCGCGGCTGATGCGGTCCGCTTCAGCCTGCACCTCTTGACGGCTCGCCATAGCCTTATCGTGTAATGCCAAGAGCTCTTGCTTGAGTTCAATTCCTTTCCGCCATTTTTCTTCCTGCTCGAGCAACTGGTGCCACTGCTGATATTTATCACGAAGCCCCGGGGACAGCGACATCCGTTCTTTCCAGGACACCCGGTTCATCGTCCGACGTTCCCGCAGTGACAGCTCCTCTTCGAAAGCGGCTAGGCGAGCCGAAACCTCCCGATGAAGACCTTCCACCGTATCTATCGCGGCCATACCCGGTTGAGGAATTAAGAATAATACGGCTAGAATCAGCACATGCTTGATCATTACCACCCTTTTCGCTATTAAACTGAGCTTCATGGCGCAAGAATCATCACCTCGAAAATGGATTTTCGCAAGCCTTTTTGCAGCGATCCTCGGCCTGATTGATACGGCCCTTCTCACGGCCCAGCATTATCGCATTGCCAATGAAGGCCTGATGCAAAAGAGTTTTTGCACGCTTTCCTCCTTTATCGACTGCGATACCGCCTTAACGAGCGAATATGCCCATGTACTTAATATCCCTAACTCTGAGCTGGGTTTCCTTTATTATGCCGTAGCGGCTATTTTGCTAATCTGGGCGCTCGCCTCCTCGCAACGCCAGCGCTCCATTCTCGAATTCCTACTGCTCGCCAGCGGTGCCGCGGCACTCTATAGCCTCTATATGGCCTATCTCCTGACGGCAAAGCTCCGCATCATCTGCCTTTTTTGCATGGGCTCTCACATCTTGGCAGTCGCGATTTTCATCTTGCTTTTAATCGCTACCAAGACGCCAATCTGGAAACTCATCCATTTTATCGGAGATTATTTTAGTCGCACATTCAAGGCGCCCGATGAAGAGACGAAACGCACTTCATTTGTTCAGTACCTTGTATCTAGCATTGTCATTTTTGGCGTGGGCATCCTGTTCTTTTTTGGCCTCAATGAACGAGCGCATTCGGGTCCGCCTCAATTTAGCGAGCAATCATTACTTCGTCATTTTTACAGTCAAGAGCCCATAGAAATTCCAACGGAAGGGAAACCAATTTTAGGTAACAAAGAGGCTCCGATAACCATAGCGGAATTTAGCGACTTTCAATGCCCCTTCTGCCGCCGCGCCGCATTCAGCCTCAAACCTTATTTAGGTAAGTTTCGCAACGACGTGCGCATCGTTTTCAATAATTATCCCCTTGATCAGTCATGTAATCCGGCGATGCAACAAGCAATGCACCCCGCCGCTTGCATTGCAGCTAAGGCCGCACTATGTGTTTACCAGGAGAAGGGTGACTTGGCATTCTGGAAGTTTCATGACCTCATCTTTGAAAACCAAAAACGCATTTCCCATAGTCTATTGACGAAAACGCTTGCGCCTGAGATCGGAATGACTGCAGCAGCGCTGGGAGAATGCATTGCTTCAAATCAAATTGAAGGTCGTCTTGCTCAAGATGTCGAACTCGGTAATTCGATCAAAATTAGCGGTACACCGGCTATCTACATCAATGGTCGCTATCTTAGCGGTTGGGTCGAGCCTAAAATACTGAGGACCATTGTAAAATATGAACTCAAACGACTCAAGGGCGAGTGGACGCCTTCGCCTTAAGCCGTTCTACCTTTCCATCCAGAAACTCTCTCAACTCGTCAATTGACAGCAGGTATACCGCCGAAACACCCGCAGGTTGAACATAATAACTATCCCCCAAAGGACTGCGGCGTCCAATTAATAGCTCCCACTTCTTACCCGCATTTAAATGGATAATGATTCGCGATGAAGGATTCACCAAGCCATAATCTTCGTAATTGAGAATGGCCTCCTTCGAGCCGCCCAAGATGGCTTTGGCGTGTGGATGCAAGAGCGGTCGCAACCACAGGCTTATCGCGTTCTCATCGCCTTCCCAAGAATCACCGGCGATATCAATTTTCCATTTTCCTTGTTCACGTTTAACCTGATACTTCTGTTCAACTGAAGTGATAGCTACAGACTGAATTTCTTCAATACTGAACTCCCACAGATGAAGTTCACCGTGATCTTCCTGTCCTTTCATTAAAAAAAATAAGGCGGCTACGAAAGCCACCGCATACAGAGTTGCTTTGACAAACAACTTCATCGTCTCTTCCGCCGCCACCAATAAAATAGCCCACCGCTCAATATCAAACCGGGATAAATAACCTCTGTCGTTAATGCGACCCACCGAGTCGTCTCAGGCTCCAGCACAAGAGGGCGAAAATCCGGTTGACGCGGCCGAATTGATATTTGCGCTTGTTGGCCCAGCAACCATGCAACCCCATTAAGAAACAGATCTTTGTTACCAGGAACTTGGATGAGGCCATTTGTTATGAAATTAGAATCTCCATATAATAATGCCGACGGCCGCTCCGCTTCTCCCTGCTTTTGCACCAGCGCAACGGCCATGGCTAGGGGCCCTTTGAAGTCCTCCTTTGGATCTGGCGTCGCCTTTGTCTGGGCCTTGAGCTGCGTCTCACCCCAGGCGACAGGACTCGTCAGGAGAAGTTTCGCCGCTTCAAATGATTCTTCATCCGGCAATTTCACACTTAAAGGGCGCGCGAGATAGAAAACGGGGCTCAATTTTAATTGCAGGATTCTGTCGGTAATCTCATGTTGTAGTACTTTAGCCGTAGGATAATGTGCTCCTAATACAAAGTGCCGGTCCGGATCGAAAATCACTGCCGGTTCAAATACGATACCGACGGTTGCCAGGGTTTCCTTAAGTTGTGGCTGCGTCTGCGGATCCACCATCAATATGAGTTTTTTTCCGTCCAGTAGATAGCGTTTAAGCCTGCGGTCTTCTACCGCATGAAACCCGAGTTTCGGCCCTGCCACTATCAAGAGATCGCAGCGCTTATGCCAGTCGACATCCGTCCCCATGGATACGGACTCCACCAAATAATTCTCATTTTTCAAGACGGACATGAGTTGGCTCAACCCATCCGCTTCGGGCGAAGTCGTATCCCTCTCACCATGCCCTTCCAGAAGGCACACGCTCGGCGTATCCTCCTGATTGAGACTTAGAATAGCATTCGTAAAGAGTGATTCACCGACAAAGAGAGGAACCGACTCATCTGCAAGACTCGGATAGTTGAACAGGACAGACTGATATATGTCTTTCCGTCGATTTGCTGACTGAAATACAATGGTTCCATCTTGCTGAATGCCATAGGACACTGTTTGTTCCAAGCCAACATCAGGATCCACCATTGCGTAATCAATGTGACGGCTTCGGGCTGCATATTCACGTAACACATCGTCAACCTTGCGCCGAATAAAGACTTGGTCAATATCTCCACCACGTCGAAAAAATGCCCGTATCATGATCGGCTCTTTAAGCTGATCAAGCACGCTCAATGTCTGCTCGGACAAAGTGAAGGAACTGTTTTCCGTAAAATCAAAACGCCAATTTGTTCGACTTGCTCCAACATACGCCACCACAAAAAGACCAACGATCGAGGTTGTCACTATCAAGGCATAGGCACCATATTTAAACCGGCGTTTGCGCGCATACTCTTTTGCTGATGTCCTCTTCACCTCCATCGTGATGCCTCAAGCCAGCGAACGGTTAAAAACAAGAAGGTCCCAATAAATAATACGTAATAAGATAAATCTTTCATTGATAAGACGCCAATAGAAAAGCTCTCGAGATGCCGAATAATGGAAATATGCGCCGCCCAACTCTGCTCAAGCCCTCCAACAAACCACAACATAAGGAGAGCAACAAAGCTTAGCAGGGCGGCCAGCATAGGAGAACGCATCAGGCTCGAGATGAAAACACCCAGCGAAACAAAGGCCCCACCTGCCAACCAAATCCCGAGATAGGATGTCAACATAGGGCCTGTATCCGGCTGCGCTTTCCAATACATGATCAGCGGAAATATAACGGTGCTCAAAAGAAGCACTGACATAAAAACAAATGCGCCCATAAATTTTGCGAGGACAATCTGGACATCAGAAATCGGCGCCGTTCTGAGTAATTCCATTGTTTGCAAACGCGACTCTTCAGAAAAAGTCCGCATTGTAAATAAAGGAACCATAAACAAGAGAATAACGGCGATAAAATAGATCATGCCACGCATAGATGCTTCCGGAAGTTGTCCGGGAGTCATCTGCACCAGCTGCGAGCTAAATGCAAAACCCGTTAAAAAGAGAAAAAGCGCAAGCGTTAGGTATGCTAATGGAGATGCAAAATAAATACGTAGATCTTTTTTCATTAAAGCAAGCATTCTTTATTCATCCTCGGTCAATCGCAGGAAAAGATCTTCAAGGTTCGAGCGCACCGGTGCTAGTTCATAAGGAATCCACTTTTTCTCAGACAATACGTGAAATAATTCTTCCTGAAATTGACCATTTGCATGCGATACAATTTGTAATTCGGTTAGATCCGAAGACTTCCCTAATTGCACTTGGTCGACGCTCACTAATGACGACAGTATTTTTTGAGCCTCTTCCGGCCGTGGACCCTTTAGCTTGAGTTGATAAAGCTTTTGTTTTTGCTGCCGTTGCAAGAGATCCTGCTGCGATCCCTGCGCAACGACTTGTCCTTTATTAATAATAATCACCCTATCACAACTGGCGCTCACCTCTTGCAGAATGTGACTGGAAAGAATCACCGTATAGTCACCTGCCAGCCCTGTGATCAGCGAACGTATATCTGCAATTTGTTTTGGATCAAGACCGACTGTCGGCTCATCTAAAATCAAAACCTTTGGATTTTTAACGAGCACTTGGGCCAGGCCCGTCCGCTGTTGAAATCCCCGCGAGAGATTCCCGATAAGACGCGCCTGCACATCCACCAGCGAGGTTCGCTCGAGCGCCTCGTCAATTCGCTCACTTCGCTCCGAGCGGGCCACTCCATGCAACTCAGCGGCGAATTGAACATATTCTCTAACCGTCAGTTCAGGATAAATAGGGGGATGTTCGGGCAAATAGCCAATCAGCTGCTTGGCTTGTAGCGCCTGCTCAAAGACATCATAACCACCAATGTGCACCTGGCCGGCAGTCGGCGCCATATACCCGGTCAGAAGCCGCAAGGTCGTCGTCTTACCGGCACCATTGGGCCCCAGAAGTCCAACGATCTCACCCGCATTAATGGAAAAAGTAACATCTTGAACGGCTCGAAAGTCTCCGTAGTATTTCGTGAGTCCCTCTGCCTGGATCATTTTATTTTAAGTAGACGATTTCTTGATCAGTTTATTGACTTCAACGAGCTTTTCTTTGGCGCGCAGCGCCTCTTTTGACTTTGGATATTTAGCGATTACAAGCTCAAGAAAGGCCTTGCCGTCGGCATAGGCCTTCAACTCGACAAAAGAGTAGCCCTGCTTCAGCATCGCAGCAGCCGCCTTGTTTCCCTTTGGATAGCGTTTGATGACTTTTTGAAATTCAAGGACCGCTTTCTCATAATCGCCCTGAGCAAAAAGACATTCACCCTTCCAGTACTGCGCATTATCCGCTAATTTGCTTTTAGGGTATTTTTTAAGGAAATTTTGGAATAACCGCCCAGCGGTTTTATAATTTTTTTGGGTCAACTCGCTAAAGGCCTCTTCATAAAGCAGCCTTTCCGCTACCTGCCGTTTTGACTCTGAGCCCTTCCCCTTAAACTCGGCGACGTCTTTAACCGCTTGGTTCATGTCCTCCAAACGCTCTTCCATACGCCCCAGCTGATGCTCCATCTTACTAATCTGGCTGCCCCGTGCCGTTGCATCGGCATTCACTTCATGACGGATTTTTTGGATTTCGCCACGCATCGCCGCAATGTCTTCTTTGACTTGATCGAAGACTGCCAAGGCCTCAGCAAGGCGCTGCTTATTATGCTTACCCGACTCAACAAAATCTTTAAACTGGGCTTCAAGCGCTTTAATTCGCCTCTCAGGTGAAGCAGCCTCAAGGGGTTGAGGTGTAGCGACGGTCACAACGGCCATCACGAGGCAAGCCGTCAACAATGGAAGGAATCGTTTCATCGCCGCAATCACCTATCAATTGACGGCAGATATGCCAACTAAATTATCAGGTATACAAAAAGGCCACAGGGCCCGGCCTTTTCAGACCGACCCTGTGGCCTTTAACAGAATTTCGGATCGACGAAGCGAAAGAGACTAAACTGATTATCTCGCCTGCAGGAACTCGGCACGCCGGTTCTTCCACCAGCAGCTCTCGTTGCTCTGCATGCAGAGAGGTCTCTCTTCGCCGTAACTCTTAGTGATCAAACGCGAGGGACTGATTCCAAGAGATACAAGATAGTTCTTAGTCGAACGAGCACGACGCCAACCCAGAGCAATATTGTACTCGGTGCTGCCGCGTTCATCGCAATGCCCTTCAATAATCACACGTGAACTCGAATGAGATCTCATCCAAGACGCATTCCCTTGAAGAACTGACTGGTACTCTGATTTGATCGCTGAACGATCATAGTCGAAATGAATTCTTTGTAATGAGGCCACCGGCTTAGCGCGACGTGGACGCGGCTGTTGCTGACAACCAACCGCCACAAGCGTCACAAAGGCTAATCCGATAACCAAACTGAGTTGAAGCCACTGTCTCTTCATGCTCCCGCCTCCTTAGAAAAGGTAAAGTGTTTCGTTTAATTACTGCAAAATTTATGGCCAAAATGGCCGGTCCCTAAGTTCCGAAATGCTGCATTCCTCAATATTTCCGAGAAATTACGCGCGAAATTATGCAATTGTGCGAAAAAAGTCAAGAATTCGTATAAATAAAATACCGTTGACTCCGGGCCCGCTTTCGCTTTAGTCCCTCAACCATGAGCTTAAATAAAGTACTCCTCATCGGAAACCTTGGATCGGATCCGGAGATCCGAACGACTACAAGTGGACAGTCCGTCTGCAATTTCAACATTGCGACCAGCCGCCGCTGGACCAGCAAGGACGGGCAGGCCCAAGAAGAAACGGAATGGCACCGCATTGTTGTCTGGGGCCGGCAGGCCGAAAACTGCAAAGAGTTCCTGAGTAAGGGCCGCCAAGTCTTTATTGAAGGGCGTTTGCAGACCCGGCAGTGGGAAGACCAGAACGGTGGCAAGCGCTACACGACCGAGGTCATCGCACAGAACGTTCAATTTTTGAGCGGTGGACGCGGGGCCGGCAGTGCGGCGCCGGATCACATGCCGCCATCGGAACCCCCGGCATTTGATGCAGGTTCTGGCGGCGGCGATGATATCCCGTTCTGATGTTGGGCGCAGCAAGCGGCGCCCCTACAAATCCCAGGTATAGTTGACCTCAAAGTAGACGGAAAAATCCACGGTGGGCCCCTGACCGCTCGGATCCTCGGCAAAGGCCGCCTTCCACCCCCACGGGCCCTCTTGCCCCGCGAAACCGATCGTCAGCATCAGATTACCCTGATCCATCGCCTGAATACCAGTGCCATCAAACAGCGAACCGTCACCCTGCAGTTGGGCAATAACACCCAAATGATGGGACCAGGCCGTCACCTCAAACCCAACCATCCACGTCCAAAGCACGGCATTCAAAAAAGGATCTAAGCCTAAATCGGCGGCTCCGAGCAAAGACCAACCGAGATTGGCATAGGTATGAATGCGCTTATAACTCTTCTCGGCCGCCACGTTAACACCGATATCGGGCGCCCCACTCCCGAGGCCTTTACCGGAATTGCCGGTTGGTACCTTTAGATAGAGTGTCCCCGTCAGTGATGGACGCCTAGCGCCCTCCTCCAAGAAATGCCGCTTCACGTGAAAGATTAGAGCCGAAGGTTGAATGACCTGACTCCCTGTAGAGTAGAGGTCCTGGCCACCCTGACTCACTCGATAGGAGAAGCGTCCATTGGGAACCAGATCCCGCCCGCCATTCGGCACTCCGAAGGTGCGATGAAAGTCCTGCACAAAAGCATCCAAAAACCCGCCATAAAAATGGATAAACGGCAGCTCAATCCCAAACTCCCAACCGGGTAAAAAACCCCACTCCAGCAAAAAGCTCGGACGAAACAGCTCCATATCCAAGTCAAGATCAACGCTGGAAATGGCATTGGAACCCTGTTCAAATATATTCGAATAAGGGCCTCGCGCCGACAGGCGCAATTCACCGTGTTTCAAGAGACGCGCCCGTTCCGGCCGGGGCGTTAAGAACAGGAGATAGAGGGGGTTTTGACTCCGCATCGAAATAGGACCATGCGACGCGTGTTCCTGCGCATGAGTTTCGTAGCCGAACCCACAGCAAACAAGACACAACAGAAGCGTCAGCCACTTAAACCTCACAACTAATGTGCATAAGCATACAAGGGGGGATGTTCAAGCCCTAAGATTACATGGAACGGAGCATACTTAAAACTTTATCTCGAATATCCAAATAGAGTTGATCATTGGGCTCTCTAAAATGCCGCGGCTCCATCCACTCCGCAAATTCTCTCGCTTTTGCGCCCTTCAAATTTTGCAGAAATACAAAAAGCCGTGGAGGTGAAAGTCGTGCATCGCGATTGCCAACCAGGACCTCTTCCAATGGAAAATAAATATTGAGCGGAAGCAGCTCACCA
Organism: bacterium; assembly: GCA_965216315.1. Classification (GTDB taxonomy): domain Bacteria; phylum UBA10199; class UBA10199; order 2-02-FULL-50-16; family JAJFLM01; genus CBDCFN01. The sequence continues at coordinate 470,558 of CBDCFN010000016.1, read as the reverse complement.
TATGACTTACCCGTCAACCGTTCATAGGCCTCTTTATATTGCTCGACCGGAAGTCCGCGGAAATAAGCGTCCCAATCGCGCTCCTCTTGATTGCCATTGGCTTGAGGTCGTTCCGAATCACGCGCCATGAGCTCTTGGATGCGGCTATCATATAAACGCAGGTCCCCATCGGAATCAAAATGGGCCACGACCACTTCATCAGGGTATTCCTGTTCGGGATCACTATAAACTCCAAAGAAAGCCTTTTCACCGGCTACCTGCAAAGCATCCCTGAAGGCGGTTGAATACTGACCCACGTTGGTCGCGCCTAAACCAACCCAGCTATCCTTACCAACGATCGAATTAATCATCTTAACGTGATGTTTGAAATGGCTCGTCAATTCATCGTAGTTGAGACCGGTCGCACTAATGAGATAATCCATGCCACGCTCATAACGAAACTGCCAATGATCCGGAGTCTCTTGCGCCAACTCAGAAGTTACCTTCAAACGCGGACTTCCCGTTGGTGTATGGAAGACAAAATCAACATTAATCGGCGCATCCTGATTTCCCCGGAATCGGTTGGCCACGTTTTGCATCGCCCATAAGACGCGCGGCATCTCGCGCGTCGCATCAAAAATTTCGATCTCAATATGAATTTCAGTTGGCTCCGAACGAGCTTGGTGATGTGACAAAAGCAGAGAGACATCACGCACACGATCAAGCCCCTGATCACCTTCAATTCCGATATGATAGTGGTGAATCCCGTCACCTTTCCCCTGATCCACGCGACCTTCAAAACGCGTAATGTGCCGATAAGGGTGCACAGGTTCTGTTGCGATATGATCTCCCGCCCGAACCAGCATACCTGCATCGAATAATTGCAACGCCCGATCAAACAAACGAAAATCACGCTCGACACGACCACGCTCTCGATCGGGAGTCGCAATGTGATCTTGCAGATCCCTGATCTTGTTCTTGAGAAAATTATAGGCCGTTCGTGTCAACCAAGGTATTTGTAAAATCTCTTTGACCCGTCGCGCTGATACCAACATCGGCTGACTCGAAACAAAATTCGTATTCTCTATGCCCTGCATCACGGCATCGCGAATCGCTTTGGGTTCAAGCGGATCTAATTCAGGATGAAGCGGCACACCGTGCTCTGTGTAGAAACGCTTAAACCCGATATCCAGTCTCGACGCTAGAAACGGATCTATATCACTCAAAGTCGCCCGCAAGCCGCGCATGGCCTGATAGCCTTCGACCGTCTTTTCCCAGAACAAGAGCGCTGCTTCTTCCGGCCGCTTGAGTTCTTCTTTGACAAAAATCGCCATGGCGTGAAGGAGCCCACCACGTCTATTTCGGCTGTTTGCAAAATCCCCTACGCGATCTCGAAATTGTTGCACGGCCTCACGAAATTCCTGCCAAGCACTCTCGCTCTGACGGCGCTGCGCCCGATCATAGCTGATGCGAACGGCACGGAAAAGATCCGCAACCAGATCCCGGTTGAAAATAGTACAGCCGCAAAAATCCTTTAACACTTCCCGCGGCGGATCGACCGGTTCACCTTTGACCCCTTCAGCAATATCAACCAGGATCTTCCACCAACGGCGACGACGTCCTGATAACTTACGGGGATCATCGACATAGCCATTTTCTCCGTCCCCCGTCTCAATATACAACTGACAGTTAGTCTCATCGCCGGCCTTATACAGTCGTTCCATCTCCTCTAAATCCGTAAAGCCCATCGCATAAGCCGCAATATTCTTCATGACCCCGCCGAGCATCACGGTACTAACGTCATCGGTGATGCTGACTTCTAATTGTCCCGGAATACGGAAATAGCGTGCCGCCTGTTCGGCCGCTTCAATATCTTTCGATGCAAACACTAGTTCTGTGTGGCGTGGCGGCTCTTCTGAATACATGTAAAGATTTTTTGCAAAATATTCACCACCAATATGGACGGTCTTGATGTCATTCCGGTTCGTAATATACCGAACCATGTCGTAGATATCCTCCATCGACGCGCCCCCTTGGACGCGAATCGGCTCTGATTCATCATTACGCTGTTTGCGCGCCGCTGCATAATCTTTGAGTATCTTAAAATAAACGTCCGGAGCGATATAAGACTTGATAGGACTGACCAAAATAGCCCCTTCGGGCATCTGCTTCATAAAACTGTAATCATCCTTATAGAGTTCTTTGACAAACTCTTTCGATGGAATACCGGTCACTTGAAATGGAGAGACGCGTTGCTGTTCGCGCCGCTCGCTCCGGCCGATGCCTCTGACAGCCTGATGGATCCAACCATGCTCGGCCTGCAATTGTTTTTCCGGCACCCGATGATGACTATTGAGTAAACTCGTCGGCTCCGGATCGCGACCCCGCGAACGTCCATACAAATAAACTTCGGCTGAATGTTCGAGTTGAGTGTCCGTAAGACGGCCAAACCATTGCGCACCATCTAACTTCAGCGCAATCCGAGCCCCTAATGAGAGTCCCATCTGGCCAAGACCATGCAGGAGAGGAAAATGACCTCGCTGAAAAATACCTGAATCAAGCAACTGTTCATAGTCATCCGCAACTTGGGACCAATTAACCAGATCATCCGGATCATCTGAACTAACAATCAGTGAGTCATCCGTAGAGGTCAGCGCTTCGATCACATTTTCCGTTTCTTTAAACAACAATGACATCTGGGGCTCCGACGCTTGTGAATCAGCGAGCAAAAAACTCTGATGCTGGCGCGTCAGCCCGGAAAGGGCATGGGCTAAATGAGCGAGCTGCGGCGCGGTCCAACGATCCCTGATGGTCAGTTCTTGCGCCTGAGCCAAACCGCCCTCGACAGCTTGGATGAGATCATTGAGTCGTTGGGTCCGCTCATAGGTGCGCAAGGCCCCATTGAGGTGCTGGCTCAGCCCACTGGTGGTCACGGGAGCTCCGGCTGCGAGTGCCATCATGGGCTGCATGCTGGTGGCGAGAAAAAGAGTCATCCAACGCCGGTTTCGGCACTCCCCTCATTTTGTTGCGTCAAATATCTAGCTAAAATCATTCAGTTTTTTACACTTTTGGATAGGCATTGCATTCTCAGAGACACGTCGCTAAGAGAGAGAGTCCTTAACAGCGGCAAATGAAGGAAATGAAACCTATTGAGGCCCTAAGAATCAAACAACTGCGGAGATACCGAAATGACAGAACTTGAGCAGAAAGTCGAAAACATCATCATTATTGGCAGCGGCCCGGCAGGACTGACCGCGGCTATCTACAATGCCCGTGCGGACCTCGATCCTTTAATGATCGAAGGCTATCAATCTGGTGGGCAACTCATGCTCACGACCGACGTCGAAAACTTTCCCGGTTATCCCGAAGGTGTGATGGGCCCGGAAATGATGGCGGATCTCCGCAAACAAGCCGAACGTTTCGGCACGCGTTTTATCAGCAAAGATGTCACCGAAGTGGATTTTTCCCAGAAGCCTTTTCTCGTTAAAGTCGGCAACGACGAATACCGCGCCAAATCGGTAATCCTCTCGACGGGCTCCAGCGCGCGTTGGCTGGGCCTTGAGTCGGAAACCCGACTTCGCGGCAAAGGCGTCTCCACCTGCGCGACCTGCGATGGCGCTTTTTTTCGCGATCAACGCATCGTTGTCGTCGGAGGGGGTGATACGGCGCTCGAAGAGGCAATCTTTCTCACCAAGTTCGGAACCGACGTTCGCTTGATCCATCGCCGCGACCAACTGCGCGGCTCAAAGATTATGCAGGACCGTGCGCTTAATCATGACAAGATCAGCGTCGTCTGGGACTCCGTCGTCGAAGAGGTTATTGGCGACAAAGAGGTCGAGGGAATTCGCATCAAAAACGTCAAGACGGGAGAAGAACAAACGCTCGACTGCCAGGCGCTTTTTGTCGCGATCGGCCATGATCCGAATACCGAAATCTTTAAAGGCCAAATCGAGCTCGATGAAGCGGGCTATATCAAAACCAGTGATAACACCCGCACAAACATCCCCGGCGTTTTCGCCTGCGGGGATGTCCAGGACCATCGCTACCGCCAGGCCATCACCGCCGCCGGATCAGGATGTATGGCGGCGATCGATGCGGAAAGATGGCTCCAAGAGCAAGAAAGTTAAGCCGCCATGCAAAGTGGTTGTGAACGCACGCTGAATTCACTTCAGGGTGCGTGAACCCATCAGGGGGGGGTACAGGGGGCGAGGGTTTACTGGTGCCCCCTGCTATGAAAACTGGCGGCGATCGATACGGAACGCTGGTTAACCGAATAAGAGGCCGAATAGGACAACTTTACAAACTGATTGTGATCGAGAATCTCGATTCATTCCAAATCTTTCTAACATATCAATATGTTAATAATTAATCGTGTACCACGGTACACTTAATTTGCCTTTTAAATTGACCTATTATCACCAGAACAATAAAATTATTAAATCTAACCTATTTATTATCCAAGCATTCATTTTTCAGGGGGAGATTAGTCATGCTATTAAGGCCACTTGTTTATTTTACCTTCGCAGGCATCGCTGCAATAATGTCCTCTCACGCGGCACACGCGGCTGATATCTGCGTCAATAACATTTCCTTTACAGGTGGAGGGGGAGGTGTTGACTGCGCGGCCACGTGTACTGGAGCTGGAAACTGCGATATCCTCGATGCTATTGAAACAGCAGATCTGGACAACACACCTGATACTATCATTTTTGACTCTACCGTTTTTCCTGCGGGATCCGGAACCACCATCACGACAAATGCCACAATCATCTTGGATACTCCGGTGGCCGTACAGGGCCCGGGCGCCGATTCACTGATTATCGATAATAATAGCAACGGCAACATTGTAATGGAGGTCGATCACGACACCGGTTTCGCGCCCCCAGGTCCCCACACTATTTCCGGCCTAACCCTTACAGGCGGGTTTCGCGGTTTCCGTGCCGATGATTATGATGCTAACGTCATTCTCGATTCGGTTGTTATCCAAAATAACGACACGGGGGACAGTGGAGGAGGAAACGGCGGCGGCATCCGGGTCGACAATAACCAAAGCAACACCGGCACGGTCATTATCCAAAATAGCCTGATCAACAACAACATAGCAGAAGACGGCACGGGAGGCGGCGTACATGTGGAAGACGGTTCAGTCGTTGAAATCACTGGCAGTATCATCAGTGACAACCGCACATCAGATACGGGTGCTGATGTAGACACCGAAAATGGAGGCGGTATCTATGTCACCGACAATGGTTCCAGCGTTACTATAACATCAAGCACTATTTCCCAAAATGAAGCCAACGATCAAGGCGGTGGCATATATTTGAACTCAGGAACCACCTTGGCCGTGACTGATTCAGTCATTTCAGACAATGAAACAATAACAAGTAAGGCCGGCGGCATAATGGTTTTTAACAACAATGCGGCATTCACGACCACAGCCACGATTACGGGCACATCAATTATCCGAAACATTTCTGATGGTGGAGGCGGAGGCATTGCAGCGGACGGAGATGCAACGGGTGACATCAGTAAAACTTTACTAACTATCACAAATAGTACGATCGCCAATAATGATGCATTACTTGGCGACGGAGGAGGAATCGAAGCCACAGGAATAACAACCACCGTCACCGGCACAACGGTCGATGGGAATACCGCTTCGAGCGAAGGCGGTGGCATTGAAAGTGAAGGTGGCGGCAGCCTCACCGTTACAGACTCTACTATCTCTAATAATCACAGTTCGTCTAATGATGGCGGAGGGATCCAGGCCGATGGAGGAGCGGTTGTTGTCACCAATTCGACTATCAGCGGCAACAGCTCAGGTAGAAGCGGAGGCGGCATCAACAACGACACTAGCACCGCTACCGTAACCCTCTTGAACGTCACCATTACGAACAACCAGGCTGACTCCGATTTTGACGGCAACGGTGACGGCGGCGGCATCCATTTAGAAGCATCTGCGGGAACATTCACGGTTACCAATTCGATCATCGCGGGCAATTTTGATGCAACGTCGGCTCCCGACTGCGGTACGAATGGGAATCCGGTAACCTCAGGTGGGAACAACATACTCGGAACGAATGAGGGTTGTGACGATGAAAACTTCGACACTAGTCTTAATGACATCGAAGGAGCATTGGGAAATGAAATAGACCCAATGCTGACGGCTCTAATCCCGGCCAATGGCGGTGACCCGGCCAACGGAATTCCCACAGGAGCACACTACCTTGAAAGCGGGAGTCCGGCAATAGACTCGGGTGACGACGCGGATGCTCCTGCTACCGATCAAGTAGGTGTCGGTCGGATTGACGGAGATGGAGATGGTACCATCACCTCGGATATCGGTGCTACTGAGTTTGGCTGCGGCAACGGCATTATAGATGCCGGTGAAATATGCGACGACGGCAATAATGACAATGGAGATGGCTGTAGCGCCGTCTGCATTGCCGAAAGCGACACCGACGGCGACGGTGAGGATAATGCCACGGATAATTGCCCTAATGTGTCCAATGCGGATCAGACGGATGCCGATGGCGATGGCATTGGAGACGCCTGCGATCTCGATTCGATATCAACACCAAGCTCTGGAGACGAAGATGGTGACGGCATTCCTGATGACGTTGATAACTGCACTGAGGTTAGCAATGCTGATCAGGCGGATGCAGACGAGGACGGAATCGGCGACGCTTGTGACTGCAATGGCGGCAATTGTCTCGGCAGTGGCGGTTGCAGCCTTGCTTCAATGACGGCACCAAGCAGTGCCTCGGCCCTTTTCTGGCTGTTCGGCACGACGGCCGCGCTACTCGGCCTGCGTCGTCGACGTAATTAAGCACGATTCATATTCGGACCCGCGGGTCCCAAATTGAATCGAATCTGCTCTTCAAAAAGGGGCGCCATAAATGGCGCCCCTTTTTCATATCCATCTCTAGCCTTTAACAATAAAGGATCTCCCGGCGCTTCTCACGGCGGCATCTCTTTTGCATATAGGGCCTTCCATGCCGAAGAATGCATCAGTCATCCCTCTGGAGCGGATCAAACAGGCGATTCTGCTCATTCGCGGGCAAAAGGTCATGCTCGATGCCGATCTCGCCAAGATCTACGGCGTCACGACCAAGCGCCTCAATGAACAGGTCAAAAGAAACCGTAATCGCTTTCCAGATGAGGATTTTATGTTTCAAGTAAGCAGCTCAGAAAAGGCTGAACTGGTCGCAATTTGCGACCGGTTCAAAAATCTAAAACATTCCACTAGCTTACCTTACGCCTTCACGGAATACGGCGCTATAATGTTAGCCAATATATTGAACAGCAAAACAGCCGTCTTAGCGAGCATCCAAATCGTCAAGACCTTCATTAAAATGAGAGAAATGGTGGCACAAAATGCCGAACTATCGCTTCGACTGTCTCGAGTTGAACACAAACTCTCAGAACAGGATGAGGATATTCGATTATTAGTCAACGCAATCCGCGAATTAATGGCGCCCTCTGAAAAACCGATCCGAAAGATAGGCTTTTAAGCGATGGCCCTCGCATCCGTTCCCTCTGCCGGACTTATCGGTATCAACGCCTACTCTATCGATGTTGAAGTAGACGTGCGCTTCGGCCTCCCCTCTTGGATGACCGTCGGGCTGGCAGAAGGCGCCGTCAAAGAAAGCCGCAACCGTGTGACTGCCGCCATCAAGAATTGCGGCTACCACTTCGAAAACCAAAAAATCACCATCAACCTCTCTCCGGCGGATATTAAAAAGCAAGGAACCGCCTTTGACCTGCCGATCGCCGTGGGACTCATGGCAGCGTCGGAATGTTTCGGGGAGATCAGTTTTGAAGATAAATTGTTCCTCGGGGAACTTTGTCTGGATGGCCGCATCAAGCCCGTCCCGGGGGCGCTTCCTATTGCCATCATGGCCCGAAAAAAAGGCCCCTGCCGACTCATCCTTCCGGAAGCCAACGCGCATGAAGCCGCCGTCGTCAAGGGACTCCAACTGGCTCCCGTCAAAAACCTCCAAGATGTCGTCCAAGCACTGACACGGGAACGCGATTTTCCGGTTTACCAGGGGAATCCGTCACAAGAGAAAGCATCCACTCGAATCACGCAGGACTACTCCGACATCAAAGGCCAATTGCAAGCGCGACGCGCCATCGAAGTCGCCGTTGCCGGCGGGCACAATATCTTGCTCATCGGCCCTCCCGGTTCCGGAAAAACCATGCTGGCGGAACGCGTGCCGACCATCCTGCCATCTATGAACCTAGAGGAGTCCCTTGAAACCACTAAAATTTATAGCGTTGTCGGCAAGCTCGACCCCGATCAACCCCTGATTCGCACGCGCCCCTTCCGCTCCCCTCACAGCTCCGTCAGTAACGCCGGCCTTATCGGCGGCGGCCCCATCCCGCGACCCGGTGAAGTCAGCTTCGCCCACAACGGAGTTTTATTTCTTGATGAATTCCCTGAGTTTCAACGTCATGTCATGGAACTGCTACGTCAGCCCTTAGAGAGTGGGAGAATCACCATCGCACGCGCCCTCTCGACCCTGACCTATCCCGCCGCTTTCATGCTAATTGCCGCAATGAATCCTTGCAAGTGCGGGCATCTCGGCAGTTCGACGCACTCATGCAAATGTACGCTCTATGACCGCATAAAATACCGCAATCGCATCTCCGGGCCCATCCTCGATCGCATCGACCTCCACATTGAAGTCCCGGCTTTGAGCTACGATGAATTATCCAGAAAGAAGGAGGGGGAAGAGTCCGCTGCAATTGCGAGACGTGTCCTTGCGGCTCGCAAAATACAACGTGACCGTTTCGGAGTCAGAGGACCTTTTTGCAATGCGAAAATGCGGGTCCCACACTTAAGAAAGTTCTGCTCCCTTGACAGCAAAAGTCGGTCACTCATGAAAAAAGCCGTTGAAGGCCTCGGTCTCTCGGCCCGCGCCTATGATCGTATCTTGCGCGTAGCGCGCACGATCTCCGACCTTTCATCCAGCCCGAATATTGAAGCAAAGCACATCGCCGAAGCGATCCAGTATCGTTCACTCGACCGAGGTGAAAGTCTATAAGCGTATTGGTGAAAATATGATCAGCTGAACCAGCGGCGATAATACGGATCGTGACGCGCAACGTCGGTCAATTTTTCCGTCACTTCATCCATGATCTCGGGATGCTGATAGTGGGGCGCCATCAAGGCGTTCACTTTCTTCTCCACTCCCTCTTGCAAGGCTTCATCGGCAACAATGTTACCGTTGTTCTTGATCAGTGCCGACAACTCAACATTGCGCCGCCGGGCCTCTTCAGAGAGAAAGCGCGCCTGCATCACATCCAGAAGACGCGGCTTTTCCTTCTTTTTCTCTTTCTCAATGGCCCCCTGCTGCGTGAGATGGGGCAAGAGCGAGAATATATTTTTAATTGCACGAAAAATCACAGCAATTCCCTTTAAGTATCACTAAGTTAGCTAGTAATCCCCTTATCGCGACCCACCTCAAAAAGTTGCGCCAAGCCTGGTTTTTTTGAAATTTTTCGCAAAGCGAGTCAGAACAACCTTATATTTCATAGGGGTTTACAGGCAGCGGCTGGCTGTGTTAGCGAGGGGATTCATTTAGTCTAAGGGCGTCGAAAAAGGAGATAATGGGACGATGGAAATAAATAAGAATATTGAACCGGCCGACGGTAAACTCGGCGTTCTCTTAGTGGGACTTGGTGCTGTCAGTACAACTTTTGTCGCCGGTGTCGAAGCGATTCGCCAAGGATTATCCAAACCAATCGGGTCCCTCACTCAAATGGGAACCATACGACTTGGCAAGCGCACTGAAAACCGGACTCCTTTCATTAAAGACTTTGCTCCGCTTGCCAAATTGCATGACATTGAATTTTTGGCCTGGGATATTTTTGAAGAAAACGCCTATGAAGCCGCCTCGCACGCCGGCGTTCTCCCCAAAGAACTGCTCGACTCCATTCGCGAACCACTCGAAGAAATCCGCCCCATGCCGGCCGTGTTTGATCGCGATTACGTCAAACGGCTTGATGGCCCAAACGTTAAAAAAGGCGCCAACAAAAAGGCCTTAGCGGATCAATTAATAGAGGACATCGAAAAATTCCGAACAAAAAAGAACATCGACCGCCTCGTTATGATCTGGTGTGGCTCGACTGAGGTCTTCATTGAACCGACGGCAGTGCATAACGATCTCGCCGCCTTTGAAAAAGGGCTGGAAAATAACGACCCCAATATTGCCCCGAGCATGGTTTATGCCTATGCGGCCTGCAAACTCGGTATTCCCTACGCCAATGGCGCCCCGAATCTGTCTGCCGATTTCCCGGCCATGATCGATCTGTCCAAGGAATTCAGCACACCGATCTGCGGAAAAGACTTCAAAACCGGACAGACCCTGATGAAAACGATCTTATCCCCCGGCTTTAAGGCCCGCTGCCTGGGCGTCGAGGGCTGGTTTTCAACGAATATTTTAGGAAATCGCGACGGTGAAGTCCTTGATGACCCGAGCTCCTTCAAGACCAAGGAAGAAAGTAAACTCGGCGTCCTCGACTCCATCCTGCAACCGGAACTGTATCCGGATCTTTACGGGGATATTTATCACAAAGTCCGGATCAACTATTACCCGCCTCGCGGTGACAACAAAGAAGGCTGGGACAATATCGATATTTTCGGGTGGCTCGGCGAGAAAATGCAGATCAAGGTGGATTTTCTCTGCAAGGACTCCATCCTCGCGGCACCGTTGGTTTTAGATCTCATCCTGTTCCTCGACCTCGCCAAACGTGCCGGCATGAAAGGTATCCAGGAATGGCTCTCATTCTATTTCAAGAGCCCCCAGGCCGCTGCAGGCCTCTACCCGGAACATGATCTCTTCATCCAGCAGATGAAGCTCAAGAACACCTTGCGCTATTTAATGGGTGAAGAGCAGATTACTCACTTGGGTTTAGAGTACTATGATTAATTTACGCTCTAACTTGTTGTGAAGGAGGATCGGATTCACTCCGTCCGAGTGAACCAATCCGGGGGTTTGGGGGTGTTGGGCTCTGCACACACCCCCATTATCATGACTGAAGAGCAAATTACGCACCTTGGCCTCGACTATTATGATTAGCGTCTCAGAATGAAACTTAGCGATTCAATTTGACTCTCTTCACGCGGTAAATAGCTGAAAATATCGACTCATTTCAACGCCATCAACTTGGCATCTCATTTGCTAGTTAATCACGGCAAAGGAGATCACTATGCATCACATTTGCCGACTTCCCGAACCTCGTCTAACAAATGGACAACTATCCGAACCCAAGCAAACAGGAGCAGTTAACTACCATGGCAAGTCTGTTTCGGATCCCGAAGTGCGCGAAAAGCTCGACGCTCTCGCCAATAAAATTGGGCTCGATATCCATGTAACGAGTGGAGACCGAACCCAGGCCGACCAGGAGCGGCTACGCCGCCAAGGCTACCGTCCGGCACGCCACAGCCAACACCTGCTCGGCAAAGCAGCCGACATATGGGTAGAAAAGATGAAACCACTTGAACTCGCCAATCACGCTCGTGACGTCGGATTTACCGGCATTGGCATCTACCGCAATCACCTCCATGTAGATACCCGTCCTCAGCCAGCAACTTGGTATTCAGATGACAACTAGACCTCCCCTTTTGAAAGGGGGAACAAGGAGGATTTAAATTACAGCCAATTAAATCCCTCCTAACCTCCCTTTACAAAGGGAGGGATGCCGGGAAACAACAGGGCGTTCCTACAAACGCCGCGGTAATTTCACCATCCGCGTCCTTCGCACCAAATCGATATAGATGAGGAATGGCTCCCCCTCTTCCAACATAGGGTTTGTCATCAGAGCGCGAATCTCCTTCTTGCTAATCGCTCCGCTAACCAGGGCGTGATAGAGGCGGTCGCCCAGCATATACCCTAGCATGTGGGTCGCCCCCAAGAAGACCTCTGTCCGATGAGGAATGGTCTCCTGGTAGGGCATAGGGTTTTTACGCCGTTCAAGTTTTTTATGTTCGCGGACAAGATAGGCAATTTCCAGTTCAAAGCGGCGATTTCCCGGAAGGTGAATCGCACTCAAGTACTCTACTAATTCTTTGAGCTGTTTTTCATGAATACATTTTCTTTTGTGATTAATAATCTTAGACCCAAAAAAACCTATCGCTTCATGCAATGTATTCGCATAAAAAGCATCCGATAAAGTTCGTTCAAACTCTTCTCCTGAGCATAAGTATTTCAGATAATGTGATGCCTCTTCCGCCGCATGATTGATAGACACATTGGCAAGATATATAAACCGCTTACGTGGAATAAAGTAACTTTCAGACGAGAGGATCTGATGCTTGATCACCTTAAGTTCTTTTGCCGTAAATGTTCCGTCCTTTCGAAGCGCCTCTAAAAAACTCAGATCTCCACAGGTAAACACCTCAAATTCATCATAGTCTCCAGGCAAACGAATCTCGAGAAAATCGGCCACACGCTCTAAAAGTTCCGTCAATGTATGCTTGGCATCCACATAGTCGATCGCTTCTCCTTCGTTCTCCAGCCAGTTCAAGAAGGTCTGCTGCCACACGATGGGCGGGGTATTCATTAAACAATAGCTTTCCTGGTCCACTCGAACGATCTCAACTTTTTCCTCACGTCGTTGTTCCGCCAGCTTCCAATAAATATTCTCGCTATTCTGATAGATGAGCAATCGTTTACGCTCGAGCTTTCGTCTAACCAATGCTTTATCGACTTCTCTTGGCAGATGCTGAGGGGCAATGTGCAAGTCACCTACAAAAATAAAGAGCTTTAAATCAGGCTGTGCTTCGATAATTTTTGCAATGATCTCCGCTGAATATTCATCGCGAACTTTGAGGCCCTTATCTTGCACCTTCGCGGATTCGATTCCATAGACCTGAATGCGATGGTAGCGAGCAAAGTCGAAGATCGGCTTAAAATTATCCCACAGATCAAAGTACCAATACTTCTTGAATTCAATTCTCTTTAAAAACGTGGCAGCTCCGATTTTATTCGCCAAATACCGATCTAGACTCTTTTGATGTGTATCTTTAACGAGTTCCAATCCCAGCGCGAGATGAGGAATCCGACCTGAAACGAGTTTCAATAAACGTAGTAAAGTCCGTTGAGATTGCGGATTGGTGTGATAATCGCCGAGATAGATAATGTCGGCGGCCTCAATCGCCTTCAGTACATCTTCAACTCGGGCCGCCCGCTCAAAATCAGCAACTTGTTTTTTATAACGCCGTTCATAGAGTGCAAAACCCGGTTCTTCCACAATCGCCTCCGTGCGTATAATGCGCTCATTACGCTGGAAGATTTTTTTCTGGAGTTCCAGGAGTTCAGCTCGAGGTGATACCCGCTGTGAAGCTGTCTGTGCCATAAAGGTAGAATAGCAAATCTATAGTAATATCACAATGTTAGCAAACTCACGCCGCTCAGGGATTTGCCGGGCTCGCCATTGACAGGCATGGATTCGAACGCTACCTGTACGCCTCTATTATGGAGAACATACTGAAACAAAGCTGGTTTCCTTGTTTCTGGCTGGCTTATCTAGGTCTCATCAGCCTCAGCATTGGGCTTCGGTGGGAACACGCCCTACTCATCAGCTGCATGATTGGGCTCTATCTAACCCACCAGCAGACACGTCGTTGGGTGATCGATTTTTTTCCTTTTGCACTCTTCGGCATTCTCTACGATCTACTCCGCATCTTCCCCAAAGACTGGGCCGGTGCAATTCACATTGAAAGCCCATACCGCATTGAAGCCGCGTTATTTGAAGTCATCGGATTTCATAAGGGCTTTATTCCAACGAACTACTTCATGGCACACAACAATGATATCCTCGACATCATTACTGGGGCTGTCTATGCCGCTCACGTAGTTATTCCAATCGGCTTTGCACTCTACTTGTGGATCAGACGCTCTCCTTATTTCAATAATTTCCGCTGGGCATTTCTCTTCATGAATCTCTTTGCATTCATTGCCTACATCGCCTATCCATCCGCGCCACCTTGGTATGTAGCCACTCATGGCTTTGCCAAGGTCGGCTGGGCCATTCCTGGCTCCGCAGCAGGCCTGATTCGTTTCGATAATTTGATCGGTTTTGAACACTTCCAGAATACTTATGCACGCAGTGCCTGGGTCTTCGGCGCTATTCCCTCCATGCATGCCGCATTCCCCCTGCTGGTTGCCTGCTACGCCCATAGAATAATGGGGCATTTTCGTTGGTGTTTCCATTTCTATGCCGCCTTGGCCGCATTTGCGGCCGTCTACTTGAATCACCATTACTTCATCGACGTCCTCGCCGGTTGGGGCTTTGCCCTCGTCTTTTACTTCACTTTTAAAAGCTCAAATATCAAATATTTTCAATGAGTTAGGCGCCAATCCAAAAAGGCACAACTTTTTACCGGGATGAGCGATGAATGGGTAGACTTAATTAGGTGCGACTAATTGAGTGAATTGGAGAACCCATGCACCTAATAAGTCAGACAACGTCTTTTCTGCTATCGGCTCAGCCCATCTTAGCGAGTTCTGTATCACCAGCGCCAACTGGCCTCCAGACTCAAGCTGACATTTCGGCGCCAACCCAAATATCTCTAGAGCCCGTTTCTCCGGATTCTGGGCTGACGCGTTTATTCAGTGAGCCAAGCCGGCAGCGGCTCCGCCGCTCTGCCTTAGCCATACCCGCTTTTGTGATTGGGGGCCTGCTCGCCCTGTTCGGTAGTGGCTGCTTCTTAGACCGAAGCGGCACCGCTCCGCCGCGACCTGATGGTGGTGATGGCGGCCCCGATGGAGGCCCCATCCTCGATGCAAGTCCGGATGCCGATATGGATGGCGGTCCGGGTGACGCCGGCGATGCCGAAGACGGTGGTACCGGTTATCCATCCGATCACATCCCGACGCAATCGTTGCCGGCTGACGGACAACTCCTCGCGCCCACGCGCGCCTTCATGTCATGGCAAGACGGCGTCATCCCAGGTGGCGCCTCTACCTGGTATCGCTCCTGTCATGCCACGGCCATGACCGATGTCGATGACACTACCGAGTGCCCCAATGAGACCATCGACACCAATCGTTTCCGCGTGATTGACCCCTTAAGCCCGGCTCAGAGTCATTTCTGGAAGGTCCAGACCTGTTACGATGCGGGCGGAACCGACTGTACGGACTACAGCCCCGTGCGTTCCTTCTCGACTGATAATTCTCTGCTCGGTTGGTGGCGCTTCAATGAAGGTTCCGGCAGCACAGCCAGTGATTCCAGCAGTGCGGGCAATAACGGCACCCTGACTAATTTTGATACCTCAACCGCCTGGAATCCAGGCCTTGTCGGCGGAGGCCTAAGTTTTGACGGTGCCAATGACTTTGTGGAACTCGGTGATATCTTAAATTTTGACTCAGCCACCCCCTTTACCATCTCGGCTTGGACCAACCGCCAGTCGGTCGGCGCTGACCATACTATCTTTGCACGGGCCGATTATACGGATCCCGTCCTGCAACGAGGTTATTGGTTTGGCTTTAGCTCTACTGACACCCTCAACCTCTTTTTGGTGAGTGACAGCAGTACGGGTAACCGACTCCGCATCGATTCTACAACTGTCTTTAACACACCTAGTACTCCCCATCATGTGGCCGTGACCTATGACGGCTCCACGATGGCTAGTGGAGCTAAACTTTTTGTGGATGGAACTGAAGAGACGGTTACGGTTGTATCCGATGCGTTGGCGGGCACGACTCTCAATCCCGCCCCGGCACGGATTGGAGGTTCTATCGATACAGCGGGGATGCCACTGGCATCTCTCTATAATTTTGAGGGGATCATTGATGATATCGCTGTTTATAATCGGGCCCTGACTGTTCAGGAAATCTCTAATGAGACTTGTGCGCGTGAGGCTCTTGCTGGATCCGGCTCTCTACCATCTATATGCAACTGATGCTTGAGTAATTTGGAGAAACCATGCGTCTAATCAATCCGATGACACCATTCCTACTGTCGGCTCGGCCCGTCCTGGCGAGTTCTTTACAGCAGCTGCCCCCAAGCCTTCCGAGTACAACGAACACGAACCATTTGGCTCAACCTCTACTCGAATCCGTGACGCAAAATTCGACACTGACGCGCTTACTCAACGAAACAAACCAGCGCAGACTTCGCCATGCCGCTTTAGTGTTACCGACTTTCATTATCGGAGGCGTGCTCAGTTTATTTGGCAGTGGTTGCTTATTAGATGGAAGAGGCCGTGGTGTCACTATCGATGGTGGAGGTGACGGGGGCCCCGATGGAGGACCCATTCCCGATGCAAGCCCGGATGCCGATATAGATGGAAGCACCAATGATGCCGGTGACAGTGGTCCAGTCATTGACGACAATTCGACGATTACGATTCCTGCAACAGATATCTCTTTGCCCAACAACCGTATTTTTATCCGCTGGGATCCAGCGGCTACACTCCCTCCGGGCAGATCTATTGCAGGATACGAGATTTGCTATACAACAACTGGGACTACATCTATCGATGATTCTACTGAATGCCCACAGAGCAACACTGTAACGTCTCCATTCGGTGCAATTAATATTACAAATCCAAGCTCTACCTATCATGTCAAGGTAAGAGCTTTATACGATGATGGTTCGCGCTCCATGGGCAGTGCCCTGCGCATGGTCAACACAGATAGCTCCTTGCTTGCACGCTATACCTTCAATGAAGGTTCCGGAATGACGGCTAGTGATTCCAGCGGTGCTGACAATAACGGCACCCTGACTAATTTTGATATCGCTTCCGCCTGGGTTCCGGGTTTTATTGGTGGGGCCTTAAACTTTGATGGTACGAATGACTTTGTAGAGCTCGGTGATACTTTAAATTTCGATTCAACGACCCCCTATACAATCTCCGCCTGGACTAACCGTCAATCCGTTGGGTCTGATCATACTATTTTTGCCAGGGCGGATTATACGGATCCAGCCCTACAACGTGGTTATTGGTTTGGATTCAGCTCTTCTGATACGCTTGATCTCTTCTTCGTCAGCGATAGCAGTACCGGAAACCGGATTCGTATTGATTCAACAACTGTCTTCGATACCCCCAGCGCTCCTCATCATGTTGCCGTCACCTATGACGGCTCAACTATGGCTGCAGGGGCAAGGCTCTTTGTCGACGGAACTGAAGAAACCTCCACTGTAGTCACCGATGCATTAACAGGCACGACCCTCAATTCCGCTTCGGCACGGATTGGTGGCTCTATTGATCCAAGTGGAATGCCCTTAGCTTCTCTCTATAGCTTTGATGGAGTTCTTGATGATCTCGTGATCTATAATCGAGCCCTCACTGCTCGGGAAATCGTCAATGAGACTTGCGCGCGCGAAGCTCTCGCTGGCTCTGATCCCTTACCGTCAATATGCAATTGATATTTGAGTGATGTAGCACTCTCTTTAAAGATATCGCTATCTTTTGTATTCAAGTGTTAAGTTTATTTGACACCTAACCTTGTTTTTCCGCAACTTTCCATCCAACAATACGATTCTTTCGCGCAATATGAACGGTATTACTATATACGTATTGCGGAGAAAAAAATGAGTTTCATATCCTTATCTAACACATCATCTACATTAACGTCACTTGCACTCAGCAATTCATTACAAACTGGTACCTTAGCAACACTACCCACTCATCAACAGGCAAATGAGACTCGTTTTATTCCAATTACGACAGAGAGTAATCAGACTTTTCAGTTCACTGAAAGAACGGGATTCCCTGCATCAACTGTCGAAACTCCGAAGAGGTCCTATAGTCTCGCAAAGCGTTTACTTGGCATTACCGCAGGACTCCTAATCTTCAGTGCAGGCTGCCAATTTGATGGTGACTTGAGCCGGTTTGACCAAATTGACGGAGAATCTTTGGACCCTGATCTCCTCGATAGCGGGATTGGCGGTGACGCCCCCCTACCTGACCTTTTCATTCCAGATGCAGAGGATGACACGATTAATGATGTGGAAAGAGATATCCAAGATTCTCGCGTCGAAGATGCCGACACAGACATAGCTTTAATAGACGTCCCTCAAGATGTAGATGTAGAATTTGACATACCTGACATAAATGAAAACGATGCAGATGTAATCACCGATACATCTGCGGATATTTCTGACATAAATACGAGTGACAGCCTGGCTGATACAGACAGTTCTGATGGAACAATTGATACCTCTCCCGACGCTGTCCTTGATACTGATACAGATGACGGACCGGACGATGTGGCCGACATGACTGATGCTGGAACTGTTTATCCGTCCGACCACATCCCAACTCAATCGCTCCCCACCGATGGACAGACATTGCCACCCGCGCGCGCCTTTACGTCCTGGCAGGACGGCGTCATTCCAGGAGGCAACTCCACCTGGTATCGTTCCTGTTACACCGCGGTCGGGCTGGCCGATATCGATGATGCCGACGAGTGCCCCAATGAAACCATCGACACCAATCGCTTCCGTGTCATCGATCCTTTAACCCCATCGCAAAGTTATTTTTGGAAGGTCCAGACCTGTTACGATGCGGGCGGAACCGACTGTACGGACTACAGCCCCGTGCACTCCTTCTCCACCGACAATTCCTTACTCGGCTGGTGGCGCTTCAATGAAGGTTCCGGCAGCACAGCCAGTGATTCCAGCAGTGCGGGCAATAACGGCACCCTGACTAATTTTGATACCTCAACCGCCTGGGTCCCGGGCTTGGTCAGCGGGGCCTTGACCTTCGATGGCACTGACGACTTCGTTGAGCTCGGTGACATCTTGAACTTTGATGCTTCGAGCCCTTTTACTATTTCCGCGTGGACCAACCGCCAGGCTGCGGGCTCCGACCACACCATCTTTGCACGGGCTGATTATACGGATCCCGTCCTGCAACGAGGTTATTGGTTTGGCTTTAGTTCTACTGACACCCTCGACCTCTTCTTGGTTAGTGACAGCAGTACGGGCAACCGACTCCGCATCGATTCGACGACTCTCTTTAATACCCCGAATACTCCCCATCATGTGGCCGTGACCTATGACGGCTCCACGATGGCTAGTGGAGCTAAACTTTTTGTGGATGGGACTGAAGAGACGGTTACGGTTGTATCCGATGCGTTGGCGGGCACGACTCTCAATCCCGCCCCAGCGCGGATTGGTGGATCGGTTGATGTCACTGGCATGCCTTCAGCCTCCCTCTATAATTTCGATGGAATCATAGATGATGTCACGGTTTACAACCGTGCCCTGACTGCTCAAGAGATCGTCAATGAGACCTGTGCGCGCGAGGCTCTTGCGAGTTCGGATCCGCTCCCAAGTCCCTGTCAATAGCATAAGCACCTTTTAGCTGTTTACTCCAGTAAACGAATTTTATTTCGGTTCCACAACAATTCTTGCCTCTAGTCGACACCACACACTGGAGAAGGAGATATATTATATGAACGGATTCATGGCATCTGCAACCAGCTCTCGACTTGCACTCGCGCTGGGATTCAGTATGGGCGTCGCAAGCTGCTCATTCCTAACTGAAGTCGACCGGGACAAAATTGGCGATCCTCCAGGGAGCTCTACCGGTGGAACCGGTGGCATGATAACGACGGGCGGAACAGCCGGAATGGGCGGCAGTGGCGGAACCATCGACAACAGTTATCCTGCCGATCACATCCCACTTCAATCACAACCGGCTGACAAACAATCATTGCCGCCTGCGCGTGCGTTTATATCCTGGCAAGATGGTGTCGTTCCTGAGGGCAATTCCACCTGGTATCGTTCCTGCCATGCGGCTAATATAGCCGCTATCTCAAACGCCGCGAACTGTCCGAATGAATTGATCGATACCAACCTTTTTCGTATTATCGATCCTTTAACCCCATCGCAAAGTTATTTTTGGAAGGTCCAGACCTGTTACGATGCGGGCGGAACCGACTGTACGGACTACAGCCCCGTGCACTCCTTCTCCACCGACAATTCCTTACTCGGCTGGTGGCGCTTCAATGAAGGTTCCGGCAGCACAGCCAGTGATTCCAGCAGTGCGGGCAATAACGGCACCCTGACTAATTTTGATACCTCAACCGCCTGGGTCCCGGGCTTGGTCAGCGGGGCCTTGACCTTCGATGGCACTGACGACTTCGTTGAGCTCGGTGACATCTTGAACTTTGATGCTTCGAGCCCTTTTACTATTTCCGCGTGGACCAACCGCCAGGCTGCGGGCTCCGACCACACCATCTTTGCACGGGCTGATTATACGGATCCCGTCCTGCAACGAGGTTATTGGTTTGGCTTTAGTTCTACTGACACCCTCGACCTCTTCTTGGTTAGTGACAGCAGTACGGGCAACCGACTCCGCATCGATTCGACGACTCTCTTTAATACCCCGAATACTCCCCATCATGTGGCCGTGACCTATGACGGCTCCACGATGGCTAGTGGAGCCAAACTTTTCGTGGATGGGACTGAAGAGACGGTTACGGTTGTATCCGATGCGTTGGCGGGCACGACTCTCAATCCCGCTCCGGCGCGGATTGGTGGATCGGTTGATGTCACTGGCATGCCTTCAGCCTCCCTCTATAATTTCGATGGAATCATAGATGATGTCACGGTTTACAACCGTGCCCTGACTGCTCAAGAGATCGTCAATGAGACCTGTGCGCGCGAGGCCGTTAATCGACAGGAAACTAATGACATGTCTGCCTTGCCTTCAATTTGTAATTAGGTATGACTCTAATTGGTACAAGTATTAATTCAACAGCTGGTCGAGCACTCCTCGTATTCGGCTTAGGGCTAAGCGCAACCAGCTGTAGTGAGATTCTCGGCCTAGATGAGTATTCTGACGGGCAGCTCGGTGGAATGACCGGCTCAGGAGGAGTCGGTGGCATCGCCGTTGGGAGTGGTATTCCATCGCTCACATTCCCACCCGACGGTTCGCTGCTTCCTCCGACGCGTTCCTTCCAATCTTGGCAAGCAGTTAATGTTCCGGCGGACAAGATCATTAGCAGCTTCGAAATATGCCAAACGACGGAAGGACTTACCTCCATTCAAGGCGCTGCTTGCCCTGGAAGCAAATTGGTCGCAACAGCTTATGATGTCACTCCCCTACTTACTCCAAATACAACTTATCACTGGAAGGTTCGCACAAGATACAATGACGATACAGTCTCCGAATATAGTGCCATTCGTTTTTATTCTACTGACGATTCACTTCTTGGCTGGTGGCGCATGGACGATGGCACCGGCAGCACAGCCACAGATTCCAGCAGTGCCGGAAATAATGGAATCCTGACTAATTTTGATACCTCAACCGCCTGGGTCCCGGGCCTTGTCGGAGGCGCCCTCAGCTTCGATGGCACTAATGACTTCGTTGAACTCGGTGATATTTTGAATTTTGACGCCACAAACTCTTTTACCATCTCGGCTTGGGCAAACCGCCAGTCCGTGGGCGCCGATCATACTATCTTTGCACGGGCTGATTATACCGACCCAACCCTTCAACGGGGTTATTGGTTTGGCTTTAGCTCTACTGACACCCTCAACTTCTTCTTAGTTAGTGACAGCAGCACCGGTGATCGGCTCCGCATCGATTCGACGACTCTCTTTAATGCCCCGAATACTGCCCATCATGTGGCCGTCACTTATAATGGGTCCACGATGGCCGCTGGCGCTAAACTTTTTGTCGATGGAGTTGAAGACGCCGTAACGTTTGTATCCGATGCGTTGGCGGGCACAACTCTCAATCCGGCTCCGGCACGAATTGGAGGTTCTATCGATATAGCTGGGATGCCGCTGGCATCTCTCTATAATTTTGAGGGAATTATTGATGATGTCACGGTTTATAATCGTTCCCTGACTGCTCAGGAAATCGTCAATGAAACCTGCGCCCGCGAGGCTCTCAATCGACAAGAAACCAATGATATGTCAGCATTGAGTCCTATTTGCAATTAGCCTGCCCTAACCGCCTACCAGCCATAAAAAAGTACTCCTATAAAAGAAATAATAACAGTAAGTTATAGCCCTATCGCAGCAGCTCATGAAGTTTTGCACAACTTTTTGTAATGAAATACGATGCTAGATTCAGGTGCGATACTGCTGGATAGCCTGACTATCTTTAATGTTAGCGGTTGCGCCTTATGAACATTATTAGCGGTATATCATCATCGTTGTTATCACAAACTGTTCTTTGCAGTACTCCTCTGCAAACGCAGAAAACCTTTACATCGCTCTCAATACAAGAATCCAAATTAATTGGATCCACAGCAAATATTCGGCCACAGAGGCATATTAAAAAGCCAGCTATTCATGATCCTACAACAATTAAAGAAAGCGCCTCTTCATCGCTATTAGAGAGTCTTATTCTTAGCACGATCTTATGTCTTTTGGCTGGATGTTCATTTAATGACTCATATGTCGGTGCACGTGATGGCACTATTGGTCCTGGCGACGGGGGCCCTGATGGTGGCCCAATCGTCGACGCCAGCTCCGATGCCAATGATGATAGTGGAGCCGGTTATCCCTCCGACCACATCCCAACTCAATCGCTCCCCACCGATGGACAGACATTGCCACCCGCACGCGCCTTTATGTCCTGGCAAGACGGCGTCATTCCGGGAGGCAACTCCACCTGGTATCGTTCCTGCTACACCGCGGTCGGGCTGGCCGATATCGATGATGCCGACGAGTGCCCCAATGAAACCATCGACACCAATCGCTTCCGTGTCATCGATCCTTTAACCCCATCGCAAAGTTATTTTTGGAAGGTCCAGACCTGTTACGATGCGGGCGGAACCGACTGTACGGACTACAGTCCCGTGCGCTCCTTCTCCACCGACAATTCCTTACTCGGCTGGTGGCGTATGGACAACGGCGCTGGCAGTTCCGCTACTGATTCCAGCAGTGCAGGCAACAATGGAGTCCTGACTAATTTCGATCTCGCATCTGCCTGGGTCCCGGGCTTTATCGGGGGAGCCTTGACCTTCGATGGCACTGACGATTTCGTTGAACTCGGTGACATCTTGAATTTCGATGCTTCGAGCCCCTTTACTATCTCCGCCTGGACCAACCGCCAGGCTGTTGGCTCCGACCATACTATCTTTGCACGGGCCGACTATACCGATCCCGTCTTGCAACGAGGTTATTGGTTTGGCTTTAGTTCTACTGACACCCTCGATCTCTTCTTGGTGAGTGACAGCAGTACGGGCAACCGACTCCGCATTGATTCGACGACTCTCTTTAATTCCCCGGGGACTCCCCATCATGTGGCCGTCACCTATGATGGATCCACGATGGCTAGTGGAGCTAAACTTTTTGTCGATGGAACTGAAGAGACGGTTATGGTTGTATCCGATGCGTTGGCGGGCACGACTCTCAATCCCGCCCCGACGCGGATTGGTGGCTCCATCGATACAACTGGGATGCCTTCAGCTTCTCTCTATAATTTCGATGGAATCATAGATGATGTCACGGTCTACAATCGTGCCCTGACTGCTCAGGAAATCGTCAATGAGACTTGTGCGCGTGAGGCCCTCACTGGAGCTGGTCCTTTTCTATTAATATGCAACTAAAATAACATGTTGAAATTATAGAGAATATAGAAAACTTTTCACTTTTTCTAATTTGGAGCAACTTTTTATAAGCGTAGCCGAACAGTGAGCTAGGTGCGAAAATGTATCTTGCTGGTGTAAATTCGACAGCTATGGCGACGTCCCAGCTGCTGCTTAGCAGTGTGGGCATTCCTACGCAAAACATGGCACAAGCAGGTGCTCCAAGCGTTTCTGCTAGTAGTTCACTCACGGGCTCGGTTGCGCCAAACAGCTCCATCCTTACTAAACAAAGCCCTTCAGTTCAGCGTCCTGATGAAGGAGCCAAGCTATTTAAATCTGCCTTACGTTTAGTGCCTGTAGCTCTGCTAGGAGCTGTCGTTTGCTTATTGGGAGCGTGTACATTTGATCCGAGTGGACTCGGCACATCGGATGGCGGGACTACGGGTGACGGAGGTCCCGACGATAGTGGAACACCTCCAGTCGATGCTGGTAGTGATAGCGGTGACGACAGTGGCACGACGGATGGTGGAATGGAATATCCCTCCGACCACATCCCAACTCAATCGCTCCCCACCGATGGACAGACATTGCCACCCGCACGCGCCTTTATGTCCTGGCAAGACGGCGTCATTCCGGGAGGCAACTCCACCTGGTATCGTTCCTGCTACACCGCGGTCGGGCTGGCCGATATCGATGATGCCGACGAGTGCCCCAATGAAACCATCGACACCAATCGCTTCCGTGTCATCGATCCTTTAACCCCCTCGCAAAGTTATTTTTGGAAGGTCCAAACCTGTTACGACGCCATAGAAGCCGATTGCACCGACTATAGTCCAGTTAGATCCTTTTCTACCGATAACTCTCTGCTCGGCTGGTGGCGCTTCAATGAAGGTTCCGGCAGCACAGCCAGTGATTCCAGCAGTGCGGGCAATAACGGCACCCTGACTAATTTTGATACTTCAACCGCCTGGACACCTGGCCTTATTGGTGGTGCCCTAAGCTTCGATGGTACTGACGACTTTGTTGAACTAGGGAATATTTTAAATTTTGATTCAACAACCCCCTATACGATCTCGGCATGGACTAACCGCCAATCCACTGGTACTGATGATACGATTATCAGTAGAACCGATTATACTGATTCTACATTGCAGCGTGGCTACTGGTTCGGCTTTATTGCCTCAGGCAATCTTAATTTCACTCTTAATAGTGATAATAGTACGGGGGATCAAATCAGGGTTGATTCAACAACTCTATTTGGCGCTGGGACACCCCATCATGTGGCCTTAAGCTACGATGGCTCGCTTTCAGCCTCAGGCGTTAAAATGTACGTTGATGGCGTTGAAGATGCTACGACTCTAACCAATGATAATCTGTCCGGCACAACCCTCAACTCAGCTCCGACGCGGCTTGGTGGCTCTGTTGATACATCTGGAATGCCACTCGCTTCCCTCTACAACTTTGATGGTGTCCTCGATGATGTAGCTGTATATTCCCGAGTACTGACTCTTCCTGAAGTCATCAATGAAACTTGTTCTCGTGAGGCCTTAGCCGGATCTAGCCCGTTGCCATTAATTTGTCAGTAAATAATCCTTGAGGAGTTTCAGATGTTAGCCTGCACCACCTCGATAAATTCGTCATTACATGGCTCAAGCACAGTAATGGCTTCAGCTCACACAGCACACAACTCGCTACTCTTGGTACCAATCGCCTTATCAATGATGACAGTCGGGTGTTTTAGCGATCCCTTCATTGCTGGCTCCAGCACTGATGGCGGAACAGATGGCTCAACAGATGGAGACACAACGGATACGGGGACAGATGCTGGCAGTGTAGATGCAGGAACCCCATTTGATGGAACGCCCGCAATTCTTCGCCCAATAAATGGAGCCCAATTGACTCCAACACGGGCCTTCTTATTTTGGCAGGATGGCGAGCTCCCACCTGTAAATGAAAAAAGCATTAGCGGATATCAAGTATGCCAATCATCTCAAGGACTGCCATCGATAGACGGACCTGATCTTTGCCCAAACGCTATACAGGTTACGACTCAATACGATGTTATTGATTCGCTCGCTGTTTCGTCACAGTACTACTGGAAAGTTAGAACGGTTTATAGTGATGCTTCCTTTTCCAATTACAGTGATATCGCGGGCTTCTCGACCGATAATTCATTGATAGGCTGGTGGCGAATGGATGATGGGGCAGGAGGTACTGCTATTGACTCAAGCAGCGTAGGGAATAGCGGAACCTTGACTAATTTTAATCTTGCTGTCGCATGGACACAAGGTCATGTAGGAGGCGCTGTAAACTTTGACGGCGTAAATGATTTCATCACTATCGGCAATGTCTTTAATTTTGACTCGACAGATGCTTTCAGCATTGAGGCATGGACAAGACGCGATTCAGCCGGCTCTGATCATACGATACTCAGCAATGCTGACTATACAAATCCATCTCTTTCAAGGGGTTTCTGGTTCGGTTACGATGCTTCCGATCACCTAAACTTTGTTTACACCAGCGATAATTCAGCAGACAACCGCCTTAGAATTGACTCAATGATGACTTTCGCTGCTCCAGGCACTATGCAAAGTGTCGCCGTAACTTACGATGGCAGCACTTTAGCTTCTGGTGCTAAGTTCTTCTTAGGTGGTGCCGAATTAGCTTCAATTCCAGTTTATGACAATCTAAATGGGACAACTTTGAGTTCAATTGACAACCGGATAGGTGGCTCTGTTGATCTCAGTGGTGCGCCAACAGCTACGCAGTATAATTTTCATGGGTTACTGGATGATGTTGCTGTCTATAACCGCTCACTGACTTCGGAAGAAATCATTAATAATAATTGTGCCCGCGAAGTTCTCGCGGGCACAATGCCACTCCCTCAAAACTGTCAATAATAATTACTTAAGATGGCAGAGGCAACGCAACGACCTTGGCACCCTTAAGAGGCCCCTCGAACGATTCATGAGCAAATTCCGGAACAAGCACCCTCAATGTGTTCAATAATCTCCCTCTATTATGCGTCTCGATGGCCTCACTAAGAAGCTGAATATTTTTTTTCAACGAACCCCAGTCCAAATAGATAGCGCGCCCTATTGTGATATTTTCGTATTGAGTCTTCTTCTCCGTCTCATCAATTAATAATTCCTCATATAACTTCTCACCTGGTCGCAAGCCAGTATATAGTATCTTTATATCTTTATGCGGCTGCCTGCCCGCCAAAAAGATCAGGTCCTCAGCCATTTCGGAAATTCGAATCGGACTCCCCATATTCAGAATAAATATTTCTCCCCCATGCCCAATACTGGCAGCTTGCAAGACGAGCTGCACAGCTTCATTGATCAGCATGAAATAGCGAGTCACGTCGGGGTGCGTAACCGTAACCGGTCCCCCTTCATTGATTTGCTCAATAAATTTTGGAATAACGCTACCTGAGCTGGCCAGAACATTTCCGAATCGCACTGCGATAAATTCCGTTGAGCCTCGAGGATCCATATTCTGCACATAGAGCTCTGCAACTCTCTTACTCGCCCCCATAACGCTACTCGGCCTTACAGCCTTGTCTGTAGAGATCAGAACGAACTTTTCAACGTCGTATTTTTGTGCTAATTCCGCCACATTAATCGTACCTTGAACATTATTTTTAACTCCCGTAAAAACATTGTCCTCGACTATAGGTACATGCTTATACGCCGCTGCATGAAATACGATCGAAGGCCGCTCTTCTGAAAATATTTTTTCAAGACTCTCCTTACAAAGAACATCACTCAAGCAATATCTAATTGAGATGTTTGATGATTCTAGCTCTTCTTGAAGTGAATATAAATTATATTCTGATTGATCGACTAATACCAATTTTCTGGCACCGTACTTAATACATTGCCTTGCCATTTCCGCACCTATTGACCCCCCCGCACCTGTAATCAACATGGCTCTATCTTTAATAAACTTCTTGATCATCACTTCATCTAAATCATTGGGTTTTCTCTTCAAGAGATCTTTAATATCGATATTCTTGACGCTTACATCTTTTTTCATCATATCAGGGAACGAAGGAACGATGCGGCAAATCACACCATTTCTATGACATTCTCGGGCTATTTGCCTTAGATTCTGACCTGTGATACTCGCTATAGCCACGATCACCTCGGACACCTTTAACTTAGCGACAATTGCAGAAACGTCCTGTCGTGACCCATAGACGGGAAGATTGTGAATTCTCTTTCCAATTTTTGAATCACGGTCATCTAAAAAACCCAACAACCTATATTCATTTGAACTTCTAATTAATTTTTCAGCTACACTGACTCCTAGTTCTCCCGCACCATAAATTAATACACGTTTTGAACCGACAGACTTACCCGCTTCCGAAAAATATCGTGGAGCAAACCGCACGAGACCGACGAGGAAAGCCGTTATTAAAAAATCTGCAATAAAGAATCCAATCGGTATCGACTGACTAGACAGGATGTGACTTGCCGCTATAAGCAACACTTGTGCCGCCGTTATGGCTTTAATCATAGTTGCTGCCAACGGCATTCCTGCGAATTTCAATATCGCGTTATAAAGACCAAATTTTACGAAGAAAATCAGCTTAACGGCTAAGAACAATATACATAAAATTAATGGATCATCTATTTGCGCAGCAAACCAATAATGCGAGAGCAAAAAAGAGCACGATAAGATCAGAATATCAGTCGTTACGAGGATAGCTCTTGTTTTCATACTTAGAACCCCACAGCATTAGTCATCTAATGACAACAAAATTATGATTCGCAATATCAAGGCTGGAGATTGTTTTTCTTAACTTAGGGGGAGCTGAGAAAATATGATAATTTTTCACTATTTGCAAATGATTATTTAAAAGGCTCTTATCTGGATTGGACGACCTCTAGAGACCCTGGAGGAGGATAGGGAGAGAGCTCGCGTTCGCGGAGTGCCACCTGCACAAGCTCCTGATCAGCATCCAACGAAACCAAGCATCTATGCACCCATACTAATGCCAATTTTCTAGAGAATATTGCTGCTACTGTGATTAAAATAAGAATCAGGTCAAGAAGCAATGAGCTTCGCTCTATATACAAGAGCCCCAAACGACTTTTCCATGGACGTATCAATTGGTTATAACTCAAATCAGGATCAGCATGGCCTTCAAGAATCTTTCCTTCATCAGCGAAAACTATGGATGAAAGGTCCGTTATTCCCGGTCTAACCGACAAGAGTTTTTTCTCTTCATCCGTATAAAGCTCAACGTCACGTTCTACATTAGGTCGTGGGCCTACTAGCGACATATCGCCTGTCAATACATTCCAAAGTTGTGAAATCTCATCTATCTTAAACTTCCTAATAAATCGCCCAACTGGCGTTATTCTTATATCACTAGCTGACGTCGAATCTACACCACTCTTATCAGCGTTAATAATCATTGACCTCACTTTAACCATTTTAAAATTCAGCCCATTAAGACCGACACGTGACGAGATATAAAATGGGGAATGGAAATCGCTCAGCCATACGACAAGAAGAATGGGCACGAGGATTGGGCTCATCAATAGTAAGCCAACAAAGGCAATAGTCATGTCAAAAAAGCGTTTCACTTAGCAGAACTCGCTGACCTTAATGGTCCCTTTTTACCTCGAGATACTAATTCTAGAACCGTCTGACAGATACTTTCCTTATCCATTCTATATTTGGTTCGTAAATGGCTCTGGCTGCCAACGACAGTGGCAAAGCCATCTCTGAGCCCCACTCTATAAAAGAATCCAGGAATCGTGCCATCTTCTAGGCAAACTTCACCGACAGCGCTTCCAAGCCCACCATCCACGACATGCTCCTCAACCGTGACTATACCTCCGGTCTCCCCTGCAGCTTGGATAATGGCATCACGATCAATAGGCTTAATTGTATGAATATTAAGAACGCGAGCTCTAATCCCTTGAGAACGTAATTTGTCAGCTACATTCAAAACGACTTCAAGTATACCACCAGCCGCAATAAGAGTAAGATCCGTACCACTACGCATGAGGCGCGCCTTACCCAAAAAAAATTGTTCATCCGGTTGATTTGAGCACTTCGCAGCTGATTTATCCAAACGCAAATAACAAGTACCTGGTTGTTTCACAAGCGCTTCGGTCGCTTCCGCTGCCTCCCACACATCACCTGGTACGACAACTGTTGTTCCGGGAATAGCCCTGAGAATACTGATGTCTTCTGTTGCATGATGGGAAAAGCCGAGTGACCCATAGCTAAAACCACCGCCAATGGATACAATTTTGACATTCGCATCGTGGTAACATGCGTCATTTCGAATTTGTTCTAAACAGCGTAGAATGGGAAAATTCGCAATTGAATAGGTGAAAACGATACGGCCCTCCAATGCAAGCCCAGTCGCTAAACCCGTCATGTTTTGTTCAGCAACACCGGCATTGATATACTGACTGGGGAACCTCTCCGCAAAATCATCGAGCACGCCAAACCCGAGATCACCTGTTACAAGCATGATTCGCTCGTCATTCGCGGCTAATTCAGCTAATCTTTTTATAAAAGAATCTCTCACGATTAACTCTCGCCTTCCAATTCAGCAATAGCTGCTTCATATTCATGCCCCTGAGGTGATCTGTAATGCCACAGCACATTATTTTCCATAAACGATACGCCCTTACCCTTCGTCGTATGCGCAATAAGGCAGGTCGGTTTTCCCTTATGTAATGGTATCTGTTCACACGCTCGCGCGATATTTGAGTGATCGTGCCCATCAATCTCCTGCACTGACCAGCCAAAACTCTCCCATTTCTCCTTAAAGGGTTCTAATCCCAGCGTCTCTTCAACAGAAGCAAGGCTTTGAATCTTATTGTAATCAATAATAGCCACTAGATTATCCAACTTATGGTGCGCTGCAAATAGAATAGCTTCCCAATTTGATCCTTCATCACATTCACCATCACTCAACAAAACAAATGTCTTGTGCAGTCTCTTGTCCAACTTTGCTGCATAAGCCATTCCTACACCAACAGAAAGCCCATGGCCAAGCGAGCCGGTTGACAATTCCACACCCGGAACTCCTTTATGGGAAACATGACCACTTAAAATTGAATCATCTTGATAATGCGTTTGAAGCACTTCTGTGGAGAAAAAGCCCGTTTCCGCCAGCACGGCGTAAATCCCGGCACCTCCATGGCCTTTACTAAGAATAAACCTATCCCTATCTATCCAATCGGGGCGGGAAGGATCTACATTCAACACTTTACCATAAAGAACTGCCAGCAGATCAGCCATTGATAACACAGAAGCAACATGAGAACTTTTCCCTAAATGGGTCATTCGCACGGCATGCAATCGCACTTTTTTCGCTAAACTAGTTGTATCCATATCAAGAATAAAATCTCTTTATTTGCTCACAAATATGCTCTACATCTTCATCGGATATCAAAGTATTCATTGGCAACATTAAACATTTCTCAAACAATGCATCCGTCGCAGAAAGTTTCTGATTAAACCCTAGTTCTTGCATTTGGTGAATGGGCGTACCACCCCATTGAATCATTGTCCCTATTCCACGCTCTGCAAGAAATGATTTCAATGTATCTCGGCCAGAAGCTTCAATTTCATAATTTTGATAAATATCGTAATGGTCATCACTATCGCTAGGCGATGGGGGCAACTTGAGTGCTTCAATATCTTTGAGTGCTTCTTGATACATATGAGCAATTTCCCTGCGACGCTCGATCGTCTGCTCATAATATTTAAATTCGCAATTCAAGATCGCTGCATGCAGATTATCGAGCCTTGAGTTCAAACCCCATGATACTACCTTTCCATTCTTGTTGCGCCCGTGGTCTCTCATCAAACAAACTTCTTCAGCAAATGAGTCATCATTTGTCACCAAAGCACCACCATCACCAAAGCAACCTAAAATCTTTGCCGGATAAAAACTAAACGTCCCTGCCAGCCCAAAGGTGCCCGCATATCGACCCTTATATTTCGAA
This sequence comes from bacterium, assembly GCA_965216315.1. Taxonomy (GTDB): domain Bacteria; phylum UBA10199; class UBA10199; order 2-02-FULL-50-16; family JAJFLM01; genus CBDCFN01. Next base: position 439,081 of record CBDCFN010000016.1, on the reverse strand, counting down.
CCCAAGGCCTGAGCTGAATCTTCTATGATCATCAATCGATGTTTCGTTGCTATATACTCGACTTTATCCATCTGGCACGTTCGCCCGTTCAGCTGCACAGGCATTATTGCCTTGGTCTTGCTGGTGATAGCCGCAGAGACAGCATCAGAACTAATCAAATTATCTTCACCACAATCGACTGTTATTGGAATTGCCCCCACAAAGTGAATGGCCGCCGCCGTCGCAACGAAAGTATGGGAAGGAAGTATGACTTCATCTCCAGCACCAACCCCTGCTACACGCAACGCAATCAACAACGCATCCGTACAGTTTGCCAATCCGATACAATGCTTTACTCCTAAGTACTCTTGAATGCTTTTCTCAAATTCTTCACAATCCCGCTGCATAATAAAAGCACCCCGGCTCAAAACATCCTCGATGACGCGCATATATTCCGACTTGCGACGCTCAAATAGTCCGCTGTAGTTGAAAAAAGGAATTTTTCTGTAATCCGCCATTGGCTACCTTTAATTTATTAAATAATTACAAAAGGTTAGGGCTTAACTGTCATTAACCGACGTTTATTTTTTAACCATATAGAGCTAGAAATCAATGGCTTTTCTGAGAAACCGCACTCACTGTACCAACTGCAAATATCGCCGTATGAATCGTGTCATTTCTATCATGAGGAATTGGAACAGGCACGACTGGAGATTGCCCGCGGAGCGTTAGCAGCTCTTTTGGCAAGCGCACTAAGCTTCCGTAAAAGAGACGTTTTAACATGACTTTCCCTTTCATCGTCCTTGGCATTAAATGCAACTTAACGGCAACTCGTTTCACCTGTGACTTAATTTTTGACAGAAACGAGTTCGGTTGATCAGGAAAGGCACCGAAAAATTCGCTAGAGAAACCATGCTTACTGAGAAGTTGATTTAGCTCTAATACTGAATGGTATTTATGGCTAAAAGGTGAAGGATTGAAATCTGGCCAACAGTTATTCGCTGTACATATTATCAGAGTCCCTCCAGGCTTCAGGATCCTGCGACAATCTGACAAAAATTTCTCTAGGTCGCTTAAATAATAGATGGCCTCATAAATAACTATGACATCAAAAGAATTATCTTCAAATGGCATATTTTGTGCATCAAGGTAAACAACTTTAACGTTCTTATTCTTTTTGTACGTATCTTCTGCATATCTCAAATTATTTGCATCACAGTCCCCACCAACTACTGAATTCGCATTTTCACCTAAAAGGCTGAGACCTTGCCCTCCTCCGCAAGCGACTTCGAGAACATCTTTACCTACACAAAACGAAGCTGCAAATGCGTATCGGCTATACGCCCGGTCAACCTGAACAGGCAATACTTGACTACCTGGCAATTCAGTAATTGTTGAATAATCTACTGTCATAATAAACTTGGAAATATAATATCAGGGCCTCATTCATTAATCTTAGGTGGCAGACCTTACAAACCGGCTTACTTTCCGTTTAAAAAGCTCTTTAATTGATCGGGCAACACCCCACAGACTTCCCAAACCGTAACTCAAATGAAGGGATAAAAAAATGATTGGCATAGTAAAAAGAAATCGCCAATCTCTCTTGCGCAGAGCAATATAAACAGAAGAACAAATATTCAAAATGAAATAGATCGAAAGAATTGTCAAAAAAGCCCATTTGAATGCTGGCCATATTATCGCACCTAGTGAACCCACAATAAGAAAGATCACAAAAAAACCAGGAACAAGATGGCGCAATGAAACAGGCACGACGTTACTATAAAGGAAGGGCAACACCGCCCATAAGCCATTCCTAAAACTGTGTTTGCAAAAGGTAACTAAGTCTGAGCGTGCATAATAATTAATGACAACATCCGGTGCGAGCAGAGTTTTACCGCCCGCCCTCTTGAGACGGAGATTAAACTCCATGTCCTGCCCACGCACCAACATCTCATTGAAAAGACCAATATCTTCAAATACCTTTCGCCTATAACAACCGTAGGCTGCAGTATCAACCCATGTGGGTTCCTGCTTTGCCATCGTCCGATAGTGCGCATCCCCAACCCCAAATGGGTGAGAGAGAGCATGGATCGTACAACTATCAATAAATGAGTGGCGTCGGGGATGAATCCGCCAAATGCCGCCAACATTATCGGCATCGTATTCTTGAGAGTATTTAATACATTTTGATATCGCATCGTCCGCATACGTAGCGTGAGCGCTCATGATCATAACAAACTCGCCGCGCGCGTGCTGAACACCTATATTAAACGCAGCAGGAGTGACTTTCTGGGGATTGTCGAGCATCTGCACATAAGGGTGACTCTCACTGAGAGACTGTAAAATTTCACGCGTACCATCATCACTCATTCCATCTACAACTAGAATTTCCAATCTGCCTTTTGGATAATCACTACTTGCAATGGATTCAACACACTCCTTGATATATGTCTTCTCATTACGGCAGGGAACAACAATCGAAACTAATGGAAGGCTGGACATTATAATTTCCTGATTTGCTCGGCGATAAATTTTATAGATTCAGCATTTAATTCCGGAAACATCGGTAACGACAAAATTTGACCTGCCAACTCTTCAGCAACAGGATAACTTCCTACTGTAAGGTCCAAATACGCATAAGCCTTCTGGAGATGCAGCGGTATCGGATAATGAATACCGGTCTTGATGCCCTGTTGATCTAAGTGTTTTTGCAATCTATTTCGATGTGGAGTGCGAATAGCATATAAATGGTATACAGAGTAGAAATCTTCACTCGAATTCACGGGTAAAGTCACATCGGGCGTGCCAACAAGTAACTCATTATACAATTCGGCATTTCTTATTCTTTGTAATGTCCATTGTTCGAGGTACTTCAACTTGACCGATAAAACGGCAGCTTGAATTCCATCCATCCTACAATTAAATCCTTCAATGTCATGTTCGTACTTCTTAGTTCGACCGTGATCCCGCAACGCAGCAACCTTTTCAGCAATATCAGGATTATCCGTGACAACCGCACCTGCGTCACCATATGCACCCAGATTTTTACCCGGATAGAAACTGAAAGTAGCAGCATCGCCAAGCGTGCCGATCTTGCGACCTTTGTACGCAGCACCGTGCGCCTGGGCGGCGTCTCCAATAACTTTAATATTATGCAATTTAGCGATTTCGAGGATGGGATCCATATCCGCAGGCCGACCATATAGATGCACCGGAATAATCGCGCTCGTTCGTGGCGTAATAGCTGCCTCCAGCAGATTGGGATCCATATTGGAGCTGCTAGACTCTACATCTACGAAGCGTACTTTCGCCCCAATCATGCTGATAGCCTCTGTAGTGGCGATGAAAGTATTAGGAACAGTAATCACTTCGTCCCCAGGCTTTACATCGCATGCCAATAAAGCAAGGCGAATGGCGTCAGTTCCATTACTGGTTCCAGCTGCATGCTGTGTCCCGCAATAAGCCGCGAATTCCTCCTCAAACCTCTTAAGAAACGGCCCGCCCACGAAAGCCGTCGCCTGAATCACCTCATGAAGAGCAGCATCCACCTCCTCTTTAATAGCTGCATACTGGGCCTTTAGATCAACCAATGGTATTGTCACAATACTTTCCTTTCAACGTTATATGGCAGCTCTGATATATCATTAATCATACGTGCAGGGTTTCCTGCAACAACAGCACCTGCCGGCACATCTCTTACTACAACACTACCTGCCCCAACCAGAGCATTTTCTCCAATCTCAATTCCGGGCAACAAAGTACTATTAGCCCCTATCTTGGCACCCTTTCTGACAGTCACTCCTTTAAGGTTGTCTTTGACCGTTACAGAACGAGGATATTTGGCGTTTGTCATCACTACATTAGGGCCAATCCAGCAATGTTCTTCTAGTTTAGAATATTCGGGTATAAAGACACATGAGTGAATACGAACGCCATTTTCGATGACAATATGGTGTTCAATGACTGAAGACGTGCCAATACTCACATCGTCTCCAATATGATTATGTTCACGGATCATCGCTCCGTGCCCGACATGAAAACGATCACCGATTTGGTTTCCCGCATATATAACAGTATGACTACGTACAATCGCATCTGAACCGATTGAAGTAGCTATTTCTCCTTCTTGCTGTCCGCGTGCTGGCACGCCAATGAGCGCGAAGGGCCCTATTTCGGAAGCATTGCCGATTTTAACATTGGCGTATATTCTACTCTCAGTCATTTTTTTGCATCCCGAGCCTACACTGTTTTGGGCGAAACCTTAGGAATACTTCCTTCCCTGTTTCCGAAGACTCATAGATAGCGTTGATTAATTCAAGAGATTTTCGACCTTCCAATCCATCTACAAGAGCTTTTTTATTATTGCGAATGCATTCAACTACGTCCCGCAGATACGCGGTGTGATTCCAGGCGAATTCATCAGGATTATCCCAATCTGGCCCAGGCATATTTTTATCTAGCTCTTCAGCCTCTGAAAATTCCCAAGTCGTTAGTTTGTTCATGGAAAATCCAGAGACAACAGCACTCCCTTTTTCGCCAAGAATGGAAATCGACCCCTCGAGATCTTTCGGCCGCGTGGCTGTCGTCGCTTCGATAATACCCAAGGCTCCACTTTGAAACCGCAAAACAGCGACTCCAGTATCTTCAACCTCTATATTGGCTAGCCTTGTCGTTGTCATAGCTGTTACACTTTCAACACCTCCCATCATCCACTCCAGCATATCAATATGATGGCTTGCCTGATTAGTCAGAACACCTCCATCATATGCCCAGGTCCCTCGCCAAGACGCTGCATCATAGTACTCTTGAGGTCGGCACCAACGCACTCTGACGGTTCCGAGGACTAGTTTGCCGAATCTGCCGGCATCAATTGCTCTACGCAATGCCTGGATAGGACGATTGTAGCGATTTTGCTTTACGACAAAGAGCTTAATTCCAGCCTCATCACAAGCACGAATAATGGCATCGGCGTCGTCGAGACGCAGTGCCATAGGCTTTTCAACAACAATGTGCTTCTTATATTGCACCAGGTCCAGCACCCGTTTGGCATGGTCTCCAGACGGTGTTAGAACCGTAACGACATCAATCTCTTCTTTATCAAACATTTCATGATAATCTCGATAGTATGGGACATCATATTCGTTACCGAAAGCCATTGCCCTTTCCTCATTAATATCGCAGACAGCTGCTAGTTTTGCATGTTCAATCCGTCCCAGTGAGACAGCATGTTTCTTTGTTATATTACTGCAGCCAATCAAGGCGAAGCGTATCGCAGACATTTCATTACCACCTTTCCCGAGAAAAAATTCCAGTCTTGATTCATCAGATCAAAATAAAACGTATCCTCTCTCATCTACTTAAAACCTTCTAATTAATCGATATTGATTCGTAAAAAGAAAATAATTTCTTCTCCTCACGTGACCAATTATATTGCTCCTCAACTGCCCTCTTCCCTCTCTGTCCCATTTCCTCGGCTTCTTCCGGATGAGTAAGCAAATATTCTACAGCCTGTGTAATGGAGCGTGTATCTAATGGGTCTACTAATATTCCACACTTTAGCCGTGAAACAATTTCTCTCCAACTCGGGAAGTCAGACACGATAACCGGCAACCCGGCGCCCATATACTCGAACAATTTATTCGGCTGAGCATTCATATGGTTCGGCAAAGGATGGAACATAATCATACCAACCAACGCTTGAGAATAATATTTTGCAATATCATTTCTTGTCACTAACCCCTTGTAATCCACATGTTTCCATTCATTCATTTTTTTTAGCTCATGATAGAGCTCATTGGATGCCATATTACCCGCAAGCAATAACTTAGTTTCGGGCTCCGCTCGAGATACTGCCTCAATTATCTGAACGACACCCCTTTCCTTTGATATCGTGCCTGCATAAACACAAATATTTCGTTTGCTATTATTTCCAGTTTCGTCTCGTATAAATTCATTGAGTAGAGCAAAATTCTGGACAATGATAGAGTTCCTATGTCCCGAAAACCTTTGAGAAATTGAAGGTGTTGCAGAGACAATACCAGCGAGCTGCATAGCAATATTATCCTCATACCGTCCGAATAATTTTCCAACGATCTTTCGTGCCCACGGCTTGATCCATTCTTTGTTCAATACTTGCAATCTTACATCCTCATGAACATCATAGATGACAGGAACTTTTAATATTTTTTGAATCTTTAGCCCTATAGGCAACAATTCTGGATCATGAAAGTGATATATGTCCGCTTTCAAGTTCAATGCCTCTTGCATAACCTGTTTCCGCGTACGCCGAAATCGCTCCCATCGTGATTTTGGCTTTGGAACGCGATGGACTTTAACCCTCGTCATGGATTGTATATCTTCTTCTCTATCAATCGGAGCGACAATATGAGCATCGTAGCCGGCATTCGCCAAGGAAGTACACATTTTTTGGAATATGCGAATATCATCATACGGATGAACAGAAGTCATATGGACGATTCGAGTCATAGCTACCAATCTATGCGTTATATGCCGCTAGAAGCACAGTCTGTTCTTTTTCCCAAGTGTAATCATGCCGCGCTTTTTTTGCGCCCTCAGCTTTATCTTGGATGTCAGCTCTTTTAATATCCCTAATCATGCTCTTGAGATAATGAGGCTCTGCATCAACCACCCACCCGCAATCATTGCGTTTGATTACCTTCTTAATTTCAGGAAAATCACTTCCAATGATTGGCAAGCCAGCCATCATGTATTCAAATAGTTTATTAGGTAATGAATAGAAATAGCTTAAACATGAATTCTCAATTAAGCTCATCCCAACATCTGCACTTGCTGTATACTTAAGCAAATCATCAGAACTAACTGCATCTCGATAATGAATATTAGGGTATTTTTCAGCATAAGACTTTATCTTCCCAGATAAAGAGCCATACCCCATGAAAACTAGATGCCTATTATCATTTCCATCAGTAAATACATCCAGCATGGTTTCAATTCCCCGTCCTGCTTCGAACCCACCTTGATATAAGAAAATTAAATCGAGAGAGCTTAGCCCAAACTCATCTCTGAGGGCCCCATTTTTATCGATAGATTTAAGGGCGTATGGAACATTCCTAACAACAAATGGCTCTTGCATCGGGTACTTCTTTTCATACCATGCTGCAATGGAATCACTAACTACGAGAACACTATCTACGTGTTTTATACATATTCTTTCAACTATCTTACTTAATGCCTTTCGCATCCCACTAAGGCCTGAACTTTCGGTCTCTAATTCATGCGCGTCATAGACAAGCTTACATCCATATCGCCACTTCAAAACCAATGAGGCAGGCAAAGTCCCTAATCCATGACAATGAATAACGGAAACTTTTCTATTCTTATATTGTTTCAATAATCGATATACCCATTCACAATACTTAAAGAGTTGCATCATGAGTATCTTAGAAAAACGTTTAGACTTGAGATCAATTCTACTAACCGTAATGCCTTCTTCCACTGTATCCACCGTTGGGAACCCATCTTCTTTAAGGCCGACGACCTCAACATGATCGAATACTCCCTGAGACACACCTGTCCTACACTCTCTAAGAATACGAGATGTCATAAGCTTAGACTTAAGCGTCAGATGCACACATAATTTCATGATTTCTTTACGACTTAGCTCTTGGATTTCACTTCTTCTCTCGGAGAGGTAATTGGGCGATTCTGAGAGATTATTCTTTTTAAATACCTCTTCACGCTCCCAAGCTTACCTTTTATTTTAAAAAACATTTGTCCTGATGGATACTGCAAATAGTGCTTATTAGGGGCGCTCAATAATTCATCGAATTTTTCCACTGTAAGCCCAAGCTTCTTACAAATATACCCTTTATCCTCCACCAACTCTTTTTCATTATATAGAGGTTGCTGTAACTCCACCAATGCATCATCCCTTGTCATTTGCCCTGAGGCAATTAAACTTGCAAGGTGGGCTTTTCGTTTGTCAAAACCAAATTTTTCGGGAAGATAATAAGACTGAAAAAATTTCGTAAACACTGACTCATAGTGCTTTCCACCATAATATCTCCATCCAAGATCCTGCTCCAAAACCTGCATCGCTTCTGATTTCACGTAGTTATAATAGTTCAGTAGCTTAATTGTCTTGAGCCGTCTTATATAAGGGTAATAAATATAATATTTAAAGAGTCCTAATTGCGGAAATTTCTTTAACTTTACAGTACCATACTTCTTTTGTATCGCCTTTATCTGCCGAAGATCCATTGCACTGTGCCCCCATGCCTTGGGAAGAATGCATTCAGTAGAATAATTACTACCCGATAAAATATAACTGATCTTTTTTTCTACGGCGACTCTATGAAGAGCGGCATGTATCACATGGTCTTGAGGTGTATCCTGATTAGCAACCGCAGCCTTCAGAAATGATAATTGGAGATCTCTCATTTCCGGCCAATCGACAACAAATGTATAAAGATCAATGCCTAGCCTTCTCACTAGGAGCTCAATATTTTTCACCGCGAGCTCTGAGTTCCAACCGGTATCAACATGAATTGCTAGCACTCTTAGTCCAAGTTTTTTTGCCAAATACGCTAGATATGAACTATCAACCCCACCGCTCAAACCGATGATGCAATCATATTCATTTTTTTCACCTACCTTTTTTATTTCCTCTACAATTTGGCCTAGCTCTAACTGCCTAGCAGCATATGTAGAACTACTTATTTTCTCCAGCATTACTTGAGATTCTTTACAATGATTGCAAATCCCGTTCTCATCAAAAGATATTTGAGGATCCGTCGTATCCATTACACACCAATTACAAATTCTATACTCATTTATTTGCATTTTTTTCTCCACTGACGTTAATCACTTTATTTATTTCTTCTTCGGATGGATATGATATCAGGACAGCCCTGTGCTTCCCCTGAAATACAAAGTAGCTTCCTGCGGCCACAGCTGACGCGCCCGAATTTAATGCTAGCTTACAATCCGCTAAACTCCCGGCACCACCACATACAATTGTAGGAATCTTTACTGAATGAGTTACTTCATTGATTAACTCTAGATCGAATCCGGCCATTGATCCATCTCTATCGATGGAGTTAACAAATAGCTCTCCCGCTCCCTGGTCTTCAGCAAATTGTGCATAATCCACAGGCGACATACTCACACGGCGCCTTCCACCCACCGCGTATACAGCAGTCTTACCAAATAAATTCCTCTTCACATCAAAGGATACAACGATACTCTGACTTCCAAACATATCTGCTGCCTCTCTCACTAATCCAGGGCACTCTGAAAAAATGGTATTTAGAACTACTTTTTCAACACCTAGGCTCAAAATAGCTCTAATATCTTCCAAATCTCTAATGCCTCCTCCGTAAGCAATAGGCATAAAACATTCTCCTGCTACCTCTTCAATGAGCTGCAATTGAGGCTTTGACTTCGAAAGACTTGCCGTAATATCTAGGATTATCAGTTCATCAACACATTTCTCATTAAATATTTTCACTGCGTTGACGGGATCGCCAAGATAGACAGGATCTGCAAATTTCCTTGTCTTTACAAGCCCGCCATCCTTAAGCAAAAGGACGGGAATCAATCTATTAAGAAGCACTAGTAGATATTCCTATAAAGTTGCGTAGTAGCTGCATTCCATAACGGTGGCTCTTTTCTGGATGAAATTGTACACCATATATATTATCGTCGTTGATAGCTGAAGTGAATTCTTGACCATAAGTCGTCGTTGCAGCAATATTTTCTTCATGCGTAGTCTTCACATAATATGAATGAACAAAATAGAAACGGCTCTTATCTTCGAGATCAGCAAATAAGGGTGAGTTCTTCATTTTTATTGCGTTCCATCCCATATGAGGAACTTTCAAACTCTTACCTATACTATCTTGTTCAAACTTCACGGTAACCGCATTGACCCAGCCGAGTCCGTCTTCAGATCCTTCTTCACTTTTTTTAGTCAAGAGCTGCATGCCAAGACATATCCCTAGCATAGGTACTCTTTCACCTAAAACCTTTGATTCAAGTACTTGAATAAGATTCAGTCGTTTCATATTTTTCATTCCATAGTCGAAAGCTCCAACGCCTGGTAAGATCAGCGAAGACGCAGCCTCTATATCCTTTGGATCATTTGATATAATTGAATCCTCTCCAAGTTTACGCAGCATATTCTTTATTGAAGCCAAATTACCCATTCCATAGTCGACTATCGTAATCATGTCTCCGAGACTCCTAATTTAAGTTCCCCATCTCCTTTAGACAAATTATATGACAGCAATGCATACACTATGTACATCGCTGAATACGCAATTGAATAGAACCCAATGCTGTAGAGAACATTTCCAGCCCAGAAACCAAGATAAATACTCATAACAGACATTGCTAGAAGAGCTAATTGCCAAATCAAATCATATTCCTGCTTCTGCACGATATAAATGACATAACTTAACGGACTTACCGTAAAACGGACTGCAAAGAGTATGGCGAGAATTCTCGCAAACTCTCCTGCTTCTTTCCACGAACTTCCAAAAACCAGAACAAAAAGATTTGGTGCAAATAAAATGAGAACAAGGAAAGGCAATATAGACATCAGTGTAAGTGATCGCGCCGTCTTTATAAATAAAGGGCGGCAAGTGCCATATTCGGCAAAGTCCTGCCCGGCCTTCTGCTTAAACACATCTGATACCGCTCCTGAAATGATTGATACAGGCTTTCCAAGCACTCGATTCGTAAGAGAATAGAATCCAGAAGCTGCAACCCCAAATAACGATGATAAGAGGAGAACAGGAAGTTGATTCGTCAGCACATTTGAAAAATCAGCCGCCACCGAGTACTTAGGAAATTTCGAATACGTCTTCAACTGTAGAAAAATCGATGACAAATTCGTCTTTCTAAAAATTTCCATATCCTCCCGCAGCAGCTGAATTGCCAACAAGCAGTTGCAGGCCACGAGACCAACAATCATTCCTATAATCAGTCCCTCGGCACCATATCCTGATATTCCCAATAGCAAACTTGAAACAGCTGTAAATCCTGAGGTGACTATACGACTTAGTGCTAAACGTCTGAATTTCTTATTTCGCGTTGCCCAGTAACTTAATGAACTCTGGACTGCTAACAACAATACAATCGCGGGAACAATACTAATCCATACCTCGGAAATCGTAATCTTAAAAAGTTCTACTATCACACCCTGAGCAAGTACAAAGACTACAGCTAACCCGCTGCTAACAATGATCGCTATGCCTATAATACCGAGCACAATACTTGCGGCATCTGCATTGAGCTTCGGGATAACAATCGAATGCTCATAACGCCCCGTTGCCAATATAACAGCAGCTGATGAAAATGCTAGAATTGTTGCAAAGACACCGAAATCAGCTGGAGCATAAAGTCTCGTCAGAAATGGTGCGGCAATAATTGGAATAACCTGCGCTAATGTCGTCCCAGCAGACAATGTAAATGCATGTCGGACAAATTCCGATTTATGTAAGTTAAACCGCATTAGTTACTATCCGCTTAGGTAAAAGCCGTACCTGCCCATCAACAACCAACAACAAACCACTGATAAATAGAATTAGCAGCAAATCGAGATCCAAAAGATAACCGGTAATCCCAGATTCTGCCAATTTCATAAAATGAACGGCGACCCACACAATCAACGCTGTTTTAATTGGGCTATCTTTCAATCGCCCTAACAAGATATGAATAATGTAGATTATAATGCCGATAATCGGCGCCACGATTAAAGGACCAGTAGGACCAAAATTAACAAATGCTTCCGCCCAAAACGCAGTTGGTGCCGAACCAACCGTATCGGAAGTTGCCACCCCACCCTTCATAAATTCTGACACTTCAACCGTCAAACGATAATGTTCCCAGGGAAATATGTTCCTTGGATTCGGCAAAGAAGCGCCCCATAAATATTCGTGGTGGCCAGGAAACATCTGCAAATAAAAATAAGCTGGAACGATGCCACCAACAAATATTCTGCTAACAATCCATCCAGACAAATCAGCTACAGTACGGCCTTCCCCCCCAACAAACATTGTGATCAGCCCCACAATGATCATTGCCGTGCACGCTATCATTGCAACAACCGTACGGGGCCTAATGTTCCCTTTGCGAGCATGGATATAAACTAAGAAGCATCCACACAGAAGCCAGATAATTGGTGCCTTCTCTCCTGCCATTAGAGTTGCATAAACAGCTCCACCTAAGGTCAGAAATGCGAAAACTCTAGCAAATGTCCTTTTAACGATGATTGCTTGAGCCAACAGAAGATACACACAAAATGGGAGCAGGGTTTTAAAAAAAATGCTATAATAATGATAGCGGCCCTGACCAGCAAAATCATTCCCCATCTGACTTCTCATCTCTTTCACCTGACCTACTTCACCTGAGACTACCAGACTCATTACTGATGAAGAAAAATTTCTTAAGTAAAGCGCGGTAACAGCGGCACAAATCAAAACAAGTATCAATATCGGAATATTAACAATTTTCTTCATCGCCTTAGGTGGAGTCCAATCCGCAGCGACCTGCGATCCTCGCATACGCGACATAAAGAAAAACCCAACCATGACAAGCAAGAGACAGGAAGCGCTATAAAAGTACATGGCAAGAATAAGCTCTTTATTACTTGTGTCTATATAGTCATACCAAGTCCAATCAAACCAAATTGGTAAAATCCCTATATATGCAATCATCAGATAGTACCAAAAAAATATAGAAGGGACTGTTACCCGAAATGGATCAACACGCGCCGCCTTCAGCACTTGATAAGATGCAACGGGAATCAGTAAATATATAAATGTAAATAATATGTTATCCACTTAACTCGTCGGATCGACTCAAATCTAATGAACTACTGTCCATACAACTAGTCTCAGAATCACTCACAGAATCAAACTTATATAATTTACTCAAAGTTTCGGCTATTACTAGACCTTCGCTAAATTCTCTTTCGATTTTAACGCGAGAATATCGTCCATATTCCTGCATTATCGACGGATTACTTAATAGCTTTTCCACTGCGTCAGCTAAAGCCTGTGAATTCTTCACTGGAATCATGTAGCCATTTTTTTCGTGTTCGATTACTTCTTTGCAACCAACATTGTCCGTCGTAATAATAGGCTTCCCAAGCGCCATCGCCTCTAGCAAGCAACGTGGCACACCCTCTGGATAAAATGATGGTAAAACAACAATATCAGATGCAGCAATATAGTCTCTGATTTGATCTTTAAAGCCAAGCCATTGGAAGTTATGCGAAGCATTTGACTGTAAATAATTCAACGGTACTGCGTCGGGACCAGACTCTACGCTGCCAATTAATATATATCTAGCAGGTGTATTTAATCGATTTACTTCCCTAGATGATTCGATAAATTCACGTACTCCCTTACTCCAAATAGCTCTCGCAACCATTAAAATAATTTTCTCATTACCACTTAGTACCATTTCTTTTTTCGCACTTTGAGTATCTGCAGCTTCCATAGAATATTCATCAAGATTAACTCCGGAGCTTCTAATCAACACTGCCTTCCTTTCACTCAGAATTTTTTTCGATATAAAGTATTCCATATCATCAGCATTCTGAAATGAGAATCGAGTACAATATTTACACGCCAAATAATAAAGTGGTGTAATTAAAATCCTCATTACCTTTAATGAGGCATGCGCATCTCTTGCATAGACGGCACCTAAACCAGTGACAGAGCAAAATATTGATTGAACACCTAGAAATTTCCCAATAAGTGCCGCATATATGTTGGGCTTAATTGTGAATGAATGAATGACATCTGGTTTTTCTTTTTTGAAAATTTTATATATCCTTAAACACAATACAAGATCGCTTATTGGATGAATGAAACGTTTTATTGGTATAGGTATATGTTTGGCACCGATACTTTTAATCAATTGAGAATATTTCTCACTCTTAGGTGCTAGCACCAGAACCTGATTTCCCGTCGTTGCGACGAGAGATTTGATCAGACCCCTTCTAAATATCCAGGCTGAAAATGCATCGTTGATAACAATAATAATTTTCATAGCATTACAAAGCTGCCCAGATTCTCTCTTGAGCAATTGAAAACGACTCGCTTAGAGTTCCAAGTGTTTCGAGCTTAGAATAATGTTTACTGGCATCAATAGGGTTAATTTTTTGCTGGTGCCTACGTCGAAGATATTCATCCGGATCAGCCGTTTTATCTTTGCGTCCTTTATTTCTCTCAACAGCCGTTTCATACGATGTAATCAGCTGTATCAGCACATCAGGAGATGAAATCTGCCCGTAGATTTCCTTTTCCTTTCTAGCAATAAATTTACGAATTGAATTATTACCTAAATTTTTCACAAAACATTCCAACTGTGGACCATCCATAGCACCAACGCTACTCGATGGGTATCTATCACAAATAACAATACTTCCCTTTCCTGCCAGCTTTACTGCTTTTCTGGCTGCTCTCAGCCTGTCATAAGCAACCATTAATCTACGAATAAAATACAGAAGGGACTTTTTCATTTCCCTCTCTGATGCAGGTGCTTCATTTTCAATATAGGAAGACCTAGATTGTGGAAATAGTTTCCTAATCAAAGGTAGAGTCAGTCTTGGAACAACTGTCAGCAAGGATGCCTTTGGCTTACCTACGTGGAAGTTGCATACCCAAAAATTTTCTTTTAGCCAGCCACTAATTTGACTCGCAATTGTCGACTTTCCAGAAGCATCCGGGCCAACAAAGGCAATCACCGCTCCTCCCGACACGAGAGTTTGAGATTTTCTCTTCAAAATGAATTTCTGGAATATTTTCCGCAAGAACCGATAGTATACCTGGAAGAACCCTCTTCGCTCTGAAATAATCATTAGATGAGATAGTTTATTTTTTAACTGCCTTGAAAGCTTGCGGCGTTCCCGAGGCGCACCACCCAAAAGAACCTCTTGATACTTTGAGAACTCATCCCAAGATATCTCAGGAAACGCCTTTGCAATAATATCTCTTATTTTCGCGCTATCACTTTTTTCGGAAAGGTCTCTGAGTTCCTCAAGCATCCCACCATATTCTCTTTTCAAGAGAAAATATTCAGGCCAATAAGCGTGCTCTAAGATTTTCCTAATTACGAGTAATACAAGTTCTAGTTCAGGCTGTGGAATATTTACATTATGCAACTTGGAAGTGCTTTCAAACAGTCTATCTTCACATGTAAAATGATATTTCTTTAACAAACTTCCGCCTGAAATTAGCTTATAATAGATATGCAGGTGAACAAATTTATTGCTGCTCGCATCTAAACCATAATAGTGGACAATGTCCGCCTGAGACTCCCATGATTGCCGCCTAGTTTCCTTAAACCCTAACTTCATCACAAGAGCTTCAAATTCCTCTCGTCTGATATTGGGCACAAGAAGATCCAGGTCGCCCTTCCCCTCAAGTGCCTCTTCTAGCGTAGTATTACTTTTCCAGTGGCAGCACTTAAGACCCTCTGTCTCAACTCTGCTGAACAATTCACTTACTAGCGTTAGCATTGGCCTGCATTTTGATTATTTGCGATGCAACCTGAGAAGCGATAGCCTTGGATTCATCTACGCTATCTCTAGAAAAATCTACAATGGCAACGTTAATGGGCATGTTTTCTTGAGAAAATACACGCCCGTATACCTTATAAGCTTGATTAACATATTGCGGTAACGATTCGACGAGACCTCTTCTGCGAGGGGGGTCATTTCTCATAAGCGTCCTATTCATTATAATTTCTTTCGGTGCTGTGACATTGACAATGTAGTCAGGACAAGGCACAAGCCGAAGAAATTCTTGTAAATCTTGATCGGATGGCTCTGAATTTAAGTGTACAAATAATTGATGGGCGGCGTGAAAAGGACCCTCATCCATAATCACCATTTCTGAATCCGTATATTTCATACGGTGATATTCAGAAATTCCAATCTTCCTCATAATGCTCCTGAATAGATTTAGAGCTGTCCATTTCGAATCGGCTTTTTTCCAGAGAGTTTTAATAGCAAATTTAAAAAATTTATGATTTCTTTTCAAACTAGTGATTAGCACTCCTAGTGAGCGCAATTCCCAATAAATATTTCTCAGTGACTCATTAGGTGCTTTCGAAACAGCTGAATGCACACTAACCGTACTCTTTCCACTCTTCCTTAATGCATCAATAACATAGCCAGAAAGAGTGGTCTTGCCCGCTCCCGTGCATCCTGTAAATTCAATCAGCATATAACTATTTTTTTGGAATTTTTGTCGACTTAGTTTATATATCTGCAACTGCGTCGACAGTGAGTCTTTTTTTCACCGACTGGATTATTACACTGAAAATATTTAGGTAATAAATAATTAAAGCAGCTCCTATCAGCCCGGTACAATATCGCAATACAATTGAATCTACATAAATAGACATCAACGTAATTCCTTGGCTCCAAGCTAAATAAGAAATAAATAAAAATGCTAGCGTTTTGTGCTCAAACCTAATGAGGTTGTAGGTATATGTATATCGCGCAAGAATGATCGTAGTTATTAATTCAGCACAAAAGAAAGATATTGCAGCACCAATCATTCCAATTATTGGAATCAACATAAAAGTAACAATAATATTGCATACTACCCCAATCCATGCAGCAACACTTTGCTTGCTAGTTTTCTTGCGTATGCTTATACCTATTGACGTAATATTTCCTGAGCCTCTGATTATTACACCTCCCATGAGCCATGGAAGAAGTGGAAGTGCTGTTAGATATTTTTCATCCAAGAAAATGACGCATACTTCTCTTGAAATAGTTAGAAATAGTAAACTGATTACAACACAGCCACCCACATAAAGAGACAGAATTTTCCTATTAACACTTTCAAATGATTCGTGGGCCATAATTTTCATAACATATGGGCTCCACGTTTTTTGAAATGCTGATACAATGAAAGAAATTATAGCCGCTAAATGAACTCCTACTCCATAAATACCAACAGCGCTCAACGTCATATAAAAAGTTATTATATACCGAGTACCTCTTTGGTTAACCCAACCAGTTAATACAGCTGGGACCTGAGGCAAACTATAGCTCAATACGCCTCTACATATATTCCAAGAAAACGAAAATTCCAGCGAATTTCTCGTCAAGACAAGGCCGACAATTAGTGCCACCAGAGAACTTAAAACCATCGCTACAAAGACACCTTCGATACCTGTATTGTAATAACCCACAAGTAAAATAGCGAACCCAATATTAGTAACGAGTAGCAAAATATTCAAAAGCCCATAACCCACAATCCTTCGTTCGGCCCTTAATAATGTATTTAAAATCGACGCAGGCGCCATGATAGCAGCCCAAATCCAACCCAAGCAAAAATAAGGACCGTACAACTTATTTCTTACCGTAACCCCTACAATTGATGGTGTAATAGTCATTAGAATAATGCAAACGCATATAGAAAGGACAACAACAAACCAAAACAAGGTAGAAATTAATTTTTTACGATTTTCCCCAGCTTCTTCGTAATAGAATCTCAGCAATCCTGATGAAATACAGAGAGTCATAACAATATTTGCAAAATTCCCGGCTACTGTTACGAGCTCGATTACCCCATATTCTTTTATAGTAAAAAGACGCGTTAAAAAAGGTAATAACAGGATATTTGCAAGCTGCGTACTGACCCCAAGCACGCCATAGAGCATCATATCTCTGAGAACTGCTTTGTAATGAACTCGATTAGACACTATTAGAAGGATATAATTTTAACTTACTATACAGCGTTATCACACGAACCGTACACCATATATAAGTCGTTTTCCATCAAGAGAAGGCTCTTAGAAAAGTCATATTGAATATTTTGGTCCCGTGCCTTAGCCAGCGACTTTTTTGACACAATAAAAGTATTCACTTTGTACTTTTCAGTATAGTACCTTAAATTTGTCATCGGATACTGATAGCGTTCGCGCTCTTTTATCATGTACTGATATCCACTGCCGTCCTGTGTTATCCAATCATAGCAATATGATGCATTGTTATGATCGAGATAAGTAGAGACAATATAAGCTAATCGCGTAGGGATTGTCATGATTCTTGGCTCTCTCATATTACCAAGCATTTCTAGCACCGGCTTTAATTTATCATCTGGTTTAGTTACCAATTGCGATAAATATTCTTTCCCCATTATCAAAATAAAATTGGCAATAATAAACACAAAGTTTATGAGAAAAAATAGCGATAATAAAAAAAAGAGATTTCTTTCAACCACATGGACAAGCAATAGCACCATAATATACGGAGAAACACTCTCCAGATAGCGCTCCGCTTGCCCAAGTATTATCAGGGGCCAAAATGATGTGAGAAGAAATATTGCTATGGAGGAAAATAGCATGGCAATGAAAAATATCGGATAAGCGTGTCCTTCTGTAGAGACGCTATTAGAAGCTATGGTCCAATATAAAACCGGAATAAGCGCCGGAAGAGAATAGATTGCTATAAAGAATGAGTTATTTTCAAACAAATTTCTTACGAATCGCATCTTATTGTGGATAAGATCCCTTGGTAACGACATAAGTGTTTTTGCAGTATTACGGTTTTCTATTGGAGAACCTCTCTTAATACTGCGCAGATACCACTTGTAATGGTAAAAGTTTTGAAGAAAAAGCGTTCTAATATGAAGACCTGGCAATATAATTCCAACAGCTATCACACAGAATATTGTCAAGACTGGATAAAAATCAAATAAGAATACCGATAAAAATAATGAATATAAAATCAGTGTCTGCATTGCAAAAATTGATGCAAGTATAGCAGCAATACCGACGGGTATACATGCTATCAACAACCAATGATTTCCAAAAATAATAGCGTAACCCATTATAGCAAGATACAAATTTGTCAGCATATGACCTAGCGTTCTACCGCCGATCGTCTTTAATCTCGCTGTAATTGGAAATAGAAGAGGAGATGTTGAATAAAGAAGCGTTACCCAGCCTCCAGGAGATAATATCATCCAATCGGCCCTTAATTGATGGAACCAGCTACCCTTTTCAAACAAGATAGTCGAAAATATATAAATAATAATGATTGAAAATAGATCATAGACTATATTCAGAATCCTGCCGACAGCATTCCATCTACTCCTTGGGAAAAGAGAAATAATCCAATGGGGTAAAGGCGGATAGATATTCCTTCCACACACAATGGAATCACTTACGAGTGGAAATTTAAATCCGTTTTCCTTTACCCACTTTATATTGCGTAGATGGTAGCCATGGTCTGTCGTACTACTAAGGATAAACAAAAAGCGAAGAGATCCACCCAAAACCAGTATAAGTCCGAGCTCAATCATATATTTTGTTGAAATCATTACGTATGTCTGAGTTGATTAAAAAATGAGAAATCAGTTATTATCATCTTTGTAAATAATAACATCCTGACGATTATTGATCGTGCGTTTCAGGCGTGGCGGACACACGATACTGTATGGATACCCAAGAGTATCCAAATAATCTATTAGCCTATGCTTGTCATAAAAGATATATTGGCTCTTTTTATTTTGCTCACCTAGAAGTAGATCACCCACTAAAAAGATTCCGTTCTTCCTAAGAAGCGGCATCACATGATTAATGACCGATACTAAATACTCAAATGACTCAAACTGCACAGCCACACTATACATTAAGACACGATCAAACGATTCTTTTTCGAATGGCAAGTTATGCGCTGCACATAAGAATTTTTCCGACTTACATGTAAAGCTGTTAAGCATTCTCTTGCTAATATCAACGCCAATACTTTTTTTTACTTTCTTTTCAATTGCTTTCAAAAATAAACCTGAACCGCAGCCAATCTCCAAAAACTCATGATGCGGCTCCAATTCAAGCTTTTCAATAACAGGCTCTAAAATTGCCTTACGATGCACATCCTCCGCAAATGGCACGCCGCCGGCACAATGCTCAACCAATTCTATAGGGTTAATTATAGATTCATCTTTAGCATCATAATATTGAGCCCACTCTTCAACAGTTTTCATGATACCCCTCCATCATAAAGAAATTTTCAATCAGAGTTAAGCGAACAACAGTATGTATCTCTAAACATTCCACTTGCGCCAAACCCTTCTTTAAATTCAGCAAGACCGATATTTTGGATTCTCGTATGATACGATGAACACCCAAAATCAAAATATCGGTAACCTTCTCTAACTGCACGTTGCATACCATGGAGAACAAGAGCGTTCATGCCATTCAAACCAAGTGCTTTATTCTCCTGGGCCATGTAGAAAACAGTCAAACAGCTACCATTAGCATGGAAATAACAAATTCCTGCTTTTGCGCCCTTCTCATCTATCCCAATATCAAATGATATGAACTTAGATTCATGTCCCTGAAGATACTTTAAATCATTTAAAGAATGTGTCGGAAGCGCTTCTCCATGACGCATTTTATCTTCTAAAAGTATCGGATAAAACTTTTCTGCCTCTACGTTTTGCTGTATCTCAAATAGTTTGAGCCCCTTTCTAGCTTGATTTCTTGACTTACTATCTAAGCAGGTCCAGACATCAGCCTCTTTCATCGGCAATGATACAACATGTGTAATTTCCCGATTCTCAGGGGAAAAACCATGAGTCGTTAACGCAAACTCAAAAAAATTGGTGTACTCGTTATAATAACATGGTGGAGGCATGGTAATGTAGCACTCTTCTATCCCCAGCTGCACTAGATACTCCATTAGCGAATCGACGAGATTTAACGCATATTTCAGCTTTAGCTTACCCCCTGCAACAAACCCCCCCCAACTTGCCCCATAAGGTGATCGCGCCACTTTTCTGCCATCTTCTATAAAAATTCCAAGCGGCAACAAGGCATATGGGCTTTCTCCCTTATACCACATGAGGTGATGTTCATTGTCATCAAACCTGCTTCCATGATATTGGAGAAAATCAGTCCTATGAAAAATAGATCCATTGTTAGAGTTTTCAATAAACTGGTTCCAAACCGGATAATATTCAGACGAACATCTCTTTATATGAATATCGGACACTACCTTACACCATGAAGTCGTTTCCGAGGCGGCAAATCGACCTCCGCCACAATAAGATCTGCTAATTGTACAAACTCTTCTTTTTCATCATCAAAAATAAGCTCTTCATATTTGACATTAATTTGACGTATTTGCGTGCCATATGCTGGCTTTGAATAAATTTTCATTGAGCCCCATATATGAGCTGGTGCCTTAAATTTAGATATCATTAACTTCTTATCGCCCTTCAAATCATTTGCATTCGAAAAATATCTCATTATGAATTCCTTAAAGACCCGTTCTTTTTTGGGATCATACAGGATTTGGCCGTGCGCCTCTTTCAACTGAGAAATATCCGAGGCATCTGCATCATAAAGAGCCTTTGTTATCTCATAATCAGCTGCACCACTGCACGTCAGCGCTTTTTGCTTAATCAAATAACAAAATATTCCATTACCAAATGTATAATCGTAACCTGAAATATCATGAGGATTAACGAAATACTTTCTTCCTTGATCATCAATTTGTTCGACTTTAAACGAAGTAACTATATTAGTATCCCACCAACCCAATTTAACAGGATAAAAAACAAGGCGCCCTAATGCTATGAGTGCTATTGAGGCTATCACATACTTTTTCTGATATAATTTATTTAAATACTTATAGGGAAGGCTCAAGATACATACTAAGAATGCCATGTTGAGAATCATCCACTCCCAAAAGAAAAGCCCAGAGACTAAAAAAATCATAAAATTGAGGCAAGGCAAACAGATGAGCGCTAGTATTGTCAGTCTCCTCTTAACGAGAATCAGAATGGCACCTAATTCCAGGATAACTGCAAGCAACTGCAGTGGAATATCAGTAAGTTTTATAAATTTGATTAATCCCTGGACCAAACCCTGATCTAAAGTGTCCAGCCATCCCCGATAGTTCATAACAGCTGTAATGTAGTGCATACGGTTTTCTATCACCCATTCATATAAATGGGGGCTAATCTCTAACTTTTTTATCCCTGCACTAAAATAATTGGCGCCAATTACACACAATCCTAAGAATATTAAATGACGAGTATTAATTTTTTTTACAAAGGCCCTTAAAATCAAGCATGCATTTATAATAAAAAGAATATCGAATAGCAGTAACTTCTCAGTCCATGAATATGTCAATAATGGGTAATGGAATTGGTTAATGACTACACCTGCAAAAAACAGAAATGGCGCCAAAAATAGTGGATGATATAGTAGGCCTAATGCTAGAAATATTAAGATAAATCGATCGATATAGTGTGATTGATCGTAATAGTAGTTATACGTATAGGTCGAATACTTCCATGCAATGATCGCCGCAATGAGGAAAATCAGCAATCTCAGCTGCACATGATAATCGAATTTTTTCCACTGATTCTCTTTAAGTGTGGGGACAAGGCAAAAAAATGACACAATTAATGCTATTGCCATCATTGGATCTTTGAAAATTTCGATAAACAGCACGGCTGAATGATAGGAACTCTCGGGCAACCTCATACGAACGCATACCAAGAGGAATAACTTCTCTAGAAAGATTATGATAATTAACTGAAGAACAAATGAGGACCGAATTTTTTCCCCAAATCCTCTGAATAGTTTTGATGCGTGCTCACTCATCAATAACTCAACAACGATATCTCATTAATTAAGCCGTAATCTAAACCTACTTCACTTGCCTGATGAAATAAATCGAGAAGGAACCTTCTGGTACCACCGCATTCCACAGATGATACGTATTCCCGCAATTTTTCGGGCGTGTTATGATAGCGACGAGATGATTCATAATTTGTCATATCCGTAGAATTCAAAAAAATATGTATCGGATGAAAATTAAAAACCCGAAGTCCTGGCCTTTTCAGAACCTTTTTAACCTGCCAATCTTCCTGGAAATGGCAATTTAGATCGTCTTCCCAATAAAAAGGAACACGAATCGTATGATTCCAATCAGTCCAAGGCTTCAATTCAATATTGGATTGAAAGGGGATGAATGTATTAACATCATGGGTAAAACCGTATTCATGAAATAAGTCGAGCAATCGTGAGCTTTGCACGAGTGAATGACTACGAATCGCCTTCGCCTCAGGCACAATCTTCTTTAATCCATCGATTGATGTGACCGCATCCGTAGCCGAGTCGCTTTTCTCCAACAGCGGATTGAAGTTGGGATGAATGCCTAATTCAAAATTAGGATTCGCCCGGATTCTATCAAGCAAGGGAGTATCGTGAGTAGCAAAAAAAGTTGCCCTCACTCGATATTCTTCACACAGATCTATGCACTCAGATAGAACTTCATCGTGTGACCACTCAATATCAAAGGTTATGTATATCTTATTTTTCGACAATTGTTTATGAAGCTAATTATCAGCCAACCGACTCGCCAAGGTCTCTTTAATCCCGCTCTGGAAATCAAACTTCGGTATAAAATCAAATAGATCCCTAAATTTTGATATATCACCGCACAGATAGCGAACTTCCTCATTGATATCTTCAATAGTCACTTTCTCTCCTAATTCACGTGCAATTATATGTGCGACTTCTCTCAGGCTTATTATTTCTTTACCTGCTATATTTAGAACTTGAGGACTTGTTAGATTTATTTGGTGACCTTTACTAATTATCAACTGAATCATCTTAACAGCATCATCGATATACAATGGCGTGAAATTATGGCCTACACCCTGGGCAAGTGCTAAGCTCTCATTATTCATAATTTTATTAACAATCATTGGCACCATCTTCCCTTCTTGCCGTGGCCCATATAAACTAAATATCCGAAGTATCGTGACAGGGAAAAAAGGCCCATATTGGCTCACTAGATGCTCTGCACACAGCTTAGACGCCTCATAATAGTTTTGCGGATCGCATATATCGCTTTCTTTATAGCTCCTGCTCCCATCCGTTTTATACACACTGCCGGTTGAAGCAAAAATGAATGACTTAATTTGTTGTTTGCGTCCCCACTCCAGAAGCTTTGTCGTTGATGATACATTGACAGCATAAATGTCTTCCGCCGACGCTGGAAAATCTTTATACTTTTTTGATTGCGCTAAATGTACAACGATGTCTGCCGACGGTAAATTATCGCACCAATCATCTGTCCGAAAATCAAAACCTGTTGCAGGTGCAACCGGAATAACATTACATTCATTTATTCCTGAAAGAAATTCTACAAGATTCTGGCCAAGAAAGCCTGTAGAGCCTGTTACGATTATATCCACCGATCTCCCCGCAGAAATATTCGACACCACCATTCAAAGCAAAGCAAAGACCAGATAAGTAGGCGATGATTAATGTTTAGTTCACAGTGTTCATTTATGATGCGACTTACTTCATCGGGATTGATAAAGTCCCTATAAACCGACTTTTTATCCAATAGTATCTTCTTGACATACATAATCCCTTCACCGCGATACCATGACTCATCGGGAGAACTAAATCCTTGCTTAGGACGATTGACAATAGAGTTTGGCAATAATGAATTCATTGCGCTCCTGAGGCAATTTTTCCCATCATCTGTCTCACTGAAGTAACGCGCATGCTTATGAAAGTCGTCTTCATCAAGCCTCTTCATATGCGTTAGATTTTTTAGCTTATGTCTAATTGGAACGCGTTGTGAAAAATCAACAAGGTCATTGTCCAAAAATGGTACGCGTTCTTCTAAACCATTTGCCATTGAGAGCTTATCCTGAACAAGGAATAAACCGTGAAGGAAGGTTTTAATTTCGAAATACAATGAATTGGCAATATGATCTTCCGGATTGTCGTATCTTAATTCTTCATTAAAGGTAAAAACTCGACTTAGTGCTTGCCTAACGTCTCTATCCGTTATTTGATTCCAAGTCTCATTTGTGAAAAATGATTGCTTTTCCTCCTCTGAAACCAGCCTCTGCCATTCAAAATAGTATTTTTCAAAGAACGCCTCTCTATCAATCGACCTAAATGATCGATAGTAGCGCCATGGATACCCACCGTATAGCTCGTCACCTCCGGCACCCGACAAGCACACTTTGACAAATTTTGATGCGAGCCGCGAAATATAGTAATTGGGATAGCACATTCCTAGACGCAAATCCTCGAGATGCCAAACAACCTTGGGAAGCGCCCACTCGATATCATTCACGCCAAGAACTTGCTCATAATGTTCTGTACCAAAATGACTTGCTATAAATTCTGCCTCTCGGCGTTCATCAAAATTTGCCTCCCGGCCTGTTACCTCTGACATATCAAAACCACATGTGAACGTCGCAATGCGTGGAACCTGCTGGGACGCAATCGCAACGATAGAACCCGAATCCATTCCCCCTGAAAGGTAGGCCCCAACCGACACATCTGCCACTAATTGCCTCTCTGTGGCCTGTTTCATGAGACGCAACGTCTCAGCACTAGCCTCTTCTTCACTCATCTCTTCATCGCGGTCGGTAAAATTGTAGTCCCAGTAGCAGTGCCGCTCAAAATCATCTTGCCCTTGCCTAAAGAGAAAGTAATTCGCTTGAGGGACGATGCTTACACCCTTAAAGAGAGTGTGGTATTGAAAAAGATTCTGAAAAGTAAAATATTCATTCAAAGCATTGCAATTAAGTTCAGCTGAAACTTTGGGGTGCCTTAAAATAGCTTTTATTTCAGAAGCAAAAATAAGTATTTTACCATTAAAGTAATAATATAATGGCTTAATGCCATAACGATCTCGAGCTAAGTACAATTGTTCTTTATTAGAATCCCAAAGCGCAAAAGCGAACATCCCATTAAGTTTCCGAACAAACCCTATCCCTTCCTCTTCATAACCGTGAATTATAACTTCGCTATCCGTGCCTGATCTAAATACGTGACCTCGTTGCTCTAATTCACAACGTAATTCCTTAAAATTATAAATTTCTCCATTGCATACCATCCAGATACTTTTATCTTCATTAGGCATAGGCTGACTTGCCTTATCTGACAAATCAATGATTGCAAGGCGTCGATGACCTAAACCAATAGATCCGTGACAATATTGCCCCGACCCATCTGGACCACGATGCTCTAGAGCAGCTGTCATGTGATTGATTAGTTTCTGCTCAACAGGACTATTGAAAGGATGAAAAATTCCTGCTATTCCGCACATGATATTCTTATTCTTTTAAACAAAAAAGGAGCTGAAAAATTTAAATGGGATGTTTTTTTCACTCAGCGCGATCGCACTGCTCATTTACTATTGTAGCTTTACGCCAACTCATAAGTCGATCCAGGCCGTCTCTCAAGTCATCTTTCCATAGAAAATCTAAGTCTTTCTGTGCCTTTTCAATTGATCCAATCCTATTGGTAACAAACGTAAGCCCCGCATCTTCATATTGAATTTCCTTAGTTTCACCATGAAGCTCAACAAGCAATTCAGATAGCTCCTTGATAGATGTTCCAATGCCCCGACCAACATTATAACACTCACCACTAGTTGACGCTTTCAGCGCAGCAATGTTCGCTCTTGCTGTATCTTCGACACTGACAAAATCATACTGCTGAGAACCATCCCCATACACAATGGGCGCTTCGCCTCTATCAAGCCTATCTAATATCTTCATCATTACTGCCGTATAGGCACCCTTGTAGTCTTGTCGTGGCCCATAGACATTCATATACCTGAGACCGACCCAATTCAGCCCATAACGTTTACCCAGAGACTTAAACATATGCTCACCGGCAATCTTCGTCGCACCGTAAAACGTTTCGTTATTATAAACGTGTTCCTCCGTCATTGGAATTTCGAGTGCGTCGCCATAGACCGAAGCTGATGAGGAATACACAACACGTTCGACGTTATGCTTGACGCAGGCCTCGATCACATTGAATGTACCCCGTATGTTCACTTCAAAGGCCGACCTCGGATAATCGTAACAGTGCAAAATCCACAAAGCTGCTAGATGAAAAACTCCGTCGACCCCCTCCATCGCTTTATCGAGGATATCTGCATGCAGTATGTTCCCGCCGTGAGGGAATATCTTAACGCGTGGATCTTGCAGTGCCTGTTCTAAATTACTCATCGACCCCCTGGAAAAATCATCATAAATAATGATTTCAGCGACATCTGTTTGAACCAGCTGGTCCACTACGTGACTTCCAATAAAACCGGCCCCGCCAATGACAAGTATTTTTTTTCCTTTAAGTTTCATAATCTAATAAGCATGCATCAACTGTAATACGTTCTCTTCCTCCGTTAATGGGTATCCATGCTCATCTTCTGGCAACCAGCTCAATAAAATACATCTTTCTGCGGGAACATATATAATAGATGAAAACGTGCCTTCATCAACATTTATGTCGAGGCGCACTCGCTCACTTAATGATTTATTCACATACAGGTAGAGCGTCCTATGTTTTGGGGTTGAATGAGCGAATGTCATCTTAGCCACAGAGGACCGCAGTTCAAAAATCTGGCAATCCCCCACCTCATCCTCAAATAAGTCCGGATATATAGTCGCATTATTCGTTTCTATAGTTTGAGGACCAGCTCCTAGCAATTTCCCATAGTTTAGATTTGTCCTGATTTCATTATTCCGCTGCTGTACCCACCAGTAGCGATGGATACCCTCTTGAAAAAATTCATTGTCGTGCATTAGTGCAACCCAACCTTCCGCGTAATAGGGAGGCAGTGCATGGAAAGTATTTAATGGCCACCCGAAGCCTAGCATAGAAGGGTACTGAGATATGACAGTTCCCCCCATCGACTGAGCTGCTAGAATAAGTTTCTTAAATTCAACTAAATAATCAAATGTACTACCCGGCAAAGCACGCTCTAGAAGAATCATGAAATTAATAGTTAAGGCGGCTTTATGGAAAGTTTCATGCTGTGTATTTGGCGGTGCACTAGGAGAGTTTACGCTCACAGTATCCTGTTCAGTCCAGCCTTCATACCAATCACCCAACACATAAGGATAGGTAATATAGCCATACTCATCGAGAGCAAAGGCCTTCTTCCAATGTGTCCACATTGCTTTTGCTCGGTCCAACCACTTATCGTTATTTGTAATCAAATACAGACGCACAAGAGCCGAGCCAAAAATAGCCGCCTCATTGATAGGCATCTCAACCCCATCGAGAAAAAAAGGACACCCCTTTGGAAAAATATAATATCCCTCATCAGAACTTATCGGTACCCAATCAGCTTTGTGAGACTCAATAACCTTGACAGACTCTAAAATCATCTGCTCTGCAACATCCATATATTGATCAAGATTATTCTCTTTCACAATTTGCACGAAACGCAGCATCTGATCTACAAAGAGACCACTATAGTTCACATCAGAAAAATACAGACTATACCATCCTCTCTCGTTCATCAGCGTATCTTGATCAACAGCGCTGTAGTCTTTGTAAGGACTTACTGAAAATATATTATAGTTATCCTGACGCTCCCATTGCGCCTTGATATCACCGGCAAAACTAACTCTTCCCTGTTTATCCATTCGAACACTAAGAAAATATTGGAATAGTTCAACGAATCGCTCCAAATAGCTTGAACTCCCAGTAACCAGATACGCCGTGTTAATAACGGATAAAACGGGGTAAACACTCCAGCCTGAAAATTTTGTTTTTCCCGCTTGAGTCTCCGTTACATAAACGACGCCTTCAATTTGTTCCTGTATACCCTCTTCATCCACAAGAGTTGCAGAATGATTGTTTTTCCAATCAACTGGAGGCATGACCAACCTATCAGAAATGATCTCTTCAGACTCTGGAGGTTCAGAGCGCTGATATACATCTTGATCGAACGTAAGCGCAGGATTGTATTCTAGTTGTACCCCCTTACTACAACCGCAAATCATTATAACTACTATTAGGCTCTTTAGTGATCTTACCATGACTCCATACCCTATTTATAATACTCTCGATACCAGTTCACGAAGTACTGGAGACCTTTATCTATTGACGTTGACGGCTTCCAACCCGTCGCAGCCAAGAAATCTTCCCCATCACAATATGTCTCCAACATATCACCGACTTGCCTATCCTGCATTCTCACTACAGCCTCCTTACCAATCAACTTTTCTAATGACTTTACAAAATCAAGCAACGCAACGGGCTTACTGCTTCCTACATTATAAATTGCACAGGGGGCACTAGTGACGTGATCTCTTTGAGGAACCTTTTTAAGGGCTCGCACGACTCCTTCCGTTACATCATCTACATAAGTAAAATCTCGCTTCATCTTGCCATGATTGTATAAGTCTATCTGCTGCCTTTCCAAAATCGCCTTTGTAAACTTAAAATAAGCCATATCGGGACGTCCCCAGGGACCGTAGACCGTAAAAAATCGCAACCCTGTACAAGGAAGCCCATAAAGATAGGCATAAGAATGCGCCATTACTTCATTTGCTTTTTTTGTCGCTCCGTATAAACTGATCGGCCAATCAGTTCTATCACGCTCCGAAAACGGCATACGTTCATTCGCACCATACACAGAACTCGAAGAAGCGAATACGAGGTGCTTCACTTCACTGTTTCGACACGCCTCTAATATATTTGCAAACCCGCCTAGATTGCTGTCGATGTATGCTTGAGGATTCTTGAGAGAATAGCGAACACCTGCTTGGGCAGCTAAATGAACTACCGCCGTGAATGAATGATTCGAGAAAAGCTCGGTAACATCATCAGAATTAGCAATATCTAATTTATTAAATTCAAAACCTACTGAGCCTTTTAATCTAGCGAGCCTGGCCTCCTTTAAAGTCACATCATAATAATCGTTTAAATTATCTACTCCAACAACACGCACACCCTGCTTCAATAACTCATTGGAGACATGAAACCCGATGAATCCTGCGGCACCTGTGACGAGTATTGTCTGGTCAGTCAACGCTATTTCGCCCGACACTTTCATAGTAAAAGCCCATCTCACGCATCAATTGAGGGTTATAGACATTTCGCAAATCGATAAAAATTGGCTGCTTCATCGACTCCTTAATGCGCTTCAGATCTAATGCACGGTACGGATTCCACTCTGTTAAGAGACAGACCGCATCAGCGCTGTCACAAGCACTATAAGGATCATTGCAGTATGCTACCTCGGGCATCAGCTGTTTTGCTTCATTCATTCCTTCAGGATCATGTGCTTTAATCTTTACACCCTTATCAATAAGGGCGGGAATAATAGTCAATGAGGGAGCCTCACGCATGTCATCCGTTTCCGGTTTATATGTCAGCCCCAATATCGCTAACGTCTTTCCAGAAGTTTTATTGCCCATCGCATGAAGAATTTTGCCTACCATTCGAGCCTTTTGAGCATTATTAACTTCTACGACCGCTTCAGCAATTCTACAGGGCACACTCTTCTCTTGAGCAATCCTTAATAAGGCCATTGTGTCCTTAGGAAAACAAGATCCGCCATATCCCGGTCCTGCATGCAAAAACTTCTGCCCAATTCTTCCATCCAAACCCATTCCTTTGGCCACATCCTGAACATTAGCACCGACTGCCTCACAAAGATTTGCCATTTCGTTAATAAAACTAATCTTCGTCGCCAAGAAAGCGTTGGAAGCGTACTTCGTCAATTCAGCCGTCTCCAGATCAGTTACAACACATGGAGTCCCCAATAAATAGAGTGGTTCATAGACTCTCTTAAGCACGTCCCGTGCTCGTTGGGACTCGACTCCAATAACAACTCGGTCTGGATGCATAAAATCATGGACGGCTGCACCTTCTCTTAGAAATTCTGGATTTGAAGCGACGTCAAATGTCGCGTTTGGATTCACTTCACGGATTATCCGTTCCACTTGTCGCGCCGAACCCACGGGAACTGTCGACTTATTAACGATCACCTTGTAATCGTTAAGATGAGGGGCCACAGATCGAGCCGCTTCATATACATATCTCATGTCAGCATAACCGCTTCCCCGACGACAGCTGGGCGTACCAACCGCGATAAATACGACTTCTGCCTCGGCAATGGCCTTTTTCATGTCTGTCGTAAAAGAAATCTGCTCTCTGCCAATATTATCCTTCAGTAAATCTTCGAGCCGGGGCTCATAAATAGGACAAGCACCAGTATTTAGAAGATCTATTTTACTCTTATCAACATCGACACACATCACTCGATGGCCTAGCTCAGCCAGGCACGCTCCACTGACAAGCCCCACATAACCAGAACCTATGATTGCAATCCTCACTTTGCCTCCCTAAATTGAGATACGAGTGCTAAGATAATTTTCTGAGATGCTTGCTCATTACCTAAAACATGCTTCGGTTGATCCATACTTCCTTTTCGCACCCTAGCTGCCAGAAGAATTTTCTCCGAATCCGCTCCAACAACTGCGTTCCAACCCCTCTCAACAGTTTCAACCCATTCTGTCTCGTCACGCAGGGTTACACACGGCGTACCAAGCCAATAGGCCTCTTTTTGAACACCGCCTGAATCAGTAAATATCAACTCCGCGGCTTCCTCTAGACGGATCATATCCAGATAGGGAAGAGGATCTATCAGCTTAATACGCCCACTTGATGCAGCAACATCTAAGTTGTCTTTTAGTCGATGAGTTTCCATAGCTTTTCTCGTCCTGGGGTGAATCGTGAATACTAGTTCGATATCTTTCGAAACTTTTATAAGTGCGTCTAGAATGCTTCCAATACGTTTATCATCATCAACATTCTCCGCCCTATGAAGCGTCACAAGGCCAAACGGTTTCACTTTTTCTGTTCGCGAATCATAAAGCGCTAGCCTTGATAGTATATTAGATTTCTTTTCGGCTATAGTTTGATACAAATTCACGGCCTCAAGCATAACGTCACCAACCAACAGAACATTTTCATTAACGCCTTCAGCAAGGAGATTATTAATGGCTGTTTGCGTCGCACAAAAATGCCAATTGGCTACATGGTCCGTTAAAACGCGATTGATTTCCTCAGGCATTTTGCGGTTAAAAGAACGCATTCCGCCCTCAACATGCCCTATGGGGATATTAAGCTTTGCGGCCGCCAATGCCCCTGCAAGTGTCGAGTTTGTATCCCCGTAAACCAAGACAGCATCAGGACTTGCCTCAATCAGTGCCTGTTCCAGAGACGAAAGCATACTTGCAGTCTGCTCTCCGTGCGTTCCCGAGCCAATACCGAGGTGAATATACGGACTTGGCAAATCAAGTTGATCAAAAAATACCTGGCTCATTTCAAAGTCGTAATGCTGACCTGTATGGATCAGTAGCTCCTCCAGCCGAAGACTTGCCTCACAGTTGTCATTATACTCACGAATTGCGCGCGAGACCATCGCCGCTTTTACAAATTGAGGACGAGCACCAACTATCGTAGCTAACTTCATTTTCTGTAAAATTCGTGAATTACTTCGATGACATACTGTTGCATGTCACGAGTAAGCCCTGGGTACACAGGCAAGGCTAAACTCTCCTGTGCAGCCTGTCGGGACAAAGGGAAATCTTCAGTATGATAACCAAGGCCTTGAAAACATTCCTGCAAATGAAATGGAATCGGGTAATAAACTTCTGACCCAATTTCATGCGATTTCAAAAAATCTCTAAGCGCATCTCTCTCTTTAATACGAATTATGAACTGATTATAAATATGGTGATGTTGATGGCCTGACCGCTCATACACTGCAGCTGGAAGACGTAATTCTGTCTTTTCCAATAAATCGCTCTGTTTAAATAACTCCACATAAGCATCTGCATTTTCCTGTCGTTGCTTTGTCCACTTGTCTAATTCACCTAGCTTAACATTCAACACTGCCGCTTGAATGGCGTCTAATCGGAAATTGCCCCCAATAATTTTGTGATGATACTTTGGCTTGCCCCCATGAGCCCTTAAAATAGTCATTTTTTCAGCTAACGCATCATCGCTCGTTACAACCATTCCGCCATCGCCCAACGCACCTAGGTTCTTACTAGGGAAAAATGAAAAACAACCTATATCACCTATACTCCCCGCGCGACGCCCATCACTATAATCAACACCAATTGCCTGAGCCGCATCTTCAATAATCTTTAAATTATGGCGCCTACCAATTTCTATGATTGGAGCCATATCCGCACACTGGCCGAACAAATGAACAACTATAATCGCTCTGGTTTTACTTGTAATCGCCGCTTCAATTTTATTGGGGTCCAAATTATATGTAGCTGGATCAATATCAACAAAAACGGGCTTAGCACCCACGCGCGCAATGGCACCCGCAGTTGCAAAAAAAGAGTAGTCTGTCGTGATAACTTCATCTCCGGGCTCTAAGTCTAGTGCCATCAATGCTACTAGCAAGGCATCTGTTCCGGAAGAAACCCCGATACCGTGTTGAGCTCCACTATAATCAGCTACCCGCTGTTCCAGCCTTTTAACTTCTGGGCCTAAGATATAAATGTTGCTATCTAATACCTTTTCAATGGCTGCACTTATCTCACTACGGATAGGATCGTGCTGAGCCTTCAAATCAAGAAGTGGGACTTTCATTTTATTCCTGTTTTCTGTTAAGTTAGTTAGATATTGCGACTTTATCTTCACTCAGGCTCACATCATCGGGCCCTGAATGCATTAAAAAGCCATCGCTATTTATTTGATATGTGTCTTTGCAATCTGGACAAGAAAAAATGTCATCTGAGCCTTTATCAAGCTTAACACCGCACGCACACATCCAACCTGTAATACGCGCCGGGTTACCCATAACCAAGGCATTGTCCGGAATATCTTTAGTAACGACAGCTCCGGCTCCAACAAAAGCATATCGACCAATTGTCACGCCGCACACAATCGTTGAATTAGCCCCCAGTGTTGCTCCGCGCTTCACTAAAGTTGGTTTCACCTGATCCATTCGGGGTATTTCACTTCTTGGGTTCATAATGTTCGTAAAGACCATTGACGGACCACAGAAAACTCCATCTTCTAGAGTCACGCCCTGATAAACTGAGACATTATTCTGTATCTTTACGCCATCCCCGATCGAAACGCGGGGCCCAATGACAACATTTTGACCCACATTACATTTTTTCCCCAGCTTTGATCCCGTTAAGATATGACTCGTATGCCATATTTTACTACCCGCTCCAATTTCGACACCTTCATCAATCCAAGCTGATTCGTGAACAAAATAATCGGGAGAAGAAGACTGTGCATCCCCACTCCTCTGCACAAGCTCAAGCGCTTGTTGACACTGATGAAGAACTTTTAGAACGCGTATCCCCTCTTCGCCGTCCGTCCGCGGGGCCTGACGAGTTGCGACGCAATCGAGAAAATGGGAGCATTCGGCACGCAATGGTTCATAATCGTCGATCTGAATTGGCCGCGCTTCTTCTTTCTTAGCCACAGGTATTTGATTTTTCCAATCTATCGTGTGAGGGAACAGCAAGAGCTTATTCTCCTTCTCCACATCATTAAAAACAGCCATTTGGCGGTCCCCAACGACAACTAGCTTCTGCTCCTTGAAGGGATGAAGCCAAGAAACGAATATGTGAGCCTTGACGCCACTGGGAAAAGAAAGCATACTCACTGTTACATCTGCAATTTGTTGATGCAGATAGTTCCCTCCTTGTGCCTGTACAGAGTCAGGCATCTCATTTAAAAGACCTAGAATAACCGAAAGATCATGTGGCGCAAACGACCAAAGAATATTCTCTTCTCGACGAATTTTTCCCAAGTTTAATCGATTTGAATAAATATACTGGATGCGTCCTAGCTCTCCGGACTTCAACAGTTCTTTCAACTTCAACACAGCAGGGTGATACCAAAGCAAGTGTCCAACCATAAGAATACGATTTTTCTGTCGTGCCAGCGCGATAAGGCGCTCTCCTTCAGAAACATCAAGACAGAGCGGCTTTTCCACCAGGACATCTTTGTTTGCATTTAGAGCTTTTTCAACAAGGCCTGCATGGGTTTCAGCGGGTGTTGCAATGACAACCCCTTCAATATTTTTTTGCTCTAGCACTTCATCAAACGAACTGAAGAATTCACAATTCGGATATTTTTTTTTCCACTCCGCCAAGCTTTCTCTATTGGAATCACATATAGCCCCTAAAGCCGATAATACACTGAAGTTACGAATCAAGTTCTTACCCCAGTACCCCGCGCCCACGACAGCAATGTTCTTTTTTACTGATTTATTATCTGGCACTTTTTTAGCCTCTCCATTCCTAAATATTATAATTTAACAATCTTGGAAGAATGCCCTCTAATATCTCTCGTCGCATTGCGCGTATCCACTAATAACTGGGACTTCATAACTATCTCCTCCATTTTAAACACGGAATGCTGCGTGAGCAGCACGACACAATCATAATCCGACAAAGTTCCGTTAATCGGACATGACTCAAGATTAATCCCACTTACCTTCAAGCTTGGCACATGAGGATCATGATACGATACAATAGCTCCAGATTTTTGAAGCAATTGTATGACGTCTAATGATGGTGATTCTCTGTAGTCGTCTACATCTGGTTTATACGCGACTCCTAATACGAGAATTTTTGAATCCTTAAGCGGCTTACCTGCAAAATTTAAGGCATGCGAGATCTTATCGACAACCAATTTGGGCATTGAAGAGTTAACTTCATCTGCCAACTGAATAAATCGTGGATTATAATCTAACGATTTAAGCTTCCAAACGAGGTAATGTGGATCAACAGGAATACAGTGTCCCCCTAGCCCCGGGCCGGGGTAAAAAGGCATGAAGCCAAAAGGCTTTGAAGCCGCTGCATCAATAACTTCCCATGTATCAATATCAAGGTGATTGCAAATAATAGCTACTTCATTAGCAAGACCGATATTGATCGCCCTAAAGGTGTTCTCTAATATTTTTACCATCTCTGCTGCTCTCGTCGAACTCACAGGTACAAGGTGATCAACAAATGTTGCATAAAGTGACTGCGCCGCTTCGGTGCAATTAGGAGTGACTCCCCCAATAACTTTAGGCGTATTCTTAAGACCGTAAGACTTATTGCCAGGATCGACCCGCTCTGGAGAATAAGCTAAATGAAAATCCTCGCCTACCTTGAGACCGGATTCCTCCAATAAAGGCAATACAACTTCCTCCGTTGTGCCCGGATATGTTGTCGACTCCAAGATAATGACTTGTCCCTTCCTAAGATGCTGACTCACTTCTCCAACGGCTGAGGCGACAAATGAAATATCCGGTATTTTCCCTTTCCCTAGAGGAGTTGGAACGGCAATCGCAATATAATCAAAATCACTTAATAATGAAAAATCGCTAGACGCTCGTAGCTTTCCGTCAGCCACTAAATTTCTCAAAGTGACATCGTCGACGTCCTTAATATAGTTAACCCCAGCATTGATTGACTTAATTTTATCTGTCACCAGGTCAATTCCCGTAGTCACAAACCCAGCACTTGCAATTTCTACTGCTAAGGGCAACCCGACATAGCCCATACCAATAACAGCTACCTTCGCTTCCCGACTGTGCAACTTTTCAACGGCCGTCTTCATCATTTCTCCTCCACTCGTATATCTTTTAGCGTTTTCTCGTACATCAATATCATCTCCGAGCTAATGGCAAGAGGGCAGGCTACCGCCATTGAATCGATACAGATTCTTCAATAATTCTATACTGTTATCCCCAATGGGGCTCATAAACTATTTCTGATGACTCAAGCAGCCTCGAGATCCGAATATCTCAGCTTGGCTCTCATGCTGGTCGACCACCATTTAAATAAAATCTGTACACGCTTCTCTTCCGGATAATGTCGCTCTATCATCCCAATGAGATCTTTGAGCAAACCGCGCCTGACTCTAACCGTGTCACCTGCTTGAAAAAGCAATTCCGGTGATACTATCTGACCATCGCGTGTTCTGCATTTCAGCTCATCAACAACTAAAGTTGAAATAGGAGATGGACCCTCTGAATCTCCCAACACACAGTTCACACCACGGGTATATTTTACCAATCTATACTCTTCAGCGTTCTCGAGCCTTGCAGAGATAAATAAATACGACGGGAACAGAGGTTTAGGCGCATGAACTCCTTCAATCTGGGGCAAAAAAATCTCGTAACCGGCCTTTGATAATTGGCCAAACACCGCCTTCTCCTGCTTCGGCTTTGTTTTTATGACGTACCAATAAGTCATTGCTCGATGCGCTCCAAAACACTGACCACAGATCCGTTGAACTCGGGCACTATGGGTTCAGCTGTAATATTTAATACGACTGCATTCGGTCCGTCGCGGTGCTCGGAACCTAAACTGGCGAGACCCTCGGAAAGAATTCCAGGGGCAATGACTTCGATCATCTCACGAAGTTCCCCATCGCCGTGAATGGAAAAATAATCATAACCAGATTTGCACAGCTCACTCAGGAGCGCTGCAATTTGAGAATGCAGCGATTGATAATTCCGAATAGTCCTCGTTGCATAATTGTAGGTTCGTCGGGCCATCGCTAAAAAGCCGGCCGGCGTGAGGACATATTCCAACTTTCTCTTATTAAGCCGAGAGACCTGTAAATACCCAACCTGCAAGAACTTCTTGAGAATGACGTTAATCAACCCCAGTGAAATTCCCGTATCTCGGGCCAATTCCCGTTGAGATATTGACGAGTTGCGACCAACCCGATCCAACACCTGCAATTCCTTGTCGCTGAGCTTATCCATATATGTTTAATAATTGAACGTTCGAAGCATGAACCTATAGGATGAATATGTCCGAATAGGCAAGAGAAAAAGGGCAGATGGGGCCATTGACAACAACCCCTAAGAAAAGTACGTAAACGCCTCTTCTTAGACGTAAATACTAGATTATTGTCCATATATAAGATGCGATTTCTTCCAGTCCAAATATTGCGACCCATAAGTGTATTCTTAGTCATTTTATTTCTACTACCCAGCGCCTCGCTATTCGCGCAGCGAAGACAAGCGCCGGCAGTCGGTATGCCGAGTCAATTTTTCTCGCCTGATTCCAGGGATGATAGGCTTGGGGGAACCAGTTTTGGATCAAAATCAAGGAAAGATAAGGCGAACCCGTTCCAATCGCAGATCCCGCAAATACAGCGACCTAGTGCTGCCGACCTCCTGCAGGGACCTACCTACCAAGTCCATATTCTGGGCGAAGTTGAAAACCCGGGTACCTTCAGAGTGCCAGCCTCAACGAGGCTCTCAGAAGCGGTCCAATTGGCCGGTGGCCTTCTGGAACGTGGGGCCATGAGAGGGATTCAATTGCGTCGTAAGGGATCGAAAACACGTTGGATCGACCTGCTTTCGTTTAAAATGATGGGGAATCTGGACGCAAACCCCTATCTGCTTGATAATGATGTCGTCTTCGTTCCGCTCAAGAAAAATGTGATTCAAATTGCTGGTGCCGTCAAACGGCCTGACAGTTATGAAATGACGGGGAAAGCGACGCTCTATCGCCTATTAAAATTGGCCGGCGGTTTTGCGCCGGGCGTTGCGAAACAAGCACCCGCGAAAGTGATTCGCTACGTCAATGGTCATAAAGAGCTTATTGATGTCGATTTGGACAAGAGTTCAATGTCTCAGTTTAGAGTCCACG
Organism: bacterium; assembly: GCA_965216315.1. GTDB lineage: Bacteria > UBA10199 > UBA10199 > 2-02-FULL-50-16 > JAJFLM01 > CBDCFN01. The sequence goes on along the minus strand of CBDCFN010000016.1, from coordinate 400,637 downwards.
GCGCCGATATCGTTGTCATTCCACATCTATTAACGGAAGGCACAAGATTTGACTACAATGTGCCAAACCTGCCAGGGGATAGCGAAGTATTCTTTCCTTCCTTTGAAGAGCGTGTTTTCGTTCTTGGTGCGGTTTTCCAACCGGGCCCCTACGCCTTCAGCCCTTATTATAAAGTTCGAGAATATCTGACGCAGGCTGGCGGCCTAACACGATTGGCAAAAAGTGAAAAAAAGATTTACATAATGTCAGCGCTAGGAAAAAAAATTAAAGCTGAAAATGGCACTCAAATAAATCCTGGCGACACGATTATAGTCCCGGAAAGGTATATGGCGCCGGAAACCTTGTTAACGCTTATTCTTACCATCACAAGTACGGCTGTTGGTATCACCGCTACTGTACTCGCAATTGCAAAATAATATGGAAAACGAACTCAGTCTGCTAGATTACTGGAACATATTATGGCGTAGGCGCAATTCCATAATCGGCATTATATTTGTCACGACTGTCATTTCAATCGTAGTGGCACTTTTGCTTCCAAAGACCTATCAGGCCGAAGCAGGTATTCTGCCCATCGGAGGTGGAGGCAAAGAGGGGTCTGGCGTATCAGCCCTAATCGCCCAAAGCGGACTTGGCGGCCTCTTAGGCGGCTTCGGCATCAATACATCCGGCGCTCCTCTGATGGTCGTGCTCAAGAGCCGGACACTAGCGGAGAACGTGATCAATAAACTTGAGCTTAAGCAGACCCTTTTCAGTGATCTCTGGGACACCAAGAAAAAGGCATGGAAAGTTCCCAAAGACGAAGTCCCAAGCATGGAACTTGCTGTAATGAAACTAAAGAGAATTGCATTAGCGAAAGAGAATAAGAAGACAATGTTAATTACGATAACCGCGGAAACCAGAGACCCACGACTTTCAGAAAAAATAGTCACTGCCTACATCGAGGAATTGGCCGCTTTCCTAGCAACAAACAACCTGACGTCGGCTAAAAGAAATCGCATATTCATAAGCGGTCAGTTAGAAAAAAATAAAATGCGCTTACTTGAGACAGGGAAAGAGCTCTCACATTTTTATAAAAATCGTAATGTATCGGATCGTGACCCAAGAATAGACATCGAAGTTGACAATGAAACACCAACACCGCAGATCCTTTCTTCACTAGAGAAAAAACGAGAAGAAATAGAAAAACAACTCAACAAAAGTCGCCTTGTAGAAAACGTCCCTCAACAGGTCTACCTGGAATACCTCACTGGTTACTACAAATTATTAGGAAGCATTAATGCATTGCTTACTCAGCAATATGAAATGGCCAAAATCGAGGAAGCCCGAGAAGATATAAGCTTTCAAATTATTGACCCTGCGAGAGTTCCAGTAAAAAGGCATAGACCGAGGAGGACTCTGATTGTCATCGGCACGTTCGCTATGTCTTCATTTATGGCGATATTCTTGGCGTTCTTTTTGGAATACTTAAAGCATCAAAAAGGCTCAGCTGTTATAAAAGAAGGCTAAGACAAAAACGACTCGCTCTAATATTCAGCACGGTGATCCTTTAGCGCCGTTCTCCGCGGTGCTTCACCTTGAACGAGATACTTCACGAGCACAGTGAAAACGGCGATTCGTCCGACTGTCGCCATCACGAGCAGCACATCCAGGCTATTCAGAACAGCCAGGACAACACTAATAAAACAGAAAAAATCATGTCTAAACATGAACCTAAGTTGAGCTACAATCCCAGTGGACGATCCTGAATCCCACTTTATCACCTGAAGATCGCCAGACCGATAGACCGTCGCCAATCTGTAATATAAGATTCCTTGAGTAAGGACAAAAACCGCGATTCCTACAATCCCAATCATGCGCAGCGCTTGAAACTGGGTAATAACTGTCAATCCTATGACAAATGACAGCTCTGACAGATCATCACTTATGGTATCAAGCCACTGTCCCAAGAGTGAACCTTGAAAGCGCAATCGTGCTAACTCGCCGTCAACCCCATCAAGAGTCGATTGCATTTGAAATAAAAGCGCCCCCCAAATTCCTGCCCAATAACCGCCTAAAGCCACAACAAAACCACAGGCTAAACCCAGAACAAGCGTCAAAATCGTGATGTGATTTGGCATTACTGAAGTATTCATAAGGCGCTTAGTAATCGCCAAGGAAATACGGCGATTAATTAATCGTGCTATCAGCCCATCTGCTGGCTTGCGAAGCGAGTTCAATAGCCGATCTTCTATAGCATTGACACCTTTCTCACAGAGGTGAACTTTTTCACCATCGATCAACATATAGCATGCTTGTATTTTGAGATCAGCGTCGCTTGCCCTACCTACAACATCATACTCATTAGCTTCGAGAGAACGACTAAGTCTCTCACGACAAGACACACCCGCTATTAAAGAGTTAGGTGCCTTAGAACAGCTCGGCAATATGAAAACCGTTTTCCTCATTTATCTCCCCATTTGAGCATGATAACGTAAACCGGCACGTAGCAAGAAATTCTCGCGGATCTCACCGGCAATGAAGTTATATGAGTTGACATGTTCGTATCCTGCCTCCAACAATAACTCCCATGATTTCTTGATTCTGCAGTTCACATTGGCACTAATGCCAAACCGGCTTTCATCAGGCCGATCTAGAACAGTAATTATTTGCCTGTTAGGAGCGAAAAACTCCTGGATATCGTCCCCATCTCTCAATTCATATTTAAGCAAAAAAGAGAACCATAAATCCCGTGAATAGTCATATGAAAAAGTTACATAGGCAGCATCACTGTCTGGCCCAACCTCATTCCCCAAAATTTTCCCATTCAGGGCCATCCCCGTCACATATGGGGCATGCCGATAAAAATAAGGAGAGCCATGAAGATACTCAAGCCTAAGAGACATACGCCCATCATAATCAAGTCGTGGAAAATAGATGCCTGTATGATAGCTTGCCAGATGCCCAAACTGAAACTTCAGCTTCTCCAGAGAAGTGTAATAGTCATCCTCAAATTGAATATCTAGATAAATTTGTGTGTTTCGCAGGAAAGGCAAAAAGAAGCGCATATCAAAGCCGGCCTGTCGATTCGTGCGGTTTCTTCCGCTGCTTCTCCCACCAAAAAATTCCCGAATTACCCCGCCTGCACTGTATGAGCCTGGAGAACCATCACCACCAAGCAACATAAGCTGGGAAAAACCGATTTCAAAAAATGACGCCGGTTTAAGACTTATCTTAATCCCCGTAAGATAGGCATAGGGAAATTCTCGCTCTGGTCCCATATTGGCGACAAAAAACGTGTACCGCCAGTGTCCGAGATGCTTAAATACCCATGGTAGTTGTGACGGCGAAGGATTAGAAATTTTTATGAGATCAAGAGGCCGTGCGTTATTAGAAAGGAGAACCCCGCCAAACTCACCTTGGCCCCATTCTATTGAATCACGCCCTACTTCCAATTCAAAATGGGGGACCGCAAATTTGGCATAGAGTTGCTGCACATAAGGTCTCAGACTAGCATCTCCTCCATGAGTCACACTTAACTGAAAGCGGGGCCGAAGATACATTGAAAAAAATCGAGAGGCCCTTAACCAACTCTCAGTTTCGACAGCTAATTGATGACCGTCCGGATATCGTCGACCTTCTTCATAGGCAGTCAATGGTGAAACGACAGCATTGATACGACCTTGCCCATTGTCGTGAATATTTCTTAAATCATTATCGAGAAAAGTGTATTCTGCCTGAACATACTCTAATGGACGAAAAGAAGTTGTCTTCTTTTCCCCTTCAATAACCCCCTGCTCAATCAATTCCTCCCGATATTCTTTCTTTAGATACTCCAGAACACTGTCCATATACATCCATCGCAATGATTCCCGTCCGTTGGGTGCAATGCTTTGATCGGCAGCCTCACGATTTCGCAGCGCAACGGCAATAATCCGGGCAATCTCATTGCGACTCCAGGGCCGTTGCCCATAAATGACGTTACTGACGAGTTTTGAAGCGACGAGTTTATCGATATCCTTATAGACTCGCCGATCAATGGGAACATTGGGCGAGCTGTAGGCCCACAGACTCGAACTCGCGCATAGAACTACGGCAACAATTATGGCACTTAAGCGACACATTTGCGGCAAGCTATAGCAATCATCAGTCGGTGACAAGCCTGGAATCGCGATCAAATAACGTCTGACTGAGGTTTATGCCCATTCGCACGGATACCCAGTAGCCGGGCACCACCATCGGAACCAAATAAACAAAATGGTTGAGCAAGGCCAATGACATGGCCTGCGTCGGATCAACTCCCATCGACTTGTAGGCGTAAAAAACCGTCGCCTCAAATATTCCGACATTACCAGGTGTCACGGGAATGATCGTGGATAGATTGTAAGCGGCCACCAGAAAAAAGGATGACCAGAGCGGCAAGTCGACACCGAACGATAACTGCACGAAATAAACAGCCCCCACTTCGCAGGCCTTCATCAGAATCGCATGAAATATGGTGAGCAGGGTTATCTTATAATCCCGCATCGCGTGCAAATGATGGGCCCATTTCGAGATAAAATGGAAAATTTTTTGGTGCCATTGATGCAAATCTTCCGGATCGGCTTCTTCATATTCTTTATGTCGGTAAGCTAGATATAATAAAGTGAAGTAGCTGATCACGATAGTCACAACGGCAATGGAAATCCCTTGCGTCATCCATAAAGGGAGAGGCGCAACATAGGCGACTATCAAAAAAATGATAAGTTTCGAAGCCCCCTCTGCAACTTGATCTAAAGTCAATACAGATACCGCAACGGCCTTACCCACTTTCTCAATTTGACCCAAGTGATAAATAATAAAAGCCTTGCCCCACGGAATCACGTTATCCATCAGCCCCATCACACGGATCACTCGAAACATCCGCTCAAATGACAAAGGACGCGATTTTGGCAAAAAAAGTTGCCACTGCCACGTATTAATGAGGAGAATCGTATAGATGCAGACCATCGCTGCAATAAGACTCAAGAAATCCGCCTTATAGATATCCTGCCAAAGCGCACCAAAATCAATTTGGCGAAGACACCAGTAGAGCAATGAACTCGCAATGAATATCATTCCCAAGCCGACCGAGGCACGCTTCAATACATGAGATACTTTCATCCCTCTTTGCTCAGTCATGGCCCTGCGATGTAATCGGAGGGCAAATAAATGTAAACCCTAAAAACATAAGGCTTTTTAGCAGGATTGACATCACGGCAAGGACCTCTTATCTTAGTAGATGTCAGTGCACTCTTAGGGAACTTATCATGCCATTTCTAGAGAACACAGTAACTAAACCTGCGCCTGATCTCGCCTCCGAGATCATCCGTCTCAAGGAAGAGCGCAGTGCTGTCATCCTGGCGCACTTCTATCAAGAATCGGAAATTCAAGACCTTGCCGATTACGTCGAAGACAGTCTCGGCCTCGCTCGGCGGGCACAAGAAACTGACGCCAAGGTCATTGCCTTTGCCGGCGTTCATTTCATGGCTGAAACGGCTAAAATACTTAATCCCAATAAAACGGTTGTTGTTCCCGACTTAAATGCCGGCTGCTCTTTAGCTGACAGCTGCCCACCCGAGAAATTTGCTGAATTCAAAATGTCCCATCCGGCACATTTTGTCGTGAGCTACATCAACTGCACGGCCGAAATAAAGGCGATGAGTGACGTCATCTGCACCTCATCCAACGCGGCTAAAATTCTCAGTCATATCCCAGCCAATCGACCGATCGTATTCGCCCCTGACCGCAATCTCGGCCGTTACTTAATGAAAGAAACGGGTCGCGATATGGTTCTCTGGAATGGGAGTTGCATGGTTCACGATATCTTTTCGGAAAAGCGTATCATCCAGCTCAAGATGCGCCATCCCCACGCCAAGGTTATCGCCCACCCGGAATGCGAGGAGAAAATCCTGAGACACGCCTCGTTCATTGGTTCAACCTCAAAACTCTTGAAATTTGCTGAAGAAGACCCGGCAGAGGAATTCATTGTCGTCACGGAATCCGGCATTCTCCACCAGATGCAAAAAAAGGTTCCGCACAAAACGCTGCTAGCGGGACCCCCGGAAGATCAAAGTTGCGCCTGTAACGAATGCCCTCACATGAGACTAAATACGCTCGAAAAGCTCTACCTCTGCTTACGCGATCTTGAACCGGAAATCACCATGGATGAAAAACTGAGAAAATCAGCGCTCCGACCGTTACAGAAAATGCTGGACTGGAGTTAAGCGCCAATCAATTTTAAGAAATCGTCTTCCTGAATAATCTTTAAATCGGCGCCTGATTGTACTAATTTCTCCGCCTTGGTCAACTTGCTCCCCGCCTTGCCTTCACTGCCGACGACAAGATAATCCAGATCTTTCGTTACGGAACTCGTTGCAATACCTCCCAGCGCCTTGACTTTTTTCTGCCCGTCGCTGCGCGACATACCCGCCAGCGAGCCGGTAAAGCAGATTTTTTTTCCGGCCAGCTTCCCTGTCATTTCCGTAACTTCAGTTTTCTTAATTGAAACGTGTGCTAGTAACCTCGCAATACTCTCTTCCCGCGCCTTAAGACCGCCGCTTAATTCCTCGGCAATGACAGGCCCTACCATATCGACAGAAGTCAGATCTTCCGCTGAAGCCGTGCGCACCGCCTCAAACGTCCCGAATCTCTCACTCAGCACACGTGCCACTTGACGACCGACTTCTCTAATACCGAGACACGCCAGAAATGTTTCCAGGTCTAAAAAGCGCTTGTCTTGAATATTGCGGATCAATTTTGTCGCGAGTTTATCCCCCATCCGCTCTAGATCAAGAAGGGCTTCCTTAGTGAGATCATAAAAATCGGCTGGCTCCGTTACCAGTTCGTTATCATATAGTTTAGTCACTAATTTTGGACCAAAGCCATCTATCTCAACCGTCTTAATAAAATGCTCTAACTCGGCGATCTTGGTCTGACTGCACCCCTTGGCATTCGTACAATAAAGAAATTCGTCCCTGACTTCCGTCGGCGAACCACAGGAAGGACATCGCTCCGGCGCCTTAAATAATTTTCCCCTGCCGGCCTTTTCAACGGCCTCAAGATAGGGGATCACTCCACCACGCCTTACCATGACGACCTGAGCCCCTCGCTTCAGCTTTTTCTCCATCATCTGGCCGTAATTATGCAGCGAAACCCGTGAAACCATGGCTCCGGAAAGGGCCACCGGTTCAACAATGCCGATGGGCGTTATGGCTCCACTCCGCGCGACACTCCATTCAACGTCGTGAAGCGTCGTCACGCCGGAGTCGCCTTGATATTTATAAGCAATGCTCCAGCGTGGATGATGCGCCGTAGAGCCCAGCTCTTCTTGAACCGCTACATCGTCGGCCATGAAAACGACACCATCCGTCTCATAATCATACTCTTCCCTCCGCGACAGAAAATACTGATAGGTCTCCTCGATTATGTCGCGGTCAATTTTTTTTAATTCGACGATGGGGAACTCCCATTTTTTTAGCTCCTGAAACTTTTCCCACTCCGACTGATGTGCCGTCCCCTTCAACCCGTAAGCAAAAAATGACAAACGATATTCCTTGGTTTTACTGGGATCTTTTTGTTTCAAGGCGCCAGCGGCCAAATTTCTCGGGTTGGCAAATTGATCGGCATAATGCCGCCTAAAGATAGAAAGTTTCATGTAAATCTCACCGCGCACTTCTACCGGGCCTTGGGGGACTTGTTGCGGAATATCTGCGATCATGCGGACATTATCCGTAATCAGCTCACCTTGAATGCCATTCCCCCTAGTCGCGGCCAAAATCAATTGTCCATCCTTGTCATAGCGAATCTCCAGTGCCAACCCGTCAATCTTCGGCGATACCATCAGGGATCCCTCAAACTTACCCGCCCACTTTTGCACCTCAGCTGCGGAATATGCCTTTTCCAACGACAGCATGGGTTGCAGATGCTTTACCTTGGAACGTGTTTCTCCTTCGGAAGGAATTTCTTGTAGTACGCCTGCCTCCGGCTGCAACTTCTCAAGGCGACGCACCATCCGATCAAAATCGTAGTCGGAGATAACGGGATTATTTTCCGTGAAATAAAGATAATTGTGATAGCGTACCGCGTCCTCAAGTTCCGCCGCTGTCATCTTTTGATAAGGTTTATCAACGGGAACCTTAGGAGGTGCCATAGCTTTTGTTATTTTTTCCCCGGATATTCTCGGGCAAATAAACTGGTTTTTTCAAAAAACCCATCAACCCGGGGCAAACCATTCACGATTAGGACCCGCTCCAGGGGCCCGCTAAACCATATGTGCGAATGAGAGCCATTATCAATGCGCATGCGATGCATATCGTCAAGAGGCATGGCCAGGTACTTGACGACAGCCAGTTTAATAACATCTGCATGAGACACGGCAAGTATACGTTTGTTCTTTTCTTCTTTACGGAGGCGCTCTACAAAACCACCGATGCGTTGAAACACTTCATCCATATCCTCGCCACCCGGTACTTTGGCTTGAGAAGGCCTTAAATGGTAGTCACGAAACTCAGGACGCTCCCGAACCTCATCAAAGGTCATTCCCACCCACGGTCCATAATTAATCTCGGCAAGGGCTTCATCTTCGATAGGGGCAATATCACGGCCCTCAGCCAAGATAGCGGCACTTTCAGCCGCACGGATGATCGGGCTGGTATAAATCGCATCAAACGACACATCTTTAAAATAGGCCGCCAAGTCACGGATCTGGCGCTGGCCGTTCTCATTCAAGGGAATCGGCTTCGCTCCCATGATGCGGCGGCCGCGATTCCACTCGGTTTCTCCATGACGGACAAAGATTATCTCAAACATTTTAACTCCATAAATTCCCTGCTTCACTCTACACGGCCCTACAGATGCCTTCAAGGGGTATGTTCGAATATCAAGTGATAACCACTATCCCCCTCTTTCGTATATTAAATCCCTCCTAGCCTCCCTTTACAAAGGGAGGAACGCACTCCAAATCTTTACACTTTACGCTGCCACCTGAATACTGATACGTGAGGGTTCCTCATGAATGAACCACAAAAAATCGTCCTCGATAACGGACTCACCATCTTGATCCAAGAGAGCCACAACGCGGCTTTCGATAGGGGCTCGCGTCGCCCCCTCCAGAAGCAAAGCTCCCGGAGCCTCCCCCTCTCGTTCACTTTGCTCACTAGGGAGCGTTATCAATGAACGAACCACAAAAAATCGTCCTCGATAACGGACTCACCATCTTAATCCAAGAGAGCCACAACGCTCCCGTGGTTTCGATGAACCTGTGCTGCAAGGTCGGGAGCCGCTATGAGGGCCCCAAAGAGGCGGGGATCTGCCATCTGATCGAGCATATGATATTCAAAGGAACGCCGAAGTATCCTGTCGGCGAAATCGCCCGCCAAGTCGAGGCCTCGGGTGGAGACATTAATGCCTATACGAGCTTTGACGAAACGGTTTTTTATATCAACATGGCCAGCGAGTTCATGAAAGAAGGTCTCGACATCCTCATTGATGCCGCCCTCAACCCCCTCTTTGACAGCGAAGAACTCACGCGCGAAAAAGAGGTCGTCGTCGAAGAAATATCGCGTTCCGAGGATTCCCCCGGGCACCAGGTATCAGAGGATATTTTCCGAACATCTTTTCAGCGCCATCCTTATGGCAATCCCATTGCCGGATCTCGAGAGAGCGTACGCGCAATAAGCCGGCAACAGCTCCTTTCCTTTTACAAGCGCTGGTATGTCGGTCCTAATCTCATCTTTGTATTATGCGGTGACTTTGAAACAATAAAAATTCTACCGCGCCTCAAAAAACTACTCAATGGTTTCTCAAATTCACCGGCGCCACGCATCAAGATACCCAAAGAACCGAAGCAGCGGCGTCCCCGCGCCCGGACGCGCACGATGGATGTCAAAGGCTCTTATCTCGCTCTTGCCTTTCATACTCCTGAACTGGTTCACCCAGATGTCCCTGCATTAGATGTGTTGTCGCATATTCTCTCAGGAGGGGAAAGTTCCCGTCTTGACCAGTCCTTAAAAGAGAACCAGGGACTGGTTCGCGCGATCGATACGGCATGCTATACGCCCGTCGAGCCTTGCCTGTTTTTCGTCGATGCGGAACTCACCCGCAGTCGCCCCAAGCAAGTCATTCACAACATCCTCAAGGAATTATATAAACTCCATGCCGAGCTCGTTAGCCCGGGAGAGCTGATGCGAGCCAAGACAAATCTGAAAAGTGCCCAGGTCTATGAGCGAGAAACAGTGGAGGGACTGTGCCGTAAACTTGGTTTTTTTGAGATCACCGCCGGTGACTACCTTTACGAAGAAACTTACTATGAGGCCGTCGCAGCCGTAACGCCTGAAAAAATTCAGGAAGTTGCATGTCGTTACCTCAACAGCAATAATCTTAATCTCGCCTTCTGCCATCCCAAAGGCGAAGAAAAAGCCATCAGCAAACAGCAATTACTCAGCGGGCTCCCCAAACCACCCAAAAAAACACGTCGCCGCGCCGTCAAGAAAAGTGGGGATATTCAATGTTTCTTCCTGCCCGGGGGACTGCGACTTATCGTCAAAGAAAATCCCCTCGTTCCGCTGGTCTCGATCCGATCGGCCTCACTCGGTGGAATTCGCTCTGAGACAGTCCGCAATAACGGCCTTTCCAACCTCATTTCCGACACAACGACCAAAGGAACGATCCACCGTAATGCTCTGGAGATAGCCTCACAAATCGAAACGATGGCGGGCTCAATCAGCGGGTACGCAGGCCGCAATTTACTGGGACTCAAGGCAACCTTTCTCTCTGAAAAACTAGATGAAGGGCTTGATCTTTTTGCTGACGTTCTCTGCAATCCTACATTTGACAAGGCCGAAGTCCAAAAAGAAAAAAAACATATTCTAACCGCCATCCGCGACCAAGGAGATGTCCCCGCACGCATGGCCATGCGAGAATTCGTGCAAAAATTATTCCCTGATCACCCCTATCGCTTTCCTATCCTCGGAACAGCCAACACGGTTCGCTCACTAAGTTCAAATCAACTCATTTCGGCCTACCGAAAATGGGTGCGCCCGGACAATCTTGTCGTGAGTGTCGTCGGTCATGTCAATGCGGAACACATTCGAGAGGTTCTCTTTGAACACCTGCAGCATCTCCCTGCAAATAAATCCAAGGCCGTACGTCATAAGTCACAACGGCCGCCGCGCCAGCCGGTTCGCTCGATCCTCCGTCGCAAAGGGATGCAACAGGCGCATATCGTTACTGGTTTTTTGGGAGCGGTGCTTAATACACCGGACCGCTACGGGATAGACGTTCTCAACGCCGTCCTCGCGGGACAGGGAGGACGGCTCTTTCTAGAACTGCGCGATCGGCAGAGCCTTTGTTACACAGTCAGCACCGCCATATATGAAGGCATGGAACGTGGCTTTATTGCCGTCTACATGGGTACCGATCCTGAAAAACTGAGCACAGCGGAATCGGGCATCATCAAGGAACTGGAAAAGGTTGTCACCAAACCAATAAGTCGTGCCGAATTAGAGCGAGCGAAACGTTATTTAATCGGGACGTATTCACTCGATTTACAACGCAATAGCTCCATCAGCGCACTGCTCGCCTACGATGAAATTTACGGTCTTGGTTATGCCGATTATCTTAACTATTCAGAACAAATCAAAAGAGTGACTTGCAAACAAGTCCAGCAACTCGCCCAAAAGTACCTTAAGTTGGATCAGTCGGTGACGGTGATCGTAAAACCATAAAAAGCTTTATTCAACGCGCGGACCATTTTCAGGAAGGTAATCTCTTAACGGACAGTTCTCACAATCCGGATTCGATTTCTTACACCAATGCTTACCTACCATAACGAGTTGAGCGTGAAAATCGTTATACAATGATACATCCTGAGGCAGGGACGATTCGAAAAATTCCTGCATGGAAAAATAATCCGCGTCTTCATCAATGAATTCATGTCGATAGAGAATCCGCTGAGTGTAAGCATCAACGACAAAAACGGGATGCTGTCCGGCATAAAGGGCGATCGAATCGGCCGTCTCGGGGCCAATCCCTGAAATGGCAAGCAATTCGGCTCGCACCCCTTCTGTTTCCTGTCCCAAAAAAGCCGCCAGGTCACCGTCATATTCTTCGGCAATATGACCGATGAAATTCTTAAGCCGCTTGGCCTTAATATTAAAATACCCTGCCGGGCGAATTAATTCAGCGAGCGAAACCTGGTCCAATCGATGGAGCACATTAAGAGACAAGGCTCCGGCGGTCTTTAGATTTTGAATGGCCTTTTCAACGTTAGACCAGTTGGTATTTTGGGTCAGTATAGCGCCTACGGCGATCTCCAGAGCGGTTTCACCGGGCCACCATTGTTGATTTCCCTGTGCTTGCAGGAGAGTCTTATAAATCTGGAGCAACACTGCTATTCTTGCTGTTCGAGCACCTTATTAAGGGCCTCTTTATCCTGCTTGGTCAGCTGGTCTCCCACGGGCGGAAGCTCAGCAGACTCCGGAGTCGGCGTGGACTTCTTGTCAGATCCCATATGTTCATTCCAGAATTCAGAGGCCATCTCTTTGCCCGCCTTGAGAGCGGCCTGGGCCAACGGTGAATGGTAGAATTCGCGTGCGTAGTCCTTCAACGGTTTCCCGTCTACTTTGTACATGGCACCGTAATAGACAATGGCAGCCAGAACCCCAAACCAAAAAAGTCTTTTAATTATCCAGCGCATAGCGGGTTTAAACTACCCCTTCTCAGGCAGGGTATCAAGCGATTTGTCATCATTATTCGAGCTTTGCCGTTTGACGTGCCTGTACCGTGTGATAGGATGCCAGTGCATGCCTGAGACCAAAAAAGTCGTAACAGCCCCGGTCGGTGGAATTAGTTTCATGACGGAGCGAGCCCCTCGCGTTTTAATTGTCGATGACAATCAGGCCAATGTCGAGTTGCTCCGGATGCAATTAAAGCCGTTTGAGTACACCCTCGACGTCGCCTATAACGGCGAAGAAGCGCTCGAAAAAGTCAAGAGCTTCGGACCCGATCTCATCTTGCTTGATCTCATGATGCCAAAGATGGATGGCTATGAGGTTTGTCAAATTCTCAAAAAAGACAAGAATACCTGGTTTATTCCCGTCATCGTTGTCACGGCATTACGCGAGCTACAAGACAAACTTAAGGCCATAGAAATCGGTGCCGATGACTTTTTGATCAAGCCCTATAATAAACTGGAACTGGTTACCCGGGTCAAAAGCCTACTGCGACTCAAAGAGCTGCACGATGATCTCGATACCAGTGAAAACATCCTTTTTTCATTGGCGCAAGCTCTCGAAGCGAAGGATAATTATACGCGCGGCCATTCGGAACGAGTCGCCAAATATTCTGCCGATCTGGCTGCAGCCATTGGACTCTCGCAACGTGAAATTGATATCATCCGCAAGGGCGCCCTGCTTCATGACATAGGTAAGATTGGGATTAGAGAAGGCGTTTTACTCAAGACGGGACCACTCACCGCCGATGAAATCCAGCACGTTCAAGAGCACCCGGTCAAAGGCTATGACATCTGCTGTCGGCTACAATCGTTGTCACCAACGCTTTCGGTCATTCGCAATCACCACGAACGTTATGAAGGTGGTGGTTATCCGGACCAACTTAGCGGTGAGAACATCCCACTTCCCGCACGCATCGCATCCATCGCCGATACCTTTGATGCGATGACAACCAACCGCCCCTATCGTAAAGGTATCAAACCTAAGGATGCACTCGACATCCTCATCAAAGAGAAAGACCTTGGGCAATGGGATCCCAAATTGACCGCTGAGTTCATCAAGATGATGAAGGAACGCGTTTCGTAACTATCCCTTCTTGGGTATAAATTGCTCTATCAAATCAATTGGAATGGGAAACAAAGTCGTCGTATTGTGCTCCGTTCCAATTTCCAGCAGTGTCTGCAAATACCGCAACTGCAATGCGATGGGATGTTTTTCCATCGCCTGCGCCGTCAACACGAGTTTATTCGACGCTTGATGCTCACCTTCGGCGCCAATAATCTTCGCACGACGTTCACGTTCGGCCTCAGCCTGGCGCGCCATTGCTCGCTGCATGCTTTGCGGCAACTCAACGTGCTTCACTTCCACATTGGAGACCTTCACTCCCCAAGGATCGGTTTGCTTATCAAGAATCTCCTGAACCTTGTGATTCAGTTTTTCACGATCGGCTAAGAGGTCATCCAACTCCGCCTCACCAATCACGCTACGCAGCGTCGTTTGCGCCATTTGCGAAGTTGCGTAATAAAAATCTTCGACTTGAATAATGGAGTTAATCGCATCAACTACCCTAAAGTAAACGACAGCATTGACGCTAGCGGTAACATTGTCACGCGTAATAATGTCTTGCGGCGGAATATCGAAGACCTGAACCCTTAGGCTGACACGCACCATGCGATCAATCGGGGCAAAAACAAAAATAATTCCGGGACCCTTTGGTTTCTGCAAGGCACGGCCGAGTCGGAAAATAACTCCTCTTTCATACTCGCGCAAAATCTTAATCGAGCTCAACAAATAGAGCACGACTATAGCTATAATGATTGCACTAAAACTCATGACGTCTCCTTTACTTTAGTCACCTTTAGGTTCATGCCATCAACCGCTTCTATTTTCACTTTTTCGCCTTTTTCAACCGGTTGATCGCAATGGGCGTACCATATTTCGCCATCGATAAAAACTTTACCGTTTGGATCCAGGTCCGTCTCTGCCGTTGCCAGATCACCGATAAAACTTTCCAATCCGGTACTGTGTTTTTGAACCGCCGCCTTTGCAGCTAAGCTAACCAGAAATACCGCGACAAATGCGGTTGCCAGTACAATCGGTATAATCACGGCAAATGAGATCTGCATCAGCTCAAAAGGAGAATCAATCAAGAACAGAGAACCCAGTACCATACATATAATCCCACCTACGGTGAGCAAGCCAAAACTCGGAACAAAGGCTTCTGCAACAAACAAACCAATAGCAATCGCTATTAAAGCAAAACCGGCATAATTCGTCGGAATGGTCTGAAACGAATAGAAGGCTAGAATGAGGCAAATCAAGCCGGCAATGCCTGGAATCCATGAGCCAGGGTGAGTGATTTCAAACAGAAGCCCATAAAATCCCAACATCATAAGTAAATAGGCAATATTGGGATTGATTAAAATGCTTAAGAGTTCTTGGCGTTTACTCATGGGCTTCTTTACAATGTCAGCCCCCTTGACAACGAGAACCTGTTCTTCAGAACCGAGTTTTACAGTGCGTCCGTCAATTTGACTCAATAGATTAGGAATATCTTCGGCCACAACATCGACGACATTCTTTTCAAGAGCTTCTCGCTCCGTAATAGATGCACTTTCACGCACCGCCTTCATGGCCCAGTCAGCATTGCGCCCGCGTTCATTGGCAATTGCCGTCACCCAGGCGATCGTATCATTCAGAACCTTGGCTTCCATCGGACCACCCGGGGTCTCCTTGGTCTCTTCAGCTGTTTTTTCAGCCCCCTTTTCCGTCTTCTTGTCGGCATCCTTAGCTTTTTCATCCTTCTTCCCTTTTGCCAGCGAGCGGATGAGTTCCCTAATTCCCTCGTCGTCTTTCTCTTTTGGTTTTGGTGGGCTATCGCCGCCAATGCTCACTGGATGAGCCGCCCCGATGTTCGTCGACGGCGCCATCGCAGCCACGTGTGCGGCCAAAGTAATGAAGACACCGGCCGATCCGGCACGACTCCCACGCGGCCCCACATAAACAACAACAGGTACTTTAGCCCCGAGTATCTCCTTGACGATTGTCCGCGTTGAATTGAGCAAACCACCCGGCGTATCCAGGACAATGATCAAAGCCGCCGCACCGCTCTCCTCGGCCCCCTTAATACCTTCCTCAATATACTCAACGATAACGGGTCCGATAATTTGATCGTCGACGGTCAGAACATGGACATGGCGATCCCCATCCGCAGCGGTACCGACACCGACTGCCGCCTGCAAGAGAAGCAGGCTAAATCCCAGCCCTAGGAAGAATTTCCACACGGTGGAAGGTGTAGCATATTGGTGGGCCTAGCGCAATGAAAGCCAACATTAGAAATCGCTATCTCCCCCTTTGCAAAGGGGGACTAAGGGGGATTTAAGTGACATCAAGTAGATAGCGACTCAGCACAAATTAAATCCCTCCTAACCTCCCTTTACAAAGGGAGGGACGCTGAGGTACGCAATTCGCCCATGCTAGATATGCTCCTCAAAACCCTCTGGATGCGCCCTTACGTCTTCATATTCTTGACGACTTTCATCATTATCGGCGTTTTAAATCGCGGCTTGATGCGCACGCTTCTTCTGTTGGTCATCGGCTTTGTCATCGCCTATATTTCCGAATGGATGTCGATCCGTTGGGGCTTTCCGTACGGAGATTATCTCTATATTGATTCTGCTTTTGAAGGCGAACTCGTTTTGGGTGGCGTTCCACTTTGGGACTCAGTTTCGTATAGTTTTTTGGCTTACGCCAGCTATGAAACCGTCAGCTATCTCAAGTGGCGACCGCTCATTTTGATATCCGCTCTCGTGATGACACTCGCCGACGTTGTCATAGATCCCATCACTGTCCGTGGCGATGAGTGGTTTTTAGGGAAAATCTACTTCTATCCCGAAGGCGGCATCTTTTTTGGTGTCCCAATCAGCAACTTTGTCGGTTGGTTTATCGTCTCTTATGCCATTCTATTCTCTTACGAGCAGCTCTCAAATAAATGGTTTTCATCGGAACCCCCACTACGAGCCCCGCAACTGGGTCCCTACTTTTACTATGGCATCATGACATTTATGGGCATTATCGGCGTCTATATAGGTGAATATCTTATTGTTACCACGGGGATCTTGATTCACCTGCCGATTTTAGTCGCGCTAAGAAAAAGATTAATTGGATTGACGAGTGAGTGATTGACTGCTTACGAAATTCGTCTCTCTCGGTGTTCGGAGCCATCAAAAGAAATCTGTTTAGGAACGTCCTCGACCAATGTCTCTATATGTACGGGCTGCTGCCAGATAGCGTAGATATTCTTAATCGTCTCGCGCGCATAATCAAGCTTGAGATCCACTCCTTCATGATAATGGCGCAAATAGAGATCGCCGCCGTTTCCACTCGAGCTCGGAATGACGCCGATTACGGGATTGCCTCCATTGGTCAACATCTGCAACAACTTCTTCTTTACATCTTCATAGTCACGACTTTGCACCTGATACTGGGAGCTCTTTTGCTCATAATCATACGTGAAAAGCTTCATGCGCTCACAAAACTCAGGAGTTAAAAAATTATCCAAAAATGTCACGTCGTTATGAAGCCGGCGCACCTCAAAGACTTTTTCTCTTCCCTTTTTCAAATCACGGTCCCATGTCTCTTTTTCATGCATGTCATCGCACTCATTATACTCACGACCAAAACGCCCCTTGTCCCATCGTTGCTCGATATCCCGAAACAGCTCTATTCCAACTTTGTAAGGATTCAATGACCCTCCCGTCATTTGCATCGAACCAGAATGTCTATCGGCATAATCAATAACTTCCGAGTCCGTTAAAATACCCGAAGTCATCAACATTGAATGCCAAAAGGATGCCCAACCTTCATTCATAATTTTTGTTTGCCGCTGTGGTGTAAAATAATAGGCCTCTTCGCGAATCACCGAAAGAACTTCCTGCTGCCAGTCATGCAGCGGCGCGCGCTCCAACAAATATAGCAACACATCTTTTTCAGGCCTTATATCTCCTGGAGCACTGTCCATTTCTTCACCAGACTCGCGCGTCTCCACAGACAACTCATCAGTAAGTTGTCCTTGGGGTCGGCGCAATGACCCATTGACATCCACCAAGTTTTCAAGCGAAAGGCAGATATCAATAAAATCCTCTACCTTGTCCTGCCCATGACGCAACATCATCCGTTGTATTTTAGAGCGGTGCGTCCCTGCTTGGTCCATCATTTTGCGATTCGTATTCGCAAAAAAAACATTATTTTTAAAAAAATCGGAGTGACCATAAACATGGGCCATCACAAGCTTCTGTTCGACAAGGCTGTTGGCACGCATCAGATAGGCGTAGCAAGGATCATTATTGACAACCATTTCATAGATTTTTGAAAACCCGTAAGTATAGCTTTTACTCAAGCGCTCATACTCCATACCGAAGCGCCAGTGTGGATAGCGATTAGGAAACCCTCCATATGCGGCGATAGCATTCATTTGATCAGCGTCAACCATCTCAAAAATGACTTCATAAAAATCGAGTCCGGTCTGCATAACCCGGTCACGGATCTTTTCCTTCACCTCTGCCAACGTACTCTCAAGGCTCATTCGCTAGCGTCCCTTTCCCATGAACTTCTTAATCGACTCATAGATCGCATCTCGCGAGCCAATCGCCGCCATTGTCAGCGTATCCATTTCTTCGAAGGCTTCATCGAGATCTTTCATGAATTGGCCACTTCCATATTCGCTCTCCACCTGACCGTAACAAAATATATTACTCCTCGGGATAATCTCCTCGCGTAACAATTTAACACATTCCATCGTGTCATTACCCGACCAATTGTCGCCATCCGAGAAATGAAAAGGATAAATATTCCATTCCGTCGGGTCATATTCCTCTCGTATCATTTGCAAACACAAACGATAGGCCGATGAAATGATCGTTCCGCCTGATTCTCGGGTATGATAAAAGGTATCCCGGTCGACTTCTCGCGCCACGGCATCGTGAACAATATACCGAATATCGAGTCCGTCATATTGCGACCGTAGCCATGTATCAATCCAGAACGAGGCAATACGCACGATCTCTTTTTGCTCCGCACCCATACTACCACTTACGTCCATCATATAAATGATTACGGCATTGCGCTCGGGGCGACGATATTGACGCCACATCCGATAGCGCCGGTCTTCACGAATCGGCACAATGATTGGATTTTTAGGATTGTAAGTGCCGGCAACCAGCTGCCGACGCAACGCCTGCTTAAAAGTTCTTCGAAAGTGTCGCAACGATTCCGGACCTGTCGCTCGAATACTGGTATAACGTTCTTTTTCCGCCACAAGTCCCGAATGCCCCTTTGGCTTGATGTTCGGCAACTCCAACTCCTCACCCATCATCTGTGCCAACTCTTCCAAGGTCACTTCGACTTCTAGAATATGATCCCCCGGCTGGTTACCCGCCTCTCGCTTACCTCCCTCCACTTCATCCGTCCCCAAAGGGGTCCCCGGCTTGCCATCTCCTTGACCGACGCCCCCCATTTCTTGAGGACCGTACATAAAGTGTGGAAGTTCAATTTGCGGGAGAGGAATGGAAATATTTTCATTCCCCTGCTTTCCAATAAGTTCACCCTGGCGGATAAACCGGCGCAGCTCTTTCTTGATTCGACCGCGGATAATCTGCTTAAAGCGAGATCGATCTGGCTCGATCTTCAAAAACATACCTTAAATTCTTTTTTCTTTAATGTCACCGCGAGCAAACACCGAAGCAACAAAGTTGAGGACATCCGTTGAACAAAATTTGCAATAGCCGTAGTTGTCGATCATCTTTCTCTTGATTAATTGAATATTATCATGAGCTGCCGGATCGACGGCTTCCGATGCTATTAAGTTAGTCAACCGTATCGTATCTTTCTGGTCCTCAAAAAGTTTTATCTCCAAAGCTGAACGCAGGCGATCATTAGAACGATAGTCAAATGTCTTATTTTCCAAGGCAAGGGCCGCAATGTAGTTCATTATCTCACGCCTAAAATCATCTTTACGGGAGTCAGGAATATCAATTTTTTCTTCGATAGAGCGCATAAGCTGTTCATCAGAATCGACGTAGTCTCCCGTGTAAGAGTCCTGAACTTTTTCACGTAGAGTATAGGCACGAACATGGTCGATATAGTTGGCACAGAGTCGACTGATGGCGTCTTCATCCGCATTGATCGCACGCTGCACTTCATTCTTAACGATATCTTCATACTCATCGCGCACGACGGAAACCAACTCGCGGTAGCGCTTACGCTGCTCCTCACCTTTCAGCAAGGTATGATATTTTAGTCCGCTCTCAAGCTCCTTCAAGACAAGGAAGGGACTGACGCAAGATTCCGATTTGGAAGATACGAGCGCATTTGAAATCTTATCCTGGATATAGCGCGGGCTGATCCCATCAAGTCCCTCGCGCATGGCTTGTTTGCGCAGCTCCTTTACATTGTCTTCCGTAAAACCGGGAACCATCTTACCATCGTAAAGTTTTAATTTCTGAAGGAGCGTCAGATTAGGCATTTTAGGGTCTTCAAGCCGCGACAATACCGCCCACATTGCAGCCATCTCCAAAGTATGCGGTGCGATATGCTTCCCCATGATGCGCTCGGGATTAAAATCACGCTCATAAATTTTAATTTCCTGATGCAACTTGGTTATATAAGGAATATCAATGCGGCTCGTTCGATCGCGCAAAGCCTCCATATATTCATTACTCTCCAGCTTGCGAAACTCCGCTTCATTGGTATGTCCAATGATCACTTCATCAATGGTCGTCTGTGCAAATTTTTTCGGTTTAATGGAATGCTCCTGAGAGGCCCCTAATAAATCATATAAAAAGGCGACATCCAGTTTGAGAACCTCGATAAATTCGATAAGCCCACGGTTGGCGATATTGAACTCTCCATCAAAATTAAACGCCCGCGGATCTGAGTCAGAACCGTACTCTGCAATTTTACGATAATTGATATCGCCGGTCAGTTCGGTCGAATCCTGATTCTTCTCATCTTTGGGTTGAAACGTCCCAATTCCCACCCGATCCTGTTCCGACAAAACCATGCGACGCACGCGAACATGTTGAACGACTTTCTCCCATTCACCATCATAGTAATTCATTAACTCACGAAACAGATAGCGGCACGGCGGGCATAAATCTCCTTCCACATTTATTTTTTGATCTTCCGCGAGATCTTTATTCAGTTCAGTTAAAAAATTGGTGCGATCTTCCCGGGGGATCAGTCGCAACGGGTCCTCATGCATGGGACATGGGAAAACTTCTGCACTCCCGAATAATTCTTCCCGAATCGGAAGATCTAACGGCACCCAACTGAAGGTAAAAAGCTTGCCGGCGGGAGTGCGCGAATAAGTAGACAAACCTTTCTTAAGGAGACGAACGATCGTACTTTTAGAACTACCAACGGGGCCGTGGAGCAACAGCACTCGTTTCTCCGGACCATAACGACGCGCTGACGCATTGAAAAGATTCACGAGCTTCATTAAGGGAACATCGAGACCGAAAATAGCGTCTTTACCGCCTTCGAGTGGGTCGGAGAAAAATTTATAACGGGTAACTTTTTTGCGGTGATCCACATACTCTTCAGAACCGTATGACATGATCATGTCATAGATACGTTGGAACGCCGAACGTGCAATGCGGGGTTCCTTTAAAACGAGTCCTAGATAATCTTTAAAATTACCTTCCCATTTGAGATCTCGGAATTCTTGCTGACCTTTGCCTTCCCGAATCTCTTGCAGGACATGCGAAAGTTCCATAATGGTCTCTTTCCCCATCTGATTCTATGGATTAAGGTTACAGGTTGCCGGCATCGTAAAAGATCGTTAACGCATTATAAATTATACCAAAGATGATGGCAGGCGGCTAAAAAAAAGAATGACGCACCCGGCTAATCACGCTACAGAGCCGCTATGGCAGCCCATTCACTATCTATACTCTGGGACCATATACGTCGCTGCTGCCTCAACTGCGGCCGCGACGCGTCAGAGGTTGTTGTCATTGGCGCAAGCAAACGACAGCCACCCAATCGCATTCAAGGACTCATTCAGGAGGGACTGACAGACCTCGGCGAAAATTATGTCCAGGAGCTTATCGACAAACAGGCAGCGCTTGAAAGTCATCGTGATATTCATTGGCATTTCATCGGCCATTTGCAGCGCAAGAAAGTCCGACAAATTATTGGTCGCGTGGATTGGATCCACTCCGTCGATCGCATCGAACTGGCGCAAGAAATCAACCACCGCGCAGCACAAGAAGGCACCCACAGCAACATACTGATTCAAATCCATACCGGCACTGAAGCGAGCAAAGGCGGAGTTCCTCCGGAGGAAGCGGCCTCGTTGATTAGGGCATGCAATACTTTTGAACATGTCCACATCGGCGGATTGATGACGCTTCCGCCCTACTTTGATGACACGGAACAGGTACGGCCATTTTTTAGCCAAGTCCGTGAATTAAGGGATGCAATCAACCAACAAGCCGTGTATAAGCAGCCCCTGCGTGAGCTATCAATGGGCATGAGCCATGACTATCAAGTGGCGATCGAAGAAGGGGCCACGATGATTCGCATTGGAACCCTGTTATTTGGGCCACGAGAATAATCTTTTATGTCATTACAAAATAAAAAAATCGGTTTCATCGGTGGCGGCAACATGGCCGAAGCTTTGGTCAGTGGCCTCTTGGCCTCCAAACAAGCGCGCGCCGCCAATATCTACGTGGCCGAACCGCTGGCGGCACGTCGCAATCAACTGAGCAAGCGCTACAGGGTCAAGACGCTCGCCGCCAACCAGGAACTGATGAAAAAGTGTTCTCTTATCGTACTCGCCGTGAAACCCCAGGTGATGGCTGCGGTCCTCCAGGGAATCCGCCCCGGCCTCAACTCGAAACACCTACTGATCTCAATCGCCGCCGGTATCGATACGCGCTTCATGCAGCGCCATCTCGGCCGCTCCGCCCGGCTCATGCGCACCATGCCCAACACCCCGGCCCTGGTCCGTAAGGGGATCACCGCCCTCTTTGCCGCCAAGACAGCACGACCCATCGACATTAAAAACACGCATGCGCTTTTTTCCAGCGTCGGGGAGGTCATCGTCTGCAAGCGAGAAGATCAGCTGGACTGGGTCACGGCCCTCTCCGGAAGTGGACCGGCCTACGTCTTCTTGTTTTTAGAATCCTTGGTCAATGCCGCGGTCAAGGGCGGACTTGCGGAGACACAAGCACGTCAGCTGGCCACGGCCACGCTCACCGGCGCGACCGAACTGGCCGCCAGCCAAAAGACCGCGCTAAAAACGCTGCGCGAACGCGTCACCTCCAAGGGAGGCACGACAGCCGCTGCTCTCAACACGCTAAAAAAGGCCCGTTGGCCGCAGGCCCTCGAACGTGCCGTCAAGGCAGCCGCTGCCCGCGCCAAACAACTGAGGGGGAAATAAAATGGCCGCGCTCGGATATATCCTCCTCGCTATCGCCCGACTCTTAAGCCTGCTGATCAATATCTATACCTTTGTCGTCGCGGCCGCCGTGATCATCTCCTGGGTCAATGCAGACCCCTCCAACCAGATTGTCCGCATTCTGCGTCAGCTGACCGAACCGGCCTTTCGCCAGGCCCGACGTATTTTGCCCCGAGCCCTTTATCGTACTGGCATCGATTTTGCCCCGCTGCTCGTCTTTTTCGCCTTGATACTGCTCGATACGATCGTGGTTGGCATTCTCTTCGACGTCGCCAGGGACCTGCTCGCCCCCTAATCCCGCACGAACATCCCTATAGACAACGGTCTCACAAATCTCTAAAATGGGGTCTGTAGTCCCCGTAGAGCTAAGTCCCCAGTTGGACATCTTATGCAAGCACGGGGCCACCGAGGGAATGAATTAGAGTTCAGAATTTGTGGAGCAGAATTGTCAAACCTCAGGTCTCCTGAGGTGCGAAGTAAATTCGCAGTAGAACGGAGAATTTACGGAGTAGCAATGGTCGATCGTATCCCAAAGGTCGAATCAGACGCCATGAAAGTCCTTCGCAAGGAGGACACTTCAGACGAGCATGGTGGCGGGGGAAAACAAAAACAAGAAGAACAAGAAGAGCACGATGAGTTTGCCCCCAAACTCGACTTTAAAAAATGGACCGGAGACAAAGACGCCGGAGGCCAGCACCATCCGTCACTTTGGGATAAACGTCCGGCAGCAACCCATGAGGAAGAGAGCGTCTCGGCCAAGACAGATGAGCCCATTGAAGTGACCGCAGAGGAAACGACTATCGAAGAAGTCACGACTTCAACGACCATAACTTTTTTAAGAGCCGTGGGCTTTCTTGACGACAATCGCCACTATCAATGGGGCACGATTGGCCTCTATTTTTTTGCAATTGTCGGCATCGTCATCGCGCTTTCATTCGTTATTAGGGCCTTTTTATGAGCGATTTTGAACCGAAACAGTTTGGGCGCTATCTGCTGATCGACAAACTTGCCGTGGGCGGCATGGCCGAGATCTACAAGGCCAAAACTTATGGTGTCGACGGCTTTGAAAAGCTACTCGCCATCAAACGAATACTCCCTCATTGCGCTGCCGACAAAGACTTCATCACGATGCTGGTTGATGAAGCCAAGCTAACGGTTCTGCTTTCGCACGCCAATATCGTTCAAGTCTATGACCTCGGTAAAGTCGGTGATGACTACTACATCTCTATGGAATTCATTCATGGCACCAATCTGCGCGAGCTTATCCGGCGGGTGACCTCCGACGAGGGCAAGATGCCGGAAGACCTTGCCGTGTATGCTGTCAGTGAAATGTGTAAGGGCCTTGATTATGCCCATCGCAAATCGAGCCCCGACGGCCAGCAGCTTAATATTGTCCACCGCGATATCAACCCGCAAAATATCCTCATTTCCTATGAAGGCGAGGTCAAGATTGTCGACTTCGGAATCGCCAAAGCGGCACTCAACGTCTCTCACACGATGGCCGGCGTCCTGAAGGGCAAAATCGCTTACATGTCACCCGAACAAGCCCTCGGCAAACCGCTCGATGGGCGGACTGATATCTACTCGGCAGGCCTCGTTCTCTATGAAATGTTGACCGGCGAAAAATTCTACACCGGAGAGACTCAATTTGAAGTATTGAATAAAATCCGCACGACCCGCGTCAACACAATGGACCTGCCGGATGATATCCCCGGGCCGCTGAAAGCCATACTCGCCAAGGCCCTTTCCTTCAATGCCAAGGACCGTTACGCCACGGCGGGTGACCTTCATCTCGAACTCACTAAATATCTTTATTCCTCGTACATCGATTTTTCACCGCGCAACCTCGCCTCTCTTGTCCGAAACTATTTTGACAAAGAAATGAAAGCAACCGAGGAGAGCGGACCTCATGTCGACGACAAAACACGTTCACTGCTGATCAAGGCCAGCACCGGTGAAAGCCTCGTTGGGGACGAAGGCCAGGGAACGGAAGCCGGCATTAAAGACGCCGGAACGGGCACTGACATCGGAATTGATGAAGAATCATCCGTCACCGATGAATCCACCCAAGCCGGCGCCATTCCGGTCCCCGAACCCACCATCGTCCGCAAGCAGGCGAAAAGAAGGCGACCCTGGATGATATTGGCCGTCTTCCTCGCACTGGGCGCGGCCGGGTATCTGAGTTGGTCCCAATTCGGTATCGGCGACAAAGTCAGCGGGCTCTGGGAAGAACTCGTCGGACCGACAGTCCCGGACAAACCCGTAAAGCCCGTCGAACCGCCCGAACCCAAGCCGCCCCTCGCTGATTACGGCTCAATCATTGTCAGCTCGGAACCCTCTAATTCAACGATACTGCTCAATGGAAAAAACATCGGCAAAACAACACCGGCGACCTTAAGCCGCTTATCACTTGGCGATGACTACAAAGTCTCAATTGAAAGAGAACACTATAAGCCCTACGAAAAAACCGTCGCGCTCGTGACGGAAGAACCCGTCAAGGTTCATGTCAGCCTTCAGGCCCTCGCGGAAGGAATGCTCAAGATCTCATCGGATCCGCCCGGCGCCGCGATCCTGCTTAACGGCAAAGAGACGGGCAAGGTCACGCCAACCGATATCGGCGAGCTTGAGATCAAAAAAGATTATGCGATTCACTTAAAGAAGGAAGGTTACGGTGATTGGGCCAGCACGGTTCCTATCGCCAATTTCAATCCGGTCAATATCCGCGCTACCTTGACTAAACTTCCTGAGCTTCCGAAGCTCGAAGAGAAACCCGAGCCCCCTCCGCCTCCCAAGCTCGGTTCTTTAGTGGTTCGTTCCAAGCCGGGGGCGGCCAAGGTCTTCTTAAATGGCAAGGATACGGGGCGCGTGACCCCGACCCAACTCGACAACCTTGAGCTGGATAAGTTTTACACGATCAAGCTGGAAAAAGGCGGCTATGAGGTCTTCACCAAGAGCGTCAAGGTCGAACAAGAATCCGGCGACAAGCTCATCGCCTCATTAGACAAGGGCAAAGCAATACCTGAGCCCAAACCCAAACCGAAGCCGGTCGAAAAGCCGATTCGCGAGGCCAAGCCCACGCCCAAACCCAAGCCTGAACCAAGATATACTCCGCCGCCGGAGCCCAAACCCGAGCCACGCTATACGCCGCCGCCGGCACCCAAACCCGTCGCTTCAGGACGTCCGGCCAGTCTGTCGATTAGATCAAGCCCTTCCGGCGCCGAGGTCTATGTCAACTCCGAGTATAAAGGAAAGACACCGATCACCGTGAGCGGACTCCGTCCGGGAAGCGCCTCGGTAATGCTGCGTAAGGATGGATTTATGCAGCATTCATCAAGCGTAAGCCTCCAGGGGGGCAAAAAGAAAAGTTTAGGTACGATCAAATTAGAAGGCATGTTTGGAGAGATCAAGGTCGAAACCATCCCCCCACGAGCCGATGTTATTTTTGATGGCAATCGCATCGGGGCCCGAACTCCCGTAACGATTCGCAAGGTCCCACGCAACCGTTCACACAGCTTGCGCGTGGAGATGAACGGGTTCCGTCCTTGGTCCACATCCGTCGATATGAGCCGCGAAAAAAACAAACGTTATAACGTTCGGCTACAAAAAAATTAAATGAAGTTAAGGAGTCAGCATGGCGCAAAATGAAATCTTAGAGAGTGATACCCAACTCTTACGACTCGACGAAAACAAGGATGTCGTCAGTCTCCGTAAATGCCAGCTCGTAGTCGTTGAAGGGACCAGCAAAGGCCGCAAGATGGACCTTAAAGACAACCGTATCACGATCGGCAAAAAAGAGGACAATGGACTCGCCATCGAGGACCGAGCGGTCTCGCGGACTCACTTTGAAATCGTACCGGAAGAAGACAGTTTTCTATTAAGAGATCTCGAGAGCACTAACGGCACGTTTATTAACGAAACGCGGGTCAAAGAAGCCTATCTCGCCCCCGGCGATATTATTCGCATCGGCAACTCCCGCATTGAATTTATTGCTTTCGATGAAAAGGTTCAGGTGGAGCCCTCGGAAAAAACCGAATTCGGGCGTTTAATCGGCCGGTCACGGCGCATGCGCCAGATCTTCGGCCTCCTCAGTCGGATCTCGCCTACCAATGCGACGGTTATTATCGAAGGGGAAACCGGTGTCGGTAAAGAAGTCGTTGCCCGCTCCATCCATGACAACAGTCCCCGCAAAGATAAACCCTTTGTCGTCTTCGATTGTTCGGCCGTGGCCGAAAATTTGATCGAATCGGAACTCTTTGGTCATATGAAAGGTTCATTTACCGGGGCCGTGTCGACCCGCAAAGGGGCCTTTGAGGAAGCCACTGGAGGGACGATCTTTCTCGATGAAATCGGCGAACTCTCCATGGACCTGCAACCGAAACTGCTGCGCGCCTTAGAGCAACGCCAAATCAAAAAGGTCGGTTCTAACGATACGGTGAGCATTGATGTCCGCGTGCTCTGCGCGACCAATCGCAATCTGCGCAAAGAAGTCGCTGATAGCAATTTTCGCGAGGATCTCTATTATCGGCTCTCCGTCGTCAAAATTTTCATTCCGCCCTTGCGCGAACGCCCTGATGACATCGAAATGCTGGTCGAACGTTTCTTGTCCGAGGGGGATTTCAATCGCAATCCCGATGGCAGCCTTCATGTCACGCGCGTGGAAGATGACGCCCTCAAGATGCTCACTCGTTATCAATGGCCGGGAAACGTCCGGGAACTCGTCAACGTCCTCTCGCGCGTCGTCCCCTTAGTCAACGGGGATTCCGTCAAAGGTCAGGACTTAGCCTATGTCTTTCAAGAGTTGGAACGTGAAGAAGACGAGGTCACTGAAAAACTCCCGGAGGTCGATCTCGGCCTGCCCTTCAAAGAGGCCAAGCAAAAGATCGTCGAATCCTTTGAACGGGACTATCTGGCCGCCCTGCTCCGGCGCAACAATTACAACATCTCCAAGACCGCCCGCGAGGCTGGAATCGACCGGAAGCACATCCGCAATCTGCTCAAGAAATATGGGATCCTCAACGACAACGATTAAAGAGCGTCAACTGTCCCACTTAGAGTCCCTCCCTTTGTAAAGGGGGAGATAAATTTCTTACCTTCTTCTTCCCGCACTCCGCGGCACCGGCTTACGTGATGCCGGCAAGGCGGGCCGGGTGGCTTTCTTCACATTTTTCTTGGCTTCCACGCTGCGCTTGAGCGCAATCACCAAAGAGCGGGCCCGATTCGCCCATAGGTTTTTTCCCGCCTTGTCCGTCAGGATGGCGCGACGAAAATCTTCCGCGGCCCGCTTGAACTTGTCATGACGCAAAAAAATCTCCCCGCGATTGACGAGGCTGGCGGTATCATTCTTATTGAGTTTGAGGGCAATCGTATAACTCGCCAGGGACTCGATCCATTTTTTCATCTTCTGATACACACCACCGAGAGCGGAACGATAATAATAGTTTTTGTGGTCGACCTTGGCGAGCATCGAAAAGATCTCTAAGGCCTCTTTGTAACGACCGTATTTGAGCTTGGTATGACCGATCTCGGTCATGCGTCGCAATTCTTTGCGCGGCAGGCGCGCGATATCGGCCAGACTGATTTTATTGGTGGCAAATCGATGAAGGAGTTCGGCGAGATGTTTTACCCGGTCAGGATTAGGGTCCTGTTCCCGCGTTGTCGTCTTTTGACCCCTCGTATACGTCTCATCCATGATAGTTCGACCCGTATCAACTCACGCGCCACCCTAACGCGTCTCCCCCACTTATCGTAACGCGTAGTTTTGGATCATGGCTCGGAGCGTCTGATGAACCGCCGTCGCGGAAGACTTCACGTAGTTCTGCGTCCGGTCGATGTCCTGACGGAACTGCTGGATCACCTGCATCCCCATCTGGGAGTCCATCCCAAACTGGCGCATCTCTTCCTGCGCCTGCATCATCTCCGTCGGATTGAGGGCCTTTTCGCCCAGGCCCAGCTCCGCCATATTCTCTTGATAAGCGACTTCTTTATTGTGAAACAGCTTGAAGGCCTCGGTCAGTCCCTTCCCGTTTTTCTCCGTTAAATATTGGCCCATCGCCATCAGCACATCAACCGCACTGGCCTTGGGATCCGCCAGCAACGACTGAATCAGGGTACGCCATCTGTCATCGACCTCAGCGGCCTCACGACTGACTTCACCGGTCATCATCCAGTCCCAGATCCCACCGGTCATCTCGCCGTCACCGATGGCCATCTGCGGATCCCCGTATTGTTCTTTGAGTTTATCGAGGATGCTATCCGCCCCGTTGAGCCAGGCGTCATTCGCATCGCCCCCTTCCGAGGCAATGCCCGCCATCTGTTGGGTAAACTCATCAAGGGCCTGCAGCTCCACATCGGAGACCTGCATCGACGGATCCGATTCATTCCAAAGCGGGCTATCTTCCGGCGGCGGCGGGATGTCCGCGGACATCGCCTTGATCGAAGGCGGTGACTGGAGATCGGCCAGGCGCGTCGCTTGCTGCGAGAGATAGGCCAGCATATCGGTGGCCGTCACGTCCGTCTTGAGCAGCTGACGGATCTCCTGGGCGACCTGACCGCTAAGGAGCCCCTCCGTCACGACAGGGGGCGTCTGCGTCCTCACATCGGAAGCGCCGGTCTGCATGCCTGGCATATCAATGGCCATAAATTACTTATCTCCTGCTTCTATTTTCGGCTCAGAGGCCCCAACGGGTTGCGTACTACGCAGTCCCGCCAGCTTTTTCAACAACAGCCGGGAGCGATTGGCCCAGCGGTCCCCTCCGGTCGTATCGAGGCGGATCGCCTCATTAAAATCCCGTTCGGCCAGATCCCAGAGCTTGAGCTCATAGTAGACCTCGCCCCGGTTGGTAAAAGAGGTGATATCGTCGGGCTTGAGATCGACCGCGATTGAATACTCGACGATGGATTCGGCGAATTTCTTCTGTTGCTGAAAACACGCCCCGAGCATCTGGTGATAGTAGAAATTGTCCGGATCCAGCACGGTCAGCCCCTTAAAAATGATCTCCGCCTGGTCGTACTGGGCGGCCTCGTATTGGGCGTAGCCCTCCTTGGCGGTCTCATGCAGCTTCTCGGGGGTCCAATCGGCGAGATCGGCCCATTTCAGGTCGCCCCCCAGAAAATCCGCTACCTGCTTCTGGGCCTCTGCCAGCTTTTGGGGGGGCACCTTTTTGAGCTCCGCCTCGAGTTGATTGGCGAGCTCATCAAAGGAGACCTCCTCCGGGCCGGCCTCTGCCCCTTCAGGTGCGGGATTCTCGGGTACACCGGTATCCTTCGGATTTGCCATCGAATCCATAACCTCTGGATATAAAATAACATTTTCGTCTGAGCCGTACAAGTTCTAATAATCCTTGGGTTTTTTGCCAAAAAAAAGGGCGGACACCCGGTCCACCCTCTAAAAATTCCATTTTTTCGGTCAAAAATTAGGCAAATCGAGTCAACGACGTCTGCTGTCTGATCGCCACATCGCGCCAGCTCTTATCCATATTATCGAGCTCATCGACCATCCCTTTGACGTCCCGCAGGAAGTTGACGATGGCCTGACGATTCGAAGAATAGACGTTCATGTCGTTGGTCAGGGTCATCATCTGCGACTGATAATTCCGATTGCCCTCGGCATTGAGGTTGGCCATCTGATTATTGATCGTCTGCTGCTGCCGCTCAAAAGATTCCATCGCCCGCACGGTGCGTGCCGCCGCCTGTAACAAGGTCTTTTTACCGCGCATCGCGATGAAGGTCAGGGCCGTACCGATCGCATCCGTATTCCCCGCCTGGATGGCATGCATCAACATCTGCAACAACATCGTGATCTTGCGAGATTCTTCACGCTGGTCTTGCTGACCCACCGGTCCCATCATTCCCATCGGTCCGAAACCGCCGAAACCAAAGCCACCCCCGAAACCATAGCCGCCACCGAAACCGCCATAGCCAAAGCCGCTGTTCGGCGGAATGCTGGCTGACGAACGGGTGAGACGCCCGAGGGCATCCGTCACGTTCGCCGCACTGTGGACAGTCCCTGCAACGGCGTTAATGCCTTGGTTAATACCGTGGACGGTATTAGTGAAACCGGCGCTCTGGGTCCCGGCACCGCCGTTGCCACCGCCGGCCGGCCGATTGACTTCGGTACGCGCCGCATTGATCTGCTCGCCAGTGTAATTACCGCTTGTAATGCCTGCCATCACGGTCCCATTGCCTAACGACGCAACCGTACGACGATCATAGCGCTGTCTAAAATCTCTCATTTGCGTCGGATCACCACCATCCAATGCCGTCCGTGCGGTTCTGAATTCGTCATAAATAGTACGGAAAGAAGAGGCTCGGCCCAGACCACGCACATGCGCGTCAAAAGAATCGCTATATTGCCGGACCTGCGTGCGCAAAGTCTCAACCCGTGTCCGAGCAGCTGATAATTGGGTATCATAGTCAGCAGGTCTTTCGCCAGCCGGGAGATTTTCCAAACGCTGTAGCTCCGTCGTCGCCGTGCCCAAATCGGACACCGCGGTATCACGCAGGGCTTGAACCCGATCCCGACCTGCAGTCATGTCCGTCACGGCTTGATCAAAATTAGCGGGATTTAAAGTCGTCCCACTCGACCAATATTCGACACCGCTCCCGAGATTAAAAATTGAACGCATCGCGTTGGGACCTGTCGTGGTCTCAAAATTGGTCGCATAGGTATTGAGTGCGGTCCGTGTGTCTTCACCCGTACCGCCACCGACAGAGCCAAGCGCCTCATTCGTCGGAGGGCTCTGAGTCTGCCCGGGACGCGCCGTCCCGTCGCCATCTGTCGCCGTCCGCGTCGCAAAGGGAGCCGTTCCATCGGCGAGATACGTGCGGGATCCACCCGAACCTGTAAAAATTTCGTAAGCGACGTTCCCGGTACGAGCTGTTTCCGGAAAGGTAATCGTCAGGTCTCTATTGTCGGTGCCCCCCCGCGTGATGGCAGAGCCTGGCAGGTCGTGCCATGCACCACTAGCATCTCGATAACGAACACCTAGCTGTCCCGAACCGTTGCCAACTTCCGGCCAGGCCGTGTCGCGGCGAACCGTCAATTGACCGGCATTCGTCCCGTCCGTCGGGATCGTCGTTCCTTGCGCAACCGTTGCATCAGGCGCCGTCGGCTGCGTCCCACCCGTTTGGACTGAACCCACCGTTGCGACAGGGACCTCAAACAGCCCCGGCCTGGTCAGGACGATCGGTAAGTCGCTATGTGAAAGATAAAGTTCCATCGTATTTACAGTTCCAACAATATTTTATCGGCTCAAAAGCCTCTTCCAGTTGCCTTTCCGGGCGCGGCGAGCAGCGCCCCTACATTCAGATTCCGGCCGTTTAGGCCTGGAATTGCGCCAGCTGGCGTTTCTGCCGGCCTTCGATATCCAGTATCGACTTGGTTAAATTCTCAATCGTATCGACCTGCGCCTTGGTATCACGGAACATCGACATCAGGGCCTGGCGATTACTCGAGTACATATTCATCTTGTTGTTAATCGCCTGCATATCCGCACCAAAGGTCGGACCCATATCACGGGTCAAGGATTCCAGCTCATCATTGAGGCCCGACTGCTGTTCTTCATAATATTTCATCGCCTTGATCATCGTCAGGGAGACCTTGCGTAGGCTCTCCTGCGAGCGGCGTCCGATCAGGATCAGAGCGGTACTGATCGCATCGAGATCACCGCGTGAAATCGCGGCGATCAACTTGTCGATCATGCCCTTGAGTTTGCGCTCGTCCGAGCGGCCGCGGTAATACGACGAGGTAATCCCCATCACGACGCTCGAACTGGCGATCTTCATGCCCATCTCGGCCTGCGTCAGGCCCATCCAGTCACCCTGGATCTCGGCATGCTCTTCGGCAGTCGCGCCTTCGGATTGAATCCCGGCACCGCTGCCCTGGCCTTCGATGTCCTGGCCTTCTTCCATTAAAACTTTTTTGGCCATCTCGGCTTCGTCGACCGGCTCATCGTTACCGGTACCGCCTGCAGACTGAATGCCGGCGCCCGAAGACGACTCTTGCGGCGCTCCGGCGTCACCGGAATGCGCGGTCGACTGCGTCCCGGCCTGGGCGGTCTCTTCGGCGTTCAACACGACATTGACAATGCCTTCGAGTTGATCGAGGTCACGGACCTCATCAAGATTGAGAACCGCTGCCTGGATACCTTCCTGCGCACCACCGCGCGGGGCATCAATAAGATTAAAAAATTGATTGATCTGCTCGAGATTCTCGGAGCTAAGCGCCCGGTCACCGGCCTGCAGGACCTTGCCGAGAATGCGGGCCTGCTGCAGGGCCTGCTTTTGGTTGGCCTGGACATCGCTGATTTTCGACTTGATTAACTGGACCCGCTCTTTGTTGCCGGCGTCCTTGGCCGCCTTGAGTTCGGCACGCAGCTCCTTGAGCTGGGCATCAAATTTCTTGGTAATCGCGTCGCTGACCTTCTTGGCCACACCGACGCCTAAAAATCCTTGGCTCTTCAACTGAGCGGCGAGCTCTTTGGGGAGCAGCGTGGCCAGCTTGTCTTGCAGCTTCGTGATCACCTGCTCCAGTTCAGCCGAGCGGGCCTTGTACTGATCGTGCGTGGAAGCACTAGAGCTGATTTTCAATCCATCCGCTGCGGCTCGGGTCTCGATCTCTCCAATGAGGCCCGTAATTGCATCGAGATCGGCGCGGGCTTCGCGGGGCAGTGATGACTTGATCGCGTGCAGTTTATTCAACAGGGCTTGAACGGCCTTGAGATCGCCGCCGGTCACTTCATAAACAATGCGGGCGACATCAGAAATATTGCGAAGACTATCTTTATTGGCACTGCGCAGGGCCTTGGCGACATCCGCACCCAGGACGTGCTCCAACCAGGTGATCTGCTCTTTATGAATAAGTTTACTCTCCTGCAGATTGCTCTGGATCGCAGCTTTGTTGGGGTCAACATTCGCGTTGCTCATGCGTAAATTCTGGTCGGCCAGTGCGGCTTCTTCTTCCGGACTCAATAAAGTCGGGGTTTCGACCTTGGCTTCGTACTGCGGGGCCTCGCCGGAGCTGGAGGTACTCTGGTTCTGAACTGAACTCTGCGGACCGCTTGGGGCACCGACACTGCCCGGATGACTCACGTCAAAGAGTCCGGCCTGCTTCCCGACAAGAACGATCGCGCTGTTATCAAACAAACATAAATCCATAGAGGTCCTCGCGGACTTAAGATGCAAGACCCATGCCAACCTCCGCCGGAGAGGGGCACTAAGTAAATGATACCTAAAATCAGGGGATTATACAATTTGAAGCCAAAAAATTAGGCCCTGAATACCCCACTCCCTGGGGTCTGGAGGCGGGGATATGGGGGCTGAGGGCCCCAGCAATAAAAAAGGCGGCCATGAAGGCCGCCTTTCTCCCTAATATCAATAACTTAGATTATGCGAAACGCATCAGGGCTTCTTCCTGCTGCAGCTCGGCCATCAGGCTCTTGACGAGTTCCTTGCCCTCATCCGAGACGGATTTGGAGTCACGGACAAAGTTCATGATCGCCGTCCGCTGCCCGGAGAGCTCGTTGAGTTCGTTGTTGATGCGGGTCATGCTCGAGGTATAGCGGTTCCGGTCACTCGTGCTCAGGCCACGCAATTCGGTATTCAGCTCACTCTGGCGCTGTTCGAGACCGGACAGGCTCTGGACCGCATAGGTCAGGGCCTCGTTCATCACGGCCTCACGCCGCATCGTACTCATATTGATATAGCTCAAAAAGGTCCGCCAATTTAGATTACCGCCTCTAAGCAGACTCTGCAGGATCATCGTGATCTGCCGCTGCTGCGCCTTACTGCTGCGACGACTCCGGCCCAAGCGCTCGGTCAGGTTACGCGTAATCGCCCCATTGACCGGATTGTTCGGGTCATCCGGGTTATCCGGATTATTAGGATTATTCGGCGAGACATAGTCATCACTCAGACGACTGGCGAACCCACCGGCATCCAAAGTCTGGCCTTCGGCCTGGATCTCGGTGATGCGCCAAGAGCTTTGGTAACCGGGTAGATTGCGAAAAACATCTCGAATGCGGGTCGCCTCGGTGTGGTTGACGTCGTTGGGCGAATTCGGGTCCAAGCGGTACTGGACACGAACCGTCCGGGTATTATTACCATCCCGATATTTAATAGTCGCCCAGCCCATGCCATCACCGGTTCCCGGCGGGGTCACGCCGGCGCGGGGATAGAGATTGCCCAAGTCCTCATTATGAACGCTGGAACGGTGCCATTGCCCACTCGAATTCTGGTACTGAATCTGGACATCGGCACCCATATTACCGGTTTCATTTGAGGGAAGTGTGCCAAGCAACCGGGCTAACTCCTCGTTACTCACGGCAGAATTAGTGTCCATGCTGTGCGGAATCTCGTGCCACGGTCCCCAGGAACCATCGGCGTTCTTGACGCGGATGCGCATCGGCCGTCCGGTCCAGGTCGAGTGATCGCTCGCGTTGCTCGTCCGGACCGGTGCGGATAAAGAACTTCGATTGAGCACCGCCGGCATTGTAAAACTCGTATGCCCGGTCAAATTGGAAAGCGTCACATCACTGCGACTATCAATGGTTACGCCGGAACGGCCAGTAATCGCCGTCGCACTATCCGCGCAGTTAAATACCCGATTACCATCAACCCGGTAGTCGCGGATCGCCGCAGAGACTGCCTCATCAACTTCACGAGCCGTTACCTGACCGTCACCGTTGCGATCGAGTTCACCCGTGGTGATATTGGCCGTGTGCTGAGTGCCGTTTTTCGTATAGGTTATGGTAAATGATGCCGTTGCCATCGTTATTCCTAATAAATTCTAGCGTCTGTTATGGTCCTCACGGACCCTTGGTCTCCGCCCAATTAAGTAGCAAGTTTCATGCCAAGGGGCGGAAATAATTTCCTTTATAATTTCAAATACTTACAATTAAAACGGCGGCCCGGGATCAACGAAATCGGGTCCAGGGGACCGGGATTTGAGGTCTACAGACCCCAGATGTCCGCTTAAAATTCTCCGACATAGTGTTTTCGTGGGGGTTCTAGTTCCAGTTGCGGGGGACAGCGTGCACTGCCTAGAAGCGCATCAACATTTCTTCCTGCTGGAGCTCGGCGTAGAGACTCTTCGCGAGTTCCTTCCCTTCATCAGAGACCGACTTGGAGTCGCGGACAAAGCTCATGATTGAATTACGCTGCCCGGAGAGCTCATTGAGCTCGTTGTTGATGCGCGTCATGCTCGAGGTATAGCGGTTGCGGTCCGACGAACTCAGCCCGCGCAATTCGGTATTGAGTTCACCCTGGCGGGCCTCGATTTCGGACAGGCTCTGCACCGCCCAGCTCAAGGACTCGTTCACGACGGCCTCGCGCCGCATCGCACTGAGATTGATGTAGCTTAAGAAGGTCCGCCAGTTCAGCCGGCCGCCTCTGAGGAGATTATTCAACATGGCGGTCAAACGCCGCTGTTCCGCCCGGCGACTCTGCCGGTTGCGACTCAAACGGGCCAGAAAACCGCGATTCAAGGAATCATCGAGAAAATCGTCGGGAGTCCCGGAGCTGTTGGGCGAGCGATAATCCGGGCTCAGGCGGCTCGCCCAAGCACCGGCATTCAGGGTCTTGCCCTCCGCTTGCACCTGCGTGATCCGCCAGCTGCTTTGATAACCGGGAATGTTGCGAAAAATTTCTTGAATGCGCGTCGCCTCGGCGTGACTGACATCCCCTTCAGAATTGGGATCGAGACGGTACTGCACCGTCACCGTTCGTGTCCGCGAGCCATCCCGGTAACTGATCGTCGCGTTGCCCATCCCCGACGTCGCCCCCGGGCGGACCATCCCGGCCCGGGTATAGAGGGGACCTAATTGATCGAAGGAATCCGCATGTCCCCAACTGCCATTGCGTTGATACTCGACCTGAACCTGGGCATTCATGTCTCCGGTATCATCGTTTTCCAAAACCCCGAGCAACTGGCGGATTTCGGCATCACTCGCGTCATAATTGTTATCCTGGCCGTGAGGGATCGTGCGCCACTCGCCCCAGGTCCCATCAGACTTTTTGACGCGGATGCGCATCGGATAGCCGGTCCAGGTGCTGGGGTCACTAGTCGTCGTGCGACTCGTCCCACCGCCACCGCTCGTACGTCCTCCGCTCCCACGCCGACCGCCACTGCCATTGCCGGTGCCATTGTTCGTCCCATTCGTATCACCGCCGCCGTTGGTATCGCCACTCCCGGACATCGGGATGGCCGTCGGAGGACTTCCCCCCATCAGGGTCCCAATCCCGCCGCTCCACTCGGTGGAATTCGCACCGCTGCCGCCGGATAAGGAAACGCTGATATTGACGCGCTCATCGGCAGTATAATTGCCATCGCCATTAAGATCTTTATACCAGCGGCCGCCCCCGCCATCGAAATAGCCTGCCGCAACGAGGGCCTGACGGACGGCGGTTTTGGCCGCGCCATGCTCCGTCGCGGTAAAATTCCCATCCCGCGTGATGGCCACCGACCCGGTCAGGGTCTGGGTATGCGCGCCGCTAATTGAAATGCTATAACTGCCCATAATAAAATAATCTCTAATCTAGATTATCGGCTCGATCGACGAATAGTTGCCGCCTTATTGGCAAATTCATCCCAATAGTTGAAAGAAATTTATTCAATAAATTCAAATAGTTGAAAAATTTCGCGGCATTCATCTCAACGCCAGCTCATTCTTCGCTGATCGCTCGGCTCCAGTTGCGGCCAAGTTAAAGAATATTAGGTAAGTTTGACCGCGGCATGCCCGTTATCCTGCCCCAACAACCCAAACTGCCGCCGATAGGCCTCAAGGCTCCGACGGATCCCGTCCGGCATCTCGGTCAACTGCTGCTCAAAGGCGGCAATCGCCTCGGGACTGAGCGCGTCGGATCCGGTCTGCCGACGCAGCGCCTCCAACTCTTCGCGTTGAAACCGTAGCGACGCCTGGAGCGCCCGTTCGAGATCTTCGATCCGACGCCGCAGCCGGGAACGCAAATTACTGAGATGGATGCCGTCGACCCCACTAAACTCAATCCTCCCGATCAAGTCCCGCAACCGCTCCGGATAACTATTGATATCCAACTGCCCGACGGTCAGCCCGCCATACCGCCGCATTTCCAGATCGGCCTGCAGCCCACGCCCCGGCTCCAGGTCCTCTAATGAATGGCTCAAGAGCAGATTGGTCGCATAGACGATGGACTCGGTATTGAAAACGGTTTGCTCAATGGCGGCGCGATCCGCGTCATTGAGGCGGGATCCAAAGCGACTGAGAAAGCTCCGATAAAACTTCGACTCCCAGGCATAGGCCTCCCGCTCTTGAGGTACATTCGAGGTCATTCCCATCAGCTCTTGCGGGTTGTCCATAATCCCATTCAAAGAGCGCAGATGCGCCGCTTCATGGGCAATCAACCCGGCAATGCGCCAGACCGGTGAGCGCAGCCCGTCCGGGGCGGTCGAGATCACCAGGGTTCCGTCGGCAAAATAGCCCCGGCCGCTCGGTGCCGAGCCGACCAGCATCTTGACGTAGTCCGTCGAGGCGATCTCCGGCATGAGGATGACCCGCCGCGTCGCCTGATTGACGAGATCCCACTGGCCCGTGGCGCGAAGGATGTCCTTTATTTCCGGTGGCAGTGCGTCAAGGGTCACGACCTGGGTGCCGTCATAAATCTGCTGGAGCGTCACCGGCTCATTCGATGGGGCCGTCCCCTGTCCGCTGGTCTCCCGTCTGATGTCCTCCGCCGAGACGCCGACGCGGAGCGCCAGGAGCGCCACCTGTTGCACGACATCCCGGTAGGCAAAATGCTGGCCAGCATCCGTTGCTAAATCGGTTTCACCGGTCCGCTGAGAAAAATAATGGAGCGCTTCGGTGACTTGCGCCTGGAGGGCTGGATCCGGATTCGCCCCACTCTTGGCCACAGCCTCTTGGAGGGCGAAATAACGGCTCCGGTCAACGGGGCTTAAGTCCGGCATCTGGACCCGCCGCATCAAGGTCTTGAACGCATCCGACTCGAAATCATCCCGTCGCGACATCTCTAGTTCCAAGCCACGCAAGGTCCAAAAGAGTTCGACGCGCTCCGGGGAACCGACGAGGGATTCCATGAACTGACGCTGCGTCACGACAAAGCGCGCAAACAGGGCCATGTGACCCATTTTTTGGTACCGCTCGGTCAACGGCGGCTGTCCCGCGGGGAAAAGCCTGGCTAACACCTCCGGCGAAACCCGCTCGGCCAAGCTCTCGCGTTGTAAGAGTTCACTGAGATTTTCTTGCGCCAGCTCGGAGAGCAGCGCCTGGCCGGCGTCGCCATAGATCGCCCGCACCGCATTTTCCAAGGCGGCAACCTGCTCCGTCCCGGGAAGCTGCGTCGTTGCACGAAAGGCGCTAAAACCTAAATATTGCTCACGATAGAGATTTTTGACGCGCTCGATAAAGTTACGGCCTAAGTCATTTTCCCGCCAGGTCGCCAGGTCGGCAGTCGCCAACTCCGGATGCTGCGTCATTATTTGGCGGAGCGGTTCCGCCAGGTCACCGAGTGCGGTC
Source organism: bacterium (assembly GCA_965216315.1). Taxonomy (GTDB): domain Bacteria; phylum UBA10199; class UBA10199; order 2-02-FULL-50-16; family JAJFLM01; genus CBDCFN01. The sequence continues at coordinate 360,945 of CBDCFN010000016.1, read as the reverse complement.
TGCGCTAAGGCCTGATCGATCTCGCGCTGGAGGCGGCTGACAAAGGTCGCCGCACGAGCGCGATCCAATGACGCGGCGGCCGTTCCCTCCGCGGGATCAACGCCACGCTGAATATCGTCCAACAATTGAACGGCGGCCTGAAAGGTCGCGTCGGTCGCGGCATTCTCGCGGGCCTGGGTTCGTTGCAGGGAATAAGGGCTTTGCAGCGACAGGGCCAACGGGGCTCCGGGCGCCATTTCGCCGAAGACCGCCGGTTGGCTGAGCAACTGGGCTGATAAAATTCCTGAATTCAGGGCAGGGACACCAGCCGACGCAAGCTGAGTCGTGGCAATCCCCCCCGCCATAAAATAAGCCATTACGACCCGCTTATCGCCTCGAGCGACCCAAAGTTGCCGGAAAATTAAGGAAAAGTTATGCGAAAATTGGAAAAATCACCCGCCCGTCGCCAAAAAACGAATCGTCCGGGTGACATTCTCCAGACTCTGGATCGACAGGACCTTCATCTGATAGGCAATCGTCGTAAAGGCGAGGAAGAAGATCAGTACCCCCATGATACCGCGAATCGCGAAACCGAGCGTCAACACGTTGATCGCCGGCGAGATGCGGTTCATGACGCCGAGGATCAGGTCGACGACGAAGATCGAAATCAGGATCGGGGCCGCCAACTGGGCAGCGATAAAGAGGACCGTCCCCGTCACCTTGATGAAGTGAATCACCGTGCTGTAGAAATTGACCCCGGCCGCCGGCATCTCATAGATGGGCAGGTAGGCATAGCTCTGGCCGAGGGCCTGAAAGAACATGATGTGCCCCCCGAAAGACAAGAACATCACGACCGACAGCTGAAAGGTAAAGGACCCAAAAATCGTCACCTGGCGCCCGGTCTGGGGTGAAAAGATCTGGGCCATCGAGGCCCCGCGCTGGTTGTCGATGATCTGCCCCGCGGAATCAAAGGCATAAAAGATCATCGAGACAACGAGTCCCAACACCGACCCATAAAAGGCCTCTTTCACAAAGAGCGTCACGACAAACAGGGTGTTGTCATAGGCCCCTTCCGGCACCCCCGGATAGATGTACGGAAACAAGATGACAACAAAAATGAAGGTAGCCCCAAGCTTGACGAGCCCAGGGACGGGATTGCCGAAGAGAAAGGGGATCAAGTTGATGATGATAAAGATGCGCGTCAAAATCAGCATCATCGTGATGAGCGCCGGACCGGAATCGATTTCAAAGCCGAGCAGCTGGAGGACTTGCTCCATCGATCACCTCCGCTTCACTTAATCACCTGTGGGATGTTCTCGATCAGGCTATTCATAAAGGCGACCACCTGAAAAAACGACCACGGTCCTAATACCGAGAGCAGCACGAAGACGATGACCAGCTTAGGGACGAAGGTCAGGGTCTGCTCTTGGATCTGTGTCGTCGCCTGCAGGAGGCTGACGGCGAGACCGACGATCAAGGCGGCCCCCACCGGCGCCGCGGTGAGGATCAAGGTCAGATAAAGAGTTTGACGCGAAATGCTGATTATATAGGCATCCATCGAAACTCCTTACATGTACCCCGTAATCAGTGCCTTCGTGAGGATATGCCACCCATCATTCGAAACGGGGGTGTGTGCTTGGCCCAACACCCCCGAACCCCCGACCGGCTCGTTCGACCGGAGTAAATCCGCTCTCTCTCGCAACCATTTCGTTTTGAAGCTCATAAAGTCTCTCCTACATATAACCGGTAATGAGTGCCTTCGTGAGGATATGCCACCCATCGACCATGACGAAGAGGAGCAGCTTGACCGGCAAGGACATCGTGACCGGAGGCACCATGAACATCCCGAGGGCCAGCAGGATATTGGTCACGACAATGTCGATGATCAAAAAGGGCAAAAAGATAATAAAGGCGATCTGAAAGGACTCGGTCAGCTCGCTGATTGTAAAGGCCGGGATCAGGACCATGAAATCCGTCGGACTCAGTTCTTTCGGCTTCTTGGCGGGTTTTTCCTCTCCGGCAGTCTCGGCCGTGATCTCCGCCTCGGTCGCCGCCTCCGCGGTCACCTCCTTGGCTTCCTCCGCCCCGGGGACATTCATCATCACCCGACCGATCTGATAAAAAAGTTTCTGCTCCTGCGGATGGGTATGCTTGATGAGAAACTCCCGCATCGGTTCCTTGGCCTGACTAATGGCCGTCATCAACATATTGACCGAGGTCTGCGAGAGGAGCGGCTGGTTGCTCCCTTGCTGGATCGTCTCTTCCGCCGTCTTATACATCTGCGCCCCGACCGGCGCCATGATGTAGATCGTCAAAATGAGCGCCAGTCCGGTAATAACCGGGGTCGGTGGAATTTGTTGGGTCCCGAGGGCATTGCGCAGCATCGACATCACGACGACTAATTTGACGAAGGCCGTCGTCATCATGGCCAGGATGGGCAACAGAACCAAGCCAGCCAGGACCAGGAGCATGACCAGCGGTCGGCTGACCCCCTCGGGCGCGAGACCGGCATCGGGCTGGTCAATCCGCTCTTGAGCAAACGTTATGGCGGGAAGGAGGAGAAAAAAGAGGCTTAGTAAAGTCCCCCTCAACCCCCCTAATTTATTCCAGATCACTCGCATCAATCTCCGCTAGCAGGTTAAGTTGTGAGTCTCCTGACCCGACGGCAAAGATTCGTTTGCCGATCTTGAGCAAATAAACCGTCTTTTTGGGCTCCAAGCGAAACCAGGAAATCAGTTCAAAATGCGCCCCCGAACCCCGTCCCCGGGCCTTGGCGGAGTGACCTAAATAGCGCATCAACACGAAGCCCATTACGACAATCAAGATGAGTAAAATGACCATCTTGATGAAAAGCCCGCTGTAATCGAGCTCGGACGCCGCCACGGTTGCATCCGTACTCGTCGCCGCTCCTAAGACCCAAAACGTCATCATGAGGCATTCTCAAAGATACGAATGATGCGTACACCCATCCGCCCATCGATCTCGACGAGCTCACCACGGGCCACGACCTTATCCTGGACCATCAGGTCGACGGCCGAATCAAGCCCCCGATCGAGTTCGAGCAACTCCCCCTTCTTCAGCTTGAGTAATTCGCCTAGAGTTGTCGCTCGATCTCCAATCACGACCCGCAATGAAACCGGAATGGCCGCGGCATTTTCCAAGGCCTCATCCATACCCATGGTCGGCGCCGGCGTCGCGGGCGGCTCCTCTGGCGTGGCCGGCATCGGGTCAAGCGGCGCCTCCGGAGGCAGCTGGTTGCCAGGCGCCGGCGTGTCCGCGGGAATATCATAACGCGTCGCCTCCTCGTCACCGAGGTCTTCCAAGGAACTATCCAGCTGATCTAAATAGGGATCGTGCCCCTCTTCGCCAACGCCTCCCAGCGTATCGGGAATCGCTTCTTTATCGGGTGCTTTATCTTCCATAAAATTTATGCCTCTCGGTACATTTCTATAATTTCGAGTTGAGCCGGCGGCCCGTCATCGCGAATCTGCGTCATCAGCGTCGGAGCACCGGGGCGCAAGGCCTTCAACTGCACGTGACCTTGCAGTCGACCCTGCTCCATGCGGGCATGGGCTTGATCCAGCAGAACGATGTCTCCAGGCTCCAAGGCCCCCAACTCGGCCGGAAGCAGCGCACTCTCCCCGACCACGGCACGCATCGGAAAGGTCAAGTCACCGAGCGACTCAAGTCGCGCCCGTTCTTCCGCCACCCCCAGGGTCTGTTCCGGCAGTTTGACACGGGGTTGCATGACCTCCTCAATGAAGTTGTCCGGCAAAACCATCTGCATCAACCCGGTAAGCTCGGGAATCGCGACCGACACATCCATAACGGCCACTTGCTTGGCGCCGGCCATGGCCGCCAGTAAGGTCTCCCGGGCGTGAAAGACTTTTTCGATGCGAATCGGGGCAAACTCCCCGTTCGCGGATTCCGCCACCATCTGGTCAAACACGCGACAGGCCTGCATCAAGAGAAAGGAAATGACCCCGATCTCAATCTCCGTCAGCTGTCGCGCCACAGGAACTTCCTTGAGTTCGCCTCCTAACACGCGATCGACCAACGCAAGCGCCAGTACCGGATCCCAGACCAGGACCATCTTGGCCCCGGTCGGAATGACTGATAAGGTCACATACAGCGCATCACCGGCGGCATGGTCGCGCCATTCTTCGGCCGCCTCCAAGCGATAGGCCTTGCCATGGAGAGTACAGCCCCCTCGCAGGGATTGCTGCAGGGCCTGTTCAATGGCCAGTTGAAGCTGAAGCCGTCGCTCCCCAGCCGGAATAAAATTGTCGAGGGTCTCCCGCAAACGTCGCTCCGTGAGCGAAATCTTTTCTAAGCGCGAAAAATCAAGGCTTGTAGCTTCCATAGAATTTGACCCAAAAATCACGTAACTACGCGAAATTCTTAGGTCATAATAACATCGATCCCCTCCAGCGCCAAACCATTTTCGGTCAGCTGACGGCGGAGGGTCTGCTTGTGGGTATTGAAGAGGTCCTTGACGTCCCGGGAGCTCGTAATGAAGGTCGTCGTGATTTTACCGTTCTTGGTCGAAATACGCATGCGGAGCCCCTTGAAGACTTCTTCATGCAGGGCTAGCTCCATCTCGGTTTCCCCGTCTTTTTTGCTGTGGAGCCGTGCATAACTAACAATCTGGTCGATAACCTGCTGGGGAATCCGGGTCATGGGTGCTGATTTAGCCGCGGCTGAGGTCGAACTCGCTTGAGCGGTTGCCATCGCCCCCTGAGCAAACTGAGGCTTGGCCTGGGACTGCGCCGGCTGCTTCGCGGTCTTCCCGGCCATCGTACCCGCTTCGCCCTGAGACTGCTGGCCCGCGCCATGTCGCCCGTCCTGGCCCTTCCCTTGTTGGCCGCCCTTTTGACCCTCGCCATCGCCGCGGCCCTGCTGTTTGCCGACGACGCGCTGTTCGGCCTCTTTGGCCTGCTGGGTCGACTCCTTGCGCTCCCCGCCCCCCTTGGAGTCCTCGCGGGAATCGGAACGGTCTCGCGAGTCATCGCGCCCTTTTGACTCGCGGACCCGATCTTGGACCGCGGCGTCCTTGTGCGCCGACTCTTTCCCCTTACCGGAATCACGGGTATCGGAACGCCGGTCTTCCGGCTTGTCCTCCCGGGGCTTCACGGAGTCCTGACGATTCAGTTGAGCGGACTGGCCCATCTGCTCTTGGAGAATCTGGCCGAACTGGGATTGAGACGGCTGGGCACCGATGCCCATCGCCTGTTTGCCGGTCCGGGCCTGTTCGGCCTGGCTGACTTTTTGGGCCTGGCGGGCGGCGTCTCGGGAGGCAGCGTTGTCGATGTTTTTAGCCATATTAAATTACCAAATACTCACTTGCGACGGGTGACGCGAGCGATCCTTTTGACCGTCGTTTTGAGACGCAGCAAAAGGATTGCGAAGGCGGCAGGACCCGTCCATTTAATTATAAACCTTTCCCGCCCCGGTGCGCCATCTGATGGATGACCTGTCCGAGTTCATCCATCTCCTTTTGTTCGCGCCGCATCAGCTCTTTCTGTTGCCGCTTCTCCCAGAGCTCCTTGTGCTTCTCCATCACCTTATGCTCCTGGGCCGCGTCAATATAATCACGCCGTGCGCGACCGACGACGACCTTGGCGTCCTCGATGACATCTTCCTGGCGCTCGATATCACGATCCTTCTGCCCGATATCCTCCTCGAGCCCGCGCATGTAATTAATGTACTGAAAGGAATCCGACACGATGCCAGCCTCGCTGTTCATGCGGGCATCGAGCTCATTCCGGATCTCGGTCTTGGTCGTGATCAGATCCTGCTTCTCCTGCTCGAGCTCTTCCTTGCGCTTCTTTTCCTTTTCGAGGTGGCCAATCGCCTGAGCCAGGGCAATCTCCGCGCGCTTCCGCGCGCGGGCTTTGATGCGCAACAGCGGCTCTAAGCGATACTTCTCAGACATTGTTCATAGGGGCTCGCGTCGCCCCCTCCACTGGCAAAGCCATCGGAGCCTCCCCCTCTCGCTCGCGTTGCTCGCTAGAATGGCTATCGTTATTAAACATCATCGAACATCTCCTGGAGTTCCTGGACGGATTCGTTGAGGCCGACTTTGTCGTGGACATCCTGCTTTAAAAAAGTCTCGACCTCTTCAATCTTATCGATCGCATAATCCACCTTGGGGTCCGTCCCCGGCTCATAGGCCCCGATGACGATCAGGTCCCGCTCCTTTTCATAGGAGGCCAAGACCTCCTTGAGCTGTTGAGCCGCCTTCATGTGTTCCGGGCTCACGACTCCCAGCATGACGCGACTGACCGACTTGGAAACATCGATCGCCGGGTAATGACCGCGATTCGCCAGGTCCCGGGACAAGACGATATGACCGTCGAGAATCGACATCGTTTCATCGGCGACGGGCTCGTTCATATCGTCCCCGGCCACCAACACCGTGTAAAAGGCCGTGATCGAGCCACGGTCCGAATTACCGGAGCGTTCGAGCAAACGGGGCAAAGTAGAAAAGACCGACGGGGTATAGCCTTGACGCGCCGGCGGCTCCCCGACGGCCAGACCAATCTCGCGCAGAGCGCGCGCAAAGCGCGTCACGGAATCCATCATCAAAAAGACGCTCTTGCCCTGGTCCCGGAAATACTCGGCAATGGCCGTCGCTACATAGGCGGCCTTGGCACGCACCAACGACGGTTGATCGGATGTCGACACGATCACGACGGAACGCGCCAACCCCTCGGGCCCCAAATCCTGTTCCAGGAAATCTCTGACCTCGCGACCACGCTCCCCGACCAGACAAATAACATTGATTTCGGCACTCGTATTACGGGCGATCATCCCGATCAGCGTCGATTTTCCCACCCCGGCCCCGGCAAACAAACCGACGCGCTGGCCCTCACCGACCGTACACACGGCATCGATCGCCTTGATCCCGACGGACAGGGTATTCAGCACGCGTTCCCGCTTGAGGGCATGGGGAGGATCCGCTTGGACAGGATACTCTTCGTCCCACGACAAAGGGCCCTTTTCCTCCTCATCGAGGGGATCCCCCAATCCATTGAGCACCCGGCCCAACAAACCATGTCCGACCCGAACCGTCATGGCATGGCCGGTGGGGATCACGCTACAACCCGGGGCAATCCCTTCGAGATTCCCCAGCGGCATCAGTAAGACCTCATTTTCTTGAAAGCCAACGACCTCCGCCCGCAGACTGGGCCGTTCATTGAGAGGCTCAATCAGACAGAGCTCGCCGACCTGTACGTTCGGCACGACGGCGCGCACGACCAAACCGATCAGCTCAGTCACCCGTCCCTTGACCTTGTAAGTCGACACTTGAGAGAGGTCGCGCTGAAATTTCTTCAGATCAATAATCGTCATCGCTTAATCCGCCAATCCTAAGGATTTTTTGATCGCCGCCATCTGCGTGCTGAGCTGGGCGTCAATTGTCCCAACTTCCGTATCCACGCTGCATCCCCCTTTTTCCATCCCTTCGTCTGCAACGGTGACCAGAGATTTGATATTTTGGAGCCGCTCTTTGAGCTGGGGCTCGGCCAAGCGGACTTTGTCCAAATCGTCGGGATGCACCCGAACCGTGATCCGTTCGCCGATGGCTTCGGTCAGGGCCTGCTGCACGACGGCGACAATGGCCCCGCGGTCGACCGCGTCACCGAGTATCTTTTCAACGATCTGGAAGACCATCCGAACGACTTCGGGTTCGGCCGCCTGGAGCATCTTTTCGCGCTCGGCCGTCGCCGTGGCCATCAGTTCCGTCACCTGGCCCAGGCCCTCTTCACGACCAATGGCGTAACCTTTTTTTCTCTCCTGCTCGACCTGGGCGGTCATGCGCTCTTTGAGTTGACGCGCCTGCTCAATGACGCGTTGTCCTTCCACGCGCGCCTCGGCAATGAGCCGTGCGGCCTCGTCTCGGGCCCCGACGACGTCTTTGGAGAGGACCCCCCGTGACGGCACGAAGTGGCTCGGACTGAACGTCTCCGTTTCCTTCACTTTGAGCTGTCCTTCGGGATCATCGCGTTTAATGATTTCAGTCATAATTTCGGCCCTTATTATACCATTTAAGTCGGTTTTCCGCTCTGAGTGATTTCGTCGTCCGCTCGACTCCCCCAATACTGGGCAATTTTGCCATTATCGGCCAATTCACGGATCAAGCCCAACAATTCCGTCTGACGCCGCTCGCATGAGTCGGAACGCCCACTGGCCTGCGCCTCTTTGACATAACGACGGAGGCTGTAGCCCTCGGCCGGGTCCAGCCGCACGACCACGCCTTCAATCCAGCCGGTCTCATCGGCGGCCACCGCTTCCGCCAGGGCGGAAAGTCCAATTTCATAGGGGAGGTCGGCCGCACAACTCACATCTAAATTCATCCCGACAATGTGGGCCTGCGCGCGCTTGTGCTCCGCGTCAGAAATCGCCGGACCCTTCTCGATGTGGGCCCGCAATTCCTTGGCCTCCTCGAGCGGAAAGCGGGTCAGAAAGGCCTGGATCGCCTGCACATCCATGCCGACAAAGGCCTTGCGTAACTCGCTATAGCCCAGCTCCCGCACCACGCAACGAATGTCCCGGGCACTCATCCATGGGATATGACGCACGGAAAAACGTTCCCCGGCATTGGGCGGCGTCCCTTGAAAGAAGCGAGACCCCAAAAAGGACTTCACCTCATTAATCAATTCGACCGGGAGACCGAAACTTTCATTCAAGGTCGGGAGTTTGTCGCGGATTTCGCGCGGAAGATTCTCGATGACAAAACGAACATGATGACCGGGAAGGTAGCGACAGATGAGTCCAATGACGCGCGGACTCTCTTCTTTGACGACTTCAAGGAGCCAGCCCGGATGGATCTCATGGATGGGTAAGGCGGGCGATTGTTCGGACCACGACTTGAGCAACGCTGCCAGTTCCTGCGCCTTGCCCCTCGCAAAACGGCTCCGCAGCACCCCGGCATAATGGGTCAGCGAGTCGGCCAGCTCGGTCGGCGCAAAGCGAAACAGTGCCGCCGGATCCCTTTCCCCCTCCAAGATGGCTAAGGCCGCCATGACCTTGCCTGAGGTGGCCAATTCTTCATTCATATTGTAGTTATACTATTGCGTTGTCCTTTGTACCAGCGTTTGGATCGAGGACTTCCCGGCGTCCATCGCCTGAACCCCAATCTGGATTTCAAGGGCTGACTGGTGAATCATCGCCTGCATTGCCATCAATTCGCGATTACTCATCTTCTCACCAGACATCACCATCTCCTGAATGCGCTCCATATTGAGCCCATCACGATTGAGGTTTTCAAACATATTGCCGAGTTTGTTGGATGATTCGACAGATTCCAACTTTTGGACGTCGGAAATCTGGATTTGGAGGCCATCGGCCGAAACAGCGTTATCGGCCGGATGGAGGCTGGCATCTTGCCCCAACATCGACATAATGTCATTGCTGGACGCTTCCATCTTGATTTCGTGCTGCTGCAGCACGTTCATAAACTGAGATTCGCCGGTTTGAAGCGGATTTTGGCCCCCTTGCTTGGCAACTTCGGTCGCGACCTTGGTCGCGGTTTGAGCGACTTTCGCTTCGATGCTCACCGCGTGCCTCCTTGCTGCAATTGCGGCAGATCAGGGGTGTCTTCGTCCGGCTGCGCAGGCGCTTGCGCCCCGTGCGAGTGATGAATGCGGGCATTCACCTTCTTGAAAAGCATTTCGAGGGCCCGGGCGTGGAGTCGCGAGGTCCAACTCTTCGACAGACCTAATTCAGCTCCCGCCTCTTCGAGGGTCTTGTTCTGGAAATAATACATTTTGATCAGCTTGCGTTCCTTGGCCGGGAGGAGTTCAATCGAGGCCTTCATGTGCCCCTTGAGCTGTTGAAACTGGGCGAGCTGCTCGGAGCTCTTGGCATTGGTATCTTCAATCTCCATCGGCTCTTCCGAGGCATCGATCGAGATCACGTAAATTGAAGCGAGGGAGTTAACTGTGTCATAGACCTCGGCGGCCTTTTGGTCTTCATCGCCGTCGAGCGAACGCTTGGAAGAAACAAACTCAAGATAATTATTGGACGCCTGCTCAAACTTGATCTTGGCGTAAAGAGCGCGGGGGACCCAACCGCTCTTGCGGAGCCCGTCATAGATCGCGCCCTTGATACGGTAGTACGCAAAGGTCTTAAAATCGACGTTCATGCTGGGATCAAAGCGTTCGGCGGCTTCAAGCAGGCCTAAACGCGCATAACACATGACATCGTCGTAATCGACTGCCGACGATAACATCTGCATCACGCGTCCCGCGATCGACGCCGCATAGGGAAGATACTGCTTGATCAGACGATCCCGTGTCTCCGAATGACGGCGCTCGTCTTTCTTCTGCTTGGCGGGGGGACTCTTCTTTTTGGCAACTTTTTTCACAGCTTTTGAACTCATCCGATTTTGACTCCTTCGCTTCGTACAGGATGAAGATGCAGTATTTGTGCCAAAGCGGGCAACTGTTCCCAACCTTCCACAACACTTCTAAGTCATTGTCAATACTGAGTTTTTTCGAAAATTGGCAAACAGCTTTTCGGTAACGCAATGCGCCAGAGGGTTTCAAAATGGGGCCTGGAGACCTCATTTTGGGGCGATTCGAACGTTCTGACGCTACGCCGAATCGTTGTCAGGGACGTCAATATCCAACAGGGCCTGCATCTGCCGCTTAAAGGTCGGGGACTCGGCAAATTCGAGCATCGTGCGGATATCCTCCTGAATCTCCGGTGGAAACGAGGAAAGGTCCAAACCGGCGGTATGTTCCGCATTCTGGCGGAGTTGCGCTAATTGTGGGTGCGCTTGCCATTGGGTCGGGACCCGAAAACCCGCGACCGTCAGCATCTCCGTAAAAGGAAACGGCAATACTTCCGCGGGGCCCTTGGCCGTTCCTGCGCCGCTTGTCGCGGAATCGGCCGCTGGATCCGCGGCGCGCGAACGTTGAACTTTATTTGAATCGAGTCGATGCACCCCCATACATTCCCTTTCGCTACCGTCTATAATCGGTATTAATCATCTGTTGCGTCGCCTCCTGCCGCATAAAGAGGATATCCATCATCGGATCCGCTTGCGGAGGCCGGTGGCCCATCAGTCCCCCGCCCGCCGCGGGTCGAATCGGCGCCTGCCCGCCTTCATAGCCCATAAAAGAGATCGTTTGCTGCCCCTGTTGCGCCTGGTAGGACGCTTGCTGCTGCGCGTTGGCCGCCTGTTGCCGCATGATCGACTGCTGGGCCAGCCCCTTCATTCCGTAGGCCGCCGCGCCAATCGCAAAGGCCGGTGGAAAGAAAATACCGGCAATCGAGGCGACCGGTCCCAAAAAACTCCCTAAGGCGCTCGCAAACTTGGCGCCGGCACCAATCTTCTTTATTTTCGGGCGGGTCGGATCCACAAAGCGGACCTCGGTCCGCATAATGCTGGGATTGACGCCATTTAAACCTGCAGTCATAACAATATACTACCTCTTATAGCTATTATCGCCTCTTCAAACCGTTCCAGTTGCTTGCCCTGAGCCTGCCGCAGGGCTTAGGCACCGGTCCCCGTTTCACCGGGTCCAGGACCCACTCCCATGGCTCCCTGGCCGCTCTGGAGCAAATCCGGCCCTCCTTGTTGCCCCTCAATCGGCACGGCCTCGAGCCGCCGCGGCTTGGCCTTGCGCCGCATCCGACTAAAACGGAACAGCGTCAACAGCAACGCCGCCGAGAGGAGAATCAAGACGCATAAAAAGATAATCAGATAAAAACGGAATTTGCCCACGGAGGCCGCATCCAGCTCGATTCCCGCCACCGTCACGATCTCGCCGCCCGCGGTCCCCGACTCGGAACCAAGATCCGAACTCGGTCCGCCTTCGGGCGACGGTGGGGGGGGATTACGCGGGGGCGGCGGCAAGGCGCCCGGCGCCGACACGGTCCCACCGAGCTGCGTCGTATCTTTCTTCTCGGAACTAATAATGACAATGACGTTGTTGGGCTCCAGATTCTTGATCGAATTCGCGACGAAGCGTTTGACCTTTTCTTCGGTCAACTCCTGGTGGAGCATCGCCGGATCCGCCACCCGGAGAACAACCGATGCCGACGGTTTGACCTGATCGATCTGTCCCAAGGCCAACTCGGATTCTTGCGGGACATTCAGCACGACGCCGACCTCATGGACCCCGGGAATCTTGCGCAACGCGTTCACGACCTCCCCCTTCATCGCCAGCAGAAAACGGGCCCGCTGTTCATCTGGCGTGGGGATCAGTCCTTTTTCACTATAGACCCCGGAGAGTCCTAATTCGGGGCGGGCGGGCAAATTGTTTTCGACAAGGAGCCGGCGCGCCATCGAGACGTCCGATTTGGAGACCAGCACCGACCAGGTCGTCTCCTGTCCGTCGGTCCCGGCTTCGGTATGGGCCTCAATCCCATTTTTGTCCAACAGAACGAGTATCTTGTCCGCGTCGATCTGGTTGAGATTTTGGTGCAAGACGACTTCACCACAGGCACAAAGGCTCAAGGCCAATACTAAGACGACAGCATGCCGAGTCAAACGCGTCACGGCGCAGCCCCTCCGGCACGACTGGGGGGAACAAAACCTTCCTTGACCGCCTCGACCAGGGCCTGCGCAAAGATCCCGGACTGGCCCTTCGGGTCCATCTGAATCGCCTCATTCAAGGCAACGAGGGCCTCGTCCTTTTTGCCCTTAAAGATGAGGGCCTCCCCATAATAGGACTTGGCGAAGGGACTATTGGGATTCTTCTTGAGCGCCTTCTTATACCAGCTGATCGCCTGGTCAAATTTCTCCTGGGCAAAGAAGACACTTCCGAGCGCTACGAGTGGAACCTCGCTTTCCGGCGCGAGCACGGCGGCCCCTTCAAAGACGGCCTTGGCCTCCTTGAACTTCTGCATGCCAAGGTAGACGTAACCCGCCTCCATCATGACGATGAGATCGTCGTTTTCCATCGGGACCATACAGGCTTCCTCCTTAAGAGACCCCACGATGGGGGATTGTTAAGGGGGAGAAAGTTTTCGCCCCCTTGACTAGAGTGAAGCGGAAGCTGCGCTTTCGGTTCACGAATTAGGTGACCCGGAAGTTCCGCACTTGAGCCATTTCCGTATCGTGTTTTGCCTTTAAGATATTTGAATTGGTCGTCCAGCGCCGGTTTTCGTGCTGAATCGAGGCCTGAATCTGGATCATCTGCATGTTGGTATCACGCATTTTATTGAGTAGATAATCCTGCTGCATGAAGGGATCGGTCGGAAGGCCTGAGCCCCCGCCAATAGCTGCGCCGAAACCGCCGGTGGAGCCACCCGCGGCGTAAGTTCCACTCGAATAACCGGTCCCGAGGCTGTCGGGAACGCCGTATCCGGCGGAAGAGAAAGGAGACTGCGTACTCATCCCATAAGTCCCACCGTAGGCCCCCGTTTGAGGACCCGCCGCCACTGCCGCGCCCGTAAGCGCTGCGTGCGTCAGGGAAGCCGCATTCGCATTATTCGTCGCGAGCCCAGTGCTTTCAGCCGCCGCAGGCGCCAAAGCCGACATGATTTCAGAGAAACCCGGACCTTTGGGGGTCGAGGGGGCTCCTGTCTGAACGCGAAGGGCTTTGGGTTCAATTGCGGCTAATGTCATCTGGGTCTTCTATCCTTTCACCAAAATTATCGCACCCGCTCTCCCTGGAGTTGCGTGTCTCCAGAAAGATTTTTTTGGGGACTTTGATCCCCACCCTCTATAGAAGCCAAATATTCGTACTTCAGCTTCAGGAGATACTTCAGCAGATCCATCACTAGTTCGAGGGCCTTCATGGCCTTTTTGGAATCACGCGATCCACCCACCCCTTTTTGCTTGGCCAGCTTTTCCAATTCGTCATAGGCCTGGCCATAATTGTGATTGAGGGCATCAAAGTCCTCAGAATCAACCAACTTTTCAATAGCCGGATAGCGGGGGCGAAACGGCTCCGGCGCCGCCTGATCTTGGGTCTGCGTGTCTCTGGGCAAAAAGGACCTCCTCAATACTGATTCAAGCCGTTATCCGGGCAAACACGTATAACGTTTTGAAAATTTTAACAATTTTACGCCACTTGCGCAAGTAGCGGCGCTACTTCCACCCTCCGTAGCAGAGCTACTTCGGAGGACGGGTGCCGCGCCCTACTCGGCCAGTTTAATCGGCTGCAATTTCACGGTAACCGGCTTGAACTCGGAAACCCCGATATCCACTTTGACATGGTGGGGCTCATAACCCGGCAGGCTAAAATAAAGTCGATAGGCCCCCACCAGCAAGTCATGGAGTAAGAGCGGTGTCTTGACCGCAACTTTTTTGTCATTCACGATCACGTCGGCCCCTTCCGGCTCGGTCATGACATAAAGAACTGATTTGAAGGGAGAGATCTGCTGAAACAATTTGCCCGCATCCGAACGCAGATCCTTGCGTTTCGCCGAGATCAGGACCTCCGTTAGTATCTGCAAGGCCTTAACCCGTTCTCCCTGGGCGTAATGAAGCTGAGCAATTCCGAGGCGCGCCGGATAGCGATACTCCTGGTGCCGCATCGCTTGAATGAAATAATCGCGCGCATCAGGATAGTTTTTCAGGAAAACATTCGCCTGCCCAATCAAGTAATGCGTTTCCGCAACCTCTTTAGTCGTCGGGTTCTCTTTGAGTGCGTTGATCAAGAGATTAATCGCTTCTTTATAGCGACGTTGTCGAATCTTGATCCGCGCCTCATTGATGCGCTGACCCGCCTCCGATGTCTTAAGGGCAATGTCGGCCTCAAAGGGCGTATTCAGATCAACGCGTATCTCCTGCTCGTGCGGAAAATACCCTTCCTTGCGAATCATCAGCTTATGACTTCCGACCGCCAGATCGCCCTCAAAGGGCGTGGGCCCCAACTCCTTGCCATCGACGATTAACGTCGCCTCCGGCGGGACCGTATTGATCTTGGCCGGAAACACGCTGAGCTCCGCCGCTTTGACCTCGACTTCGTAGACGCCTTGATCCTTATCAATCACAAACTCACGGCGATACACGACTTCGTTGATAAAGGTCTTGGACGCACTCAACTTACGACTTTGACGTAGTTCCATCACATAGCGACCGAAGGGCAAGTAAATCGGCTTACCAAAGATCACTTCGTTAAATTTGATCGGCTTGGCCTGGTGCGGATCGCTTGCAAAGAAGGCTTCTAAATAAAGGTCTATCCCGCGCGGCAAGGCTTTGATTTTCATATGCCCAATCTCGCCGGCGAAATTGACGGGAATCACCTGCTGATCCTTACCCAAAGCGATGCGTTGTTTTTGTTCAACGACTTCGTCGATCTCTTCGAGGCGGAACTTGGCTTTGACTTCATACGTCTTGCCGTACTTGAGATGGGCGCTCATGCGAAACGGGGTCCGTCCCACCGACTCATCGCCAAAAAAGACTTCCGCACTAATCGGCGCCGCCGAAAAATCGAGAAAGACCGGGACGTATTCCGGCACCGCCAGTTTAACGTCGCTCGGAATCGCTTGCGGGTCCGGGGTCGTGATCGGCTTGGTGGGAATTTCCGGCGGGCCACTCGGCCCACCCGTAAAGTAGGAAACCGCTCCATAAGCAAGCGCGGCGACGACCAAGAGACCGACACTGATAAAATACCAACGTCGCGGAATCCGTTTAAAGACCGCGAGCAAGGGACCGAGTTTGCCGGGTGGCTTCGGCGGCGCCTCCGCCGCGGCTTCGGGCACCGGCGGTTGTTCCGTTGCCTCAGGAGGAACTTCGGGCGGCATTTCGGGCGGCACCTCCGCAGGCACCTCTTCTTGCGGCGGCATTTCCTCGGGCGGCGCTTCATCAACCGTCGGAGCGTCATCCTCAACAACGGTTTCAGCACCCGCCGCCTCCGTAGCAGATTCCGGTGGCGGTTGCGGCGGTTCATCTTCCGCCGGCATCTCGGCCTCCTCCGTCAAATATTGAAAATCATAGATCCCGACCTTGAGGCGCTGCCCATGCATAATGGGGGTGTCACTTGTGATCGCAACCCCCTGCACCTGTGTTCCATTGCGACTGTCCAGGTCACGCACGAGGGCCCCTTCTTCACGCACATCAAGCTCGGCATGATTACGTGAGATCGATGAGTCATCGAGCATGACGTGGGCCATATCGCTACGACCCACGAGGTTGGTCCCCGGCTGCAATGGATAAATAGCCCCGCGCCCCGGACCGGCGACGACACGCAAACAAGGAAAGACGGCGGCATCGAGGGCACCGATTTCACGTATTTCGGTATTCTCTTCTACTTCTACAGTCGTCTTGTCCTTTGGATCCGCCATAAATATTCTCAATAACCTTAAATTTCAGATGAGGGGCTATTAGGGTAGAGTGAGATTCCTCACCTTATTTCATTTAACACAGTTCCTTAACGTTCTCAAACACTTAGCGGTTTTCAAACGCAGTCGAATGTGCGTAAGATTGCCGACATTCATGAAACCCACCGTTTTCATTATAGCGTGTTTTGCCCTCGTTGTGATGCTTAGCCCCCGCCAAGCCCCGGCACGCACGTGTTACAACTGGCCTGCCATCTTCGAGGCTAATCGCAAGGTCTTTGCGGCCTCCCCTAAAGATAAACGTATATTAATCTTGCCGTATATCAACGAAACAAACGATCCCAACCTCCAATGGCTTTCAGACGCACTGCGTCTAGGACTTTTCTTGGCGCTCGAATCAACGAAGAACACCAAGGTCATCGAAAAACGAAGTGCGGAAACAACTTTTGACCTAAATGAAGCGATCCAACTCGGTAAAACGGCCAACGCCGATTATGTCATTGCCGGCCAGTATCACAAAAAAACGGACAAGCTGGAAATCTTCACGCGTTTCGTCGATGTCAGCGCAAAAAAACAGGTGCCGATTGAAGAAGAAGTTATTGCTTGGCCCAGCCCTAAAAAACTCTCCGAACTCTTCATTCACCTCGCGCGCCGCGCCAGCAAGGCATTCAAAAAAGTCCGCGTCGACAAAAAAGTGCTCATGGGAACCGAAAACCGGGTTCGCAACTTAACGGCAATGAATTTCTGGGTGCTGGGGCAAATTGCCGATGCTAAAGGAACGGAAGCACATATTCTCAAAGCGCGCGGTTTTTACGAGGAAGCGATCAAAAATGATTTCAACTATTGCTACGCCTATCTCGGGCTGGCGCAAACCCTCGCGGAAATCGGTTTCATGGCAAAAGTTGAAGGCCGTGACTATAAGAATTATTTCCAACAAGCCGAACGTGAGTTGACCAAAATGCTGCTGCTCTGTCCGATTATCGGCAAACACTGGGGCCGGCGCGTCACGCAATACCTCGAAGCGGATGCCCTCCAAACCTCCGCCGCGGATCGCTTAGAAAAAGGCGACAGCGCGGCTGCGGCCCAACAGCTCGAAGAGGCTTTGAAAGCCTTGCCTGGAGACGTTTCATCCCTTAAATTGATGCAACAGCTGGGAAAGGGCGATACATCGTCGCTTCCTTCGCTTACAAATTGTCAGTAAAATGGTGAGGCTTATGAAGCATTCGTTTATCGTGGTCGGCATTATCATAACTGTCTGGACAATTAACCTAAACGGTTGTTTTGGATCGTTTGGCGGAGGTGCCGTCGCCGAACCGCAGCGCGAAAACATCCCCCCCAAGATTGCGATCTACCACAATAACCGTGGTGTGCGTTATTTAGAGGAACGCAAATTCAAAGAAGCGGAACTTGAGTTCAAGACCGCGGTCGAGGCCAGCCCCAATTATCCGGAAGCACTGAGCAATCTGGGTCTCGTGTACAAATACCAGGGCAATCTCGAGCAGGCGATCGCTTATTTCGAACAAGCGATCAAAGCCGATAAAAAATGGGCGACTTCCTACAACCATCTTGGCACGACTTATATGGACAAAGGCGATTACGGTCGCGCCGAAAGCTATCTCAACAAAGCGATCGATATCGATGAGAAATTTGCCGATGCCCACTACAACCTCGCCATTGTCGATCTGCGCCGCGCCGACAAGGCCGAAGACCCAACCTCTTATCTACAAAAAGCCGCCAAGCACATGAAAGAAGCTACTGCTATTGATGCCAAACTCTATCACGGGCATTTACGGCTCGGCGACATCTACCACCAACTCGGACGTTGGGAAGAGGCCCTCATACGCTTCCGTTTGGCGACGGAGACTCGGCCGAATGCAGCCGAGCCCTGGATCAAGATGGGAAACGTCTACTTGCAAAAAGGTGATCCGGAACGCGCCCGGGCCAGTTTTGTCCGGGCTCTCAAGATGAACACCAACGACAGTTCAACCTTCCTAAAACTCGGCGAATCTTATCTGAAAAATCGGCGCCCGATGGATGCACTCGGGGCCTTCAAACATGCCACCCAACTGGACAAGAAAAATCCGCGTGGTTTCTTCAACCTCGGCTATGCCTACTACGCCCTCAAAAAATACTCTAAAGCACGCGAGGCCTTTGACAAGGCGCTCAAACTCAAACCGACGTATGCGGATGCGGCCTTCAATAAGGCCATGACCTACCTGAAAGAAGACAACCCCCAACAAGCAATTAAAGGGATGGAAGCCGCACTCGATCTCGAACCCCAGCACCCGCAGGCCCTCTACAATCTCGGCAGTCTCCACAACAAATTAGGCAATCGCAAAAAAGCCAATCAATACCTATGCCCCTTCGTCAAAAGCGGTGCGCAGCGTTTTCCACGTGAGGCCCAGATCGCCAAGAATATGGCTGACTCCAATGGAGGCTGCTAAGCCATGGACATCCACCCTTCCATTGCCGTTAAGGACCGCGATAGCGGTCAAAAAAATTCTTACCGCATGGACCAGGAGTCGATTGTAATCGGCCGTGACCGCTCCAATTTCATCGTCCTCCCTTCCAAAAGCGTGTCCCGCAATCATGCTGAGATCCGTTTTGAAAACGGGAGTTTTTTTATTGTCGATCTTGATAGCGGCAACGGAACCTACGTCAATAGTCAGCGACTGCAAGCCCATGAAAAAATGTTGTTGCGTAACAGTGACAAGATTCAGATTGAAAATTTCGAAATTGTTTTCATCATCAACGGCAGCACCAACCCTGATTTCGGGGAAATTACCGACACGGACGTCCTTGAAATCAAGATGATTAAAAAATTACTCCGCGCCGTCGACAAGGACAACGCCCCCGTACTGGAAGTTGTCGGAGGCGGCCATGAAGGCAAACGCTTCATCCTCGATGGCAAAACCCAGGAAGTCGTCGTCGGTCGCGATCCGGCCTGTGAGTTCCAAATTGAATCTGAGGTAATCTCCCGCAAGCATGCCCGTATCGTCAAAAAATGGGACACGGTCAGCATCATTGATCTCGCCAGCAAAAATGGGGTTTTCGTCAACGACGAAAAAATCAATGAAGTCGTGTTAAGTGATGGGGATCGCATCTTACTCGGGACGCTGCCCCTCCTCTACCGCAATCCCACGGAACATGGCTGGGACTATCTGGCCGCCTCGCCACCCCCCAGGGCGGAAGCCCCGCCACCCGTCATCAACCGAGAAAGCGGCGATGAGAGTATCGCCCGGGTCGCACGACGTGCCGATAGCAGCGGAACCACGGAACAGGCTGTCGAGAAACCTGCACCTGAGGCCCCACCGCCGGAAGAAGCGCCGGTCGAGATGCCTCCGGAAATGCCTCCCCAGCTGCCCACTGAAATGCCCCCCGAGGCACCGATGGCGGAGACCTCCACTCCCTTTTGGCAACGTTTCAGCCCGGTCGAAATCGGCGCCGCCGTTATTGGCTTGGTTATTCTTGTCGGGTCGATTTGGTTCCTACTTAAATTGCTATAATCACGCCGCTTGAATCTGGCGATTTGGCAAGGTGATCCGCGCGATCGGCTGAATACGCAGATTTTCTGATAATTCCTGGTAAGACAGGACAGACAGCTGCGGAAATTCGAGCTCGATAATCTTACGGAAGTACCGACGCACCTCCGAGATCGTTAGGATAACCGGAGGCTTGGCCGCCGGCGGCATGGGATGACTGGCGATCTCTTTACCGACCGCTTCCACGAGTTCCTGCATGATCTCCGGTTCGAGCGCGAGATAGTTGCCTTTATCTGTCTTGCGTATCGCCGCCTTGATCATTTCCTCGATATTCGGATCCAAGAGATACACGGCCAGCGTGGCGGTCTGGCCGGCATACTTATAAGTCACGTAACGCTTGAGACCCGCGCGAATATGTTCGGTAAGCGCGACCGAATCCCGCTCAATTTCTCCCCACTGCGCCATCGTCGAAAAGATATTTTTGAGATCGCGAATCGAAATGTCTTCCTGGACCAAACGCTGAAATATTTCTGATAATTGCAAGATTGTAATCACCTTCGGCACTAACTCCTTGATCAGCGCCGGATGCGTCTTTTCGAGCTCGTTGAGCAAGGTCTGCACTTCCTGGAGGCCTAAGAATTCATGGGCATGTTTGCGGAGTAAATGGGAGAGATGCAGGATGAGATACTCCGCCACGTCCCACATTCGAAAGCCGGCCTGCTGCGCGACTTCACGGTACTGTTCGGAAATCCAGGTCACCACCGATCCATCAATGGGATGAATTGTCTCTTTTCCCGTAATATTAAACAACGACAGCTGTTCCAGCGGTTCGCCGACGAGGATGCAACCACTTTCCGCGCTACCATGCGCGACCGGCACCTCATTGATGTTGATCACGTAGGCATTCGGCTCCATATCAATATTTTGGCCACGCACCTGAATACCCGGAAAATTGACGCCTAATTCATAGTAAAGGCCATGCCGCAGCAATGGAATCAATTCATTGATAAAACGCCCTCCATCCTGCGTATCGTCGACAAAAGGGATCAAACCGGAACCGACTTCCAGCGAGATCGGCGCAGGCATAATAAAAGGGAGCTGATCCCCATGTTTCGCGACCGCTTTCTTAACAACCTCTTCCTTCGGTGTCTCCATGACATCCTGCACGGCCTTCACCTTGCCGCGCACCAAGAAGAACGATAAGGCGCCTAAGGCCGCCGCCAGCACCAGGAAGGGCACGGTCGGCAAGCCCGGGATAATTCCCATCACAAAGAGCAATCCCGCCCCAATCATCAGGGCCTTCGGGTAGGCCGTCATCTGGCTGATAATGTCGCGGCCGAGATTCGCGTCCTCACCTTCCGAGGCGACACGCGTAACGACGATACCGGCCGACACCGAAATAATCAGCGCCGGAACCTGCGACACCAGCCCGTCACCAATCGAGAGCAAGGTATATTGTTTGGCCGCATTGCCTAACTCGAGCCCGCGCTGCAATACCCCGATGGAGAGGCCACCGATAACGTTGATGAAGGTAATGACGATACCGGCGATCGCGTCCCCTTTAACGAACTTCATCGCACCGTCCATAGCCCCGTACATCTGAGATTCACGCTGCAAGGTGGCGCGTCGTTCCTGCGCGTCATCCTGATCGATAATGCCCGCCCTCAAATCCGCATCGATAGACATCTGCTTTCCGGGCATCGCGTCCAAGGTAAAGCGGGCCCCGACTTCCGACACACGCTCCGAACCTTTGGCAATGACGAGAAAGTTGACCAAGGTAATGATCGCAAAGAGTATTCCCCCGACGACGTAGTTGCCCCCGACCACGAAATTACCAAAGGCATAGATCACTTCACCGGCCTGACCGGTCCCCAGAATCTGACGCGTGGTCGCGATATTGATCGACAGCCGGTACAAGGTGGAAATCAGCAAGATGGTCGGAAAACTCGCGATTTGAAGGGCGTTATTGATGTAAAGGGCCGTCAACATCAAGATGACACCACCGGTGATATTGATGGTTATCATGATATCAATGAGCCAAGTTGGCAGCGGAATGACAATAATCGCCAAGACCGCCACAACGAGTCCCGCAATCACGAGATCACTGTACTTAGCGATTAGCTTATTAATGCCGCTCAATGATTCTGCCAAATCAGCCATAATCGAGACAAAAAAATGTTAATGTTAGCTTCTATAACAGCTATTTAACTTAACATATTCAATGCCGAGATCGCTAGAAAGGAGTTGGTGGGTGCCTTGTCCGAGATGGCAGTCAATCGTCACGCTGAATTCCTGGGCCTGGAGGACCTTTTTAGCGCGACGTTCCGCTACGGGCCCCGCATCGAGCCCTTTCCGGCAAACTCGAACATTTCCATAAGAAATATCGACCTTGTCGGGTCGACAAGTTGCGCCGGAATTGCCGGCAGCGGCAAGAACGCGGCCCCAATTGGGATCCGCGCCGTAAAACGAGGTCCGCACGAGCTGCGAATTAGCGATGGTATAGGCTATTTGACGCGCTTGACTATGGGTCTTGGCCCCCTTGACGATAATGGTCGCGACCTTCGTCGCCCCTTCGCCGTCCGCCACCATTTCCTTGGCGAGGTACTGGAGTTGCTCGGCAAGGAGACGCTCAAACCGGCGCGCGCCGGCCGTACCGGGCTTGAGTGGCTTATTGCCCGCCTTACCATTGGCCAGTAGCAAGCAGGTATCATTGGTCGAGGTATCGCCATCGACCGAAATACAATTGAATGAGGCTTCAACGGCTTCACTGAGCACGCGCGCCGCCCATCGCGGCTCTAAACAGAGATCCGTCATCGCGAAGGCCAGCAGGGTTGCATGCGGCCGTTCCAATTTCATATGGGGCTCTATCATCCCCGCCCCTTTGGCAAAAGAAACGAGTCGAAACGGCAGCCGGCCGACCTGATCGATCGCCCCGGTTTTTTTGGGCCCTTTATCCGTCGTCATAATCGCTTCAGCAGCGGCCCCTAATGCTTGCGGCTTCAGTTGGCCGGC
Source organism: bacterium (assembly GCA_965216315.1). Taxonomy (GTDB): domain Bacteria; phylum UBA10199; class UBA10199; order 2-02-FULL-50-16; family JAJFLM01; genus CBDCFN01. Next base: position 338,230 of record CBDCFN010000016.1, on the reverse strand, counting down.
ACCTTGCTTAATCCCGCTAACAACTTGCCGGATGGGAAGAGGCACGCCGATCACCCCTGTCGAACAAACCAGGACGCGCGACGACGTGACTTGCAGACACTGTGCCGTTGTTTTGGCCATCACCCGAGCGTCTTTCATACCGCGGTCACCGGTACAGGCATTGGCGTTACCGCTATTGATAACAACCGCCTGGGCGATGCCCTTGCGGATGTGGCGCCGGCTTAACACGACCGGCGCCGCGGCTGCCGGATGTTGGGTGAAAGTTCCGACCACCGTCGCCGGGACTTCCGAATAAATGAGGGCCAGGTCTTTTTTGCGCTTCGGCTTGATGCCACAGGCGAGCCCCGCAAAGTGAAAACCCGGCACAACCAGCGATCTTGCTTTCTTTGCCATCGTTATTTTCCGTGGCACTTCTTATACTTCTTGCCCGAGCCACACGGGCAAGGCTCATTACGCCCGACCTTCTCGCCTTCACGGACAACCGTCCCCTTGGTCTGCGGCTCGGCTTCCGGGCGTTGCCCGCCTTCGGGAAGACCCGGCAAAGAGCCGCGGCCCATGGACATGGCCGGAGATTCGTCGCCCGCTTCAATCGATGCACCGGCTTCCGATGTGATCTGAACGTGAAAGATCTTTTCGACAAGCTCCGCATGAAAACGGCTCAACATCATCTGAAAAATACCGAGCCCTTCGCGTTTATATTCCAACAGCGGATCTTTTTGTCCGTAGCCCCGCAGCCCAATGCCTTCACGCAAGTGATCCATCGCCAAGAGGTGGTCCTTCCAGAGCGAATCCAAGGTCGAGAGTGCCAAAACCTTGCCCACATGATTCATGATCTCAGGAGTATACTGTTCCACCTTCTGATTATACGTCTCTAACGCGCGATCATAGAGGTACTTACCGATCCCGTCCGGACTCCAATCATCACGGTCGAGGCGGTTGTACTCCGGACACCATCCAAACAGAGACAGGCATTTTTCATCCAAAGAACTCGTATCATAATCATCCGGCTGCACTTTATCAGGAACAAGCGCATCCACCGTGTCGGCGACGGCATAGTCAATCGAGTCGTAAGCCGAGTCCGTAAAATCTTCACTTTCAAGAATCTTGCGGCGCATCTGATAAACCGTCTGACGTTGTTGGTTCATCACGTCATCGTATTCCAACAGGTTTTTACGGATCCCGAAGTTGTGGCCTTCAACTTTCTTTTGCGCATTCGCTATCGCCTTGGAAATCCAGGGATGCGTGATCGGCTCATACTCCTCAATGCCCAAGCGATCCATCATGCGGCTAATCCGCTCCGACCCGAAAATACGTAGCAGGTCATCTTCAAGCGAGAGATAAAACCGCGATTCTCCGGGATCCCCCTGACGACCCGAGCGGCCCCGGAGCTGGTTGTCGATACGCCTTGACTCGTGTCTTTCCGTCCCCAAGACATAAAGTCCTCCCGCAGCCAGCACCTGTTCGCGTTCCGCGCTACACTGCGCCTCAAACTCGGCTAATGCCTTCTGATATTTGTCCGGGCTTTCCTCCGGATCGAACTTGCTCTTGGCCAGAAACTCCGGATTCCCGCCCAAGACAATATCGGTTCCACGTCCGGCCATGTTGGTTGAGATCGTGACGGACCCGAGTCGTCCCGCCTGAGCGATGATCTCGGCTTCTTTGGTATGATGCTTGGCATTCAATACATGATGGGGGAAGCCTTCTCGCTTGAGGAGCTGCGCGAGGACTTCGGACTTTTCAATGGAGATCGTCCCCACCAGTACAGGCTGCCCTTTTTTGTGGCGTTCTTTGATATCCTCAATCACTTCATGAAATTTTTCCCGCTCCGTCTTATAGATCACGTCCGCTTCATCCTTGCGGACAAGCTCGCGATTGGTCGGCATGACACGGACTTCCAGCTTGTAGATTTTGCCGAATTCCGGCGCCTCCGTCTCCGCAGTTCCCGTCATCCCCGACAGCTTTTCATACATTCGAAACAGGTTCTGGAAGGTGATCGTCGCCAGCGTCTGATTTTCATTTTCAATCGTCACGCCTTCTTTGGCTTCAACCGCCTGATGCAAACCGTCGGACCAACGGCGCCCGGCCATGAGGCGACCCGTAAATTCATCGACAATCATCACTTTGCCTTCTTTAACGACGTAGTCGACATCGCGCTTAAACATCGCATGGGCCTTGAGCGCCTGATTGACATGGTGGAGAACATCGATATTACGCGGGTCATACAGGTTATCAATATTGAGCTTTTTCTCGACCTTGGCGACCCCTTCATCGGTCAGCATCGCCGACTTCGATTTTTCATCGACGGTGAAATCACCCGTCGTCGATTTATTCCCTTCCTCATCCTCGATGACTTCACCCTTTTCGAGGCCGGGAATAATTCGATTGATTTGATAATATTTATCCGTGGATCTCTCGGAAGGCCCTGAAATAATCAACGGCGTCCGCGCTTCGTCGATTAAAATAGAATCCACTTCATCGACAATCGCATAATGGAAATTACGTTGAGAAAAATCCGCGCGATCAAACTTCATGTTATCACGCAAAAAATCGAAACCAATTTCGTTATTAGTACCGTAAGTGATATCAGCCGCATAGGCCGCTTTGCGTTGTTCGTCGTTGAGGCCGTGAACGATAACGCCGACACTCATCCCAAGAAACTCATAAATGTGCCCCATCCATTGAGCATCACGTTTGGCCAGGTAATCATTGACCGTCACAACGTGCACACCCTTTCCGGTCAGGGCATTCAAATAAACCGGCAAGGTCGCGACCAGCGTCTTTCCTTCACCGGTCTTCATCTCAGCAATCATGCCTTGATGCAGTACGATGCCCCCCAACAACTGGACATCAAAGTGCCGCATTTTAAGAGTGCGTTTTGAGGCCTCGCGCACACAGGCAAAGGCCTCCGGCAAGAGATCATCCAGCTTGGCGCCTTCACTGAGCCGCTGCCGAAACTCGGCGGTCTTGCCACGCAGTTCATCGTCGCTGAGTTTTTCTATGCTGGGCTCGAGCGCATTGATTTGCTCGACCAGCGGATTCAGCCTCTTAAGGTCGCGCTCGTTTTGGCTACCAAACAACTTTTTCATTATTGCCGCATAAAAGCCTCCCCTTCACTTATCCCGACGATGGGGGTTGTCAGGGGGAGAGAAGATTCGCCCCCTGACTTTAGCGAACCGGAAGCTGCGCTTTTGGTGAGCGAATCGGTCGCGCTCGTTTTGACTGCCAAACAGCTTTTTCATTATCGCCGGCATGGCAATCGATTACTATAGGGCCTAAACGAATAGCAAGCTCTTGAGCTAACTTAGAGGGCCTTCTTTTTAGAAGAGAGGACTTCGGACTTCGTCAATTCAGTCCGGGGGGGCAGATAAGTCATGGGGTCGACGGCAACGCCATCAACGCGGACCTCGAAATGAAGATGCGGGCCCGTGCTGTGCCCGGTATTCCCAACCGCGGCAATCTGTTTACCACGACCGACCGTATCACCTTCCTTAACGAGCAGCTTTGAGTTGTGACCATAGACGGTCTGAATCCCAAAACCGTGATCCAGGATGACGGTCTTACCGAGACCACCTTTATAGCCCGCATATTTCACCACGGCATCGCCCGCTGCCTTGACCGTCGTACCCCAAGGAGCGGCGATATCAAGACCATCATGAAAGCGGGCCTTGCCTCCAAACGGCGAGCGGCGCGGACCAAAGCGGGACGTCATCCACCCATAGACCGGCCAAAGGCTCGGTGTCGACGAGAGCCGGACCATTTGATCTTGGTATTTCTGGTAAAGGGCCGTCACCTGATTTTCGACGCCAAGTGAACGTGCCTGCATCTTTTCCATCATACCGCCAAATTGGCCTGCAAAGACCGCGGGATCGAGGTCATTAAGATTTGAAAAAATTTGTGGATCGCCGATGGCCTGACGCTGCCGCCCTTCGATGGGGCCTACCCCTTGGGCCTGAACCGTCACTTGCGGACCGACGAGCGAATCGACCTTGCTGGCCAGTTTTTCGGCACGGCTGACTGTCGCCTCGAGCAAAACGAGCCGCTGCGAGAGGCGTGATTGTTCTTGTTGGAGCTGAGCGTAACGACCCCGGATATCCGCCGTCTTGCGATAGAGCCCTTGATAACGGAGATAGCCCCCCGTCGTCACGGCGAGACCGAGGATGAGACCGACGGCTAAGAGGATGCCGCTGCGTAATTGCCAGGTACGGACCCGTAGCCGGTGAATCTGGCTCGAATCATCGGGAACCATCAATAAATGGAAAGATGACCCCTGTCTGCGCTTTTGCTGAGAATTTGCCGTCTTCATCACTCGTATTCTTTATCGTCCTTTTATAGAAAAAGTTTCGCTACAGGCTGGAGTGACCCCTACCTACAAGACGATCCGGCCCTCTGTCAAGTCTTTTGGCTGCTAATTTCTCTTTTAATTACAGGGACTTAGGCCTCAGAGACGCGGACCAACACGACAGAGACATTATCGTCGCCTCCCTCGTCATTGGCGGCCTCGATGAGGCGTTCACAGGCCTTATCCAGGGACCCGTTCTTGCGGATAATGCGGAGAATACGCTGGTCCTCAACGAGGTTGCTGAGGCCATCGGAACAAAGCAAAAAAATGTCTTTATCCTCGAGATCCCGCGTCAGCAGGTCGGCCTCAACATCGCGTTGAAAGCCCACCGAGCGGGTAATAATATTCTTCAGGCGATGGGTGCGGGCCCCTTCGTCGGTGATCAGGCCGGCCTTCAGTTGTTCCGAAACCAGGGAATGGTCCTCGGTCAATTGAGTGATCGTTTTATCCCGGATCAGATAGGCACGACTGTCACCGACATTGGCTATATAGGCCCTATCATCATTAATAGCGATACCGACCGCGGTGGTGCCCATACCGGAGAGGCTCTCATTTTTACTCGCCTCGTCATAGACACGCATCGACGCCACGCGAATGGAATATTTAAGACGCTCCCCGATATCCGTGGCCGCCTCTTCACCACCCGCAACGAGGGTCGCTTCAGGATCCTCTTCTAATTTCTGAAAGACTTCTTGGACCGTTTTGACGGTTAGGTTGCTCGCGAATTCGCCACCCAGATGGCCGCCCATCCCGTCGGCAACCATATAAACATGAAGGCCATTATCGACGAGGATCGAGTCCTCGTTCTTCTCGCGACGTCGCCCCACATCACTGAGACCATAGGCTTCAATCATTATTGACCACCCACTGACAGCTCCGCAATACGCACGGAAGGCGCTCCCACAGATCCATAAAACTTTAAATCAGCGCCAATGCGTTCCACTAACGAAAAAATATTATGTAAATTCCCAGAAATAGCAAATCCTCTTATGGCTTCTGCCTTTTTTCCATCGCGAATCCGATAGCCGGAAGCACCGACCGAAAAATCTCCCGTAATGGGATTGGCCGTATGCATTCCGATCACGTCATGAATCGCAACGCCGTTTTCTATTCCCACCACGAGTTCGTCGATCGACGCGGTGCCTGGACTCAGATAAAAATTCCGCGTCCCCGCTCGCGGGGCTTCCTTAATATTAGCGCGCACGCTATTTCCAGTGGACTCCTTCCCAGCGGTCCGACCACTACTTGTATCATATAAATAGGTCTGAAGGACACCCTTTGCGACAACCGGCGTTTTCTGACTCGGAACGCCCTCGCCGTCGTAGGGAAAACTGGCCATGCCCCCCCGCAGGCAGCCATCATCGACGAGATTGACGCAGTCCGCATAAATGGCCTCCCCCAGCTTACCCTCCAAGCGAGATTTATGCTTCTGAACAGCATCGCCGAGAAAAGACGGGGCTAAAATACCGAGAAACGCCGCCACCACCGATCGGTCAAGTACCGCCGTATAGTGACCGGTCTTCAGGACTTGGGCCTGAAGGCGACCAACGGCCTCCTCAGCCGCATCGCGCGCCACCGCGTCCGTTGGCAGCTCATCAAAGTAAGGGGCAAAACCGATATTCCAACTCGACTCTTGGCCGGTGTCATCCGCGGCTATCACCATTAAATAGACTTGGCACAAGGTGCTGCGATAATGCCGCTCCGCCGGTTCCTGCTCCGGCTTGCAGCTCCACAACAACACCTCTTTCACTTCATCTTGATATGTCCCCATACGGACCTGTTGCACCCGTTTGTCATATTCAAGCGCCACCTGTTCCAGATGCAGTGCGACTTCGATCTTATCCACCAAAGGGCGCGTCGCTAAACCTTCATCATACTGTTGGAGCGTCGGCACACTATGCAACATGTTTAGGTCAGGAAGATACTGACGATACTTCGGTTCGACGGTCTGCAAACTATTGTATGACTGTGCGACCAGTCTTTCGAGCGCGCCCCGGGTCAAATCGGTCGAATAGGCAAAACCGACATGGCCCTCACGCTCAAGCCGAACGGCAACGCCCTGCTCCCGGGCACGCTGCAATGAATTAATCTCACGATCTTTAACTTGGATTTCTAAGTTCTGTCGCGTCTCGAGATAGATCTCGGCATTGTCGACTTCGGCGAGAGGTAAGAAGCTATGCACGAGCGATGCGATTTCGCGATCTGAACTCACGCGCCGGCGCTCCGAATCAATTCGCGAGCATGCTCACGCGCCTGCGCAGTAACTTTTTTGCCGGCCAACATGCGCGCCAATTCCAGCTCGTGTTCGTCTTGTTCCAGCCGCCGCACGCAAGTCTGAGTCCGGGCATCCCCGAATTCCTTGTGGATAACGAAATGAGCCGATGCAAAGGCGGCAATCTGCGCCTGATGCGTAATACAGATGACTTGGCGCTGCTTGGCAATCTCCGCTAGTTTCTCACCGATCTTGCTCGCCGTCGCACCCCCGACACCTTCATCGACCTCGTCATAGATGGACGTGGCGAGATCCGCAAAATCAACGAGGATTTTTTTGATCGCGAGCAAGATACGTGAACGCTCGCCCCCCGAGGCGATGCGCACGAGTGGCTTCGGATCTTCGCCGGGATTGGCCACTAAGTTGAAAACGGCCCGCTGACTTCCCAAGCGATCATATTGCTTGCCATGCGCAGTCAACAGACCGTTGGCGACGGCCTCCCAAGCGACTTCGAACACCGCTTGTTCCATCCCCAAATCGGTCAGCTCCTTGACGACTTCCTTGGCCAAACGTTTCGCGACCTTGCGGCGGGCTTCTTGTAATTTTTTGTCGAGGGCGACCAACTCTTGCTCGCCCTCTTCACAGGCCTGTCTCAATTCAACCGCACGCTCTTCAAAATTTTCCAGCCCTTCGAGTTTGGACGTTACCTCTTCAGCAAACAGCAAGACCTCCTCGACACTGGCGCCATATTTACGTTTGAGTCGATCAATTTCGGCAAGTCGCGACTCGATCGCTTCGAGGCGACCCGGTTCGAAATTGAGCTCCTGTAAATTATTGGTGAAAGTCCGCGCGACATCCGCCAATTGAGCCTGGACGGACTGTAATACCACCAGCAGCTCTGCCAATTGGGCATCATCGTCACTCACGCGGGCCAGTTGTTGTTCCAACTGCGCTAAGCGTCCGGTCACGGTGTCATCACCGGAGACCAAGAGAGTTTCCGCCAGTGTACACAACTCGCCCAAGTGCGCGGCATTCTTGATGCGCGACTTCTCGGTTTTAAGCTCTTCGTCCTCACCCGCGTGCAGTTGGGCTTCTTTTATTTCCTTGGCTTGAAAGCGCAAAAACTCTTCCATCTCACGATTGCTGCGATCCCCTTCTTCGAGGGCCGCCCGCTCTTGTTGCAAGTGATGGAGTTTTTCCAATGAATCACGATACGCCTGGCGGGTTTTCTCTAGCCCCCCAAACTGATCGAGCAGGTCGCGTTGGACTTCCGAGCGCAACAGCATTTCATGTTCTTTTTGGGAAACGATATCAACGAGACGTTCGGCGAGTTCGGCGAGCATCGCCACCGTTGCCGGCATGCCGTTGAGCCGGACTTGATTGCGGCCACTCCGTGCCAGCGTACGTTGCACGAGTAATTCCGGTTCATCCAGCGGCACCCCCCACTCATCGATTTTTTTGAGGAGATCAGGTCGATCACTGACGTTAAAGAGCCCCGTCACGACCGCGGACGCCTCGTCCTTGCGAATCCATTCCGAACTCCCGCGCTGACCCATCAACAAACTCAACGCCTGAATGATGATCGATTTACCCGCACCGGTTTCACCGGTCAGCACGTTGAGGCCGGGACCGAACTCGAGGGCGACGTCTTCGATAATCGCGAAGTTCCGAATGTGCAAAGACTGCAGCATGGTCGAGGGTTAGCACAGGCCTTCCACCCGCGCAACCGGCATAACCTAGCTAAAATAAAGGGGTTCGTGCGCCGGGGCCCGCGCGGGCTTGTACCAAAGCCAAATCCCGACCAAGAGATTAAAGGGCGGTGCCGCCTCGATCAGAATGCGACCCATCGCGCTCAACTCGTCGTAGGCGAGCGTCACCCACAAGAGATCCGGAACGATATCCATAAACCGCAACGCCGCAACGAGGCGGCGCCGCATCAGGTTGGGTTTCTGCCAGGCCGCCAACTCGGCGACCGCAAAGAAGAGCCAGATCGCGCCGGTCCGACGGATCAGAAACAAGGTGTCCGCATCGGCCTGGGGCCAGACGAATTCGATGAAGATCTCCGGGGCGAGCACACAACACAACCCCAGGCCCAGATCCATCACCGCCAAAAATGCCAACAGCATTCGAATGGCCATGCGGGGATCGTAACAGATTAAGCAAAGATCCCAAAATAAACGAGCGTCGCGAGGCCGACCGCCCAGCAGTAGTAGGCAAAGTTGGCGAAGTGGCCTCGTTGAACGATGCGCAGCAGCCAATGAATCGCAAAGAAGCCGGACAGGGCCGCCGCGACGACTCCGACCAACAACGGCAAGGCCGCCTGCGTCGACCACTGGTTCAAGTTCTCCAACTCAAAGATGATGCCGCCGGCAATCGCGGGAACCGCGAGTAAAAAAGAATAGCGGGCGGCCAGTTCGCGATCCCAGCGGCTGAACAAACCCGCCGCAATCGTGCTACCCGACCGTGAGATGCCGGGAAAGATCGCCAGGGCCTGCGCACAGCCGACGATGAGGGCGTCGGCGAGGCAAAGATCCTTAAGCTGGCGCTCGGAGCTCTTGACAAAGCGCGTCCCCCACAGGATCGCGCCGGTCACCAACAACATGGTGCCGGCCGCGAGTGCCGAGTCAAAGAGGGAACGAAAAAAATCGGCGAAGGCGACACCGATGATCGCGGCGGGGATCGTGCCGGCGAGAACAAGGAAGGCCAGGTAGGCGCCTCTGTTTTCTCGAAGTGGGGCGGGTCCTGTCCTGTCAGAGTCCTTTTGTTGTGACGTGGGAGCCCCAACAATAAGGACTCTTCGGGCCACCCGCCGCAAGAGGAGAAAACATCCAGCAATCATTTCGCCAATATCCCGATAAAACACCGCCAGCACGGAAAGCAAGGTCCCGAAGTGCAAGGCGAGATCAAAACCCAACAACTCCGCGCCGGACTCCTCAAGGCCAAAGAGTTGTTGAATGATCACCAGATGGCCCGAACTGGAAATCGGGAGAAACTCGGTCAACCCTTGAATGACACCCAATACGAGGGCCTCTAATACGGACATTATAAGAACGTGCCTCCCTGAATGAGATTGCCGATCACGAAACAGATAAACGCTGTCACGACCGTCATGATGACGAGTTTGATAAACATGAGGGCCATGTTTTGTTTGGTCAGCGCCCCGACCCAAACCCCTAAGATACCCATCAAGCTACAACTGACCGCGATTGAACCATAGAGCGCCATCGGCCCTCTTAGAAAGAAAAACGGCACCAGGGGAATCACTCCACCGCTGATGCTCGCCAGTCCATCCGCCGCGGCGTCGAGTCGCATCCGCCGCCGCAACTGTTTTTCGTGATGGGTCCCGCTCAGATCGCTCAGCGTCGCCTGTTCCAATTTGCGCAGATCTTGATAACGCTCCGCGTACTCGGCCGTCAGGGCGGCCATGATATTGGAAACCCCGTTGGCGACGGCACCGGCGGCACCCGCCGCAACAACGATTGCGGCATCGGGATTGAAGGCGCCGATAACAACCCCTAAGGTTGAGATCAACCCATCCATAATACCGCGAATTAAATATCGAGACTGTGGCTTCATTCGTGAGTGCTGCGCGAAGGCACTTCGCTGATCATCTTGCTTCCGGCCGAAACCTTGTCGATGGAATGGATGGAACCGCCAAGCCCTTGGATAATATCATTCAGCAGCGAATATTCGATGTCCTTGCCTTGCAGGGAGATCTTGATCGTTTCGGTCTGCCGATCCACCTCGACAACCGTGATGTTGACTCCATCAATGCCCTCAACATCGGCGAGAGCTTGAGAATATTTGATGATCGAGGGTTCCAAGGGCTTGAGCACGTCTAAGACGAGCATTCGTATGGCACTTGTCATGGATTCATCCGGCATTTTACTCGCCTTTTTGGGGTGTGAAAAGCCTAAAGCCAATACTGTTAACTCTTCAGCGGGGTGGACGGGACTCGAACCCGCGACCTCCGGCGTGACAGGCCGGCATTCTAACCAACTGAACTACCACCCCGCTCAAGAGTTGCCCATGTGGGCGAGGTAGGTTTCGAACCTACGACCCCCTGGGTGTAAACCAGGTGCTCTCCCACTGAGCTACTCGCCCTCTTGCGCCCTAAGCGCCACGAAACTGTAGCGTCGGAACTAATTGATATCAATAAGAAATGCAATGCTCTTCTATCGCAGCGTCGAATAAGCGGATTTCGCCGTATCTCTGGCAACAGGCTTACAATACGACCTCATAACCGGAAAATTCCGGCGGCCCGGCGAGCAGGCCCTTGGAACCGCCCTGAGCGTGGGCCTTGCGGAAGGCCTCGGACTCGGTCCACGCCTGAAAGGCCTGGGCGCTCTCCCAGGTCGAGTGCGAGATGTATATTCCATCGCCGCCCTTCAACAGATGAAACGTTTGAAAGCCCGGCACGTCATCGAGATAGGTTTCACGCTGCTGCCACATCTGCTCGAACGCCGCGCCTTGACCGTCGACAACTTTGAATTTGTTCATGGCAATGTACATGACCGCCACCCAAACATGAGGCACGCACTAAGTCAATCGCCCGGCGGTGACGGGCCCCCGCTCGGATAGTACGATCCGCCGATGAGCTTAGACACTGCCCAAAACGACGACTTTATCAATTGTTGGAACGAGATCCTGGTCCCGAAGTGGAATCGCTTTCGACACCTGCTCTCCGGCAACGGCGGCATCCACAGCGACATTGCGCTCCCTAAATTTGGTATTGAAGCGGGCCATCAGGTGCTGGACATCGGTTGCGGTTACGGCGAGACCTGTCTTGAGATCAGTCAACTCGTCGGTCCGAGCGGCAAGGTCGTAGGCGTTGATTGCACTGAGGCTTTTTTAGAAATTGCCCAGCAAGAACAAGCCGCCGCCGGCGTCACCAACGTCGAATACCTCCTCGGCGACGCGATGACGCAAGAGCTCCCCGCCGACAGCTTTGACGTCGCCTTCTCTCGCTTCGGCATCATGTTTTTTCAAAGCGCCGTCATGGCGTTGAAGAACGCGCACGGCGCACTCAAGCCGGGTGGCAAACTCGGGCTCATCGTGTGGCGCTCACTCCAAGAGAATCCCTGTTGGCGGCTCGCCAAGGAGATCGCCTTGAAGTACCTGCCCCCGCCGGGTGATCAGGCCAAAACCTGTGGACCCGGGCCCTTTTCATGGGGCAACGAAGAGACCGATCGCGCGATGTTGCAGGCGGCCGGTTTCGATAATGTGGAACTGTTTGAACGCATCGATGCGGACGTCTGTGTCGGCACCAGCCTCGAAGAAGCAATCGATTATCAGATTCTCGTCGGACCTTCCGGTGAGATTATCCGTGAAGCGGAAGCGGAAGGGCAAAAGCAACTCCCTGAAATTCGGCGCGAGCTGCGGGAATTGATGAAACAATACCTGCGCGGCGAAGAAGTCTGGATGCCCTCAAGCACCTGGGCGATCATGGCGCGTAAATAAGCGTTACTTGATATCGCGGCCCATCACCGTCTTGCGTTCCGCTTGGCGCGCTTCGGTGATGCCCTTGAGACATTCCTCAATCACCTTTTCGGTCAAGGCGTCGATCGCGCATTGGCTGGTATTGTAGCCCGACTGTTCCTTGATCAGTTTTTTTACCTTGGACACGACCACCAAAGTATCGGTCTGAATCTTGCCGGGAGCGGGCGCCGGCGCTTCCGAGCGTGCAATGATACGGCGCGCGGCGGGTTTATCCTCCTCCCGCGGTAGGGTCGGATTCGCGCGTTCCGCCGCGACCTCCTGCTGATAGGCCTGCTGCGACGGTGAGCGGCGTTCCTCGGCGAACGAGCTGCGATGATTCGCGAAGCCTAAGTGCGAGTCCCAACACTCGACCGAACAAAAGGTCAGGCCCGTCCGTTTACTCTGACAAGTACTGACCGAGCAGACTTGATAAGGCGCATTGAAACCAATTTCCTTTTTACAGACGCTACATTTTTTCCAATAGTTGGCTGTTTCCATAGGGCGCAACATACAACATTTCGGCGGTTGAGTCTTGAGTTATTCCACCGAGTCCCCTATGACCGGGGGCTGGAGGCACTCCGTGGAGATTTACGAAGCCAAATTTCAGATCGGCCAGCTCGTTCACCACCGCAAGTTCGGCTATCGCGGCGTCATCGTCGACGTCGATCCGGTCTTTGAGGCCAGTGACGAATGGTACGAAGAGGTCGCCAAGTCGCGGCCGCCGAAGGACAAACCGTGGTATCACGTCCTCCCGGACAATACTGCGAATATGACCTACGTCGCGGAGCGCCACCTCGAACCGGACACCGAAGCGGCGCCCATCAAGCATCCGGCGATTGATCAATTCTTCGAAGACTTTGACGGCAAACAATATGTCGGAGTCAAGAATCGGCAATAGCAAGTCACTGGACCCTCTTAAAAGGTCAATGATTTCAGCCGATTAAGATTAAACTAACAATTGAGCACAACCTTGAAGGCCTCATTGACGATATACCATATATGGTATATTATTTAATTGCCGTTAGAGACTGCATAGGGTATAGCCCTCGCGATGAAATGGACGGTTAAATTTCGAAATAAGAATAAATTATTCAAAGTCATTAAGACGCTAAGGCCGTCATCAAGAAGGAAACTTTATGCTGCCATTAAAGATCTCGAACTCGAAGGACCTGCGCCAAAAGTGTGGGATTCAAAACGAATGGAAGGACAACTAAGAGATTATTGGCGGCTTAAGATTGATTATCGACATCGTCTCATTTTCGAAGTTTTTCATGGGATATTGATTATTGAGATTATTGAAGTCACGACAAGGGAAGGCGCGTATAAAAAATGAGTAAAACAATGACCGTTTCAACGTCTGCGGGAAAGATCAAGGTTTCCATCCCCAACAAAATTAGTGCCGACGTGCGCAAGGCGATTGCGGAGTCGATTCGCCGCGAGGTCGACGATATCCATCCGATTGAAGAGCTACAGGCCGAATTAAAAAAACTCGATCCGGATATCGATACGCCTCAAGCGGCTCTAATGACTTATATGGACTTGCAAAAGTGGACTCAAAAGAAGCTTGAGAAAGCCACCGGCATTCCTCAGGGACATATTTCAGAAATGAAGCGTGGCTTTCGTTCCATTGGCAAAATTACAGCCAAAAAATTTGCCAAGGCCTTTGGCGTTGATTACCGGAGATTCTTATAAATTAATTTTCTCCAAAGCCACGTCTATTTAAACGTATCCGACCTCTTTTGACTCGGATGCACGCCCATCACGCCGTCCTGACATTCGGAACAAACAAAACCCCGCTCGCTCCCGTCATGGGTTCCACGATGTTCATGGTCTTTGACGAGATCGCTTAAGCCAAAGCGCTCGCGCAGACTTGGCAGATCTAAGACGCAATCAAAGTACACCCACTCGCGACAGTTCTGCGACCAGGCCTGGCCGCGATACGTCTCTTTGATGCCGGCGTTTAATAAGGCTTGTTCGAGTTTAGCGAGACACTCACAGACCATGGCTATGAAATGTCATCTCACTTAGCTTTGCTTGCAACCGATCAGTAAAGCTCAGATTCTTAACGCATTGATTCAATATCTTCATAGCTTTCTTTAAATTACCGATCTTCTCTAAAAAATCAGTAAATTCAAGAATCAGTCCCTGAGCCATCATATCTTCGATTCTATGATTATTACTCATCAATTTAAGCATTGCGCTATCATAAGTCTCTTCAGCAACATCATATTCACCTCTCTTCTTAAAGTGTGAAGCAAGCACAAACAAATGAACATACTCATCAGGATGCTTCTCGGTAAGAGACTCCATTTTACGCCTAAATACCTTCCAATTTCTCGATTTATCGTATTGTATAGAATCCCAATTTAATCTGGCTAAATAATGATTGGGATCAATCTCTAACACTCTGCTTAATATTCTTTTTGCCGATTCAACATCATAGTAAAGCCGACAAGCTGCTTCATTAACCTTAAGATACAAAAGTTTCTCTTTCTCGTACGCTTTCTTGAAATATCTAGCAGCCTCTTTAATCCTATGTATAAGAATGTATCCTCCAATCTCCCTTCTAGCCCTCACACTTTCCATTAACGCGCCCGCTAGAGTTTGATAACGAAACTCTGGATTCGACTTTGCCTTCTCAAGATGCTCTACAGCTTCTTCAAAATTGCCTTCAGACAATCTAATCATGCCCATATTTTGATGAGCACTTTCATATTGATCGGAATCCAGCAACAAAGCTTTCCAAATATTTTCAGCCTTCTGAGTCTTATGTGAGTGATATAAATATACGGCCATATTATCTAGAATAGGCCTATAGGTTTGCGCGGTATACTCCCCAAAAGGCATTTTCATTACGACATTGTCATCGGCATCAAATGTTGCAATTTCTTCGAATGCTGGTCTAATAAGATCACCCATTTCTTTCAAAAATTTATTCTGCAGCGTTTCCCTGAAGAGCTTGAATCGCTTAATAGCTAAATGATTCCTTATCAAAGGGTTAGATAAATATTTCTCTTCACAGACCTGCTCCCATTTCCTCAATTGATCTTCATCGTTAATCAGCTCAAGACATCTGAGATAGTTAAATGCGATATTATCATCCTTTGAATCTAGCTTTCTTGCCTTCTCGTACGCTTCTTTTGCCTGCCTAAGATGATATTTACTTCTTCTTGAATTCTTAGCCTTACCAACATGCGCTATTCCCAAACATACCCAATATGACGCGTTTTTCGGATTATCGCCCTTATATCTCTTTAATAGCTTTAACGCTCTGTCATCATTATCATCTAAGGCATATGCTAGAGCACGATTATTAATAGCAACCATATCACTACCTCGGTAGCGCATAGCTTTCACATAAGATGCTTGAGCTTTCGACAGAAACCCATGTGTCATATAAACATTTCCTACATGTATATGATACGCGTACTTCTGCCGTTCAGAAGCAGTTGACTTATTAAGAAGACTTAACTCTTCAATGAGATCCGATACATTCTTATTATTTATATTTTCTTCTACTTTTTTTATAATTAAATTAGCTTCTCGCTTCCCAACCAATGATGAGGCAGGCTGCATTACAACTTGAGCATCAGCAGAAGTAGCGAGCGGAGGCAATTGCGGCGGTCGACTTCTCCCTGCAATCTCAAACCACTTTTCTGTAATCTCCGCAAGATTATCAGGGATTTCTTTATCTGTTAAATCGAGTTTCCTCCCCCTTTTATCACTATCAAGATTAAGTAACTCCCTTTCTTCCCCTGAAAGATAGTACCAATATAGTCTTTCTCTAGATACATCAGCGACAAGAAGCAAAGTAGGTGTATTAGCTGAAGAAAGATAATCTAAAATATCTCGCCTGCAGTAAAAATGGTTGTTTTTTAGGTTCTGCGTACTTTTTAATTGAAAATGGAGTATTCTATGTAGATCTTCGTCCACACGATACCTCAAGTGAATTACACCATCTATATCTGGCGTTCTATCGTGCGTGCCAAATAACTGAGCGCTCAGATATTTCCCTGCAAGCTTAAGTGTAACAATACCTTGACCCTTAGCATCGATAATTTGAGAAAGAGAAAATTCAGTCATAGATCAATTTATAAAAACACACTGCCGGCCACGATACAGATAGATGAATGGAAAATTCATGGAATTCAGCACTACCGCCTAGGGCAATAGATACCCATAGCTCTGCCCCTTCCAAATAGGTGTTTTCCCTCACCGACTCTATAACTCAAGTTCTGCCTTACCATATCGCTTCCAGCCTTTTCTATCTCACCGATAAATTTGCTAAATGGAATAATTGGCACTTTTTTAATCTCTGATTTAATCCTTACAAACGCAGGGTCAATTGAAGGAATATATTCAATTGTGTGGCTATCTTGCTTCATAGAAAGCCTACCCTGAATATCGGTTACATCAAAAATTACTACAGGTGGATTTGGCAACTTGAGTTTAAATAATTCTCCAGGTGATACGATCAAAGACAATACATAGTAAACAAACCTTTTTCTTCCATCTGCAACTCTAATAAGAGATGACAGTTGTGACGAAGCCGTTTTGTAAATGAAGGCATTATCACGCTTCCTGATTGATCTGGCAATGACCTTAAATTGGAGAACAAACAGATTGAATGGTCCACATAAATGCCGAGCCAGTGCATCAAATCCAAACTGCGATTCTTGCTTCTGCGTTAATCCGATCCAAGATATCCAGTTATGATGAAGGAAATTTAGTGAACTGCAAAAATTTAATTCAAAAGTTTTCTCAGAAACCTTAGAAATTTTCATTGCAGACCTATAGTCCTCAATAAAGCTAGAGATTTGTGGCTTCCCCACTACAATTAATACTAGGTTCAGAATAGCATAATTCCTCTAACTCTAAGAGACTGGCTTTAGGAATTAAACTAAAACCCGCTGTTTTCTTAAAATTCATTTTATGTACAAAGTTGTTCATAGAGTCAGAAGGGTCAATGAAATCCAGTTTAAGCTTACTTAGAGTTTCTCTTGGTATATAAACAGAGGCGATAGGCTGATCTTCAAGATAACCTGTCTGCGTATTTAGTAATTCATCACGTGCCGTTACAAGTATTTTATCAATTGGAAGCAATGAAAAAAGCTCATTCGCAAGCCTCAGCAAACAGCTACAAACATAGTCCTGATGCAACTCATTAAATTTAGTTTTGGGCATATCCCTAACAGACAGTTTACCGCTTTTTAGCTGTTTGACTTCCTCCTCAGGAATTATATCCCTCCCGTGAATGTTAAGTGTTGCTGTTATCGCTTTAGAATTAATAGTTCGGAAATTAACCTGCGTACCCAATTCCGCGATATCCGTCAGACCCTTGAATTTCTCAATAGCATCAACATAGGCCTCTGTTTTTCCTTCAATTACGGATCTTGCTAAATTGTGCTTTTCTTGCCATTCATTGAATTCCTTTTTGTAGTTTACAAATAAATTTTGATAGATATTCTCATCTTTATTAATAGCCTTCTCTATCTTTGAAGTAAGTTTATTCCTTACTTTCTTTTCTCTTCCTAAAATCCGATCAATAAAACCTGGTTTATACTCTAATGATTTTTTCACCGCTTTCTTTTCATGGACAGTAGACCTCTGAGGTTTATCAGGCGCAGGCTTAGAAGCTATTAGCTCCCAATCAATAGGTGCAGATACGCTCTTATGCACAGATGTTAATCGTTCAATATAGCTCAGATATTCAGCAACTATGACTCCAGCATCTATTGCTTCCTGCTCTTTTCGTCGACGTCTCGCCTCTCGATCCATTTCTTTGGACAGAGAATTTAATGAACGCAGTGCACCCCTCCAACCCATATTCTCTCCTTACTCAATACCCACTACACGTACACGTCGGACTCAAGGTCCCATCGCAACAACGGATGCGATCGGATGCTTTGTGACATCCGCACACGCCGCCGTGCCACGAGCAGCAACCGCGGCGTGCGACGTAGTCACATGGAGCTGGCGTGTTGATTGATAAACTTTGATTAAATGAACCGCCGTGCACCGGTGACAGTTGCGGTGCGATAAACAAGACCGCTACGATCGCCAACAGACATAAAGGAAAGTGCTTCATCCCCCCTCACCCCCTTCAATCCATAAAAAAATTGTAGTCCTGAAATGAATGAAGGAATACGGCGAATTTTTATCCACCTTACAATATCCCGCAAACTCTGATGCATACTGAATCAGCGCAATAGCCATACTGAAAAACAACGAAGCCTGACTCATTCAGTCGTCATTCGAGGGTCTTATTTTATTAAAAAACGTCAATTTGATGACGCTACTAATCGTCGATGATGATCCCCTTGGAATGAGTAATGAGTTTGCGGCTCGCAGCGAGGATCTTATTCGTCACGACCGGTTGAAAGCCCAAGTCGGGGGACCGTTGATCGGGTCGGCTGCTTGCGCGATAGTCGGCGCGGCCGGTAATTAGCGGCGCGTTCCACGAACCGCCACGACGACCATAGGCACCCGAAGGATAAGTCTCGGAACGGTTGAAGCGCTCATTGAAGCGCATCCACCGAAATACGTTGCCGGTCGACTGCACTTGAAACGGTAAGTCTTGTACATAGCGCGCATCATCGACGGCCACCGTCGAGCCCATGCCATGATACCTGCTGTTTTGGGGATTCTCATCAAGGTGCGCTAGCTTGCGTCCCGCGGGATCACGCACCGTTCCGGTCTCGGTCCCATACTCTTTGGTGCCGCCTTCGCTCGCGACGAAGTGGTACTGGGCATCAGTTGGGAGATCATATTGATACTGCCCCTCACTTGCCAGACTGGAGAGGAGACACCAGGCCTTGGCGTGGAAATAACTGATGCCCAGCACCGGTTGCTTAGGGTCACTAAAACGGCGATTCATTTCATCGTAGCGAAAAGCAGGACGATTCTCGAGCCGCACGAGGATCTGCGCGCCGAAGATGATGAGATCGGATGGATTGAAACTGCCCTGGTCATCATAACGACTGCGTCCGGGCAGCACGGGTCCGCCCATCAATGTCTCATAGTCCGGTCCCTGCTTGAGGAGTTGCGTCGCACCGCTCTGCCAGTCGTGCTCCAACAAAAGCGCGCGGTCCGGACCCGCGATGACATCTAACGATTCCTGCCACTCCGCGTTGGTCACGGGCGTCATCTTCATACCGAAGGGCGCAAGGGTGTGCCCCATAAAGAGTCCACCCGGTATAAACTGGTAGCCGGCCGGCAAGAGAAAGGAGCTCATGCCCCTATGAATCGGCATGGTCGAAACAAATGTGCTAAGCGGCCGTTAATATTTCATAACAAATGGATGCAGTGAGTGCGCGGGTCCTGTCGTGCCCTCGCCCTTTGGCTGCGACTTCTGTGTCGTTCCAAAGGGCTCGGAACGCCACCCGCGCCAACAACTTAATAATGCCGGTGCGACCAGTAGCGATACGGATAGCGCCGATGGTGATGGCGTTTGTAGTAGGGGCCATGACGATGATAATGACGACCGTGGTAGTGACCCACGTAGTGATGCCCGTGGTGGTGATGGTGCCCATAGTGATGCCGGTGATGCCGATGCCGAATCCCGAAGCAGCCCATCAGGCTGACCAATATGAACGCCGCCGCTAGGGACGCGATAATCCGTTTAGGCATGATTCCCTCCTCACCTTAATTTAGACGAGGCGCGTACGCAGCTGGTTCAAACAAAACAGGAGTCTCAGCGAGATTAAGCATACAACATTGAAATTATTAGAGATATCAGCTGCAGTTGTTATTAAATCAACTCGCGCACGAAGGCCGGCAGCGCGAAGGCCGCCCGATGAATTTCCGGGGTGTAGTAACGCGTCTGGCCCTGGATCTTTTCCCAGCGCTCGGGACGCGGATCGATCGACAGGTTTTCGTCGCCGGCGATCATGAAGGACCAGAGCGCACCGATGTAGAGCGGAATCGTCGCGGTGTAGACGTGCACGCGTGGAAACACCGCCCGCGCGCGTTGGATGATCTCGGGGAAACTCAAATCAAAGACCGTCTTTTTAGGCGGCGCACAATAAAACGGGCTCTCGACCTGCTGCACAAAGATACCGCCCGGCTTCAACGCGGCCAACGACGTTTGATAAAACGCCTCTTCAAAGAGTTGCACGCCGGGACCGATCGGGTCCGTCCCGTCAACCGCCAACACATCGAAGCTCGCGGGATTCTTCTGCAACCACGCCCCGCCCTCTTCGTAAAAGCATCGGGCACGCTCATCGTTGAGCCCGGCGGCCAGCTTGGGAAAGAATTCGCGTGAGGCGGTCACGACCAGTTCGTCGATTTCGCAGAGCTGCACCGATTCGACATCGGGATGCCGACAGGTCTCGGTCACCGCACCGCCGTCACCGCCGCCGATGATCGCTACCGACTGCGGCGCCGCGTGACTCATCAGGGCCGGATGCATGAGCATCTCCGGATAGACGAAACCGTCCCAATCCGTCGTCATGACTTCGTTTTCAAGCAATAAAATTTTTCCATAATCGTAGGTGTCGACGATCTGGACCCGCTGAAACTCACTCTGCTGATCAAAGAGGGTCTCGCGGACGTCGAAGTAATAGCCACTCCGCTCGCCTTCAAAGCCGGTATAAACGGTCTTTTCGTTACTCTTCGGTGACATGGGCTCGGTGCAGCGCTGGCGTCGCCGGCGCCGGTGTCCACTGAAACGGCGGATAGAGGATGCGACTTTCAACACTCAGGTTGGCGATCGCACCGGTACACCCGCGGGCGATAGTTTGAAGCTCAACACGACCCGCCCCCATGCGACTGGCCAACTCCAACAAGGCATCACGGGCCGCGACGGGATCACCACAGGTAAATAAATCCGTCGCGCAATAACCACGTTCCGGCCAAGTGTGAATGGATAAATGGGATTCAGATAAGAGAAGAATTCCAGTCACCCCATGGGGGGAAAACTGGTGAAACTGACTGTTAAGCACAGTCACACGGGCGGACATCGCCGCCTCGTGAGTCAAGTCACGTAAACGATCGTGATCGTTCAAGACCTCGCCTGGACATTCCCAGAACTCGGCGATGAAATGGGTGCCTAATTGAGACAAATCTCCCCACCTCGCGTCGATTAGGGCTGTTTTTATAGCCTTGTTGGTTAACCGTCATAAAAAGATAATCGCTCTTCCCCGCGCCGCGGCAACGCCGCCCCTCGCACGGGGACCCAAAGCGAAAATCGGGCCCTGTTATGAGCGACCTGTGGATAATTGTCAATCGTTTTTCCGCTAGGGATTCCAATTAATTAGCTCATCGACATAGTGCGTCATCACCTGACCCATCTCCTTGACATCAAGCCCCCGCAAACGGTAGTTTCAGCCCGCTTTTTTACCCCAATAACGTGTGTATCTGCGCGAGAATGTTAGTGTTCTGGTCGCGGTCCGTTTCACAATCGAGCGGTAAACTAGGGAGCTTGTCCAAATCTTATGGAAATGCTGGGGCCTTTCATCTTCTACATCGCCGTCGTTCTCGCTCTGGCCGCGACTGTCTTACTCATTACTTGGCTGCTCGGCGGCCGCCACCGCGGCGGGGCCCGCAACGAGGTCTTTGAGTCCGGCATCGTCCCGACCGGCGGCGCGCGCAACCGTTTTCCGATCCAATTCTACCGCATTGCGATCTTCTTTCTGATCTTCGATCTCGAAGTCGCCTTCATCCTGCTCTGGGCCTACCGCTACAAGCAGGCGGGTTGGGCCGGCTTGGCCCATGTCACGATCTTCATCGTCCTGCTGCTCGCCGGGCTCATCTACCCCTGGCAAAAGGGCGGCCTGGAGATCATCAACAAGAAGGTGCGGCGATGAACCCCTTGATGCCTCCGGCAAGCCAGCGGATTCAACCCGGCGAAGAGCTACCGAGCGCCGAAGCGGCGAACGTCAGTCAAGGCGTGATCCTCTCGACCTTAGACAGCCTGGTCAAGTGGGGCCGCAAGAATTCGATCTGGCCGTTCAACTTCGGCCTGTCTTGTTGTTACGTGGAAATGATGACCTCGCTGACCTCCCGGCACGACGTCGCGCGCTTTGGAGCGGAAGTCCTGCGCGGCACGCCGCGCCAGGCCGATCTCATGGTCATCGCGGGAACCGTCTTCAAAAAGATGGCCCCCGTCATCAAGCGGCTCTACGACCAGATGATGGAACCGCGCTGGATCATCTCGATGGGCTCCTGCGCCAATTCCGGCGGCATGTACGATATTTATAGCGTCGTCCAGGGCGTCGACAGTTTCATGCCCGTGGATGTCTACATCCCCGGCTGCCCGCCGCGGCCCGAGGCCTTTATGGAAGGGCTGTTGCTGCTACGCGACAAGATCGGCAGCGAACACCGCCCACTCTCCTGGGTCATCGAACCCGACGGCAAGCGCCCGGCCTGGGAAGGCCCGGTCAACCGGATCGAGAAGCGGGCCGAGCGCAAGAAGCAAGGGTTGTTGGCGGCTCCGGATAGTCGGCCGCCGCTGTTTAAGTGGATGAAGGGATTCAAGAGGAAGTCATAAAAGTGGAACATGATCATACGATAGTCGAGACCCTCAAAAAGCGTTTTCCCGAGACGGAGCTGGAACGCGTCACATATCAAGACGAGCTACCCACTCTGAAAGTCGCGGCGGATCAATGCAAACCCATCTTGAGTTTTTTAAAGAGCGAGGTTGACCGCCCCTACCAGGCCTTTTACGACCTGACCGCGATTGACGAGCGCTCCCGCCGCCAAGGCAAGGTCGACGGCGAAGACTTCAGCGTCGTCTACCACCTGCTCTCGTACCAACGGAACAGCGACATCCGGCTGCAAGTTCCCCTAAGCGAAAATCAACTGAGTGTTCCCAGCGTCACCGACATTTGGCCGGCCGCCAATTGGTACGAACGTGAGGCCTGGGATATGTTCGGGATTACCTTTGAAGACCATCCTTGCCTGCGCCGCATTCTCAATCCGCCGGATTGGGTCGGCCATCCGCTGCGCAAGGATCATCCCGCGCGCGCAACCGAGCTGCCGGCCTACATGCAGAGCGAAGCCGAATACAAACAACACGAAGACGCGCTGACTTTCCGTCCTGAAGAATGGGGACTGCCCAACGACACGGAAGACTCTGACAGTGAATACATGTATCTCAATCTCGGCCCGAACCATCCGGGAACCCACGGCGTGCTGCGGATGATCTTAAGGCTGCACGGCGAAGAGATTGTCGACATCGTCCCCGACATCGGCTTTCACCACCGTGGCGCGGAGAAGATGGGCGAACGCCAGACCTTCCATACTTTTATTCCCTACACGGATCGCATCGATTACTTGGGCGGCGTCAACAACAACCTCGCCTACCTCTTGGCCGTCGAAAAACTCGCTGACATCCGCGTCCCGCAACGTGCGCAACAGATCCGCGTACTAATGTGCGAACTCTATCGCATTGCCAGTCACCTCGTCTGGCTCGGCACCTACGGTCATGACGTCGGCGCGATGACGCCGGTGTTTTGGACCTTCAAGGATCGCGAACGTATCTTCGACATCGTCGCGGCGATTACGGGAGACCGCATGCATCCCAACTGGTTCCGCATCGGTGGCGTTGCGCAAGATCTGCCGACCGGGTGGGAGGTCATGGTTAAGACCTTCGCGGAACAATTACAAAAAAACATCGACGACTTCGTCACCTTGATGCCCAAGAGCGGCATCTTTAAGGCCCGTACCCAGGGCGTCGGCGTGTACACGTTACAGGAAGCGATTGAATGGGGGGTCACCGGACCGAATCTCCGCTCGTGCGGTCTCGACTGGGATTTTCGAAAAAAACGTCCTTATAGCGGTTACGACGAATACGACTTTGATATTCCGACTGCAACCGCGGGCGACTCATACGCCCGCTGCACCGTGCGCATCGAAGAGGTCCGGCAATCCTTGCGCATCATTGATCAGGTCATGAACCGTATCGAGCCGGGTGATTATATCGCGGATCACCCGCTGGCCGTTCCGGGCAAGAAGGCGGAGACAATGGAGGACATCGAGAGTCTCATCCACCACTTTCTCGGCGTGAGCTGGGGCTTCAGTTATCCAATCGGCGGCGCTCATGCCTCGATCGAGGCGCCCAAGGGCAACAACGGTTATTTTATTGTCAGTGACGGGGGGACGACGCCGTACCGACTCCGCATTCGGACCCCGTCGTTTAATCATCTGCAGACGCTCCCCATGCTCGTCCGCGGCCATCAAGTCGCCGACCTGCTCACGGTCTTGGGAAGCCTGGATTACGTCTTAGCGGATATAGATAGGTAAGAAATGTTAACGGAAGAAGAAAAAGCAGCACTGGAGCACGAAGTCGAAGGCTACGTGCACCGCCACGCGGCAAAGATTTCCGTGCTGAACTGGCTGCAGGCAAAGCGCGGTTGGATCTCACCGGAAACGATGCAGGATGCCGCTGACTTCCTGGAAATCAGTGCGGACGAACTAGAATCGGTCGCCAGCTTCTACAACCTCATCTACCGCCAACCCGTCGGCAAAAAAGTGATTCACCTCTGCAACAGTGCCGTGTGTTGGTCGATGGGCGAACCGGAAATCCGCGAGCGACTCCAAGAATTACTCAAGGTCAAAATGGGCGAGACCAGCGAAGATGGGGCATTCACCCTCTTGCCCATCGTCTGCCTTGGCAATTGCGACCAAGCCCCGAGCATGCTGGTCGGCAAAAAGTTGTGTAGCAAAATTAAACTGGAAGAGATCGAGCAGATCTTGGCGAAAGAAAAGGAGTAGGGGCGCCGCTCGCTGCGCCCGTAAGGGAAATGGAAGAAAAACTCGTTTTATTAAAACGCATGCGCGCGGCGGGCCAACCCGTCCTCGATATCGCCGACTACGAAAAGAGCGGCGGCTATGAGGGACTCAAAAAGGTTTTCAAGCATGCGCCCGCGGATTTGATTCGCGTCGTCAAAGAATCCGATTTGCGGGGCCGCGGCGGGGCGGGCTTCTCGACCGGGATGAAATGGAGCTTTGTCCCCCAGGGACCCGATTCGCCAAAGCCCAAGTTCCTTATCTGCAACTGCGACGAGATGGAACCGGGAACTTTTAAAGATCGCCTGCTCATCGAGAACGATCCTCACCAACTCATCGAAGGCATGATCATCGCGGCCTACGCGATGGATATGAACATCGGTTATATCTACGTGCGCTGGGCCTACCATGTCGGCGTCAAACGCCTCAAGCAAGCGATTGAACAGGCCTATGCTAAGGGTTATTTAGGTAAAAACATCCTCGGGTCCGGACTCGATTTTGATTTATATGTCAAAAGCAGTGCGGGGCGCTATATCATCGGCGAAGAAACCGCGATGCTCAATGCGTTAGAGGGCAAGCGCGGCAATCCGCGCAGCAAGCCCCCCTTTCCTCCGGTACAAGGACTGTGGGGCAAACCGACCATCGTCAACAACGTCGAAACCCTCTGCAACCTCCCCCACATCATGCTCAACGGTGACGATTGGTTCCGCGACATTAGTCTGCGTACCGATTCCGGCACCAAGATCTTCGGCGTCAGTGGCCGCGTCAAGCGACCCGGTTGTTACGAACTTCCGATGGGGGTTCCCCTGATTGAGATCATTGAAGAGCAATGCGGAGGCATGCAAGATGGCTACGGCATTCAGGCCATCATTCCAGGCGGGGCTTCGACGGACTTTCTGACCCCGGATGAATTTGATGTGCCGATGGATTTTACCGGCCTCGAAGCCATCAACAATCGCCTGGGGACCGCGGCGGTGATGGTCGTGGACGACAAGACGGACATCGTCGGCTACACCGCCAACTTAATGGAATTTTTTGCACAAGAATCGTGTGGGTGGTGCACACCCTGTCGCGAAGGGCTGCCGTGGATGCGCGATATCATCCGGGCCTTCCTCCAGGGAGACGGCCAAATGGAAGAGCTGGGTATCGTCCTCGAAGAAGGCCCGCTCTTGGGACGCAACGCTTTCTGCGCCCTTGCACTCGGTGCAATGGGACCGCTGGTCAGTGCCGTAAAGAAATTTCGGCCGGCCTTTGAAGCGCACCTGCTCGGAACGGAATTATAAGCATGCCGAAGTTATTGATAGACGGAAAAGAATACGAAGTCGGCGAAGGGCGCAATTGCCTCGAAGGCATCCTGGATAACGGCCTCGATCTCCCCTATTTTTGCTATCACTCGGCACTGGGGTCCGTCGGTTCGTGCCGCCTGTGCGCGGTAAAGACCTACAAGGATGAAGACGACAAGGACGGACGTATCATCATGTCCTGTATGGAACCGGTTGCCGATGGCAAGAGGATTTCGATCGAAGACCCGCAGGCCGCGGCGCTCCGCAAGATGGTCGTTGAGTTGTTGATGATCAACCACCCTCACGATTGCCCGGTCTGCGATGAAGGCGGCGAGTGCCACCTCCAGGACATGACGGTCATGACCGGTCATCGCACCCGCCGTCACCGCGGCCCCAAACAAACGCATGCCAATCAGTATTTAGGCCCGCTCATCAACCACGAGATGAACCGCTGCATCCAATGTTATCGCTGTGTCCGCTATTATCAAGACTACGCGGGCGGACATGATCTCGTCGTCATGAGACAACACAACGACGTTTATTTTGGTCGCACGGAAGACGGCGTGCTCGAAAATCCCTTTGCGGGCAACCTCATTGATATTTGCCCGACCGGCGTTTTTACCGACAAGACCTTCCGCTCGAATTACACGCGCAAGTGGGATCAGGCGACCGCCCCCTCCATCTGCACCCAATGCAGCGTCGGCTGTAACACGATACCAGGCGCCCGCTACGGCGAACTGCGCCGCGTCCTGCCGCGGTACAACGAAGAAGTCAATGGCTACTTTATTTGCGACCGGGGCCGCTTCGGTTTCGGTTTCAATAACTCCGATGATCGACTCCGTGAACCCCAAATCCAAAAAGGCGGGTCCCACCATGTGGATGATCGACAGGCCGCCTGGCAAATCATTCAAGACTTTTGCCGCGACGAGGCTCCTGTCGTCGGCATCGGTTCGCCGCGTGCCTCGCTGGAGGCAAACTACGCCTTGATGCAACTGGTCGGTGAAGAGAATTTTTCCAATGGACTATCCGGCGTCCAGCATGAACTGGTGAACGTCGGCGCAACGATTTACCAACAAGAGAATATCACCACGCCGACACTCCCGGATATCGAATCCGCCGACGCTATTTTCGTGATCGGCTGCGACGTCACCAACGAAATTCCACGGCACGATTTGTCAATTCGTCAGGCCGTTAAAAAAGGGGCCTCACTCTGGATTGCATCGTCACGGGGGACCGCACTGGATGCCGTGGCAACGGCCCGACAATCATTGACTCCGACTGAACTTCTTCATGCCACGGAATCGATAACGGCGGGGACCGGCGCCAAAGACAGTTTTGAAGCCCAAGTGACCAGCGCATTGCAGGCGGCCACCCGCCCGCTTATCATCGTGGGCTTCAACCATGGACTGAGCGCGCTATTGCAACAGGCCGGCCAACTGACTCAGACATTAACGGATCAAGGCAAACAAGCCCGATTTCTGATCGCCTTTCCGGAAGCCAACACGCTCGGAATCGGCCTCATCGGCGGTCACTCCGTGGCCGACATCCTGACCCGCATCGAAACGGGAAAAAGCCAACGCCTGATCGTACTCGAAAACGATCTCCTCGATCGCATCGATGACGGTAAAAGCCTGCAAGCCGCTCATGCCAAACTCGACCGGCTCCTCGTCTTGGATCATTCCGAATCGGTACTGACATCGCTGGCCACCGAGGTTATTCCCGTCGCGACGCCCACTGAGAGCAATGGCACCTGGGTCAACGCGGAAGGCCGGGCGGGCCGGGCCTTCCAAGTTTATTTGCCGGAACCGTGGGTTCCGCAGGCCTGGGAAGTTCTCCGCGACCTCCCTAACCGGTCCGGGGAAACACGGTCCGCACTTTGGCCCCATCCGGAAGACGTATTGACGGACCTGGCGGAACGAAAGCCCGTCTTTCGGCCGGCCCTGGAGATTGCCCCGCCCGCCTTATTTAAACTGCACGGCCAAAAAATCGGCCGTCTGAGCCATCGCTTCAGTGGGCGCACGGCCATGCCGGATATCCGGGACGTGCGCGAGCATCTGCGTCCGCCCGAGGATGACGAGACCCCCTTGAGTTTTTCCATGGAAGGCAGCCCCGAAGAACCTCCATCGAGTCTCATCCCGCGTTTCTGGGCCCCGGGCTGGAATTCGCAAGAGGCCATCAATAAATTTCAGATTGAATTGGGGCGCGGCTTGCACGGCGGGCCGGCGGGGAAACGGCTCATTGAATCAAATGGTGACTCTGAAAAAATCCCCCTTAATCCCCCTTTGTCAAAGGGGGAAACGCCCACGTCAAAGAAAGGGGAAATCCTGCTTATCCCCGCCGCGGAAATCTTCGGCTCGGAATCGACTTCCCGCGAGAGCGCAAGCATCGCCGAGTTGGCACCGGACGCCTATCTTGACCTGCATCCCGACACGGCGGCCCAATTGAATTTAAAGGCGGGCGATGTCCCCACGGTCTCTTGGCAGCAACAAAGTGCGGAGCTGCGCGTGCGCCTCGACGCTAGCGTTCCCCTAGACACGGGCATCATTCCTGCGGGCTACCCGGAGACCCGCCACGTCCTCCAACCCGTCGCCGCCCGACTGGAGTCGCACTCATGACGTTGACACTGCCCATTATCCTCAAGGTACTGATTGTCATCGTCGCCTTGATGTCGATTGCGCCCTTACTGGTTTGGGTCGAGCGGCGCTTATTGGCCGGCATCCAGGACCGGATTGGACCGAATCGGGTCGGACCAATGGGTCTCTTGCAGTCTTTGGCCGATGCGATCAAATTGATGTTCAAAGAAGACTGGATCCCGCCGTTCGCCAATCGTTTCATCTTTCTCATCGCCCCGACTATCGTCATGATCTCGGTCCTGATCGCCTTTGCCTTTGTCCCGTTTACGGAAACCCTGTGGATCACCGATTTCAATGTCGGCTTGTTGGCCTTTTTAGGGCTCTCGTCGCTCGGGGTCTACAGTGTCACGCTAGGCTCCTGGGCCTCCAATAATAAATATTCCCTCTTGGCCGGAATTCGCGCCGCCGCCCAGATGATCAGTTACGAGCTAGCGATGGGGCTGGCCGTTGTCGCCGTTGTCATGGAGGCCGGCACCTTTAACCTCCGCGAGATCGTCCTGGCACAAGATCTTCCCATGCTCGTCCATCAGCCGGTGGCCTTCCTCATCTTTATCATTGCGGGCTTTGCCGAAGCGAAGCGCACCCCGTTTGATTTACCGGAGGCTGAAAACGAATTGATCAGCGGCTTCCACACCGAATACAGCAGCATGAAGTTCGCTCTCTTTTTTCTCGGCGAATATCTCGGCATTTTACTGATCAGTGCGATGACAACGGTGCTTTTCCTCGGCGGTTGGCGCGGTCCCTGGTTGCCCCCCCTCGTGTGGTTCTTACTCAAAGTCGGGGTATTGATCTTTTCGTTTATCTTGGTGCGCGGCACCCTGCCCCGGGTTCGTTACGATCAATTAATGACCTTTGGCTGGAAATATTTAATCGAAATCGCTTTATTAAACATCCTGGTAACCGCGGTGATTGGGTTATGGGTGGGGTAGACCTATGTTAAGCATACTCAAAGGATTAGCCGTCACCTTAAAGCACATCTTCTTACGTCGTGCCGATACGGTTCAGTATCCCGAGCAACGTCCGGTCCTCCCGCCGCGCTATCGCGGCCGCATTATTCTGTCGCGTGATCCTGATGGCGAAGAACGCTGCGTCTCCTGCTATCTGTGCGCCGCCGTCTGCCCCGTTGACTGTATCGCGATGCAAGCGGCTGAAAGAGAAAGCGACGGCCGCCGTTATCCCGAATGGTTTCGGATCAATTTTTCACGCTGTATTTTCTGCGGCCTCTGCGAAGAGGCCTGTCCGACCTATGCGATTCAACTCACACCCGACGTTGAACTCGGAGAATACAATCGCAACAACCTGGTCTACGAAAAAGAAGATTTATTGATTAACGGCCCCGGCAAGTATCACGGTTATAATTTTTACAAGGTCGCCGGCATCGCCACGAATGCCAAAAATAAAGGCGAAGGCGAAAACGAATTGCCGCCGATCGACTTGAGGAGCCTGATGCCATGAATCCATTATTTTACACGACGGCCGCCATCGGCCTCGCCGCGGCACTCCTCGCCATCACCCGACGCGAGGCCCTGCACGGCATCCTCTATCTTATTGTCGTCTTGATCGCGATGGCCATACTCTTCTTCTCGCTCGGAGCACCGTTTGTGGCCGCCTTGGAAATCATTGTTTATGCCGGGGCGATCATCGTTTTGTTCCTATTCGTCGTCATGATGATCAACCCTCCGGCCTCATCACGCGGCGCCATTCTGCGCGGCTGGTTTCCGCCGTTGTTGCTGACCGGCATTCTGGCCCTTCAGTTTGCCACCCTGCTCCGTGCGAACACGCAAGATTTAGCGCCCCAGACAGTCGGCGTCGATGCATTGAGTCAGGCTGTATTTGGGGAATATGTTTACACCCTCCACCTGGTCGCGGTGTTTCTTTTAGTGGGCCTCGTCGGGGCCTTTCATTTAACCAACGGAAAGAAGCCATCATGATCGCGAGTCTCCCCACAGCTCATCTCCTCGGACTCTCCTTAGGCTTCTTTTTTATCGGCCTGGTCGGCATCCTCGCGCGGCGCAATCTGCTCTTTATTCTGATCGGTGTCGAAATCATGATCAACGGAATCGCCCTGCTCTTCGTCGGGGCGGGCTCCAAGTGGGGACAGGCCGACGGCCAAGTCATGGTCTTATTAATGCTGGTCATGGCGGCCATCGAAGTCGGCATTGGACTCGCCCTCTTTTTACGCGTCCACAAGAGTAATCCGCGTTTGGATCCGGACGCCTTACAGGAGCTGAAAGGATAACATGCTGGGTCTGATCTGCTTACTTCCAATCGTCGGCTTCATCGTCCTGGCCCTCTTCGGCTCACGCATCCCTCGCGCGCTCGCAGGAACCATCGGCTGCGGCACCGTCGCCGGTGCCGGTATTATCGCGGCACTCCAGCTCCCCCAACTGAGTCACGGTGCAATCAACCAGAGCTACGGACCCTGGATCGAAGGCATCGGAGCTTTTACACCGACATTCAGCCTGCAAATGGACACACTCTCCGCGACGATGGTCAGCATCGTCTGCTTTATCGGCTTCTTGATTCACGTGTACTCAACCGAGTACATGCGTGAAGACCCTGGACATAATCGTTTCTTTGCCTACCTTAATCTTTTCGTCGGCGCGATGCTGATCCTGCTCTTGGCGGATGATATGCTGTTATTATTTTTGGGCTGGGAAGGCGTCGGGCTCTGCTCCTATCTCCTCATCGGCTTTTGGTATGAAGATGACGCGAATGTCCGCTGCGCCCAAAAGGCCTTTTACGTGACCCGCATCGGTGACGTCGCCTTCATGATCGCGCTCTTTATTATTTTTCAACAGGTCCATGACTGGTCACTGCCCTACGTCCTCAAAATGCTCCCGGTCATGACCAGTGAATCGCCTGCGGCCCTGACCACGGTGACCCTTCTACTGCTCATCGCAGCGGTCGCCAAGTCCGCCCAGTTTCCGTTACAAGTTTGGCTCCCGGACGCGATGGCCGGCCCGACCCCGGTCTCCGCCCTGTTGCACTCGTCAACAATGGTGACGGCCGGCGTCTATCTGATTGCACGCATGCAACCGGTCTTCAGTGCAACGCCGGAAGTCTTGTACCTCGTCGCCGTCGTCGGAGCCGTGACCGCGTTTTACGCCGGCATCACGGCAATCGGCCAAAACGATATTAAGCGCGTCCTCGCCTATTCCACGATCAGTCAGATCGGTTACATGTTTTTGGCCCTCGGCGTGGGAGCCTTTGACGCGGCGATCTTTCATTTCTTCACGCACGCCTTTTTTAAGGCCCTGCTCTTTCTGGGCGCCGGCGCCGTCATCCATGCAGCCCATGGCGAACAAGACATGCGCAAGCTCGGCGGACTACGCCGCAAACTGCCGTTGACCTTCTGGACCTTTATCGCGGGTTCCGCGGCCCTCGCCGCCTTGCCATTGGTCACGAGTGGTTTTTACAGTAAGGATGCGATTCTTTGGGACGCCTTTGCCGGTCACCATTATATCCTCTGGATGCTGGGCGTCACGACAGCCTTGCTCACCGGTTGGTACAGCGCACGCATGGTCTTGATGACCTTTTTCGGCAAGGCCTATGAGGGCAAGCTCCATGCACCCGGTAGTGCGATTCGCATCCCCTTGATCATACTCGCCGTGCTCGCACTCATCGCCGGTTTCGTCGAGACGCCTCCGACTTTAGGGGGACTGCATTGGTGGGCCGACTGGATCAATCAGAGCTTTGTCATCGCCGCACCCGCGGCCCACGGCACTCTGGCGGAAGAATTAATGACCCAGGGTCTCGCCGCGGCCGCCGGCATCGGCGGCATCCTGATCGCCTATACCGTCTTTAAAAAACGTGCCGCGGGAGTCGCTCTCATCCAAAAACTATCGAGCAACGGCTTTTACATCGATGCGATCTATCAACGTATTTTCGTCCGCGGCGTCGAACGACTCTCCGACATGCTCCATCGCGAATGGTTTGATGTCGGAATCAACTTCGGGCTCTCGCTCGTACACGGTCTCAATCAGGCGGTTCGACTGAGCCAAAACGGTCGTGTCCGCTGGTATGCCGCGGCCCTCGTCGTGGGCTGCATCATCTTTGCTGCGGGGGTACTGGCACGATGAAACTCATCACTCTCCTCCTCATTCCATTCAGCGGCGCCATCATCGCCTATTTTGGAGAACGGCTCTACCGCGGCGCCGCCCGGATCATCGCCCTGGCGACAGCGGTCCTCCTCATCGGGCAGGTTTGGTGTCTCTACGTCGTCATGCCGCCGCAACCAAACGATTACTTTGCCGGCATCACGATTCCGTGGATTCCCTCAGCCGGAATCGCCATCCGCCTTGAGCTCGATGGGATGGGATTTTTGCTGGTTGCTTTGACCGCGTTACTCACGTTGATTTCCATCGGCGCCTCCTGGAATTATATTAAGGAAAAAACAGGCGCCTTCTACTTCTGCCTCCTGTGGATCGTGGCGGGCATCGTCGGGGTATTCACCGCCCACGATCTGTTTTTGTTCTACTTCTTTTGGGAAATGATGCTCATCCCGATGTATTTTTTGATCGGGGTTTGGGGCCACGAAAATCGCGTTTACGCCGCGATCAAGTTCTTCCTCTTTACCTTTATCAGCGGTATTTTTCTGCTCGGCTCCATCTTGGCCCTCTACTGGATCCATGGACAGAACACCGGCCATTTTACCTTTGACGCCGGTGCGCTCCTGCAAACCGACTTATCGCTGACGCAGCAGACCTGGATCCTGCTCGGGCTCTTCATCGGTTTTGCCGTCAAGCTGCCGGCCTTCGGCGTTCACACCTGGCTGCCCGACGCGCATACCGAGGCCCCGACGGCGGGGTCGATCATACTCGCGGGACTTCTCCTCAAGACCGGCGGCTATGGCCTGATCCGCTTCGCACTGCCTTTGTGTCCCGAAGCCGTCCAAACCTATGCCTGGTGGGGCGCTTTGATCGGGGTGGCGGGAATTTTCTACGGCGCCATCTTGGCCTTTAGCCAACGCGATCTCAAACGACTCGTCGCTTACTCCAGCATCAGCCACATGGGCTTTGTGTTATTGGCTTTGGCAGCAGGCACACCATTGGCCGGACAAGGAGCCGTATTCCAAATGGTCTGTCATGGCGTCAGTACGGGAGCCCTCTTTGCCGTCGTGGGAATGATTGATGAACGCTTTCATACGCGCAGCCTCAGCCAGCTCGGCGGCCTCTGGAAAACATTACCCCGTCTCTCCGGTTTTCTCGTTTTCTTTGCAATTGCCTCGTTGGGACTGCCGGGACTCGGTAACTTTATCGCGGAGTTACTCACCTTGCTCGGCACCTATCAAGTCTGGCCTCAGCTGGCGGTTGCCGGAGCCATCGGTCTCTTTTTTGCAGCACTCTATTCATTAAAGTTTATCGGCAAGAGCGTTTACGGCCTGCTTAAATTTGAAAATGACCCTTCGACGGACCTCAGTCTGCGGGAATGGAGTCTCCTCGTCCCGTTGGCCTTGCTCCTGATCTGGTTTGGTCTCCGCCCCGGCCCCACGCTCAAAGTCACGGAAGCACTTTGGGCCGGAACGGTCCAGGCCGTGCCCGTCGACTCGATCGAAATTATTGAACTAGCGCCTCCGGTCGAAGCGAGCCCTCATCCCGACGAGGTGCCCACCCCATGATCAAACTACTCCTGACATCGTTTGCGCCGCTGATGATTCCAGCTATTGCCGGAACGGCGCTCTTGATCATTGGCGCCGCGATGAAACAAAAACGTTGGCTCGCTTGGCTTTGTATCGGCGCCTTAGCTGCAGGACTTTACAGCCTCACCCGCCTGGAAACCAGCGGCAGCATGGCGGTCGGCCAGCTCTTCATCTTTGATCCCATCGGCCTCTTTTTCATCAAGATCCTGTATGCCGTCGCGATCGTGATCGCGCTACTGGGATATTGCGCCCTCGACAAGTCCGTTGACTCCCGTGAAATTTTCTACGGACTCCTGCTCTTTTGTCTCGTCGGCATGGCAACAGTCGTGTCGACCACGCATCTGGCCGTCTTTTTTCTCGGTCTCGAAATCTACTCCGCCTGTCTCTATGTGCTCATCGCCTTCTATGCGAATCGCAGCATCGGAACGGAGGCCGCCGTCAAGTACCTGATTCTCAGTGCCGTTTCATCCGGCTTTGTCCTGCTTGGCATCGCCCTTTTCTATCTCGGCTACGGGACGCTCGACCTACCGGGCATCGCTGAAGCCGCCGCCCAATCCAGCGACCCAATAC
This sequence comes from bacterium, assembly GCA_965216315.1. Lineage (GTDB taxonomy): Bacteria > UBA10199 > UBA10199 > 2-02-FULL-50-16 > JAJFLM01 > CBDCFN01. The sequence continues at coordinate 303,345 of CBDCFN010000016.1, read as the reverse complement.
TCTGGTTGACCGGAACGCTCTGTCTTTTTGTTGGCGTTTGCTTCAAGTTGTCGCTCGCTCCGTTCCATATGTGGGCCCCCGACGTCTATCAAGGCGCACCGACATCGGTCACGGCGCTCATCGCCACCGGCTCTAAAGTGGCCATTTTTGGATTGGTCCTGCGTTACCTAAGCTTATTCAACCACTCGGCCGAGTTTACTCAAATCCTCGTCGTCATCGTCGTTGCCAGCATCATCATCGGTAACCTGTTGGCACTGTTTCAGCAGAACCTCAAACGCCTGCTCGCGTATTCTTCGATCGCCCACCTCGGCTATGCCTTTGTACCGCTTTGTGTCGGGGCCGCTTGGTCGGCAAGCTTGATCTACCTAGTCACCTACGTCGTCACGGCCTTAACCGCCTTTGCCGTCCTCTTGTTGAGTGAAGGGGACTCTGAAGAGGCCGGAGACTTGGAAAATTATCGCGGTCTCGGTCACCGCAAACCGCTGTACGCCGCGGGTCTTGCGCTTAGCTTCTTTTCACTCGCAGGGATACCAATGACCGCCGGTTTTATCGGTAAATGGTCCATCTTCCAAAGTGCGCTCGCGGGAGAAAAGTATTTCTTAGTCGCAGCGGTTATCATCGGTGCCGCTCTGGGAGCCTACTATTATCTCCGCGTCGTGGCCTCTCTCTATTTTTCCGAAAAACAGGCCGGGGTCGGTGGATGGAGGCCGTCGCCGACCTTAGTGATTGTCGTTATGGTGCTGCTGGCGAAGGTCCTCGTGATCGGGCTCTATCCTGAACCCCTCTTACACCAAATCAAACATGTGTCACCGGGTGAAGAACGCTATGGGGCGACATGCTGTATTACGGGTGCGGGGGGACACGACCATGGCTCCCAACCCGATCACTAATTCTTGGCGCGTAATTCCGGCAGGGCGTCAGGATCGACGGGCAAGGCAAACTCAAGAATGGTCTGATCACAACGGCGCAGGCGCCGGCTGATCTCCCGCGCGATATTCATCATCAGCAAACCATAGAGTTTGGGGTCTTCCTCATAGAGTAGACTGATCGCATAGTAAGAAAGGCTCATGACCGCAAGCTCGGTCACGGCGAGGACACTGGCCGACCGGCGCTGACAATCCACAAGAGACATTTCTCCAAAACAATCACCGGACTCGAGTTCACCAATGCAGACCCCTTTTTTCTCACCATTAGCACTTTTCCAGACCTCGACCTCTCCCGACTGGATGACGTACATCCCGTCGGCATCGGTCCCTTCATTGACAACCCAATCGCCCTTATGAAAGGTGGATGTCTGCAGGTGGGGCGTAATATGCGCTAATTCTTCAGGTTTTAGGCCATGGAAGATCTTGATATCGTGGGCAAGATTGTTAAGTGTCATTGGTACCGCCCTAGAAACCAATAATACCACTTCCACACAAACGGGATCAACTGGGCTATTGCCAAGATCGCTACAAGTTGTTAAGAATCCAGGCCTTATGGCATCAAAAATAATCACGGTATTCAGCGGCCTCGCCCTCTTCTTGGCGAGTTCAACCGCCGGCGCGATAGCCCTATCGGAGCCCATCGCGCCTTTACTGGACTTATCCGACGATCACGAGCTGGAGCAAAGGATTGACGGCACTCTGCCGGGACGCACGAGTCGCTGGTACAATCCGCGCACGCAGACAAACTATACACTGACGATCAACCGAGAATTCTTCAAACGCAATCGCCCCTGTCGTCAACTGACCATGACGGCGGACGAAGGCGAAACAGCCTATTACCTGCGCAAACGCGTGTGCCGCACAAGCAGTGGTCGTTGGTTCCAATTACAATAAAGCGATTTATTTGGGTTTTTCGGCGGTTTCGATTGAAGGGCTCGAGGCGACTTGTTCAATAGCATTGAGCACCGCGACCTTTCCCGACCCTAAAGAATAAATAGCCGGTATGATCTTTAACTTTTTCTTGTCCAACAACTCACCGATCACGGGACTTTGCTTATTCAAATCTTCAATCACGCCTTGAACGTTGGCAATGACCTGATCGCGGAATGAATCTCCTTCGGGATGAAGACTCACACCGACACTTTGAATATTACTTCGGATCGCATGAACCAGCACATCGAGACTCGGTGAACCCGCACTCTCGCTCGGCGAAATATTGATTGCCGCATTCACCGCACCACACCCTTCATGGCCCAACACGACAATGAGGGACGAACTCAGGTTTTTGACTGCAAATTCGATACTGGCAATGTTTTCGGGATTGACCACATTACCCGCGACTCGCACGACAAATAGGTCACCAAGCCCCTTATCAAAAATCAACTCCGGCATGACACGCGAATCCGAGCACGCGAGTACAACAGTCGGAGGATTTTGCCCTGCAACGAGACGCTCTCGATCTTCCTTCGACTGATGGGGACGCTCCAACTGACCACTGACGTAACGTGCATTACCTGCCTGCAAATCCTTGAGAACTTCTTCCGGCTTGGCCGGAATGATTTTCTTGGATTTCTTCGACTTCATAGTCGCATCCGCACCGTCTCCAGACATAAGGACCCCCAAGATTGCCATTGCTATTAGTACCACCCTCATCGCGAGACCCTGTCTAATACAGGCCCCGAGCGGGCGCAAGGGCTTATTTTGCTGTATACTCGAACGCATAAATTCCGGAACGGGGACGCTGAATCCAGTCGGATTCGCTTTTTACACCTTCATTAACAACTTTCATATTTTACCTGCGATCAAACGGAGCTAACGAGGTGTCATATGCATATATCCCTATCAAGTTCGCTCTGTTTCCAAGCCACCGGAATCACCAGCCCAGTCTTTGTCTTGATGTCTGGCACCAGTGGACATCCATCGAGCTTCAGTGCAGACGAACTGAGGCTACTGACGCTAAGCGGCCTTGAGAACACGACTCAGCCTGCTCTCACCGTTCACATCGGTGCGGATGGGCGCAGCCACTATAGTCCTCCAAGCGAACTGAGCTATCGTCTGTCCGATAAAGATAACCCCAAAAAACCCGGCTTCTTCTCGAAATTATTCGGAAAAAAGCCAAAAGAACAACCGACCCAACCAAGACCGCAACCACCGCTCCCCGTCCGACAGCGCCCGCAAATCCCTCAACAGGTCTCTTATCAGGTGACACTACAGCGGCAAGCGATTAAGGGTGATTGGAATGCATTGGCTCAATATTTGGCGATTCTGCCACCAGACCGAGCGCTATCGAGCTCGATGCGTCGAACGATTTCACAGCTGCCAATGCGCGCGCTCCATTCCACGATCGGAAATTATGATGTTCTGTCAACCTCCAGCTCATTGCAACATTTGGCCCGCCTGGGACATTGGGATGCACTCGGGATCCTCCTCCAAACAGCGGAATATTTTCCCCATCTGACCAGGCTCACGCAGCAGGTCCACTCAATACCCCTGATGCACTTAATAGATGCGTACTACGAAGACCCGAACAGCGCCTCCCAGCATCTGGATATATTAGAACGCCTCTCGCGCCTCGGCCATCCCGAAGCCTTCGAGTGCCTCAAGGGCATCGGTGACTCCGGAAGCACCCACGCCGTTGAAGCGCGTTCGATTACAACCTATCTATCTGACATTCTCGCCCTGGCTGAGGAAACCATCGACTACGAACGTCTCGCCGACGAAGCGCGTTACGTCCAGTCGGCCTTCAACCGAGTCGAAACATTAGCACAAGAGGGCCATGTCCGAGCCATCCGTATTCTTGAGCAATTGGCCCATAAGCACCATGTGGAACACGCCATCTCAAGCCTTGCAAATTTACTTAATAACTCTAACCAAATGACACGCCAAGAAGCTCTCATGTCTTTATCTCGTCTCAAATATTTTCAGCACGGACTTGCCAGCACTTTCTTATTCCGTGCGTGTTATGACCCCACGCTTCACATGGAAATCCGCGGCATCGCGGATAATGTTTCAGCCGGTGAGGCCCAATGGGGAGCTAGAGATATTCTCCGTGAATTTGAAAAATCGAATCGAACCAAGGCCTGGAACTATGAGCGACGCCGGCAGTTTCAATACAGCGAACCTGTCCGGCGAAAAAATCTCTATGAAATGGAGCTCCAAGAGTTGTTAGCCGCCGCAATGGGCTCCAGCATTCGCACGCAATCGGCCTTTGATGAACTGATAAAGCGCGCCCTCAACATCCATGAAATCGAAATGAGCATTCGTGCCTTTGAAATGATTGCGACCGCCCTGGAAAGAAACCAGCGATTATCCGTCAGCAAAATGCAAGTAAAACCGATCTATCGCGCACTTATCCAGCATCACCACAGTGATCGAAATATCAATGATGAAATGAGTTCGACCGAACGCTCACAGCGAATTAATGCCAGTAAGGATCGTATTTTTACGGCTAACAATTGGACACCTGGCTGGCGCTAAACCAATTTATCTTGCCACATGGTAAAGCGGTCGCGCAGCTCTGTCAGCCGCGCCAGCTCTTCTCCCGTGAATCCTTGATGCATCATGATCTCAATCTTGGTAACAATAGAAACAATGAGATCGTGATAAATCATGATATTGCACAAGTCTAATTTCTGGAGGGCTCGCAACATATCATAGGCCGCGTCGACGCGGCCTAAATCGGACAACGTATTTCCCACTTCGTTGACCAGCAGGGCCCACTGCTCCGGCGCATATTCGGGCCCCTTCTCAATCGCCTCCAACAAGCGTGTTCTCAGTTGACTCAGAAGGCCACCGGCCGGTAGATCGTCTGCAGCGGCATTGAGCTGCAAAATAGGATCCGTGATAACCGTTTGCACCAAGATGCTAGCCCCCTTAAGATACTTTCTGGCCCGCGTGACCTTACCATTGTAAAAACTTTCGGTAGCGCGTCGCCGGATCGCACGAATCAGCGCATGCACGGGAGGCAAAATTCCATGAACGTCCCGTTGATACGCCGCCGTAATGTCTCGAATCACGTCCTCATCCATGACAATAATCGCCTGCGTGACACGATCGATGCCCGCTCTTTGCTCGCCTACCAAAAAAGCGAGCACTTCATAGGCTGCGTCATGCGCGTGAGCGCGGTCATTCAAAAAGCCCTGGTACCCAGCATCCGAAAGCACCATGCGTGCGCGCACTAGGTCCCCTGTCGCCGCGATACGCCCGGCGACATACTGCGCCATATAATAGCGGCCGATAAGATCCTCTTGTTCCCACCGTTTGGCAGCCAACTTGGCCGCAACCAAGGTATAGATACGACGATAATTTTTCTCGTCATCTCCATACCGCGTCGAAAGATCAATCAACTCATCCACCATCCCAAGAGGAAAGCCGATTTTCCACAGCTGAGAACGTCGCTCATGGATTCGAGTAATAATCGCTTCTTTCGGCGCTTCTGAATGAGCTAGATCGCGAATCTCTTCTTTCACCTTGGACCACTCCCGACTCCGGACCCCATCGAGTTCGCACCCAGCCCCTATTTCATGCAAAGTCTCGAAAATCAGATGCGTCGGAACCTCGGTAAGGGCCATCGAGGCATTTAACAATTGCAGCACCGGAATGCGTTGTGTGTCATCGGTGGCATCCACTGCCAACGCCTTGAGACGGCTTAGAACGTGGCCCGGACTCGTCACACTCACTGCATTCCGAACAAATTCCATTTTTTCCGCAAACGAAAACCATTGCAACAAGTCACGCAAGCGCGAAACTGGAGCCACCGTATCACTTTGGTCTCCCGTACCACTTAATAACTCCTGGATCTGCTCAATAATCGGGTCCGAAGACGAGTCCTCGGTAACCGCATCCCCCAGCCCAAAATCGAAATCCGCCCCCAAATCCAGATCGAAAGCAATCGTCGCATCGCCCTCTTCCGTCGCAAAGACCGCCCCTTTGACGTCCTCAGCACCGCTTTCTTCCGTCTCCGCGTCGGGCGCCTCGCCATCCTTTCCCGACCCATTGATGACAGCCATGGCCAACAAGCCGCCCCCACTACTAAGACCTTTCAGGTCGAAAAAATATTCTCCCAGAACGAGGAGGATACCGAGACATCCGATCAGATGAGCACCGGAGAGTCGCGCTATCGGGGTATCCTCGAGTCGATACTGCGGCTTCGCTTCCAACTCCGGAGGTGTGCGCACCGGTGACTCGGCTGGGGCCCTCAACTCGCGCCCGACGTCCGTTAGAGGCTCTTGCGTCCCGGCAGCCAAGACGAGGGCGTTCGTGTGATGACCGACACCGGCAAGGAGCATTTGAGAAGAAAGCGATACATGTGTCGAAATAAGCACCATCTGGATCAATTCCTGTCCGGGCTTGTTCGACAGTCACTGAAAAAAGTTGCGCCTTTACGGATAAATACTTATCCACACTGGCGCAACAACTCTTTACGCGCGTCGTCTCCTTAATACTATTGGTGAGATTTCAAAAAAAGGGCTTCCAGTCGCAAATCAATCCGAGCTAACTGGACTTAAAAATCGCGAAAGTTCCGAGGGCCTTACTGATAATCCGCCCTTCCGGATCGTAGATCTCGCCTTCGGCAACGGCAAGGCGGCGGGTCCGACTGACCAGGTTGGCCTTGCACTCGAGCACCTTCATTTCTAAGGTCGCCGCTAAGAGATAATTAATCTTTAGGTCGATCGCGAGTATCCGTTCATCTTCATTTAGGTGGGGAAAGACCGCCATCCCCATCAGCGAATCGAGCATCGAAAAGAGCATGCCCCCATGAACGGTCTTTTCAAAATTCATGTGCCATTCCTTGAGATGCATGCGACCGCGGGCCTCTTCTTTATTAACTGTCGTCGCCTCTATCCCCAGATGCTTCTGACACAGGTCTTCATTGAACATCCCCAAGACTTCTTCGTAACTCAAGCTCCCCAAAATCTTTCTAGTCATCGTCGGCCCCCTCCGGTTCTGGGGATACCCTATTTCGACGAAAGGGAAAAGCGCTGTTTTTACCGCTGCGTTTCTCCGTTTCCTGAAACGCCGCTAGCACCAAGGACTCGATGTCGAGTTCCTGCTCAGCGGCCTCCAGATCACTGATCCGGCTATGCGTCACCGGTCGTCGCGGCATCAGATAGCTACAACAATCCTGATCGGGCTGAATGGACAGCTCATACGTCCCTATCTCTCGCGCTCTTTCCACAATATCCTGTTTATCCGTACCGACTAAGGGGCGCAAAATAGGCAGCAATGTCACCGACTCAATCGTGCGCATATTCGATAGCGTTTGGCTCGCCACTTGCCCCACACTCTCACCGGTCACCAACGCTTGGGCCTTTTCATTGCGGGCAATACGCTCCGCGATTCGAATCATAAACCGGCGATAGAGAATGACCCGCAAACGTTCCGGGCAACGCGTCACTATTTCTTTTTGGATAGGCGCCAAAGGAACCAAATACAAACGCGTTTGATAATGATATTTCTCTAATTGCTCCACAACTTCGATCGCTTTTTCTATCGAGGCCCGTGACGTATAGGGGGCGCTATGAAAATGAACATACACCGGAAGGCAACCGCGACTCGCTAGCTGAAAAGCCGCTACCGGTGAGTCGATGCCGCCTGACAACAGAGCGATTACTTTGCCGCTTACACCGACAGGCAGTCCTCGCGGCCCTTGATAGCGTTGCCAATGCCAATAGATGACATCGTCCAAGACTTCGATGTTGATGGCCAAATCCGGCACATCGAGATCAACCGGCCAGCCCCTGGCCTTTTGAATCTCAGCCCCGAGAGCGGCGTTCAGTTCCGGCGAATTATATGGAAAATTACGGTTCAAGCGCCGCGTGCGTACGGCAAAGCTTGCCACTCCCTCGTTGGGCAAGCGTTGCAACAGATCGCGCACGAGACTCTCAACGTCTAATTCAGCAACGTAAACCGGCGCCAGATAGGCGATCCCAAATATCTTTTGTAAACGCCCCATTAACGCCGGACTGGGAACGTCCTCAAACTCAAGCAGATGAGAGGCGCGCACCTTCTTATGCGTATAGGCCAGTTCGCCCCCCACACTGCGGTGGATATTCTTGAGCAACTGGGCCTCAAAGCTGTAACGATTTTTTCCCTTTAGAACGAGCTCCGATGTCCGGACCAACAGGCTTTTGCTCGGCTCAAGCGCGTCACGGCGCAAAGACGCAATATTGGAAGAAACACCCATTTTCTTTTGCTCGTAACTACCTATCGATGCGTCCGCGGCGCGTCAGCAGTTGGCGTAATTCTTGTGCGTAGGCCTCCATGTCCGTAATCGGACGATGGGCCACGCCGCTCTTAACGGCTGCCTGTGCGACAGCCGGCGCCACATAGAGGAGGACACGCGGATCGAGTGGCTTAGGAATAATATACTCAGGACCAAACTCAAGCGCCGATTCGGCATAGGCGCGATGCACATCCTCCGGAACGGGTTCCCGGGTGAGTTTGGCCAAGGCTTGGGCTGCCGCCATTTTCATCTCTTCATTGATGCGCAGAGCACCGACATCCAAGGTGCCCCTAAAGATAAACGGAAAGCCTAAGACGTTATTCACCTGATTGGGGTAATCCGACCGCCCGGTCGCCATAATAACATCCGAGCGTACTTCACGCGCGACTTCATAAGGAATCTCCGGATCGGGATTGGCCATCGCAAAGACAATAGGATTCTTGGCCATGCTCTTGAGCATATCCGTCGTCACCAAGTCCTTATTGGAAACCCCGATAAAAACATCACGACCCACCATCGCATCGGCCAAGGTACGTAGCTTGGTTTTCTGAGCAAACTGGCCACGATACGGTTCGGTTGGTTCACGGCCCTCAAAGACCACACCGCGCCGGTCACACAAAATAATATTTTCTTGAGGTACGCCGAGATCGACAATCATTTTGGCGCAGGCAATCGCTGCCGCCCCCGCCCCGCTAAAAACAACTTCGATGTCCTGTGGTTTTTTATTAACAATCTCCAGGGCATTAATCAGCGCGGCTGTCGTAATGACGGCTGTCCCGTGCTGATCATCATGAAAAACCGGAATACTTAATCGCTCAACCAAGGCCTCTTCTATCTTAAAACAATCCGGTGCCCGGACGTCTTCCAGATTGATCCCGCCGAAAGTCGTATGGATGCGATCGATCACGTTAATAAATTCATCGGGATCTTCAGCATCAATTTCGATATCAAAGACATCGATATCTGCGAATTGCTTGAAGAGAATGGCCTTACCTTCCATCACCGGCTTGGCCGCACGCGGGCCGATATTCCCCAGACCAAGCACCGCCGTTCCATTGGTAACGACGGCAACCAAATTATTGCGCGCCGTATATAAAAAGGAATTCCCGGGATCCTTCTCGATCTCACGACAAGGCTCGGCCACGCCCGGCGTATAGGCCAGCGACAGATCCCGTTGCGAGTGACAGGGCTTAGAGGGAATCACCTCAATTTTGCCATGCCGCCCCTCCCGATGATACTCGAGGGCCTCCTCGGCGGTAATAAGTTCTTTCTTTCTATCCGGCATAAGAACCCAATCTATATCAGGTCTAAGCACCGAAGCAAGCGGCTTTCCACGAATTTGAGCAGGTTCCCGGTTTACAAACGGGTCAGAATGGCTAAAAACTTAAATCAGGATGAAAACCGCCTGTATCTACCATGCCGAATGCGTCGATGGCGCGGCCTCCGCAGCCGCCGTCCGGCACAAGTATCCCGATGCGGAACTCTACCCGACCAATCACGGAGAGGAGCCACCAACAACCCTGGCCGGCAAACGGGTCTTTATCGTCGACTTCAGTTTTCCTCCTGATGTCCTCAAAGAAATTGAAAGCACCGCGGCTGAACTGCACTGGTATGACCATCACAAGACCGCGCTTCCGATCCGCGACGCGGTCGGTTTCGGCGACATCGACCTCAATGAGAGCGGCGCAACCCTGACCTGGAAGAAACTCTTTCCCGCACAAGAGGTCCCCAAAATTCTGCAATACGTCCGCGACAAAGATATTTGGGTTTGGGAACTCCCGGACAGCCGTGAGATCAGTCATGCCATTCGAGAATCGGAGGGCATACTCGACCCGGCCAGCGAAACCTGGAAAGAATTACTGACCGGCAGCACCCAAGCGAAATGGGATGAACTCATTGCGCTCGGCCGCCGCAGTCGCCGCCTACTGACGGAGCGTTTCAAACTCGCCGTCGAAAAAGGCATTGAGATCGACCTCAAGGGCCACAAGGCTCTCGCCGTCAACTGGACCGATGATGCCAGCGAGATCGGGGAGTATATCTATAAGGAGCTCGGTTATCCGGTGGCCTTGATTTTCTCCTTCAGCGGCAAGAGCTGGTCCTTCAGCCTCCGCTCCGATACCGTCGATGTCTCGGAAATCGCAATCTCCTTCGGCGGCGGCGGTCACCCCGGCGCCGCGGGGTTCCGGACGGATTCGATTGCGTGGTTGTTTGAACAATCCGCTAAACCCTAAAAATCATCGAACGCCTCATTTATTTTCACTGCTCCAATCATTGTTTGACGTCATAGAAACCCCCGTGGGTCGAGTCTTCGATCGTCCCACGGGGGCCTTAAGGGGAGGGTGCTGATGTTATTTGCTAACTTAAAAGCCTTATCGCAACTCACCCGGGAAACGTGCTAGTCAAAAGGAAATTTCCGAATCCTTGGGGATGCAAGTTATATGGACGCTAAATAACCTCTGTATTACTGAGTAAATCTTCCCGAAGCCGCAAATCAAGATGAGGATACAGCGTGTTATACGCGACGACACAGACGCGAATGTAATCCCGCTTGAGCACAGCATCGTCACCATATTGTTGCTTGGCCTGTTGCCAATGTTGTTCAATGAACACAACCAGCTCGGCTATCTGTCCGGTATTTAGATTCACACCGTCAGCCAATTCTTGTCGGAGCAATCGTTCTACGATATTGGGCCGGCTTTGCATTTCATTGCGGAACTGATCAAGATACTTCTGACGTCCGGCTACCCAACGCCGTATATCTTCCGGATCGATACCGGGATCCTGATAACCCTTCCCGGTCAAGCGAATACGCAGCGCTTTAAGAAGGGCCTGCTTCAGTCCTTCCGTCCGCCCGTAAGGAAAGCGTCGGGACACATGCAAGAGCCGCCTTCGTTCCGCATAGAACTTGATGAAATATAACGGCAACACGAGGCTTCGCTCTTCTCCTGATATTTCAAACATAAATCCCTTCTCACTCTTCCTGAGACTGCCGTAGAGTTCCATCGCGACATTGATTTCCTCATCACGCTGCCTCGGCGATAGGCGACTGAAGGCATTCTGCTTATCCTCGATCAACACACGATCCAGCGAATCGTCATCATCGAAACTCAGCGCCAAATCAATCTGGAAGCGGCGGTTATTCACGATGCGCTCCCAACTTTCATGCGACGCGGCTTGCAACTTCACAACTTGTGTAAAATTCAACCCTTCGTTCAACAGGCGCTCAATCACCATCGCTGACATCTCGTTATGCTCGACCGTCATCAAATGAGGGGCGAGCTTGCCCGGCCGATAGGCATGTTGATGATATTCATTGAGTCTCGCTTGATCATGATGATTTCCACGATCGAGAAGACGTTTGTTTTGAGGATCCAAGAGTAAGTTACGTTTCTTATCCGTCTCGTCATGCGGTCGTGCATTGACCCAGGCGTGATTCCCGCCTCCCCACTTACCAGTCCGGAATTCCGACTCGACACCTAAGTACTGCAGGGCGACTTGAATCAACATCGCCCGTTCGTTACAAATACCCCCATCGATAAAGTCACCCAGGCGATAGAGCTCACGCGGCCTATCCGTTGCATCGAGGCGATCCAGAAAGTCATAATCATACGGCGTGTAATCCTTGATCGTTTGATAGACTTCGTAAGTCACCTGCAGCTGCGATTTCCGCTTAAAAAAGAGTTGGACTCTCAAAGGATGAAACAGCTGTTCGATAAATGCTACGAGGCGAGGGTCATCAAAATCGACGAGGACACGATAGTCGCCATTGCGGTTAACTGATTTATCCGGCAGCTGAGCCCACTTCAACGCCGGGTGAACGAACTGGCCTGTCCGGTCATCGTCGCGATCGCGTACCGTCAGCAACCCCTCAATTTCAATGAGCGCATGCCCTTCCCTGCCCTGCGATAAGCGAAGCCAACGATTGTCTTGAATCGACTCAATTACCCCAACGTATTTTTCTTGGCGATCCCGATGGAACAATTCTATCTGACGACCGTCAACTTGGGCGCTACGAAGTCGGTCGATAAGCGGTTCTTCCGGCACGATCTTCACGGGGTTAAATTTGAACGTCGTATCGCCCGTTTCTCGCCTACGTCGCGGATTCATAAACGACCAAAACAAACCGGCAGCACCCGCGCCAATCAAGCCGGCAATGAGCCAACTCCGTGGCCGAGACCACTCCACATCAAAGAGACGGGGCCCGGCTGCGAGTTGGACGCTGTCGCGCGGCAGGATCGGAGGCGCCAGCGCCTGCGCATTGCCGATATTGTTTCCCGCCACCAGCGATAAGGTCGTCAGGGCCTGACAGAGGCCGGGCATCGTGGAGTAATGGACCATAATGGACTCTCATCGGTCCGTCGCAGACGCGGTTTCGGAAAACACCGCCTCGTGAGGTAGAAAGTGGTAACTGGAGTCAACAGCTGAAAAATTTCGAGAGAGAGAACCCCGTGAGATAGAGGTGCTGACTATCTCACGGGGCGAGTTAGGTGCTAGTCGAACCTACGAACGTGTTGTGGCCCGAATTAGCGAACAGCCAGAGCTCCCTACCTCGTCATCCGACTGCGTCTCATTATTAGAAGTGTCATCCTGCGTCGGCGGGTCGTCATCCGCCGGCGGTACACTATCGTCCGCAGGCGGCTCTTCAATTTCACAAAGACTGGTACAACCATCTCCATCCGTCATGTTATCGTCATCACAGGCCTCGCCGCTATCGACGACGCCATCACCACAAACCGGGAGGCTGCAATCGGTCCGACAGGCATCGGCTTCGGTATCACTATTCAGTCCGGCTCCATCATCACAGGCTTCACCGGGATCTATCACGCCGTCACCACAATTCCCGACCTCAAAGGCACCGATGTCACAATCCGTATTTACTGGCCGAGTGAACCCCCTTTGATCTTGAGTGATCGGATCATTAGCCAGATCTTCACAGTCACCGACAATGGCGTCAATGGCGGGGCTACTCAGTAATAGCGCATGAGTCAGGGTCAGCCCCCCATTATCGGCGAGTGTTCCGAGCAATGGATCCGTGCTCTGTAGATCACCCGCTTCCGTAAATCCGCAATCCGTCCCGTCTTCAATATTATTCCCCAACGAAGTCACCGACACATCCATGTTACAATTGGACAACGTCGCGTTAGCCCCGATACGATGTTGATTACCGGCAAGGATGCTGCTCTTGATGTTAACAAACGAACCGGAAAGAGAGCGAATCGCCCCTCCATCGCCATCGGTCCCATCATCAAAGTCTGCCGTGTTGTTTACTAGTGTCGAATTGATGATGTTAAGCGTTTCGCCGTTACCCAGGTCAAAACCACCACCGTTGCGGTCGGCGTGATTGCCGCTAATAGTCGAGTTGATCACCGTGACGATACTATCGCTCTGAATTTCCACGGCACCGCCGTCATTGTCCGTATGATTATTGGTGAACAGCGAGCGCTGAATCATCAATTCCGAACCCTTGAAATTAATGCCTCCGCCGGCCCCCGTACTTGTGTTATCCGATATCACGCAGGCATCGATAATGCCTTCGGTGTTGTCATCATACATGAGCGCCGCATTCAGAGTATTATTGGCAATGATACAATTACGGAGGATCAAGAAGTCATCATTAAATACACGCAGGGCGCCTACTACTCCACCCTCAATGGAGACACTGTTGATTTCGACCCGGGTTGGCTCGGTTCCGCCGTTAATCGCCATGACACGGCCGACACCGCTCCCTTGAATAGTCAACTGGTCGGCACCCGATCCATTGAGGATAAATGCATCGGAAACGCTCGTCATCGTGGAAGCAAGCGCAATCGACCCCGTGACCGCGATCGTCGCCGCCTGAGTTCCAGGTAAAACATTCGTCTCTTGGATCGCTGCGCGGAGCGTGCAATTGCCCGAGACATCGGCACAGCTTTCATCTCCACTAGCCGCGTCACTCGTATCCAGCAAACTATCGATAACAAATATTTGTATTTCATAGGCCCCAACATCACAGCGTGCCAGTCCGTCGCCATTCGCATCGACAGCACGGGTTTTAGCGCGCTGATCCGTCGTCAATGCGGCACCGGCACCGTCGGTGCACGCCGCTGCATTGCCCGTATCAATCGCCGGACTTCCCGGCAACGGTGAATGCGTGTCGGTCGCCCCGCCGTTATCCTGCAACTCACCGAGCAAGGGATCGAGCGGCTGGCTCGCGTCTCCCACCTGATCTCCCACGCCGGGTGTTCCGTTGCAGCCCTCCGCATTCCCGACGATATTGTAACCGTTCGAAGTGATCGACCCAGGCCCGCTGCAATCCGGATGGATGGTTGGCACTCCGCTCGTGCTCGCGTCATGATTCGCTGCGATAATGCTATTCTGTGACAGCGTCGTCGTTCCGCTCACGAGATAGAGACCGCCGCCGTCGCCGTCATCATCGCCATCCGTATCGGCGGTATTCGACGTGATCGTCGCATTGTTCAATGACAGCGTTCCTTCATTCACTAAAATGCCGCCTCCATGGCTTGTCGCCTGATTGCCGCTCACCGTTACGTTGTTCAAAGTCAACAGCGTATCGTTCACTTCGAGACCCGCGCCCAACTGTGCCGTATTTGCCGTGAACGTACTGTTGTTCACCGTCAAGGTACCGGAAGTCACGTACGCGCCACCGCCATGGAGGACACAATCATTGTTCGAAAATGTCACCCGATTCAGAGTGCAGTCCGCCAATTCACAATGAAGACCACCGCCGAACTGAGTGGCATTGTTTCCGGTCACCGTACTATCTTCTATCAGCAGAGTTCCGATTGAAGCCGCAACGCCGGCTCCAATGGAGTCAGCCCCTCCCGTGAGCGTTACGTTGTAAATCTCGACGCTGGCAAATAATGCAGAGATGGTGCGGGACAGGCCATTCGCATCAATGGTCAGCTTATCCTGGCCCGGTCCGGTAATGATTAGATCGTCATTAATAGCCAGAGAATCCGCCTCAGTAAAGGTGATCGTCCCTGTCACGCCAAACGTAATCGTATCGGGAGTTCCCGAGTTGTCATTCGCCGCCTTGACCGCATCGCGTAAGGAGCAATCATTACTGCCGTCACAGGTACTGGCACAATCTGCTCCGTTCGGGGTTCCGTCGCCAAGATCATCGACACAAAAGCCCGCTGCTTGTGCAAGGTGAATAGAATAAAAGAATAGTATCGTAATTAAAAAAAGGCGTACTTTCATGAGAGCATTCCTCCGCTGAATGTACTGCCTCACTTAGAATTGTATCGACGCCGACACAATTAAAAGTGCTCGCACGATGAATTTTTAGTATACGTTTGAATACAGACGGAAAGGGGTCTTACTAAGGAACTATCTTCTTTGCATCCCAGAAATAGCAGGTTCCCCTCAGCGGGTCTGCCGGCTTGCCATAACCTTTTTCCACGTACTGACACAAGACATCCAAGTCCGCTGTTTGTTCCGGCGAGCTTTCCTGACGCTCCAACCAGCCTTTACATTCGACATGATAAAGCTTCGAATTGAAATACGCTGAACCGTAGGTTCGCAGGAAACCTGCCTCGACGGTCCCGAAGGTCTTCTGCATTTTGGGCACCGTCGGTCCGGCCGTCATTTCGCCGAGGACTTTATAATGGATCAGCAGCTCCAATAACTTTCCGGCCGCCTCCTGCTCATTGGCTTCCTCATCGTCGGGACTCGGCGCCGCGCCGATCGGGATGGCTTCTTTCAGATAAGGGTTTTCCTTAAGCACGGACGGTTTTAGTTCGAGTTGGACCGTATGCTTGTAATAAGGACAGTAACTGACATCTTGAACCTCTTTAAGACCGCTGCGCGACTTAATCGAAGCCGGCAAATAAAATCCGTACATCCACTCGGTCATGAAATCGTCATAGCCGTCATGCAAGCCATCCCCATCCATATCGACCAGTTCGGGTGGGATGACAAGATCATCCGCAGCAATTTCCAGGCTCGGAATAGCTCGTAGTGTGACGGCATCTCTTTTCACTAGCCCGAGATCGATTGGCTTGGCCTCACCTTCCGGTGCCGTTCCCGGACCTATTATTTTCCAGGCATCGCCGCCGCCGAGATCGGAAACCGCAAAGTTTTCTCCCTCTGCCAAAGGCACGACAGCCACGGCCTTACCCACAGCTGATTCCGGATCATCTTCTTTGGCGACCACTATCTCGTGACTAAAACGACAATCATCGACCGCCGTTATTTCGTCCGTTTCGTGTTTGAGTCCCGAATCAACAAAAATAACCTTGTCAAATTCACAGCTCTCATTCCCAAAGTCGTCGGTCACCTTGTTAATCGAACCAACGATCAAACGCACTGGATTGCCGACCACCGAACCGCCTTCCGGATTGCCAGCCTGAGAACCACCCCACTCGCCTTCCGGATTGCCGGCCACCGAACCGCCTTCCGCTTCACCGGCCTCAATGTCGATGTCACTCGTTGCGGCGCTGTTCGCTCCGCTCTCTACCGAAGAACCGCCCATACAACCGGCCTTGCCCGGCCCCATCAAAAAGAGCGTCGCTACCGCGAGTAGGATTAAGCACGAATAGGCGCGTAAAGGTGGTGTCGTCATCATCTCTATTCCTTATGCTGTGCAAGTAAAGTGCCAAAGACTGACGCAGGGCGACATTTATAACTATCTATAATTATTAGATAATTTAATCACAACCTCTGGGCCATGATTATCACTTTGATAATTTTTATCAAAATGATAAATAACTAGGGAAACACATAAGGCTCGAACGAACTCGGCCCGGCACCGGAAGAGGGGCCCTGGGGAAGCATCAAGGGCTCCGGATAGTCGTCAATCTGAACCGGCGCCTGATTGATCGGCTGCGTCACATCGATATCATCCTTGGTAATCGATTTCAGATCGAACAGCATTTTCACGTAGTCCCAGTAGACGCAGGCCGCCGCATCCGACGACGCATTCGGCAGTCGATAATAACAACCTATCCTCAAAGTGAGCTGATCCGCGGGATGAGGTTCTTCGTGTGTTAACCAGCCTCGACATTCGATGGAGTAAATAGTGTCTCCAACGTATTTATTGCCGCCCGTTTTAATAAAGCCCGCTTCGACAGTACCGATCGTCCCGAAGGTCCGTTCCCGCGCATCCTTACCATCAACTTGATAGTGAATCACCAGTTCAACGCCATTCGACCCCACCACTTCCGTGGCATGCGGATGTGTCGAACCTTCCTTAGGAAACCATTTCTTGACCTGCACTTTCACGGTCTCCGGAGACGGAGGACAGAAATTGACGTCATGATCGGCCCCCACCGCAACATTGCTGATCAATTGTCCCGGCTCATAGAAACCGTAATACCAGTCGTTATTAAAATCATCATAAGCGTCGGGGATACCATCCCCATCGCTATCGCTTCCGCTCGCGCTAATAAGGTCTTCTTCTTTAATCGGATATTGGGGTTCCAACCTTGCTGTCTCGGCATTTTCCGTAATCAAGCCTAGATCAATCGGTTGCGCGCTTTCGCCGACCTGCAGGGCCGGCCCCGGACCGATGATCTGGTAGATCCTTTCATCCAAATCACCGACGGAGAATTCTTGCTGCTTCCCTTTCACGCCGACCAAGGCCATCGGTTCGCCGACGGGCCATTGCTGCTCAAAAGTGCAGTCGACGGGATCGACCACGGCGACCGTGTGTTCCAACTCGTCATTGACCAGGACGGCATTTTGAAACTCGCACTGTTCTTGTCCATCATCCACCTTGATCGTAGCAAAGAAACCTTTAATAACCCGGTACTCAACCGGATTCTGGGCGACGGAACCCCCCTCCGGATTCCCGGCCTGGGAGCCACCCCAATCCGTATCGGCATTCCCCGCGACCGAACCTCCTTGCGGATCCGCACTGGGGCTCTCCTCACCTGTGCTGGCGCACGTCCCGGGACCCATCGTTCCGATACAGATAAAGGCCATCAGGGCGAGAAAACCGAGTCGCTTCATGAGTCATCGCCCTCCAGTTTTGTCACGGGCAACAACTGAACATTCAATAAAACGACCTGACTGGAATTGACCGTTGTCGACACGGTCTTCAGAATCTCTTTCTGAAACTCTTGAATCTTCTCTTTGAGGACGGGAATTTGATCGGGTGTAATGCCCAAGGTCATCGAACTCACATCGCGTTGTTGCGCGGGAATCACCGTCAGTTGGCGCGCTGCCAACTCGAGTAGATTCTGGTGATACTGCATGATGACACTGGACTTGATCTCCGGACCCGTCGTGATCAAACTGTCAATCTGTTCCCAGGTCCCATCATCAATACGTCGTATCAATCCCAACATCGCTAACAGCTCCAGAGATTTTGTCGCCTGCGACACGGTAATTTCAGGACGAATCCGCTTCACCAACCACTCCGCTGTCCCATCAAAATCGCTCGAGGTCACCAGCTCTCGAACAATCGGGTGGTACCAGGAAGCATAGAAGTCATACTGCCTTTTTTCCAGCGGTTTCAGTTTCGAAAACTTTCGAGACTGTGTCATCCGATGATAAAAGTGGTTCTTCTTTTCGTGCGACTTCGACTGCGTAAAGAAGACGAGATTCTTAAAAAATTCCTGTTCTTGCTTATTGAGGCGCAGTCCCTTCATAAAGGGAATGATGCTCTTTTCGGTCAGGTTGCGGTCTCCGTCCATGACGAGTTTGTAGAAGTTCGGCGAGTTAAAGCCGGCCTCCTGCGAAAAGGCACGAAAGGAGAAGCCCCGGCGGTTCGCCTTGGCATCCTGATACCAATCCCGCAGATACTCACGGTAATCGACGTACTCAAAAACACTGACATTGGGGACTTTACGTGCCATCTCTAATCTCTATGTCTCATTGTACCTGTATACAAATCGATATACAAGCTGTTGTAATCAATAAGGAATTTACTCATAACCCCTTATAATCACTTAATTATTATCGGATGAATACACTCTGATGTTGTCAAAATAATTGTTTTTTCTGAATTTTACTGAAGCTCCGCTAGGGCCTTAGGCACTCCACCTGGCTTGCTGCCTCTGCTGCTTGCGATATTCGTCATACAAAGCATTCGGATCATATTCATAGTGATGGTCTTCCGGTGAATCAAGATCCATCAGGTCTTCCTGTTGAACGGCATCAGCATCGTCATCAAGTTCAAAACGCGCCGCCTCTTCTTGTTCAGCCTTTAGGTTCTCAAGCTGATTATTATTCTTGCTATGTTCACACTCTAACGCTTCCAACTTAGCTACCAGCTGACAAGACGTCTTTCGATTTGTACAATTAATGCGACCCAAAAAGCTCTTCGCTTCTTCCTGACAATCAAGATAACGCTGATGACACTGGAGTGATTTATACTCGGCTCGCGCGCGACACTCATTGTCTTCATCTAAGTGGATGAGTTCGTTGGCCGTCTGCTCGGTAACATCAAACTTTTCTAAATCGGCGGCGTGAGCCAATTGAATCCCTACCAAACAAAATGACAAAACAAAGCCTACGATAAGGTGAGTACGCATGTGAGACCTCCTGGTTCGTTAATTCCGATGCTGGAGGTAAATGCAACACATATGCCAAATATTGTTAATTTTTACTTTTTTAACATATTGTTATTATTAATCAATTTTATAACTACTGAATATATAGAAATTTACTGTATACATAATTTGGGGTTCGGGCACACCAGTGCGCGGTCTAGACACCACAACAAAGGGATGATCGGATTTACTTAAGAGTCGGAATCGTGGCGGCCGATGACGCTATGATGGATGGAACTCGTCGCCGTCGCCACCCACTCGCGGAGCTGCTCGAACTCGCGGGCCTTTGAAGGGTCGATATAAAGAAGCAGCGTCACCTGAGAACTACGGAAAGCGGAGCTCTTAAAACGATGCCCCACCTGGACATCTTCCAAGAGTTGTCCGCGAGTACTGACCGCCGGGTCCATGTTAATGTTGCGAGAGGGCATGCGCATATAATGAATCATACGATTGGATGTCGGTCGCACATGCGGCGAACTACTGATGATGGAACCGTTCTGCGACAAGGCAATAAAACCACCTGCAAGATCATGCATCGAAACGCGCTCCTGCGGCTGCAAATCATAATAGATACGGAGTGAACTAAACAGGCTTGCATTGGCTAAGTATTCAATCAGGGCGCTTTGTTCAGAGACACTGGCCTTCCCAGCAATGGCTCGGACTCTATCGCGCTGCTCCGTCGATAAGGTCGCCGAGAGCACCGGCAGATTGCGCCTAATGGTCGCTGTCAGTTGATCCGCGATGCGCGCCAATGATTGGGCATCACTGGACTCGCGCCTCAATTCCTGTGACAAAAAGTTATCGATCGCATCTTCCAAAACAGAGCGCTCGTACATCGCATCGGTGAGCGAAGGACCGGCCCCTGTATCCATCGGCGGCACGAGTGTCAACCGCGGCCGATTCACCGCATCAGGCGTAACGGGCGGCGTAGAGATATTGGAACTCGAAGCCGCCAGCAAGGGGACACTGAGCGACATGGAGGCAAGGAATTGCATGCCCCCCTTTTCGACTCAAAAGGCACTGGGTTGTGTGCGAATCCTTGCGAAGTGCCGCTAACTCGCAGCCTTTTCAGCGTTCCGCACAAAGGCTTCCAACTGTTCGACGGCAGTCTCATGCGGTTTGATAATGCCGTCTTCGAGCCAGGCATGCTCATCCCGCAAAAACTCCTGCGCGACGCGATAGGTACGGGCATCCTCGTTGCGCCATAAGGCCCGGAAGAGTTTCTTGATGCGGTGCCGTGACTGGCGACAGAAAAGATCCGCCATGTCATGAACGGATTGGCGCGGCTTACCGACATTAATGTCGTGCAGGGCGCGCGAACAAGCGGCACTGATAACGAAAAGTTCGGCACCAATCTCGACAATGCGACCCAAGAACATCTGACGACGTTCCAGTCCCGCCTGATAACGCATCATCCCGTGGAAGATATTGCGCGCGAGCCGTTTGCTGGCGCGTTCGACAAAGCGCATATGTTTCGCAAAGGGACCAAAGCGACCATGCCGTTTGAAGAGCCAAGTTGGAAACCAACGGCTGGGATACCACCAAGCGTAAAAGCAACTCGCCTTCACAAAGGACACGATCTTCTTGCCCATTGATGAACGAGGATTAATCAAATCGGCACCGATCTTCATGTGCGGATCCAGGGCCTCGCGGGCGATAAAAAGGCGCATAATCTCTGAAGACCCTTCGATGATCATATTGATGCGCGCATCCCGCATCATCCGTTCAATTCCAAGCGGCTTCTCACCACGCGCCAACAGGGAGGACTCTGTTTCATAGCCACGGCCCCCGCGAATCTGCAGCGTCTCATCGATCGCCTTCCAGACCTGCTCGGACGCAAACATCTTGGCCATCGCAGCTTCGAGCCGAATATCGGCATTGCCTCGATCCACCAGGCCACACGCGTAATAGGTCGCCGCCTCCGTGCCGTAGGCCGTCGCGGCCATCCAGCCGAGCTTATTCGCAATCGCTTCGTGCTTACCGATAGGCGCCCCCCATTGGACGCGATCTTGTGACCACTTGCGCGAGATATTCAAACATTGCTTCATGCCTGCCGTACAGGCCGCCGGCAAGGTGAGTCGTCCATTATTCAAGGTCGTCAACGCAATCTTGAGACCCTTACCCTCTTCCCAGATAATATTCTCAACCGGAACCTTAACGTTATTAAAACGAATCAATCCGTTCTCGATTCCTTTGAGCCCCAAAAATTCACAGCGATGCACGATTTCAACGCCCGGTGTATCCGCTTCAACAATAAAGGCGGTAATTTGCTTGCGAGGTTTGCCCTTGATGACTTTGTCCGGTGTTCGGGACATGACAATAAAAAGGTCCGCGACCGTTCCATTGGTGCACCACAGTTTTTCTCCGTTGAGAATATAATGTTTCCCATCCTGACTCAGTTCCGCCATCGTCGTCATCTTAGCGGGGTCGGAGCCGACGCCCGGCTCCGTCAAGGCAAAGGCCGAGATTGCGCCCTTCGCGAGTTGCGGCAGGTACTTCTTCTTCTGCTCTTTCGTGCCGAATATCTTGAGCGGCTGAGGCACACCAATTGATTGATGAGCCGACATCAACACGGCTGTCGACGCACAATGGCTTCCAATCAGGGCCACGATTTTACTGTAATAGACTTGCGACATGCCGAGCCCGCCATATTCCTTCGGCAACTTGAGGCCAAAGAGCCCCATGTCCTTGAGGCCCTGTACGACATGCGGTGGGATTTTTTTATCACGGTCGACCGCGACGGGATCGACATTTTCCTTCATAAAGGCCTCAACCTTTTTCAAGAGCGCCTCCCCTTCGACAATTTGTTCCGGCGTGGATTCCGGATAGGGAGTAACAAGCTTGCCGTCGACCTTGCCCATAAAGAGACCCGCCGCAAAACTCGGTCGCGTCCACTCCGTCTCGCGCGCCTCCTCGGCGACTTCCATCGCCTCATCGTGTTCCTGCTTGAGTTCCGTGACTTTACTCGTCGGGTCGTTGGCAGCCATGGCGGCCTCCTTTAAAAAAATGAATAGGTATTCATTTATAGCGATATCTAACCACAATGGCAAGACGTAGGGGTGCCCCTACAAGATCTAATTGCATTGTAATATTTAATAATGACAAAACTTCCCCATGCTCCACGATCTTTACAACTGGACCCTCGCCTGGGCCAGCCATCCCAACGCCCAGAGCGCCCTCTTTCTGCTCGCCTTCGCCGAATCGAGTTTTTTTCCCATTCCGCCCGATGTGCTCCTCATCGCAATGGGCGTCGCCGATCCCGCTAATGCCTTGTGGTACGCGTTTATCTGCAGCTTGGCCTCGGTAAGTGGCGGGATGTTTGGCTTTGCCATTGGTCGCTGGGGCGGACGCCCGATCATCAAGCGTTTCCTCTCAGAATCCAAGCGGAATGCCGCCGAACGCTTGTATAAAAAGTATGATTACTGGGCGATCGGCATCGCGGGATTCACGCCGATTCCTTATAAGGTCTTCACGATCACCGCCGGGGCCTTCAGCATCCGCTTTATTAATTTCCTGCTGGCATCCGCCCTGAGTCGCCCTGCTCGCTTTTTTCTCATTGGCGCGGCCCTCAAGGTCTGGGGCGCAGAAATCCAGGACCTGATCACGAATTACTTCAATATCGCATCGCTGCTCTTTGTCGTCCTCTTGGTCGGCGGTTTTTGGTTGATCCATTGGAGCGGCAAGCGGCTGGCCCACGACGCTTAACGGCAAGCACTTTCTAATTTAGGCGATTTTTTCAGTCGACGTATCTTCGCCCGTTGTCGCGCTCGGCTCCGTCTCGCTTGTCACTTCGGAAGCGGCTTCCGCTTCGGGTTTTTCTTCCACGGCAGGACGGCGGTAATCATCCGGCCTCATCAGCGTGGCAAAACCATAAATAAGTTTGTGTACGATATCCCGTTGCGCCGGCAGATATTCGTCAATGTGGTTGAGGATCATGTCTTCCTGGGCGGCATCCAAGAAAGGATGGCTGCGCTGCCTATCTTTTTCAATCCACCCTTCAATCATGTCTTTCGTCAATTCAGGATGAAACTGAATTCCGACTGCGTTGCCTTGCACGCAGAAGGCCTGATTGGGATAGAGTTCGGAACCGGCAAGGCGGTAACCTTCCGTCGGGATATCAAAAGTATCTTGGTGCCAATGAAAAGTCATAAACTCCAGAGGCAACTGAAAGAACAGCGGGTTCCGTTTGGTATACCATTCATTAAGGTGCACGGAATGCCAACCGACTTCTTTGACACCACCGTAGGCAAGAGACACGCCGCAAGCCCGCGCCAACAACTGCGCTCCTAAACAAACATTCAGCATCGGCAACTTGCGTTCCAACATGTCGCGAATCAATTGAATCTCATCAAGCAAGAAAGGAAAGGCAATGTCATGATTTGCGCTCATCGGTCCGCCCAAAACAATCAAGCCCTTGTAACCAGCCTCATCAATCGCTTCACCCGTTGGAATTGTCTGGCGGGCATAAGGCTCGATGGTATCCCATTCGATCTCCGCAAGTTTCAATTCGTCGGCAATGACGCCCAAACCCTCTTCAGCAGCATTTTTAACGACTAAGATCTTGCGCATCGATTCACTCCTTTTCCGTATAAACCGCGCAGGCGGTGCAGGTTTCCCATACTTTCACCTGCGAAACCGGCAGGTCCTGCTGCCGGGCGTAAAGATATATTTCCTCGGCGATGGCCTCCGCTGTCGGATTCCGCTTCATTAAATAGACAGGTTCCCCGATTTCCTGCAACAAATTCGCTAGGGGGTCATCCTCTCGCAACAAGGTTCGGTGATCGAGCGTGTTATCCATCCAGCCCTGCAGGACCTCTTTGAGCTCGGAAAACTCGAAAACCATGCCCCGCTCATCCAGTTCGGGAGCTGATAGTTCGATCTCAACCCGCGCATTATGCCCATGCAGGTGAGCGCACGGCCCTTCGTAATCCAAGAGGCGGTGAGCATAGCAAAAGCGAATTTCCTTCGTGACGCGATAGACCAAAACCGCGCTAAGCTAGTGAAAATTAAAGGTTTAGGCAAGCGAGATCGGCACGATGTGCTGATGATTTGAGCAAAAAGGCTTGTGCGGCAATCGATTCCGGGTTAAAAGCGCTTTTCGTCTTGGGCCCACGCGGGGCCAGGCCGGATTATTTCCTGAATTATGCTAACTTATGGAGTTTTGAGCCATGGCCATTGCACCTGATACCGTAGCCGTCTTGACCAGTGGGGGAATCCCCAGCCTGAGCCTCTTAGAGGACCTGGCCAAGAAATATAAGACAGTCGTTCCGCTTTACGTGGTCTGCGGTTTCATCTGGGAGCCCGCCGAGCGTTTCTGGTTACGACGCTTTCATCGCCAGCTCAAAAGACGCCACAACTCTATCGGTGAGCTCATCGATATCTCCCTGCCGATCAAGACGATCTATCGACGCGGCTACTGGGCAACGGACGGCGGTGAAGTCCCCGGACCCTATGCGGCCGACTCATTGATGGAATTACCCGGCCGCAATCTCACTCTGCTGACCGTCGGTTCGGTCTTCTGTCATATCAACGGAATCAAGGAACTGGCGATCGGAACCGTGGCGACAACTCCTTTTGCGGATAGCACGCCCGCCTTTTACAAACATTTTGAAGAACTCACTAAGATGGGCATGCGTAAAAAGGTGAAGATTTTGACCCCACTTGGCCAAAGCAAACGCCCCAACCTCATCAAAAAGGCCGATGACTTGCCCTTAGAGATGACTTTTTCTTGCATCAATCCGCGCGGCCATGACCATTGCGGCAACTGTTACAAGTGCGGACAACGGAGCCGTGTCTTTGAAGAGGCCGGCAAAAAAGATCCTACTAAATATGCGTCCAATGCTTAAAAATTGTTTTTTTGCTCTCGTTGTCATGATCGCCTTCGTTCAGTGCAGCGGTACACCCTTACCACCGGACAGGGCCAATTATGAGGGGCGCTGGCAAAGCACGGAAATGAAACTCACGATTACAAAAGATGGTCGTGTCGATTACAAACGAATGAGTGGCGGTACATCAACATCCGTCAATGGTCCCATCAAGGAATTCATCGGTGATGATTTCGTTGTCGGCGTACTGTTCATCACCACCACCTTCAAGGTAAATAAGAAGCCCTATCAGCAGGACGGCCGCTGGAAAATGGTCGTCGATGGCGTTGAGCTCACCAAAGTACGCGCTCACGAGGCTTTTTAAGCGCCCCTTGACTAACCCTACTATTTATACGATGGATTTTCCTTAAGGAGTCGGTCCAGGGAAAACGGTGCAAATCCGTTACGGACCCGCCACTGTAAGAGGAAAAGTGAGTCAATCGTTTCAAGTCACTGTTCCGTTCTCGGGATGGGAAGGCAAGGTTGACTTAACAAGTCGTTTTAGACTGGCCTCAAGTCAGGAGACCTACCGACTCAATAAATATTCACGTCTCTCTTCGAGGATATAGGAGATGGCGCTTCACCGCCCGGGCCTCGCGCGCCCACTCTACATTTTGTTGTGCTTAATTGTCTCCACGACTTCAACACACGTGCATGCGGAAGAGACCGAGCTTGAAGACGTCACCGTTGAAGGCGAAGGCGTCAGCACGGAAACAACGCCCACCGATTTCACCGTTTCCGCCACAACGGTTGAAATGGACTCCTATCAAAATCGCTCCGTTTCCGTCGCGGAAGTCCTCGACGAAGTCGTCGGAGTACGCGTCAAACAATTCGGCGGACTGGACGATTATGCCACCGTTTCCATTCGCGGTTCGACCGGCGAACAAGTCCAGATTTATCTCGACGGCATTCCACTGAATCAGGCAGCCGGTGGAGCCGTCGACCTTTCCAGCCTACCGGTCGAGCTCATTGAATCCATGACCATCTATCGCGGTCAAGCCCCGGCACGCTTCGATAGCAGCGCCATCGGCGGTGTGGTCGCGATTAAAACCCATCGTGCACAAAAGAAACGCCGCATCGAAATCCATAACAGTTACGGCTCCCTGAATACGTACAAGGGCAGCGTCCTTTACGCTGAAACTTTTGGATCAACCGGCCTGTTGCTGAGCTATCAGCATGCCCGCAGCAACGGCGACTTTTCTCATCTCGATGACAACGGGACACCTGCTAATTCTACAGACGACCAAGTGATCACCCGTGCTAACAATGAGTTTGCAAAGAACAACTTTCTATTCCGTCTTCATCAGGCGATTCGCTCCGACCTCGACTTTGAATTTTCCAACAACTTCTTTCGCGAAGATCGTGGCGTCCCGGGCCTTCGCACGCTTCGGTCTGACAATGCCGACCTCTCAACGACCCGGAACATTTCCCAAGTTAAATTGGGTTGGCGCCCCACGAGCCGTCTGACTTTCAGCATGAACCCCTTTTTCAGCTTTAATAAATCGCAATTCTCCGATCTCCAGGGCGAAATCGGGCTTGGGCGTCAAGACAACGACGACAATACTTTTCTCTATGGAACGCGCTTATTAGGCGAATACTACTGGGGGGCTCACCAACACATCAGCGTGGCGTTGAGCTATACGGGAGAGCAGTTTCATCCCGAAAACTTCCTCGCCATTCAGCGCACCGGACAGGCATCGATGCGGAACCGAATCAGCCTCAGCGCGGAAGATGAGATCAGTCTGTGGCAAGATCGCGTCATTATCAATCCGATGCTGCGCACGGAATTCATTTTGAATGACCTGACCGGCGAAGATCCTTCGCTCGCCTCGGCGGCTAGCGCCAATCATTCCACCAAAGTCGCCATCAGCGGCAAAATCGGCACGCGTGTGCAGATCATCGATAATCTGAACGCCTTTGCCAACTTCGGACGCAATTTTCGTGTTCCCAGTTTTCTCGAACTCTTTGGAGATCGCGGCGCCACGGTCGGCAATCCCGATCTTCGTCCCGAATCAAGCTGGAATTATGATGTGGGTCTCGAGTGGCATCCGGACAAGTACCGACTTCGCGTGGCCTACTTTGAAAATCGCACCAAAGATCTGATTCAGTTTTTGCAGACGTCGCAGTTTACCGCCCAAGCCCGCAACCTCGCCGCGGCGACGATTCGCGGTATTGAGTTGGAAGGTCACGCCGCGCCCCTGGCCTGGCTTGAGGTCACCGCTAATTACAGTTTTCAATGGGCCAAAGATCGCAGCGGGCGCGCCGGTTTTGATGGAAAATTCTTACCGGGCCGCCCTCGCCACCAGCTCCATGCCGGGCTGAGGGCGCACTATCGCTGGGCCCATTTCTTTGCCGACATCGATTTTATCGACGAAAATTTCTTGGATGCATTTAACGCCCTCAAAGTGAGCCAGCGAACCCTGCTCGGCCTGGGGTTCAGCCTCCAACCCTGGAAATGGCTCCAGGCCGGATTTGAGGTCAAAAACCTCCTCAATCAGCAAATTGAGGACGTCGTCGGCTTCCCCGTCCCCGGGAGGCTCTTCTTCGGAAAGGTAGGAATCATGATTTGAGAAAATATTGCTCCTGAAGTGGGCTCTGCCTGATTCAGGAGAGGGGGTTTGGGGGTCATGTTGAAGCAATTACGTCAAAAAATTGGCGCGAGTAGCATCATTAACGAGCTGAAACGGACCCCCAATATAAAAGGAAACATTAGAGAAATTTCACCGATACCATAAGGAGCCCAACATGAAAGCCATACGCTTGATCTTAGTGATAACCACCCTGTCCCTGGCGACCGGGTGCGGTGAGGTCCAGACTGTGACGAATGACGTAAATACCAAGCCGAATCCTCAGCCTTCGACGTCAGCAGAAACGCCGACCTTACAGGGACGCATTGCTCTGGTGCTGGTCTCGGATTTCTTTGCAACCGGCATACTCTCAGCCGTCGGCAACCTCACGAACGTCGCTACCGCGGACATCGTTACCAATATCTTGGCACCACTTCCCCATACGGATTCCATTGTGCGCGTCTTTGATGGAATCTCCTATGTTGTCAATCGATTGGGCCGTGACAGCATTCAGGTCATCGATCCCGCGGATGACTTTGCGACGCTCATTGAATTTTCAACCGGCCCCGGTTCGAATCCTCACGACATTTCGGTCATCAATGCCAACAAGGCTTACGTAACGATCTATCAACCGGAATCCGTTGCGGGCGCCGAAGAGATTCACATCTACAATCCGCAAAGCGGTTCCATCCTCGGCAAACTGGATCTCACCCCGCTGGCCGATGATGACGGTGACGTCAATGTTCGCCCGGAACGCATGGCTCAAGTCGGTGACGAAGTCTGGGTCTTACTCCAGGATCTGAATTCTTTTTTTGCGGCGGACACAGCCGGAAAGATTGCCGTAATCGACACAAAGACCGATAGCTTGGTCGACGTCGACCCGGTGACCCCCGGCGTTCAAGGAATTACGCTCGATGGCCGCAATCCTTCCGATATCCGCTATGATGAAACCTCGGATCGTGTTTTTGTCAGTAATGCCGGCGTGTTCCAACCTGATTTCACCACGGATACGAGCGATGCCTTTGGCGGCATCGAAGTGGTCAATACGCTGACTTATCAAACGCAGGGCATCGTCGTTGATGATGCCGACATTGGAGGCTTTCCGTGGGGCATCCAAATCGCTAATAATAACCAAGCCTTTACTATCGCGGACAGCCAGCGCATCGCCGCATTTGACCCCGCGACCTTCGCAGTAGTAGACAACAATATATACGAAAGCCCTGGAACTTTTTTACCGGAAATCCACTATGACGGCGACGGCCATCTCTTGGTCAGCGAACGAGGTGACCTGGAGGGACTCGGCGCCGGTCTCGTTATTCTAGACACTGACAATGATTATGCCAAACAAGGGCCTTTAGACGTAGGAGGACCGCCAACTTCCTTGGCGATTATAGACCTGTAATGAAACGGTTTCGCATCATGACATTCGCATTAATGCTACTGGGCAGCGGCGTTGCAACCAGCGCTTGCGATAATAGTGGTGCGCCCGATGATTCAAACAGTTCACTGCGCGAGACCGGTATCTCTGCCGTTCAACTTTCTCCGGCTGCCTTAAGCATCACAGGGATCGGCACCATCATCGACATGAGCCTCATCGTAAGCCTGCGCAACGGCAAGGTCTTGCTCGGGGTTAAATCAAGTGCGGTTGACCCGGTCAGTCTCGAATCATTTCAGGTCGATTGGAACAGTGATAACGAATTTGTCGCGATCTTTGACGAGCCCGGTCAGCTTCGCGCGGTTTCAGCTGGGCAAACAACCGTCCGCGCGACGGTCGACGGTGTCGTCTCCGAAGCGGAGGTGATTGTTGAGGCCGTCACCAGTCTCAACCCCTTGGATGTCGAGAGCGTTATTTCGCTCCATGTGGCCAATGCAACGATCAACCCGAGTGATATTCTATTCGACGCCATCGGCGATACTCAGATACTCCAAGCGGATCTACTCTACTCTGATACCGTCCTCGATACGGGCATTAAGAAATTTTATCATCACCCCAATGGAACATTCGCCGGACAACTGGTCTGGACATCTTCCGATCCGAGCGTCGTCGAGGTCATCGGCTCGGGAGTGATTCGTGCCGTCGGGGCTGGCACCGCAACGATCTCCGTCGATGATCCCTGGAAGGAAAGCTTCCCTCAAGATGACATTACCGTGACTGTCGAACCCGACGAAGAAGGTGGGGATACCCCGATTCCCGATCCGGACCCTGAAATCGTCGAAGAAGACCTGCCGCTGGGCGCCGATCCCTACGCAGACAGTGTCAGCAACTTCACGAAAGGCGGCAATGGAGGTTTTAACGAAGGCCTCCTGCCGGGCATCGTGTTAGGGGCTCCCAAGGGAGGTGGCTGCTGTACGGGTTCAACCGATGTGCTCTCACTCGGTGTCGGCGGCGAAATCATCTTGGAGTTTACCGACTTTATTATTTTTGACGGCGCCGATGACGATTTCATTGTCTTTGAAAATGCCTTTGAAGTGGGGGGGAATCCCGACAATGTCTTCGCCGAACCCGCGACCGTTGCAGTGAGTGACGATGGCGTGACGTGGCACGCCTTTCCGTGCGATACAAGCGGGGCACCTTACACAGGATGTGCGGGCACCAAGGCGACTTTGGCCAATCCGGACGATAATACGATTGACCCCACGGATCCCGCAGTGGCAGGTGGAAATGCCTATGACCTCGCCGATACGGGTTTACTGACGGCGCGTTACGTTAAGATTACCGATAGTGGTTTGGGGCTGGGGCCGATTGGCCCTTCAACGGGTGGGTTTGATTTAGACGCAGTTTCGATAGTGCATGGGACGAGTCCTTAAAAAATCTTCTTTTCTTTTGCTCGCAATAGTCTGCGTGGTGCTCGGCGGCTGTGAACAAGCTCGACTTAATCCGCCGACAGATCCGCAGCGCATCATCAGCCTCAAGCCGAATCTTACCGAAATCTTGTTTGCCCTTGATGCCGGGCCGCGTGTCGTCGGCGTCACGACTCATTGCCTGTGGCCGGCGGCAGCAACCCAGCTGCCCAAAGTCGGTGGCTATGCCTTTCCCGACCTGGAACGCATTTTGGCACTCAAGCCCGACCTCATCGTTACCAACAAAGAAAGTGGCAATCCGCGTTTCATCGCCCTGCTGCAAGAAGCCCGCATTCCCGTACTCGTCCTCGAGACGCGCACGATAGGCGACATCTATACCACGATCGAAACTCTCGGCACACTGCTCAAGAAAAGTAGTCAGGCCCATACACTGGTCAGTGACATTAAGAAGCGTTTTGCCGTCATCCACTCACAGCAACACAAACCCGCGCCCCGCACACTCGTGGTTATTCAACGTCACCCACTCATGGTCGTCGGCGCACATAGTTTCATCAGCGAAATCCTTACCCAAACGGGCATTCACAACGTTGTTCCGAAGGGACACAGCGCCTATCCGACGATTTCCATTGAAGAAGTCATTGCCTGGCAACCGGAGGTCATAATCGACATTGATCCCAGTTCAACTCCGGAGACATGGCAGGACTATCAATCGGTCCCCGCCGTGCGCAACAAACAGGTCTTTTCACTGTCACCTAATATCTTCCGACCCGGACCACGCATCGCGCTGGCGGCGGAGATGATTGCCAATGCCCTGCGGACGCCTAAGCCATGACCTTCCGCCGCTGGCTCTCGACAATTATCATTTTATCGGTCTTGCTCAGCATTGCGATTCTGTTCGGGGCCCTGTTCGGCTCCGAATCACTGACATGGAGCCATCTGTTCGACGGCCAACCTCATGTCCATCGCGACATCTTCTTATTAAGCCGCGTGCCGCGGGTCCTCTTGGCCGTGCTCGTCGGCTTCGGGCTTAGTGGCGCCGGGGCCGCTTTTCAGGGACTCTTGCGCAACCCGCTGGCGGACCCTTTTATCCTGGGCGTTTCTTCCGGCGCCGCTTTATGTGGAGTGATCGCACTCTCATTAGGCCTGACCTTTCCTTGGATCAGCTTCGTCGGTTTTTTGGGATCGCTGGGTTCCATGTTCTTGGTGTACGGCTTGGCCTCCTTTCGCAAGCGACCCAACCCCCAGACTCTCTTGCTCACCGGGGTCGTCTTTAACGCCTTTGCCTATGCCTTTATTCTGTTCTTCAATGCCCTCGCCCCCATCGACCAGTCACACCGCATTGTGACCTTACTGATCGGCTCACTTGATGCCGTCCGCTATGTCGACTTGCTCATCGTGGCCTTACTCGTTTTGAGCGGACTCATTATATTGGTCATCGAGGCACGCCCGCTGAATCTCCTCTCCGAAGGGGTTCACACTGCCGCCACGCTCGGTCTCCATCCGGAACGGCACACACGCCGCATTTTTTTCGGGGCCTCCTTAATGGTCGGAGCTGTCGTCTCGTTATCGGGGCTGATTGGATTCGTCGGACTTTTCGTCCCGCATATCGCCCGCAAACTGTGGGGGCCGGATCATAGAATCCTGATTCCCACCTCGGCCTTGCTCGGAGCCATTCTACTCATCGCCTGCGACTTGCTCTCACGAACAATCGGCTTTCAAACGGGTTTTGGCACCCAATTGCCGGTCGGTGCGATTACCGCCTTATTGGGGGCCCCGTTTTTCTTGGTACTGCTAAGGAGGATTGCATAGTGGGAATTAAAATGACACGGGTGGCGCGAGGAATCGTTTTATTTGTGACGCCCTCGGCACAAAAAAATGATTCCTCCTGCGACAGGACCCGTGCAATGGATAGAATATATGCTACGCGTTAAAGATATTCATTTCCGTTATCTCAAAGGCCCCGAAGTCATTCGCGGCATGAGCTTTGACGTTCAGCCCCACGAAATCCTCGGCATCTTAGGCCCTAACGGTTCCGGCAAAACCACGCTCCTTAACCTCATGTTGGGATTACTCACTCCGAATAGCGGTCACATTCAGCTCGACAACTCCGCCCTGGCTTCATTGTCGTATCAAGAGAAGGCCCAAAAAGTCGCGCACGTCCCCCAGACCGACGGCATCTCCCTCAACTATCGCGTTTGGGATATCGTCATGATGGGTCGCCAACCCTATCAAAGAATATTCGGCTTTGATTCCACCGAAGATTGCCGCCAAGCGCAAGCCGCCATCGCAGCCACTCAAATCAGCGCCTTGCAAAATCGGCCTATTCAAACCCTCTCCGGTGGCGAGCGCCGGCGCGTCATGATCGCCCGTGCCTTGGCCCAAGATACCCCGTTGATGTTATTGGATGAACCAACGGCCCACCTGGATATCCATTACCAGCTGGAAATCGCCGCCTTGCTGGCAAAGTTACGCGACCAGCGTGACCGTTCTATTATTATGACTCTCCACGATATTAATCTGGCCTCCTTATACTGTGATCGGATACTCTTACTCTCAGAGGGGCGCGTGCATGCCCTCGGAACCCCGCAGGAGCTCATCACTCCTGAGATGATCCAAGAAGTCTTCGGTGCCCGCGTCGCGGTAGAACACGATGACCAAGGTCGGCCTTATTACCGGCCGTTGCGTATAGAGTCATGAAACGTTATCTCTTTTTTCTAAGCCTGGCCTTGTTGCTGCACGGCCTATTCTTGATACCGCTGTTTATAGCCACCGACAGTGATCAACCGGCACTCGGTGGCGGCGCCGGCGCGACAATCTCTATTTCGATGGAACCCATCACGGCTGAAGACGAAGGTCTGCACAAAGCAACGCCGCAACAAGCGCGCACAAAAAGTCGCGGCTTTGATACGAAACAGTCAACCCAAGCCGGCGCAGGAACGGGACCCTCTGCGGGACCCGGGACGGGGAGTGGAAGCAGCACAGCGGGACTCGATGATATCCTCGCCCAGATCCGCAGCCGCATCGAACGCGCCAAACGTTACCCGCTGATGGCACGGCGCCGCGGACTGGAAGGAACCTCAGATGTCAGCTTTCGCATCCTGGAAAATGGCACGGTCTCAGGACTGAAACTCGCACGCTCATCCGGTAGTTCTCCCCTCGACGAGGCCGCACTCGCCACGATTCGACGAGCCGCTCCTTTTCCCTACTATCCCAAAGCCATCCGGATCGGAATCCGATTTGCACTCAATAAAAAAAAGGATTAGTGTTTGAAACATGATTCACCTTCCGACGCCTGAGAGCGATGAATGGCGCAATGCCGCCGTCCTCATCCCCTACTATGAGAAAACAGGTGATAAGCATATCGTGCTGACACGCCGGACTGACAAAGTAGGACATCACAAAGGACAAATCGCCTTTCCAGGGGGGGCCGCAGACCCCGAGGATGAGACTTTATGGGACACGGCCACTCGTGAAACCGAGGAAGAAATCGGCATCCCCCGCAGTAGCGTCCAACTCATCAAAAAACTACGCCCCCAAGTGACACCGACCGGCTTCCACGTCACCCCTTTCGTCGGCAAGATCGAAGCCCCCAGGCAATGGCAACTCAATCCGGTTGAGATCGCTGAACTCTTTACGGTCCCTCTCTCGCATCTCCTCGACCCTAAAAATCTCGAGATACGGACCATTGAATTTCAGGGACGCGAGTACCCGGATCCGCATTTCTCCTATGGCGACCGCATTATCTGGGGAATGACCGGACGTGTCCTCTTCGAGTTTCTCGAGATGACTGCTAACGTCTAAGGCTGCAGCTTCCGCTTGAGCTCGCAGAAGACCCACCTCCCCACCCGCCGTACGTTCCCGATCCTGAACTTCCTGTTTCGCCGGAGGCATTCGGGTCGGCCTCATCATCTATAATATTTAGCTCAAAGGGATCCATCACCATGCCATCAATACGAGGATCATCGCTCGTTACAACAAAAGAAATGCGCCCACTATGTTCCCCTTCATAGTCAGCGTCATCAATCCCCTTCATCTCAAAGGACACCTTGGCTCCAGCTTGGTAGAGTGGTTTTTCCGCAACGATCATTTGATTGGATGGTTCTACCGAAAGCTGTGAATCACCGCTGGCTTCAATCATAATGTTAGCCGATGGAATTACATTGAGCCTCATATTCAACGGCATAGCTGTACCATTTTCATAGATATAATCGCGCACAGTCTCCACAAACAACCGGGGAACAGCGAAAGTCTTCACCTGTCCCATCTGTTTAACATGTTCGCCAAAATGAGGGGCCCCCGCAACTAAGTGCATTTCATCGAGAGCCAACGAGGCCCCAAAATGATCATAATCACTGTCTACCCCTTTGACCCGCTTGCCATCATTCCATTCTCCATTTTCAAATTCAAACAGGTAGACCTTCCCAGGAGGACTTTCGCTGGATATGTCTGTTGGTACCGCCCCGACAGCAATAACATCGTTTTTTATCGCAACCGATGAACCAAACATGTCGCCTTTTTGCAATTTATCGACAAGCAATTTTTCTCCGGCCCACTCACCATTTTTTTTGATAAAAACATAAGCGGCTCCTTTTTCAATCATCGTTCCTTCACTACTTGCCTTGGGAGCTCCTACGACAATGCGATTACCATTAATATTCACAGCGTAGCCAAACCAACCGAAACCCACTTTAAGATCCGTTGCTGTCAAGATATCCGTTTCTTTCCACTCTGTAGGTCCCCTATTAAATACGTAGGCTTTGGCAGGTCTATAGGCCCCTATTACGAGCGTATCATCTTGGAGGGCAACTGAACTGCCAAACCAATCGTAATTATCGCTATCCGACCCCTTCAGCCGCTGAACTTGTTTCCATTTGCCATCAACATTTTCGAATATATAGGCAACCCCTTGATATTCCTCATCATCAACAGTCTTTGTCGCTGCGGCTACAACGATTGTCTTCCCATCAAAAGCAATGTGCTTGCCAAACTTGTCGCCCGCCTCACCATCAGGGGCTATCAGTTTCTGTTGTTGAATCCATTGTTCACCTATTTTTTCAAAGACATAAACGGCACCTTGATCTTCCTTCTCAGAAATATCGGCGTCTGCGGCACCGGCAACCAACGTATTACCAACCAATGCTACCGACGTACCAAGGTGATCATACGCTTCTCCATCTTTGACCCCCAATTCGTGTTTGAGTTGCCAAGAGTAGCCGCCTTCGAGTTCATAAATATAAACAGCGCCACGACGTATAGCTTCTTGCCACGCAGCCGGATAACCAGCAACACCGATGGCCAGTGTTCCCTGATGCAGCGCTACCGACCGTCCAAATGAATGTCCGATGTTGGCAAGATTCTCAGAGAGATGCGACTGCTCGACATAGCTCGCTGCATACAACGGCACAGCAGCGATTAAAAATAATAGCGTGCCGACAGAAAAAATAACGCTCTTAAAAATTGGCTTGAGATAGTGTGACATCCATGACCCTCCGTAAAAGATAACAAACGATTCTCAAAGGGTTACTGCAAACGCTATGCCAACAGATGAATACAAAGACAGCCGCATCGAAGTGATTTTAAATAGACTTTCAATAGCATTCATTTTTGTATACATAATTGCCTTATCATTTTGATAATATTATCATTTTGATAATACTTCTAAGACTTGTGCATGCCGCTGCTACGGAAAGGGCCATGATCGACTGGATCAAAAAAATCATCTCCGGCGGCCAGACCGGTGTCGACCGGGCCGCATTGGATTTCGCGATCGAACACAAGATTCCCCACGGCGGCTACTGCCCCAAGGGACGCAAGGCCGAAGATGGCCGCATCGATGACCGTTATCAATTGATCGAACTGGAAAGCCCTCAATACGAAGCGAGAACGGAAAAAAACCTCCTTGAAGCCGACGGCACCCTGGTCATCGGACAAGGCACCTTAAGTGGAGGCACGGCACTGACCATCGAACAATGCCTCAACCATCTGCGGCCTTTGCATATTATCGACTTAGAAGATATTGATGCCGAAACCCGTCAAGAGTTTTGGCAGTGGATCGACACAAACGCGGTCCGCACCTTAAACATCGCCGGCAATCGGGAAAGCAAAAACCCTGTCTACGAGCGGGCCTATAGCTGCTTGGAATTCCTCTTCCATGAAGACCCGGACAACGCATAAAAAGGTCGCCAACGAAACCCTCATTGCCGTCGATACAGGCGGAACCTTTACGGATTTTTACTGCGTCACACCGCAGACAATATTGACCCATAAAGTCCTTTCGACACCCGAGGACCCATCCATCGCGATATTCCAAGGCTTAAATGAACTGAACCTTGATTATGGCGAGATCATCCATGGCTCGACCGTCGCGACCAATGCCCTACTGGAACACAAAGGAGCACGCGTCTTACTGGTTACCACCAAGGGATTTGAGGATGTTATCGAAATCGGCCGACAAAAACGTGATCAACTTTATGACATCTTCGTCGAACGCGTGAACGCGCTTGTAAATAAGAGCGATCGGATTGGCGCCCAAGAACGCATCAGTGCGAACGGTAAAGTCCTTATCAAACTCAAGCAGGCGGAACTCAATCGACTCAAGAAACGAATCAAAGACACGCGCGCGTCATCGATCGCCGTCTGTTTGCTGAACGCTTATGCCAATGACAGGCATGAGCAGCAAATCGCCGCCGTGTTGAAGCCACTCAAAAAAAATATTTCTATCTCGTCCCAGATCTGCCCTGAATTCCGCGAATATGAGCGCACGACAACAACCTGTGCTAACGCCTACGTCGCGCCGATCATGTCACGCTACCTGACACGGCTTTCCGAATCGTTGCATGGCCCGATTCGCATCATGCAATCCAATGGAGGCAGCCTGGAGATTGAAGAAGCTGCACAGGAATCGGTGCGCACCCTCCTTTCCGGTCCCGCCGGAGGAGCACTCGGCGCCTTGTTGGCGGGAAAACAGTCGGGCTTTGACAAGTTAATCGCCCTGGACATGGGAGGCACATCAACCGACATCACACTCATCGATCGCAAGATCGAGCTGACCAGCGAAGCGATACTCGGAGGTTATCCGATCAAGACACCGATGATACGGATTCACACCATCGGGGCCGGCGGCGGTTCGATTGCAAGAGTCGATGCGGGAGGGGCCCTCCAAGTTGGACCCGAAAGTGCTGGCGCGGAGCCGGGGCCCGCCTGTTATGGGCAAGGAGGCCGGGAGTGTTCCATCACCGATGCCCATCTATCCCTCGGCCGTATTCACAAGAGTTATTTTTTGGGCGGCAAGATGCAACTCGATGACAAAAAAGTACGGGCACCGCTGCAACGTCTCGCCAAGCAACTCAAGCTAAGTACCAACGCGACCGCCGACGGCATCCTCCAAGTCGCCAATGCCAACATGGCGCGGGCCCTCCGTGTCATTTCGCTGGAGCGGGGATATGATCCCCGCGAATTCACTCTAGTCGCCTTTGGCGGCGCCGGCGGGCTACATGCCTGCGAACTGGCCAATACCCTTGAGATCCCGCGCGTACTGATTCCAAATAATCCCGGCATTCTGTCCGCGTATGGAATGGCCCATGCCGATTGGGTCCGTGACTATGTCCAGACCGTCCTCTTAACTGAACAGGCCGCGTCACGCGCGCGCATTGATCGTGCAATTGTCACTCTCAAGAAAAAGGCACGCCAAGATGCGCGCGCGGCGGGACACCCCATCAAACAAATGCGCTTTCATGCGGAACTTGATATTCGTTATGCCGGACAATCTTACGAACTGCGTATCTCCGATTCCAAAAATTTTAAGCAGGCCTTCGCACGCAACCATAAAAAACAATTTGGCTTTACGCATAAGCGCCCGATCGAGGTCGTGAACGTGCGCCTACAGGCCCGAATTAATGCGAAACGACGGCACAAGGCCCAGCAAACCAATTCAAAGCGTCGTGAAAAACTGATGCCACTTGCGCAAGCTAATTTATTTTGGGGCGGTAAGCGCTGGCCAATCGCCTATTATGACCGCGCCACGTTGACACCGGGAGACAGCATCAAAGGGGCCGCTGTCATCACGGAATTTAGCGCCACAACTTTCGTACCGCCGGAATGGAAACTGGAATGCGATAAAAATGGGAATTTGATTTTAGAAAAATGAAAAAAATATCGCCAATAACGCTTTCAATCTTCAAAAATCTTTTCGCCGCCATCTGCGAAGAAATGGGTGTCGTGCTCGCGCGCAGCGCGTTCTCGCCGAATATCAAAGAACGCGAGGACTTTTCCTGCGCCCTATTTGATGCCGACGGCAATTTGGTCGCGCAGGCGGCGCATATTCCGGTGCACTTGGGTTCAATGGCACTGAGTGTAGAAGCCGCTATTAGTGCCGGGACCTGCCGCCGAGGTGACATCATTATCCTTAACGATCCCTACGCGGGTGGCACACACCTCCCCGACATCACGATGGTCGCGCCGGTGTTTGTCAGCGCTTCAACAAAACCGTCCTTCTACGTCGCCAACCGCGCCCACCATGCCGATGTCGGCGGCCAATCCCCCGGTTCGATGCCGCTCGCGACACGCATCGAAGACGAAGGCGTCGTGATTCCTCCAAGCTACCTCTATAAACAAGGCCGCCTCCAAGGACGTTTTCTCAAACACCTCCTGAAGCAGGTCCGGCATCCGGAGGAACGCCTCGCCGATCTCCGGGCCCAGCAGGCCGCCCTTACGATCGGAACTCAACGCTTGCAGGCACTCGCCCGGCAACATGGGCTCCGCGAACTGCACCGCATTATGGCCGCCTACCGCCGCTACGAAACCAAGATCACGCTGGAAGCGATCAAGAAAATCCCTAGCGGCGATTATTCCTTTAAGGACTACTTGGAAGACGACGGACTAGGAACGAGGAACATTCTGTTGAGCACGCAAATCAAAGTTCGGCGCGATAAGATCATTGTTGATCTGCGTCAGTGCGCGGATCAAGTGAAAGGCCCCGTCAATGCGCCCTATGCCGTCACCCTCTCTGCGATTGCCTATGTGATGCGCTGTCTCATCTTGGGACTGACCGGAGAAGATTGTCTCTCTCTGAAACCGATCACCATCAAAACGCGGCCGGGCACTGTTGTGCATGCGTTGCACCCCTCCCCTGTAGCCGGCGGCAACGTCGAAACCAGTCAGCGCATCGTCGACCTTTTATTCGGGGCGATGGCAAAGGCCCTGCCACATCTCGTGCCGGCCGCCAGCCAGGGCACAATGAACAACCTCGCCTGCGGCAACGCGCGTTTCTCCTATTATGAAACCCTCGCCGGCGGCATGGGCGCGCGACCGCGCGCGGCCGGTATCGACGCGATCCATACGCACATGACGAACACGATGAACACGCCGATTGAGGCCTTGGAAAAGTCACTCCCCTTTCGCATCACGGAGTATCGTATCCACAACAACAGCGGCGGCACGGGAAAGTTCAAGGGCGGCAACGGACTGATTCGCGAATATGAATTCTTGGAACCCGCCCACGTCTCGTTGCTCACGGAACGACGGCAGCTCCACCCCTACGGCCTTAACAAAGGCGGGGCAGGCAAACCCGGCAATAATTGGTTGATCACCAGGACAAGCCGGAAAAAACTGGTGGCCAAGGTGGAATTGGATGTGAAAAAAGGCGAGTGCATCCGCATCGAGACCCCGGGCGGCGGTGCGTGGGGTCGCAAATAATCACAAGGCATCAACCCAATTGGGGACGTCTATTGCCGATTCCGGAACGAAAAGGTAATCGCGCTGCACGGTGTGGAGATTGGCGATACATTTTCTAATATGCTCTGCACGCGACCCCATAAGCCACTGCTCTTTCGCCAATTCAAAGCGCTCGACAATTCTTTTAGGATCCAACAGATCCCGCTCTACCATAGCCCCGAGGTCTTCGAGATCTACTGAACGGAATGTCTTTAATTTACTGACTATAACATCGTGAATGTCTAGTACCTGAACTTGGAAGTAGCTCAGTTTCTCATTCAATTCCTGATGTAAATGGAAGGCAGGTTGTCCCGGGAGAAAAGCCAATCCTGGTGGGACAAGATCGATATAAAGACGATGTGCGTTCGCCAGTGGCGTGCCCTTGCCAGCAATACTTTTCAATTGATCCCAAATAGCCGGTGAGACGTCATGAATCTGCAGGAAATCCGTATCTTTGGTGCCGCGCACATAATCCGTCTGCAAAAAAAGCGCTGTGCTCCCGATAATCTTGAGCACAATTGGCTCGTCACCCATCGACCTCCATTGTTTTTCAATGTCAGTGAGGAATCTTTCAATCATGTTTCTTCCGTATCCTTCAAGGCCTGTTCAAAATCCGCCTTTTTGATTCGTGTCACGATATGCCAATGTTTTGCTAGCTTATCCCGGCTTTGCTTGACCAATTTGATCGTTTTTTTCGAGATCAAATCTCGATCCAGCTCGTCTTCACGATCGCCGAGCTGCTCTTGCACAGTTGCAACATCCAATTTCTTACGCCCCAGTAGCAAATAAGCTCGTTGGTAGAGCCGGTCAATACGACGGGAAAGATAAGGTGTTTTCAGACGTTCATGGACAGCCTGATAAATACCGTCTACAACCCACCATATCCGGTATTCAATGCCATGTGTCTGCAATTTTGCAGCGATGCGATGAAAGTTGAGACTTTCACACTGCTG
Organism: bacterium; assembly: GCA_965216315.1. Classification (GTDB taxonomy): domain Bacteria; phylum UBA10199; class UBA10199; order 2-02-FULL-50-16; family JAJFLM01; genus CBDCFN01. The sequence goes on along the minus strand of CBDCFN010000016.1, from coordinate 261,802 downwards.
GACTATCACAGGTGATAAGGCCGTGACAAAGCGTGCCGACGGCGCAAGCAAAACCTCCAAGATGACTGCTTCAGGTGCAACCAATCTTTCTGGTACGGCGACATTCGGCACCGTACGCAAATGTGTCGCGCCCAGATGCACGAGGGCATTCTGCAATTGTGCATCATCTTCACTCTTCATACTTTTGTCGGCCTCGACAAAATAGTTGAGCGGCAAACTGAAGTGCCGCAAGAGTTGCACGAGTTGCTCCGCACTCAGCGAGGCGCGCCCGCTTTCAACCTTGGAAAGCTGAGCCTGCGACAGCCCCAAGAGGGCCGCCACTTCGACCTGGGTGCGCCGACGCTCCTTGCGCAGGCGCTTCAGGCCGGCGGCAATGGCTGCTTGAATATTTTGAGCTTCCATTCCTAAAATATACCATAAAATTAGCTAGATAACAGAATAATATTCTATTTATTATAATAATATTCTATTTAGAATATTTAAATTATAACTATCTTATATTATTCACTTATTATGATAAATGTCTCTGAAATCGAACAAGACTGGAGCGCTCGCGGCTTCAGCTTTGGCCTCTGGGTGGGCCCGCCGGCCTGCCTACCGACAGGCAGGGCCAGCGCTGGGAGGACTTCACCTAGGATGCCGGCGCACCATTCAACAGTACTGCTCTACCAACTGAGCTATGTCCCAAAATCCACATTAAATCTTCCAATCGGGGACCTGCTCTATCTGATCCTGAGAACGCCGACTCACGACACGGGCCGCAAATAATCGCATACGATTTCCGGAAGAAATTCCGCAACTTTCGCACGATTCGCCGATACTAGGGGGCCATGATCCTCGCCTCGACCTCATCTTTTCCCGCTGCCTTTGCCACCCATGCCGTCCTCTGGCACGCCCGAATCGATGGCGCACAGGTCCTGCGTGACGAACTGATGGCCGGGATTGATCAGCGCCTTCCCATCGGACGGGCCCAGACATTGGGATTTATCCGCCGGATTGAGGACACGCCGGTCCCCTTGACACAAATCGCTTCCCTCCCTGAGGTACAGGTCTATCAAGAGTTTACGCCCCTGCCGTTCGATCGCCAGGAAGCCAGTCGGTTTTTCCTGCGGGACCGCATCATTGCCTACGCCGCCACGGTCGGCGGCACTGCTTTGGCTTATCTGGGGGATATCGTCACGAGTCCAAGCGGCGTGATACTTTTATTAGGCGGAGCGCTCTTTGTTACGACACGCGTCGCGAACGCCGCTGCCCGCCAACGCCAGGAGACCAATCGAACCCAACTCATCGAATTGCTCCAATGGAACTCCGATTGGCCGGACATGGCCATCTACCTCGTCGGCGCCGCCTCCTGCGCGCGTCGCAACGACCGCATTCGTGAGACACATTTCCTTGCACAAGCCGCCATGGATGTCTATCCAACCGCGGCCGGCGCCGACGCCGACGCCCTCACGGAACGTTTGCGTTTAGCCAAAATGGCGCGCCTCCGCGGCTCCCATCACGCCGCACATTGGCTCTGGCTGGCCCGCAACGAACAGAGCGAAAACGACGGGTTAGAAACTGACACGGACTTAAGTCAATGGGCCTACGACGCCGCTCTCGTCCGCCGCGCCCGCAGCGGTCATCACGTCGCGCTCGATACCGTCAACCTCGCTATCCGCGAGAGTGAATCGTTCCGCACGACCTACTTCGACACTTTTGCCGGTACAGCCAATCGCGACACGGATCCCAACTGGGCATTGGCGCGAAGCCTGGTCGACAAAGAGTAATTAAGAGATTGCTTACTCTTCCCGTTTGAAGCCGAACCCAAAGAAATGTTCACCATCCGGGCTAATGCATGCCCGCGCAATGAGCGGCTTGGTGCCGCCGCGCGCCGCCTGGAAGCCAAGCTGAAGCGACGTCGGCTGGGCAACCGTGTCAGTCGGAACGTCGAGCGACACGTCCACCTCAAAACCCAATCGTTGGCCAATCCGTGCCAAGCGCATCATTCGGCGTTGGAGGCGTTCCCGGAAAATATCGGGAGAGGTTTCCGTAGCATCCGGCATGTCGGAAACAATCAATGCTTCGGATGCTTTCTTGATCGCGGCGCGCGTCTCGCTGGAAATACTGCAAAACTGATTCGCCAAATGTTTGGCTTCATCCGCACTCTGTGCGGGTTGGGCAATAGTTAGGCGCGCAAGAAAACCCTCATTCGCAATCCGTTCCTGATAGCCGGCAAAAGCCTCAAATTCAATCACGGCCTCCCCTTCCGCCGGCTGGGCTGAGGCCGGCCCGATACCCGTGATCAATAAAAAAGCCGCTGCTAGCAAAAGCGCTGACGTTCCGCGTTTCATGTGGTTCCCCCTTCCGCATCAGATTCGTTCGTCCAATTGTGAGATGGTATCGCTAATGACAGGCCGGAACAATCGATTAATACGAAGGAGCAGAATCCCTTATAAAGCCAATAGTTACTCGCCGATACGCACCCATTTTCCGGCATCATCCTTCTCATACTTTTTCTTCACCGCCGCCCAAGCCACCCGGTGCGCAATCTCCTCGCACCGGGCATCCGACTTATATTCCTGCCAGGCATTATTGAAGGCACTGAGATAGATCTCCGCCGCATGACGCGGCAGTTTCTTTCGCACCGGATCGGGGAGATCGCTGATGTGTCGGTAAGGCATCGCTACACAGGAGGGAAATGGTAAGCGGATTCCTCAAGAAAGACAAGCTGATCTCTCGCCTAGAGCTGCTTCGCGTACTTCCCCAGCTCCGCCCGAATCCTGGAATACAATTCCTTCGTCCAAACCGGCGCAACCTTTTCTTGAAGCCTCCGATTTCTAAAATCCATCGGGCTCAAGATCACTTTTATGTTCCCGACCTTCACGGCAGCGGCCAACACAAAGAGATCTTCCGCCGCCTCATCGCCAACGGCAATGCACCCAATGGAAACCGCGTTACCGTGTATCATGATATCACCCCCTAAGTTGCTGCGCCCGTCCTCGCGGGCGCGGGCCTTGTCGTCGGCGTTGGGGTAATTCACTCGCAAGGAAAGATGAAAGCGGCTATTCGGATTGAGGAGCTCAATTCGGTAAAGACCTTCCGGCACCTGGAGATCGCCCTGACGAAGTTTGGGCCCCGGGCCGCCGCTCGCTGCCAGGATGGGATAAGCGCGAATCAGGCGCTCGGGCTTGTCCTTGGCAGCGGCGGCGTAGAGCTCGAGGACTTTTTCCTCCTTTAAACCGATGAGGGTCAACCGTTGCGGCGGGTAAGCGACACCGGCCGCTTCGAAATAAGGGCGCATGCGTTTTGCCACCGGCCCATCAAATTGGCGGACACGGTCTTGCACCGTGTAGGCGGTGGCACCGATCGGAATGAGGAACCATAGGAAAAAGAAGGAAGTGATCCAGCACGCATTCTTTCAGATTGCCCACGCGGTTGCGGAGAAAATAGGACACCGTCGGTAAAAACCAGGGAGTGACTTTTACAATTCCTTTACGGATAAAGACCTAAAATGAAGCACCCGCGTCTTATTTTGGGACGGCGCCTCTGTTATCCACAAGAACAGCGCTCCTAATTTCAAGGACTTAGCAAAATCCGTTTTGGGCATTCTTTTTGCTTTTACAGGAAACTCCAACTCACGTAGGACGCCTATGATGTCCGAGTCAAAGAATGCCGACCGTTATCTGATCCTCTTAGAGGACATGAATACCAAGCTCGAAGTCGTAGCGGAAGGCTATGACCAGCTCAACCATAAGATCGATACGGTGGAAAGCTCACTGAAACTCGAAATTAAAGCCGTCCGTACTGACCTGCGGGCAGAAATCCGCCTCATCTGCGAACGGATGGATAAAATTGAACATCATATCTGTCTGAATTCATAAAAAGTTAAGTAGACTAAACGCGGGCCTCGCGGTATCGCTCCAACAACGCCGCCAACGATTGGGCCATTCGTTCGGCTCCGTCAAATTTAAATTGCATGGCGGAACCATTGATAGGCGTGATGCACGTATCTAAAGATCGGGCCAACGCCTCAGCGGAGAGATCTCTTTCTCGAACGACCCGGCCATAACCGCTACGTTCTAACATCGTCGCACGCAAGCGCTGTTCTTTAAGTTCTCGCGGCACGACGACAAAGGGTTTCTTCATCCGAACCAATTCAAAAGTTGTATTATACCCGGCCCGTGTCACGACAGCGGCAGCTCCCGCCAACATCTGCTTGAAGACACCGGAACTCACGGGCTTCATTAACTCGGTGTTTCCCTTGCCCGCTGCGAGCATCTGATCCACGACGTGATCCGGGGTCCCTTCGCCCAGTACTACCTTGAAGGACCTATCCCGGTACGCCTCGGTAAATTCCGCAATGCCGGCGACGGCCTCAAGAAAACGGGTGTCTTTTTCCGCGCGATAGCCTCCACCACCGAAGATAACGATGTCATCTTGAAATGCGGTCGATGTCAGTTGGGGCTCTTGCGCCGCAAAGTTACCAACATAGTCGATGGGTTGGGTTATTTTCGCCCAGTGTTCTTGACTTTCTTCCAAGCGCGCAAAACGGCTATCCCCCCGGATCATGAGCCGACTGCAATAGGTATCGAGCCGTTTTAATACCCTCCACGGCTTGCTTGCATGAATAATGTCACGGCACAGCGAGATCCGCTCGGGCAAAGGCCGACCCTTGGCCTGAAAGTGGTCATTGACGGCCCTCGCAGAGCCATCGCGCCAGGGCATCATAAAAGGATACAATTCATAGACGACAAGTTCCGGTTCGAAAGAGTCCAGAACCTGTCGTGTTCCTGCATAGATGGTATCTACATAATCATCTTCAGTATCACGGAACCGCTCTTGATTCGGTTTACATCTTTCGCCTTTGGCATTGACTCCTAGGGGAGGCAGATAGAATTGCTCGGCACCACCGAAGTCAAACGAATGACCGCACAGATTGAAGGTACTCGAAGCGACACCAACAGCGAGGCCTTGTCGAATCAGTTCCTTCGCTAACAGATCGATGATATTAAAATGACCGAATCCAAAAAACGATTCGACAAAGATCAAGACGCGGCTATCGCCACGGCTCGCGCTCCCGCGCAGTGTCACGTGGCTGGGCTCGGCCGGCGGGACATAGCTGCCTGAAGATGACGGCGCTACAGCCGGCTCGCTGACGGCGGACGCACCGGAAACGGGAGAGGCCTGCATGCCGACCGCTCCTCCTGAAAAATTGTTATGGGACGCGCCGGCCAGCAGCAAACCCGGTGCCAGCCAGCCCGTCGTACTCGCTAGAATCATACCTAACCCCAATAACCCCCTGAGACCATATTAAACGTCGCGGGTTGATCGTCATGGAGGCCAAGAAGTTGCTTGGAAAACACCCGGCTTGCTACTTGTCACAAAACCCTCTAAGACCCCGTTATGAATGAAATATTAGAAGTCGTTCCGGTCGGACCCTTTCAATGCAACTGCATCATCTTGGGAGATCCCGAGACCAAGGAGGCCATCGTCATCGACCCGGGAGATGAGGTCCAAGCCATTATGGACCGGGTGCGCCAACACGGTCTGAAGGTCAAAAGCATCGTGCACACGCATACCCACATCGATCACATCGGCGGAACAACGGCCCTGCAAAAAGAAACCAATGCCCGCGTCCTGCTCCACAAAGAGGATCTCTTTCTCTATGAAAAGATGGCCGAACAAGGCGCCTTCTTAGGAGTCCCGCCCGAAAAAACCATGACGCCGGTTCCGCCGGATGAATTTTTGGTCGACGCCCAAGAAATTACCGCGGGAGCTCTCAAGGGGGAGGTCCTGCACTCGCCGGGACACACACCCGGTTCCTGCGCCTTTTTCTTTCCGGCCCTTCGCGAGGCCGGCCTCCTCATGCCGGGCGATACGCTCTTTGCAGGCAGCATCGGCCGGACCGATCTATGGAAAGGCGACTACAACCAAGAAATTGCCTCAATCAAAAAGAAATTCCTCACTTTACCGGATGAAGTTATTGTCATCCCCGGACATGGGCCGGAGACGAGTATTGGTCGCGAGCGCCAGTTGAATCCCTTTCTTCAATAAACGTGTTCAACCGACGTGCAACCTGTAAGTGCAGTGACTGGCGCTCCTGCATTGGGTAATTCACCGCAAACTCAAATGACATCGCTGTCCGATCTGTTTCACTGTCATAGCGACTGAGCAATTTGACAAAGGTCGGCTCCCCCGCAGTGATTCCCAGCACGAGGTGACTGATCCACTCATCGGGATGAAAGTAGGCCCACATCGATGCCAAGTGAAGGTCTCTTCCCGATGGAATGATGCCCTGACGCAGGGAATGAACATGGGCCAGAAATTTAACGCCAAAAAAGCGTTCCTCTTCAGGATTATAGATCCCCCCTTCCAATGCTGTCGACGGCATCGTGTCGCCATCACCAACACGCACCTCATAGACCATTGGCCGATCAGCAAATCGATGTCTTAAAATAAAGTGGTCTTTATCCGTTTGTTGAACACCCGCTAAAACATATTCAAGCACATCACGGGCGATCCCAAGTCTATAAAATTCCGACGTAATACGCGAACGATAGGGGTGATGGCTTTGGCGTACACTGGAACCATTGCCTGCATTGGAAGTGAAAAAAATTGTCTGATGAGGAGACGGCAAGTCTCTCCCCAGGAGGAGGGACACGAGGCTGGGCTCCGCGCTTTGCACCTGCTGCGCCATCGTATAGGCCCCGGTCTGAACCAGGGCATTGGCAACGAAAACGCCGTGGAGAGAGACGCTCATAGGTCCGTTTCGGACGCCGGCGAGAAAAGTTGTCTCATGAAAAGTCCCTAAAAAGACCTTATTTTTCAAAAACTTTCGAACATTTGCCCTTTTTTTAGGCTGAATGAGCCATTTTTTTCGAATCCCTGCGAATCTGGATAAATATAGCTCCCTATTCGCACAACTTTCGCAAATTTACGCCGAAAAGCGGCCATGGTACAACTCATGCCCCTACCCTATTCGATTGCGACCAGTGTACCCAATGTCGGACTGATTAATAATCTCGCGACATTCAGCACGGCGCTGGGCACCATCAATCAATTGCCGCAGTCGACGCGCACGCAGATGCTCGATGATACCAATGCGACTTTGCGCGGACACCAACCCTTGAGTCCGCTGGCACAACGTATTGATCGGCATATCGCCGCGGCTGATTATTCAGGTCCGCGCCAAGTACCGCCGCTAGTCAATACGGCCGTCCAAACATTGATGAAGGCTCGAACGCGCGCGCAACTGGGACCAAATGCAACTGCAAAAGAATTCGACCGGGCATTTCATTCCATCGAAATCATTCGTTTTCTAGGCAATTGGGCGCATACGACCGTCGCCGTCCGCCGCCTAACCCTCGATATGGCCGAACAGCTCCTCAGACCGATCGAAGGCTTTGAAGAATTTCAACCGGAAATTGACCAATACCGGCGCGCCCTTGCCATGACGCCAACTCTAGCCGAAAACGCGACACTGATTCGCGATATCCAAATAGCCTTGCCCGCGATTGATGCCTCCAAATATCCGTGGGTCCGGCAACTCGCATTAAGCTTCAGTGATTGGACCAATCTGGGCGACGCACCGCGAAGACGTTTACTTGAACAAACCAAACAGGCCTTTAATAGCTATTATCCTTACGCGGATCTCAGCGAAGAAATTCAAAATCTAGAGTACGCCCATATACGTCAGCAACGGAGGACGAATCAGATTAGTCCCATCGTCGTTCCACCGGACCTCCTGGTGCGTATACTCAGCGCCCTCAAGGATATTGACAAAACGCGGGGTGCCCAACTTGATAACACTCAGATGCAAACCGCAACGGATCGTTTGCGCCTTATTACCAGACCGATCACAACTGAAAACGGTAATTCGCCCATTGTATTGCGTGCCCCTACACGAATGGTCGGTCGCGGTCGTAACGTCGAGAGTTTATTGCACGAAATTGGCAAGGTCATACCGCAACTCTGGGAAAATGACCCTGAGGAAGCACAAGCCATATTCAATCATTGGTTTCGCCCGACGGATCGTCCAGCTCATGCCCGCGAAGTCCATGTCTTTACCGACACGCTTGAAGAAGCCGAGCGAAGAGCCTGGCAACTCGCCAACAAGGGATTTGATGTGCGCCTCGCTTCGTTCCCGGCTTATCTCAACGGCACACCCACGGCTGATCCGACTAAAATTGACATAAAACAGGCGATGTATTTTGTAATCGGCCGGTCCAGCTCGACTCAAGTTGCCCGGTGGATTCGGCAGTTTGTCTACAAAGAAAACTGGGATGAAGCAACAAGGCGCGTTGTCAAGACAGCGGAACCGCCTCGGATTGAACATATCGATATCGGGGATGAACTCGATCTTCCGTTCGACTCAGACGAAACCCAGCAACTCCTCGAAGAATTGTTTCACCGCCGTGTCTCGGTTCGCGACATCCGTGACGCATTCGGAACGGATATTCGCGGCCATGTCACCAGCCGCGTAAAACTCAAACGCTTCAATACCAACGGTGTCCATATCAGTGCTGAAATTTCAGCCGAAGACGGCACGTTGGCAACCAGCCTCGAAGGTTGGATCCCCAAATTACCTCAACCCGGCGAACACTGGGTCGCCTGGGGGGAAAGCATCCGAACTGAGATGGACCCCGCGCGTAAAAAACAAAGCACGGATGCGGGGCTGAGCCGGCGCGCCATGCAACGCATCATTGCCTTCCTATATCAACTCGGCGTCAACGCTCTCGACATGAAAGCCCGCGACCAGGGAATGACATTCATGCCTTACATTGGATTTGATTTTGAATCCCCCGAAGTACGGCGTCGCGTCTTCGAAGATTTTGATGCCTTTCTCCAAGAACGAAATATCAGCCTCTCTCCCGACAAACAGGCTGAACTGAATGAAGTCAAACACGCCTGGGAACTGCTGGAATTTCTCTTAGAAGATCGCACGCGCATTGGGCGCGAGTTTTTCGATAGTTATAGCCGAACACATGAATCGCTTCCCTTACGTTTCTCGTTGCGTCCTGACTATGAAGGCTTTACCCGTCTCTTCAGCAATCAATTGGCGCGCAGTGGGGAGCTTGAAAAGATTAGCAATGAGCCGGAGCAAAGCGAAGAAGAGCGAATTAGAGCCGACGAGCATAAAAAGGCCCAACACAGGCGGCTAAAAGAACTGCGCCAGTCACCGATACTCTTTGATCCCACTGTTCCGACCCACGTCCGTGCTTTATTGGCGGAAGCCCTGGATCTAGCCGACATCCATGCAACGGCTGCCTCGATCCACCTCCATGACTCCGAGCACGACGATAAAACCGGGCTCGAAACCTATGGTAAGCTGATGAGTCAAAATGGTGTCCTGGAACGGAGCATGTTGAACCCCCGTGGCGAAGATCGTTATCCGGATGGGAGAGTTAAAGAACACTATGTTATCATGATCGACATTGATCACTTCAGCCGTGTCAACAACAACCACGGCCATCCCGTCGGCGACGACGTCCTCCGCCAGGTCACCGACATGATCCGTGATGAAGCGCGCCCGACCGATATCGTGTCCCGCTACGGCGGTGAAGAGTTTTGTCTCGTCGCTCGCCACTGTGGCGCAGAAGGGGCCAAGAAAATGGCCGAGCGCATCCGCGAGCGTATCATGCAGAATACGATCACTTCGAATGCCGGCGGAAAACCTGTCTCCCTAGATATCACGGTCAGCCTTGGCGTCGCTCCCTTCCGCATCATCGAAAACGGCGGCAATGGTAGCGGCGACGAGCTCTCCGAAGTAAAGGAAAAGAAAACATCGCTTAGCGTTGCCATCAGCAACGCCGATACGGTCCTGTATCGCGCCAAGCGTAACGGCCGCAACCGCGTCGAATACTTCGTCGATGCCCTAGCTCTATCCGACTCACAAGCACCGATGGCACTTCCTTGGTACACCCGCCTGGGAAGATTCCTCAACATCTTCCGGCGCTTCCGCAACTGGCGCGAGCAACGCAAACGCGAAAAAGCGTAGTCAACAATCCTGAAAATTATTTGTGATAGTAAAAAGGGGCGGCCTTCCTCGGGTCCGCCCCTCTTCGGCGTGTTAAAGAACTTTACCCCAATTTAACCCACGATGGGGGGTCGTTAGGGGGGAGAGAGTTTTTCTTCCCCCTGACTATGGTGGAACGGAAGCTGTGCTTTCGTTCCGCCAAACGGTTCCCCCCCAACGGGGAATCGGGGGGGAACCTGGCTTGGGGTTACTGGCCCACTTAGGGAGGGTTAGGCCAGTGTCGGGCAAACTCCGTCGTTCGAAAACCACCATCTGCATCGTTGGGCTCCTTAGTGGCTCCTCGGCGTACGTATCAGTACGCCTGTGTCACACTTCGTCGCCCTGCCTCACAGCTGGGAACTTTTCGAACGACTTCAAATATTGTAATCAGTTTGCCTCCAGTCGAATAAGTGCACCTCCCAAATTAATTCCGCTGGAACCGTTAATCGACAACAAGGTCCCAGGCGCCTTAATCTTTAAAAATCTCGTTCCGGCCGACTCCAAATCGACAGTGAGCGGTAAACTATTGATCTCCGCCATGACAGGCCCATCGAGAATGGTCCCACGACCGTCATTAGAGTCACATTTGATACAAATACCTTTATAATTGCCGGTCACTTCGTCGATACGGCGCGCTTGATAATTATATCGATTATCATTGGTCAGTCCGGTTCCACTTAAAACCAGTGCCACCTGCCAATGAGCAAAGCCCTGACTGAATTCTGAAAAACTTGCACCGGCCTTCGCCAAGGCGGCTTCGATGTTTCCGACACCCGTCTTATCCGTCATGAGCATGGAATTCATGAAAGCTTCATTGTCCGCGACTTGCTCATAAAGGTAACGAAGGAAGAGATAACCCATTCCTCGTTCGGCCAATGAGGGCAGGCCGTTAGGAATAAGAGTCGTCGTATTCGCGCGATCCAAGAAAAGTTTGACGCGCGAATAGTTCTCAAGCCCGTGTCCGGTAATATCTTCGGCCAGATGCGAGAGGGATTCATTGAGCCATGGCTCTTCAGTCGATCCACCCTTAAGAAAGACATGCTGATTAAAGCTGATCATGTGTTGATATTCATGGGCCAATACGCCTGGCAGGATATTATCCATCGTAAACTCGAGACCTAAGGCGCGACAGAACCGTCCCTCCGGATCCGGTACGAGCGTATAGAATATCTCCTGTGCATTGGAAGCCGGATTGCTGCTATCTTGTTCGTAAAGGTCTCCAGGAAAGAAAAACCCCGTTACGATGCCGGTAGGTAGGCACATCTCATTCAGAACCGGCGTCATCAAAATAGTGACTTTGCCATCCGCATTGACATCCGATTCGCGTCCAAAAAGATTTCTTTCAATGGCCATTGAATGCGTTTCAAAATTACTGGCCATCTCATCAATCTCAGCATCCGTAAGATATTCATCGTCATCCATCGCCGTATCAACATAGACAAGGATATCATCACCGATATAACGCAAACGACCCGTGACCGTTGTATAGTTTGTCACTGAACTCAGTGAATTGAGAACACGGAAAGTCTCGGTTTGACCCACTTGATCTCCGACCGTCATCGCCGCCATAGCCGAGTGACGCGGTTCAACCGGAACGACATCGGGACTGCTGGCATAAACAGCCGACCAGGCACGTGAAAGTTCATGCATGGGGTTGTCATCCACTTCATCATCTAGAGGAGAATCGCCTAATTCGAGAGTTTGATACGATTGCGTCGGTACGGTTGCCGAAGAAGAGCCTTGAATGACCACATTGAAGGCCCCTTCACGAACATTATTCGAGTGCAACACGGCAAGATAGGTATCTTCTGCCGAATTCGAATCGAAATTCAGATCAACTCCCTGCCCACTACCAAAATCCAAGAACTGCACCTCCCCCAAATTCATTCCATTAATCGCGTTTTCGCCTGGTTGGTTGAGTGGCGCTGATTGCACTGCCGGTTGGGTCGTGTCTGACCCTCCCATACAACCAACGACCGTCATCATCATGAAAGCTATGATTCCAACCGTGAGCCCTCCCCACTCATGCCCACGTTTTGCCCGATTCATTATCGCCCCCTTCAGCTAGTAAGCTCCTTTGTCTGCCCTCTTCCTCTCCCCCAAACCCAAGAGCGGCTGCTTCCGTCGTCCTTTTGCTGCCCATTTGCTTCCCCGAACGACGAAAACGTGAACACTCACACTGCCCTGAATGCTGCAAAGACAGTGCCAATTGTCATTTCAAATTCTTATAATTATTAAATTGCTTTATATTTTAGGCAGTTAAATAGTTATCAAAATGATAATCTATTTATGGCTAAGGCGTGGGCATGACTCAATGACGATGAAATTTAGCGTCATTTTTAACTATCATTTTGATAAAAATATCGAAAACAAGGGGAGTTACGGCGAGATAAGGGGCTCCCCACTCCGCGGGTAAATTTTGACCCCAGTCGTCAAAAAGACAGACACAAAAAGTCAGTTATTTTGACGATTTAGGAATATTTTACGGTCTTGCGCGCGATTTGGTATTTTTTGACGCGATAGGCCAGCTGGCGTGGACTAATGCCGAGTTGGCGGGCGGCAACCGTCTGCACCCCACCGGCCAGCTCCAAGGCCTTCACGACCTGCTCGCGCTCGATCTCATGTAAGGTGGGACGTGTCGACGGCAATTCAGTGGAAACCGGTTTCTGGATTGAAGTCGGCTGGAGTCGGGTTTGCGTCCGCGGCAACACAATATCTTTGGCGGTAATTAATCGGTCCGGCGCTAAGACCATCAGCCTTTCGATAAAGTTCTCTAGCTCGCGTACATTGCCCGGCCAGTCATACTCTTGCATCTTGCGTACGGCATCCCCGGCAAATACGATTTCCTTTTTATAATGCTGACTCAGCTCATTCACAAAGTGCTCAATCAAGAGGGGAATATCTTCGGCGCGCTCGCGCAACGGTGGCAAGGTAATCGGCACGACATTAAGACGATAATAAAGGTCTTCGCGGAATTGCCCCCGGCTCACCTCCAACTCAAGATCGCGATTGGTCGCCGTAATAATTCTCACATCGACAGAGATGGGCTTGGTGCCGCCTACCCGTTCAAAGGTCCGCTCCTGCAAAAACCGTAACAACTTAATTTGAGTCGACGGAGAAATCTCCCCAATCTCATCTAAAAAAAGCGTCCCCCCCGAGGCCTCTTCCAAAAAACCGTGTTTACGCTCCGTCGCTCCGGTAAACGCTCCCCGCTCATGCCCAAAAAGGGCAGTTTCCAACAAAGTCTCCGGGAGGGCCGCGCACACGACCTTGACGAAAGGACCTCCCTTACGCGGGCTCACCTGATGCAAGGCCTTCGCCACCAGCTCTTTACCGGTCCCGCTCTCACCTCGAATCAAGACAGTCGCTCCACCCGGGCCGACCTGATCGATAGCCTGCAAGACCTCCCGGATCACGGGACTGGTGCCAATGATTAAGCGGGAACCACTAAATTCTTCGGCATCCCCACTCCGACTACTTTGTTGGGTTCGCCCAAAACGAAGTTGTAATTCATAAGCCTGACCGACAATGGCCGCAACGATCCGGAGAAAATTAACCGCCTCTTCAAAGGGCCCTGCTTTGTCAGTGTAGCCTTGCTCGATCCACAAGGCTCCGGACGTGCGACCCCGCACGCGAATCGGCACACACACGGCCCAAGTCTGGTCCTCATTGGACAAGGCCGTTTTTTCAGTCGACTCCTCGCGTACATTGGCAATGACCTGGGCATAACCGGTTCGCACGACATCTTCCAGCAACGTACTGGCCCAGCGAAAGTGAGCATCACGACGCAGCTTGCTGGGAAATCCCGATGCGGCGACGACTTCGACCTTGCCGCTCTCCTGATTCCGGAGCCCCAGCAGACCTCCGAGGATCTTAAAACGATCCCGAAGCGCGTTAAAGACTTCCAACGTGGCGCGATCCGCATCCGTCGTCCCCACGACCAACTTACTGATCTCGGAGAGAGCGGCCAGCCGCTCGCCCTGGCGTCGGGTCAAGTTCTGATCCATGACCCCGTCGTAGCGAACCATAGCACAATGCGTCAAGGCTGTTCTTCAATTTTGTCGTTGATCGACACTATTGTCATGAAACATGCCTGTCGCGAATGCCTATTTCTCCATCAATTGAGGATATAACCTCATGATTTTACAAGGCAATTTATTATTTTCCGATAAAAAGCTAGTTTGGTACGACATTTGCTTAATGACATACTGCATCAGAATGAAACTGTTTTTTGTACTTTTTTAAGGAGGAACTGGAATGAAGAAGATTGAGGCGATCATCAAGCCTTTCAAGCTCGACGAGGTCAAGGAAGCGCTCCAAGAACTGGGCATCCAAGGAATGACCGTTACGGAAGTCAAAGGCTTTGGCAGACAAAAGGGACACACGGAGCTGTATCGCGGCGCCGAATATGTCGTCGACTTTTTACCCAAGGTTAAGATCGAAGTGGCGGTCAAAGATGATGTCGTTCAGAAAGCACTGGAAGCCATCGCTAACGCGGCCAAAACCGGCCAAATCGGTGACGGCAAGATTTTTGTGTCTGACTTGGCGGAAGCATTACGAATTCGTACGGGCGAAACAGGCGACGATGCTGTGTAAAGATTCTTAACTCACGCCTAAAACAACCCAATAGGGTTGTACTCGTTATGAGTACTCTCCTTAGCCCCGTTAGATAACAGATTGCTTGTCTAACGGGGCACTTGGGAACAGGGCAAAGGAAACAGATTAAATATTTAAGGAGGAATTTAGAATGAAGCGAATGAAACTATGGGGGAGCGCATTACCGCTTGTACTCCTGATGATGGGGGTCATCAGTGAGGGATGGGCGCAAGAGGCCGTCACAGCGGCTGCTGAAGCGGCCGCCCCTGCAAAAGAAGGAGTCAGTGTTAGTATTTTCACTGTCAACAATCTCTGGATTATGCTGGCGGGATGTCTGGTCTTTATCATGCATCTCGGCTTTGCCACCCTAGAGAGTGGACTGACGCGCTCTAAAAATACGGTCAACGTCCTGTTCAAAAACAGCTGGATTATCTGCATTGGCTTCTTAACTTACGCCCTCTGCGGATTTAATCTCATGTATCCTGGGTTTGCTGAAGGCGCGGCCGGCTTTTTGGGCTGGGGTGGTTTTGGCATCACCAAATCAGGAGCTGACTTCATGACGTCGGCCTACAATGAAGGGTATACCTGGTATACGGACTTCTTTTTCCAGGCGGTCTTCGCGGCTACCGCGGCAACAATCGTGTCGGGAGCGGTCGCTGAACGGATCAAACTCAGCTCCTTCATGGTATGGAGTACAATCTTTGTCGCCATTAGTTACCCCATCACGGGTTCATGGAAATGGGGCGGGGGATGGTTAGATCAGTTAGGCTTCTATGATTTTGCCGGATCGACTTTGGTCCACTCCGTCGGTGGTTGGGCCGCGCTCGTGTGTGCCATTATCCTGGGACCCCGCCTGGGCAAGTACACTAAAAGCGGTGTTCACCCCATCCTCGGCCATAGTCTCCCCTTGGCGACTGTCGGGGCCCTGCTGTTGTGGTTTGGCTGGTTTGGATTTAATGGCGGCTCCGTCTTAAGTGCGGACCCGGCCCTGGTTTCGCTTGTCCTCGTTACCACATCAATGGCCGCAGCAGCAGGTGGTGTCGGTGCCGCCTTAGTCTGCTGGGGTGTCCTCAAAAAACCGGATCTCTCAATGGTCCTCAACGGCATCTTGGCTGGCCTTGTCGGCATTACCGCAGGTGCGGATCTGATGAGCGTTCAGGACTCTGTCATCATCGGCTTGATCGCGGGAACCATTGTCGTGTTCTCGGTCCTCTTCTTTGACAAGATCAAAGTCGATGATCCCGTCGGTGCGATCTCCGTCCACTTAGTATGCGGCATCTGGGGCACACTCGCTGTCGGCATCTTTGGCGACAAGGCCGGTGGGACCCAACTCTGGCATCAAACCGTCGGCATACTCTCGATCGGCGCCTTCACGCTCGTGTTTGCAGCCGTCTCCTTCTTCATCATCAAGCTGATCATGGGCGTCCGCGTCAGTGAAGAGGAAGAGGTCGGTGGATTGGATCTCGGCGAACATGGCGCCGCGGCCTATCCGGACTTCGCCCGTTCGCATGGCAGTACAGCTGAATAGTTTCCCATTCGCTTAGATAAATAAAAAAGGCGACCCGGTAATCGGGTCGCCTTTTTTTTTAATATCGAGTAAACGTAAAGGTCTTTTTGGCCGTCGCATTGTAATACTTAATGCGATCAAACCCGGCTAGATTGACCGTTCCCGGAATAAATATTTGGAAGGTCTGCGTATACCCGGGCGGCACCATTTCCGGATAGAGCATGATTTTCTGCGCCCGGGGATCGAGGCGACTCCAGATCAGTGGTTCTTCATACTGAATCTCCAAGATACCGCGATGCCAGCGGCCCTGACGGTCTTTGACCTTCCACCGATCCTTGTCGGGACGCATCCGGATTGCATGAAAGCCTTTATTGACGATCGCCACCGTCAGACTGGTATAGCCGGAAAAAAACCCCGCCGTTCTCGGGTTGTAATCGGCATCAATAGAAAAATTATATCCAGGTAGCACATAGCCGAGCTGGTTGGTTGTTGAACGCTTCGTCCGCTTCCTATCCGCGGGCACCGAACCGGCACATGCGGAAAATAACAACGTAAACCCCAAAAGCGTGACGACTAATGATTTCATAAATACCTCATTAAGGATTATTTTCATAAACTTTGTCTGCAAAGTGACAAGCAGCCCACCTGCCGGGTTGCCATTCTTTTAGTTCGGGCTCGTCTGTTTTGCAAATAGTATCAGCCAAGGGACAACGGGGATGAAAACGACAGGCCGGCGGTGGGTTGAGGGGCGACGGAACCTCTCCCTTCAGGATAATACGTTCGCGCTTGCTCTCCGGGTCCGGTACTGGCACCGCCTCGATGAGGGCATGCGTATACGGATGGAGCGGACGCGTTAAGGCCGTGCTCGGGCCCTGCTCAACAATTTTCCCCAGGTACATCACCGCCACTTCATGACTCATGTTCTGAACCAAGGGGAGATCATGCGCAATGAACAAAAAAGCAATTCCCAGCTCCTCCTGGAGCTTCTTGAGCAACTCAACGATCTGCGCCGCAATGGAAACATCGAGAGCACTGACCGCCTCATCCGCAACGATCAACTTAGGAGACAAGGCGATGGCCCGCGCAATCCCGATGCGTTGCCGCTGTCCCCCTGAGAACTCATGAGGAAAGCGATCGTAAAATTCCGGTTCAAGCCCGACTCGCTCCAATAACTCCCCTACCTTAACACGCCGCTGGGAACGTGAAATCCGTCTATGGATGAGCATTGGCTCCGCAATTGTGTCTCCTACCGACATCCGTGGGTTCAATGAAGAGTAAGGATCTTGAAAGATCATCTGAAGATCAGCCCTGAGATCACGCAGCTTCGTTCCCGATACATGGGCAAGATCTTCCCCTTCAAACAGGATGCGCCCTGCATCCTCTTTAAGCAACCTGACGATCAGTCGGCCCACGGTGGTCTTGCCACAACCGGACTCCCCTACAAGGCCCAAGGTCTGGCCGCCATTGAGAGCCAGGTTAACGGAATCGACCGCCCGAACTTGTCCCTGCACGCGTGAAAAAAAGCCGCCACGAACGGGAAAATATTTTTTTAATTCTTCGATTTTCAGCAGTTGGTTTTCGCCCATTTAACTAGCGCTCGCTTCTTCAAATCGCGGTGCCGCCCGCAACAACATCTTCGTATAATCATCTTTCGGGTTTTTAAATAACTCTTTTACGGGCGCCTCTTCCACAACACGACCATCATTCATAACAACGACCCTATCTGCTATCTGCGCAATCACGCCGAGATCATGCGTGATAAAAAGCATGGCCATCCCGAGATCTGATTGCAAGGAACGTAAGAGCTCCAATATTTGCGCCTGTATCGTGACATCCAGGGCAGTCGTGGGTTCATCAACCAGAAGCAGGCGCGGTTGACAGGAAATCGCCATCGCAATCATCGCCCGCTGCCGCATTCCACCAGACAACTCATGGGGGTAATTTTTGGCTATACGTTTCGCATCAGGAATTCGAACCCGCTCTAAAGACTCCAAAACACGTTTATTCAACTCGGCACGCGGCAACTTTCCATGAACAAGTATCGCCTCTTCGATTTGATTGCCGATGGTATAGACTGGATTCAGACTCGTCATCGGCTCCTGAAAAATCATGGAAATCTCGCTGCCACGCAACTCGCGCATGGTCGCCTCTGGAGCCTTTACGCAATTAATGCGCGCCCCATTCCGACGCTTAAATAAAATCTCTCCCCCTACAATACGGCCGGGGGCATCGACGAGACGCAAAATTGATAGAGCCGTTACGGATTTCCCCGAACCCGACTCCCCCACCAAGCCGACAACTTCACCTTCTTCTACTGTAATGGAAACCTTGTCGACAGCCTGAACGATGCCCCCATCAGATGGAAATTGCGTTTCTAACTCTTTAATTTCAAGTAACGGCGAATTCATTAAAACTCAGCCATCCTTTCATTGTGCGCACGCGGATCAATCGCATCACGCAAACCTTCACCAACCAGGTTAAATGCGGTAATAGTCATGAAGATCGCCATTCCCGGGAAAAAGGTCAACCACCAAGCGATATCGATATAACTCCGTGACTGAGAGAGTAAGTCCCCCCAACTTGGCGTGGGTGGCTGAACACCGAAACCCAGAAATGAAAGCCCGGATTCAAGTAGAATAGCACCGGCCACTCCAAAGGTGGCACTCACGAGGACGGGGGCGAGACTATTCGGCAGAATATGTCGAAACATAATACGAGAAGACCCACCGCCCATCACACGCGCGGCTTGAACATAATCTTGCGAACGGTTTTTTAAAAATTCTCCTCTCACGAGCCGGGCAATCCCGGTCCAACTGGTCAGGCCGATGACGATCATGATGTTATATATTGATGGGCCGATAAATGCGAGTACCGTGAGAATTAGAAAAAAGACCGGAAAACAGATGATCACCTCGATAAAACGGCTGATGACCATATCCATTTTTCCGCCAAAAAAACCGGCAATGCCGCCAATAATGATCCCCATCAACACATAAATACTGACCGCAACAAATCCAACGGAAATGGAAATGCGGCACCCATGAATCAACCGGCTTGCCACATCACGGCCTTGATCATCCGTTCCCAACCAATGGTCCCAGCTTGGTGCCTGCAAGACAGCCGACAAATCATACGCACTGGGATCCTGCGGCGAAATCCAGGGGGCCGTGAGAGCCACCGCGAAAATCAAACCAACAAAGACGAGACCCAAGACAGCCATGCGATCTTTCTTGTAACGACGCCAGACGATGGACCAATACGACCGCGCACGCATTATTGCGTCCCCTTTCCAAAGCTAATTCGAGGGGCATCATAACGGGGGTGTGTGCTACGCCCAACACCCCCGACCCCCCGTACTCGACTCAACGAAGTAAATTCGTCTCGTCTCGCCCTCGAGTATGTCACTTGATTCCACATTTACTGCGTTCCTTTTCCAAAACTTATTCGAGGGTCGACGACAACATATAAGAGATCGGTAATGAGGATACTGATAAGGGTCAAGAACGCGCTGATACTCGCGATTGCCATGACAGTCGGATAGTCGCGCGAAAGAACCGCTTCAAAGCCAAGCTTTCCCATCCCGGGGATTCCAAAAATTTGCTCAACAATAACACTCCCGCCAATCAAGGCCGGCAATAGCGTACTCATCAGCGTTAACAAAGGGATCAGGGCATTGCGGAGCGCGTGCTTCAGGATAACAACCCGTTCAGAAAGCCCCTTGGCCCGCGCCGTCCTGATATAATCCTGACGAATCACCTCCAACATTTGAGCGCGCGAAAAGCGCGACAAAAAAGCAAGTCCACCGTAGGTGAGAACCGTCACAGGCAAAAATAAATGCCAGGCAAAATTCCCTAAATAACCCCACCAGGATAATGTTTCAGCTCCATCGGAAATAATTCCACTGATCGGAAAAATATCTAAAAATTCTCCCCCAGATAAATAGCGGATCAGAATCATGGCCACCCAAAAATTCGGCAAGGAATAAAGAACAAACAATCCCAAGGTCATCGCCTTATCAAACCAGCTCCGCGGCCGTATCGCCGAATAAATGCCAAGTGGAAACGCGATCAGATAGATCAGCAGGATAGACAGTACGTTGAGCAATAAGGTAATCGGTACCGCCTCTTTCAGCTTTTCGAGCACCGGGCGGTGGTCTTTAAACGACGTTCCAAAATCCAGCTTCACCAGGCGCCCAACCCACTGAAGATACTGTACGTGCATCGGTTTATCGAGCCCATAGAGTTTTTTGGTTTGCTCAATAACCTCTTTAGAAACATTTTCCGCCTTAAGACCCGCTCCACCGGGGCCCATTAGCTTAAGCGAAACGGGCGAACCCGGAGCCAATTGAATAATCATGAAAGTGATCAGCGTAATCCCAATGAATGTAGGCACCAGCAAGGCAATGCGCCGAAAGATATAGGCGGTCACATTTCCTCCTTCAATGTCCACTCAAGCGGATCAAGGCCAATCGGATAGACTTTTACATTTTGAAACCGTCGATTAAGCGCCACGAGCGACGGTGACGCAAAAAGAAAAGTATAAGGCTGCAACTCGTGAATCTTTCGATGCAATTTATGATAAAGCCCTGCCCGTACCTCCCGATCAAAAGTCACTCGACCTTTTTCAATCCACTCATCAGCCTCTTTATCTTCGAAACCTACAAAATTAGAACCGCGTTCGGCCTGCGAGCTATGCCAGACCTGATAGGGATCTTGCTCATAACCAAAAGACCAGCCTAGAGTGACGGCATCAAAGCTACGATCATTTAATTTCTGTGTAAACAAAGCCCACTCCAACTTATGAATCGTGACATCAATGCCGGCCTTCCTAAAGTCCTCTTTAACAATTGTCGATAATTGTTCCGTAAAACGTCGACCTGAAGGGATTAAAAACTCAAATGCGAAAGGCACGCCATCTTTTTCGCGCACACCATCATTATCCTTATCCTCCCAGCCGGCCTCACTTAACAACTTATAAGATTGTTCCGGTTCATAGGCGAGAGGCTTGACTGTCTTGTCGTAATCAATGCCTTCCGTATAAAACGGACCAGTCACAACTTTGCCCAAACCGAAACTGAGCTTCTCCAAAATCGCTTTGCGGTTAATCAGCTGTGTGAGAGCACGGCGAACCCGGGCATCCTTAAAATAAGGCCGCCGCATATTCCACGCAATAAACGTATACCCCGGTGTATAGTATTTGTACTTCTCAAACTTTCGCGCAAATTTCTTCGAATTGGTTTGCATGACCCACTGGATAGGGCGCATTCCGGCAAGGTCCAGCTGTCCTTTCTTAAGCATCTGCAGAGAAACGGTATCTTCACCGACAATGCGAAATTCAATATTGCTTATCTCCGGCTTCGGCCCCCAATAATCAGGGTTGCGTTCAATGCGAATCGAACGACCTGTCTTCCAGTGCACAAAGCGATACGGCCCATTCCCAACGGGGTCGCGCCCTAGAGGACTCTGGTTGAAATTTTCATCTTTTGAAAAAAGATGGCTTGGCAAGATTGGGATGCCGCCACAGAAGTTAAGGGCCATAAAATACGGTCGCTTATACCGGAAACGCACGACACCCGGAGCCACTTTGGTCACACTTTCGATCTCTTGATAATAAACCCTCATATGAGGCGCATCGACCTTAGGATCCATAATGCGGTCGAACGAATACTTGATATCCTCAACTGTGACCGGCGTTCCATCGTGCCATTTGATCCCCTTGCGCAGATAAAAAGTAAAATCGAGTTTGTCGGCGGATATTTCCCAGCGCTCGGCAAGCTTCGGCTCAAAGGCTAAAGTCTCATTGTTTCGTTCGATAAGACTATCAAATAGAAAAGTATTAATGCGCGAGGCATAGACGTCGGTTGCTGTAATCGGATTAAGCGTGTCCGGTTCGGCCGACAAATGCCATACGAGCACTTTTGGATCGGTCGGAACCTGAAAGTTGCAGGCCGACGAAAATATCCCGCTCGTAAGAAAAAAGATGGCAATCAATTTAATGAACTTCATGTGCAAACTTTTCGTCCGATACAGGAATATTGATATCAACATCTTTAAAGCTTATTTCAAGCGAAATTCGCGGCTCATGGAGCGCCACCGCAATGCGATGAGGGAAGGAGATCCCTGCCACCTCCCGGTAATGACTATAGCGAACCTCATAGAGCTCATTGTGGCGCGTATAGCCGGAAAAACGCTGCGGCAGCTGCGTCTGAGGATCGATAAGAACCTGCGAATTAAGTCCTCGCAGCACATCCCCCTGTTTTTTTGTAACGGCGAGGTAATCAGTCCTCTCTTCCAACGGAACGCTCCCCACTAAAATACTGACCATATCATCAATAGATAAGCCGAGACCCAGGTTTTCCTCCAGTAGTCGCTCCGCATCACGATCTTTATCGAAGCGTTCGCGCGTTGCATCATAAACCCATAAAGAACCGTTACGAAGCACTAATTGATGAATTAAATTCCCCAAGACCGTATAGCTATCAAGCCGCATATTCTTAGGCCTTTTAACGATCAACGCCTGCTCCACCGCTCTGGAGAAAATCCCACTACTCACACGGACTCGTGCCGACGCCCTAAGAGTTTGAATGGCCTGATCACGCTGCCACAACACTTCATACCACTGCGCCCCTTGCCGCACGGCAGACGAAGTCGCCTGGGGACGTTCGATCATGCGAAGACCCGCACAACTACACAACCCTAATATAATTAGGCTGCTAATGAAGTGTCTCTTTAACCTTATCACGAAGCCTCGGTATAACTTCTTTATTGTCTAGTAAATCAGGAGATGCATGACGTCGTTGTAAGGCCTGCTGATACATCCGTCGCGCAGCCTTGATACGTCCTTGCGCTTTATAAATATCCCCAAGGTGCTCGATAATCGTCGGCTCTTTTCTCTTCGTCAATTTCAAGGCGCGTTGCACGTACTCAGCTGCTTTTTTCAATTCTCCTTGCTTGAAATAGACCCAACCCAAACTATCAGTGATGTAACCATCATCCGGCTTTAGCTGCAGCGCCCTACTGACTTTTTCTTCTGCCTCCTTTAATTTAATCCCCTGCTCGGCAAACAAATAGCCTATAAAATTGAGGGCATTGGCATTGTCCGGATTTATTTTGAGAACTTCCTCCATCGCATCTATTGAGTCCTCAAACGAACCCATCTGGTCATACAGCATGCCTAATGAATAATAGAACTTCTCCTTATTATCCGTCTTGGCTATGGCTTTCTTGAGCGCCTCCACAGCGCCTTCCCAATTTTGATCTTGACGGTAAAGCTCAACAAGATATTCGTAGAGCGCCGATTCACGCGGCATTTCATCGATAGTGTCCCAAAGAAGTTGAATCGCTTCATCGCGGCGTTCTTGCTTCTCATAAATCAATGCTTGATGAAGTCTTGCGTCCCGGAAATATTTTGATTCTTCCTCTATCTTGGCAAACTCAAGAATAGCTTGATCATACTTCTTAATATTTTCGTAAATGACTCCCAGATAGTACGTGATCTTATCCATTTCGGGGTGTTCCGCTTGAATCGAAACGAACTCATCCGCGGCTTCCTGATAGCGTTTGGCCTGATAGTGTATCAACGCAATCTTAAGTGGGATGGCTATATTGGAGGGAGCAATTTTGTGAATACGCCTTAATGCGCCAATAGCCTTCCGGTTTTGCTTAAGCTTTAAATATAATTCAGCCAACGTTGTCAGCACCTGGATATTCGCCGGCTCGTATTCAAGAAGCTTTCGGTAGGCGATAATTGCTCTTGGATAGTCTTTGAGGTGAACCGTATAAATGAGTCCTTCCAAGAAATAGGCCCCTAAAAAATCCGGTTCGATTCGCTGAATAGTCCGCAACTCTGCAATGGCTTGCGGGTACTGTTTGCGCGCAATATAAATCTCCGCAATGCTTAAACGGATTCTAGAAAGCGATGACTTAATCAGCAAAATTCTACGGAAATAGGCAATGGCATCATCCAAGCGGCCTTGAGTCCCGGCGATCTTACCAGCTAATTGTAGGGCGGGAATATGCTTTGGATAGCGCATTAGAATATCATCGACGCGTTTCAGCGCCTGCGCAATGCGCCCTTGATCCGCTTCAAGCGCAGCAATTTGCGTTTCGATATGCGGATTATCCGGATCGTCTTTTAGTGCTTCTTTAAGCGATTTCATCGCCTCTTCCGGCTCACCATGATAAGCCTCGATTTTGCTGAGTAAATAAGAACGTAGCCCTCTATGCTCATCGGTATCAATAAGCGGAGCACGCTTCGCACGCGGCGCACAGGAGCCGAACAGTCCGGCCACAACCAACGCGACAATGAAAACTTGTAAGAACTTCATAGTTATATCAACAACTTAGCTTTAGTTCCATCAAACGTCAAACGACTTAGCGACCAAAAGATACTCTTGATTACCCTTCGGGCCCTTGATAGGAGCGGCTTCCACACCCACACACTCAAAACCCAACTCAGCAACGAAACGGCGTATCTTCGTCACGACTTGCTGTTGGACTGCATTATCTCGAACAACACCGCCGGGACCAACTTCTTCCCGACCCGCCTCAAACTGAGGCTTAATCAACAGAATAAGAAAAAAAGGTTGTTCCATTTTTCCAGCCAGCGCAGACAAGACGGACGGCAGGACTTTCTGGATTGAAATAAAGGATATATCCATCGTCAGGATAGCTACTGTCTCTTCAACTTCAGCGGCATCCCAATAACGCGCATTACACCGCTCAATGCTAACGACACGCTGATCCTGCCGCAATTTCCAATCCAGTTGACCATAACCGACATCGACAGCATAAATCTTGCGGGCCCCTGCTTGAAGCAGACAGTCCGTAAAGCCACCCGTTGACGCTCCAACATCGACAGCGACCTTGTTCTGTACGGGGACGTTGAACACCTCAAGCGCATGAGCCAACTTCAAACCGCCACGACTGACATACGGATGATCTTTTTGCCGGACGACCACACGATCACCCTCTTTAACCGGCTGGGCGGCACTCTTGGCTAACTCATCATTAACAAAGACGACGCCGGCCATGATGAGAGCTTGCGCACGCTGTCGAGAAGGAGCCAAATCGTGTTCGCTTAACCAAACGTCGAGACGGGTTTTCACCGAATCTGTTCCCAGGCATCATGAAGACTCTGCGCTCCTGCTTTGGGACCATCGGAATGGCCAAAGACACCGCGACCACAAATGAATCCAAAATTTTCATGACCGATCTTTTGATAGACACCGGCAAGAGTCTCCGCACTGTCGCTTCCTCCCGGAACCGGCAATACAGGCAGCAACGGGCCCCATTCCTGGAGGCACGCACCGACATTTGCGAGGACTTCTTCATCCGAACACCCCATCCGTTCTCCAAAGCCCGCGAGTATAATGATATCGGCGCCGGCCAAACGCTGTAGTTTAGTCGCCACCAGCGAACTCATCCCGTAATGAGGTAAGCGCGAGAACACCGATGTTCCCGTGAAGTGGCTGACAATGGGTACCTGTGCGTAGCGGCGCAACGCTCGTAGCGCACTGATACCGGTCATGATCGCATTGATCATCACCATTGGCGCACCGGCTGCAGTCACTTGATGATACAGGTCTTGGATCCGATCCACTTCATCCGTAATATTGGGAAGAAAAAACTTTTTTTGACCGGTCTCCTGCGCGGCCCGCTGACTGGCAGTGACAGCCAGACGCGTCCGTGCTATTAACGGCGACCAGTCCGTATCCGCCAACATCTCGTCGTCTTTGGCGATATCAAGGCCGCCACACCAACTCTCATCAGCTATCGTCGCAAAATCTTCCGGCTTGAGACCGATATTTGGTTTAACCACCCCGAAAAAAATCGGCCGATCACTGACTCCCAAGCGTTCGCGAACCCCCTTGAGACCAAATTGGGGTCCCTCGAATTCATTCAGGTAAGACCGCGGCAATTCCAGGTCCGTCCACTTAATACGGCTAATCCCGGGGCAATAAAACGGTCCCTCTCCCGCTGCTGCGGACAACAGATTAGGAATGCGAGGACCAAAGTTGCGGTGCGGGTGAGCTATAACGACCTTATACTTTTTGAGCCCCCTCTCCCCTTGAGGGAGAGGGTCGGGGTGAGGGGTCAGTTCCAACACCTTCGCCCCATGCAAAGGCCGAAAATCTTCATCAACCCCGGGACGCTGCCACTGGGCGGTGCTTTGCTCACAACATAAAGAAGCCGCCGCCTGCTTGGGATCTTTATCCGTTTCAAACCGGTATTCAAAGATGGCGTAGTCTTCGAGCTTGAGATCGGAGCGGGAGGCGAAAAAAGCCGGAATGTCTTGTTCAGATAACACGCCCCTACGCACCCATCACAGTTAAATGAATTTTCCTATTGGGTCGTGGCCCATCGAGATCTATCGCAAACACCGACTGCCAGGTCCCGAGAGCGAGTACCCCATCCTGCAGGACTATCGTCAGCTGGCTCGGCAACACGGTGGATAACAAGTGGCTGTGGGCATTCGGGCGCCCGTCAACGGCGACACGGTCATGAAAGTAATCAGCGCCAGCGGGAGCCAGGCGCTGCAAAAAAGCTAGCCAGTCTTTACGTAACTCAGAACATTCTTCATTGATGGCAAGTCCAACAGTGGTATGGGCACTACCGACATGAAGCAGGCCATGAGTCAGTCCCGCTTCCTTAACAAAGGCCTGAACTGAATCTGTTATATTGATGATCTCAATCGGCTGGGTCGTCGCCAGTTGAATCGTGTGCTGCTTAAATTCCACAGTTACGATTTCCTTGCAATAATATACGTCGCAATAGCCGCAAGAGCGGCACTGGAACCACCTAATGGTTCTAGGCTGGACACGGCAGTTTCAATCAGGGCCTCTGCCAGATGTTTAGACTGATCCAGGCCCAGCAGAGAGGGATAGGTATTCTTATTATGGACAGCATCGGCGCCGGCCGTTTTGCCCAACTCTTCCGTCCCGCCTTCGACATCAAGGATGTCGTCGGCGATTTGAAATGCCAGTCCAATGTTCTTCCCGTAAGTATCGAGGGCTTGCCGCTGCTCTTTATTGGCACCGGCCAATTCACCACCAGCGATGCACGAGACGTGGAGCAAACAACCGGTTTTATGCCGATGAAGATGCTCTAATGCTTCCGGCTCAATCGTCTTGCCTTCAGCCTGCAGATCCAGCACCTGCCCCCCGGCCATTCCCTGCGCGCCGGAGGCACGTGCAATTTGTCCGATTACGCGCAACATCACGTCACTGTCATCCGTCGGCACCGTGGCAAGCGCGGCAAACGCTTCCGTCAATAATGCATCTCCAGCGAGTATTGCAGTCGCTTCACCGAATTTCTTGTGATTGGTCGGAACGCCGCGACGCAAATCATCATCGTCCATCGCAGGAAGGTCATCATGGATTAACGAATAGGTATGAATCATTTCCAAGGCACAAGCCGCCGCCACGACCGCTTCAGGATATTTAGGGAGGCCATTATTGATGGCAACCTTATCTCCTTTGCAAGCCTCCCACGCCGCAAGCACCAAGATCGGACGCAATCGTTTCCCCCCGGCGCTAAGGCTGTAGTTCATCGCCTCATAGAGGATAGGCGCGGGCGACGACGCCTTCGGGACCTGCTCTTCCAAATAGCGATTGACGAGCTCTTGACGCGGCTTGAGATATTTTTTCAATTCAATCTTCATCGTCCTCTTCATCCCATGGAAAGCTCTCCACTTTATCCCCCATCAAGACTTCCACCTTTTTACGGGCGGCATTAAGCTGGTCTTCACAAAGCTGGGCAAGCTTGCTGCCCTGCTCAAAGTCCTTGATGGAACGCTCCAGGCTCAAATCGCCTTCTTCCAGATCCGTCACGATCTTTTCGAGCTTTTTGAGCGCCGTCTCGAAATTCTCTTTTTTTGCCTTAGCAGGGGGCATAACAACTGCCTGCTCCATACGCCCCTTGCCGGGCCCGAGTCAATATGAGGGGCTTTAAAGTCCCCATTTTTTAAGTATTTCCGCGGAAATCCGCCCCTGAGCGAGGCGAATTTGCACCTTATCCCCGATTTTGACCTGCTCGGGAGATGTCAGGGCCTGCGCGGAGCCCACGGGGTTCACGACGGCATAACCCCGCTCCAAGATCGCCAGGGGATTCAGGTTTTTGAGTGAACGCTGAAGGCGTCGCCATTCCATCCGACCATATTGCAGGCGATGAAAGATGGCGCGCTGAGAGCGCATCGTCAAGTCATCCAAGCGCTGCATCATTTCTTCAAGACGTCGACGCGGGTCTTTAAGACGCCTTCGCAGCTCCAAGACATCTTCATGCCGCTCATCGAGACCTTGTTTAATCGCACGCGTCAAGCGATAGCGCCATTGTGCCAGTGTATAGACCAATTCTTCCTTGCTGGGCACCGCCAACTCAGCGGCTGCCGATGGCGTCGGCGCGCGAACATCAGCAACAAAATCAGCGATCGTAAAATCCGTTTCATGCCCCACCGCTGAAATTATGGGTATCGCCGACGCCGCGATCGCACGCGCAACGACTTCTTCGTTGAAGGCCCATAAGTCTTCCATCGATCCGCCTCCTCGACCGACAAGAATAACATCGATATTCGGCTGCTTATTCAAACGAGCGATCGCATCGGCAATTTGCGGCGCCGCCTCCTTCCCTTGAACTGCTGCAGGGGCCACGAGAATTTCGACATTAGGATAGCGCCGCATCGCGACGTCTATCATATCGCGTAATGCCGCCCCCGACTGCGATGTGACGATCCCGATCCGTCTGGGTAAGGAAGGCAGCTCCTTTTTCTTCCCCTCCTCAAACAGACCCTCCTTGGCGAGCTTTTCCTTCAGCTGCTCGAAGGCAAGTTGAAGGGCTCCCAAACCTTGGGGTTCCATCGCGTTGACGATAATCTGGTATTGACCATAGGGAGGATAAATCGTCAGCCTGCCAAAGCACACAACTTCCATGCCTTCTTCCGGAGAAAAACGCAGACTTTGATTGCTGCCGCGAAACATCACGGCGGAAAGCCGACTGTCTTGGTCTTTTAAATTAAAATAAAAATGCCCGTTGTGATGGGCTTTAAAATTGGAAATTTCCCCGCTTACCCAGACTTCCGGATAGGTCTCTTCGAGGAGATCTTTTATCGAGTGAGTCAGCTCCGAAACGGAGTAGATCTTCATTTAGATGCGCCGGACGCCGAAACACCGTTTTTAACCACACGAAAACGTCGTTTCGGCCGTTCCTCTTCCAGTACCTTCAATGTCACCGAATCATCTTCGGCCTGACTTATTTTACTATAATCAAGATCAACCTGTTCGCGACTCATTTCAATTCCATAGGCATTGAGAATCTTGGAAACCGGTTCATAGTGCCTTTCAATGGAATCCCGCACGGAATTAAAACCACACTTCGCCGCTTTGGCGCGTTGCCAGAAAGCTAATGGATTGATTTCGAAGAAAAGCGAATCATCCGCTTTAGGTTCTATTAAAATGATGTCTCCCTGAAAGTTCGGATTTTTTGAGTAGTGTTCGAGCGTGAATTTCAGTCGCGTGTGAAAAAGCGAACGAACGGCCTGATTCAAAATCATAAAAACACCGAACTGTGATAATCGCTTCCCTTTAGTCACGTAGCGTTTTTCTTCGCGAAGATATTCAAGGACAAGATCATTATTAAAAGGCCTAAAAGGGTTATAACAAATAATCAGTTCAGCGCCTTTAGCGACGGCCACATCAATATTAGCCGTGCGGCGCACAGCGCCATCGACGTAATCAATCCCTTTGAGTCGAACTGGCTTATAAAAGCCCGGCAAAGCCGTTGACGCCCAGACCGCTTCACTAATCGTAACATCATTCTTTTCGTCATAACCGAAGACCTCGCGCTCAGCGGAATCAAGCACGGTCGCCACGATATAAAGACCTTTTTTACGCAAACGCTTGAGGACTTTAAAATTGTTCGACAGGTGATTTCTTTCCATGTTGGCGCGAATATATTCTTCGAGCGGCCGATTATCAAAAAGACCGCTCGGCAGTGCTTCGGCCAAACTCGGCATCACGCGACTCGAGTAAATCACCTTGGCTAAAGGTTCTAACAGGTCTTCTAGATTCGAATACGTCGGTTGCGAAACAAGGTTGAAAAATTTCTTCTTAATTTCATCTTTAATAAACGGATAAGAACGGGCCACGTCATACACAATCCCCGGCAGATAGGTCGCCCGGCGATACAAATAACTCACCGGTCGCTCAATAAATTCACGCCAGTTAGGAGTATACATGTGCATGGGGGACAACTGTCTAAAATGTCTTGATGAGCCACTGAGACTTTTGAGAATTTCTTCCGGACCAATGCCGCCGGCAAGCGGTGCCGCCAATAAGGCGCCGGCTGAAAGGCCGATATAAAGATCAAAATCGGTTATCTTGCGATTGACGAGAAAATCGTTGAGTGCCTTGAGGCCCCCGACCTTAAACGTCCCGCCGGTAATGGCGCCGCCGGCCAAGACAAGCGCCGTCTTGGCATGGGGCCGGCGTTGATTCAGGTTACTTTTTTGGACGATGGATAGGCCCATGGAAGGGCAACATAACAAGGTGTGTCATCAGCGCAAGTACTTTTGGATTAAAAGTTATCCCAACTCTATCCACAGCTTATCGACAAAATAAGTTCGCGATTTTTAGATGATTTTCGAATACGGGCGCTAGAGCCGCTTCTGCAGCTCGGTGAGGCGTTTTTTGGCATGGTAGAGGGAATAATCTTGCTTGAGAGCGAGACGGAATTTAGCCTTCGCCTCACTCCAGCGCTTGAGCCGATAGAGCGTTTCCCCCCAGAGGCTGTAGGCCTCTGCCTTCCACCGTTTTTTGGCATGAGGCTCCGCCTC
This sequence comes from bacterium, assembly GCA_965216315.1. Classification (GTDB taxonomy): domain Bacteria; phylum UBA10199; class UBA10199; order 2-02-FULL-50-16; family JAJFLM01; genus CBDCFN01. Next base: position 230,876 of record CBDCFN010000016.1, on the reverse strand, counting down.
GACGTAACGTTGCACCCACGGCAACACTTTTTCATAGGCTTCTACAGGGACGCTGGCGGACGCGTTTTTTTTGCGCTTTTCTTGTTCATCCTTGGCACTGGCAAAATAGAGTCGCGCTAAATAAAAATTAACTTTAGTGAGGCGCGGATCCTGCCTCAAAATGCGTTCATAGTTTTTTTTCGCGAGATCGTACCGCTTGAGCTTGGTCAAAATATGCGCATGAAGTATTTGCAAAATAACATTGTTAGAATATTTCGCGACTAATGGGCCGGTAATCTTAAGTGCTTCGGCATATTTTTTATCATTATAATACATATAGGCCAGTGAGCCTCGAGCCAATTCCTGTGCAAACGTCCCCCGCTCAATTACCTTTTGGATGTTCCGTCTACCCTCGTCGCGCTTGTCGGGGAAAAACGGAAGAAAGGTCCAGCGGTTGGTAAAAACACTGCGCCAATAATCATAAAGGCCCAGGCCATAATAAGGTTCCACCCAATTAGGATCTTTCTTTAACGCCTTTTTGAGTGCATTAAGCGCCATCGAACCGTCACGTAAGGCACGTACCGTCTTCCCTTGATTCAATTTGTACATGCCGGACAAACCCAGTGTTCCAGCAGCAATAAAAAGATGCCACGGATCAGACCGGCCGTCGTTTATGATTTTCAGTGCACTTTTACGGCCTTGCTCATGCCATTGAAGGTATTGTTGATCAAAGCGATGATCGAGGTTTTCGAAGTTTCTCAGTTGATACAACAACATCATCCCGAAATAACCGAGCACTTCGTCAGGCCACCTATCGATGACGGACTGGATCTCCGTGGCAGCCTGGGTGTACTGTCTTTTAAACAGATAGGTCCTAACCTGGCGGGCTTTGTCTTGCTGTTGTTCTAGTGCAGAAGAGCGATTGAAGGCGTAGAGCGAAAAAGACGGAACCGTTCCAAGCAACACCAAACATATAACGACTCGAGCAACATACCTCATAGATCAACTCGACGCCTCGCGAACTTGGTTAACAATCATATGGGCCTGCCTTATGGGCTCCGGGATTCGATAACGCGGGCAGCATCTTAGTACGAGACGGACAGCATCGTCCAGATCGATCTTGTGGCCTACGGAAACATAGATGGGCTTGACTCCGCTACGCGTCCGCACCACCCGCCCAATCACCTCTTCCCGGTCCGTCAAACGCGTCGTCGCCCCCTTTTTGGCCCCGGGCTCGCGATAGGTTCCCGTAAGACGCGTCTTGGCACAGCCGATACTCGGAAGATTGAGGAGCACACCGAGATGAGATGCCAAACCCAAGCGACGCGGATGCGCCCGACCTTGGCCGTCACAAAGCAGGACATCGGGTCGGCATTCCAGCTGCTTAAAGGCCTCGATCACCACCGGTGCTTCCCGAAAAGAGAGAAAACCAGACACGTAGGGAAAAGTCACTTTCATGCAGTGTGACACCCTTTCAATCACCTCAAAATCACCCAGCCGCATGACCACAACAACGGCAAAAAGCAGTGGCGAGCGTCGGTTGTAAGAAATATCGGCTGCAGCAATTAACAGCTCCGGAGCTTGCAAACGCTGTTGAATTTTTACAGGCGTTCGCAAAGAGACCCGATGTGCGAGCTCCTTTTGAATCTGAACAGCTTCTTTGAACGTGACATCCCATGGATGTGGAGGCTCTTGAACCATATACATGGGTAACCACGCGTTTCCAGAATTGGCAAGTCACGCAAACACCTTGCCAGTACCGGCCGCACACGCTATGATTCCCCACAACCGTCAAGCCTGAAGCTGCGCTTTAGGCGCGAAGCAAACTCGGAGGCTCGGCGGAGAATTTGCGGAGTTAATATGCTTCGTTCCGAAATCGCACTCTTAGTCGTAGATGACAGTGCAGAAGATGGCCGCCTACTCGAAGAAAATCTCGCCCAAACGGGCCACTCAAGACGGCTTCACTTTTGTCGTTCCACTGCGGATGCCGTCGGCATCCTCCATAAAACTCCGTACGATATCATCCTCACGGACCATCGCCCCCCCTACATCGATGCGTTTTACCTGCTCCGCTGGCTTACCAACGAACACAAAGGCACGCCCGTCGTCGTATTGACGGGACAGGGCAGTGAAAAACTTGCTTCAGAAGCTATCAAGCAAGGAGCCTATGATTATCTCACCAAAGAAGAACTCGAAGGCGCCTCGATTGCCCACATTCTTGAAACCGTCCTCGAGAGGCGCCAACTCAAGGAAGAAGCCCAGCAAGCCCATGAACAGCTTAAACAAATGGCCATCCAGGACAGCTTAACGGGCGTGTACAACCGACGTCTCTTTCAAGAGCGCCTCGAAGATGAATTCCACCGCTCACAGCGTTATCACCGTCCCCTTTCGATCGTCTTGCTGGATGTTGATTCTCTCAAAGACATCAATGATGAGGGAGGACATTTAGCGGGCGACCGTGCCCTTCAATATGTTGCGAAGGCACTTAATGATGGATTACGACGCGTCGACACCGTGGCACGCTATGGGGGCGATGAGTTCGGCATAATCTTGCCCGAAACAGCGCACAAAGACGCCGTCAATCTGGCGCAACGGATGTGCAAAAAAATCGCCGGCATTCACCTGGAAATTGACGACTATCAAACAACGCTTACGGCCAGTATAGGAGTCGCGTCATTGGGTCCGCAGGTACAAACCGAAGAAGACCTAATCACCAAGGCGGACAAGGCGCTCTATTTAGCCAAAGAGTCAGGACGCAACCAAGTGTGCTCCGAAGTGGATGTCAGCAAAATGAATGTGAAATTGTCGCAGTCCTCGAGATCCTGAGGACTAAAAACGGAAGTTAAGCGTCACAAAAAGAATCCGGAAATCGACCTCGGTATCATCAAAGTCAGTCAGGATATGAAGCCCCATATCGCTCCCCAAGCGGATCCGATTCGTAAGCGCATACTTAAAGCCCAAGTTCGGCAACATGATGTCCATAAAGCCGTTGCCGTTGGAATCCGCCCCGCCGCCGATACCTCCACCGACATAAGGAACAAATTTAGGGAAACGGCTGATATCAAAATGATAGCGGGCAAACGGAGTAAAGATAAAGGCATGCGGAGAGCGAATCAACGCATCAAAAGCCGCACCGAAAGCGAAATTGTTCGTGAAAAAATATTCGCCGGCAATTTGGAGATCGAAATGTATCGGCGAGCGTACATTGATCCCGGCCCCGATCCCAATATCAAACTTTCCTTGGCGTGAATAGAGATCGTACTGAGCTTGTGCCGGTTGAGCGGAGCCAATCACGCTGCCTACAATTAAGGCAGTTGTAATTAAAATTTTGGGAAGACGGCGTTTCACGATGGCCCCCCTCTAGCAAAGGGACTCACCCGTGTCAATTCCTACGCTTTTAAGAACCCTCACTTTTCTTGACTTTGCACCCATTTACCTTATAAGTTTCAAGTAATTCATGTCCGCCAAATCATCACAGCGGCGCACCGACCACACCAAGGAAATTTACGGAATCCTCTTTTTAGCGGTTGGGTCCTTTATCGGGCTTTGCCTCTATTCATACCATCCGCTAGATCCTTCCTTGAGTTCGGTCGGTTCAGCGCAGCCGATCCAAAACTTAGGTGGGGCCATTGGGTCTTACCTAGCTGATTTTCTCTATATGCTGCTTGGCATCGGCGCCTATTTCATGCCGGCCCTACTCGTCATTATCTCGTTTTCGTTCTTTGCGCTACGGCCCATCAAGCCGGCCTGGTTTCGGGCCATCGCTTTTCTCATCATTACAAGCCTGGGAGCCGTACTATGCCAACTGATCTGGAATGATATCGACATACTCGGTCAACCGCTCCATGCGGGAGGACTTATCGGGTGGTCGCTGGCAAAACTCTCAACTCACTATCTGGGCCTCGTCGGCACCTATCTGTTCGTCTTCGTCGGCCTCCTGCTAACAACGGTGTGGTTGACTGAGGTCTCTTTGGCGCAAATCGCCAAATTTGGCAGTACGTGCCTGCGCGTCAGCTCCGAAAAATTGATGACCTGGACGCGACTCGTCATCGCACGAATCGGCATGGGAGTGCACCGGCAAAAGGAACGACTCATCGGCCAATTCAAATCGTGGCGCGAGGGTCGTCAGCAAAAGCGCCAAATCCAGATCAATGACACCCGCATCGCCGCCGACCCTGAAATGGCGAAGTTAAAAGAGCTGGTTGGGCGTAAAGCCCCGGCCAGGCGAGAGGCCGCTGTCACGGCATCGTCGGAAGCGCCTGCCGTCGCCCAAGAGTCCAACGGACCTGCGGTTTTCTCTCGCAAAGATAAGAAAATGGGTAAGCGTTCCGGGGGACAACTCAAGATGGTTTCGGTCGGAGGCTCTTTTGAATTGCCGCAATTATCTTATTTAGATTCCGGCGAATCAGACCAACCGAAGCAGGTGGATGAAAAAGCTCTCAAGGCCAACGCCAACATGCTCGAAAAGAAGCTCAAAGACTTTGGAGTGGAAGGTCGCGTAATGGCCATCCATCCCGGACCTGTCATTACGATGTATGAATTTGAACCGGCGCCAGGCGTTAAGGTCAACAAGATCGTCAATCTATCGGACGATCTTTCCGTCAGCATGGGCGGACGGAGCGTTCGCGTTGTCCCGCATCTTCCCGGCAAGGCCGCCATCGGTATCGAGATTCCCAACAGTGAACGCGAAACCGTGTGGATGCGTGATATTATGGGGCATCCGAAGTTTCTTCGTTCTGACTCGCGCCTCACCATGGCCCTCGGCAAAGACAGCCAAGGCACGCCCATGGTCGCGGACCTGGCCAAAATGCCCCACCTGTTGGTCGCGGGATCCACCGGTTCGGGTAAGTCAGTGTCGATCAACACGATGATCTGCTCGATTCTCTATAAAGCAACGCCGGATGAAGTCCGCATGATTCTGGTCGATCCGAAAATGCTCGAACTTTCGGTCTATGCGGACATTCCTCATCTTCTGGTCCCCGTCGTTACGGACCCCAAAAAGGCCAACCAGGCCTTGCGTTGGGCGGTTCGCGAAATGGATCGACGCTACCACCTCATGGCCCACGCCGGAATTCGTGACATTACTGCCTACAACAAAAAGATTGACGACAATTCCCTCGACAAAGACGCCGTCATCCAGATTGGGCGTGAGGAACTCAAGCATGAAGGCAAACTACCGAGCATCGTCATTATCATCGATGAGCTCGCGGACCTCATGATGGTCGCCTCCAAGGATCTTGAAGATAGCATCATGCGGCTCGCCCAAAAGGCGCGTGCCTCCGGCATCCATTTAATTCTTGCCACGCAGCGCCCGTCGGTTGACGTCATCACCGGGGTCATCAAAGCCAACTTTCCGACGCGCATTTCTTTTAAGGTCTCATCGCGGCATGATTCACGCACGATACTCGATCAAATCGGGGCCGAACGCTTGCTCGGCGCCGGTGACATGCTCTTCTCCCCGCCAACGGCATCCGAATTGACTCGTGTCCACGGTGCATTTGTAACCGATACGGAAATTCACCGTATTGCGGCCCATCTTAAGAAACAGGGCAAGCCGGTGTACCGCGAAGAAATCCTTCAAGCCCCGCCCGAAGAGGCGGCTGGTAGCTTCGGAGAGGACTCCGAAGACGATGAACTCTATGACCGTGCCGTCAATCTGGTCTGCCAATCGGGACAGGCATCCATTTCCATGGTCCAGCGCCACCTTCGCATCGGTTACAACCGTGCAGCGCGCTTGATTGAAAAGATGGAGAGCGAGGGTGTCGTCGGACCGGCGGTAGGCAGTAAGCCCCGGCAAGTATTGGCTCGCAATCTAGCGGAGAGTTAATGAAGCGCATCGTTTACTCCATCTCAGTCGCATTTTTTCTACTCGTATGGACGCCGGCACATGCAGTCGACATCACCCACGCGATTCAGGAAACCTATAAAAAAACCGAAACCATAATCGCCGAATTCACCCAAAATACTTATGTTGAAATACTCGAACGCGAACAGAGCCGCAGCGGCAAACTTTATTTCGGTCAGAACCAATTCCGAATCGAATATGATAGACCAGACAAACAACTCTACGTTTTCAACGGCAATACGCTATGGATCTATTCGCCTAAATTCAAAGAAGTCGAGGTCTATGAAGATGCGGGACTACGTATCAGCAAAGAAGCCTTAAGTTTTCTCAGTGGGCTCGGCGATCTACGCGCCACTTTTCACATTCCTGAAATAAAAAAACTCAACGGAATAACGACGCTCACGTTAATTCCACGTGATAAAAAATCGCGGCTCAAAAAAATTCAGCTCATCGTGGACAATAGTAGTTACTCACTTCAGGAGGCGACCTTATGGCCCAAGCGCGGCAACCGCAGTCGCTACACCTTTTCAAAATTGAAATTGGATAAAAAAATATCGGATAAGAAGTTTAACTTTAAAATCCCTAAAAACGTTTCTATTGTGAGGCCTGATGCTTAAAATCATCCTCCCTCCCCGCTGCGTACTTTGTAACATCTCTTTAAATTCAGTGAAACAACCCTTACTCTGCACCAGCTGCCGACATCGCATGCATTCTATCCCTCAACCGGCTTGCAGTCGCTGCCTCAAGCCATTCGAAAGCAAACAAGTAAAACCTCATCTCTGCAGCCGTTGCATGGACTCCCGTTATTTCGACGCGCTTTATGCCTTTGGCGCCTACGAAGACGGGCTGGTTGAACTCATCCACGATCTCAAATTCGGTAAGCACCTGGAAACTGTCCCCGTACTGGGGAGCCTCTTAGCAGGTCACGCCCTACGCACGCTGAAAAAACGCCATTATGACTGTGTTATTCCCGTCCCCGTTCACCGTCGCTCGCTGATGAAGCGCGGTTTTAATCATGCCCAGCAACTTTCCCGTTATGTGCGCTCCGCGCTCAAGACCCGCCGTGATTGCTTCGGCCTTGTGAAGTTGCGCCGTACTCCCGAACAGGCACGGCTGAACGGCAAGGAACGCCTCGACAATCTGACCCATGCTTTTTACACCAAGAGATCCTATCACGGTGAGTCCTGCCTACTGATTGACGATGTTTTTACAACCGGAGCCACAGCCGAAAATTGTGCCCGCGCCTTAAAAGGAGCCGGCGCCCTTCGGGTAGATGTGTTGACCCTTGCACGCACGGTCTGATAGTGAAGGAGACTCATGGATAAATTGCTCGCAGTGGCAAAAGAGGCGGCCAGAGCTGCTGGTTCCATCCAACGAGATAAGCGTGGGCGCATTGAATCGGTTGAATTCAAAGGGGCCATTAACCTCGTGACCGAAGTTGATCATGCCTGTGAAGCGGCGATCATCGAAATCATTAAAGGCCGCTACCCGGATCATCAGATCCTCGCCGAGGAAAGTGGAATCAAAAAAAGTACGTCCCCTTATAAGTGGATTATAGATCCCTTAGACGGAACTACGAATTATGCCCATGGTTATCCTTGCTATGCCGTTTCCATCGGCATTGAGCGGCAAGGAACGATCCAAGCCGGCGTCATCTACGATCCCTCGCTTGATGAAATGTTTGAAGTCATTCGTGGCGAAGGGGCCTACTTAAACGGTTCGAAAATCCAGGTCAGCAAGGCTGACTCGATCAAGCGCGCCCTCCTCGCGACGGGTTTTGCCTATGACGTCCAGGAAGTCGAAAACAACAACCTCGATCATTTTGCCAATTTTATTCTGACCAGCCAGGCTGTCCGCCGGGACGGTGCAGCCGCGATTGACCTCGCCTATGTCGCCTGCGGTCGCTATGACGGCTTTTGGGAGCTCAGTCTGTGGCCTTGGGATGTAGCGGCCGGTTCTTTATTGGTCGAAGAGGCCGGCGGCAAAATGAGTCTGTTTGACGGCTCACCGCTCGACATTTATGCCAAGCAAATTGTCGCCAGTAACGGTACAATACATGATGAGATGATCAGCGTCCTTCAACAAGGACGACAGGGGGTGAATTCATAATGGAACCACATACCGGCACCCAGCAAGTCCGCCAAGAAGTCCTGGAGGCCATCAAGCTGACCCAAGAGCGCCAGTACGACGAAGCGACTCAAGTCCTGAGAGACGGCATCGCCAGCGATGTAGAGACGAGCGACGAAAAAGCGGTCCTCCTCTCGACCCTGGGGATGATCCTTAAAAAACAGGGGAAGCTCGATGAGGCCTGGGAGGCTTATCAAGAAGCCGAGCAAACGATCCCTGACGATCCCTTTATCAAGATGATCATCGCACGCTTCCTCCTAAACGTGCGTCGCGAATACGATCCCGCCATCCGCAAGCTTAAACAGGTCCTCAAGCTGGCTAAAGAGGTTCCCTCCATCCGTCATCAAACCTACGTGCTGCTAGGCCTCGCCTTTCTCCGCAAAAATCAGGCCGGCAAGGCCGCCGAAATGCTCACTAAATCAATGGAGGGGGACTTTGAGGGCATGGTCACGACCGATAATATCGACTTTAATCTCGTCGAGGCCTTGATACGCGAACAGCTTGAGATCGAAAAATGTCAGCACTTCCTCCAAGCCGCCTACAACCTCGCCCGTGTCAAAAAAGAATATACAAACATGACCCAATATCGGAAGATCCTCGACAGCTTTGAGACAACGAATGTCTGATTCATGAAGAAGAAGTCTAAAAAAAGTTTCGGCCTCGCGGTCTCCCTCTCCTCCGTTTTGGGCCTCATCGGCCTCCAGCACTTTTATTTGGGCCGTTACTTGGAAGGCGCCATCGATGTCGCTCTGACTGCGGGCTGGATCTATGCCCTGATCGTCGAAAATTTTCTCTTATTTGGCTTATTTCTCGGCCTCGATTTATTACATTCCCTCGTGACGACGATTATGTTATTAACAGGAACCTTTAAGGATGGGGAAGGCGCCTATGTGTGCTATCCCGGTCAGAACTTAAACAAGCGGAGGGAAATCCATGCAAGATATGTCAAACCCAACAGCAAATAGTGCAGCGGCCAGCGGCGCCCCTGTCGAAGTCAGCGATAAAGATTATATACCGACCCTGCTCTTATGTTTTTTCTTAGGTAGTTTCGGGGTCCACCGTTTTTTCGTCGGCAAGATCGGAACCGGCATCCTCATGCTCGTGACTTTAGGAGCCTTGGGTTTCTGGACGCTGATTGACTTTATCATGATCGCGATCGGCTCTTTTAAAGACAAGCAGGGCCGTGTCATCAAGCCAAGCAGTTCTTAGCGTTGTTTTCAGCGGCGGTTATATCTTCGTATAAGAGAAGGCACACGTCTCAACCGGATTGCTGCTCGCGTCCACGACGTTGCAGTTGCCGGTAAAGCCATTCACGCCATTCGGAGCGAAGATAACGGCCGCTGAGCAAAAAGCCCGCTCGGTTGGTCCCAACGCTGAAAAATTGAACGTCGCATTATCGATCATGCTGCCCGCATAGATATCAGGATCCGGGGACTGATAATCAAACCCACCGATAAAACCAAGCGTGCTGCCGACCTGAGAGATCTCGATATTGCCCCCGTCGTCTTCGCAGTCGTTACTGACCAGCGCATAAGTCCCGGCAATATTTGACACGACTGTCGGGGTGGGATTCGGCGTAATTGCCGGAGAAGGAAATAAACCGTCATCATTCAAGTCAACGCCGGCTGTTCTAAGCGTATTTTCAAAGGCAAAAGTACAGACAGTCGCCGGCTCAACGGTTAGGTCCCGGCAACGACCACTAAAGAGGTTGCCACTGACTACCCCTTCACAGTTGTGCTGGTCCGTTGTGATGGGATCCGTAATGGCGCCGCTATTGCTAATCACGTCAATATTAAAAGCGATCTCGCCGTTCTCAATAACGCCGTTGTGCGTTTCGGTACCCCCCGTCTTAATGTAGTCAAATCCGTCGGTCAGTGTCACTTCGCTGCCTGTCTGGCGTATTTCCAGGGCGGTTCCGTCACCCTCGCATTCATTGAAGACCGGCTGATAATCGCCTTCGATCAGGGTACTATACACATAGCGGCATGTCGTCTGCTCAATTCCATCGGTATAGGTACAAGATCCGCGCATTACACCCGCATCAACCTGAGCCGTGCAATTGGGATCCGAGTTCTTATTGTCACCGAAAAAACGGACCAGGCCCGTTTCATTGACAAAGCCGACGAGCAATTCATCAGGGTCATTAAAAGTAAACCCACCTTGCATAAAGACGGATTCTTGTTCCTGAGACACGCGCAAAGCAGAGTCATCTTGAGGACAGTTGCTGGCTAAAAGAAAATAGTTCCCGCGAACGACGGCAAAATTATTGGTCCCAACCGAGGGCGATATTGTTGTCTCCGCTTCAGGCTCTAAGAGCGGCTCGCGAATCCCTTGATCGTCACCGCACGCGCTCAATAATCCTACCGTTAAAACGAAGGCCGTTATTTGAAAAAAAATCTTCAATTTTATCTTATTCATAGCTTGGAACCCCTTGTTGCCCGGTGTCCTCCCAGGCGTTGCCATATCGGGGCGCTTATCGCAACTTCTCGAAAATTGTTGTGTGAAAAAAAGGACCGGTGAAGGCGAGCTAACTTGCTGGAATAACTTGGATAATTTTTCGCCAACCCGCAGCTAATCACTCTCGTCATCAGAGGGACGCAGGGCCGGCGGAATCGCCTCTATGGGCATATCGCCACTCAGCGGCATCGTGCGTGCACTCATGGAAATAGCGTCATCAATATGAGGAGGCCGTCCTTTATTGAGATCGGGCGGTCGCTTCCACACGACGAGGAAATCATGTCCCGAAAAAATCTTACCGCTGATGGCCTGATTAAAGTGTACCCGGCGGGTAAACTGCTCATCTATCGCCTTATTCATATCAGGGCGATTGGAACGTTCATGTGAATTGACTGAGATAAGGATGTAGTCATAATCGTATTGCTCCATCATCGCGATAAATTGATCCGTAACCCCTTTTAATAACGCCTTGTGATCGACACGGAAACGACTCCGCGGCTCAATCCCCAAGTTAAGCACAACCTTACCGTCGAGTGTATCACGCTTAAGATAAAGCACGCCGACCAAACGGTTATTGTGAATCATCCGATAGACCTGAGTATCCTTGCGCTTAATCTCTTGCTTCCACCTACCCTTACTACAATCTTCACCGACATAGCCGGCGAAGGCATCCGCTTGAGATTTAGACGGGACACACTCAATGGCCATCATGTCAGCTGACTGCGTTTTGATGCGGTCGGCCTGCTGCTGCAAACGCTTTCGCATTTTAGTAATAAATCCAATGCGTGGCTCGGGTTGAAGTGCACTCAAAACCGTCCCGACACTATCGCCATAGAACTCACGGAGTGCGTTCAGTATGTCGACAAGTTGTTGAGGCGCAACTTTATCGTGATAGGTTGACAAGGTCGCTATCAGATGAGCGGAATCTTCATCCGTCGCCGCCGTTCCAATCGTCAGATTGGCCAGCACCTCGCGCGACTGATTATTTAATTTTTTCTGTTCGGCCAACAGCTGCATGATTTCGCCGGCAATCGAGACGACGTTCTGGGAAGTTACAACATCACCTCTATTTTCGCTCGTCTGAGCACCGGTTTGATACCGGCTCAAGACTGCTTCGATATTTTGTCTTAATTTGCGCAGGCCATGTTGCCGAAGACTCGCCAGGACTTCCTGCAGATAATCACTCAAACGATCGACAGTATAGACACGGGCCACGGCTTCGTAAGCCTCACGCAAGATTCCCTTGTCGATATCAGCATGAGAGACCTGGACCCGCGGCACCCGGACCGTAAACGACTCATTCAGAAAGGGTGTCGGCAAATCGACGACTTCGATCTCACGGACAAATTTGTCCAGATCGAGCTGTTCCGGATTGTCAAGACCCGCATAAGCGTAGGCGAGATGCCGCTCCACATTGCGTGAATAAAGCGTTCCTCCCCGGCGAAAGTAGTTCACCTGACGGCTCGTATCGATCATAAAGCCCTGAGGATTGGGATCCGCGAGGTACATATTGTAAAGCGGCGCCAACATCGGAAAGCCATGCTCATACGCCTGTAAAAACATTCGCAGCTCGGCGGAATCAGTGCGTTCTCTTTCCCTTACCAAGGCGTCGGGCGGCAAACTTCCGGCAACATTGCTCAGCATCGTGAGCCAGAGCTGGGAGACCTCCTCCTGGCCCTGCATCTCCCTGGCAATAGTGCGCAGTCCCACGAGACGCCCACTTATCCCTAAACCACTCAACATCTTTTCGAGCCCGCTCGTCAGATTGCCGAAACGCTGCTCTTCCAAATAGGCATACACAGGCTCCCCATCGATATCGCTTCCCGACAGTTCCATCGGGCGCAGGTAGGCACGGACCAGCACCGGCACCAGAGCCATCTGTGCCTTATTCGAGGCCCGCGGCAAAAGGGCCTTAATGATGCGCATCCCCCGCGACCAGGTCCCATAAAAACGACTTTGCGGCAGCGCCGCCATCATTGCACGGATCAGTGCCAGCACCTCTTCACTACCAAACTTTTCAGCGACGCCTTTGTAGTTACCGCTGCCGTGCGGGGGTCCATCTTCATTGACAAATGCCATGCACCACTGATGCAGACGTCCCCGTTTATTGCGCATCACTTCCGACTCTTCTTGCTGATACAGCTCTTTAATCAATGATAACATTTCAGCGGAAAGGGGTCCTTGCGCGCGCAACTGCGCCTCGACCAGCGCCATAATCCCTACCTTGATCGGATGAACGGCAAACTGAAGGCTCCTGCGGTCTTCATGATAATTCCATACACCGGAGCGCCGGAGCACACTGATGGAGGGGCTACTGGGCGTGGATTGGCGCAGACGGCGAACTTGACGGCTCCCTCGGTCGACTTGCAAGCTGCCGGGGTGGATACCACTCGTCACGACTTGTTTAAGCCCTAAGCGGTTTTCAAAAATCAGCTGTTCTCCTTCCTGATACAAAACACCGTAGAAACCGCTCTGTGAATTAACACGCCTTGAAAAGATATTAATGCGATCTTGAGAATACGGCGAGGGATCCTGATAAACATAGTAGCGATCGTGTTCTCTGAAATCGAGTGAGTGATCGAGCCCTGAACCATAAACGATGAGATAGCGCCGCGGAATCTGAACGTCGGCGCTAACGTCATGAACAATTTCAGGCGTTACTGCCGCCGGCGGCGGACCTTGGACATCAATAATACGCTGAGGAGCAATGACGGGCTCGGCATCGGCTACGGGCTGAAAAAGCTGGGCAGGCGGCGGCATATTCCGCATGCGTTGGATGCGCCCGCGCTGCGGATCGATGCGGAAGCCGACCTCCCGTGCGACATCGATGATCCCCTGCTGAAACTGACGCATCCATTTATCCGCCGTATAGAGATAGGCCCACGCCCCGCGCGCATTGTTGTTGTTGAGCAAACGAAGTGCTCCCTGTAAACGGGTATCTAATTGCTGCACGTAGAATTCCAGTCGATTGATGTCCGCTCCTTGGTCCCGCAAGGCGGATAAATATTCACGAAAGATCTGTGCTTGGTGAAAGATAAGACAGTAAAAATCGAATAGGTCTTGGCTCGTATAGCTGCCATGGCTAGGTATATGAACGTCGATCCGCCCGTCGGGTAGTGGGGTCACGATACGCGCATTTGCCATCAACTGTTGCAACGGTCGCTGTACGAGATTGGATCCGGCATTCACCGGAGCCCCAAAGAGTTGTTGCCCGAGCTGCCCTCGCGGTACCGCACGAACCATAGCAACGGCCTGCTCTTGGACAGCATCATCCGCAGCCGGCGCCGGATCGAATTCATTCTTAATGCGGAGCAATTCACGAAAGGGAGTACTGAGTACTTCGGATTCGACTTCTTGACCGGCAGCAAAGGCGGCTAATGGAGCACGTTGTTCAGTAGGCAGGGCTGATTGGATCTCATCACGTGCGAGTAGCTGACCGACTTCGGCGCGGAGACCTAAGAGTCGCTCCGCCGTATCAGCCCCCTGGACACCCAACTGAGAGGCTACCTGACTGATACTAAACGAACCGCTCGCAAGTATCCCCGCGTTCGTCAGCCCCATGACAGATTGAGCAAAAAGTAAGGTCATCTGTCATCCATCCAATCAGCCGCTTATCGACCGAAAGCGAGGGCCGTTGTCATTGAAATGACCCTCAAATTAACGGATTTTCGTAAAAAATGGGGCCAACCATCTAGAACAGGCGCGGCGGGATCATAAAGGTCGGGCCCGCGGTGACGACCCAATCCGTGGTAAAATCACTGCCGGCAGGATTATTGACGGACGAGAAAACTGTCCGGACCTCGGCGCGAAGTCCAAACCACTTGACCGTTTTAAAATACATTTTCATGCCTCCACCGATGAAACCATCGCCGCGCGTCGAGTTATTGAGACGCATGACGCCACCGCCGAGAGTCGTAAAGAAATCCGTCTCTACGACTTTTTTACCGGAGAGAAAGGCCGCAGGCATATTGAGCGTTAACACACCCTGAATAGAGTAGAGATTCTTATTCGTGACGGTCGCACCAAAGGCGCTCGATCGATCCACGGAGAGAGGTGCCCAGCCAAAATCAACTCCAAACGAGAGTTTGGGTGTCAGACGAAAGTCCAATATCGCCCCCGGCATATACGTCGTCCGTGTCACATCGCCAATATACGTCCCAAAATAAGGCGTGAATTCAATGCGGTACATCTCCGCATCACGCTCATCGACATCCAAAATCTCCGGAATGAGCGCTGCTTCTTCAGTCGACTCGGAACTCTCTTCAGCCCCATTCTCAGCCGGATCGTCTTTATCTCCAGCCCACGCCGACATCGAAAGACACAAGACAAAACAAATTAAAAAAATGATTTTCTTCATGAGGATGCTAGCTCCGTTTCTGTCGTTGCAAGGGCATCATCACGTCCCTTCCCCGGTTTTTTTAAGGCCTTCTTAGCAAGACCCATCCCAACTTCCCATGCTGCGCCCGGAACCCGGTGACAATCCGCAACCACTTGTTCAAATGCCTGACAAAATAATTCGACTTCCGCATCACCCAGCACTAGCGTCGGCAGGAGCTTGATCACGTCCATATTGTGTCCCGCGACCTGCGTCAGGATGCGGTGTTTTTCCATCAGCGGCACCGTCAGCATCTGCCCAAAAAGGCCGCCATTCGCCGCATGAATCGCCTTCCACGCCACTTTGAGTTTGAGTGACTTAGGCGCCTTAAATTCAATCGCGAGCATGAGCCCCTTACCCCGCACGTCCGCAAACATCTCGTAGCTTGCCAATTGCTCGCGCAAGCGATTGAGGATTTCTCCGCCGCGTTGTGCGGCATTTTGAATGATCTTTTCCTCTTCTAAAACTGAGAGCGTCGCGAGCCCCGCAACCATGGCGAGCTGGTTACGCCCGAACGTCGTCGAATGAACGACACAACGCTCCATACTGGAAAATACTCGTTTGTAGACAAAGTCGCTCATCAAGATGGCGCCGACGGGAACCAAACCGCCCGAAAGCGCCTTGGCCACGGTCATGAGATCCGGTTCGATGCCCCAATGCTCACCGGCAAACATCTTACCCGTGCGTCCCAAGCCGGTTTGCACCTCATCGAGAATAAACAGGGAGCCATACTTGCGACACAGGGCCTGGACACCGGACAGGTAGTCATCAGCGGGAACATGGACGCCCTTGCCTTGAATAGGCTCAACGATAAAGGCCGCCACATCTTTGGCGCTCAATTCTTTTTCAAGTGCAGCCAAATCATTGAAAGGAATTTGCGTTCCCGTCAAAAGTTCGCCAAAGCCCTCGCGAAATTCAGCGCAGCCATTCGCCGAAAGCGAACCAAGACTTAAGCCGTGAAAGGCATGGTCGGTATAGACGATGCGCGTCCGGCCGGTCGCCCCACGAGCAAGTTTAAGTGCCCCTTCAACGGCCTCGGTTCCTGAGTTGGTAAAGAAAACTTTTTGGAGCCTTTCGGGTGTTAACGCGACAAGTTTTTCCGCCAACACCCCGGCCAATAGCGCACAGTCCATCTGGACCATATTAGACAGGTCCATATCGATCGCGTCTTTTACGGCCTGCTTCACGACCGGATGATTGCGTCCGACGTTATAGACCCCGTAGCCGGCCAGAAAATCGAGATAGGCCTGGCCCTGATCATCATACAAATAGGCCCCCTCTCCCCGGCGATAGACCTTGTCGTAGCCGATAGTCTGGAGAACGCGGACGAGCTGGGGATTGAGGTGCTGGGCATGCAAGGCGTAATTTTCGCCCCAGCGGGCTTCAAGCAGGCTTTGCAGGTCGAAAGTCATGCATTTCCCCTAGCACGATGGCCCGCCCAGGACAAGGCAAAGGCCGTATACTCGGGAATGCGCTATTTCCGGGCTGCAGAAATTCGAAAGCAACGTCGTCCCAAATAAGCCGATGAGAGCCATGGAGAATAAGCAAGAGGGTGAAGGTGCAAAAATGAGGAGACTGAAGGGTTATGTTTACACCAGGGCTGAGTGCATCTTTATCTTTAGGCCAAATTGGCGTCTGTGCAGCCGCCAATCTACCCGCCATTGAGGCCTCGTTAACGGCCGCCGAAACCGCCTATTCATCGAGTAATCAGCGCGCGCTCAACACCGCCTTGACCAGCTTGCAAGATTTAGTCACGGAGCTACCTGACGGCCAGAATATGTCACGGCAACTGCACCGGCTGACTCAAGGCCGCAGCCGTATCCAGCAGCGCGAACTCGATATCATCATCGGGATCATCCGCAATGCGGTGACCGCCGAAAGCGACGAGGTCGAAAACGGCGCTGTCGACATCGATGAAGACTCCGCATCCTTTCGGATTACTTTGGAGCAACCCGTCGCTTATACGCCCCGGCCCGACCAACGCTATATCTCTGATCGCGCCCCTCAACACTTTGCGGACACGAATCGGGGCATTTTTCGCATGGACACCGGCATGGGCAAGTCACTGACCTACGGTTTTGCCATTCAACGCTTGGAACAAAAATTGCCGGGTGTCTTCGGTAAGGCCCGCTATGTGATCGGTTGCCACCAGGCCGAGCCGGCACTCGACCTTGCCAAACAAATCAAGGCCCTCTTCCCCGCTGAAGAAGTCGCCTTTCTTGAGGGCGGCATGGAAGCCGATGACCTCAAAGGCTACCGTTTTGTCGTCGGGACTTACCAACAACTCGCCCAGGAAAATACCGTAACGACTTTAAAAAATTGGGCGGGCCGCCAACGGGTCATGTTTGTGCTCGACGAAGCCGACATGGTCGTCTTCAAAGGAATCAAAGAAAGTAACATCAACGCCGCCACCAGCGGCGATGACCCGGACTGGCATGCCAGCTGGTTTCGCCCCCTGATTGAATTTGGCCTCTTCAATGAAATGGGTCACTTTCAAAGCCGCTCCAAGCACTACATGCTTGGCGGATCCGCAACTTTGGACCGCCCTGATGGAATCCCGCTTTCAACCGTATGGGGACCCGGCAACGTCTTTTATCACACCCCCATGGCCGAAGGCATCCGTAAGAGTCTGCTCGTCCCCGTCATCGGCAAGGTCTTGGAAATGGATATCCCGGAAAATGCAGACCCCTCGGAATTCCGTGAATTCACTCGCGTGGAACGCGACGGGACGATAGTCGTCGATAAGTCCAAAGTGGCCTCAGCAGCAGCAAGTGATTACGGCGTCAAAACGGCCGTTCGTGCTTATCTTGATCACATCTTCATGGACGTGGGTGTCGGACGCCAAAAAAGCCGCACCGTCCGCAAGGCCATTGGCTATGCCGCCGACCGCACCTCACTCGAAAAACACATGCGCTGGCAACAAGACCTCTTTGATCTTGTTGAGGTCATTTTTCGCGTTCAGTCGGGATTAACCAGTAGTCGGCAGATGCAAGCCTCTACAATTGTACGCGGGCTGGACAACCAATATAATCCAAACAGCGCTGAGCAGGGCGGACTCGTTGGCTTCGGTGAAGAACTCAAACGTTTTCTTTACGGCCGCGAATGGAAACAAATTGAGCCGCTCTACGACCGCGCGATGGCTTCGCTACGTCGTGGCCGACGTGATGGAGTCAAAGATTTCTTTAACACGCTTTACCAAACCCTCAAAGTCGATGCCCGTCGCATTAAGGGTAAGCGACTTCTAGCCACCGCCGTCTGGCAAGACATGGAAAAAGATGAGGAAGGTCGCCAGGTCCGCGTCAATGGAGAACGTCACCTCGAAGCCGCCGTGATTAATTATCCCCATAAGAAATGGCCCAATCGCTTTGGCGATCGCAACGTCACGATGGAGGCCTTCAAGTCGGGTGAAATCGACATACTCTGGAGCATCGGCATGCTCGAACGCGGCTTCAACTATCCGATGGCCAGTCTGATTATCGATAACGCGCCGACCGGCTCACGCCGAGGGGCCGTTCAACGCTTGGGACGCATCATGCGCCCCCCCGACGGTCATAATCCGAAAGACCACACACGTAAGCCGGATGCAATGTACTTAACGGTGACCGTCAATCTCGAAACCCACCAGCTCGATCTGTCCCGATGGGATTTAGCTCGACTCTTCGGCAATGAAATTGATCCCGATCTCAGGATCATTCGCGTTCAAGAAGGGGGCGACATTCCTGAATGGCGCACACCGGACACCGTCCAACTCGACCTCAAAAGTGGAGAAGTCTATCACCTCGTTCGGGTCGGATCGAACACGTCCAAGGCTATTCTCAATTTTCTCAAACGAAACTACCGGGATGACCGGGATAAAGAACACCCGGACAAATTTGACGTCGAAGTCGCCGCCTTTGACGCCGGGATTGCAACCGAACATCTCGATCACCTGCTTAAAGCCATTCAATTTCCCAAGGAAAGTAAATTGCGTAACTGGCTCCAGGCTTGGGGTGCAAGTGAATCGCAGATCCGTTCAATCATGGCCACTTATCATTCCGACCTCGCCGACATGAAGACCGTCTATGGTGGCGCTTGGCGAATCATTTCCCAAGGGCAGAAAAAATAACGCCATGTCTTACGGTATCATCACTCCGGCAGGTCATCTCTCAAGTCTCTTAGGACACCTGACCCAACTCAGTCTCACGGGACAACCTCAGGGCATCGCCACTGTTCTGGATGACTTGGCCCCCCAACTCAATGAGCTGGGACGCAGCGATTTAGGAGGACGACTGACGCGCGTTTCAGTGGCGCTCCAGAGCGGGGGCTACCTTCGTACCGACTGGCACAACTCCAAACTCTACGGGGAAATAGAGCGCATCCACGAAGATCTCAAAAACGGAGCCTCGCTGGATGAAGCCTTGCAACTACAAAGAGCCGGACAAGCCTTACAGGAATTAACCGGACCCAGTGAGACCGGCCCGCAATCGATCACCACCCGTGGTCATCGCACCCCCATCGGACAGCTTCCCCTGATCGAATGGAAAAAATACGGAACCGAGGCGCACCCGGCACCCAATCCACCGAGTGAATCGATCGACAGCGCCGGGAAATTGCTGAGCTATTTTGCCCATTATGTCGCCGGCGTCATGGGCCATGGTCAGCGTGAAATCGATACCGAACAATTTTATCGGATCAATAGCCATACCCGCCGTCAACTACGAAGCGGTCGCTTTATTCATAGTTACCTCGGTCGTTTTCCAACCGCTGAGGCCCGTCGTCTCATCGACCGGGCCACCGCGATTGAGCCTCTCTGGGGTCGCTTGATGCAGCACCTCGTCATCTTCGCTACCTTTGAGGCCTATGGTTGGTCACTCTCCCTGCCCAATGAACACACGCATTGGGATGATTCCTTTCGTTATGCCCTCCGCCGCCATGCCGTCATTCAACTCCTCAGCGAAAGAGGCAAAGAACGCGTCTTGGATGACAAAGCCATGATTAATGTGATCCGCCGCAAAGTGAGTCTGGAATCCGTCAACTGGCATCCGGGGCGAACCCGTCGTGAAGTTTTTAACGAATGGCTCGTCGACATGAGTGGCCACAATCCCCGCCGGCTCGGAGCCCAGCAACGTTATATTGGCAATAGTCTGCTGCGGGATCTGAACTGGGCCGAACCAGACGACTCAAGTTCGAATCCGCTCAAAGACCAGTGGTTCTTTCGTTACTGGACCTGTCACTATCATTACGGCGCCCTCCCGGCCCGGGGGCTCTTTGTCCCAACGGCCAGCCTGGTTCGTTTTGCCACGATCAAACAACCCGCGGATTTGAGTTCCCGCTTTCAAGCCGGACTCATGACGATGTTCGGCGATTTCTTCACGCCGGAGGAACTGCGCAGCAAGAAGATCCGGAGGGCCGCATGACCTTCTTCAGTGGACAGGCAGCGCTTTATTCGCAGGCCGCCGCCGGTTTTATTCTGACTCAGTCCCAGCCAGGGCAACTCCTCGAAGGGCTGGGACAAGTGCGGTCCCAATTGCAGTCGGCTGGCATCACGGATCATTCACTGACTGATTTTTATCCGACCATTGACCGCCTTGAAACCGCCGTCTGCGAAACGGAACCGAGCTCCATCCAAGCAACGCAAATGCAACTCGCACGCATCGTAGCGGCTATCCCCGATCCCATCTGGCGCAATGGTACCTTTTCGCACATGACGCCCCGTGAGCAATGCATCGCTTATCTAGAGGAAATACGTGTCGTGCTCCGTCCGATCACGGGGAGCCGCCAATACGTCCTATCCGCCTCGGACGAAGACAAGGCGTTTATCAGGACCTTACTCGGCGGCATTACCATCTTTGTTTCCAGGGCAGTCGACAAATCAGAAAAAGAACTCGCCGGCATGGTCGAAGAGGTGGCCGCCCAAATTCAGGATAGTGTCATCCAAACCTTTGCAAACCAAGTGGGTGCTCATTTTCCAGTACAACCCAACGCACGTCTCGCTCCGGTTCTTCCCGAAACAAGCACGACCAGCAAGCCGCCAAGCACGCTGCGTTCACCAATCCAGGCGAAAGCGCCCGCAACAGATACCCTTTCGAGAGAAGAAGTCGTTTCCACTCCTTCATTTGAGCCCAGACCCCCGCGGCTTCCCTACGACTATCATCCGGAAAGTACGGTTGCGCTCACGAACGCGCTCTATGAGCAACAAATTCAAGACATCGCATTGAAAATCCATGACCAGGTAATCGACTGGCCCTATGACTTCGTCACTTGGACCCGCTCTCTTTATCTCTGGGCCGGCGAGATCGCGGAAATACCGTCGCGATTAGTCCACGACCGATTGGCACGGGGTCGCACCACCCGGGGACTGCGTAACAATATTGCCTACGGCCTCCGCCAATTATCTGAAACCGACACCATCGGCGTGGGACAGATCCGGCGTCTGCTGGCGCCGGTCGCAATGGCACTGGGCAAACCCGTTGAAAATCTCCCACAGAACTGGCCGCTCGACATGCCCAACAACTTAACCGCAATCCTTGTCATGAACTGGGACGGCCATCCCTCTGTTGAATTACTGCGCTTGCGCTCCGTTGTCACGGCACTCACTCGGATCTGGACCTATTCCAGCGGCCTCGACAACGAAGCATTCATTCACAAAAAACTCCGCAATGTCATGCAACGTTTCAACCGCGCCTATGAGAGTGACCGCGACCTCCCGATAAAATCTATCGAGACGAACCTGGCAGAAATTCGAGTTCTTTTTCCTCTCTGGCTCCACCCGGCACTCGATGGTGAGTCGATCTTTGAGTATCACGAAATGAGCGAGCGTCGTTTGCCCAAGTCCCAAGAAGAGTTGGTTCAGGCGGTTCTCGCTCGCATCGAGGCAGCACACTACCCGTGGGCCTATGACTTCGTTCGCTGGACCCGCTCGCTCTATCGCTGGACCAAGGAAGTCGAGGAGATCCCCACCCAACTCGTCTATCAAGCTATGGGGAGAGGCCGAACCCGCAAAGGACTTACAACGAATATCAGCAACGGCCTCAAGGCCCTCGCCAATTCAAATAAGATCCAGGCGATCAACATGACAGCAATTCGCAAGCACTTAGGTCCAACCAGTGTCGCCGTTGACCACCCCATGACGGGCATTCCCGCAAATTGGCCCGTAGACTGGCCCAATCACTTAGGCAAAGCCTTGATCCGCGCTTGGGACGGTCATCCGGATCGTGACAATAGTGAACTCCGTCGTCACGCGAACATCCTTGCCCGCATTTGGAAGCTCTCTGCAGGTCAACCCAACGAGGCCGACATTCTCCGCATCCTCGCCCGACTCGCGGGCAGCCTGGACGCTTTTGCCGAAGGCGGGCGAGCCCGCATCATCCACAAGATTGAACAAAATCTCGCGGCCGCCATCGCGCTCTTTCCCAAGGAATCGAGACAACAAATTCTGGAGGCGGGACGATGAGCATGGCCGGCGCTCAATTCCTATTTAATGGGGCCGCGGCGATGACCTCGCAAGGGGCAGCCGGATTCATCCTGACAACACCGCAACATTCCGAGTTGTTCGAAAACCTCACTGCGATTCATTCCCAACTGCAGAGGCAAGAGACAGCAGGCGAGAGTTGGAGCGACCTAGGTCAGGCACTTTCGCATTTAGATGCGGCACTTCAAGATAATGGCGACAATAGCCGCTTAGAAACAGCCAAAGCCGAACTCGCCCGCATCGTTGCCCAAGTACCGGATCGCGTGTGGCGCGCCGCCAGCTATGAGTTCATGACAACGCGTGACCAGCATGTCACTTACCTGGTGGATATTCTCGCACAACTCTCCACGATTGCAGGCAGCCGCCTCTACGCCATGAGTGCCAACGATGAAGATAAGGCCTTCATCCGCGTCGTCATGGGTGGACTCAGTATTTTCCTCAACAATGTCGACAGCAAGGCCAATCGCAATATCGCCGGCATGGTCGAAGAGGTCTCTGCACAGATCCAAGATGAAACCATCCAGCGGCTCTCTCTCGGCCTGCATGTGACCTTTAGCACGCCCCCCTCGCATGTGCTCCGTGCCGACAGTGGAATTTACGAACCCGTACCTACACTCCCAGCAGCTCCAGCGGCAGAAACCGCCACGACATTAGCGCCGCCTTCAACCCAAATACGTGAACCCGTTCCAGCCAGCATTGAACAAGTCCCTTTCAATTATCATTCCGCCAGCGATGAACCCCATGCGCACTACGAAGGTCGCATTCAAAAGATTTATCACAAGATGCAGAGTGCTGGCATCGCGTGGCCCTACGACTTTGTCCGCTGGGCCCGCTCTTTATATCTCTATGCGAGTGAGCTTCCCAACGGGGACTCATCGCGCATTCTGCGCAACATCACCCAAGGCCTAACGCGACTTGATAACCTCGCGACCCTTAATAGCGGGATTATCCGGCGCATCCTCGGACCGGCATCCGTCGCAATCGGCCGACCACTCCATGGACTCCCCGAAGATTGGCCGCGTGACATGGCCAATGATATGGGCTCCGATCTGGTTTTCCTCTGGGATGCGTCTCAAGATCAAGCCGATGACCCCCTACGCACACTCGTCAGTCATATTATTCAAATCTGGCGGCTCACTGCCGACCATGAGGAAAAACAAGCCATTCGTCATGCCGTCAAACTTCGCGCGCGCCGGCTGCAACGCAGTCTAGAACGCCATCACCCCATCGACTTTGCGAAACAACACGCGGAACTGGCAGCCATTGAAGCCCGCTTGGCTGGAGCGCCAGATAGAGACACCACAATTCACAGCGATACAGCAACCGTCCTTGGTCTCCAGGCGGATGACGGACAGCAAACAGAGGAAGCACCCCAACTAGAGCCTTTAGAAACCATGTCGCAGGCGGAATGGATTGCCCATGCCATGATCTTTTTACATGAAGAGCGCCTCAGCTGGGGCCACAAAGACGATGATGGTCCGCTCGCTCAGCGCCTAGATCATGTGACCCACGTCTTGGGAAACACCGCTCCCACGACAGAACGCGCCCGCGACCTCTTGTCACTGCTCTTCCAAATGACGCTTCATTATCGGCAGACCCTCGGCGTTTCCGGTGAAGCCGCCTTCTTCCGCAGTCAAGATGCCACGACCCCCTTAGGGCTGGATAACATGGCGCAAGCTTACGAGGAAATTACTGAAAGCACACACCGCGGCGACCTGCTCCGCGAGTGGGCCGATGAATGCAGTAAGAGTGATAATTATTATTCCACCCTACTGGGAGAAGAAGGGTTGAGCGATCTGGTCGGCACCTATCTTGATCTCGTCGAGCAAGACACATTTGATCCGCTGGAACGGGCCAGTCGCCAGTTTGCACACACCAATCCCCAGCTCCACTTGAGCCCCGTCATGGTGAGGCGTTTGTTGGCCTATTTTATCGGAGCCCGTGATAGCGACTTTCAAGAAGCTCTGTACAACGAATTGATTGAGGCCTTGCCCGCGGCAGAAGCTCCCATGATTGACATTGACCCGGAGGATCTCGGCGAAAAACTCTTCAGAGATATCGACCCGGAGCGCTTCACGGAATTCGGCATGATCTTCATTAAGGTCGCCGCCATCCACCGACCGACCGTCGGCGGTGGACACCCTCGCTATTTCATGTTCTTCGTTGATCGACTGTGGCGCCTCTATCGGGCCTACTGTAATCAACTCCAAACGAGCGGCATTGCCACTTTTGAAAGTGCCTGGCGCGAGGCCAGCAAAGATTCCAAATATAAAAATGACCAAAAATTGCTTGGTCAATACCGAGGACTCTTTGAGACACTACTGAGTTTCCTGACCGACCACCGCGATCTGGCGAATCACATCCACCTTTCACTCCTAGAAGGCGATACTGCAATTTACAAGAAACGACCGAGCATCCCCGTCGCTGGTGGACCCGCACCGGAGAAGCAGGAGACCGTAACACCTCAGTCTTCCGAACAAGCGCAAGCCGACCTTCCCGAAAATGATAGCCGTGAGAGGCCGGCGAACCAGACAGCTGCGGACGCGGTGGTTCACGACGAAACCGCAAATTCAGCTGCAGACACAGCCGCCCGCGCCGCGGAGGCGGTCTACACCGAACCCGCCGTCGTTTCTCCCGATGCAGCGGGCGATAATGGCAATCCCTTTGCGGATACCGATATGTTTATCGCCTCCGGCACGACTCTCGTCGCCGCCGTCGAGAGCAAAGAAACCGCTGTCGTCAGCGCGACAACAGCGACACCGAAGTCGACTGAACCAACGGTCGAGGAAACGCAGCAAGATAAACCAGCGCCGCCTACACTCCCGAGGAAAATCAGCGATCTCACCTCATCATGGTCGCTGCAACTCCTGCACGAGCAGGTCATCCTCGACATGCTGGATGATACGGATGAGCTGAGCGTCTACGCGATCCTCCAAAATATGTCGCAAGAGAACCGCCGCATCCGCAGAGGACTCGAGTGGCTTGAGCGTTACGCCGCCCTGCTCCGCCTTAAACGTCTAAGTACCCGCGCTAAAGAGCAACTCCTCACCTTAATGAGCGACAATGAGACGTTTCGACAGATTGCAACCTTATTGATGGCCACCGCGGTCAAACCGACAGAGATTGTATTAGACCGCATTCTTCCTCAACCCCTGCAATTGGGCCGCAAGTTCGGACGCCACGTAAGTTTCGACTACGATCAAGACACAGGAACTCCATTTGTCCAAATGCGACCCGCTGTCTCGACCGAGGAAGGGGAATTTCATGAAAAAGCCATCATGCCGAGTGGCGCCAGTGTCCAGGTCTGGAATGACCCAAGACGAACTATCGATATCGGCGTGCGCGGAAACCGTTATCTGGGACATCCTAAATTTATCAGGATGATTCTTAAAGCCGCCGGTGCCGTCGCGAGCACCGAGCGCACGACTTTCACGATGCTCGTCACCGCCAAAGGAATGACGGAGCGAGCCCGCTACTTCTTTTTCAAACATCATCCCCGCGGACGCCTGATCGTCTGGCACGGCCGTACCTTTTCAATCTACCGAGCTACAACCGTTAACAAAGAGAAAGACCGTTTTATCGAAACGGTGACGCGGTATCGGGAAGACGGATCCATGCTTCACCAACCGAGCACTAATGACCTCCTCCCCGCGGACAACGCCTTACCTATCCAAGTCATCGGCGCGACGGACTGGAACCCGGCAACTCATCGGGTCATTGTTGAGAGTACCGATAAAGGTGCAAAGCGTCTGCAGGAACTGGACCAGGCCCACCTCATTCCGGCCCTGGAGGCCGCCCGTGATCATGCAATCTATACAATCGGTTTTCTTGATCCCGACCATCCGGATACACGTACTGTCCTAAGAGTTTTGGAGAAATTGACACCTCCCAACGTCTCCGCGGAAAGAATCCGCGCCACCATTGAAGAATTGAACTGGACCGTCATGGAGATCGCAGAACGTTTTGCGCCCCTTCCTGAGGAAGCTCCTCAGCCCACGGACGTCCCGAAGCTGGAAAGCGAACCCGCTGCCGACAAAAGGACCGAGAAGGTCCCGTGGAATCAAACCATCGCCGCTTTCCTCGATCAAGTTATCAACGGCGTAAAAGTCCGGCGTATCCGGAGCCTGAAATCATTTCTCAGCCGCGGCCGCAAACATATCTGGTTTGAACATCTTCCGGAGATTCGACGTCGCATTATAAGTCATCTCGAATCGAATCCACATCCGCGCCAGGACGAAATCATGGCGGAATTGGCCCAATTTGATCGCAACCGGGACGGCAGCCTCTCTAAAGAATCGCTGACGCACCTGGTTCGGATCGCAGCGATCATCACTAATTCAATGCCAGTCAGCAATGCGTCCGAGGCATCGGGTAGCACAGCGCCTTGGACACAGGACATGCGCATCTTTCTGGCACTCATCATCCCCAAGCGTGCGCGCCTCTCGATGAAGCGATGCTATCAAGTCGAAACTTTCATCGATCACGCCCGCAGGCGCCTCCGCATGGCCCATCAAGACGAGATCATTGCCAATGTTCACGCCTATACGGCGTCTCATCCCGAGCTGGCTGAGGCCATTAATACCGAAATCGACGCCTTCCAACGCGCGCGCAAAGAAACCCTCGCCGCCAATACCGTCATGCACTTGGTGCGCATCGCGATGATCGCGACCGGATATTTAACCACGACGCCACCTCGTGAATCCACGCCACCGCCCGAAGCACCCCGTGACACTTCGATTCCGCCCCCAGCCCCGAAGCCAACGGCCACCGCCTCGCATACCATCCAATCACTCATGCAAACGGCGCAGGAAATGGGACAAACAGCCGATGCACTGTTCAATGAACTCGGCACATTCCCGGCGGCCGCATCCCTGAACGGCGATGAACTGATGACGAGCCTGCAACGTCTCATCGAGATGAAGACAAAAGCCGAGACCCTTGTCGCAAGTCACGACGAAAAACTTGAACCGGCCGTCTACTCGGTACTGGATTCACTCGATAGTGCCGACGTCGACACTGTGACGGCATTAGGTCCCCACTTGATCGATCTCAATCACGAGATCGAATTCAAGCTCGTCGTCTATACTGAGGCCCTGGAGCGAGTGCGTGCCAGCCAGCAAAAATCGGAATCGGTCGCTGACAACGCAGATGAAGTCGAAGATGCGATCTCCGTCCTGACACCCTACCTGGAAACAACACAGAAGACAGCGGATGCCATTATACAACTGCTCGAGAAAAATACCCCGATAACACTTCAAGAATATGCCGCCCTTTTTCAACAGCTGCACGACTTACGTCACCGCCTAAAAAAACAATTAAGTAGTTTGAGAGAAAATCTGCAACGCCAGAATACTCAAATCACGAAACGACCCGAGCTCGCACCTTATCTCGGTAGCGAGGCGACTTCGACCGAGTCACTCGATCCACGCCTTCAACAGGCTATTACTTCCTATCGAGACATCCAAGCGAAAGTCACGGAACTCTCCGAACGAGAACGCACTCAAATACCGAAACTCATCGCTGACCTGGCCGAACTTGAGTCGGAGCTTCCGCTCACACCGGAACACCCTTTACCGGAAACCCCAATGGTCGTAACCCAACGGGGTCAGGCTCGCACGGATACCGATCCGGAAATTCTCGCCATTCTGGCCCAAGTACCCACCGACGTGCATACCGCAGTCCACCTCTTTCCGGAGTTCGCCTTACTGGCCCCCGATCATGAAGTTTATGAACGTCAGTTGCGCGTGCTCGCCCTGGCCAAGAGATATCGTCAACGCGGTTATTACTGCGAATACATGCAAGACGGCCAATTACACTGGGGTTATGTCAAACCATCCTTCTTTAAAAAAACTCTCGGGAGTACCGTCTCCGTCATCGATGCTGATGGAAACAAACAATCCATCCAGCGTAGCGACTGTCATGTCGTTATGCCCCTCTCCGGTATTCAATCATTAGAACGCTACGAACGAAATATCCGCAATCCCGCGCTCTATACGACTTACAAGCTCACCCACTTGCTCGACACGCTTTCAATACCTGGCGAACTTCATGATGACTTTGAATCACGCTGGCACGCGTCCCATGATCCCGATAACTTCATCCAACTCATGCACGCACGTGTCTCGTACCTGGAAAGACTATTGGCTCATCCGACGCTCCGGACCCTCTTACTGAAAAATCTATTCGCCAAGGTCGCCCCGGAGACTGTTCGAAACCGCCTGCGACATGCGTTCAGTCGTGACAAGCAAATACGTCGTTTCTCAAAAAGTCTGCAGCACATCCTGCGGGGTCAAGAACTGACCCAAGCGGAAAGACTCGGAGCTCTCTATATCTATGCTTATCCCACCGTGTTCAACACGCTCGGCAAAGAAGTCCGGCAAACCGTCTCCAGCGAACTCGAGGGCGATCCATTAACCGATTTCAAGTCTGACAGCAATATACCGACTTGGACCGAACGCGTTATCGGGGAGTGGTTTCGCGCTTCGGACAAACAATACCAAAGCGAGTGGCAACAGTGGGTGATGGAGCTCAAGGTCTTTGCAACACCGGATGAATCGTACTTAGTCGCCAAAGAAGCGGCGGATACGGCCGCAGCCTTTCTAGCGGGGCCACGTGCCGAGCAACATGTGATTAGTGCTGTGACCCTTCGAAAAAAGATCATCATTCCCAACCACGGTCGCGGCTATCAGTTGCGAGACAAGAGCGAATTACCCACCGCTTCATCTTATCGCAAACTCGTACGACGCCTGCAGCTGCTCGGACAAATATCCTCACCCGTTCTGCCCATCATCATGAAAATTCTAAGCAGCGGCTCCCACAATGAGCTGGGACCCTATCGAGAAGATTTAATCGGTGTGATTATGACGAAGCCAAGTGACGAGCTGACGGCCCCAGAACTTCACCTGCTCGTGGCCCGGTGGATCCTGTCACAAGGCCAATTACGTCAGATAAATTCGCTACGCGCCTTTACTGAACCCATCGATGCAGCCGTTCAGTCGCAAGCTTCCGAACAACCCGTTCCCTCTCATCGCATTTTTAGTCGATACAAAAACTCGACTAAACTCATTCAGGCCCTGGAGAAATATCGTACTCAGGAACGATTCACGGGTAACAGCTATCTGACCGAATCATTTCCCGGAGTCCCGCACGACTTCGAACAACTCATCCTAGATACTTAATCGCCATCTGGATCATCTGCTTCACCCGCTTCGTATAAGGCGGATAAAACATCTTCAGCGTATCGATCGCCCCTTGACGCAAGACGGCTCGTTCGTGCGACAAGGCACGGAACCCATAAAAGCCATGGTAATTCCCCATCCCACTGTGGCCCACCCCACCAAAGGGCAGATCGTTATTGGCGAGATGGATGATGAGACTGTTGATGCACGTCCCCCCGGCCGTCGTGTTTTTGAGTATTTTTTCAATGTGGGCCCGTTTGTGCGAAAAGATGTAGAGGGCCAGCGGTTTCTCCCGTTTATGAATGATATCGAAGGCCTCAGCCAACGAACGGAAGGTAATAATCGGCAAGATCGGCCCGAAGATTTCTTCCTGCATGATCGGTGAGTCATCTTTCACGTTGGAGAGCAGCGTCGGTGCGAGATAGCGCGCCTCGTCGTCGGTCTGCCCCCCGAACTCCAGCTTGGCCCCGGCTTCAACGGCCGCAGCCAACACGCGTTTGAGCCCTTCGAGATGCCCTTGGCTCACCATGCGGCAGTAGTCACCGCTCGACTCCTGTTCTCCCGCCGACACACCGTAACGTTCCGCAATGACCTGCTGGGACGCCTCCACAAACGATTCCAAATGACTCTCGTGGATTAACAGATAATCGGGAGCGACACAGGTTTGACCGGCATTAATGAACTTGCCCCACATCACCCGCTCGGCCGCCTTTTTAATATCAGCGGTCTCGTCGATAATGACCGGCGACTTGCCGCCCAATTCGAGCGTCACCGGCGTCAAATGAGTGGCTGCTTTTGCCATGATCTTTTTCCCAATCGGCGGACTTCCGGTAAAAAAGATGTGATCGAACCTCAGTTCGAGCAAGGCGTCCGCGACTGATGCCGGCCCCTCAAACAAGGCGACTTCGTTCTCGGGAAAAAGATCGCTGATAAATTGCTTCAGAAACGCCGAGGTATGCGGAACCTTGCTCGACGGCTTCAGAATAACGGCATTCCCCGCAGCCAAAGCCGTGATCATCGGGACCATGAGCAGTTGAAACGGATAATTCCAGGGCGAGAGCACCAGCACCAAACCTTTGGCCTCATAATGCACTTCACTCGTCGTGCCGAACAAAGTTAAAGGTGTCCCGACCCGCTTGGGCCGCATCCACCGGCGCAAATGACTGATCGTGTGATTGAGCTCCGCAATCGTCGGATAGATTTCCGTCAGATCCGTTTCCCCCGGATTCTTTTGAAAGTCATCGTAGATCGCCTGTTGTATTTCCTCACGCCGAGCAAAAATGGCCTCGCGAATGCGTTTGAGTTTTTTGATGCGCTCGCTGGCACGGCTCTGGGCGAGCTGCCAACGATTGGCCTGTTGAGCCGTATAAACTCGCTTGATTTCGTCAGTCGTTGCTTGCGTCATCGGCCTGCTCCTTCTCTTGTTTTGCTTTGGCGGCTTGGACCGGCCACGCGGCCAGCAAGGCCGGCAAGACGATCATGCCCGCGAGATAGCAGCAAAAAATCCCCCAAATAATCACGCGCCCCAGACTCGCGAGCCCCTGATGGCTTGCGATCGCAAGTCCGAAAAAGCTCGTGATCGTATCCGAGTAGGCGACCGTCACCGCCTTACCCGTACTACTCAACACAAACGACACATCCTGGGCCTGTTGTTCTCGGTACCGGTGAATCAAATGAATACCACAGTCCGCCCCGATACCCAACACCAAGGGCAAAGCAATGAGATTCACGATGTTCCATTGGATGTTGAAGAGCGCCATCCCCCCGTAAATCCAGGTCAGCCCGCACAATAAGGGCACGGTCGCGATTAAGGACCAGCGCAGACTCCTGAAATCGATGAGAAACAAGATAAAAATCGCAATCGCTGCAAAGAGTGCCGAACGATACCAGCCACTATCCATCGCACTAAGCGCCTCGTACATCTGCAGCGGCGGTCCCGAGAAACGGTCGGAAATGCCCTCCAACGCCTGCACGAAAGATCGAAGCCCTTCGCGATTCCAGATTGAATGGGCCGGGTAGGCGTAGATGGCATAGACATAATTGGGGCTCAAAAAACGATCCCGCAGGGAGGAAGGGATGTTCGTGCCGAGCCCGCCCACATCGCGTTCACTTTCCGCTTTGACAATTTCGGCGAGTTCGTTGCCGAGACTTTCCTGTATCCGATTGAGGCGCCGCACCCCCTCGTCTTCAGAAAGCGAAGCCACCGCCTGATGGGCCTCCGCCAGTGAAGCGCTGATCTCCCCGGCATGATGCAAGGCCTCCACGTAGCCCCCGGCAAACAGCTTCTCTTCCACGTCAGCGAAGAGATCCTGCAAACGCTTCAACGCCGCCACAACTGCTGCCGGATCGGTAGGACGGTTACCAAAACTAAGGCGACTATGGAGGGCATGGCCAATATACCGCACCTTCTCCAGCTTCTCTAAAGTGTAGCTCGGCATCAAGGTATACAAACTTTCCACCTTGCCGATCTCCGGCCGTGATTCCAGCTTGGCAATAATTTCCTTGGCTTCATTCTGAGAATGAGCCTGATAAATGGCGAAACGTGGCGACACATGCGTTTCCATCAAGCGTTTTTCAAACTGGACCGATTCGACATCTTTCGCCTGCAAATTCAGCAGATTGTAATCAAAATAGGGAAAAGGCCCCCACTCCAAATACAAGAATACAGCCAAGACCGAAATTAAACCGGACCCGGCTAATAACAGTTTGGGAAAGCGGGTAACCGATCCTACGTAAAAGCGACTGACTCCCGTCCGGAGTTGTGGGGCCAACGGCCAGCCGCGCCTTTGTTTCTGTTTCACTTCGCGGTGACGGTCATGCCAGGAAAGAAAAGCAGGCAAAGCAAAACTCATAATCACAAAGCAGATCAAGACACCGGAACCGGCAATGAAGGCCAATTCGCGGAAACCGCGAAACTTGATCAGCATGGTGGCATAAAAGGCGGCCGATGTCGTTAACGCGCCGATTAACAGGCTCGGCACCGTTTGCCTGACGAGAATTTCCATCGCCTCGGGAATCGATCGTCCCCGGGAGCGTTCCTCTTCGTAACGGGCGATAATATGCACACCATACTGCGTCCCGAGGCCGATGAGGATGACGGCAAAACTTAACGAAATGAGATTGAGATGCCCTATCGTGACCGTCGTCAACCCGAAGGTCAGGCATACACTCATGACCAGGCAACTAAAGCCGTAAAATGGATGGGCAAAATTGCGGAAGGCCAATAAAAAAATCAACGCCGTCGTAAACAGGGCAAACAAGGTCGCCCACAACATGTCCCGCTCGGAAACAACAAACTCGTCATAAGTCAGGGCAGGTTGACCCGTCAGGCCGACGGACATTTCCTTATATTCAGGCGCCAAGACGTCAATGTGATCCCGCACGATATCGACGAGTTCGCGGGCTTTTTGCGTGTCACCGGTGGCATCCGCAGGCTTGATAAACATGAGATGGAGACGGCCTCCATCCGCAACCAGATAACCCTTTTCATCCGCCTCTTCGAATTTGTCGAAAATCTGACTGCCCCAACGCAGGAGGATGGGCCCGGCTTCGGCATGGGGAGACTTCAACGTCTCGGTAAAGGCCGGCATCAAGCGAGCCCCATCCTTAAAAAAAGGGGCCGGATCGGTCTTAATGCTCTCCTCTTGCAGGTCTTGCTCAAATCGATCCGCGATACTCCCGAGGAAACCCTCCAAATTGGGAGTCGCGAGCAAACGATTGACGATATGGTCCTCATCATCCACCCATGCGCGAATTTCATCGACTTCTTCGTCGGGAGCAAACAGCAGGGTTGCAAATGAGCGAACCGGGATTTGAAACAAAATATTACTGATCTTTTCGAGAGGCTCTTGTTCCAAGCGATGGGCAAGCAACTGCATAAATTCCTGCCGCTGTTGGCGGGTCCCATGCTCAGCGACGACAATCAGATCATCCGGCTCACCAAATTCATCCGTATATTCTTTATAGAGCTGCATCGCCTGACTCTCCGGCGCAAACATCGCCGTCGCGGAATGATCGGTTTGAAGCCATTCGATTGCGACAAGCAGGGATAGGGCCGTCAGAGACAGTAAGACGGTCATGACCCAACCGGGGTAACGGGCCAAAAAACGCGCATAGCGGCTCGCATAATCGCGCCGTTTCAGGTTGGACCAGTTGATCATCGACATATTAAGGGGGTTTTGTGGCTTGTTTTGGGCCTGTTGACAAGAAAATGTGCCATCTTTATAAGGTGGCATGTAGGGGCGCAATTCATTGCGCCCATCAATGACAGGCGTGATAAATCACGCTCCCTACGGGAGAAATACCATGGCCGACCAAACTGCCGAAATGGAAGAATATTACGTCAGTGACGCCTGCATCGCCTGTGATGCCTGCTGTGATGATTTTCCTGATATCTTTAAAATGGATGCGGATCATACGCGCGCCGAGGCCTATGCCCCCACGCCCAAGGGAACCTTCAATCCCTGGGATATCGTCACCGTCTGCCCCGTCGATGCGATCAGCCTTATTAAAGGCGAGATGCCGCCACCCCCTGAGGATCTCGAGGTCGCGGAAGAAGAAGCCCCGATCGAACTCGAAGATGACCGGCCCTGGGAAATCCGCTGGGCCGAAGTAAAGGATTTACCGGAAAACGAATGGGAACGCATGAAACGCTATGGCCTCGCCTATACCATTGATGAGACGGTCACGGAGTACCACGTAAAATTCGCCATGCCGGAGGAGGTTCCAAATCACCCGTTCAAGTTCAAATGGGGCCTTCCGAACAAAATGCCGGATTATGCCATTGAGGTCTCATTAGAAAATAATATCTTACGGGTTAAAGCGATACTCGAGAATGCCCGGGTCAAAAAGCTCTGTAACGTCGCCAATTCATTCCCTGATCGTTTTTTGCGGAATTTTGAGATGCCCTTCCCTTGCGAATCGGTGAGCCACAAATATGACCCGACAAACAAGGTCCTTGAGGTCGTCGTCAAAAAGGCGAACGCTAACGAAGTAGCGGCGTAAGGCGCCCCCTAGCCGAGAGGACGCCTTCTCCGTTTTTTCTCTAAAACTAACTGACAGATTCGCGCAATTCTTTACCGGGACGGAATTTAGGAACCCGCTGGGCCTTGATCTGGATGACCGCACCTGTCTGCGGATTACGTCCTTTTCGCGCCTTACGACGGGTGACGTTAAATGTACCAAAACCCGTTAAGGTGATTTTTTGTCCCTTCTTAAGGGCACGCGTAATGTTATCTGTTACCGAATTAATCGACTTTTCTGCGAGTGCCTTGGAGCACTTACAGTCCTTGGAGACTCTTTCAATGAGTTCTGCCTTAGTCATAGCTTTACCCCTCTTTTTCTTTTGGTTGGATGTTGCATAACGAAGTTGCTTGAAACTGTTGAGAAATTTCAGAAATCCCCAGGCAGGAGATTCCCGCAAAGCGTTGCCAGCTGTATATTAGCGGCGTGCTCATGGCTACAGCCCGCATGTAAGAGCAATGCCCCTGCAAAGTCAAGCCGAGAACCGCTAAAAAATCCAAAAAAATTGCACGGCGAAACCTGCCGCAAAGCCGCATAAACACCGGCTAGAATGCATTCCTTGCCCCCGCGGTTGGCACGCGTTTTGAATTGACTTCCCGCCCCTAGCGAACTAGTTTCAGCGCTCTTAATTATGGCGAAATCAGCGGAAATAATCCCGATCAATATCGAAGATGAAATGCGTGAGTCCTATCTGGACTACGCCATGAGTGTCATCATTGGGCGCGCGATTCCGGATGTGCGCGATGGCCTCAAGCCGGTCCATCGACGCATCTTGTATGCGATGTACCGGGAGGGGCTCCTCTCCAATCGCCGTTATTCGAAGTGCGCCGGTGTCGTCGGTGAAGTCCTAAAAAAATACCACCCGCATGGCGACATGGCCGTCTACGACTCGCTGGTCCGTATGGCCCAAAGCTGGAATATGCGCTATCCCTTAATCGATGGGCAGGGAAATTTCGGGAGCATCGATGGAGACTCTGCGGCGGCCTATCGATACACTGAGGCGCGCCTCATGTCGCTCGCTGAGCAGATGCTGGCCGATATCGACAAAGAAACCGTCTCTTTTACCCCTAATTTTGATGAATCGACCGTCGAACCGACGGTGCTCCCCAGCAAAGTCCCTAACTTTTTGCTCAACGGCTCCGATGGAATCGCGGTCGGCATGGCGACCAAGGTTCCCCCGCACAACTTGGGTGAACTCGTTGATGCCCTCATCCTACTCATTGGGAAACCCGATGCCACGATTAAAGATTTGATGAAAAAAATCCCCGGCCCCGACTTTCCGACGGGCGCGATCATCAGCGGGCGTGAAGGGATAAAAAAGGCCTACGAAACGGGCCGCGGCATCATCACGATGCGTGCCCGCGCCATGATCGAACCCATGGCCCGCGGTGACCGTGAATCGATTATCATCACCGAAATCCCCTTTCAGGTGAATAAAGCGCGGCTCATCGAAAAAATTGCTCAGCTGGTTCAGGCCGGCAAGATTGAAGGAATCTCCGATCTGCGGGATGAATCGGACAAAGACGGCATGCGTATCGTCGTCGAGCTCAAAAAAGGCACGGTCGCCGGAGTGCTGCTCAACCAACTCTACAAGCACACCGCCATGCAGTCCACATTCGGAACGATTCTACTCGCCATCGTTGGCGGACAACCGCGGGTCCTCAATCTCAAGCAAATCTTAGAACTCTTTATCGAACACAGAAAAGACGTCATTATTAAGCGGACAACGTTTGAGCTACGCAAGGCTGAGGAACGCCTCCACATCCTTGAAGGCCTCAAAATTGCGCTCGACAACCTCGATGCCGTTATCAAGCTCATCCGGGGCTCCAAGAGCCCGGTCGAGGCCCGTGCCGGCCTGATGAAGAAATTCAAAATGAGCGAAAAGCAGGCGCAGGCCATCCTGGATATGCGCCTCCAGCGCCTGACAGCACTCGAACGGGATAAGATCATTGCCGAGTACAAAGAAATTCAAAAACTCATCGCCGAACTCAAGGCCATCCTGGCCGATGAAAAAAAGGTGCTCAAGATCATCGTTGATGAGCTCACCGAACTCAAAAAAGAATATGGGGATGAACGGCGCACGGAAATCCAGGGTAAAGCGGAAGATTTGTCCGTCGAGGACCTGATCGCCGAAGAAGACATGGTCGTGACCCTTTCGCACTCAGGGTACATTAAACGAAATCCGATCAGTATTTACCGTGCCCAACGGCGTGGGGGGCGCGGCAAGATGGGAATCTCCGTCAAAGAAGAAGATTTTGTCACCAATATCTATATTGCCTCAACTCACAGCTATATGCTGGCGTTTACTAACAAAGGGCGGCTCTTCTGGATCAAGGTCCACGAAATCCCTCAGGTTGGGCGCACGGCACGAGGAAAATCAATCGCCAATCTTATCAACATGGCCGGCGATGAAAAATTGGCTGCTGTCATGGCTGTGCGCGAGTTCACGGAAGGAGCCTACATTCTCTTTACGACCCAACAAGGTATCGTCAAAAAGACGGACTTGATGGCCTACTCCAAACCGAGGGCCTCGGGGATTATTGCACTCGGCATTGACAATGATGACCAGCTCATCAAAGCTGAGTTGACGGATGGCGAACAAGATATTTTCATGATGACCCGCGCCGGCCAGGCCATTCGCTTCTCCGAAAGTGTGGTCCGCGGAATGGGACGCTCCGCTCGCGGGGTGCGTGGCATGAAGCTAGGCAAAAAGGGCGACGCCGTTGTCGGCATCGAGGTACTCCGTCAGGGCATGGAAGGCCAGAAGAATACGATCTTGGTCGTCAGTGAAAAGGGTTACGGCAAACGAACCCCGATCGAAGATTTTCGACCGCAGGGTCGTGGTGGCAGCGGAATGATTGGAATGAAAATTGTCGATAAGAACGGGCCGGTCGTCTCCTGCTGCCAAGTGGATGACGAAGACGAGGTTATGTTAATAACCGATCGCGGCAAGATTATTCGCATGAAGGTCAAGGACATTTCAATCCAAGGGCGTAGCACTCAAGGGGTCAGGCTCATCTCCACGGAACCCGGTGAAAACGTCGTCGCGGTCGCCAAAATCGCCGAGTCGGATGACACACAAAACAACAACGAAGACGCTTAGACTAGCCCTACTTGGCTTCTGCGCCATAGCCTGCGTGGCTTGCGCCGCCTCTTGGGATGAGCACATAAGCCTGGCCAAATCGCTTCAATCGGAAAAACGCAGTACCGAGGCTATCACGGTTTACGAAAAGGCGCTCAATAAATATCCAAACCATCGAGAAGCCGCCACCGTTCACCTTGAAATAGCAAATCTCTATTACGTCACTCTTCAACAGCCTGACCGGGCCTTAAAAGCCTATCAGAACTTTATTGAAAAATTTCCCCATGACAAACACGTCATCAAGGCTTTCCAGGAACGGGCGCGTATCCTGGAGGAACAGCAAGACTGGCCCGCCGCGGTCGTCGCCTATTCAGAATTATTGCAACACTTTCCTGAGGCGGAAAAAAAGGCCGAGTATCACTTTAAAGTCGCCACCCTCCATCTTAAAAGGGGCGACACCTCTCAAGCGAAACTTGAATTGGAAAAATTCATCAAAGAGTACGAGAACAGTCCCTGGACGGCAAAAGCCCTCTTTCAAATGGGTGAAATCTATTTTCATGACCGTCAATTCAAAAAGGCTCAGAAATATTATGGGCAAATTGCCAAAAAATTTCCGAACGATCCCATCTTAAATGAATCAGAATACAATCGCGGGCTGTGCTTGGAACACTTAGGCAATTGGAATGAAGCGTTGAAGGCCTACAAGAAAATTCTCAATACCTATCCGAACCCAGCGGCATTGAAATCACATATCGACAAGCTAGAGGCGCGACGCAAAGCGACCGGGAGAGGCTAATGAAACTTAAAAAACGAATCCGATTGAATATGGCTCTACTTGGCATGATTGTGGCCGCCTGCTCCAGTAGCGGAAGCAACTCGTTTGAGACCCTCTCCATAACCACTCAAAGCGGCACTCACACTTTTCAGGTTGAGATTGCGGATACGCCGCAAAAGCGAGCGGCTGGCTTGATGGACCGTCGAGACATCGGAAAGGATCAGGGCATGCTCTTTGTCTTCCCCGCGCTCACGACTTCAGCCTTTTGGATGAAAAACACGCCGACGTCTTTAGATATCATTTATATTGATAGTGACGGCACCGTCCTCCAAATCAATCGAGACACGGTTCCCTTTTCGGAAGAACTGATCCCAGCCGAACAACCCTACCTCTATACGCTTGAATTGCTGGCAGGGACTTCCGACCGCATCAACCTGGCCGTCGGCGACCAACTGACCCTGCCTGAACTCTAACCTTGTTCGCTCTTCTTGGGCGCGGTTTTAGCTGATTCGGGCGCACCTGCCGGTTGGGGCGGAATCGGCGGAACGCCCCCTATTGCTTCGGCTCCGGTAAAAGACACGTTGTAACGCTTCTTTAGTTCGCTCACCAATTCCGACTTAATTTGCGCCTGCACTTTAAAGCGAATGCGCGCCTGCGCCTGATCGTAATCATCAGTCTTTTTCGGAGCGAGAACCTTAACAATGTGATAGCCATTCTCGGTCTTGATAGGACCGGTCAGCGTCCCTTCACCTAGCGGGAAGGCCTTATCGACTAATTTGGCCCAGCCCCAGCGGCGCATGCGCGCATCGTTTTGAGCGAGCCAGCCGAGTTCGCCCGCACGCTTCGCCGTCCGTGCATCTTCAGATTGCTTCTCAGCGATTTCGGCAAACTTATCCGGGTTCGTATCCAAGTCCGCCTTAATTTTGTCAGCAATTTTCTTGGCTTGGGCGTCACTGCGCTTGACCTGCATTTTTTTGCTTAACGCGCGGTTTTTTTCTTCCGTTTTGAAAGGAACATAGATATGCGCGATTTTAACCTTTTCAAATTCATCTTTGTGCTCATCAAAGTATTGCTGGGTGGCTCCAACGAGCTTCTCTTCTAACAAGGCCTGCGCTAAAATAACCTTCTTATAAAGATCAATCTTGGCTTTAACGATGGGGTCTTTCAATAGCCCCTTTTTCTTCGCTTCTTGAAACATCAAGGCCTGCTCAACATAGTTATTGAGAATTTGCTGTTTCCCTGCCGGTGTCTCCATCCGCCTTTTTAGCCGCGGATTTACTTTGACGAGTAAATCGAGGTCGGGCTCCGTAATCACTTCGTTGCCGACCTCAACCAGGACTTTACCTGTCTTGCGCTGTTGCTGGCAGCCGACCATTCCTGCATAAGCAACGGCGGCAATAAGGCTTACTGAAAGAAATCTCACATGAAGACGCATATTTCCCCTCCTTCAAAGTTAGCGCATTTTTAGGGGAGAGCGCCCGAAAGTCAAGTCAGTCTTCAGCTGACGACATGAAATCCGCTTCGATTTTCCGGCGGCTGCCAGTTGACCTCGATTTCATCGACACGGGCGGCAGAAGGACCCTGACGACACCATGCAAGCATGGCTTCGACACGCTCCCGCGCGCCTTCAAAACAGGCCTCAACGGAGCCGTCGGAGCAATTGCGGACCCAACCGGCGACTCCCTGCCGTTCGGCCTCTCGTTGAGTTTCCATCCTAAAACAAACGCCCTGCACCCGGCCGACAACCCGCACTGTGGCACTGACTTGCATGACGTCTCAATATACTCATTTGCCAGCATCAAGACAAATGTCCTAGGATGCACGCCATGCGCATCCTCTGTCTCGACATCGGTCAAAAGAGAATCGGCGTGGCCGTCAGCGATCCCCTCGGCCTGACCGCGCAAGGCGTCCGCACCATCGCGAGAAAGAACGATCCACAGGCGCTCGAACAAATTGAGCAGTCTTGGCTGGAATATGAAGCTTCCCGCATTGTCGTAGGACTGCCACTGAATATGGATGGAACCGACAGCGAGCAAACGGCGCTGACCCGGCGTTTCATGGAAAAACTTGAAAAGCGTTTCAAAAAACGCGCGGAAATCGTAGCCTGGGATGAACGACTTTCGACGATGGGTGCCGAACGCAGCTTGCTCGAGGCGGATCTTTCCCGGGCCAAACGGCGCCA
Organism: bacterium; assembly: GCA_965216315.1. Classification (GTDB taxonomy): domain Bacteria; phylum UBA10199; class UBA10199; order 2-02-FULL-50-16; family JAJFLM01; genus CBDCFN01. The sequence goes on along the minus strand of CBDCFN010000016.1, from coordinate 190,404 downwards.
AGTCATCGACAAGATGGCCGCTGTCTTTATTTTGCAGGGATATTTAGACACACAGCAAAGCAAGGGAAACGCATGAAACGACTTATCGGAGCATTCTTTGTATTACTTATCTTAGGAATCGGTCTCGCTGCGGGTTATCTCTATGTCTTTAGTCGAAGCCCCCATGGAGACCATTTTAAAGAAGTTCATATCCGCCGTGGAACCCCCTTGCAAGACATTCTGATCATTTTGGAAAAGGAAGACATTATCGCCGACGCCGATCTATTTCGCGTTTATTTGATCATCCAAGGACTCGCCGTCAGTGTGCGCGCAGGTGACTATGAATTCCGTCCTAATATGACACCCAAAGAAGTCGCCCACGAACTTGTCACCGGGGATTTCAAAATTTACCGATTTACGATCCCCGAAGGCTGGAATATGCGACAGATTGCCGACTACCTCGAACGCAATCAGCTCGCTGAATACGATGATTTTATGGCCTGGGCCACCAACAAGGACTGGATCGCCGACTTAGGATTCGAACTGGAGTCACTCGAAGGCTACCTTTTTCCCAGCACCTATGAAACGTATTACCCCAAGGACGCCCGCGACCTTATTAAAATCATGACCAAAGCATTTAACGAAAACTTCACCGATGAAATGAAGGCACGCGCGCAACAAATTGGCATGAGCCCGCATGAAGTCGTCACGTTGGCTTCCATCATCGAGAAAGAAACCGGTCGCCCGGAAGAACGTCCTTTGATCGCCTCGGTCTTCGATAACCGACTTCGTCTCAAGATGCCGCTACAAAGTGATCCGACGGTTATTTATGGAATCAAGGATTATGACGGCAATATTACCCGACGCCACCTCGAAACCTACACGCCCTACAACACCTACGTCATCCCGGGTCTTCCCCCCGGGCCTATTGCCAGTCCCGGCAAGTCGGCTCTGCTCGCTGTTCTCTACCCGGCGGACACGGAGTACCTCTATTTCGTCTCGAAAAATAACGGGGCACACGCCTTTGCCAAGACGCTGCAAGAGCATAACCAAAACGTCTACACGTATCAGATTAAACGGGAATAATTTATCGCATGCACGCCGCCGGGACATTACCGACGACACTCAACCCCCCCCGGTGATCGACAAATACCCCGCCCGCGCCCCGCATCTGACGGATCAAGGCCTTCCCTTGCTCGCCTGATACCATCGCCGCATTGGCGAGGGCTTCAGCCGTCATCGCATTGGATGTCATCACGGTCACGCTCGCAAAGGCCGCCGCACCCGGATAGGTCTCGACGCCCTGTTCCCAAGGATAGGCGGCTGCCGTCCCCATCGCTCGATTGACCAGCGCCACCCGACAGATGGAATCTTCCGCCCGATTATGCGGATCCTGAATCCCCGTCATCCAAGAAGAATTCAACCCGCGCCCGGAAGATTTTTTGGCCGTGCCTCCCACGTTCACAAAATAGCGATTCATGCCTTTTTTCCGCAGGCGCGCCGCAATCCGGTCGGCAAGATAGCCTTTTAAGAGCCCGCGAAATGACAGACTGTCCCCCTTTTTTTTCAACATGATGGCGCGTCGCGCGGGGTCAATCACGATATCTTGATAGCTCGCACGTTTCCGCCGTGACCAGGCGGTCGGATCAAAAGCACCCGCCGTCAAACGCGACAACTGAACCGTACGCGGCATGAGATACTGCAGGTCCAGACCCACAGGAACCGCGGCCTGCCCGGCCTGTGCATTGATATTTTTGACCTGGCTCTTGGAATGGCGATCGGAGAGCGTCTTGCAACTGTCCCGCGCCCCCGTGGCGGCAAAATTAATGGCACTCAACATCGCTCCCTTAGCGTGCCGAGACGAGACCACCGTCACTTCAGCCTTAATCCCATCACAGAGCGAAACCACCCGGGTCTGCACCGAGGCCTCGGCCCCTCCGCCGGCGAGCACGAGCATGATTCCTAGGAGGCCAGCAGTACCGAAAGGGAGTTTTAAGCGCATCTTATTGAAATAACTGATAATTTTTACTACACTCCACCATGGAGTCCTTCTCATCATGATAATATTATCATTTTGAGAAAATTTCTTCTCATGAATTTTCACACTTTCTCGTTATTAGGCTTTTGTGGGGCGCTCGCGATCTTTATCTATGGAATTCGGCTTACCCGGGCCGGTGTCCAATTGCTGGCAGGGGACCGGCTCCGCGTCGTTATTTCCCAGCTGACGGCCAATCGCTTCCTCGCCCTCGGCATTGGAGCGCTTGCAACGCTCATTCTGCAAAGCTCGAATGCCACCGCGATTGCCCTCGTCGGCTTTGTGGGATCGGGGACCATGACACTTACCCAAGCCATGGGCGTCATGCTGGGAGCCGGCATCGGCAGTACGATGGTCGTACTCCTCCTCGCCATCAAAGAGATCTCAACATACTCGCTGCTCTTGCTCGTCACGGGCATCATCGTTGATATCGTACGTCGCGGGCGCCGTGCGCGCTACATCAGCATGATTCTGATGGGACTCGGATTCATCTTCTTCGGCATGCAAGTGATGATCGCCGTTTCAACGCCGCTCCAAGGCAACCCCATGATTCAAACTTTCTTTGCCTACCTCGCCAACCGATCCGCGCTGGCCCTCTTTGTCTCGATCTTGTTTTCGATCATCGTCCAAAACAGTGCGGCGCCCATCGGACTGGCCATCGCCCTTTCATTTTCCGGACTGATCGATTTTCAGGCCGCTGTCCCCATCGTACTCGGGGCGAATATCGGAACCTGTTCCGGTGCTCTCTTTGCAGGCCTGGGGAATAATACCGCCAGTCGCCGCACAGCCGTCGCCTACTTGGGACTTAAAGTATCCGGCGCCCTGATCGCCCTCATTTTTTTGCAACCCTTTATCCACTCCGTTGAATGGTTTGCCGGCATTCTCTCCGATCAAACGCCCACGAGTGGACTGATCGCCCTGTCTCACTTACTTTTCAATGTCTACCTCGTGGTGGCCTTCCTGCCTTTTTTACGACCGGCCGCGTGGCTCATCCAAAAGATCTTTCCGGAGCCTCGCAATGGAGAAGAAGAGAAATTTCAGCCTCGTTACCTCGATAAAAAATCATTAGAAGTTCCCAGCCTGGCATTTGCCAATGTCAGACGTGAAATGTTGCGCATGCTTGACATGGACATGGAAATGTTTCGCGATTGCCTCACGGTCCTATCAAAGAACGATCGCGTCCTCCTCGAGGCCATCCAAAACCAGGATGACCAAGTTGATCTCCTCGATAAAAAAATAAAGCTCTATCTTGCCAAGCTTTCGCAAGAAGATCTCACCGCAGAGCAAGCCGAGATGGAACTACGGCTCCTCTCAATTACGAGCAAACTTGAAGAAATTGGCGATGTCATCAATCGGAACCTTCTCGAGTTAGCCGACAAAAAAATCCGCAAGGCGCGCAAATTTTCTACAGAAGGCTGGAAAGAAATTGAAGAGTTTCACGGCATTATCATGGACAATTTCAAACTCGCCGCCGCCTCGCTGACTGCGGAAGACAGCACACTCGCACGCCGCCTCATCCGCCACCATGACCAACTCGCCACGAGTGAACAGGAGTTTAGGCTCGGACACCTCCAGCGTCTCCATGAAGGCCGCAAAGAAAGCCTGGAAACCAGCTCAATCCATATTGATTTATTATCAAATCTTTATCGAGTCGACGAGTTGCTCGTTCAGTTGATCAGGCAGGCCTATCCTTATTTAGAAAGATGAAAAGGCTAAGGAATATATAATTGTCGGCGTTTTTTCTCGGCGCGAAGACGCTCGTTTAATTGAACATGTTCTGTATCGAGGCGTCCGATTTCTTTCTGTAAACGGCGCGCAATTGCGTGGTCTTTTTCGCGAATCAGTTGATTCATCAGAATACTTGTCGTCTGTTCCAAGTCTTTCAATTCATACGAGATAACTTGAATGCGCTGAGCGAGATACTCTGACATGGCCACAACCGACTGTCGCGCGGTTTCTTGCAGAACGTTTACTTGCGTGCGCGGTTCTTGCAAACATTCTTCGGCGGCATACTCAAGTTCGACTTGAGTTGTTCCAAGCGATTGTTCCGGGGTCTTATCCATAGTCATATATATACAGTTATCGTGTTTGATGTAATGCTGTCAAGGCCTGCCAGCATTGCTTTTTCGGCACAGCATGCAATTGCAAATCACATACCATGATTGAAATGACTCTCATCAAAAGAACGTGACATATCGGTACAAATTTTGCTTATACTATAGGCAACCATGCCAACACTTAAAGAAAATATTCACAGTAAACTGACAACACAATTTGTCGGACGAGAGTTAACCATCCATGAGGAACTTAGCTCGACAAATGAATGGGCATTGACGCAGCTGGACAAGGATACTCATCAGAGTACAAATGATGGTGACGTTATTATCGCTGAAAAACAGAGTGCTGGCAAGGGACGAATGGGACGAAAGTGGTATTCACCTGCGAATGGCAATCTTTACATGTCGATCATCCTTTACCCGAATATTTCTCCCGCTAAAGTTTCTCGACTCACACTGATCGCAGGAACCGCCTGCAACAAGGCACTCAATCAATTAACAAGTCACGCGATTGAGCTCAAATGGCCCAATGATCTTTATCATAATGGAAAAAAAATAGGCGGTATCCTGAGTGAATGCCACACCGACAAGAAAGGACATTTAGCCGTTGTCGTCGGAATAGGCATTAATATTCATTTTGAAGCCGCCACCCTACCCGCTGAAATCAAAGCCAAGGCGACTTCGCTACAAGAAATCACGGGGCAGGCGCTCGATCGCAGTGACGTGGCGGCATCGATACTCAACGAATTTGAGGACTGTTACCAGAAACTCGATGACACCCGCTGGGGTGAAATTATTTCGTATTGTAATCAGCATAATGTTCTCAGAGATAAACCCGTTGAAGTCGTTTCCGCCGGTAAACCCATTAAAGGTCGCGTCCTTGGCTTAAGCGAAGAAGGTTATCTCATCATTCAAGATGAGAGCGGGCGGGAACATAGCATACTCGAAGGAGATGCAACGATATGCTCTTAGCCATCGACGTGGGCAACACGCATACGGTCATCGGTCTTTATGATAGTGACTCCCTAAGACAACATTGGCGTCTTGAGACCAAAAAAGAACGCACGGCCGATGAATTAGGTATCATGATGCGTGAGCTGTTTCGCGCCTCCGAAGAACCCATCGCGATCAACGGCATTATTGTCGCCAATGTCGTGCCTTCCCTACAGCATGCCTTGCAACGGATGGGAGAACGATATTTCCAGATCGATCCTATCTTTGTCGATGAAACCACCGACTCAGGCATTCGCGTCAAGATCGAAAACCCGCAAGAAGCGGGAGCCGACCGCATCGTCAACGCGGTGGCCGCGCATGAACATGTCAAAGGCAAGGCTGTCATTGTTGTCGACTTAGGCACGGCGACAACTTTTGATTGCGTGACGGCCGCAGGGGAATACCTCGGGGGCGCCATCGCCCCCGGAATCTTAAGTTCCAACGAAGCCCTAGCCAAAAAGGCGAGCCGACTCCCGCGTACGGACATTCGCAAACCCGACGCCGTGATTGGCACGAACACGCTCCAGTGCATGCAGTCCGGGCTTTATTTCGGTTACGCCGGCCTCATCAACGGCATCGTCGCTAAACTAAAAGAAGAAATGCCGGCCGACACCCGCGTCATCGCGACCGGCGGACTCTCCGGCCTGATGGCCCAAGAAGCGGACGTGATCGAAGAGGTCCTCCCCAACCTCACCTTGGATGGACTGCGCCTGATTTGGAAACGGATCAAGAAATAACTATAGTCACGGACACGAAGCACGCCCTAGAGCGCAAAGACGCAAGGCATCCGCTTTTGCCGCATCAAAACTGAGTCTCGGAAACTGCACCGAAGCGATATGGCCATTGTTATATTCACTAATGTACGCATGGGCTCCATTCAAATGGATATCAACTGTCGCCACATCCTGGAGCTTTGCCGCGTCTTCTGCCAACCCAAATAATGTCGTGATCCGTTCCAGCACACCCGTTCGGATTTCGGTTTCAGCGCGATCTGAATCGAAGGTTGTATTGAGATTAAACTCCTGATTCGCTTCCTGAATATATGCCTGTAAACGATTGGAACGAATCCGCGCGATAAACAAATTTCCTTCCGCCGCATCTTCTCGCATCTTATCATATTCAATGGGAATACCCAGCTCATAAGCCTGTTTTTTTATGGCACTCACTTCGGCAGCTGTTGGCCCGGGGTGGATGTTGAATTGCTGTACGGCTTCCGCCTGAAAGAACTCGACGTCACTTAAGTACATCTTCGTCGTTTCGATATCACCTAATGCTGCTTTTTTACGCGCTAAATTTGCCCGAACCGGAACGCCCTGTTCATAAGCCTGCTTCAGTGTTGCATCCAGTTGCGCTTGGTTCAGTGGATGATTGTAATTGAATTCTTGCTGAAGGCGTTTGGCAAATCCCTCCGCAAATTTGAGATCCATCGTAACAATCCGCATATTACCCTGTAGCAAGGATTCCTCAACGGCGTCTTTCAAGCGATAATCGACCCCATTAATAAGAGCCCGCTTTAAGAGACGCTGACCAAGCTGCTGATCGTATATGAAGACCGAACTCAAAGCAGCGTTCCTCGCTTTAGCAAGCTCACCCTCGAGTCCATTGACAAAACCTTTTTGTGAAAAATCTCGCGCCGCGTGCAAAGCCTGGAGATAAACAGAGACCGCATCTAGCGAAAGGCCTTGCCAGCTATTGACTTGCAATTCGTTCAGCAACTGCTGCAAACGCCTCGACTGCTCTGCATGTGTAAGTGCTTTGCCTTCAACGGTAACCACTTCATCCACACCGACATCCAAACGATCATTACGGTTGACGTCGATAATCTGAACTTGTTTGAAAACGAACTTTACCTCACCAGCCATACCTCATCATCGGAGCAACACATTAGCAGTTGCGAGAAAGCAGGACACGGCTTACTTATATGTTGACGCCAGTACACACCGGAAATAACTCGAAGCAACAATCGTGCTAATATGAAACGCGTCGTTCCATTTTTAAACCGAATCCCGACTTATCCCCAAGAACTGTTTCCATCATTCCGCACACTTACGAAAACCCTCAAATTGGCATTGATCTTGCTTCTTAGACAGCGTTAAAGGAGACTTGTATGCCTCAAGATAAATTTCCCAGAGAAGTCGCTGTCGTATTGGAACAAATGGACTCCAAGATGGATCTGGTCCTGGAATCCGTAACTGAGTGGCGCCGCGAATTGATTGACCGAATGGATATGCGTTTTGCTCAACACGATGCCCGTTTTGACGTCATCGAGGGGGTCCTGCATCAACACAGCATGCGATTCACTAAGATAGAGGATCGCTTGGATCGCGTAGAGAATCGCCTGAATGATGTAGACACTCGCCTGGACTGTGTAGAGAATCGCCTGAATGGTGTAGACAATCATTTGGGCCGCATGGAGCTAAAACTCGATGAGGTAGTCGGAGCCGTTAAGCGCCACGATCGCGAGTTACAAGATATACAGGCATCCCGTTAGTGTGCTAATTAGGAGCGCAGCAGGCAGCGCCCCTACAACAATCCCGGATAGACAACTTTCCCATCAACGAGGTTGAGCCCCTTCGCCAAGGCCTTGTCCCGCCGAGTCGCCTCTTTCCACCCAAAATTGGCAAGCTTCAGCAGATAAGGCAGCACGCGTTGCGAAAGTAGATGACTCGCGGTTCGGGGAGCGAGGGCCGGCAAGTTGGGGATCGCGCAGTGCAGGACACCATATTTTTTAAAGACCGGCGCCTCAATCGAGGTCGGCCGGATCGTCTCGACACAGCCACCCTGATCAATTGCGACATCAATGATGACCGAACCGGTCTCCATGGCCTGCACCATCTCCTTGGAAATTACGTGCGGGGCCCGGCGCCCCGGCACCAAGACCGCTCCAATCAACAAGTCGCTTTTTTTGGCCACGGCTAACAACTGCCGAGACGTCGAGCGACACAACTGAATTTTATCTCCATAACGTTTTTTTAATTTCTTAAGGGCCTCCGGATTGCGATCCACCGCGATCACCTGGGCCCCGAGCCCCACCGCAACATCAATCGCCGCGCGTCCGACATGGCCGCAGCCGATCACGCCCACGGTACCACCGGGCTCCCCCTCAATGCGCGAGAGCAGTATCCCTTTGCCACCCCAATCACTGCGGAGAAAATGCGTTCCCAGCAACGCGGCCACCCGCCCCGCCACATCACTCATCGGACTCAGCAAGGGCAGCCGGCCCGCTTTGGTTTCGATCGTTTCGTAGCCCAGTGCCACAACCCGCCTTTGACGCAAAGCGGATAGCAGGCGGGGAGAACCCGCCAGATGCAAAAACGTGAACAAGACCTGACCCGGTCGCAGCAATTTAATTTCTGCCGGCTGCGGCTCCTTGACCTTGCAGAGCAATTCAGCCCGGCGAAAAACACGGTCACGATCCCGCACCATCGTCGCACCCGCCTGCCGGTAGTCCGCATCCGTCCATCCGCTCCCCCGGCCGGCGCCACTCTGAACGGTGATCACATGCCCCTTTGTCCGCAGTGTTTTCACCCCTGCCGGAGACACGGCCACCCGCGTCTCACCGGATTTAATCTCTTTAGGAATTCCAATATGCATGCTCAAAAGATCTTAACAGAGCGCTCCCCATGAATCATCAATGGAAAAAATGATTCCCCTCAGCACGAAACAAGGCTAAGGTTCCCCATTCTGATGCGTTTTTTAATCATTGCCGACCCCCTGACCGATCTCAAACCCGCGAGCGACACGGGACTTTCCTTGCTGCGAGAAGCGCTGACGTGCGGTCATGAAGTTTGTTGGGCAACTCCGGAAGATCTGTGCCTGGACGGAAATCAATTATGGGTCACGGCGACTGTGCTCGAATCGTGCGCTCCGCGGGCTCTGCCGATCCCCTTAAAAGAACATGGAAGTATGGCTCTCGATTCTTTCAACGGGATATGGATCCGCAAGGACCCACCCTTTGACATGGGCTATCTGTCACTCTGCTGGCTGCTCAGTCTCCTCGAAGACCGCATATCGATCATCAACTCGCCCGCAACGCTAATGCGCTACCATGAAAAGCTACTGCCCTTGGAAGCCTGGCGAGCCGGCGCTATTAAGGAGGAAGAATTGGTGCCCACTTTTCTCACCACCGGTGAAGATCTTCCCCGACGCCCCTCCTTCCCGGACGGTCCCGTCATCTCAAAACCGTGGTTCGGCTACGGCGGTCACGATGTTGAAAAATGGTCCAGCATTGAGGAGTCACTCGATTCGGCCTTCGGTCCCGGCGAAGCCTTCACGATACTGCAGCCTTTTCTTGAAGAGATCCACGAGCAAGGCGACCGCCGGGTCCTCTTTGTTGAAGGTGATTATGTCGGCGATTTTGTGCGCAAGCCGGCCGCCGGTTCGATTCGCGCCAATATGGCGCAAGGAGGCAGCGTCGAACAGAACGATATGACTCCCCAAATCCGCGACTTGAGTGAACGCGTCGGCGGTTTTCTCAAATCAATCGGCGTCTTCTTGGCGGGAGCCGACTTTATCGGCACCAAGCTAACCGAGATTAATATAACCGCCCCGACAGGATTCGAGGCCCTGGTCGATCTCGGTCATGAAAACCCGAGTCGCATCTTTCTGGAACGGGCCGAGGCCCACGCGGAGACGTTTAAGCGATGAGCTCACTGGAAATTATTCTCATCCCCTGCCTGAGCGACAACTACGCCTATCTCATTCGCGACGACGAGACAAAATGTGTTGCGGTGGTGGATCCTTCCGAAGAAGATCCTGTCTTGGCGGCCCTCGAAACGCGGGGTTGGCAACTCGACTATATTCTCAACACCCACCACCACTGGGATCACACGGGCGGCAATCCGGCGCTCAAAAAGGCAACGGGTTGTAAGATCGTCGGCGCGCGCACCGACCAAGATCGCATTCCCGGTATCGACCTGACCGTCGCCGACGGAGAGGTCTTTTTCGTGGGCGCCCATCAGGCGCAAATATTGGAAATCCCCGGGCACACGCGTGGCCATATCGCCTTCTATTTTCCGGCCACCAAGGCCCTTTTCTCCGGAGATACCCTCTTTACCATGGGCTGTGGCCGCGTCTTCGAGGGCACCTTTGAACAGATGTGGGCCAGTCTCGATCGACTCCGCCAGCTGCCGGCCGACACGCTGATCTACTGCGGCCATGAATACACGCTCAAGAACACCCGTTTTGCACTGACTCTTGAACCCAACAACCCGGCCCTCCAGGAACGGTGGCAAGCCGTGCAGGCACAACGGAACGCTCATCAAGCCACCGTCCCGGCCACCCTCGGCCTCGACCTGGCAACCAATCCCTTTCTCCGCCCTGAAAGCCCGGAGATCCAGGCCCAGCTGGGAATGACGGGGCACGCTCCCGCCGCCGTTTTTGCTAAAATTCGTCAGCTCAAGGACGCGTATTAAAATGAATACAAAAAGCCTCTTAAAGCCAAGGAAACCCTTGTCAAGGTGTATCCTTATCCGATAAGACCCTTTTCATTCAGAGTCATGCGGAAGTTCACGGTCTTCAAGATTATAGTGGTTCTCTTTTGCGCAGGCAGCCTATGGAACTGCGCATCAGCTCCCAAACAAGTTCAAGTCGCCTCCGATGACCCGGTCCGTCTCGCCCTCCAAGGCCGCCTCACCCCCACGAGTCAGCGCGACCACTCGCTGATCGTCTTGGGCAACTCCTTGCACGCACCGCACCTCATCCGAAAATTTTACGAGCGCCGCCACTTTCAGCCGGCGTGGAGTCGCCGTCACAAACCAAGCCGTGCCGCCCGAGAATTAGTCACGGCGCTCGGCGAGGCCGATAGCGAGGGACTGAACCCCGACAAGTATCATCGAGCCAGCATCAGCATGGCTAAGAATGTCGTCGACATGGAGCTGCTGCTGACAGACGCGTATATTCTCTATGTCAGTGACATGGCGGGTTTAAAACAAGGGGCACGCGCTCGAAAGCTGATGTGGCAACGCCACGGCAAAAATCAAGACGCCGTCGCCTTACTCGAAGAAGGTCTGGCCTCCGGACGTTTTGCGCGGCATTTAGAAGGCTTCAGCCGGAAAGAAGCGGCCTATCAACGTCTGAAACAGGCGCTTGTCCGCTATCGTAAGATCGCCGCCCAAGGCGGCTGGCCCTATATCCCCGGAGGTCATCCCTTGCAACAAGGGGATCAGGGAGAACGCGTCGCCTTACTCAATCAACGACTCAAAGCGACCGGCGACGGCGGCGGGAATGGCAGCTACTTTGATAGGCAGACGGACGCCGGCGTTCGTAACTTTCAGCGCCGGCATGGACTGGTTGTCGATGGCAAAGTCAGCAAGAAAACCCTGGCCGCCCTCAATATGCCGGTCGAAAGGCGCATCCAACAACTCAAGATCAACATGCAGCGCCGTCGCTGGCTCCCCGATGATCTGGGAAGACGTCATATCGTCGTCAACATTCCCGACTACCGGCTTAGCTTTATCGACCGTGATCGTCCCGTGCTCGGAATGAATGTGGTCGTCGGCAAACGGGTCAAAACGTGGAGAACTCCAACCTTAACGAGTTCGGTGACGCACATGATCCTCAATCCGCAATGGAACGTTCCCCCGAGCATTTTCAAGAAAGAGCTCCTTCGCAAGATCAAAAAAGATCCGAAGTATCTGGCACGCAACAATATGAAGGTTGTCGGTACGAGATCGAAAAATGTGATCGACTCCGACTCAATCGACTGGGAACAGGTGAAAGGCAACGAAGGCATCCGCATTGTCCAACGTTCGGGCCGCGGCAATGCCCTGGGAACCATGAAATTCATGTTTCCCAATCCCTATGCGATTTACATGCACGATACGCGGGCAAAGTCACTTTTTAAGCGCCATGAACGCGCCTTTAGTCATGGGTGTATTCGTGTCTCTGAACCGTTGCAACTCGCCGAAGAGATTTTTCGCGGCGATTCCGCCTGGTCGCGTCAGAACATCACCCGGGCGATTAACAGCGGTCAACGTCAAACCGTCAGGCTCGGCGAACCCGTCAATGTCTACATCCAGTACTGGACCGCCTGGGCCGAAGAAGATGGGGACATCCAGTTCCGCGAAGACATCTACGGTCGTGATGCCACTCTCACGGATATCTAAAGCAATTTAATTAAAGAAAATTTCCTGCTATAATGCCTCGCCATGGGAGAAGAAATCCGCAACAATGTCTTCACACAGGCGGATTTCGATCAGTTCTATCGCAATCTTCAAGCCGAAACACATTTGCTCCGACAGTGGTTTAACGAAGGGGTGCTTGCCGCCGGACGCGACTCGGCCGGATTCGAAGTTGAATGCTGGCTGGTCAACTCTGATTTTCAACCGGCGGCGATCAATGAAGAATTTCTGGCCAACATCAATAACTCACTCGTCGTTCCCGAACTGTCAAAATTCAATGTTGAGCTCAATAGCACTCCTCATGCCCTTGGCGGCTCAATGTTGAAAACCCTCGGTGCAGAGCTGAATCAAACCTGGCAAGACTGCCAACAACGCGCCCAAGCCATGAATTCTCACATCATGATGATCGGCATCCTCCCGACTTTACAGAATGACATGCTGACGATGGAACAAATGTCTCCCATGCAACGTTATCGCGCGCTGAATGAACAAATTCTCCGCCTTCGCCATGGCAAACCGATGCTGATTGACATTGAAGCCAAAGATCACCTGATGTTGTCACACAATGATGTCATGTTCGAATCGGCAACCACTTCAATTCAGATCCACCTCCAAATGGATCCTGATGTGGCCGTCCGCTATTACAATGCCTCGCTCATCTTATCCGCTGTCACGGTCGCTATCGCCGCCAACTCGCCTTTTTTATTCGGCCTGGATCTATGGGATGAAACCCGAATCCCTCTTTTTGAACAAGCCGTCAGCGTTGGCAGCGTTCAAGAAGGGCAACAGGGAAAACTACGACGCGTCACTTTTGGTTCAGGCTACGTTAATAAATCATTGTATGAGTGCTTCTTAGAAAACATGACGGCTTATCCGGTCATATTGCCTTCTATCTTCCAGCAGAATCCCGCCTCCATGAATCATTTGCGCTTGCACAACGGAACGATTTGGCGCTGGAACCGCCCCTTGGTGGGTCTTGAAGCCGACGGGCGCGTCCATTTACGGCTTGAACACCGCGTGATGGCTGCCGGTCCGACTCCCGATGATATCATGGCCAACATTGCCTTTTTTATCGGTATGGTCCGTCAACTCGCCCGGCAAGAAACCCCGCCTGAAAAGCGACTGACCTTTGAAGAAGCGCGCAATAATTTTTACCGTGCCGCCAAGGACGGATTGAATGCCCGGATCAAATGGCTGCATGGACAGGATGTCAACATCCAGACCCTCATCTTAGACCGACTCATTCCACAAGCCCGCCAAGGTTTGATTGAACTCGGACTTGATGCCGATGATATTCAAAAATATCTGATTGATATCATTGTAGAACGTGCTCGAACCCAACAAAATGGAGCCAGCTGGCAGCGACAATTCATCGATAAATATCCGGGAGACTTTAGCGGTCTCACCCGCGCTTACTTCGAAAGGCAGCACGAAGCCAAGCCCGTCCACACTTGGAGCCTATAATTGTTAACGATCACTGAACGCATCCCCGACGGCTTTCTTACCACAAAGGCCAAGGATCTTCACAAAATTCTCAACGGCCCGACCCTCCTGCACTTACCCGGCGCACGGCAACCCCCGCTATTTGTCTCTGTTTTATTGCACGGCCATGAAACAACCGGCTTTGAAGCCATTCAGGTCATCCTTAAAAAATATGCAACCCAACCGCTACCACGTAGCCTCTCGATCTTCATCGGCAATGTGAGTGCCGCTCGCCGGCAGAAACGTTTTCTCGAAGGTCAACCCGATTACAATCGTATCTGGCAGGAAGGCCCCCTGCCGGAACATCGCATGACGCGCCAGATTCTTGATGAAATGAAATTCCGCGGCGTCTTTGCGAGCGTGGATATTCACAATAATACCGGTATCAATCCCCATTATGCCTGCGTCACCCGCATGGATCATCAATGTTTTCATCTGGCGACGCTCTTCATGAGGACCGTTGTTTATTTTACGAAACCAGCCGGCGTTCAGATCACTTCTTTTCGCGATCTTTGCCCGGCGACAACACTCGAATGTGGCCAAGTCGGCCATGAAAGAAGCCTGGATCATGCAGTCGAATTTTTAGAGGCCTGCATGCATCTTTCCGAAATCCCCAATCATCCCATCGCTCCTCATGACATTGACCTGTTCCATTCACTTGCAACCGTATCGATTCCCAAACCGTTCAGCATCGGTTTTGGAAATGAAGCTGCGGATCTACGCTTTATTGACGATCTCGATCGCCTCAATTTTACGGAACTGCCCACCCAAACCTTATTAGGATGGCGTGATATCACTAAGGGCGCCCGCCTGCTTGCGATTGACGAATGGGACAAAGAAGTCACCGATCGCTACATTCAATATGATGGCAATGAGATACGAACGCGAGTCGCCTTGATGCCGTCGATGTTTACACGTAATAAAGAAATCATTCGACAAGACTGCTTCGGGTACATTATGGAGAGAATGGAATTACCCAAGGACGAGAAATGAATCGCCATGTTTTCAGATCCCTCTGTTATGCTACGTTCCTGTTCTTAGCATCCGTCTGCCTGGCGAAATCCCCCAATGATGTTGCGGTGACCTCCCATCCGCTCGCCTCGGAGGCCGCGCTTGAAATATACAAGCAGGGAGGAAACGCTATTGATGCAGCGGTCGCAGCGGCTTTCTCCCTTGGCGTGGCTGAGCCCTATAACTCGGGACTGGGCGGGGGCGGTTTCATGCTCATCTATCATGCGGCCAGCAAAAAGGTCATTGCCCTGGACTACCGGGAGACGGCACCCCTGCAAGCTACGGAAGAAACTTTCAAGCAAAGCTCATCCGTCGTGGGATACAAAGCGATTGCGGTCCCCGGCCTGGTTCACGGGCTTGAAACCGCCCTAAAAAAATATGGCAGCCTCCCGCTCAAGAAAACAATCGAACCGGCTTACAAACTTGCTCACGAAGGTTTTCCCGTTTCAGAAGAACTGCGCAAGCGTTTGTACGCGCGAGGCAATTGCCTCGGACGGTTTCCCGCAACCCGTAAAATTTTCTTTCACAAGTCTCAACCACGCAAGCCCGGCACGAATCTCGTCCAAAGCGATCTCGCCAAGACTCTTCAGCTGATCGGCGAACATGGCAGTAATGCTTTTTATAAAGGCAGCATCGCCGAAAAGATTGCCCAGGCGATGAAGAAAAACAAAGGCCTGATTCAAGCGCAAGACCTCAACAACTATGCGACACGCCAACTCGATCCCGTGGTGATCAACCATCAAGACCACGCGATCCATACAATGCCCCTCCCGTCCTCAGGCGGACTCTTGATGGCACAGATGTTTCAGATACTCAAAGGGACCCCCTTAAAAGAATGGGGATGGGGGAGCCCCTTGGAGGCACAGCGTCTCGCAGATGCGATGAAAATTGCCTTCGCCTATCGGCAAAAACTGGGCGATGCCCCCCCGGAGAGCCCCCAAACGACACACGCCAGCTTTGCGGATCACCACGGCAATGTCGTCGCGATGACCAATTCACTCAATCTTTCCTTTGGTTCATGCGTCACGATCCCCGGCACAGGAATTTTAATGAATGACCATATGGATGACTTTGCCACGCGCGCATTGCAGCCGAATGCCTTTAAACTGATCCAAGGCAAGGCGAATAAGGTTGCGGGCGGCAAGCGCCCTTTATCCAGCATGAGCCCGACGATTGTCTTAAAAGATGGGAAGCCCCTCTTTGCACTTGGCAGCCCTGGCGGCCCAACCATCATATCGAATGTCTTTCAAACGCTCATCAATCTGATCGATCACAATATGGGGCTGGAACGCGCCGTCGCGGCGCCCAAACTCCACCACCAATTCAAACCCGATCGGCTGTCGCATCAAAAAGGCTATCCCGCCCCGAGCTTGGAAACCCTACGCAAACAAGGATACTCACTCCATTACCGACCTCAATGGGGCAATCTGCAAGTCATCCGGATTGACCCCAAGAATGGTCAGATCAGCGGCGTATCCGACCCACGAGGGCAAGGGAAGGTCATCAGCCTCGATCGACTTGACGCCGCCACCTCAAGTCACTAGCATCCCGGCCCGAAGCGACTTATTTTTGAAGGAGGAATTTGCCATGAATAAAATTCTCAATCGCATATTACTGACATCTGATTGGAGCTGGATGATGAGTAGGTTCAAGGCTTTTCTCTTCGTCTTCGTTGGAACGTCTTTACTGATAGGCATGCAGCCGGCACAGGCTGCATGCCCTGCACAAGAGATTAACTGCGGTCGCATTTTGAACGCCGACGTAAAGAAAAAAGGCTTTCAAAAAATCTATCAGCATTGCGGCACCCATCAAGTCCGTACCAGCCGTGGTTGGGCCTTTGGCAAATGCAAACTTAATGAAAGGCCGAAAGCCTACGCGGAGTTATGCAGAACGCATTTTCCCGGCTGCGGCTGCCCCACTCAAAAGAAAAGGAATCAGTTCCGCAGTTGCACCGCTTTAGATTATTATTATGAAATCAAGCCTTAGCTCGGGTCCGCATTGACCTGATAATCTTGATGGTCGGCCTGACAAGGAAAACCCCGCGCCGCCTTCATGAGTCGTCGCTTCGGATACAGCATAACCGTCGCGATCGTATCCGAAGTCGGATGATGGCGACAAATAGTCCCGATATCCCCTTCCTCTTCCCCGGCGTGATCTGAGAAAATAGCCTCAAGATCTTGCTCTGCCAAACTATCGAACTGTTGCAGGAGGGTTTCAAAACGTTCCCGGCGCTCCCAGTTGCTGCGATGCACATATTCGCCATGAAAAATCTCCGGAAACTTCTTGGGATCAAACTGCGCATTCTGGGGGACTTCAATTTCCTGAAGAGATTCGTGCTGATAGTTATTGAGGGTCAGACTCAGGTCTTCATGCGGCTCGCGCACGGCAAAGCGTTCGCGTGACAATTCCATCGCATAGTGAACACCCTGTTCATCAACAACAGTAGCCATGGATCCGCATGAGAACGTCGCCTGGCTAAACAGGTCCACGACTTCATCTGCCGTCTTACACAAATCGAGTGCTTCCTGCATCACCAAGGTCGGGGGAGTCCCATGATTAAATGATTCCGTCGAAAAGGCGTGATTGAGGCTTAAGGCCACGCCGCAACTATTGACGCCCGCAATACATCCCGCCAGCGTCGGATACGTCAGTTGAACCGAGCGATGCGCCTCATCCGGTTGTGAATGGCGGATCATGAGCTGGGGCCGCAAAAAGCTCGGGAAATCGTGGTTGTAATAAAGCATCGGTTCTCCCAACTGGGAGCGTGTCACGCCAATGCCCAATGAACTGCACCCCATCACGTATTGGAAATGGGCCGCCATTGTCTCAATGCAGCCAATACCCAAGAGCAAAGGAAGTCTTAGGTCAGCGCCTGCAGCCATGCCGCGCATCCGGTCCACCTGACAGGGAGCCGCGGCTTGCATGTGTGGCATGTGATGATGCTGGATGGAGACCCCTTTGACGGTGAGCAGCACCTTAAACAAATGAGGCCCAATCATGCGGACCCAGCCCGGAGTGAGGGGATTGCTGAGCAGACTCCCATACAGCTCCTCGAAGCGAGGCTTGAGCCAAACCCCCTGAGCCTGCCCCATTTCGTAGTGAGAGCCCTGACAGTGCAACTCCTCGAAAGGCCTTGAATCCATGGGCTAAAATTACACGTTTTTGCGCACTGAGTCAAAAGGCCGAAATTTTGCAGTAGACGGCCTCCTCTGCCCTATGCTTAGAAGGACGCCTAAGCCTGTAACCCTAACGAAGGAGTTCATATGTCAGACAATATGTTGCTCGTTGCGAGCAAGGTAAAGGAAGCGATCAAGGAAAAAGGCTGCAACACTTCCGGCGATGCCTTGGAAGCCCTCAATATG
Source organism: bacterium (assembly GCA_965216315.1). Taxonomy (GTDB): domain Bacteria; phylum UBA10199; class UBA10199; order 2-02-FULL-50-16; family JAJFLM01; genus CBDCFN01. The sequence continues at coordinate 172,364 of CBDCFN010000016.1, read as the reverse complement.
TGGGTCGGTTGGCTCATTGGGCAAGCAGCCAAGCGCGCTGATGCCAATGGCCGCAAAACGGTCAAGGGTCACGATTTCATCCTTCCTGAATAAGGCGGATATTGACTTCGGACTTTCTCGCTAGGAAAACAGCAGCTGTCGTGCGCGTATTCAGCGCGGCAGCTGCTGTTTTGTATTGAGGATAAAGCAGCCATGAACCTATTCCGCAAATGCTGCGCTGAATTTACGGGGACTTTCGCCCTGGTTTTCGCTGGCTGTGGCGCCTTGATGATAGTGGAGCGATTTCCCGGAGCCGTCGCACCCTTTACTATCCCGATCATCTTCGGACTGGCCATTGCGATCATGATCTATGCGGTCGGCCATATCAGCGGGGCGCATTTCAACCCGGCCGTCACCTGGGCCTTCATGGTCGCTCGTCATTTTCCAATCAAAGAAGTTCCGGCTTACTGGGTCGCACAATGCTCAGGGGCTCTCGCGGCCATCGCCTTGCTCTCGTTCATCCTGCCCGCAGGCACGAGCTTTGGCGCCACCATTCCAAGCGTCGCCATTCTGCTCGCTTTTATTTGGGAAGTAACCTTAAGTTTTTTTCTCATGTTCGTCATCATTGCCGTTGCAACGGACACGCGTGCCGTTGGCATGATGGCCGGAGCCGCCATCGGCGCGACCGTATGCCTGGATGCTTTTGTCGGCGGCCCGATTACCGGCGCCTCCATGAATCCGGCCCGCTCCCTCGCCCCGGCCCTCTTTGAAACCCGGTCGAGTCCTCTCTGGATTTATTTGACCGCCCCGTTTCTTGGCACCACGATCGCAGCGCTTTTTTACCAATGGATTCGTTGCGAAAAAGCCGATGCCGAACCTGGCGCTCAGGGCTGTTGTTAGTTCAGTGCCGAGAGCGTAAAATATTCCTATCATGATGCGTTGGTTACCTGCTATTCTGGGACTCATCTGCCTTTTATGGAGCTATCACTACTTTAAAGCCGCACAACCCGACTATACAGCGCAACTCGTTACTAACAATCAAGAAGACGTCACCCCGCCACGATATATAGACAATGAAGTCGAAGAAGAACTCGGCTTCGATGCAATGATTCCCCCGGCGGAGCCCATCATTGATCCGGGTGCCGTAGCCAATCCTGAAACGATGGAAATCATCGCGCAAATCATCCGGCGAGTGAGCCACGAACTCGCGTCGGGGACCTACGGACCTCCGCAAGAATTATCGTACCACATCGTCTTTCTGTTTCAGCAATCTCTCGTCGCCTATCAGCGCTTTTTGCGCCTCCCCAACTCAGGACCCGACTTCAACCTCCTCCCCCACCGGTCCTTTTCCGGGCGCTATCAATTCAGACGGGATCATATTTTTATGGGACAACCAACCTTGCGAAACGGAGAAGGCCGCTTCCTCACGACCTTGTTCCATGAATATCAACATCACCTGTTCCATACAATTTATGGGACGCCCGACCGCAGCGACATTGTACGAAAATTTTACAATGAACTTTCGGCCCATATTTTTGAGGGCCTGTTCGCCAGCTATTTACCGAGTCGCTATTTCATCCGGCCCCACCGCGGGGGTCGCCCCCAGCGCATTCGACAGCTCTTGCAAGATCGGAATGGTGAAGCCGCAATAGAATGGATTTATGATTGGATGGTTCCGGGGCTGGATCATCCCCCGGTTTATTCATTCCTGCGCCCCGCCTGGCTCGGCCATATCGGCAAAAAAGAACTTATTGACTCAATTAACCAGACCTTCCATCCGGACGAAGAGGCCGCGCAACAACTACAAGATATTGCAACGGACTTTTGGGAAACTTATTAAGGGTCCTGCAAGGGATCGAGGAGAGGATTTGTCAGCCCGCTATAGGAGCGATTAATGAGGTTGAGCGAAGAGGACTCACGCGGCATTTCTTGGGTCCTATTAAAGATCTGTCCTTCGTACACGATCAGGCCCGCGAGGGGCTTGTTGGCTTGAGGCAACACGAGTTGCGCACGCTGCTCCCATCCCATGTATGTGAGCAAAGAATAAATGTTCTGAAGGCTCTGCATCGCCGAGGCGGAATTACCGGCGGCTGCCCCGGGCAAGACAAAGATGTCCAGGTTGTGCGGACTCATCCGACTGAAGCGTCCCTTCACTGTACGATATAGATGATCCGGTCCGCTCAGGGGCATGACGTGAGCGAGATAATGAAGTCGTGAGCGGGGATACATGATCACGAGAGCGGAACACGCCGAAAGATTTCCTGTCCCCAAGGCAATGTCCCAGGACGCGAAGTGAAAATAATTCGGCGCCACCTCGACCCCATCCAGTTCATCTGGATCTTTCCCCCGTAGCGTGAAATCAGGACGCGTCTCAATGTCAGGTGTCGTATGTTCCACCGCTCGATCAACCAACTGCCTCATCGTCTCCTGCTGCCGCGGAGACAGACTATCCAAGACAGAGACACTAGCCAGCGCGAGAGATTGAGCTGAGAGGGCAAGCGTGAGCATAGCGCCCTTATCGCCGCCGGGCTGATAATGTTGCTAGGGCTTGGGAGCGGCCTCTTGGGGCCCCTGAGCACACTGTTGGGCACAGGTCTCCGCGTGGCAGTCTTTGACCGCGCATTTGTCCGCACAGGGTTTCACACAGTCGGCCTGACATTTATCGTTGGCGGCCTGTTCTTGAGGGCATTTACATTCGTAGACACACTCAAGCTTGCAGTGGCGTTGGCAGGAATTAAGGCATTTTTCCGGGCACCCCGGCGTCGCCGGTGACTCCGGCTGCAGCGTCGGCTCTTCCGCACTAGCGAGAGACACACAGCTCAGTGCGAGGACCAAGGCCAAGATGAAGCGTAACTTCATAAGGCCCTTTCATCGCATCTATTCGCCCATGTCAACTGCCCATTGACTGGAGTCCTTGACCTGGTCTCCTTCGTCGAGATTATTGTCCTGGAAGACATCATTACTATCGACGTAAACAGTGTCACCACAATGGCCCCCTTCAATCGTGTCCCAACCGGCACCCGCATAGATGAAATCTTGATTATCCCCACCGATCAAGATGTCATTGCCGTCCGTCCCGATAATCTTGTTGCAGATATTTTTGCTGCCGATCTTAGAGAAGCCGATAATCGTATACCCATTTTCATTGTCAGCTTTTTTACCATCCTCGCGCGTGAGGGTACGATATTCATCACATTCACAGGACACGTCTGCTTTAAAAGTTTCACCACCCTCATCCGCCGTCGGAAACACAAACTTAATGGTCGAGGTCGGTCCTGAGTTGAATGAAAAGGCATACCCATTGGAAAGCGGTATGATACGTGTCTTATCCCCAACGATAAACACGGGGATCAATCGATCACTAATGGTCACGACCTTCTCCGTGCGTTCTTCCTTCGCGTCGCCTTCATCCTCGCGCGCGGCTAAGTGCTCGACATCGAACATGACACGCGAACGTATTTTTTGAATCCGCTTCGGCTGAACGAGCTGCTCGGAACGATCGAGCAGACTCCGCGCCCTCGTCTCCCCAGACGAGACCACGAACGCCGTGATTATGAACAATAACAAAACGAAGCTTTTCTTTAGTACCAACATACCCTTAACCCCTTCAGTTGATGATTCTCGAAACTACCGGCTGGTTAAGTGTGCAAGATAAATGCCAAAAACCCTCAAAGGGGCCGCTTCTGCAAGATACCGATTATATTTATGAATTTACTGGAAGGCGGACGAGTCCTATTATCATTATGATAATCTTCTCATTTTGATAAATAAGGGCTAATCGGAGCCGCCCATCAGATAAACCCGGGCGGACTGGGTCGCCGTATAGACCCCAAACTCGGGGCGATCTTTGGCGGCAAAAAAATAGGCGAGCTTCGTGATATCATTCATGTCGGCGACATGTCGGCCCAAGCGAACTCGTGATACGATCAGCGCGGACAATAAAACATAGAGCTTATTTAAGACCTTCCGTTCGGCCGCGTAATCACCGACACTTTGCCACCGATCCAAGCGCGTCTCGATGAGATTCTTGACGTTGTGCACTTGATGAAGCGAATCGCACACCAGAGTCGAGCGATTCAACTCCTTCATCCAAGGATAGGCATCACGATGTCTCTGCATCCACTTCAACAGACCGACCCCTCGCTCCAGATCACGCTTGACGACCGGAAAAGGCAGTTCGAGAGTGTCGTAGAGTCTGCGTTCCAACTCCGTCGTACGTTCCACAAAGGTTGTCGCCATTAAATGCCGAGTACGATCGGGCGTCAGAGCCCCGACAGTATCGACACGATTGAGGTCCGCGTCGAGCGGATTGGACTCGAAATGCGCCAAATTCACCGTCGACCAGGTATTGATATAAGCCAGCAATTGAGCCGAACCCGGCGCCAATTGCCCGATCATCGTGTGCATGTTTTCCCTTTAATAAACCGCTAACCCTAAAGTGGATAGAAACTACTCCATCATCGGCCGGGTGGGCGAGGAGTTGCGTATTATCAGGATTTGGCAAAAATTCGCTCGAAAATCGGCATCCAGAGCAGCCGCCGCAGGCAATGAATCAGCGGCATCAGCCCGAGAGTGCGTCCCAGCGGGCGATACAAGGCGATTTCCAGCTGCCACCGCGGAGGCTCCAGAGGCATTAAATCGAGGGCCACGACGGCCTGGCGAAAATCCCGGTGGGCATCCGCAAAGACCGTAGCCGCGGAGGCAAAACTGAGTTCGCCGTGAAAGTCGGGTGGAAGATCCGGCGGCAAAAAACGCCCTTGATTATAAAAGAGATCGAACCAATCGCCTTGATGATTGACACGATACTGAAGCGTCCCCAATTCGTTATCAGTATCATATTGCCCCGAGGCGTAAATTTCTTGAGACAGCAACAGCGCGAGGCGTAACGCGTTGGAAAAATTCTGGGCTTGAATGCGCACGAGATAATGATCCGTCGACACGACGTGACTGGAACAATCGATATAAATGGATTGAACAAATCCTCCCTCGGCCGACTCGATACTATAGCTCAGATAAGTACGGTGGGCATTTTGCTGATTCATTTCAACGCGACGGACGGGAGTCTGTGTCGAGAATGACGCGGCTCCAGACGCCCCCCTACTCCCCGGTCGATAGCTATCGATGAACCAGGGCGTGCCCTTTGCCGATACCGGTGGCACGGGGTAAGGAAAACTCTGCTGTTGCTTTCGAAGATGAATGGCGACTTCACTGACCTCACCCAGCATCAACAACGCCAACAGATCTACATCGCCGGCGGCCACTCCATCCGTGACGAGCTTGCTCGGGGCCAGATCCATCTCCGGATCGACTTTCATGGTCGGCGCATACAGGGTGCCACTTTCGGGATTGGGATTGAAGGCCCGCAAGGCCGGCAGACACACCAGCGACAAGGTCGGGGCCGCTAACACACTAGACATCATCATACACTGCTCCAGGAAGCCTATCGCGTATGGAGCTCAGAAGTTGTGTCCATTTTAACCCCCTCAAACGGCCCCTCCCTAAGGAAGGGGCCGTCAGGAGTCGCCGCAGAAGGGGGGAGATGCGGCTAGTGGCTAGCGATAGTCTGCAAGAATGCGTTCGGCCGTTCGGAGCCCCTCCCTAAAGCGATCGGCTCCGAGCGGCGCTGTCACGATCTCACCGCGACGCATTTCATAAATGAGTTGGACCAGGACAAAGGCGGCTACGGCCGCGGTCAGGCTGGCGGGCACCAAGAAGAGTGCCGCAGCCAGCCCGACGAGCGCAGCCAGTAGGTCCGCGGGGAGCGCTGACGTAGAGCCTCTTAATAAACTCAAGCGCGCCCCGCTAAAAAGCACGGCCATCGCGCCAAACCAAAGGAACCCGGGCACGGTCCAATAATTGATGACGAGGGCCGCGATCACGCAAAGAGCGACTCTCCAATCGGGCCGGGCCCGGGTGCGCCACATCAAGTAGACGCCATAAAGTCCCATGACCAAGAGCGCGGCATTCTGCCAAAAGTGGATGAGTCCGCTGGAGAACTGCCAGAGAATCGCCGTACTAATCCCGTTACAAACCAACATAATGATCAGCGGAACCAGTAAGAGATGGAGCAAATTGGGGCGTTTAGGCATGACCCGCCTCCTTGGTATCTTGAATCCGCCGTAAAAACTCCAACTCAACTTGATGCTCCAAAGTCGAATCAGTCGGAACCAACCGTCCGGCGGCTTCAAAGACGTCGTCTTCCTGGCGGCTTAAATTGAAGTGCTGACTCTCCGCCTTGATGCGTTGGTAATCTTCCTGGCGGGATTGAAACTCCGCCTCCATCTCCTTATGTTCTTTGGCGCAGGCCTGCTGTTCCGCCTTCATCGCCTTGAGCGTCTCATGCGTAATGAGGTGCTTGCGAATAAAGGCCTTGGCAATCTCCTCGCGTTTTTCACCGATGGCAAAATCGATATCATGATCGAGTCGATCGATCGTCTCGGAACACGCGGTGATACCCTCTTTGAGCTTGAGCAGATGGGATTCCTTGGCCGTAATCGCCCCTTCCATCCGCTCCAACTCTTCTTCCATGTCGCGAAGCGCCTGGGAAAGGATGCCTCTGGGATCTTCCAAATCTTCAACCAAGGCATTTAAGTCTGATTTGATCAGTCGTTTGATCCGATAAGTAAGTGACATGAAAATCTCCTTTATTTCCGTTGGGCCGCGATACCCGTGGCCTGTTTTTGTTTGCTGAAACGTTTTTTCTTGGCGTCCTGATCGTCACCTGTAAACGCGTCGTTGACTTCACCTTCCAGCTTGTCGACTTCTTCGAGCTGTTGTTTTAGCTCCGGTGTCGGCGCCATTGAATAAGCGGCCCCCAGCTTCGCCTTGTAACGTCGCAGGGTTCTTAAGGCCCCTCCCTTGTCACCCTTGCGAACCGCTTGGGCACTCTCCTTAAGGAACCCCCCGTAGTTATTTTTGACCCAGGCATCCTTAAAGACGGACTTGTTAATCGAGGCATGGGCCTCTTTGCGTTGCTCCGGTGGCAAGCACGCGACACGCACCCCTTCATTGAGTAAGCGCAGTGATTTCTTGGCACCGGCCGTGCGGTAATCCAGGTCCACTGTTCCCAAGGAGCGTGTATACGTTTTATTCGTCGGCACTTTCAGCGTTACAAACAAAGTCTTGTGTTGGCCTGCATAAAGATGTCCGGGCTGGACGAGCACATAAGAGCCCTTCTTTTGCAGGGGATAACCTGACGCCTCGACCACCTCGATGCCAGGTCCAAAATTCAGTTTGAGTTCAAGCTGCTTGGCGTAGATTTGGCTCGCGCCCTTAAATTCTTTAGCAAGCACATCATCTAATTTGGCCAACTGCTCTAAGAAGTGATAATGGCCGGTCCCAAAGTCGGCGAGCGAGGCCATCAACGTCTCATTGAAATCCAGGCCGACCCCAATCGTTGAGATAACAAACTCACCGGCCACAGCACGATGGGCTATTTTATTGAGTTGATTGGGATCCGTGATCCCCTGATTTGCCTGACCATCCGAGACCAGAATCAGGCGTTGCGCCCGTTTGGAGCGATCGCTCGCATGGCGCAGTATCTTCATTCCTTCTTGGAGGCCACCGCCGAGATCCGTCGAGCCACGCGGCCCAATTGTCTTCAATTGATTAAGAATCTGACTGCGATTGGCGGCATTCACCGCAAGCAATGGAATCGGCGTTTCGATTGTACTGTCAAAGGTCACGAGCGAAAAGCGATCCCGCGCGCTCATCTGCCGAACCAGGGCCTCGACGGCGCGGATCGCATAATCCATCTTTTTTTCACCGGACATGCTGCCGCTGCGATCGAGCACGATCACAAAGTCAGTCGGCTTCCTTTCCTTTAAGAGGGCCTTCTCGATTTCCGGGGCCTCAAGGTCTACCTTCAAATAGAGCAGGCCGTCGTCACCCTGCACAACTTTGTGCTGAGATAAATTAGCCCGCGCCTTGATGTCCCCTTTATGCAACCATTGATTGATCGTCTTGGCCTGAATCGGCACCGGATCCTTGGCGGCCCGCGCCATCGCCCCATAAACCAGCAGACCCGCCAAGCTGCCGAAAGCAGCAACTTGGGTCAGCCAGCGAGAATTTTTGAGTTTTTTAAATATCATGTTACTGTCCTTCCTTAATCAGGCCCCCTCCAGGCCATTGGCTACGAATTGATGAGTGCGATATTACCGGTGGTAAAAAGGAAAATAAGAGCGTAGTCGGTAAAAGCTCAGTGATGGCTTTTACACAGCTTTTACACACGAAATTACTTAATAATGTAGGATGATTAGATATGGAGACTAAAACAAAACTCTTAGTCGTTGAAGATGAAGAATCGATTCGTAAAGGGCTCTGCGACGTCTTCGTTTATCATGGTTATGAAGTCGATGCGGTTGACAATGGAGAGACCGGCCTCGAGCAAGCCCTCTCGGGACAATACCATCTGGTGATCCTCGATATCATGCTCCCCGGTATGGACGGTTTGAGCGTTTGCAATGAAATCCGCAAACAGGACCGCTCGCAGCCTATCCTCATGCTCACCGCCAAAGGGGACGAAGAAGATATTATCAAAGGCTTGCAACTTGGCGCGGATGACTATGTCCTCAAACCTTTTTCGGTGCGCGAACTCGTAGCCCGGGTCGAAGCGGTCTTGCGGCGCAGCCCCAAGCTCATGGCCGAGACGGAACAAATTCACTGGGGCGCAATGACGATTGATCCGCAGAACCTTATCCTGAACCTTAGCGGTAACGACATTGAACTCACGCGGCGTGAAGTCGACATTTTGCGCTATCTCATTAAATTTTCCAATCGACCGGTCGACCGACAGGAGCTTTTAAAAGAAGTGTGGGGCTATGGAAATGCCCAAATGGAAACACGCACGGTCGACATTCACATTGCCAAACTACGTCGCAAGATAGAGACCGACCCGCAGGCTCCCACGATCATTCTCACTGTGCGCGGCGAGGGCTATAAAATCGGGGACCCCGATGCGTAAACTACGCATCCAGTTCGGACTCTTTTTCTTAATCCTAGCAGGCGCCGTCGGCTTCTTACTTTCCTATTCGTTTCAGCAGATAGAACGCGAAGAGTATGAACTCTGGCGGGGACTTTCCGAAAAAGTTTATAATCACTTTCAATCGGAGATCAGTGAGTTCCTTCAGTTTGAAGACAGTCGCTCTTTTTATCAGTACCGCTTTTATTACATTCCCTCCCATCAAATGGGCCCGCAGCGCGTGCGCTACCGGTCGCCGCTCTCCCAACTACCCAAGGATAATAGCCACGGCATCCTCGGCTATTTCCAGATCGACCCCAACAATACCTTTCATACGCCTTACCTTCCATCCGTATGGCAGTGGTCTAAGCTCAGTGATCTTCATGAACGCCGCGAACTCCACACGCATCTATATCAACTGACACACTCCCTCCAAGAGATTGACGAGGGCGCCTCGAGTTTCATCGATTTAGGGCGCGTGCTCAAACCCAAGAGCGCGCAACCCCGCAAGAAAGCTAAAAAAAGCCACGAACCGCCCCCACCACCCGCTCCGGTTGCAAAAGCCCCCGCCCCGTCAGAATCAATGGGCAGCGGTGGGTATAGAAATGTTTATCCCAACCCCATCAAAGAACAAAAAAAGCGGATGGAAGCACACCAGCGAGTCACCAAAAAACTTTTTAGCCTCAAAGCCAAGATGGGGGCCGCCAAAAAGGACGAAAAAGAAGCCAATCCCCGGCGTCAGGTCGCGATCGCCCCCCAACAGCTATTGGCCTTCGAGGAACAGGCTCTCGCCGATCTGGAAGGGAGCGACGACGCTGCCGGCACGATAATGCCGACGACGCCTTCCGTCTTTGTCGATCCGTTTCAGGCCCGGTTGGTCGCTGACAATACGCTGATTTTCTATCGCAAAGTGTGGCTCAATCGGAATCGCTATATCCAAGGCTTTGCGGTGGATCTCGTGCGCTTCTACTCGGGGCTCATGGGGGACACCTTTGCCAATTCCGATCTCATCCGTTTCTCCATCGCACGCCTCAATCTTGATAAAACCGTCATGACCCAGTATGGCGCCTTCACGAGCCCGGACGAGCCGCGCTTTCTCTTGTTTGAACGCGCCTTGGGTTATCCGTTGGATCGTTTTGTCTGGCAGATCTATGCAATGTCTGTCCCCCACCTAGCCGGCCGCCTCCTCTTATATGTCTTGAGCATCATCTTAGTGCTCTTGAGCACCGTCGGGCTCTATTTCATTTACCGATCCGTCGCGGCCCAGATCCAGCTCTCGCAAAAACGCAGCGACTTTGTGTCCGCCGTAACGCACGAACTCAAGACGCCACTCACCTCTATTCGCATGTACAGTGAAATGCTCGAAGACGGGTGGGCGGCAGACAAAGACAAACAGCAAGAGTATTACCAGCAGATTAATCAAGAGAGCAGTCGCCTCAGCCGCCTGATTGAAAACGTTCTCCAATTGGCACGTTTGGAAAAAGGTACTTACAAAGTCGATACTAAGATTGCTTCACCGAACGCCGATTTCGAAAGCATCGGCAAAGAACTCACGGAGATCGCTAGCCACCAGGGCTTTACCTTGAACTACTCAGCCGATCCCGAGCTGGCTCCGATCAAATTTGACGCGGAAGGCATAAAGCAGATCCTCTATATCCTGTTAGACAACAGCATCAAATTCGGTGCCAAGGCGACAGACAAGTCCCTTGAGATGAAACTGACGAAAACCGATGGCAGCATCGTCTGGTCCTGGGCTGACCGAGGGCCCGGTATTCCTTCTAAAGACATCAAGAAAGTCTTCGACCAATTTTATCGGGTAGAGAATGAGATGACCCGTTCGACCAAAGGCACCGGCATCGGCCTCGCGATGGCCCGCATGATCACCGATGCGATGGGCGCCAAGATCACGGCCAAGAATCGCGACGGCGGCGGGCTTGAGGTTCGCATGACTTTTCAGGAAACTTGAGGGACGCTCCCAACTGATTGAGAGCGTCCCGTAGTCAAATTATTTCGAGACGGTAAAGCCTTGTCCGTAGGAACCCCATTTGCTGGTCGTTACGCCGTTTTGCGTCGTGCCAACATAACTCGCTTGACCAGGTTGGGCTTTAACCTTCACCATACCGCCACTGGCTCCGATAACACCCGCATGGATCGCGGCCTTACAGATCTTTGAATCAGCGGTGTAGGTCTTGGATCCCCACACGGAACCGGACGTGCAGCCACTCGGACAGACGACCGAAAACGGTGCCGCCCCGGCCTTACCGAGACCCTTAACACTGTCGGTACACGCAACCTTCATCGTCCCTTCTACCTTGCTCACCGTAAAGCTCTGACCATAGGAACCCCATTTGTTGGTGGTAATGCCGTTCTGGTTCGAACCCGTGTAGCTCGGCTGTCCCGCGATAAGTGTCACTTTGATTTCACCACCCGTGGCCGGAATGGCCCCACTATGAATCGCAGCCTTACAAATCTTTGAATCGGTCGTGTAGACTTGTGATCCCCACACCGAACCCGTCGTGCAGTTCGCCGGACAGGTCGCTTCGAAAGCCCCTGTTTTTCCTAAGCTCTTCACACTATCGTTACACGTAATCGCAGGCGCTGCGCCATAAGCGTGATAACTAAGCATCACCAACAGGCCCGTAAATAGGAATGTTTTAATTTTCATAGCCTCAGTCTCCTTCATTAGATGAATCAACGAAACGGTTATTAGATCTCAACAGAGGTGGGATCACAATCAAAATATGCTGAATCCGCGGGGATTCAGACCCGCCGCCCCCGCAGCCGGCGCCGGCTCTTCTTGGGCTTGCGCGTGGCGGCCTCGCTCTGGCGCTGCTTTTCCGCCGCGAGACGTTGCTTTTTGATCCAATCGAATTCCGGCTCAAAGGGTTCGAGCTGGGTGTATTCCCGGCCATGGATACCCATCTTGCTGACGATGAGCGCCAGGTAGGTCGCCCAGTGATCGCTCACGTGGCCCCGACGATACATGTGATGACCCCGCAAAGGCGTCGCAATGATCGAACCGAGAAAGGCGGCTTCCAAGGGATTGAGTTCTTTTGGCCACTTGGAAAAATAGTGTCGCGACGCGGCCCCGATGCCGTAAATCTTCGGACCCCATTCGATGATGTTCATATAAATTTCGAGGATGCGCTGTTTGGAAAGCATCTGCTCCATCGCGTAGGCGATGAGTATCTCCTGAAATTTGCGGGAGAGGTTTTTCTTGCCGGTGAGAAAGAGATTCTTCGCCGTCTGCATCGTAATCGTGGAGGCCCCCCGAGCAAAGCGCCGTTCCCGAATGTCTTGAATGAGTGACTCGCGAAAGTGGTCGACCCGAAAACCGTTGTGCCGAAAAAAACTACCGTCTTCACAGGTCATGACGCCCTTGATCGTATCTTTGCCCAAGCGGGCATAGGGAACAAAGCGACGGTTGCGACGTCCGACCCAAAACTCTTGAACGACTTCACCCGCCTTACGCGCTCGATGGAGGAACGGTTGCTTGAGCATTTCAATGTCGACAGCCTCAGAGGCCTGCAACAATCTAAAGTTCTCGATCTCAATGTCCGGCTCAAACTTGAGGGTCTTCAGATTGGCCGTATCGAGACCAAAACTCATGTCGATCTTGATCGTACCATCCACCTTGGCACCGGATAAAGCGGGAACAAAATCCCGAGGCAACGCATCAAGCGCCCGCTGGAGGGGCACGCGCTTACTCGTAATGACTGTGTCCAACTTGAAGCCGTCGGCAAACGCCGCCTGGCCGTTTGCCGTCAGCACGAGACCATTCGTGTCGAAATTTAAGTGCTCCCACTGGAGGCGTTTCGCGGCCGGGTCAAATTGCAGCTTGCCGGCAAGTCCCGCATCAATATCATTGATTCGCCGGTCGGCCAGTCTCCAATGATTAAGCGCTACATCATGCAGTTCCACGCTGAAGTCCGTATCCCAAACCAAACCCTTACTTTCCACGTTCAGTTGGAGCTTCGCCTTCGTGTCCGCGGAGACGACAACAAAGGGAGGGAGAAAACTTTTGAATGTAGCGAGCGCGAGCTCCTCGGTCGCTACTTCCATCTTCACATCGCCCTCACTTCGGGTCGCCTTGAACTCGAGTTGACCGCCCTCCTCCGCAACGCGCGCTTTCGTCTCGAGTGAGATAGTCGCATCTTGTCTATCATAAATGAGATCGCCGGCAATCTCCTGCAGTGAAATCGACGGCGACGGATCCGTTGCAGCAGCGCGTTTATCAGCGATGTGAACTTGTCCCTGTCGCCACAACAGCTGCAATTGTGGCGACAACTGCACCGGTACGTCCGCTACAGGCGCGGAACTCGGTACGCTCCCCTTCCCTTTACCAATAAGCCCCCCCAGCTGATCCGGAAGCTTGGTGACGCCCTCCTCGTTGATGACCAGCTCGGCCTTGGGGCGCACCAGACGCAGGCCCTCGACAAGAACGTGAAACTCGGGCCTCAAATGAAGAGAGTATAAGAGCCGGATTGATTTAACGCGCAGCAACGGATCTTGATTTTCGGATGTGACCGAGACCCCTTCCAAGGCGGGCCCGGTGAAGAGACTAAACGCGACATCCTCATAGTGGATCACAATGCCAAGCGATTTAGTAATGGCGGGCAAGCGCTGCGCGAGTTCCTGCTCCAATCCCGTCTTGAATTGGACGATAAAATAAGTACCACCCGCGATCGCAAGCGTAGCAAAACCCGCCAGCATGAAGGCACTTATCTTAATAGCTCGTCCAATATGCATATCTGCCCCTATCGTGGCTCCGCATGGCCACAGCAGAGCAGATGTATGACATCAAATAGTGGTCGAGCAAGCAGACTTTATCGTGAATGCTTTACCGAATCAGCGAACAGCCGCCCCCACTGGTAGAGCCGGTATCATCTGCAACGCAGGCCCCACTCCCATCACATGTCCCCGTACCGTCGTCACAGGACGCACCGGAGGCCTCATGCGTACAATCGGCTGCACAGCAATCGCCATCCACCGTATTCCCATCATCGCATTCCTCAAAATCCGGCTGTGTCACGCCATCACCGCAAGATGGAAAAGCCAGTAATTGGCCAAAGATTTCCGTTTCATCATCTACCAACGGAGCCGTATCATCATCGCCTTCCCATACCACAAGGTATTCATTGCGCTGTGAATTGTAAGCGAGAGTCGGGGAGTCGGCAGTAAAATTCACATCGCCATCCGGGCCCATGGTGCTAATCTGAAACATGGACCCGATTGGACCACCGGAACCATCTACACGCTGTCCGAAAACCTCAAATTCTTCATCCGTCGATTCATCTCCATTCCACACAATAAGGATTTCATCAGTGTTGACATTATATACCGGCCACGCTCCGTCAGCGTTAAAATTTTTCGGCATCGCTTCAGCCGAGCCCATGTCGGATATTTGAAAGCTAGAAGTTCCTACTTTTTCAGAACCAGTTATCGGTTGGATACGCTGGCCGTAGATCTCGTTATCAACGGTCGTCTCACCCCATTCCCAAACAACGAAGTACTCATTGTCCTTGGAATTATAGGCAATGCGAGCCCCAAAGTTATCAAAATCAGTCGGAGTTGTTTCACCTGAACTCAACTCACTGATCTGAAAGTCGTCTGTTCCGATCTCGACACCTGATCCGCTGAGTCGCTGCCCAAAAATTTCCCTGCGGCCATCAGAGACTAATTCACCGGGCCAGGTCACGAGATATTCGTTATCCGTCGCATTATAAGCAACCGCCGGATCATATGACTTAAAATCCTCAGGATTAAGTTCACCGTCACCCATTCCGCTGACAGTAAAATTACCACCAGCCAATTCCGAACCTGTCGTAGGACTGATCCGCTGGCCGCGGATTTCATGATCGAAATTAGTCGGTGAACCCCTCCAAACCACGAGATATTCATTATCGGTCGAGTTGTAAGTGACTGCCGAATCAGAGGTTCGAGCCCACAACGTCTCGTCACTAATAAGAAACGGATCCCCAATCTTGTCTCCTGTCGCCGCATCAATGCGCTGACCGAAGACGTGATCTGCATTGGCATCCAATCCGGTCGGATGATCTTGATCCCAGACGACAAGAAACTCATCATCGGTGGAATTGTACGCCACTCCTACTTCCTGAGCGCTAAAAGTTTCCGGGTTGGCCTCTCCTTCCCCCGCATTACTCACCTGAAACTCGGGAATCACCTCATCCCCGTTGGCATCCAGCAGCTGGCCAAAAATCTCTTCTTCCGACCCGACGCCCGTGTCGCCCGGCCACACGACTAAATACGTATTCGATCCACTGCTATAGGCTACAAGAGGATTGTCGGCATCAAAATTCGCATCGCCCAATCCGACTTGATCACTGATTCTGAAATTGTTTTCACCGATCTCAACAGCCGCAATCGTTAATGGGAATAGCACCAAGGTGCAAAATAAAACCAAACGTTTCATTTTCGTCATGCAGTGACTCCTCTCATTAAAGCAAACAGTTGCAAGCGAGCAGATAGCGCCGCTCGAATTGGCTCAATATATTGAAATCTAACTCCATTGTCATCTCACTACTCGACAAAATGTTTCGACGAGTGAACGTTGCATTTTAATTGGAAATCGGGACGCCGGCCCCTCAATTCGGAGACTCCAACCACCACTGAAACCCCGCATCTTGCAGCCCTCGTTTCAACCAGGCTAAAAAACTTAATATTTCAGGCTAGTTATAAAGCGCCTCTCAGCGATACGGTGGCATGTGTTTTGCATTTATTCTGTACAGGTCTTTCTTAGGATGAGTGGTGAGGTGTATCCGCAATGGAAAGGTGTGTGTGCGTATGGGTGAAAATGTCAATCAACGGAACGGTACCGACGGCTCTCCTGTTAATAATTTTTATAATCCTGAAACGAATCAATGCGTGGATCCGTGTCTGGTCTCAACCGGCCCTGAAGCCGTGTGTTATGATACCGACCTGACCTGTGAGCCGGTAGATGAGTGGGCTCAGTTGATTGATGACTCTGTGTGGGACTGCAGCTCCAGTGCCGTGCTGTTCGGACCTCAACCGAAGATTCCGACCAAACCGCAGAGCGAAGCGGAACGGCGTTTTGTCACGTTCAAGAAAACCACACCGACGGTCGATAATGTGCATGAACTCTTGAAGACCTTGGCCGACATCTATCGGCTGGCTGAGCAACAGGACCCGGCCGTCAGCCGCAAGTGCCGCATCACCGCCGCCGAATATGTCAAGTTTGCCCTGAAAAACGGAGTGGAAAAAGACACGTTGAGAGAACTGGTCGTACCGTTCGGGATTCATTTGCCCATCGTCAAGAGTTTTACGATTCAGATCGGCAACGTCGTCTCCAACTACGGACCGGGGCGCGCCGCGCAAAAAATAACCGCCGAAGTCATGGAAGAGGAACAACATGATTCGCGCTTCACCGATTCACCCGTTAGCGTTTCGCTCGGCGACTGGGCCATACACAATGGTTTGCAAGGCTTCGATATTTCCATCGGCACGGAGGCCATCGGCTTCTTAATCAGGATCAAACCCGACTCGGGCTTGAATTTGGGTTATACGGTAGAGGAGCTGTCTCACGAGGGCGCCGAGCAGAAAGGCTATCGTCTCTTTGCCGCGGCGAATTATTCAGTGAATGAGACGATACCGGCGACGGTTTCCATCGTAAATGGAGAGCCCTCCAACTTATATGTCGCTCCCCACATGGATGGTATTGTCGTGATCCGCAACGGAAAACCGGAAATTTTCAATGCCGATAGAACCGACATCTTCAAAGTGATGGACGAGACGATGGCCCAGGGGGGCACGATGTTTCAAAGCAATTTGATCGTGCATAACGGAACCAATACGGTCCCCAAAGACGGGTCCAGTTATAGTGCAGACATCAGGAGAATCTTGGTGACTTTCAATGATGGCAGCTATGGCATCGTCCAAATTGATGACTATATTGATCTCTATGAGGCCGGACAGATCCTCACCAAGATCCCGAACCTCGTTCATGCGGTAAACTTAGACACGGGCGGGAGTAATGTCGCCGGCTACCAGCAGGAAGACGGCTCGTATTACCATACGGGAGAGACCGAAGACTACGGATTTCCGGTCACGTCAGCGACCATCGTTTACGTCAAATAATTAAAAACTGTCTAATAACACCGTCTTAAAGGCGTTCCTAGCAACTAATCCCCTTATGCTCCGATGAGAGATCGAAGTGGGTAATGAACCATGGGGACGTGCCTCGATCTCGAACAAAAAATCTGTGTGCTTCCGCGTGCAAGCCGGCCGGCCGATGAGCTGAGCTGCAAACCCGCACCGGAGCCGCTCGTCCGCCAGCCCGTTGTGGATGCCGAGTTGCGGCTCCATCAACTTATCTGTGGCCACGACAGTCATCCCCCTGTCGCCGGCATCGTACCCTTCGTGCGGCATGAGGCGGGCGTCCACATCTACGGAGTCGCCTTCAATCCGAAACAAGTGAATGCATCCATCCACCGGCATCAAGGTAAAACCTTTAATGAAAGTTGGGTCCAGCTGGGGCAACGCGGAGCACTGATCAACGGCGGCTTTTTCGGAATGCGTGGGGAGGCGATGGGACTCCTAGTTGCCGGCGGCCAACAGCTTGCTCCCCCAGAAACGGAAGGCCCTTATTCGGCGTTGTTGACGGTCACACACACCGGAGAGTGGAATTTAAGCTATCTACGCAATGCCCAGACCGGACGGATTACAATTCCCGCCGACACGAGTGACTATCAACTCGCGCTGCAGGCCGGCCCCATGATCATCGAGCCGGGCGGCAAGATAGGCGTGCCGCCACCCTCAGAAGAACCGATCCTCGCCAACCGCACCATTATTGTTAAAACCACCGACGAGCGCTGGTTTTTTCTCGTGGCCCAAGAAACAGATTTATATCAGTTGCAAAACGCCTTACTCCAAATATTTCCCAACATTGATGCCGCGATGGCATTGGACGGTGGACCGTCCAGCGGACTCGCCGTGGCAACCCTCGGCGTGATGATGGCGCCGGTGACCCCGATACCCGTGTCGTTGCATATCGTCCCGACAGAATAACCTCCTTGGTTTCAACTAGTTAGGGAAATGACGCAGGACGTCTTAATTTAGCAACAATTTTTGAGGACAGCCGACTAGACGAGGCAATTAGAAATAGTACTCAATTATGTTGCTCACATCAGCAGTCAATCTTGGTTTTTCATCGGCAGTCCTCGCCAGCACGTCCGGTAACGGGCTCCATGCACTGAGTGGAATTGAGGCCGTGCTGCAACGGTCGGTCACGGATCAGTCTACCGAAGCCCTCACCTCGACGCTGGCACCCCACATTACAAGCCTTGCCAGTCTCCAAGAGCGCGTCCAAAGCGCGGGTTTTTTTTCTGAAGATATGACGCAGGCAATGGCACGCCTGCTTGAGGTGGCCGAAGGCCGTACCACCCTTTCACCACAAGAGACAGCCCGCATCGCGACGATGATTTCCGGGGCCCTGACGTTTTTTGGCCATGACGCCGAAACGGATAAGGAATTGGAAGGGCTGGAGACGGCGTTGCGGCAGA
The DNA here is from genome assembly GCA_965216315.1 of bacterium. Lineage (GTDB taxonomy): Bacteria > UBA10199 > UBA10199 > 2-02-FULL-50-16 > JAJFLM01 > CBDCFN01. The sequence goes on along the minus strand of CBDCFN010000016.1, from coordinate 153,887 downwards.
GCGAAGAGCGGTTTCGCGTGGCGTTAAAGAGCTCCGCGGTTGCGCTCCTCCACCAAGACCGGGAGCTTCGCTATACCTGGGCCTACAATCAACAATCGGGCCTCTCTCCGGACGACATCATCGGAAAGACCGACTTGGATCTCGCGCCACTCCACGAAGCCGAACCACTGATGCAATTGAAACGCCGTGTTCTTGAATCGGGTGTCGGGGAACGCAGCGAGGTCCCGTATACGGTTAATGACCAGACAAAAGTCTACGATATCACCGTGGAGCCCAGGCGCGATGCGGAAGGCGCGATCATCGGCATCACCGTAGCAACGCTCGAAATCACCGCGCGCAAGAAACTCGAAGCTCAGCTAAGGCAAGCCCAAAAGATGGAAGCACTGGGCACTTTAGTCGGCGGCATCGCACACGATTTCAATAATCTGCTCCAAGGGATCATGGTCGGCGTCGAGTTAGCAATCTATGGGATGGGCCAATCAGATGCGGATACAGAGGAGATAATGGAGAACCTAAAGTTATCTTACAATAGCTCCGAAAAGGCAGTCACGCTGATGAGGCAGATAATGACCTACGCACGACGGGATAATCTCCAATTTACCCTTGCCGATCTCGGCCCCTCCTTTCGTTTCATCGAAAAACATTTGCCCAGAGAACGTGGAGTGGGGACGGACATTAAAGTAAGCGTCGAGGTGGGTAGAGCAATTACCTCACGAATCGATAAAGGCATGATCGAGCAGGCTTTGTTGCATCTGACTATGAATGCGTTACACGCTGTCGGCTCACAGGGAACGGTCTCACTAAAGGCTGAACGAGTCACGTTAGGCAAAGAGTTTTGTCAGACGCGACTGGATCTGCAACCGGGAGAATACGTGCAGATCTCCGTGAGTGACGATGGAGTGGGAATTCCACCAGAAAATCTTGATAAGATTTTTGACCCCTTCTTCACCACTAAGCCGATTGGCGTTGGAACCGGCCTTGGGCTAGCCATGGTCCACTCGACAGTAAAGGGGCACGGCGGTCACATCGAAGTCACGAGTGAGGTCGGAAAAGGGACGACATTCACGATCTATCTCCGTTATAGCCAACCAAGGAAAGTCGCTAAAGTCTCCGAACAGCCGCCATTAGGATATCGAGCCAAAGAAGGCCTGGTCATTTTATTTGTCGATGACACCCCGATAGTCAGACGGTCTTCCGGGCGAATGTTGCAAAAACTCGGTTTTAGCCAAGTCTTGCTGGCAGGGAGTGGTCAAGAGGCCATTGAAATATTTGAGCGGGAAAACCCGGATCTCGTCATTATGGACTATCAAATGCCGGGCATGGACGGACTTCAGACCATGCAAAGGATACGAAGCGACCATCCTGACGCAAAGATTATTCTCTCCTCTGGAAATCTATCGATACTCAGAGAGGAAGAATCCGATCAGAAACCGTCAGCCTATCTCGAAAAGCCCTACGACCTTAGGGCGATAGCCAAAAGACTAGAGAAGCTCGGGATGCTGGAAAAACCGGACGAAGACGCTAATACGCGTTGAAACAACGGTCTCCTTAATCCCCGCACCCTTCCGACTTAGCTCTTATTCCAACCATTCCGATCAGGGCCAAACCCAACAACAACAAACTAACGACCTTCGCATGACTCGGATGCGCCGCCATCAACTGGCAACCCGTGCCGAGCGGATCAATATCTTCATTGACACAGGTACTGTCACAACCGTCGCCGTCTTCCGTGTTGCCGTCATCACAGTCTTCGAATCCATCCTCAACAAAGCCATCCCCGCAAACACTAAAGAGGCACTCACTGGTACAATCATCAGTGTCAACCTCATTGCCATCATCACATTCTTCATCAACGGCGATGATATCATCACCGCAAACTGAGACTTCGATGGCCCCGATATCACAAGCATCCGCCGGACGCTCCGAACCACGTTGATCCTCGGTGATGTCATTGGCATCCGTATCCGTACAACTACCCTGATCTAGCGCCGGGCTCGCCGCCTGCAAGGCATGCGTCAGCGTTGGTCCCCCATTGTCCGCAAGATCAACCAAGAGCGGGTCTTCACCGGTGATGTCACCACTTGTTTCCGTAAAGGTACAACCACTGGAAACGTCTTCTATCAAGTTAAACCCTTCGGAAGTCAGCGTACCAAAGCAATCGACATCGTTTCCGGGGGCCTGATTATCAGCAATAATCGTATTTCTCAGGCGTGTCGTTGCCGCACTCGCATCGTTATTAAACATCCCACCACCGTCACCACTGTCCGTGTCGCCCGGCTCGCCTTGATCCGAGTCGGCAACATTCTGCGCAATAGTGATGTTGTTCAACACGAGTTCCCCCTGATTATTAAAGATAGCGCCGCCATCGGCCTTGGATGAGTTTCCGCTGAAAGTCGTATTGCGAATATGACTCGCCGGACCTCCGTTGGAGTAAGCCAAAGCACCACCAACATCTCCGGCCTGATTGGCATCAAACAAGCTGTTTTGAATATCTAGCAACGTTCCATTGATAAAAATGGCGCCCCCATGCGCTAATCGTGCGGCTCGACATCGACAACATCGAGAAACCCGGTCAAAAAATCTCCTCTCTCGTCGTTATGAAAATCACGGCGGCAAAAATTTGCGTGATCGGCTCAGTCCCGCCCCAAGCGAAACAAAACGAGGCCGCGCGCCAACTCGCCGATCAAGCGGCCACCAAACCTTGTCTGCGGCGTTAGTCGCGCCTCTCGATCACCAACCAACACATCGCGTCTTGAGGCGCGCCGTTGTCATAGAATATGAGTTTTTCACAACTGGCCCCCGTTAGGCGAAAGCCCTGTAACTCAAGAGCCTGTTTGAATGGCGTCATCATCTCGTCCTTTAAGACGAAGGCATTAAATTGACGACGGGAAAGTTTTTTGACGGACGGCACACCGGCCTGCGCGGCCAAAGTTGTCTTGATCCAGGGATAGTTGACCAAACGGCCGAGCATAAGCGAGGTGACCGGTTTTAAATCATCTCTCTTTTTATACGCCTGCAGGGCTTGGGTAAGACTCTGCGTAATGTGCTTTTTATCCAAAGACTCACATCGCTCATGAACTCCGTCTTTCTCCAGATAGGGTCGAATCACGAGTACTCCCGACGTCGCATCAGGTGTCGCGTCATGATAAATGCGTACCGTACACGCCTCATATTGCTTGAGAAATAGTTCCGCTTCGATGCCGGCCTGACTCAAACCCGGCCATATCACCCCGAACCACACGATGAAATAAATGCGTCGCACTCAGACGTGCATGCCTAATAAGTGGTCAAGATTCAAGTGAATATAGAGAGTCGATCAACCTTCAAAATGAAAGCCAAACTGCTTACGAGTGGCATACCTGCCCAGACTCGTTTCAATTAGAACTGGAATACCGTTAGTTGAACTAATTTACAACATCCCTATTTTTCTGGCTATCGGTTAAAGGGCAATGGGAAACAACGACCTTGCTTGCAAGCGGCATTAGTCGTATTATTTCGCGATGCCTGCCTTATCAAGATATCTCTTGCTGCTCGCACTCTTCCTCCTTGGCGCCGAGGCGTTTGCCGGAACTACAATTACTAAAATTGCTCAGTGCAAGGATTTGAAAATCGAAGCGGAAACAGATCTCAAACGCACGACTGCCGTTGAAATCTACGTCAACTATGGGCGTCCTCTTCGCTTACTGAACTACAATGAATTCGGAGAAGTCATCTATTTCGACAAAGGCAAGAATGCCATTGAGCTGCGCCAAACGGATTTACCAACAACCCATCTGAATTTATCTACCCAACGCATCGTCGTGACGAGCAAAGGGGGACACGAACAAAATTTCGCAGAATGCCGCTTCAACCGCACGGGCATCAAGGCCCTCAAGTCAACCACTGCAAGATTGAAGTAACGTTTTCTCACAGACTCGACGCGGCACCGAAATTTTGCTACATTTCTCCACACATGAAGCCCCTGAAAATCATTTTCGGTCTATGTCATCTCATCGCCCTGTTGGGCATCGGTCAGTTTTACGTCCGCTTTTTTTCTGGAGAAGGCGTACCTGTCATCGGAACGGCCAGCCATTTATTCTTTGTCTGCGCCGGCATGCTCATCTTGCCGATGATCTTGATCTACATCGTGATCTTCGTGACGGACAAAGGCCTAAGCGGAGGCAAAAAATTACTCTACTCGCTGCTCGTCATTATTTTCAACATCTTCGCCATGACAGTGTTATACCTGACCTACGTGTGGCCTAAGGGGAAACCAACCCCCTCTCGTTCCAGAGATATCGGCGAGTATTGAGCTAGCTTACAACGTTCCCTATTCCCCTTTTAAGATTCGATGTTGGCCCCGACAATGGCCGCCATTTGCATCATATTAACGGTCTCGCCCTCTTTCATGCCCGTTAAGTCTGTTAGCTTCCCCGACTTACTTTTAGATTTTGTATTCTTAAAAATAGGCAGCAGCGTTGCATCCGCGACAATAAACTTGCCGGCATTTTCCGGCTTACCATTTTCGGTCTTAGTCTGAAGTTGATTGGCTTTGATATAGTCCCACAATTTCTTGGTGATTTCAGTCCTCGGTAGTTCCTGTTCACCCAACATAGCTGCCAATTCGGGTTTTAATTTTACCGGTTTCTTTAAACCTTTTGCTTCAGCCATAATAGAATTCCTTTTTTTTAGTTAATTTATGAGTGATATTTATGTTGCTTACTTTGCAAACCCCATCGCCATCTTGTGGTTTTACTAGCACATTGTACTGAATATTTATATCCTAAATACGCCTACGGGAGGACAACTTGAGAGCCCATTGCGTCATGTGGTATGGCTAATGGTACATCATGACCAAATTCTTTCCGAAACTGCGGCGGGCGCAAAAAGGCGAGATCAACTATCCGTTCATGGATCGTTTTACTTTGGCGCACTTCGTCATCGGGGTGATCTATGGCTACCTTGGTCTTGAATTTTGGCTTGTCATCATACTCGCCGTAGCTTGGGAACTCATTGAAAATCCGCTGAAGGCCTACGCGCCCTTCATTTTTCCTCATCCCAGCGCAGACACCTTACAGAACTCATTGGGAGATTGTGCTGCTGTTATATTCGGGTGGGGGGTAATGAGGTGGATAATGCCGCATTTCAATTTGTCTCCGCTTTTGTAACGGAAACGATTGTTCGATCACTGGTTGATTACAGGACAGGCTTTGATGGTCTCGTTCATCGTTGCGTCGTCCATGTTGACATCAGCCTGCGCCCACCAAACAGAGGTGAGTTGCGCTTGTAACTCAGAAGTTGCCAATTCATCGCAAAAATTATGGGCAGCACCATACACCAGATGAACCTCGGCACTGGGATGTTTTTTTAAGAACGCCACTATGTGTTGCACCGCGTAACTATCTCTCAGTGTGTGGGTAAAATAATGATAACGGTTTTTTTGTTCTTGATCGAAGTAATCACGGGGGTCTATCTGAATCTTTTGCTGGTTTGGCCCAACTTTTAATTTTCCTTCCTGAATCATCTTGGCGACGCCTGCTGAGATACGCTCCGGCGGCACGGATAGAATCAGCTCCCTTTCCATACGACTAATCTCTTCATCTTGTTCCAGCGTAATGGTTGCGTGCAACGTGACACCGCTAAACAACACGCCGTAAATAAAAGGGGCACCCGCCTTAAATAAGTAGCGTAATTGCATATCATTGGGCTCGGCCGGCACGCCTTGCGGAAACGCCGCCAGAATATCGCCAACCGAAATGGCTTTATGAAACGGATGGCGACTCGGCGGATGGCTTAACTCAACCGAATTGAGCTCACTCGCAAGACCTTCGACAAAAACATGCTTGGGACGGGCCTGGGCGAGTTCCTCCAGGACCTTAAATTGATAGCGCCCGGTGCTGTTAAGAAATTGCTTCGGTATCTGACGGATGCTCCCCTTGAAGTAGCGCGACGCATGGATGACACGGATGAATTGAATGCTACCGTGTCCCGGCTGGCCTTGAAAATCCAGATTCTGCCGGCGCGTCGGATCGGTCGGTTCAACCGGCGCCGACGGCGCACTGCTAGTGATTGCCGCCGTTGGCGCAGCACTGCGACCGTCGCCGCAATCACAAGCGGAACCAAACAGGCTTAACGTTGAAATCAATAGCGGCGCCACCTTTTGCCAGAGAGGCGGTGACGTGGCGGAAACAAATTGGGTCCGATTGCGTATCGGGTTGTTCGAGTCAAACGCACTACTCGCCAAGATGGAGGCCATGGATGAATTAATGACTCCGCTTGCAATAATCATGCAGTATGTCTCGCTATTCTTGTGTGGATGTTGCGCCTAAACGTGATGAAGCAGCTCTATTTGTTTCCTCGAGTATACAGCCTAAACCTCATCCGCGACACGGACGTTATTATTTTCCTTTGTCGACTGCAATGATGGCAGCTCCATAGAGCAACTGCCCGATATAGTTTGATTGGGCTGATGAATAACCGCGAGTGACCCCAAAGGGCCAAGCTGGCCCGTGACGCTCGAAATCCCATTCAGCACGCAGTTTTTCTAGTGATTTGACCTTGGTTAGCGCTTCAAATTTCGCAAACTCGGCTTTGAATATTCCATGGTGGAGAAGTCCATGGGCCTCGCGATGTTGGCGCCAAGCAAGATTACACTCACGGTGTTTTACATAGCCTGCGAGTTCATCGCCTACGAGGCCGAGGTTGCTTCCGATATTTCGGAACTGCTCACTCTGCGCCGTAATGCGCACATAATCATCGAGGCTAGGCCCACGATAGCCTTCTGCTGCTCCTGCAACACGAATTTCAGCCATCCGTTGCGAGCCGAGAAGTTGGCTCCCACTTAATAAAGGTGAGCAAAAAATTCCAAACATCGACGTCATATTAAACGCTCCTCTCAGGGCCCCTTATCGACCGCCGATGAAGAAAGATGTTATGGGAAATTATTTTCTGTTCACTGAAGTAAACGAGTGAATATCGTGATCTCCCCCTTTACAAAGGGAGGAACAGCACGTGAAATCAAATTGAAGCGGGCCGGCAGACATGCGACGGCGCGGTCGGCACAGCTTTGCCCCACATCATCGGAGCGGCATAATAAACCTCGCCGCGTTTCACCAAGACCTCGCCACTCACCGGATACACGCAACCGGTAATCGCGTTCTTAAACCACTGATCTTCGGCCGCGTCTTTGGCGTGGCTCTCGTCGACGGCAAACATAATGAAACGGCGGCCTTGACGATCAGTCTGGGGCCTCCGGCCTGTCATCCGAATGCGCCGCGCCTGGGGCGGCAACATCGCCCGGGAGAAACGCGAGCGCTTGGACTCCTTGAGTTCAAGGGGCGCTAAGAGTTCCGCCTGCAGGGTCGAGCGGGCGGAACGTTCGAAGCGGTCAGCCGCGTCCGCTAAGAGCGGCGTCAGCGCCGTCGCCAAGAGCATTATTACGGTGAAATAATTTTTCATAAGACCTCCTGTTAATAAATGGAGCCCGGACGGGCGCGCCCAACAGTTCGACTAAAATGAATGTACCGACCACCGGAACCCACAAGCTGACCAGGTACGCAAAATCGGGGTCGAGATTGGCTGATTCGAGTCCAAACAACAGCGTACGCGACGTCACGGCAACGCTGAGTTGGCCCAGCACATGGAAGACGTAACGGCGATGCGTCGCGAAACGCTTCGCGCGCGCGGTCCGAATCGCTTGCAGCATCGCACCCAGCGCGATCGCGCCCGTCAGTATGAATCCCAAGGTAGCACCCCAACCGCCGCGGGCGAAAAAGGCGAGATAAAACCCCGTCGGGACCAACACGAAAATCACCAGGCTGCCGACCACGCGTCCGCCCCAACGGTGCAGGCCAGGCCAGCGCCGGAGCACGGTCTTTGAGGTCAGCAACAGACAGCCGGGCAGACACAAGGCCGCAGCGATGACGTGAAGGCGCAAAACCAAAACGAACAACCCTTCCGCCGCCAAGGGGAGTTTCTCGATGATAAAGGCGGCCCGTTCGCCGGGGATAAAATAGACCAGACTGGAGAGGGTAATAGCGATGGATCCCAACCACATCCCCAACCACGCGACGTTGACAGCGACTCGTTTCATTAGAGTCATCATCGGCTGAAGGAGCCGAAAGGTCGACTAAACGAATGCAAAAAGACGCGGGTGCGTTTTACAATTTATTTACAGATCGTGTCATTCTGATTGAGTCGTGTTTATGCTTTTTTTCTCATAACAAAAAAAGCATAGCCATATTGATCGGAATACTTCTTAAACATATCTATCTCCATTTTGGTCATGGAGATGATTTCCTGTTCTGCTTTGTTAACCTTTACATCTTCATATTTTGCAATTCGCTTCGCTAAAAGGTCGTAATAACCTTCCCACCAATTATTTTTAGGTTCGACAAAATGAGTTAACAACTCATAGCCACATCGCTTAATTATATCGATTTTCTGATCGACGGTTTGAATGTCAGGATATTCCTCATCCCACCATTCTTTGACTTCTTTTGATGGAGTCTCTGTCAACCAAACGACTTCAGACACAGCCAGATAACCATTTTCCTTGAGATAATTCTTCCAATGACTGAGTCCCCTTTCGAACCCAATATTGTAGATTGAACATTCAGACCAAATAAGATCATATTTTTCGTTGGCAAATGAAAGATCACCCATATCTCCTTTAACTATCCCAATACGCCCAGAAAGATTGGCCAACTGCACAGTTTTGCTCAGCCTTGCTATTTGTTGATCATAAAATTCTAACGCGGTTATTTTGGCAGAGGTATTTTCGGCAAGCAGTATTGTGTGTCTTCCAGTTCCACAGCCCACATCTAAGATATGTTTAAAGTTTTCATGCTCGGGTATGGCATGCAGAGCCTTTAAAGTACATTCTTTACTCCCAGGGCCTTGCTTGGGCAAATCGCCATACAATTTAAAGAAGAAATCCACGTTCAACCCCCACTTGATAAGAGGTTATTGATGATCGTCGTCGAATTGTCACCCGTGTCCGTTTTCTCGACTTAACTGAATAAGACGGTACGTCCTCGTCTCCCGGCTCCAGCGCGCCACTCAGTGCATGGGTCATCATTATCAAAATGAAAATATTATCATTTTGATAACGCCTTCCAAAGAGCCGTCGTGCTAACCCTCTGTATTTAAAACGTTTATTTACCAAACTCTTCCCGAAAGCTGGCACATGTCTTGCAACATTTTATAGGCCAACACAAAGGAGCCGCGTGAAAACGAAATCAAACCAAACAAACTCCGGCCGGGTGCTAACAGGAGACCTCCGCATACTAATGACGCTGCTCTGTCTCCTGGGCGTACTTTCGGCTCCCCCTGCGGCTGCCGCGGACACAGGCCTGTATCGAATGGAAACGGGTTCGGACCGGACGCTATCCACGCAAGACACAACGGAATCTTCACAAGAGGCATCTCAAGAGAATGCGCGCGGCGCCGAACAACAAGCCAGACCATCCACCGCGCCGCTCCTATTAAAGCAAACGGATGTAATGGACCGGCTGCGACGCATCCATCCGGATCTCAGGAAACCCAATATTGCCGCCGAACGTTGGGACGACAAGATCCAAATCGCCTTTCACGTCGAGGACCGCCAGCCCGGACCCGATGACGTCGTCGCCCTCGATGACTTTTTCTACGTGTTGATCATCTTCGATCGCAACGTCGATCCGGCGTCAATCGCCGGCTCCGTCAAACTGGAGAGACCCCATCCCTATGTCGGCTGGGCGCAGCCCCAAACCGTACCGGTCCAGGTTGCGTCCTACTACAAGGGGCTCGTACTTACGCCCGAACAACCTTTAAAAGACGGCGTCCAATATAAGGTCACCATCTATCACATGGACAACGGGCCTCAAGCCGTCGACGGCGGTCAACTCCTGCAACCTTTGATCTGGTACTTTAATATCCAAGAAGAGCCGGAACCGGCCTATACCTGTCCCGGCAAGTGCTTCGGTGTCCGCAGCCAGGAAAGCTTTGAGAACGACTGGCAACAGCTGCTCTGGGAAACCAATGGTTTTGTCAGCGAGTTCATTAACGTCTTGGACAATACCGACACTAAACTCTATTCGACGAATCTGAAGAATCCTAAACAATATTTTTCTTCCTGGTGTGACCAGTGCCAGTACGGGGGCTTGGATGCCGTCGACCTCGCCATGATCACGACCCATGGCGCAGTGAATAAAGATGAGGCCTGTCTCAGCGCGTGGAACGAGGACGTCAACATCTGTACGAACCGGGAGGGCTGGCGCTTTGGCGATGAGGGCACGAAGCTCGCCTTTTTGACCCTCGTCGCCTGCAGCATGCTCCAGATTGATGAGTATACTTATCAGCGTTGGATCAATACCTTTCGTGGCGGGCTGATGATGGCCCTGGGGATGTACGACATCGCTATTTACCCCTATCCGGAGGCCGCCACCGAATACGCCGAAGGACTCCAAGACGGCAAGAGCGTCAAGTGGGCCTGGTACGACGGCATTTTCGAGGACCTGGACGATCAACCGGTGGCGGTGATGGCCAGCGGATATACGACAAACGTCAGTGCGGCGACCAATTGCGGACTGCGTCGAGACACCCTGACCTGGAAGAATTTTAAAAATTACGCACGAGTGCGCGACGACACGATCGAGTATCTCTGCATGAGTTGGATTGATGATGACTGAGGCACGCATGATGAAGATGACATTTTTGAGCCTGCTCGCTTTCACCTTACTCGGTTCAACCGTTTGGGCCGGGCCGTCCGCGTACCGACAGGCGCAGCAGGAGACTGCCTTGCAGAGCGGTTTCCCTATCGATAGCGTCTCGGTGCTGACGCGACTCCCTGCGGACGGTCGCGAAGCGATAGCCAAAAAATTGATCGAAAAACTCGACGGACGTTTTGGCGAGCGCTTCGTCGCGAAGGGTCTGGTGGCGGTCAAACGCGAAACTGCAGGCAACCGTGATTTTTATAAAAACGGCGCCAGCTATGCCGAATTCTTCGCCGACGGCAGCAAGTTCCGCTTTCGCGGCGACCTCGACAATCCCGACTACATCGCTAAGGGCCGCGAGAAAGGCCGCATGAGCGATGCGGAATTGGAAAACCGGGGCCGCCAAGTGATTGGCCAACTCAAAGATCTCATTCCGCTCGGTGCTCAGGAAGAATTGACCTTTCGCGGCACGCGCTTTCTCAAAAACATGGCTTTTCCCGCGCCACCCCAAAATGCAGCACTAACCGGCATCCCGGCGACGACTCCCGAAGCAGCAACCCCGGAACCGGTGTACGTCGCCAACATCGCCATCTTCGGTCGGAAGGTGAACGGCGTCCCCGTCGTGGGGCCCGGTTCACGCGTGCGCGTCTGGTTCGACAACTTAGGCAATCTTGTTTCACTCGAAGGCGACTGGCCGCGCTACCAAGTTGCCACGGGCGGCCCCAAGCAGGAAGTGTTACCCTGGGCGGAGCTGAAAGAACGCGTCGAGCGCGTGAGCGTGCCGCTCGACGTCATTAATGGAACGCGGGTCCGTCATTTTGAATGTGGCTACGTCGATCTGGGCGCTAGGCGGCGGGGCGGTCCGATTCAGGCCGGCTGTTTGCTCTCCTACGTCCGCACGCGGACTTCCGAAAAGAACCCGGACATGCAAATCAACGCGGGCTTCCTCGAATTTATTCCGGCCGGCCGAAAAGTTATGGCCGATAAACATTGGCCGCTGGCCCAGACCCTTGCCTCCGGCGGAAGCATTGAAGATTTCCTCAAGGCGCGCGCTGAACGGGCGAGCAAAGACAACTCTCAACTGACACCGGACCCACTCGAAATACCTCAATCCGACACCGCACCAACCGAACGGATTTTTAAATTCTCTCCGAGCACTCCGAAGAAACTGCGCTAAACTGTTAGGTAACCGGATAAAGGTTAGGAAACCAACGTTCAACAACGTGGATTGGAAAGTTCAAGCGGACTGGTCCTTTCGGCGTATCCGAAGTCAATAACCCTTGTTTCACTAATTCGTTGAGAACGGTTCGTGCCTGACGCTGACCATAACCTGTCAGTTCTAGAGCACGCCCTCTTTCAAACGTGCCCACCAGCCAAGCTTCACGGAGCAATTGAAAAGATCGCTTGGGAAGCCGACCCGCATGTTCCTCTTCTTCACAGAATATTTGTACCCGTCTCAAGAATTCAGTAGGATCGAGCAATCCCCCCATGTATTCGACTTGATCGATACAAGTCTTTAGAAAGTAGCGACAGAAATCCGCGAGGCCTTGCAAGGAGAGACTCCCTCTACCGTCTAAATCACCGGCGCGCGCGCTATCGGCGGCTTCAAGGCGCGTCCGATATTCACTAACCGTGCGCGCCAGTCCTCGAGACGCCGACCAAAGGCCGCTACTGAGTCCGATATATTTCAAATAGGTATAAGAAAGCAGCCGCGTGACGCGTCCGTTGCCATCAAAAAAAGGATGAATCCACAAGAGGCGATGATGAGAGGCCGCCACAGCGAGGACCCGCTTCAACTTAGAGAGTCGATCCGGTTGATAAGCCTCTTCGAATCGGGCCATGAATTTGCCAAGATGCTCGGGGCGCGGCGGAATATGTCGGCCGACTGTGACGGTTTCATTCCGCAACTCACCAGGAACCACTTTGATCTTTCTTTTGGTATCGGGATCTTCCACCCACAACATTTCCTCTGGAAGACGCCTGCAAAATTCTTGATGCAGCCAACAAATATAATCCACCGACATGAGCTGTGCGTTCGCAGGGGCTTCATCAATCATCTTCTGAACTTCGATGTGAGCCTTGGCCTCTAATTGCAGTTCACGTTGTTCCGGTTGAGTGGAGAAATCCTGCGCCAAAGCGCGCTCAATGTCGCGGGGATGCGTGTCATGCCCTTCAATCAAATTACTATAATAGCAATTCATTGCACGCACCAAGTCACCGACGGAGCGCTGCACCACAGGATGAATATGCCCCGCCAAACGGTGGGACCGCTCCGTCAGTTCCACCGCCAAGTCCTCGAGCACCCGGCACCCCTCTGCCGGCATCATCGGTTCCATCAATGAAACCGGCTCACTTTTGCCTATATTTTTGCCCATCTGATATCTCTATATTTATCAATTATTTCAACATATTATAAGGGAATTAGGCCGTAAATATATAGTATTATTGCCGATATTTTTGCCGATTGTCAAGAGGTGCCTTACTAATCTTTGAAATCACAGTTCGTGACATCAAAGGAAGGAGAAGACGAGTGTGCAAGGAACAACGTTTGCCTTTAGCCGTTGACCGTCCTTACTTTCCCGCAACTGCCAAGGCCTTGACGTAGAGAGAGCACTCGGTGAGACGAAGCGCAGTTCACCCGCGCAGCGATAGAAGCCAAAATGAGACGGCGTCGTCGCATTCTCGGACTCGGCAACGCTCATTCATAAGTACTCACACCCCTGATTTCAACCACTTACGTTCTTTTCGACCTTGGCATCGTATTTGCTTAGCTATTTTCAACAAGAATAAAAGTATTAGTCTTGACTAATATTAGCAGCAACTTATAATAGAAGATGCCGATAAAGTATTATGTAACCCGTAGCGGGCGCAGTCCGGTCGAAGAATTTGTGGCCGACCTGGAATCTCGAGCGCGGCAGGATTTCGTTGATGCCATCGCTCTCTTGGAGCGGGGACAAACGCTGGGGCCACCCATCTCCAAGCCCTTGCCAGGAATACAGAGGGGTTTGCATGAGCTAAGGCTCCGTGATCGGGCCGGAATCGCGAGGATTATTTATTATTTAAAGAAACGGGATGCCATCTTCTTGCTCCATGCTTTTCGAAAAAAAACGCAAAAGATCCCGGAGCGCGAGAAAAAGGTTATCTTAAAAAGATTGAAAGAGGTTTAGCATGCCCTGGAAGAAGACATCGGCTAAAGAAATAGCAAGCGATCTCGGCATTGATATTGATGAAGTACGAGCCAAGCAGCATTTGATGGAACTGATTCGTGAGCTACGCATCAAAAAAAAGCTGACACAGGTCGAGTTCGCCAAAATACTCGATGTCAGCCAGAGCCGCGTCGCCCAAATAGAATCGGGGATCGGCACAGCCAAGCTGACCTATGATGTCCTGTTCAATGCACTAAAGGCCTTGGGGTACGGATGCAAATTAGTACCTGCTCCGCGCCGTGGGATTTCAATCATAACCTAGACTACTATTTCCCCTGACACCGCCAAGTCCCTGACGTAGAGGGACCGCCCCCCGCAGGAACCGGAGGCATGGGGCGAGACGAAACGTAGGTCCTCGCCGAAGGCAATGATGTTTTTGAGCAGGTCAAAGAAGTTGCCTGCGATGGTAAAATCAGCGATCGGATGATCGATCTTACCGTTCTCGACCCAATATCCTAGGGGGAAAACGGGGCAAGGGAAGAACGGGCAATGGGAAATGATGAATGGACAAGGTTTCCCTTTGACCATTTCACTTTTCCCGCTCCCCTTCCCCACTTGGCATCAATTTTGCTCTTAACCCAAGCATGCCATCTATTCGCCGCTTCGAAGATCTAGTTGTTTGGCAGGATTCTCGTGCAGGGATTTACATGCTCAATTGCTTGATCATGCCGAAGCCATCAGCAGCAAGCTATATCATCTCATAATGAAACTCGAGGATTTCAATTTGGTACGGGGAAGGGGTAACCCAAACAAGGGGAGAACGGGGCAAAGGTAAACGGAAAAAGGGCAACGTTTTCCCTTTGCCTTTCCCCTTTTCCCGCTCTTATTTCCCCGAAACCGCCAGCGCCTTGACGTAGAGGGAACGTCCCCCAAAAGGCCCAGAAGCTGAAGGCGAAACAAACCTCAACTCATCCCCTGAAAAAATGGGCAAGGGGCAAGATCACCGTTTCCCATTAACCTTTGCCCTTTTCTATTCCCCATTTCAAAGCCCCTCAATCGCCTCATTGATCAGTTTATTCAGGGATTTTTTATTATAACTCGCCATCGTTTCCAGCTTGGTGACGTTGTGCGGCTCGATACGCAAGAGGAACTTCTTGGGTTGGGCCTGGAGTCGGGAGGGCGCCGGAATAGGGATGCGTTTTTTACGCGCGGTCTCCAGCCAACCCTCAATCGCTTCATAGATGCGTCGGACGGCCTTCTCCGGTGTCGCCCCATCGGAGTGACAGCCCGCGAGATCGACGGCCCGCGCAATGTAGACCTGGTCTGCCGCGTCATAGCTAATAACAAAAGGATATTCGCGCGCGTTATGTCTTTTCTTCGGCATCGTATCGTTTCCTCAGTTCACGAGTCACCCAGCGTTTCAATTCCTTGCCGTGTCGTGGCAAAGTAAAAATCTCCTGTCCCCGCACCCAGTGATGATGACTGCCTTTGATGTGACTCAAGGTGAAACCCATCTCCTTAAGAAGTACTTCCGCTTCCCTGAACGTTAAGGGCTTACCCGCCTTGAGCTTATCTTTGATTCCCATATGATGATATCATTTATGATATTATTTGCAAGGGGCCCTGTGCCACCTGTTGCCATCATTTAAGCAAGGGCTGTGCCAAAAGCGTGTTGTTTAGATTTCAATGACTTAGCTGGTTAGGACACAAAGGAGGGTTTCATTTTGGGACGGTTAAAGGCATGGGCAACGATAAAGGGAAAAAGGGCCTTTCCTACTTTCCCGACACCGCCAGCGCCTTGACGTAGAGGGAACGTCCGCCGCAGGAACCGGAGGCGCTCGGCGAGACGAAACGCAGGTCGTCGCCGAAGCCGATGATGTTCTTGAGCAGGTCGAAGTGGATTTTAAAACCCAATCTTCCGTGATTTTTTCCGTGGCGGTTCCATCAATTTGCGAATCGCCTCAAAAACGACCTTAAATTTGCTATCGTATTTTTTCTCAAGCCGCCCTATCTGGACGGCCAGATCATGATGGTAGGAGGCCATGCGGCGGATCTGCACGAAGGCTCGCATAATCTCGATGTTGACCTGGATCGCTTTGTCTGTATTGAGCACACTGGAGAGCATGGCAATTCCTTGTTCTGTAAAGGCAAGAGGCAGGTATTTACGGTGCGTTCCTCGACCTTTCTTTAAGGTTGCAAATTGTGACCTTAAAGAGTCATTTTCCTTGGACGTTAGCTGAAACATAAAATCTGCTGGAAATCTCTTTATATTGCGCCGAACTTGTTGATTAAGTCGTTTTGTTTCGATGCCGTAGAGTTCTGCCAATATCTCATCCAGAATGACACGCTGACCTCGTATTGCATAAATCCACTGCTCGATATTCGTGAGACTTTTGGTCATGATTGCTAATAACTAGCAATTCGGATGCCAAATAAATGTCATTAAAATTCAAATAAATAGAATGGTTTAAATTGAAAAGAGTCTCATTTTGAGACGCCTATTTCCCCGAAACCGCCAAGGACTTAACGAACAAGGAGCGCCCCCCACAGGATCCGGAAGCATGCGGCGAGACGAACCGCAGGTCATCCCCTAACCCGATGATGTTCTTGAGCAAGTCAAAGAAGTTGCCCGCGATGGTAAAGTCCGCAATAGGATGATCGATCTTCCCATTCTCGACCCAATACCCAAGCCCCCCATAAGAAAAGTCCCCGGAAATCGGCGAGGCCGAGGCCCCGTGTAACTCCTTAATAAGGATGCCTGTCCCCATCTCTTCATAGAGATTGGTCACCGGTACGCCGTCCGCGTCCCAGTAGAAGTTGGTTGGTGCGACACCCGGCGCCTCACCGATCGCCCCGTCGGCATTACCCGTCGACTCCATCTGATTCCGCTTGGCCGTGTATCTATTATTAAGGAAGGTCTCAAAGCGCCCTTGGTGGATAAGATACTTATCCTGACAAGGCGTTCCCTCGGCGTCATAGGCGTGGCGCACCAAACCGATCAAACTCTTTTGGGCAACGGACACCATCTCACTCGCAATCTGTTGCCCCAACTTGCCTTCAAGTCGCGTCAACTTGCGATAGAGGGCATCGCCACTGAAACAACTCGAGAACGTACTCAGCAATTGCGCCGCCGTGCGCGCATCGAAGATCACCGGCCAGGTTCCGTTCTTGACGCCGCGCGGTTCCACGCGTGCCACCGCTTCCTCTGCGACTTCCGCGACCGTTCCCTGCGGATCAAACGAGGCACGGTCGGGAAAATAATTGATCTCATAACAATTGACCATGCGCTCGTCCGGGCCGCAGGCCATGACCGAGAGACCGGCCTTCAAGAAATTGTTCCGCTCGATGATGCGCACCCCTTCGGAATTGGCAATCACATGCGAGCGACTCGACGAGCCGCACCCAATACGCGGAATGTTCTTGATCAAGGGCGAGGTGTCCTGCGCCTGCTGCTCCATCTGGTGCGCAATCTCCTCGAAATCCCCCATGCCCAATTCAAGAATCGCGGCATCCGGCTCGTAATGGGTCGCGACCTCTTCCGGCGGCGCGAGACTGTAATCCGGATCCGGGTCACTAAACTCCGCCGCGAGCACGGCCTGCTGGATCGCGCGATCAAGCGCCTCGGCCTCGACTTGTTCCAAGGTCGCACACCCCCAGCGGCCCTTGGTGCGCAGCCACACGCCGATCTTGATCTCATCCGCGATCTCGACCGAATCGATCTTGCCTGCGTAGAGGGACACCGCGCGTTGGCTGTTGGTATGTCCCGCTAACAGAATGTGTTCGATTTCAGGTCCGGATTTTTCGCTCAGGGCGGCATCGAAAAGATCTAAGATTTTACCCACTCGACTGACCCCCGACGAGCAGGTTCTGCACGCGGATGGCAGGTTGACCGACGTTGACCGGGACCCAACCCGAGGCGGCCCCGCACATGCCCTGTGCCATCTTCATTTCTTTCCCGACCATATCGATATTCATCAGGATCTCTTCACCACGGCCGATCAACACCGCCCCGCGCACCGGCTCCGCCAACTTACCGTTGCGAATCAGATACCCTTCTTGCACTGCAAAGTTAAACTCACCCGTCGCCGGATTGACGGATCCGCCCCCCATCTTCTTCGCATACAAACCATACTCGGTATTCGCAATCATCTCGGCCAAGTGCTCCTTGCCCGGCAGGATAAAGGTATTGTTCATGCGCGAGGTCGGTGCAAATCGATAGGACTGACGCCGCGAACTGCCCGTCGACTCGAGCCCGATGCGTTCGCCGTTCAGGCGGTCGACGAGATAAGACCGCAACACCCCGTCTTCGATCAACAGATTGCGTCGCGTCACAATGCCCTCGTCATCAATATTGCTGGACCCCCATTCATGGATGAGCGTCCCGTCATCGACGGCCGAGACACAGGGCGCCGCGATTTGTTGTCCCAACTTGTCAGCCATCACCGTCGCCTTGCGCGCGACCGCCGACGCCTCCAAGGCGTGCCCGCAGGCCTCGTGAAAGATCACGCCGCCAAAACCGGAATCGATAATCACCGTCATCTCCCCTTGGGGCGCATAGTCGGCCTTGAGCATTTTCAATGCCGTCTCGGCGGCCTTTTGAGCGATGTCCTTGACGTCCAGGGCCTCAAAAAATTCAAAACCTTTATGCGCCCCGGGCGCCTCGTAACCGAATTGTTTGTTGTCCCCTTCGCCGGCGACTGCCGTGACTGCAAAGCGTCCGCGCGTGCGCGCGTCTTCTTTGAACAAGCCGTCCGAATTCGCAACGAGAATGCGCTGGGTTTCATCGACATAGTCGACGTTGACCTGGACGATTTGCGGGGATTGGGCGCGACAGATCTCGTCGGCCTGGCGCAACAGCTCAATCTTCTGATGCCAGGTCACCTTGTCGGGAAAATGTTGGGGATCGTGTTGAGGTTCATGGCTCTCGGCTTCGAGAGCAATCTTAACATCTTTCTTTTCCGCCGCAATCGAGTCCGCAACTTCACGGGCAATCTTGAGCATGCCCGCATCACTGAGATCATTGGTGTAGGCGTAATATTCTTGTTGATCTTTGACGACGCGAATGCCGGCACCCGCAAGCTGGTTTTGCGAGACGGTCTTGATCGAGGCATCGGAGAGCAGGCCATGGTGTTTGACGGTCTCTTCCGCAAAGACATCCGCCCAATCGCCTCCCTGGCTTAAGGCCGTTCCTAGGTAGTTTGCCGCCTTCTCTTTGGAAAACATGAATCCATTCTATAGGGGAGATCCTAGAGAATCAACGACTACCCGTCATTTCCGACGAGAATACGCAGAGATTCTTCAATTTCGCGTAATACCATGTCTCGACGTTCGATCCGAACCCCCTCATCGTAGTAGGCCCGGAGTGCCTTCCGCGGATCATCGGATACAAACGTATACGCAAACTGCGCGACATTGATTCGATACAGCCACTCAAAGCTCAAGTCGGCCAGGGCCTTATTGAGCTGTTCCGTCGCGTCATCAATAGAAGGCGTTTGGAGGTCTCCCGCAACGACGCGGGCCCAGCGACTCAATTTGCGATCGGCCGCCTGACGTGCCAAGCGAATCGCCGCCAGGTCGTCGATCGCGATCGGCGCGAACTCAGTCAAACGTTTCCAGGCGAGATCTTGGTCGGCGAAAAAATCTATTAGCGGGTGTTCCGCATTTTCATGCCTCGTGAGGTCATCGGGCTCGACATCCAGGGCCCGGATCAACTGGGCCTCGGTCTCACCCAGACGAAACAGATACGCTGCCGCCGCCAGGTGGGACACATCCAAGGCCACGGTCGTATCCGGATTCATGAGCGCATAGGTGCTGCCATCCAATTGAGTCAGCGCAAACGGATCCGTCTGAATCCGCGCAGCATCCACCCGACTCATCGCGGACATAAATCCAAATAATTGGCCCTGCGCCACACTGAAATAAACACTTCCCGGCATACACACCCCTTCACTAAATTAATAAATGACTGTCCAAATTCTTGAGGAACGGCCCTTGCTCGTCCGCTTCGATAAAAAGTTGCGAACTTTTTGACGCAGTGCACAATATATAGGCAAGAAACCCCGTGAGAGTGTAAAAAACCCCTCTCACGGGGCCAGAACTTAGGATTCTTTCATCGCTTCGACGAGGATGTCGGCGACTTCCGGCCGGGTAAACTCCGCCGGGGGGCGTTCGCCCTTGGCGAGCATGTCGCGAACCTTGGTTCCCGACAAGAAGAAGCGTTCTTCCTTGCCGGAGTTAGAGGTCTTGTTGGTCGCCATCTCGCCGTTCTTCTTGCAGAAGAAGGAGTGCTCGAAGCACAGCGGCTCGATCGCCAACTCATCGCGACTGAACTCACGGAAAATATGCTGGGCATCATAGGTCCCGTAATAATCGCCGACACCGGCATGGTCTCGTCCGACGATAAAATGCGTCAGGCCGTAGTTCTGACGCATGATCGCGTGATGAATCGCCTCCCGTGGACCGGCATAACGCATCGCCGCCGGCAACACTGAAAGCATGACGTGATCTTGGGAATAGTAATTTTCCATCAAGACCTCGTAACACTTCATCCGGACATCCGCCGGGATATCGCCCTGCTTAGTCGCTCCGACGAGCGGGTGGATCAACAAACCGTCCACCGCTTCCAAGGCGCATTTGGTAATAAATTCATGCGCCCGGTGAATCGGGTTACGGGTCTGAAACCCAACGACGGTATTCCATTTACGCTTTTTGAAGGCTTCGCGCGTCTGCGCGGGATCGAGCCGGTATTTCGGAAAGTCTTCGTAGACGACCCGATTGAGCATCGAGATCTTGCCACCGAGGTAGATATTGCCCATCTCCTTGATAACCGCGACTCCCGGATGCGCGGTATCGGTGGTGCGGTA
The DNA here is from genome assembly GCA_965216315.1 of bacterium. Classification (GTDB taxonomy): domain Bacteria; phylum UBA10199; class UBA10199; order 2-02-FULL-50-16; family JAJFLM01; genus CBDCFN01. The sequence goes on along the minus strand of CBDCFN010000016.1, from coordinate 133,205 downwards.
GACATTCTGCGCCTCTTTGTCCTTATCGACCGCGTACTTTTCTTCGAGATGCAGAATCGCCAACGGATTGCCCGCCGCATCATCCAAGCGGATATCGGATCCTTCCTGATACGCTTCCGCTTCTTCTTCCGTCGCCGACAGGACGATGGGGATCGACCATGCGCATCCATTGGGAAGACGTATGCGATCGACACAGCTGTCATACTCCAACTGGGTCATGAAGCCTTCCAGCGGAGACAATCCGCCCGCGGCGATCATATCGAGATCACTCATCTCACGTTCGTTTAAAACTTTTGCCGGCATCGAGGCCGCAGCACTCAAGAGCTTGTCGCGCTCTTCCCCTTCAATGATGCGGTTTACTAAAGTGCCGCCGTGGGCTGCTATCTGTGTCATTGTATTTCCTTCCTAAATTATTAATCCAAATCAACAATCTCAAACTGACAGTCGACGTTGTCCTGTATTTTTTTAATCGGGGAGCCGAAAATGAAGCGCGAGAGCTGGGAGCGACGCGTACGCGTCAACACCGTCGTCTCAATCTCATTGCCGCGAATCGCGGCGATACATTCATCGGCAAAGCCACCCATTTTAAAAATTGTTTCGGTCGGGATACCTTGCTCCTCGGCGCGTTTCTTGATCATCGCCAACTGCTGTTCCCCTTGCCGCTTATACTCTTCCAGCAAGGCACACTGCACCGCTTGGCCCTGACTCTCACCGATCATCGTCGTCCCTTCGAGGCGATCGAAGATCGTCGCCGTCATATCGACATCCGCCACGAAGAGAACGATCAGCGTACCACCCTGTTCTTTGGCGATGTTCAAAGCCACGTCGGTCGCCTTCGGCGATTGAGCGGCAGTCGATAGTACTAATAACGTGTTCTTCATAACCTCAACTTCCCCTCCTTAGTAAGGAGGGGATTGAGGGGAGGTCACTTAAAGACCTCTCCCTAGCCCTCTCCTTCGCAAGGAGAGGGAATCAAAATACCCTGACCCCAAACAAGGGCCACCAGAGCCAGGCGGCCAGCAACATAACGGCGATCGACACGATATGCAATAGGACTGCCGGCACGGCAATTGCCCTTAAATTGTAGTATCCCGAGGAATAGGCAATCGCAATCGCCGGCGTCGACATCGGGAGCAAATAGGCCAAACCCGACCCGCCCGCAATGAGGAAAATCATCCCTTTGGGGTCAATGCCGTATTTTCCGGCCACGGAGAGGGCAATCGGGATCAATACCGCCACCACCGCCGAATTACTGATCGCCTCCGTCATCAAGACGGCCGTCACCGCAAAGACCAGGACCAAGGCAAACGGACTGCCGACATGCGGCAGGACATACTGCTGCACCAGCCATTCACCGGCACCGGTGCGGTGGAGCGCTGCCCCGAGACCAATGGCTCCCCCATACAGGAGAATCACCCCCCAATTGACGTAGGCTTCCAGGTCCACCCAGCGCACGACATTAAAGACAAACAGGCCCATCACGGCCAACATCGCAACCGTCGCCATGCCCACTTGGTGACCGAGCAGCATCCAACCCAATACCGCCGCCGCAAAAATCAAGGCGACAATTTGTTGCGCGGGTTTGATCCGACCAAGGGCTTCCTTCTTTTTTTGCAATTCTACCTCAATCGATTCAACCGTATCGACATCAACGGGAAAGAGCCGCACCAACATCACATAGCCAACGACAAACATGATCACGACGACGGGAACCATCATGACCATCCATTCCAAAAAGGCGATCGAGTCACCGGTAAACTCTTCCAGAAAACCAATCGCCAACGGGGCCCGTCCTCCACCCAGCAACGTCCCGATCCCGCCGATGACACAGCCCCAGGCCATCGACAAAAAGAGCAAACGCCCATAACTCCCGCCATAAGGCACGAAGGCGAGCGCCCGGGCAAACTCGAGGATAATGGGAAACATCATCGCCGCGACCGCATGCTCGCTCATGATAAAACTCATCAGCGTGCAGGTCCCCATGATCTGTAAGATCATCCGGCGCGGATTGCGCCCCGCCCCGCGCAGCATCCAAATCGCCAGCCGCGTCGACAGGCCTGTCTTCATAAAGGCACCGGCCAAGATAAACACGCCCAACAGAAAGAACACCGTCGGATGACCGAAGGACGAATAGGCCTCTTTATAGGTCGCAATGCCCATCAAAGGCTGTGCGGCAATCGCTAACAGGCCGGTCATCGCCAAGGGAATTAGTTGAAAGATCCAGAGGACAATGCACATCACAAAGAGGATGATGACGCGCCACGCTTCGAGGGTCAGTCCTGCCGGCGGCGCAGATAAACTCATTTGGATCGCAAAAATCGCGAGGGCCCCCATCAACAAATAGCGATACCCACGGGTGAGCATCACGATCCAAAGGGGTCGCCGATCGATAATGACATTTGGTTCCGGATTCATGTCGCCTTCTTAATCTCTTTGACTCGCAAATTACGTCGCATCGAAGCCAAGCCCAGCTGTGTCTTGCGCCCGATCGCGGTTTTATAAAAATTCTGTTGCATCACCCGCCAGGACTTCTGTTTACCACCGGCAAAAAAGCGCCCTTCGAGTGGCGTGAGCAGGACGTCATATTGGCGGATCCAGGTCGGATTGATCTTATGCTTAACGACCTGTTTATACAGATCACTATACAAAGGGGCGACATCCGACTCTTGCAGCTTCCACCTTTTATTAAGGTCCGAATCCGGCAAGGGTCTAAAAAACGTCAACACCGGCAAGACACCCATCTTGGTCAGCGTTTTAATCCCGCGCAACGTGGACTCCAGTGGCTCTAAGCCCATCACCAGATGCGTGCAGACCGCGCCGCTGGGAAAGGTATGCGCCGCGAACTCCAACGCCTCCAAATAGCGCTGAAAACGTATCGTCTCTTCTTTCTCCGGATAAAAACCCTTAAACAGATCCGGATCGAAGACATCGATATCGTAATATACCGCGTCAACCCCCATCGCATAAGTGCGATCGATCCAGTCATTGTGCGCCGGAGGCATCACATCGAGACTGATAAAGACGTTAAAGTGGTTGCGAATTTCCCGGACAAAGGGATCCAATGCCAAGATTCCGCCGTCTTCGCTCTCCACGAATCCTGAAGAAAGATGAACGATATCAATCGCAACTTCTTTACGGATTATTTCAAGCGCCTCAATCAGATCCCGCGCGGAAAAGGCCGTCTTGACGCGCGGGCCTTTATGCCGGCAGTACTTGCACTCCAGACCGGACTTCGTGAAACGGCACACGCCCATCGGCTCGACCGCCACAAAGCCGCCATGCACACAGAGTATATCGGAAACCGGGATGCCGGATGACGTCGTCTGTTCATACGCCTTCAACGGCTGCAGCACATCGACCGGAATGGTGTCACCGTCTTTCTTGAGCGACCAAACACCCCCGTCACTGTGCAAGGTATACGGGGACTTCTGTGCGTAAGGCGCCTGAAAAGTCACGTTGACCAAGAGATCTTCGGGCAGCATCAAGATAGCGGCGCCGGATGGATCCTCAGGCACTTCAACACATTCACCAAGCTTCAACCCGCGGTACAACAGGTCGAGCTTGATCTGTCCGGGATTATCTCCGTTCAAACGTCGCGGCCTCCTGCAATCGCCGGCACGACCGAGACTTCATCGCCTTCTTTGATGGCCGTGTTTTCGCCTTCTAAAAAGCGGATATCTTCGTTGTTCACGTAAAAATTAATGAACCGACGCAGATTGCCTTGCTCATCATAAAGACGTTCCTTGATGCCCGGAAATTGCTTTTCAAGATCGGCCAATACATCCTTAACGCTGCCACCCGCGGCATCGACCTCGGGTTGGTTGTTGGTTAATTTTTGTAGTGGCGTGGGGATTCTTACTTTGACTGCCATTGTTTTCTCCTTTATCGGGCGCAGCAAGCAGCGCCCCTACTCAATGTGATTACGTGCGGCGGGTGACCCGAGGAGTCCTTATTGTCAGGGCTCCCACGACCTGACAAAAGGACTTCGACGGGGCAGGACCCGCCCAGTTACTTTAATTTGCACTCGATGAAGTCGCTGGTCTCCGTGTCCCAGCGAAACTCATTCGCTTCCTTAAACTTTCCGTCCCAGACGGAAATCACGATATAAGAAATCTCCGGATAAAACGGCTCGCCCCAGGGGGCCGCGACGTAACGGTCCTCCTTAGAAAAATAAGCGTCGTGCTCGACGTGTGAATGCACGATGGACTTGACCTCCAACCCATCAGAGCTCACTTGATCAAAGATCCCTTGTTGTTCCTTCCCGTCGATCAAATAAGCGGTCGCCGAGGTCCGCGGATAGGTCTCCGGATCCTTCGAGTGCATCTCATCGTAAATATTGCGGCAGGGATGATAGACGGTCCCGACGCGCTCGCCCTTCGGTCCGGCGAGTATCCCACAGACCTCACTCGGCACGCCGTCAACTGCCTGCTGCACCATCTGCTCCCAAACTTTGTCGTCTATTTTGATCATCACTATTACTACTTGCGGCGGGTGACCCGAGGAGTCCTTATTGTCAGGGCTCCCACGACCTGACAAAAGGACTTCGACGGGGCAGGACCCGCCCACATGTCAAATTTCCTAAAAATGTTCTGCAAAATACCTATCTCCATGATCCGGGAACACCGTCACGATGACGCCCTTATCAATTTTTTTGGCGAGCTCCAACGCGCCTAACAACGCCCCGCCTGAGGAATGACCGACGGCAAGTCCCTCGTCTGCCGCCAGGCGTTCCGTGCATGTATAGCTCGCTTCCGTTTCAATCTCGATCACCCCGTCAATCGTCTCGGGTTGATAGATTCCGGGAACAATCGAGCTCGGCATGTGCTTCAATCCTTCCAAACCGTGCAGGGACGCATCGGGCATCAGCGCGTAACATTCGATGTCCGCGTTCAACTTTTTAAGCCCCCGACTCGTCCCCATGCACGTTCCACTCGTCCCTAAGGTCGCCGCAAAATGAGTGATGCGCTGATTCGTCTGTTCCCAAATCTCCGGCGCCGTCGTGTCCGCGTGCGCTTGCGGATTCAGATCATTGTTATACTGGTCCGGCATAAAATATTTCTCCCGATTCGCCTCGTAAATCTCTTTCGCCATCACGATCGCCCCATCCGATCCATCCATCGGCGACGAATAAATGATCTTGGTCCCAAAATTTTCAATGATCTGCTTGCGTTGAATACTCACATTGCCCGGCATGACGAGCTCGACCGGATACTTCAACGCGGCCCCGATCATCGCATAGGCAATCCCCGTATTACCGGAGGTTGAATCAATCAATGTTTTACCCGGCTTCAGGTCGCCACTCCGAAGTGCTTCTTCAACCATGCGTTTGGCCGCGCGGTCCTTGACCGACCCGCCGGGATTGAAATACTCGAGCTTGGCGTAGATCTCGACATCTCCCGAAGCCACTTGCGGGATATCATTGCCCGCCTTACGTATCCGCACGAGTGGGGTATTGCCCACTTGTTCTAGTATATTGCGTATCAGCATCAGGGCTCGATTACGTTGATCTCAATCGGCTCTACCTTGACGCCGCGTCGCTCAAAATACTTGAACGCCGTCACTAAAGTATCATAATCCGGCGCCTCCATCTCCAAGGCGATGAGACCCATTTGATCATCAACGGAAGCCGATCGAATATTAAAGCGCACCTTATATCGATCATACATGTCGCAAATAATCGCTTCTTTGGTCTTGGCACGTGGAAAAGTCAGATAGACTTTGCGCTTCACCTTTTTGCCCTTCTTAGTCACCGGTCGCTTTGTCGTCTTGCGTGCGGTTTTCTTTTTTACCGTCTTCTTGGTTGCCATATTTCCTCCATGTACGGGCGCGGCAAGCGGCGCCCCTACTTTTTTAAGATTCGATCGACTTCATCAATATGCGGCTTGATAATATCCGGCTTCGGCAAGACCGGCTGGACCGCCTCCTGGGTCTTCAACCCATTTCCCGTATTGTAGATAACTACCGTATCGTCTTTTTTAATGACTCCCTGTTTAATCAATTTTTTCGTCACGCCGACCGTCACACCGCCAGCCGTCTCGGCAAAGATGCCTTCAGTCTCGGCAAGCAGCCGCATCGCCGCGACCAATTCTTTGTCACTGACATCTTCGGCGACCGCCTTGGTTTCACGAATCGTCTGCAAGGCATAATACCCGTCCGCCGGATTACCAATTGCAAGCGATTTGCAGATCGTATCGGGAATCACCGGTTGAAAGAAGTCCATCCCATCTTTAAAAGCTTTGGCAATCGGGCTACACCCGGTCGCTTGAGCGCCGTGGACCTTGGCTTTACTTTTCTTGATGAGCCCTAACTGCTCCATCTCCTTGAGCGACTTGTGAATCTTGGTCAACAAAGACCCACTCGCCATAGGCACGACAAAATGATCGGGCGTCTTCCAGTTAAGCTGCTCGACAACTTCGTAACCGAGCGTCTTGGACCCCTCCGCGTAATAAGGTCGAATATTGATATTCACAAAGGCCCATTTATATTTGTTCGCGATCTCACTGCAGAGGCGGTTGACTTCGTCGTAATTCCCTTTGATGCCGACCACACGCGCTCCGTAAATCAACGCGCCCAAGATCTTCCCCTGCTCCAGGTCATGCGGGATAAACACATAGCTTTTCATCCCCGCACTCGCGGCATTTGCAGCCACGGAATTGGCAAGATTGCCGGTCGATGCGCACGACGCCGTATCAAACCCGAACTCTTTGGCTTTCGACAAGGCCACCGAAACAACCCGGTCCTTAAAGGATAAGGTAGGATGATTGAGGCCATCGTTCTTGACCCAGACTTTTTTAACCCCCAGAGCCCCCGCCAAGCGCTTGGCATCAATCAAAGGCGTATAACCGACCTGCGTCCCAACCGTCGGCTCTTTGTCAATCGGCAACAGTTCACGATAACGCCACATCGTATAAGGACGGGATTCGATCACCTCACGCGTCAGTTTTTTCTTTATTTTTTCGTAGTCATAGCCGACTTCGAGCGGACCAAAACACATCTCGCAGACATGATTGGGTGCAATTTCGTATTTTTCCCCGCACTCCCGACATTTTAGCCACCGTACAGAACTCATGATTTTACTCCTTCATTCTTTAGTTCTTTCTCCAAACTAAAGTAGCGTTCCCCGCCATCATAAAAAACCGTCAAAATATTTTTATCCGGCCCGAGGGTCCGGGCCATTCTTTTGGCGACAATGTAATTCGCTCCACAGGACAACCCCCCTAACACACCGGTCTCAGCAGCCATTTCTCGAAAGCCTTGCACGGCATCTTGATCGCTCACTTTTTCGACATGATCGATCGTTCCCTCCTTGAGATAGGGCGGTTGGAATCCGAATCCGATTCCCTGGATCGCATGCTTCGCCGCCGCCGGCTCGACCGCGATGATTTGTGTCCCGGCGGGCTTAAGCGCCTCCGCAATGGCCACTAGACTGCTCCCCGTGCCAATACTCCCAATAAACGCATCGATCGACACCCCGTTGAGATCGTCCAAGATCTCACGGACCAACCCGGCTCGATGCGCCTCAACCTGCACCTCATTGGTAAAATGGTCGGGCACATAATAGTCGGGATGCTCGGTCTTGATAACCTGCGCCCGCTCAACCGCACCCGCGATCCCCTGATCGGCCGGCGTCGTTTCAATCTTAATTCCCAGGCGTTTTAAAATATGGCGCCGCTCCGGCATGTAATCCTCGGGCATAGTAAGAATAAGTTGATAGCCGCGAACGTTACAGATGTGCGCCAAGGCAATTCCCGTATTGCCGGCAACGGGCTCAAGAACGGTTCCACCCGCTTGAAGCTCCCCACTTTGTTCCGCCGCGTCGATCATCGCGCGCACGTTCCTGTCCTTGATCGAAACGCTCGGATTAAAGCGCTCCAACTTCGCATAAAGATTGACCGTCCCCTCCGGGACTTCGAGATCGATATGCAGCAGTGGCGTATTGCCGGTTGCGTCGAGTAGTGATTCCGCCATTCCAGTTCCTATAAAAAAACCCCTTCTTAAATAATGTTAAGAAGAGGTCCCTTAAAAGTTGCTCTTCTTATCTGCCCCCCATGAGATGAATTTTGCATCTCACAGGGCTGGAATTAGCACCTGCCCCGGATGGGGTGGTTGCTGTGGCGTCACCGGGCCAGTCCCTCAGCCACTCTTGATAAGAAAATGTACCGGCAACTGTACGGAGAGCTCTGCCGACTGTCAAGAGGAGAAAGATGGGGCCCATCCTGATGAAATTAATTGAAATGATTGGGTAAAACAGGATATGCTCCCCTTTCGTGCGCCAGGTCATCATTTTCAGCCTTGCCCTCGCTTTTGTCCTGAGTCTGGCTCAAGTCTCAAGCGCTGGCCTCGTCCCGGGGAGCAGCAAATACCGAACCATCCATACCGAGCACTTCCGTCTCCATTATCAAAGTGGCTATCGCGACGTCGCCCATCGTTCAGCCCATATCCTGGAAGAAATGCACCAAGCGCTCGGACGCGAATTTAATGTTTATCCAAAAGGTAAAGTCGAAGTCGTCCTGACGGATCAACATGACCAAGCCAACGGTTTTGCTACCGTCATTCCCTACAACCTGATGATCTTAAGAATGGTGCCGCCAACGGCCGGTAGCCCCTTGGACTATTATGGCGACTGGCTCCGGCTGCTCATTGCGCACGAATACACGCACGTGCTCAATTTGTCGGATGCGGGTTACCCTGCCAAGATACTCAAGTTTCTGCTCGGCAAAATCGTCGCGACGAATGCACTCTCCCCGACCTGGATCACGGAAGGGATGGCGACATACTATGAAACCGCGATTACGGGTTATGGCCGGGGACGTTCGAGTTACGCGGAAATGATCGTCCGTACGGACATCATCCGTGACAAATTTCTTCCGATCGATAAAGCCGCCGGGTCGATGCATGACTGGCCGGCCTGGCGAGCCGGCTACATCTACGGCGTCGCCTTTTGGAACTATCTGGCGGAGACCTACGGCCGCGATAAAATTGCGCAATTCAGTCACAAGTACGGCGCATCATTGTGGTTCTTTTCACTCAACAACAAGGCCAAACGTGTCTTTGGTAAGTACTGGTACCAATTATGGCGTGACTGGAAAGGTCATTTACGCCAGCGCTACGCCAAAGAAATAGCGGCCTACCGCAACAGCCAGCGACAACAGGGCCGCCCGCTCGTCACTTCCAAAAAAGGTTTTTACAGTGCTCCGGCCTGGAACCGTGAGGGAACCGAACTCGCTTATGTTTCCGCGGCACCGGACCGAGCGACGGAAGTCCGTATCAAGTCCGGCAACGAGGATTATGTCCTCTTCGAAAAACACGGACCCGCTCAGATGTCATGGAGTCCTGACGGTCGCTATATCGCCTATACAAGCCGGGGCATTAACAAGCGCGGTTATTTTTACACGGATCTTTATCGCTATGACATGGAGACTCAGAAAGCCGCTGCACTAACCAAGGGACGTCGGGCCCGAGATGCCGCCTATTCACCGGACGGGACACGCATCGCCGTCAGCATTCACCAGAAAGACGGCGATCGCATTGGTATCTACACGATCAAAACCAAAAAACTCTCAATCAAAAAACCCATGCCGGCCAATCGACGCATCGATCATCTCGATTGGTCACCGCGCGGCATTGCTGCATCGGTCGCGCGCAACGGCAATCGCGACATCGTCGTCTACAATGACCTGGGCCAGGAATTGCGGACTATTTCCAGCGGCCACTCCGACCTCTACCCGCGTTGGAGCCCGGATGGCCGTTATATCTATTTCAGTTCGGATCGCAGTGGCTTCTACAACATCTACCGCTATGAATGGGCGACACGTCGGACGGCAATGGTCACGGAAACTCTCACCGGTGCGTTTTCCGCGGCCCCTCAACCCAACTCACAACAACTGACTTTTCAATACTACACCGGCGATGGTTATGAATTGAGGGATGCCACTGCACAACCGATAGCGCACCCGTTGAATTCCATCTTTGCAACCAAAACTAAAAATACCGAGCCGCTCATTCCGGCAACCAGCGCGTCCGCGCCCATGAGCGAAGATTATGATGACAGACCCTACACCCCGTTGAGCCCGGCACTCTTGCCCCACTACATCCGACCCAATGCGGCCTTCTTAGATGAGGCGATCTTTTTGAACGCCATCATCGGCTCGCAGGACCCACTGGCCCGTCATTCCTGGTTCGGGAGTGTATCGTACCGAACGGATGCCGACTTCGCCGGCTTTGGTGTGGGCTACCAATACGGCCGCTACGCCCCCAAGTTCTTCGTCGGCTTTGCGGATTTTGCGGTCAACTTCGGGGATATATTCGGCAACGGACAGGACTTCTTTGAAGAGAGACGCCGCGGTTATGCAGGCGTCCGTGGCGCGCTCAAAGGCGGGCATGTTCTTTCCGCGCAGTATTTCTTCGAGGATCGCAGCGCCGAAACTACGATTCCCGCCGGCGCCGCCTTTCAACCGGTACTGGGTCGCTTCGCCGGCATGCGTTTCGGATACATTTGGAATCAGCGCAAAAAATATCGCGCGGCCATCAGCCCTCGCGAGTCCTACTACGTCCGGGCCACCGTCGACATTACGAATAGTATCTTCGGTGCCAGCAACAATATGGAACAAACGATCTTTGCAACGGACACGCGTCAATACGTTGAGATGCCTTGGAACAAAAATCACGTGCTCGCCTTCCGCCAAATGTTTGGCGTCGCATTGGGTGACACGCTGACACAGGGAACCTTTGCCGTCGGTGGTTCTTTAGGTGAAAGCCCGATTGCCACGACCTCCAACCGAACCTTCACGCTGCGGGGCCTCCCGCTGACGACTTTTTTACGCGATCGCGCGCTGGTCTTTTCGGCTGAGTACCGCATGCCCCTCTTCTCGGTCCAACGCGGTTTGGGCACCTATCCGTTCTTTTTGAACCAGGTCTCTTTGGCGCTTTTTGCCGACTACGGCAACGCCTGGAATAAGGGCCAGACGCCGGGACCTCGAAACTTCTTCGACGATTTTTTATTGGGCGTTGGCGCCGAATTACGAGCCAATTTCGTCCTCGGCTACCATCTGCCGATCATGGGCCGCCTCGGTTACGGATTCATTGTCACCAACCGCAATCGCGTCTCGGCGGTCACCGACCCCATCCTCGGTCATAGCGTCCGCAACGGCATCCTGATCCTCGATTTCGGGACCTCCTTCTAGCAAAAGCTCCCCTTGACGGAATACCCTACGGCCTCGTAATACTTGTCTGCCTGGACCCTCCTCCGATTTACGAGCAATGGTTCCGAGGCGGCTTTGCCGACCGAAGGAACAGGGGGTTTGGGGGTCATGCGAGGATTCGCTGAAAGCGAACCACAGTGGACCCCCATTATTAGGGCGCGTAGCTCAGTGGGAGAGCACTGCCTTCACACGGCAGGGGTCACAGGTTCAATCCCTGTCGCGCCCACACATAGGATATGTATATTAATCGCATTAAAAAAATATTGGTCGTCGTCATCCTCGGCTTTGCTGTCGCTAGCACCGCCGCCTGCTCGCAGCGCATGCCCAAACCCAAGACCGCTCAGGGCGTCATCAAGAGTTATTTCAAAGACTACGGCAAAAAATACAAAGATAGCGACTTCGGCCAACACAAAGTCGATGATGTCGAAGTCAACGCAATCCAAGAGCTGCAGCACGAAATGGTTCTCGTTATCGCTTACGTCTCCCTCGGCGATGGCGATATCGTCTACAAGGTCGGCGCCACTCTCCTCAAAAAGACCCTCTTCTGGCGCATGCTCTCTTGGGAAAATCTGGGACGCGCAAGTTAGTAGTCTTTCAGCCAGCATCGGAGTAAAATCTGTCCCATGTGGGTCACGCGCTGGTTGTACGCGGTTGCAACAGTTGTTATTTTCGCTTTTTTTACGGGATGTTCCGGTGCAGGCCCCGGCCCGGGTAACGGCGGTGGGACCCTCCCCGCCGCTCCGGCCCCACCCCTAGAGATTCCCCAGTTTCTCCGTTTCCCGGCCGATGTGGGAATCGATGTGTCCAGTGTGGGCCAGACCAATTCCGGCAGCACGCTCCTGGCGCAGGCGACAGCCACCGACGTCAAAAGAGCCGCCAGCGCAGGACCAAGCTTTATAAAGGAAAACAATGAGCTCTTGATGCTCACCTTGCTCCCCGTCAGCCAAACCGAAATCCCCGTCGACCCGCAGCAAACGAGCTTCCAAGAAACCATAACACTCTCTGGCTCGGGCACCCCTCTCGATATCGACGTCAAGATTGATTTCAGCACCTTCGACCTCGACGGCGACGGCGTCAACGAGGATTGTAGTGGTTCGACCTGCCCGGTGACCGGCACCGAGACCTGTCCCGCAGAGGCCCCGGCCGACGAAATTAAGAATATCTGTTTCCGTGTCTGGCTAAACGACAAGCGTTTCATGGCGGGAGTCTTCACGCACATGCCCGATGATGACAGCATTGGCGCAGGTGAATTCTTCAACACTGCACTCGCCGAATTCGGTGATGACAGTTTTGAATTTCACACCATCTATGATCACGTGGACCCCGATAATCGCTCGACCACGACCTTTATGGGGATAAGAGACAATGACGCTGCTCCGGGAGATCCCCCATCCATTTTCAACCACACCTTCGTTGGTGAAGAGGTGGAGGGAACACAGAACAAGAAGACCATTAGAATCGCCTCTATCCTCGACGAAACGGCCGCCTTTTGCATCGAATGTCCCGATACCCAACAGTACAACGCCAAGTTCATTGAGGGCATCGATTTGGTGGGACTCCACCTGCTTATCAACGGCTTCTTCCTCCTGGCCGACGATTCGCCGACTCAGGACATCAGTCCCGCGGTCTGCGCCCAAGCAAGTACTGGGGCCTTGGCGGGGATCGGTACCTGCGAAGATCTCAGTATCGATGTTACGAGCGAACCCTTCCTCGACTTCGCGACTGAAGCCGATGTTGGTCTGCCAAACGATTTTCCGACGACGCCACCGCAGTAATATCTATCTTTCCACCATCTGTCGTTACGATTATAGCCCCGTGTTGATCCGTCCGCAGGACTTGAATCCCCTGCTGCTCGTAACGTGCCATGACTTGTGAGTGAGGGTGTCGAAAGGGGTTACGCGCCCCGGCGCTGACCAGGGCCCAATCTGGAGAAACCGCAGCTAAGAACTCCGGCAGACTCGAGGTCCGACTGCCATGATGGGGGACTTTGAGAATATCGCAGTCGACATCCCTTTGGCGCGCGAGGCGTCGCTCCGTAGCCGCTTCGATATCTCCGGTCAGGATAAAGCAGATATTCCGATAGTCGAGTCGCATCACCAGAGAGCGATTATTTAAATTTTCACGGCCACGTGCGCGCGGATTGAGCCATTGAATATCGACTTCGCCCTGTCGCAGCGGCGACGCCCCGGCAGCAACGCGATGAAAGCGGGTCCCTTGTGCACGTAACAAATCCAATAGTTCGTTGAAGCTGGAATCCGGAAAACGATCCCCACTCCAGTAAAAATCATGCACCCGCAAGTGACGCGCGACCGCGATGAGACCTTCATAATGGTCGGGGTGGGGATGCGACAGAATCATGCCCGCAAGTTCTTTCACACCTTGTCGCTGCAGATACGGCAACACGACGCGGGTACCCACGTCACTGACGGGAAATTTTCGCTTGTCGCGCGGGATATAAAAGCCGCCGCCATCGACTAAGAAATGGGTTCCATTGGGGAAACGCAGATGGATCGCATCCCCTTGGCCGACATCGAGCATCGTGAGTTGGAGTCGGTCACGGCTATGGGTATCAAAGTGGATTACCCCTAACAAAACGACAGTTCCAAAGATCAGTGCAGCTCCTGCAATCTTCCCTCCCCTTACAAAGGGGAGGGTTAGGGTGGGGTCCTTCTTGACCTCCCCTGAGTCCCCTCCTTTGTAAGGAGGGGAAAAAATCCAACAACGCCACAGAACGACGCCAATTAAAATCGCCCCATAACAAATCCAAACTTGGGCCGGCCGCAAGGCCAAGGGAAGACTTAAGTCCCAGGCGGCAAAAAATTCAGCGATATTAATGAGCCGCTCCGCCGCCCAGTCGGCGCACGGGAAGACAAAAGAACCGCCTAAAACGCTTAAACTTGCCAGGGGCAAGACAACAAATCCGACCAGAGGAATGGCAATGAGGTTGGCGATCAAGCCGGCGATGGGAACACTCTGAAAATAGTAACTCACCACCGGCGCCGTAATCAGAGTCACGATGGCTGAAGCCGTTACGAGTCGCACCAACCAGTTCTTAAAGCCCGCGCCTTGGGGGCCGGAGCAGGCTAAAAGGGCCGCAACGGCCATGAATGAGAGTTGAAACGAAATCGTAAACAGGCTGCTCGGATCCCACGCGAGGATAATGAGGGCCGCCAACGCCAGGGCCGACCAGAGTTCGCGGCGGCGCTTCAAGAGAAAAGCCAAGACAAAGACCGAAAAGAGAATCAACGCGCGGCGCGCGGAGAGGGGCGCGCCGGCAATGCCTACATAGAGAGCCGTCGGAAACCAGGCCAAGCCCCACGCCACTTGTTGCAGTGGAACCCATAACGCCAGTCGCGGCACGCCGCACAACAGGAGACGAAGCAGGCCGTAGCTCAGCAGGGCCAACATGCCAATATGCTGTCCCGAGATCGCCAGCAAATGGGCGAGTCCGGCGTCACGGAAGGCGGCGGTCGTCGCTTCGTCCAGGCCGGAGCGGTCGCCAATTAATAAGGCGCGTAATAACGAAATCCCCCCTACCCCCCCTTTCATAAAGGGGGGAACACTAGTGGAAACCGTTACATCCCCCTTTGCCAAAGGGGGACCGAGGGGGATTTTATCGATAAGAAAATCCCGAATCCGATACCGCAATGTTTCCAACGGACGCAGCAACCACCACCCCGCCGCCTGTCCCGTAATATGAATATCCTCGAAACGCGTCACCCGAACAACGCGATCGATCCCCTGTCGCTGGGCCTGGCGGATCGGATCCGGGGCGCCGGGATTGCGATAGCCCGCCACCGGCAAGAGACGCCCGCGCAGCGCCACGACATCACCACTGCGCAGTTCAGGATAATGGCCATATATATTAAGAACCGTCGGGCGCCCGGAATCCATAAACTCCGCCGCCACGCGCAGACCCGCGCGCCGGAACTCAACCGGTGCCGTAATGACTAATTCATGGCGAGCAGAAGGCTGTACTTGAGGGCGGATGGAATGTGGTTCAACAAACTCACTGCTGAGGATCCCCAGAATTAAGGAGACGGCCAGCCACACCAGCGGAAGATGATTTGCGCAGTTCTTCATCGATTTCCCTTTGTAGTTCCAATAAAAGCCGGCGCGCCTTTTCGTTGCGAAGACTGCCGGCTGGGTTGGCTATTAAGGTATCGATCTTAGATCTGAGCCCCACGAGAAAACGGCGGGCCTTTTCGGTCTTGCGAACACGATAGAGGGCCAAGAACGAATGAATATTCACGCCGTTGACTATCAAGGCGCCATCCTTAAATTTCCAGGACACGCCGAATATCTTGTCATCGTAAACTTTTTTGACCTTGCCAAGAACTTTCTCAACCAAGGCGTCAGCCAGCGCCAAGAGGCGCCCTGCGCGGGGTGCCTGTCTTGAATTACCAACGACTTTTTTATAATCATCCAATCCGGACGCCAAACCAATCAAGGTGCTGACCGTCGTCTCTTCTTCCGAAATCACCGGATTGACATCATGACCGTCGATTAAAATATGCCCTTCTTCGAAGGTCCAACGGTGGCCGTCACGTTCATAAGAAAAAACCGGATCGAGGGCGACATCGGTCAGCGTTTTTTTGCGCCGTGCCCGCCCTAGTTTAGGCAAGCGCAAATCTTTGAAGCGATCACGAATCCGCATAGATAGCCTTATCATAACCCAGCGAGGCTTGATTAGAAAGCACAGGACTTATTCGCCCTTGGGGGGCATATGGAGTTTCTTATTGAGGAGTTCGGAATAGCCCTTGAGGAACTTTTCCGCATATTCGCTCTCGGCGAGAATAGTTTTGAAATGTTTGAGCAGGTCGATCATCCAGGCATCCAAGCGGGACGTTTCAACTTTATGGCCTTTGTAGAAGACTTCGCCACGGTGCTGATCATAGTGAATCGAGGCGACATCATTGCCCATGGCGAAGGTATAGGTCACCTTATCCCCGAAGCTCACGAGGTGGCTATCCTGCGGAACCCGCTTATGACGGGCCCAGTAGCGTGCCCAGGGCGAGAGATCCGTGCCGCTTTCGGCCTTTTTTCGGGAAGATTCCACGCCTTCTGGGTCTCGGTTATCCATTGACATCACATCACCTATCCGTAACGATTGAGGCTCATGCTGGAGCGCACACGCCTCGCTCTCTTACAATACTTTGCATATGGCATGCCAAAATCTGACGCGCGGAGGCACGGATAAGTTACTGATTTTAAACACTTTATCAAAATGAGAACCGATTTTTTTGTTCTCATTTTGATAATTTTCTCATTTTGATAATGTGAAGCTGATAATAGGAAATTTGCATGCTTGCTAATTACGCGATCATAACGCCGCCGGACTTGCCGCCGCTGCGGGTTTGCTGCGCCCAGGGACGGGTCCAGTCCGTTGAATGGATCACCGGTAAAGCGGCACGGAACGCCACGCCTGAAATCCATGGAAGCGGCGCCGAGCTTCGCCTGCTCAAAAGAGTCGTTCGTGATCTCGACAAGTATTTTAACGGAGAGACTCCCACCTTCAATTGGCCGTTTGATTGGTCACAAGGGACTCCTTTTCAACAAAAAGTCTGGCGCGCCTTACAAGCCGTCCCCTATGGCGAGACCCGGTCGTATCAATGGATTGCCAACAAAATCCGTAATCCCGCCGCCGTCCGCGCGGTCGGCCAGGCCAACGGAAAAAATCCGTTTTCATTGGTCGTTCCCTGTCATCGCATCATCCAAAAAGACGGAAGCATCGGCGGTTACACCGGTGGACTGGCAATCAAACGTAAATTGCTCGCCATCGAACAACACGACTAAACAGCAATGCATAAAGATTTCAAAGAAACGGAACACGGGCACCGGTGCGGCAATGTAGAATTGGTGTGGGCGCGCAACTCTAAAGATTTCTTTTTTGCGAACAGCATTGTCGTCCACGGCCACGAACCCATCATCATCGACCCTTCAGCCAACTTCACGTATTTGCGACATCTGGCCCTCAGCAACGTCAGTTACCGCATTATTAATACGCATTATCACAGCGACCATCGTGCCCTGAACAGCCGTTTCCCTAATGCGACTTTCATGTGCCACAAGGAAGATGCACCGGCGTTACGCTCCTGGAAGGCATTTCAAAAACGAATCGATAACGACGAAAGTTCTATTTATTCTGAATGGGTCCGACGTATGTGGCAACAGATGCACCTCCATGAAACCCCGGTAAGCGTCGAACTTGAAGATGGGCAGATTCTCGAAACGGATCAACACCAGCTTGAGATCATCCATCTCCCCGGGCACACGCCGGGGTTGATTGGAATTCATTTTATCGATATCGGGCTGCTCTTTACTTCGGACATCGACCTGACGCCCTTCGGCCCTTGGTATGCCAACGAAGTTTCGGACATTGAACTATTTAAGCAATCGATTGAAAAAGTTCGCGCCATCGACGTGCCCCATTACATTACGTCACATGGAGTGCGCATTTTCACCCGTGAAAAATTTTTGGAGAAACTGGAACGTTTTCAACGCCATTTCAGCCGGCGCGAAGAACTCATCCTGGCCGCCCTCAAGGACGGCCCCAAGACCATTTCCGAACTCACGACGGAAGGAATTATCTATCGCCCGGCCCTGCTCAAGGATCCCCTCAAGGTCTACTTCTCGGATAAAATGATCAAAAAGCACCTGGAGCAACTGCAGGAATACAACCAGGTCTTCCATGATGGGCTACGCTACGCGCTAAAGGCCTAGAAAAAAAGACGCAACCTATCGCCGCGCCCGTCGATGACACGGCTCGTCATTGTGAATTCATCAAATAATATGAGGAGTCTGTTATGTTTTCGGCTATTCCGTCGCTATCATTGAACACGAGTTCACTTGCCCTGGCCAGTGTTACCAATCTCAGTGCCTATAATGTGTCTTTCGTCCAGAGTTTTTTGGATGATGCCCTGCAAACGGAGTCGGTTGAGGAAGTCGACCCTTATCTGCGCAGCGTGGGACCGGCCCTCGAGGAAATCGGCGAGCATTCTTTGGCTGATAGTGCCAACCAGCTACTCAATGCAGCCCCTCAGACTGAGGTTGACGAAGGCGAGACGCCACTCGATCTGATCCACGAATTCTTTTCTATCGTTCGAGAAGGCGACTCGGTCACTCATGAAATCAGTTACGTCGAGGCCCTTGCTGACAACGATGATGCACTCGCGATTCTCCGTGATATCGAGTTGGAAGGAGAAGACGCCTTTGCCGCGCGGGCGCGCGAATTAGAGTTTCTCCTCGAACAGCCTCATTTGGCGCGTACCCAAGACACGGCAACGATCAACGCGGCCCGACTCATTATGGGATTCCGACCGACCTTACCGAGCCTGTTGGATTTAGACGCCTCGCTCTCGTCACTCTCGATCGACCTCTTGTCCGATGTCGATGCGATCCATAGTCAATACGAAGCCGCCCTGGCGATTACCATGCGTCTCCAATCAGCGTTGGTTTTCTTGGGACAAATTTCTGATGAGATAGATCCCTTTGAAGCCAAGTTGCAGGCCGCCTTCAACGTTGCTGACCCACTCCGTGAACTCGCTCTCACGCTCTTTCAAGAGACCATGGGCGCGCCGCAGAGCCGCATCAGTATCGATGACGAAATCGTCCCTTCGAGCCCCGACATCAAGCTGCTGGATGATGAGAGCGAAGAAATCCCGCTGCCCTTGGATCTGCCGCGGAATTCGATGACCCTAGGTGATGTCGTCGGATCGGAGCTGCAAAGGCTCGGCGCTGTTGTGCCGGCCGATGACGGCGGCGACCCTGAAGTCACCGCAGCGGCACAACTCGCTGATCTCTTAACGGAATCACTGGAAATTTTTATCCAGACCCTGCGCGGAGCTCATTGACGGCGGCAACGATCTTTTCGATCGCCACGTCGATCTCCGCCTCGGTATTGAAGCGTCCTACGCCAAAGCGCAGGGCGGCATGCGCGAGATCTTCACCCAGACCTAAAGCACGGAGCACGTGCGACGGTTTGGGGTCCGCGGTCGTGCACGCCGAACCGGAGGAACAGGCGACCGTATCAAGTTTCATCATCAAGGCCTCGGCCTGCGTCCCCGCAAAACTGAGGTTGAGATTGTTGGGCAAGCGCCGCGCGGCATCGCCGTTTAAAAGGACGGCATCCAATTGATTGCAAATTCCGTCCTGCAAACGATCGCGGAGGCCCTTCATCCGCGGCGCCTCTTCCGGCATCACCTGATGCGCAAGCGCACAGGCCGCCCCAAAGCCGACACAGAGCGGAACCGCTAAGGTCCCGGAACGCAACCCGCGTTCGTGGCCGCCCCCCAAGATCTGAGGAAGCAACTGCACATGCGGATCACGGGACCGGACATAAAGGGCCCCGATCCCCTTGGGCCCATAGAGCTTATGCGCGGAAAGGCTGACTAAATCGATACCCATCGCTTCAACATTTAATGGGATTTTTCCGAGCGCCTGGGCGGCGTCGGTGTGAAAAAAAACGTCCTTCGTCTTGGCGAACTGACCAATTTCAGCGAGAGGATGCAGGGTCCCGATTTCATTGTTCGCCGCCATGACGGAGATTAAAATCGTTTGATCCGTAATCGCCTTTTCAAGCCGATCGAGATCGATGTGTCCTTGCTTATCGACGGAAAGATACGTGACGTCGAATCCATTCTTTGCCAGATAGGCAACCGGATCGAGGATGGCCTTGTGTTCGGTAACGACCGTAATAATATGCTTCCCTTGGGGACGATAGCTCTGGGCGACCCCGAACAAGGCGAGGTTGTTGGCCTCCGTCGCCCCGCTGGTAAAAACGATCTCTTTGGCCTTGCAGCCAATCAGCTTCGCGATTTGTTCGCGCGCGGTCTCCACGGCCTCTTCGGCCACCCAGCCATAAGAATGCTGTTTGCTCGCCGCATTGCCGAACCGCTCTTGAAAGTACGGCAGCATCGCCTCGAGGACCTTGGGGTCCACGGGCGTGGTCGCGTGGTTGTCCAGATAAATCGGGGCATCCATACACTCAAGATAGCGGTATGAATGCGAAGGTTCAACTACGGAGTTTTAGATGGCCGTAGGTCCGCTCTGTCATTTCATAATATTTTTGACGCATATTTTCGTCCGGTTCGGAGCGATCCGAGAGCAACCAGTCCCACATCGGGCGGACCGACGTGGGGAGCGGCCAGGGAAAGTGATGACTTGATGAAAAAAAATAAATCGCGACTTCCTCCGTAAAACCGAGACTTTCTTTCTCGACACGATAGTCAAAGGAGCATGTCTCACCCGGCCCGAGATCTCTGATATGCGATTGGACGTAGACATCCCGTGACGTCCCCTGCCTCGGCTCTCGATTCATGATCTTTTTCGCTTCTTCCTCACCGAATATCTCCACGGCCTGCTCATACATTCTTTCCCGCGAAGGTTTCACCTGCTTCATCGTTTCAAATAGTTCTCTCAAGCGTGGGGGAAGTGAGTCATCCTCGAATTCCTCCTCATCGAGCATCAACCCCAGGCTCTTGAAGAAGACATGACAGACGAGATCCACGCGGTGCTCCGGCAATAGGCCGACGTACTCCTTAAGCCCGCGAACGGCAAGTCCCTCCAATCGCATCGCAAAGTCGTTGGTGAGAATCCAGTCATCAAGAGAAGCAGGTCTACGGGCCCGGCCTATATCCATGCCCATCGTAACCGAACGAGAGTTTCGGTGCTGGCTGACATTCACGACAAGCCCAACCTCATCGGTCGAACCAGACTCCGTGAGTTGAATCTCTTTCCAAGGTCCCGAGCCCACAACCTGCTCGATGACGTGAATACGCTTGCGACCCAGGAGATCATCGAGAGGATCCCGCTGGATGTCCCAACCCTCTGATAGCACCGGCCCCGGAGATTTTCGACCTTGCAACAATGCTCTAGCCGCCTCCGCGAAGCGATCGACATTTTCCGAGGTCAGTACCTCCGCTTTAACGGTGACCGCCGACGGACGCCCGAGGCTACCGTAGACGATCGGAACGACCATCTGCCCGGCATCCGGCAATACCTGAAAGCTGTTTAGATACCCCGATATCGGGATGCTGGCGATAAATGACATGGTTCCGACTCTTTTCTTCACCAAATGATGCGAAAATCGTCACGGCACAACTCGGATCCATCTCCGAATCCTTACGGCTTTTCGAAATGTATCAGCATAAGTTGTGAAAACGGCGCGAAAAGTGTTTACAGTTGTGAACACCTTATTTTTCACGGGTCAAAAGTCGGATCAGTTGATCGGCCGCAAAGAGACGGTTGCGACGTTGTCCCGTCACTTCTTTGAGTATTCCTATTTTGACAAGTCGTTCTATGCCACGGGTCACCTTGGGATAAGACATCTTCCATTCACGAGCGAGCTTCGCGATAGAAAGAACGGGGGTAATAAAAATTTGATCGACCAGCTGATAGGCCGCCGCAGGAACGCGTTTTGTTCCCACCTGAGTACGATACTTCTGATGTAGGTCCATCAGGCGGGTCGCGGTTTCACAGGCATCCTTGGCCTGAAGCGCAACGCCTTTTAGAAAATACTCCAGCCAGGCGCGCCATGTGCCCGACTGACTGACCTCAAGTAAATGACGATAGTAATCGGATCGAGTCCTTTCAAAATAATCCGACAGATAGAGCAACGGCTCCGAAAGATGATTACGCTCGCACAAGAAGAAGGTGATCAGCAGCCGCCCCACCCGCCCATTGCCATCCAGAAAGGGATGGATCGCCTCGAACTGATAGTGCATGAGCGCGCACACAATCAGCGGGGGCAGTTCGGTGGGTGCATGTAAAAACTTTTCCCACTCCGTTAAAGCCTGATTCATTTCAGTCGGCGGGGGCGGCACAAACGTGGCCTCCTTTAAGGTACAGCCGGGAGGTCCGATCCAGTTTTGGGAACGCCGAAATTCTCCCGGCGTGGCCGCTCCGCCTCGGACCCCTTCCATCAAGACGGCATGGATCTCTCGTACGAGGCGGTTGCTGATCGGTAGTGTCTTGAGGCGCTCGAGGCCGTGGTTCATAGCCAAGACGTAATTATGGACTTCGCGGACATCGGGAACCGACGGGGACTCCGGCTCCTCCGCTTCGAAATAAAAGAGATCGCTTAAGCTCGCCTGCGTCCCCTCGATCCGGGAGCTCAAGACCGCCTCCTTCCGGACGTAGGGATTAATCAACAGGTAGGGATTCGGTAGCAAGCGGCCCACTCCGGACAGTTCACTCAAGGCCCGATCCGCCTCCGATAAGACGTCAGCCAGCCGCCAATCGATCTCGATCGGGGGCGGAAGGGGGTTAGGGATAAAAGCCCAATAGTCTCGGTCTGTTAGAATACAATTCCCCGCCGTGCTGCCTTTGAATTGATCCGGTTTCATGTCCTGAAATGTTAATAAGGGATATTTTTATTAACGTCAACTTGATTTAACGTTAATAACAAGAGGGCTTATTCACGTGAACGGCTCCCAAAGCTGTGAGGATCGGTGCCATCAGCTGAAACGCCGCTTACTCGCGTCAACACTTTCTGGAGCTAAACGACAACATTCGTCCAGCGTCCCCGACAAGACAGCATGGTTTCACTCCCCTCAACATTGACGGCCTTGACGCCGGCGAACTACGCCTTTTTGCAGACGACGCTCAGCAATCTCAACCAGGCAAATTCGGTCGTTCAGCGTAACGGTCAACAACAGAGCCAACAGAGGATACGACTCGCCTTGCAACAGCGGGTAACGGTATTTCAGGCGGCTGACACTCTGATGAACAGTCTCCGCACTTCACTCGCGACTGAATTACAGCAGGGCTACGAAGACAAAGCGGGTCAGCCCCATAATTTTCTCGACGAGATCCGCACGGTCCCGCTCGACGCGATCTCCGAGCGTCCGCCCGTCGTAGAACGATGGCTAACCGATTTCCCGGCCGGCGGCGCCTTGGAAATGCATGAACTGGTGCTCGCGAATGAACCCGGCGATTTTGTCACCGTTCGCCACAAACAAAGTCAACGCGTCTTGTATTTGAGTGCTGCCAAAGCCGCGGCGACCAACAACTTAAGAAACTTAGGGGTCGGCCATCCCGCCGGTGCAGGACTCCAGGAATTCTTCTTTCCGGAGGGCACGCGCATCCACCGCCTGCCGCCCCTCGCCCTACTCGTCGGGCTCTTGCAAACCCTCAACATCGCGTCACCGCTCGAACTCCAACTGACGGCCCGCATCAGCACCTTGCCTGATTTGCGCGACATGCTCGAGGACACACCGGCCCGCCGCTGCCTGCTTCTAGCCTGCAGCCCCCAACGCTTCCATCAGAGTTATGCGCATCCGCTCCAGGCCGCCTATCACGATATCGACCATGCCTATCGTTGGGGCCTCTTCAGTGAGGAGGAACGCGCGGATGCACTCTTTATGTACGACGCGTTCGAGCGCTGTTATCACGACGCTCCTCCCGATTTACAACAGCAGCTCGATGTCGATTACGCCCTGGACTCATTCTTGAGCGGGATCCGCCTCGCGCGCGACAACGCCTACGACGGTTTTATCGCCAGCCTCCCAATCTATCTCAAAACGACCAACCCAGAGCGCGATAAAGCAATCAAAGAATTACTGCTGCTCTTTCAGAAACAGCTCAAACAAGATCTCGCTAGCCATCCCCGACGCGATCGTTTCGAAGCGGC
Source organism: bacterium (assembly GCA_965216315.1). Lineage (GTDB taxonomy): Bacteria > UBA10199 > UBA10199 > 2-02-FULL-50-16 > JAJFLM01 > CBDCFN01. The sequence goes on along the minus strand of CBDCFN010000016.1, from coordinate 109,373 downwards.
ACTCCAAAAATTCACCTGGTCTTGATGTCGGTACCAAGACAATAGTTCATTAATAACGGGACGGGGCTAACGGAGCCCCGTCCCGGATGCGGTATGGTTAGTTCGAACGGGCGCGCAAGCGTTTCCGTCGAACTAGTAGTGCTAGGAACACCATCATCAAACTATAAACTTGTCGTCACAGGTAAAGAGCATGTTGTGCTAAGAAAGCATTATCTGTTCTCAGCCGTGAACGACAGACCGAATGCTGCATTCAAGCATCAGGCATCAGGCATTGCTTGAGTTCATGGAGGTGGCAGCGATGAAATCATTAATGACGTTTGCAAACTCGACTCCCGAATCTTCCTGCAAGAAGTGCCCTCCTTTTAAAGTGACATGCTTCTGACTACGGGCTCCGGGGATGTGACGCTGCAAGTATTTATCCTTTCCCTTAAAAATCGGATCTCCATCGCTGAACGCCGTCAAAAAAGGTTTGTTCCATCGGCACAGCCTCTCCCAAGCGGCTTCATTAGCCCGATGGGCGGGATCTTTTGTTGACACCGGTACGAGTCTCGGGAAGGCGCGTGTTGCCACTTTATATTTAGTTGCAGGAAAGGGCGCACGGTAGGCACGCCGCTCGTCAGCATCGAGGGATCTCGAGGTTCCAATCATCATGATGCGATCGATCGGGAACCAAGGACTCCAGCGAGCGAAGGTTTTCCATAAAGTAAAGGCTAGTGGCAGGCGATTGCGCCCCTTTCCCGTAGGCAGCGCACCGTTACCGACGACAATACGGGCGAAGCGGGCTTCATTCTCAGCGGCAACACGCAAACCGATCAGCGATCCCCAGTCCTGGCAAACCAAAGTGATGTTATTGAGGTCAAGCGATTGAATAAAGCCGGCAATCCAGTCGACGTGATTCTTATAGCTATAATCACCAAGTCTTCGTGGTTTGTCCGACCTGCCGAATCCGATAAGATCGGGCGCGATCACGCGGTGACCCGCAGCGGCACACACGGGTATCATATGACGATAGAGATAAGACCATGACGGCTCGCCATGCAGCATGAGAACCGGATCGGCCGCCTCGGGACCTTCGTCAACATAGTGCATGCGCAACGAATGAACGTCCGTGTAATGGGGAGTGAATGGATAGTCCTTGAGGTCGGTAAAGCAAGAATCCGGAGTGCGATAGAACTTCATAGCTGGAACAATACCCTAGATGTAACTACTTTATTATCTTAATAAGCTGCATCCACCTGCGGAGGGATTACCTGCACCATCACCGCCATCGGAGGGCACGACGATTTCAGGGGTGCTTAATGCAATATTAAGAACTGTGCCACTATCATCATGAGTCGTTACCTTCAGCATACCTGCTTGCGCGCTATTTTCGGTCCGTTCAGCAACGACACTAATAGAACAGGTTTCATTGCGTTGCAGTGAAATCGTTTCAGCACAGCTTGTATCGGCAATCTTGAACGGCCCTGTGACTTGAGTCTCACCAAAGCTCAACGCGCCGACACCCACTTCAAAATAGATTTCAACATTCTGAGCGGTGCTGGTCTCGCCTATCGCTGTCGCCGGAAAATTGAGTTCCGCCACGGAACTAAGGGCTTGGAGTGGTGGTGTAATAGCGATCCCTACTGCACTGCCACCTACCTGAATCGGACTACCGATAACTTCATTAGATTCCGCATCTATCACATAAACACTTCCACCCGTTCTTGACACAGCATACAAGCGACTTCCATCGGCAGAGAATACTAATTGATCGGCCGTGATGTCCGTCCCCAACACTATTGAGTCTCCAAGGAGCTCGTTATTTTGTGTATCGATAATAGAAAGGATTCCACCCCCAAAATAACCAACATAAACGTATTTTCCATCGGGACTCAGTGCCAGGCTCCAGGGCTCCGTTCCAACCGGAATCGGACCTGCAATGACCTGATTGAGGGAGGTATCGATCGCTGAAACCGTATTGTTTTGGTTATGCGCTACATAAACGAAATTGCTGTCAGGATGAGATCCTATGGCATAATCCGCCTCTCCCGATGCAATTGGAGTGCCCACAACTTGGTTAGTGGCAGCATCTATGACCGTCACCGAGTCATCCGCATAATTTGTGACATAAACAAAATTGCCATCGGAACTTAAGGCAAGTTCCCAAGACGATGCCCCAACCGTCGGCTCTGCAATCACCTTGTTGGTGCTCACATCTATCACCGACAGGCTCCCCGCCAAACTATTCGCGACATAAACAAAATTGCCATCAGGGCCGACTTCGATACCTTCGGGTCCATTACCGACGGCAATGGGATTACCAACAACCTGATTTGTCTCTGTATCAATAACTGTAACCGTATCGTCACCATAATTGGTAACATACACGCGGCTACCATCAGGCGTGACGGCAATTTTATCAGGTATATTCCCTACAGAAATCGTATCTCCGACAACTTCGTTGATTGCCGTATCGATAACTGATACCGTATCATCAGCTGAGTTTGTGACGTACAAAAACGGTCCGGCATGTATAGACGGCGCTGATAAGGTGAAAAGACATATCCCGAGAGCAACTAGTAAATTTTTCATCTTCAAAAAAAACCTCCGCCATATAAATGTTGTCATGAGCACATTCAGATCTGCCGCAAATATTACGATTACTATGTAATCGACAATGTGAAAACGAATGTTGTTGAATGACGTCATTATCTGTTCGCGGGTGTGAACGCGTAAAGAAGAGACTAGAAGCTATGATGTAGGTGGCGCATGATCTTAATGGGCGGCAACGATGGTGCCTGCGGAGGGGCCTTATCTGCCGACGTCGGTTTCTCTAAATCAGGTCCCGGAAGATCAATCCTATACTTATCTGAGAATAGCTGCTCACTATCCGCCACTGTTTCATGAGTCGATGCCTCTGCATTCTCAGATGATTCAACATAGTTCGGATAAATTTCAATCGGCATTATCTCAAGAGCAACAACGATGATCCCCAGATCAAAAGGCCCCTCACCGCTTGGGAGCAAGAAATACTTACTGAGCTCGCCCGACTCCATATCCTTGAACATGACTTCCGGCAAGGCTTGCTCGTCTTTGATCAAGGCTAGGCTATATTCTTCCCCGACTCCAAGTTCTTTGAAAAAATCACAGTCGGCCCCTACCGCAAACTCAACCGATTCGCCTTTTTTAGTCGTCGCGATAACGATATCGGCGCCACAAGCTACGACATCAGGATCCTCGTTGATGACTACGCCTATCACCGGTCTTAATTGTTGCGGATTGCCGGCTTCACTGACCCCCTCCTGCAAATCTTCGCCCCCCTCCGGAAGCAGGCCTTCCTGGGCTTCGTCCTGCCAAGACGGTCCCTGCAGGTTAGCCGTACCTTGCTGACAGGCTGTACCCAAACATGCAGTCAATAGAATCACTAAAAGCCAACTCTTTTGTTTCATCATAATCATTTCCTTTGCGCTACATTTCGGTGACGGGTAAAAGCTGCATGGACAGGACAAAGACCTCTTCCGTATCGCGATCGGAAGAGACCATTTGAATAATCTCGCGCCTGAATTCTTGGATTTTCTTCTTCAGTTCAGGCAAACGTTCCTTGACCATCCCGATGGTTAACGTACTCACATCCCGGTTTTGCCAAGCCACTGTCGTCATCTGATTTTTAACCAGATCCAAGACGGAACGATGATAATTAAACAGGGGAATCGACGCCACTTCGGCACCGGAGCTGACTACCGGACTCGCCTGCAACCATAGTGGTCCGGCCTCACTTTCATTCCTCGCGATAAAGCCAAGCCTCTCCAATAGATTTATCGAATGTTGAACCTGTTCGATCGTCAGCCGCGGCGTCACTCGCTTTGCGACCCATTCCGGGTTGCCGTCAAATTCCTTGGTAACGACAAGCTCGCGGACAACCGCATGATACCAAGTCGAATAGTATTCGTACTGATCCTCAGCAACCGGTTTGAGTTCCCGATACTGTCGCGTACGGATAAGTTTTTGATAATAGGTGTTTTTCTTCTCGTGGCTTTTGGCCTGATTAAATTTTACCAGCAGATAAAAGTACTTCTTATCCTCAGCATTAAGACCAAGTCCCTTGGCAAATTTAGGCAAGCTCTTTTCCGTCAGGCCCCGGTCACCCTCGGCCACCTGCTTAAACACGGCGGGTGAATTAAAGCCCGCTCTCCTCGAGAATACCCGATAGGAAAAACCATATTGCTTCTTAGCTGCCGCATACCAATCGCATAAAAACTGTCGGTAGTCTAAATAATTAATAATCGATAGCTGTGTTTGTTTAGTCGGCATAATCATTTCCAGTGTTCACAGTATTATCGGACTATTGTCATGAGAGTTGCGCGTCGATGTCAGTTTAAGACAACTGGTAGTTGCATTTAATCGGGAATATCTGTTCACAGCTGTGAACGAAGATCTTATCTGTTGACTCGTGTTAACAGATAATCACTTTCATCAGTTTTCCATAACAACAGGTACTTATTGCGGTCAAAAATACGGGCGTCGCGCGCAGCCTGCTCCGTTTCATTGGGGCCGAGGCCTCACACGACCCCTAAACAAAAAAGCCACAACTCATCGCTTTCTGCTTCGATACCGGGCCTATCATGAGCGCCCTCGTCCTCCAGATTCCCGCCGCGATGACCGCGGCCCGGCTACCCAACTGGTGCCTGCACAGTGCGTCTCAGCCCTGGCGCGACTTCGGAACACAACGGCCATTGCAACCTGACTTTGTCGATCCGGCCTCAAGGCCCCCCATCCTTCGTATTAGACGTTTTCGTTCCCGCATGCCCGGTATGTTGGCACGGGGCTTTCAAGCGCTGCGGTTCACGATCGCCCGCCCTTTTCAAGTCAGCCGCTATCAGCAGGAACTCAGCCAGCTGATTGAAGCCGCGCGAAATGAAGAACGCGCCACCCAGATAGCGATACAAAGTGTGTTTCATTATTTAAAGAGTAATGCAATCGAACCGGCCACGGCATCACTGCTGGAAGCGGAACAAAAAGCGCGCGACGAGGCGGCCATCTGGCGGCAGGCGGGAGTGATTCTCAACGCGGCCAAAGCCATGTTAGAATTTTCATACAATGCCTGGCGGCTCGGACAGAGCGAGCGCGCCTTAGCGGGAACCCAACTCTCCCTGCGCAGTTACTTATGTTGGCCGCCGCACGAGCCCGACCTCCAGCAACGCGGCAGCTACGCAAGTCTGCTGGAGACAAGCGCCGACCTGCTCTTTCTTGCCGACGGCCCGAGTCACCGTACGGCGGAGACCTACGACCGCGCCCATGACCATTTTTCGACTATGAATGACGGGACGTACCTGTTTGAAAGCGCACGCCCATTGATTGAGGCTGCCAAAGACCGCACGCGCAGCAAGCGCGACCTCGTTCGCTCGACCGTGCTGGCCTAATTAGCTACTAACGCATTAAGGAACACCCGCCGCCTGAATTGATGCCGGAATCTTCCGCAGCTCCTAAGTCGCTGCTATCATCATTACCATCATCACCTAAGCCATCACCTGAACCGGCCTCGCCTCCATCTTCACCGGAGGCCACTTCGATCTCACACCCGCTGTTGCAACCGTCGCCGTCATCGGTATTGCCATCATCGCACTCTTCACCCGGATCCACGATGCCATCCCCGCAAAACCCGACCTCATAGGCCCCGATGTCACAGGCGCTTCCGACCGGACGCGTCCATCCCCGCTGATCCGTCGCAAGTGTAACGTCTTCGGCATCCGAGCAACCGTTCGCATCGCCGGCGTCAATGGCCGGGCTCGACGCCACTAAGGCATGAGTCAGCGTAGAGCCGCCGTTGTTGCGCAATGTCGTATCGAGGATGCCATTGATACTCCCCCCACTTGCAATGAAATCCAAAATGTCGCCGGGTCCGTTAAAGTTGCAGTCATCATCTCCGATGTCGACATCCCCCAAGAGGTTATATCCGAGCGACTGAATGGCCGGCAAGATGCCGGTCACGTAGCAATCCGGAGCATCAACGCTCATTTCTAGATCGCTGTTGCCTACAATTAACGAATTGCGCACGTTAATGGTACCGTTGGTGCGATAGATGCCGCCGCCGTCGCCGGCTTGCACGACATTGCCGGTCATGGAGATATTATTGAGCGATACCGACCCGTTCCCGACGTAGAGAGCGCCGCCACCGAGTTCTGCTTGATTGCCGCTCAAGGTGCTGTTCGTAATCGTTAATGCACCACTGCTGCCTTGATAGATGCCGCCGCCGGCACCCGCTTCGGCAACATTATTGCTGACCGTGCAATTTTCAATCACAAGATTGCCGCTGCCGGCATTGGTAATGCCCGCACCATTGCTACCGCTCACACTATTGCGGACAGCACAGTTTCTTAGAAACAAATTCCCCGTACTTGATATAGCTCCCACATTACCGCCGCTGATACCCCCCTGATTGAAGGTCAGTCCTGAAATTTCAGCCGTATTTGCAATTCCACTCAAAAGGAGAATTCGGTTCATCTTATTGGCATCAAGGTTCAATACATCGGCGCCCGGTCCGTAAATAGCCACGTTATCCGACACCAATAATTGACCCAGGTTCGGATCAATATTCATTGTACCTGCAACGGAATCCGCAAAATTGATAGCATCGGTTCCCTTCGCTATATTCGCAACGGCAAGGGCATCACGGAGTGAGCAATCGTTTATCGCACAAAGTACCCCACTTACATCTTCTAACTTGGTGACGGTATGAGCCTGTACTTCATAAGCCCCAATGTCGATAGCATTTGGATTTCCAAGCCCTTTGGCATCCACACACCTTGGACTCCCGCGCTGATCTATTCCATTGAGATCGGAATCGGCACAGGCTACGCTGCTACCCTGATCAATGGCTGGACTCCCCGGCAATAATGCATGTGTGGCCATGAGCCCACCATTATCGGTCAATTCACCTACAAGCGGGTCGACGTGAAGCAAATTGCCCATGGCTGAATCCAGCGTGCAGCCTTGCGTGTCACTGATGATATTGTAAGTAGAACTCGTAATAGTCCCTGAACAGTCAGACGAATCAAAAGCCGTGTTCAGCGCCAGGATCGTATTGGATATATTCACGAGGCCACCCGCAACAAAGAGCCCTCCACCGGTGCCTCCCATGGCTGCTGAATTATTTGTTATGGTTGAATTCTTTATCGTGAGCGTTCCACCTAAATGAAATATTCCACCGCCGTCTTCATTACTTCCCGCATTGTTCCCGCTCACCGTACTATTAATGATTGAGACGTTAGACGAGAGGCCGGCGCTGTAGAGCGCACCCCCTGATCCGGCGACGCTCGTATGATTGGAGAGCGTACTGTTCTGAATGATGAGGGTCGTGCCAATCCCACCTACCGAAATGCCTCCGCCACCACTGGCGGCATCTGTCTGCTCATTGTCGGTGATTAGGCAGTTCTCTATTGTCAAATCGGAAAAGGCCCGCACCGCGGCACCGGCATCCGCTGATGCGTGCTGCATGGTTAGTCCGCTTAGTATGACGCCTCCGGCACCGGCAACGATATCAAAGAGGCGGAATAAGGAGTTACCGTCAATTATGGTCTGAGCTGGGCCATTGCCACTCACCGTGACGCTATCAGTAATATCTAAATCGCCCGGGCCGTTGAAGTTAATGACAATCGGAATCGTATTCGTGATGTCATCAAATACAACTTCATCGTGCCCGATGTCGCCGCTTTCACAATCGCCACCGGACTGATCAACGCCATTCGGATCATTGGCATTTTCAATTGCTTCACGCAGATTGCAAAAGCCGCTGCTATTACCATCAGTAAGATCTGCATTGGTATCGACGGTAATTGTTGCAGCCCTAGCTGATAGAGGCATTACCCCAAGCATGAGAATAAAAAATCCTACCGCTAAATTCAGTTTGCTATACATCCTATTCCTCCTTCAAATGGTGCGCACTTATTTCACTCCATTCTCGCTGAGGACCAAGACTTAGTTGTCGTGGAAGAAAATTATCATCCACGGATGTGGACGCTTTATGTGATGCGAGGTCAACTCTCCCGCAACGATTCCCCTCTCATCGCGAAAATGCTGTTATGTTCTCTTCGACAGTGCTTTCATCGTCAGTCGTACCGACTCAGCTGGTCTCCAGTACCTACTCGGTTTTTGATGTCTCCTGCTCAGGAGTGCCAGCCAGCATCTCCGCTTATCAGTGCCAACTCGATCAACACTATCACTTTGCACAACTTACGGATCGCGCGGCAGCACAGTCCTATACGGAACAGCTCATGACTCAACAAGTTGCACCTTGTTTTATGAGCGCTGATGAAACAGGGCCGCCCCGAGCCCCTTACCGAATTCGACACGGCTGGAATTTAACGGAGCTGGCCGCTCTGCTCAGTTCCCGAGAGATTTCGCTGCGAGAAAAAATCGCCGCCCTGCAAGCCTTTGAAGCCGCCACCCCTCAGCAAGAAACCCGGCGGGGTATTCAAATAATGCGGGCTTTCATCAGCGCACAACAACCTCGATTAAATAAAAGTTATCTTGATAGTAGTTATGCTCATATTTATGTCGCAGCGGATTTATTACAAAACTATGCACTCATTGTCCTCATACAGCTCTTAGGCCGTCCTGATATTACCTTAGAGCTAGAAGCGCTGGCGCAACTGACCAAGTTTATTCACGCCAACGCAACGGGCGCAGACATAAAACTAATAGAAATCCCCGGCTCATGTGAGCTTGATCAACTCTATCGCGTGGCACCGAACGTCATCGATATCCATCGCCCAGAACGTCTCCTGCTCCGCCGTTTGGCCGATACCCTCTCCAAACAACTCAGCACTCATTCCGAAAAAAATGATCAGCAGAATATCCTGTTCGAATCGACTCGGATTCAGCTGGAAGAGGCGCGCCTCACCCTCGACAAACAGGAACTGCGCTTGAACCAAGAGCTACAAGCGGATAGGCTAATAATGAGTAATTTTTGGAACACCGAATTCCCATTTATTCTGGGGTTCATGCTCTTCTATTTTGGATCCTGCACCATTCCTACGATCTCTCTTGCTGGATATTTTATGAGCCTCGGGATAGCCGTCGTGATTCTTTATAGATTTGTCAGATCAAGGCTCAATAAACTCGCCATCCATGAAGAAATGAATCATTCCGCCTCTGCTTACAAAGACTTTCAAGACGTCCGCCTCCAGTTGGCCGACGAATGGCACCGCATGAAAACACCCGCCCGACTACGCGTCGTCATCACTGAAGATTTAGCCGCGGCGGTTCAAGACGAGATGGCTGAGAACGAACAAATTGCTGTAGAAGAAGATGAGGTCTCCGATATAAAGATAACTAGCTGATATTATTAGATATTTATACATCTTCTCTCAATATAAATAATATGCAATATGGAATTGATAATTCCATATTTATATGCATTATGGAGTTATGTACTCCAGATTACTCAAGCCCCCCGAAAAAAAAAGTTTCTTTCTTTTTGGCCCGCGCGGAACCGGAAAATCAACTTGGGTTCAAAAGCAATATCCTGATGCGCTCTACCTGGACCTATTGGAAGCCGATATATACACTGATCTCTTAGCTCACCCGCAAAGACTCGAAAACTTTATCCCTCAAGGTTTTGATGACTGGATCATTATCGATGAAATCCAGAAAGTCCCAACACTACTAGATGAAGTGCATCGTCTCATCGAAAAAAAACGGCATCACTTTATCCTAACGGGATCCAGTGCCCGAAAATTACGCCGCAAAGGCGTCAATCTACTGGCAGGACGCGCCCTCACCTATAATCTGTATCCACTTACAACAAATGAACTCGGCCGTGACTTTAATTTAGAGCGCTCGCTCCAGTTTGGACACTTACCGGCCATTCCAAGCGAACCCGACCCCAAAAAATATCTTGAGAGTTATGTTAAGACTTATCTCAAAGAAGAAGTCCAGGCAGAAGGGCTCACTCGCAACCTCGGAACCTTTGCACGGTTTATGGAGGCCGCAAGTTTTTCTCAAGGCTCTGTACTCAATATTTCAGAAGTCGCGCGTGAATGCGCCACTGAGCGAAAAGTCGTAGAAAGTTACTTTACTATTCTGGAAGACCTCTTAATCGGTGTCCGACTCCCCGTCTTCACCAAACGAGCCAAACGACGCACGGTCACCCATCCAAAATTCTATTTCTTTGATGTGGGGGTCTTCAGGACCATACGCCCAGCGGGGCCGCTGGACAGGCCTGAAGAAATCGAAGGGGTCTCCTTTGAAACACTCTTGTTTCAGGAGCTCAGGGCCATTAACGACTATTATAATCCGGGTTACGAACTCTTCTACTGGCGCACCGCCAATGGAGCAGAAGTCGACTTCATCCTGTATGGCAAACAAGGCCTCGTCGCGATTGAAATCAAGCGCACCGCCAAAATTCAAAAAAAGGATTTTTCCGGTCTGAGATCTTTCTTGCGCGACTATCCTCAAGCCAAGGCCTATCTCGTCTATGGAGGGTCCCGACGCATGAGTGAAGGAAAAATCGATGTTATCCCGTTGTCGATATGCCTAAAAGAATTGCCTGCGCTACTCACTAAAACCAACTAAATTAATAAGGCAAAGAATCACTTCGCCCCTGCCAGTTAATTTATGCCAATAACAACTGTTGACTCACGTAAACAGAAACGCCGCCTTTGCCACAACGTCTCCCGTTATCAGCCGATAATTACAATTAGCTTGTCCACTCGCGTGGACGTTTTGTCACGACTTGCAGTGGACCCGAACGCAACGATCGCAGTACGTCGTCGATAAATACAGCTAAGGAAACGGCATGTTCGTACTTGAAGAGACACAATCGAAACCTAAGCAGGAAGTCAGTATCTTTGACTATCTCGATTATCGCCAATTTCTGCGCGACTGGCTGGAGCAGGCCAAACAAGCATATAACTTCTCCTATCGCTTCTTCTCCCGCAAGGCCGGACTACGTTCCCCCAGCGTGTATAAATTCGTCATGGACGGGGACCGCAATCTCACGGAGTCCAGTATAAAAAAATTCATCCGCGGCCTCACTCTCGGTCGTCCGGAAGCGGAATATTTCACCAATCTTGTCTTTTTTAATCAGGCCACATCCCATGACGAAAAAAATAGCTTTTATCGGAAACTCGTCTGTTCGCAAGAATATCACCGGCTCCAACCCGTCGCCAGGTATCAATACGACTACTATTCAACTTGGTATCATCCGGTCGTCCGCGAACTTGCGATCTCCCCGGAATATGACGGTACCCATGAATGGATCGCCCGGCGCATCAAGCCTGCCATCTCTTCCGGTCAAGTCGCGGAATCCCTCGAACTACTCGAACGCATGGAGTTTATTAAACGAACCTCCGACAAAGAGTCCGTCAAATGGGAACAGTCTTCTCCGCTTGTCACTTCAGGACAAGATGCCTCACACATTCCGCTTTTCAATTACTATCACAGCATACTCGAGCTCATGAGGAATCGCATGGCCGAGGTCAAACCCGATCAACGCGATATCAGCGCCCTTACCTTAGGAATCAAGTGTTCCGATATTCCGATCCTAAAAAAGAAAATTGAAGAGTTTCGTGGCGAGATTCTTAAATTGGTCTCAAGCGTAACGGAACCCGAAGAAGTCGTACTCCTCTCCCTGCAGCTCCTACCGGTCACGGCAACCGAAAATAAGGAAAAACGCACATGAAGAAAATCCGCCTCATCCGCGTCGCGAGTTTATTATTGATCTGGGGCCTCGTGGCCTGCCAAGCCGGCGGTCCTGCGGAATGGAATTTTCAGGGCGGCACTGAAGCGACCAATCCACACCAATTCCGTAGTGTCGCAGGACGCATCCTCCTTGATGGCAGCTGTGAAGTCGACGAAGTCGTTGCCATCAGTGCACCGATAGAAAACGCCTTTTCCCTGCAGCTCTCATCCGACTGTACTTTCAAAGGTCTGGTCCACGTCGGCGACAATTACGGCCTCCAACTCGTCGTCGCTGACCAAACCATCACCGTCTTTTTCCCCCTTAACGAAGTGGAATTTAGCGCTACCTTCTCCGTCCCGGCGGGCCACGGCGACATAGATCTCGGCACAATCGTCATCAACTGGGCGGAGAATGAAAATGAAGAAACGGTCGCCTACGCCGAAGAGCCGGTCATGGAATTTCCCGCGCCGGAGCCCGATGCCTTTACGGTCGATACGCCAAAGTCATCGGACAGTGAAGATGATGAGCCACAAACATATCAGCTCAATAATCCCATCAAAGGACCCGTGACGCCATCAGGTCGCAGTTCAAATGCTCGGATCAAGCCAGGTGTATTTGAAATGATTCGGACACCCAAATAACTCCCTTTCATTGACTGGGGTTGACAAAGTTTTTGTAATGCCGTGCCGAATGACGAAACTATTAATGATACACACCGAAGCAAAATTATATTTATGTGACTCATACGTTACTCGGCAATTTGCGCGTCACACTTTCTTGGTGGAAAACATTGATTCATGCGACCGGTCTTCCAAATGGACCCTGACGTGAATCGCAGCTCAACAGGCACCTGTCCCGCTTTGCGCTGGGCAGCCTGCACCGACACTGAAACCGCCTCATTCAAATAATCTAAGGCTACCAGTTGGACACCTGTATCGTTGAACTCTTTTTGTAGTTCCGGCACAACAGCCGACCGACGAACATCGCTTATAACATGCCCGCCATTCTTTATAGGTATCACGATTCTTCTGATATCGTTCAGAGCTATTTGCAGTAACACGGCATCCATCGCCTCCATCTTCCAATCAGACAAAAAAACACCACCTCCCAGAAAAAGCGCCGGCTCGGACACATTTAGCAGGGTTTTTAACTCGAGGCTTCCGGCAAGACCGGCTGTCATTTCATAATATTTTCGACCCGGTTCAGCGTTTGGCAGTTTGATGAGTTCATAACTCCCTTTCATCTGCGGAAGGGACTCATAAAAAGCGACAGGGTCATTAAGCTCGGCGATGAGTTGTTCAGAAGTCAAACCGACATCGCCAGGAACATACCAATAATACTGCGCATGAAATATCCGGGCCGAAGCCGACGGAGACAAACGCCAACCGCCACTAAACCGCGGGCTACCAAAGAGACGTCCCTGACTCACGTACAAACCGTCTATCGTAGGACGCTTCCGCAGCTCTGCGATATCCTGCATAAGAATGAGAAATCTTTCGACGACGGATGGATACAACTCGCTAAAGTTCCCCAGCACGGCCGGTGATTTCAAATAAAGGCGCGCCAAGGCATGAAGCGCGTCCAGCTTGAGCACCTCTCCCACGGCCGCCTCGGCGTGCAATTCTCTCAAGGGAATCTGCCGCGCATCAAGCCAACGTTGGGCCACATCATGTTTTACTCCGAGCCTACCAACAAATATCCGTTGTAACCGAGACAGATGCCAATCCTCAATGATCAGCAGCGGATTCTCCGGATCGCTCTCATCAAGACGGAGGTCATCATTGAGAGGCCCCGCCTGAATTTCTTCCTCGGAGGAAATTGTCACAACAGAGGGTGTTTTAGGAGTTGTATGCGCACTCCTCGGCTCACAACCCGTCGCCAACAAAGACAAAGGCAATAATAACTTGGGGACAATCGAAGCCGAACGTAGACCAAAAGAGCGCCACCCGGCAACGGGCAAGGACGTTGCAGGTGGCTCAATCATGGATGCGTCTCCTGTTACATGAGCAGAACTAATCTGAGCCGTTGAAAAAGTCGACGCGGCTATCAGGCCTGATGAATCAAGTGCTATTGCTGAGGCAACGTACATAAATAAGATCCTCCTATCGCTTTAAGCGGTCGGCGTTCCGTAGCTATTGTTGTGCAACTTTTGCTATACAATTATTTATTCGCACACTCGAGTGGATCACACGTCCACTCCCGTGAACGGAAATAATGACTGCAAGGCCATTCCGCTCAACATTCAATTGGCTCATCCGATAAGCGCTAACGTGTGTGGGGCATTTGAGGAGGAACGACCATGTATAACGTTTTACTAACATCCGCGCAGCTCTGTTCCGTCGCGAGCGGCGCGGCCTTAATTAATACCGGTAGTGCTACCAGCGCGACGATTAACGCACAACCAGCAGTGTCGAATATTGAACAACTGAGCGCGAGTCATGACGAATTTCAGCGGCTCTGCTTACCCTCAAACTATGCTTTGACCGCCACACCGTTTCGGACGGAACGGCAGAGTTTAGCCTTGCTAACTGATCAAATTGAAAGCGCTATGGCATCATCAGTCGATGAGTTCATCGATTTCGAGTCACCAGTAGTGCTACATCCAGATGACCAAAAGTTAATTGAAAGAATTATGACTGGAGTGATACTTAATGACGCAGATCCGCAGATTATTCTGACACACCAACTCGACGCTTGTTCTAAGCAACAGCTACTGGATATTGCATTAGATTACCGGCAAGAGCAGCTGCTTCGCCACATGGCTCATGAAAGACTTCTCGAATGCGATGATAAAACGGTAACAGATCTTAATCGCACGTTGCTCGGGGATCCGGACGACTTAATGGTCGTTCCCGCGATTTTCACTTTGTGCGATCGCAATGCGAGTCAAGCCCTACCCGACTTACTCAGGTGTTATTTGCTGCGACCTTGGACACGGTCGACTATTGAGTGTGCTCTTAAAGATTCGTCGGACGGTGCGGAGATTCTAGAGTCCATTTATTATGTCATTAGTTTTTCAGCGTCACGAATTGATCGGATCCGAGCAGATGGTGTGACAGATGCACAGCTTAATGTTCTGGTTGGTTATGAAGTGGATGTGATTATGGGGCTCTAACCCTTTAAAACCGGTCGTCTTTGATTCTCTGCGTCGCTAGCAAACAGCTCGTTCACTCTCGTGAACAAAAATAATTCGCTCAAAGACTTAGTCTGCAACAAGATCCTATCGGCGCCGATAAGCCTCGCAATGAGTTTTATTGCACCCATCAGTATTCCTTTTGCAACTCCGGCCATTGCTATTCCGATACTTGGGCAGGTACCACAGAGCTTACACCTTCTATCGGGATGGAATGCACCCTCTTTTCTCACAGCTTCGCATGAATGGAGCATCCCTCGTTTTTGGGCCCCTCTCGAAGAGGCCACTGCTACTGACGAATCAATTCTCCAATTCCGTGACTATCAACGAGCTCAATTAAATTCTGTCGTCGAGACCATGCAAGCCGGTCATGATCGCATTCTGATGCGCGCTCCCACGCAGACCGGCAAGACAATGATCATCGGACCCCTCGCGGAGGCCGCTGCACAAATTTTTCCAGGCAAAACGACCCTGGTGATCTCACCCTATCGCATCATTACCAAGCAGATCCTTGATGACCTGCAATCATTCGTACCGCAAATGCGTATCGGCATTATCGATGCCAAGCACAAGGATTATACTGGAAAGCATGATATTGTCCTGGCCAGCGCCTTTACTCTAGGACGCGCACAAAATCTCAAGCAATGGGATCCTGACCGTTTCGCTTTGGTAGTCATCGACGAGGCGACATTCAGTCTGGCTGGGACTTGGCAACGAATCTTAGAGCATCTCGGTTTTCTTGATTCAGAACAACAAATCAGTGCAAATCCGGGAAAATTTTTACTGGGACTGACCGCAGATCCATATCGATTGAACAAAGTATTTGGGACCGGCCGACAGATTTCTTCGCTGGGACTACGTTGGTTTATGGAACGCGGTTACCTCCATAAGATCAAGGGACTCTCCGTAAAATACGATGTCATCATCCGCTCGCACCTGCACCAAAAATCGGATGAATGGCTCGAAATTCCCGATGCCTCTGTTATCCAGAGCCAGGCTGTCGCGGATGTCTACCAACAACATCTCGACGACAAAAAAACCTTACTCTTTACCTCGTCGATTCTTCACGCCCAAATCCATGAACAGGTCTTTAATGACCGTTTTGGCAAAGGTTACGCCAAAGCGATTTATTCGGGCATGCCGGACGATGAACTAGACGAAGCCGTTGCCGGCTATAGCGACGGCTCCGGAGTTAAGGTGCTGATCAGCATCGGCATGCTCGCCTTCGGTTATCGGGCCCGTGGCACCGAGGGCATCATCCATGACTACGAGTGCAGCTCTTTACGGCGCTACGGGCAGCGAGTGGGGCGCGCTTTGGGCGTGCATGATGATGAAGAACAACGCACGATCCTCAATATCGAAATGAAGAGCGCGGGGAGTGCACGCGATTACATGGCGCACCTCGCACGCTTTTTTAATATTATGAATCGTGTCGCCGATGGAATCGAATATGACCCGCTCAATATCCCTCGACCAAATCACGGTCGATCCAACAGTATCGTCAAGCGGCGAATTTTCACACCCCGTCATGGAACACGTCGCGGCTTGGAGTTTCGTTTTACAACGGAATCCACCCGCTTTCAATATGAAGAAGGCCAGTTACAAAAAGTCTTAGAGGATGTGTTGGCCGGGCGATTTGCGGGTGACATGACGGCCCTCTCAAATGCCTTGGATGCCGATCTGGATACGGTTAATAGTTATCTATACGGGGCTTTACCTAGAACCACTCATGAGGTTCGCATGATAGCCAAACGCTTGGGGCTTGAACCTAACGATCTCTTGCGTGTCTGGGAACAAGATGCGCTGGAAGCAATTGAGTATATACATCCGCTGTCAGAGGATGGTGGTCCCAAGGTCCGCGAGTTCATCCGCTTGATACGACGCTCGACGCTTCACCTGGTGGGCATAGGGCCCATTCGCGAGGCCGTGCGAAGACTGGGCTTTACAGGGCATGCTTCCTATGTGAACTGGAGCCATATTTTTAACGGCAAGTTTAACCTTAAAAAAAACTCTCCTGTTACCCAGCGCATTACTGACATGCTGTTTTCGCCGGTCTTTACAGTTACGACACCGTTTTCATCTGCAGAGGCAATCGTCTCATTAGAAGAGGCCCTCGCCGAACATGAACTTAAAGCAGGTTGGTGCGAGGAAATTGCTACGGGTACAGCTCAGGACGTGATAAATGCCGCCGCAGTAACTGGCTACCAACCTGTCGCCACAAAGAGTCCGGATCAAGCTTATGACTTGATAGAGCTAACCGACCTTGTGCCTCGCGCCCTGAAGACATTAACGCCACGCGAAGAAAAAGTCATTCGATTGCGCTTTGGCATTGATAAGCGGCGCGACTACATATTTGATGAAGTGGCAGATAAATTTGAAGTATCAAGAGAAAGAATCCGCCAAATTGAGGCCAAAGCCCTGCGTAAGCTGCGTCATCCATCGCGTTCAAAACAATTTACAGGGTATATAGAGAAACCTTTTTGGCGCAGAACCAGTTTCGAAGGTCTCCGACCCCTTTCCCGATCGAATGCTTTTGTCAAGTTGGTTCACATGTTAGCTCGCGAGCAAAGAGAGCGTCGCCTCTTCTTTAAAGAGCATGGGAGCGAAACGGCGCGCCATGACTTCGCGAAACTACTGGCTTATTATCATGGGATACAAGACCGCGACCAGCTGATTCAGGCCTGGACCGAGGCCTTAGCGCCGCAAAACCCTATTGATTATTTGAACGGGACTAAGTTCGTATTGGATATTAATCCGGAACCCCTTAAAAGGCATATCGCAAGCGCTGAACAGATGCTGGCACTAGTTAGCCGGGGCACGGACCGGATGTTGGAACGCGTTTTCATCGGACTGCGCAAGTCCTACGCCATCAGCGGCGAATGGAACCAAACGGCACAGAGCCTCGTCGACCTGATCCACCGCTCGCGTCGCCTGATTAAGCGCGATCCCCAGCGACATACCGTGGCCCTTGAGTCACTGTGGCAAGAGGCCCTGGGACCTGAAGCCTTTTTTGATTATTTCTGGTTGTCTATGCCGCGATTCATTGAGACCGACCGGATCGATCTAAACAAACTTACCGCATATATGTCTGCACACTCGAGCGAATAACGCGTCCACTTACGTCAATATGAACGATTGTGAATACTTCCACACAATACATCAATACATTAATTTAATCTCATCCCAATACACATCCGCTCGGGGACGAACAGAGCCCTCAACCGCATCGTCATAACGGACTTCAAAAAAGATCTCGAGTGCAGAGAAATCTTTCGGCGCCCAGCCCCAGACCCGTTTGAAATCACGCGGCAGATCGGCCTTAAACTGGATCCATCGCCCTTGAAACGGCTCCCGTGTGCCGGCCATGACGTAGCGCGCGTTCACGATATTCTCATACGGCGGCGCCGCCGTTCCCGCCACGATGTAGCGCAACTGCATCGTGTTGTGCTGCAGACGCGAGACTAACTTATCGTCATGGATCATCACGACGACTTGGATGTACTGTCGTGGCACGGCCCGTTGCCAGTTTTCGACTCGATACGAAAAACTCAATTCGCGCGGCAGTTCGCGAATAGACTTTTTCTGTACCAACCCCCAAACCGCCGGCGATGGCTTATCCGCTTGATAACGCATGGGCATCAGAGCTGCCTTGCCACTCTGAAGGCCTTGATCCGGACTTAGTTCAAAGTTATTCCAATGAGGATTCTTCTGGCGCCATTCCCAACCTTGGCGTCCCTTTTCAAACGATGGGTTGGTTAAAAGATTCGCTTGGGAGGCAGCCGACGCATTCAGTGCAACAGCGTTCCCACAAAGAAGAGCAACTAAGAGGGCCCAAGACCTTACCATCAGTTCAGTTGGTTCATCACCCGCAGAAAGGCCTGATTCTCTTTCGGCGTCCCGATGCTAACCCGCAGGCAATTCTTGAGCGGTCCGCTATCCGAGACATCACGGATCAAGATCCCTTTTTTCAAAAGACCTCTGAAAATCGCCTTCGGCTTGCGCGCGCGAAAGAGGATGAAGTTGGCATGACTCGGAAACGGCGTGATGCCGGGCAACTTGCGCAGAGCCACGAAAACCTTGTGACGTTCCCGGTTAATTTCATCGACGAGCTTGTCGACGTATTTCGGTGAGTCGAGCACGGCGCCTGCAATCGTCTCGGCCAAGGCATTGAGACAAAATGGCGGCACCACCTTGCGCACTTCACGGATCGTCTGCGGATTGCCCAAGAGATACCCGATACGGACCCCCCCCAAAGAAAACGCCTTGGAAAAGGTCCTTAAGATGAGCAACTGGGGATGGCGACGCAGCATCGGCACCAAGGTCGCCCCGGAAAAAGGATAGTAGGCCTCATCAATGACGATGTAACCGGGCGCCGCTTGGATCAGTTCTTTCAGCACTTTGGTACTAAAAAGATTTCCGGTCGGGGCATTAGGATTAGGAATAAAGGTCAGGTTCGGTCGCTGCTTTTTCATCGCTTTGATGAAGCGCTCGCCATCGAGACTGAATTCAGCATCCAACGGGACCTTAACAACCTTATTATTATAGAGCCGCCCATAAAGTTCATAGAGGGAAAAGCTCGGCACCGGCGCCATCACCTTGCCCCCGACGGCAATCGCCGCGACCACGGCCTGGGTCAGGACATTCGAACCGTTGGCGAGGAGTACTCCTTCCGTTTTCCACCCTACTTGGACCGCGATCTTTTCCCGGAGCGCGGCGGCATAGGGACTGGGATAACGATTCCAAGGCAGTTGGGCAAGCCGGCCCAAAATGCGGGTCTTAAGGCCCATGGGGAGGTCGTAGGGCGACTCATTTTGATTGAGTTTGATCCGGCAATCAGGCTGGTCCAGGTGGTAGCCGGCCAACTTGCGGACTTGAGTACGGATTTTCGCTGCCATCAGGCGGGCAGACTACGAGAAAGACCTCCCTAAGATCAAGTTTTGCCGCACTTGACACTAATGCCCTTTTCCCCTACTTTCCCACGCCTTATGCAGAAATCGACCTACATGCCCAAAAAGGGCGATGCCGACCGGAAATGGGTCCTCATTGACCTCGACGGAGTCGTCCTGGGCCGGGCGGCGACCCGGATTGCGAATGTCTTACGCGGCAAACACCGGCCGACCTTTACGCCTCACATGGATATGGGAGATTTCGTCGTCGCTATCAATGCGGAGAAGGTCCGCTTGACCGGCAAGAAGCTGAGCGACAAGATTTATTACCGTCACTCCGGCTATAAAGGTGGCCTCAAAGAAAATACGGCAGGAGAATTGCTCGAGAAAAAGCCGGAAGAGCTGTTGCGTCTCGCTGTCAGCGGCATGCTTCCGAAAAATGCGAGCCGTAAACATTATTTAAAGAAGCTTAAAATTTATGCAGGAGCGGAGCATCCGCACATCTCGCAACAACCGGATGTGATCGGCGTAAATGATAAGGAAATAGTCGCGGCGGCAAAACCCAAGGCTGAAAAGAAAGCACCGGCCAAGAAAAAGGAATCCGCCAAGACAGAAAGCAAAGCGGCCCCTGCTGAAGCGGAAGAGAAGACCGAAGAGAAGAAAGAGACTAAAGAATAATCATGGCACAACCGAAAAAAACTTATTTTTATGGCACCGGCAAACGCAAACGTTCGATCGCACGGGTTTACATGGAACCGGGCGACGGCACGATCACGGTCAACAATCGCGAAGAAGCAGATTATTTTGGGCGCGAAGCCTTACGCTTTTTAGTCCGGCTTCCCTTTGAAGTAACAGGCACCAAAGATCAATTTAACATCAAGGCCAATATCGCCGGCGGCGGCCTCTCGGCCCAGGCCGATGCCTTGAAATACGGCGTGGCCAAGGCCCTGCTCAAGGTCAATCAGGACTACCGCAAGCCGCTTAAAAACGCGGGCTTTCTGACGCGTGATGCCCGTATCGTCGAGCGTAAACACTACGGCAGACGCGGTGCACGCCGCTCACCCCAATTCTCCAAGAGGTAATATTATGTCGATTCGTGTCGGCATCTTGGGAGCCACCGGTTATACCGGCATTGAACTCGTTCGCTTGCTCCTGCAACATCCAGAAATAGAACTAACTGTTCTTACTTCCGAACGCTCTGCAGGACAAAAGTACTCCGACGTGTTTCCTGCGTTCAGGAATTGCTGTGATCAGGAGCTCGTCAAGCTACATCCTAAAGAGATCGCCAAGCAAACAACCCTGGTGTTCAGCTGCTTGCCGCATCAACAGTCTATGCCCCATGTACCCGCACTCCTAGACTATGGCAGCAAGGTCATCGACCTGTCGGCGGACTTCAGGCTGGATTCCTTGAGCCTCTTCAAAGAAACTTATGGCGAGCATAGTAAGCCAGAGCTCCTCAAAGAAAAAGTCTATGGACTACCGGAACTCTACCGGGATCAAATTAAATCCGCTTTTTTGGTGGCAAATCCCGGCTGCTACCCGACCACGATTATTTTAGGGATCGCTCCGCTACTCAAAGCCAACTTGATAGCGCATCAAGGCATCATTGCCGACGCCAAGTCGGGCACCTCTGGTGCTGGACGGACACCTCAACAAAATACCATTTTTGGTGAAGTTAACGAAAGTTTGCGGGCATACGGCGTCGAGAAACACCGGCATACCTCTGAAATCGAACAGGAACTCAGCAAACTCGCGGGCGAAGAACTCCAGCTTCGTTTCACCCCACATTTGATACCGATGGACCGGGGCCTGCTCGCAACCATTTATGCCAAGCCGCTAAAAAAATTGACCAGTAATGATGTGATTGAGGTCTTTCAAAAATTCTACCGGAATGAACCTTTTGTCCGGATCCTTCCGTTAGGAGAATTCCCCGGCACCAAACAGGTTCGAGGAACTAACTATTGTGATATCGGCGTCTATTACGATGAGCGGACCGAACTCATCACCGTCATCTCAGCCCTCGACAACCTCACCAAGGGCGCATCCGGTCAGGCGGTGCAAAACATGAATCTCATGCACGGCCTGGACGAGAGCCTCGGCATCGCGGGAACGGCCCTCGTTCCTTAAAGTTTCTTCCCATAACGTCGAATCGCCTCAACCAGGTCAGGAATCGTGAATTGCTTGGGCTGAACCGCCATTTTTAAACCGACATCCCTGACGGTCCGGGCGGTGATCGGACCGATGCACGCCGCCGGAATCTTGCGGGCGCGATTCCAGAGCTTGCGATCTTTGCTGAGAATGGCCGCAAAATTGGCCGCCATGCTCGAGCTGGCGAAGCTCAATAAATCCGGCGGATCGTCTCTGATCAATCGTTTGAGTTCCGTCCTTGAATCGGAAGGAATGACCGCCCGGTAACACGGCGCGACCACAACCCGGGCACCCCACCGCTTGAGTTCATCCGGCAGGACAGAACGGGCCTCCGTCGCCCGTGCTATCAAGACTTCCTCATTGGAAAGAAAACTATCGGAAAGTTTTTCCAGCAAGCCCTCCGCACGATACGATTCGGCGATCACATCCGCCGAAATGCCATAGCCTGCCAGACACGAGGCCGTCGCGGGCCCGATCACGGCCACTTTGAGATGGCCCAAGGCGCGCACATCATAATCGCGACTGTACAAACGATTAAAAAAAGCTCGGACTCCATTCACACTGGTAAAAATCAGCCACGAAAAATCCATTAACTGCTTCAAGGCCTGATCCAGTACACGCCACGACCGCGGCGGCTCGATTCCGATTGTCGGTATCTCCGTTACCCGCGCTCCCTCTGCAAGCAGCCGTTGGGTCAATTCGGCCGCCTGATGGCGCGCCCGTGTGACGAGTATATGTTTGGCAAAAAGGGGCTTCGACTCAAACCACCCAAGCTTTGACCGCAAGCGCGTAATCGTGCCAACGACAATGACAACCGGCGCCTCGATACGGGCCCGACCCACCTTGCCGGCAATATCCTTGATGGTCCCGGTAATCGTCCGTTGCTCCGGCAATGTTCCTTTTTCAATGACAGCGACGGGCGTCTTCGGATCTTTACCGGCCTGGATCAGGGCCTTCATGTTTTGCCGGATACTCTTCAACCCCATTAAGAGGACCAAGACATCCTGTTCCGCCAGTGACGGCCAGTCGAGTGGGGCGGGACCCAAGCGGCGACTTTGTGACTCGCCGTGACCTGTCAGGATCGTCACACACGAATTAATATCTCGATGCGTCAGAGGAATGCCTGCATAAGCCGGCACTGCATTGGCCGAACTGACGCCCGGCACAATTTCGAACGGAATACGCGCTTTTTTTAAATCGAGTGCCTCTTCACCGCCACGGCCGAGCAAAAAAGGGTCTCCGCCTTTTAAACGGACAACGGCCTTCCCTTTGCGGGCCTCACGTATAAGAATTTTGGTGATTTCCTGTTGCTTGAGCCGATGATGCCCCGCCCGCTTGCCGGCATCGATGACACGACATCCGGCGGGAATTTCGTTGAGTATCTCATCGGGAACAAGGGCATCGCAAACAACGAGTTCTGCCTCGCGCAAGAGCTGCAAACCCCGCACTGTGATCAACCCCGGATCACCGGGGCCGGCGCCGACAAGATAGACTTTACCTTTTTTGGACATGGGCCATTATCTGATCAATGATGCGGCCGGCCCCTTGCTTTAAGAGGGTCTCCGCCAGTTTTTCTCCGGTTGCCTCGGGATGCTGCAAATCCCCTTCACAGCGATCCCTCAAGACCTCACGGCCATCCGGAGTTGCCACTAAACACACAATTTCAATTCGGTTCCATTCGACCGCCGCGTAGGCCGTAATCGGCACCTCACAGCCGCCTTGTAAGCGCCGCACACAGGCCCGTTCGGCGCGCACGGCGATTGAGGTATCCGGGTCATTCAAAAACCCCACGATGTTGCGGGCTTCATTATCGTCAGCCCGTATTTCGATCGCCAATGCCCCTTGACCCGCCGACGGCACCATAATCGTCGGGGCGAGCGCTTCCGTAATTTCACTTTCCAGGCCCAAGCGCCTTAAACCGGCCGCTGCCAAGATAATGCCATCAAAATCCTCGGTTTCCAATTTCTTCAAACGCGTTTCAACATTGCCACGCAGCGGCAGCACTTCCAGATCAGGCCGGAGGTTTTTGAGTTGGGTCATGCGCCGCAAACTTGAAGTACCCACTCGACCGTTCTTCGGCAATGCGAGTAGTTCGGAATATTTTTTCGACACAAAAACATCACGCGGATCTTCGCGCTTGGTAATCGCCGCAATCTCAAACCCAGCCTCCAATTGACTCGGCAGATCTTTCATCGAGTGAACAGCGCAGTCAATCCGCTGACTCGCGAGTTCTTGTTCGATCTCACGCGTGTAGAGCCCCTTGCGGCCCGAGCTGTCGAGCGGATGGTCCTTGCGGATATCTCCAGAAGTCTTGATGATCTCAAGGCTCACTTGCAAATCGGCGTGCCGCGCCTCAAGCTCCGCTTTTACGGATTCCGCTTGCACCAAGGCCAAGCGGCTCCCCCGTGAACCAATAACAAATGATTTCAGCGGGTTTCCCATCCTTTAAGAGTCACACCAGCCGAAATTAAAGTCAATAAATCACGTTAAGGCACCTTCTTGAAATCCCACCGCGGTCTCGCTATATCCCTAGCATGGCAACGATCAAACGAGGCCTGGTTATTGAAGGCGGCGGCATCCGCGGATCCCATTCCGCGGGGGCCTTAGCGGAACTACATGAAAATAAGGATGTCCCCTCCTTTGATGTCATCTGTGGAAGTTCCGCCGGCGCCTGCAGCATTGCGTACTGGGTTTCGCAACAACATCATATACTCGAAAAGCTTTGGAGCAATTACCTCCACGGGGGCCGCTTTATTCGTTATCGTCATCTACTGACCCCGCGGCCTATCATGAACCTGGACTACCTCATTCATGACGTCTTTGTTCATCGCGAGCCGTTAGACACGCAAGCGATCATTGATAGCCCGGTCGATTTTTACATCACCGCAACCAATTGCCATACCGGCAAAGCCCACTATTTTCACAATAAAGATCGCATTGATGTACTGGAAGCTCTGCGTGCCAGTGCCGCCATGCCGATTGCCTATCCTCTCCCTGTTTGGAACAGAGGGGAGCCCTATGCCGATGGGGGGATTGCGGACTCTATTCCCATCCAAAAGGCTCTCGATGAAAACTGTGATGAAATCTGGCTGGTCCTGACGCAGCCCGCAGGCTATCGAAAGGAGGCGGTTTCACGCTGGCCCTGGCCACGTTGGATCTTCCGCCGTTATCCGGCCCTTGCCGAAGCGATCTTGGAGCGCCACATCCGCTACAACCGCCAATTGGACTTCATTGACGAGCTCGAGCGCCAGGGGCGCGCCCGCGTGATCCGGCCGAGCGCCGAACTCCCCGTGTCACGCCTGACGCGGAAGCATTCCCTCATCCTGGAGACCATCGCGATGGGCCGCAAGGACGCTGCCGCCTTTTTAGCCAACTCGTTGACTCCATCCCGCCCATAACGTACACTAGGGCCAGAATTGCAATAACTTCGATAGGTTACACTAGGATGGCAATTGAAGAGAATACAGACGAGCTCAAGGACAATCCGATAAATAGCGGCGACGATGAGGAACCCACCGAGTCGATGGCGGCCGAAGCCGATACGGACACCTTTACGGCCCCCATGCCGGAAGCACCCTCGGAACCGGTCATCGCGATAGACCTTACCAAACAAGCGGGCCCGGAAGTCCTCAAACACCTCAACAATGAGGTGATCTCCAAGGCCCGTGAGATCCGCCAGCAATGGAATATACTCCGGGAGCGTCTCGACAAAATCATCGATAGCAAAGGCAAAATCAAAGACAGCGTCTATGAAAAAGTCGCCGGCGATTACTCAAGTCGGCTCGACCAGTGCCGTACGGATCTATTGGGAATTAAGACGGACATCGATAACGAACTCAAGGGGCTTCGCCACAAAGAGGCCGAAGCCACCCGCAGAGTGATGGAACATGAAGACACGCTGGAAGAAGCTGGATTTCGCCATGAGCTGGGCGAATATACGGATGAAGAATTCCAGGACATTTCTGCAAAAGAAAAGGGCGTCCTCCAGGAAGCTCGTGATGAACAGGACAATTTGCAGGCAGCCATCAATCAATATGATGATATTTTCAAAGGCATCGATATCGATGCGGGTGTCCCCCAAGAGCTAGCAAGTTTGCCGACTCAGCCGGAACCCAAAGCGGAACCCGAACCGACACACACAGCCGAAGCCGCACCGGCCGCCATGCCACCACCCAATGTCGGTGCGGTTGCACCACGTGCCGTTGACAAACAAGGGGAAAAAGCCCCTATTGCCTCCAGTGAAATAACAGCGGATCAGCCCGCCACTCTCCTCTTATATGAAAATGGACAGGCTGTGGGCCAATTCAAGATCAGCCAAGAGCTCACTATAGGCCGTTCACCTAACAACGAAGTCGTCCTCAAAGAGCCCCGCGTTTCCCGGCGCCATGCGGTTATTCGGCAGAGTGGCAACCAATACATGGTCATCGATAACAACTCCTCCAATGGCACGTACGTCAACGGACATACCGTTACGGAACAGGTCTTACGTTCGGGGGATAAACTGCAAGTAGGATCTTTCGAGCTCGTTTTCACGAGCTAGAATCTCAAAAAAGTTAAGATTGTCAGCAGTGAACTTATAGGCTATCCCTTGGCGATGCGCTACGGTCCCCTAGTCTCTTGCCTGATTGTCGGGCTCGGGTTTTTCACGCCTCTATTCAACTCTTCGAACGCCAGCGCCGCTCTTGTTCAGCTGCCGCTCATGCAGCCCCTCAATCAAAAACAAAAAGATGATGCGGATGAATTACCGCCGACGTGGCAGGAGCAATCAGAAGCCGTCATTGAAAAAAGAAATGAGCTTACTAAGAAACGTGACACCCTCGAGACTCAACGCAATGCTATTAAGACGTCTGATGAAAAAAAGGCGGCTCAGCTGGATCTACAGATTAACTTATTAAAAAATATCGACCTCATCCTGGGTCAACAGGTCGATCTGCTCTCCGGCCTCAAAAAAAATCTGACCTCACGGGATCGGAGCCAGTCAGAACTTGATCAGTTCAAGGAGAAAGGTCTTGAAAAAGCTCCCCCTTATTCCTTCTCCTTTCTCGACCAACTTGAGCAGGACTTTGCAACGGCACAAGACAGAAAACTGCGCCTTAAAGAAGAAGTCGCAAACCTTAATACCTCGATTGAGGACATGGAAGAGGATTTTCAGCGCAAAGAGCGGGGGCGCAGACAGATTCTCGAGAAGCTGACCTCCAACAAGGAGGCAGGCCAACAAGCTCAGGTCAAAGCGGACTTGGCCGAAGCCGAATTAGCCAGCGAGTTAGTTGCAGCGACAATAAAGTTACTGAAAATAAAACTGCAAATCAAAAGCGATGAATTCTGGATTACGGATCGCAAGCTGGAACTCCTGACACTTAAGATAGAACAAGCGCGCCCCCATACGGAGTTTTCCGACTCCGAGCTGAAAAATCTAACTCAATCACTGCGCACGGATGAAATGAAGTTACGCAAATTATTGGAGGCTACGCGCGACAAGCTTCAAAAAACCGAAAGCGAGCTTGTTTCGCTCCAAAACAAGCTGATAACGAATCCGGGACTACAGGAAAAGCTGGCACAAGAATTGGAGGCACGCCAGCAAGAAAAAGACACTTTACAACTGAAAAATCAGATATTCAGCCGTGTCCTTTCTGATTTGAATAATCAAATCACGATGTGGGAATGGCGGCAGCGCATCTTCAATGACGAGGCCTCCCGAACAAATTTACGGGATTGGCGCACTGATGTTTCCAAAGCACTCAAAACAAGCGCCGCCGACCAACTTTCCGTGCTCAAATATATTTCCGAACATCGTAAAAAACTCCTTTCAATCGAGGAGGTATTAGAAACATCGGATACGATAGAGGCCCCGCAAAAACGTTGGCTGCGTTATGAGATGGAGGTCCTTAAAGATTTCATCGATTCCGCTAACGAGCAGCTTCTGCCTATTGACGAAGCGATCCTTTTTTACGAAAAAATTCTGGCTCAAATCGACCGGATACTCGACCCGATCACGATCAGTTCAATCACGGAAGAAGGCCAACGCCTTTACGAACAGTTCTGGCACTACGAAGTCGGTGTTATTGATGATAGGCCCTTGACCGTACAAAAAATCGTCATTGCCTTTACGCTCTTCCTGCTCGGCATTCTCTTTTCGAAACACATCAGTCGCATCCTCGGCAAACGACTGTACGCGCGCTTTGGCCACAATGTCGGTGCTCATGCCGCCTTGCAATCGATAACTCAGTATATCCTGCTGCTGCTGATTACCATCTTTGCGCTCAAGGTTGCGAACGTCCCTCTGACTCTCTTCACCCTGCTCGGTGGTGCGATTGCCATCGGAATCGGTTTCGGGAGTCAAAACCTCATTAATAATTTCATCAGTGGCCTCATCCTGCTCATGGAGCGCCCGATCAACGTCTCGGATATGATCGAATTGGAGGGCATGCACGGCCGCGTGATTCGGATCGGCGCCCGTTGCACCCATATCCGAACGTTTAATAACATCGATATCCTGGTCCCCAACAGCTCTTTCCTGGAAAAGAACGTCATCAACTGGACTCATACCGATGATCGCTATCGGACCATGATCAGCGTCGGGGTCAGCTACGGAAGTGATACCCAGAAAACGACCGAAATGATCAAACAGGCCGTCACCGAGAACGAGCGCGTGCTCAAGTTTCCCGAACCGATCATCCTGTTCTCCGAATTCGGCGACAACGCCCTAATCTTTGAAGTCCATTTTTGGATCCGCATGCGCATCTTGATGGATCGCAAGATCGTCGAGAGTGAAATCCGCTATCGCATCGATGAGTTATTCCGCGAGGCGGGCATCACGATCGCCTTCCCGCAGCGCGATGTCCACCTCGACACCCTCAAGCCCTTGAACGTCCAAATGGTCTCGCCGTCTGCAAATAAATGAATATGACGTTCTGATACGCCAATATGGCTCAACTCGATACAATTTCCCCGTCCGCAAAATCCAGCTCCTAAGATAAACTTAATAATTACAGTATGTTATTAGGAGGCCTGGTTGGCATCCCCCTTGCTATACAAGTGCTTCGCAAGCAACCACAGGAGGAAAAGTTATGGGCCTTATGGATAAAATTTCGCAATTCACAAGACAGATAGGAGAGACTGCAACTCACTTAGCTGAAACCGTCACTGATCCAGCACGACTGGAGGATAAGAGCTGCCAAGCATTTACTGCGTATGCACCCACATTATTGCACAGATTAGAAACGAAGCGCACCGCTATTGATGAAGAATTTCTGAAGAACTACTCGGCAAATGATCGAAGGTCAGCAGCTAGAACAGTGAAGTATGCAAATGAAATATCAGATATCGATGATGCTCGTGATAAAGTGATAGAGATTTATCAAACTTGCCGATACAAGGAGCCATGGAAAAAGTGATCCAAATGGTTCCTCCGGCCGCAGCCGAGTGACAAACTTTTTGATAGGCGGTATACCTTACCTATATGGACCCCTTGAGCCAGGCCGCCCTCGGCGCCGTCGTCCCTCAGAGTGTCTCTGCCAAGAAAGAGCTGCGCCTGATTACGCTGATTGGGGCCCTGGCCGGCATGCTGGCGGATCTCGACATCTTCATCCGCTCGGATAGTGACCCTCTTCTGTGGCTCGAGTATCACCGCCACTTCACTCATTCTTTGGTCTTTATTCCCGTCGGAGGGCTCGCCGGCACCCTGCTGGCCTGGCCCCTGT
The DNA here is from genome assembly GCA_965216315.1 of bacterium. GTDB lineage: Bacteria > UBA10199 > UBA10199 > 2-02-FULL-50-16 > JAJFLM01 > CBDCFN01. Next base: position 79,847 of record CBDCFN010000016.1, on the reverse strand, counting down.
TTCGAAAAAAACTGTCCTTCAAAAAGGCCTACCTCTTCGCGACGCTCGGCTATGCCACTCATGGCCTGCTGGACGCGTGCACGAGTTACGGCACGCATCTGCTGTGGCCTTTCTCTAATAAGCGCTTCGCCTGGGATATCATCTCGATTATAGACCCCGTTTTCACCATCACCTTGTCGGCCCTTATCCTGCTCGCGTACCTGTTTAAGAATCCGCGCTTCGCGCGCTGGGGCGTAATTTTTATCTTCACTTATATGAGCCTCGGTCTCCTGCAACGCGAACGGGCCGAAGCCGTCCTCCATGACATCGCAGCCAAACGCGGCCATGAAACGATCGCGCGCGTCACCGTGAAACCCACTCTGGGCAATCTCTTTCTCTGGCGCGGCATCTACGTCGCCAACGGAAACTACTATATGGATGGCATTCGCGTCGGTCTTGTCGGCCCGCCGCGTGTCTATCCAGGGGAATCGATCAAACAAGTGACCACTGAAATGTTAAAGAAATTTGTCCCCACCGACTCACGACAGTACCGCGATATTCTACGCTTCGCCCATTTCTCGGATCAGTATCTCGCTTGGCATCCCGAACATTCGTTCGTGCTCGGTGATCTGCGTTACTCTTATCTGCCGAACAAAGTGCGTCCTCTGTGGGGGATATATATTTATCCTGAATTGCCCAACCACCACGTTATCTATGACAACTTCCGTGAACCGCCCGAGCGAGTCTGGGCGACCTTCTGGGACATGCTCTTGGGCATATAAGTTTAACTTTTCGCTGCCGCCCAATTGGGGCCGGAACCGAGTGAGATTTTAAGGGGCACTTTGAGGTCGGCCGCACCTGACATAGTATCTTCCATCAACTTTTTAACTTTCTCGATCTCCGCATCGGGCGTCTCCACGATCAATTCGTCATGCACTTGCAAGATCATCCGCGCTTTCATTGAAGCAAGCGCTTGATCCAAATCGATCATCGCTTTTTTGATGATATCGGCGGCACTGCCCTGGAAAACCGTGTTAAAAGCCATGCGTTCCATATTAGCACGAGCCATTTTATTCGCAGTCTTCAAGTCAGGAAAGAAGCGGCGACGTCCCAGCAAAGTCTCGACATAACCTTTCTGGGCCGCATCATGGAGAATCTTTTCTTTATAGGGGCCCACCTTGGCATAAGTCGCATAAAAATTATCAATGTAGGCCTTGGCCTCACCCATCTCAATCCCTAATTGTCCCGATAGCCCATAGGCACTCTGACCATAGAGCACGCCGAAGTTGACCGTCTTGGCCACGGCCCGCTGCTCTTCATCAACATCGGCTTCCTTGACCCCAAACAATCCAGCCGCCGTGCGGCTATGGATGTCGACGTCGTTCTCGAAGGCATCCAACAACTGAGGATCTTGCGACATGTGTGCGAGTATCCTCAGTTCAATCTGCGAATAGTCCGCGTCGAGAAAGACATGGCCTTTCTCCGCCACAAAGGCCTCCCGAATCCGCTTACCTTCTTCCGAGCGAATCGGAATATTTTGCAAATTCGGATCACTCGATGACAAGCGTCCCGTTGCCGCCACGGTTTGATTGAAAGATGTATGAATGCGGCCGGTTTGAGCATTGATCAATTCAGGAAGCGCATCGACATAAGTCGATTTCAACTTGGTCAAAGCCCTGTACTCGAGCAGTCGCTCGGCAATCGGATAGTCATCGGCGAGTGTCGTCAGAACTTCCGTATCCGTCGAATAACCGGTCTTGGTCTTACGGACGACGGGAATTTCCATTTTATCAAAGAGTATCTGACCCAATTGCTTGGTTGATTTAATATTAAATTCTTCGCCCGCATCTTTATAGATCTGCTCGGTCAGCTTTTCGATTTTCTTTTCATATTCTTTAGAGAGAACCGTGAGCTGTTTTTGATCTAGCTTGACCCCCGCCACTTCCATCCGTATCAAGACATGCATCAACGGCATTTCCAAGGTTTGAAACAACTCCTCTTGTTTTTCCTCTTTGAGCCGCTGCTTTAAGATCAGCGCGAGACGATACGTCACATCCGCATCTTCAGCCGCATACAGACAGGCTTGACTGAGCGGTACTTCGGCAAATGAAATCTGTTTTTTACCCGTCCCGACGACATCTTTATAACTCATGCATTTGTGGCTGAGATACTCGAGCGAGAGCGCATCCATGCCATGGCTACCGGAGGGATTCACACAATAGGCGGCAATCATCGTATCAAACTCGATCGATCCAAGTTCGATCCCGTGGCGCTGTAACACCGTGTAGTCATATTTGATATTCTGACCATACTGAGGCACCTTGCCGTCCTCCAACAAGGGCCTCAATGCTTCAAGCGCTTCCGCTCGGTCGACCTGTTGATCGACGTTCACATGACCGACCGGCACATAGTAGGCCTCCCCCGGCGCCGCTGAAAACGACATCCCGACCAGCTCGGCCTGCATTGCATCAAGCGACGTGGTCTCCGTATCGAGGGCATAGCCTTGGCTCTTTTCCAACGCCTTAATCATGGCTTTCAGTTCGGGCTTCGTCTTAACCAACTTATATTTTTCGGGTGAAAGCGTCTTTTCCGGGGCGACATCACCCGTCAAAGTATGAAATTCCAACTCGGAAAAAATCGAGCGCACCGCCTCCGGATCCGGATCACTCAATTTGAAATCATCAAAGTTATAATCGATCGGCACGTCATCTTTGACCGTCGCCAAGCGCTTAAACAAGCGCGCCTCTTCGATATTGGCCCGGACCTTTTCACCCATCTTGCCCTTGAGTTCATCGGCGTGTTCAATCACCCCTTCCAGGCTGTCGTATTGGTGTAATAACTTCGCCGCCGTCTTTTCGCCGACACCGGGAATCCCGGGGATATTATCCGAAGTATCTCCGGCCATCCCGAGTATGTCGGTCACGCGTTCGGGCCCGACCCCAAAGCGCTCCTTAACCTCATCAAAGCTAATCACCTTATCTTTCATCGTGTCTAGTAAGGTGATACCGTCCGACACCAGCTGCATGAGATCCTTGTCGCCCGTCACGATCACCGTCTTAAGTTTCTTCGAACTGAGGCCTCGTGCAATCGTCGCAATGATGTCATCCGCTTCATAATCTTCCAGCTTCAGACAAGGAATATTCAGGGCCTCAACGATCTTGGGGAAATACGGAAACTGGGGAATGAGATCTTCCGGCGGCTCCAGGCGGTTGGCCTTATATTCGGGATACTCGCGATTGCGAAAGGTCTTGCGGCCGGCATCAAAAATCACCGCCAAATGATCCGGCTTTTTTTCCCGGATCAACTTCATCAACATCGTCGTAAAGCCATAGAGGGCGTTGGTCGGCAGGCCCTTGGAGTTATTCAAGGGCCGAACGGCATAATAAGCCCGAAAGATGTACCCGCTGCCATCGACTAAATAGAGGGTTTCAGACATTAATCATTCAACCATTCGGCAGCCTGTTTCGCGTAGTAAGTCAGGATCAAATCGGCCCCGGCGCGTTTAATCGAGGTCAGCGCTTCTAACACCGACCTCTTTTCATCGAGCCAACCCCGTTCCGCCGCGGCCTTTAATTGGGCATATTCGCCGCTGACGTGATAGGCGGCCAAGGGAACGTCATGAATCTGCCTTAAATTGGCTAAGACATCGAGATAAGGCAACGCCGGTTTTACCATCAGAATATCGGCCCCTTCTTGGACATCGAGCTCGGCTTCCCGCAGGGCTTCGCGAATATTCGCCGGGTCCATCTGATAACTCGCGCGATCCCCAAAACGCGGCGCCGAAGCCGCCGCATCGCGAAAGGGCCCATAGAAGGCCGAGGCATACTTCACCGCATAACTCATGAGAGGAATGTCCTGAAACCCATTCTCATCCAAACTATGCCTGATTACCCCGACGCGCCCGTCCATCATGTCCGAGGGCGCCACCATATCCGCTCCCGCTTCAGCATGACTGAGCGCCGTCTTGGCTAATAACTCCAGGGTTGGATCATTAAGAATCTTCTCCCCATCGATAATCCCACAATGACCATGGGACATATACTCACAGAGGCAGACATCCGTGAGCACGGAAAGTTCCGGTACCCGATCCTTAATCGCAGCAATAGACTGCTGGATCACACCGTCAGCCGCGTAGGCCTGACTCGCCCGTTCATCCTTAGCACTCGGAATGCCGAACAGGATGACGGCTGAAACTCCTTGCTCCCCTATCGATGCCGCTTCCGCCGCTATCGTATTCAACGAATAGCGCAGGACTCCCGGCATGGATTCGACCGGCTGGGGTTCATCGAGATTTTGGTCAATAAAAAGCGGCTGAATGAGATCAGCCTGATCGAGACGGGTTTCGCGAACCAGCCGACGGATGGCGGCATTGCGTCTCAAGCGGCGGGGACGTTGAATAATCGACATAAACGAGAGTTTTTCTCTAGTCCAAGATAATGTCAACCCCGCTCTCATCAGCATCAGGAAGATTGAGCTCAAAACGCCTAAAGGCCTGATTTATCCGACGAAACAGCACGACAACAATTGCAATTGTGGCGATGAGGCCCGCGCCGAGCCAATAGGGATGCCGCATCACTCCCAAGGTGGGATTCGCCAGGATTTCAGGCACACCCTTGGCCGAAGCCCCCAAAAAAGCCAGGACAATTGAGGCCGGGATCATACCAAGCCATGTCCCCAGTATATAGTCACGTGCTGAAACCTGAGTGAGACCATACATATAATTCAACACATTGTATGACAAAAAAGGCGCTACCCGGGTAAGAAAGACAACCCGAAATCCTTGGCGCCCAACTGCGTGATCGAGAGCCTGAAATTTTCGATGCCCTCTCAATTTATCTTCAACAAATTTCCGTGCCACAAACCGTCCGAAATAAAAGGCAACCACTGCACCAATCGTGTTCCCTATCGAAATTATTATTACGCCTGGAAAAAATCCTAACATATAACCTACGACCAGAGAGATAAGAAATGGAGGAATAAATACAATCGCCGCTGGCAGATAAAGAGAAAATAACAATAGGCTAACACCGGCCTCTTTACTCTCAATCCACATCAGGGCCTGCTCCAACCCATCTTCGCGACGCAAAGCCACAGAGGCGAAAACAATCAGCGCAATTGCCGACATTATTCCAAGCCCACGTTTAGAAAATAATCTCTTCATACTATATATGAACCTACTCGTGAGGTGCCAAGTTACAGAAGGTCGGCCCTGTGTCCAAACACAGGGTCCGAATTCCGGATGACATAATCACGCTCGGGGAGAGGCGTTGTTTCGCGTGCTTCCATCCAACCAACTTTATGATCATTTCTGACATAGCCCCAACGAAGCCCATGCTCCAGGCTCATATGAAAGGCCCACGTCTTATGCTTAAATTTTTTGGGGAACTCCTTCACATAACCACTCTCTGCAGCCACATCAGCAACCGCATGAGCCACGGTAAGGAAATCTAGATTATCCGGAATTTGAAAGGGAATATGGCAACTAATAGCCTCAGAAATAGCTTCCTTTAGCTCCGCCTCATTCATAGCTCTATTTATATCTCTCTCCCACTCAAGAGGCAAGGGCTGGAGTTGTGAAACATGCGCGCGCCTCGCCGACCAGGAAAAGCGATCCGGTAACGACGAGTGTATCATTCGCCTTTAGTTTACCAAGCAATGTGCGCACCGCAGTACGACAATCTTTATATTGTTGCGCGGGCCATCCTTGAGAGGCTGCGGCCGCAACAAGTTTTTGTGCCGGCACCGCACGTTTCATTTTGGGAGCCGTCACGTGCAGTTCCCCACCCAACCGATGCAATCTTTTCAACATCAGAGGAAAGTCTTTATCTCCCATGGCTCCAAATAGACAATGAATTTTCCCTTTTTTAAAAGTCTTGCGACACGTCGCCACGAGATGGTCCACCGCCGCCTCATTGTGAGCCCCATCCAAGAAAACAAAAGGGGATCGATGCACGATCTCCATCCTCCCCGGAATCATGGCCGAAGCGAGCCCGCGGTAAACAGAAGTATGCGACAAAAGCGGCCATTCAGCATGTTGCTGCAGAAAAGCTTCAGCAACAGCGACCGCCAGGGCCGCATTAAGCGCCTGACCATTTCCAAGCATGGGAACCCAAAGTTTTCGGAAATGCTCCCAACTAAACGTTCCATCGTTGTGACATTCCGGTTCATCAATAAAACAAATTTTTGTTTTTTTCTGACGCGCAACCTTCGATAAGACACGGCGAATATGAGGGCGTCGTTCACTGCTGAAAACAGGAATCCCTGTTTTGATAATGCCCGCCTTTTCAGTCGCTATTTTTTCCAAGGTCGAACCGAGATGACGTTGATGATCCAACGATATTCCGGTAATGACTGACACGTCCGGTTGAATAACATTTGTGGCATCCAACCGACCGCCGAGGCCTACTTCGATAACCGCAACATCGACTTTTTTATGCGCAAAATACAAAAAAGCCATCACGGTTATGAACTCGAAAAAAGACAAAGGATCGGAGTCTTCATCAACAGCTTGCACCTCTTCGGCGAGACGATCTAGTTCTTCGCTTGCGATTTTTTCCCCATTGATTTGAAATCTCTCATTCAACTGTTGCAGATGTGGCGAAGTAAAAAGACCTACACGATAGTGCCCGGCTTCAAGGATGCGGGCTACCATTGTCGCCGTTGAGCCTTTACCATTGGTCCCTGCGATATGAATGGAACTGAATTTTTCTTCCGGATGATCAAGGCGGGACAAGATACGTCGTATCTTTCTCAATCCCAACTTCATTCCGAAATATTCACGATCGAGCAAATCGTTCATGATAAGATCAGACACAAACCGAACTATCTGCCCTTGCACGACACAAGTCAAGTAGGGGTGGGGCTACACCTTAATACCGTATCTTTTCAACTTGCGATAAAGGGTCGCTTGACCGATTTGAAGTTTTTTTGCCGCCAATACGACGTCGCCATTGCACTTAGCCAGCGTCGACTCAATGGCATATTGCTCTACCTGTGCCAAAGGAATGACTTTCTGATAAGGATCCGTAAGATTACCCGAAGGGGGTGCGGGGAGCCGTCCTTCGGCGCGCTGCACAAAACGCGGCAAGTGAACGGGCTTCACGCGCACCTCATCATGCAGCACGACAACGCGCTCTATTGTATTTTCTAATTCGCGGACATTTCCCGGCCAATCAAAATTAGCCAATGCCTGAAGGGCTTCTGGAGTGAAATCTTTAAATTTGCGATGATTTTCGGCAGCAAATTTATCCAGAAAATGTTTGGCTAAGACAGGGATATCCTCTTTGCGTTCACGCAGTGGAGGCAAAATGATAGGAACGACATTCAACCGGTAATATAAATCTTCACGAAACGTTCCTTGATCAACTTCTTCACGCAAGTTTCGATTAGTTGAGGCAATCACCCGAATATCAACTTCATGTTTGACGTTACCGCCGATGCGCTGGAATGATCTTTCCTGTAATAGTCGTAACAGCTTGACTTGGAGATTCAACTCCATCTCGCCAATTTCATCTAAGAATAAAGTCCCCTTGTCAGCCCTTTCTACCGAGCCTAAATACTGCCTGTCAGCTCCCGTATAAGCGCCACGCTCGTGCCCAAACAGTTCATTTTCCAGTAGCTCCTTAGGAATCGCCCCGCAGTTAATATCGATAAATTTCTTTGGATCGCGACCGGAATGCCGATGGATCGCCTTAGCCACCAGCTCTTTACCTGTCCCGGATTCGCCGAGTATCAAGATAGTGGCATTGGACTTGGCCACCGTCTTGACCATATGAAACACTTCTTGCATCTGGTTACTCAACCCGACGAGGTTATCAAACTGGCCTTCCCACTGGACCTGGCTCTCCAACAAGTTGACCCGCTTAGTCAGCTTGTAATTTTCAATCGCATGCGACACAGCCAACAGAAAACGTGGCAGGACGACGGGGGTCTCGAGACAATCGTAAGAATCCGCCTTCATCAACGTGACGACTTCATCCACTCGCGATACCGGTCCGACGCAAATAACCGGAAGGTACTCATTAAGGTGACGGCACGCCGCAACGGCACGAACAGCCTGATCCAGTTCCCCATCCGCAAATGAGAGTACAACTGTATCCAAATGATCCACGCGACTTAGAGTACTAAATTCATTGATAGCATAGGCACTGACTTCATACCCTTCACCACGAAGCGCGGTAATCCACTCGTCCGGAACAGCTTCCTTTATATAGACAACCGCAACTTCCGGGCTATCCAATTGGGCCTGCTGACTAGCTAGTTTTTTTGAACGCCTTGGCATTAATGTCGTATCGCTTAATTATTTTCTTAAAGTTGTTACGATCCATCCCAGCACGCTGTGATGCCAACGAAATATTTCCCTGCGTCATCTGAAGCAATCCACCAATGTACTTCACATTGAAATCTGTCAATGCCTTATCTTTGGCCTGCTTATAGGACATATGCATCCATTCAGCAAGGCCATCATCTTCATCTTTTTCATAAAAAACATGGCGTAACAGCTTGGGCGGAAGATCGCGTGCAGTCAGCGTTTCCGCGCTTGAGAGGACAACGGCTCTTTCAATGACATTTTCAAGCTCTCGCACATTGCCAGCCCATTTATAATCCCGAAGGGTCTGCATGGTATCTGCAGATATTTGTTTGACTGGCTTCTTCGCTCGCGCTGCATTCTTCTTAAGGAAATGATAAGCAAGCAGGGGAATATCCTCGGGCCGGTCGCGCAGCGAAGGCAAGCGTACTCCAATAACATTTAGCCGATAGTATAAGTCTTCACGAAAGATCCCTTGTTTCATCGCCTCTTGAAGGTCTCGATTGGTCGCCGCAATAACGCGAACATCGACATGATGGACTCGATCCGATCCAAGGGGCCTGACTTCTCCATCTTGAAGGGCCCTCAATAACTTAACCTGCATCGATAACGGAACCTCACCAATTTCATCGAGAAAAATAGTCCCCCCATCCGCTTCCGTAAACAGACCCTTTTTATTGTGTGTCGCCCCTGTAAAAGAACCCTTAACATGCCCAAACAGTTCACTCTCAAGCAGTGTCTCAGCGAGCGCGGAACAATTAATCACGACAAACGGTTTATCCGAACGCGGACTATTTGCATAAATTGCACGCGCGACAAGTTCCTTACCCGTCCCCGACTCACCTTGAATCAACACGTTACTGGTAGAATGGGAAATATTTTGAATAAGACCATATATCTGCCGCATTTCACGGCTCTTGCCAACAATGCCACTGTATTCTTCAACATCAAGAATCTGGTCCTCACAAGAATGCAAGCGCCGCATCAAATGCACTTTTTCGAGCGCTTTCTCAATAATGCGTTCTATATGTGAAATATCATCGAAAGGCTTAGTGAGATAATCATAAGCCCCAAGTTTAAGCGAGCGCACAGCGCTCTGAACACTGCCCTGCCCGGTTATCATAATAACCTCGGTATCGCTTTGCTTCTCGCAGATTTTCTCAAGCAATTTCAGCCCGCTGACATCAGGAAGATTAACATCAACAATAGCTATATCGAAAACATCCGCTTCCATCCGATCAAGAGCCTCACGACCATCCGCCGCCACCACATAATCGCACCCATTACGTTCCGCAATCTGCCGAAACACGGCCGCGATTGTTGGGTCATCGTCAACAATCAGAAAACGCGGTAAGGGATCATTTATTGTCGCCGTATTCCCACTCATTATCAGTTCTCACTACGAACAATTCCTTGTTTTTTTATTTTTTCAATAAGCGTTGTGCGGTTCAGCCCCAACAAATTAGCCGCCTGATTTTTATTCCACTCCGTCTTATTAAGAGCGCTCACGATTAGATCTCTTTCGTAATTATTGACGAGGTCTTTAAAAGAAACGCCATCATCGGGAATATCCATCTGAGGCACCGTATTCATAACCATCCCGCTCCATAGAGTCGGAGGCAGATCTTCCATGGTAATATTACCTGAGTGATTCAACACGACAAGACGCTCCATCATATTCTCAAGCTCACGCACATTACCGGGCCACGAATAATCCAATAAACATTTTTTTACTTCCGAATCTGTTGCGATTTTTTCGACACCATTCTGACTGCTAAAGCGTTCCAGGAAATACTGCATCAGCAGAGGAATGTCTGATTTCCTTTCCCTGAGTGGTGGAATTTCAATAGGAATTACATTGAGACGATAATACAAATCCTCTCGGAAAGACCCATCCTGCACCATTTTTTCGAGGTTTTTGTTAGTCGCCGCTATCACACGGACATCGACTTCTTTAACTTCGTTAGAACCAACCGGCTCAAAGTGTCTTTCTTGCAACACACGCAGTAGCTTTACTTGGAGTTTGGGACTCATATCGGCAATTTCATCTAAAAAGATGGTGCCACCGTCGGCTTGAGAAAATTTCCCTTCCCGGTTGCTTGCCGCCCCCGTAAAAGCTCCCTTGACGTGACCAAAGAACTCGCTCTCCAACAAACCCTCGGGCATGGCCGCACAATTGATTGCGATCAACGGTTTTTTTCGACGCGCTGATTGCTCATGGATAGAACGCGCGACCAGTTCTTTGCCCGTCCCGGATTCACCGAGGATCAAGACCGTACTGTCGGTCTCGGCAACTTTTGATACGATGTCGAAAACCTGGCGAATTTGTGAACTCTGACCCACAAATTTGTCAAAGTGATCGCGCTGCTCCAGTTTACGTTTGAGCTCAACATTCTCTTCCATGACTCGACGATAATCGAGGGCCTTCTTGATTAAAGTCCCGATTTCATCCAGTTCAAATGGTTTGGTTACATAGTGATAAGCACCGGAGCGGATCGCATCAACAGCGCTCGGAATAGTCCCGTATGCTGTCATAATAATCGCTAAAGCGTCAGGGGCCTGTTTGCGCATCGCCTTGACGACATCATGCCCCGAAACCTCAGGCATCATTAAGTCCACTAATGCGAGATCAACCCCTCCCTCACTAAAGCGCGCGAGACCTTCTTTGCCATCACGCGCTAATAATACTTCATAGCCTTCCGCCTCTAAATAACGCGACAATGCCTTCCGGATGACTTCTTCATCATCGATGACGAGTATCCGCCCCCTATCTTTTTTGCCTTCTGCTTTAACCATTAACCGGCGCCCCCCACTGTATCACTTTTAGATGCCGGCATTTCCTCACTCAACAAAGGTAACGAGATTTTAAAAACCGTTCCCTTGCCGACTTCACTTTGAACATCTATCTGTCCATGATGCTCAGAAATTATTGAATAGCATATCGACAGACCTAATCCCGTACCATCCCCCGCCTCTTTAGTCGTAAAGAACGGATCAAATATGCGCCCTAAGTCGGCAGAGGAAATCCCCGGACCGGTGTCTTCAACCGTAATCATGACCAACCCTGAATCGTCATCGACCTCCGTGACAAGTTTAATCGAACCTTCCCTCCCAATCGCTTGGGCGGCATTCGTCAAGAGATTCAAAATGACCTGCTGCAGACGCGTCCCAGAGCCCATGACCCGCGGCTGTTTCTCATCATATATGGTTTTAAGTTCGATTTTTTGCGAACGCAGTCGCAGTCGAATCAGCGGCAACAGTTTTTCTACTGTATTATTAATATCGACTTCTTTGCTCTCGGTATCACCTGATTGGCGTGAAAATTCCAATAAGTTCTCAACGATCTCTTTGCAACGCAATGCTGCGCTTTCAATCTCTTGAACATCATCGCGCAAGGGATTATCCGTTTCGAGATCCCGCATAATCAGTTGGGCAAATGCCAAAATGCCACCGAGAGGATTGTTAATCTCATGCGCCACACCACCGGCCAGCATTCCAAGCGCCGCCATTTTTTCACTCTGTACAAGTTTGCGTTGCAGACGTTTTTCATCTGTTACCTCGCGGTAATGATGCACGACGGCTTTTTTCCCTGAGATGGGGTCTTCATATGGATAGGAACTCACCTGAAAATCTCGTGACTTCATTAATTGATCGACCCAAATCGTCCCGGGTTCGTTCCGCTTAAGGGTCGTGGCCAGAGGACACAAGGGACAGACATCATCGCGACCCGCAAAGACTTCGTAACATTTGCGATGAATCATCGCCCGAATATCTTGATTCGACTGATTTGCCGCCGCCAGGTTGGCACGAAGGATTTGGAAGTCCTCGTCGATAATCATCACGGGATCCCCGATGGCATCAAAGGTCGACTCCCACATATATTTGCCGCGTGAAAGTGTCTCGGCGAGTTGTTCGAGATGGCCGAGCTTATCGAGGAGATGCTCGAGGTTTTCTTCTTTTTTTGCAGGCTTGCTCGCCGTCATAGTCGACTCAATCCGCTCGTGAGAGAACGGTGGGTGAAAACTACCACAGTCAATATTCCGTTGCAAGACGAACTAGGGCAAAATATCTGAAATCATCCGACTTTTCGCCTTCAACCCAAGGGGGACCCATATGGTCAATATTCTAACACTTCTTACTTGTTTAGGCACGCCGTCCTCTCACCCTGGGGAGGCGCCTTAAGAGGCCTCCCATTGCATTTTAGCCCGCAAAACCCTATGAGTGGCCCTCACCATGTCAGAGTCCTACAAACAAGCCGGGGTTGATATCGATGCGGGCGAGGCACTCGTCGCCAAAATTAAGCCTTTTGTCGAGGCGACCCACGGCAAAGAAGTTCGCGGCAACTACGGTGGCTACGGGGCGCTGTTCGCCATCGACGCGATCGACAGCCAACGCAACCTCCTCGTGACCGGCACCGATGGGGTCGGCACCAAATTAGAGCTGACCAAAGAAACCGGCTACTGGGATCGCATCGGCCAGGACTTGGTGGCCATGTGTGCCAATGACATTCTCTGCCTAGGCGCCCGACCGCTTTTTTTTCTCGATTATTACGCCACGGGCGAACTTGAAGTCGACAGTACCGCCCGGATCATCAAAGGAATCGCCGCGGCCTGCCAAACCATTGGTTGTGCCCTGGTCGGCGGCGAAACAGCCGAAATGCCCGGCGTCTACAAACCCGGTGACTTTGACATGGCCGGCTTTATAGTCGGCGTCGTTGCGGCCGACCGCGTCCTGGATGGCTCTCGCATCCAGCCGGGAGATCGCGTACTGGGTTTGGCCTCAAGTGGATTCCATTCCAATGGCTACTCCCTCATTCGCCATATCATTGCCCAGCAACAACTCGATCTTGAAACAAAGGCGCCGGGCGAGGATGCGACCTTGTCCGATCTATTGACACGGCCCACCCGACTCTACGGCCCGATCATTGCCCCGCTGCTCGACGCCGATCTGTGCCATGGCCTGGCACACATCACCGGTGGAGGTCTTATCGGCAACATCCCGCGCATTCTCCCCGACGAATGCCGACTGCAACTCGACCGATCACGTTGGGAGCGTCCACAGCATTTTGATTTTTTCCAAGAATTGGGCTCTCTCTCCGCTCAAGACATGGTGCGCGTCTTCAACGACGGCATTGGCCTCGTCGTGATAACCGGTGCCGAACAAGGAGACACCGTCAGCAATCAACTCACCAGCTGCGGAGAAAGCGTGTGGGACCTCGGAACTATCGAAGCCCGTGAAGCCGGACAGGAGGCCGTAGAACTCATATGAATGAGCCGCCAAAGCTCGCCGTCCTGGTATCCGGCAGCGGAACCAACCTCCAAGCCATCATTGATGCCACACGTGACGGATCATTAGGCGCGCGCCTTGCACTTGTTATCTCCAATCGACCCGGCGTGAAGGCCTTAACACGAGCCGATGCAGCGGATATCCCGAACCTCTGTTTGTCTCACCAAGATTATCAAGACCGCCAATCCTTCGAAGCCGCTCTGCTCGCCAAACTTGCCGAGATCAGCCCCAAGGGAATTGTCCTCGCCGGCTTCGATCGCATCCTATCCTCTCAATTTATCCGCGAATACCGGCATCGCATCATCAATGTTCATCCTGCGTTGCTACCCTCCTTTCCAGGGCTGCATGCCGTCAAACAGGCGATCGATTATGGAGCGCGGGTCACCGGCGTCACCGTCCATTTTATTGATGAAGGCGTCGATACCGGCCCAATCATCCTTCAGGAGACCGTTGAGATCCACGGAGACGATACAGAAGAATCTTTACTCGAACGCGTCCACGCGGTAGAACATCGCTTACTTCCTGAAGCCATTCGACTTTTTTGCGCAGATCGATTGAAAATTGACGGACGCAAGGTCCGTATCCTATAGAGGGGGCCCGATGAAAAAATTTTTACTCTGTCTACTCACGTCCGTGCTTTTTTCAAGTTTCGTCATGGCACCGCCTGCCGAAGCGCGGCGCGGTTTTTCCGTCGGTATCGGACCGATGGGCAACATTTACTTAATCGATACCATTCCGGTCATGAATCCGGGCATCGGTGGCTTCACGTACTTCCAATACCGCTTTGCCGAACAATTCGCCTTCCAGGCGGGCTTTTTCATTACCCGACAAAGTGGCACGAATGTTTCGTCCGGTGACAGCGGCATGCTCTTACTCGGCATGCCCACGTTAGACCTAAAGTTCTTTTTCTTGTCAGGGGATCCCCGCTTTGACCCCTTTGTGAAACTCGGTACGGGGGTCTACTTTCTAACGGAAGGTTCCGTCAGCGACAATACGGGGGGCATCGGCGTCGGAACCAATCTCGGCGTCGGCTTTGACTACTTTTTCAGCGAAACCATCTCCGCCGGGTTCGAGGGGGTCTTTCGCACCATCGGGATCATCTCGGATTTCGGGACCCCGAGTGCCAGCTCAGCAATATTTCCGTATAGCTTAATGGCCAATGTGGCATTTCATTTTTAGATACATATAGGAAGGATCTACGCAGCGAGCCCCTATTATGTCTGTAAACTTTGCGGATTTAGTGGTCTTAGGGGACGATCTCTCCGGCATAACCGCGGGCAGCCTGCTCGCCAAACGCGGACTCAACGTCTTAGTCGTCGATCGTCCCGCGCCCGAACGCCCCATCAGTTTGGCGGGTCTTGAATCACGCCTTTTCAAATCCATTGTCGGTAAAATGGGAATCGCAGAAGGACGCATGCGTGCCCTGCGTAAGAACAAAATCGGTTTTCAGGTGATATTGCCCGGACACCGAATTGACGTCAGCG
This sequence comes from bacterium, assembly GCA_965216315.1. Classification (GTDB taxonomy): domain Bacteria; phylum UBA10199; class UBA10199; order 2-02-FULL-50-16; family JAJFLM01; genus CBDCFN01. Next base: position 64,790 of record CBDCFN010000016.1, on the reverse strand, counting down.
CCAATACCGAACACTTATTACAGGAAATCCGGAGAGAGTTTCCCTACCACCTTGATTGGGCCCGCAAGTTATTCGAAGAGATCGAAGAAACCTACAACTACGAGGCGGGTCCATTGCTGGGCCTGATTCCCTGGGCGACCTGGCGTGAACGACGTCGCTTTCTCAAACAAAAAAGCGACTACGGCTGGCCCCGCTGGACCGAAGAGCTGCAAAAACTGCCTGTCCCGATGCAGGCCTTATTCAAGGCCTGGATCCTCTTTTTGGCGGGAAATCCGACGAGCTTTGCCGATTCATTCCAGCCCTTCTCCTTGTTAACTGAAGAGGCCCGCAGCACTGTCATGGTTAAAGGGGGGTGGAATGAACTCAAGCGAATGTTCCTAGAAAAAGTGGAATACTACGGTGGTACGGTCTTACCGGATCACCCTAATGATTATGAGTTTGAAACGGATTCGTCGCGCATCAAGGGCATTGCCTTCGACGGCTATCATTTTACCACCCGTTGCCGCTATCTCATTTCAAATGATTCTATCATGGATCTGCTGGCCCACTTGCCACGCACTTTTCGTACGAAGCGTTATTGTCGCATGATGAACCGTAACCCGTCCTCTCGAGAATTCAGCGTTCAATTCCTGACCAGCTCCGAGATCATCCCGGAGCCCATGTGCCAAGACGCCCTTGTGATTCAAGATGAAAAGGCCCCGCTCATCGGAACCAATTATTTCAGGGTCCAGGTCATTCCCTTGCCGGATCCACCGGATGCTCAGGAAGATACCCTGTTACACGTCACCTATTTCTTACCGGCGGATGAAACCATCGATGACACAGCGGCCATTGTCGACGGATTTGAGACCCGCCACGACGAGATCGAAACGAAATTACGCGCGTTGATGCCTTTTGCTCAAGGCCGGCTTCGCCGGATCTTTCCGATCACGTCGACCAATCAAGGGGACCTCTTTGATGATCCACGCCAGGACTACTCCCGTTTCCTAGAAGAAGCGGAACGCGCCCCGCGTTTTCCACCTTCGTTTAGCTTTCCGGGACTCAAGACGCCTTATGAAAATCTCTTAACACTGGGCCCTGATCAATTGAGTTGGCTGGGCCTCGGGGGCCGACTTCAAGGAGCGATGAAGGCGGTTGACTTTATCTGGGCGCGCGAGTCCAAGACGCGAAACTTTAAGTAACCCCTTTAAATGATTTGCGGTGAATTTCTGTCGGGCCATGGCGTTTCAGCTCATTCCGGTGCTGTGCCGTCCCGTAACCTTTATGTTGCTCGAACCCAAAGTGCGGATAATCCGCTTGGAAGCGCACCATCAATCGATCCCGCCATACTTTAGCGATGATACTCGCGGCCCCAATCACCCGACATTCACGATCTCCCTTAATGACGGCTCGTTGCGGAAGATCTATCTCGATAGGAAAACGTCCATCGACTAAGAGATAGTCGGGCTGAGGAGAAATCTGCTCAACGGCCTGCCGCATCGCCTTAAGACTAGCGTAGTGAATATTAATTTGGTCGATCTCCGCAGGCTCGATAGCGGCGACCGACCACAGAGAGCCACTACAGATCTCGTCATACAATTCTTCACGTCGTTTGGGGGTGAGTAATTTGGAATCGGTAATTTGATCCCATGGAGCAGCGACCGGCTGGTCACCCGTATCGGGTAAAACGACGCAAGCGGCGACAACCGGTCCGGCCAAACAGCCACGTCCCACTTCATCAACGCCTGCGAGTTTATTTATTCCTGAATCAATCAGCGAGGATTCGAGCGAAGAAAGGCTATTCGCTCTTTGGTTCTTCTGCCGGCTTGTCATCGTCTTCGGTCGTTGAACTCATATCCGCCATCGCAATGCGCATATCACGTTCCATCCGCGCCTTTTTACCGAAGCGCTCACGCATGTAATAGATACGACTGCGACGAACCTTACCACGTGACACAAACTCGACTTGAGCGATGGAGGGAGAATGGACGGGAAAGATTCTCTCCACCCCAACACCGTAGGAAACCTTACGAACGGTCATCGTCCGACGCGTCCCGGCACCATGAAGACGTATCACCACCCCCTCATAGACCTGGATCCGCTCCCGATTGCCTTCCTTGATGCGGGTGTGGACGCGGACCTTATCACCGGCCTTGAAAGGCAGGATTTTCTTCTTCTCGTATTCCCGTTCTATGTGTTGGAGACGATGCATGATAATACCCTTAAATTAAGGGGGTTTTGGTATCAGAGACGTTTGGGCTTGTCTAGCAGTAAATCAGGCCTTCGAGCCTCGGTCAGACTCTTGGCCTGCTCTTTCCTCCAGATCTCGATTTTGGCATGGTCCCCACTCAGCAGGACATCCGGCACGATTTTCCCTCTGAATTCGCGGGGTCGCGTATATTGGGGATATTCCAGTAGGGGCGATTCATGAATCGCCCCTACAAAACTTTCTTCATTGAGTGAAGCCGGGTCCCCCACAACGCCGGGAATCAGCCGTGAAACGGCATCAATGACGACCAAAGCGGCAAATTCCCCTCCCGAGAGGATATAATCACCAATAGAGAGCTCTTCATCAACGTAGTCCAACACGCGTTCATCCACGCCTTCATAACGGCCACAAATCAGGACAATTTGATCCTGCGTCTGGAGCGACGCTGCCTTTGACTGAGAAAAGGTTCGTCCGCGGGGCGACAGCAAGATGCGCCGCACACGCCCTGCCGACTGCGCCACGGCCTCAAGACCGCGGACCAATGGCTCAACCTGCATCACCATACCGGGACCGCCCCCGTAGGGAACATCATCGACGCGCCGATGTTTGTCATCGGTATAATCGCGGATGTCATGGGCATTCACCGCCACCAAACCTTGATCACAGGCCTTGCCGAGAAGACTCGTCTGTACTGTCCGCGAAATTATCTCCGGAAAAATCGTGAGGACATCAAATTGCAACATGAATGATAATCGTCGTAGGGACGGCGCTTGCTCGGCCCCTACTCGAGGATTTCTAGGACGGTCCGTTTACCGACTTTAGTCGATGCCGCCCCAAGAATGGTCCGCATCGCTCGAGCTGTCCGCCCCTGCTTGCCAATCACCTTGCCGATATCTTCCTTGGAAACCTTCAGCTCGATAACAGTGGTCTGTTCTCCTACCACTTCACTGACCTCTACGGCATCCGAATCATCGACGAGTGCCCTCGCGATAGTATCGATCAGCTCCTTCATAGCAACCTCCTGCAAATTCAGCGGTCGAGACTCAATTAGGGAGTCTTTTGCGGATGATTTGTTTCGCCGTATCACTCGGCTGAGCCCCACAGGCAAGCCAATGCCGAACACGGTCTTCTTTGAGATCCGCTTTTTCTATCCCCTGTTTGGGATCATAATGACCAACGATTTCTATGAAACGCCCACCTCGGGCCACGCGCTGATCCGCCACCACAACGCGGTAGTAGGGATTCTTTTTCGAACCGTAGCGCGCTAAACGTATACGTGTTGCCAACTGCTACTCCTTAAATCGTGTAAACCCAAAACCAACCCGCTGACATTAGTGATTGGCCACATATTGTCAAGCCTCAAACGACAGGACCCGCCCTGAGATCTCAGGGCGGGTCCTGTCGCTAACTTAACGGGATGATTCAATTTTTGGGGATTACTGGCAAGACGAAGATATCGTGGTTAGTAGCCGGCTTCTTCTTCCGCCGCACTGAGAACGTCAACCGCGGCCTTGAGCACGTCCAAGGTCGTCTGTTTGTCGCCTGCCACTGCTGTCGCTAAGACCTGAGTCAGTTGATTTCTCGTCTCCGCGTTCAGATCCGCACCGGCTTCCGCAATCGCGTCTTGCAATTCAGTGGACCGTTGGGTGCCGGATTCCTTCATGATGGGGCTCGTTGGCGTCCCGGTCTGAAAGGTTACCAAGCCCCGATTCGAAATATTCTGCTCAAAGTAGATCATGCCCATGGCATTCGCCTTGGCCGACAGACTGATACCGATAACGGTAAGTCCCAAAATAATTAATGCCTTTAGCTTCATTTTATTGCCCTCTCTGGTGTTAGTTGTGATCCCCATACCCAGATTAAGAGCAAAGAGCGTGCCAATAGCGGCCGCCATCAATTTAACTATTTGAATTTATTGATGTTATTTATATTTTACACCTAAAAGCAAGTGACATGTATATATATTTTACATTAATTTATTATAATATAATTCTATAATTAAAATTAAGAGATTTACCTGATAAATTGCTGATATTATTTGTTTATTTTAAAATAAACAATATGTATCTTTATTTAGTGCTCAATTGTATATTTTTTTAACACATTGGGGAGTGAAATGCTGATTTGACAATCATAGCAGGGGCTTAGACAATGGCGAGACTGCTATGCCAGCCCGTCGAAAGAAACTTGCCCGCATCCGTATTTCGGGCCCCGACCAAAAGGGGATCATCGCCCGCATCACAACTTTTCTCTTCAAGCATCAGCTCAACATCGAAGACATCGACCAACGCATCCTTGAAGGCTACTTGGTCATGAATATGGTCGTCGATGTTAGCGGCCTCAAGCAAAGCCTCGATAGTTTTCGTGCTTCGCTCGCTCGGACCGGCAAGAAAATCGGCATGGAAACGGAACTTGTCGCCGAAAAGGCCCGCCGCATCAAAAACGCCGCGTTGCTCGTCACTAAAGAACCGCACTGCCTGCGCGCCCTCGTAAAAGAGATGAGGAGCGGGAAGATCAAGGCCCGGCCCAAGGCCATCCTTAGTAATCGAGAAGATTTAGCGCCGGTCGCACGTCGACTCGACATCCCCTTTTATTTTTATCCTGCTGACAACAAGAAGAAACATGAGGCCGAATTCATCCGCCACATCCAAGAGATTCAGGCTGACGTCATTATCTTGGCGCGCTACATGCAAATCCTTTCCCCCGAATTTTGCTTCCGTTACGAGGACCGCATCATCAACATTCATCCAAGTTTACTCCCCGCCTTTCCGGGTGCCATGCCTTATGCCCAGGCCTTTAACAAGGGCGTCGAAATTGCGGGGGTGACGGCTCACTTTGCCACAACGGATCTCGATCAAGGACCGATCATCACTCAAGGCAGCTTTAGCGTCGATAAACTCAAGGACAAAATTCCCGATATTATTAGCAAGGGCCAAAAACTGGAATCCAAGGTCCTTTGTCGCGCTGTTCAACTATTTTGCAATGACCAATTGGTCCTCCGCCGCGGCAAAGTGCTCCACTCCCGTAAACAACACGATATTGAGGAAAAAGCGAAAGAGTGGTTCTAGCACGATAATGTGGTAAGCTGATTCTGAGTTAGTTGTGTAGCTTAGTGGATTGTAGCGGCGAGAAGTGGGTTTGATGGTACGAACAACTCAATTTTCAGAAGAAGTTTCGGTCAAAAGCCGTGTTTATCAGATTCGCCTCCGGGCGCAGGACGTGAGGCGCATCGAACAGCAGGACAAGTGTCGCCTCCATAAGGGACCCAGTCGTAGTTATTACGTCTCAGCAATCAGTCTCAAATATCTGCGCGTCAAACAATACGACCTCAAGATAATCAAAGAACTTGTCCCTCATGAGATGGGCATGCGCATTATCTATCCGCTCGATCGCCTGCTCCATCGCCTTCCGCCGGAAGACGTTCAGACTGAAGTGATGGCCTATGCCCTCGCACACAAGAAAGACGGCAAAGTACCGACGCCCGTCTATTACGGTCGCACTCTTAAAGAGATCCCAGGCACCTTTGTCCTCGATCGTCCGGGCGGCAAACGCCATTACCGCTGGCACTGGGATCGACGCAAACGCAAGCGGCCGCCCCGTCAGCTCAAAGAGTTGTTTCCGAAGCTCCTGCAACGCATGACTGACCCTGAAACCCGTTTCGTCATTTCATTAGGCGGCGGTGGACTGCGTCTCTTTGCGCATCCCTCCATTTTCAAATTGATCGAGGAACTCGGGGCCAAAGACGCCATCGAAGAAGTCTGGGGCTGTAGTGGCGGCGCCATTGCCGGCTTGGCCTATGCACTGGGAGCCGATCATGAGATCATCGAACAGGAAGGCTATCGCATCTACCACGAAAAATTTGGCCTCAATTTCCAACCCAAACGCTCTTTTTCGTTGAGTCGTTCCCTGTTTAACAGTTTTACCAAGGCCTTCTCCGGTCAGGGTGTCGGCCTGAAAGGCTTCGTCGACATTCAGCACGCCCTGGAAGAATCACTCAAGAAGATCGCTCATTACAAACGCCCCGAAATTCCTTTTTTCGCGATTGCCTACAATGTCAGCTCCAACCGGAATGAAGTCCTGACCTCGGAAAAAATTGTCAGCAAAAATTATGACGGGCTGATTAAACGCTGTTCTCCAATGGATGCTGTCCTTGCCTCGACCGCCATCCCCATCCTCTTCGTTCCCCGTATCATCCGGCGCGGCAAAACCCAGGTCACATATATCGACGGTGGCATTTCCGAGGAGCTGCCACTACCTTCGGTCTATGAAAAGTGGAAGCATGATCGGCGGGCCAAGCGCACAGACAAGAAAAAATTGTTCATCCTCACCGTCAACCTCTTCCCGCAACTCTCCGGCTGGAAGGTTCTCTCTTCCGGATTGTTACAGAAATTGCCACTGGTCGAATACCTCAACGTCATCACGCGCCTCGCGGACCTGGTGCGTCGCTCCCGCATCGACGAGCACATCCGCAATCTGCGCAAAAAAGACAATGTTGAGGTCGCCCAGGTCACCTTAGGGCCCTTAGCGAATACCGCTTTTCTCGACCCGGAAATCGTCCCCCTCGTCATCGAAAAAGCCAAGGAAACCTTCTTCCAACAGCTGCGCGCAATCGAGCAAAAACTCATTTAATATCAATGAGTTAGTACGAATGCTTCTGCTTGGTTCTTCCCCGCCAAGGCGCTACAATACAAAAATGGGTTTTAGGTGGTGGGTACGTCTATGCGCGCTCCCGTTCCTGTTGGTAACAATCGCTGCCTGCGCCGGCGGCAATTCCATCCCCGGTGATGGCGGCACGATTCCGGCCGCACCGCCGGCTCCTCCGGTTGAGCTACCCAGCACGTTTCTCTTTCCCGATCCACGTATCAACGTCGATGAACTTGCACTCGAGCCGAGCCCTTCATTGTCCGCCTTTGTCGGCAGCGGCGGCGAATTCTCCGCCGAAATTAACATCGCGGAAAATCGCATCTCCGGTTACAACGACATCCTCGGCGCGGTGTTAGATCCGATCCGGACCATCAATATCCCGGTCGATAGCACGCTGACCCAATTCACGGCCATGGCGGATTTCCCGGTCGGGCCGGGAGTCACCGCCGAGCTCAAACTCGATTTCACCGACTTCGATTTTAACGGCGATGGGAATCTCGACGGTTGCAGTGGAACGACCTGTCCGGTCGCCGGCAATCCGGCGACGTGTCCGAGCGAGACGACGGCCGATCAAATCCGGCCGATCTGCGTCCGGATGTGGGCCGATGGCGAAGCACTTCTCGGGGCGGTGTTTGAGCAGATTCCTACGGATGACAACCCCGGCATCGGTCAGCTCAAGGTCCGCACGCCAACGACCTTGCTGTCACCGGTCGACGAGCGCTTCATCGCCGTGTACAACCATGCCGATCCCGAAGACATCCGTACGGAGGCCGCACGCTTCAGCCCGCCGGAGGCCTTCGCGCTCACCTTGACCCGCGCGATTATCTCCCAACAAGGCCCGGAAGGGTTCGCACAGAAGACGATCAATCTCAGCGAATCTTTCGACTTCCAACGGCCCTCGGGTCTGCCCGATACCGTCAAGTATATCGGCAGCTACCTCCAAGACCGCGACTTCTGGAGCGGGTCTCTCGCGGGCAACGATCAGTTCCTCGATCTCTTCCCCGACATCGAAAGCAACTTCAGTAATGTCTGTGCCCAACTGTCGACGGGTAACGAGGTCAACCGCGGGATCTGCCAGGACCTCAACATCGACGTCGAGGGCATCGAGTTTATCGACTTCGCCAAGGAGAGCGATTTCACCTTTTTTGATTTTCCGGAGGCACCGACTTTTTAGTCATCCGGTGCATTGGCGTGGAAAGCTAACGTGCGCAAGCGGCATCGAGCGCGCAATCTCGATCGGCGCAATCCACGGCACCATCACCGTCATCATCGATGCGATTCGTACAATCCTCAACGGCCGGCGGTGGGGGTGGAGCCCCGCAGGAATTCGGCTCACAGGTCCCGCCCTCGACCCACGACGTTGGAAAAGGGGCCGTTCCGCAGTCCGCTTCGCTCATCGGTCCAAAGCAATTGGCCGAGTCATCACAACACGCCCCCGTCGGTGGAGGCGGTGGGGGTGGAGCCCCGCAGGAATTCGGCTCACAGGTCCCACCCTCGACCCACGACGTTGGAAAAGGGGCCGTTCCGCAGTCCGCTTCGCTCATCGGTCCAAAACAATTGGCCGAGTCATCACAACACGCCCCCGCCGGTGGAGGCGGTGGGGGTGGAGCCCCGCAGGAATTCGGCTCACAGGTCCCGCCCTCGACCCACGACGTTGGAAAAGGGGCCGTTCCGCAGTCCGCTTCGCTCATCGGTCCAAAACAATTGGCCGAGTCATCACAACACGCACCGAGGCTGGCTCCACTATCAACACAACACCCATCTATACAGGTACTCGGCGGCGCTCCAATATCCTCGATCGCGTTACAGACGTCTTGACCGTATACGGCACAGCCTACCGGAATCTCCCCACCGAGCGGTGGGCACTCATCCAGACAGAAAGCGATGGAACCGGCGTTAAAGCAACTCTCGGGAGGACAGGCACCGGTACAGAAATCCTGGGCCCCACTGACATCGCAACAGCCGTTCTCATCGACGGCAAAACCGAACTGCGCTTCCGCTTCCAGCGTCGCACAGCCGCCGGCGGGGTCCCCCTCCCCGACATAAATCGCAAAGGGCGCCGGCAGTCCGAGATTCAAGTTCGCACACACGGCCTCGTCGGTCGTCAGACAGAGCAGATCTCCATTTAAAATCTGCTCGCCACCACTGCCTGGAATAGTATCGGTACAGGTCCCACCGATCGTCTCACAATCCTCCGGACAGAAGTTTTGCGGCGGAATCGTGCAACAGAAACCTTCATCACACGTCGAACCGTCGCCAACAACATCGGCACAACTCTGTCCGTCGGGGACATTTGATGCCGAATTGTTGCAACTAAACTTCGATTCACACTTCTCCGGATTGACGATGAATTCCTCGCACTGGCAGGTCGTCGGATTGCAGGTCAGCGGATCGGGGCAGAGGCATTCGGGGTTATTCGTATTGAGTTCGCAGCCCTCGCCCTCTTGTAAGAGCCCATCTCCACAGAAGGAACCAGCCGGACAGAGACAGCCGCCGTTGCCGCCCGGCACCGTCGGCTTGGTATTGGGATCACAGATCCCACCGGGTCCGCAGTCGGCATCCTCAAAGCATTGCAGATTGGGCTCACAGGGAGGCAACGGACCCAAAACGCGACAGACACATACATTGTTGTTCGTATCACAGTGACCGAGTAGTGGGTCTCCCCCACAATCGCCGTCACCTTGACACATCGCCCCCGTATCACAGCGCGGTGCGCACTTGCCGGTTGGGCTTTCTTCCGAAATGTTGCAGAGCCCTCCGGGACAATCGGCATCGCTCTCACACGATCCTACCGGCGTGCAGCGCTCGAGTATGCAGGCCTGCTCGTCCGGGATGCAATCCGCATCCTCGTCACAGGGAGTAAAACTGGGGCCGTCCTTCACACACTGACAAAGCTCTCGATCACAGTGTCCATTGCTGGGACAATCCGCATCCTCGTCACAAGCATCCGTCGGCCCGCAGACGCGTGTCGGTGGCGGCTCTACCAAGGGCTGGCAACACAGCTGACCCCGCTCGCCATTCACTTCCTCGACACAAACCCAACGATCCAGCCCCCATTGCTTGTCGCAGTCAGGATTGATTTCTCCGGTCTCCGTGACCGGTCCCAAGTCCGTGCACGTGATACATATCGGCTCGACAACCTGGGCCTGCAGCTTAGTAACCGGAACCGGCTCGGGTTGCGGGTCACAGCCTCCCGTATCAGGATGTCCGCAGAAGTTGCCTTCGCAACAGACGCCGCCGGGGCCAAAGCCGCAGCTTTCGCCGATGCTATTGCACATGGTGTCCGATCCCGGGTCACCAAAATCGCAGGTCGGCGGTGGACCCTCACAGGGATTGGCCGGTTCTTCTTCCGGAGTCATACAACAACGACCTCCGATGCAGTTAACAATCTCGCTGGGCGATGACGGCGGCGGACAATCACCGGCTCCCTGACATGTTAAACTCAGGTCGCAGCTCGTGGGCTCACGGACGATGACACAGACCTTGGTGTTACCGCAGAACGCCTGCGTCCCGTCCACCGCAGGCGGACAATCATCGTCCGTCTCGCACGGCGTCACCGGGATCGGATCCGGTCCACCAGGACCACCTAAATCATCACAAAACGCCAGGACACCATCGGGAAGGATGGGACACGAATCCGTCGCATCGTCCGGACAGGGATCGCAGGCATCTCCGAAGAGATCCCCGTCCGCATTCGACTGATCCGGATTGGGCACGGCAAGACAATTGTCACAGATGTCACCGACCCCATCCTCATCGAGATCCGTCTGACTGGGGTTGGGAAAGAGCGGGCAATTGTCCGCCCCATCGGGAACAAAATCACTATCCGCATCGAAGAAACATTCGAAACCGGCGGGGGCCTCAGCCAGACAACTGATCTCCCCGGTATGAACTTTGGCCGAAATTTGACTCGCTTCAACCGAAATGAGTCCTTTGCCGGCATCAAAGATGAAGGTCACGATTGCTTTCAGGCCCTCGACGTTAACGGCTCTATCGCCCTCGCCAACGGTCACCACGCCCTCGGTCTTGACGTTGACCGTCACGGTTCCATTCGCATAATCACAGCCGGCAATGTTGACCTCCAACATCGCATTGATGGACCCCGTCATCGGCGGGTTATCCCCCATGACACAGGCGTCAAAATTGACCTGAAGTTGCAGCGCCAAAAGACAATCGGCAGACTCGGTCAACTCGCAGGAACCTGTAAGGGTTACGACGCCACCGCCCGGACAATTTTGTGCGGAAAAAATATTGTCAGTACATTGATCGGGAGGCGTTTGCGCTTTAAACGGCTGGATTCCCTTGAGGGCATTCAACCCCGGGTTCTCGAGTCCCCCCGTAGCAAAACCTAAGGCGGTCAGCGCGGCGGTCCCGGTGGTCGTCGCAACTAACTGGCTGTAATCCTCACTGAGACCCAGCGCTTCATCAAGCGGATCGTCGCCCTCGCTTTCGGTGGAATCAATGGACTGAAAATTCACTCCCGTGGAGCACGCGGTGAACGCGAGGCACGCCAGCAGACAACACAGCGTCAAAAAAACCGACTTCCTGAACAAGGGCTCCCCCCAGTTAGACTCACTCCCACGAGTGGATCACAATTTATCCCTCAAGAGTTCAGGCCTAAATTTACATTAAATTAATAAGTTAGAAAAGCACTTCATTGTAAACATCTAAAATATATCATTTTGATAATAATTTCGACGTTTTACACCCCCCATTAAAAAGAGTAAAATAACCCCTAATTGGTGTTAAAATTGTCCTCCTCTAATACCTCATATCTCACCCGGATTTGGAGTTGGTCCCGCTATGGCCTCGTGGCCCTCCTGCTGCTGGCTCACTGTTCCGGAGGGACCGGACCGGCTCCGAACGCACCCGGCGATGGGGTTGAGGGTGGCGATGGAACCATCCCGGCCGCCCCGGCACCGCCTGCTGAAATCCCCTCCTTCTTCCGCTTTCCCAAGGATGTCAGTATCGATGTCAGCACCGTCAGCCCAGCGCAAACCTTGTTGGCTCAAGTGCCACCAAACGGTGAATTTTCGGACGCCATCACCTTAGGCGAGAAGTTTCTCGGCGTTAACGATCTACTCGATGAGATGTTGACCGAACTCAACGGTCTCGAGATCCCCGTAAGTCCGACAGTGACAACCTTTGCCGGCACCGCCACGGAAGACGGCCGCTTCTTTAAAGGAAACGACGTCAAAATCGACTTCGCTGATTTTGATTTTGCGGGAACCGGCTCAACGCTGGGATGCACCGGGAATACTTGTCCGGTCGAAACAACTACCGGCACCTGTCCGACGGAGGCACTGCTCGATGAACTCAAGCCGGTCTGTCTCCGTCTCTGGGTTGACGAGGACGGAACCGGTAATTTTGTCCGCACCCTGGCAGGCTACTTCACGCGTTTGCCTATCGAAGATAATCCGAATACGATTGCAGACGAAACAAATCCGGGCGCTGCCGAGCTTATCGTCGAACCCATTGTGAACCTTGTCGCCGGACCTCATCGTCTCGCGTTTAAGCTACTCTTTGATCATCAATCACCGCTCACCCCGCTGAATGAAAGCTTGGATTATACGCAGGTCCTCGAGATATTCGATCCAACAACCCTGGAAACGGCGATTTCCAACAGCACCCACATAAAAGTTGATCAGGTCGGCCTGCCCACTGCAACAACACTGGATGAAGTTGAAAAGACACTCCAATTTAGTTTTGAAGTTCTCAGTAACGATCCGGCCGACCCACCCGCCTTCGGCCAATACCTGAGCCGGTGGCGCGAAAATGCGATCTTTTGGAGTGGTTCGGCCGAAATTGAAGGAAGTGAGTTCGGACCGATCGGCGCAGACTTTTCTTATCGCGACGTCTGCGCCCTCCTCAATACGGGCAACGGGACTGACCGCAATAATTGTCTCGACCTCGGCATCAATGTCGGCAACGAAGGTTTTCTGGCACTGCCGCAGGCTTCGGACGTGCAACTTCCAAATCCGAACGCCTTTCCCGAAGAGCCAACCTTTTAATTAAATCAGTGATTTCAATAGATTCTAAATATTGCTGCCTTTACCCACGCCCCAAGCGTATAATTCATCAATGTGGGTCGATGGAGTCCGTTAAAATGCGCGCTGGCCTTGTTTGCCAGCCTCCTCATCGCTAGCTGTGGCGCTACTGGCCCCGGCGGCGATGGTGACGGATCGGTCCCGGCGGCCCCGGCTCCCCCAACCGAGGTTCCGTCGTTCCTCGTCTTCCCCGAATCATTGGCGATCAACGTCGATAAGATCAGTAGCTCCCCAGCGAGCGGCAGCCTGTCCGCCCAAGTCGTTGCGGGAGACGATATCTCCGAAGCGATCAGCGGTGGCGCGGACCTGGCCGCTGCGATGGGAACCGTGATTGATCTCAGCATCGGCGACACCAATGCGAGATTAAACGCACTGCAAATCCCGGTCAGCAATACGACAACCACCTTTGCCGGCGAGGTCGATGAAACGCTCTTTTTTGGTAAACAAGCGACGCAACTCCAACTTGATTTCGCTGACTTTGACTTTGATGGTGACGGCACCAAGGAGGGTTGTTCCGGTCACACGGGTGCCTTGCCGATCTGTTATCGCATCTGGGCGACAGGGAATAGTCAGCAGCAAGGTATGATAACGATACGCCTCCAGGCCGGAGTGATCGTCGATCAGTTTCCGACGGAAAGCATTCCCGGCGCCGGCCGCATTAAAGCCGCCGTCGACGAGGCGAGCGACACCTCCATCGCCATTCATTACGACCATAAAGACCTCGAAGCCAAACGCAGTGAACTCTTCCTGCTTGCCAACAACGTTGAAAGCGGGTCTCAGGGCACCCTTTTTGACAACATTCACACCTCTATCGAACAAGTCGGACCGGAGGCCACGGCCTTCAAGGCCGTCAAAGTCGCGGTGGAAGGACGTTTTCCCGAACTGAACAACAGCCCGGGCAACGGCGATCTGAAGTACATCGGGCAATGGCGCGAAGACAGCAACTTTTGGAGCGGTTCCGTCCTGGATACCCGTAATTTTTCAAACAGCTTGCCAACTTTCAATAACATTTGCGCCGCAATCTCGACTGGCAGTGTTCTTCCAAACCGCAACAACTGCATCGATCTCGGCATTGATACGGAAGGGGTCGAGTTTCTCGATTTCGTGACGGCGGATGACGTTACCTTCTTTGATTTTCCCACCGACCCGACCTTCTAATGTTGACGCCCTCCCCCTTTTTCCCTAAGATGCGCCCCAAGATTGGGGGACGGGGGTGTCGAAGCGATTCTTAGCGGGCAGCATCGCGCTGCTTTTCAGCTGTATCATTCCACAATTGAGCCATGCGACATCGACGCGATTCTCCGCTTACGATTTGTGGCCTTCCGTCGGAGATCGCAACTACTTCAGCATGTCTTCGAGCGAAGGACTGAAACAACGCGAGTTCTTTATCGAACTCGACAACACCTACGCCCACCGGCCTATTAAAGGAACGACAACGACCGGTGCCGCTGTCCCCGATGTTGTCGCCAAGTACCTGGCCCATACACTTTCACTCGGCTTTGGTTTTTTCGATAACTGGCAGATCGGCGTCTCAATTCCCATCTTCAGCTATGCCCGTGTCTCCGACCCGACCGTAGCCCCGGCGGCACCCCTCAGTACCCGTCGACGAGTGGGGGATTTGCGGTTCACTACGAAAATCCGCCTCGTCAACGCCGATGTCCATACCTTTGGGCTTGCCCTCGAACCCTTCATTATCATTCCTTTCAACGGGGACGAAGTCTATCTCGGTGAATCACGCATCTTGGGTGGGATGCGGGTGATTGGTGACGTAAAATTCAATGAGTACGTCCGCTTGGCCTTGAATGTCGGTTCGGAGTTTCGAGAACGTGTAATTATCAACAACGTCAACATGAACCACCGCTTTTTAAGTAACCTCGGCCTTTCACTACGCCCCGTCAACAACGTCACTTTATCCGCAGAAGTACAAGCCAACACAGCCTATCGAGCCTTTTTCAGTGAAAAAGAAGAGAGCCCGGTAGAGTTTCTTGGCGGAGTCCGGTGGGACATTGGCGAGTCCGGTTTTAGTCTCGCCGCGGGTGGCGGCAGTTGTGGCGTCTGCGGAGTCAAGGCCCCTAAGTTCCGTGGTTTTCTGCGGCTCGCGTTTCGGCATCAATTCCAAAAAAGACGTGAACGCGCGCGTGAACACTACGGCGATATTGTAGGAACCAATGTTTACTTTAATTCCAATCGCTCGCGTCTCGACCAAGACTCGAGAGAAACACTTGATGACCTCTCCACTAAAATAAATAAAAAGCCCCACGTCGGACCCTTGGAGGTCCGGGGGCATACGGACAGTCGCGGTCGGGCTGACTACAACCAGCGCCTCTCTGAAAAGCGCGCCCGCAAAGTCGCGGATTATCTCAATCAACGCGGCATCCCGGCAAACGTCACGTTGACGCCGACCGGGGTCGGCGAAGATGAACCGGCGGCCTCCAACGACACTCGAGAAGGCCGGGCACGCAATCGCCGCGTGAACTTCCACCGCATGAACCCTTAGTGATACACTCCTTTAAATCACTCTTCCTCTTTCGATGCGGGGACCAATAATTTTAATATCAATGAGCCGGTTATAATCACGGTGACAATTGCGACGTCTTTAAACCACTGGAACATTATCACCCTTTCCATTGTCATTTTATGACTGGGGAGGAGGACTTGGGCCCCCTAGGCCCAATCAAGGGTAGCGTCAGCCCAAGTCCTGCATGTATGCATCAAACTCTTCGTCATCTTTAAAAAAGCTGACATCATCCAAAAACTCGTTATGAGCCTTGCGAATATGGTGCGATGCCGCATGCCGTGATGCATGCTTTTTAAAATGAAGATGATCTTCGACCCAGTAAATCAACGACCAAATCGCTCCTTGATGATGTGATTGATGAGTAACGTGCATGATAGCTCTCCTTGATTCCCCGCTCGTCCTTACTTACCAATCTTCAGATTCCATTGGCCGAAGCCGATCATCAGACTGGCAACCATTACCGTTCCGACAAGCAATTTTGTGATTATTGAACCCCTCATCTCTAATCTCCTTATCGAGTAACCACCCAATGTTAATGCACGTTGCGTGCCAGACAGGTGAAATAAATTCTTCAATAATTACAGGAAGTTCTCATGTGTGGGGAGCGCAGGTCCCAGTTGACACTGTTTAGATTCTGGACAGCTTGTTTAACAGGTTGTTCAGCAATTAAGCAGGTATTGGATAATTAATGAACTGATGAAGGAGCTTTCAATTTTTTATATAGGGTCAGTCGCGAGAGCCCCAGGCGACGGGAGGCCTCGCTCTTGTTGCCATCGTAGAACTCGACGGTCCGGCGGATAATCTCACACTCATAGTCTTCGAGACTGCGCTCGGGGTTGAATTCGATGAGGGAGGCCGGGGTCGATAGACTCGGTTTGGCCTCTGTCACCATCGTCCCTGCCAAAATGATCTGTTCCGGCTCAATCACCTCGCTCTCTGCAAAGAGGCAGGCATTGGTGAGACATTGCTCCAGCTCGCGAATATTACCGGGCCATCCATGCTGCAAAAGAATGCGTAAAGCCTCTTTAGAAAGCCTTAATTCTGATTTGATGTTATTAGTGTTGCGAATTTTATCGATGAGATGCTTGGCGAGCAATGGAATGTCATCACGCCGATCGCGCAAGGGAGGCAACTTGATCGTCACTCCCGCGAGGCGAAAATAGAGATCCTCGCGAAATTCGCCGTCATGGACCATTTTCTTCAGGTCGCGATTGGCCGCTGCAACGATGCGCACATCGACCTTGATCGGCTCTCGCCCACCGACACGCATCAATTCCTGCTCTTGGATCACCCGTAATAATTTCGCCTGCATGCTCAGGCTCATATCCGCCACTTCATCTAAAAAGAGCGTCCCTTGATGGGCCTGTTCAAACAGCCCCTTGCGGTCCCGATCCGCTCCGGTAAAGGCCCCCTTGACTGAGCCAAAGAGCTCGCTTTCCAAAATGGTCTCGGTAAAAGCCGAACAATTGATCGCAACAAAGGCATGGCGGGCGCGAATACTATTCTGGTGCAGGGCTCGCGCCAGCAGTTCTTTACCCGTCCCCGTCTCGCCGAACAAGAATACCGGCACCTTGGCATTCGTGATCTTGTCCAAGGTCTGGAGAACCTGTTCCATCTGAGAGGACTTTCCAATAATCTCTTCATAAGGAAAGACTGTCTTGCGCGGGGCAACGGATGCAAGCGACTCAAGCTCCTGAAGCTGTTCGGCCTTTTCCTCTAATTCCTGCTGGGTCAACGAAAGATCCGCTTGGAGCCGCTCGTTGTCCCTGGCCTGATTCTGGAATATCTCCGCATTGCGCAAGGCAAGTGACGAAAGGTCGGCGAATGCCTGCAAGATACGTAGCAATTGATCTGGTACGATGAGATGTTTCTTCGTCCCCATGTAAATAACACCGATCACTTTGTTTTGAATCTTGAGGGGAAGGCAAATAACCGTCATGAGTCCACGACTCACAACGCTCTCAAAACTACTGAGCTTGGTATCTGACATCGCATTAATCGAAAAAATTGCTTCACCACTTGCAAAAACCTCACGGGCAACCGACTCGGAAAAATGCACACGATCGATATCTGATTTGTTAATGTTGCGCGCAATGCGCGTCTCCAGTTCATCAGCGGCATTGGGAATGAGCAACAAACCTTCTTCGGTTCCTGCCATCTCAATAGCCGTATCCATAATCTCTTCAAGCAGCCGTTGCGGGTCTCGTTCGGAAACCATGCGTTTGTTGATCTCAAGTAGGTAATTGAGCGACTGTTCAAGTTCGGAGGCACTGAGCTGCGAATGTGATTGTCCCTGGGCAATCGTATCGGAGGTTGAAGAGACTTGGGGCCAGGTCTTTTTCACCGGCGCGTTCCATACCGATATCGAGGCCGGTGCCGCTTCAAGTTTTTTCAGGTCACGCTGCAAACGGGCCCGCGCATTTTGCTTCATGTAGCGATCGCGGTATTCTTCCGGAATCGTGCTGACAATTCTATCCAGCGTCTCCATAGCCTGTTTGAATAATTGGCACGCGCGTTCCTGCTGACCAGCCTTTAAATAAATGCGGCCCCAACCATCATAAACCTCCCAAAGGACTTCGCGATACTTTCCTTGATCGCAGGTCTGGACCAACTGTTCGAACTCTTTGTCGATGTCCATCTCGTCGCCACGCGCCACCCCCAGTTTGAGTGCCAATAAGCGCCGCCTCGCTTCAAACTCCTGATCCTGAGAATCAGAATGGATCTTAGCGACGTATTCCGCGCACTGATTCAGATCCCCGGCCTCATAACTCACATCTCCCAGTGAATAATAGGCCCAGTCCGCCAAAGCCTGATCCGGTATCGCCTCAGCCTCGGCTAGAGTCTGCTGATAAAATTCATTCGCCTTACTGATAGTTCCGTATTCACGCTCCCGATAACCCCTCATCAAGAGAAACCAGGCCGCAACGCTAGGAGCACTTGTAGACTGGGCCACTCGACGCCCTTTCTCGAAACATTCCTCGGCCGCCTCAACCATACCCAAAGTCAGGTAGGTACTCCCTTGTCGTAACAAGTTGAACGCCACATCGCGACTGTTGCCGAGCCGTTCCTGGTGACCAATAATCTTTTTCAAGAGGGGAAGGCTCTCAGCATAGCGTGCTTCCTTGAGCAGTGAGGTAATCAGATTTCCCATAATCGAAAAGAGCGCATGCAAGGCTCCCGACTTTTCGGCAAGTTCGCGCGCCTGATCCAAATACTCAATCGCTTCATCATAGCGAGAGGCCTGAATCAACGCATAACCCAGGCCATTCAATAACGAAATCCTATCTGTCATCTGATCCGGAGCCAGACGCGCCAGCCGCTGCTGATAAAAAACCACCGCCTCATCGGTCTTGCCCTGCACGGCCAACACCAAGCCCAAATTGTTATTACTCACCCGCTTCAGCTCTTTTGGCGGCAGGCTTTCCTCTTCTTTGAGCGTCTCCTGAAAACGCGACTCAGCAGCTATGAATTGGCCATCCTGCAAATCCACATTGCCAAGCGAATTCTCAATAATGATACGATCCACCGAACGCGTCCCCGCCAGAAGTTGCAGCGCCTTCTGATAAGCTTCACGTGCCGGGGCAAACTGACGTTGCTTGAAGGCCAACCACCCCTTTAATTCCTCACGTGTGGCCGACGGAACATCCTTGAGACGCTCAAGATGCTCCGAAGCGTCGGCGAACGCCCCTGAGAGGACGAGTAGCCGCGTCGTCTTTTCAATGAGTTGCTGCCAATCCTTTGAATGAGGCGTTGCCAACTCAATCGCCTTATCAAAATACTGAGCGGCCGATGCGATCTGACCGGCCAGCTTCAAGGCCTCTCCCGCCTCCGTGTAATACTGGCGTCCTTTTTCCGTCTCCCCCCCCTTCGCCATATGAAAGCCCAGTTCTTCTTTTGAACTCGAACCAATTTGTTCAAGGCCTCGAGCAATCTGGAGATGAATGCGTTGCCGCTGCTCTGCATCAATGATACGGATGAGATCCAGCGCAAGCGCTTGACTCGACGCCTGGTAATGTTTGGCATCATGAAGCGCCGTCGTCTCTTTAGTCAATCCTTGCCGCTGACACGCCACAGCTAACTGCGCAACCTCAGCAAGCGGTTTACCCAATATTTTTGTCAGTTCCTCTTGGCTGGTCGGTCGAAAAACAAGCGCAATCGTCAGCAAAAACTCCCGTTCGGCTTCATTCAGTGATTGGATGCGCTCAGCATAGAGATCTCCTATCTGCGGGGGCGGCATCAGGTTTTCGATGGGTTCTTGTCGGTAGATGTGTGGCGCCATATAACGGAGCCCCTCGACCATCAACAAGGGGAGCCCGCCTGAATATTGCTGCAACACCTTAGCAACATCATCAAGGCGGTCACTATCTCCGAGCACCAGTTGGGTGTACTGAGTAATGTGAGCCTCGCTTAAACGCTGAATCTGCATCCCCTCATCGCGTTCGGTATCACCAGCAACGAGGGCAAAGATGGGCACGGCATGGCCCGCTTCACGCTCTTTTCGACTCCGTTGCGCCAGGCTTTCAACGAACAAACGCATGTCACGGTCCGCCTTATGGAAGTCATCGATCAAGAGACAAAGCGGCCGCTGCTTGGCTTCGTCGATGATCGCATCGACGCGCCGTTTGGTCTGCCACTCTTCACTGAGTTCGTCACCGGCCAACGACTCCAATTGAAGCCAATCAGCCAATTGCGGCCATTCCGGAATTTGCCAGTCGCAAACAATGCTGAAGAAAGGAATCTCCTGCAGCTCGATGCGACGCCGCATTTCGTCGATTAAGCGACTCTTGCCGATTCCCGATTCTCCGGACAGAAAGCAGACGGCCGACTCCGCAATGGATTGGCCATCGGCCGTAGCACCCGCCATGAGATGTTCCAATTGCTCCAACACGCTCTCTCTGCCGACGAGCGGACCGGTCGCGGGTAACTTCCATTCCAGCTCGGCCTCGGCATCCTGATACTTTTGACCCGTCGCAATATTGATAAAATTCAAGACAACACGCGCACTCGAAAATCGCTCTGACGGATTCTTGGCCAAGAGTTTTTCGGTCAATTCACGTAAATAATCGGGAACCTCATGTCCGCGCCAATCTTCATCCGTCAATTTGCCTCGCAAATGCCACTGCATCGCATCATTCATCACAGCGGCATTAAACGGCAGCGATTTCGTCAACGCACGAAAACACAACATGCCCAACGAATAGAGATCGACCCGATGATCAATCTGATCACTTTGGGTAATGACCTCCGGCGCCATATAAGCCGGCGTCCCCGTCATTCCCTGAGGAAGTGTCTTGAGTTTGGCCGCCACTCCAAAATCGAGAATCTTAACGGCAGGCGTTCCCTCACGATCGTCCACCAAAATATTGTCCGATTTAATATCGAAATGAATCGTCCCGTTGCCGTGGACATAATCAAGCGCCGTCAGGATTTGAACAAGCACCTGTTCAAAATAACTGACCGATTGATTCTCAAGGGCCTCCAATAAAGGGCTTCCCGGACAGAACTCCGAGGTAAAATAATATTGTTCTTCTTTTTCGGAGTAACCAAAGTTGTAGACTTGGGCGAGATGCGTGTGCCGCAATTCCGAAAGCAGTGCAAATTCGCGCTTAAAGAGCTCAAGTTCTTCCGGCGTACTGTGCTCCAATTTGAGAAACTTAAGGGCCACCGGCTGCTTGCGCAGTGGATCCTCAACCAACCAAACTTCCCCGAAGGCCCCGGCGCCAATCCGGCGATGACGCTGCCAGCTGGCAATGTCTATATTCTTATCACTGCGCGGAGACATAGCAATTTCACTAGGGATTATGGCAGAAATTGTTAATTAATTTTACAAGAAGTGTTTATTTTATCAAAATGATAGCAATAATAGACAGTTAGGCATCAATCGACCAAACGATTGACCATCCGCCGAATCGTCCAGACAAAGAGGACAGTCGATAAAAGGAGTAACCAACCCACATGGAGCCACAGGCCCTCCGGAGTCACTCCGCGATAGAAGGCTCGGCAGAGATAGACCGGGTGCGTCAGCGGCAAGACCCAGGCGGCCTTTTGGATCACTACCGGCATCGCACTGAGCGGAAAGAAGGTCCCGGAAAAAAGAAACATGGGTTCGATGAACAGGGTAAAGAAGTAAGTAAAAAAATCGTAATCCCGGGCAAAACTCGTCATGAGCATGCCGATCGTTGCAAACAGAAAACCGACCAGAGGCATCAACGGCAAGACCCATACGACCGTCCACGACTCAGCGAAACCCAAGGCAATCGTTACCGCAAACATGATCACGCCCGGAACCATTGCCTTGGTTGCCGCCCATAGGATTTCCCCGGCGATGACTTCTTGAAGACTGACGGGGGTCACTGCAATCGCCATGTAAGTCCGTTGAACTTCCATCCGCGTATAAGAAGAATACGTGGTCTCAAAACTAGCGGCCTGCATAATCGAAGTGACGACGAGGGCCGGCGCCAGGAAGGCGACATAAGGCATGCCTTCGACCTCGCGAATAAAACTCCCCAAGCCATACCCAATCGCGACGAAGTAGAGAGCGGGTGCTCCCAGGCTACCGACAAAGGTCGTATACCAATAGCGCTGCCACACCGTAAAATTGCGTGACCACACATAGAGCGCTCTGTAGGATAAAGCGGTCATTCCCTTAATTCCCTTCCCGTTAATTTCATAAAAACATCTTCCAAGGTCGCGGGACGATGCACATAGAATTCACCCGCCAGCTGCGCGAGCAAAGGCTCCGCCTGCCCCATCTCTTTAAAAAAGAAAAAAGTATGATCCCCAACGTGTTCCACGTCCCCACCGCCGTCCCGAACTTGATGCGAGAGCGGCTCCAGCTTTCCATTAGAAGAGCGGACTTCGATCACTTCGTGGCCCACCGTTTCTTGAACAAGTGATGCCGGTGCGCCTTCCACTAAAATACGCGCATGGTCCATGATCACCAAACGGTCGCATAACTTGGCGGCCTCCTCCATATAATGCGTGGTCAACACCAAGGTGACACCTTCGTCTTTCAAACGAGTCAGCTGTTGCCAAATCAAATAACGTGCTTGGGGATCGAGACCGGTGGTCGGCTCGTCTAGAATAAGGATTTCGGGTCCATGAATCAGCGAGCGGGCAATCAACAAACGCCGCCGCATTCCACCTGACAACTGACGCAACCGCGCGTCTTTCTTTTCCGCCAAGCCCATAAATCCTAATAATTCTTGAGCACGCTTCATGGCTTGGCTGCGCGGCAAACCAAAAAAACGTCCGTACAAGAGTAAGTTTTGCAAGACTGTCAGGTCCGGATCCAGATTGTCCTCTTGCGGGACCACCCCAAGGCGGGCCTTGATCTCCCGGGGCTGTTCCATGACGTCCATATCTAAGACGCGGAGCGCCCCGCCGTGGACGGGGCTCAGACAGTAAAGCATGCGCATCGTCGTCGTCTTACCGGCCCCATTGGGGCCTAAGAAGCCGAAGCACTCCCCCTGCTTAATAGTAAAATCAATATGATCCACGGCCACATAGTCACCGTAGCGATGCACGAGCTCTTGTGCCTGAATCAAAGACATAGCAACATTTCCCAATTTTCGTCGATAAGGGACGGCCCCAGGAGGGCCTTTAAACTAATATTTACAAGTATTTGCAATGTCTATGTTTACCTCAACCTTGCTAACACCCACGGCTCTCGCGGCCACCTCCTTTGGCAGCCTGGTCTGCTCGGTCCTGCAGGATCAAGGCGCCGTTTCGCGGCGGGATCCGCAGGCCCTGCGCACGGCGGCCCAGGCCTTTGCCCAACCCGAACGGGGACTCCAGGCCCTTCAAGCCGGCTCCCGTGATCTGAGTCAGGCCGTCTGGCGCTTTCAAACTTTATTGCAACGAGAGCTCGGCACCGATCACTCCCTCCCGGCAGGCCTCGCCCGCATCGTGCAGCAACCCGGCTTCACCCCCTTTTTCCTCGCTCCCGACTTAATTCAAAGCTATTGCACCGAAATCTTGGGGTCCCTTCAGCTGGGCCATCCCGGTTTAGCGTCCATCGACCTGGATCCAAGCTTGGAAGCGGAACTGCGGCAAGTCGAACAAATGGGTCTGCCTGAATACCGGGGACAGAGTTTCGTTTATTTTGCCCGCAAGGCCGCCGAACATAAGGAGCCTTTGCTCGCAGGACATGCGCTGGAACGAGCGAAGCAGGATGGCCTCAGCTTGACCGATGCCTCGTTTCAGTCGCGACTCCAATTTCTCATCAGTGAAACGTATATGATACAGCCGGCGATCGCGCGCCCGCTCACACTCCTCACGGAAACACGTAACGCCCTCAGCCGCATTGAAGATAGTGGCACTCGTCATCGTTGCCTGCTCCGCCACGTTGCCTTATTTTACCAACATGGACTTCACGAGTGGGGCGATCAGCTCATCAGCGATTTGCACGTGACAGGTGATACCGCATCGTTGTGCCAAGCCATGAGCCTTCTCAGCAAACGAGGTCGCCATGCCCTGATCCCCTCATTATTTCGACACATCTTATCCCATGCCCAGGCCGACACCGATCCGGTCCACCGCAGTCACCGGCTGCGCACGCTGGCAGCGAATCTCCCGCCAGCGGGACTGGGCCCGCTGGGCCCCCAGCTAATCGACGAATTGGTCAACGCAATCGCGCAGCAGCCCTCAGAGGCCAGTCACAATACGACTTTAAGTTTCATCGCGGAGGCCACCCTCAACTGGTATCTTCGTCTCATGCATCTCAACTGGCTGACCAGTTCATTAGACATCGCCTCAAGAATAAGTGATGCCTCCGACCGCGCCATGCTGTTGACGAAACTCGCGCGTACGCTTGCCGATGCCGGTGCGCCCGAAAGCGCTGCTCACGTCAATCAACTCGTGCGTGAGGCCATTGAAGCCGATCCGACGTCGGGCTTCGCCTTTGCACTCAAACAGACAGCCGCCCACCTCCAGGCCAATCTCCATGTCGGCCAAGATCCCGCCAGTCTTTTCGATCGCTCCCATGCAAGCGAACTTGTCAGCGGTTGATTCCTTGACTCCTGTCTCCACCTGAGAAATAACGTTCTAAGTTATTCAACCGCGTGTAAGCTCGAATGAATTCACTTCATTCGAGCGAACCAGAAAGGGGGTATGGGGGGAATTGGGCGAAGCACAGCCCCCCATTCTTATGTCCGTTAAGCCAGATCACTGGATCCGTCGCATGGCCACGGAACACGGCATGATCGAGCCGTTCGAACCCAATGCCGTCGGCAAAGGGGTTATTTCCTACGGGGTCTCTGCTTACGGCTACGACATGCGTCTCGCCGATGAATTTCAATTCCCCCAACTTGATGAGGGCCAGGTGCTCGACCCCAAAAAGAAATCATCGCTCAAGTATGAGTCGGCACGCGCAGACTCCGTTGTCATTCCGGCAGGTGGCTCGGTGCTGGGGCGGTCGCTAGAATACTTTCGTATCCCTCGCGATGTGCTCGTCTTGTGTTTCGGCAAATCCACCTATGCACGTTGCGGCGTGCTGCCTCATATCACTCCCTTAGAACCGGAATGGGAGGGAGTCGTGACGATGAAGATCTTCAACGTCAGTTCCCAACCCGTTCGCCTCTATGCCCATGAAGGCATCGCCCAGATCGTCTTCGTCAGCGCTGACGAAGTCTGTGAGACCTCGTACAAAGACAAGGGCGGAAAGTATCAGGGTCAGAAAACTATCACGACTGCTAAAGTAGAATAATTGTGACGGGTCCTGCCCTCCCGTGAGAGTTTGTGA
Organism: bacterium; assembly: GCA_965216315.1. Lineage (GTDB taxonomy): Bacteria > UBA10199 > UBA10199 > 2-02-FULL-50-16 > JAJFLM01 > CBDCFN01. The sequence continues at coordinate 39,651 of CBDCFN010000016.1, read as the reverse complement.
CTCCCTCGCCTCGCTTTCCCAGCTCGGTCTCGCTCGCAAAACTCTCACTCGGGTCACCCGTCGTATTTGCCCTAAAATGGCTAAGGCACCAGACTTGCTGATGTTTCTCAAATTGATAATTTTAAGTCATAAAATTTCCTAACTGCGTCATAATAAAAGCTTTTTTAGCCTCCAAATTTCAATATTTTTTTAGTACCATGGCACTAGATGAACCATATCTACCTGCTGAGTTCGGCGGAGGCGCGACGTTTATGGGAGTGCTTGATGGATCCCCCCGCAGTCCATCTCTTGTGGGATAGTCTGGTCACCCTACTCTGCGATCTCTTTAGTGTGGAACGGACTAACTTATTCCTCGCGGTCCCTGAGCAGCAATTGCTGCGCAGCCGCGCCGCCAGCAGTTTTACCTGGGACATCGAACTGCCCTGGGATGTGGGGGTCGCGGGACGCGTCTATCAAGAGAAAACACCGCTGCTTTTAAACGACGTTCCAAACTCTGAGTTCGGTCACTACTTTAATAAAGACCCGAAGGGATTTCAGACCCAATCCATGTTAACGGTTCCCGTTTACCGTGAAGGTGACGAGCAGCAGCCCATCGTCGCGATCATCCAACTCGTCAACAAAATCGATGGCGACTTTAGTGAACAAGAAATGGAGGCCTTAAGGTATTGGAGTCGGCAGATTGGCGTCAGCCTCGAGCGCACGCATGGCACCGAGATATGGCGCCACCCGGAATCGGAGCCCCCTCACCTTGAAGACCCCGCCTTTGATCCGGTCATCCCCGGCATGGCAACTAAGCAGGCCTCATTAGCGCTGCCGGGCTTTATCAATCTGCTCGTGTGCGAATTAGGCAATTGCGGACTTCAGCTCCGCAGACTGTCGTGGAGCCAGAGTTTTTGGGAAAGCCGCGAACTGATTAATATCGTCCGCAATGGATACCGGCATACCCGCATTGCCCATCAGTTGTCCGGTGAAACGACGAGCGACGAAAAGCGCCTCGGTTTCTGGCACCGTTACTTTACGCGCGTTATCCGCTGGACTTGTGGACTGAGCCGAAATGCCATCCTGTGCCATACTCTGACGGCCTTCGAAGAGTGGCTGAGTTTTTATTCGAGCACGTTTGCCTATTGGCTGAGCCAACACCGACCCAAAGAGAAAAATCTCCTCCATTCTCTGATCGAAGACAAACGCTCTCATTGCATCTTTTACGAATGCATCCTCTTGGAAAGCCTGATTCAGCATCCCAACCGGATTGAGGAATATCGACTCTATCATCGCCTCTTCAACCTCTTTTACGGCTTTATGGCACGGCGCATGGTCAAAACCGTCGCCCATGTCTCACAACGACCTGAGCTCACTGGTTTATTTGCCACTCACTTCAAAGCCTTTACCAGCCACCGCAGCCAAGCCCTATGGGACCGGGCGCAGGCACGCAACAAGATCAACCACTCCGCCTGGCGGCGCGTCCTGCGAATGGCAGTGGGAACCGTCAGTCTCTTTGCGATGAGTGGGCTCGGACTGCTGATCGCTCCCGTCGCACTGCTTGTGCCCATCAAGCACCCCCCCACAACCGAAGAAGAGATTCCGGAGTTGCTTCCGCACGGCAAAGCGGCATGAGAATGGGGGACCCGGCAGCTCGTTATCGTTGCTACTCGCGTCTTTCTATACTTGACCTCACTGCCGATATCCCCCATACCCCCACGTAAACCTGCTAGCAAAGCTACAGGTTTACTTAACCAGCTACTGAAACATGAGTACTACAACCGTTCTATTCGTGTGTATCGGCAACGCCTGCCGTTCGCAGATGGCGGAAGGCTTTCTCCGTCACTTCGCGGCCGAACAGGACCGCGACGACATCGAAGTCTTTAGTGCCGGTTCCGCTCCGATGGGAAGCGTTCCCGACGAAACCCAGGCCGTGATGCTCGAAGCCGGTATCGACATCTCCGCACAGTGGTCGAAGTCCGTCGATGATCTGCCGAAGCAAAATTTTGATTATGTGATTAGTCTGTGCGGGGATCGTTGCCCCTATGTCCCCGCCGAGGAGCACGTGGATTGGACGGTCCACGACCCCATCGGCGAGACATTGGAGAACTTTCGTGCGGTGCGCGATGAGCTTAGAAAACGTGTAATGACGTTACTCGAAGCAATTTAGGCCCCAGGCTTTTCAGCCGGCGGCGGCAACTCAACTTGAACGTAGACGGTACTAATACCGTGCTCGTTAACTTTAGGGAATGAGCCTGCCGGGAAATTCTTTGTCATCGGATTCATAGCTTCTACCCATTTATTATGATCGACACGCTTTTCGCCTCTTACAGCTTTAACGTTATGGACCATTCCGCCGTCAAGCAACTGAACTTCAAGTATCACCGTATTTGGTTTTTCTGGCGTCTCATCGGTCGGCTTTGGAACGATGCTGACAGTGGCTTCGTCAATACCTGCTCCTGCAATTAAAGTGCCCACATGCCCCACAAAGGCACTCGTATTGACAGTGGCTTTCTCAACCTTAGGCGGATTTCCGTGGAGTACGGCGGAAGGAGCCTTCGCTAATTGCAGACCCTTCGTTTTCCCAATGTCAGCCATAAGCTTAGTACGATCGACAACCTTGCCCTGCTCGCGCATCTCGCGGGCAATCGTGTGACTCAAGGCAAACTTGATCTGGTCCTGATCCATTCCCGGATTTAACTTTACAGCCGCCTCGACGTATTGATCAAAATACGCTTGGCTGACTCCTGATTGTGTACTTCCTACTGCCATTTAAATGTCTCCCAATTTTGTTGTTGCAAATGATTAGTATTGAGGGACAGGCATTTGCCGGAAATTCGCACCTGACATAACACTATCCCCCGATAGATTCGTTTAGAAATTTAGCGCTATCTTATCGTCCTGCTTCTCAGCGGGCGGCGCCAGCTGAACTTCAACGTACACCCAACCTTCTGGACGTGCATCTTCCGGAAATTTGTCCTTCTCCAACCAGTTGAACATCGCGACCGCAAGTTTATTCTCTTCAATCAAGTCTTTGCCATGAACAACTCGGTAGTTCACACCAACGCTTCCGTCTTCGGAAATTGCTACCCACATGCCGACGACATTCTTATTATTTGCGGGTAATTCACGTGGCTCACTGACCAGCGTAATTCCCTGCACGGCAATATTTTGTGCGCCCAAGAGCTTGTTCAAGTGGACACCCAGCGAACTTCCTTCTCCGAGATAAGGCGGGAAGTAACCCGTATAGATAACTTCTTCCGTAATGCGTGCCTTCTTTTCAACAACTGGTTCTGGGTCTTTCACCTTGGGCAATTCATTGGGAGGATCACCTTGCAGCTGGGCTCCCGTTGCCTGTTGCGGAACGACACCCTTACTCGCCCGGATATCTTTCAGGAGGGCCTCGCGATTGACGACCTTGCCCTTTTCCCCCATCTCTCTGACGATCGTATGACTCAAGGCAAAATCAATCTGCTCACGCGTCATCTTCGGATTTAATTTCACGGCCGCGCTTACATAACGATTGATATAACCTTGATCTACATTTGATACTGTCATGTTTCCGTCTCCCACTTAAAAAGTTTTTTGCACCAGGCAATGACTCATGGCTGGATAAGCCGGTCTTGCCGAATTTGATTGTATTATCGGCGGGGGGCCGCTTTAGGTGCGTGTTTTGACGGAGAATTTGTTGACGAGAGTATACACTGCTTCAATTAATATATTAATATAACTATTTGATATTATTTAATTTATATTGAAATGCCTATTTAAGCTAGAGGGAATTGAGATAGTATTTTCAATAAAATAGTAAACGGCTAGTCCTCGCGGTCGCCGGCCCGTTGTTGAGTGCGGATCCGCTCACGGGTGTCCCCGATGCGGCGCCGCAGGGAACGCGCCCACCGATCAATTTGGGTGAGCTGACCTTCGCCGAAAGTCGCCCGCATGCGCTGACGCATCCCGGTCAGCTGACACAAGATAGCCTCCCCACGTTTTAAGGCCTGCTCGGAATCACGTAACGCCATGATATCGAAGCCTCTCGCGACGAGCCGGTAATCGGTCGCATTCACGGCCAGCCCTTTACGCATTGCTTGCTCCGCAGCGACCGGGTCTTGCCTCAACAGGGCGATTTCAACCTTTTGGAGATAAAACGCACTGGACGGCGCGCCTAATTTCTCCAAACCGGCAAAGAGTCGCTCCGCGCCGTCGAGGTCCGCTTCGCGCCGTTCCGCGACGAGAACATTGCCGGCGACTCCGACCAGCAACGCCGCCAAAGGGGTCGGTGTTTGTGTTCTTCCGTAGGCCCCACCGCGCTGGAAGCGACTCAATAAATTAATCGTATCGTTGACGCCGGGTGCCGGCTCAAAGACGACGTGGGATGGCGCGTGATAGAGATTGACGTGACCGACGTGGTGAAGAAACTTGAAATCGAAGCCGGCCCGCAGGCCTAAATCGGCCGCCAGAGTCGTCGCCGGCATGCAGCTCCCATTCCCGTAATCATCGCTGTCTTGAATGCTGCGCAAATAATTACTGAATAGGCGGGGCCGATCGCCCTGCGCATAGAGCTCATGCATCGGATAGGTCCGATCCAGATAGGCGCGTATAAAAGCCAGATCGAGCAGGGTATGAACAAAATTAACACTGCGACATTTATCATCGATGATTTCTTTGTGTTCCAAGGGAATCGTACATTTTCCCCGTACAGCCGCCTGTTTCTCCGCAATGGAAAAATGACGAAATTCCTTAAATTCCGAGCTAAAATTCACCCGTGTTCTCTGCAACTCTTCCCGCGCTTGGGCCGACTGTTCAGCAGTAAAATCGCCGTAACGGCGTTCCAGTTGCAGGACTAAGTCCCCCAGGCCACCGGCCTGAATCACACTCGCCAGACTGAGCTGGACGACCCGCTCATCCCAATCAGGAAAGCTCCCGATTAAATGCGCTACTGCCGCTTCATGGGAACGCAAATGGTCGAAAGTCATCGACCGAACCGACGCCGAAAAAACCGCTCTGTCGTCAGAATGAAAGAGGCGCGTCACCGGTTCGCTCGCCAGCAACTGGGACAGGGCATGCTGCCGTACGGATTCCTCGTGATCGAGACCTGCAATCACGGTGGCGGTTGTCGCCAACCAATCGATACCTGATACAACATGGGAATAGTGCCCCAGGGTCGTCGCCGCTTGCGCCAAAGAACCCTGCTGCACGAGCCCCTGCACATTTGCGAGAGACGCACTCAAGACCATAGCGTGCCTTTATCGCGTCCTTATGCGAAAAGTTTCGAAGCAAATTTTCCCATAAAAAACAATAACTTGAAGAGATATTTCCGCCACGGCGGCCGACAACTTTTTTGTCTGCATCGCGACAATGCTATTGATGTCTCTTTTTCTCACCGCAACGACGCTGTCCGGGCTCTATGCGACCGGCCTCCTGGCCGCGAGTTCTACTCAGCATTTGACCGCAAGCGCTCCGCCGCGGGCCCGCGCACAAGAACAACAATTCATGAATCGTTTCGAACGAGGTGAGCTCCCTGTCCAGTTCGAAGCCATCGACGACTTGAATCGGCTCTACATGATGAATCGAACTCACGGAGGACTCACCGGTATGCGTTGGGCACGCGACACCAAGACCGCCTTAGTCGCACACGTGATTGAAAATTCCCGTTACGAAGACTTTCTCCAGACGGAGGCCGATGGAACCATCGTGATGGCTTTACCCGCCATCATTCCAAACCCGGCTTTTTTAAATGTAGCGGAGATTACCCATCAATCCCCGTTGATTACGATCAGTCAGCAACCGCAGCGCCGCCGCAATTACCGCGCCTATTTCCGGCTGGCGGACTTGCTCAGCGAGGTCGACCATATTCCCGCCGTTGACGTCTCCCGCTGGCAGCATGAACCGGTCATTCATGGAACAATCGCACCGATTACGCTCACCAAGAGTCATCGCAGCGCTGACTACATGATTATCAACGGACTTGAAGTCGCTTTAGGCGGCCTGCTCGACGGATCCTCCTATATTCTGGGGCGCGTTGAAGGAACGAGCGCCCTGCCCTCCGCGGCAACGAAACTCACCGATGTAAAGCTCTTAACTCCCGATGAATTGGCTGAACGGGCGCGCCCCGAGCCCATTCCTGACATTCCCATCGTAACAAAACTATCGTTTACTCCCCGACGCGACCCCGAATTCCCACCCCTCAAAATGACGCTGCAACGACAGGGGCGCGATTGTCCGGTGATTATCGAACGTTTTTCACCGGCAGAGGCCGAGCGTGAACTTGCCGGCCCGGTAGGAGCTGAGGTCAGACACATCATCAGCCGCACGTCCAATAATCCCGACGCTAACCTCATTCTCATTATGCGAACCTTGGATGGAGAAGTCGTTGCGAGTAGCTCTAATAATATTTCGCGCTCTCCCTCACATGTTTCGCTACGGGGCGAAGGGAATTTCAAACCGGATCAATCGCGGTCCACAGGCATTCAAAAGGTCGGGCTCGCATTTACGATCGCCCGCCTGCTTTATCTTAAGAGAAGCGGACCCTGGCCGAAAAGTGCCACCCTCATCAGTAATTTCATTCCCAAAGTGTTGCGGCGCTATCAGCTCGACGCCGGCCTGATCACTGAAGAAGAGTATCGCGATAAATATTTGGATATCAGTATCGACGTAATCAGTGGTTGGGAGGGCGATAGATTTCTCGCCGCCAACCCCTTACCAATAGAAGAATTGTAGGGGCGCTGCGCCCTTATTTATAGGCGTCACTGACATCAGGAAGCTCGAGGCCACCACCGGAGCCGCCACTCGCACGCTCACTGATAATGCGGGCCGCAATGGCCCGGAAGCGTTGCGCCTGCTCACCATCGGGATCACGGACGAGAATCGGCTCTCCACTATCGGCCGCCTCGCGCGTCGCAATTTCCAAAGGCAACTCACCGATAATCTGGGTTCCCAAGGCCTTAATCTTTTCCTTATCGGCACCACCACCAAAAATGTGGTAGCGCGCCTTGGTATCCGGGGCTTCAAAGTAGCTCATATTCTCAATCACACCGAGAATGGGAACATTCGTTTTCTCGAACATCTTGATAGAGCGACGCACGTCGGCTAAAGCGACATCCTGCGGCGTCGTCACGACGATCGCTGCATTCACCGGAATAAGTTGGGCCAGCGATAATTGAATATCTCCCGTTCCCGGCGGCAAATCGATGACCAGATAATCCGGCTCTCCCCACTGGACCTGCAGCAGAAACTGCTGAAGCATTTTGCCCAACATCGGCCCGCGCCAGATCACAGCCTCTTCATCGGGAACTAAAAAACCGATCGACATCAGTTTCATGCCGTATTTTTCGATTGGAACGATCGACTGTTCGGCGCCGACTTTTGGTTTTTCATCGACAATACCGAACATCGTCGGCGCCGAAGGGCCATAGAGATCCGCATCCAAGAATGCGACGCTCGCGCCTTCCGCCTTCAGAGCCAAGGCCAAATTGGCAGCGACGGTTGATTTACCAACGCCGCCCTTACCGCTGCCAACAGCAATAATATTTTTTGCAATCGAACCCAAAATAGCCTCCTAAGTCACTGGACTTAAATCAAAGTTCAACTTCACTTCGCTTCCGAAGTCCATATGCCGTTTCTTCGCCTCCAAAACCCAGTCATCGCGTTCAGACATAAATAGATGCCGGCATGCGGGCTTTTCACTGGCAACCGCAACATGGACAAATGAACGAACGGCATGACGCCAACTGAGGAAATCATCCGTCAGCCCCGAAAGCGAGACTAACCAACGTTCTTTATTGAGATGTACCAACTTTTCAATCCAAGGAATAAAATTAGACTCCGCTTTTTTTGGATCCCATTTCGCGCGTTCACCCAGTCCATATAGAATCAAGGTATCCGCACGAATTCTTCCGTTAGTCGGGACAAACAGCGCCTCACCCATTTCTCCTTCCACCCGCTCTTCCTCAATGAACTGAGAAAGGCGGCCATTCAGGCGCCAATCGACAACACCCATGGCCTCCCGCAAGGGCCGCGTATCGGCAAAGAAAGGCAACGTCGCTAACGGACTGGGGATACAATCAAAGGCCTTATGCAAGAGAGTCACTTTCATCATCATTCCTTTGCGAGTGAACGCGCGATGGGATCGAGGACCCCATTGACAAAAGAACCTGATTCTTCCGAACCATAAGCTTTAGCGATCTCAATCGCCTCATTGAGCGAAACACTCGCCGCGATATCCCGCTCAAATAGAAGTTCGTAGGTCGCAATCCGCAATATATTCCGATCGACTGCGGGCATTCTATCAAGGCGCCAATTCGTTGAATTTTTTGTCAACAAGGCATCGATCTCAGAGCGATTCCGCCATACACCTTCAACGAGTTTCTCTGCAAAATCTTTGATTTCTTCAGAGGCCTCGTGATCTTTCCAATAGAGTTGCGTTGCCGCGCGCGGTTCAATCTCGCGAAAGTCATGTTGAAATAAAATCTGCAAGGCGCATTCCCGAGCCTGACGTCGCTTTCCCATCATTTATACCTTCTTCTCAATAGCGTCGAGCAGCGCGGTCATCTCCAGGGCTACGACAGCCGCATCATAACCCTTGTTACCATGCACCCCTCCAGCGCGCGCTTCGGCTTGCTCTACATTTTCCGTCGTCAACAAGCCAAACCCCGTCGGAAGTCCCGTCTTTAAAATGACATCTTGAATCCCTCGCGACGCCTCACCGGCTACAAAGTCATAATGGGAGGTTTCACCACGAATGACCACTCCCAAAGCTACCGCCGCATCATACTCTTCACGATTGGCCAACGCCTGTACGGCTAAAGGGAGTTCAAAGGCACCAGGAACACGATAGACCTCAATATCTTCCGCAGCCACGCCACACTCATTCAAGGCCTCACGGGCGCCCTGCAAGAGTTGTTCACAAATACTCTCATTAAACCGACTGACAACGACGGCAATTTTCTTACCGGCGCCCGAAGGCAAGCTTTGTTTAGATTTTGGTGAGGAGGTGACCAAGTTTCTCTCTCTTTACGCGAAGGTACTCACGATTGGCCTCATTCGGATGGCTCTCGATGGGAACACGTTCAACAACCTCGAGACCATAACCCTCCAGGCCGACTATCTTGCGAGGATTGTTACTCAGCAACCGTATCTTTCGAACTCCGAGATCAACGAGGATCTGGGCACCAATCCCATAGTGACGCAGGTCCGCACCAAAACCCAATTTTTCATTGGCCTCCACCGTATCATAGCCTTCATCTTGCAGCGCATAGGCCTTAATTTTATTGAGGAGTCCAATCCCGCGACCTTCTTGGCGAATATAAAGAAAGACACCGCTTTCCGCCTGCGCGATCGCTTCCAAAGCGCCGTGCAATTGCGTGCCACAATCACATCTTAAAGATGCAAAGGCGTCTCCGGTCAAACACTCGGAATGGACTCGAACTAAGACAGGTTTCTCCGGATCCACTTCGCCTTTCACTAAAGCCACATGAGTCCGGTCATCAACATCATTTTCATAAGCCATGATCCTGAAATCATCACCATAAGAAGAAGGTAGCTTTGCCTCGGCGGCACGATTAATTAAAGTTTCATAACGGGTACGATACTTAATCAGGTCCGCAATCGTAACGATCATCAGGTCGTGTTGTTTCGCGAACTTTTCCAGATCTCCCATACGCGCCATCGAACCATCTTCGTTCATGATCTCACAGATGACCGCAGCCGATTTAAACTCGGCCATACGGGCGAGATCAATCGAACCTTCGGTGTGCCCACTGCGTACCAGCACACCGGCACTCTGAGCCCTCAGCGGAAAGATATGCCCCGGCCGACTAAAGTCAGTGGGCTGCGCATTATCGGCAATCGCCTTAAGTATCGTCGTCGCGCGATCACTCGCGGAAATTCCCGTACTTGTTCCCTCACGCGCATCAATCGAAATAGTAAAATTGGTCCCGTGACTCGCTGTATTGTCCTGGGTCATCAAGGGAAGGTGAAGCCGATCACACAGGTCTTCGGAGAGTGAAAGGCATATCAAACCGCGTCCATACCGGGCCATAAAATTGATCGCTTCCGGCGTGACTTTTTCGGCAACCATGACGAGGTCGCCTTCATTCTCACGATCCGCATCATCAACCATCACCACCATGCGGCCCGCCTGGACCTCGGCAATGGCTTTTTTGACCCGCTGAATCGCTTCATCAATTTCCAGAATAGGCATACTGCATCTCCTTACCCCAGATCGGTCTAAAACAGCAAATGTTGCTACAGCCTGGAATCCCACGATGGGGGGTTGTCAGGGGGGAGAGAGTTTTTCTTCCCCATGACTATGGCTAACTAGAAGCTGTGCTTTTAGTTAGCAAAGTCTCTATATACTTCCCGAGGATGTCAACTTCGAGATTCAGGGCGTCTCCCGGCTTTCGAGCGCCGAGATTGGTCACTTCTAAGGTATGCGGAATCAGGAATATTTCGAATGTGTCGTCCGCTACCTCATTGAGTGTCAAACTGACACCATCTACCGTAATCGAACCCTTTTTCACCAGATAACGCCGTAATTCGGCAGGAAAACGAATCACCCAGAGCTCGCCTTCAGCCGCCGGCCCGCCTTGCCGCGAGGCAGGTTCCCGTTTCAGCAACGACCCGATGCCATCGACATGCCCCTGAACCCAGTGCCCTCCCAGGCGGTCGGTCAGGCGCATGGCCCGCTCCAAATTGACCTCGCTGCCCGGCTGCAACTGACCCAGCGTCGTCACATTGAGACTCTCTTGTGCGACATCCACCTTAAAACCCGCCTCGACAAATTCAACGACAGTCAGACAGCACCCATTGACCGCAATGCTCTCCCCGATCGAACCGTCACTGAGGTCGAGATCCGTCGAGAGGGTCACGCGATGACAGCTATTCTGCTCCTCAATGGATTGAATGAGGCCGGTCCCGGCGACAATGCCTGTAAACATAGTCTATGTGTAGAGGATGAAAGGAAAGGCGTCAATATCGGGTCATTAGAGCCCAACAATGACGTTGTCGACAACAGTCGCGCCCTGAATGGTATATTTCTGGGGACTATCGTAGGTCGGATAGGAACTACAGGGGTAATCCGGGTAGTTGACCATATCGCAGATCTGGTCGCTGGGTGTCCGCTTGCCGACCAGAACCCAATAATTGCCATCCGGAAGCGCTCCGAAATAGAAGCGATAATCAGCGCCAAAATCGGTACGGACTCCCGTGTAAGGTTTATTCGTATCCGCGTTGATCAAGAGCACAATCAGCTCGCCGGTATCCTTGGTATTGACCTTGCCGAAAATATCGTCAACCTGTTCGAGCCATTCATCAAAAGAATCCGTTCCCTCGGTCCCACCGGACGAACCACTGGGAAGTGATGAGGATTCCGGATCCGGCGCCGCCACCGAAATGGACACTTCAATGTCTTCACTCCCATTCGAGGAAGTCACGCTCACCGTCGATGAATAGCTCCCCGGCTCCAACCCGGAACGATCTACCTTGATCGTCAACGTCGCCGGTGCCGCGGTATCACTGAGATCGACTTCGGAAATCCAAGGCGCGGATTTCGTCGCATCAAGTCCGGTCAAGGCCCCGGTCCCGACCTTGTGAAGGAACACGGTCTTCTGATCTTTGACCTGACCATAGTTGAGGTTGTTATGACTGACCATCAACGCGGCCGCATCGACGCCGCTTAAATCCTTGCCCGCATCCGTCGCCACTTGCTCCACGGCGGCACCGATATTGAGCACACCGTGGCCATACTTATCATCCTGGCCCGTCTCTCCCATGTCGAGCGCCGTATTTTCCAAAATTGTTTTGATCTGGGCTGCGGTTAAAGTCCCATCAATCGACAGCATCGCACTGATCGCCCCGGTCACGAAAGGAGCGGCTTGACTTGTGCCCGCCAACGGGGCCCAGCCGTTATACACGGTGCTATAGACCTGCGTCTCGGATCCCAAGTACGCATTGTCCTCCGTCGATGAAGGTTCGAGACTCCCGGACGGCGCCGTTAAAAACTGGTTGGCTCCATAATGCGAAAAATCCGCGGCAAAACTGCCGTGACTCGTTAAGCCACCCACCGAAATAACATCGGGATAATTTGCCGGATAAAATGGAAGGTCACACCCGGTCGGATAAAATACGCAGTTACCGGCTGCCGCCACGACAATCACGCCTTTGGCAATCGCATCTTCGATCGCAGTCTTGACCGGTTCGAGGGCCGTCGCCTCACAGGTCGGGGTTCCTTCCGGGACATCACCCGTAAATGAATCATCTAAAATAACGCAGCCGATACTTAAGTTAATCACCTTCGCCGGCGGCGGATCAATGTTCGCCACCGCGCCTGTGCTGTCAATCAGGCCGGCGGCATAACGAATCCCGTTCGCGATGTCCGGAAAGTCACCGAAGCCCTGATTTCCCATCACGCGAACGTGCATCACCTTCGCCTTTTTATTGACACCGGCGATCCCGCTGTCGTTGTTGCGCTCCGCTGCAATGATCCCCGTTACGTGCGTGCCGTGCCAGCTATGCACACCGGGCCCGCCCGCATTGTCGCCGGGATCGGTTTCGTCACTGTCTTCATTGTTGCCATCCAAGGAAAGATTCGCATCAGTGCCGCTGTTACTGATAAAGTCCCAACCATCGGCAAAGATCGTTGCCGGCAAATCATCATCATTTTGACCCTTGCCGGTATCGATGACAGCCACGGTCCCGTCGCTCAGGGTAACATTGTCCAAGATGGCCCACGCCCCCGGGGCGTTGACCGAACGCATGCCCCATTGCCGGTCATAAGACGGGTCATTGGGAACCATAATGCTCTGGACCTTCATGCGATTAAGATCCTTTGAAGACTTGTAAACGTGCTTCACATTAGGATCATTCTTATACAGCTCAAATTTTTCATCCGCTCTTTCTTCGAGATCTTTACGCACAGTCGACAGCGCCTGAAAACGTTGCTCAACATTTTTCGCTGCGTTTACGCTTTCAACCAAGTCAGGTGCTTTTTCCAGGTGAATTCTCTCTCTTCGACCGTCTTTATAAAGGACATGAATAGTAGCATAGTCACGAATCTTCGCACGCCTGACGATCAGCGGTTTTCTCTTCACCTGCTTGGCAGCGGACGCTTCCTCTGGCGCTTCCTCTGGCGGGTCTTCGCTGATCGAAAGTCCCTGCATCGAACTTGCAATCGAGGCCGTGCTACTGGCACTCTCGTCGGAACCGTCATTGATAAGAATCTGTCCGGAGATCGTCCCGCCGGCAATCGTCCCGTCCGGGTTCGCGCGCAGCAGGGTCATGTCGTCGATCATAATTTGGTTATCATGCACGAAGGTCAGGACACTCGTCACCTGAGTGCCATTATTGAATTGAAAGTCGATCGTCCCCGGCTGGGCCCTAAAGGAACCTTGGTCGAGCAAGGCGGTTTGGACGGCTCCCCCCGCAACTTTGTAGGCCTCCACCTTGAAGGCTTCATCCTTCGTAAAGGTCACACGGGTATTCTCGCCGTTGGCATTGACGTTTTGACTGATCCACTGCCCCTCGAGGCGATCCATGGTGCCGGAATCAGAACTGCCGCCTCCACCACTGCAAGCGGTGAAGCCCAGCAACAGGCCTATTGCAAAAACATTAAGAATTCGGCGCACTTTCAGGGCATACCTCTTCATACTAATAATGTATCGTCGCTGCGACGCCAACGAGTTGCGTCATCTATTGATTATGCCAGATATTCGCCGGGCAGGCAAAAAAAGCGCAAAAAAGACCTTATTACGGAGGCGGCTTACAACTCGCCAGCGACCCAGAGGTCCTTGCCAAGCTGCTGCACACAGGAATTCTTGATTTTTACCGCCTTGCGCAGACCCGCAATCTTCAGATCCGCTAACAGCGGTTCGCCATGGCCTCCCAAGAGGATAGGAGCCATATAGAGGGAGAGTCGATCGACGAGGCCGCGCTGGACGAAACGGGAATGGACGGTGGGTCCGCCTTCCACCAATAGATGCATGATGCCGCGCTTGGCCAACTGGCGCAGCAGCCTTTTGAGATCAATGCGACCCAGCGCATTCGCCCGACAACGCATGACCTCCGCGCCATGCTCGGTCAACATACGTTCCCGCATGCGCGTCGCTTCGTGAGTGGCCACTAATAAGGTTGGCGCCTCGGAACGAAGCCGCAGCACGCGTGCCGCCGGCGAGATATGGAGGCGGCTATCGAGAATGATGCGAATCGGATCATGACCCTTCTTCTTACCGGGAAGCCGGGTCGTTAGGCGCGGATCATCAATGTCCACCGTCCCACGTCCGACCATGATCGCATCGACTTGATCGCGGAGTTGATGAACGTGGTCGCGGACCTCCCGACCCGTCAACCACTGGGACTCGCCGCTCGTCGTCGCCACGATTCCATCGAGTGACATCGCCGCCTTCAAGGTCACAAAAGGACGCTTCTCTTTAATGAAGACCCGGTAAGGACGATAGAAAATGTCGCAGGCCTCTTTGAGAACACCAACTATTATCTTCACACCTTCACGCCGGAGCTCCCGGATCCCGCTCCCGTTGACGCGGGCGTGCGGATCTTTAATGCCGACGACCACTTGCTTGATACCGGCCGCCAGAATCGCTTCGACGCAGGGAGGTGTCTTGCCCTGGTGCGAACAGGGTTCAAGGCTGACATACAAGGTGGCACCCTTGGCCGCGCCTTTGGCCTTGCGCAGCGCTAAGATTTCCGCGTGGGGCCCGCCCGCCTTGCGATGATACCCCGTAGCGACCACCTTGTCGCGCTTGACGATCACGGCCCCAACCGGTGGATTCGGTGCCGTTCGCCCCAAGCCTTTGGCCGCCGCATCTAACGCCAGCTGCATGTATGCTTCGTGATCGGTCATCAGACCCTTTCAGTTATCATTTTTGGGACATCAGTCAAGAAAATGACCTTAACCTCACCACTGCAAATATTCGCATAATTCGCCGCACAACATTTCGAATTCTACGCTGATAATATTTAGGAGTTTTGGGGCGTAAGAGAGGAAATGCGATGATCGGTTCCACAATTACGGCCCTGAGCCAGACCACCCTGACGGCTTCCCTGACAACTCCCATGCTTTGTGCTTCTACCGGAACTGGCACGGTCAGCCGCTTTATCCCCGTTTCCAGACCTAGTTTAACGGACCTGCGCTTGGGTCGGACTCCGGCTCTCGCTCAAATCACGGCCCCGGCTTCCTTTGACCTCGTCCTTGCAGACAAGACACACATCCCGGATCCGTTTGGGGGCGAGATGATCACCAATCGCGACTTCTTTAATGGCTCATCGACTCAAGGAAGCGTGGTACAGGAGATTGCTCGATCAAAGCGCCTTGCACCCGAACGCATCGGTCGGCGCCTCGATGCGAATAAACGTTGGCCCACCGCGGAAATCTATGAGCTCGGCCCGGATCACGTTCTGCTCGCCCACGTGCAAACGATCAAGGCCGTCCGCAAGCTCCACATCGAAGCGGTCTTGGACCACCTAGACATTCCCCATCTTCGTCTCCGTCAAGATGCAACGGCCCTGCAACTGGCCCGCGAGTCCGGCGTGATCATCCGGGAACGCATCCCCGCTAACGCCCAGAGCCTGGATCAAATTGCAAACCAGTATATGGCGGATAACTGGAAGCACGTCGAGGCAGCTGTTCGCCAAGAATATGGTGACACGGCACTCGAAGGCCTACATCGGATTCGGAAACAAATTCGCACGGCCAACAACGACCACACTCTCAATTGGTCCGCACGCAGTCTCGGATATCTTGCGCCTCGCAATGCCATGCTCCCTAGTGACAATGTCATCGATTCCTTCGGTAACGGTGGGGTCTACGGCGAACCCTACTGGAGCACCAACCTCTACTATCACCCCGACCGGGGCTGGTTTTTGATTAACTGGTAGGGGCGCGATAAGACCTTAACAAGCAAATACAGACCTACTGACAGGATTAGTAAACCCGCAACATCAGGATAGTCATGCCGATAGAGGGGCATCATGTTTGTGAGTTCACTCAATGCTCTTTCGATCAATACCGCTATGGCCCTACTCGCCTCCAGCGACCCTCATATTCCCAATGGTGATAGCACGACACCGCTTCCTGGCCAATTCACCCTAAGCCCGAGTACTTTTCTTACAACGAGCACGGCACAAGATACAAACTCTACGGCTAGTGATCTTCTTGTACGTCAAAATAGATGGCTGCAAAGCTACCCAGGCCTAGCAGGAAAACAATGGGAAAGCGTGCTGACGCGAGCAAATCAAATCTGCACGATGGCTGATCAATGGGAAAGAACTGAGGGAGCCAATAAAATAACGGCCAGTCGCTACTGGAATATTGCCCATACCATCGAATATCTCTTGGGCCTCGGTGCCCGTGGGCTTTCTCCATTAGAAGTCGAACAGTCACTCAACTGGCTTGCCGAAAGTTTTCAGGAAAGTTCCAGCGTGATTCGTCGGATCAGAAAAAAGGCGCTAGATAAATTGAAACATGGCGAGCTTGAGAGAAGACTTGAAACGCTTCGCGAACAGGCCCGGGACCATTCTGCTCGCGAAGGCGCCCTCGGGATGGCAGCTCTCAGTCCTTTACTGCAACAAGCCGAACAGAAATTTGCAGACGCAACAAGGTCAAACAAATGGTCACAATTCAAAGCCATTGAAAGAACCTTACAAACTATCTTTTATGAATATCATCCGCACCGCATGGCTCCCAAACATGCTAGTGATGGCCGCGTCCCGATGACCGATCCTCTCAGGATGGAACCACTTGAAACAGCCGTTGACACCACCATGCTGAAATTAGATAGCAGGCTGGATTGCCGACGCGTCCTCGAGGCTTTACGCCAGCTCTCCGATCAACCGTTCCTTACACACATTGAACAAGAGATCTTACGTGGGCTACTCGAAGGAGATTTTTCTATCTCGAAATATGCAAGACGGCTGAGTGTCAGCCCCAGCACGATTAAGAAAGCTCAAATGCGGCTTCAAAAGAAACTCAGATACCGCTTCCTTGCTCTCCGCACTCAATTATTTTTTGTCTAAGAGTCCTTTGAGCTCATGCATGAACTCGTTGATGTCTTTGAACTCGCGGTAGACGGATGCAAAGCGCACATAGGCGACCTGGTCGAGCTTTTTTAATTCTTCCATCACCAACTGACCGATTATC
Source organism: bacterium (assembly GCA_965216315.1). GTDB lineage: Bacteria > UBA10199 > UBA10199 > 2-02-FULL-50-16 > JAJFLM01 > CBDCFN01. The sequence continues at coordinate 22,523 of CBDCFN010000016.1, read as the reverse complement.
GTCGCATCGATTTCCTTGTCGCCGCGCTCTTGAACCGTTTTCTCAATGCGGCTTAAGGCTTCTTCCAAGGTCTCGATACTGATTGGCCGCTTCTCGCAGGCACGCTTCAGGCCTGAGAGGATCTTATCGCGGTTAAAAGTCTCGCGACGGTCGTCCTTTTTGACAACCATGGGCAAGGATTCTTCAATCCGTTCAAAGGTCGTGAAGCGATGGGTACAGGATTCGCATTCGCGGCGACGCCGGATAATTTCGCCGTCTTTACCGAGGCGCGAATCGACGACGCGGGTATCGGAATGGGAGCAAGCGGGGCATTTCATAAATACAACGGGAACTGCCGGCAGAGATCGTTGACCTCGCCTAAGATCTTGGCCTGTAACTCTTCATTTTCGATGTCAGCAATCACTTGATCGATCCAGACCCCGATCTGCTGCATCTCGGCCTCTTTCATCCCCCGCGTTGTCAACGCTGGCGTGCCGATGCGCACGCCACTCGTGACAAAAGGTGAGCGCTGCTCATTGGGAACGGTATTCTTATTCACCGTAATGCCCGCGCGTCCCAAGGCCTCTTCAGCCGCCTTGCCGGTGATGTCCTTATTGGTCAGATCAACGAGCATAAGATGATTATCGGTCCCGCCTGAGACCAAACGAAAACCTTTTTCGACGAGCGTGGCGGCCAAGGCCTGCGCATTGCTAATAACCTGCTGGGCATAGGCCTTGAAATCGGCCTGAAGTATCTCCTTAAACGCGACTGCTTTAGCCGCAATGATGTGCATCAACGGCCCGCCTTGAGTCCCCGGAAAGATCTTTGAGTTGACCTTCTTCGCAAACTCCTCGCGACACATGATCATCCCGCCGCGGGGACCGCGCAGGGTCTTGTGAGTCGTCGTCGTAATAAACTCGCAATGAGGAACTGGGTCGGAATGCAGGCCCGCCGCTACCAGTCCGGCCGGATGGGCAATGTCCGCCATAATCTTGGCATCGACTTCATCGGCAATCTCACGAAAGGTCTTGAAATCGATATCCCGCGGATAGGCGGATGCCCCAACCACGATCAACTTGGGCCGATGTTCCCTAGCCAGGTCGCGAACCTGGTCATAGTCAATCCGTTCCTCATCTTTCGTCAGTCCATAGGGAACAACATCAAACAACGACCCTGAAAAGTTGACCTTGGATCCATGGGTCAGATGACCCCCCTCAGGCAGGCTCATCCCGAGCACTTTGTCGCCTGGCGCACACACCGCGAGATAGACGGCCATATTCGCCTGAGATCCCGAGTGGGGTTGGACATTCGCATGATCGGCGCCGAATATTTGTTTGGCACGGTCGATCGCTAACTGTTCGGCAACATCAACATAATCACAACCGCCGTAATAGCGCTTCGCCGGATAGCCCTCCGCATACTTATTTGTCATGATGCTGCCGGCCGCTTCCATCACGGCGCGACTCACGTAATTTTCCGAGGCAATCATCTCCAGCTTATATTCCTGGCGCTCGGTCTCTTGACGAATGGCTTCGGCGACTTCAGGGTCGACCTCTCGTAAACTCGGCATTACCATTTGGATTCTATCTCCTTTATCTTGTCGAGGCGGCGCATGTGCCGCTCCCCCTCAAACTCCGTCTCCAGCCAGATCGACACGAGCTGCCAGGCTTTTTCGGGCTCGGTCGTGCGGCCACCCAGGCAGATCACATTCGCATCGTTATGCGCCTTTGCCATTTGGGCGGTAAATTCATCATAGATAACCGCGGCACGCACATTCTTAAATTTATTGGCCGTAATACACATACCAATCCCGGTGCCACAGAGGAGGAGCCCTGCATCGGCCTCCCCCTTGGAAATTTTGTCGGAAACCTGCGCGGCAAAATCAGGATAATCGACGGACTCGGAATTATTGGTCCCGAGATCTTCGACTTCGATTTGTTTATGGGAAAGTTCGCGCTTGAGCTTGTCTTTTAGTTCAACGCCACCGTGATCCGAGCCGATGACAATCTTCACTCGACCTTGCCTGCCACGTAATCGATGGTTTGCTGAACGGTCAGAAGTTTTTCGGCGTCTTCATCGGGAACCTCTACTTCAAATTCCTCTTCGATCGCCATGATGAGCTCGACGATATCAAGGCTGTCAGCACCGAGGTCTTCAATGAAAGTAGAATCGGCCTGCACTTCATCCACATCCATGCTCAATTGCTCGGCAATGATTTCGATAATGCGTTGATCGAGATCCTGGGACATAGGTATTTATTTGGTTTCGAGGCGCACTACCTCTTGACCTTTATAGTTGCCACAATGCTTACACACCTGATGAGGCGGAATCATTTCTCGGCACTTCGGGCAGGCCACGAGTGTTGGGCCCTTCACATTATAATGAGTGCGACCTTGGCGGCTTCGCGTCCGCGATTTTTTTCGTTTAGGTACTGGCATCGTTTTTACTCCGCAAATTCTCCTTCAAACCTCCGAATTTGCCACATTTACTCCGCCGGCCCTGCTTACACGCGGTGTAGGACCTTGTCAAGAATCAGCTTTTTAGGCTTTTGAGGACGGCAAACGGACTCAAATGGCTTTCCTCGTGGCAGGAACATTGGCTCTCATTGCGATTGATCCCGCAATGGGGGCAAAGACCTTGACAGTCCGGGCGGCAGAGGAACTGATACGGCAATTCCAAGACCATCTGCTCCCGCAAAATTTCCCCCAGCTGAATGGTTTGGCCTTCATAGGTCCCGAATTCGAGGTCTTCTTCATCAAGCTCCCGCTCGCGGCCCCGCTTGTCGTGCTTTTCTTCCGACCCCGCGGGGATCAGATAGTGCTGGATATGGATATGATAGGGGCGCTCAAAGGTCGTCAGACAGCGATCGCACTGGGGGTGAATCGACGCATTAATATCCGCATTCAGCGACACCATTTCTTCGCTGCGGACGAGACGGGCCTCAAGTTGGGCCGGATCGTCTGCTTGCCAACGGGTCGCAAAGACCTCATGGACGGCCTCGCGCCACCAGGGGTCAGTCGAGGTATCGGCAACGACCTCCATGCCGAGATCGGGAATGTCTTGAACTCTGATTTTCATGTTTTCCTTCAGGCTTGACCTTTTCTACAGACTCCGCTGACTGTGAACCTACACCCTCTATGAGACCGACGCAAGGGACGCAACATAAGCGCCTCAATACCGATAAATAGGGTGTTTCCGGGCGGCTTGACATCTATTATAATACTCCCATAGACTCGAGAATAACATGCTGCGTCAAATCATGAAATCCAAGATTCACCGGGCCCGCGTCACGCGCGCGGACCTTCATTATGAAGGCTCGATCACGGTGGATCCTATCCTCCTTGAGGCCGCCAATATCGTCGCCCACGAGCATGTCCATGTCTGGAATGTCACCTCCGGCAGCCGCTTTGAGACCTACGCCCTCGAAGGCGAACGCGGCTCGGGCACCATCCAGGTCAATGGCGCGGCCGCCCATCATGCCGACCCCGATGATCTGATTATCATTACGAGTTTCGCGCAGATCCCTGAGGAGAAACTGGCCGAGCACCACCCCCATGTTATCTTTGTCGACCCCGAAGACAACAGCATCCGCACGATCGCGGAAAAAAGCGGGCATGCCCCCCTCGCGATTAATTGAATTATTTGCCTTCACGTGCCTCATTTGTTAGCACTCGCGGGTTCTTTTAATTGTTTATTTTGAAGGAGAGATTTTCATGGCCACGATTTACTACGATGATGATGCAAGCCTCGAGTCCCTGCGGGGGAAAAAGATAGTCATATACGGATATGGTTCTCAGGGCCATGCCCACGCCCTCAACCTCAAGGATAGCGGACTCGATGTCACCGTCTGTCTGCGCGAAGGCAGCAGCAGCATCTCTCGAGCCCAAAAAGCCGGCCTGATGGTCGGAACCGATATCGATGCGCTCGCTAAAGAAGCCGACGTCGCCATGATCCTCATCCCCGATGAGAACCAGAAACAACTTTGGGATGAACATCTTAAAGACAACCTCAAACAAGGCGCAGCCCTCTTCTTCGCCCACGGTTTTAACATCCATTTTAAGCGCGTCATGCCGCGTGATGATCTCGATTGCATCCTCATCGCACCGAAGGGACCCGGCCACCTGGTCCGTTCGCAATTCCAAGAAGGCGGCGGCGTCCCCTGTCTCATTGCGGTCGAACAGGATGCCTCCGGCAAGGCAAAAGAAATCGGTCTCGCCTATGCCCGCGGGATCGGTGGAACCCGCGGCGGCGTCATCGAAACAACGTTTAAAGAAGAATGCGAAACGGACCTCTTCGGCGAACAAGTCGTCCTCTGTGGCGGCCTGACCAGCCTGATCCAAAAAAGCTTTGAGACCCTCGTCGAGGCCGGCTATCAGCCGGAAGTCGCCTACTTCGAATGCCTGCACGAGGTCAAACTCATCGTCGACCTCATCTACAAAGGGGGCCTCGGTAATATGCGCTACTCCATCTCCAATACAGCCGAGTATGGAGATTACACGCGCGGTCCGCGCATCGTCGATGACGGGGCTAAAGCGCGCATGAAAGAGGCTCTGGACGAGATTCAACGCGGTGAGTTCGCGAAGGAATACGTCGCGGACTGTGAAGCGGGCAGCCCCACCCTAAAAAAAATGCGCGAAGAGACGGCCAAGAGTCTGATCGAAAAAGTCGGTACGTCGCTCCGTTCAATGATGCCGTGGCTGGGGACCTCGCAGCAGCAAGAAGAGACCATTAAAGAGACCCTTCCGAGCACTAAACAGACTGTTTCATAATTAGCAGCCCCGGTGCTATAATCCCTCAAGTCAATTTCACTGTTATTTGAGGAGGTGCTCCAATGAAATTCTCTATCAAAGCGTTTGTCGTCGCCTTGGCGATCTGCGGCCTGACCCTGCCGGTGTCCGCCAAAAACAAGGGCGAGGGACATCCCGGCAAGGGACAATCGGTCGAAAAGAGTAACGCCCCCAGCACGGGGACCCAAGTCAAAGGCAAAGAGCGCGCTGCCGAGGTCGGTGAAGGCGAGAAAAAAGGCCTGGATCACGAAAAAAAGGCCAAGAAAGAAAAAAGGCCGAAAAAGGGCGATGAACCCACCTCCGGTGAAGGCGAAGGCGGAACAGAGTCCGAAGATAATGAGCCAAAGCATGAACCTTAAGAGAGCGTAATCGCAGCGACATGAAAACTTATGCCGTCGTGGCCATCTTGTTCGTGTGCGGACTCGTTATTCCTCCGCACTCTCATGCCGAAGCCATGACCGTTGAAATTATCAACGTCTACCACCGTCCGGCAGCGGAAATCGCTCCGGTCGTTGAACCCACGCTTGTCCCCGGCGGCAGTATTTCCGCTTACGAATCAAAATTGATCGTCAAGACCACGTCACAAAATCTCCTGGAAGTAAAAAAGCTCGTCAAATCGTTGGACACCCCAACCCAACAATTGATGATCCAAGTACGTCAAGGGGCGGTCAGCAAAGCGGGGCAAACAGAATTGATCGGCCCGCTCCCGATTATCCATTCCAGTGATTCCGACAAGAGCGAAACCCTACAAAACATCAAGGTCCTCAATGGCTCGCGCGCAATGATTCACATCGGCACTCTATTTCCCACTATCTCTTACTATTATACGACCAACGGCTTTGTCGGACAGGGCACGACCTACAGGGAAAACACGACCGGCTTTTTCGTCCGACCTCAGATGGTCGGGAATAAAGTCCGCTTGCAACTCAGCACGACACAAAAGAGCCCTGGCCGCCACCTGGGCATGATCGGGACCGAACAGATCCAATCGACCGTCACGGCACCCCTCGGCCAGTGGGTTGCCATCGGGGGCACTTCCAAGAATAGCCGCTACAAAGGCTACTTTATTTTCTTCGGCACCAAGGCATATCGCGAGATCGATACGGCCATCTTCGTCAAAGTGGAACGTGTAAAAACATAGACTTATTTAGTGAAACCATAATAGGACCCATTCATGGCAGAAATTGAAGAAGGACTCGATTTTATCCGCGCGATCATCGCGAACGACCTGAAGACCGGCAAGCACGACGGCAAAGTCGTCACCCGTTTCCCACCCGAACCCAATGGTTTTCTCCACATTGGCCATGCCAAGTCCATCTGCCTTAACTTTGGAATTGCCCTCGAAGACAAGAGCCGACGCTGTCATCTCCGCTTCGACGACACCAACCCGGAAAAGGAAGAAGAAAAATACATTAAGGGCATCATTGAGGACGTTAAGTGGTTGGGCTTTGATTGGGGCGAGCATCTCTACTTCGCCTCGGACTATTTCGATCAAATGTATGCCTATGCCGAACAGCTGATCCAGGAGGGCAAGGCCTTCGTCTGCAGCCTGAGCGCCGAAGAAGTGCGCGCAACACGCGGGACCTTAACGGAACCGGGAACTAACAGCCCGGACCGGGACCGACCGATGGAGGAGAACCTGGATCTCTTCCGCCGCATGAAGGCCGGGGAATTTAAAGAAGGAAGCTATACGCTGCGCGCCAAGATCGATATGGCGTCACCCAACTTCAACATGCGGGATCCGGCGATCTATCGCATTAAGCACGCCCCGCATCCGCGTACGGGTGACAAATGGCATATCTACCCGATGTACGACTTTGCCCACTGCCTCGAAGACGCCATCGAAGAGATCACGCACTCCATTTGCACCCTAGAGTTCGAGGACCATCGGCCCTTATACGACTGGTATCTGGATGAGTTGCGTACGCCCTGTCATCCGCAACAGATCGAATTTGCACGACTCAATCTGACTTACACGGTAATGAGCAAACGGCTGCTGCTGCAACTCGTCACCGAAGGCCGTGTCTCCGGCTGGGATGATCCGCGCATGCCGACGATCTCGGGCTACAGAAGAAGGGGCTACACGCCGTCCTCGATCCGCAATTTTTGCGACCGTATCGGTGTCTCCAAACGCGATAGTACTGTCGACGTCGGCCTCTTGGAATATTTCATTCGCGATGAATTAAACCAAACAGCCCCACGACGCATGGCTGTCCTCAATCCGTTAAAGGTCGTTATTGAAAACTATCCGGACGGCCAAGGGGAAGAATTGGATGCCACCAACAATCCAAATGACGACACGGCCGGCACTCGCAAGGTTCCCTTTTCGAAAGTCCTCTACATCGAACAAGAAGACTTCATGGAAGATCCGCCGAAAAAGTTCTTTCGACTCACCCCCGGACGGGAGGTCCGGCTGCGCTACGCCTACTTCATCAAATGTACCGACGTTATCAAAGATCCCGCCACGGGAGAAGTTACGGAAGTCCGTTGTACCTACGATCCGGAAACCAAGGGCGGCAACGCCCCCGACGGACGTAAGGTCAAGGCCACGATGCACTGGGTCTCCGCGCAACACGCCGTTGATGCTGAGGTGCGCGTGTTCGACCGCCTCTTCAAAAGCGAAAACCCACTTGAGGGCGACGACTTCCACGCCAACCTCAATCCCAAGTCCCTTCAAATAATTGAACACGCCAAGCTCGAGCCGTCACTCCACGGGGCCCAGCCCGAAGAACGGTATCAATTCGAGCGCATGGGGTATTTCTTCGTCGACCCGGTCGACTCCGCCTGGGAAAAACCCGTTTTCAACCGCATCGTCACGCTCAAAGACACATGGGCGAAACTTCAGAAAGCCGGGGAAAAATAATGGCCGAACTCCGCCTCCGCTTTGCCCCGTCTCCCACTGGCTACCTCCACATCGGCGGGGCACGTACGGCCCTCTTTAACTGGTTGCTCGCCCGCCAGCACAAGGAGACCTTTGTCCTCCGCATCGAAGACACGGATCGCGAACGCTCGACCCAGGAATACGTCGACTCAATTATGGCCGGCATGGAATGGCTGGGCCTCGACTGGGATGAAGGCCCCTACCACCAGATCGATCGCATGGACCTGTACCAAGAACACATCGATCAACTCATGAAGGCAGGCAAAGCCTACAAATGTTACTGCACGGTGGAAGAACTCGACCAGCGCCGCGAAGCCATGCAAGCCCAAGGCCTCAAGCCTAAATACGACGGCCGTTGCCGGAGTGCCGATCAGTCCCAGGACAAGCCCCACTGCATTCGTTTTTTATCCCACGAAGAGGGCCGTACAACCATCTTCGATGAAGTCCGCGGTAGCGTCACTTTTGAAAATAAGGAACTCGATGATCTCATCATCCGCCGGACGGATGGAACGCCAACCTACAACCTGGTCGTTGTCGTTGACGATGTCACGATGAACATCAACCACGTCATTCGCGGCGATGACCACCTCAACAATACGCCCCGGCAGGTGCAACTCTATGAGGCCTTCGATTACCCTATTCCTAAATTCGCCCATTTGCCGATGATCTTGGGCACCGACAAAAAACGGCTCTCCAAACGTCATGGCGCGACTTCCGTGCTCGCCTACCGGGATGAAGGCTATTTGCCGGAAGCCCTCCTCAATTTTCTCGCCCGGCTTGGCTGGTCCCATGGCGATCAAGAGATCTTTACGGTCGGGGAATTGATCCAAAAGTTTTCCATGGACAACGTCGGCAAGTCAGCTGGGGTCTTCAACCCCGAAAAGCTACTCTGGACCAACTTCGAGCACATGAAGCTGCTCAGCCATCGCGAGCTATTGGAACGCACCAAGCCCTTCTTCGAGCAGGTCGATATCGAAGTCGAAATAGATGCCTACGGAGAGAACGCTATCGCCTCCGTCAAAGATAAGGCCAAGACGCTCAAGGAATTGGTTCAGCGGAGTGATTTCTACTTTCGATCACTCCCTCACTTTGATGAAAAAGCCGTCGCCAAATTTCTAACCGCTGACCACCTCGCGATCCTCAAAGAACTCAGCGTTGCCCTCACGGCTACGGGCCCTTTCGAAGCCGAACCACTCAAGGCCACCGTGGATCAATTTCTCGAGGACAAAGATCTTAAGCTCAAGGCCGTCGCTCAACCCTTGCGGGTCGCCCTCTGTGGCAACACGATCAGCCCGGGCATCTATGAAACCCTCGCCATCCTCGGCAAAGAAAGGGTCCAAAAAAGACTCGCTCATGTGTTATCTTAAGAATTGATGGCGCCATCCAGAAAACGGCAGGAGATCACTCGCAAATCCGTGCATGTCGCGGGCCTCATTCTGTTGCCGATTAGTTATTGGAACGCCGCGCTGGTCCCCTGGTTATTGCTGATCATGTGCGTCGTCTATTGGGGTATTGAAGCCATGGCGGCTTCCGGGTCACCCCTGCCCGTCGTGCAAAAGTTCATTAACAGCTGCAAACGGGAAGCACGCGTCAATCGTATCGACCCCGGCCCATTTTATCTCGCCGCCGGTGTCGGGATGTCCTTTCTATTTCTTCCGTTAAAAGCGGCGCAAGTCGGCTTGATCAGCGTGACGATCGCCGATGCCGCCGCCAGCATTGTCCCTTATTACGTCCCGGCCACGTGGAAACTGCCCCATTCCACCCGCAAGAGCTGGACTGGCTCAACCTCATTCTTTGTCACGGCTTTTGTGGGGACGCTCTTCTTCTTGAACTGGTGGCAGGCCTTGGTGATCGCGGGAATCGGCACGCTCCTCGAGTCCTTTCCGCCACCGGATATCGATAATGTCACGGTGCCGCTGGGGGTGGCATTGGCGGTCAGCCTTTTAGGTTGGGCTTGATATAAATTAAATCCCTCCTAACCTCCCTTTACAAAAGGGAGGGACTTCAAGCGGTGATCTTTATCTCCCCCTTTGTAAAGGGGGACCTGCCTGCCGGCAAGGCAGGCTAAGGGGGATTTAATAGACTTAGAGCGCCTTAATAATAGCAGATGTAATTTTCTTGGTATTCGACTTACCCCCTAAGTCCGGGGTCCAATTGCGTTTACTTGCCAGCGTTTGACTCACGGCCTTACGAATGCGGGCCGCCGCCTTCGTTTCACCGAGATAATCCAGCATCAAAGCCGATGAAAGAATCATGGCCGTGGGATTCGCGATTCCTTGGCCCGTAATATCGGGAGCCGAACCATGAACGGCCTCAAAGACAGCTCCTTTGGCGCCAATATTGGAACCCGGCGTCACACCAAGCCCACCGACCAAACCGGCCGCCAGATCGGAAACAATATCTCCATAAAGATTTTCGAGCAGCAGGATATCAAACTGTTGGGGTCGCGTGACCAACTGCATACAGGCATTGTCGACGATCTTGTCATCGAACTCGATGCGCGGATATTTTTTGGCCACGCGTCGTGCACAATCCAAAAAAAGTCCATCCGACAATTTCATAATATTGGCTTTATGAATCGCAGTCACCTTCTTGCGCTTATGGCGCTTGGCATATTCAAAGGCATAACGCGCGATCCGCTCTGAGGCCTTCCGCGTGATCACCTTGATCGATTCAACGACGCCAGGCGCAATCTCATGCTCAATGCCGGAATACAGGTCCTCGGTATTTTCACGCATGATGACCATATCGATATCCCGATAATGAGCGCTGAGTTGACCCATACTCCGTACCGGACGCACGTTGGCATAAAGCTTGAGCTGCTTGCGAAGCATGACATTGACGCTGGCAAAGCCTTTCCCCACCTGAGTCGTCAGGGGGCCCTTGAGAGCGACATGATTTCTTTTGATGGATCGGACGGTCTGATCCGGCAGCGGCGCGCCCAGCGCCTTTACGGCCCCCTGCCCCGCTAATTGCTCATCCCAGTCAATCTTGACCCGACAGCTCTCCAGGACGGCCAGGGTGGCATCACAGATCTCCGGGCCAATCCCGTCGCCTCGTATCAAGGTAATTCGATGCATAGCGCCCCAATATAACAAAAGCCTTGAAAGGCAAAGCAATCATTGCGGATGTGATACGGATCATTGCGTGCTCAAGCATTGACAGGCAATCATCTGCCGCTGTAGAGAATTCTCGTGATTTCCTGAGGCGACAGGCCTACAATGCGGCTGCGCTGACAAATCGGAGGAAAATTTGCATCGAGGGACCCAAAATTTAGGAAAAAATCTCGAACGAGAGCACCTCAGTCAACTCCCACTCAAAGACTCGCTGTTTGTCGCTCCGAATACGGCTCTATTTGCCGTCTTCGAGATGATGCGGGCTGCGAAGTCAGGCTGCGCGCTTGTTCGCGAGGGAGACAAATTATTGGGCATCTTCACCGAGCGAGACGTCCTCACCCGTGTCATTGAGGCCGACCTCCCCCTGGAAACCGTTATTTCCGAAGTCATGACTCCTGATCCCCAGACCCTGCCTGGTGACAGCACCATTGCGCAGGCCGTCCATGTCATGGACGAAGGCGGGTATCGCAACATCCCAATCACCGACCCGAACACGGGAAACGTGATCAAAACATTATCGGCCCGGGACCTAGTGACTTATTTCGGCTCTAACTTCCCAGAAGAAGTTTACAACCTGCCGCCCGAACCGAATCAGGTTCAAACGGATCGCGAGGGCGCCTAGGCGGAACAGCTATGTCATCCAACGACTCAAAAGATTCTACCGAATTGCCAACGGCCAAAACGATCGAAGAGCGTGATAACGTCGTCATTCGTTTTGCCGGTGATTCCGGTGACGGGATGCAGCTCACCGGAAGTCAGTTTACCAACACAACGGCATTTTTCGGCAACGATGTCGCCACGCTCCCCGAGTATCCTGCTGAGATAAGAGCGCCGGCCGGCACGCTCGCCGGAGTGAGTGGCTTTCAGATTCACTTTTCCAGTCAAGATATCCGAACTCCGGGTGACGGCCTTTCCGTTCTCGTCGCCATGAATCCCGCAGCTCTTAAGGCCAACCTGGCCGATTTGGATCATGGCGGCCTCCTTGTCACCAATCAAGATGCTTTCACACCGCAAAACTTGAAAAAGGCCGGATACGAAGCCAACCCGCTCGACGACAGCGAGGCCTTAAAAAATTATCAGCTCTATAAAATTCCTATCACAAGCCTGACGCTTAAAGCCCTGGAAAACGTCGACGGTCTCAGTGCCAAAGAGGCGGAACGCGCCAAGAATTTTTTCGCCCTGGGCATTATGTATTGGCTCTACGACCGTCCCATGAAGTTGACGCTGCAATGGATCGAAAATAAATTCAAAAAAGCCCCTCACATTGTCGAGGCAAATCGGCTCGCGCTTAAATCCGGCTACTATTTTGGTGAAACGGCTGAAATGTTCCCAACGCATTATAAGGTCCCCAAGGCCAAGCTGCCACCTGGCAAGTATCGGAACATCACCGGGAATCAGGCCATCGCGCTGGGATGTCTCGTTGCTTCGCAGCTGGCCGACAAACCACTACTTTACGCGACTTACCCCATCACGCCGGCTTCGGACATCCTCCATGAACTTTCCCGCTTTAAACGCTTTGGGGTCATGACGATCCAGGCTGAAGATGAAATCGCCGCCGCGGGTGTCGCCGTCGGCGCCGCCTTTGCCGGTGGATTGGGATTAACCGGAACCAGCGGTCCCGGACTCGCACTCAAGGCCGAAACCCTCGGCCTCGCCGTCATGACCGAGTTACCCATGGTCATCATCAATGTGCAACGCGGCGGCCCAAGTACGGGACTCCCTACCAAGGTGGAACAGTCAGACCTGCTCCAGGCTTTGTTCGGCCGGAATGGCGAATCGCCCATGCCTATCCTAGCACCGGATTCACCGGGTGACTGTTTTCATATGGCGATCGAAGCCTTTCGTATTGCCATCAAATATATGACACCCGTCACGGTCTTGTCTGATGGTTATCTCGCCAACGGTGCCGAACCGTGGATCATTCCTCCCATGGATTCTTTACCCGAAATCAAAATCGATTACGCGACGGACCCGGCGTCTTTTGCGCCCTATCAGCGCGACCCGGAAACCCTGGCACGGCCCTGGGCACCCCCGGGCACTCCCGGCCTTGAACATCGTATTGGTGGCCTCGAAAAACAAGATGGTTCAGGGAATGTCAGTTACGATCCGGTGAACCACGAAAACATGACACATCTAAGGGCTGCAAAAATTGAAGGGATCGCCAAAGACATCCCGGCAGCCACTGTCAGCGGGCCCGAACAGGGCAAGCTTTTGATCATTGGATGGGGTGCGGCCTGCGGCTCCGTTTCCGCAGCGACAGAGCATCTCCAGGAGAGTGGCCACAGCGTCGCATGCATGCGTTTACGTTATCTCAATCCCTTTCCAAGCAATTTAGGAGAGATTCTGAAAAATTATGAGAACATCCTGGTCCCCGAACTGAATATGGGACAACTGGCATTTTTGTTACGGGGTAAATTTCTCGTCAACGCAGTGAGTCTCTCCAAGACTCAAGGCAAACCATTTAAAGTTGCTGAGATCGTCGAAGGGGCGGAAAAACTTTTACAGAACGGAACAGAGGTCGTTGAATCATGGCAAATACAAATCAAGAAAGCGGCACCGTAACGCTTACCCGTAAGGACTTCGTCTCCGACCAGGACGTCCGTTGGTGTCCAGGTTGTGGTGACTATGCAATTCTTTCGAACATCCAAAAGGTGCTCCCTCAGCTCGGCATCCCGCGCGAAAAGTTCGTCTTTGTCTCGGGAATCGGGTGCGCCTCACGCTTCCCCTATTATGTCAACACGTATGGTTTTCATTCGATTCATGGACGTGCCCCCACTTTAGCGACCGGAATCAAGGCCTACAACAATGACCTATCCGTTTGGGTCATTACCGGAGACGGAGATGCCCTGAGCATAGGAGGCAATCACCTCATCCATGCCTTACGCCGCAATGTGGATCTAAATATCATCCTTTTTAACAATCGCATCTATGGTCTGACCAAAGGCCAGTATTCACCGACGTCCGAACACGGCAAAAAAACCAAATCGTCTCCCTTGGGATCGATCGATTATCCGATCAATCCGATTCAAATTGCGCTCGGAGCGGAAGCGACATTCGTAGCCCGCAGTATCGACACGGAAATGAAACATCTGGAACAGGTCCTCATCGCCGCCGCAAACCACAAAGGATCGACTTTCATCGAGATCCTGCAAAACTGCGTCATTTTCAATGATATGGGATTCGGTGACGTATCCGAACGCACTAAACGCGCCGATGCCGCCCTCGTCATGGAGGAAGGCAAACCCCTCATCTTTGGAAAAGACCGTGACAAAGGTATTTTGATGCAAGGATGGCACCCTGAAGTCGTCACGCTCGGACAAAATGGTGTCAGCGAAAAGGACCTGATGGTCCACGATCCCGGCGCGCGCGATAATACGTACGCGAACATCCTAAGCCTGTTCGCTCCACCGGATTTTCCGACGCCTATCGGCGTTTTTCGACATATCGATCGCCCCACCTACGGTGACTTAATGGCAGAACAGATCGAGCAAGCGAAAAAGCTCCCTGGGGAAACGGATGTCCACAAACTTATCAGTGGATCTGAGGCGTGGGACGTCAAGGAATGAGGAAGATGGAATGAAGTGTCCATACTGCGGTATTGAAAATATTGAGGGAGAAGATAGCTGTGAGAGTTGCGGCGGTGATTTAAGGTCAATCGACATTGAGATCGAACCGCAGTCGGAATTAGAGCGTGCCCTCTTAGAAGACCCGATCTCTTCGGTACCGCCTCCGGACGCCATCTGCATGGGTCCTGATACGTCAATCTTTGAGGCCGCTCAAGAAATGAACCGGCACCGCATCGGCTGCATACTCGTCATGGAAAACGGCAAACTCAAGGGCATCGTCTCCGAACGAGACATACTTTATAAGGTCTTTAACTCAGTCGAATCGCGACCAAAAGAAATTACGCTCGGATCGATTATGACGAGCGAACCGGAATGCCTCCACGGCACAGATACTCTGGCCTATGCATTGAACCGAATGTCCTTAGGTGGATACCGTCATATCCCTATACTCGAAGGCGGTGAGGTTGCGGGCTTGGTTTCCGTTCAAAACCTCTTCAAGTATATCGCTCAACGCTTACCAGACAGCGAGTAGGGCTCCCACTCGTGAAAATTTAATTTCTTGGGAAAATCAAGGGCTTATGCTAACTAGGACCTAATCAGGTTGGGAGTGAATCATGAGCAAATGGATCAAATGGCTTGATCCCATCTTAAGCGGACTGGCTTTTTTAATACTGCTGCTCTTTCTGATCTGGGCCGGCAAACCCGTTCATCCGACGGGTCAATTAATTTTCAACGGTATGGTCTATGCGCTCGTCGCGTTCTTTCTAGTTTACATTATTCTTCAACTCATCCAGCTTCCGAAAAATCCGGCACTCATCGAGCGCCGCCTGTTCGATCTGGCCATCCTGGTTCCCCTCGCGATCACGCGTGGCGATCCTCAACTGTCCGCCTCACTCATTATTTTTCGTCAGGGCGTCTTCCTTATCTACCGTATGGTTCGGCAACAACGCGTGCAAGAATATCTGGATACGCTGCAACGCTACCCCGCCCGTCTCCTCGCCGGTTCATTCATTATTATGATCGTCGTCGGTACGATTCTATTGGCCCTTCCCTTTGCGATGGAAGCGGGTCAGGACATAACAATGATTGATGCGCTTTTTACTGCAACCTCGGCTACTTGTGTCACCGGCCTTATAGTCGTCGATACCGCAAGCCAATTTTCGCTATTCGGCGAGCTCATCATTCTCCTGCTTATTCAACTGGGAGGGCTTGGTATCATGGCTCTGTCCGCGAGCGCGGCGGCCTTACTCGGTAAGCGCATGGCCGTCGGCCAAAAAGTTTTCATGCAAAATATGTTTGAGCAGTCTGATTATGAAGAACTCAAAAAAGTTATCTTTCATATTATTCGTTTTACTTTGGTCTCAGAGGTCATCGGCGCCGTTGTCTTAGCACTGCGTTTCCGAGAAAGCTTCGATAGTCTATTAGAAGCTGTGTACTACGGGATTTTTCACTCGATCAGTGCGTTTTGTAATGCAGGATTCGCCTTATGGAATGACAGTCTTATCCAGTTTGCAGATGACCCCGTCGTCAACACGACAATTTCGATACTCATCATTCTAGGCGGCATCGGCTTTACCGTCGTCGGCCCCCTCTTCAGTCTCGTCAGGCTCTGGCTGCGCTATCGCAATAACCCTCTGAAACACATCAGCATGCACGCTCAACTTGTCTTAGTCATGACTGCCTTCCTCCTATTCGGCGGAACCCTCGCCTTCTTTTTCCTCGAGTCGGGCAACGCCTTTGCTGAGCTTGATCTCTCGGGCAAATTATGGGCCAGTTTCTTTCATTCGGTAACCGCTCGTACTGCCGGTTTCAATACGGTCGACCTAACGAGTTTTTCAACAGCTTCGCTTTTCTTCTTTACCTTGCTCATGTTTATAGGAGCATCACCAGGTTCAACGGGCGGCGGAATTAAGACAACAACGCTAGCGACTCTGGCGTTAACAGCAAAATCAATGATTCGCAAACGTTCTGATGTTGAATTCCATGGAAGACGGCTTCCTGCCGTCGTTATCACCAAGTCGATTTCAATCTTTATTCTTTCGCTCATTGTTATTCCACTAAGCGTTTTAACTCTTTTGATTACTGAAGACGCGACATTCATGGAAACTCTTTTTGAAGTCATTTCAGCCTATGGCACTGTCGGCCTTAGTCTTGGTTTAACCGCCAAATTGACTCTTTTTGGTAAACTCTCTATAACTTTGCTCATGTTTATCGGGCGCTTAGGCCCTTTGACAGTTGCTCTGATGGCCGGCGAGGGCACGAAATCGGCTAGCTATCGTTACCCTAAGGGAGAAGTCCTCATAGGATAAAACTATGCAATTTGCAGTGATTGGACTTGGAAATTTTGGCGCGCATGTGGCGGAAACCCTCGCCCAGCAAGGGGGCGAAGTTGTCGCGATCGATACCGATGAAGCGATTGTCGATCAACTTAAAGATAAAGTCGCACAAGCTGTCATTGCAGACGCAACTCAAGAGCGCTCCCTCCGTTCTCTCGGCATCACGGATGTCGACGCAGCTATCGTAACGGTCGGCGATATGGATGCCAGTATCATGGCAACGGTCATCTTGCGGCGCATTGGGGTCAGCAAAATTATCGCGCGAGCTCTATCGGAAATTCATGAACGCGTCCTTAACGAAGTGGGCGCGAGTCGTATTATTCATGTCGAGCATCAAATGGCCGAACAGTTGGTCAAACAACTGTTGGCGCCTCATGTCCTTCAACATATGACCTTTCCCGGCGGCTATAGCCTCGTCGAGATGAAAGTCAACAAGGCGCATATCAATAAGACCATAGTCGAATTGGATTTCAGAAAACGTTTCGGCATCAATATCGTTGCCATCCAAAAACGAATCCCGGCCGTCGATGAAAACGGCAAAAGTTTTTTCAAAGAAGTAACGAATACACAGCCTCGACCGGATGACATCATCGCGGATGATGACATCTTGGTCTTAGTTGGCGGCACCGACAAGATTAATCACTTTTTAGACAAGGAATCGACGTGAAGCTTTCACTGCAGCGGCGAATTCAGCTCTCTTTTTATCTCTCGATTACACTCGTGGCGGCCATTGGTGCGGTTTCCTTTTATTATATCAGCCAGTTGAACGACCAAGTCCAACTCATCGTCGACCAGGATATTGCCTTGTCCCATTCGGGTGAAAAAATCAAAACAGCGCTCTTCTCATTGCGGCGAACCGAACGTATCTACCTTCTCAACCCTGAAACGCCGAATTTTCACGATTCAATGCAAAAAGCAATTGATGAATTCAGAGCAGCCCTTGAAGAAGGTGAAAAGCTGAGTTTTCGCGAAGAAACCAAAAAACTCCATCAGGATATCCTGGAATGGCTCAAGGAATACGAAAACGTCATCCGCGGCACCGTTTCCCCATTCAGCCCTCAAACCTTGGCACGCCTGCTCGATGAGAAAACCCGAAATATACGAAGTGCTGTATCCGAAATATCACGAAGCCACTACGCCAATCTCGAAGCCCACCGCAAACGGGCTGAACTCCTCTCGGATTCTTCAAATCGCAATATGATACTGATGATTGTCTCAACAATTTTAGCAGGCCTGGCTATCGGGTTTTTTGCACCCAGTAAAGTTGTCATCCCGTTCCGCAAACTCGTTGCCGCTATCCACGAAGTCCAAGCGGCAAACTTTAATGTTTCTGTTCATATCGGCGGTGACGATGAAATCGCCGAGTTAGGAAATGAATTTAATAAGATGGTTGAAGATATTCGTGTTTTTGATGACATGAAAGTCAAAAAAATAGCCTTTGAAAAGCGTAAGTTAGATGCCCTCTCCAACATGATTGAGGCAGGAGTCATTGTTTTATCCATCGAAGGCGAGATTCTTTACATGAATCGCACCCTGTATGAAATTTTGGGATTAACCTCCGAACGCGTCTTGCATGTAAGCATTGATGACTCGCCGCTTCCTGCCGAGCTAAAGACTCTTTTTCATGAGGCAATCGAACGCAAGGATCGCTTTGAGGATCGTCACTGGAATTTTACTCACAAAACGAGTGAAGGAACGGTTAGAGAACACTCCGTTCTGGTTAGCCTGTCACCCGTCCGTAATCATGCCGGTGATATCGTTAACTTTGTCGTGGCCATGAAAACCGCCGCAGAAGCTGTTAATGAAGATGTCTCTGATTTCGGGGATACGTGGTAGAACAGTGCTAGCTGTTCCCTCCATTTTCGAGTGCGATTTTCGTATCAAGCGCTCGTTCGAAAATAGATAATATCCCCATCCTGTACAATGTAATCTTTTCCTTCAACGCGCAGCTTGCCGGCCTCCTTCACCTTGTGCTCATCACCCCATTGAATCAAGTCGTCGTAATGGTAGATCTCCGCGCGAATAAAATGTTTCTCGAAGTCCGTATGGATGACGGCGGCCGCCTGAGGGGCATGCGACCCTGCCTTCACGGTCCACGCCCGGACCTCTTTTTCCCCGGCCGTGAAATAGGTGATCAAACCGAGCAATCGATAAGCCGCATGCGCGAGACGATCGATGCCGGGCTCGCTTAAGCCCAGCTCGTTCAAATATTCAGCCTGCTCATCTTCTGCCAAAGTAGAGAGCTCCGCCTCAATCTTGGCGGAAATAACCACGCATCCCGCACCTTCTTTTTGCGCATGTTCACGCAATTTGAGAACCTGAGGTTGTTGCTCATTGGTCACATCCTCTTCAGCCACATTGGCGACATAGAGGATGGGCTTGGCCGTCAGAAACCCTTCACGTCGCAATAGAGTCCTTTCCTCAGCAATCAGGTCCGCGCAGCTAGCTAATCGGCCCTGATCGAGGACCACACGCACTTTTTCAAACAAGGCCGCTTGTTTTCCCGCCTCCTTGTCACCCGACTTCACTAGTTTAGAAAGTTTATTCAATCGTTTTTGGATCGAATCCAAATCAGCTAGGGCGAGCTCGGTATGAATCACCTCAATATCACTGATGGGATCCACTTGACCATGGACATGGACGACATCCGGATCCTCAAAACAGCGCACCACGTGGACAATCGCATCGACATTGCGGATGTTGCCGAGAAACTGGTTGCCAAGCCCCTCTCCCTGGCTGGCCCCTTTGACGAGGCCCGCGATATCGACAAATTCGACCGCTGTTGGAATCACTTGCGCCGGCTTGACAATCTCGCATATCTTGTCGAGACGCGGGTCACGCAACGGGACAACACCCACATTGGGCTCAATGGTACAAAAAGGATAGTTTTGCGCCTCGGCACCGGCCGCGGTTAGGGCATTAAATAGAGTTGATTTGCCGACATTAGGGAGACCCACGATCCCACATTGGAGTGCCATGCCCGCCAGCATACTGCAGACTTCTTCCATTGCAAGTCCTAAAGGAGTACGCTAGCACCTCGATTCAGATATGGAGACTCAGGCAAAAAAGAAACGCCTCTGGATCACTTGGTCACTGACGACTGTCATTTGGCTCTTCGCCGGCCCATTTATTGTTCCCGGCATCAATTTAATCCCACTGCAGTGGCGTTGTTATGGAGCCGCCGTTCTCCTTGCGATCCAGCTAGTGGGACCGGGTAAACGATTCATCCCCGGCCTCTTTAAAAGCCCGCGCCGGACGGCCGGTCTCCCGCTCCTCATGAACAGCTGGGCGATACTTCTCACCATCCTCAGCAGCCTGGTTCACTTTGTACATACTTTTCAGCAAGGCCAACCAAGCCATTTCAAGCTACACCTACATGACGCCTCTTTTCTCATTTCCTTCTTTTTACTGGCTGAATTTTTACTGGATTCATCGAATCGCTGGCAACGTCTGCAAGCGCTAAAAAAACTCAGTCTCACCCGCGCGATGGCCGCTAAGCTCAAAACCGCCGAAAAGAGTCGCCCCCCTATGGTCGAAAAAGGGCTCCGCCGCCTTCCCGTTCTTTGTTACACCAATGCCCTGATGGCACTCGCGAGCTTTTTAATCTGGTACTACTATCGGCGCGATATTGATTTTGGGCTCATCCAAGCTGCCACTGTCATTGCGGCCGCTTCACCTTGGATCCTGATCAAGGGCGTACCATCAGGATTTACAGCCGCCTTACGAGCCGTCGCCTACGAGTCCGCCTTGATTGGAAATGCAACCGCTGTTGAAATTGCAACGCGCGTAAATGCCGTTGTCTTTGGAAAGCGAGGAACTTTGACAAAAGGCTCCCCACGCGTGACGGACATCATCCCCCGCAACGGGCATTGACGACGAAGAGCTCTTGTTATGGTCCGCTTCTGCCGAACATGATTCACGACACCCTTTTGGGCAGGCTATTGTCGATGAAGCCCGTGCCCAATCAATCCCGCTTGAACCTCCAGAACGTTTTATCGAAATGACCGGACGGCGGTGTCGAATGTGTCATTGATGGCCAACCGGTTCGTCTCGGCAAACCGGCTTTCTTTAAAAAATCAACGCTCCCCGCTTATTTGGCCGATCGCTTGGAGCTCCTGGCGCAAGAAGGCAAGACACCATTTATTTGCTGTCGCGGCACCGAGTACCTGGGGATTCTTGGTGTCATGGAAGAAGTACGCGACGATGCCGCGGCCGCGATCGAGACGCTTACGAGGTCCTTGGCTTGCGAACGATTATGATGACGGGCGACGATCGCATGATGTCCGAAGCCCTTGCCGAACGTCTGCACATCGATCAAGTGGTCGCCGAGGTTCTCTTCAGAAAATAAGGCACGCGAAATCAACAAGCTGCGGCGGGAAGGATTTCATGTAGCGATGGTCGGCAGTTACCCTGAAGACATCCCTTCGTTTTATGAAAGTGAGCTTGGCATCACCCTGACTCGAGGGGAAGGCCGCGACCTACCCCCGACTGATGTCATTCTATTAGAAGATCGATTGGACCACGTTGTCAGTTTTTTTGTCATCTGCAAACACGCGGCGCGCATTACCCAGGAAAATAAAATTTTCGCGCACATTTATCACGGCTTTGCAACTGTATTGGCAGCAGGGGCCCTCGTCCCCTTTGGTTATGCGCCGCTGACACCGACACTTGGCGCTTTATTATCAGGAACCGCATTGCTAATGGTCCTTCTCAATGCGCGCCGCATTTCGGCAACTTGACAAAAGGAAGTCCTATGACAACCCAACCCGCAAAAGAGATCGAAACTTTTCCTAATCCCAAACCAGATCGCGACTATATTATTCAATTTGAATGCCCAGAATTTACCTGTGTCTGCCCTAAGACCGGGCAACCCGACTTTGCGACACTGCGCATCGAATATGTTCCAGACAAAAAATGCATTGAGCTTAAATCACTCAAACTTTATCTCTGGTCATTCCGCGATGAAGGCCATTTTCATGAGGCGGTCACCAATCAGATACTCGATGATCTCGTCGCCGTTTGTGCGCCGCGTCGACTTCAGGTTGAAGGTGATTTTTATGTAAGAGGGGGGATTCATACGGTGGTAAAAGCTTCATACCCTTAATAGGGGCTTGCGTCGCCCCCTCCGGTCGGCAAAGCCGCCGGAGCCTTCCCCTCTCGCTCGCTTTGCTCGCTAGGGACCATAGGTCCCACGCGTTCATTAATTAAGGATTTGCGTTTGACGAATTGTATGCCATCTTTATTTGTGATAGCTTGATATCCAATGGACATCACTCAAAAAGCCAAGAAACCATTCTGGGGCCGGCCCCGGTTCATCATTTGGACGATTATCATTGTCCTGTTAGTGACGATTATGATGCAAAATGCCGAACCGACCTCAATCGACATCCTTTTTTGGTCCCTGCCCGCTCTCCCGAAACTGGTTGTTATCCTTATTTCAATGGCATTAGGGGGTATTCTGGCCCTGCTCGCCTTCTATCATACCCGTCGCAATAGAAATACCTATACACCCGAATAGAGAGCTCCCTATTATTGTGGTGATGATTTG
This sequence comes from bacterium, assembly GCA_965216315.1. Classification (GTDB taxonomy): domain Bacteria; phylum UBA10199; class UBA10199; order 2-02-FULL-50-16; family JAJFLM01; genus CBDCFN01. The sequence goes on along the minus strand of CBDCFN010000016.1, from coordinate 310 downwards.
AGGCCAATTCTCTATAATTAGAGCTTGAACAGGAGGCTCGCTATGAAGCAAAAGGACTGGGACAAATCCAAACAGCAACTTAAAAAGATGCTCGAGCGAGGCATTGAGGAGCTCAAGGAACTCGCAGCCGAAACATCATACATGACGGATGCAACGACAAACGTCGTCCGCATGGAAATGGACGTTCATCGCTTACGCAGTCGTCTTGACAAAGCCCATATGCGCTTGGGTCGCGAAATCGCCCGCGCCGCGTCACCGCAGGGACGCGTAAAAAACAGCACGCCGATACAGAAGCTCATCGAAGAGATCC
>CBDCFN010000015.1:0-487800 GCA_965216315.1 bacterium | reverse complement strand
CGATCTGCCCAAAGGTTACCAGATCTCTCAGTATGAACTTCCTCTGTGCGAACAGGGACATATCGATATTCATACCGCGGCCGGAACGAAACGTATTGGCATCACCCGCATTCACATGGAAGAGGATGCAGGCAAACTCTTGCACGAACATCCGCAAACCCGCACTTCTGGTGCAAGCTGGGTTGATCTCAATCGCGCCTGCACTCCTTTAGTCGAGATTGTCAGCGAACCCGACATGCGTTCGGCCGAGGAGGCCGTCGCCTACATCAAACAAATCCGCAACATCGTACGCTACTTGGACATCTGTGATGGCAACATGGAAGAAGGCAGCATGCGTTGCGACGCAAATGTGTCGATACGGCCCGTGGGCCAAGAGCAATTTGGAACCCGTGCTGAGCTCAAAAACATTAACTCTTTCAAGAACGTTGAAAAAGCGATTAACTACGAGGTCGCCCGACAGCAAGATGTCATTGAGTCCGGAGGTGAAGTCGTGCAAGAAACGCGTTTGTGGGACGCCGACAAAGGATTGACTAAGTCGATGCGCAGCAAAGAAGAGGCCAACGACTACCGCTATTTTCCGGACCCTGACCTCTTAAGTCTCAACGTCGCACCGACCTGGGTCAATGAGATCGCCGCCTCCTTGCCCGAGCTGCAAGGGGCCAAGGCCCAACGCTTTATGGAAACCTATGAGCTGAGTGAAACGGACGCCGATACCTTGACCCAGTCGCGCGAACTCGCTGATTTTTTTGAAGCCACGATCAGGGCCGGTGCCAACCCCAAGAAAGCCGGCAACTGGATACTCAGTGAACTCTTACGCGAGCTCAACCAAGCGGGCATTGAGATCAGCGAAGCAAAACTAACGCCGCAACACCTAGCTCAGTTGCTAGAGCTGATCGACAATGGCAGTATCAGCGGCAAGATAGCGAAAGAGGTCTTTAGTAAGGCTTTTGAATCAGGAGAGGAACCCGCCAAGATTGTTGAAACAGAAGGCTTGGTTCAGGTTTCCGACAGTGAGACGCTTGAGCCTATCATCGACCAGATACTTGCCGACCATCCCAAAGAGGTGGAAAAATATAAAGGTGGAAATCAAGGGCTGATCGGGTTTTTTGTGGGGCAGGTGATGAAGCAAACGAAGGGGCAGGCAAATCCGAAGTTGGCTAATGAATTGTTAAGGAAGAAACTCAATTAGGACCTCTCCCCAGCCCTCTCCTTAGCAAGGAGAGGGAGTAGCAATTCCCCCCTCCTTACGAAGGAGGGGGTTAGGGGGAGGTCAATTAAGGACTACGCAATGACTTTAAATTTCAACACGATCGAATGGAAAAACGACCAACTCTATTTAATCGACCAACGCATTCTCCCGCAGGAGGAAAAGTATCTCTCCTACTCGACCTATCGAGAAGTCGCCGCGGCAATCAAAGACATGGTGGTCCGTGGCGCCCCGGCGATTGGGGTCACCGCCGCCTTTGGCGTCGCGCTCGCCGCGCGTGAATCCAAGGCTAAGAGTTTTGAGGAGCTACAAAGCGACATCGAAACCGCCTGCGATGTGCTGTTTTCGACGCGACCCACTGCCATCAATTTAAAATGGGGGCTCGACCGCATGAAGGCCGTCCTCGCGGCCCAACAAGACCTGCCGCTGGCTGAGTTGCAGGCACGCCTCCTCCAAGAGGCCCAGAATATCCTCGCGGAAGACGTCGCCATCAATCAACAGATGGGGGCTCACGGAGCAAGTTTACTGGAAGATGGCCAGACGGTCTTGACCCATTGCAATGCCGGCGCGCTTGCCACCGCCGGACATGGCACGGCCCTCGGTGTCATCTATTCGGCCGTCGAAGCGGGCAAAAACATCAGCGTCTTCGCCGACGAAACCCGCCCCTTTCTCCAAGGCGCCCGGCTGACCGCATGGGAGCTGCAAAAAAACAACGTGCCGGTCACCCTGATCACCGATAATATGGCGGCCTATTTCATGCGGCAGAAAAAAATCGACTGCGTCATCGTCGGCGCCGATCGTATCGCCGCCAATGGGGACATCGCGAATAAAATCGGAACCTACAACGTCGCGATACTCGCCAAAGAGCATGGCATTCCCTTCTATGTCGCCGCCCCGCTCTCAACGATCGACCGTGAGACCCCGAATGGTGAGCAGATCCCCATCGAGGAGCGGCCCCGCGAAGAGGTCACTAATTTTTATAGACAGGCCGTCGCGCCGGAAGGTATCACCGTCAGGAATCCCGCTTTTGACGCAACCCCCAACGAATTGGTGGCGGCAATTATCACCGAGCGTGGTATACTGCGAGCTCCTTACGGAGAGGCGATAGAGGAGATTTTTCAACGTGGTTGAGAAACAAAAAAAGATTTGGTTGGATGGAAAATTCGTTGATTGGGACGACGCGAACGTCCACGTGCTCACGCATACGCTGCACTATGGAATGGGCGTCTTCGAGGGCATCCGCGCTTATGAACTGAAAGACGGCGGCTCGGCCATCTTCCGTCATCGCGAACACATGGATCGCCTCGTACGTTCCGCCCATATCATGGCCATCAAGTTTGATCACACAGCCGAAGACCTGATGAAGGCCACCCGCGAGCTGTTAAAAATAAACGGTCTCAAACACGCCTACATCCGCCCCCTTGTCTTTGTCGGGGATGGCGAGATGGGACTCCAGGCCAACAATCCAACGCGGACGACTATCGTCGCGTGGCCGTGGGGAACCTATCTCGGCGAAGAAGGTCTCAAACACGGCATCCGCTGCAAGGTCTCGAGTTACACGCGTCATCACGTCAACGTGAACCTCTCCAAGGCCAAGACCGTGGCCAACTACGTCAACTCCATCCTCGCCAAACGCGAGGCCTTGGACTGCGGCTACGAAGAAGCCCTGCTAATGGACCCGCACGGTTTTGTCGTCGAAGGCACGGGCGAAAATATCTTTCTTGTTACGAACGGCATCGTCAAGACACCACCGCTTTCTCATTCCGTCTTGGAGGGCATCACCCGTGACGCGGTGATAACGCTCCTCAAAGACGAGGGCTATGAAGTCCGTGAAGACCTCTTCACGCGCGACGAGGTCTATACCGCCGATGAACTCTTCATGACCGGCACGGCCGCGGAGATCACCCCGATCCGTGAGGTCGACAAGCGCCAGATCGGCACCGGCGAGCCGGGCCCGATCACCAAAAAAGTTCAAGATATCTACTTCCGCATCCTCGCGGGAGAAGAGAAGAAATACGCCGAGTGGTTGGATCGCTACGAGATCTAGGCATCAATTTGTTCACATTTTCAGTGTGAACGTGAACAAATGACGTTCACACTCTGCCTATCTTTAAGGCAATTCTCGAGTCACCAATTCTAAATTATCTTATAATTTCAATAGGTTGTTTCCCTAAGCGTTGAACAGCCCATTTTGGCACAGCCTTTGCTCTATAGAGAGTGTGTGTTCTCAGTGCGGGAACACCAGCTTGAACGACGCATGGGGGATATGCGCAACTCGTTACTCGGAAATTCAGCCCTCCTTGCGTCCTTAATAGAGGACGAAATATGCCACCACCAGATAGTATTACAACTGAGCGACCCCGACCGAGCATTGTCCCCGCTGCCGGCGGTGACGGCAACCCCGTTTTTACGCTCAACTTAACGCCACCGGAGACCCCGACCGAAGCGGCCCAGACCCAGACCGCGACGCAGACGTCGCTGCAGGAATCGCGTGATGCGATGCAGGCCCTGGGCAATGCAGCCTATTTCAATGTACCCGCTCTGGTCCGTCCGGAACCGGCCGCCGCCGGTGGAAACACGACTCCCGAGGGACTCGCTGAACTGCGCCGCTCGTTTGACGCCAACCTGCGGGAATTTCGTCAGGTGCGTCGCTCGAATCCGACCCGCGCACGTGCCTTACTCCGCACACTGACGCAACAATGCACTCAGCTGACAAACCGCATCACTGAAGATACGAATCCCGATCACCTGATTCGTGACCTTCGCCGGATCAATCGCTTTTACCGTACCACCATCGCCTTCCGCCGCGCGCAAGGCCAAGACGTCTCGGAATTCGAACAAGCCCATCGAGCTTTTCAAGGCCAAATGCGCCAAATCCGCGCGGCCCTCCGTCAAAATTACGCTGGCGCCGCCTCGGTCTCCACGGATCCGACCAATACTTTTCAAGTCGACAGCGCCCGCCGGGCCGCCCGGATAAGTCGTGAACTCGGCGATACGGATGACTTAAGAATCGATCTCGGTCGCTGGCGGGCCCTTATCGGCCAACTGCCAAACAATACGCTCAGCTCACGGGATCAAGTCGATCACCGCGCGGAAATGCTGCGTGGCTGGCTCGTGATTCGCAATGGATCGGAAGGAAGAGATCAAGAACATGCCGTTTCACAAATGCGTCAGATCCGCGATGAGATGCAGGATTATCTCTCTCCATTAATAACTTCATCCACGGAATTAGATGCGTCACTCGCACTGATTGATCGTGTCATCGATGACGGCGACCGTTTGAGCACCTCTTATTTTTCCGCCAGTGGCCTGATCGCCTATGGCCGCGCCCATCGTGAGGCCAGCGAAGCCTTGACCCACGCCTTGGAAGTCACCGATCCCATGCGCCGTCGTGCCGCGCTGATGGAGTGTCTGAGTCATTTTGTCGCGCTGCGGGATAATGCCCTGGTCAATCGCACCTTTGCCGCGATCAATGAAACGCTCCCACCGCATAGCTCGGCGGACGAACGCGCCCGGGTCAATTTGGCCGTGGGCTTGATCGTGCGTGATTCGGGACTCCCTCTCGTCCGCCAACTTCGCAGGACCATGGGCACGCTCCTCGCCGGCAACGAACTATCACCTATCCGACGCAACGAAGTCGCCCTGCAATCACGCGTTATTTTTACCAGTTCCGAAGCGACTCAATCAGAAATTCATGACTGGCACAGTCGTTTACGCTATGTCTCCTACGAGACCGAACGGGGCCTCTTTGGGAGCCACCGCAGCAGTGACCGCATTCGCGGCTGCCAGGTCCTCGCTCAAATCTATCGGGAATTAACCCTCCATCCAAGCGATACCGATAGCGCCCGTGTCGAAAATCAGGTAGCTCTCGATGAATGGCACCTTGAAATCGCCCTCAGCCAATGGGCCGATGCCCTCGCGACCAGCGACGTCGCCCTGACGGCGCGCGCCGCCCACCTAACTCAGATCTTAGATATCGCCCGGGAGACGAATACGACCGAACGCGTTTCCGGCAACCTCCGCAATCTAGCAACTGACTTTGCCAGCATGCTCGACTCACAGATCAACGATACGAGTGATCCCAACCAACAGATCGCCCTCCGCCATCTTAAATTTAATCTGCTACGCGCCGCCCAAGCCACCCTCGGTGGTTTTGAGGAACCCGTACAATATGCAACCGATGATCTCCACAGCGACGCCTACAACCTGGAAACCCGGGCGCGCGAGGCAACCAACCCCACTCAACGACTTGCCCTACTCGGCCAGGCCGGAGCCCTGTATCAAAGCCTCAGCACGACGACCGTCGAGGGACATGACTACACCACCGACGTCCGTCGCGTCCTGAATAATTCGCTCACGGCCGCCAACAACGAGAACGTTCCTTTTGCAACCCGCATTCGCGTGACCCACCAAGTCGCGCAGCAATATGCGCGCCTCGGCGATACTCAGCGCGCAACCTCATTAATCAATGGATTGCGTACTCAGGCCCAAGGCTTTGTCACCCAGGCCGGTCAGACCCGCACGATTCCGCAACGCCTTCAACTCCTGAGCCAAGCCCGCACGATTTATGCCGAACTCGGCGACCACAACCAGGCCGCGGCCGCCACACAAGAAATGCGTCAGGTCATTAGTAATTTAGCAGGCCGCATCAGCCAGATGCCGACGGCCGAGACCCGACGTGGTGCCTATGCCTTCGTCATCCAAGCCTACCGTCAAATCGGTGATGAAAGCGCCGCCGAAGCCGCGACTCGACAGCTCTTGACCGCGATTCGCAGCGATGAGGATCTAAGCGTCGGTGATCGCATTACCTGGTATCGCCAGGCAGCCGCGCTTTATTCCGACGCCATTCCGAATGCACTGGATGCCGCTACTGAAGGGCGTTCCATCGAGTCTCGCACCGGCCGCATCTTTCGAAACATACTCAGCGAGATGCGCCGCTTCGGAGAAGCACAGAACCGGACCGATGTCACGACTTACACCCGCTACATGAGTGCACTCAGCTATGGCAATACCGAAGAAGCCCGCCTTCGGCACGATGCTTTTATGAACCTTGAATCGGCCAATGCCGACCTGCTCAACCAGGTCCACGGCACGTGGCAACAACTGGCGACGCGCGTGACCGCCATTCAAGAGGCTCGCACGGGCCGCTCTACCAACCGCCGTACGGCCATGACTATTCACTGGCTCGGTCAACTCATCGACGGTCAATACGAAGGCTTGATCAACGAGGCCCAAGATGACGAAGATTTTGACGGCTCTATCGTCGGGCAGATCGGAACCGCTATCGGATTGAATCATCGGAGCGCAACGGTCGCGCAGCGCCAACGAGAACGCCGCTTCATGCACCAATTCTTAACCCGCATTCAGACCGTACTCGACGACGGGGATGCAACGACGACACAGGACGCTATTGCTCATATTCGCGAATCCGAGCCGGAAACCGTGCGTCGTTTTTATCGCAATATAGGTAGCTGGTCGATCAGCCGCTCGACGGTTGATGCCCTGATGAGTTGCGATCGTCTCGACGCGCCCTTCGTGCGCGCCCAACGCCTCTTGCGCGTCTCTCGCGAAATGATCCGTGACGATTCGTTGGATGGACGTGTCACCCCGACAATCCATTCTATTTTGGCCTCCATCCAAAACAGCCGTGCCGCGGGTAACTTCGTCGAGTTGCCCGATATGTTCACGAGTATCAGCCGCATCGTCAATCACCGGGCCGAACTGTCTGATTTTTACAATATCCAACATCACTTGAGCGGCACCAATACGCTGGGCGGACAGATCAGTGATACCCGCGACTTGATGCCCTACCAACAAGGTTTTGCACAGGTCATTGATCATACCTTTTCTGTCGAGGGTGGTTTGATCCTACTCGCCTCGCTCTTCACCGCCGGACTCGCCGCCGAGCTCGCCTATGGCGCCATTATCGCCCGCGTCGGTGCAAGCGTCACCGGTGCCATCCTGGCCGGCGCCGGTAGTTTCGCTGCCAACGTCGCGACTTTTAACGCAGTGAATTTCGGACTGACCGGCGTGTATCGCGGACTGACCGGACGAGAGCAGATGAGCGGAGAAGAGATGTTTGTCGGCGCCCGTAATTCGACGACGACTTTTGCCGCGATTACCTTGGCCACGATGCCGTTCCGCAATCATCCCGTCATGCGCTTTATTGCAGGTGTCTCCGCGATGGTTGGCTCGGAAGATATTAATCATGCCATCGGTTGGGCCCCGGAAAATACCCAACCTCTGGGTGTACGTCTCTTCGTCGGCGCCTTGCAGTTTGGCGCCATCGAAGCCGGCATGGGCGCAATGCGCAGCATGAGATCGACCCGGGCCGCTCGCGAGACCCCACAACAAGAGCAGATGCGCATCGCGGCCGAAGATATTGCTCGACTTCGCCTCCACGGCCGTGAGGTCTCACAAAATCGTTTTGACATCGAAGTCAATCGCATCCTCAACGGGTGGGAAGGCCGTGCGGACTGGGCCGATCGTTATCATAATGAATTGTGGCAGACGATTTGGAACCGGACGAGCGAGTACCATGGCCGCATGCAAGAGGGGCGCCGCGGCTCGGAAACAGCGCGTCCGGAGGCCACCGGCAACGGCGAACGCATGGCTAGCCCGGCCGAACTTGCACGCCTCGAACAGGCGCGTCAGCAAGCGCAAAACGGTGAAACGCCCGCGGCGCGCACGCGCGAGCAACGGATTGCGGATCTTCCCGAAGCACTGCAGTCCATCGTTAATGCACTGACCAGTGGTATCGAATCTCCTCAACAGGGTATTCGTCTTTCCGGCAATCTCGCGGTCCTCGATTTTGTGGAATCACTCAATCCGAGTCAGCGCGCTCGCTTGGCCGAGGCCGCAGCGCAACCGAATACCCGGAACAATATCTCCGCGCTGCTTGATCTCGCCGCCCGGACACCTGATGGCAACGCCGCCCGCTTCTTGCGCTCGGTCGACGGCCACATCCTGGAAGTCCTGGCCACTGGCCCCGAAGGAATTTTCACCACCCTCAATCGAGAAGGCCTACTCCATCACTTTACCGGGGAGAATCCCGCCCAGCACGTCGATGCGATCATGCAGATTTCAGAACCGGCCGTGCGCCAACGGGCCCTCGCTTCACTTGCGATTCATGAGTTTAATCAGACGACGCATACGGAAGCCGGAACGCGCTTGCTTCGCCTCTTCGGCATCGATGCCGCTCGTCATGAACATTTCCCGTGGACGACGTCCGATTTATTAAGACGCGCCGACCTGTATCCTCGCATCCTCGAGTTCCGTCAAAACTTCACCGACAGCCTGATTCGCCTCCGCGGCGAGCAAAACCGCCCGGCAATCGAGCGCTTCGTCAACGACCTCTTCGAGGCCATCGTCCAGCAGGACGTTCAGGATACGCTGTTACCCTATACGCCCCATGACTGGCCCCACACGCTCCAAGTCATGCGCCTCTCCGAACAGGTCTTTGATAGCTCGCCGGCTCTTCGCCGCCAACTCACGGCACAATACGGCAGCGAAGCCCAGGCCCGGACCATGGTCCAGATCGTCGCCCTGTTGCACGACATCGGTTACGGCCGTCTCCGTCCCGGCGAAAGCAAGGGCATTCACGCGATTCGCAGCGGTGAACTCTTTCAAGCGGACTTTGCCCAACACTTGCGCGACGTCTTCGGCATCGAGGCAACCGATGCCCAGTTTAACGAAGCCTTTCTCGCCATTGAACGCCATGGCGCCGATAAGTTGCGCTTTCCGGATGACGTGAGAGCACACTATAACCTCAGCCATAGTGACGTTCTCGACATCATTTCATTGATGGAACCCTATGATACCAATAGGGCAGCCCGTCGTCGCGCACTCCGTCAGCAACACCCGAATTTGAGTGAGCGCGACCTCAACCGCCGAGTTGCGGAGGCGATCGTTGAAGATTGTCGCGCAAGGCTTCGCACACGCTATCCTCGTATGAGCGAAGCCCACATTGAGAGTATCGCGCGTACCTTCGTTCGCTCCGGCTACATGAGTGCCAGTGAAACGAATCATCCCCTGCTCTTCATCATTCGGGCGGCCGACAACCTCGACCTGACCGCCAGCCGGATGCGCGACGTCCAGGCCCATCCGATTATGATGGAGGCCCTCATGGAACTTAATCAACTTACGGAACGTTCCGATTTTCCAACTGAAGACACCCCTCAGGCACAAGCTGTACGTGATCGCATGATGCAACCGATTCGTGACCGTTACATTGAGCGCTTTCGTGCGGTCATGCCCGCCCATGAGGCCCGTGTCTATGAAACGTTACTCAATGGTCTCAACGAAAGCACATGGCCGCACTTTGAGGGTTGTCTGCAGCTGCGCGGCGTCCGCATGGAAGAGACCTCTAGCGGCCGTTTCGTCGCGACCGTCTTCGTCGCCGACACCCCCGCGGGTCGCGCAATCGTCGAGGGTGGCGAACGCATTCAAGGCGCACTCTACCAGATCGCACGACTCCACACCGCCTCGGATTCGCTGACCTTAAATAACCAGCATATCGCCGTCCGCTTTGCGGTCGACGGGCGTGCATCCAACCGTCCCCGCGTTGAAGGATTTGCCTTCGGCTATAGTCCGGAAGCAAGCTTTCGCCCGCAGGCGGCGCGCGTCCTCGAATTGACGCCACGTCAATTCCGTGATGTGACGGACTGGTTCGCACGCCGCGGCAGCGGAGAACAATTCGAGACCCATACCCAAATGACCGAGGCCGTCAGCCGACTCCCGCGCGCCGATCAACTCGCCTTGGCGAATCATCTCGTCGGGATCGAAGGCCGTCACCTCTGGGGGGCGTCTGAACTGTCGAGCGTCTTCGGCAACGACTGGGTCACTCAAAATCTGCGCCCGCAGGCAGGACGACCAATCATCCGAGCCAGAAGTGGCCGGCCGACCCTCAACGGGGACACGCTCAACGGCCTCATGCGCGCCCGCGCCAATGATTTGCTGAACATGATCGATGCCCAGCTGGGCAATAGCATCACGGGGGCAGCGCGCACCCAACTGGTCAGACGCCTGATGTCACGTTGGCAACACCTCGCCGGTCAACGCCGCGGTTCCTGGATCACGGATTGTACCCGCGCCCGCGACACGATTTATGAAATGGCGCGCCGTGCGCGTTTCAATAGTCTGGATCTCTCCGCCCTCAGTGCGAACCAGATCATCGATACCGTCTCCGGCCGTACCACGGTCCATCAAATGCTCGGCGAACCGGCTCCGGCACCAACGCTGACGTATACACCGGCTTCGCGCCCCGCACCAGCGGCTCCCGCGGCCGCCGCAGAAAGCTCCCAGCCTGGGACCCGCAATATTAGAATGCCAAGGCGGCGCCCTCAACCCGCACCGCAGCAACCGGCTGCCGCGCCCGCTGCAGAGGCCGCGCCAGCTCCGGCTCAAGCAGCACCTGCACCTGTAGTAGAGGCTGCGCCCACTCCGGCACCTGCTGCTGAAGCAGCACCACAAGGGACTCGCAATATTAGAATGCCGCAACGTCAGCCTCAATCCGCTCCAGCGGCCCAGGCTGTTCCTGCGCCGGCTCCGGCACCCGCTGCTGAAGCCGCGCCCGCACCGGTCTCACGTTTTCAGCAACGTCGCTCGCAATTGATCGATGCCGTCGTCCGTGAGGCGCGTCAACGCTATCCGGAATATTACGGTGAAAATCCCGCTGGCCGTACACGCTTGGACGGGCTCAGAACTGCTTTGGAAGCAACATTTCGAGATAGTGTGTTAGAACTGGATCTTTCAGACATAGCGCTAAGAAGCCGGGGCAATGTCGTCCTCGCATCCCGCCACGCCCGTGGTATCTAAGCTCCGAGGCCAGCTTGCCGCAGAAAATCCGCGATGTGCGGCGTGCTGCGGGATAGTGGTCGGTCGCAACTCCCGCACATCTCAAGTAAGCTCAACACAAGCGTGAGATCAACTTTTTCTGGGCACCGCGGCCCGACGATTTGTTGCATGCGTCGCAAGGTAAAATCCTCCGGAAACGTCCGAACCCCTTCTTGTAGCACACCATAACCTTCATCGACGCACATCGAATCGAGCAGCGCGGGGATCACATACTGCTGAAAGCCCCGGACCCCATCCCAGTCGATTGCCTCGCGAAGATAACTGGTAGACGCTAGTGAGAGAAACTCATTGATACGATCGACGTCAATGCCAAAGAGAGCTTGGGTAGCATGGGAGAGATGGCGCAGGTGAAACCCGTGCAGCGGCAGATTTTTGATCAAATTTACAATCCCCATTCGATACATCAACGCGACAATCGGTTGACGGTGCCTTGGCAGCAAAGCATCGCGATCAAGCCGTCCGAGCGCGGAAATTAAAATTCCGGATAATAAACAGTCTTCCGCAAACAACGTGGCGCCATCCACTTCAACCGCGCGTTCCTCTTCAACACTCAGAAAAGTTGCCGCCGCCATATAAAGCTGTACCAAGCGATCCCGCGTCATCCCGTCTTCGCGTTGTCCCAAGGTCAAACGCCCCACCGTATTCAACGCTGATGCGAGCAAGATGCGCTCCGGCGCTGGAAGTGTGGCAACATCATGAACGGCAGTCCGCCATAGCAGGAGCACACTCCGATCCAACTCTAAATCGACATCGTCTTCAGGAACGTTTTGATGGCACAGCTCTCGCACCGATCCCAAAGCCGTGAGAGCTTTACGAAAATTGGCTGAACGTGTGATGGCCGCGTAATGATCAAACTGATCAAAGTTGGCTTCGAGATGCGGTTCGATTAAATGATTAGAAACGGAGGCCAGGACGAGCGCGGATTGACCGAGCGTCAGATTCGCCATGTTCGAGAAGCTAGCTATCAACTCATCTTCACCAATCTCGCACCAAATTCGAGATTAGACTTCCTACACCACGCGCTACGCGGACGGACTCTATTATCTGCAATAATTTGAAAAAGTTGCGAAGTTTGATGCCCATTGAGGCGTCAATTTAATGACTGTGGACCCCACTTTTGAGTTGGAGATCCGACACCAAAATGAGCGCTTTAATTGAGGGATTCGAGGTTGAGAATACGCTGGAGGGAGCGCTTGGTGGATTCCCCCTTGATGCGGAAGGTCCGGATCCGGGCTCGCTCTTGCTTGGGCAGATAGAGCTGGGTCTGCCAAGAGGCCATATTTTTCGGTATTTTACGGCCTTTGAGCTGAATGCCCCCGCAGGAGAGCACGACCGGTTGGTTGGTATCAAAGCCGCTTCCCGCCTCCATGAGATCTGAGACGGTCTGTAACAAATCCTCCGATGTTAAGCCCGACTTGCTTTCCATAGACTTCCTCCTACCCCCAAATAGAAGCAAAGCTTGTGCCAAGACTTACAGCTATTTCAACTTATTCGTCAATCTTCGTCAATCTCACTGTCTAGGGGATTGGATAGCGATCTACGGCTCCATGATCACTCGGCGCACCTCATCTCGTAAGGTCTCCAGTGTCAAAACTCCCCCATCGACCCAAGGAATCACATATCCGTTTTGCAAGTGCAAGCTATTGTCGGAGGCCTCGCCTCTCACAAGCATACAATCAGCAAAAATCTATTACTCAACTATAATGCCACCCTGGCACTCACAATTGATCGTACAGATCAACGTATCCGGAGGACAGTTCCAGGTTAGGGGGTCCGCCGTGTAGTCACACAGCTCTCCGCTATCAACGACTTCATTACCACAGCTATTTTGGCTCAATCGCGCGATCGCCTGACTCCTTAAATCAAGTAGGACCTCCGAAGCAGCCTGCATCGCCGTGCGCGCCTCATCCGCCGAGTCACCCTCGCATGATTGCGACGTCGCCATATAAGCATCCGCTGCGCCCATGGCCGCAGAAGTTCCCGCTACTTCTCCAGAATCATCTCCATCGGCATTGGCCATTTCGGCGTCTTCAGCATGGCCTGGGATGGCTTCAACTGCGTTCGACATCCCCTGATAGGCAGGGCAAACATTCCTGCCCAACTCGGTCGTATTGATAAGCGCTACCAACGAAATATATCCGGCAAGTAATGCATAATCCGCTACCTCCTGTGCATCCGCATCTTTCGTCGTCCCTACATTCAGCATCACAACACAAACAATCCCAGCGACAACCGAAACGACAACCTTTTTCATCTTTGTATACATTTTCAACTTCCCTCCTTACCGCCTAGGCAAATTTTGCAGTGGCAAGCCCATAAGAGGGAGCGCGGACGCGCAATCAAAGGCATTGGCTCGATCGCCTTCCTTGGCAGCCCTGCCAGCCTGTGAGATGACGGCTTCGCCTCTCTCACGGGCCCAGTGGCTTTGCGTCCCCACCTCACGATGGGTTTGCCGTTTCATGAACCGATCAGCATGCTGATCAATAATGTCTACCTGGGTAGTGTAACACTCCGCTGCTGTAGATCGAAATAAAAGATTTTAGCCCTGCTTCAGCGTCCTATGGACTTGTTCTGCGAGTTCTCGTGTCACCCCCTTGACCTCGGCCAATTGGGCGACACTCGCCAACTTGACGCGCTTCAAACTCCCGAAATGCTTGAGCAAGGCCTTCTTCTTGGCGTCCCCGATGCCGGGGATTTTATCCAATTCCGAGGCCTGTAGCTGCTTACCGCGCAACTGTTTGTGAAAGGTGATCGCGAAGCGATGGGCCTCATCGCGCAGGCGCATCAGCAAGTGGAGACTGGAGGAATTCTTCGGTAACAAAATCGGATTGGAGCGACCTGGAATAAACACTTTATCCCTATCCTCGCCTTCCTGCGGCTTGGCGAGCGAGCAGAGATCGACGTTGAGGATATCGAGTTCTTCGAGGACCTTCTTGGCGATGTTGAGCTGACCCTTGCCGCCGTCGATGACGATGAGGTCGGGCAATATCCATTTGTTAGTCTCTGGACGGGTCCTGTCGCTGTCGGAGACCTTGCCCTGCGACTTAACGGTCGGTGCCAAGGTCTCCTCGCGCCACCCGTCTCGTGTGGTCTCACTTGAGACGGCCTTACGAAACCGCCGCGACAAGACCTCATACATCATCGCGTAGTCGTTCGGTTCTTCTGGGAGTGTTTTTATCTTGAAGCGCCGATAGTATGACTTGTCCGGTTCGCCGTCCTTGAAGCGCACCATCGAACCCACCGGCTGTTTGCCCTGGATATTAGAAATATCAAAGCACTCCATCCGGCGCGGGAGTTTCTCGAGGCCAAGGCGCTGTTGCAAATACTCGAGCGCCGCCTCGCGGTCTTTAGCACGGTCGCTGCGGCGTTTAAAGGCCTCTCCCGCATTGCGCATCGCGAGGCTCAGCAGGTCGCGCTTGTCCCCTTTCTTGGGACAAAAGAGGCGAACCTTCCGCCCGGCCTCGTCGCTGAGATACTCCATCAAAGCCGCCCGCCCGGGCAAATCCAGTTGGACGTAGACCTCGGGGGGAATATAGCGGTGTTCGCTGTAGTATTGAGTCAGGAAAGACTCGATAACGTCTTCATCCTCGACCAATTTCTTAAAGGGAAACCAGTGCGTATCACTGACTTTACCAGCGCGTATCATCAGGACCGCAATCATTCCCGACTCCCCTTCCCGATAAAGACCGACGAAGTCTCTTTCTTCGCCCTGATGCGAGACCATCTTCTGCTGTTCCATCGTCTTATCCAGATCACGCAACAGATCGCGGTAACGAGCCGCTTCTTCATAACGTTGCTCATCACTCGCTTCCGCCATTTTCGCCTCCATCAGTCCCCGCAACTTGTCACTGCGCCCTTCGAGAAGGAGTTTTATCTGAGCAACAATCTCCTGATAAGCCGCTTTGGAGATGTAATCGACACAGGGCGCAGAGCAACGGCCGATCTGATACTGGATACAGGGGCGCTTCCTTGATTTAAGCTCACGATCACTGCAGGTGCGCAGCAAAAAATACCGCTCGATGTAGTCAACGACTTGGCGGCAGGCAAAGGCGGACGAGTAAGGTCCATAATAAAGTCCCCCATCCGATTTGATATCGCGCGTGTAATAGATACGCGGGTAATCGTGCTGAATCGATAATTTGAGGCTGGGGTAGCTCTTGTCGTCACGGAGCTCAATGTTGTATTTGGGTTTATGTTTGCGTATCAGCGTCCGCTCAAGGAGCAGGGCCTCTTTCTCCGTATCGGTCACGATGCAGTCGACATCTTTGACCTGCTTCAATAGAAGCTCCACCTGGTAGCGGTCCTTCGCCGCGCGCGTCCAGTAAGATTGCACCCGTTTCTTTAGGTCCTTCGCCTTGCCGATGTAGAGTATCGTGCCCCGGGCATTCAACATCCGATAGATACCGGGAACGCTCGGAAAGTCCTTAACTTGCTCTGGCGGCTGCATACGCAAAATCTAGCAGAATTCCGCCTGGCTACGCTATGTCTATCTGTATACCCGAGTAATCGATAAATAATTTTCGCAAACGGATTGTCACAACCACCCTCAGTGGCCACCGATAATCAGACCGCTATGCTCGGTTCGACCAGTGTATCGTTATTTTCATCAGCATCCGCCATAGCGGCAACGACCCACATGATGCCGATGTCGCTGCAAGAACTGTTTGCTCCCAGCCTGCATGATCCGGCCCAGATCGCCGCGGTCGACGCCCTCCTCGGAAATCCTTCGGAAGATATCTCGCTTGCCCAGCAGCGTTCTGTCACGACTGCCGATATTCAACGCATGGCGACTCAATTGAGAAGTCTCGTGAATACCGCGGATACGGTCCAGAAGCTCACGATCAATAGTTACGCCGCTCAACTTCATGCGTTAACGGAACGACCTTCAAACACACGAATGGAGCAATACGTCCTGAAGCAATTAGAGCGTGTGACCCATAATCGCGGCAAGACCGGCCGCCGCGAATTTCGCAAGATTCTGGCCATACTAGATGATCTCTCGACACGCGCCCACATCGCCATTTATGTGCTCATGGTAGACGGTGAAGTCTCTTACCGTTACATGGCCGACTTCTTACTCAACCCCGTTCACAAAGATCGACTCGGCCGCGTGGAGTTCATCTTAGAAACCGCCCTCGAACTGTTCAATTATCGCATCGAAAACTACGGCAGCAGCTTCATTCCTGATGATCGAGATGAAAAATATTTAGGTGATGTCAGTCGCGTCCGTTCCACGATCATGGAACAAACCGAGGCCTTGTGGCAGGCCCAGCGTACGGATGCCACTCATATTCGACTCGATCACCAATACATCTACGACTGGGAGACGCTGACGGAAAACGAATCGGTTTATCTTCGCAATGGCGTCATTCGTGAGCTTGATTTGGAGAGGCGTTATACGTATCGCAACCATAATCAGATTCGAGTCGACGTCGCCGTCTCGGTCGGGGATCGCGACCGTGCCATCGAATTAAAATTCGACCAGAGCAATTACATGCATCCTCATGGCGAACAAGAAGCCAAGATACTCCTTCAGGCCGTCCGTTATGGGCTTGCACTGCGGTACAATGACTTAGAGAGAATACAATATAAGATTCGTGCATGTTCCGTGGCGCAAAGCTTTCTCGATAAATTAAAGGCCGCCTTTGAAGCCGGAGAAACGCCGCATGATATTAAAATCCTGAATCGACGACCGCGTCCACGACGGGCTTCCCGCTCGCGGCACCGTACTGTCCCCCATCGGCCGTCACGCCGGCTTACCCCTCTGCACGAAATCCGTGGGCTCCCGCCGATACCGGTGGCGTAATTAGACTCTGACCCCTAATCGTAATTCCATCTCCTGCAACTCTTTTACCCGATCCCGCAATTCTGCCGCCTTTTCAAAGTCCAGGTCCTTGGCCGCCGCTTTCATTTCTGTGGTGAGGCGAGTCACTTCCTTGGGAATATCGGTCAACGGAATGGGCGCAGCAAGCGACGCCCCTACATCCTCTGTATCGACCGTAAAGTAATCTTCCGACCCCGGCGCATGGATCGGATCCGCAATATTTTTCTTCACCGTCGCCGGCGTGATCCCGTGCGCCTGATTAAAAGTCTCCTGAATACCCCGGCGTCGATTCGTTTCGTCAATCGCCTGGCGCATTGAATCGGTCACCTTATCCGCGTACATGATGACCTTGCCGTTGACATTGCGGGCCGCGCGCCCGGTTGTTTGAATGAGCGAGCGTGTCGACCGCAGAAAACCCTCTTTGTCCGCATCGAGTATGGCCACGAGTGAGACCTCGGGCAGATCAAGCCCCTCGCGCAGCAGATTAATGCCGATCAACACGTCAAATTTACCCAGTCTGAGATCACGGAGTATCTCCACCCGCTCCAGCGTATCGATATCCGAATGCAGATAACGCACCCGTACCCCGACCTCTTCATAATACTGAGTCAGGTCCTCGGACATGCGCTTGGTCAGTGTGGTCACCAATACGCGTTCTTCGCATTGGACCCGTTGGCGAATTTCCTCTAAGAGATCATCGACTTGATTTGTGACCGGTCGTACCTCAACCTCCGGATCAATCAACCCTGTGGGCCGTATCAATTGTTCAACGACGACACCCCCGGATTGCTCTAACTCATAATCCGCCGGCGTCGCCGAGACGTAGATAACTTGATTGAGGAGCTTTTCAAATTCATCAAAACGCAGGGGCCGATTATCAAGGGCCGAAGGCAACCGAAATCCGTATTCCACGAGATTCTCTTTGCGTGCGCGGTCGCCTTTATACATCCCACCGACCTGGGCCACACTGATGTGGCTCTCATCGATCACCATCAGCCAATCATCGGGATAATAATCTAACAAAGTCGGCGGCGGTTCGCCGGGGGCGCGGCCGGTCAGGTGCCGCGAGTAGTTCTCGATTCCCTTACAAAAACCAATCTGTTCTAAGAGCTCGAGGTCATAATTGGTCCGTTGCTCCAACCGCTGTGCTTCGACGGCCTTGCCAAGGCTTCGCAACTGTTCGAGCCGTTCTTTCAATTCCTCAGCCACCGTCACAATGGCCTTCTTACTTTGCTCTTCCCAGGTCACAAAGTGGCTCGCCGGATAGATGGCTATTTTTTCTAACTCGGCAAGGCGAGACCCACGCAACGGATCAATCGCCGAGATCGACTCAATCTCATCACCGAAAAACTCGATACGAATGGCCTGCTCATCTTCGTGGGCGGGAAAAACTTCCACCGTATCGCCGCGAACACGAAAGGTCCCGCGATGAAAATCGATATCATTGCGCTGATATTGGATCTTGGTCAGATCCAAGAGGACCTTGTTGCGATCGATTTCTTGGCCCTTTTCGACAAAGACAAGCATGCCATGATAGGCCTCCGGCGACCCGAGTCCATAGATGCAGGAAACCGAAGAAACAATGATGACATCGTTGCGTTCGAGCAGCGCCCGTGTCGCGGCGTGACGCAGTTTATCGATCTCGTCGTTGATGGCACTGTCTTTTTCGATAAAGAGATCCCGTTCCGGAACATAGGCTTCTGGCTGATAGTAGTCATAATAACTGACAAAGTACTCGACAGCATTTTCCGGAAACAAAGACCTAAACTCCGAATAGAGTTGCGCCGCCAGGGTCTTATTCGGCGCCAGGATGAGGGTCGGCTTTTGAACCTGAGCGATGAGATTAGCAATCGTAAAGGTCTTCCCCGAACCCGTCACCCCGAGCAGGGTCTGGTTCTTCACACCGTCACGAACCCCGGCGACCAGCTGCCGAATGGCCTCGGGCTGGTCGCCTTGGGGCTTAAAATTGGAAACGAGTTTAAACAATCAGTTTACTTCAAACAACTCGACGTCGAAAATAAGGTCGGCATTCGGCGGAATCGCCGCTCCTGCACCGCGTTCTCCGTAGGCCATCTTGGACGGGATATAGAGCGTTCGTTTCCCACCTATCTTCATGCCCGCAACGCCTTCATCCCAACCACGGATCACGCGTCCGGCACCCAGCGGAAAGGTGAATTTTTTGCCACGATCGACCGAGCTATCGAACTTGCTGCCCTTCTTGCCGGCTTGATTGAGCCAGCCGGTATAGTGAACAACAACACTTTTACCGGTCTTGGCCTCCGCTCCGGTTCCGACCTTTTCATCGACATATTTTAACCCACTCGGATTGGTAACCATCTTAGCGGCCCCCCAAGCACTGACGGCGACGAGGGTCATCAGGACGGTTGATAGAATCGCTATTGTGCGCATAGTTCCTCCCATTGGATGCTTTTTGGTGTATTCTATTCATATTTTTTTATATCTATATATTTAGAATAACATACTAATATTATTACAATATTTGTTATTTTTAGTATTCTATAATTAAAATAAGAAGCAACTTTTCTATGGACTCGGCCGACGTTTCGGTCGAGAATAGAATTATGCCCCAGATCTTCAAGTATCTCGATTACCGACACTACCTCAAGGATTACTATCGGGCCAAGAAAGAATCCAAGGGCTCTGCCTTTTCCTACCGGGCCTTCTCTCGTCAGGCGGGTTTTAGCTCACCCAACTTTCTCCAATTGGTCATGGACGGCAAACGCAATCTCAGTGATGACGGCATCGAGCGCTTTATCAAAGGGCTACGTCTCGACCGTGAAGAAGGTCGTTTCTTTAAACACCTCGTCCACTTTAACCAGGCCAAGACGGATCAGGAGCGCAATAAGTGGTATAAGAAACTTGCTACTTCCAAACGCTATCGCGAAATCAGTGAAATAGAAAAATCTCAATTCGAATACTATTCGCGTTGGTACTACGCGGCCATTCGTGAACTCATCTTATTACCGGATTTTGAGAACGATCCCGAATGGATTGCGAAAACTCTACATCCCAGAATCACCGTCAAAGAAGCCAAAGAGGCGATTGAACTCTTATTAAAACTCGGTTTCGTCAAAAAAAATAGCAAAGGTAAACTCGTCCAGGCAGAACGCAACATCGCCACGGCGCGCGAGGTCCAGTCACTCGCAGTGGCCAACTTTCATCGATCCATGCTCCGACGTGCCGCCGAGTCGATCGAGCTTACGGCACATGACAAGCGTGACATTTCCGCTATCACCATCGCGGTTTCGCAGGAGAAATTTCAAGAAGCCAAGCGGCGTATTCAGGAATTCAGGCGGGAGCTCAATGTCCTCTTATCCGAAGACGGCAAGGCCGATGCCGTTTATCAGCTCAACTTTCAGATTTTTAATCTCACGGAGGTCCCATGGCCCAAGGTCTCCTGAAATTTTTCATCGTACTGGGAATCATCGCCGCGATCTTTCCTGCCTGCGGCCATGGCACGGAAACCGGCAACCCCAGCCTCCCCGGAGTTCCCAGTGATGAACCGGACGCTGAAGACGGCAGCGGCGTCGATGCCTCATCCGATTGCCCGGGTCTTGTGCTCGGCTTCAAGAGTCAAGGCACGGGACTGGCCGAGGAAGAAACCGATTACAACGAATTAGTCGAACGCCTCTGTCTTAACATTTTTCTCTGTGATAATTCGATCGGCACGCTGCACTGTATCGATAGGCTCACCGATAGCGAAGGCGATCCGATCGCTGCCATTGTCGGTCCGGCGGGCTTCGACTTCACCGCCGACCAGCTTCAAAATGAGCTGCGTAACGGCACGGCCCTGACCGATTCAGAGGGCTTTGCCACGTGCAAGGCAGACATTGATGCTATCGACTGTTCCGTTATTACCAACAGTATCAACGTCGATGATTTCAGCCAAGTCGCCGACATCCTACCGGATAGCTGCACCGAAATATTTGTCATCGTTCCCGAAGCGGCCGCGGACGGCGATCTCGCGTGCCCGTAAGGTGTATTCTACAGAATACACAAATACTTGAAAATAAAGGACTTTTCTGGATTGCCCTGCGATAGAGTGCTTAGATCAAGTCAGAGAACAAGGAGGATCCCATGAAAAAACTTTTTCCACTTATCATCTGTCTCATCACCACCGCTTGTATAACCACAGGCTGCGAGGAGAGCGCAACCGGCACGAATGACCCGACACCCCCGGTTCCGCTCTCCGCCCTGCGGCAATTCAAAGACTGCAACGAAATCGTTGCCTTCTTCGGCGAGGCCGCAAGTAATTCCTCCGATACGGTTTTCGCCGATGACGTCAACAGCAGTGGCGGTTCCGGCGACGGTGCCGACCTCGGTGCCCCGGAAGCCGCTAGCGATGAAGGGAGTTCGAGTGCCCGCGTCGAACAGGCCGACATCGTCAAGCATGTCGGCAATCGGCTCTATATCTTGAGTCATCAACTCGGGCTGTTGATCTATGATGTCAGCGCACCAGCATCAACGTCTCTGCTCTCCCGCACCGAATTAAATCTCACCCCGGTCGAGCTCTTTGTAGACGGGCTGCGCGTTGCTATCGTCGGGAACCCAAACTACTATGGCCCGATCGCAACCAATGCGCTCTCCGAGGTACCGGGCGCGACGCAGGTCCGCGTTTATGACGTTACTGATGCAAAGAAACCGGACCTACTGGAAAGCTATGCCCTTACCGGATCCTATTCGGACTCCCGCAAGGTCGACAACACGATATACCTAGTCACGCGCCAGTGGGTCTATACGGGGGATATCGAGGAATTTTCAGACGATAAAGACGAATGCCAACGCTCCTATGCCCCGGAGTCCATACTCGATGAACCTTATTTTTATAGTGTCACCGCCTGGCAGGTCGACAAGTTGGATCTAGCTCAATTAGGGGAGTTGCCCAAACCGATCACCGTGTTTGGCGGCGACTGGTCGCAGTTCACGGCCTCACCCGATTATCTTTACCTGTCCAACTATTCCTACAACGGCGACGAGACGGAGATCTTCGCGTTTCATATCGCGAACCCGCAGCACGGAGTCATTCCCCGCGCGAACGGTTCGGTTCCGGGTCAGTTCGTCAATCAGTTTTCGATGGATGAGTACAAGGGCCATTTCCGCATCGCGACGACAACCAACCGTTCGACCTTCGGCGCCGACGACAATCGTAACTACCTGACCTTGTTCGACGTCAACAACGGATTCAAACAAGTCGGACAAACCGATGCGATCGCACCCGGTGAATCGATTACCGCCGCGCGCTTGATTCAAGATACAGCCTACGTCACCACTTTCGTCACGAAGGACCCCCTGATCACTATCGATCTTAGCGATCCCGCCAACCCGACGATACTAGGCGAACTGGATGTCCCGGGTTTTCCGACCCATATCCATGTGTGGGGAGATCTGTTGATTTCCATCGGCTCGGAACAAGAGTTTTGGGGCCGGGTGATCTTGAGTCTCTTTGATATCTCGAGTCTGAGCCAACCGACTTTGATAGAGCAAATCACGATCGAGGAATCCGATTCATCGGAGGCCCAACGCGAACACCGCGCCTTCTCCTTCTTTGAAGACCGCGGGGTGCTGTCCATTCCGATTCAGTATCAGTGGTCCAAATCCTATATGGCGGTCTACAAGGTCGGACCCAGCGGCTTTACTTCGCTTGCACAGGTCACACACGATGACCTGATCACTGAGGACACCGAATTCTCTCCACGCATGCGCCGCTCGCTAGACATCGGTAACGCGCTCTACACAATCTCGGAAGCGGGCCTCAAGGCTAACTCGTTCGATGATCTAAGCGACGAGCTCTTCGGCGAGCTCTTCCCCGGCTTTGAAGTCCCGAACTACGGCTGTTACTGGGAATACTGCGGACCGATTGCTATTGATTAAGGACCTCTCCCCCACCCTCTCCTTAGCAAGGAGAGGGAGTCACCGTTTTCCTCCCCCCTCCTTAAGAAGGAGGGGGCTAGGGGGAGGTCTTCAAAATGTGTCTCAAAATATCGTCTAGAACTGATTCCAAATTCATCCACACGTCACTGTTAGAATATCGAAGCACTTGATAACCGAGAGACTCAAGTTCCTCTTGTCTTACCTTATCGTATTCTCTCTGTTGTGGGAGTGCATGGATATCCCCATCAACTTCAATTACAATACGCAGACGAGGAGCGCAGAAATCAACGATATAAGGTCCAATCCCATGTTGTCTGCGAAACTTAATCCCTTTGAATCGCTTCGCTCTTAAATATTTCCACAGGACTAACTCAGTAGGCGTCTGCTCTTTTCTAAGTTTACGACGTCTCGAAATTAATGATCGAAAACCAATCCGTACACGCTGCTGCAAAATGTCACTCCTTATCCCCTCCTTCTTACTTAAGGAGGTGCCAGAGGGAGGTCTTATCGACGAGATGAAGCTACTGAGTTGCTAGCAAATATTTGCCTTCACAACGATGTCGCAATCCGCTGCGCAGCCACACCGGCCAAGGCCATGATGGCCAGCTGTGGATTGACACCGGTGTTGGAAGGAAACACCGATCCGTCTGCAACATAGAGACCCTTGACGTGATGCGATTCGAAGTTCTGATTAACGACCCCGCGTCCGGGATCGGCGGAGAGGCGACAGGTGCCAAACAAATGGGTCGCCACGGGATGAATCGCTTCGCCGCGAAAGGAAGCACTGGTCACTTCATTGAGTTCTTCAACACTCCGCACGACATCCGGGCGCCCCACGATGCCAGGATAAACCTCTCGGGCCCCGCCGGCAAACATCAACTGACCAAGCAAACGTATCCCTTTTAGAAAAGTATCGAGGTCTTCTTGAATAAAATTATAGCGGATCGGGGAGATTGGCCGCCCTGTCTTGACGGATCCCAGACTCTTGGCACGGGCGGGACAGGCCCACAAGGTCATGTGCGCCCGCTTTTCCAACAACTCGCCTAATTTTTTGCCGGCACCCGGCAGGCGCAAACCAAATAAGGACGGACTGATCCCTAAAGATTCCAGCTTAAGTCCCTCGCCGTGAAACTCCATCACCTCATAGCCCTGCGTCGCGCCTTTCCATAGATTGACAGCCTCGTCATAGAGACCGACAACTGAAACCCCGGGGTGAGACATCAAGTGGGTCCCAATCAACCGGGCCGGGTCGGGGACCCGGCTGCGCTGCAAAATGAGCGGCGACTGAATCACACCGGCCGCCACCACGACACGCTTGGCCTTGATGCACAAACGCTTTTTCTCTTTGGCAATCACCCCAACCACACGTCCTTTTTCAATCAATAGCCGCTCCGCCTTGCAGTTCGGTATCAGTTCCATGCCCTTGTCCAAGGCCCAAGGAACATAACTCACATCCATGCTCAACTTGGCCCCATGCGGGCAGCCTAACAAGCATCGCCCCGATCCCTGGCAGTTGCGCTCATTACGGTCGACGACGTTGCCCTTCCAACCAAGCTTTTGCGCGGCACGCGCCATAATATTATTATTCTCTCCGGCTATCTGCGGATCGACCGGCCGAATATTCAGGTCTTGGCGCAGGCGCCGTTGTTCCGTAGCAATGTCTTCATAATCGATGTCAAAGGCCTCCGTCCGCCTCCACTGCTCATGCACCTCACGTGGCAAATCCCAGGAGATCGCGGAGTTGATCACGGTGGTCCCGCCGACGGCACACCCTTGGAGGAATGGAATCGTCGGACGGCCGGGCGCGTACTGAAAGCCATTGTCCCAGAACAAATTTTTCATCGTCGCCCAAAAATCCGTCGAGTACTCGGCCGTCTTTACATAAGCCCCCGCCTCCAAAAGGGTGACGCTATAACCCGCCTCGACGAGACGATGTGCCACCACCGCCCCACCCGCACCGCTTCCGATCACGACAACATCAGTGTAATGCGTCTTCATCGCTTGAGCTCCCATTCACGGCCGATGCGTGCAACCAAGGATAAGACCTTGAGAGAATTGTAACCCTCGCGGACAAAGTACCAGCGATGATACTCCCACCAGGCAAAATAACGTTCACGATCAACCTCACTGAGATAACGAACCGTACGCAAACGCCAAATCGTAAAGAGTGGGGCCCACCAAAAGACCCAAAACAGTAACCGCAGCCCCACGGCCATCATAAAGGGAATGGTTTTGAACAGGTCTTTAAAGAAATCCGCCGCGTCGGCCCCACTACCCGCTGGACAGAGCAGAGAAGCGATGATTTGGATGTGTTTTCTCGTCACGGCGACTACCGCGACTCAAACGACCAGGACGTCGTCCCATCAGGGTTGTCTTTGATCCTTACGTTGAGTTCGTCCAGCTGATCTCGTATCTCGTCCGCCCGTTTCCAGTCCTTGGAAGAACGTGCCGCAATACGTTCATCAATCAATTTCAAAACATCTTCCTCACTAATGCCCGCCTGCTCTGATTTCATTTTTTTGCGTCGCGCCAAAAAGTCGACGGGATCTGAGCCAAAAACCCCAAGGACTTCATGGACCAGCTGGACCCCCTGACTAAATTCGGTTCTCGCATCGCTTGAAAATTGCTTACCGGCATCGAGTTGGCGATTGATCTCACGCACGGCCTCAAAAACACCGCCAATAACGGCCGGCGAATTAAAATCGTCGTTCATGCCGTTTTCCATGATTTGTTTCCAATCAATGGAGATTGCATCCGCACCTGACGGCGAATCACCAAGCCGCACCAACATCTCATAAAAACGCGTCAAAGATGACTCGGCGTCTTCCATAGCTTTGTCGGTAAAGTCTAATGGAGACCCATAATTGGCTGACAAAAGAAAATAGCGTACAACTTCAGGGTCCCATTGTTCCAGAATAGCCGGAATCGACCGAATATTCCCCAACGACTTACTCATTTTTTCCGCATTGATGTTCACAAAACCGTTATGGATCCAATAACGCGCAAACGGTTTTCCCGTGGCCCCTTCGGACTGGGCGATTTCATTTTCATGATGCGGGAAGATGAGATCCCGCCCGCCCCCATGGATATCAAAGGAGTCCCCGAGATATTTCATACTCATGGCACTGCATTCGATATGCCAGCCCGGCCGGCCCTCGCCCCAAGGCGAAGCCCATTGCGGCTCTCCCGGTTTAGCCGCCTTCCAAAGGACGAAATCCAACGGATCCGCCTTGCGTTCATCGACGCCGATACGGGCCCCCACATCGAGTTCGTCGATTTTTTTGTGTGAAAGCTTGCCGTAGTCACTGAGCTTGCGCACCGAATAAAAGACATCCCCACCTGCTTCATAAGCCAGACCGTTCTGCTCCAGCCGTTTGATTAGGTCGAGCATATCGTCGATATGGTTGGTGGCCAGCGGCTCGGCACTCGGTTCTTCAACGCCCAGCCGGGCCATGACATCTTTGTACGATTGAATATAGCGCTGCGTCAGCGCCTTCCAATCTTCGCCGGTCTCTTGCGCCTTCTTGATAATCTTGTCATCGATGTCGGTAAAGTTGCGAATATACGTCACCTCATACCCGAGATATTTGAGATAACGATAAATCACATCAAAAACGACAGCAGCACGCGCATGACCGAGGTGACAGTCATCATAGACCGTCACTCCGCAGACATACATGCGAACCTTACCACGTTCGAGCGGCGAGAATTCCTCCTTGGCCTGATTTAATGAATTGTAGATACGGAGCGGCATGAAGGCGTCATTCTAACAAGGCAATAGCCGAAGCTGCAATCCCTTCTTCACGGCCGGTAAACCCCAAGCCTTCCTCTGTCGTGGCCTTGATATTGAGCCGGTCAGGACCGATCTGGAGGGCCTGACTGATCTTTTCGTACATCGCCGGCATATGGGTCGCTAGGCGGGGACGCTGGCAAATGATCGTCGCATCAATATTTCCTACGGTATAGCCTGCCGCTTGCAACTTGGTCCGGATAATCGCGAGAAATTCGAGCGAATCGTGACCTTTGAATTGGGGGTCGCTGTCGGGAAAATGCTGACCGATATCTCCTAAGCCCGCCGCCCCCAGCAGGGCATCGGCGATCGCATGACAGAGGACATCCGCATCCGAATGACCGGCCAAACCCTTCTCAAAGGGAATCTCCACGCCCCCGATGATCAACTTGCGCCCCGCTTCAAAGCGATGCACATCATATCCCTGACCGATACGCATCTTAGCCGCCACTCCGGCGCTGGATAATCGTCTCCGCCAACTTCATATCTTGAGGGGTTGTCACCTTGATATTTTCCCGGCTGCCATCAACCATACAGACGGGAAAACCCATCCGTTCGATCAACATCGCCTCATCCGTCCCGTAAAAAGAATCGGCCTGCGCCTCCTGAATGGCCTCGGCGAGGATCGTGTAACGAAACCCCTGGGGTGTCTGTATGGTCGCGTATTCGCTGCGATCGACCGTCGTCAACACATAGCCTCCGGAAGCCACCTTTTTTAAAGTCTCTTGAACCTTGAGTCCGGGCACCGCGCCCCCTTTCTCCACGGCGCCGGCGATAACACGATCAATCACCTCCGCCGTCACCAAGGGGCGCGCCCCATCGTGGACCAGCACGATTTCACAGCTGGGGATCGCCTTGAATCCCTTGATCATTGAATCTTGTCGCTCTTGCCCCCCGGCAATAATCCACTGGAGCTTCGACAGCCCCTTGTCGGCCTTCCACTGCTCCAGCACTTTGACGTGTTCGGCCGGAACCGCACAGCAAACGGCATCGATGCCGGCGCTTTCCTGAAACACCCGCAAGGTCCAAAGCAACATGGGATCGCCTTGGATGGGAAGAAATTGCTTGGGCTGCTCGGCCCCAAAGCGTTTACCCGAACCGCCGGCAACGATGATAGCAATGGTCTTATAGTCCATTGAGAAACAACCTAGTCGAACGGGGCAGCGGACGCAAGAGGTGGTAAGATTGCATAAAAAAAGCCCCTTCCCGTTGCCAGGAAGGGGCTTGAAATCAGAATCTGTTTTCGACTAGTTGCTGTTGAAGATATCACGGATCTTCTGGAGGATGTCTTCCTCGGTCGTCACTTCCGCAATAGCCAGCTCTTTCACGAGCAGGTTCTTGGCCGTATCCAACATCTTCCGCTCACCAAAAGAGAGTTCTTTGACATACTTCAACATGGAAAGGTCGCGCAGGACTTCGGCGATTTCATAGACCGAACCCGTCTTAATCTTGTCCATGTACTCCCGATAACGGCGGTTCCATGTCTGATTGTCGACCGTGATGTCGCGTTCCCGCAGGATTTCATAGACGCGTTCGACTTCATCGCCATCGATAATTTCACGAAGGCCCACCGACTTCACATTGGCCGTCGGCACCATGACCGTCATCCCGTTGTCGAGAATCTTCAGAATATAGAACTTATGCTCATTACCCGCGATATTGCGAGTCTCTATAGCCTGAACTTCCCCGACCCCATGGGCAGGATAAACAGCCTTATCACCTTCTTTGAATACCTGTTCTATCATCATTCCCTCCTCAAATTCTCTCGTCCCGTCCAGTCTCTAGACCGTGTTGCAACTTATCCTAGACCGGTTTCCCCTAGTCCCGCTAAAGGCGCCATTTCTAATGTTTTTCAGCTCGATTGAGCTGGCTCGCTTCAACACTCGCCCCAAGAACTGCCCAAAAATGTTCCCAAGAATCGAAGCGGGCTTATACCACAGATAACACGTTGAGTCAAAGCACTGTCTGCAGCTTTTTTAGTCCTAACTCGAATCCGCAATGATAATCGCGGCTTCTAAATTTGGTGGGTTCTGATTGACAGACAAGAGCATGCGTCATATCCGTACGCATCCGCTTAAGATAGCGGGGGCAGGTAGCTCAGTCGGTAGAGCAGAGGACTGAAAATCCTCGTGTCGGGGGTTCGATTCCCTCCCTGCCCATATTTTTACTCTCAATTGAAGGTTCTTCCCTCAAAGAACCTCTGGGCTATGTCATTCCTAGATCCCACCAGCCATGTCCGGATAAACATTGTCGGGCACGGCTGAGAATTGCCATTCCCCAAGGGCAATTTCGGTAAAGATATCAAATCCTTACTTATTATTATTCTCGGCAGATTCGGCTAATTGTTGCTAATTTTATCCCTCGGCTCTTTACCAGATGGGGCATTGTCAAAGGGGAGCATGGAAAAACAAAAGCCCGGAACCTCCCTAAGAGAGTTCCGGGCCTTCGGAAAAGTTGAGATAGAAAAATGGACTTAGCGATCGTTCGTGCGCCCCGAGTAGGGGTTGAACTGCGTGAACAGGTCCTGGTGCGGCTGAAGGAATTCTTCGCGCTCCTTACCGGTCAATTCACGGTCCTTGGCCTCTTGCTGGGCCCGTTCCATCCCGATCGTCGCCGCAAGGAACTTGAAGCCATCATCCGGATGGTCGGCTTTGTCGAGATCCACCCAAAAGAGGGCATCTTCGACGCATTCCAGGTAAAACTCCTGCTTTTCACGCGGCAGGGCCTGGAAACGCGGGCTCTTTAAAAAAGCAAACCGGGGAAACTTTTTGATAATCTCTTCTGTCGTCATTAGGCTACGCTCCCTTCTCCGCTCCGTGCGAACACTTCGGCTCCAGCCACAAAGGTGTGCCGCGTCGCCGCCAATTCTTCCATCGGGGTCGACTCAAGCGCCGACAACGTTTCGTTAACCCGTGGGTCGCCACCGAAGAATTCGGAACGACGTGCGGTAAGAATTGAACTCCCTTGAGGGGCTAGTTCGCGGAGGCGTTGGGCCGCCTGCTGGTAATCACCACGCTCCACCATGCTGTGAAGTACAGCGGCCTGACTCTGATCAATATCGCCCTGCTGAAGCGCGCGATCTATGATCGTGTTGTAGTGAGTTCTGATATCGACTACGTTGTTTCCTACTGCTGACATTTTCTATCTCCTTCTCTGCCAAATATTACATGCAACTACCGTTCCAATTATCGGCAGAGTGGGAAGTTCGAGTTTCGTGTTCCCTGAAAAAACTTTTAATTAATTGATTTAAGTGGATTTTTTTGACCTTCCTTTTTGGTCATTCAGGGCTGGCAGAGTCTGATTCCGCCGGATTCCTGTTGGCCCGCCCTCTAATTTCGGGGTCTGGGCTCCCCATTTAGAGGGCTATTTGCCCTCTCACGCCCCACTAAAAATAGCGAGAGCTTCCAATTAGTCTTATCGGTGGGGCCCTAAGATTGTTGCGTACTTTTTTCGCAAAAATTGAAAAAATCTCGAATATGCTTAACTGCTTGATTTTACAAGCAATATTACTTAGTTGAAGCTATGCCCCCGCGAAAAAAAGGTCCGAGTGGCAAGTTTGAACCCAAAGATCGCTACTATCACGCCGCTAAGGCCGCCGGCTTTAAATCCCGGGCGGCCTTTAAGCTCCAAGGCATCGACGCGAAGTACCACCTCCTTAAAGCAGGGCAGACGGTGGTTGACCTCGGGGCCGCACCCGGCGGCTGGTCGCAGGTCGCCCTTAATAAGGTTGGCAAAGCGGGCTTTGTCCTCGCCATTGATCTCCAGCCCATAACGGGACTCCAGAAACCCAATTTTGAGGCTATCGAAGCCGATATCTTAGAAAAAAGCACGATTACGGCCATTCAGGCCCGCTGCCCCGCAGCTGATGTGGTCCTTACGGATATGGCCCCCGCCACGACGGGGATCAAGTTCCAGGACCAAGCCCGCTCCGCGGAGCTCGTCCGCCAGGCCCTTGTGATCGCCCGGCAGCTCCTCAAGAACGGGGGTCACTTCGTCGCCAAGGTCTTCCCCAGTGAAGACGCCGCCGTGATCAAGAAGGAGCTCAAACAATCCTTCACACAGGTCCAGGAATTCACGCCGGAAGCCACACGCCAGACTTCAAATGAGGTCTATTTTGTGGCGCTAAGATATAGAGGCGCGAAAGGGGGAGATAATGGTCTCAAGATTTGAGTCCCTCCCTTTGCAAAGGGAGGCTAGGAGGGATTTAATTTACAAAAAAAACGCCGGTCCTTGGACCGGCGTTTTAAGTGGGAAGAGGAGATGGGGGATTAAATAGGACGGACTGAATCCCCTCTTCCCTTGTCCATCCTAAACTCTGTTAAACTCGTCTGGAATCCCCCCGTTGCTAGCTATATCGTCGAAATTAGCCCAAAGTTGCTTTCGAGAATTTTCGGAACGCAATGCGTCAGACCCTCTCTATAAAGTCTTTGCCGGTCAAAATTGCAGAATGGTATACTGAATTAGCTAAAGCGAGGATTCATGGATACGATTAATCGAGTCTCTGATGTCCGAGAATTCTTTTATCGGCAAATTCGCGATGCCATTGAAAACCAGTGCATCGATGCCACGCCAGAGGCCGAGTGCTATCTCGTTCATCTCCTCTCTCGTTTTGCCAAATCTGAACGCCTCTATCAGGAGCTCAACAATCGCGTTGAAGAAGACGCCTTATTTAAGTTGTTGGAACGCGCCATGGAAGCCGATCGCGAATCCCGCATCATCCTGTTGCGCCGTCTCGGTGATATCGCCCTCTATTTTGCCGGTTACTTCCCGGAAAGCTTGACCCGAAAACTTGTCGACCTGGATTATTACATCCAAATGGGCGGGACCGCTTATGGATCGATCTCCTCATTAGTGACCCGGCCACCTGAGCAAGACCTTTATCAGGAGCTCTCTCTCAAGTTTAAACATTGGGTCCAGATACTCAGCGAGGTCAGCACCCATACCCAAATCCATTCCGAGCAGGATCTCCTCCGCCTTTATGAAAGTTGGCTCGAAACCGGCAACCAAGTGGCACACCGTCTACTCCACAAGAAAGGCATCATCCCTCACGGCGGCAATGAAGAGAATCATTGAATTGACATTAATCCTATAGGCGTTAGAGCATAGCCCTATGTTACGTTCGTTCGCCCTGCTCCTAAGCCTGCTGGTGTCTTTTGCCAGTTGTGGAACGGAAACTTCCGTTGATTCCTCAAATGTCCCAACGGGTTCGCTTCCGCTCGTATTAGAAATTAAGCCGGATACGGCCAGCACAGGAACGGTCGTAACAGTAAGCGGACTGGGTTATTCGATTGTCCCGCAAGAAAACATTATCCACTTCGGTGACACCAGTGTGCTTGCCGAAAGTTATGACATCGTCCCCGGCAGGGAGGAATTAACATTTACCGTCCCGAGCGATGCAGCGACAGGGAGCCATAACCTGCTCATAACCGTCCTCGAAGAACCTAGCAACGCAGACATGATATTTACTGTAACTCCATGAACGACACGCAACTCAGAACTAAAATAAAAGCTCATCTTAAGCTCGACACTAATGAGTTTGAACTTGTCGAGCTTCATGCCCACGCATCGTACCGAAGCTACCATCGAGTCCGCTTACCGGACGGGCGCAGCTATGTCGTCATGGCCATACCGGCAGGCAAATGGAGTGTTAGTGAAGAAATCAGTAATAGTGATGTTACGATTGATGAGCTGCCATTCCTCAATGTGACGCGCTACCTCCAGGCAAGGAACTTTCCCGTCGCCTCGATTGTCGCGGCTTCGGAACGCGACGGGGTTATCATACTGCAAGACTTAGGCGACCGCTTGCTTGAGAATGAAATCAAGGGCAAGCCGCTTGAAGCAAAAGTTTCGCTCTATAAACAAGCTGTCGCACTGCTTGTAGATCTCCAAAACAAAACCGATAACCCTGGTGACTGCGTCGCTTTCCAGCGCCACTTTAATGACAAACTATTAAGATGGGAACTGGATCACTTTTTTGAATATGGAATTGAAAGACGGCTGAACACGGTGATCGACACTGACGATAAAACCTTCTTTGACGCGAGCGCCGCTAAAATTGTCGACTCCGTGTTGCAACAACCGCAGGTCTTCGTGCATCGCGACTATCAGAGTCGCAATCTCATGATCCATAGTGACAGGCTTTGGTTGATCGATTTTCAAGATGCCTTGATCGGTCCCGTGACCTACGATCTTGTTGCGTTGTTACGCGATTCTTATATTGTCCTCGATCGACGGCTGCGTGAATCATTGATTGATGAGTTCCTCCATCTCCAGGCTGATCGCTACGGCCAGCAATATGACCGTCAGCAATTTTCGCACATGTTCGACTGGATGACGATTCAGCGCAAGCTCAAGGATGCGGGACGCTTTGTCTTTATTGCGCAGGAGAAAGGAAATCCCAATTTTATGCCCTATATCGGGGATACTTTAGGTTATGTTAAAGAAGCACTGCTCCGGCAGACGGAGCTAAAGGAGTTTTATGAACGGCTCAAGAAATATGTACCGGAGTGGCAGTCATGAAAGCGATGATACTCGCTGCGGGCCTAGGCACTAGACTGCGCCCACTCACTAATACGATCCCTAAGGCCCTCATTCCCCTCAATGACCACCCGTTGATTGAATATGCCATTGCCCTCTGCAAGAAACACGGCTTGACGGATCTCATCATCAATCTACATCATTTAGGCAATCAGATTCGAGAGACACTTGGCGATGGAAGTCGCTTCGACGTCACCATTACCTATTCCGAAGAACGTGAAATCCTCGGCACAGGCGGTGGCATCAAGCAGATGGCAGAACATGTCGGTAATGAGAGTTTCTGGGTGATCAATTCGGATATCTTGAGCGAAGTCGAGCTGAGTGCCGTGACGGTAGCGCATCAGCAAAGCGGCGCGCTCGCAACGATGGTCTTGCGCCCTCATCCGATCCAATCCGGATCCGATGAACGCCCGACCGCCCTCTTCATCGATGACAACTCCCGCATCATCTCAACAGCAAGTAGCTCCGAGATCGACGCCCGCAAAAACGGAAATCCACTGATGTTCACGGGGCTACACATTATCGATCCGAGACTATTAGAACGTTTACCGGACGGCTTCTCTTGCATCTTTCAAGCGGCCTATCGCCCAGCTATCGAAGCAGGCGAAGCAATACAGGGATTTATCTATAACGGGTATTGGCGCGATCTAGGCACAATGGCGGCCTATGAGCAGGCTGAAAAAGACATTCCGTCAGCGGTCTTACTCCCCTGAGGGTGGAATCGAAATAACCTCAGGACCACCGCTCTTCAGCAATTTTTCCCCCTCGTCACCTTCGGGCAACACAGGCATCTTATCCGCATGACCAATAGTATCCGGTGAAACATCTGCCGAAGGGACCGTCTTTTCCTCGTCATCGTTGGCGCGTTCGACAGCACTACTGCAGCTATCGGCACCAACGAGCGGAATGATTAAAAGCGTGAATAGCGTGGCTTGAATCAGGCGTTGAGAAATCTTCAAAGTATGTCTCCTTCTTGAGACTCATAATGCCATGAAGCTCACGGAATAACCACCTGAAGTTTCGGCCCCGGCGTGATTTCGAAAAAATCTGCAGGCGGGTACATGTCGCCATCGATTGTGTAGGCCTGCGCCTCGCCGAGACGAACCACCATGCGCGTGGCACCCGATTCGAGCAAATCGGGACAACCGGACGATTTACCCCTGAACATGTAGGGGACATAGCGGAGTACATTGCGCGGCGGCAACGAGAAGCCGATTCCATGAAACGGATGCTCGTCGTCGATCCCGTAAAATACATTGAAATTCAGGCCCAGTTGCCGAATCGAACCCGCGTAGATCGCACTATAATTCTTATACGGCCAAGGCTTCCCTTCGATGGTTACTTCTCCGTCAAAGCGTCGGAACATATCACGCGCAAACCGCATATTAAACAGCGCGGAGCCGATGGAGCGTGCTAAAGTCCAAGCCGCATGACTCGGTGATCCGACCCCTTTCTGATAATAAGCATCCATAAACCGAAAGATCACCCCGCAACCCCAGATGACGCCGTAACTGTCATTGACCTTCATTAAACGAATCGTCGTTTCTTTAAACGGCGTCCCCTGATGATAATGGTAAATCAAATTCATCAGCAATTTCTCAGGACTCCCAAAAATTCCGCATGACGCCGCAATGGTATTCAGTGTCCCTCCCCTCAAAAAAGAAATACGGGGCAACGGCTCATCACCGTACACTTTGATGAAAGTCGTCAATGTATTATGAATGGTTCCGTCGCCACCGGAGAGGGCAAGAATATCGATCTGTTTGGCGCGAAACTGGAGGGCAACGGCTTCCAGATCTTTAAGATCTTGCGTCGCCTTACAATGTCCTCGTTCACCGACAATAAAGGCCATCTGATCGAGGCGATCAGGTGCCTTGCGATAACGCTTTGAATGCGGATTGAGGACGACTCCAATACCGGACATGAAGTCCCTTATTTATTCCGCCCAAGAATTCCCCAAAGACGACGTTTCTTGCCAGACGATTCTTGTGGCTCATTCCTACTTGATCCGCCACCAGTCCCGAGGCCACCTTTATCCAGAGCCGAAACCAGCTGATCGGCAACCCGACTTGGCTGAATACCGCGACCAAAAGACAACTGGTAACCCGCAACTCCTTCTCCCGCATGCGCGGGATCGCGTCGCCAGCACGCGAGGACAAACCATGCCGGTAAGTCCTTATTTTTTGATATTTTCTTGGCTAGATCCTTGAGGGCCTTTTCACCCTTTCCCCAGCCACGTGTTGGTTCGCACACGAGCAAGGCGTCCGCCTTCGATTTTTGGGCAGCGTCAACAATCGCGTCTACACTGTCGGGACCACGAAAGCGTTTCACACTGAAGGTAGAATATCCCTCCAAGCCAATCTCGCCCGAAATCCCTTTGAGGCTCGTCATCGCCTCAAAATCAATCTCGCCGCTTCCCATGCCATCCGTGCACGTTAAAATGACGGCACGCCTTCCCAGGCGCTGGCGAAACTCCTTGTCGACATCGCACGGTTTTTCAGCGACTCGCGGCAAATCCCCAACTAAACCTTTTAGTTCAGCGCGATTCAATACCGGCTGTGCCTTGCCATAAAGAATAAAATACGTGAAATCCTCGCCCATCGCCTCCATCCAGGTCACACGGCTATCGACAATTCCGAGTTTTTGCGCGTAGGCCACGGCTGCCTGTTGCGCCTCCGCATTGCACTTCACGGGGAGAGTAAAGCATAACTGCACCAATCCATCCGCCAAATGATGGCCATAAGGCCTCAGTTCTCTTTCGTGTGCCTCTCTCATGACTTACTCCTCCTCCCCACTATAAACCTCAGCATTATCCTCTCCCTCCGCATCGTCACTTTCATCGCTTTCTTCATAGGGAGCTTCGTCCACGTCATCGAGGTTATAGGCTAATTTAACTGTTGTCTCTTCTTCATCATTAACGGCCACATCAATATCTAACTCTTCATCACCCGCTTCAACTTCGTCTTCCTCCGTTGTTACCGGAGACTCCTCAAATTCTTCTACAGATATTTCTTCGCCATAGTCTGCCGTCGCTACCGTCGTTTCATTGGGAACCTCGGACGCTACCGCTGCCACGGTTACTGCTTCGACTTCTCCCACAATAGGTTCGGGAGTTATCGGTTTTTCCTCCGCTACGTTGGTGCTGGCCGCAGCCTCTCCTTTCCGATCCGGGCGACGTTCACGGTCGCGTCGCTGCGAGCTGCGATCCTGGCGATTACGGTCCCTCGAACCACGACCCCGCGATTCATTACTGCGCGTTTCGTCTTCGCGTTCGCGTCCACGCCGTTGATTGGATGAGCGTGACTGGCCCTGTCGTGCTCCGCGATCCGAACGCCCACTCCGATCCGAGCGGCCGCCACGGTCGTTGCGTCCACCGCGTTCCGAGCGCCTGCCACGGTCGGAACGGCCGCCGCGATCCGAACGACCACCACGATCCGATCGGCCGCCGCGATCTGAACGGCCGCCACCCGTTTTATAGCTCGCATAACGTCGGTGAGATGCCGGCGCGATCATGATATCGGCCAAGTCTTGCTTTAAGAGCGCTTCCCAAATGGGATTGTAATACTCGGCGCCTTTTTCAATCAGCCCATCCTTGCCAAGGCCTTCTTCGGGATGACGCGACACATTGGCAAAAACGCCGTTGCTGACGCCTTTCAATAAGCCGCCGGTTTTTTCTATTTTTTCGAGGAGTCGATACGCCCCGTCGAGAACGCTTCGTGCGCGCCTTACAACTTTACCATTCGCAGACCACTGAATCTCATCTCCAAGACTGCGCGTATTATTAAGAACATAATTAGCCGCCTTGAGAGACCAATGCCTATCCATCAGCAGGGGATGATGAACCGCTTCCGTCGCCGTACCGAGCTCTTGGATATCTTGATGGGTCATGGCGCCTACCATCGTAAAGAGTCCGTCCATGAGATGGGAATAAAAGATATCACCCGTCTTATGCCGGGTTGGGGGCTTATACTTTATCGGCGCCTTGGGAAAACATTCCCGTACCATCTGGGCCTGCGCCACTTCGTACAAAAAGCCATCTTCCATCTCCGGATCGATCTCATAGGCATGAGAAAAGCCCATCTGCCATTCCCTAAGACGACTTCGAAATGAAAACTGTTCATTCAAAAACAAGGAAGCCAAGGCCTGAGGAAAGGCCCGGTAAGATTCAGCACAGGCGAGATACTGATCTTCGCTGGTGTTAATGATAACGCCGGAATGAGCCAGAACCAACCTTGCAAATTCTTGGTCGGTAAAGGCTCTCTTGCTGTTAATATCCCGAAATAAAATACCATACAATGCATCGCTCAAAAGAAAATCAACGTTTTCCAGTGAGGCCATGACAGCAAACTCCGGCATCGCCAATCCGGAACCCGTCGTCACAAACCGGACATATCGATTCGACTTTTCTGAGATCGCGTCCAGGGCCTGACGCATCAGCCGCAAATTAGCCTGTGTCACCAAGGTGCCCTGGTTCCCGTCAACCGTCTCGCCCTGGGGAACCGCCTCCATCAAACTTTGGCCGGAGGAACGCATCAAGCCAATACAATCAGCCCCGGCTGCGGCCACTGCCTTGGCTTGCTCGACATCTTGCTTGATATCACCTGTGCCGACACTGACGTATTTAAGCGGCCGGGTGCGATTCGGCCAACGCCGTTCCATATCGCTCTTGCGCAGGGCCGCCTGATGAAGCTTGTCCAGGCTTTTCCGTACCAGCGGTTCCAATGCCTTTTTGATCTCCTCAGGCGACGCCTCAGGAAGTTCGGTTAATTTGATTTTGCCACTGGCCACACGCAAGGCCAGCGCAATCGGGCTGGTTCTTTGAGTCGCGAGACCCCGCCCAAACCAGTAGCAGACCCCTTGGGATCGCGCCTCTGGAGGCAAAGACTCCAAAATAAGATTGGCCACCGGGATTCCCTCGTAAGCATCCTCAATGCCAAGCAGGCGCAAGCTCGCCCGCTCTATCGACTCCGTTGTAAATTTTTCTGTTGTTCGACACACCCGTTCGGTAATCCGCTTGGCCAGTTCGCGACTCAAATGGATCTTGTCACGGTCAAGATTCAGTTTGGACATATGTTAAGAGGCTAACGACTCTGCCGACCACTGTCGGCTGGCTACTTCAGACTATTCACCGCAGCTGCAAACGAAATGGCGACAGTCGCTACCATCCTGTAATGTGGGATGCTCTTGTACTTCTAGGGGTGGGTCTTTTCTTAATTCGGCCTAAGAGAGCAAAATCTCCAAGTGTACGATGAATGTGAGGTCTGCTCTCATATTGCTACCTGGCGTCAGGAGAGTCTTATGAGGTCCATTAATGGGTTCGCTCCCGCGCATTAGAAAAGATTTTTTAAGTGCCACCCTGGGGCATCCTTTTTTTTAAATTATGATAAAAAAATATTTTCTCCAGGGCCCCGCCTTCCTGATCGAGGCCTACCCTTATGTCTGTAAGCTTTTTAGGGGCGGCTTTCAAGGAGGAATTCCCTGCCTTGCCGGCGAGGCAGGCTGACGCGCCAAGTCAAATCCCTATAAATATTGATATTTTAAGCGATTATGCCTGTAGGGGCGCTACTTGCTGCGCCCTTACTCGGCACGTACAAGTTCGGTAACTGATTCAATGTGATAAGTCTGCGGGAACATATCAATGGGCCGGGTGCGGGCGAGGCGGTAACCGTGCTCGATGAGATAGCGGAGGTCGCGGGCCAGGGAGGCGGGATCGCAGGAGACATAGACGATGCGCTGGGGATTGAGCTTCGCAACGAGATTCAGGATGGCTTTCACCCCGGCACGAGGCGGATCGATTAAGAGGGTATCGATGGCTTGTTGGTCACGGATCACCTTCTTCAATCCCCAGGTCGCCGTGCCAACCAGCAAATGAACCCCCTTGCATCCGAGCCGCCGTATCCGGCGTTCCGCCCGTCCGATGGCCTCGGCATTTTCATCAATCGCGAAAATATGCTTAAGCTCGGGTGCCAGCGCTCGCGTGAAATTACCATTGCCACAATAAAGCTCCAAGACTTGCTGGTGCGAACGTGGTGCCACGTAGTCGCGGACCGTCTGCACAAGCTGCTGATTCTGGCCGGGATGCGCCTGCTCAAAGCTGCGATGCTCCCCATAACGCAATGTGATTTCTTGCCCATTCCAACTCAATTCGAGATCACGGGCCGGAACCTTACCCTGAGCCAAGACTTCATTGAGATGCGGGTCACAAATGTCGCAGTGACTCATCGGCACGACGTCATGGCTCCCGTAGGCGTAAAAACCAACGCTACCCGCATTATCATTCTTTAATTGGATGCGACGCCGATAGTTCCAGGGCTGATCCGACGCAATAATGGGTTCCAGCGGTGGCGCTTCGATGCGACCGATGCGCTCTAAGGTCTCGCGAAAGATGGTTTCTTTGTGGCGCACCTGAGCCATATAATCGATATGTTGCCACTGACAGCCCCCACACTGACCAAACAGGGGACAGCGTGGTTCGACCCGTTCAGCCGACGACTCGAGTATCTCATCAATACGCCCCCGAGCATAACGGGGCTTATCGACTTCTATCTCAACACGGAGCGTATCACCGGGGACGGCAAAGGGAACAAAGATCGCCTTGCCTTCGTGATGTGCCACGCCCTCACCGCCGTGGGCCAGGCGCTCGATCTTGAGGGTCAATGTTTTAGCTAAAATGCTCATAACCACCCTGTTTGAAAAATTGGGATTGTCCGGCTCGGACGATGCGCCCGATTTTTGTCATCGGGAGCTTCAAACGCCGACTTAACCCTTGAATCCGCACCGCCAGTCGCGACGGCGCACAAAATAATAATTCATAGTCCTCGCCGCCGCACAACACAAAGTCTTGCCACGGTCGTTTCAGTCGTTGGCAGAGTTGCCGAAACGTCGGGCTCGGTCGCAGAACTTCTGCATCAAGGTGGGCACCAACACCGCTAGCATCTAAAACATGTCCCAGGTCTGCACCAAGTCCGTCACTGACATCGATCATCGCGTGGACGCCGAGCGCGGCCAGGGCCTGACCGGCTTTCACCCGAGCCATCGGTCGCAGTTGGCGGCGAACATAACGCGCTTGGGTTTGTGCGACTCGCCGCTGCTTCGATAATATGGCCAAACCTAATGCCGCTTCTCCAAGCTGTCCCGTCACATAGATATCGTCCCCCACCCGCGCGCCATCACGGGGGACAACGCATTTCCCCACCTGGCCCAGCAGCGTCACTGCCACGGAGACACCCTGCTTCGACCGGTTGGTATCCCCGCCGGCGCAACGAAGCTGGTACGGCCGCGCTGCGCGCTTGAGTCCGGCGCGCAATTGGCGCAGGTCCGCAACGAGAAAATTGCGGGGCAAAGACAGGGTCAGCCAATAGTATTGGGGCCGTCCGCCCATCGCCGCAATGTCACTCATATTCACTTGCAGGGCCTTAAACCCGACGTCCGCCCAAGACGCCCAACGGCGTTCAAAATGAACCCCTTCTTGCAAGAGATCTGTCGTCACCAATGTTTGTTTATTAAACCGCGGCAATACCGTGGCGTCGTCGCCAACGCCGTAGGCAGGGAGGCCTCTCAAAAGTTCGCGGATGACTCCGAACTCACCGAGACTCGTAATAGTTTTTTTCATGAATCACCGACGTCTACAATTCGTCGATCTTTCCATTCTCAACCGTCAGCAAGAAGAGGCGTCGTTTGGCATCTCCAAAGCGGTCGATCGTGATGGCTCCCGTCACTCCAGGAAAACTTCGCATTGTCGACAAGGCATCCCGAACTTCCGGACGTTTACTCCCCCGTCGATTTCGCACGGCCTTTTTGATCAACTCCATCGAATCATATCCGTACGCCTCCAGAAAGCTCGGCTTGCGCCCATAAGCTTGATTATAGGTCTTTGCAAAGCGACGCGTCGGTCCGGCACTCGATTCAGAATAAAACCCACCGACAAAAATCGATCCCTCCATGATTTGAGGAAATTCTTTAACGAGTTTCTGATTGTTCCAACCGGCCGTCCCATAAAGCCGAACATTTTTGACATCGAGAAAAGACAGTAAAGGGAAAATACGCGAAAGATTTTTGTAACTATCCGGAATAAAGAGGCCATCAAAACCAACACCGCCTTCCAAACCATGTTTGGAGATCGCAAACTTTAGGCCGCGAATCGCATCCTGAAAGTTACTGCCATTGGGACGATACGCTTGGGCGGCTTTCAATGTGCCCCCACAGGCCGTGATTCCTGCTTCAAAGAGCTGTTTATAGGTTCGGCCACCCGACGAATCAGGGTAAAGGATGGCCAATTCACGGTCTTCCGAACTGCAAATCTTTTTAACAACCGTCTGCACCTGATCTTCAATAGTTAAAAAATTGCGGAAGACGTAGCGTCCCGACTCCGTGACGTCTTTTTTCTGCGTCAATGCAATGATGGGAACTTGGTGCACCTCCGCTTGGCGCGCCACGGCATCGACTTCGACGCTGGCCAACGGGCCAATGACCGCCATGACATATTCGGAAGCCACGGCCTCATTGAAGGCCTTGGTCGCCTTGCGCGGATCACTTTGAGTATCGCGAATCACGAGTCGGATGGGCAGATCAGAATTACAGGGATCTAAGATACCGGCGCCACATTCAATGCCTCGCAGGACCGCTTTTCCGTAACGTCCATACCGACCTGAAAAAGGCAGCACAACCCCCACCGGAATATAATCACTGTCGACCTTGCGACCCAACTCCGCCAGTCGTATCCGCGCCTCGGCGATATATTCATGTTTGGGATAACCACGAACGTAACGATCATAGGCGTCGCGCGCGAGATCGGTCTTGCCTTCCGCATAGGCCTGGCGCGCCTGCTTATACAGGACAAAACCACCGGATGTTTTGCCGGTAAAGCGTTCGACTAATTTTTTAAGCTCACTGGAAGAGGTTTCACCGGTTTCGACCCAGCGCTTGACCCAACGAAGCGCATCCCCATGAACGATCAACCAAGAGGGTGCGGGGCGTGGTGGCTGTCTCAGAATGACGTAGGCATCGAGTATTTCCAGATAAAGCGGCGCCAATTCGTCTGTCGAGCGACCCGCTTGTTCGCCGACCTTGATTCCGAACGAGGCCAGCTTGAGACGACTCTTGGCCCGGGTCGCGGGCCAACTAATGCGACTGACGATATCCCACGCCCCTTTAAGATTTCCCGACCGTTCATACGCGAGCATCAAGGCATAGATCGCTTCCGGCGTGGTATCCGGATCATAGATCCCTTTCGCGGCTCGATTGAGAGGGCGAACCGCTTCGTTCGGACGGCCCTGATGAAGGTGAATCTGACCTATCCGCAACAAAGCCCGGTCCGTTAGCTTATTGTAAGGGTAGGAATCCACAAACGTGCTGAAAAGCGGCAGGGCCTTAGTAAACGCCTTTTTCCGATAAAAGCGATCGGCATTCTTAAAACTCGTCTGCATCTCTTGAGTGACTTGGGCCGCGTACTGAGCCTTGCGCTTGGCGACCTTCGTCGTCCCCGTTCCCCCGCAATGACTCAGAGACAAGGCTAATAAAAAAACCGCCGCAAATGTTAGTGGTCGTCGCATCAGGACTCCTTGTTGGGTGTAGTGCCCGGCGCTTTTGCAACCACGACGCGGGCCGGCCGCAGCAGACGCCCATGATAAATATAACCCTTTTGATATTCTGCCAAGATAGTCCCGGGGGCTTGCTGACTTTCTTCTTCTGCCAGGGCTTCATGCTTCTCAGGATCAAACGGTTTGCCGATCGTTTCGACTTCTTCAACGTTGACTTGGCCCATCAGCTTATCAAACTCGCGATGGATCAATTCCAGCCCTTCAATGAGTGATTTTGGGTCTGCATCATCTTTGTGATTGA
Source organism: bacterium (assembly GCA_965216315.1). Taxonomy (GTDB): domain Bacteria; phylum UBA10199; class UBA10199; order 2-02-FULL-50-16; family JAJFLM01; genus CBDCFN01. Next base: position 444,855 of record CBDCFN010000015.1, on the reverse strand, counting down.
GAGCACGATCCAAATTATCCTTAATAAATAATATCTCCTTGAGAAGTTTCTCATTCCCAAATTTCAACAACTCTTCTTTTTCTTTGGAAACACGCTTCCGGAAGTTTTCCAGATCCGCATAGGTCCGCAAAAATTTATCTTTGAACTCGTCTCTTTCTTTTTCCAAAGTCGTCACGAGATCACTGATATCCGATTCGACCTTTTCAATGCTCGACTCTAAATCGTTCGCTTCGGCAGGTCTTTTAGTTTGACTGATTTCCGTCACCTCATCATCCTCTTCAAATTCTGTCTCTGGACGTGTTTTTTTACTCATGCTGTATTTCTTATGATTAGTTTTGTGCCAGAAGACGACAGACACTTTGAGCCGTATAGTCGACTAAGGGAATCATTTTGCGATAATCCATCCGCTTGGGACCGATGACACCGATCGCCCCTGTCGTCCTTCCGTTCCTTCCAAAGGCCGATGTCACCAAGCTAATATCTTCAAAAAGTTCACGATAGGACTCCGGCAAATGTTCAGACCCAATCGACACATGAACGGGACCGGACGTCAGCGTCGAACGGAAGATGCAGTCCTGCACATCTTGTTCTTCTAAAACTCGAAAAAAATCCTTCAATTTCAACGAATCGCTAAACTCGGGCTGGCCCAAAAAGTTTTCCTTGCCCGCGATCACGCAGTTTTTGTTTCCTTCGTGAAGAGCCTGCACCAAGGACACATGGTGCGATAGGCGCGAAAGCAACTGCGAAACGATAAGGCTGAGCTGGAGGGGATCCTCTCCCGCTGCAGCCAGGGCCTGATTGACCCGATCGCGCGTAACCATGGTCACCTCGGCAGACCCCAGCAGAAAGTCTACGTAATAGCGCATCCCCACGGCCGTCGGCGTCCGACCCGCACTGGTATGGGAGTGCGTCAAGAGCCCCTGGCTTTCCATCGCCGCGAGCTCATTGCGTATCGTCGCCGAGGACCAGGGCAGGCCATGCTGTTGGCGCAGGCGCTCGGACCCCACGGGACCCGCATTCGCCATGTAAGACTCGATGAGGGCGCAGAGTATCGTCTCGGTGCGAGGGTTTAAGTTGTGGCCGGATTTAGCCATAGTGGCGGCTAATTAACCCTGGATTTCAGAGGGTGTCAAGATATGGCCAAGTGCGTCATAAATTGTTGATTCCAGGCACTTTTCATCTTGCCTCACGACTTGTTTTTCGATAGTTCCAAACTGGTCATGTCCCTACTCAAAGATCGTCTCAAAGAGATGGTAGTGGCGGAACGTCATTACCCCGGGAAGAAAAGCGCGGAGATCATTGCGGTCTGCAGCCAAAAAGGCGGCGTCGGCAAAACAACGACCGCCGTTAATCTCGGGACTTCATTATCCGAGATGCACGGCAAAAAAGTCTTGGTCATTGATCTCGATGCGCAAGGTCACGTCGAAAAAAGTCTCGGCGCGGTCATTCCGGAAGGCATTGAGTACACACCCTTGTCGACTATCTTAGTTGATCGGCGCGGCGACATCCTCGATGGTGTGATTCGTTCGGATCTCGATAACTTCTATCTCACTCCGGGTGATCGCAGTCTCGTTGATGCGGAAAATTCCCTCGCGACCAAAATCGGCAAAGAGTTTATTTTAAAGAATGCCCTGCGCACCGCGCGCAGCCATTACGACTACATCATCTTCGATTGCCCGCCTTCGATGGGCAACCTCACGGTCAATGCCCTCGTCGCCGCGCGTTTTGTACTCATTCCCTGCGAGATGAGTGTCTTGGCCTTCGAAGGCGTCAGCGACCTCATCGATACGCTGGCCCAAATCAATGACCGCCTCAATCCGGATCTCGACATCCTCGGCGTGCTTTTCACGCGCGTCGACGGACGCAATCTGCAGATGAATGATTTGATTCGCGAGAATATGAAAAAATACTTCAATGGTCAGATCTTCAATACGGAGATCGCGATCAACACGGCCCTCAACAAGGCCCAACTCGAAGGCCGCCCCATCTTTCACTACGATCGCTCCTCGACCGGGACGATCAACTACGCCAATCTCTGCAAGGAATTCATCGACCGCACGCACAAACAAAAGGCCGCAAAGGCCCAAGAGTCCAAAGGCCCCCGCGCGGTTAAATCCGCGTCTTAAATCAGACTGCTTTTATTTTATTTCCATCGCGATATCCACCGCCGAGGCCGAGTGCGCGGCGATGGCGTTTAGTCGACATTGAAATGTTTGTGGAGTTTTTTAAGCTTGCGCTGAATATATATCTCGTCGAGTTGCTCCCCATAAAGTTCACGTAATTCGGCAATATCACGATGGTCAATAGAACGGTCGGCTAAGGTCTTTAGAATAATCAGATCTTCCGGTGTCGCGACTCTCACAAACTTTTCCCCCAGGGGTTTTTCAACAGCGCGCGTCACCACATCAGCTCCCACGTAATGGTCGGCTAAGAGTAGATCGATGGGAACATTATCAACTTTAGTTTTGAGTTGATTCTCGCCGGCGTTTCTTACCTCGCATCCCTGCTCGATGAATAGATTGCGCACAACGTCCAGGTTATTCACAAGCAAATAAAAATCTATGTCGACCGTATTCGCCCTGCCATTATGGAGTAGCATAGCCAGCCCACCGACGAGACAGTAGTCGATCTCATGTTTTTTAAACAGCTCTACGACGCGTAAGAGGGCCTCAAGCATATTTCTCCCTTAAGGTATCCGATAGTTTGCTTACCGAACGGCTGGATCCGCGTGCGCTCAGCAATTCATAAACTCCCACGGCATCAACGTGTCTCTCCTCCGGAATGTCCGGCAGGTAAGGCGTTGGCCCACTCTTGTAAATCATCCGAATGATCTCATCATAATAGCGATAGCGCGGGTTCAGCGCATAGCAGGGCGGCGATCCCGTTTGGATGACCAGTCCTTCGCGGACCAACTGTCGCAACGCCTTAAAGATGGGGGTGGGACTGGAGTTCAGTCGCTTCGCTAAGTGCCGTCCGGCACTGGCGCCTCGTAGACCTAAGTACAGGATAATATTAGCTTTAGCCTGACTGCCCAGCAATCCATACATGTACCTATTATATAGGTACATTAATATCAGGTCAAGTCCGCTCTTTAATTTCCATCGCGATATCTGCGGCCGGGGCGGAGTGCGTCAGGGACCCGATCGAGATCGCGTGCACACCGGTGCGGGCCCAGCGCGCCACGGTCACGAGGGTGACGTTGCCGGAGACCTCGAGCTCGACTTGATTCCGATATTTTGCTGCGATCGCCTCGGCCTCCTCGAAGGTCATGTTATCGAGGATCAAACTGTCCGCGCCAGCCTGGACGGCCTCCTGAGCCTCGTCCTCGTTGCGGACCTCGACTTGTATTTTTAAAGAACTATTGTGCGCTTTTGCACACTCAACGCAGTATTGAATCAACCCTCCCGCTTTTAGCGAGGAACCCGAGCGAGAGGGGGAGGCTCCACCGGCTTTGCCGGTGGAGGGGGCGACGCTAGCCCCTAAGATCGAACCCGCCGCATCGATGTGGTTGTCTTTGATCAGGAACTGATCGTAGAGCCCCATGCGGTGATTTTCCGCGCCCCCTGCGACCGTTGCCTGCTTGCTTAACAAGCGCAGCCCCGGAATCGTCTTGCGCGTGTCGCGCAGTTTGACCTCGCTGCCATGAACCGCCCGGACGAAACGCGCGGTGTAGCTCGCAATGCCGGAGAGTTGTTGGAGAAAATTAAGGGCCAGACGTTCGGCCTTGAGCAAGGATGCCACCGCACCTTCAATCAAGGCGATGTCCGTACCGGCCTTGAGAGCCGCGCCTTCACCGGCTCGACCTTCCCATTGAAGGGCATCATCAATTTTAGCAAAGACCCGTTGGGCCACGTCCACGCCGGAGAGAACCAGATCTTCCTTGGCGTAGATGCGCGCGGTGCCCTGGATGCCTTGGTCGGCAAAGATCGCATCGGTCGTAACGTCACCGGGGCCGAGGTCTTCTTGTAAAGCGAGTTCAATTAATTGGTCTATAGAATCCATGTTGAGCCTATATTAGGTCTATTAAATCCCCCTTAGTCCCCCTTTACAAAGGGGGAGATAACTATCACCACTTGAGTCCCTCCCTTTTGTAAAGGGAGGTTAGGAGGGATTTAATTTGCACTCATTCTACTAAATTGTCGTGCGCCTCTTGCAAGCGCTCGATCTTGCCTTGGGCGACAGCCAACTTTTCCTGCTCGGCCGCCACCACCTCTTCCGGCGCCCGCGCCACAAAATTCTTGTTGGTCAACTTCTTGCTCAAACGATCCCGCTCCGCCTCGAGCTTGCCGATCTCTTTCTCCAAGCGTTGCCGCTCGGCCGCAAAGTCGATCAAGCCCTTGAGCGGGATGAAGACCTGCAGGCCCTCCGAGATCACCGCCCGTGACATGCCCTTCGCTTCCGGGATCGTCCCATCCACCTGGAGATCCACGGTTCCAGTGAGGCGTTTGATGTCATTGGCGTAGGTATTTAACGGCTGCTGTTGAGCCGCATCTTTCACGTAGATGATCGTCGTGATCTCCGCCTTCGGTGGGATCTGATTCTCGCCGCGTATCGAACGGATTTGTTCAATCACGGGCGTCACGAGATGCTCGACAATCGCGATCTCCTTGGCGTGGGCCTCTGCTTCCGCCTCACTCAAGATCTCGTCGAAGCGCGGAAATGGCCGCGCATTGATATCCTCGGTCTCCTCGGCCTCTGTCAAACGATGCCAGATCTCTTCGGTAATAAAGGGCATAAAGGGATGCAACAGTCGCAAGCTCGTTTCCAGCACTCTATACAAGGTTTGTTGGTTAAGCTGGCCCTTGCTGTACTCAAGATACCAATCGCAGAAATCATGCCAGAAAAAATGATAAAGAGACTTCGCTGCGACGTCGAATTTATATTCTTCGATCGCCACCTCGACCGTCTTGAGCGTCTGCTGTAACTTGCCTCGGATCCAGTAGTCATACGAGCTTTTACTCTCCCAGGGATCCTTGCCGTCTTCCGGCTGATAGCCTTTCAAGTTCATCATCGCAAAACGCGTGGCGTTCCAGATCTTGTTGCAGAAGTTACGATAACCTTGAATGACATCTTCGGAAAGCTTGACGTCCCGGCCCTGGGCCGCGAGCGCCGCCAGGGTAAAGCGAAAGGCGTCGGTTCCAAAGCGGTCCATGATCTCCAAGGGATCGATGACGTTACCCTTGGACTTCGACATTTTCTTGCCCTCGGCATCTCGAACCAGGGCATGGATATAGACATCCTTAAAGGGAACCTCGTCGCGCAACTCGAGGCCCATCATCATCATGCGCGCGACCCAAAAGAAGATGATATCAAAGGCCGTCACGAGGACCGTCGTCGGATAAAAGGTCTCGAGCTCCTCGGTCTGTTTCGGCCAGCCGAGCGTAGAGAAAGGCCAGAGGCCGGAAGAAAACCAGGTATCCAGCACATCATCATCGCGTCGGAGTTCAACCTCTTCGCCGTAGTATTTTGCCGCCGCCTGTTTGGCCTCTTCTTCCGTCTTCTCGACGAAGGTATGCCCATCCGGCCCGTACCAGGCGGGAATCTGATGACCCCACCAGATCTGGCGGGAGATACACCAGGGCTGAATATTCTCCATCCACTGCTCGTAAGTCTTGGTCCAATTGGCCGGATGAAAAGTCGTCCGTCCCTCGCGTACGGCTTGGAGTGCCCGCTCCGCGAGCGGCGCGGCTTTGACGAACCATTGCTCCGAGAGATAGGGCTCCACCACGGTCTTGCAGCGATAACAATGACCGACACTTAACAGGTGATCTTCGGTCTCGATGAGGATGCCTTTTTGTTCCAACTCGTCGACGATGCGGCGCCGACACTCAAAACGATCGATACCCTGATAATGAACCGCGTTCTCGTTCATCTTCCCTTCGATGGTGAAGAGATTGACGCGATCAAGCCCGTGTTCGTTGCCCATCAGAAAGTCGTTGAAGTCATGGGCCGGTGTGATCTTGACCGCACCGCTCCCGAACTCGCGATCGACCCGATGATCCGCGATGATCGGTATCTCTCTTTCAACCAGGGGCAGAATCACCGTTTTACCAATGACGTCTTTATAGCGTTCATCGTCCGGATGGACGGCGACCGCCGTATCACCGAGCATGGTCTCGGGCCGTGTCGTCGCAACGACAATGCCGTCATTGCCATCTTTATAGGGATACTTCAAATGCCAGAGGTGACCCTTTTGCTGTTCGTGTTCCACCTCGAGATCAGACAAAGCAGTATGACAGCGCGGGCACCAGTTGATGAGGTAAAGGTCCCTATAGATCAGGCCCTTTTTAAAGAAGGTCACAAAGGTCTCGTTCACGGCCTGCGAGAGACCCCGATCCATCGTGAAGCGTTCGCGCTGCCAGTCGCAGGAGGCCCCGAGTCGCTGTAACTGATGGACGATGTGCGAGCCGTGTTTTTGCTTCCAGTCCCAGACCTCGCGGATAAAGAGTTGGCGCCCGAGTTCATGGCGGTTGCGCCCTTCGGCCGCGAGCTTTTTCTCCACGACGTTCTGGGTCGCGATACCGGCATGATCGGTCCCTGGCATCCAGAGCACGTTAAAGCCCTTCATTCGTTTGTAGCGACAGAGTATGTCCTGAAGGGTATTGTTGAGGGCATGCCCCATGTGAAGCACCCCAGTCACGTTAGGCGGCGGGATGACGATGCAGAACGGGGGACGCTCTGAGCTCGGCTCGGCATGGTAACGTTTCTGCTGGAGCCACCGCTCCATCCAGGCCTCTTCGACGGCCTTGGGCTCATAGACTTTGGGCAATTCTTCCGACATAAGGGCGTAAGGTAAAGAACCCACGGAAGGGTGTCAATCAAAGGAAATCAACTTCATCAGCATTTATCACCGTAGCCCATAGGGATCTCTCAACTGCTCAGCCGACAGCGAAAAGTTCATCGCCTCATGAGCCGAGCTGATCCCAATGAATCCATCCGGCGAAACGTTGATCTTAAGATCATAGCTGCGTGTCACCTGCTTGATTGCCTGTGGGGCAAATACCGGTGTGCAGATACCGTCTGTCTTGCGGGCAGAGTGCGTTCGTAAGATTTCATGACCTACCGCATTCATCTCTTGGCCAAGGGCCTGACAAAAAGCATAATCGGTCGGATGACGCAGTGGCTTCGCGTATTTCCTCGACGTCGTGATATCAACGGCTAACTCGGATGACAGCCGCGCCTGATACATCGCGCGATCGGTTGTATAGACTTCACCATGTCCCTTCATATTATCCTGAGCCAGCCGATAGGCGGTCCAACTCGCCTCGCAGACTGAGGTCGCTTCTTCTTCCGCCCCATACCAAACCCCGTAACTCTTACCGTCTCCAAAACGCCCATAACCCCAGTTCTCCCGCTTGAAGACGGCGAGGATTTCTTCCGATTCAATGTTGCCATACTGGAACGGCCGATTGACTTGCGGTTCGTTGTGATCGATGCCCGAAGTATTTTGAATGAAAGCATCGACCAAATCATAATCCTTCACCGCACAGACATCGTCCAAGAGATACTGGCTTGGCGAACAAGTAAAAATGTTACGATACACCTGCCCTGTATAGGGAGTCGCCTTTAAGCGAGGGAGTTCCATTAAACGCGCATTTGATCGAGGCGCCGGCGGATCGCGGCGATGTTACTGTAGGAATTCATCGGTCCACCCTCGTGAATCAATTCAAGTGGGCTCTTGCCGTTGAATAAGAAATCCTGTTTGGTCTTCATAAAATCATAGACCGCACGGCGATTATACGGAAAGAGAATGCGCAAATTCTTATGGATACCGGCCAAGTGACCCACACGGGCAAACTTGTCGGGGTCCTCGGGAATAATCTGTTTCTTTTGCCACTCCTTTAGTTTTGTGACGTGGTATTTCACACCCAGAATCAAGGCCTGATCCTTCGGACCTAACTGCCAGTGTTTGACGAGATTCCAAAACACCTTGCCCAAGGCGTGAGCCGCATGGTCATCAATTGTCAGATCTTTTTGAGCCTGCGACATGTTCATCGAAAATTCCTTTATCGTTACTATCTTTATCGCTCCCCATTTTAGCATAGTTGCTTATTTTTATACAATAAATATATTATTCAATATTTTCAATTAGTTATAATATGCTAAAATGCTTATTTCTGGCTAAAACCACTCGAAGAGGCGACGCGCGGCCTCAAGGTAACGGCGCGCGGCCCGAGCCGAGCGTTTTGGGACCGGGTCCGGCCACTTGGTCGGATCCTTCGGCAGGTCTTTAAGCTCCTCGACCATCGCATCATCACAGCCTTCACGACACTCTTTCCGCTTGGACGGGCGTTCATGGAGGCGGCCATCGCGCATCCGCTGCCAACGGGTCTGCTTTGACTCCTCTTTGCAACTCTCCCAACACGCATCATGTCTTTGGCAGGCCTCATCGAGACTATCGGTCGGCGGCCGTGCACTCTTCCACGCGAGGCCGCAATGATGGCCCCAGATCGGTCCGTGTTGCAGCGGCCGCCCACGTGTGCCCCAATCCAGCAGTCCGTTACCCGGTTTGATGTCTCGGTCCTTGCCCATAGCTCCATTACTAAGTGCAAGAAGCGGGCCAAGCTCCGAGACGTCTATTTACGCGGATTTGCGCGTTTCTCCCTTCACAATGCGTCCGATTTTGGGACGGCGGGTTCGATTATCGGAGTGATCGGATAGCTAGCAACAAATCAAAATCGTTGCCGACTTGAAAGCTATGGTCATTGGTCACGTCGGCAACCTGCTTGCCTCGCCGTTAATCGGGCTGGCTCAAAGCATCACTTCTTCACTCACCCTTTCGGGCGGGGGAATGGGTCGGCGCCTCACCGCGCCCGCCGAAGCCTCCAGACTCCGCGGCTTCGAAGCCATTATTCACGGACGGGATGATAGTCCCGATCCGGCCTTCTGGCACCCCGCGATCGATCTCGGTGACCGTGCCTTGGCAATGAGTATTGCGGACCTCGCCGCCCTCGACATGCAGCAACGTTATCGTTGGGTCGACTGGTTTATGGCCGAGTCGGCAACCTACAAGTTCACCAATTTTCTCGGCATCCTCCGTTTCTTCGATAACGATCCGGATTTGCGAGATATTCGCGGGTGGTCCTCAATCGCTGATGCCGGCGTCTTGCAGGCCTTTCAGGACGGCTACCGACTCTATCAAGGGCAGGAAGCCATCGGCTACCAGCTCACCGAACCAATCCGGCAGCTGGACGCGGGCGCCGGCTGGAAAACTTTCTTTCAACTCTTTCACGAGGGGGGCTCTCCCGCCGCGGCCGAGCAGCAATGGGGCTTCGCCGAGCAAGCCGGCGTCAATTATGGCTGTACCATCGCCCTGCCCCTCTACCGACAAGCCCCTCGCCTCCAGCGACATAAAATCTACCGGCTCGTCTTATGGAGCGATATCTATCGCGGCATGAAGTGTCGGGGCTGGGATCAGCGCTGGTGGGGCCAGCGCACGTTCGCACCGGTGATGAGTGCGGACAACTGGGCATCCGAGGAGTTTGTCCGCCTGATCGGAGAGCAAATTATCACGGGGGGACATGAAGTCTATCGACACCATGATCCGGCGGCGCGCTTCGATCTCATTCGGGCCTTGTTTGCCGTGGAACTCCGGTTGTTGGAAGGTCTTCACGCACGCGTCGCCTATCAATCGGAAGTCATCAAGCTCTATCGACCTTATGCCACTTAAATATCGAGTGCTCGATCCGGCATCGGCGGATCGAGTACAACGGCAAGCAGTTCGTGTCCCATAAAGACCAGCGGTGACACCTCCGCCTCGCGATCTTCCACGAACTGATCCCGCAAACTCACACCCATCGCATGATAGCGATCGCTCTTAAGCTGCGCGTAGATCTCGTCATCAACCGTGTTGGGTGTCATGACGAGCTGAAAATCGGAACGCCAGAGCGCACGAAACGCTGATTCAATGAGGGTTAGCGATGGCACGCGGATGATTAATTCATCCCGATCATCCAAGTGAACTAAATCAATCGGAGTCTCTAGAAACAATAAACTAAACCCAAGCTGCAACCGGATATAAGGCAAAGACGTGGCCTCACCCCAATAAAATTCTTCCAACGCCGCTTCATCGGGAAAATTCAGATTCATTACCAAGTCCGCCGCAAAGTGATTGGCGCTCAGGTTTGCTCGTAGGTCCGCAGGATTCACGTCCCGTGCATAAACTCGGCCCGGCTCCCGAGCAAACAGACTCTCCACACCGGACCAGGTCGGCTCGTGTCGAGCGGCAAAGAGATTAAACCATGCCGTATCCGCGAGCTGCCGCGTCGAAGCGCCTGCATCGACCAAGCCCTGCAACGTCGCGCGCCCCATGTCGTCAAGATGCGGTGTCGTTGGAATATCCGCAATGAGTTGGTCGCGACAGTCACGTTCTAATTGCCCGATCAAATTTGCAATAGTGGGGGGCGTCAACGCCGCAGCCAGACATAAATTCGACCCCAGACTCGTTAGTTGTATCATAGTAACTCCGTATCAATAAAATTATGAATCGCATGGTAGATATCATGACCCGCAAAAGTCACGGGATCAACAAGCCCTGCCGCCGCATGCAAATAAAGAGCTTCCAACGGCAATCCGATGGGACGCACATTGCTATTCCACAGCGACCGATAATCGTTTGGGGTCACTTCACCTGCGGCAATACAAAATGAAAAACGACTCCCCAACATGCAGCGCATCCCCGCTTCGAATAGACTGAGGGTGGGAATCCGAAAGATACCCTGACTTTCATCTTCAGCGATCGAATTAAGAAAGATCCCGCTCGGCCCCCAGGTCTTATTCACATCCATCAATAAAATATAAGAGTTGAGTTGATTCTCAAAGACGGGGACCAAGGCCGCAAACTGGCCCGCGTCTTGAAAGGTAACCTCTAAAACCTGGTCGGCCTGAGGATGGTCGTAACTCAACTGCGCCCGCAACGTAGCCTCGTTGAGGCGAAAGCGATGATTAGCTGCCAAGTTTAAAAACTTGAGGTCACCCGCCGTATGGTCAAAGAGCACCGAGACATCACGCGTCCGCAGACTAATGCCAGCGCCGCTTTCCGTTTGCGCAATCCTCTCAAACCAAGAGCGGTGCAAGGCATGGTAGGTCGCGTCGGCTAACTCGCGAACCGAATTGCTGCGGCCCATCACGACTCGCAATTCTTCGCGCGGTCCGTTGGAGAGATAAGGCGAATGATCCACTGTCGCGGCCATATGCTCGACAAAGCCACTCTCCGTCGCGAACACGAGCTGGGAACCTGCGCAAAATGCACCAGAATTGGCCAGCAGAGCGCTCCTTGCCACGATATTTGAGGTCCCTATAATCACGGCCCCTTATCGCCGCAGCGCGCCAGAAGTTGTTGTCTAACAGAGAATGCTTCCACTCAGAGGCCCCATATATTAAGGTAGTGCTATGGGTGTCGCTAAAAACCGCCTCATCATTGCCGATTCCGAGTCGGACGCCAACCTCCTCTGGGCCACCGGCTTCTTCGTCCCCGACCCCTGCATTTTCATTCAGAAGGGTGCGCGGAAGTACCTCGTCCTCTCGGACCTCGAATACGCACGGGCCAAGAAAGAAGCTAATGTCCACGGAGTGATTTCTTACAATGAACTCGCAAAGGGCATGCGCAAAAAAAAGGGTGTAACTTTTATCGACTATGTCGACGCGGCCCTCAAGAAACTCAAAATTCAATCGCTGATCGTCCCCGTCGACTTCAACCTCGTCTATGCCGAAGGGCTGCGTCGGAAACGCTATCGGGTTGCTATTGGTCCCGAGCCTTTTTTTCCTAAGCGCTCCATCAAACGCAAAGACGAGGTTGAAGCGATACGCAAGGCGATACGTGCTACGGAACGGGCCATTAACGAAGCCAAGCTGACGTTGAAAAAATCAAAGATTAAAAACAAGCGGCTCTATTGGCAAAATCGCCCCCTCACCAGTGAACGGCTCAAACAAGTGATCAACGTCAAACTCATGGAGCAAGGTTATATCGGTCGCCACACGATCGTCGCCGGTGGCAAGCAGGGGGCCGATCCCCACTGCGAAGGATCCGGGCCCTTGCGCGCCCACGAATCGATCGTGATGGATGTATTTCCGCGCTGCGAAAAAACCGGCTATCACGCGGACGTCGCGCGTTCTGTCTGCCGGGGTCGCGCACCGGATAAGCTTAAAGAGATGTATCAGGCTGTCCGCGAGGCCCAAGCCACAGCCGCTAAAAAAGTTCGTCACAACGTCGATGGGTCCACTGTGCATCGCACCGCGGTCCGTGTCCTCGAAGAACACGGCTTCATGACCACCCGCAAGAACGGTTCCCTCCAAGGATTTATTCATTCGACCGGTCATGGTCTCGGACTCGATATTCACGAATACCCGCGGGTCAGCGCCCTCAAAAACAAATTGCTGGCGGGCCAGGTGGTCACGGTTGAGCCGGGACTCTACTATCCTGAGATCGGGGGGATAAGAATTGAAGACGATCTACTCGTCAAACGAGGCGGGGCCGAGATATTAAGCAAGATCTCCAAAGAGTTTGAAATTCTTTAAATCTCACCAATAATCTCTTTGCGCTTCTGCTGATATTCACGCTCCGAGATCAACTTTTTCTTCCGCAACTCTTTGAGGGTCTGCAATCGTTTTTCAGACTCCTGATCCGGAGCCTTCGGCACCGACGCGGTGGAGTCCGGCACCGGGACACCTCTGACCTTTTCAGCCTCTTCAGCGGCTTGCTTAGCAGCCTCTTCCTCGGCCGCAATCGCAGCTAAGTCGGACTTGAAATCATGGTCTATTTTAAGTGCAACGAATTTCGACTCGAGGGTTCGTTGTCCCGGCTTGGGAGCTAGAGAGACCCGGACATCTTTGGCCTTTTGCAAGAAGCGTTGTTCTTTCCCTTGGCGTTGATAATCGCCGAAGATCTTGGCGTACAGCTTAGTGAAATGCATGTACATCTCGCCCCCTCTAACATAGAGCTTGGCGCTGATGAGCCGATCATTGCGAAAGACCCGCCACTTAGGTGCTTTCTTAATATAAACGAATTGCACCATCTGGTCCGAATTCGCTTGTTGCAAGGCCTGCGCAATGTAAGGAGATAGCAGCTTGAGGCCACGTTGATCGAAGAGGCGAATGTCCTCAACATCTTTTAAAATAAGCGCGCGGCGATCGAAGCGCAACGAGCCGAGCATATTGTAGACCTTGGCCTCACTGATGGTCGCCGGATGATCCACCGGCTCGCCTTGCGTAATACTCTTATCCACCGGAACGAGCATTATTTTGTCGAAACGTGTCTTATAAATTGTTTCTGCTCGGACACCGTGACTCAAGAACACGGCCAGCAGCAAACCCGCAAAAAATAAAGGTTTCTGTCTCATGGGGCTCTGTCTAGTGGCTATTCATCCGCTTGTCAAGGCATGTAGAGGCGCTTCGCGAAGCGCCTCTACTGCGTATCCGCAATTATAGAATCCTCAGTAATATTAAGGTCTTCGCAGGATTGATTGGGCAGGAGCGTCACATCAACGACTTGGTAGGCGGCCCTCACTTCACTGGCTGTGCGATTGATGATGGAAAAAACATAGTCACGCGCCCCCGTAACCGTGCAAAAATCAGGCTCCCGCGAGCCCACGACCGAGACACAATGGCTGGCGCCGATCGTGTCCGGACAGACCTTGTCGGCCGAACTCGTCTCACGATTGGCGCTCTCCGCATCACAGACAGCGAGATCCACATTGCCGCCTTCGCCGTCGAGAATCACGCAGAGTACGCTCTCCTCGCTTTGATCGGCAATCGTTCCGACCGCGCCGCTGAAGTCCGTAATTCCTGTGGCAACATTATCTTCGATACTCGGTGCAATATCGATCACTTGGCCCTGGCTATTAATGTCAACCGAAGCCGACGGCTCAATACCGGTATCACCGAGACTCGGGAAATTGGGATTCAATGGCTCCGGACCAAAGGTATTCCCGCAACCATTGAGGACAAAAAATGCGATGCCAACAACACTGATGTATTTTGTGAATTGTTTGATAATGGTTTTATTCCTTTGTTATTCTTAGATATATAATCCCGCTGCGGTCCCCAAACAAGTAAAATGAATGTAAAATGTTCAAGTCCCTAGACTTGTTGCCTTATCGGTTCACAACGCAGTGGGATTGCGTTCGCAAATAAAAAAAACTACGACTAAGTATGCGCGTTATTGCCGGCTCCGCAAAAAATCGCAAACTCGTCGCCCCCAAGGGGCCGGGCACGCGCCCTGCTCTCGCCCAGGTCAAAGAGGCTATCTTCAATATCCTGGGGGATATCAACGGTTGCACTGTTCTGGATCTCTTCGCCGGCTGCGGGGCCATCGGCATTGAGGCCCTCTCCCGCGGGGCAAGTCATGCGACTTTTGTCGATAATAGCCGTCAAGCCATCATCGCCTTGCAAAAGAATCTGGAGACCTGCGACTTTACCAGCCAGGCCGAGATCGTGCCACTCAGCGTTGACCAAACCCTCCAAAAGCTGGGAGAGAAAAGGGTCAACTTCGACCTAATATTTGTCGATCCACCTTATGACGAGGGGCTCGTAATGAGGACGCTCAACGAGCTCGGCCCCCTTCTTGCGGATAATGGCCTCATCATCGTCGAGCATTCCCCCCGCGAACCCATTAAGGCGACTGACGACTTTAAGGTCGATGAAACCCGGACCTATGGACAGACCCTGATTAGCTTTTTGGAAAGGATATAGCCGGCTTGGAGAAAGCCCTTGCGGCCGCGCTTTCCCTATCGTAGACACAATTCGCAATGAGCGCGAGTGTTGCCATTTATCCGGGGAGCTTTGATCCGATCACCCACGGCCACGTGAATATCGTGGAACGCGGGTTGGAGCTGTTTGATCAGATCATCGTCGCGATCGCCGTCAATTCAACCAAACAGACGGTGTTCACTGTGGAAGAACGCGAGGGATTGCTCCGCGAACTCTTGGGTGACAACGATCGCGTGATTATCGATAGCTTCACGGACAAGCTCTTGGTCGATTATGCCAAATCACGTAACGCCAATGCCATCCTCCGCGGTTTGCGCACCGTGAGCGACTACGAATACGAATTCCAAATGGCGCATGCCAATCGCAAACTCGATGACTCGATCGACACGATTTTTATGATGACGGAATCGCGCTATTCCCATTTGAGTTCGACCTTGATCAAAGAAATTGTCAAGTACGGTGGGTCCTGTGAAGGCATGTTGGATCCCCGGGTCGAAAAACGCTTAAAGGAAAAGTTACTGTAATGGCTTACCGACTCTCAGAACGCATCGGACGCATCCAGCCCTCACCGACAGTGGCCATCACAACCAAGGCCAAACAAATGAAGGCGGATGGTATTGATGTGATTGGCTTTGGCGCCGGTGAACCGGATTTTGATACGCCGGAACATATTAAGGCCGCGGCCGTCGAATCCCTCAAGGCCGGCAAAACCAAGTACACGGCCGCTGATGGCATCCCCGAACTCAAGGCCGCAATCATCAACAAGTTGGAACGGGATCAGGGCCTCAAGTACGAACCGGACCAGATCGTTGTGTCCTGCGGGGGCAAACACTCCCTGTACAATTTAGCCCAGGTCCTTTTGCAAGCGGGCGACGAAGTCATCATCCCAGCCCCTTACTGGGTGAGCTATCCACCCCAAGTTGAACTCAACGATGCCAAGCCGGTCATCATCGAGACATCCGACCGCAACGGTTTCAAGGTCACGCCCGAACAACTGGACGCCGCCATCACTGAAAAAACGCAATACTTTGTTTTAAACTCCCCTTCCAATCCGACAGGTGCTGCTTACAGCCGCGATGAACTGGGGGCCCTCGCCGAGGTCCTCAAAAAGCGCGACGTTCTGGTCGTAACTGACGATATCTACGAAAAAATCATCTACGACGGGTTTGAATTTAGCAGCATCGCTGAGCAACCCGGCATGCAAGAGCGGAGCATCGTCTGCAGCGGCGCCAGTAAATGTTATTCCATGACGGGCTGGCGCATGGGTTTTGTCGCCGGACCGCGCGAAATCATGCGGGCCTGCGCCAAACTCCAGGGGCAGGTCACAACCAATATCGCCACGGCGACCCAGTGGGCCTGCGTCGCCGCCTACGACGGCCCCCAAGATTTTCTCAACGATTGGGTCGCAGAGTTTCAAAAGCGACGCGACGTCATCGTCGCGGGACTCAATGAGATTGAGGGCGTCTCATGTTCGACCCCCCAAGGCGCCTTTTACGTCTTTCCCAACGTCAGTGGCCTGTTCGGAAAAGCGTTTGGAGGCCAGACAATTAGTACCTCAACAGAACTCGCCGACTATTTACTCGACCAGGCCAAGATTGCCGTCGTTCCGGGGATCGGTTTTGGGGCCGAGGGTTATGTCAGATTTTCCTATGCCACCTCGATGGAAAACATCAAAGCAGGCTTAAAGAGAATGAAGGAAGCATTAAGTTAATTTAGGAGGATTCACTCAATGAAGATCAGTAAAAAGAAATTCGACCGCATGCTCAGATTGAGCCACGACAAGGGATATATCTCAGCCGCCGCCATGGATCAGCGCGGCTCACTCAAAAAGTCCATCGCCAAAGAGCGAGGGCTGACGCCATCGGAAATCACCGATGAAGTGATGGCGGAATTCAAAACGGTGGTCACGAAAGTCCTGACCCCTTATGCCAGCGCCATTTTATTGGATCCTGAATACGGCCTTGAAGCCGCCAAGCAGCGCAGCGAAAACGCGGGCCTGCTCCTGGCCTACGAACAGACCGGTTATGACAATGCCGTCCCCGGCAAGATGCCTCAACTCTTAGAGAACTGGAGCGTCGCCCAAGCCGTGGAAGCCGGCGCCGACGCGATTAAACTGTTGATCTATTATCACCCGGATGAAGACGCCGGCATCAACGCGCAAAAACACGACTTCACCCAAAAGGTCGGGGAAGAATGTGATGCCCATGACATGCCCTTCTTCTTGGAGTTTGTCGGTTACGGCCTCAACGATGAAGACCCCAAGACCGATGTCGAATACGCCAAGAAAAAACCGGAGATTGTCGCCAAAAGCATGGCGGAATATTCCGACCCTAAGTATCACGTCTCGGTCCTCAAGGTGGAGATCCCGGTCAACGTCAAGTGCATCGAGGGAAGCCGCTCTTTTGCCGGCCAGGTCGCATATTCAATGCAAGACGCCCTCGCCCATTACCGCGAGGCCGCGAGTGCCACCAAGCTGCCTTTCATCTACCTCTCCGCCGGGGTCAGTGATGCGGAGTTCCGCGAGAGTCTCGAGTTGGCGGGTGAAGCGGGTGTGTCCTACAACGGCGTGCTCTGCGGACGAGCCACCTGGAAAGAAGGCATTCCGATTTTCGGTAAAGAAGGCGCAGCCGGACTGGAAACCTGGCTCCAAGACCGCGGGGTGCAGAATATCCAGATGCTCAACGACGTCCTCGAAAAAGGCGCGAAGCCCTGGAAAGATTTGTTTGAGGTTGAATAGTTGATTGTAGGGGCGCTGCTTGCTGCGCCCGTCAAGATTTGCATTAAAGGGCGGCCTTAGGGCCGCCTTTTTTATTAAGCAACCTTCTTGCATCAAATGATACCTTTTGATACCATTAATGTACAGAGGAGATAAATGACATGTCCGCATTTACCCTACGACTTGAGCCTGAACTGGCGAAAAAACTGGACCAAGTTTGTCGGGAACAAGGCTACAAAAAGACCGGCTTGGTAATGGCCTTGATCCGCGATTTCTTGGAAAAAGAAGACTCAGTGCGTCCGATCAAGCAGCCACCCCAACAAGATCTCAAGAAGCTGGTTGGCATCGTCTCCCTCGGTGGCGATGCGGTCGAAGATGCCGATGCGTATTTCGAATAAGCTCCCGCAATATCTGCTGGATGCCAATTTTCTGGTCGCCCTCTTGGACGCCCGCGATGTCCATCACGCACGGGCCGTTCATTTATTGACGGAAATCCAAACTGTCGAAGTCCAATTTTTTATTAGCGATGCCATCATTAACGAAGTCTTGAGCGTCTTTGCGAAACGCTGCGAATCCAAAGGCCTGCAGGCCGAATTTGCCAATTTCACCAAGCGATTCCGCGCCGCAATTAGCGATTACCCGATCCTTTGCCTCTACGAATTGATTCCCACTCACTACAAGACAATTATCACTACCATGACACGTCACCAGGGCCGTTTTAATTTCCATGACGTTTTGATACTGCTATTTCTCAAGGAAGTACCAAAAGTGCACCTCGTCACCTTTGATCAAGATTTTCAGGAGATCCGGTCGCTCAAGGTGATCGCGTAGCTATTTCGCTCTGACGTGGCCAAAGACAGCCTCGGCCTTTTCAATCAAGGCCTGGGCACTCGCCTCACTCGGAGCGGCCGCAATCAAGCTGTCCATATCCGCGCGAAAGCCGTCGAGCTCTTTGAATTCCCCGGTACGCACAAAATGATTATCAAACTCCTGAATGCTCTCTAAAGAGTTAAAGGTCTGCACCATCTTGGTGTAGAGCAAGACATCCGCGGCCTTGGCGATCGCTTCGTAGGCCTTGGCCATGGCGGCATCATGTTCGCCGTGCTTCGACAAGGCCCGCGCCTGTTCGAGCGGGGCCTCCGCATCGGCCAGTACCGGTACAACATCGGAGACTGGGGAACCCGCGCATTCGCCGACGACACCTTTCTGCAACCCAAACTCTTCTTTGTCCCCCCAATCGACGTAGAATTCAGGATCTTCTTCGTGTGTCTTCACTTGCTCGAATTCATGCAGAAGTTCTTGCGTCGCCTCGCGACCGATGCGCGCATAAAAGGCGTTAAATTCTTCGCCGTCCCGGCGCTGTTCCGCATAGTGCGTGATCAAACGCACCGTCGCCTCCGGGACGTTTTTGGAAGGGATCTTCATGACAATCTGACCGATCGTCGTCTTATCCGGAGTGGCCCCACCACCGAGATGAAGTTGAAAGGCCGGTACAACATGACCCTTTTGCGGCAAGGCCGCCCCGTGAAAACCAATCTGACCCAAATGATGTTGGCCGCACGAATTCGGGCAACCGGAGATCTTGATGTGGATGTCTTTTGCCAGCTCGGAGATCTTTCCATTTTCAGCTTGGAGTCGTTCTTCGAGCACCGAAGCCAAGGGACGTGATCCGGCAATGCCCAAACGGCAGGTATCCGTGCCCGGGCAGGCGAGGATATCATAGACGGAATCGACACCCGCATGATGCATCTTAAGTTTTTTGAGCTCTTGATAGAATGACGGCAGGTCTTCGTTGCGAACCCAACGCACGACCATGTTTTGTTCGATCGTCATCCGTATCTTTCCATTAGCGTATTGGCGCAACAATCCGGCCAGCGGGCGCATTTGATCCGGCACCATATCCCCGAGTGGTAAACGAATATCGACCATTGAGTACCCGTCCTGGCCCTGAGGGCGCACGTTGCTTTGCTTCCATTCAAGATAGTCCGGCGTCTCAGCGATTATAGGGGCTTGCGTCGCCCCCTCGGCAAGGGGACCTCGCCGAGCCTCCCCCTCTCGCTCGCTTTGCTCGCTATCTGAAATAGTCTTGAGATAATCGTTCCAAGCCGGGTCCACCTTGAGCGCAGCCCGCTCGGCGTCGACGAGTTCCTTGAACTTTTCAAAGCCCAAGGTCTTGACGACAAATTTCATCCGCGCCTTTGAACGGGTCTTGCGTTCCCCATAACGATCAAAGACGCGTAAGATTGACTCGGCAAAGGG
The DNA here is from genome assembly GCA_965216315.1 of bacterium. GTDB lineage: Bacteria > UBA10199 > UBA10199 > 2-02-FULL-50-16 > JAJFLM01 > CBDCFN01. The sequence continues at coordinate 425,174 of CBDCFN010000015.1, read as the reverse complement.
AATCATCTCTTCCACCGGCATAAACTCATAAAAAAGATGCCCCGTCATCGGGGAGGAACCAAGGCTTCCCGCCACATAGACTTTAAACCCGCGTTTGCCGTCTTGAATGCGGGCCTGCAAGCCAATGTCATGGATACGAATACGCGCATGGTCTTCATGGCAGCCTTCAAAGGCAACTTTGAATTTGCGACTCATGTTCTGACAAATCGGATTCCAGAGCATGTGGTAGGCAAAGGCCTGCGCATAAGGCGTCACATCAAAGGGCTCGTCGGCGGCACAGCCGGCATAGGGACAGGCCGTGACATTACGCACGGTATTGCCGCAGGCTTCGCGGGTGGTAATGCCAACCTCGCCGAGATCGCGCATCAAAGCCGGCGCGTTCGTCACTTGGACAAAATGAATTTGAATATCCTGACGGGTCGTGATGTGGGCGACGCCCTTAGAATACTTTTCACAGACGTCCGCGATGCGTTCAAATTGCTCGGCACTGAGACCCCCGTAAGGAATCTTAATGCGGATCATCTGGACACCATCTTGGCGTTGACCATAGACCCCATTCTGGAGTCGCATGCGCTGAAATTTGGCGTCGCTGATCTTTTGAGCGAGAAAATCCTGGACCGCCTGCTCAAATTCTTCGATTTGTTTGGCCCAAGCCCCTTGTAATTCCTGAGTGTTTCTAATCACTTATCAAGTCCTCTCCATTGTGCCCTGAATCGCTGAGTCAACCAGATTATAGCGGGAAATGCAATAGATGACCAATTTGGTCGCATATTACGCAATTCTTAGACAATGCCCCTTCGGTCTGGTAGAGCCATCCTATATGTCGCAACCTCGCTACATCGCAATCGAAGGCCCGATCGGGGCCGGCAAGACCAGCCTCGCCAAACGCCTCGCCGCGGACCTGGATGCCCGACTCTTTCTCGAACAACCAGACGAGAACCCCTTCTTGCAACGCTTTTACGAAGACCCCCAACGTTATGCCTTTTCAACCCAACTGGCGTTCTTGCTCTCGCGCTACCAGCAACAGCAGCACCTGCAGCGAGAAGCGGAGTCGGAAGGCATTACGATCAGCGACTATTCCTTTCTTAAAGATTGGGTCTTTGCCGAACTCAACTTGGAAGACGACGAACTCCAACTCTACCGGCAGCTTTACACCGAGCTGATCGAAGGCCTGCCCAAACCGGACCTCGTAATCTACCTCGAGGCCGATGCGCACCAGCTCAAAAAACACGTCAAACAACGCAAAGTCGCCTATGAAAAAAAACTGAAAATCGAATACCTGGAAAACGTCTTGGAGGCTTACAAGTCTTTCTTTTTTGACTATAATGAAAGTCCGTTGCTTGTTGTCAATTGTACGAAGCTCGATTTCGTGAATAACGAAGAACACTATCTGAGCTTGTATAATGAGATATTTAATAAGAAGCGTGACAAGAAACATTATGTCGCGCTGGGGGCCTAAATGAAGAACCCGGACTCATTCACCATCCCTAAGCTGCGGCAGAAAAAAACCGCCGGTGAGCCGATCACGATGGTCACCTGTTACGACCACGCGATGGCACGTATCTTAAACGCGACGGATATCGATGTCCTGCTCGTCGGCGACTCGCTCGGGATGGTCGTCCAAGGCAAAGACAGCACTCTACCCGTCACGATCGACGAAATGATTTATCACTCAGCCTGTGTCGCGCGTGGAGCGCCGCGTCCGCTCATCGTCACCGACATGCCCTTTCTGTCCTATCAGGCCTCGGTCGACGAAGCGATTCGTAATGCCGGCCGTCTTTTAAAAGAAGGTCGGGCCCAAGCGGTCAAATTAGAAGGCGGCGACGAAGTTCTGCCCGCCGTCGAAAAGATGGTCACGATCGGCATCCCGGTCGTGGGACACATTGGTCTCCAACCGCAATCCGTCCACGCGATGGGAGGGTATCGCATCCAGGGCAAGACCCCCGATGAAGCCCAAGAACTGATCCGCGAGGCACATGCGTTAGAGCATGCCGGCTGTTGCGCCCTCGTCCTTGAAGGCATCCCCGCCGAAGTCGCTCAGAAGGTCAGCGCGTCGTTGACCATCCCGACAATCGGCATCGGCTCGGGTCCCCACTGCGACGGTCAAGTCCTCGTCATCAATGACATGTTGGGAATGGACAACAGTTTTCAACCGAAGTTTTTGCGCCGTTATGCCGCCCTGGAAGACACGATACGCGAGGCCGTCAACCACTACGCCAGCGATGTGCGCAACGGCTCGTTTCCGAGTGAAGATGAGAGCTTTTCTTTAAAAAGAAAAGAGATACCCGCGCCTCTAGAAAAGAAATCCTAAGATAATTCGACTGACCAAGGCACAACTTTTCTAAATTCCACTCGATAAGGGCCGCAGAGAGTGTGGTAGTGTAACCTTCTAGAAGGTTTTGAAGGGAGTTGTCATGTCTGCAGGTATCTTTAATCATTTCTTGCGTGGCCTCGTGCCCGGAGCTTTAACCCAGATTTATCGCCAGCAACCATTCCCTGAGGCGCAGGTCTTAGTCGATCATAGTACTGGAACGCATTTGGTCGAAATAACGTCTAGTTTACACAATAATTTTACACCCACACGACGTATTTTCTTGAGCCCTGACGGTCACCACTTTCATGAGTTTTTGCAAACAGAACCCGTTTCACATGCAGGGAAAACTACAAGCCGTTTATTGGCTCGGGGGGTTCAGGAATTAATCTTAGCGGTAAGTGAAGAGCGCACTGCATTGCTCAGCTGGACCGGAATTGTGATTGCGAACGGCTTGCAAGTCCTATCACGAGACACCTCCGAGGAGGTCCTCGCCACTGGTCTGTTCTACCTGGTCAGTCCTCCCAATCTCACCAACGTGTTGAGAGAGGATGACCGACCCTACATATCGGTTTCCGCATGGACCGACAAAGATCGTAATATGTTGCGAAGGGGTTCAGAGTCTCGAAAAATCTATGGGATTCCTCTCCATGAAGGCCACCAAGGAGGTCGCAATATCAAAGCCAATAGGTTGCGCAGGGATAGCGAATCCGTTCAGCGCCACAATCTAACTAGGTTAAGTCAGAATGATCGTGCACGGCTAGGGGAGTATAAAGGCATCATTGAGATGGCGTTGAATGGAGTGGCACCCGAGATCATTCAAGACAAACTCCAATCGATCTATGACTGGTATGCGCCCGAACTCAACGACGGGGGGTTTTTGTCTCCCCATGGCGTACACCGCCTAAGGGCACATGAAGGTGAGGCCTATCATTACTGGGAGGCCATGGTCGAAGCTGCTCGAGCCGGTGAAAACACACATGTCGATTCATCAGAACCCATGGAAGTCTCAGAAGAGATGATCCGCTCATTCGACTGGACTCCAGGTTCATACACCCGCTACCCTTAAAATACGGCGCACCACTGTTAATCTCCGGATGAATTTATGCGGCATTTGTGCGAGGCTAAAGCCATGGAAGTCATCCGCACCGTCGCCGAAATGCAGTCGTGGTCTCGCGAAACAAAGAGCAGGGACCGTAAGCTGGGCCTGGTTCCGACCATGGGCGCCTTACACGAGGGCCACGTCAGCCTCATTAACTACGCCCACCAACATGCGGATCAAGTCGTCGTCTCGATCTTCGTCAATCCGCTCCAATTTGATAACAAGGAAGACTTAAAAGAATACCCGCGAGGTGAAGCGGACGATCTATTCATATGTAAGGCCGAAGGCGTCGATGCCGTCTTCATTCCAAGCGTGGCTGAAATGTACCCTGAGGGCTTCCAGACCAATGTACAAGTTAAAAAGGTGACCAAGGATCTCTGTGGCGCGGCTCGCAAAGGTCACTTTGATGGCGTCGCCACCGTCGTACTGAAACTTTTTAACATGGTCCTTCCGGACGTCGCCGTCTTCGGAGAAAAAGACTTCCAACAGCTCGCAATGATACGCCGCATGGTCATGGATCTAAACTTGCGGATTAAAATCATTCCCCATCCCATTGTCCGAGAGCCCGACGGCCTCGCCTTGAGCTCCCGCAATCGCCGCCTCAATGAAGTGGAACGCCAACATGCCCTCGTCCTGTCTCGTTCCACACAGGCCGTGCAGGCCGCTTTCAACAGCGGTGAACGCAATGTCGAACGCCTCTTGGGCGCTGCGAATCAACTCCTAAACGGGGAGAAAACCGTCATCATGGACTATGCGGCCATTCGAGACGCCGAGAGCTTGAAAAAGATTACAACCGTGGAAAGTGATGCGGTCTATGCCGTCGCGGCCTTCGTCGGTCCGGTACGGCTCATCGATAACTGTGTCTTGCATCCCTGAAAGCCCTCTGCTAGTGCTCCTTCCATGGAGATTATAGGCGCTCGCTACGTCCTGCCCATCGCCGGCCCTCCCATCCTCGAGGGGGCCATCGCGATCGAGGGCGCCAAGATTATCGCCGTCGGGACCCAGAAAGAACTCGCCGCCCAGTACCCCGACGCCCCGTTCCGCCGTTTTGATCACCACGCCTTGATGCCCGGTCTGGTCAATACGCATGCCTGTTTGGACATGAGCGTCTACAATCCGGAGGAAATCCCCGCGCGTTACATCGAATGGCAGATTGAAGCCCTAGAATTTCGGCGGGAACAATCCGCCGTCAAACGGCGCGCCGCGATTCTAGAAGGGTTGCAACGTGCCCTGTCTTGGGGGGTGACAACCATCGCCGATACCAGCAACTATTCCGGCATCCTCGAGACGGTCAAAGAAGCCGGCCTCCGCCTGCTCGTTTCCCCGGAAATCACCGGGGCTCCAAAAAAAGAACAACAAGCCCACTACGATGCCGCCTTTGAACTCGTCGATGACATCAGAGAATTGAACCTCGCACGCATTCGCCCCGGCATCGCTCCCTACTCCCCCTACGCTTTGTCGCGACAATTACTCACGATCATCTCCCAGCATGCCCGTGGCGCCGGACTCCCGGTCAGCCTGCGCGCCGCTTCGAGTTTTAGCGAAATGGAATTTTTCTATGAGTCCAAAGGGGAGATCGCGGACATTTTCTTTCCCCGTTTGGGCTGGGAAGAAGAACGACCGCTCGCCCAACGCAAGACGCCGATTCAGTTTCTCGCGGAAGTCGGCTTTCTCCGCTGTCGCCCGCTTTTAGTCGGTTGCACTCATCTCGCTGAGGATGACTTTGCCACGATTAAAGGCTCCGGCTGCAAGGTCGCGCATCTCCCGGCCAGTGCCCGTTACTTTGACCTGGGCCTCGCCCCCGTGCGCAAATTGAGAGCCCAAGGCGTCTCGGTTGGCCTCGGCACCGGCACCTTTGGGGCCGCCACGCAGCAATCCGTCTGGGACCTGTTGCGCGCCGCGCTCAAACTCCACGGTGACATCGCCAATGAATCACTCAGCGCCGAGGAACTCCTCCGCATGGCGACCCTCGAAGGGGCCCAAGCCATCGGTTGGAATGACGTCAGTGGTTCGATCGAAGCGAATAAGGCGGCCGATTTTATCGTCGTTGAAACCAATGACAAACTTCCCCTCGAACAAGTGGCACTGACCCTCATCAACGAAACGACCCCGGAACGCATCACCAAGATCTACGTAGACGGTGTGAGCCTCAAATAATGTCCGCCTTCTCGACACTCCGCACCATCCTCAAAAATTATTTCTTGGCCGGACTGGCGACCCTCATCCCCATCGTCATGACGATCTGGATCCTCAAGGTCTTGATCTTGTGGGCCGATGATTTCTTCCGTTCGCTGATGCCGAAGTTTCTCCAACCGGAACAGATCTTTGGCCGCGAAATCCCCGGCGTCGGCATCGTGATGACGATCGCAATTATCTTGTTAGTGGGTGTGCTGACACGACTCTATTTCGGGAAGAAGCTATTGCACCTTGGTGACCGCATCCTCCTCAAGGTCCCCTTCGGCAAGGGCGTCTACCGGGCCCTTAAGCAGTTCGTCTCGTTGACCTTTTCGGAAGAAGGCAAGAGTTTTAAGCAGGTCGCCTTGATTGAATACCCGCGCAAGGGCAGCTACGCCCTAGCCTTCGTCACGACCGAAGCAAGTGGCGAGATTCAGGCCAAGACCAGCCAGAAACTCGTCAACGTCTTCCTCCCCACCACGCCGAATCCCACCTCTGGCTACATGCTGATGTTACCCGAAGAAGATCTGATCATCCTCGATATGAAGGTCGAACTGGCGATGAAGATCATCATCAGTGCAGGGGTCGTGCAAGAAACGGCTCCGGAATCTACGAAGACGCCCTAGCAATTAGAGCGGTGGAGGCATGGTACGGTAGCCTGCGCCACCACTGCCGCGCAAGACAACATTATCAGTTGTTACCGTCCCTTCATCAGCAACGACGACCTCAATGGCTCCACTCCAACGCCGCCGTGGCATCCCATTGGCGAGTTCACGCGCTTTACCGGCCGCCAGGAATTCAATTTCGTTTTGGCCCGGTTGTAAAGTGACCGTTATGGTGTGCTCCGGACCGCCAGAGACAAAGCGTAGCGTCGCTTCCACCGGTTCCGAATTCTCCGGTCGCGTAATAACGAGATTTAAGGGGTCCGCACGGTAGTAGTTTCCTTCCGTAGCAAGCACCTCGACCTGTGACTGGCTCGACGTCGATTCGGCGAATAATTGCAACACACCGAGTGCCAATAAGACATCCGCTTGCGACTCGGCACTGAGCAGGCGAAACTCCGCCGCCGAAATCGTCAGCGGATCGGGATCGGTTCCCATGCTATTCACAGTCGTCTGTAAAAAATCCACGGCCGCCTTGGCCTGCAGCCATTCCCCGCGGAGCTGGGTATTGCTCCCCATCCGCGCCTCGAACTGACCGAGGATCACCGGATCCAGGTAGTTGGCGAGGGGGATACCGTCAGCCGGTATGTCAGTCGGAACCTGTAACTCGTTATTATTGGTATAGAGACTCAGCGCTTCCGCAAAAGAACCCGCCGTTTGCAATGGATCAACACCCATGATCGCACCTCCATGAGAATTTTCATATTATTGGGATAAGGTTATCAGCACCCAACGCACACACCTTACACACAGAAGCGTTATCGGCCCTTAAGTCGCAAGGTTGCGAAAATTAGCAAATTTTCGAAAAATTGGCTGAAAGCGGCTAGAAACGGCTTTTTTAAGCCAACTCAAAGATAAGGCCGACGAAATCCTCGCTCAATTGCCGCGGGGCCCTCCAATGACCACCGGAATCCTTGGACTATCATCGCTGGGCGCAAAGCCGCCCTCAGGACCTGGATTGGCACCCGGCGTCCCGACACCCGTCAGGTCTTCGGCCGTCGCTGCCGGCGCCTCGCCCCCGGCCTCGGCGCAGCAAGTAGGATTATCTTCCGGACAGTTAGACGCGATACAACTCGCAAAAGTCCTCAGCTCCGGGGCCTCAAAGCAGGCCGTTAGGCTATTGATCTGCATGTCCGCAGCCTCTTGGGCGATGTCCCCACAGGTATCCACCGCAAAGAGACAGGCGGCAGCTCTAATGCCTTCCGCTGTTGAATCGCCATCCGGACATTCCATTTGATCGGCCAGCATTTGATCGAAGGGGGTACAGGCACTAGAGCACCGAGCGCTCGAGGCCGGATCGCATTGATTTGAAGTGCCCGCGTCTGCGGTTTGCGTTTGTCTTTCATAATCCTCGCTCGCTTGCTCAATGCGATCTCTAGCGACGGCTTCTCCCGCGTCAGCTTCTGGCAACCCTTGTCCGCCCCCCATTTGACGCTTCATGAGACCGATAGCAATAGACGCGACTCGCTTGGCAAAATTGTGCAGTCGAGTCCGGGATTGATCCGTTTCACCCTCAACTGGAAAATCAATTCTCATTTCTGCGGAAGCAAAGTCTTGCTCCGCTTGTTGAATCGCGCGAGAAACTATTGTTTCGGCTTCAGCCTGCATAAAGGCCTCAACAGATGCACTCGCTCCCGGTGCCAAGAACCCAGCGAGTGATCGACAATGGTTTGTAAAACTCTTTCCATCGCCCTGAAAAAGCTCACCCGTACGTCCAAATATTTGTTCAAAACTGCCGCGAGTGCTTCGAGCCATTTGTTCCGCGCGCGTATCGCTAGCAAAATCCCCCATGCAGTCACGACTGATTTGTTTAAAGGACGGTCCACCATCGACAGACAAAGAGACCTCGACAAGTCCATCAGCCAAAGCCGTCTCGCCCACACATTCGTGAATCCTTCGGATTTCACCGCTGACAAAATTACCCGTGGCCGGATCAATCGGACCAAAGGGTGAACTCCGCGTCGGCAAGAGACAGGACCAGTCGCGTCCTAGAAAACTACCACCAGGCTTACTCCCAGCAGCGCCGCAAAATGAGATATCCAACTCACTCCGTGCGACCCCGTGAACCGTAAATTCGGAGTGCAAGGTACCGGTCAAGGGAGTCAGACCAGGTAGCATGGGATCAATGCTGCCCCCACTGGCCAAAGCAGCCTGAATTTGACAGGAAATCTGACTCTTACAGGCGCCCCCGTTGGCAACGGCTTCGTGGGCCGAGCATCCTTCGCCGAGACTCACAGGGTCCAGATAGTGATTCTGAAAAAATTCTATTAGGCTCATGGCCGGATGGCCAAATAAGGCACCACCATTGAGATTCAACATGGCCAGGGGCATGCCCCGCACCTTGGGTTCGGCGATCAGCAAACCACCTCGTAGCTTAAGCGCCGAATTTGCATAATTGGCACCACCAATCGTTTTATACAGTAGGCTGTTTTCGCTTTTATCGCACTGTTCCGCCCAGGTGATGCTATCAAGGCGCTCAATCTGCGCGGGCAAACACAGATAGCGTACAAACTGCGAGGTATGAACGGACTTAAGAGCCTCCATGAAAAAGGCCGAGACCTGCAAATTCTTATTAAAGAAATCTTTGGCTAAAATGGAACGGCCGTTATTTACCAAGCGCTCGTGCAGGGCTAAGATAGCCTCCGTTAACGCGGCATCGATGGCAGAAACTCCCCGGGTCGGATTATTAAAGAGGGCGTTATTCAGTAGCGCTTGCTGATACTCGAGCTGGCGATAGGCAAGATGCAACGCATCTTCATCCAGGGAACTCTGGGATCGTAACTGGGAAATGCGATTGAGCAGCATAAAATAGGCCAAATAAGGCGAGTTCGCATAGCTCGCATCATCTTGCTGAATTCCAAAAAAGACGTTCTGGTTTGCGTTGGCCTCTAATCTAAAACGTGTACCCACACCGGAAAGCGGCAGCCTGGTGATGGCATCGGCCCAGGCTAAGCTAGCTATGGTCGCGACAGCCGCTTCCAGTTTAAGGCTTGAGCCGTCGATCTGCACATCTGTCGGAACACTCCCAAAGATTGACTCAATTAAACCGGAAATTACCTCCACTTTATCCGCAATTTTATTCTCCAACCGTTTTATCTCTTGATTTCTGAGGCGCTCTTGCACGGCCAGCTTGCCGAAGCTTGGGGTTGCACTGGGTTTAATAGCTGCGGCACGTATTTGCTTTTGCTCGAGTTCCGGTCGCAGTACCGACTTGATTGGTTTGCTTTCAATCGTCTTGGCATCATCTTGCTTACCGAAGAAGCGGGAGAATAAGTTTCCAAAAAAGCTGGAGGAAACTTTTGACCGAATCGAGTTTTGGCTGAGTAAGTTCGTATCCGTTTTAGGAATGGATATTTGATCGGCCAAGGCTTTGATTCTCGCTTCTCGCGCGACCCAGGCCTGATATTTTTTCTGACCGATCTGTTCTTTAAGTGCGAGCACTTCATAGGCGAGACGCTTCAACTTAGTAAAAGGCACTTCGTTGATTTGAAGGGTGTCCTGTTGGAGAATCGTGGGGCGCACCACCATTATTTCACGAGGTGCTTCTTTAAGTTCGGCGGCATCAACTCTTGTTGCAATGTTGAATCCGAACACAAACAAACCGCAGAATGTGATCAAAATTATCTTTTTGAGCATGACTCCCCCTTCACTAAAATCAGTAATCAACTGGTCGCGTGCATTTCAATGCAATTACCATGCCATGCACGAAGGGGCATTTCCTTGATAACTATTTGATATTTATATTGTTTTTTATTTCATTTCATTATCAAAATGAGAATATTCTCAAAATGATAACGCGAATCCGATTATTTTTTGACAAAGGTGAATAAAACGCCGAGCATGCGAGGACGCGATGGGGAAACTTAAAGACCAAAGCGATCACATCAGTGCGCTGCAAGCCAAGGCACGCGAGATGGGCGGCAAGGAGGCGGTGCGCAAGCAGCACCTCGACAGCAAACTCACCGCGCGTGAACGCATCGCCAAACTTTTTGACGAAGGGAGCTTCGTCGAGCAGGGCTCCCTCGATCACCATCAATCCTATCATCCCGACATGAAGGACAAGGCAACTCCCGCCGACGGCATGGTCGCGGGACACGGCACGATCAACGGCCGCAAGGCCTACGTCATCGCCTACGATTTTACCGTGATGGCGGGCACGATCGGTGAGGTCAACGAACGCAAATCGACGCGCATCCGCCAGATGGCGGTGCAGGAACGTGTGCCCTTGATCTGGTTGGTCGACTCTGCCGGCGCACGCATCCAAGAGGTCGCCGGCTCGCATTTCGCCGAGAGCGGTTCGGTATTTTACGAGTTGATCCAAATGAGCGGGGTCATCCCGACCGTTGCCGCGGTGATGGGACCCTGTGCCGCCGGCACGGCCTACATCCCCGCCTTGTGTGACTTTATTCCGATGGTCGCGGGGACCTCGTCGATGGCCCTCGCGGGCCCCCCGCTCGTCAAGGCGGTCACCGGCGAAGAAGTCAGCGTCGAAGACCTTGGCGGGTCGACCGTCCACTGTGAAGTCTCCGGGGTCGCCGATTACGAAGCGTCGGATGACGAAGACTGCATCCGTACCATCCGAAAATATTTAAGTTACTTTCCTGCGCACAGTGGGGAAACACCCCCGCGACAAGAGATTGAAACCGAAGAAAAAGGCCAGTTGATCTCGGATGAAATTTTGAACATTCTCCCCGACAACTCGCGTCAACCCTACGACATGCGCGACATCCTCAAGCTTATTGCGGACAGTGGCTCGCTGCTGGAGCTGAAACCCGCGTTCGGCCCGACGCTGATCACGAGCTTTGCCCGTCTCGGCGGTCACCCGGTCGGCATCGTCGCGAGCCAACCCCAGGTCGCAGGCGGCATCCTCGATAACGATTCGGCCGACAAGGGCGCCCGTTTCATCAACCTCTGCGATGCCTTCAACATCCCGTTGATCTTTTTACAAGACGTTCCCGGTTTCATGGTCGGCAGCAAGGTCGAAAAGGCCGGCATCATTCGGCATGGCGCCAAGCTTCTGTACGCGGTTAGCCGCGCCAGTGTTCCCAAACTAACCGTCGTGATCCGCAAGGCGTACGGCGCGGGTTACTACGCGATGTGCGGGCGCTCCTTCGGAGCCGATCGCGTCTATGCCTGGCCTTCAGCGGAGATCTCCTTAATGGGCGCAGAAGGCGCGGTCAATATTATCTTCCGCAAGGAGATCGAAAAAGGCGGCGAAGAGGTGCGCAAGAAACTGGTCGAGGAATATGCCAAACGTATCTCCGTCGAGCAGGCGGCGGCGGGACATTACATCGACGAGGTCATCGATCCGCGGGATACGCGCAAGGTCCTATGGGAGGCGTTGGAGTTGACGGCCAATAAACAGGTTCAGCAGTTACCAAAAAAACATGGAGTCAGCCCCGTTTGATCCCCCCTTTGTAAAGGGGGGTTAGGGGGATTTAATCGCTAACAATATGTCAAATAAATGTATCATTACCTGTGCGCTCACCGGTGTCCTCGCCAAGAAGGAACAGTGCCCGGCGATTCCCTATTCACCCGTCGAGATCGCCGAAGAGGCCCAGCGGGCCTACGAGGCCGGCGCGGCCGTCGTTCACATTCACGCACGCACCGCTGAGGGGGGACCCTCATGGGAGTCCGCGGTCTTCGGCGAGATCAAGGCCGAGATCCAAAAACGTTGTCCGGTCATCTTGAATTTTTCCAGCGGCGGTATCGGCCTGCCGATTGAAGAGCGCGTCCAACACATCACGGACCACAAACCCGCGATCGCCGCCCTCAACATGGGCTCGATGAACTACGCGATGTACAGCCCGAAGAAAAAGAAGTTTTACCACGATCACGTCTTTGCCAATCCCTTCAAAGACATTCGCTATTGCCTCGAGCATATCAACGCCGCAGCTGCCTTACCCGAACTCGAGTGTTTCGACGTCGGGCATGTCGGCAACTCCCTGCCCTTTATCGATCTCGAACTCTTGAAACCGCCGTTTCATTATTCGTTGATTCTTGGTGTCTTGGGAGGCATTCCCGCTCAGCCCGGTAACCTCAAGTGCATGGCGGAGAATCTGCCTGAAAACTCGCATTGGGAGGTAATTGGTATTAGTCGGGAGCAATGGGCCTTGATCGATGAGGCCCTGGAGCTTGGCGGCGATATCCGGGTCGGCCTGGAAGACAATTTCTATCTACCGGGTGGTGAGATGGCCGCGAGTAACGGCGATCTCGTCGCGGCAGCCGTCACCAAGGTCAAGGAACGCGGCCGTGCGCCGGCAACGGTTGAAGAAACTGCGGCGATTCTCAAACTGAAGAATGTCTAAGTCCCGCCTTTGGTACTGTATCCCGTATCTCGCCCTCGTCGCGTTCCATGCAGCGCTCAGCTTAAAAGTCCGGTTTCCCAGCGTCGTTCCAGATGAATTTTCGTTCCTGGTAACAGCGCGCTACTTTGCCGGCTCTGGCATCATCCCGGACCTTACCGGTCAATACCTAAGGCCCTCCCTTTACCCCGCCCTCATTGCGCCCTTTCTCTGGATTTTCACGGATCCACTGCAGGCCTACAAAGCCGTATTGTTATTCAATGCCAGCCTGTTGAGTACCATTTATTTTTCTCTCTTGGTACTCATCCATCGCATTCTGAAAGCGCCGCTTAAGTTGGCCGCTGCGATCGCCTTTGTCACGGCACTCTATCCCGCCTTTATCATCAATGCTCAGTTTGCCCTTTCAGAAAACCTCTTCATTCCTTTGTACACCGGCGCTATCATCACCTTTTGGCGATTGTGCATCCGCGGCAACATTCGTTGGGTTCTGCTCTTCGGACTCATCGTGCCCCTGCTCTATGCCGCCCATGGCAAGGCCTTTCCCGTCATTATCTTGAGTTTCCTTCATCTGATTATCCTCATGTTTATACGACGCCTTTCTCTCTGGACCGGAGGACTCGGGTGCAGCTGTCTGCTCGGAGGGTATTTCATGGTCGAATGGATCAATGAGCACGTCGCTTTCGCAGTCGGAGCAATTCGACATTCGGTCACTGATTTATTCGTAACTTTATCGACACTTAGCGGCTGGTGGGAATTCTTCATCGAAGCCCTGGGGCAGACGTGGTACCTGACCGTCGCCACCTACGGCCTCTTTCTCTTCGGGATTTTCTTTCTGATCCGCACGCTATGGAAGGCCGGACAACAAACAGCGCTAGGCTGCTTTCGCAATAGCGAGTCACATACCCTCTTATTTCTACTGACTACCAGCACGGGCATGTTCTTCACCGCCAATCTACACTTGGCCGGGCGCATCTTAATCATCCCGGAATGGGTCAATTTTATTTATGGACGCTATAATGAAGGTTTCATCGCGGTCTTTATTGCAATTGCGTTGTTGGGGCTCTACACCGAAATGAAACCGCGTAGCTGGCGAAAAGTCTTGCTGGTACCATTGATCATCGTTGCCATAACAGCGCTGCTCTATGCAATTCGCGGCGTACAGGTGTTCCCAGCTGTTCATGATCCAGGCTCGAGTCTATTTGGCTTAGGACCATGGTATTTATACGGAACCACGAGTTTGAGTTTTGCCGTCGGCACCCTCGTCGTCTGTGGAATCTGGTTCACGCTCGCACTTAGTACGAAGCGCGCCTATGCGATGGGACTCATTCTGGTCTCTATGGCCTTCGTATTGAGCACGGCTCATGCCTATCGCCGCATCCTTTCCAAAGGACACTACCTCGCCCGGCATTTCCAGATTGCCGCTTCGATCCGAGAACTGGGCCCCTATGCCGCTCACATCAACTTTGATGTCGACGCCCCATCCGTCTATCCCGGACGCACGGCCTTCATAACAGGATTGCACTTTCTATTGCCAGAGTCCAAGATTCACCTCTTTTCAATGAGTCAAAACCTTATTCCCACGACACCTCTCATCATCAGCGGAACCCAGTGGCCCGAGGGACAGCACCGTGGCGCGCGTTTTTTGACCGCGGTTTATGGCGCTAATCGCGCGCTTTGGTTCTTGCCCGTACCGAGTACGCCTTGATACTATACTTTTATGGCGACACGTCTCATCCTCGGAGCCACCTCCAAAATAGCCCACGAAGTCGCCAAACATTTCGCCGCCCGAGGGGATACCCTGTATTTGATCGCGCGTAACCCGGATAAATTGAATCAGGTCGCTGGGGATCTTCGCGACCGCGGAGCATCGGTCGTAACAGCCATCGCTGATTTAAATGAATTCAACCGCCATAAAAGTCTCATCAATGAAGTTTTTACGACCTTCCCGCAGCTTGACACGGTATTGATCGCCCATGGCTCCTATGGAAATCAATTGCGTTCTGAAAGTGACTTTCGCATTGCGGAGCAAGAGATCCATACCAACTATCTGAGTGCCGTCTCGTTACTCACCACGCTCGCCAACAGGCTGAGCGCACAGGGTAGCGGCACAATCGCCGTCATCACGTCGGTCGCCGGTGATCGCGGACTCCGTTATAATTACATCTACGCCTCCGCAAAGGCGGCACTGACCACTTATTTAGAGGGCTTGAGAAAGAGGCTTTATCGCGAGGGCGTTCATGTGCTCACGATCAAGCCGGGCTACGTCGACACGCCCATGACCGCAGAGCGAAACAAGAATCCGCTGTTTGCGAGCGCGGAGAGGGTCGGGAAAGGCATTTACAAGGCCATCCAGCGCAAAAAAAACAGCATTTACGTCCCAAAGTTTTGGTGGTTGATCGCAAAATCCGCTAAACTCATTCCTGAAGGAATTTTCAAGCGGATACGGTAATGAAACAGAGCAAGCGAATACTCGTCACCGGGGGCGCCGGTTTTCTTGGATCTTATCTGTGTGAGCAACTTCTCCGGGATGGTCACGAAGTCCTTTGTGTTGATAATTTCTTTACGGGAGCAAAGCGAAATATTGCAACTCTCATCGCGAACCCTTACTTCGAATTGATGCGTCACGACATCTGTTTCCCTCTCTATGTCGAAATCGACGAGATCTACAACCTCGCCTGTCCCGCAGCCCCAACTCACTACCAGCGCAGTCCGGTACAGACGACAAAGACTAGTGTTCACGGAGCGATCAACATGCTGGGCTTGTCAAAGCGACTCAACGCGAAGATATTGCAGGCCTCAACGAGTGAAGTTTACGGTGACCCCGATGAACATCCCCAGAATGAGTCCTATTGGGGCCATGTCAATCCCATCAGCGTGAGGGCTTGCTACGATGAAGGCAAGCGCTGCGCGGAAACGCTGTTCTTCGATTACCACCGGCAATACCAGCTACCGATAAAAGTCGCGCGCATCTTTAATACCTATGGTCCTCGCATGAGTCTCAATGACGGCCGCGTCGTTTCGAATTTCATCGTGCAGGCCCTCAAAGCCGAATCAATCACGATCTTTGGCAAAGGCGAACAAACACGTTCTTTCTGTTACGTTACGGACTTGATAGATGCCCTCATCCGATTGATGCACAGCGATGATGATTTCGTTGGTCCGGTCAACCTTGGTAATCCCCAAGAAATAAGCGTACTCGATCTCGCTCAATTGATCTTGGATCTCACGGGCTCTCAATCGGCACTTGTCTTTGAACCTTTGCCGGAAGACGACCCGACGCAACGCTGCCCTGACATTAGCCTGGCGCAGGCCCAACTCGACTGGCATCCCAAGGTCACTCTCGAAGATGGCCTGAAACGAACCATTCAATACTACGACGATCTCTTGGCAGGTAAGCTGTGAAACTATCCGTCATTATTCCCGTTTATAACGAACAAGATACTATACGTGAGATCGTCGAAAAGGTGCAGCGCGTCGACATTGACAAAGAATTGATCATCGTTGATGACGGGTCAACGGATCGCACGCCCGAACACCTGTGCCAGATCGAAGCCAAATCGACTAACACGCGCGTGATTCGCCTCGCGCGCAACTACGGCAAAGGCAAAGCGATCCGCACCGGTTTTCGCCTCGCGCGCGGTCAGTATGTGATCGTTCAGGACGCTGATTTAGAATACGATCCGAACGACTATGCCAAACTACTTGAACCGCTTGAGCAAGACCGCGCCGATGTCGTGTACGGCTCTCGTTTTTTTTCCGATCAAGCGCATCGCGCCCTGATGTTTTGGCATTATATCGGCAACAAGGTAATTACTTCGTTCTGCAACATCCTCACCGACCTCAACCTCTCCGATATCGAGACCTGTTATAAAATTTTTCGTCGCGAGTTGATTCAGTCGCTCGTCCTTGAAGAAGACCGCTTCGGGATCGAACCAGAAATAACCTGTAAGATGGCCCGGTTAAAGGCACGGATATATGAAGTCGGCATTGCTTATCACGGCCGCACTTACGAAGACGGCAAAAAAATCGGCGTAACGGATGGATTTAAGGCCCTGTGGTGCATTCTACTCTATCGCTTCAAACCCCTGCGCTTTACGGAGACCGCTCGTGCGCGAGCTTCAGAGACTGCATCGGTCTCTGAAAGTGAGTCTTAGCATAGACTTTAAAAAGCTTGAACAATTCGCCCCGCCGGATAAAACGATAGAGATAGCGTGGATGGAAGTAATACTCGATGGCACTACGCTCCGCTAAGCCCTCTAAATAACCCTCATCGTATTCATCGGATACGCGCATCGCTGCGCTGTAACCCCCAAGCTGGTCGAAGCCCTCACGCTTCATCCAACCATTCAACTTTGCAAGGTGATAAAGAGAAGTGCCGGGAAACGGCGTTGCAACTTTATACTCGACGAAATGACTCAGAACTTCGCGGCTGAATTGGATCGTCTCTTTCATCGACTCTTTTGTCGCCCCCGGAAGACCTAAAATATAGAAACAGGTCGTTTTGATCCCACTCGTCTCGCAGGCGCGCAACGTCGCTCGAATCTGGTCGAGTGGTACGGGCCGACGGTTAATCGAGCGCAGAATTTCTGGATGAACGTCTTCAACTCCAAAGTTGATCGCCTGGCATCCCGCACGCGCTAGCTTCTCGATCAAACCGGGACGCGTCAAAAGTTCAGGCCGTGTCTCAAAAACGAACTCTATCTTGACGCCATCCCCCAAGATCAGATCGCACAAGGCCTCCACACGCTCCTGATCCGCCGTGAAAAGCGGGTCTCGAAAGAAAAAAGCATTGAATCCAAATTCAAGATCCCACTGAATCTCGGCATAGACGTTTTCCGCGCTGCGGGCCCGCCATTGCCGCCCCTGATTCGACGGATAGGGAC
This sequence comes from bacterium, assembly GCA_965216315.1. Classification (GTDB taxonomy): domain Bacteria; phylum UBA10199; class UBA10199; order 2-02-FULL-50-16; family JAJFLM01; genus CBDCFN01. Next base: position 407,736 of record CBDCFN010000015.1, on the reverse strand, counting down.
AATAACCACATTCGTAAGGACAGCCTCGCGAGGCCTGAATCAACGCAACCGGCGCCTGGCTGAGCTGCGGGTAATAGGAATAATGCGTATAGGGAAAGAGACTCCAATCCGGGAACGGCAGTGTCTCCAGTGTTCGAACCGCCAGAAACGACTTACCGCGCGAACTCTGATGCACCCGATCTCCCTCACGCCAGATGATCGATGGAATTGTTTCATAATCATCGCCGTGGCAGAGTGACACGACCGCCTGTTCCACCTCCCCCATGACCGCCACGTCAAACCAGGGCAACAATTGTTCCGGCAGGGCCGTCACCATGTCACCGACGACAATGATCTTGACCTCTGGACACAGCGACTTCAGGCCACGCGCCACTTCATCACGTTCAAACCTAAAACCGGCGCTGCTCGTCGCCATTAAAATCACGTCCGGTGCAAAGTCATCGGCCTTTTTGAGCACATCCGTCAAATGAAGACCTTCATTCACGGCATCGATCACACGAACGTCAAAGCCCTCTCGTTTGAGCAAGGTGGCACCATACACCAGCTGCATGACGGGCATGTGAATTGTCGTGCCTTTGAGCTTAAATAAGAGTTTCGCCCGCAGGCTCTTGCCCCTCGGGTTATGAACTCCCATGCCACCCATGAGATCACGATTCAGGTACGCGCGGCCGGGGCTGGGCGGATTAAGGACTAGTATTCTGGGCGCCATCTCTCATCTCTAGCCGAGACTCGAGAGCTGCAATTCGCTTTTCAATCGCATCAAGGGCTTGAAGAATCGCATACTGTGTAATCTCGCGTTCGGCATCCATCCTTCGCTCTTCATTTCTAACTTCTTGATCTTTAATCATTCTATTCCTCACTTTTCTCGCTCGATTTTTTGCTCCAGCCGCTCAAGAGAACTTTCAATGCCTCTCAAGCGTTCGAGGAGAATTTTGGTATCCAGAAGAACCTTCGTCTCCGCTGGGACATCAACGACCTCGTCATTACTGTCTCGTATGCTTTCCGTCCGCCCTAAGTCAGTGACCATTGGCGCACCGTGTTCCGTCATGGTCGGAGCTCCATGCTCCGTCATGGTCGGCGCACCAAGTGCCCGGTAAGTTGGCGCACCGTGCTCCGTCATGATCGGGGCTCCATGCTCGGTCATGGTCGGCGCACCAAGTGCCCGGTAAGTTGGCGCGCCGTGCTCCGTCATGATCGGGGCTCCATGCTCGGTCATGGTCGGCGCACCCCTTGAAGCATTCGAATCCGCTTTGGCAGCGGGCTTATAGAAAATATCCGCCGCTTTTGCCTGTGTCGCCGTTCCCATAAGAAAACCGGTTAAGATGGAAAATATGGAAAAGACCTTCGTTTTCACTCGCTTAATCATAACGCCTCCTGTTGAATATTGAATCCATTTCCTTCGCTCCGTGTGACCTCCTTACGAACAAATTCCGCAAAAGTATTAAAAATAAAAGGCCCGCTCACCCGCCGTTTCGGATAGTAGTTTTCCTTCCACCGCAACCAGCATTCAAACAATTCGACGGTGCTCCAGCCTGTAACCATAAAGATATGGTCAAGCGTCGGGGCCATAAAATTGACGAGTTCATGGTAGAAAAAGGCTAACGCTTCGATGTTTATCGATCCGAGCAAAGGTGTTGGCAAAGTATAAAAGGTTGAAAAAAGCTCCGGGCTCTTACGAATCTGGCGATCGATCTCACGGCTCTCATGCGATTGCCTGTCAAAATCCCACGAGGTCTTTTGCGTATCAAAAAACAGGGCACCGTGATGCTGCTTGGAGAGGGCCGTGCTCGGCAAGACTGATAAGCGATGAAACTGGACCGTTGAAGAACCGTTGAGCTTGGCCCAAAGTCCTAAGCGAATCGTCGCATCCACATCCTCCGCTGTTTCTTCAGGAAACCCAAGTATCAGCGACGTAATCGACGACATACCGAGATGACTCGATATATTGTGATGCTCCTTGAATTGCGCAAGGTTGAGCTGCTTTTTCATGACCTTTTGCATGCGGACTGAACCGGAATCGACTCCAAAAAATAGCCCGCGACAGCCCGCATCATACAAGGCCTGTATACGTTCCGGGTTCAGCGTGTCACTCCTCGCACTGGCTGACCAGATAAATTGTTCGTGATTATGCGTACGAAAGTACTCGCAGAACGCCGCCACATGACGGTGCGAGGTCGTAAAATTGTCGTGGGTCAACCCGAACGAAACCAAACCGTAATCCGCGTTGAGCCGGCGCATTTCTTCGAGAATGCGCGCCGGAGATTTCACCCGGAACTTGCGTTCCCACATTAAGGCCGTCGAACAAAACGAACAAAGAAAAGGGCACCCCCGGCCAGCCTCAATCAAATCGACGTGATTCGTGATCGGCAGATATTCCTTGAGCGGAACCAAGCTATAATCTGGAAAAGGAAGCGTATCCAAGTCTTCTATCAAGGGGCGCCGTTCGGTTCGCACAATTTCATCGCCATCCCTAAAGACAATTCCCGCAATTGTACGCAGTGATTCAGCGCTCAAATCACTTTTCATCAGTTCAACGCAGGTCCATTCTCCCTCACCAATAACAATGACATCGACCCAGGGGCAGAGCCGCAAGGTTTCTTCCGGCACCGCTGACGGCTGAGGACCCCCTAGGATGATACAACTGCGCGGCCAGCGCTCTTTGATGGCCTTCGCGAGCAAGAGAGACACGGGGTAGTTGGAACAAATGCTCGAAATCCCGAAACACCTCGTATCGGTTTTCTTAAGCCTGCGAAGGGCATAATCTTTAAAATAGTGCCATTGCGACAAGAGCGGCTTGTTCTGAAGTTCCAGGTCAAAATCGATAAGTTCAAAAGGTATTTGACCGGCCTTCAACATCGAGCCCAAGGCCACTAAGGCCATCGGAAAATAAATCTCCTCCGTTGAGGTCGTGGTCGGTGGATTAATCAAACAGAGCTTCGGCATGTATTTTTTGTATTATGCCACGCCACTACCTTAACTACAATGAAAGAGAATCCTGCGTATACTCCCGTAAACACTTGTCATTCTGCCTCAGCAACATTGTGTTTCAACAGCCGATACGGCATCACGATGAGCTCACCCCTGCTAACTTCTCTCAGCGGTTTCGGAATCACGACGGCCTTGTTACCGCCTGTGGAAACCGCGTGTCCTTATCGCCGCCTGGACAGCTTTCATTTTGAGGGACCTCCGACGCTGCTGGCCACCCAACATCAACGCAATCTCGCCTTTCAGCGCACAAACACAATCCAGGCAGTTCGAAACCGGGCTTATCCGCTCCAACTCTATCGCCCTATCGACGCCCCTGCGATCAGTGTACTTCAAAATATCGCTTATCCTGAACGTCCACTCACTGCTGACGAAATCCGTTTTTTTGATGTGAGTCGGGATCCTCGCTGCCGCCTTCAGCGCTGGGTCGTCAGGCACGAGGGTGAAATCATCGCTTTTGCTGAATATGATCAGCCATATATCGTTTATCATCCCGACAAATACACAATAAAGATCTTTGTTCACCCGCAATTTCAAAAGCGCGGAATAGGAAGTCGCCTTTTCTCCACGATCATGACGGCACTGCAAGTTCTCAATCCTCAAACCATCCGCGTCGTTCTGAACCAGGAATCGTCGGCGGGAATCGCCTTTCTGAAACAACGCGGTTTCCGAGAGCGTATGCGTGACGTCGTCATGACTTTGCCCGTCGCTCTGGCTAATTTGGCGCCTTATCAAGAACATGAGACTCGATTGAATAACGAGGGAATAGAAATCAAATCGATGAGCGAGCTGGCAGCTGATCCGGAACGCGACCGTAAGCTTTATGACCTTGAAAACGAACTCTTGAGTGACGCTCCTTTTCCAGAGGGCACGCTCAAGATGAGTTTTGAGAGCTTTTCAAAGGTTATTCTTCAAAGCCCAGGCTTCTCACCCGACGCCTACTTTGTCGCCCTTCACGAAGGGAATTATATCGGCACGAGCAGTCTGCTCGGCCGCGCAGTCATGCAACATGCCTGGAGCCACCTCACCGGAGTGAAATCGGCTTACCGCCGCCGCCAAATTGCACTCGCCCTCAAAGTACGAACAATTGCCTACGCACAAGAACAGGGAATTCCAACTATCCTCGTCGCTAATGAGTCGAGCAATACCGGTATGATCAGCCTAAATCGCACGCTCGGCTTTAAGCCCATAACTTCACGAATCAGTTTTGTTCGAAGTTTCTAAAAGTCTCTATTCAGATGGAGCAATTCGTAATTAGGTAGCGATTAGATCCCGTAAAAGCAGCCCAGCGGATCCTGCTGTTCGAGGCAACAGGTAAAATCCTCATCACAATTGCCTTTACATTTTTCCAGGGCGGCATCGAGTTCCACCTGGGGATCCGCAGACTCCCCAAAGATGATCGTGGCTATCGCACCGCGCTTGGCCTCTTCACGCGCGAGGTTGAGTTCGTGGTCGTAATTACGCTTGCAGCTCTGCTTACACTCATCGCGTAACTTCCCGCAGACCTCTTTTTGTTTTTGTGCCTCGCTCAGCTCACCGCTCCCGACGACTAGATCGGACCGCGCCTCAACTCCGGACGGGACGTTAATAACGAAACAGGACCCCAAGATGGCTACGGCCATGACCCACTTAATATGTTGCATCGCATCCTCCTCCCTGCCGTCTTTGCATGATCTATGCCAAACACCGTTTTGCTAACTCGCCAATTTCCTTCACTTTTTCCGTAGCGGGCCAACGACAAATATTATCAATTTGATAATTTTATCAGAATGATAATGGGGCCATGCACAAGAAGAGTAAATTTATTAAATAATTTCAATAAGTTATTTAATTTATGGTCCGGTGATCATGGCATAAGTTTTGCAAGACCTAATAGCCAGAACGGAGGCTACCATGGGAAAGACACTGAGCAAGGTCACATTTGTCATTGCGATAGCACTGATTACGGGTCCCGCATTCGCCGAATTTTACAATGTAAAAATTCCAGCGACAGGGGTCGAACCTTCAACGCCATCGGCAACCCAGGCAATATCCATTATCAATCCAGTCAAGGTGACGAGTCCCAAAATGATCTATTTGAGAAAGGACGTGCAGTCTATTTATTGCGGAAGTCCCAAGACATACTATCCGGAAGATTCGATTTATATTCACCGCTACTGCTATGATCGGAACTTTGCTCAGAGTTCCAATAACCCGGAACCCGGCTACAATGATCCGCCTGCGCTTAAATGCAAGCGCGGTGACAAACTGTTCGCCTTCCAGGCACTGCCTGACACCTCGCAGACTAAAAATGCCACGACGAAGCGTTTAGGCATGAAGACGGGTTTTGGAACGATTACATCTCCGGAAACCGGCAAGCCTATCGCTGTTTCCCTGGTCAACGCGCTGGATGGAACAAGCTCATCGCCTGTGAAATTTGAAGTCACGCGCTATGCGGTCTGCTTACGTACAAGTGCGCTGGGTACCGAGTAAAGGAGGCTACCATGAATATCATTAAACTCTTTATTATCGTCATCGGGCTGACATTCATTTGGCCCCTATCAAGTAGCCATGCCATCAGCCTGCGCGATTTTGGCATCAGCAAAAAAGTGATCGACATTTCGGCCGCTAATCGACCTCCGCTCCAGCTCGATAATTGCGTCCTCGCCACCCAACAGTACCAGTCAGCCAAACGGCGTCACGATGAAAAAGAACAAATTTGTCACGAAGCGGATCAGCTTGAACAGGAGAGCCTGACAGTGCGTCAGCAATCCTATGGATTTATTAGAGTCGCCTCACGAGCACCTAACGCAGAATGCACGGCCTTCATTCACACTGAATCGGACCGACTCTGGACTGAGTATTTGCGGCTCAACCAGCAATGGCTCGAAAAAGACCGTCTCTGCCGTGGAGGGAGTCACACCCTCGAAGTCTTGCAGCAAGAATTATCGGAAGCCCGTCAAGCCGTTTGCATTGCGTGTCAGAGTTGGCCCGACTCTCTGCGTAACGATAGGCTTTCCGATGATTTCGCGGTCACACGATGTTCAACCTACTGGCATGGTGGCACGGGAGAAGATCAGCCTAACTTGAATCGCACTGAAGAGCCCTCTGAGGAAGGAGAAGAAGGGCATTAACCATTAGAACCCCTTATTCTTCGCGATAATCTCGCGCATGACGTCGGAGGTTCCGGCGCCGATGGGAATGAGACGCAGGTCGCGAAAGGAGCGGGAGATGTCATACTCCTTCATGAAGCCCGCGCCACCGTGGAATTGCAGGCAATCATACGCGATGCGATTGGCGAGTTCGGAGGCGTAGAGCTTGGCCATTGAGATTTCGGTCACGCATTCTTCGCCGCGGTTAAACATGTCGGCCGCGTGGTAGGTCAACTGGCGGCCCGCTTCCAGTTCAGTCATAAGTTGCGCAAACTTGTGCCGCCAGACCTGGAAACCGAGAATCGGCCTCCCAAAGGCCTCACGTTCGCGCCCGTATTTCAAGGCATCCTCGATCATGTACTGCCCTTCAGTCACACAGGTCACCGCCGCGCCCAAACGCTCGCCCTGGAAATTCTGCATGATGTAATAGAAACCGCGGTTCTCTTCACCCAACACGTAGCGCCGCGGAATACGGCAGTTATCAAAAAACAACAGCGCCGTATCCGATGAATCCATGCCAAGCTTTTCGAGTTTTTTACCAACCTCAAAACCCTTGGTGTCGGTTGGAAAGGTCACGAGGCTGAGTCCCTTGTGGCCCGCTTCACCGGTGCGCACGGACAAGGTAATAAAATCCGCCTTGCTGCCATTGGTGATGTACATCTTGGCCCCGTTGATGACGTAGTCATCGCCGTCGACCTTGGCCGTTGTTTTGATGTTGGCAACATCCGATCCCGTATCCGGTTCGGTGATGCCCAAAGCCCCAACCTTTTCACCCTTGATCGCGGGCAAGAGGAATTCTTGTTTTTGCTCATCGGTCCCGAGTACGTTGATAATCGGCGTCGAGATTTCGGTCTGGACCATGACGTCCATCGAGAGGCCGCTCATACGGCAACGCAACAACTCTTCGTAGAAACAAATCGTGTACCAGTAATCGAGTCCGCTCCCACCCAGCTCCTCGGGAAAGCGTATGCCTAAAAATCCCAGTTCCCCGAGTTGGCGAAAAACTTCCTTAGGAAAGCCTTTGTTGGTCTCCCACTCCTCTTGATGGGGCAGGAGTTCCTTTTGGACGTAATTGCGAACGGTTTGACGGAAGGTTTCGTGGTCTTGGTTGAATGGCTGCATGGACAGAACCCTAGTCCAAATAGCGACGAGGAGCAACATCTTGCCCATTATTTCTAGTTCTTGTTTTACCCCCCCAGGATCGCTACAAAGCAGAGATGGGCATTAAAGTCATCAAGGTGAACAAAAAGGCCTCGCGCTATCAGAGGGGCTCGCGTCGCCCCCTCCACAAGCAAAGCTCGCGGAGCCTCCCCCTCTCGCTCGCTTTGCTCGCTAGCGATGCTCAGCGGAGTTGATATGGGCATTAAGGTCATCAAAGTTAATAAAAAGGCCTCGCATCGTTATATCTTTTTGGAGAAGTACGAGGCGGGCATGGTCTTGACCGGCAGTGAGGTGAAATCGCTGCGCAATAACCATATCGAGCTCGTCGATGCTTATGCGACGATCGACAATGGACAGCTTTACCTCCTTAACTGCCACATCGCGACGTATCCGCCGGCCAATCTCCGCAATCATGAACCGACCCGGCGCCGCAAACTTCTGCTCCATCGCGCCCAAATTGATACCCTTGCCGGCAAGATCCAAAGGGATCGCTTGACTCTGGTGCCTACCCGCGTCTACTTCAAGGACGGTCGGGCCAAAATTGAGCTGGCCCTGGCCAAAGGGAAGCATCAGCGGGACCGAAGGGATGAATTAAAAAAGAAGGCTCAACATCGAGAGATTGAACAGGCCATGAGAAATAAGAGGTAAATTATGAAATTTTTGACTCGAAGCCTAGTCTGCCTGACCTTGGCAGTGACCGTTGCCGTCAGCGCGTACGCCAAAGAAGACTACAAACCCAAAGATTTTTCGATTGAAGTCAAGACCAAGGGATTTCCCGGCGCTCGTGCCAACGTCACCGCGCGGCTGGATGCTCCCGTTGAAGCGATCTGGAAGGCCGTGCTCGATGCCAACACCCACGGCGGGAAATATCCACGCATGGTGGCCTCTTTTTGTATGTCCGAAGCCGATGTTATGCAGGCCAAGAAAGACGGCCTGCGCAATGGCCGCACCGTGCAGCGCCGCTATGCCGGCAAGAAGTGCAAACCGATCGAGGCACGCGCTGAAGGAAAGCAGTGGGACTATCATGTCTACCAGCAGTTCGATTATCCCTTTCCCCTCTCGGATCGTTGGATCATGGCGAAAGCAATGAACGACGAAACCAAGCTCGCTCAAGGCAAGGTCACTCAGACCGGAAAGCTCATCTTTGGCCGCCAACCGACTTACGAATTCAAGTTGACGCTCTCCAAGGCCCCCGGCCATCCGAAGCAAACCAAACTCGATTTGTATATCTGGACGGATCCCGGCGGCATCATCGCGGACTGGATGATCAAAGAAGCCACCAAGTACGTCGCTCCCAAGTTTATGCAGGTCTTGGAACGTGAGGGGAAGAAATGGATGGGAAGATAAGGAAAAATCCCCCTACCCCCCTTTGAGAAAGGGGGAATCATCCCATTAGCAACCCAAGTGGCGTGAAATAACGATTCTTTGCACTTCGCTCGTGCCCTCACCGATCTCGAGCAACTTGTGATCCCGGTAAAACTTTGCAACCGGATACTCGTTCATCAGCCCATAACCGCCATAGATCTGCACCGCATGATTGACGACGCGACCCATCACTTCTGAGCAGTAGAGCTTGGCCATCGCGGCCTCTTTGCCAAAGTTGCGTCCCTCATCCTTGAGCCAACACGCGCGGTAGAGGAGATTGCGCGCCGCTTCGATTTCGGTGCCCATGTCCGCCAGCTTAAAGGCGATCGCCTGGTGCTTGCAAATCGGTTTGCCAAAGGTCTCCCGCTCTTTCGAATACTGCAGTGCAGCCTCAAAGGCCCCCTGCGCGCCGCCCAAACCCATCGCAGCGATACTCAAGCGTCCCGAGTCCAGGGTCTGCAACATCTGGCGAAAACCATGACCGCGTTGGCCGAGGAGATTCTCTTCAGGGACCTGGCAGTTATCAAAAAACATCTCGGAAGTATTCGATGAGCGCCAGGTCAACTTGCCGTGCATTTCCCGGGCGGTCCAACCAGGCGTCCCTTGATCGACGATTATCGTCGAGAGTTCCTTGCTGCCGTTGCTTTCTCCGGTCACCGCCTGCACGGTCACACCGGCCGTTACTTTGGTGGCTCCATTCGTAATAAAAATCTTGGACCCATTGATCACCCACTGTCCGTCCTTGAGTTCCGCCTTGGTCTGGGAGGCCCCGGCATCCGAACCCGCATTGGCCTCAGTCAGACCAAAGGCCCACAGCTTGCCCTTACAGAGATCCGGAAGATACTTCTGCTTCTGCTCTTCGCGACCGAAGTTGTAGATCGGCAGGACCCCCAGCGAATTATGGGCCGCCAAGGTCGCGGCCTGACAGCCGTCGACCCGGGCGATTTCTTCCACCGCAATCACGTAGGAAAGATAGTCCAGGCCCTGCCCGCCATAGTCCGGTGAGATCATCGCCCCAAAGAGGCCCAAGTCCGCCATCTTCTGGGTCAGCTCGTAGGAGAATTTCTCCTGATCATCGAGTTCCTGGCGGACCGGTTTGATTTCGCCCTCGGCAAAGTCGCGAACGGACTTGCGGAGCATGTTTTGTTCTTCGGTCAGGTCGTAGTTAGGCACAAATGCCTTCTATCGGATGGAATCCGGCTGGGCAAGGGTTTTGTCGGGTCGTAGGAACGTGAGGACAGCCGCATTGAAGGCCTGGTCATTGGTCTCATGCATGCCGTGAGACGCCCTGGGGATCCACACACGCTGGGTATTCGGCATGAGTTCGGCGAGTCGATCGGTAAGACGATGAAAAATGCCCCTGCTTTCCTGACCATTTACCAGCAAGGTCGGCATCGACACGGCGCGAACGCTATCTACATCAAGCGGCTCGAATCCCGGCCCCAAAAATTCCGCCACCGTGGCACTCGTATTGGCTGTTATCTGTGCCCCATGGCCACCTTTAAAATTCTCAAAAGCGGCCCGACCAAAAATGGCTTCGCCGACGCGACGGAGACCGGTCTCTGTATCCCCTCGCTTGAACGCTCGCGTCGCCGGACCAAATCCAGTCGCCATAATTTTAAAAATAGCTGCAGCCGTTCGGGGGTGGCGCAATAGCAATTGAATCAGTTGCCATGGCCGAGGAGGATTGCTGAGAAACAGTGGGACCACGGGTGGCTCCGCCAGCACCAGCCGGCGCACCCATTGCGGTTTTCGGATTGCGAGCAGCAGGCACAAAAAGGCTCCATAGGAATGTCCGACCAGGTGCAACGGCGCAAGGCCCAAATGTTCTACCAGCGCTTCAAGATCGTCAACGTGCTCGGCCATCACATAGTCGTCCCCGTCAGAGATAGGGGCATTCGGCCAGTGATAGCGCCGACTGTAGGTAATGACGCGAAACCGCTCCGCAAAAGCCCGACGCTGTAACTCCCAAGTCCGGTAATCACTAACGGAACCGTGCACCAGCACTAGTGGATCGCCCCGACCTTCATCGAAGTACATCAGCTCGGTTCCGTTTAGGGAAATACGAGGCATGTCTTCATCGTGATGCATTACGCAAATCTTCCTTCGAGTAAGAGGATTGAGACATATCAATATAGGCCGGCCCTGTCAAAAACTGGAAATCACTGTTTTTTTTTAACATTGCCCGTTGCTGGGGACATCCTATAAAATACAGGCTTAAAGTTATGTTGAATGCGATAGATGTAATCTTGTCGAAACCACAATCAAAGACTTTTCAAATTGGGGACATACTTTTAGCACAATTCACCTGCCCTCCACAGGAAGAGCCAGTTGGGATTTGGATGCCCATGGATCACCTGCTTCATGTTGTCTCCGGGGAACAAACCTGGACGGATAATACCGGAACGTGCACGGCCGAAGCGGGTACAACGGTATTTTTCAGGAAGGGGGCCTACATCATGCCGGAGCACTCGGGGAATGAGCTTTGTTTAGAATATTTTTTCTTTCCTGACGAATTTGTTAAAGAGGCCGTCATAGAATATGCACCCGACCTACCAAAAAGCCCGGAACCTATTGATGCCAGAAAGATGACGATCCGAGTTCAAAATGATGTTGCTTTGTCAGTATTTTTTGACGCAATGACGACTTACTTTGCGAATGAGGAAAGGCCACCGGATGCCCTTTTGAAATTGAAACTCAAAGAGCTCCTGGCAAGCATCCTTTTGGGCCAAAGCAATCCGGACTTAGCGACCTATTTACGCTCAGTTGCAAGTTCCGTTGGGCCGGACCTCACCACAGTCATGGAGCTTAATTTTTGCCAAAACCTACCCGTTGAAGCCTTCGCCCAAATGTGTCATCAAAGTGCATCTTCTTTTAAGCGGGAATTTCGAAAGTGTTATGACACGTCACCGGGAAAATGGTTACTGGAGCGACGTCTACAACATTCAGCTATTCTTTTGCAGACGACCCCAAGCAGTATCACCGAAATTGCCTCTCAATGCGGTTTCGAAGACCTGTCCCATTTTAGCAGGGCCTTCAAATTAAAATTTGGAAAATCTCCTCGAGATTACCGAACGGCCGGCAATTAATAATCCTTACTAAGGCGTATTTTTGGTCTTTTAAAGCAAATTTTTGAACGTCTCTGCCAAGAAAAGCGAGAAGCTAGCCGATATTCTTACAACGTTTGGAAGAAGAGGAATTGGCTATGAAATTCACAGCCTTTTTATTGATATCAATAGTCACAGCCCTTGCCGCCAGTACATCCCTGGAGGCACGACCAACAGTTGATGGTAGGCAACAGCCTCAGCCTTTTGAGCAAAAAGCACTCGTTCAAATGAAGCCAACGGCCGTGACAAGCCAAGCGGGCACGGAGGTCACTCTTACGTCTCAGGTCAAAAGCTCATTGCTGCCTCGACTGATCGGGAAGAATTATGAGTTCTTCGTTGAGCAAGGTCTGTCCAAGAACGACGCGATGGACCTGTCCTTTGAAGTGGTTGCAAAGATTATTGAGGCGCGTTACGATGCGGAAACATTCAAGGCATTTTCGGCAATCGATCTGGAAGTCTTAAAATCGGAAGTACTTAGCGCAATGTCAGCTGAGGTCATGACGTCGTCAGAAGCATATTTTGGACAAGTTTTTCGACAAGTGACCGCAACAATATCGGGGCCGCCACAATCCGGCGAGTTTCCAAAGTGCTCATGCGCATTATGTGGTAAAGGGTGGAAATGCTTAAATCCGCCGAAAAAAGTTAGAGCTATCTGCGCTTGTATTCGAGATTCAGAGAAACCAACTGAAGCAACGGTCGTCCAGTAATTCAGTATCTTTAAAGTCATGCATCGCCTCACTTACCATATCTTGTTGATTTGTGGGCTCCTGTTATACCCGCTAACTCACGCTCATGCCGCAACCTTTGAAGTCACTTCGAACGGCGATGACGATTGCGGTGATTTAGCCTGCAATCTCCAAGCGGCCCTGACAACGGCACAGAATAACGACGATAATGACGTCCTCAACCTAGCGGCGGGAGTATATAACATACCAGGAGAAACTTTTTTCTACATCGCCGACGATGGCAACCCAGACGGGACTGAAGAGAATTTTTCTCTCACTCTGCAAGGGACCGATGCCGCGACCACAATATTGGACGGCGGTAATGTAAAAGAAGTTCTGTTCATTCGAACCACCACACTGAGCGACGATAGCGCTGCTGCGCTTCACATTTCAGGCCTCACCCTTCGCAATGGCTTTCAGCCGGCGAGCGGAATGACCTCAAGAGCAGGCGGCCTTTTTGTCTTAACAGAGAGTGCACCGGTTGTAGTTGAGGGCTGTCTCTTGCACGACAACGGCACTCCCAACCTGGGTGGCGCGGCCTATATCGAAACGGTGCATGGCAATGTCACCGTACAGTCGAATCATTTTCTAGAAAACGCGGCCGTTGACCGGGGCGGAGGCCTCATGGCTTTGACAGGTGATGGGACAATCATGGCCGTGAATAACGTTTTTGCACATAATACGGCACGCTTAGGTGGCGCTTCGTTATTGGATACGGACAATGGCCGCATTGCGCTAATCAATAATACTTTCTATGAAAATGATGCAATCACAGCGGTTCCAAACGACGGCCGCGGTGGCGGAATTTTTATTGTCACTCGCTTTGATGATTCCGAAGCGGATATCTATAATAACCTCTTTTATCTTAATAGAGCCGGTGAACAAGGTGATGATATTTTTGCTAATGTTGATGGAGATGATAATCTTATCTTCGCTCCTTTGAGACTATTCAATAATCTCTTTGCCGAATTCTGTTCTGTTGATCTGGGTGGATGTGACCCTACTGCTTTGGGCGACGATGAAGGTGACAACGTGATCGGCGAAGATCCACTCTTACTTGATCCTGCGTCTGGTGATTTTCATCTACAGGCCGGCTCGCCGTTGATAGGCCAGGGAAGCGGGTTGGCGCCAGATCTGCCCGGTATGGATTTTGAAGGAGATCCACGGGTTCTGGGCGCAACACCGGATATCGGTGCCGACGAGGCGAGCACCTGTGGTGACGGTTCCGTCAACACCAACACCGGTGAGACCTGTGATGATGGCAATACCGCAGCGAACGATGGTTGTGACGCCTCGTGCCAACTCGAAAGCGGCTTCACATGCGCGGGGGAGCCATCGGTCTGCAGTGAGGATAGCGGCGGCAATGGCAACGGATCCAACGGTGGTGGCAGCGATGGTAGCGACAATGGTAATGCAGGTGGCGGGTGCAGCCTGATGCGCTCAATTCATTAAGTCTCCTTTGACCTTTTAAAGCAAATTTTTGAACGTCTCTGCCAAGAAAAGCAGGAGGCTAGCCTATATGCTTACAAAGCATTCTGGAATAAAGAATGAAAGACAAGCTAAGCGGAGGATAGTCATTATATTTTTTGAATAAAAATTTTTTCGTGACTGTTCATGAAAAGGCAAACCTGCCGTAAGGCAGGGACGCAAAGCCTCTGGTCCCTTAAGGGACAGCAGGGCTACCAAGGGACGAGATAAACAATCTACGCGCGGCTCGTGCTGTCGCAAGAAGTAGATTGCGAGCCATTGGAACCCACCTGTTTCGCCAGAGGCGATAGGTGGGTTTTTTAATGGCCGCTCACGCGACAGCATTATGAGGAGGTAGCGCCATGACAAGTACTAAAATGACGAGGAGAGATTTCGTCAAGACGGGGCTCGCAGCGGGAGCCGTCTTGACGGCAAGCACCACGACCTTCGCGGGCCTGAGCATGGCGATGGCCAACGGTACCGCTAAATCCGAGCCTGATTTTGAGTTTATCGATGAGATTCCAAATGGTTACCGAGTACGACCGGGTGCGATGGTTGATGGCATCCAGACCGATCATTGCAATCTTAGCTGGGCACTGAATCATGCGCCGGATGGGGGCATCGTCAAGCTAGTCGAAGGTGATTATAAGCTGGATGCGGGGGTGCTGGTGACAAATTTTAACGGAACTTTTGCCGGTGCGGGAACGGGAAAAACGCGTATCCTGAACAGTGACCGAACGAGTATCGCCGTATCGGGCGATGCCGCGCTCCCATTCCCAAGAATCGAGACAGGATATGCCACTAAAGCCTCGCCGACGTTCTTTCTATTTTACAAGTCACCGGGAGCGGGCGCCAACAGCATCTCCGTCAAGGGAATGACCTGCAGCGGTTCCGGTTATGGAGAGCCGTGGGCCCTGGGCAGTCTCAAGCATCCTGAACAGGGCTGTTTTGTGGTCTTGAATACGATTGACTGGAGTCAACCGGAGCGCGCTCAAATCCCGACCAGACAGGATGCTACCTTTAAGCATATCGAAGTCGACGGCCATGAAGATCTAAACTCGATCCATTATGGCCGCTGGGGTTGCGGCTGCAGTTGTATTGTCGTCTATGGAAGCGTTGTCTTAGATCCCAACTACGACGGCAGCATTGGCAACACCGACGGCTTGGGTCCTCATGCAGGCATTGCATCTGTTACAAAAGCTCCGGGAAATGTGCGCCTGACAAATTGCACGTTTAGAAACTGCCGCTTTGGTCCGGCATTTGTCGGCCTAAAAGACGGTGCCTTAACACTTGCTCATAACAAAACGCGAAGATGTCGGGCAGGTTGTATGAATATCGTAGACACGGAAAACTGCGACATAAACGTCGGACACAACGATCTGGTCTGCCAGGCCTTCTTCGACGACGAAACGGGGGCTCCGAGTAGCCTAGGTTGTATTTTCGGATTCGAAGGCCTCTTTGCAACGATTGGATTTCCGATTAATGCAAACTGGTCACCGAATGCCCAACCGCATCCGGTGACGGGCATTCCGGTCTATAAGCCGGACCCGTCTAGCCTGGCTACGGCCGCTTCAAGATGGCACGTTCACCATAATAGCTGCGAATATGTCGTGCCGCCGGGTATGGACGCACCGACTCCAGGGACCACATGTGCAAATTTAAACGACAATGCAAATTCAGCAGCCATGTCACCTTCAAAGCGAGTGCTGATGCAGCTGCGGCTAGAGCACAATTCATGTGCCGCATCGGCGACCTGTGTCACGGCTAATTTCCTCAATGGAAGCATAATAAAAAACAACGAATGCGATGGTCGCGAGATTTGCTTCATGGGGAATTATCTGGAAGAGGCCACTATCCGAGAAAATAATTGTCATGGCGCAGACATTGCCTGCCTCCAGCTCAATAGCGCCGCCTCGACCGAAGCCAGTATGAATACGTGTGCTGATGCCCATGCCTGCATTGAGGTCAACCATGGCAATGAAATAACATTACAGAAAAACGTCTGCGCAGACTCCGGCAGCTGTATCGAGGTCATCGGCGGCAACGACATCCAACTGCACGAGAATATGTGCCGCAACCCAGAGACCGATTGCATAAGCATTGCAGAGGGAGCAAGCGGCGTTGAGGTGAGTGGCAACCGCTGTACAGGAGCCGAGAACTGCCTGGTGTTAGACAACGTGCCCGCGGCGAAGGTGACGTCCAACCTTTGTCGGCATTCGGAAACAGGAATTCGCGTGATCACGTCGCCGAACCCGCCCCATATCATCGCAGATAATCACTATGTTGATGTGGGCTGTGATGTGCGCATTGTCGAAGAAAATACCGGCCGTTGTGCAGATAAAATAGCTTGAATGGATAAGGAGAACTCGGAATGGGTATTGGTGGAATGAGTATTGGTTCGCTGATTTTAATATTGCTGATTGCTCTCGTCATATTTGGAGCAAAGCGGCTGCGCAACGTAGGAAGTGATCTTGGCGCAGCGGTCCGAAGCTTTAAGAATGCGGCGGATAGGGATCAGCAGAACGGTCCTAAATCAGCCGAAACAGTGCAATCGCAATAGAAAGCCGATAAGGCCATGATTGATATTGGATCGATGGAGTTACTTCTTTTAGGTTTTGTGGCCCTCCTTGTCATCGGCCCTAAACGTCTCCCGGAAATGGCCCAAAAACTAGGACAGTGGTGGAGGTATCTGCACGCGCATGTGTCTCGATTTAAAAGTGAGCTTAGATCACTTAGTGACGAGTTGAGTAAAAATGATTTCCAAAACGACCTGGATAACGTCGGCCCGGTCACCGGCAAGAAACGGGTTCGTATCAGTTTTAATCCGAGGATTCCGGCCATGAACACTGACGCGTCGCAACCGATCAAAAAAGCCGCTCCGGAACATAATGGATGGGAAAATGGGCAAACACGCAACATCGATGGCCGCTGACAATGATGTCGGTTCGCCGCTCATAGCGCATCTCATCGGCCTACGAACATGTCTGCTCAAATGCGCCACTACCGTTCTGATCACGTTCTTGATCTTGTTTTATTTTGCAAGCGACCTATTTGAGCTAGTCGCGATACCGCTTTTAACCGTATTGCCGGAGCATCAAAGCATCATTGCCACGGCCGTCACTTCATCATTTTTGGCGCCGCTTAAACTCTCCTTCGTCAGCTCGTTCGTCATATCTATTCCGGTCTTAGCCTACTTCTTATGGGGATTCTTCGCACCAGCCCTTTATAAAAATGAACAGCACATGGTCTGGCCGTTAATCGCAGTAAGTACAGGTTTGTTCTACCTGGGAATGGCATTCGCCTATTTTTTGGTTCTACCGTTGGCATTCGGTTTTTTTACACGGGTGGCACCGCCAGGATTGGTCATCACGCCGGACATTCGACTGTACTTGGATTTTTGTCTCAAACTATTCCTCTCATTCGGGCTTTCGTTCGAGGTCCCCGTTGTGATTTTTTTCCTCGCCCACAGTGGGATCATGGACGTGAAGTCGCTTGCGGCAAAACGCCCGTATGTCATCCTCGCCGCATTTGTTGTAGGGATGTTGCTGACGCCGCCGGACGTCGTATCCCAGATCCTTTTGGCCATCCCCATTTGGCTTCTATATGAAGTGGGTCTTCTCTTCGCACGACTCAAGGGACGCGCCAATTAGCACAGCAGGCCATAAGACCGAACATAGGGCCTTCGTAATGAATGGTCAGGCCCTTGAGTTCACGGCGCAAAAACCAATCAATTACCACTTAAACGTCTTATACACCTGCTGTCCCGGCGTAATCGTGACGACCGTCGACTTCTTACTCGGCCCCTGAACGTAGACATTGTAGGTCCCCGCCTTAAGCCCGACCATCAGCCACGGCGCATTGACGCGGACGTTGAGCACCAATTTTTGGTCCATTGTGTAAATCCGCACATCAACATCGGAATAGAGCTCACCCCGGGCCGTCGCAAACTCCAGTTTGAGGGGAAAGCGCCGGGCATCCTGCCACCGCGGATCCTGCTTGGATTCGGCGACCCCGGTGATCGCGTATTCGATTCCCTTCTGTTTAAGGATAGGATCTTGTAGGGTGAATGCGTATGAGGGCGCAGCCAGCAGAGCCCCTAGGGCAATGGTCATAAGCAAACCAAAAATCTTTACCTTCATTAGTGTCCTCCGGCGATTTTTTCTTCCACGGCGACGACCTTGCCGATCATGCGACCAGTGGGCCGCCGGACATCGTCATCGATCTTGATCGTCGTCGAAATGCGCAGGGAATGCTTGCGCATATTGAGATGTAGTGACTTGACGAGATCAAAAACGGCTTCCGGCTCGCCTTCAATCACCGTGCCCATCGGGCCCAGCTGATAATCGAGCCCGCTATTCTTGATCAGCTGCAAGGATTCCGCAACATACGGACTCATATGGTCCCAATGGTCGGCCGGAGCAACGGATATTTCTGCCAACATATTTCCTCCTTGTCTCTCCCCATAGGACGCAATGCGTCCGAGAGGGGGAGGCTCCGGCGGCTTTGCCGACCGGAGGGGGCGACGCTAGCCCCTCTAAATGGTGCGCCTCCTCCCCCTATCGGGGGAGGCCTGAGATAAGGGTGATTCTTCATCATCCTTCCTCCTACCCTTTCCTGCGCTAGAAAAGGGGGCGCAACCGCGGCTATTTTAGCATAGGTTCACCCCAGAATTAGCAAGAATTTGTGAGTGTTCTGAACCCACTAGACAGCATTCTGTAGATGATCTAGAGAGGCTTGATGGAATTGTTTGTGAACGAGCGTCGGATTCACTCCGCGCGAGAGAACCGGAGCGGGGGTATGGGGGTGTTGGGCTCAGCACACACCCCCATTTTCAAATGATCATCGGACTCGTCGGTAAGAACGGCGCGGGAAAGGGCGAAGTCGCCGAATTCCTCAAGAAAATCGGCTACAGCTACTATTCCCTCTCCGACATGATCCGCGAAGAACTCAAGACCCGCAGCATGGACATCACGCGGGACAACCTGATCGAGATCGGCACCGAATTGCGCCGCAATTATGGCCCTTCTGTCCTCGCCGAGCGGGTCCTTGAAAAACTCGAACCGGACAAAAATTACGTCATCGACTCGATCCGCAACCCGTTCGAGGTCAAGGCCCTGCAAAAGCGGGGTAATTTTCGTCTCTTGAAAGTTGCCGCCACTGAAGAAGTCCGCTTCGAACGCGTCAAGACACGCCAGCGCGAGAGTGATGCCCAGTCCCTCGAGGAGTTCCGTCGTCACGAATCCGCCGAGATGACGACAGATGACCCCGCGAAACAACAACTCTCCGCCACCGAAGATCTGGCCGACACGTCCCTCGAAAATAACGGCAGCCTCGAAGACCTCCACGAAGCTGTCCGGAGGTGTCTTCAGCGCCTGGCAGGGAGCGTAAAACGCCCGGAGTGGGACGAGTACTTCATGCGCATCGCCCAGACCGTCGCGATGCGTTCCAACTGCATCAAGCGCAAAGTGGCCGCGATCATCGTCAAGGACCGGCGCATCATTTCGACCGGTTACAACGGGACCCCACGCGGGCTGCCCAATTGCAACGAAGGCGGTTGCCCCCGCTGTAACGCTTTGGGCGAAAGCGGCAAGTCCCTCGAGGAGTGTTACTGCTCGCACGCCGAGGAAAACTCCATCGTCCAGGCCGCCTACCACGGCGTCAATATCAAGAAGGCGACGATCTACACGACCTTCTCGCCCTGTCTGCTCTGCACCAAGATGATCTTGAATTCCGGCATCGCCGAAGTGGTCTTTTCCAACCAATACTCTATGGGCGAAGTTCCTACCAAACTCCTACAAGATGCGGGCGTGATTGTCCGGAAGATTAACTTAGGCTGAAAGCCGCCGCGGCGGCCGATACTGGGTCTGGGAGACCTGTTCCGAAACGTCATGCAGCAAGAGATCGAGCCACGCGACCGACATGATTCTTTCGGCCTCATTGTCACCCGCCTCGGCATGCACGATATGTAAGAGCCGATCGATCAACTCACGGCGACTGTGTTTATCCTCCGAAGCCGGATGGATGGAACGGATTCGATCAGCGACCATGAACAAGCGGGCCTTTCTATCCCGGCGAGCAAGTTCCAAGAAGCGCTCCCCGCTGTTTGCGTAGCCACGTAAGGCCCCCCACCGCGTCACCGTAGCGGCAAGGAATTGATCGATGCCCATATCCTCTTTGGTTGCCTCCTCAATCGCGTTACTCAAGGGGCGGACCAGGGCCCGTTTCGACCGTTGTGGAGGTTCGACATCAATGACCTCGACGACCTTATAGCGCACGGTCTTACCGGCCCGATTTTCCTGCCAAAAGGGAAACTTACTCGTGCGCTTGGGCATGACGGTCTCCGCTCCGTCAACAGTCACGACAATCAGTTTCACTGTCTGCTGGGACTGGATCGCCAATTCGAGGGCGTTATCGATCACACCTCCCAAACGCCGGTACTGGAGTGGATTGAACTTGCCGTCCTTGATCGGATCGACGGCTGAATAGTACCCGACGCGATCCGAATGGCCTTCATCGTTGTAGGCCTCCGGAAGACGTCTTCCATGCCACCACCAGGCCGGGCGAATCCCGAACTCCATCGCCGTCTGAATAATCAACGGATAGAGGACTTTATTCCACTCAATATCATTGCGGTCGACGAGTGGAATCCCTAATTCGTCGCTCAGCAGCGAAAAACCCATGATGCGGGCCGCGAGGTTATCTCGAAAGTTGTCGGCCGCTGCGACGAAACCGAGGCGCGGATCGGCGATCGCGAAGAGAAAGTCGGGAAAAATACTGCTATGCGGGCCCATTGCGTAGACAACCGGGCCCTCGGCCGGAATTTTCTCCAACCCCTCAAACTGAACATCAATGTTGTTGGCTGCCGCATAACGAATGCACCACTCCCCAAAGACCCTCCGGCCCTTGTCCAGATAGGCGGGATTGATCGGAAGCCGTTCGCGACTGTTGAAGGTATGACGATAATCGGAAACAAACTGCCGGAGGCCGACCACTTGGCCGTACTGCCACAACCCCCGCACCATTGAACCGAACGTCGCTTTCAGCCCGAGCAGGTTCCAGACGTAGCTTTCATCACCGAGCAGGGCCGTTAAAAATTCGTCTTTTTCGGAGGGCCGGCTCGCAAAGTGCAGGCCCTCTTCGCGCGCGGTTTCCAGCGAGGGCCGCTCCGAACGGCCGTGCAAAAGGCGCGCACTCGCAGCACGCACGCCCAAGCGGGTCAAACGCGCCAGATGGGAACGCCCTTCCGGCGTCCGCACCGAGCTGACCGCCGGCTCAACCACACGCTCCCGCACGCGCTGGAACAGATGGGGCCGAATCGGCGCCGATGCCGCCAGCATCGTTGCTGCGGTTGTAGAACTTGTTAAAGCTGAGACATACACCGTTCCCGTTTGTCGCAATTCTTTGCCAAAAGTTGCCAATACAGCGGTTGCAGAAATTTGCGAGCCGGCCAAATGCCCACATAACGCGTACGGAACACCCGCTCTTCGCATGAATTCGCAAAGCAAACCGCCTTGGAGTGCTATTTATCCGCTTTAGTTCACAACCCTGGCGACAAGCTGCCGAAAAAGACGCCCGATGTCTTTTCAGTATTTCATAGTTCCGGCATCCGCTGCAGCAACGATGGGTGCAAGCCTGCTGAATCCGCACACGGTGATTCAGCCGAGCGTCAATGGACAGCCGGCCGTCGTCCTGACCAACCGGCCCTGGGAGCTACCGGCCGGTTCCAAGCCCTTGCAGGAGCACCTCAACCAACCGGCCCATTTTCTGGTCCCGACCATGTTTCGCAATGGTGACGCCGAAGTCCTCCAGAACATGGCCCACCGGATCACCGCTGAGTTCGCGGAACTCGTCGAAAATGCGCGGCCCGGAGACGAAGTCCCGACCGCCCGTATCCATACGATGATCGAGCAATGGTTGTTGAGCCAAGTCCACGCCGAAAACAAGGCCCCTCACGAGGTCGTTCGCGAGGCGGAACTCACCCTCGCCGCGTTGCAAGAGGTCAACCGGCTGCGTGACGCGGATTGTTTCGCGAGTCACTTGATCGAGGGAATGGCGCGCACCCTGTCTTACTTGGGCTCCGACTACGAACACTTTGCCCGTTTCTTGTTTGAACAGCTCCTGAGCTATCGCAAGTCACGCAACGAGGCTGAAGCCAATTTTCTCGAGCCCTATTTACTGGGGCTCCAGGAATTGCAAAGCCTGCTCGACCGAGAAGTCGGTTGGATGCCCGGCACGGAGCTGATCTTTGGCCGCATCAAGCAAGGGGTCCTCAGAAAACTCGTCACCCGCGGCATGAAGAACATGAATGACATCTTCGACCTGGCCGGGCTGCGTGTCGTCGTCTCCGGACCGATGGATGTCGGTCCAACGATTAAACGCATTGAAGAGGCCCTGACCCGTTCCCGCTTTGGGGATCCCGATGAACAGCAACCCTACGCCTATCAAATTCATCAGGTGGAAACCCATGACTATCCGAGCGGGTATCAGGCGAGCCATATCAACATCCTCAAGAGCTTTGAGGGCAGCATGCGCCTCCCACGCCCCGCCGCAGAGATCCAGGTCATGACGATGGGCAACTTCCGCTGGGGGGAAATCCAGCGAAACTTGGTATACGAACCACGCAAGGCAAAGAAACAAGGGAAAACCGAGCTGCCCGATACCGTCCTCAACGCCTTCGACACCTACTGCAGTCAGGCCGCCTCCTATATCCGCTCCTGTGAACACGGCACACGGCCTGACACCCAACCCATTTTTGATTATCGCTTTCTGACCGAAATCGTCGACGAGAAACGCCGGCGCTATTTTTCCGGCCAGCTTCGGGAGATGGAGAAATTGCTCGAGGAATATGCCTTGCGCGCACTCCCCTTGACGCCCTGACCAGCCCGCTAGGTCGCCTTCAAATAGGCTGCTATTCGGTTCAGCGCCTCCTGAATTGTCTCCAGCGAATTCGCGTATGAAAAACGCAGGTAACCTTCCCCCCCGGGTCCGAAATCAATGCCCGGTGTCACCGCCACTCCGGTCGCGTCAAAGAGGTCCATGCAAAACTGGAAGCTATCTTGGGTGAGATGCTTGGCATTCGCGAAGACATAGAAGGCCCCGAGCGGTTCGACCGCGATCCGGAAGCCCATTTCCTGCAAGCGCGTCAACACAAGGCGGCGGCGGCGATCGAATTCCTGACGCATGCGCTCGACGTCGGGTCCCGCGTCACGCAGGGCCGTGATGCCGGCCTGCTGGACGAAGCTATTGGCCGAAATAAACAGGTTCTGCTGCATGATCTGCATGGGACGGACGAAGTCCTCCGGGACGATGCAGTAGCCGAGCCGGAAACCGGTCATCGCATAGGCCTTGGAGAAGCCGTTGATGACGAAGGCACGGTCGGTGAACTCAAGAATGGAATGTTCGCAACGAGTGGCCGGGTCCTGCCGCTGCGACACGATTTTCGGCTCGCTCGCTGAAGTCTCGTTCGCGAAAATGTGTCCCGCGTCACCCGGCGCAATTGGTTCATACACGAGCCCATGATAAATCTCGTCGCTGACAATGTAGGGGCCTTTATCGGGCGCAGCAAGCGGCGCCCCTACCAGTTCAGCCATCTGTTCCATCGTATCGGCGTCCATAATCGTCCCCGTCGGGTTCGCCGGCGAGGTCAGCATGATTCCCTTGGTCTGGTTCGTGACGCGCTTTTTGACCTCTTCCGGCCGGTACTGAAAACCGTCAGCTTCCGCGACGGGGACGTAGACGGGTTGACCGTTCAGGAATTGGACAAAACTCGGGTAGCAGGGATAATGAGGGTCCGGCAGGATGAACTCCTCACCCGCGTCAAGCAGGGCCCCAAAAATCAGGACCAAGGCCGGCGAAGTTCCCGACGTCACTATGACGCGCTCTGGGCTAATTTCAACTTTATAACGCTCATAATAATGGCGACAGATTTCCTCGCGAAGCCCCATCAATCCTTGGCTGTGAGTGTATTTGGTCTCGTTCGCGGCGATTGCAGCACCAATAGATTTCTTGACGCATTCTGGCGCGTCAAAGTCTGGTTCGCCGAGTGCGAGGGAAATAACATCGCGCCCCTCGGCCTGGGCGGCCTGAACCTTCTCCAAAAGTTCCATGGCCAAAAAGGGCTTCATTTTTTTCGCACGATCACTGACCGACATCCGAGTCTCCTCGCTAACAAAGTGATATCTGACAAGTCTTTGAAAATAAAGGCTAATTATTGCTCATTTTCGAGCAACAGTCCGTCCCGCTCGCCGAAACAGGGACGATGTTGCCTGTATGTACTCAATCGACGATCCTGGCCTCTTCGAGCCTCCTCGGGGGTCTCGCTGCCAACACCGTAAATATGCTGGCGGGCGAAACCGTCGACAATGCCATTGATCGAGGGGCTGAGATCAATCCGCTTAGCCCCGAGTCGAGCGACTTATTGAAGGCCCGCGGCATCGGCTTGGCGGCGGAGACCGTCACCTTAAGCGTCACGCACAACATTGAGCAGGCCATCGGTCAGCTCGCGGCCGGTGAGGCCGCCGTTTCCGGTGCCGACCTCCTTTCGACGACGGCCTCGGTTGCGGCCGTCGTCGGCCTGGTCAAGGCCGCCGCCTGGACGGAAGAGCAGGCCACAACCTGGCTCCTGCAACACGGACTGTTGAATAAGCCTGGACGACGCAGCGAACTGAGTACGGCCGGCAAGGTCTACCGCTTTCTCTTGCGCGAAGGTCTCCAATTTGGCGCCATCTTATTAGGCCTGTCTATCGCCGGCGACACGGGCTTCTTCGGGGCCTCCTTAGGACTTGCCGGTCAGGCCTTGATGGTCAGTCTCAGCCTCGATCTCGGTCGTGAACTCGGACAGAGACTCCTGCCCAAGACCTTTGCGGCCCGGCAAACACGTCACGAAAAACAACGTGAACTAAAGGTCTACCGGGGCTACCGTCCCATGAAGCTTTCACCCAAGAGGCGCGAACGCCAGCGCTGGATTGACTTCGCACAGGAGCTTAATGCCCTCTTTCAGGGTCCCGTCAGCCCCGACATCATTCATTCGGACAAGCATCAACTCCGCGTCATTAAGCGCGCCCGAAGCCGGACGGATCCCCTGCACGGGCTGATCTTTTGGGCCGCTGACACGCAGCCCATTGGCCGCCAACAGCGTCGCGAGCCCCTCAGTCTCATCACTCACTATTTTTCTCCCGCGGAGCAGCAGGGCTACTTTATGGAACGTATCGCCGCCCTCAAGGACCATCCCGAGGAACAGATTCGCAAGCTAACAAACTGGATCGAGATCAAGCGGGCCCTCTGGCAATACCTCACCGATCAAGCCCCGGAATGCGGAGATACCCTCTGGAGTCCTCAGGATATTGAAATTTTTCCCGATCCAGACACGGGTCTCGCGCAGTTTCAGTTATCCGAACCACTCGAGCGCATAAGACAGGCGCGCAACATTGGTGATATCCGGCTCAGCTTTACTGATGTGGGCCGTTTGTCCCTCGGCTTATTGAGTATTCGCGCGGCCCATCAAACACCGCATCTTCTCGGTCTGGGTATCGATCTGGCCGATGCCCGGGTTTTTTGGCGCCACGAAGAAGGCTGGTGGGGACCAGGAGATCCCAAGATTTATTTCCCTAAAGACCGCTACCAAGAGCTGTTTCCCGGTGACACGCGGCCCAGTGCCCATCAGATGGCCGAACGTCATGCGATCAGTGAGGCGATCTTCAAGGCCCTCTACCCGCACCATCCGGATGCGCGTCATAATATGTGGATGTACCGCGAGTTTAACGCGCCACTTGAAACGGAACGTTGGCACCGACTGGAATTAAGCGGGGGAAGCTTGGCCGGCTTGCGTCAATGGCAGGCCCATCATGCCGAAGGCATCGTCCATCGTGCAGGGGATGCGATCGTGAGTGTCGTCGCGCTTAGGAGCGATCCAGAATATACTGAGCCGCCTGACCAAAAGTCATAATTTTCTTACCGCGCAGCGTATCGGCATCTTCGCCGACGGCATTCGCCAATCCCGTCAAGACCGTTGGCAAGAGATCCGAACCCATAAAATCCGTAAATTCTGCCGTCGCCGGAGCCTGGGCGGCTGCTTGGTTGCCGCTGATTTCCACGACCAAATTGCGCACTGAAGTCAGGGCCATATCAAAACTCGATGAGGCCAGCGTCGGGACGGCCATGGAATAAAGTGACGTCATTCCAATTGATGCAAACATGCTTCTCTCCTTCTACAACTCGTTGCGTTGCTATTCTGCAGCAGCCGTCTGGCGATTCGCCCACAACTGCCGGACCTGTGCCCAACTTACTTCATTTAAACGATTCTGGGCCGCCATCTGATAGACCCAAAGGGCCATGGCCTGGCTCAAGACAGGATCCTCACCGTGACGACGCGTCAAATCAGCAATGGTGCGCTGTAAGAGCAACGCGGCGTCCTTGGCGCCAACCTTGATAAGATAACTCTTGGCCAGATAATTCCAATCACGCGGGATCTGTCGCGCGACATTGAGCTGGCTCATGACGCGGGCATATTGATCGAGATATCCCTGGACGAAATCTTGATCGATACCGAGGGTCTCCGCCACATCGGCAAAACCCTCCCCCCATTGCTGGTAAGCCGTACGGACCGCGTCATTGCTGACCTGTTGCTCGCTCTGGTGGGCGTTCACGACTGCTGCGTTGGGTCCTTGGTAATCCGCGCCACCCATGGCTGCCAGGGCTCGCTTATGGCCCAAGGTCACCCGACCAGGCAGCTGCCCTTGTTGACGCAGGCGGGCTTCATAGGCCAGGACCTCATTTTCTAGATTGCTATCAAAGTCGAAGGCACGATCGGTCAACTCTTGTTCGACCATCATCATCGCAATCGTGCGGGCATGATCGGCCATAAATTGGGCGTGCGGATGACTACTGACCGGCGCATGTTCGGTATTGTACTTGGTGATATCATCCATCGCGCCGTCGCGATTGGCATGCGTGTCCGCAATCGCCTGGGCCTCATTAAGGACCCGACGCTCTTGCCCCGCAATGGCCGCACCGACGGATTGATACCCTGTCGTATCCGCAAACATCGCCCAGGCGCGGTTTTCACCGTGGAACCCAAAATTGGTTCCGACGACCCCGCGACGCGGACTGCGTCCCACGGCGCCAAAGACGTCCAAGGGCTGGCGGCTCGGAAACATGTGCGGATTCTCCGCCGTCGCCGCAATCGTCCGGCTCAAGGCCGGTTGACCCAATGTTTGTCCGATGTGGAGAAAGACCAAGGCAATGGCCTGCTCAAACATCGTCGCCCCGAGACCATGACCAAAGATTTGTTTAGCAAAGACCTCAACAGCCAAGCCCGGTTCGGCCGCGTTGGCCAACTCTAAGGCCTCGCGTAGGGCCTCGGACTGCTTGTCATCGCCCATGGTCCCCGTTGAGTGGGTAAACCAGGCAACGATATCATCGATGCTGTACCCTTCTTGCTTGAGTCGATCGATCAAGCGTATCAGTGATAAGATCTGACCTTCTACTCCCGGCGCGGTATCCGCCCGGCTGGAACTGCCTCCACTGATCTGCGGATTAAAGTCCGTTGATCCCGTCACCCCAATCATGCGGGCAATCGGTCGGGCCCCGACGATATCCGCCAGCAGACGTGGGAAGAAGGTAATCCCACCGATCATGACGCCGGCGATAAAACCGTCTCGATATTCATTGTGCGCGGCCAAGGCCAAGTGATGGGGCAGGCCATTCTCGGCCAAAAAGTCATCCCGCGCCATCGCGCCACGATCACCGAGGGCATCAAAGGACTGCACGTTAGCAGCCCCCTGGGCGTGATCCACGGACCAGGCAAAGTAGGCCTTCATGTAGTAATCGAGGGCCACATTAAAGAGTTGATCCTCCGTGGCATGCCCGGCGGCCACGGCCGCGGCCGTTTTGTCCATCAGCGCCTTCGCCGCAAGGTATTGCTCCTCAACGATCTTAAGGGCCCCCGGACCCGTCGCACAGGCCTCGGAGGTCGTCGTCGAACTGTCCGCAGCGCCCAATTGATGGATCTTGGCATTGGAAACCGCATTGGGAATCGCCTTTTCAATCGCGTCTTTTTCGGTCTTGTCCCGAAGTGCGGCCGACAGCATCATCTCGTCCGTCGGATTAAAGTCGACCATCCCGATCCCGGCCACGACGTTAATCGCCGCCGCGGTCACTTCACGGCGTATATCGGTCGCATTCATCCCCATAAAACGCAGGAGCTGCGAGACCGTGAGTCGTGTCAGCACCGTTGCAAACGAGCGAATCACCATCTCATTGGGAGAGACCCCGGTAATCGCCTTAAAGAAGTTATCGGTCCCGCCCGGGAGATCCGCCAGCGTCGACACGTTGAGCGAATCGATCACCCAGGTAAAGACATCTTCGCCTTGAGGCACCCGGCCATAAACCCGCGTTTCATATTCGCCGGTTTCGGCGTTGTAGGCCTCTTCAACCTTGATTTCATGACCCGCATCGCTGTGGCGTTTGATCACCTCTTTATTGTTAATCGAGAGCGGCACCCACGCATCGTCACTGAGTACGGTCGATCCGAGTCGACGATGACGGGCAAGGTGCTCCAATTGACGCAGACCGGATTGCGCAAAAATTCTATCGCTCCAGGGTTTGCCGTCCGGAGACTCCGCGCGGAAGTGCTCCGGCGTCAGGTCTTCCGGCTTATCGACGCCATCAATGGCCTTGACCATGGCCGCCTGAATATCCGGCATCGTGGACGTTAATTCCTGCCAATCCGCACCGCCCCAATCACCGGTCACGCCCCAACGTTCCAGCGGATTGCGATAGTTACCGATCAAAGTCTTGCCATAAGGACCCGTGCCGGCGACACCGACGGCGACGAGATCATCGTTACTGGCCTCGACATGGCGGTTGGCATCAAAAGTATCGACATCATTGGCCGCATCACGAATGTAAAAAGGCATGTCCCAAACACGGAACAACAAGCCATGTTGAAACGGATGGGCCTCCGCCACTTCACGGGCCTCGCGTTGCGCGGCCTCAAGACGATCGGCCTCCTCGGTGCGGCCCGCATGACGTAGCGACGCGGCAACCGACAGGGGCTTGTTACCGTTCTGGCGTTTCGCCTGGTCGTGTTTCTCTTTTTCCGCCTTATTGACGGCATCCATAATCTGCGCCAGGCGCCCATTTTCTTCTAATTGCGGATGATCAAAGTTTCCTAAGGCCTCCAGACGTTCCGACTGACCTCGATGCGCCGGATGAAGGACACCAAGGGCCCCAGACGCCATGGTTTGACCATTAAAGATATGTAACAGGACATTCGTTTCCTCACGGGCGCGGTCGACGACGGCCATCGAGTTATTGCGCATCTCGCTCATCAATTTCCCGCTGGCATCGGCCGGGGCATTCACCCAGCCGACTACGAGCTGTTTTTGGCGCGCGACCGGGGTGCCGTCGGCATGGCGCATCCCCTCAGAGGCAACGACATGATCGACCCAGCCGAAGTTATCGAGGGCATTCTTCGCCGCCCGATAAGAGCCACTGCCAGGCAGAGGCCGGGCCGCGGCCGGACTGGCGAGTTCCATATAAGTATAGGTCACGCCGTTTTGTTCCTGGAGATACCAGTTGGCCAAGAGTCGGGTCATGTAGAGGGGTGCTCGCACGAGGGCCTCGGAAACGGCATGCCAGTCTTCGGTACTAACGTCCGCAAACGCACCGTAGTCACCCAGACCGGCCCCATTGAGAAAAAGGGTCGGTGCAAAGCCATCCAACCGCATTTCATCACGCAATTTGACGTAGTTGGTCGGATTAAAGCCGAACTCGGTCTTGACCTCCAAGCGCGCCTCGCGCGAGGCGTATTCCTGGAACAGGTCATGGACCTCCTGATTGACGCGTTCGCGCTGACGCGTCGTCGTCATAATAACGTGGGCCCCCTGCTCCAGGAGAAAACCAATCAGGGGTGTTGAGATCGTACCACTCCCCATTACAAGGACACGTTCACCCCGCAACGAGACCTTGCCCGTCACGAAATCCAAGATACGATCGGCCAGTTCCGGGTCGATCAGCTGGTTCGCCTTGAGATACTGCAGCGATTCCTCAGGCGACATATCGCGGGATACATCGCGACCCATTTGAGTCGTGCCGTAAAGGGGATCAAAATCGGTGATTTCAAAGTGATGAAGCGGTGGTAATCCACCGACCTGCAAACTCTCACGGGTTTCGGCCGCGACACCGCGCAACACTTCAGCGGCGGCCCCATAACCTTGACTCTCCGCCAGATCGGCCAGCGCTTCGGCACGCGCTGCGCCATCCGCATCCAACTGATTGGCCAAACGCCGGCGTCGGCGTGCTATCGCCGCCTGCGACATGTTAGCGAGGGTTCCGGCATTGTCGGCCACGCGGAGTTCGCGGGCCAGGTTAAACAGATTGGTTTCCGCCCCATTGTGCTGGATCTGATCCATGTGGAAACGGATGCCATTATAAGAACCCGTCATCATCCGAACAAAACGCTTGGAGGTATTGGTCGCGATCTCATCGGCGATCGCTTGGGCCTGCACCTGCTTGACCCCACCGGGTTGATAGAGCGTGCCGTCAGAACCCACTTCAGCAATGTAGCTGGATGCGTCGCTTAATTGCTCCGCTGAGGTCCTGACAAAACCCAATTTTTCAGCTTCGGCATCCATGACCTGCGCAACACCACTCCGGAATTCCGGTGAATCGACGTCGACTCCCCCTCCGCCGCCGCCTTTGGACGCCTCCAACTCCTTGCGAGCGGCCTTCAAGCGTTCGATCGCCGCATTGAGCGCCGTGACGATGAATTCCTGGATCTTCTTATCGGCGCCAGTGGAACGATCCCGCGCGTCTTCGCGGTGTTTGAGTTCGGTCTGAAGCCCCTCGATCGCCCCGGGTCCTAAAGTCACCAGGGCATTGGTCCCGGCCGCGACTAAATCCGCGTCATCGGGGGCCAGGGCGCCACTGCGCATATTGTTATAAGCCCCCGGCATAACCGTCAGCAGCATCGCGGAGCTCACCCGCACGTCCTGCTGTAAGGCCGTGTGTTCGGGAGTCCCGGCTGCGGGCGGTTCAATATATTTTCCACTCACAGCGGCACTCGCCACGGGGGCGGCTACTGCCGCTGCGGGCGCGGCTGCCGCCGCTTGTGCTGCGGGGGCGGCTGCCGGAGCGGCCTGCGGCGTCGCGGACGTCAAGCGCACGGCCCGCTGCTCCACCTCAATCTTGTCATCGGGCTCGGCGTACGTCAGCGCTGCAAAGGAATCCGCTGCGGAATGACTTGCCCCCGTGTGATTCAAACCTCGATCATCCACCGTTTCAGCAGCGCGCTTGGTCAATTCAGTCACATGGCCGAGCTCCAACAGTTCGGCGCTCGGATTGGCGCGAATGGCGGTTTCAAGCCCATCGGCGACCCGAATCGGCATCATGATGTGATTGGCGAGGGCACGGCGTATATCCTGGTCTCCGGGTGCAAAGCGCTCGCCGGTATGGTTTAAAATCATGTGGTGCAGGCGTGATGTGTCGATCTCCAGTCCCTGCAGGTATTGATACATCCGTTCGGCGGCATCGGCATAGGCGTCCGTATGAAAGGGGTTTTCAATCGCATTGAGACGCCGGGTCTTCAACCCGTCGATACCAAGATCACTGAGGCGATGGACCAGGGCCTCGACACCCTTTTCCGTCCCGGCAAAGCCGACTTGCCGCGTTGAATTTTGGTTGGTCGCGTGAACATTATAGTCAGGACCCAATTCATCGCGCACCTTCTGGGCTTCTCTTTCCAC
Organism: bacterium; assembly: GCA_965216315.1. Taxonomy (GTDB): domain Bacteria; phylum UBA10199; class UBA10199; order 2-02-FULL-50-16; family JAJFLM01; genus CBDCFN01. The sequence continues at coordinate 376,051 of CBDCFN010000015.1, read as the reverse complement.
GACATCCCACAGACCATTCTTCCCTTTGATGCTCGCGACCCCGAAGGCCCCCTTGACCTCGCCCATGAACACACCACGGGCCCGGGCCAATTGAAGACCATCAACCGGTGAGATGGCCCCGACCGCAACCAGCGCCGCAATCTTGCCGAGCGAGTTATAAACGATATCCGCATCCGGATGAATCTTGCCTAACTCGCGCATGCCGATCCAATCGAGGACATAGGCAACAAACAGCGCCGGCTGGGTAAAATCGGTTTCGCTAAGGATGCCATTTTGGCTGGCGTTGCGAACCGTCAGCCGCTCCCCTTTTGACCGGCCTCGATAGGACTCACCGGCGTAATCTTCGCTGACGTTAAAACTCAACGTCTTGGGCGCATGTTTGACGACATCGGAGAGCCTAAAGCCCCACCTCTCAAGACTATGCTGATCCACCTGCTTTAGAAAGGTTCGTTGTGCTTGCTGCGCGCGCTCATAGGCCGCCTTCAGCTCGGGTTTGGCGTCCTGCGGTGCCTGGTAGCGGTTCGTAACGCTCGTCCACATGCCCGCCTTTTGAAAACCCTGTCCCGGAAAGGCCACGATCTGACCATTGCGCCGGACTTTCCACTCCTGGGTCACGACCGTATTGCCATCGGCGTTGGTCGCGTCAAACCGTAAGATATCGTATTCGCCTTGCTGACCGATGCGGTAGGCAACCAGATCCAGGTCTTCGCCGGGGAGAACCTTGCCGGTAAACGTGGTCTTGACCGAAACGGCACGATCGAGGTCTCCTTGCAGATACCCCCCCAACATGTGTGACACCATCTTGCCGTGAACCAGCATGCCTTGGGCAATAATCCCATCATCCAATCCCGCCATCTGAGCCACGAAATCGGCATGGTGGATCGCATTGGGATCGAACATCGTATAATCGAGAATATCCTGCCGCGTGACCTTGACCACCCGCTCGGGCTGCCAGATCGGATAGGCCGCAAAACCTGTCAGCGTCTCGGCCGTCGCGGGATCCGCCAGCTCAGGATCAATGCTTTCCGACAGCGGCGTAAAACGACTCCTCGGGTCGAGATTGACAAAGCCGGTATCGACTTCACTGACAACGTCACCTGCCGCATTGCGCGTGACAATGCGTGCATCTTGACTGAAGCCCCCGTTATCGAGTCCGGTGGCCTCGGTATTACGAGAGGCCACTTGGACGTCGCTCCCAACAGATGCCGAGGTTCCAAAACTCTGATTAAAGAAGGCATGCAACAGTTGGAAGCGATCGGTCTGGAAATCCGGATGATTGCTGGCGAGGACCGCACTGCGCAGACTCTCAACCCCAACCAAGCCGGGATGTACGACACCTTCGCGATGAAAGACGTCATAGCCCTCACCGACGATACGCGCATATTCGCGCACTCGCTCCTCACTCACCGGGCGTTGATCGGTATATGTGTCACTGATCGTGCGACCCGTGTAATCCAGCTGCGTCCCCGTCAACAACTCGCCAAAAATAGCGGTCGATTCGCGTTGGACGCGCTCGCGATCCAGGCGCCATTCATGAACGCCTGGAACTGGCTCTTGAAGATTGTATTGATACGTGAGGGTTCGCGGCTCCAGCTCTCCATACGCATCCCGGGGCACTTCATAAGACATGGTGACTTCCGTCGCTGATGGTGACTCGACACGTGCGATCTCTTTGCCGTCTTGGAGGATACGAACGGCCACCAGCTGAGGACTCTGGCCATCCGTCGCTTGCAGGTCGAAGTAGAACTCGCGTCCCGCTCTCGGGGTAAAGAAGCGATTAAATTCAGAGCCCTGGCGCAATACCTCCGCCACGTGACCATACCCCTGTGCCTTCGCAGCACGACGAAAGGAGGCCAGCGCATCTTCACTCATCGCCCCAAGCGGACGGACACGCAAGGTCTGTTGACCCTCTTCGCTGGCCTGCCGGAAAATCTGGACATTCGGCACCGGATCAAAAGATTGTAGCTCATAGGCCTGGGCCCGTTGGGCCTGCACGGTCAACGCGCGCCCCATCAACTGAGTCAGGTAGCTCAAGGCATCCGACTCGATCGTATTGATAAACTCGCTCACGGTCGGCAGGGTTCCGTCCGCCTTGAAGCGCTCTAAGAACTGTTGCGGCATGCGCGTGATCGAACGACCGACGAGGACATAGGCCCACTCGGGATCGACCTCGCCGCTCTGGATCATGTTGGTCCGGAACACGCGATAAAATGTAATCAGTTGCGCCTTGTCATTCCCCTCGGTGGGGTTCCACGCGGGACGCGTTGACTCATCTTTATGCTTCTTCAAGAAATTGGCATGGCAGCGTTTCTCGTCCTCGGCGTTTAGCTTACGGATGGCGTCCAGGGCCGCTTGGCGCCCCGACTGGCGATCGCCGACGAGAAAATCCCAAATGGGTTCGAAGACCGCTTCGTTTTTCATGACAAAGTTGAGCGCGGGATCTTCGGTCTCAATGCCGTTGTTCCAGAACTCGCGGTGAAAACGTACCGAGTCGACGGGTTCCCGCGCCAGTATATCCAGAATCTCTTCGGCGTCATCGGTGGCCACCAAATCCACATAGGCCTGACTAAAGGCATTCACCGCAACATTGAGCGGCTTACCAAATTCACTGACAATGTTCGTCGCTTCACGTGGGGAGTCCGGGTCCGCCACCTCCATGATCAAGGCCTTCACCTTGTAGGGAAGGTCAGCTTCCTGAGTGATCTCAAAGACACTCCCCGCCTGAACGCCAGCCGCTCCGGACAACAAAGCATCGGCCACCGCAACTCCGAAAGAATACCCCCCGGTGGAAATATTTTTGGTCTTCTCATTCTTCGGATTCACCACTGCGTCTTGCACGAGACGATAGGTCGGGGTGCCTTCAGGGGAATTGTGTCCGCCCCCGTCATTCCCCTCTCTCATCTTCATGAGGAGATCGGGATGGTCGGCCATGAAGCGGTCATAGCCCCCCTTGCCGAAATACTCCGGATGGGCCGCCGCAAAACGGCTGTGAATCGCGTCACTTTCATAATAACCCGGGTTATCGGCATTGAAGGTGCGCCACCCGCCCTCAAGGTATTTTTTCAACTCCTCTTTAAGGTAAGGAATATGCTCATCTTGATAGATTCGAATCGCATTCATGTTGGGAAGCAACGGGGCAAAGCGCACGCCGCGAGCCAACAAAGGAATGTAACGGCGCAGTTCCGCATTATCCTGGATCAGATAGATCCCCACACTGATCTTATCGATGGGGAGACCGCGATCGATCATTTCAGCGGTCGCATCACACTGCGCCTTACTGAAAACACCGCCGCCGGCAGCATGCATGAGATTGACGCCGAATGATTTCATCGGGCCTTCAAAGCGGGCCTCACCCAGATACTGACCATCCGTCTGAGCACGGTCCGAATACGTCTCAATCGAACCGCGTACGACCGGCTCGCCTCCATAGGTCAGGGACCCCGCATCAAGTTCGCCGGTTGCGGGGTCGGCACTGCGGGTTGTTTCCCATGCGGTATCAATAAGTCCGGTAATAAAGCCTTGCTTAATAGAAATATTCAGGTGGGCCTTGCCCGGGTAATTACCCGCCGCGAGATAGGCGGTCCGCCCTGCGCGGGCGACGGCGCCGATGAGCTTAGAGGTCCCTGGACCCGTCATCGCTGCCACGCCATAAGGTCCTTCGGCCCCCAGGCGTGCTAGAATTTCATCGTTATTGAACTTGGGATGCATGGGATCCGAAAAATCGACGACCTTCCGGATGCGGCGAATCAGATCCAGGCGTTGCTTATCATTGCCGAGTGTGACGCTGGAGAGATAGCCTATGGGCCCCAGATACTGGCCATCGACGTTCGGTCGCCCCGCCAAGACCTGGGCTTCGATCGGCTCATAGATACTGCGGTCGGCCAGTGGGGCGGTCCTCAAGCGGAGCCCTGCGGATTTGCGTGAAGTCAGTTGAGCAAAGCCACTGCCATCTTTATTGGCCGCGGCAATCGTCGTCGCACGACCCGCGGTTGTCGCTGCGGTAAAACCCGCCACCACTCCGTCTCCCATGCTGACAAATACAGCCGGTTTCGTCTGATCGCCAAAAGTCAGCATTTTTTCGACCGTTGCCGGCCAATCGACGTGGCGCACATGTTGTTCCGCCGTAATCCGCTGGGCCTCCTGCTGGGGCGTCAATCCGAGTTCGGCAAAACTCGCGGGCTCGCTGTTGAGCACGACGGGAAAAGTCGCCTCCCCACGGGTCTCATCGGCACGCGCAACGGATTTTTCAAAGGCAGCCCGTTGTTCCCCGGCATGATGGAACGGTGATGAGGTGATCAAGACTGCCGTCTTGGGAAAGGTCGTCTCTTCTTTCTTATTAAAATTATACCCGACATTGCGAAACGCGGGATGGGGTTCGGTTCCGGCTTGTTTGTTGCCCAATAATCCTAACACCAACTCCTGAGCCTGATGCGTCCCGGAAAAGATGAACGCCGGCATGACGCCGCGAGTTCGGGAACCATCACTCGGTTCCATATTGATCAGTGCCGTATAGGTCGTTTCCATGTCACCACGAATGATAAAGGCGGCGCTCTCATTGAGGCCACGCGGCAGACCCAACTTGCGAATCTCTTCGTCCGTCAGATGAAAATCGCGGTTAAAATAACGGGCAAAGAAAGGATAGGCCGCACGCAACGCCGGATCCTGGGCCATTTTTTCGACCGGAAAAAGCCGGCCATACAGCATATCGGAATCGGCCTTTTCCTTGAGTTCGCGCAACTGTGAGGGATTGAGTGGAGCCGTCTCACCGGGTATCCCGTTGACGAGCGCTAAGTGCAAATTGATCTCATTACTCATGCGCGCGGCTTCCATGCGCGAAATACCCAGCACGGAAACCATCGGCACCTTCGTGTTCGCCGCCTTGGTGCCGTTCTGCATCTCACGTCCGTGAATAGCCACAATGCGCAGGGCTTCAGCCGGACCTGTCTTGCCGGCCGCTACCGACGCCAACAATAACCCTTGGGAATGCCCGGAACCCGCGGTAAAAAACTGCGGATCAAAGCCATAGGACTTCAATTCTTCCAGCAGCGCCAGCTGCGTCGCCAGTATCATCGGCTGCGAAATACGCGAGCTATTGAGGACCGCTTTATTCTGCTCGAGGCTGAGTTGGGCCGGATCCATGTCCAGATATTCGTTGACGTCAATGCCTTCGGAGCGCAACGCCGGAATCACGATCTCGTCGACAAAACGACGGGCAACATCCGACCGCCCATAGACCTGTTTAAACAGACCAATATATTCATTGGCCTGACCCGGGGCCTGGAGCATGAATCGATAATTGCCTTCACGCATCTCAAGCGCCAACTGCGACATCGGTTGAAGTCCTAAGTCACTCAGATAGGCCTCCGTTGCCTTTTGGAGCTCATCGATTTCTCCCAGCCGGGCGGGTTTCTGCACGACATCGACGTTGAGGAGCCGGTCCAGGCGTGCCATCGACGTCCACACCGCGTTAATTGCGGCCGCTTGCGTGGCATCCACATGACGCGCATCCATTAAACGCTGCGTCGCAGTCGTCGCCTCACTCAGGGCGTTCCGCAGGGTCGCGGTCTCGGTTTGAATCGCATGCGAGAGGGGTTGCGCATAACGCGCGCCCGCATCCGTCCCCGCCACGGGGCTGTATATTCCTCCGAGCTCCGCAGCGGTAAAATGGACACCCGCTGTGACGGGATTGAGGAGAACCGCAAACTCATCGCCCAGTTCAACCTGACCCTGGGTAACAAAACTGGCAATAATCCCCTCGAGGAGTTCCCTGTTGTCGAGGGCACGGCGGGCATATTCCGTGGAACCGGCTATTTGTTCGAGAATGTCCTCACTGCTCTCGGCCTGGATGCCGGACTCTTGGAGAAGGGTGCCGTGATTGGGTTGTGAGAGCAAGCCCTCGACAACTTCCGTGGCACGATCGGACGCGATGACCTGTGAAACCGCTTGTCCTAAGAAACTTTGGAAGAGACCAACGTTATGGCTCGCCCCTCCAGCAGCCAATAACCCAGCGTTTCCCAACCCGAGTGAGGAACCAATAATAGGCATGCCCAATACCCCTTCTTTAACGAGTGCACAATATATTGAGGCATTCCGTCCGACCCAGGAGGGACGCCCACAAGCTCAAACTCTTCGGCCACTGCCTAAAAAGGTTGCGAATTTATTCGGGAATGCTGTCCACGATTGTATACAGATTAACTGAGGAGAGAGCGCTGAACTTCAAGGAATTTCAGGCGCTTACGCAAGGCCTCGGTCTCCGCTGCGAAGGGGTCGGCCCCTTCGAGCTCGGCCGTAACGGCCTTGAGGTCTTGATCGACTTGAGCGGCATCGATGGCGGCGACGGCATTGGCGTGGTCCGCCAGAATGCGGACATGCCCGATCATGACCTCGGCGAAACCACCACTGACAACAAAGCGTTGAGTCCCCTCGGGACCCTCAACGGTCACGGGACCCGTCTCCAACTCGGTCAAAAAGGTCGTGTGCCCTGGCAAGACCTCAAAGGCCCCCTGGACACCCGGAGCGACGATGCTTGACGCCGGAGCGCCAACGAGCAGGCTCGATTCCGCGGTAATGATGTCGACGGTGAGTTCACTCATTAGGCCGCCATCTTTTTGGCTTTCTCATAGACCTCATCCAAGGACCCAACGAGGTAGAAAGCCTGTTCGGGTAGATCATCACAGTTGCCGGCCACGATTTCCTTAAAGCCGGCCAGGGTATCTGACAGTTTGACGTATTTGCCTTCGAGCCCCGTAAACTGTGCCGCCACGAAGAACGGCTGCGACAAGAACCGTTGGACCTTACGGGCCCGGGCCACGACCAATTTATCTTCCTCAGACAACTCGTCCATCCCGAGAATCGCGATGATGTCCTGCAGGTCTTTATAACGTTGGAGGATCTCCTGGACGTCACGGGCGATCTTATAGTGCTCATCGCCGAGGATTTCCGGCGTCAGGATACGCGAGGTGGAATCGAGGGGATCCACCGCGGGATAGATCCCGAGTTCGGCGATCTGACGCGAGAGCACCGTCGTCGCATCCAAATGGGCAAAGGTCGTCGCCGGCGCCGGATCGGTCAAGTCATCGGCAGGGACGTAGACGGCCTGAACCGAGGTGATCGACCCTTTACTCGTCGAGGTAATGCGTTCCTGCAATTCACCCATGTCCGTCGCGAGTGTCGGCTGATAACCAACGGCGGAAGGGATACGCCCGAGTAGAGCGGAGACTTCGGAACCCGCCTGAGTAAAGCGGAAGATATTATCAATAAAGAGGAGCACGTCCTGGTTCTGTTCATCCCGGAAGTACTCGGCAACAGTCAGCGCCGTCAGCGCGACCCGGGCGCGGGCTCCCGGCGGTTCATTCATCTGGCCGTAAACCAACGCGGCCTTCTCAATAACCCCGGACTCCTTCATCTCTTCCCAGAGATCGTTCCCTTCACGGGTCCGTTCACCGACTCCGCCAAAAACCGAATAACCCCCGTGCTGCTGGGCGACGTTGTTGATCAGCTCCATGATCAAAACGGTCTTACCGACGCCGGCACCACCGAAAAGACCCACCTTACCCCCTTTGGCGTAAGGCGCGAGCAGATCGATAACCTTAATCCCCGTCTCAAACATCTCCGATGAGGTGCTCAGGTCTAAGAACTCGGGTGGTTCACGGTGGATCGGTAACGTCGTCGTGGCCTTGACCGGCCCCGCTTCATCGACGGGATTACCAACGACATTGAGAATGCGTCCCAAGGTGCCATCACCGACCGGCACCTGAATCGGCTCGCCGGTGTTCAGGACCTCCTGACCGCGCATCAAACCTTCGGTCGCATCCATGGCAATGGTACGAACGGTGTTTTCCCCTAAGTGCTGGGCGACTTCGAGAACCAGGTTCCAAGGTTCGTCGGAAATATCCTTGTTCGTGACCTTGAGACTCGTATAGATCTGCGGCAACGACTCGCGTGAAAAGCGCACATCGACAACCGGTCCGATCACCTGGGTGATAGTTCCTTTAGGTAGTTCTTTCTGACTCATGTCGGTCTCCTTGGTAAGGGCGCAGCAAGCGACGCCCCTACAATCATATTCGAAATTTATTTGAGGGCTTCCGCCCCATTCACAATATCCATCAATTCGTTGGTAATCGCTGCCTGACGCAGACGGTTGCCGGTCAGGGTCAGCTTATCAATCATGTCCGAACAGTTATTGGTCGCTGAATCCATGGCCACCATGCGCGATCCAAATTCACTGGCAATCGAATCCAAAAAGATACGGTAGATATCCGTCGTTAAGTAACGCGGTAACAATTCATTTAAGAGTAGTGGTGCTTTCGGCTCATAAATGTAATCCGGTATAAACTCCGCCGGCTCGGTCGCCTCGGCCTCTTCGTCCGACAGGTCCGGCTCGATCGGCACCACCTTTTGAAAGGTCACATCTTGAGCGATCGCCGACTTAAAGCGGTTGTAGACAAAATAACACTCGTCCCACTCCCCGGCTTCATAGTCGGCCAGAAGTTGCTGCGCCCGCGTGCGGGCCTCACCGAGACCAAAGTTCTCATAAATCCCGGTTTCAAACTCATCCGGATCCCGTTGCCGGGCCTTAAAGAAATCACGACCCTTCCGGCCGATCATCTGGACCTGGACCTTCTCATACTGTGATTCATTATCTTTTAGCCATTCCCAGACCTGGCGCAGCAGCGTCCCATTGAAGCCCCCGCAAAAGCCCCGATCCGACGTCAGGATAATCAAACGAACGGTTTTGACCTCCTCACGCGGGACCAGCAAGGGATGCACGGCATGATCGGATTCCAATGCCGCCAAATGACCTACGAGTTTAGCCATATGTTGGGCATAGGGTCGCGCCATCACGAGGGCCTGCTGGGAACGGCGCAACTTGGAGGCCGCCACCATCTTCATCGCCCGCGTGATCTTCTGGGTATTCTTCACCGAAGAGATGCGTTTTCGAATGTCCTTCAATGATGCCATTTAAGCCGCAAACTCCTGGTCAAATTCCCCGATCGCTTTTTTGAGGGCCTCACTCAAGTCATCCCCGATTTTACCCTCATCAATGACGCGCTTGAGCAGATCCGCATACTTGGCATCCATAAAGAGGAGGAGATCGGCGAGGTACTTGATCACTGACTCGGCCGGGTGCTTGTCCAAGAACCCTTCCGTCGCCGCAAAGATAGAAACGACCTGCTTCTCAACCGGCATCGGTTCGTATTGACCCTGTTTGAGGACCTCGACGAGGCGGGCCCCGCGATTCAACTGATCCTGGGTCGCCTTATCCAAGTCCGAACCAAATTGGGCGAAGGCCTCCAACTCACGATACTGCGCGAGTTCGAGCCGCAAGGTCCCGGCAATCTGTTTCATCGCCTTGATCTGCGCACTCCCACCAACACGGGAGACAGACAGACCGACGTTAACCGCCGGACGCACGCCGGAATAAAAGAGATCACTTTCCAAGTAGATTTGTCCGTCCGTGATCGAGATGACGTTGGTCGGAATATACGCCGAGACGTCACCGGCCTGGGTCTCGATGATCGGCAGCGCCGTCAAAGACCCCGCGCCGTCTTCATCGCTCATCTTGGCCGCCCGCTCGAGTAAACGGGAGTGGGAGTAGAAGACATCCCCCGGAAAAGCCTCACGTCCTGGTGGACGTCGAAGCAGCAACGACAACTGACGATAGGCGACCGCGTGTTTGGAAAGATCATCGTAAACGATCAGGGCATGCTGACCGTTGTCGCGAAAATACTCACCCATCGTCGCCCCCGTATAGGGTGCGAATACCTGGAGGGGGGCCGGATCACTCGCGCCGGAGGCCACGACCGTCGTGTATTCCATCGCGCCATTTTGGCGGAGCTTTTCGACGACCTGGGCTACAGTCGATTCCTTTTGGCCGATCGCCACGTAGATACAATAAACATCCTGGCCTTTTTGGTTGATGATCGTATCGATCGCGACGGCGGTCTTACCGGTCTGGCGATCACCGATGATCAACTCACGTTGACCGCGACCAATGGGGATCATTGAGTCGATCGCCTTAATGCCCGTTTGCAGGGGCTCATGGACGCTCTTCCGGGCGACGATGCCCGGGGCCTTGATTTCAATCTTGCGCTGTTCCGCCGCTTCGATCGGGCCGAGTCCATCTTGTGGATTCCCCAGTGGATCGACGACGCGGCCTGCAAGTCCGGGACCCACGGGAACCTGAGCAATGTTCTGGGTCCGTTTGACCGTGTCCCCTTCGCGAATCTCAAAGGCCTCACCCATGACCGCGACCCCGACGCTGTCTTCTTCGAGGTTGAGGACAACGCCTTGGATGCCGTGGTCCGAGAACTCAACGAGCTCCCCGGCCATCACTTCATCGAGGCCGTAGACCTGGGCAATCCCGTCACCACAGGTGAGAACGGTTCCGATCTCCGCCCCCTCGACGGTCTTCTCGTAATTTTGAATCTGATCTTTAATGATCGAACTAATCTCTGAAGCACTGATATCCATGGATGTCTCCTTAAAACGCGCCTTATTTAAGCATCTTGGCTTGAAAACGGACGAGCTCGCCGTTCACCGATCCGTCATAGATCCGGCTGCCCATCTGAATCACTAGCCCCCCAATCAAGGAAGGGTCCTGTTCATAATCAACGGCCACCTGTTTGCCCGTCTTGTCAGCGAGAATTTTTTCCAGGCGCTCGGTAATGGCCGCGTCCAGCGGTGCTACCGAGGTCACGCGGGCCCGGATGCGGTTGGTCCGCTCGTCCCGCAATTCCTGGTAAGCCCGGACAATCCCCGTAAAATAACCGAAGCGCTCTTTCTCGAGCAGATATTTGGCATACTTACGAAATAGCTCCGAGGCCGCCATGCGCTCGAGGATTTCGCTCAGGACGCGCCGCCGGTCTGTCTTCATCACGACGATATCGCTGAGCAGCCGAATCATGCCGGGCGTCTGGCGGGCGACCTCTTCAAAAAACGCCAGCTCGTCGGCGATCTTATCGACGGCATTCGCTTCTTCGGCGAGCTCCACCAAGGCACGGGCATAGCGATACGGCAACGAGCCCTGAATCATAGCTTTGCCTTTCTCATGCTAGGCCCCCATCTAAGACCTTGAGGTCTTCGGCCGCGAGGCGATTCAAATAGTCTCCGATCAGGCGTTTCTGATCGTCCTCATTAATCTGCTGAGTCACCTGGTTCTGGGCAAGATCCACGGTCAGCCGGGTGGCCGTCCCGCGGAGGCGAAAACGCGCCTTCGTCCATTCTTGCTCGCCGATGCGTTTTGCCGCGTTCTTGAGCCGGTGCGCCGCCGCATCGGCCTCTTCAATAATTTTTTTCTGTTCGAGCGCTCCGTCCTGGCTCATGCGCTCCTTAAGTGCAGCCATCTCCTGGCCCAGCTGATTGACACGGGCTTCAAGCCGTTGGAACTCGGACTCGGCCTGCGTGCGGCGTTGGCGGGCCTGTTCGATGCGGGTCCGCAACCCTTCGGAGCGATTCCCCCAAAACTCCCGCATCGGCTTCCGGAGCAGAAAACCCAGCATCCCTGCAAAAATCACAAAGTTGATCGCCGCGTATAATAGGTGAAGGTCCATCCGCTCCTCTAACTAATATTGCGTCCCAACACGCGTTGCGCCAGCTCCTTGGAGAGGTCCTGCGCATGTTGCTTGAGCTGCAGTTCCACTTCTTTCGATTCCTGTTCCAGCTTGGCGCGCAACGTTTGCAGCTCGGCGTCCAGTTGTTCCCGGGCCGTCTGGATCGTCTGGTTGGCCGTCTCCTCGGCCTCCTGCCGCAGCGTCGCGATGACCTCCTGGCCCTCCGTCCGGGCTTCACTGAGGCTCGCTTCTACCTTGCTGCTGAGCTCCTCGATTTTGCGCTCATAATCTTCGGCCTTGGCCTCATCGCCATCCGTCGCGGAACGGCGCGCATTAATGATACGCAGGGCCGGCTTAAAGACCCCAAACGTCAGGATCACGGCGGCCAGCATAAACATGACCCACTGATAAACAATCGTACTGTCGGGAATGAGTTCAATCATAGGCCCGAAACTCTCTAGTATGCACCCCGGGCCCTGTCAAGATGAAGCCTGTGGATAAACGATTATCGAGTTAAATTAAAGATCCGCTTTCGCCCAAACCCTCGTCGGCACTCACGTCGCTGTTAGCGGCATGGAGCTGGGTGACGTCACCGTCCCGCTGACTAATAATGGGTGGCTCCCCCATGCGGCACGCCCCTTCAAAAACGACGCCTTCTTCAACAACCAAGGTGCGCGCACTGATGTCACCACGCACCTGCGCGGGGCAACGCATCTCGATCCGGTCTTGCGCCTCAATCTCGCCATTGACCTTGCCGTTGATGATAATGCTCCCCACCTCAACCCGTGCATCAATCACCGCACCTTCACCAACGATCAATGTCCCTTCTGAAAAGATCTCCCCTCTAAAATGGCCATTGATGCGGACCGTATCTTGAAAGGTCAGTTTGCCTTCAAACTCACAACCCGGCTCCAGCAAAGCGCTGACCTGGCTGTCTGCCCCCCCCTCACCATATTCTTTTTGTCCAAACATAGTTTATATCCCTCGCGTTTTTCGGCGCGTTAAATGATAGCCCGTAATGCGCTGGTAGAGATCATCCAGCTGCTCATCCGAATAGTAATCGATAAGAATGCGTCCCCCTTTTTCCGTCGTTTCGATCTGGACCTTGGTCCCGAGACGCTTCTTCAGTTCCTCGGTGATCCGCTCTAAGGTCGGCGTCAACGAGACCTTGGCGGCTGACGCGCTCGACCCGGTTTTAGCCTTGGTGCGCCGCCCGCCCAAGGCCTTGGCCAAGCGCTCCAATTGACGCACGGCCATGTCGTCTTTGATGCACTTGTCCAGGAGCAAGAGTTGGGTATCGATGGTCTCTCCCAACAGTACCTTGGCATGACCGACACTGATCGCACCTGACCGGAGGGCCTGCTGCACCTTATCCGGTAGCTTCAACAGCCGCAGGCTATTGGCCACCGCACTGCGACTCCGACTCACTCGTTCCGCCACTTCTTCCTGCGTAATATCAAAGCGGCTCATCAACTCGGAAAAACCCTGGGCCTCCTCGATGGGATCAAGGTCGGCACGCTGAATGTTTTCGATCAACGCCAGCTCCAGCTGTTCCTGCTGCGCGACATCCCGCACGATGACGGGGACCCTGGCGAGACCTACTTGCTTGGCCGCCCGCCAGCGCCGTTCCCCCGCGATCAGCTCATACCCCCCCTCCACCGTGCGAACCAACAGGGGCTGGAGAATGCCTTTTTGCTTGATGGATTGGGCGAGTTCTTCGATCCGCTCTTCATCAAAATACTTGCGCGGCTGGGCCGCCGAGGCCTTGATCTCGGTAATGGCCACCTCGCGAAACGGACCGCTGACCGCTGCGGGTGACGCTCCATCTTGCTCACGCGCGTCCGGGACCGCCTTTGGAACTGTTGACTTCGGGATCAGCGAGGCCAGTCCCTTCCCTAAGGCTTTACGCGGCTCCATGACTCACCCCCGTTGCTGCGGATGACGCAGGTTGTGACGCAAGAAATTCTTTGGCCAGGTCCAGGTAGCACTGGGCCCCTTTCGAACGAAAGTCATAGGTCAGGACCGGCTTGCCATGACTCGGTGCCTCGGCCAGTCGCACGTTTCGCGGGATGTGGACCTTGAAGACTTTCTCTTTAAAGTGTTCGCGGATCTCCGCCTCGACCTGACGACTGAGACTGGTGCGCATGTCCGACATCGTCAACAGTATCCCCTCGATCTCCAGGGCCGGATGGAGTTCTTCGCGAATCTGCGAGATGGTCCGCATCAAATCGCTGAGTCCTTCAAGGGCGTAGTACTCACATTGAACCGGAATCAACACGGAATTTGACGCAACCAAGGCATTGATCGTCAGAAAGCCTAAAGAGGGGGGACAGTCGATAATAATGTAGTCATAATCATCGGCAACCGGCGCCAAGGCTTGTTTTAAGCGGCTTTCCCGCTGTGGCTGTTCAATCAACTCGATTTCGGCAGCGACCAAATCAATCGTTGCCGGGATGACTTTGAGAAAAGAAATATTGGTGTCGTGAGTCGCTTCGGCCGCCGTCACCTCGCCCAACACCGTCCGGTAGCTATTCAGTCCATCACCGCCCTTGGCGAGACCCAAGCCCCCGGTCGTATTGGCCTGGGAATCAAAATCGACGATTAACGTCCGCTTCTCAGCGGCGGCCAGGCTCGCCCCTAAATTAATGGCCGTCGTCGTCTTGCCCACGCCGCCCTTTTGGTTACAAATGCTAATGATTTTAGCCACTTAGCCTCCCTTGGCTGGTCTCGTCTGAGTTTGTTGATAACTAGACCAAAGCAAGGGGCAAACGCAATGGAAAATCAAGTGATGCGAGAAAAGCCTCACTATTGCAGCACAAATGGTACATTAGCTGAGCTGGTTTTTTTCACGGTCAAGCACTCCGTACAGCGGATCAGTTGATCGGCAGCTATCGCAGCCTTGCTTTCCCTAGCAGCCTATAATGCCAGCAAGGGGAGATCGCAGACCGTGGACGCGCGGCGTGTGAGCGCGGCAGACGGTCGATGCCAGGCAACTGATCCGCTGTACTCCGCCACAAAATCAGAAATGATTGGCTCACACGATGAGGAGTGCAGGGGAGAGAGAGTTATCTTTCCCCTGCTAAAGCAAAGTGGAAGCTCTGCTCAGCGCCACTGGCGCCCCAGGTGCCGCAAGCTCTGCGCGCGGCGTGCTTTCACTTTGCGAATTGTTCCACGTGGAACATGCGACCGTTATTTAGTGAGGGTAAACGAATCCCCATTGAACTGGAGACTGTCTTTCCGCGGGGTGATGAACCCAGACCTATGTGCCATTGGTTCGCTTAACAAGTCCAAATACTGCGGGTGATCAAGCCAGAGTCCCAGCCCCGCATAAAGGCCAAAACCGACGTCGCGATCCGCATCCGCCAACAGGACAGCCTCACGCCGTTGCCTAATCAGGCGCCACTCTTCCGTGAGCCACAGCTCGCCCATATTGAGCCCAATAAAGGCCTTGATCGCCAGGATCAGCGGACTATCTTGATCCACCCACTTAAAGACATAGAAATCAACGGGCCCCCTGCGGATGGCTTGCTCTGGAGCATCGGGAAGCCGCCGCCGGAGAATAGTCGCCAACGATACGGCGTCCGAACGCTCGAGCTGAAGCAAATGTTGCGCGCTCGCCTCCAACAGACCGAGGCAATTTGCAATGAATGAATCCGAGCAGTCAAGCCTCAGGTGCCGTGCGTACTGGCCGATGGAAAAGATCTCATTTCGGCGTTTGCCCGTATGGAGGCTTTCACCCGTCAGTGCCAGCTCTCGACTGTGGGCACGGGAAAAATCGGCTTGAGGCACCGGCTCCCAGGCCGTTTGGGTCACGCAATAGCTCAGTTCACAGGAGAGTTGTTTTGTCAGGCTAAAGGCGGACTCGGCCAACGATTCCGTGGCCTCATCGAGTACCTGCAGGGGCACATGCGCCAGCGGGCTGATCACCGTCGCGGCTCCGGCCGCATTGGCGAGCACTGTCGTCGCCTGCATTGCTGTTTGCACCACCCACACCATGACGCTGCCCTGATCGGTCAACGCCTCGAAAAGTTGTGGCCACGTTTTCAGTCGGCGCAATGTTCCACGTGGAACATTATGCGATGTGAACGCAAATTTTAGGATTCTGTTTTGCCCACATTGGGCGCCAGCGCACGCTGGATAATTTGCTCGGCAATCTCCCGAATATCCACTGCAAGCTCCTTGTGCATGCTCCTGTGCATTTCTCGAGCGACCCGGTCCACTTGTTCGATAACTTGGCTGTGTATCTGGTCGCCCACAATCGCTTGCACCTGCTCCTGTAGCGTCGGCTCGTGGAGTGCCCACAGGGAAGCGCCCCGCCAGAGTTTAAAGCCGGCTGGAGACAGCGGTACCAGGCGCTGTTCGGATTTAGCTGTCGGGCGCCGGACATCCCACCTCATCGTTAAGGTCAAAAAGCCATTGGCGCCCTCCTCGCCCGTAATTTCTATGGCCGGCTCGGGATGCTCCCTGCGCCCATTGGTAATCACGCACGCCTCTGAACTGAGCGCAACCGAGCTCGGGTTTTCAGCCGGGCCTGGAGTCATTTCACCGAGTGAGACACCCGCGAATTGTTGAGAGGCGACGATCTGCTCGACCAGTGAGACGGCAACTGCCGCGAGGGGAGCATCGCCGTCAATCTGCAGATAATGGCGGAGGCCTTGGACCGCTTGCCCCATGAAATCCAGATGATAACTGCTCGTCCAGACCCGATGAGCCGAATCAATAAAAACCGTCTGGATGGCCTTCCCGATCGAACCGTTGAGCCCCAGGCTCACCTCCAGGCCTTCTTTAAGTAGATTGAGTCGGACACGCCGGTTATGGGGACCGTGCAGAATGAGTCCTTCGGGGCTCTCTCCGATATCGATATCATCAAATGACTGAAACTCGCGGACGGGAAAGGCGCTAATCGACCAATCATTAGTTGTGCCGAGAAGAGCCGTGTTCTGAGGCAGTGCCCAGGCATCATGGAGCGCCTCCAGGTGGCGTGACTCGGCAGTCATGCTGTCGACCGACTGGACCAGGGCGGCCGCGTTTTGATCCGTCAGCATCACTCCATTCAAGCCTGTCCCCCCGGCAAGGGCCGCGGGCACCCCGACAGAGCCACTCAGGGGCATAGCGACAAAACTGTTCATGATCGCCGCGGTTCGACTGGTTGAGAGGATGGCACCTTGATAGCTCATGGCGGGCCCTTTTCGGCCTAAAGGGCGAAAAGTTGTCCATATAGGGGCCCATCTTCCCTCACTCTCAACTTAGCGGGTCCTGTCGCCTACGGAGTCATTTTCTTGTGCCGAGGGCGTCACAATAAAACGACTCCTCGCGCCACCCGCTCCAAAATGAATCGATTTGACGCCGGGTGGCCTGCCTACCGGCAAGGCAGGTTCGAGCTGCCTTGGGAACGTCTGCTTTTAGAGACGCAGCCCAAGGTCTGCGAAGAACCAGGCCCCGGCGCACATGAATGCGCGTATACCCACGAATGTTCCACGTGGAACATTCCGCCGACTGAAAACGTGGCCACAACTTTTCGGGCTTTCATCCGATCAGCGTCGCTATGGTGTTGTTAGGAGGAATGGCATTTCAGGCGACGACCGTGCTCGCTGGCGCCCAGGCCATCAACGTGGTCCCATGGGGTCGTTCCCCCCTCCATCTCCCCGATAATTATCGAGCCATCCTCGACGTGGCGCGAACTCTGCGCGACCAACTGAGCCTTCTCATCGCCCGCAGCCCCTGGCACCCGTGTGTGCGGAGTCCCTTGGGGGGCGATCACCCCTGCTCTCAGGTGTTCTTGCTCAATACCCCTCCAAAGGGGACGACAGTCTATCTACAGCTCGGCGACATGCTGGCCCAGCTGAATACTTGGATTCGAGCGGCCCGTTCTGATTTTATGCGGGACGTCCTCTCGCTAATGTACCGCAGTGCGAGCCTCGTCTACCACGGCCAACGCCATGAACAACACTACCTGGCGACTATGCACCGCTTCAGCACCCACGAGATGGAGACTCAAGATCCCTTGGCTCCCTGCCGCCCTTATTACAAGCTGCAGTGGTCCATCGAGGACGACATGCGCCACAGCCAGAGTCTGCGCTGCTACTTTGGCTACGGTCTCGGTACGATCATGGGGCTCTCCACTTGGCACGACATGAGTGTCCGCTGGCTCAACTCACAACAAGGCGTCTGGATCGATCACACCCCAGCCCAACTTGGTTTTGGCATCGTCGGCGCGCTGCTCTTGCACCGAGATGCCAGCCAACTCATCAAGATGGGAGAGGAACATGGTTTCGCGAATGGTTATGTCCCCATCCCGGAGGCCTATCTCATCAAAGAGCCTGACCAGCTTGCCATTAGTGAAAAGCCCGTCGGACGCGCCTGATTGAAACGCCACAAAAATAAAGGCGCCTCCGCGAGAACGGAGACGCCTTTAGTGGGTCTAGGGGTTTGAGAGGGAATCTGTCTTCAAGTAAATGCAAGGCGCGTGCCGACTGCTTAAATTTCTATCAAAATCTGACGAATCGATATAACTTATTGTAATTATTGAATTATTTTTGGTGGCTCTATCGAGCGATCCACCGAACTTGGTCGAATATATATCCGTGAGTGCGGAGTTTTTACCTCGATTTGGTGGGAGTTATCCCCCTCCTTCGCTAAAGCTTCGGAGGGCAGGCCCTTTATCGAAGGATAATGATCGAGCGGCCGGCGCCACTGAAGGGTAGCTCGAACTCGATTCTTTGATCGATGTTGAGACCGAGGCGTTGGATCTGGCCGGCGGCCTGCTCGAGTTCTTCATCGACGTTGGGGCCCTTCATGAGGAGCAAGGAACCTTCTTCTTTCTTGTACAGGATGGCCGAGCGCACAAACTCAACGATGGAAAGACTGGCCCGACTGACGATCCAGTCATAACGACCCAAGAAATCGACCGGACACTCCGGATCCAGAAAATGGTGGTAGGCCCGCACCCCCTTAATGCCCAGCTTCTGAATCGCGTCTTTAAGAAAACGGACCTTTTTTGCCTTCGCCTCGACCAGCGAGACGCGGATGTCCGGCCGCGCACATTTAATAGGAATCCCCGGCACGCCCCCACCCGTTCCGATATCCATCAACGCGCCTTTGGAAACCGACGCGGCGGCACCCCGCCCGTTTGTACTGGTATCATTGGTGATCGGGAGTCGATCGATGATGGGGAGTAGTGCCAGCGAATCGAGCAGATGTTTCTCGATCGCTTCTTCCGGATCGCGGATGCCGGTCAAATTAACCTTTTTCGTGCGGGTCAGGAGCATGTCCAGATAGGCCGTCGTCTTTTCAACAACGGAGTCTTCTACCTGAATCTCCATCGACTCCAGCCCCTGCTTAAATTTATCGATCAGTTCATCCGGGAAAGACATACGGTTTACCTCAAATGTATTAACAGGACCGACATCGCGCCAGGCGTCATCCCACTGATGCGCGACGCCTGACCGAGGGTGCGGGGTCGAACCCTTTTTAGTTTCTCAATAATCTCGGGGCGAAGCCCGGCGAGGCCTTCATACTGAAACGCCTCCGGGATCCGCCGGCCTTCGAGCTTTTTAAAACGCTCAATTTCCAGCTCTTGCCGGGCAATATACCCGGCATAACGGTGTTGAATCGTCACTTGTTGCTCCACGTCATCACTGTATCGACAGTCCAAACCCGCTACTTTCATCAGCTTCTTAATAGATAGCTCCGGCCGACGCAAGAGGGTGGCCAAATCATATTTGCCTTCAATCGGAGAACTCCCTAATTCCGCTAATTGGGCCTGAATTTCCCGTGTCGGCTGCAGGGAATGCGCCGCTAACTGTCCATTGAGGCGTTCGATCTCCCCGCACTTGGCCTGAAAACGCGCATAGCGGGCCTCGGAAATCAGTCCCAGCTGTCGCCCCAACTCCGTGAGCCGCAGGTCCGCATTGTCTTCCCGCAGCAGCAAGCGATACTCGGCACGCGACGTAAACATGCGATAGGGCTCATCGTGACCGGCCACTTCGACCCCACGCGTGACCAGGTCGTCGATCATCAAACCGATGTAGGCCTGGGAACGATCCAAGACGAACGGCTCGGCGTCCCGCAATTGGAGCACGGCATTGATCCCCGCCATCAGCCCCTGCGCAGCGGCCTCCTCGTAGCCGGTCGTTCCATTGATCTGGCCCGCCAAAAACAGGCCCCGGACGGCCTTCGTTTCGAGGCTCGGCGTCAACTGGGTCGGCGGGACGTAGTCATACTCAATCGCGTAACCCGGCCGGGCAATGGCGACGCGACTGAGTCCCGGCATGGTCCGCAAAAACTCCCGTTGGACGTCCTCCGGCAACGAGGTCGAGAGCCCATTGGGGTACCATTCTTCGACGGTCAAGCCCTCGGGCTCCAAGAAAATCTGGTGCTGTCCCTTTTCCGGAAATTTAACGATCTTGTCCTCGATCGACGGGCAGTAACGCGGCCCCCGACTCTCGATATTCCCGCCAAAGAGGGCGGAGCGCTTGAGGTTGCGGCGTATCACCTCATGGGTTGCGGGGGTCGTCCGCGTCAGATAACAGGAAACCTGCTCCATTTCATTGGGAACCTCGTCAAAAGAAAAATGCGGCCGGGGCGTATCGCCCGGCTGGGCGATGAGTGCGTCAAAATCAATCGTCCGTGCGTCAAGGCGCGGACAGGTTCCCGTCTTAAGCCGCCCGAGTTTGAGCCCAAATGCCGCCAGGCTCTGCGATAGCCGCGTCGCCGCCCTGTCCCCGCGCCGTCCGGCCGACCAGTTGTCGTGGCCAATATGGATGCGACCATTCAAAAAGGTCCCCGTCGTAATGATCAGGGCACCACAAGAAAGCTTCTCCCCATGCTCGGTCACCACTCCGGTGACAAAAGCCTCCGGGGCGAGGTCAGCTTGCCCCGCCGTCAAAATTTCATCGACCATGGTGGGAATAATCGCGAGGTTTTCCTGGCCTTCAAGTACCTCCTGCATCTTGCGTTTATACGCGATCATATCCGACTGACAACGCGTCCCTTGGACCGCCGGCCCCTTCTTGGTATTCAAGCGCCGGAACTGAATCCCCGTCGCATCGGCGACCCGCCCCATCTCGCCCCCCAAGGCATCGATCTCCCGGACCAGATGCCCCTTGCCGACCCCACCAATCGCGGGATTGCAGGACATCTGCGCGATGTTCTCATGGTTGGACGTGATCAGCGCCACCGACGCCCCCATACGGGCCGCCGCCAAGGCGGCCTCGCAGCCGGAGTGCCCGCCGCCAATCACGATGATGTCATAGTGCGGTGTTTGCATGTCATCTCTGTATAGCGCTTGCTCAGGCGCGGATCAAGAGACCGACGGGAACTTTAGTCGACCAATTCTAATTTGAGCAGGCGATCGGATTGAAACAGCGAGACGGCGTAGAGAAAACCATCCGGACCTTGTTTCAGTGCCGTCATGCCCGCGAGATGAGTCAGATGGCGATCACTGAGGACCTTATTATTGGAATCCAACTCGAGACCACGGACCCAGCCGGCGTAGAACTCCGCGTAGATCAGGCGATTATCGAGCGCCTCGTCATAGCGGGGCCCCGAATAGAAGGTCCCGAGCATGATCGACTTGGGGGTCACGGCCGTCGCACTCCCCTCGGGATCTTCCGCATTAAAGCGCGTGTCGCCGTGGGCGTAGCCGTGAATCGGGTCCTGGTACATGGGGTTGTCCGCGGGACCCTCGGCGAAGGGCCAGCCAAAATTGAGCCCGGCCGTATCCGCCAGGTTGATCTCTTCAAAGCCGCTTGCCCCTACATCCCCAATAAAAGCAGCTACTTCCCGCGCCACCAAGGTAAAGGGATTGCGTAGGCCTAAGGCAAAGATCTCCGGGAAGGTATCGACCGGACCACTGTTGCCTTCACTGGGGAGCGTAAAACCACCCTCACCGGGAGTTCGATTGGGATTGACGCGCAGAATCTTTCCCAGGCGCGTCGAGGGGTCTTGGCCAATCTCAGCCGCCGGGTCCGCCGAACCGCTCCCTCCCCCGTCCCCGACCCCGATCAAGAGACGCCCCGCACTGTCAAAGGCGAGCCCACCGCCGTTATGGTTGCTGCCCGGGCTGGGGGAATCGGACTTGGGAAACTCAATGATACGCTGGCGATCTGTCAGTCCAAAGCTCCCGGCCCCGCTATCAACCTGCACCGTGAAGCGATCGACCTGATTCTGACCGCCCCCCGGGGCGGTCAGGTAGAGATAAATGAAGTGATTCTGTGCGTAGGCGGGATCGGCGACAACCTTTAACAATCCCTGCTCTCCCGTCCCTGCAACTGCGACCTGGGCCGTCTGGCTTAGCGGCGCAAACGCGGCGGTCATGAAATAGATCGTCCCGCCCTTGCCCAAGACGATCGCCGCCCCCTCCTGGCCGGGGAGAAATTCAAGGTCGATGAGGTCTGTCGAGGGGAACGGTGAACCGACGGGAGTAAATTGAAACCTCTGGGCCCCCGATGGTGGCGCGGCACAGCGCGTACAGCCGAGACAGAGGCTTAACCAGACAATCGCAATCCAATGCTGCTGCCGTAAATAGCTCATCACTAGCGCAGCTTGGCGCGAAGCGACGGCCAAGTCACTCCTAATGTGGTTTATCTAATTATTATAAGGACTTACTCAAAAACGGCCCATGCGGGTATGTCTTGACCTGCTTGATGTACAGATGATATACATATATGCATGTCGCAGCTCAATCTCAACGTAACCGCTGAATTTTCGAAGGATCTCGCCCAATATATGAAACACACGGGCATTCGGCAAAAGTCTGAGGCCATTCGTAAGGCCGTTCGCGAAGCCACCGAACACGCCCTCGCGGCGGCACAGGGGCGTGACTTTAATGAATGGTTAGGGCTCGCCAACGCCGCCCCACGCAGCAAAACGCCCCGCTTTAACGATGATAATGATCTCTGGACCTAACCATGGTGATTGATACTTCAGCCCTGATGGCCGTATTTTTCAAGGAGGAACAAGGGCCCTGGGTGACAAACCTCATGGAAGAAAACCGAGGGCTACTGCGAATGAGCCTGATCAATTTAACGGAGCTCCTCATCCTGTTGGAAGATCACCAGCCTCAACTTTTTCCCAAACTCAAAGACGAATTAATGACGTCAGGTATTCGCTTCGTCGCACCGACCAATGAACTGGCCGCGATCGCGGCCCAGGCCCGACTCCGCTTTTCCATCAATCTGGGAGACTGTTTTGCCTATGCCCTGTCCAAGGTCGAAGACGTCCCCCTGCTAACTCTGGACCGGAATTTGCGTAAGACGGATGCCCAAGTCGTCATGCCCTTTTGACGCGGCCCCGAATTGGCAGCTTTTAGGCATCGACACCATTGCCGGCAATCGTTTGATAACGCGCCCGGGTGCGTTCCCGGTAGGCGGCAACGTCCTCTTCGCTGGGCTCGACTTGGGACGCGACCCAGTTCCAGAATTGGAGTTGGGCGGGAGTCAAGCGCTTACCCGTCTCCGTTTCAGGGTAGAGCCAAAGGCCGACTTCTTCTGAATAGTCTGAATACATTAAGTCCGCCGGATTGAGACCGGCTCGCAGCGTTAAAATTTGGCCCGCCCTGCGGCTCTCAAGTTCCAGGAGCCCTTCCTCCGGTTCATGCAGGGGATTCTCACTCGGTTCCACTTGTTCCGTAAAATCGAGGGCCACGGGAAGCCTATGCGCAACGGCTTCGAGGGGAGTATTGGTCGGCAGACCGAGATAGGTGCGCAGGCCTTCAACCAGCACAGAGCGAATTTCAAAGGTATAGCTGTTAAAAACGATATCCGCGAAGTTGGCCCCTTGAATCGTCACGGTCTGCCGGACATTGGCGGTCTCACCACCGTAGACAACGACCGCGCGTGCCAAGGGCTCGTTCGGGCGATAGCACAGATCGATGCGGCGACCAGGTGCTTGAAAGAAGAGCGTGCAGCGTCCTTCCAACTTCCGATATGCCAGCTCCCAATCCCCACTCGCGGGTGACAACGCAGGCCGACCGAACGGAAAATCAGCCTCGGGCAAGCCTGCCGCCAGCTCTTGAATGAGTCGTACCGTGCGCGCCCCATTGCGCCCCGTCAGCGGTGTCGCTTCAACGTGAAATCCGCTGGCGCGGCTCGGATCCGCGGTGACCCGCGGCACGATCAGCTGGCCCGTTGCGGGCGAGGCCGCAAAGGCATCGAGGAAAGATCCGATAGCAGGACTCTCCAGCAGCGGAACGGCCGATGACGCACTGGCCAGCGCCATTGCATTCAGGGAAACACTACTGGTAAATAAAGACATGCAAATTTCCTCCGCTTGTCCCCACGACAAGTGAAAGAATCGGCAAGCACAGGCCTTATCGACTAAAATTTCGCATAGTTGTTAACTAAACCTTGCATAAATTCGTTGTCGTGATGAAGCGTTTATGGGCATTAATCGCTTCATAATGTGAAGCGCTTATGTTACAGCTGAGACGTCATGACCTATGTATGGCAAAGAGCCTGCTGGCCCAACTTGAGCTGGCAGAGTGAGACATTGGCCCAGCCACTCGGGCGAACGCGATTGCGGCAAGGCCAACTCATCAACAAAATTGAGGCCCTGGGCCTCGATCTTACGGAAGAGGCCCGCGCGGCGGTCTTAAGCGAAGAGGCCCTCAAGACGGCAGCGATCGAAGGCGAATCCCTGAATCCCGAAGCCATCCGCTCCTCGGTGGCGAGACATCTTGGGCTCCCGACAGCTGGATTACCCGTACCGGATCGTCAGGTGGATGGCTTGGTCGACGTCCTCCTCGATGCAACGGTCCATTATGACAAGTCCCTGTCCGCCCAGCGTCTCAAGGGATGGCAAGCCGCGCTGTTTCCGACCGGCTACTCGGGTCTGCACCGCATTCGAGTCGGTCAATGGCGGGGTCCAACACCGATGCGGGTCGTCTCCGGTCCGATCGGTCGCGAGAAAATTCACTTCGAAGCGCCGCCCCACGATCGCGTGGCAACCGATATGCGCCGCTTTCTGACGTGGTGGAAGCAGAGCCAGGGCAAGATTGAAGGCTTCATCCGCGCCGGTATCGCTCATTTTTACTTTGTCACGATTCATCCCTTTGAAGACGGAAATGGCCGGGTCGCACGCGCCCTCACCGACATGGCCTTAGCCCAAGACGAGCAACAGTCGCAGCGCTTTTACAGCCTCTCCTCTCAAATCATGACGGAACGCAAGACCTATTATGATGTCCTGGAACAATCCCAGCACGGTGACGGTGATATTACGGAGTGGCTCTCATGGTTCTTAGCATGCTGCGAACGCGCGATGAAAAACTCCGAGTCGCTCATTGAGACGGTGCTGCTCAAAGCCAAATTCTGGCAAGAACATGCTCAAACGCCGCTCAACAAACGACAGCGCAAGGTCCTTAACAAACTCCTCGCTGTGGGACCTAGTGGTTTCGAAGGGGGCTTGAGTACCCGCAAGTATGTTTCCATTGCCCGCGTCAGTCGGGCAACCGCCTATCGGGAAATACGCGACCTTTGCAACAAGGGAATTTTACAGCCCAACGAGCCTAAAGGCCGGAGCGTCAGTTATTCACTCCGGTGGCCCAGCATGTAGGACCGTGAAAGAATTTTTTGCCTTATTCAGGCACTTGGATCATGACCCGCCGTTGCTCGGTAGCGCGCCTCAGTACGCTTCAAATATGCCGCGGTCTCCTCAGCACTAGGCTGAATGCGTGATCGGACCCAGTTCCAGAATTTGAGTTGCTCCGGCGTCATTCGACCGTCGTGTTCTGGGTCCATGGTTAGCCAAACATGAATGCGTTCGGAATACTCGGCGCGCCGCCGCGCGCTGGGATCAAGTCCCGCATGCACGCCAAGGGTTTGACCGACTCGTTGACTTTCGAGCTCTAAGGCTCCCTCCATTGGCTCATGAACAGGATCTTCGCTTCGTTGGACCCCCGCTTCAAAGCTGATTTCAGCAGGAAGCGCGTGCGCGATGACTTCAAGAGGAGCATTCGTGGGCAGGTTGAGATAGGTGCATAGACTTTCCACCAACACGGATTCAATCCTAAAACAATAGCTATCAATAAAAAACCGGTTTGGATGAGACTCAGTTATCAAAACCGATTGTCGCACGTTTGCCGCCTCATAACCCTCCTCCACCACAATACGGGCTGCATCGCGACACGAATTAGACATAATTTTGATACGGCGACCCGGCCGGCTAAAAGTCATGACCGGTAAAAATGTAAACATCTTAAAGGATACAACCCAATCTTCGCTCAGTTGAGTCAACTTGAACTGCATCCCATGAGCATCCCGCGGCAACTCGGCCAAGATTTGCTTAATCATTCTGATCGTTTGCACTGCATTGCCACGTGTCAGTGGCACCGCAGCAATTTGAAATCCACTGGCTTGAGCTGGATCGGGCGTCACAATTGGAACTGTCAATTGCCCCACGTCAGGCTGCGAGTGAAAGGCGTTGAGCCATGGCCCTAGAGCCGTGCTCGTAAGCAGTCTTTGAGACCCGGCTGCACTCGCCAAGGCCATCGAATTAAAGGAAAGACT
Organism: bacterium; assembly: GCA_965216315.1. Classification (GTDB taxonomy): domain Bacteria; phylum UBA10199; class UBA10199; order 2-02-FULL-50-16; family JAJFLM01; genus CBDCFN01. The sequence goes on along the minus strand of CBDCFN010000015.1, from coordinate 349,995 downwards.
ACTGCTTAGCAGAGACATGACTCCTCCTCTTGTCCCCATGACAAGTGAAAGAGTGGGCTTGCGGGGGCCTTATCGACCCTGATTGCGCAAGGTTGTCTGAAGTTCTTTGCGAAGATTCGTCAAAATGGGGCTCAAAGGCCCTTTTTACACAACTCCAGGGCCGGAATTGCGACAACGAGAATGTCTCATGGGGAGATTGAGGAGAGGGTATGTCCCTAGCGACTAACTATTATCTATCCTATTTGAACACGATGGCTGCGATGGCCCCCGTCGCGCATAGCCTGCACGTCGGCCCGGTCCACTGGCCCCGCAAGACAATGAATCAGGTCTACTTGCGGCCGCCGGAGATGGTCTTTACCTTGCCCAATCCACGAGGCCGTTTTGTCTACCGACGCAACGAACTGATCCAACAGCTTGCGGGACTCAGGGGTTTTCAGGAGTCCCTCGCCAATGACGCGCAACAATTCAGTGGAACGCGCGGCGAGCTGGCCCAGCAAGAAACCGCTCGTTTTGATGAATTGATCCGTTCGGCTTATGACGCAGCGGTCAGCCTCTATGAAGTCGAGACGGCAAAAGAGCAGCAACAGGAAAGAATTCAGGCAACCGAGACAGCCGCCCGCGCCACCTTCGCACCCCTGACCAATTTTACGGACCTGCACACCGGCCTCGCCCTGCTCGCCTTGACTACGGACGATCCGATTGCGCTCTATTTCGATCGTGACGCGAGTCTCCTCAACAGCGCCTTGATGATGGGTTAAACAGGTCTGTAGATGTCAGCCTACTTTTCCAGGATTTTCGCTAATTTATTATCATAATGATAATATTATCAATTTGATAATATTGTTCTGTCTAAATTTCTTACAAACTCTATATTTTTCAGATATATATATTATTTCGCCATGGCACTCATATTGCAGCGATCTAGCGTTGAGGAGAACTTGAACATGCGACACATTCATCGATCCAGTTGGTATCTCATTGCGGTCCTTAGCCTCTTCATCGTCGGCCTCACCGCCACACCGCTGAGTGCGGCACCAAAAACCGAAACCTCACTCAAACAAATCAGGCCTGCGCCCATGGCATTACGTGACGTAAGCCGAACGGCGGCACCCCCCACGTCACTACAGCAACTGCACCAGTACCTGGACGCCTATATCCACTTTGAACGGCAGCGCGTGATTGGCGCCGGACAAGGGCTCGCCAGCATAATTCGCGACATGTATCCCCTGGTCGCCGCAACGCCAGCACCAGCGCAAACGTCGTCGTTCTTAAAAAATATTCTGAGTAGATTGCCGCTCGACTTTTTTAGCAGCGGAGATAAGAACACGTCGACTCAAAACTCCGTTACTATCGACGCCAAACGACCAGAGGCCGAACTAAAGACAGAAACGGCGGAGAGGCCCCGCGTGGAGGAGTCTATAAACGATATCAAGCAGCGTCAGCTGACGGAACAACTCGGGGCCGTGATTCGCCAGCTCTTCGCTCAGCTCCCCACCGACGCGACGATTACCCCGGATACCGACTTGAAAGCATCGCTCGAGACCCTGGCCTGGCTGCAAGGCGCTCGCTTCTATTCCGAACTGCCAGCGGCCGGCATAGGCCCTTTTGGTGAGATCCAGAGTGAGATGTTTCCCGAGGGAGATAACGGCATCGATTACGCCCTGATTCGCTTCTTGGTCGCCTATCATCATGGAAATATCGGTGCCGCGTGGCAGGCTAACTCTGACTTTCATGAGCGCTTTATGAAAATTCGCGGTTCCGACATCGTCCGAGCCAATTCACTCCATCATGCCATCACCTTGGATTTAGTCCAGCAACTGATCGAATCGGATCGACGTATCTTGGCCCTGCATCATCTAAATGGTGTGCTGCCCTTGACCGTGCAGTTAAACGACTTGGCGGGTGCCGTCAGTCCACAGCCAAACTTGGAGATCTTGCGGGCCAAGCTGTCGCTGTTCAATCCGGAGATGGCCACTGACGCAGACATGCCCCTTATTAGGACCTTGGCCGAGACGCTCGGCGATAAATTTTCACTCGATGCTCAGAACTACGGAATTGTCCTATTTGACCTGAGTCAAGACCGCCTCGTCAAAGTCGAACTTGAGAACCCCTTGGACTTCATCGACAAAGGGCTGCTCAACCGGATCGACGCCGACGCCACCTGTTTTCTACTTCAGCGGAGCGCCAACAATAATCTCTGTCCGCAATCCTGTGCCTCCGGAGGCGCCTCTGGCGCCACGGCTCGATCCAATTGGGATATTTCGCAGTTAGGTAAACTATCCGGGCCACAAAACAACTTCTTTCCGTCCGGTGCGGCCCCTTCCCGCCCGCAAAGGAGTGCGGACCTACGCGCCGCATTGGATCCGTCGACTGCGACCGGAGGCGAGGGCAATTGTGCCTCCGGTGACGGCAACAGCCAGGCCGGCTTCGATGCGGCGGGACAGTGCCGCGGGCGACGCCTCTCGCAAGGCTCCAAGTTTTCTGCGAATCAAGAAGAAGCGCGCTTATTTCAGTGCACGATGGAGGCCCTGGGTGGCACCATCCCCGTTGAAATATTCACCGCACCGCTGGCGAATAATCCCTATTGTCAGGTGAAGATTGCTTCGGATGATGAGGATGATCCCCCGCCGCCCCCGGAAGTCCGCGCGGAACAAGAGGAGACCGTGAGAGAGGCGGCCGGTGACGTACAAGATAGGGCTGATGATGCAGAGGCGGATGCGGCTGGCTTCGGTGGCGAGGACACGCCTTTAGCCCAACAAGTAGCGCGCGTCGCCGCCGATCGCTACGGGGTCCCCCGACAACGGGTTCCTGACAATCTCGAATACAAGGCTATTTCAGCCATCTCCAAAGCAGCTTACGATATGTCGCATGGCAATATCCGTGTCCACGTGGGAGGTGATAGTGGCAGTGACTTCGGGTTCCAAATCAGGACTAATCCCGATGGAACGCTGGAGGTCTGGGTTGACGCAACGACCTACCGTCAAGGATCAGCAGCCATCCAGCGTGCTGTCATGTCTGCAAGCATTGTAATTGCATTGGACAGCCTGATAGACGCGGAGGGAGGCCGATCTTTCGATCCCACCAATACCGCACGGACTGATCGCGTCCTTCGCGACATTTATTCCCGCGCGGGCCCAATGTTCAGTTGCGGTGCTGATAGCAGCCACTGCGGTCTATCCGGCTGTAGTTACGCCGACGTTGTCCATAAACGCCTCACCCAATGCATTGAACAACCGCCCGGCCCAATCAACCGCGACCCGTGCAGCTCGACAGGAGGCACCCGTGCCTACTGTGAGGAGAACACCGGTGCTTTTGGGATTGGAGCCGTCTGTGCCCCGCACTTGCTGTATGATCTGACCCAAACCATGGCGTGTTCGACGGTGATGTGTGATGGGACCACCATGCTCAACAACCCACTCGGCATCACGAGTAGCATGACGCAGCTGGCAGCCTGTTGCAGCGGCGGCCTCGCGGGCGGCGCCGGTAGTCCGGCAGGTGATCCCGGGAGCTCTTTAATGGATGCCTTCTGTCGCGCCAACCCGGATCGTTGTGGTGGTGCGTCAGGCGAGGGAGGCGGATCGGTGCCCATCGAACCCATCAACACGAAGCAGTTACCTGAACCTGAAATAGAATCGGAGAGTCCCTTTTTTAGTCCGCGCTAGGGCGCGGATGGGCGGATGGTCAACTCACCACTGAAGATCTGCTGGAGATCCTTGACGTTTGCATAGCCCAGTTCCGCGGCCCGCTTGACCATCTTGTCGCGTTCGGTCACGTTCTGGTTGTAGTGGTACGCTACTGCCAGGTTGGAGGCGATAACGGCATCCTTTTTATTGAGGGTATAGGCTTTTTGGGCCAACTTGAGGGCGGCCTCGTCCTCGGAATTTTTTAGTTTCACGACGGCGAGCCCCGAATAGGCATGAGCATATTTGGGATTGAGTTCAATCGACTTATTGTAATGGGTTTCCGCACGTTCTAATTGGTTCCCAGCTTCATACAGAATAGCGATGGCATTATGGGCTCGAAAACTCTTCCCGCCCGAGGCCGTGATCGCCCGCTGGTAGCTTTGTTCCGCCGCCTCCAACTTGCCCTGGTCATAATTGACGTGACCCAACAAGATCAGCGCAATTTCGTGCTCCGGATGTTTCGCCAAGAAGGCCTCGAGTTGGGTGCGACTCGCGTCGAGATCACCGGCGTTAAAGACGTCGAGGATCTGATTGAGCTCGGCTTGTTGGGTCCCGCTCGGAAGCGAAATCCCGATGCCGGCAAAGACCAGGACCAGGCCGACCCAGATCGGTAATAAGGAATAGGCGACGATGTGGATCGTCTTGCCCGGGACCTCTCCCCAGCGTTCGATCATCGCTTTGAGTTTCCAGAGTTTCTCCGGCCGTTTGACCCGCAGATAAATGGTTAGTCCCCCGAAGGCCAAGGCGGCCACCCCTAAAATGAGATAGATAATTTGCATGCGCGGAATCCTCCTATAATGGTGGGGCTAAAGGCAAGTCACTCTAGTCACCCGGTTCGCCTGCCGCCTCCAGCCGCCATTGGGCTCGCTCCGCCCGTTCAGTGGCGATAATGGCCTCCAGGCCGAGCTCCAAGCCGATGCGCTGGCGCAGGACATTGCTCCAATGCGCCGTCTTGCGCTGCGCTTCGTTTAATAACGCCAACACCGCCCTTCGATCGGAAACCCATTCCAATTCCGAGGCCAAGACCGAACGAAACGCGTGATCATCGCCGGGTGTCGGGCCTGCGCTTTCCTGATAGATACTGAGCAGCAGATTCACGGCTGCGCCGTCACCGACCGCCGCCATCGCCCCGATATAATGGACCCATACCTGCATGGCGAAGCGATCGGACCAATCGCGATCACCATCTAAAGAACGCTGCAACTGGTCCACGAAAGATGTCCTCTCTAGCCCGGGAGCCGGTATCAAGGGCGTGTGCAGCGCGTCCCCAAAACGGCGCCCGCGCCAGGCCGCAATCTCATCGACCCACTGGCGCTCGGACTTGTTCCGCACCAAGGTGTGCACCCCTAAGGCGCTGAAGGCCTGTGCCGCATCCTGTACCGTGTCCCAAAGAGCGCGCCGGCAGGGTTCAGTACGCCCGCTCAATTGCGCCGCCCAGGCGTTGCTATCAAAATGCCGCACGAGGTGATGGGCGATACGGCGCGGTTCATCGGACACGGCGCCTTCACCCGTCAGCGCGCGCGCGCGAAAGTGCTGCAAGGCCTCCTCCGTCGTCGTGAAATAGCGCTGGTCGATCCCGAGCTGATCCGCATGGCGCAGATACAAGGCAGCCAAGGGTTGAAACCATTGCACCATCGTCGCGGCCGTCGGCAACGTCATGACTCACGCAATCCTTTGATCCAGTTCAAAAAAATCAGGGGCTCGCCATGAAGACGCGCCCGCTGGCCGGGATTCGACCAGAGTGCCATCTCGACTCCAAGACCCGCATCAGGATCCGTTGCCACTCCGACACGAATCCGCATTCGGTGGCTTCGTATTTCCCCGATGACCTCGAAAAAATCCTGATCGTCACGAAAGACACTGATCACTCGGAATTGGAGGCGTGCCAACAGCCCCGCCGCAAGATCGAAAGGCGCCGCGCCTCGACTAAGGCCACAATACTGTTTGAGTTGGTCGACCGCCGTGCTCGCCATGACGACTTCGAACAAGGGGGGTTGCAGGGTTCCGGCCGCCACGGCATGCGTCAATGCGAGCTCAATCAAGCCGTCGTTCTGGGCCTGAGCCACTTTGAGACGCAGGGCGCGACAGTCCGCGGCAAACACCATTTCGATCATGATGTCATTAGGCGCCGCGAGCAAGAGCCGCGACCCCTCGATATGCCAGCCACGTTCCGGGCCGGCTTCAGGCCGCGGTCCCGCCTCCCACAAGCGCAGTTGATCCATCACTCGAGCGGCGGCAAGCAGCATTCGACCCATTGCCAGCAGGTTGGCGCTGTTTTCCGCCGCCAGCGGCGCCTTAGTAACACGAAAGCCCTGCGGCGCCATCAGGTCCCAGCTGACTGCCGGAACATAGAGACGTACCTGCTCGAAATCCGGTTCAAACAACTCATCCCAGCACGTTGATTGAAGGCCGCGAAACAACAAGAGCCCACGCTGTTTCTCCGTCAAGGGTTCCCCATAAGCGAGCACGCGTTGGAGTTCGGCGTCTAATTGGCGCAGCCGTTGTCGCGGCGTTTGCACCGTGCGTTTCAAGAGCGTCGCGATATCACGCTCATTGTTATTTAGTATCAGGTCAAACAGAGTCGGCGTCTCCCGTTCCGGGGCGGATCCCCCGCCGTCATTGTCATCGCCGTTGTGGGCCGAACAAATGAAAACATCCCTGGGCATCGGCATGACCGTCGGGTCCGCCGGGTTCATGAACTGCCCGAGATAAGACATCCCCATCGTATTCGCAAGTACGGTGCTGTTGAGGGCATAGTTGATGGAGGAGACGTTCATCATTTCCACTCATCGGGAACGAGTTCCATAATAAGTTCATACAAGTCCTCGGCTTCCTCTGCCATGTCGAGAAAGTCATCTCGGTCATCAAGTACGCAAAGCAGGGCCGAATAAACGATCAACTGTGTCTCATAGGTGTGTGATTGACTTGGCAAGCGTCGAACCCAGCGAAGTAACGCGCGCATGTCATCAAGCCCTGCATAAGCCGCGGGTGATGAGAGGATATCGTGAATGGCTATGTCGATTTCATCGAGATACTTTTTCTGATAGCCGTCGGCATCATCCCATGCATCACAGAGAGCGAGCAAAAGTGGCTTTAGCTGGTCGACTCCGCGGCCTGCGACCGAAACCTGGAGGAGATTATTGAGCTGCCTAAACAATCCGTCATTGTGAGTCAGTAGATTTGCCTTTTGGGAGGTCGATAGTGGAAGGCCAAAGATTCGGAAGTGCCCCGGAGCGTAAGAGGCCAACAGTGGATTTCCAGAACCGTCCTCACCACTCACCTGACAAAAATGCGAAACGTTGGGATCCGGCATTGCCAGCACGTCCGCCGGATTCAGTGCGCGCGACAAGTAATTCATATTCGTCGCACTCGCGGCGAGCGCGGGTGTAATGGCAAGTGGGTTAACAGCTAGGAACGTCATGCGCTGTCTCCACGCTTTGTTTCCATGGTATCACGTATATGGATCAGTGCCGCGTGTAGTTTGTGGTTCTTAATGACGTTGTCGCGTGAACCAGATGCGTAATAATGAGGCGCTGTAATGACACCGTTTTCAATGTGATTCAGGAGTTCTTTTAGGTGTTGGGAAACAATTTCATGAAGACTATCGACGTTCGCAAGCATCTGCCAGATACGGTGCACTATTTCTGTTTGCTCAGTCAGCCTTGACGCATTTTTTGTGCCTATCAACCCTCTTCGCGTACGTCCCATTAACCCAGCGAGTTGTTCTTCCATCATGAAAACATTCTGCGCCTGGTAATGTGCCGTTGTGATTTCGAGTAGACATTGAAAGATCTGGAGTCGCTGCTTGAGACCGAAATTGGCGGCGCTCTCCAGGCGGAATATAGCGTCTTCTGCCCGGCATAAGTGATCATAATAACTTGCCGGGATGGCTCTAAGGATACGATTATACAAAGTAACATCTCCCATAGGCAGAAAACGTTCCACTGCTTTTAGTAATGCGTAGTAAACGCTTAGCTTGAGTTCTCCGAGTGATTGACCCCTTGGAAAGACTGGAGCTACTGAAAACGCTTCGATCGCTTCAAAAAAAACTTCGATTTCTTCAATGCTATCAAAAGATGTTTCCTGCTTGAGCCGCTCGCACGACCACATCAGCGCTTTATATTCCAATCGACTTGTCCAAGATCTACGTGAGAATTCTTTTAGGATGGGAACTAGCCCGCTTACAGGTCCCTCAAAGATTCGTTTCTCAAGTCGCATTGTAATTAAATCATCGAGTCGTAAAATGAAGCTAGGCGGCCTTCGATCGCAAAGTGTTCCGATCACGTCGGTGGTCGTTAATTTGTCGAGGCCGAACAGTCGAAACGAACCGTCATGATAGCAGGCACCGATGGGATTGCCGGGACTTAACCGCAACAAATCATCGGATCGGGCTGAACAAAAAAGCGACGCCTCGGGCTCGGGCATGGCCAAGACATCCGGCGGATTGAGTGAGCGCTCTATGTAGCCGATTGATGGGGAAGCCATACACGCGGCGAGCGTGGCAGGTAAACAATTCAAGGAATAAATAAACCTCATCGGTAAGGCCCCTCTTCTGGAGGTGACGGATTTTCATTTTCAAAATGCTGCCAACGCGCTTGGACGAGACTTTCCATCGTTGAGTTGAAGCGGAGACATAATTCCTCTACTACCGGACCGGCCTGACGACGGCCTGAAGCTTCAATGACTGTCTCAATGAATATGTCGACGCTGGCGATAATCGGATCCGGATAGACACCTTGCTGACACGACTTCCACCATTCTTGAAAATGCGTCATTTTCAGCAACTCAACCAGGAAAAAACCGCGTCGAAATGCGGTGATCTTGGCCGCCGAAATGGCCCGCGCGAGCTCCAAAACATGTTGGGGCCGATAAGGGCTGGCAGGTGGTCCGGGCCGGTCCGGCCAGTGATATCCCGTAAAGTCTTTGATCAGTTCTCCGATGCAGGCGTCGGGTGATGGGCTCTGGCCTAGAATCCGGACCAGTTCAATGATGCTTTCCGGGCCCGTGCCCGGTTCCTTTTCAATGATGGCGATGGGATTCACTTGATCACTCACAAGGTCCGCGAAGCCAAAATAAACCAGTGAGCGCACCATGCTCAGGACATTATGGATGCCGATCGCTCGAGAACGACTGGCTGCGGTGGCGACGCTTTCGAAAACACCTGTGAAGAAAGGACCGGCATCTGCTTCGCGAAATTCTTCACAACAATAAGTAACATAGTAGTCGAGTCCAACACCGTATTCCATAAAACTCTTGAGAAAACCCGGCTGGATTTCATCTAAGCTCTCGGCGTCCCATGCTCGAGGGGTGAAGCTTCTGACTAAGAATCTCTGCTGGCCAAGAAGCCCATGCGCCAAGTCGATTTTGCTTCGTACTAGTTGGGCCAGATCGTTGATAATGGTGGCATTCCATTCCGGGCGATCCCCAAACGGTACCGCATAGGCCGGTAATTTCTCGAGCAGCCGATCGCGGAAGAGGGCGATCGCATCAGCCTCGCTTTGTCGTGGCTTGGTGATGCGGCCGAGCAGCCGGTGTGGCTGAGGCATACGGTTGATCGCTGTACTCATCGAGACATCGGGACGGTCGATGCCATAGCGCAATAAGGTGCTGTGGAAATGCGAGAGAAAGGTCGTACTCGCAAGCAGGGTACTGTTGAGAGCAAGGTGTGTTGCCAGCATGTGACTCAGACCGATCATGACTCACCTCCCTGGCCTGTCAGGCACAAGGTCAGCCAGGTTTTCATGGCTTCATATTTTTCGTTCAATCGGGCCCGTTCGGTTTCATCGACTGTACGGTATAGCAATATCTCTTCGCTTATCTCCGTCCAAATGGCTAAGACCTCCGTGAGTAGTTCTGCCGGATCCATCTCAGCCATCAGCAGGCGCCAGGCTTCGCTTCTTGTTGGATTGAGTGGGTAAGCCTCCAGCGGTTTGAGCTGAGCGGCTTTGTGGTCTTGAAACCACGTGGTTTTCAACAGGGCGCTGTATGTCAAATCGCTTAGCATATCTAGAAGGCCGTATGTCGCGTTGTTCCGAACTAGGTGCGGTACGAGGGCACGCAGAATGCGAAACCGTGCAGCTTCCTTTGCAAACAGCGGAGGACTCTCTGCTTGAGGATTATTCAAGAGGTGCTCTATGACATATTCAATACTTTCAGCATCACTCAGCCCCAGCTTTGGGTCTTGGAGCAACTGGCAATAGAGCGCAACCGCGGCGGCGGACTCAAATCCTTCGAGAGAACGGTAAATACGACTTAATATATCTCCTAGCACATGCCCCATGTTCTCGGCATCCAGATGCCATACGGGATGGCTAGGGGCGCTGAGGTCGCTTATCAGGGCATGGTCTGGTGGAAAAACGCCGGAGGCGAATAGCAGAGTCTTGATACGTTGACACTGGGCTTGAAACTCCAGAAATTCTTGATTTGGCTCCTTTTGGTGATGAACCCAGTCCCATAGCTGGCGTTCTGTGTCACGCAAAGCGGATGCCGCGTCGCTTCCTGCAGCTATTTGCACGCCGAGTTCTTCCGTTTGGACTCGACCATAGGCATCAGGTTCTTCGAGTTCATCGTCTGTATTCCAGCTGACCGTGACCCGCTGATCGGGTGTGACAATGCTTGAATAATGATCGTAGAAAAAGCTTCGGTTGCCATCATCGGAGTCTTCATATTGATCATAGTCCAAGTGTTCGACCAGTTCGGCGGACAGTTCCGGCAAGGCTTGTGATAAATCCATCCCCAAAAACTGGCGCAAGCTATCAAGATGAGAGCCTTGAAATAGTAAAAGATACGCTGAGCTACTTTTTGAATCGGAGTAATGCATCCGGGAGTTCTGGGCGGCGCGCATCCCGGGCTGGGCAAAGCTGACGTCAACCTCAATACTTGCTGACGAGATGTCGCCGAACAGCATGATCTTGTCCGTGTCGAAGTACCGCTGACCAGAATACTGAAGTGTGATGCTTACTTTGCGTCCCGACCTTAAGAAATCTAGCCAATAGCTCTCAGCGTGTGTGCCGTGATCCTGGTAAAGCCGAGCCTCCCAGGCTCCAGGGCTAGCGGGAATCGAAAAAATATGTGGGGCAACCCCCGGGTACACCTCATCAAATATGAGTCTGCAGCGTTGCTGACCGGCACAGAGCTTTTGCAGGGCTGCGATCAACGTCGTGACGGTCGCATGAACGGCGGCGAAATTTTCTACCGCAAAAGGTTCCGCATGAAAGCGATCTTGAGTGGCTGTGCTGGCATCTCCCGCAAGAATCGGTACTATTAATTGGCCATTGACCGGATCGGCCTGAAAGGCCTCCAAGAAATCGACGGCGCGCGGAGACGTCAAGATGCTCGCACTCGCGGCGAGGGTGGTCGGCAAAGTATTCAGGGCACAAGTAAACGTCATCGAACACCTCCATTGAAATCCCGCCATTCGCGCATCATGCGCTTGTCCCAGCCCGGGTCGAGCCGATCGAGCGCCGCGGCGGCCGCGGCTCTGACTTCCAGCCCTCCCACCCAGGCCTGACCAATCTGGCGGCCGCGATAGTTCAAGAACCCTCTCAGGGAAGAAACGGCTGCGTGGACGTGCGCGCGACTCAAATGCTGGATGGTCGTCACGCGCAAACCGTCGCTGACCAGCAACGGAACGCGTCTTCTAACGGTCTGACCGGCGAAACGCCATGACACCTCGGCACTTGAATCCAGCTGAGGATCGCGAAGAAAAGCCAACAAATACGGGAGCGGCGCCCGAATGCCGTGTTGCAATAATGCGCAGGCCGCGTGGTAGCGAACATACTCTTGCGCCCGCGCATTGAGTTGCTCGCCGGGATTCAAGAAGGCCCGTTGTAGCGTTTCCTCAATCTCGGGGTCCGCAGAGGCCCCTAATGTATCCAGGGCATCGAGGCGAAACTGAAGATATGTGGATTCACTCGTTGCTAAGTGACACAACACAGCCACGGCCGCATCAAATACGCCTAATCTTACCAAGGCTTGAGCGGCGTAGAGCCGGACTAAATCATGCCGGTCGTGCAGGGCTGTCTGCAATAAGAGGATCGCTTCCCGGGCACCGGCCCTACCGAGCGCCTGCGCCGCATGCGCGCGGATGTCATGGTTGGGATGGGCCAACAGACCGACGAGACGGCTGCTCGCTTCATCGTCATCGAAATGCGCCAGCCCCATAATGGCTTCGCGATACAGTCGTGACTGCGCGGCTCCCGCCAAGCGCAGCAGTGCCGGTCGCGCGGAAGCGGCCCGCAAGGTGCCGAGAGCGAGTAGGAGAAGGGCCGGAAGACTGTTGGTGTGATCATCGACTCCGGCGAGCAGGTCGAAAAGCGCTTGGAGATCCGGAATCGCCTCGCGGGCGCCCAGCAGACCGAGGGCCCGAAGGGCAAACGAGAGCCCATGACCATCCGTACTATCGCGGGGATCCTCCAAGAATGAACGGAGCATCGCGGCCAGCGGGCGAATGAACTCATGCTGTTGTGTCGCTGTCAGGAGCCCGGCCTCTTGCAGGCTAATAATGGCGCGAATCGCCTGCCACCGGTAGGGGTGTGAGGTGTCTGCGAGGATGTCCCGTAAGAGAGGAACGCCGCCGGCCAGTTTGAAGGCGCGGATGGTATCGGCCGCCCGGCCCTGCCGGTCGTAGGTCCGCACCGGTTCCGGCCAGTCGCTGGCATTTGCACGAAGCTCGATACGATCGAACAGACGGCACACTTCCTCGCCATCGGCCGCTTTCAGGATCCGGGCCAGCCAGACATCAAAGGTGACTTGATGCTGCGCCGCCATCGCGCGCAACAGGGAAGTCATTTCGCTCCGCGGCCGGAGCAGCCACAGAGAGCTGGCAACAGATGACCGCTGAGCCGGATTGGAACCGCCACCCTCGTCGCCACTCTGGACCGAGCAATAATAAGAATCCCCTGGAGTTGGCATGATCATCGGGTCCACCGGGTTCATAAACTGACTGAGGTAACTCGTACCAATCGTGCCCACCGCACTCGCGGCGAGGGTGGTCGACAGGCTATTGAGGGCGCACTGAAACATCGTAGAACACTGTTTTTATCTGCTCGCGAAAACGTCGCCACAGGCAGGCACCACGTCACTACCGAGCGTATTCTCAACGTTGCCAAAATCATCCGGATTGCGGCTCGACCACGGTTCACCGATTAGATCTGCACATGTAAGCGCACCGATCGCATCGACACAGGCGCCCAGATTACTATCACTGACCAGCAAGTCCCCGCTGCGCACTGCGGAATTCAGCTCCATGGCATTATAGCGATTCTCCGGCGCGCCGAATTCATCCCAGATCTGGCGGCCGGGCTCGCCCGCCAGGGCCGTTCGACAGGCCTCCAGATCCATCTCGGGATAGCAGGCGGAGAGCTTGCCGCACACGGCCTCGATTAGGTTGGTCGATGGTCCCATCAGGAGACCGGAGTCTGACACATTCCCGTCGCTAAGGGCGGCATCCGGTGGCGGGTTCTCCACAGCGCTACAAGAGCATGCCGAAGCCGTCAAACCGGCCAGGCCCAAGACGCTGACGCGAACCATGGACATTAATTGATTGGAAAGCGTGTTGAACATGAGTTCTCCTCCTCTTGTCCCCATGACAAGTGAAAGAGTTCTACGGTTTAGAGCCAGAGGCTAAACGAGGTTCCCCAGATCAGTTGGACCCCGAGTTCCAATTGGGCATCCCCGTTGCCGAGGTTGCCGGCATTGACCTCACCCTGCAGACCGATCAGCCCGACTGGCGTCAAAGCGAGCAAGCGACCGACGACGCCGGTATAGGCGCCGGCTTCAAAACCGGTCTGAGTATCCTGCAGGTGGGCCCCCGCCTGCGCGGCGATATCACCCCACAGGATGAGATGAAGTGGACCGCCAAAACCAACGCGAGCGCCGACGCGCCCTTCGCCCGCGCTATCGATGCCGCCATCGAGGCCGAAGGTCAGGCCCGGCCCCCGCCAATTACTGGTCCCGCCGACATGGACGTTGGCCGTCGCGCGATGCGGCTCAATCGGATCATCGAGTTGTAAGCGATAACCGCCGCCGATGTGGACGACGTCTGCAAGATTACTGAAAAAATCTCCCATGGGGTCTCCTCCTCCTGTCCCCACGACAGTGAAAGAGTTGTGATTTCAGGGGACTCTATCGGTTAGGGCAGCCAAAGGTTGCTTGCGAAGCTTGACGAGTGGAGGTTGACATAAAATTATCATAAATTGACATTAAGTTGACATAACATATTAGATATGTTGACATAAAGTTGACATGAAAGAGAAAATTCTTAAAGAATTTCAAAGAGGTAAAAAACTGACTACTTCCGGCCTCGTTCAACAACTCGGCATCAGCCGCCAGGCCGTCCACCGGCATTTGCAGGCGTTATTACGGGAAGGGCGCATCCGCCAGTTCGGAACCAGTAAGCGGACGACCTATTATCTGCGCAATGACCCCCAGCTAATCCGGGAAATTGCCGCCACGCAGACGCAATGGCATAAGCGCTACCGTGCGGGTGGGCTCCAAGAGGACCGCGTGTATCGCGAACTTGAGACCCAGACCGACCTACTCCGGGAACTCTCGGACAACGCGCGCTCGCTCTTCCACTACGCCTTCACGGAGATGGTCAACAACGCGATCGATCATGCGGAATCGCCCTTCATCGACGTCGCGGTCCGCAAGCTCCCCGAGACGATTCAGTTCAACGTCACCGACCAGGGGGTCGGCATTTTCGAAAACATCCGCGCCAAGAAAGGGCTGGCAAGTGAAATGGAAGGCCTGCAGGACCTGCTCAAGGGCAAGCAGACGACGGCACCGGAACGACATTCCGGCGAGGGCATCTTCTTCACCTCCAAGGTCGCCGACCGGCTGACGATCGAGAGCCATCACAAAGGGCTGATCAAGGACAATCGCATCGGTGATTTTTTTATTACGGACATCCGGGCTCGCCAGGGGACGCGCGTCATTTTTGAACTGAGTACCCGCGCCACGCGGCAACTGACGGAGATCTTCCGCACGTACACCAATGAAGACTACCAGTTCGAAAAAAGTCAGGTCACGGTTAAACTCTTTCAGGAAGGGGAAGAATACGTCTCCCGCGCCCAGGCCAAGCGGCTGGTCCATGCCCTGGATGAATTCAAGGAAATCACCCTCGACTTTCAAGGGGTCACGACGATCGGCCAGGGCTTTGCCGATGAGATCTTCCGCGTCTTTGCCACCCGGCATCCGGAGATCAAGATCGATCCGATCAACTGCCATGAGAATGTCGCCTTTATGCTTAAGCGCGCCCGTTCAAATGGCGCTTAAGCGCCTGGGCAAAGTCGCGATAGAGGGGCAGGTCCCGCAAGCGCACCTTGGGATCGGGTTCCGGCTCGAGGGCATCCAGCCAGCGCTGGAAGGCCCGATGCATCTTCTCATTCGAGGGGATCCGGCCTTTACTCCGCATCGTCTTGATTTCACCGACGCGCGCAGCGGCGATTCCCTCCATATGAATGCCGAAGACAAAGTATTGGAGCAGGTCGAGCCAGAAGCGATCAATGGCATTCTGGCGGGCCTGTTCCTCCGCAACCCCCTCACGCTCATTAAAAAAATCCTTCAGTAAATTAAAGGTGCCGAACGGTAACGACGCCCCTTCTTTGCCGCCTTTATAAGCCGCCGCCAATGCGAGTCCAAAGGGGAGCAAGCGTTCGCGCTCCGCGGCTTTAAGTTGAGGCTTCAGTCGGGTCGCCAGCGTCTCGATCGCATTGCCATAGTTGCCATCGCGGATCTGCTCCATCACGACCGGCCATGCGACAAGATCTTTTCGCTCCGCGCGCAGAATCGCGTCCGTCACCTGTTTGCGGTACTTGTCGGAGTAGTCATCCAACTTGCGCATCTGACTCGGGGCCCGGGCGATACGAAAGGTCATCGCCTCGCGCTCTTGGCGAACCCGCGACCGCCATTTGATCACGAGCGTCGCCAATCCAAACAAGACGGCCCCCGTCAACACAGGGAGCACGAGGGTCATCCCGGTCTCACAACCGCTGCAGCACAGACTCAACCCGGCCGCGAGCACTTCGATTCTCCCGTCCGGTCCCGCCTCAGACGCGACCGGTTCCGGAATCAACATTTCGGTGGGCGCAGCAAGTTGATGTAAGGTAACATCCGGCCGCGTCTTACGGGCAAAACCCGACGCTTGATTCAATTGATTGGGGAGACCCTCTGCTTGCAACCCACTCGCCAAGACAAGCGGACTCAGGGCGGACGCCATCCCCACGAAGGTGTGACCCGACACCGCGATAAACATACCGCTCTATCGTCAACGCAGTGCGTAAGTTGCGGTTATTTTTGTGTAAGTCCGTGATCACTTGCCGAGGCAAAAACGTGAAAAGATCTCACCAAGCACTTCATCATTGGTAATCTCTCCCGTAATCTCAGTTTCCAAAATGGGGGTATGTGCTTCGCCCAATACCCCCATGCCCCCAGATGGGTTCGCTTGGACGGAGTGAATCCGATCCAAGCTCACAAGAATTTACTTCCCCAAACAGAATCGCGAGAAGATCTCGGAGAGGATCTCATCATTGGTGATCTCTCCCGTAATCTCACCTAGGTGGTTGGCGGCGACAAGGAGGTCGGCGGCCAGCAGTTCCAGGCCGGCTTCGGCCTCAGCACTACGTTTTACTTCCTGGAGGGCCGCGACGCAGGCCTCCAAACAGGTCTTATGACGCAGGTTGGCAATGAAAATTTGATCGCTCGCGCGACCATGCGGGAGCGCAAAATCAATGATGGCCTGCTTCAGCGCCGGGAGACCTGTTTCGGTCTTGGCCGAGAGTTCGAGGGTCCGATGACAGGCTTGAGTATTCTCATCGACTCCCGCTGCCGATGGCAAATCATTCTTATTCAAAACAATTAAATGTGGCTTCCCCGCGATCTCCTGGTACAAGCGCTGATCCTCATCCGTCGTGGCTTGGCTGCGGTCCCTGACAAAGATCACGAGGTCCGCGCGCTCGACTTCCTGCCAGCTGCGGCGAATACCCTCGGCCTCAACCTCTCCTTCCCCTTCACGTAAACCGGCGGTATCACTCAACTTTACCAGGATACCGCCCAGTTTTACCGATTCGGTAACAACATCGCGCGTTGTCCCGGCCCGGCTATGGACGATGGCGCGATCGTCGCTCAGAAGGCAATTTAAGAGGGACGATTTGCCGACGTTCGGTCGGCCGACGAGCACGACCCGCAGGCCTTCGCGCCGCCAGCGCCCCTCATCGTAGTGCGTGAGCCACGTCCCCAGCCGCGAAGCCACGGTTTCCGCGCGTTCGGCGACCTCTTCATGGCGCAAGACATTGACATCCTCGTCATCAGGGTAATCGATCATCGCTTCGAGCTGTGCCCGCATCACGACGAGCTCCCGACGGATGCGGGCAATCTCCTCCGTAAGTCTTCCACTAAGCTGGTCTTGAGCGAGCTGGAGAGCAAGCTCGGACTGGCCGTGGATAAGGTCCGCGACCCCCTCGGCCTGGGTCAGGTCCAGGCGGCCATTGACAAAGGCGCGTTCCGTGAACTCGCCGGGCCGCGCCAGGCGCGCCCCCGCCGCGATCACCTGCTTGAGGATTTCTTGGAGTAAGGTGGGACCCCCGTGGGTCTGGAGCTCGACAACGTCTTCGCCGGTATAGGAGTGAGGGGCCTGCATCCAGACGATCATCGCATTATCGAGACACCTGTCCTCGCTGGCAGCAGGTGACCTAATTTCTCCGTAGTAGAACCGATGCGATTCAAAGTCTGCGACGGACCGCTTGCCCCGCCAGACTCGCTGGGCGATCGCGGGCGCCTCCGCTCCGGAGATCCGGATGATCCCCACGCCGCCTTCCCCCGGTGGCGTCGCAATGGCAGCAATTGTATCCATAGCAGCTAAGTCGCTCATTCAAGCTAAGAGTTGCGTCTATCAGGAAAACTTGATTCTTCCGCGCATGATATCCCGCCACCTGATGTCGTGATTGAACATGTAGTGCTGAACGACGGTCATGACGGTATTGATGAGGATGTAGAGGACCAATCCCATCGGCAGGAAGAGCATGAATCCCGTGAACATGATGGGCATAAACATCATCATCTTCTTTTGCATGGGGTCGGCCGAGGCCGTCGGGGTCATCTTCTGTTGGAGCACCATGAAGATACCGAGCAAAATGGGCGTCACCATCCAGGGATCCGGCGCGGCGAGATCTTTGTAGAAAATAAAGGGGGCATGATAGAGCTCAATCGAGTTAAACAGGACCTTGTAGAGGGCAATATAGATCGGCATCTGCAAAACCATTGGCAGACACCCGCCCATGGGGTTGACCTTGTGCGCCCGAAACAGCGCCATCGTCTCTTGGTTCAAGCGCTGTTTATCGTCTTTGTACTTGTCGCGGAGTTCTTTGAGTTTGGGCTGTAATTTTTGCATCGCCTTCATTGACTTCATGCCCTTGACGGTCAACGGGTTCATCAAGAGCTTGACGATGATCGTCAAAAGGATGATCGCGAGGCCCCAGCTGTCTAAGAAACTATAAAAGAATTTCAATGAATGCAGGATGGGTATGGCAACGACGCCAAACCAACCATAATCAATCGCATCTTTCAGGCCGACACCAATCGCCCCGAGCGAATGGATTTCTTTCGGCCCGATATAAATGGAATACTGGATCGTGGCCGTTTCACCCGCACGGATCAGCTGTTTGGGATAATAAAGCGCGGTTTCCAGGTTTTGTCCCCGCAGGTTGTAGGCCAAAACCTCTTCTTCGGAGAGCTGACGTGAAATGAGTGCCGCAATAAAATACCGGCTTTCAATTCCCGCCCAGGAAATCACGCCGCGTTCCACCGCTTCTTGATCCTTATCCTCGGAGGCAACCCGCTCCACCTGCCCGGCCATCTGGTAAATAACCGACTGCACGTCTTTGGGCCCTTTAAGCATTGAGAAAAAACCGCCGCCGGCATCGGCAGGATTTTTCGCGGTCCAATTTATCCCGAGTTGCCCCTCCATGGCACGATCGCCACGATTTATGATCTGGATATCTTGTTGGATGAGATAACGTGACTCGTCGACACTGTACTTGCGTACGATGCTATATGAATCGTTATCCCAACGCAAAGTGACACTGTTATCGCTCGACGTTACAATTTTGTAGTTCGCATTACGTGCCAGCGAAAAATTACACTTACGACATTTCAAGGCTAAGACCTTGCTTGCATCGGCTTGAACTAAATTAGTGACGGGAGAGTCTGTTTCGGTCGTTGCGTGATAGCCTTTGAGATACAGTGCACTCAATCCGCCCCCGTGGGTTGAAAAAACCGCATCAAAAAACTGATTGCTGAGCGTAATCTTCTCTTCCGGTCCCGCCGGCGTTTGCGTCACCTCTTCGAGCGGCGTTTGACTTCCCTGCAACGAATCCTGCTCGGTTTTTTCCTCGCTCGCAGGCTTTGAATCCGTCGTCTCAACGGCTGAGGGTTCGTTTACCGGTTGTTCCGCCGGTTGCGGCGCAAAAAACATGTACCAAAGCACGAGGACACCGACAGAGAGCACAATGGCGAGCAATGATCGTTGTTCGGATTTCACGACTGCGTCCTTTCCGGGACCGGATCACACCCGCCCTGATGAAAGGGATGGCAACGACCGAGTCGCTTAATGATTAAAATAAGTGCATGAAGTGGTGAATGAACATCGAGGGCTTGTAAGGCATACTCGGAACAAGAGGGTTGGAAGCGACACTGTCCTCCCAACAAAGGCGACAGGGTGAAACGATAGCTCCAAATCCCTGCCTTAAAAAGAAACTTGAGACACGCGTTGAAGTATTGTTTCCAAATCATGCCAGACCTCTCGATTGGGAACTCGCTCCACTCGGCGTTTTGCGATAAAAACCCAACGACCCCTTTTAAAAGTGGCGAGATGTCCCCGCCAAAATTCGCGCAAGATCCGCTTAATGCGGTTGCGTTCCGTCGCCTTCGACAGTTGACGATTCACGCGCGGTGCCAATTCAGGCCCTTTTTCCGCTGCCCCAGACGGATTTTTATCTTCCCAAATCACACGAAAATACTTGAGTGAATATTTCCGCACGTGTTGAGCGGCCACGACAATCCTTTTAGATTATTTTTTGGGCAACGTAACGGCGAGATTTTTGCGGCCTTTACGGCGGCGACGCGCAATAATCGCACGACCATTTGCGGAACTCATGCGTTTCCGAAAACCGTGTTTGCGTCTGCGCTTGGTATTACTGGGTTGATACGTTCGCTTCACTGTAAACTCTCCAAATATAAGGCTTTCGCCGTCGCTTCGACTGCACGGACGATAGGGGTCGCAGACCTTCTTTGTCAACGAGATTTTTTTTCACTTTTTTTATCAACAGGTTGTGTCTTTTCGGGAAATTTCGTCTTGCAAAAGAAATTGTGGATAGATATCTACGCAGCCGCTCAGCGGTAATAAAAAACGAGTCGCAAGACACGTAGCCAGACGAGGGGGAAGTGCTCGCCTGACGGCCCGAAAGAGCCCGAATGAGTGGAGGCGACATGCCTCACGACATCCAAAACAAGGTCGGCCCAGGCGCGTCATGCGCAGGGGTCTTATGAGGGATTTTTAGACCGCTTATCCACAGTTGTGGATAAGCATATGGATATCTTTGCGCCCAAAATGCCAACACCTATAGACGACACACTCTGGGAAAACCTCAATAAAAACCTTAAGTTAAGGCTCCGTGAAGTTCACTACGCGACCTGGCAACGCCAGGTGAAGCCGGTTTGCTTCAGCGATGATGACGCAGAGATTGTGATCGCCATCCCCAATAAATTTATTCGTGATTGGATCCAGGATCACTTCCTGCTCGAGGTCAAAAAAGCCCTCGAAGAAGTGACGGGAATGACGCGCGTCATTCGCTTTGAAATTGATGAGTCCATCCAGCCACCCGAACCGGATCATACCCGTGAATTGGCGGCCGCGGCCCAGCTCGAGACCCCTCCCGCCGTATCGGCTCAGGAGGGGTATACGCTCAATCCACGTTATACGTTCCAGAATTTCGTCGTGGGCGCCTCCAATCAGTTTGCCCATGCCGCCTGCCGCTCGGTCGCCGAATCACCGGCCCGTAACTACAACCCCTTGTTCCTCTACGGGGGGGTCGGGCTCGGGAAGACCCACTTACTCAATGCGGTCGGCCTGGAAATCAAGCGGCGCAAGCCCTCGACCCGGATCGCCTACGTGAGTTCCGAACAGTTTATCAATAAGCTGGTCCATTCGATCCGCTTCGATCGCATGAATCAGTTTCGCCAGATCTTCCGTGACTCCTGTGACCTGCTGCTCATCGATGATGTTCAGTTCATCGCCGGCAAGGAGCGGACCCAAGAAGAATTCTTTCATACTTTTGACCGCCTCTATAATAGCGGCAAACAGATCATTCTCTCGAGTGATCGCTCGCCTAATGACATCCCGGGCCTGGAGGAACGCTTGCGCTCCCGCTTTCAGTGGGGGCTCATTGCCGACATCCAGATCCCGGATATGGAAACCCGGGTCGCCATCGTCAAAAAGAAAGCGGATGTCGCCCACATCTCCATGCCCGATGACGTCGCCCATTTTTTGGCGGCCTCGATCAAGTCCAATATTCGGGAACTCGAAGGGTCACTGGTGCGGCTCTCAGCCTTCGCCTCGCTGCTCGGGCAACCGATCACGGTCGAGTTGGCCAAGGAAGTCTTGCAGTCCATCCTTGGACCAGGTCAACAGCAACTGACCTTTGACCAGGTCCAAAAGACCGTCGCCGAATATTATCAAATCCGCCTTCCGGATCTGTTAGGCCGACGCCGCACGCGTTCCCTCGCCTTTCCACGGCAGATCGCGATGTACCTCTGCCGGAAACACATCCAGGCCTCCTTCCCGGAGATCGGCAATAAGTTTGGCGGCAAGGACCATTCCACGGTCGTCCACGCCTGTTCCAAAGTCAAAAATTGTCTCGAAGAAGACGAGACCCTCAAGCAACAGATCAGCCAGCTCGAACAGCGTTTAAACGTATAAATGTAGGGGCGGTGCTTGCTCCACCCGCAAGACGGGTGCGCCCAGGGGCACCCCTACAGCTAATAGCCAATTCATTTCGGCCATTTACTTTTTTCATTTGTTATCCCCGTCAGCCTTGGGATAACACAGGGCGAAACGCGGGGATAAAAAAGCGCTTGGGATATCTTCCCGTTTACCCACGCGTCATACATGGGGTTAACCCCGCTTTTTCCACAAGCGATACGAGGCAAAAGTCACGATGCATTCGCCACTTACAAACTTATCACGGCAATTCACACGCCCTAACCCGACTACTACTATTTTATTAATAATATATAAGAGTTAAGAGGGAACTAAGGAATGGAACTCAAAATTAAACAGAGTGATTTTTTGGAGGCATTAAAATGGACTCAAGGGATTGCCGAAAAGAAATCGGCAATGCCGGTTCTCTCCAATGTACTCCTCAGTGCAGAAGATAAAGGGTTGGCCATCTTGGCAACGGACTTGGAGTTGAGTCTCAAAATTCATACCCCGTGCCAGGTGTTTAAAAAAGGCCGTGTTCTCGTCAACGCCAAAGGCATCTTTGATATCGTGCGCGAAGCCCCCCAGAAAGAAATCAAGCTGACCGGTCAAAAAGACGCAGTGGAGGTAACGAGCGGGAAGAGTGAATTTAAAGTCCTGGGGATGCCGCCCGCGGAATTTCCCGCCTTTCCGGATAGTTCGGATCACACCCTGGTTGGCTTTTCCGGATCTCAACTGATGGAGATGATCGATAAGACTTCCTACGCCGTGAGCACGGATGAATCCCGTTATGCCCTCAATGGGGTTTATCTGGAGCGACCGACCGGTTCGGATAAAAAGGCGATCCTGCGGATGGTAGCGACCGATGGGCATCGTTTGTCGTACATTGATCGTGAGGTGGAAAAGTCGTTCAAATTGGAGGAGGGGGTCATTGTCCCGCGCAAGGGACTCAGTCTCTTGAAGAAGCTTGCCGAAGAGGCAGGCGCGGGTCTCAAGTTGGGTCTGGGGAAACGTGAGCTCATGGTTGTGCGGGAAGCCGACGCCGATGAGCTCCAATTGACCGCCTTCGTGCGGCTGATTGAGGGCAAATTTCCTAAGTACGACCAGGTGGTTCCCAAGGGCAATAAGCGCACCCTCACTCTCCCGCGCAAGAGCTTGATCGGGGCCCTGCGCCGGGCCGATATTATGGCTCAAGATCGGGCTCATCCGGTGTCCTTCTCCATCTCGCCGGGACACTTGGAAATTAGCTCTTCAAATCCTGACCTGGGTGAGGTCCGCGAGGACCTTGAGGCCGAATACAAAGGCGAAACCTTTCAGGTGGGATTTAATGCCCGCTATTTCCTGGATGTCTTAAACATCATTCAAGACGAACAAATCGTGCTCGAGATGGGGGATGAACTGAGCCCTTGCTTGATGCGTTCCGAATTTGATCGGGGTTTCCTGGCCCTGATTATGCCGATGAGACTCTAGACTTGTGAGAATGGCTATGCTAGCGTCAGCCCGCTTTTAGTAAGGATTTGCCATGTCTCCATCAGCAGCGAAAAAGAACAAGCCTAAGGATAAAGCCAGCACCGAGGGGCACTCCTATGACGCCACGACGATTAAGGTCCTGGAGGGCCTCGAAGCGGTGCGCAAACGGCCGGCGATGTATATCGGTTCGACGGGACTACCGGGTCTCCACCACTTGGTTTATGAGGTGGTCGATAATTCCGTTGATGAAGCCCTCGCGGGTTTTTGTACGGATATTGATGTCCTGATCCATATCGATGATTCGATCACGGTGATCGACAACGGCCGCGGGATTCCGACGGATATGCATCCGACGGAGAAGAAGCCGGCGGCCGAAGTCGTGCTGACGACCTTGCATGCCGGCGGTAAGTTCGATCATTCTTCCTATAAAGTTTCTGGTGGTTTGCATGGGGTGGGGGTCTCTTGTGTGAATGCGCTCTCGGAAGCACTTAATCTAGAAGTGAGGCGCCAAGGCAAAATGTGGCGTCAAACTTATGAGCGCGGGGTTCCCAAGAGTAAATTTGAACCCCATGGCAAGACCGATAAGACGGGAACCAAGGTCCATTTCAAACCCGACCCACAAATTTTTGAAGATACGGTCTACAATTTTGATACTTTATCGGCGCGTCTGCGTGAATTGGCCTTTCTCAACAAGGGACTCAAGATCACGATTACGGATGAGCGCAGCGATAAGAGTCATGAGTTTCAATACGACGGCGGGATCAAGAGTTTTGTCGAGCATCTCAATAAAAAGAAGACCGCTGTCTCCGATGTCGTTTATTTTGAAGCCGAGAAGGGCATGGTCATCCTCGAAGTCGCGCTCCAGTACAATGACGGCTACAACGAACAAATCTTCAGTTTTGCCAATAACATCAATACGGTTGAAGGCGGAACCCATCTCTCCGGTTTTAAGTCGGCGTTGACCCGCGCGATCAATCAGTATGCGAATAGCAAGGGACTGTTAAAGAACGTCAAAGTGAATCCCTCGGGGGATGATGTCCGCGAGGGGATCACGGCGGTTATTTCCGTCAAGATTCCCGATCCGCAATTTGAAGGGCAAACCAAGGCTAAGCTGGGTAATTCGGACGTGGAGGGCTTGGTCAAGCAGATCGCTTACGAGAAGATTCTCGATTACTTTGATCGGCATCCCCCTGCGGCCAAACGCATTGTCGGTAAGGCGGTTGACGCGGCCCGGGCGCGGGAAGCCGCCCGCCAGGCACGTAATCTGGTCCGGCGCAAAGGAGCGCTCGATGCCGGGACCTTGCCCGGTAAACTGGCAGACTGCCAAGAAAAGGATCCGAGCGTCGCCGAACTCTACATCGTCGAGGGGGATTCCGCCGGGGGATCTGCCAAACAGGGACGTGATCGCCGGACGCAGGCCATCCTTCCGCTCAAAGGAAAGATTCTCAACGTCGAAAAGGCCCGTTTTGATAAAATGGTGTCCTCCGACGAGATCCGTACGATGATCACCGCGATCGGTATTGGGATCGGCAAGACCGAAGACGGGGAAGGGCGCAACCTCGAAAAACTGCGCTACCACAACATCATTATCATGACGGATGCGGATGTGGATGGGTCGCACATCCGGACGCTCTTGTTGACCTTCTTTTATCGGCAGATGCCCGAGTTGATTGAGAACGGTTATCTCTATATCGCGCAGCCGCCGCTTTTTAAGGTCAAGAAGGGCAAGTCCAAGAAGGAAACCTATTTGAAGGATGAAACGGCCTTAGAGGATTATCTGATCCGTTTGGGTGTGGATGGGGTGCAGCTCAGTTGCGGTGCCAAGACCGTCTCCGGGCGCGATTTGGAAAAACTGACGAAATTACTGATGGAGTACGAACGCATCCTCGTTAAAGCCGAACGCAAGGCCGACCCGCGCATCCTGAGAGCCTTGCTGCATAGTACGGATCTCGATGAAAACTTACTCAAAAACGAAAAGAAAATCGACGGTGAGCTCGACAAGTTGGCGGCTTATATCAAGAAATTCTACAACGAGCTGCGTGATTTTGAACTCAGCGTTGAAAAGGACGAGGAGCACGGGACCCACCGCATTATTTATCATACCAGCTACAAGAATGTTCCTTTTACGACGGTGATTGACGTCGATTTTCTCAATGGTCCGGAGATGATCGAGCTGCGTAAAATCGCCACGCAGCTCAAGCCCTTTGGCAAGCCTCCCTTTAAGTGGAGTCATGATGGGACTAATTTCGAAGGCGACCAATTGACGGAATTGAAAGACTTTGTGGTCGCGCATGGACGTGAAGGGCAGGACATCCAGCGCTACAAGGGACTGGGGGAGATGAATCCGCATCAGCTCTGGGAGACGACCCTCAATCCGGAGAGCCGGACGCTGCTCCAAGTGCGCATTGAAGACGCAGTCGAATCGGAAGAAATCTTTAGCATCCTCATGGGCGATCAAGTCGAACCGCGGCGTGAGTTCATTGCCAGCAACGCCCTGCAGGTGAAAAACCTCGATATCTGATGGCCTGGCTCTACGCCTCCGGAATCGGTCTTCTTTATCTCGTTCTCTTCCTCGGTCTGATTATTGTTCCCTTAGGGTTTCCCGGCAATTGGATCATGTTTGCCGCGGCGGCGGTCTTTGCCCTCGTTAGCGATCTCAGTCCCGATGGTTCGGAATGGACGGCATTAATTATTATTGCGGCCATGGCCGGGGTGGGCGAGCTGATCGAATTAGGGGTCCGTATCGTCGGCGGTAAGCTGGCTAAGGTTTCTAACGGGGCGATCATAGCGGCGATTATTGGGGGCCTGATTGGGGTTTTCATCGGCGTACCGATCTTTTTGATTGGCTCCCTGCTCGGTCTTCTCGTCGGTGTTTTTATGGGGGCCTTTCTCTATGCCCTGATCTTTGAAAAGACGACCGCCGGAGGGGCCATCAAAATTGCCTTCGCGACCTTGTGCTCCCAGGTCGTGGCGCTGTTTGCCAAGACCTGTATTGGCTTAGGTATCATCGTGTATATTACCTTTCTCCTGTTTTAAGGCCAGAGGGGGGATTTTAGAATTCGTTTATGATATTAATAAGATACAATGATCCTCTCTGGTACGGAATCCTGGAACCTTCCTCGCAATAAAGGCCAAAAAAACTTTCTCGAGAGCTATACCTTACGATGCTGCGATCCCACCCGCCCGTTGGCCTTATGGTACCGGCAGGAGGTGTCACTCGGGGCCGAGTTGGAGGACCAGGCCGCGCTGTGGTTTCACCTCTATGATGGGAGCGGACCGCAGCGCAGTCTCTGCATCAATCAGACCTATTCACTCGAGCACGCGCGCATCGAGTCGGATATTTTTTACTTTTCCGTGGCGGGTGGGGAGTTTTACCACAATGGGAGTCATGGACGCTTGGAGATCGATGGCAAGAGCCTGGAGTGGCAGTTGCAGTGGGAACCGTCCGAAAAGGTCTTTCGCTACCTGCCCCTGCGCAGTTTGTACCGCGTCAATGCCCCGCTCTTCAAACTCGTCGCCCCCAATCCGGAGATCCACGTGAGTGGCTGGCTGCGCTGGGGGGAGGTGCGTTATGAAATTAACGGCATCCCCGGTTATCAGTCTCATCATTGGGGCCGGCGCTATCCGGAAAGTTGGTGCTGGGGACAAGTCGCGCAGTTCGAGGGCTACGCCGCGACTTCTTTTGAAGGGCTGTCTTATCGTTTTCAGCGCAAGAAAGGCCGCTATCCGCGTACGAGCCAGTTTCGTATCATTATTTCGGGCAAGGAATACCGGCTCAATCGCATCTGGCGGTTGCGGCGCAATTTGAGTCAGGGGCACGTGGACCGGTGGCACGTTGAAAGTGATACGGGCCGCCGTCGTTTCATTGGGGACGTCTTTGTCAATCCGCAGCAGATCAGTGGCCAAGAGCTGCGCGATACCGACGGCTCTTCGCGCTTTGCTTACCGTACGGATACGGCGCAGCTCAAACTGCAGCTCTATCGAAAGAAGGGGCGGGATTGGTTGCTCGCCCGCGAGCTCAAGTCGTTGCCGACAATGGCCTATGAATTTGTCAGCCCGACCGCCATCGATGGAATTCCCTTATTTTAAGTGCGCCGCGAGTTGGTCCAGAAAGGTTTCGGTGGCTTGTTGCGCCTTGGCACTGATCCGTTGGCGCCGGCGTCCGACGCGCAGCACCGCCGCGACATCCGTCAGCAGTTGCAGTTGGATGCGTGAGCGGGCAAAACGCCGCTGGGCGAGCGCGGGGAGGTAGGCAAAAATCGCTAGGACGGTATCGAGCTTGGCACCCGCCTTGCGGAGGGCCCGGGCGGCATTGAGACTGGAGCCGCCCGTACTGATGAGGTCCTCAATCAAGAGGACACGGGCGCCCTTTTTAACAGCCCCTTCGATCTGTCGCCCTTTGCCGTGGGCCTTGGCTTGAGGCCGGACATAGACGAGCGGTTTGCCAAGCCGTTCCGCCAAGATCGTGGCCATGGGGATTCCCGAGGTGGCAACGCCGGCGACGACATCGCAGCGTAGTTTTTCTTGTTTAATGACGTCCAGAAAGGCGGTGGCGACGGCATGGCGACGCCGGGGATCACTGAGCAGGAGCCGGTTATCCGTATAAATCGGCGAATGGAGGCCCGAGGCCCAACGAAAGCTGGGTTTGGACTTGATTACGACGCAGCCGGCCTCGAGCAGGTGCGTGGCGACGCGGTTTTTGATCCGTTCTTGCGTCTCAGCCATGACATGGTATAGATAGGGAGAATACGACGGATTTAGCAAGCGCCAGCATAAGACTCGCCATAACATAGTGTTTTTCAATTCAATCCGTCTTCACGAGCCGCTGGTCCTAAAAGAGTGAAAGCAGGTTAGCTGTATGAAAAGCGAACTCGTGATGAACGTCACCCCGACGGAGACTCGGGTGGCGCGCCTTGAAAACGGGGCGATCTCCGAACTCCTCATCGAGCGATCCAAAGAATCCGGCTATACCGGGAATATTTACAAGGGGAAGATCGTCCGTGTGCTGCCCGGCATGCAGGCCGCTTTTCTCGAGGTCGGTCTGGAACGGACCGCCTTTTTATATGTCAGTGACATTGCCCGCGATGCGATCGATGTCGCCTCGCTCGAGAACGGTGAACAAGGCCGGCCGCCACGGGTCCGGCGCCGCGGGGGCCGGGGGATGCCGCAGATCCAGGACCTCGTTAAAGAAGGGCAGGACATCCTTGTCCAGGTGGCACGGGACCCGATCGGGACCAAGGGAGCACGCCTGACCGGACACATCAGCTTGCCCGGGCGTTATCTCGTCTACATGCCCACCATCGAGCATATCGGGGTTTCCTCCCGTATTCGCGAAGATGAGGAGCGCTATCGCTTACGCAAGATACTCGACAAGGGACGCCCCAAGCGGGGCGGGCTGATTGCCCGGACCGTCAGCGAAGGCGTGTCGGAAGAAGAGCTGCTCAGCGATCGCGATTATCTGATCAAACTCATGGAAGACATCCGAACCGAGGCCCAGCAGCAACCGTCTCCCGCGCTGGTCCATAAGGAGCTGGATATCTCGTTACGCGCCGTGCGGGATCTCTTTACGGCCGATATCGAAAAGGTCGTTATCGACTCAGCAGACGAGTTTGAGCGCATCCGCGATTTTATTTCGACCTTCATGCCGCGCATGCAAAACCGGGTCGATCTCTACGAGGATCCGGAGCCGATTTTTGACGCCTTCGGGATTGAGATCGAGATCAGCCGCGCCTTAGGCAAGAAGGTCTGGCTCAAGAGCGGCGGGTACATCATCATCGAACAGACCGAGGCCCTGACCTCGATTGACGTTAATACCGGCAAATTCGTCGGCAAACGCAACCTTGAAGACACGATCCTCAAGACAAACCTCGAGGCCTGTAAGGAGATCGCCTATCAGCTGCGGCTGCGCGATCTCGGCGGGATTATCATCATTGATTTTATCGATATGGCGCGGCCGGCCAACCGGGAAAAGGTTTATCAGGCCTGCAAAGAGGTCTTCCGGGAGGATCGTTCCCGTGTGACGATTACCAAGATAACCGAATTGGGTCTGGTTGAAATGACGCGCAAACGGACCCGGGAGAGTCTGGGTCGCATGATGACGGAGCCCTGCTTTTATTGCGATGAGCGGGGCTATCTCAAGAGTAAGACCTCGGTCTGCCAGGAGATCTTTCGGGAGCTCAAACGCGAGGCCCCGGACTTTCTCGACGATGTCGTGACGGTACTCGTGAATCCGGCCGTCGGCGACACCTTGATCAACGAAGAGCAGGCAGGTCTCGTCGATTGGGAGCAAAAAACCCACAAAAAGCTCCAAATTACGGTCCGTGAGGACTATCATCAGGAACAATATGAGATTATCGATGGGGAGGTGGCAGCCGAGGAGGACTGGCGACCTTGACTTTTATCCACAGTCCTTGTACCAGGATCCGTCGGTTTTAGCATTTGGGCGGGTCCTGCCGCATTCGCAATCCTTTGGCTGCGTCTGAAGTGACGGTCCAAAGGATTGCTCGCGTCACCCGCCGCGATTGAGATAATTATGACGTACGCAATTATACAGACAGGTGGTAAGCAGTACCGGGTCCAGGAAGGCGACCAGATCGTCGTGGAGAAGCTCGCCGGTGAGGTGGGCGCTAAGGTGAGCCTGGACGAAGTGCTGATGGTCAGTAAACAGGGGAAGTCTACGATTGGGACCCCACAAGTCGAAGGCGCCAAGGTCGAGGCCGAGGTCGTGGACCAAGGCAAAGCCCCCAAGATAACGGTTTTTAAAAAGAAGCGTCGTAAAGGTTATAGCAAGAAGCAGGGGCATCGTCAGTTGGAGACGACCCTCAAAATTCTCAAGATCGCATAAGGATTATCAGATGGCTCATAAAAAGGCAGGTGGATCCTCAAAAAACGGGCGCGACAGTAACGCGCAACGGCTTGGCATCAAAGTCTACGGCGGTCAGGCGATCCGCGCCGGCGGAATTATCTTGCGTCAACGGGGCACCCCCTTCAAGGCCGGTGAAAATGTCGGCATGGGTGGCGATAATACGCTCTTTTCCAAGGTCGACGGTCAGGTCGAATTTCAGAAGTTCGGCAAGGGCAATACGAAGGTCCACGTCAGATCGGCTTAATCTCCTTAATAAATTAATTTATTTGGTGTAGGGGCAATCCTTGGATTGCCCTTTATTTGTATTCCCTCCCCTTACAAAGGGGAGGGTTAGGGAGGGGTCTTTCAAAGACCTCCCCTCAATCCCCTCCTTTGTAAGGAAGGGAAGTCA
The DNA here is from genome assembly GCA_965216315.1 of bacterium. GTDB lineage: Bacteria > UBA10199 > UBA10199 > 2-02-FULL-50-16 > JAJFLM01 > CBDCFN01. The sequence continues at coordinate 319,612 of CBDCFN010000015.1, read as the reverse complement.
TGTCATGAAATTCATTGATGAAGCCAAAATCTACGTCAAGGCCGGCGACGGCGGCGACGGTTGCATGTCCTTTCGGCGGGAGAAATACGTGCCTCGCGGAGGCCCCGACGGGGGCAACGGGGGCAAGGGCGGAGACGTCATCTTTTTCGCGTCGCCGAACATGTCGACCCTGATGGATTTTCGTTATCGCCGCCATATTAAGGCGGAGCGCGGCCAGCATGGTCGCGGCAAAGACATGCATGGCGCCCGCGGGGAGGATGTCCGGGTGCCGGTGCCCCTTGGGACCGTCGTTAAGTCGGTCGATGATGAACGTATCTTGGCCGATTTGGTCGCAGCGGACCAGGAATTCATCGTCGCACGCGGCGGGCACGGCGGTTATGGCAATGCCCATTTTAAATCGTCCACGCGGCAGGCGCCGCGGGAGCATAATCCCGGAGCTCCGGGAGAAGAACGCGAAATCCTGCTTGAATTGAAACTGATGGCCGATGTCGGGCTCGTTGGCATGCCCAATGCCGGCAAGTCGAGTCTCCTCACGGTGGTCTCCGCGGCCCATCCCAAAGTCGCGGACTATCCGTTTACGACCAAGAGCCCGGGACTCGGGGTCGTGGCCCTCTCCGATCACCGCAGTTTTACGATCGCGGACCTTCCCGGCCTGATCGAGGGTGCGCATACCGGGACCGGCCTGGGCATTCAGTTTTTAAAGCACGTCGAGCGGACGCGGCTGTTGCTGCATTTAGTGGATCTATCGACGGTCACGCCGGAAAATCTGCTGGCCTCTTTCGAGGCGATTGAGACGGAATTGCGCGAATATGATACGACCCTGATCGACCGGCCGCGACTGGTCGTCCTCTCCAAAATGGACTTGCCGGAAGTGGTTGAGCACTCTAGGGTCGCTGAAACCGAGTTTAAAAAGCGGGGCTTTGAGGTCTTCAAGATATCCTCGGTGACGCAGGAGGGCTTGAAGCCGTTACTGGAGAGATGCTGGGAATTGCTTACTTCCCCTCCTTACAAAGGAGGGGATTGAGGGGAGGTCTTTGAAAGACCCCTCCCTAACCCTCCCCTTTGTAAGGGGAGGGAATACAAATAAATGAAAAGAAATCTTAAAAAACTCAAGCGCATCGTCATCAAGATCGGTTCGAGCGTACTCGCCGATCCGGAGGGCGGGCTCCAAGACAAGGTCTTCAAGGGCCTGGCGCGTACCTTCGTGCAGCTGCGCGAGCGGGAGAAGTTACAGCTCGTCCTCGTCTCCTCCGGTTCGATTGCCTGTGGGATGAAGAAGCTCGGCTTTAAAAAGCGGCCCCATGCTATCGCCGAACTGCAGGCCTGTGCGGCGAGCGGCCAGGCGAGTCTTGTGCAAACCTACGAAAAGATTTTCGCGCGTCATGGCCTGCACACGGCACAGGTCTTACTGACGCAAGAGGATCTGCAGAACCGGAAGCGCTACATCAATACCAAACATACCTTGGGCGAGTTGCTCCGGCGCGGGGTCGTGCCTATCGTCAACGAGAACGATACGGTCTCTGTCGATGAGATCAAGGTCGGTGATAACGATACCCTGGCCGCGGTCGTCGCGAGTTTGATTGAGGCGGACCTGCTCCTCTTGTTGACGGATTGCGACGGGCTGCACACCGGCGATCCCCGCCATGACCCAGCGGCCGAGCGCGTCCACGTCGTGAAAGACATCGATACCAAGACCCAGGCCATGGCACAGGGGTCATCGTGGGAGACGCGCGTCGGGGGCATGACGACTAAGATCGAGGCGGCGCGCATAGCCGGACGTTCCGGCATTCCGACGATCATTGCCGACGGGAACGACGCCAAGGCGCCCTTGAAGGCGATCAAGGGCGAGGATATCGGGACGCTCTTTCTGCCCAGCGAACAGGGCCTCAAGGCGCGCAAACACTGGATTGGCTTTACGCTCAAGGCGGCCGGCAAGATCGTGTTGGACCGTGGGGCCGCCGATGCGGTCGTGAAAGGCCGCAAGTCACTCTTGGCCTCGGGGATCAAGCAAGTGGAAGGGGCTTTTAAGATCGGTGATCCGGTCGATATCGTCACGAGCCGCGGCAAGGTCCTCGCCCGTGGCCTCGTCGCTTACAGCGCCGCCGAGCTCGACAAGATCAAGGGGTGTAAGTCGAGCGAGATCGAGAAGATCTTGGGCTATCGTTACGCGGATGAAGTGATTCACCGCGATGATATGGTGATGTTAGATCCATGAAAATACTCATTAAGACATTGGCAACCGGCCTCGGCCTCGGGTATAGCCCGCTGGGGCCCGGGACCTTCGGCTCGACCTTGGCCCTGCCGTTGATCTGGGCCGTGCAGTCGTTGACGATACTGCAGTATCTGGTTTTCGCCTTCGCGTTTATTCTGTTCTCGATCTGGGTCTCGGCCCAGGCGGAAGGCGTCTTCGGCGAGAAGGATTGTCAGAAGATCGTGATCGACGAGATCGCGGGCATGGTCGTGACCTTTATCGCGATCCCCTTCAATTGGATGACGGCGCTGGCCGGGTTTATTCTGTTTCGCCTCTTTGATATTACCAAGCCGCCGCCGATCTATCAGAGCCAGCGCCTCAAAGGGGGCTGGGGCGTTGTCATCGATGATGTCGTGGCGGGGGCCTTCGCAAATATCGTACTGCAGATCGGGCTCTCGCTTTGGTATATGTATGCAAATTGATCTCCCCTCCTTACAAAGGAGGGGATTAAGGGGAGGTCATTGAAAGACCTCTCCCTAGCCCTCCCCTTTGTAAGGGGAGGGAACCAAATACTATGAAAGCAGAAATCATCACGATCGGCGATGAGTTAATGTCCGGCGACGTCCTGGACACCAACTTTCAGTGGCTGACCACAAGACTCTGGAATGCCGGTTACGATGTCCACCATCACGTGACCACCCTCGACAAACCTGAAGACATGAGCGCAGCCTTCCGGGAAGCCTTGCGCTCGGACATCGTTGTTGTCACCGGCGGGCTCGGACCGACGAGTGACGATCGAACGCTCGAAGTGGCCGCCGAAACGTTTCAACGCCCCCTCATTCAGGACGACGCGGCCCTCCACGCGATTGAAGAACAACTCAAAGTCATTGGGCGGGAGATGAATGCCTCTCAGGCCAAGCAGGCCCTGCACCCGGAAGGGAGCGTGATGTTCCCTAACCTTAAAGGGACGGCGCCCGGTTGTCGGATGGAGGAGCAGGGCACCCACTTTATCTTCCTCGTTGGGGTGCCGTCGGAGATGCACGAACAATGGGAGCGTGACGTTTGGCCCTTTTTGCAGAGTCTGGACGAAAAACCCAAGTCCTTCGAGCAAAGGATCTTTCGCTGCTTCGGTGCCCCCGAGGCCAATCTGCAAGAGGCCCTCAAGGAGTTTGACTTTGCAAAGGTTCGCTTGAGTTATCGCATCAAGTTTCCCGAGATCCTGATCAAGATCGCCTGCTGGCACGACGCGGACGACCACGTCACCGAGGCCATGCAGCAGGCCGAAACCTTCATCCGCGAACGCATCGGCCGTTTTATCTATGCGACCGATGATGATACGGTCGAGGCCGTGGTCGGACATCACTTGACGGAGCGCGGGGAGACCCTGGCGGTCGCCGAGTCCTGTACCGGTGGGATGATCGCGAGCACGGTCACGGACGTGCCGGGGAGTTCCAAATACTTCGTGCAAGGGCTCGTGACCTATGCCAACGAGGCCAAGCAACAACTGCTCGGGGTCCAGGCCGAGACCTTAGAGAAATTCGGTGCGGTCAGTGCCGAGGTCGCGACCGAAATGGCGCAAGGACTGCGCGAACGCGCGGGCACGACTTACGGGATCGCCGTCACCGGTATTGCGGGGCCCGACGGCGGGACCGAGCAGAAACCCGTCGGTACGGTCTTCATCGCCGTGGCGACACCCGATGAAGTGAAGGTGAAGGAGTATCACTTCCCCTACGGCCGTCATTACTTCAAGGTTACGACGACCCACGCGGCGTTGCACAAGCTCCGCCGTGTCCTCACGGTTTGCTAGGCATTTCCTATCTGCTGTTTACTCCAGAAAGCATTTATTTCCGTTTGTACACAACCCACGTAGCGGTTGAACGATAAAGCTCAGAGGAGATAGTACTCATGGATCCAAAACTTGAATTGTGTGCTCAGCAGGGGTCGCTCGTGTGGCCTGTTGATAGCAACGCAAACGGTATTCTTGATATGGAAGACCGGGTGTGGGTGTGTGTTGCTGTTGAGGGCGACGAGCCGTTGCAGATGGTTAATGGGCAGACGTACGTGCCGATCGATGTGTTTCACAATACCACGTCTATTCGGGAGTATGTCAGTTATTTGGATTGTGGACTGATGTCGCCGCGGAATCAACTACAAGAGCTCAAGGATACGTTAGGAATGAAAACCAGCGATGAGCTGGAACAATTTGTTCAAGCACGAGAATCTATATATCGCCGTGAATGTGGAACGTTGTCTTGGGAAGGGCTTCTCGACGATCTGATCTATGGGATTCAAATGCTCATTGATTGGAACGAAAGCCGGGCGCTGGTCTAGTATTAGTTATTCGTCTTTGAGCTGCTCAGCGAGGTAGTTCTCAACACCAACGGATTCGATCAGATCTAACTGGGTCTCGAGCCAGTCGAGGTGCTCTTCTTCGTCTTCAAGAATTTCTTCGAGTAAGGTCCGCGTGCCGTTATCGCCGGCTTCGCGGCAGGTCGCGATACCCTTGTTGAGACGGTCGACCGCAATCTTTTCCAGAGCGAGATCGGATTCGAATTGTTCCGGGACCGTCTCACCGATCTTGATGTTTCCCAGCTTCTGCACGTTGGGAATCCCTTTGAGATAGAGGATGCGCTCGATGACTTCTTCGGCGTGCTTCATCTCTTCAATCGATTCCTTGCGGGTGAATTGATGGAGCTTCTTATAGCCCCAGTCGGCGCACATTTCGGCGTGCAAAAAATACTGATTAATTGCGGTGAGTTCAGCACAGAGGACTTCGTTGAGGACGTCGATGATTGCTTGGGGAACGCGTGGTGCCATTATTGAAGCACGATAGGCTTATCGTGCTAAAGATTCAAGCAATTCGTACTAATTTACTCAGACTTGCGGTGGGGAGTAGAGACGGTCGGGAGTGCGGGCTCGCTGTGAGCGGCTTTTTTCGAATAGCTTTGGATCAGCATCGAGAGTTCGGCATGGCAGGAACCACAGCCGCTGCCCGCGCCGCAATGACGACCGAGTTCACGTAGTTCCGTGGCCCCGGACTTCACGGCCTCTTTAATGTCACTTTCGCGGATGCCTTCACACAGACAGACGATCATGGGCGGATTTCATCCTTCCTAATAATGATAATTATATTCATTATCTTTATCGGTCAAGCGCGGAATTTAGTTGCGAGGAGATCCCCGAGGCTTTAGCATAGTTAAGGCTATGAAATTACGGACTTTTTTAGGAATTTCCCTCGCAGACGCGCTGCGCGCTAATTTGGACCTGTGGACCCGGGCGATGGAGCCGAACCTGAATGGGGTGCGCTGGGTGCCCGCCGCTCAAATGCACGTGACCCTCCAATTTCTGGGCGAGATTGACGCCGAGGTGTTGGGGCTGATTGAGCAACGGGCCCAGGCGATTGCCCAACAGATTCCACCGAGTCGCTTAGAGGTCGGGGGTGTCGGGATCTTCAAGAGCCTGCGGCATCCGCGCATCCTCTGGGCGGGGATTCAAGGTGACGGCCAGACCCTCACCCGCTTGCATCGTGAATTAAGCGAGGCGTTGCGCGATTTGCCGGTCGATCAACAAGCGCTCCGGCAAAAGTTTTTTCCCCACATCACGATTGCGCGGGTCCGCAAAAATCAGCGACCCCGTGGCCTCGAACATTTTTTAAAGCTCGGGAACGATAAACATTTCGGTGAGTTCCCTTTAGAGGCCGTGACCTTATTTAAGAGCGAGTTGACAAGGGAGGGGGCGCGATATAGCACCATCACTAGATTCGAATTGGGAGGATAAGAGGCAATTAGGGCACACTCATCACCAGGCAGTGCACTAGATTGCCTTTTTTTAATTGAGTCTAAGGAGGACTACATGGATGACATCAAAGCCAAAACGCTAGAGACCGCGCTTACCAGTATCGAACGCCAATATGGCAAGGGATCGATCATGAAACTTGGCGATGCGGATGCCAAATTTCAAGGCGTTGAGGTCATTCCCACGGGTTCAATTGGTCTTGATCAGTCTTTAGGGATAGGTGGTTATCCGAAGGGACGCATCATTGAAATTTTTGGTCCGGAGTCCTCCGGTAAGACGACCTTGTCACTCCACGCGATCGCCTCGGCACAAAAAGCAGGTGGTGTCGCCGCCTTCATCGATGCGGAGCACGCGATGGACCCAACATACGCGGCTAAACTCGGGGTGAAGACCGACGAGTTGCTCGTCTCCCAACCGGATAACGGCGAGCAGGCCTTGGAGATAGCGGATATGCTGATCAAGAGCGGGGCCGTTGATATTATCGTCGTGGATTCGGTTGCGGCTTTGACCCCGCGCTCCGAGATTGAAGGCGACATGGGTGATCCTCAGATGGGAGTTCAAGCCCGACTGATGAGTCAGGCCCTGCGCAAACTGACCGCGTCCATTTCCAAGTCCAATTCCCTGCTCATTTTTATCAACCAAATCCGCATGAAGATTGGCGTGATGTTCGGCAATCCCGAGACGACGACGGGAGGAAATGCCTTAAAGTTCTATTCCTCCGTGCGCCTCGACATCCGTCGCATCAGCGCGCTCAAGCAATCCGATCAAATCGTCGGGAACAGAACCCGCGTCAAGGTCGTGAAGAACAAGATGGCGGCGCCCTTTCGCAACGTCGAGTTTGATATTGTCTATGGCGAAGGCATCTCGCGCGAAGGCGAAATCCTCGACATGGGCGAACAGGCCGGCGTGATTGAAAAGAGCGGGACCTGGTATTCTTACGGCGACGATCGCTTGGGTCAGGGCAAAGAAAACGCCCGCACCTTCCTCAAAGAAAACAAAAAGATCGCCAACAAGCTGGAAAAGGAAGTCCGTACCAAGCTCGGCATCCCTATGCCGGCCAAGGCGCAACCGGTCGCGACCGATCTGCCGCCGGACAATAAGCCCGGACGCAAGAAGGCAAGCTAGGCCCCCTTTTGATATGACATATATGTCGTAAAAACAGGTTTATTTACGACATATTTAGCGTATAAACATGCTTGTAATACGACAAATATGTAGTATAATTGGGCCATGAAACTCAAGGTCCTCTTCGAACAAGAACGCTATAAGCCCTTAAAATCACTGCCGGATTGGCTAAGATCCCCGGAACGGATCGGGGTGCAAATTCAGAGAATCCGAGCACTACTAGGAATGACGCAGACACAACTAGCACGGCGCTCAGGCCAATATCTGCGCATGATCCAGCGATTGGAAAGTGAAGAAGTCGATCCGCGGCTCTCAAGCCTTAAAAAGGCGGCTGAAGGCCTCGACTGTGAACTCATCGTTCGTTTGGTACCCAGACAACCAATTCAACAGAGTATTCGACAGCGTGCTGAGCAGAAAGCCGATCAGCTCGTTAAATTATCGGTAGGAACCGCAGCACTCGAAGAGCAGCAGCCGGCAGAGAAGTATATTAAGCAACAACGAGAAGACTTGGTTCGGGACTTGGCGAGTAAGCGTCCTTCACTATTATGGGACGACTAAGGAGTCGGCATAGTGATCGATGATGGCAAAACACGACTCGAGGATTATTCCGGTCTAAAGATCGATCTGCAGACACGGCAAGAATGTGATCTTGTCGAATTTGAGAATATTATACGGGCGAGTCGAAAATATTTATTGGGACGCGTTTCCCCTAAAAAAGCTCCATTTACCTATGATTGGTTTTTACAAGTTCATTGCGAAATGCTTGGAGATGTATGGGATTGGGCTGGGACAATTCGTGACTCTAATTTGAATATCGGGATTGATAAGACACAAATACGAGAAGAGCTCAGAAAGTTGGCTGATGACTACGCGTACTGGACCACGCCGACTTCTGATATTGATCCGGAAGAGATTTGTGCACGCTTGCATCATCGTCTGGTTTGGGTCCATCCGTTTAAGAACGGTAACGGTCGGTGGGCCCGCTTGATCACGAATATTCACCGTCGTAAGTCCAATTTGCCGTTATACCAGTGGCCGGAGAAAGCACTTTTGGAGCAAAGTAATTTCAGAAACCGCTACCTCCAAGCCCTAAAGGCTGCCGATGACCAGAATTTTGGGCCGCTAATGAAGATACATCAAGAACTGGTTCAGAAGGCGAACTAAGCACTAATTCAGCCATTTCTTGTCATCGCTGTCATCGTCGTTGAGACGGGCGATTTCAGTCTCGAGTAAATTGCGGCGGTCTCGCGGGTCCATCTCGTCAAAGATCTTGAGTTCCAGGCGGATTGCGGCCTCCATCAAGTCGAAGTAGTCGGCAAAACTATGCGTGACGGCGCTTTCCATCCAATGAGGGCGATTCAATTCCATTTTGACGTCGACGTCGCTCCACAGGAGCGAAAAGAGACTTAACGTCGGGGCCAATCCGGCAATGGAACGGATGGAGAAATCCGGAACCTCGGAACGAAGGCTGAGCTGGCGGGCATCAACACGATGTCCTTGCCGATCCGTGGCGATGATCTGTCCGGGGATATTAAAATGGAGTTGATACGTTTCGACCCGTGAGTCACTAAGGGCAAAACCTTCCCTGAACAGGTCGGGATCCGCGGCGTACATCTGTTCGGTGATCGTGAGCATATCTTGAAGGTTTTCAGGCCCAAATGGGGCCGGTGAGTAGGCGATGCCGAGGCGCGAGCTTAATGGGCCACGGCCGAGCATTCTTTCGAGATACGAACGATTGCTAAAGCTTAAGACGCAGGTGTCGAGTACGCCAGGTCCTTCTTCCGTGAGGACGACACGGTCTCTTTGAGTAATTGCGGCACGCAGACCCTCGAGGCGCAAACCGATGACCAATTCCGATATCACTCCCTCCAGTTGCGTCGACAGAAAAAGGCTGAGTCCGTGGCTCAAAAAATTGGCACTGTTGCTCAGACGACGCTGTTGAGCGAGATGTAATTCGGTATCGCGTGTCTCGAGAGACGTCTGCAACAAGGGAGGAAGATCGACGATTGCCTTACCGGGCGGTGCGGCTTCCTTGTAACGGGTGAGCAGGCGCGCGGTTCGCATGGCGGGCGTTTCATAATGGATTAAATAGGGGGTGCGTTGCTCTGGATGGAGACTGGGGATGGAGGCCAGGGGAATGTGGTAACGCGAGGTCCCCGTTGCCTCGAGCAAAGTGGCGGCGCGCTCCATCAGTACCGTGGTTGCATCATAGGCGCCGGCGAGGTCATCGAGCAGGCGGCCGGTATGCAACAGATAACGTGGATCGCCACTGCTATCAGGTGCAAGCATCGAACGATGCGGGACAAGTAGACACTCGCGTGAATTAAATTGATACAGGGACGTCAAACTCGTGGCAAGGGCCTGAGCCGCGCTGTTGGCGTAGAGGACTCCGCTCATAGTCCAGACCTATCGGTTGCGGGCCCTAAAGGTTGCTTCGTCGATTCCAAAGGCCTCCGCTAAGCTTGCCAGACGCTCTTCCGGTGAAAGCGTCTGGATATAAGTCAGCTGGCGCTGAACCTCTTCCTGGCTTCTTGCGATCAACTGACGCATGAACGAGCTGAAAGAAGTTTGCGCCGGGTTGAGGAGGTGTTCGCTGATACTGATACCGTCGGAGGCCAAGCTGATACACAGGGCCGGTACATCAAGGGCCGTTCCCTGCACGCGTTCGGCCGAGCGCAGATTCATTGCCCCTTGATGTGGGACATAGTCGTCAAATTCAATCCGCTGACCGGACGAGTTGACCAGGTGACCCGTGCCATCGTCCGAATAAATGACAGCATAATGATCACCGCGGTAGTCATCAAAGTAGAAGCCCTCCGCCCAGCGTTCCGGATTGGCGCTATAGAAATGGAGTCCCAACTCAAACAGCATACTGACATCTTGTGGGTGAAAGGGTTCGTCTATTTGGTCGACGTGAGTGACGTTGGGAACGGCATGAGCGCCTAATAATCTTTCCAGGAAGAGACGTGATCCCAATTGCGTGCCTAACATGCCCCATGAAGGTCCGCGTTTTTGGGGAAAGCGGATGCCTTCTTCCTGACGGACCATCATGTTGAAACCGCTCAGGCTATATTCGATGGCGAGTTCAATCGGGCGACCACCGTTTGTCTCTTGTTCCGTGCGTACCTGGACGCGCGGGCCATGTTGGATTTCGTAGGCATTCGGTTGCAGGCGATAATGACCGAGTCCGACCCAGGTGCCTTTAATGCCCTGGCGGTCGAAGGACGGGATTTCATCAATATAAAGATGGAGCTCCAGATCATAAGGATCGGTCATATCGGGCTCGATCGGGATCAGCCCCGCGCGTGAAGGCGCCGTTTCATGGAACACACGCGCGGTTGCTTGGGCCTGACTCGCATAGGCGAAACTGCCTACGACGTCCGTGGCGAGAGGGCCGTTTGTGATCTCGCCCGTATCGGAAAGACAGCCGAAAATCAAACTGCCGCCCAGGTTGAATTGGGTGAGCTGGACGAGTTGACTGAGATTGATCGCGCCGGACATGGCCTCCCGTATCGGTCCTGTCCTCCAGATGTTGCTAGGCTGGACAGGCCCTCAGCCAACTGATAGCTTCCAATTATGAAGGCGATCGAACTCCGTGAGAAGTTCCTGAAATACTTTGAGAATCAAGGGCATACCCGCGTGCGTTCGGCCTCGCTCATCCCCCATGGAGATGCGACCCTCTATTTCTGCAATGCCGGCATGGTCCCCTTTAAACAGGTCTTCACCGGAGAAGAAAAACGCGACTATAGTAGGGCGGCGTCCTCTCAGAAATGCATGCGGGTCTCCGGCAAGCACAATGACCTCGAAAACGTTGGGCACACCGCGCGGCATCACACCTTTTTCGAGATGCTCGGCAACTTCTCCTTCGGTGATTATTTTAAAAAGGACGCGATTCGTTTTGCCTGGGAATTTCTCACCCAAGAAGTCGGTCTTGATCCGGACCGACTCTGGATCACGGTCTACGAGACCGACGATGAAGCGGCACAGCTATGGGAAAGCGAGGTAGGGGTTGCCAAAGACCGCATCCTGCGCTTCGGTGACGAAGAGAATTTTTGGTCGATGGGACCGACGGGTCCGTGCGGTCCGTGCAGTGAGATTCACTACGATCACGGGCCCGAAGCGGGAACGAGCCCTGAAGATGTCGTTAACGGCGAGGGCGATCGCTACATGGAGATCTGGAACCTGGTCTTCATGCAGTACGATCGCGATGAATCCGGGAAGATGACACCCTTACCTAAGCCTTCTATCGATACCGGAATGGGCCTCGAACGCCTGGCCGCAGCGGTCCAGGGCGTGCATTCCAACTATGAGACCGACCTATTTACCCCGCTGATTGACGCTGCTTGCAAGCTCACCGGTGTCACCTACGGTAAGGATGCCCAGCAGGATGCCTCGATTCACGTGCTGGCCGACCATATTCGGGCAACGGCTTTTTTGATTGCGGACGGCGTGCAGCCCTCCAACGACGGCCGCGGCTATGTCTTGCGTCGCATCATGCGGCGGGCGATTCGCTATGGCAAGTTGTTGGGCATGAATGAACCGTTCTTCTATCGACTCTTTACCCCGCTCATGCAGATGATGGGTGAGGTCTATCCGGAATTGCTCGAACACCAGAAGTTGATCACGCAGTTGATCGAGCAGGAGGAAAAACGCTTTCTCGAAACCTTGGAGAACGGACTCAAGTTGATCCAGACCGAGATCGAGAATCATCAGGATGATAAAGTCCTTCCGGGTGAGATTGTCTTTACCTTATATGACACCTTTGGCTTTCCGACCGATCTCACGGCGTTGATCGCTGAAGAAAAAGGCTACCAAATCGACCAGGCCGGTTTTGATCAACAGATGGCGGCGCAACAAGAACGCGGTCGCGCGGCCTGGAAGGGGGCGACACCCAAGAGCAAGGGGCCGGCCTATGAGGCGCTCCTCGAGCAGGGCGTAAAGACGGAGTTTGTCGGCTACGATCACTTGAGTGGAAAAAGTCCGGTTGCCAGCTTGATTCGTGGGGGTGAAATCGTTTCGAAGGTTCAGGAAGGCGAGAGTGTCGAACTGATCACGACGAAGACGCCTTTCTATGCCGAATCGGGCGGACAAGTCGGCGACCAAGGTCTGATCGTGACGCCGCAGGCGCGACTGATGGTGACGGATACCCAGAAACTTGGGGATGCTGTGATGCACTCAGCGCGGGTTGTGGAGGGTAAGTTGCAAACCGGCGATGAGGTCGAACTCGCCGTCGATGCGGAATTCCGCAGTGGCAGCATGATCCACCATTCGGCGACGCATCTCTTTCACGCCGCGTTACGCCAAGTGTTAGGGGAACATGTGCGGCAGGCGGGATCACTCGTGACACCCCATCGTACCCGTTTTGACTTTACACATTTCCAACCGTTGACCGCTCAGGAGATCAGCCAGATCGAGGACTTGGTCAATGAACAGATTCGCAACAACCTCACCGTGATGTGTCAGGTCTTGCCCTATGACAAGGCAATCGAGATGGGGGCGCTGGCTTTTTTCGGCGATAAGTACGGCGACATGGTCCGGGTCTTGAGTATGGGTGATTTCTCCATCGAGTTTTGTGGGGGGACTCACGTCGAAGCCACCGGTCAAATTGGATTATTTAAGATCGTCGGTCAGTCGGCGGTCGGTTCCGGGGTCCGACGGATCGAGGCCGTCGTGGGGCCCGAGGCGCTGGCCTACTTTCGTTCGATGGAACATCAGGTCGAGGAAATTGCCACGCGTCTGAATACGAATCCTAAAGAAGTCCTGACCAAACTCGAAAAATATCTCGATCAGGTCACGGTATTGGAGAAAGAAGTCGCCTCTCTTAAGTCGCGACTCATGTCGGGTTCGGCTGGTGAAAGTACCGAACAAGTTCAGGAAATCAACGGCGTCAAGGTCATGACCCTACAGTCGGAAGTGGCCGACAAAAAACTCGTGCGCAAACTCTCGGATGACCTGATGAAGAAGGTCGGGTCCGGCATTGTCGTCATTGCCGCTTCAGACAACGGCAAAGCGCGGCTCGTCGTGAGGGTTACGGAGGATCTCACCAAGAAATACAAAGCGGGAGACTTGATCAAACAACTTGCGCCCATCGTCGGCGGCAAGGGCGGCGGCCGTCCGGACATGGCGGAGGCAGGCGGGGATGATGCGTCGAAGATCCCCGAGGTATTTAAGGAATTGCCGAAGCTTCTCTAGCGAGCCTGGGTCTTGCCCGTGAGCAGGGCGAGATGTTCCCGAGGTTCCATTCCCAAGAACGATTCAAATGATTCCAGCTGGGCAATTGTGAACAATTCACTGTAGGCGCTGATGTAGAGCAGTTGGGCGAGCTCAAAAATCTTCCGGGCGGAGGCCTCGGAATCATCAGTTTCTGAAGCGTCAAAGCCCTGAAGTTTCGCGGAGATGATCTGATGAGACAGACCAAGCGGCTCCGGAATGATGAAGCGGCCGCTTGCATTCAGCAGGGCGGCGGAGAGCCCGTGGTCGCGCACTAATTGACTGGCCGTCGTGATCGTGGCGTCACAATATTGGGTAAGACTGTGGGCGACGGGGAGCTCTTCGTGAACGGTGCCAACTGTGGCCGCATGCCAGTCGCGGACCTCGGTCGTGAGACCGCGGGCGGCGATATCGAGGGGCCGCTGATTGAGCGTCAGGCTGGTCGCAATACCAAAGACCGCATTATGGGCCTGCATGGGCGTGAGGAGTAGGGACGACATAGCCCCTCATCGCCGCACCGGCCCAAAGGTTGCGTCATAGTTTTTTTCGAGACCAATCAACACAGATCATATCTAAGTCTAGGTAGTGAAAAAATTCGCCTCGGTTCTCAAACGCGCGGAAAAGCGCAAGGGCGGGCCCAAGATCCTCAAAGAGCTTCTCCCCAAAGTGGGACGCCCCAACAGCGTCGCCAAGAAGCCGGATGATCGCTTCTTGGCGGCGATGTCCCAATGCGTCTTTCAAGCGGGCTTTGTCTGGCGCGTCATCAAACAAAAATGGCCGGGTTTTGAAGAGGCCTTTCACGGCTTCGATCCGAAGCGTCTCCTCAAATTGTCTCCGGAACAGTGGGAGGCCTACGGCAAGGACACACGCATTGTCCGCAACATGCAAAAGATCCTCTCAGTCCGAGACAACGCGAAGTTCATCAGCGAAATCAGTCGCACGGAAGGCGGCTTCGGTAAGTTCGTCGCCGAATGGCCCGTTACTGAACTCGTCGAGTTGTGGGGGCTGCTTAAGAAACGCGGGAGCCGTTTAGGCGGCGTCACCGGACAGCGCTTCTTGCGCAACATGGGCAAGGATAGTTTTATTTTGTCGGGTGATGTCGTGGCGTGTTTGCAAGATGCCGGTGTAGATATCGCCGATACCCCCAGCTCCAAACGCGATCTCGCTAAGGTTCAAGAGGTCTTTAACGCCTGGCATGAAGAGAGCGGCCTCCCTTACTCCCACCTCAGTCGCATCGCGGCCTACTCGATCGGGGTCAATCATTCCGCGAAAGAGATCAAGGGGTATATGAGCCACTAAGAGGCCTCAATACCCTGTAATTCCTTACGAAAACCGGCAAAGAAAATAGGAGAAACTTTGCCGGCTGCCGACCGACAAGGGCTGTGGGTGTGCAATGATTTACGGTGCGAGTTTACAATCCAGTCTATTGACCGCGAATAGCGTGCTCGCGGCTTCGATGCTGCCGCTGAGCGGTGGCGTGTCATCTTCTGTCCCCGTGCTCGCTTCCAGTGATTTGAGCGAATACTATCGGCGTTTGCGCGGCATAATTTTGCCGGACGCACCGCGTGAAGATGCCCCTATTGATGTCATGACGGAATGGGATGTCGTGACGCTGACGGCGCGTGCCCGGGAGGCGGAAGAAGCCGACGTACGCTTACAAACGACCGAGGTTCTTGTCCGCATTGCTCGCGAGCATACGGATCGTCATGTGATCACTCTAGCAACCGGTTCACTGGCAAATATTGTCGTTAGAAGCCGCGATCCGCACACGATTCAATATGCCTTGGATTCCTTGTACGATATTGCCTTGAATGGGGCCTCACCGGCACAAGTGAACGGTGCGATAGTAGCATTGGGAGCCATCGCTGTGGCTTCTTCCTTGATTCCGATTGCCTCCATGGCGATTGAGGCGCTGATGCAAGTTGGGTTGCATCGACAAAGGACCGAGTACGCGAAAAATATTAGCGAGCTGCTGGCTCAATTAGCTGAAGATGTGCAACTCTCAGACGGTTTGCAAACGGCTGCCGGTATTGCCTTTCAGACGATTAAAAATACCTTGATTACGACGTCTATCGAAGACGTGGCAACATATTTGGCTCTTGCTATCGGCGATGACGTTAAACAGGCGCAGCGCGCGATTCAAGCGTTATATGCTTCTGGTTTGGGGCACGCGGACGAACTGATTTCCCAAGCGAGCATTACTGCAATTCAAGATATAGCCGAAGTGGCGCCCGAACGACTCATAAAGCGATGGACTATCGAGAGTCTACTGGAACGCGGCCTTAAGCAACGTCAACAAACGAATGTGGCGACAGGGATAGCTGTGATATTGGGGTTGGTTGCCAAGCATCATCCTGGCAACGTGACGTCTGAAGTGGTTGAGGTCCTGATGCAAATGGGGTTTCAAAACCGGCATCCGCTGTTGCTCTGTAAAGTTGCTCATAGTCTCGCCCAGATTTCAATCCACGGGCCGGAAAAGATCGCGAGCGAGGCGATTCATGCCTTGCGTATTGGGGCCCAGCAGGAGGACTCACCTTTGTCGCACGCGTTTAAAAAAGCCCTGCGAGAAGTCGAGCAGCAGGCCGCGAGTCGCGCCGGCGATGCGACCGTAGATGACTTTCCAGTGCTTACAGATTAGCAAATCACAGTGCATCAAAGAGATATAAGCGAGCGATAGCTACCGGGACTTGCATTTGATACCATTACATTAAGGTACTAGGGGCCATGCATAAAAGGCTAAGGATTCTCCTGTTCTTGGGGCTGCTCACGAGTCTGATTGGGCTCGGGGCTTGTGCCTCCTCGAGTGCTCCTGTCCCCGGCGATGGAGGTGGTGAAGGGACGATCCCTGCCACGCCGCCGGCGCCACCAGCCGAACTTCCGTCTTTCCTACGGTTTCCTGAGAGTCTCAGTATTGATAGCAGTAGCCTGTCGAGTAGTGGCGAGGAACTACAAACGCTCCTTGCGCAAGTCGGGGAGGACTTCAGCTTTTTTATCGCGTTGGGTCCGATAGTGGTAGATATCAATCTGCAAGCTGTTGAGGTGCTGATCCGTATTTTTGATGAGGTGGATATTCCCGTCAGTCCACAGGTGAAGAGCTTTGAGGGCAAGACAAAATCACCCGAGGATCATCTTAAATTCGATTTTGCAGACTTTGATAATCAAGGGTGCAGCGGATGCACGTGTCCGGTCGGTTGTGACCTCGCCGAGTGTCCGACCCAAGCGGCCGTCGAAGAATTGAAACCGGTGTGTTACCGTATCTGGCGCGATCCCGATGGTGACGGGAACTTTGAACGCTTTGTCGCCGGCCGCTTTGACCGTCTCGCGATTCGCGATGATCCCAATACCGAGACCGATGAGAGCGAACGCGGTAGCGGCCAATTCCGCGCCCGCGAACAAGGCAGTGGTTTCGTGAATTTGCTGACTGAAATAGCAGGGAGCTATGATTTCGTTGACCCCGCAGATATCATTTCAACTGTCTTTGTTCGGCTCAATGAGGAACTTTCGGCTCATACCGAGTTAACGCAACGAGGTCCAACGGAGCACGAAGCGATCAAAACCATCAAATTCACCGAAGACCTTTCTTCATCCGAAATGCCTCAACAAGAGTTCATCAAGTATATCGGCCGATTTCGTGATGCTCATCCCTTTTGGAGTGGTTCAGTCGACAGTACGGTCGAGTTCGATGAGCCAGATGATATTGTACCGGGAGTTACCGGACCCATTCCTCCCACGACCTTCGAAGCTGTATGCGCCAGTACCGCCACCGGCCTCGGCGTGCCGCAGGCCAATTGCATTGACCTCGGCATAGACGTCACCGGCGAAGAGTTTCTGCGTTTTCTGCAGCTCGACGATATTTTCTTACCCGACGAATCGGTCTTTCCGCTCACACCTCCTCAAAGCAAGGGATAACTTAAAAACGGAATAGGCCCCCGATGCGGCCCATGAAGCCGCCGCGCCGTCCTTCGGGACCGGCGGCTGGGAATGAATTCACGCCGAAATCAGTGTGGAGGCCGGTGGAACTTGAAAGATTGATTAATAAGCGCACCGCTCCTTCGAGATAGAGCCCCGTGTCGACGTAGGATTCCTTGTAACTGTAACGGTTCGGTTCAAAATTTTCATAATGGCCATTGATGCGGGCATAGCCGAGGCGGGCCTGACCACCGAGACCAATAGCACGCGACAATTGGTAGACGACGCCGGCATGGAGGTTGGGGACCATCATCAATTCAGAACCGCTATCCGAAATCGACCCATCAGCATGTTTGGTTCGTTCGACCGGTCCTGAACCAAAACTTCCGAACATGCCGAGACCCATATTCAAACAGAGTTTGCGACTCAGCCGTGCACAGTACGAGGCATCAAAGCCGGGTCCGACATAAATTCCGTGACCGATGCCACCCATGACATCCGCCGACATGGCCCAAGATTTTTCTCTGTCATCGACTCTCGATTCGACAGTTCCCTCGTCAGTCGTGATGACGACGCCTTCTTTGTTGACTTGAACTCCCGCAGAAACTTTATCCGCCATGATCATTCCTTTCGCTGTTAGTGATGCGTCTTACAAAAACTTATCGGTGTGATTGAGGTGAGGTTGTCCGAAAACGACCATGAAGTTAAATTACAACCACTTGATTGCGTTCATTAAAAACGCAACCAAACTAAGTGTGATTAGAAATTAAGATCGGTCGAAAGTGGCGGCAGAGACGCGTTTGGTGCCGATGTCGGTGTTTCCAGCGGCATTAATTCAATTTTAAAAGGATTCTTTGGGAGTTCGTTGTTTGTTGGTGCCGCCGGCGTTGGTGTCAGAAAAGGCTGAATGTGCTGGAATGCATTGTTGGGATCACCGACGACGGTGACTTCTTTGACGACAAGGGGCTGTCCTTCGGCAGGCTCAGGGGATGATGATGTCGGCGGTTCCATTTGCAAACGCACAGTGTAATTTTTAGTTATCGGCGCCGCACGGTATTCTGCAACCTTGTCGCGAACTTCTTGATAGGCACTCAAACACTCTCTTTCACTGCTCTTGCAACTGATCGCGACTTGTTTGATTAACCATTCCGGTCGCGTGTTGGGATTCGCGCGCAGGGCATCGGCCATCCATTGGGAGACTTTTTTACTTGAGACTTGTTTAGCCATAATTGAATTCCTTTTTGTTAAAAAGTTTACATTCCTGTTATCGGTGCGCGTCACACAGAGTTGCGATTTAGTAAAATTGCAACGATTTACTTTTTTAACCAGCGCAAGACGGTTGAGTAGCTCAATGTCGGTGCGAGCTCGCGGACAACTTGTTGGTAGAATTGCGTGATGTTCATGTCAGTGCGAGAATAATTCTCTGTCCATAATTCCCGGATCGCTTGTTGAATTGCCTTGGGGCGCGCATTGTTGGAAGGACGTCCCTTCAGTTTGTGAACGAGGCCTTCCCGCCCTTCTTTCTTGAGCCGCTGGAGTTTGCGCCACAAGGTGGTGCGATGGATGCCGAGTCGATCGCAGACATCTTGGAGCGAGACACGCCCTTCGGTGTAATGTGATAACAAAGTAACTTGACTGACTTCTTCCATTTCCATGACGAGGCTCCTTTTTAGTTGTCCTCGCTCCGGTTTACCGGACGACCGGGGTGCGGTCGGTCGACCGGCAGAACCGAGAGCCAAGGAAAATAATGTGCCGGGGACCGTGGGTGCTGTGCGGTCTCCCGGCTCGGCCGAGGCCGGAGGAGAAGATCACGAGTCAAAAAAATTCAATGGAAGTGCCGGCGGTAACGCGGGTGTCTGGTAGCCCCCCAGACTAATCTTGGCGTTGCCGCCGGCTTACCATTGTGTGTGTGTGATCTGTTGCGAGTCTATAGAGCAAGTCGTGTGCCAAGCTGAACTGCCTTGAAATTATTGAAAAAATAACGAATTACCGGCGGTTACTGGCACAGCTTGTGAGGGTCAATTTGTGCTATCTTGTCACAGTTTGTGCTACCATCACAACGGGACGCGGAAACACGATGGTGGCTGTTGCATCAGGATGGGAGTTGATCCGACCGCTCGGTGCCGGGGGGATGGGAGAGGTCTATCTGGCGCATACGCCGCAAGGGCAAGCGGTGGTCGTCAAACGCGCGCTGAATACTGAGTCCATCGAAGCAGAAGTCCGCTTTCTTTGCCGGCTGCAGCACACCCACCTCATCTCTTTTCTAGGTGTGACGGGGGAGAGTGCGGCCATTTTTGGCGAAGATAAAGGGGCCTGCTACTGGATGGAATATGTCGAGGGGCGTGACATCTTGAGCGCGGCCCGCGGGCAGGAACCTGAGCTTATTTTCACCTGGTTTAAAGAGTGTCTGGATGCACTCGATTACTTACATGCGCAAGAGATTCTGCATGGGGACCTTTCTCCACAAAACATACTCATCGATGATTCGGGACATGTACGCCTGTTGGATTTTGGACTGGCAAGCCGCGCGACTGAAAGTCGTCCATTGGAGGCGGCAACGATTCCTTATGTGGCTCCGGAACGTTTTAGCGGCCTGAATAGGCCGGCGAGCGATCTCTTTTCATTGGGAACGGTTTTTTATGAAGCCTTGTCAGGCCAACACCCACGTGGCGATTGCCGTGACTTGCGAGAGCTACTCACGAAGCAACCGGCATTATTAGCTGAGCAAACCCCGGAACTCTGCAAGGCCTATCCGCGTCCCTGTCGCGTCATCGATCGGATGATCACGCTGGAGCTGAATCAACGGTTCGCACAGGCTGCGGAAGTCTTGGCGGCCTTGGGTGAAAAGAAGGAAGAGTCTATACCGACTCGTCAGGAGTATCACGCAGCACAGATGTATGGGGCCGAGGGTGGTTTTGATCAAATCATGTCTGCATTGAAGCAAATAGACGAGAGCTCCCAGCTCTTTTGTCTTCACGGCATCACCGGAGTCGGCAAGAGCCGGTTTTTGCGAGAGTTTCAAGTGGAATGCGCCTTGATGAAGGTATCGCTCAAAGAATTTCCGGCGCTGGAATTAAGAAACGGCCTCCATGACTTAGGCGTTGGCAACGGAACCCGTCAGGTCTATGTCTTCCGTGACCTCGAGCAATTACCTGAAAGCCAATTAGGGACTTTGCTTTCGCTCAACCAGGGGGGCGTGCCCCTTCAGGGCCGCCTCATCGTGCTCGAGTGGAATGATGACGGTCTCAGTCAAAAAGCGCGCGACCTTTTCGCTTATTTTATTAAGCAAGAAAATGTTCAAGAAATTCAGCTGAACAACCTGGATGAGGCAACGAGCCAGTCATTTTTGACCGCGGCATTGGGTGATGATCTCGAAAAGGCCATTGTTCGGGAGCTCGTTGAAAAAACCGGGGGCAATCCGCTTATGCTGGTGGAGGTTGTCGGTATCTTGCAGGAAGAAAAGGCGATTCGCGGCGGACGTATGAGTCCCGAGGCCCACCGCGCATTGAGTCAGCTCTCGTCCCTCCAAGATATGCTGTTGCTGCGCTTGGGGCATGTTACTGCAAAAGAGCGGCGCATTCTTTATGCGTTGGCCGTGACCCAGGCGCCGGTTTCGCAACGGGATCTCCTGAGTGTTCTCGCCCCGCGGTCTATCCATGATTTTCATGTGTCCCTGCAGTCTTTGTTGGAGCGTGATCTCATCCGCAACGATCCGACACGCCATAGCTATCAACTGGCCTTTGAGTTCTTGGCCGAAGGCCTGCTGCAAGAAATGAAGGCGAGTGAACAGCGCACATGGCACCAGGCCTGGCTCAAAGCACTGCGAGCGAATCCCTATCCCAACCGGCAGCGACTGCATCACGCCCTGTGCTTAAGAGACGAAACGGAACTAGCAGCCGGTATGCTCGTGACGGGGCAGGCGATGATGGAAAGTGGCCGGCATGAAGAAGGGTTGGAGCTGCTCAACGCCGCCTTTCCCTACATCAAGGATTCTGCTGAACAATCACGGTTGTTGCGGCTGAAGATTAATTTGCTTAATGCGCTCGGTCGTTATCCTGAGGCCCTCGAATACTGTGAGCAATGGTTGCAGCTCGATGCCACTGATGAGAGTCAACGCGAGCGCCAAGTAAAGTATTGGTTCACGACGGGTTTAAATTACCGCAATCTCGGTGACATCCCGGAGTCAACGCAACGTCTTGAGCGTTGTCTTGAAAGTGCGGGCCCTGAGGTGGAACAACGGCCGTTCGCAACCCGCGCCCACACCCTGTTGGCGATGAATGCCTTGGATCGTGGCGATTCCGAGACAGCCCGTACCCATTTTCATCGGGCCTTAGACCTCTGTGAGGCGGCGGGACGCCATCGGGCCGAGATTTACCGCAACCTGGCCGTAGCGGATGCGCACGAGAGGGACTGGGCGACAAGTCTCAAGCACCTTCAACAAGCGGAACAGCTGTATCATGAGGCGGGATTTACCGAAGGAGAATTTTCCACGCTCTTACAGCGCGGACTCCTGGCCCAGGCCCACGGCGCGGTTGATGATGCCGAAGCCACCCAAGCCCGCGCCGAGAATTTGGCGCGGCAACTTAAGAACGGTCTTTTCTTAGCCTCCGTTTGGACCAACCAAGGGGTGCTGGCGCGCAAACGCGGTCAACTTGACGAGGCCTTGCGCCGGCTCCGGCAGGCCCAAGAGATCCTGCGCTTACTCGCTAACCCGAATGATCTCGCGGAAAACCTGCGGCACAGTGCTATTGCCGAAGCGGCGGTCGGTAATTTTAAGGTCGCCGATCAACTCGTTGTCGAGTTGGCGGGATTAGAAGCGGATTATGCCCCGGCAGCGGTTTATGCCAGCGAGGTCCGCGACCTGATCGGTGAATGGCGTGACGGTCGCTATTTACAATTGGCCGATGCCAAGCCTGATACGGATGATTTGGAACATTATTGGAATCGGGAGCTGGCTTTGCGCTGGCTGAGTCGCACTCGAGAGAGTGATGCGGTGCGCCGCCTATTAACAACAATTTATCAAGAACTTTCATTGGGATTGCAGGTATCCTTTGTCGATCGCTACGATTACCGCAGGTGGGTCGCAGCGGATTCCGATGCCAATGAACCGTCAGTGGAGAATACAATGGAACTCAAAAACATCTTGGAAGGTCTGTCCGACCTCAATCAAAAGTTGCTTATGGAAGAAAACATGGAGTCCGTTTTAGAGGACTTGATGGAGGCGGCGATGCAGCTAGCCCAGGCCGAGACAGGTTTTCTCCTCGTTCGGTCGGATCAGAATTCCGGTCCGTTGCCGGGATACACTTTGGCGGCCGCGCGCAATATCCATAAGGAAGAGTTGGAGACGGATGCCTTTGCCTTTAGCCTTTCGGCGGTTAAGCGCGCGCTGCAAACCGGTGAAGAAGTTATCACGGATAACGCCCTGGAAGATGTGCGCTTCCGTGATTCCAAAAGCACACAACTTCACCAGCTCAAATCGATCGTCGCTCTTCCCGTGAAGAGCCGCGACGGGATACTCGGTGTTTTTTATTTGGATCATCGCTTTGAACAGGGATTGTTTGAAGGAGCTGTCTTAGAGGCCTTAAAAACCTTTGTGGGGATTGCCGCGATTGCGCTCCAGAAAGAAGCCATGATTGCTTCCCTTCAGGCTCAGAATGCCGATCTCACTGAGCAGGTTACGGATCAAAATTCACAGGTCGAGTTGATGGCGCGGGAACTTAAAGAATCTCGGGCCGTGCTCCAAAATAAGTATTCGGACATTATCGGGCGTTCTCCCAAGATGGTCCAAGTGCTGGCCATGGTGGATCGCATCACGGAGGCGAAGATCCCGGTGTGGATTCATGGTGAATCGGGGACCGGTAAGGAGTCGATTGCACGGGCCCTGCACTTTAATAGCTTGCGAAAAAATAAGCCCTTCGTAACGGAGAACTGCTCAGCTTTGCCCGAGAATCTGATGGAATCGGAACTATTCGGTCATAAGAAGGGCGCGTTTACGCATGCGACATCCGATAAAAAAGGCATGTTGCATTATGCGGATGGCGGGACCGTTTTTCTCGATGAGATTGCCGATATGAGCCTCAACCTCCAGGCGAAGTTGCTGCGCTTTTTACAGGAAGGAGAGATTCGTCCGTTGGGTTCGAATCAGCTCATTAAGGTCGATGTCAGGGTGGTTTCAGCCAGTAATCGGGATCTTCATGAGCTGGTCGAGAGTGGCGAATTTCGTGAAGACCTGTTTTATCGTCTCAATGGCGTGACAGTGACGTTGCCACCCTTGCGTGACCGCATGGAAGACTTGCCGTTACTCGCGGATCATTTTCTCAAACAAATAGCTGAACGTCAGAAAAGCGAAGTCGCGCAATTGGACCCGATGACTTTGGCTTTACTAATGAACTATGACTGGCCGGGGAATATTCGCGAACTGCAAAATACGCTCGAAACGGCGGTTCTCTTTGCGGAAGATAATGTCATTGTCCCGAATTCCATGCAGTTCAAGCAGGCGCTGGCATCGGGGAGTGCCGCTAAACGAAGTGCCCAAGTGAAGAGCAAGGCCAAGGCTAAAGCGACCGCTCCAGTCGATCCGGAGGCGGCGAAGATCTTGCTGGCGATCCGTGATAATGGTTTTCATCGGGGGCATGCTGCCGAGGCTTTGGGCATTTCACGGCGGCATCTTTATACGAAAATGGAACAACTGGGCATTGCACGGGACACGGAGGCGATTCGAGCCGCGATTGTGAAGTACGGTTTGTAAATTAATTGTGGCGGCGACTAGGCATTACTTTAATTGAGTGCCGAGCGCTAGGGTCCAGAAGCGCCCTTGATCATTGCCATGATGGGATCCGGTTCCCGCGTGAGTAAAGTAGGGGTCCATGAGATTGGCGCAGTGGCGATCATTGGCGAGCCAGTGCTTGAGAGCTGCTGCAGGCGTTGTCGGACCGTGAACGATATTCTCACCGAGGCGGGAGAACACTTCGACGAGCGGTTGACCGAGCTCGACCTGCGAGGCCAGAAAGGAACGCCAGAACACCGATAAGCCATCGGGATTTGTATGGGAGACAAAGGCGCGCTCATACATGTCCTGGCTGTGCAGGCATGCCGTACAATAAAGGACCGGGCTTATGTCGAGTGGTGGGGCGCTTGCCTTAATGCCTTCACTCCGGCAATCCGCACCGGCGACTCTGATTTCATTGATCAGTTCAAACAATTCCTTTTCCCATGCGAGTTGTTCGGGCGACCGAGCGGCGAGCTTATCGCAATAAGGGGTGTTCGGGAGCTCGGCGCTGAAAGAGGTCGCTCGGGGTTCATCCGAATCGGCGCTGGAATAACTAAAATTGATATAAGGGGCCTTTGGGGCCGCGTTACTCGCTGGTACCCCCGTAACGACTTGGACGATGCGCCCTTCGGATAAGAAGCGACCCATTTCATGGTTGCTTTCATAAATTGTGTTGTGGATCCCGAGGTGATTGGGGACGGGTTCGCCATATTCCGCTTCTTTGCCGAGGTAGTCGCGCGGGAACTGGGTGACAAAGTAGAGCTTGCCGCTTTCCAATGGAAACGCCAGTTCCATGTCCGCGGCCTTGAAGACATAGTCGACATAGCGTCGTTCAGGACAGAATTCTAAGTCCCACAGTTCTTTATTGCTGTGGACATAGGCGCGGTCAATAAACTCGGCGATCGGATTGCGCGCGTTGCCGACGGTTTGTTTCAGAACGTTAGGATTCGGTTGGCCACAGATGATCAGACGCAGCATTTGGCCGTGAGCGAAAGGAAACTTGCCTTCGCATCTGAGCTGCACTTTCTCAGAATCAAGAATTTCTTGAGTGCAGGCGCATGGCAGCTGATTTCGACCTGTCGTGTTGGTCACAAAGGGGCAGTGTGGGTTTTCCGGAATGGTGGTTCCCGCCGTGAAGAGCTGCTGGTGGAAAAATCGTGCGGTGACGTCTTGCCGGTATTGTTCGTTGCCGTCGTCCAGGAACCAAACATTATAATCGACGGTGCGAGGCGGAATGTCCGTGAATCGCTCTGGTTGGCCCGGTAAGGTCATAAACAGAGTGCTGAATTCCGGGATCGTCGTTGAATCACCCTTGGCACCGATGCCGTCCCCCAAGGGGGGCTGACTCTGAACCGGTTCAGGCAACTCGTCGGCTGCGGCGATTTCGGGATCATCCGCCGTCGCGCCCATGGGACCCGTCGTTGCCGGGCAGGCGGCAAAGCCGGACAAAGTGAGAATCGCTAATAATAAGACAATACGGTGCAAATCGGGCCTCCCATGACAAAGTATACCCTATTTTCGGCTAGATCCGCAGCTCAAGTTGCGTCGGGGCCGGATGCAAAAGGTTGCAATTTAACTTACTTTTTAGGCTTTTTCGTTGGCTTGCGTTTGGGAGCCGCCTTGCGTGGCTTGGTCGGGGTTTTTCCATTCTGGACCATGAGCAAATACATCCGCGCCTTGGGGTCGTCCTTGTCCTTTTTGAGGACGGCCTCCCATTCCTTGCGCGCATCACTATGGCGGCCGGTGGCAAATAAGGTGACACCCAGTTGGATGCGCGCCTCGAGGAAGTTGGGTTTGTCTTTGCAGGCCCGTCGTAGTTCTTTGAGGGCTTCTTTTGTGTTACCCGCTTCACGGAGGGCGGTGCCGAGACGCGTGCGAATATCAGCAAAGCCCGAACCCAAGCTGAGGGCTTTGCGATACTCTGTTATGGCTTCATCAAAGCGGCCCAACCGTCGGTACATATCTCCCATCATGGCATGTTGATTGGCGAGTTTGCCATCGAGGATGGGGTCGTCTTTGAATTTCGTTTGGCTTCCTTTGACCCCTTTATGGGTGAGAAGTTTGCGGGCGGCAGCATAGTCGCCGAGGTCGTTATAGAGAACCGCAAGGTTGAGCCGGGGCTCGACATATTGGGGATTGATAACGAGGGCTTCCTTGAACGAGTCGATTGCGCGATTAAAGTCACCACGATCATGGTAAATAATGCCCATGATGTTGAGCAGGTCGGCAAAGCGCTGGCCATGCTGCAGGACAGTGCCAATGCATTCCTCCGCACGGTCAAAATCATCCTCGTTGAAGGCCCGCTTACCAATCTCAATGAGTTCAATGATGGGAACTTCCATGATACCTAATCAATGTCCAAATCTTTGATAATTCTATCCAAGTACGCACTATTAGGGTGTCGACTTTTTAAGACGGCGGCGACTTCATAAGCCTTTTTGCGTTCGTCTAATCGGACATAGGCTTTCGCCATTAAATACAATGCCTCCTCATCAAACCCCAAGCCTTGATAGCGATCGGCAACTTCCGCAAATCTCAGGAGAGAAGAACGATATTCTTTGCGTTTGAAATAAAAACGACCGACGTAAAGTTCCCGCGCGGCGAGGCGACGACGGGCTTCTTTTAAGGCCTCTTTAGTAACGTCTTGGTAGGCGCTTCCCGGAAAGTAGCGAATGCCAATCTCAAAATAACCGATCGCTTCATCCAGGTACTGTTGATCGCGATCGATTTGTTTCGGGCTTTCACGCAGGTAGGAGAGCCCCGCTTTGTAATAGACATAGGCGAGTTTAGGGTGGGCCGGATGCAGCTTGGCGAAAGCACGGTAAGATTCGGCGGCGAGCAAGTAATCTTCTTTTTCAAAGGCAATGTCAGCGATGCGCAGTTCCGCATCATCGGTGAGTCCCGAACCGGCAAAACGGGAACGCAACATTTCATAGCACTTGCTGGCCTTTTCGAACTTTTCCTTTTCCATCAGCTCATTACATTTGCTGATTGCGCTGGCGGCGTCTTTTTCCTGGCCGTACTTCGGTGTTGAGGAACAGGCGGCAGCAACAAGGCAGCCGAGCGCGAGCAGGGTCAATAGGGGGAAGAGGCGTCTCATGTCCGGCATTCTAGGACATTAGTGGCTGGGATCAAGGATATAATTAAACCAGGGCTTCGCGGAGCTTCTGCTTGGCACGAACCTCGAGCTGGCGGCTACGCTCCCGCGAAATCCCGAAATGATTCCCAATTTCTTGCAGGGTGAGGGGTTCTTCGGCCATCAAGCGCTTTTCGACGATATATTGCTCCCGGGGGTTTAAGGAGGTGAGGGCCGCACGGACCTGCTCAGTGAGTTGAACCGTCTCCTGTTGATGGGCTACGGCTTCTTCCTGATTTTCTGGGGAGCAGAGCAGGTCCTGATGCGTCACCTGCCGATCGTCACTGATCGGCGTATTGAGGGAGAGATCACGGGCTGCGAGCCGCGTGTCCATTTCGATAACATCCTCTTCCTTGAGGGCCATCTTTTCGGCCAGATGATGGGCCTCGCCCCCATTGAGGGCACGGTCCAAATCCGCCTCTTCATTGCCGAGAAGTTTACGCTTCGCCGCGCGCAGCTTGTAGAACAATTTGCGTTGTGCCTGCGTGGTTCCAATCCGCACCAGACTCCAGGAGCGTAGAATAAAATTTTGGATATAGGCGCGGATCCACCAGACCGCGTAAGAAATCAGTCGAAAACCCTTGTGGGGATCAAACTTTTTGACCGCCATTAAGAGGCCGACATTGCCTTCTTGGATCAGGTCGGCCAGGCGAAAGCCATAGGCCTTATACTCATGGGCGATCTTGACGACAAAGCGCAGATTGGCCAGTACCAATTGCTGGGCGGCATCCTTATCCTGGGTCTGATAATAACGGAGCGCGAGCGCGTGCTCTTCCTCGCGGCTCAACACCTTATATTGGCTTATTTGGGCCGCGTAGACGTCAATTCCGTTACTCAGTACTGGCAGCTTTGTGGTTGTCATATCCTTTTTGATGCTCCTCTCCTGTTAACGTCTCATCAGGGTCTTATTATACTAAGCACGCTCCTGGGGGCTGTCAAGACCCGCCAATTCGGATATATCACTTTAATTTCAGTTAGTTAGAAGCGGCGCTTTTACAAAGTATTTACAGAGCACGTATTGACAACCCTGCGTCCCCATACAAATAATACAACGGCATTTATGGCCTAATTCAGGAAGGAAACGCTATGGCAGGAGAAACGGAAGAACGCGGTTTTAAAATCGTCGATCGGCGCCGCGAAGGTCGGGACGAAGACGAGGCAGCGGAAGTAAAATCAGAAGAAATGCCAGCGCAGCAGGAACAGGAGCCCGTGGCTGACTCAATCGGCACGAGCGAAGAGGGAAGTGGTGAGAGGCCTGACCCCGCTAAAGGTCCTTCGGGCGGAGCACAAGCGGCGTTTGATTCCGATCAGGGTTTTGCCCAGTTTTTATTATCGCTGGCGACGTCCGTTTATATGCATTTGGGTCTGGTCCCCGCGCCTGACGGCGAGAAGGTCGAAAAAAATTTACCGCTGGCGAAACAGTCTATTGATATTTTGGGAATGCTAGCGACCAAGACACAAGGAAATCGAACTAAAGAGGAGGATGCCTTGATGACGCAAATATTAAGTGAATTGCGGATGCGTTACGTCGAGGCGACAAAGACATCATGAAATTGAAACAACATTTTATTGTAGCCGTAGCGTTGGTTAGTTTGAGCGCCCCGGCCCAAGCAGTTGAATATTATCACCAGGGTGAAAAACCGGAGGGATTTCTTCAGGCGGGTTTGCTTGATTCACTTCCGGATGTGCGCAGTGTCGTCAAAAAGGTTCGTAAGTGTGTTATCAATATTAGCACGAAGAAAAAAGCCGGGCCGCGGATGCAGCGCTTTCGTTCCCCTTTTGGTCAGCGTGGTCCAGGCGGGCGCGTGGATCCCTTTGATGAATTCTTTAATCGCTTTTTTGATGGGCCCCGTCAGCGTGAGCAGAAGAGTCTCGGGACTGGCTTTGTGATCAATGCCGATGGTCATGTTTTGACGAATAGGCACGTGATTGCAGGTGCTGATGAGATTCTGGTCCATACCTCCGAAGACAAAAAATTGGAAGCCAAGGTCGTCGGTGAAGACGAAAAAACGGATATTGCCGTTCTTAAAGTCGATTCAAAAAAACTGACTTTCTGCTCCCTCGGTGACTCCGAGTCATTAGAGGTTGGCCAATGGGTCATCGCCATGGGCAACCCCTTTGGGCTGGATCATACCGTAACGGCGGGCATTGTATCTGCGAAGGGACGCGTGATTGGTGCCGGACCCTATGATGATTTTATCCAGACCGATGCCTCCATCAATCCCGGCAACAGTGGCGGTCCACTGTTTGATTTGAACGGTCAAGTCGTTGGGATTAATACGGCGATTGTGGCGAGCGGACAAGGGATCGGTTTTGCAATCCCTATTGATCTGGCCAAAGGTCTGATCCCTCAATTGATCAGTAAGGGGCACGTCACCCGCGGTTGGCTCGGTGTCGGCATTCAAGATATGACGGATGAATTGGCCCAGTCTTTTGGCTTAAAAGAGACCAAGGGTGGTTTGGTTGCCAATGTGTTTCCCGATAGTCCCGCTGAAAAAGGCGGATTGCAGTCCGGTGATGTCATTGTCTCGTACAATGGTAAGGAAATCGATGAATCCCATGAATTGCCGGCGGAGGTGGCGAAGACCGAGATCGGTAAAACGGTGCCCATTGCCGTGCTTCGCGATGGTAAACGTGTGACCATGACGGTTACGATTGCCGAGCGCAAAGACGATGATGTTGTTGCCAGTAGCGGCACTGGTGGATCCGGTAAGGGTCTTGGACTCAATGTGAGGGGGATTCCGCCGGAAGAGAAAAAGGAACTCGGCTTGGCGCCCGGTGAAGGCGGAGTCTATATCAGCAGCGTCGAGCCAGGAAGTCAGGCGGCTCGTTCAGATGTGCGACCCGGTGATATCTTGATCTCGATTAATGGTAAAAAGATCAATACACCCGGCAGTTATAGTCAGCTGGTAAGAAAGCTCAAAGACGGTCAGGTGGTGCGCTTTTTTATCAAGCGTGGGGATGCGACGATCTTCTTGGCGTTTCAGAAGTAGTGGTGGCTTGACAATTCCCGAACTGAGTTTAGTTTCTTTAAAGGCAAGAATAGTGTAAATTCAGTAGGGATTTGATGCGCTTAGATAAGTTTACCATAAAGGCCCAAGAGGGTGTCCTGGCCGCACAAGAGCTCGCGCGCGAGCACGGCCATCAACAACTCATGCCGGAGCATCTGCTTGATACTTTATTACAGCAGACCGAAGGCGTGGTCCAACCGTTGATGCGCAAGGTTGGGACCGATCCGACTCAGCTCTCCCATCAGATCCGAGAAGAAGTTGAAAAGTTTCCCAAGATCAGCGGGGGCTCGAGCGATGTTTATCTCTCGCAGCGCATGAAGCAGATTTTTCAACGCGCTCAAAAAGAGGCAGACAAACTCAAAGACGAATACGTCAGTACCGAACATCTCCTCCTTGCCTTGGCGGATGAAAAGCCCGGGGAGGCGAGCAAAGTTTTAAAGCGCGCCGGAGCGACGCGTGAGGCGATCATGAAGGCCCTAGTAGGCATTCGCGGCTCGCATCGTGTGACGGATCAAAATCCCGAAGAGAAATATCAGGCCCTTTCCAAGTACGGCCAAGATCTCACTGAAGCGGCGCGGCGCGGGAAACTCGATCCCGTCATCGGTCGGGATGATGAGATTCGTCGAGTCATTCAAGTCTTGTCACGCCGGACCAAGAATAATCCGGTGATGATCGGTGAACCCGGGGTTGGTAAGACGGCGATTGTCGAAGGCCTGGCCCAGCGGATTATTTCCGGGGATATTCCCGACAGTCTCCATGACAAGCGGTTGATCTCGCTCGATATTGGAGCATTGATAGCCGGTTCCAAGTATCGCGGGGAGTTTGAGGATCGTCTCAAGGCCGTGCTCAAAGAAATTAAGGAATCCGAGGGCGAGATTATCCTGTTTATTGATGAGATGCACACGATTGTTGGGGCCGGTGGGGCCGAAGGCGCGGTCGATGCGTCGAATCTCCTCAAGCCGATGTTGGCGCGTGGTGAACTGCGTTGCGTGGGGGCGACGACGCTCAATGAATACCGCAAGTACGTTGAAAAGGACGCGGCGCTGGAACGGCGCTTCCAACCTGTTTACGTGGGTGAGCCCAGCGAAGAAGACGCGATTGCGATTATGCGCGGCCTCAAGGAACGTTACGAGATCCATCACGGGGTCAAGATCAAGGATGATGCCTTGGTTGCGGCGGTGACCCTGTCGCATCGTTATATCACGGATCGTTTTTTGCCCGACAAGGCGATTGATCTCATTGATGAGGCGGCGTCCAAGCTGCGGATTGAGATTGATAGTCTGCCGACCGAGATCGATACGATTGAGCGGAGAGTGACGCAGTTGCAGATCGAACAGCAGGCCCTCAAAAAAGAAAACGATTTGGCCTCACAGGAACGGCTAGCCTCTCTCGAAAAAGAAATTTCCGAACTGCAAGAGCAGTCCAATAGCCTGAAGGCCCATTGGCAGAATGAGAAAGACGCGATCAAAAAATTACGCGAGCTCAAAGAAGAGATTGAAACGACCAAGCAAGAGGCCGAGACGGCGGAGCGTGAAGGAAATCTGGAGCGGGCCGCCGAGCTGAAATACGGTAAGTTGATCGAGTTGCAAAAGGCCCAAGAAGAACAGACGAAGGCCTTCGAGGAACTCCAACAAAACAAGAAGATTTTGAGCGAAGAGGTTGGCGATGAAGATGTCGCCGAGGTTGTGTCTAAATGGACCGGTATCCCAGTCGCCCGCATGCTCGAGGGGGAACGGGAAAAGCTCGTGCACATGGAAGAGCGCCTCATGCAACGGGTGATTGGTCAGGACGAGACGATTACCAAGGTCGCCAACGCGATCCGGCGCGCCCGCTCGGGGCTCTCGGATCCCAATCGCCCGATTGGCTCGTTTATCTTCATGGGTCCGACCGGGGTCGGTAAGACCGAGACCGCGCGATCGCTCGCCGAGTTCTTATTTGATGACGAGCACGCAATGGTGCGCATCGACATGTCGGAATACATGGAGAAGCACGCGGTGGCGCGCTTGATTGGGGCGCCTCCCGGCTATGTTGGTTACGAAGAGGGCGGTCAGTTGACCGAGGCGGTGCGGCGCCGACCTTATTCAGTGATTTTATTTGATGAGATCGAAAAGGCCCATCCCGAGGTCTTTAATGTGCTGCTCCAAGCCCTCGATGATGGGCGTATGACCGATGGTCAGGGCCGTACCGTCGACTTCCGTAATAGCGTCATGATCATGACGAGCAATATCGGGTCACAGTTTATTAGTGAGCTCGCCGACAAAGATGAGAGTGAGATGGAAAAACGGGTGATGGATGCCTTGCGTGGGCATTTCCGTCCCGAATTTTTGAATCGTGTCGATGACATCATCATCTTCCACAAACTCGGTGAAACACAGATCGAAAAAATTGTCGGGATTCAACTCGCCAACCTTAAGAAGCTGTTGGCCGATAAGAAACTGACCTTAAATCTCACCGACGAGGCTCAACACTTTCTCGCCGAACGCGGCTACGATCCGGCCTACGGGGCGCGTCCTTTGAAGCGCGCGATCCAGAAGTACATCCAGGATCCGCTTGCCTTAGAAGTTCTCGAAGGTAAGTTTGTCGAGGGGGACACGATCGACGTCACCGTCGGCAAGGATGAATTGGTATTCGCCAAAGGCGGCGCCAAGACAGAACAGCGTGCCGCTGGCTAGATAAAACACACTTCACTAAAGTAGGGGCGGCCCTATGGGACCGCCCCTTTAAATTCAATTAGTTAAACTTGCGCGCGCAGACGAGGCCGCTCAGGCCCATGATCAGTAGCATGAGTATCCCGGCACTCTGATTGGGAGCATGGGTCCTTGTCAGTGTACAACTACCCGTCGCGCCGGCCCCATCACCGCCGTCGGCGGGATAACCGACGGTCACGGTCCCCGGTTCGGGCACGTTGCTATCGGCCAATTCGCCACCGACGTCACCGGTACCGATTGCCTCGTCCGCCGCATTGTCTGAGAGCGGCGAATCAGGTTCCGGGTTGGAGACGGGCTCCAAATCGGGGTTTGTTCCACCAAGTGTTAAGAGTGGTCCGTCTGGAAGGAGGTTTGAACGTTTGACGGCCGTTGTTCCGCTGAGGAACTGATCGGCAACGTTAGGTTGTTTGTCGTAATCAATGCCTCCAAGGACGGTAATGGATCGAGAACCTCGGTTCGTTTCTTCGATGGATGCGGGATCGACCACGGCTCTCAGGCGCACGGCATTCTTAGGTAAGAATAAATTGTAGCTTAGTTCGGCGTCCATAACGTTATTACTCTGAGGTGTGATTTTAATTTTGTAGCCGTCTGCAATTCCTCTATGAGGAACTATATAGTACATGACTTCCGTTCCATCTCTAAGATTGTAGGCAACCCGTATGTTTGCGGCAGTATAATGCCGGTGTTTGGATGCACTCAGAGTGTTGGCATGATGGTCCGGAATCGCGATGCTTTTCGATTCCTGATTGTTCATCAACACAATGGAGTTAGTGGCACTTTTACTTTTTTCGACCTGGAAGTCGCCGCTCAGGTTGCCTTCGACACGATCATTGGGCGAAAGCTTGATGACAACTTTATTGATTTTGTCTCCTGGAAGATTCATGGTGTTGAAATGATATTGGATGACTACCTTATTGCGGTTAGGCACATAGCGCGCGAGTACGAGAGCCCGATAATCCATTCCTCCGACTTGGAGGTCAGTATTCGGGTCATTTTCAAACAGGGCTTCGCGCATAAATCTTACCGGGACATTGACAAACCAGGAGGGGCCGGGATTTTCTCGGGTCGGTAAAATCTCGGCAACATTTTCCAGAAAGTGCACTTCGATGGGCATTGTTGGGGCTTCACTTACCAGTACAGCGTGACTTGCTGTACGAGGGGTATCGCTCGCTTTTGTGAAAAAGGCGCCGCTTGGGTTTTTTTGTGCGGCTAGCACTGGCCTGGCATTGGGATCATCTTTTTTCGGGGTCAGTTTTACTGAACGGATATCACTCCAATGCAGGTCGGCTATTCTTACCTTTTCTAGCTCCGAGGGATGAAGGCCATAAATTACGCGGCCCTTATCGCCGTCTTCTGGGGCAAACCAGACATAACCCGAAAAGGCGACTCGACTGCGTGCAACGCCTTCAGCTTCCGGTTGAATGGCCTGCGTAAGGTCAAGAGTGCCCGCATCATTATTTAACCGAAATTCTATAAGAACTGATCTAAAAATATAATCTTTTTCCCGTGCCATCTGAGCCCAATTTTCATTCCACAAGATGATGCTGAGATCGGTCGGACAAATCTCAGATCCTTTGCCGGTCCAAACATTGGAGTCAGCGTCCCTAGTGACGGTGACTTCTCTCGAGAAAGGATCGCTGTTCTCAAAATGATCCCCTTCGTTGCATTTATCTTTTATGTGGTTGGATGTTGTGGCGGCCTGGGCAGCGGCTGCCCAGATCATGACGGTTAAGAAAATAAATAAACGCCCCTTTAACATATGATAGCCTCCTGGTTAGACATGACGACGCACCCGTGCCGTGTTTGACTTGCTCGGATAGATTATATGGGAAGGAATTCCAACGCACCTCCCTGACACGTCTGTAATTATCGATGGGACGCAGGGTGCAGTTGCGCCGCTACCGGCAAATTTCATAGTTTTTGAGTATACCTTGATGATGGTGGCAATGCAGTAGAATTTGCAGGGTGCGGTGAATCCGGGCGGATGCGCTTGGGGGGCTGACCTTAAGCGGCGACGAAGCTGCCGCTCCCGTTTTTAGAGGGGACGACGCGTTCTTGGAGGAACTTCTCGATCCTCAGATTGATCAATTCCGGTTGCTCGACGAGGGCGGCGTGGCTGCCCTTTTTGACGACGAAGAGCTCGGAGTTGGGGATCAAGCGGTGCATTTTCTTTGAGATCCAGAGAGGGGTGAATTGGTCATCCTGGCCGGCGATGATCAGGGTCGGGACCTTGATCTCGGGGAGCAGGTCCTGGCAGCTGTGTTCCTGCGCACTCTTGAGCAGGCGCGTGAAAAAGATCGGATCGACGTCGAGCAGATGGTTGATGTACTCCTCGACCTTTTCGCGTTCGATCATGTCGGTGTTCATGATTTTGAAGAGGCCGCCCATAAAGAAGGAGAGTGGGTTTTGCAGCAGGAGGCGACCGATCAGGTTGCTCTGGGCCGGGAACTTCTGCCCGATTTTGTAACAGATCTCAAAGAGGTGGCGGGACAGGCGCATATTGTAGAAGGTGTTCATCGGGCGCCCGTCCGTCCCAAAGCAGAGGACCAGGGCCTTCACCCGGCTCGGAAATTGGCGGTAGAACTCGAGGATTAATTGGGCGCCCAGACTGTGGCCGATCAGCACGC
Organism: bacterium; assembly: GCA_965216315.1. Lineage (GTDB taxonomy): Bacteria > UBA10199 > UBA10199 > 2-02-FULL-50-16 > JAJFLM01 > CBDCFN01. The sequence goes on along the minus strand of CBDCFN010000015.1, from coordinate 284,131 downwards.
TTTTCTTGAGGGACAGTGCATCGACAACACTCTTGCAGTCTTTGACCAGGGCATCGAGGGTATAGTGTTCGACATTCTCGAGCAGGCCCGATTCCCCATGGCCGCGGTAGTCCCAGGTTACGATTTGATTGCGTTGAGCAAAGTACTGTTGAACGTAGACCCAAAAGAAGGGACCGACGCCGAGCCCGTTGCAGCAGACGAGCGGAAACTCACCCTTGCCACGGCTTTGAAAGGATATGGGTGTCTTGTCGAAGCTCTCGGTATAGTCTTCGTGCGAGTTGGCGACGCGGGCCAAACGACCCCGCCGACGTTCTGTCTTACGCGTACGAACCATAATTCTTGGATGGGCTCCCTTTGCCGCTTTTTTAAGCAATTCGTGAGCCGGGTGGCAACCCAAAAATGGCCATATATGGCAATGGACGCTAAAAGTCTAAAGAGAATCCCAGGACCCGATGATTTTTGCCAGCCCCTTGCCCAGGACCTTAGTTTTGAGTAGTTTGCCCGGGCAATGACCTCCTTTGAACTCCAGGCCCCGGCTAAGATAAACCTCTGCCTCAAGGTGACCGGTCGCCGTGAGGATGGCTACCATGAGCTCCAGAGCCTGATGGTGCCCTTATCGGTGGGAGACGCCCTAAAGGTGTGTCCGAAGGAGAGCGGCCTTCAAATCCGCTGCAACCAGCCCGACATCCCCACCAACGAGGATTCGCTCCTTGGTCGTGCCTTCCGTTTTGCCGCCGAGCACTTGGACTACCCAGGCGGGCTCGAGATCGAGCTGAGCAAAGAGACCCCAATCGGGGCCGGGCTCGGCGGGGGGTCCTCGGATGCTGCGGCCGTGATGCGGGTGGTGGAACAGCTGACCGGCCGTGAATTGCCGACGACAGCCTATCCTGAGCTCGCTTATAAGGTAGGTGCGGATGTGCCCTTTTTCCTTCATGCCAGCCGTCGCCCTAGTGCCGCGTGGATGGAAGGCATCGGTGAGGTCCTCAAGCCTTGCTCTGTCCTGCCGGAACTCCACGTCATCCTGATCAACCCCGGCATTCATATCAGCACTCAAAAGGTCTATCAGGAGCTGTCGCAGCAATTGACTTCATTTGAGGGCCCTGCTACGGTCCCGCCTTCGTTCGAGACGTTGGAGCAATTGATTCCATACGTCACCAACGATCTGGAATCGGTCGTAGTAGGTTCTCATCCGATCATTGCTGAACTCAAGTCTCAACTGACGCAGCACGGAGCCGAGGCGGCCCTTATGTCCGGGAGCGGATCGACGGTATTTGGTCTCTTCTCCCAAAATAAAACGCGCGATCAAGCGCTTGAGATTTTACGAAACGCCTATCCAGACTATTGGGTATGCGCGGCGGCGCTATTAGGCCGCTAAGGTTTTCGGGGATCGTCTAATGGTAGGACAGCGGCCTTTGACGCCGTCGATCGTGGTTCGAGTCCACGTCCCCGAGCATTATAATGGGGGTCCCGTTCACCGCTACGCGGTTTCCGATGACCCCCATACCCCCCGCTCCCGCGGTCGGCATAGCCGCCTTGGAGCGTTAATAAATTTAAGGAGATGCCATGACGGCGATAAATTTTGGGATGAAGTTGTTCTCAGGGAGCGCTAATCGCGCCCTGGGCGAGCGTATCAGTGAGGTTGTCGGGTTACCGCTCGGCAAGGCGAACATCCGTCGTTTTTCAGACGGTGAGATCTTCGTCGAGGTGGATGAGAACGTACGCGGCCAGGATGTCTTTGTTGTCCAACCGACTTGCAGCCCGAGCAACGAAAACTTAATGGAACTGTTGATCATCATCGATGCCTTACGGCGAGCATCAGCTGATCGTATCACCGCAGTCATTCCCTACTTTGGCTATGCGCGCCAGGATCGCAAAGTGGCGCCACGGACACCGATCACCTCCAAACTGGTAGCGGACCTCATTACTGCGGCAGGAACGTCGCGAGTGATTACGATGGATTTGCACGCGGGCCAAATCCAAGGGTTCTTTAATATTCCCGTGGATCATCTCTATGCGACTCCGATCTTTCTGGAGTTCATTACGTCTAAAAGAATTAATGGGAATCTCGTTATCGTCTCACCGGATGCCGGCGGGGTGGAACGGGCGCGTGCCTACGCGAAGCGCCTTGATGGGACGTTGGCAATCATTGATAAGCGTCGTGATTCGCCGAATGAGTCAGAGGTCATGCACGTTATTGGTAAGGTGGAAGGCAAGACCGCGGTGATTGTTGACGATATGGTTGATACGGCCGGGACCCTCACCAACGCGGCAGAAGCGCTGCTAGCGAAGGGTGCCAAAGAGGTTTATGCGATTTGTACTCACCCGGTCTTATCCGGTCCGGCCATTGATAGGGTTAACAATTCATCGCTGTCTGGGCTGATTGTTTCTGACAGTATCCCGCTTGGAGAGAAACAGGACAATTGTTCCAAGATTCAAGTGATGTCCGTGGCGGGGATACTCGGTGAGGCGATACGTAGAATTCATACAGGAGAGTCTGTTTCATCGTTATTTGTGTAAATAAATACGCGCTTCACCCTAGCGAGCAACGCGAGCGAGAGGGGAAGGCTCCAGGAGCTTTGCTTTTGGAGGGGGCGACGCGAGCCCCTACGAAGGAAGGAAGAGAGTCATGCAACAAGTAAAAATCGAAGCTGAAGTGAGAACGAGTACCGGCACGGCCGCCTCGCGTCGTTTGCGCCGCAAAGGCAAGCTACCCGCGGTCCTGTATGGCCATGCCGTTGATGGGGTGGCTCTAGTCGTCGATGCACGAATCATGGACAAGCTAATGGGCGCCGAAGGCTTTAATGGACTTATCGATCTTCAGGTCAAGGGTGAGGCCAAAGGGATTAAAGCAGGTGAGCAGCTCTTGACGCTGATAAAAAGTCATCAGGCGGACCCCGTCACCCGCACTCTCACTCACCTCGATCTCTATAAGGTTAATCTCAAAGAAGAGGTCACCGTGTCGATTCCCATCCATATCGAAGGGACGTCTCCAGGGGTGAAGGCGGGTGGCATACTCGACGTTGTTCGTCGTGAAATCGAATTGCGGTGTCTGCCCAATGTTATTCCCGAGTATATTGTTGCGGATGTGAGTTCGTTGGAGATGGGTCAAAGTCTTCATGTGGAAGATCTTCCTCTGCCCGAAGGCGTCGTCGCTCATGTCGATACCAATTATACGGTAGCCGCTGTTGTTGCCCCGACTAAGGTTGAAGAGGTGGCACCGGTCGAAACCGCGGCTGAAGGCGAGGAAGCCAAAGAGGGTGAAGAGAAGCCAGAAGAGAATAAAGCCGAGAAGAAGGAAGAGAAGTAAGATAGATGAAGCTGATTGCGGGGCTTGGCAATCCAGGTTCCGAATATCAAGGAACGCGGCATAATATTGGATTTGAGGTCTTGGACCGCCTAGCAGCGCGACATGATATTCCGGTGCGCAAAGAAAAGTTTCAAGCGAACTACGGCATGGGCCAGATTGGGGACGAAAAGGTCCTTTTGATGATGCCCCAGACCTATATGAATCTCAGCGGAGAGTCTGTCGCGCCGGCCATGGCTTATTGGAAACTCGGCAAAGAGGATTTATTGGTACTGCACGATGAATTGGATTTTGAGCTCGGCAAATTCAAGCTGGTCTATGATGCGGGAGCCGCGGGGCATCGTGGGGTTCGCTCCATCATTGAGATGGTAGGCGGCAAAGATTTTTATCGCTTGCGTTTGGGTATTGGCCGCCCGGAACGAGGCAAGCCGGTTGATTTTGTCTTGTCGCGTTTTTCAGCAGACCAAGCGGATGCAGTAGAAAACTTAATTGAACAAGCGGCGATAGCGGCCGAGCGCTGGGTAAGTGAAGGATAGATTTTTTTAGAACGTAAGGAGTTAATCAATGAATCAATATGAACTGACATACATTCGTAAACTGGGCGCCGATCCGGAGAAATTCAAAAAATTAGAAGCGCGTTTTACTAAGGCCTTTGAAAAGCACGGTGGCGAAATCCTTGGTTTGCAAGATCTAGGCGAAAAGACCATGGCGTACCCGATCAAGAAAGAACCCAAAGGACATTATGTGCAGGTTGATTTCATCGGGACCGGTGCCTTGGTCGATGAGATAGAAGGGCTTTTTCGTATTTCAGCGGAGATACTGCGTTTTCTTACGATTCGCTTGGGTCGTGATATCGACGTCGAGAAGGCGAAGAAGGATTATGAGGAGAAAAAAGCGGCGCCGCCTCCGCCGGCTGCAGAAGAAGCGAGTGACAAGGGCCAAGAAGCTGCAGCTGTCAGCTAACTAGAAAGAAGGAATTATGGAAGATACCAATGGAAAGCGAAGGCAACGACGCAAAACATGCCGTTTTTGTAGTGATCCCGAAATTCCCTTGACCTATAGGGAGCAAAGGACTCTGTCGCAGTTTTTAACGGCGAATTTTAAAATTTTGCCACGTCGTATTACCGGTAACTGTGCCCGGCATCAGCGGCGGTTGACTCAGGAAATTAAACGCGCCCGCATTCTGGCGTATATACCTTTTACGACGGCCCATAGGTAGTCGTTGCTGTGAATGCGGCGCTATTGATATCGGTTGGGGCTACTTGGATGCTCTATGTGAGCGGTGTTTTTGTATTATGGACGCCGCTCCCCCTCTTGTATCGCTACAGTCGAAATGGTGGCGTGGCTTTTGCCGCGTCGCTCCTGATTGCGATACTGGGTTTGCTACTGCTCTACATGGCGCTCTTGCAAGGGAGCGGAGCAGAACCGGGAGCTTGGGAGCGTTGGTTTCCGTTGCCTGGTTTTGGGTTTAGAGGCTACTTTGGCAATAAAGTCGTACTGGGTTTTGGGCTGCTGTATTTTAGTTATTATGCGGCCATTGCCGGCCTCCTCGGTTGGATGGAAGAGAAAAGATATTCGTTAGAGCGTAGTTTTGGAATTGCGATCTTTGCACCTTTAATTGGAATGGCCCTCGTGGTTTTAGTGTTTGCGCTGGCCAACGAGATTGATGTGATGGCCCAAGCAAGGAATTATATGCTCCATGTCTTGGACAACATTATCAAGGTAGGTACGCCGGCCGGCCTGTCGGGCGAAGACCTTCGCTTTCTCCAGACACGTCGCGAGGACATTGCTCAGCAGGTCTTGAGAATGCTGCCCGCAGGAGCCGTGATTGGAACTTTAGTGACGGTATGGGGTAATGTATTGCTCGCTCGGCTCTGGAGCTTACGTTTTGACAAAAAGCGAAGTGTGCCGCTCTTTCACCACTTTGGAAGCTTGACGAAGTGGCGAATGGTGGAACGATTCGTTTGGGTTCCGATTGTCGCGGGCGCGGTCTATTTTCTTGATGTGTACCTGATCAGTGGATCTGGTGGGGATCAAGGCGTGTTGGCCATTGGCGCTAGTAACATTCTGTGGGTGTGCGGTGCGATTTATTTTTTCCAGGGGCTGGCGATTGTCGCCTACTTTGCACAGAGTCGCCGCAGTATTGTGACGAAAGTTCTGATCTACGGGGCGCTGATATTTTTTTTCCAGGTCCTGGCCCTTTTTGTAGCGGCCCTCGGCCTATTTGATGTTTGGTTTAATTTTAGGAAGCGTAATTTTAGCAAGAAAGAATCCTCACAAGGAGAATAAATCATGGAAGTCATTCTTAGAGAAAATATTGCGGCACTCGGCGAGGTCGGAGAAATTGTTAAGGTCAAGTCGGGATACGCCCGCAATTATCTCATTCCTAATCGCTTGGCCTATATGGCTACGGAAGGAAACAAGAAACGGCTTGAGGCGGAACGTGCTGCTTTAGAGGCCAAACAGGCCCAGCAAAAAGCGGAGGCGGAGGCCTTGGCGAAACAGATAGAGGCCTTGACCTTGAGTATTACCAAAGAAGCCGGTGAAGAAGACAAGCTTTATGGTTCTGTGACGACTGCCGACGTGGAAGAAGTGATTCAGCAACAGGGCGTAAAGGTCGATCGCAAAATGATCTCTTTTAGTGATGCCATTCGGACGCTCGGAGAGCATCCGGTTGATGTTCGAGTGTACTCGGGCGTCGTCGCAAAATGTAAAATTAATGTCGTGAAGGCATAGATGGATCTAGCGAAACAAACAGTAACGGATGTGTTGGAACGTATCCCGCCTCACAATATTGAGGCGGAGCAGGCGGTGCTGGGCGCCGTTTTGCTTGATAACGAGGCATTGTATCGGGTTATGGAAATCATTCGATCCGATGACTTTTACCGCCCGGCGCACCGGCTTATTTATGAATCATTGCTCGAGCTACTCGATAAGAATGAACCCATTGATCTGCTGACGTTGACCAATCATCTTAATGGGCGCGGAGAATTGGAAAATATCGGGGGGCGGGCCGCATTGGCGATGTTGGTTGAGGGCGTTCCGACGGCGGCGAGTGTGGGTCCTTACGCGACGATTGTTCGTGAAAAATCAGTCTTACGTCAGTTAATCAACGTTGCAAATGACATTGTCGAGCAAGGCTACCGAGAGACGGGACATATTGATGATTTTGTCGATCAGGCCGAGAAACGCATCTTTGATATTGCCCAAAATAAAGTACGCCAACCCTTTTATAAAATATCCGACGTCGTGCGGGATACTTATGCCAAGATCGAAGAGCAGTTTGAACGCAAAGAAGCTGTAACAGGCTTGCCGACGGGTTTTGTCGATTTGGATCGCATGACCGCAGGCCTTCAACCCTCTGATTTGATTATCGTGGCGGGGCGCCCCTCAATGGGAAAAACAGCCTTGGCCCTCAATATTGCCATCAATGCCTGTCGTGCTCGCAAAGTTCCCGTGGCGGTTTTTTCTTTGGAAATGTCCAAAGAGCAGCTGGTTCAGCGACTTTTATGCGTTGATGCCCGTGTAGATGCTTCTAAATTGCGTACGGGGTTTTTATCGCGCGATGATTGGGCAAGGATTACGGACGCCGCCGGCAATCTTTCCGAGACGCCCTTGTTCATTGATGATACGCCGGCGATTACGTCTCTGGCGATTCGTGCCAAAGCACGGCGGCTCCATCGTGAGCATGGTCTTGGTTTGGTTGTCGTTGATTATCTGCAGCTGATGAGGGGGGCGGGCCGAGTCGAGAGTCGGGAGCGGGAGATTTCCGAGATCAGTATGTCCCTGAAGGCCCTCGCCAAAGAGCTGAATATCCCGGTCATCGCCTTATCACAGCTCAATCGCATGGTCGAAAACCGGCGACCGCCCATCCCGCAACTCGCGGATCTTCGCGAATCAGGGGCGATCGAGCAAGATGCCGATGTGATTGCCTTTATTTATCGTGAAGAGGTCTACGACAAAGAGACCCTCAATAAAGGCGTTGCGGAAATCATTTTAGGGAAACAGCGGAATGGCCCCACCGGAACGGTGCGCCTCCAATTTGAAGGGGCTTATACACGTTTTGGTGATATGGTGCATGATATCCCCCCTGATATGGAAGGACCTGCCTAAATCGTGCGCGAAATTGTTCTCGCGACCGGCAATAGTGGCAAAGTACGCGAGATTGAGCAGAGTCTAAGCGATCTGCCGATTGTCTTGCGAAACTTAGCCCAGTTTCCTGCGGTAAGAGTGGCCGAAGAAGACGGGACGAGTTTTGAGGAGAATGCTCTCAAAAAGGCTCGTGTCATTGTCGAACAGCTGGGCAAAACAGCGTTAGCTGATGATTCAGGATTGGAGGTACTGGCCCTCAATGGTCGTCCCGGCATTCATTCAGCGCGTTTTGCCGGCGAACACGCGACCGATGAAGAGAACAATGCGCATCTATTAAAAATGTTGGAAGCGGTTCCTCCACAACAACGACAGGCCCGTTTCGTTTGCGTCATGGCGCTCGTTACTCCCGAGGGTCGTGAATTGTTGGTGCACGGGCATTGCGATGGCGAGGTTTTGTTGGCACCGCAGGGACATGGCGGCTTTGGTTATGATCCCTTGTTTCTATGTCCCGCCGCCGGCAAAACCTTTGCAGAACTCGTTCCTAGCGAGAAGGCGCGCTTCAGCCACCGTGGTCAGGCGCTTTGCGCCTTGGTGAAACAGTTGCCGGACTTCCTCAACCTCTGAGCCCGCTAATTTTCCGAGGGTTTTTAAGGTGTTGGAATTCTTGTAGAAAAAAAGCTTTCCATTTAGCGAAAATTAGCAACGAATTGGATTTTGTGTCGATCTAAATGATATAGGCACGGGTCATGTGAGAGCTCGTGTTCTCAAGGGTAAAGGGTCAACTGTGGAAAAACGGCAGTTTGAGAGGAAAACCCTTGGGGGGGGTAATGCTCTTCACGTTAGCCTGTTCTTGAATGCGCGATCGCTGGTCCACGAGGGACGCAGCGATCAATTCGAATTGGAGGCTCAAGCCGTTGATATATCGGCAGGAGGAGTCGGGTTGCGGTTGCAGTTTAGGGCTGATTTGTTGACGCTTCTTCCTGGACATGAATTAACTGTCCAACTGACGGGGAAGCGTGAGCAAGTAACCATGCCGGCAAAAGTCGCTCATTTCGAACAAGAGCAGGGAACGATGGGGTTGTCTTTTAGTAAGCCGATTCCAGAGTATGATTGGTAAGGCTTAGGATAAGCACCCTCTGCCAAGGCTAGGTCAACACACCGGGGGAATTTGTGGGTTCGTTCTTGAACTCTGATAAATATCCTGCCAAGAATCTTCGTCTTAAACCATGACACAGTGCAGAAACATTTTTAGGGAGCGTGTCCTTGCGGATGGGGGCGTACCGATCCTTTTTGAGACGATTCCGCCGCGGCGGGATAGTGAAACGGCCAAGGTTCATGCCTGGCGCGATCGTATCGTGCAGGCTTTGGAAACAGTGCCGGTCGTGGCCGTCAATATTCCGGAGATACGCGATGAGACGCGTGAGGGGGAGCGCACCTATAAATATAACAAACGGATGAAACCACGTGACTTCGGTCATCTTCTCAAGCAGTCCTTTGTGAAACCGATCGATCTCGTCGTGAATCGGGTGGTCGTCTACCGTACGGCGGAGCAGCAGAAAGACTGGTTGGAGAATACCAGGAAGTTGGGGATACGAAACCTCATTCTCGTCGGGGGAGAGTCCCACCGTGTCGATTATCCGGGGCCTTCAGTTTCGGGGATGGCCAAGCTGATAACCGAGGAGGTCAACTGTCATCTCGCGGAAGACGATAAGTGGCTCTGTGGTGCGATTACCATTCCCTCGCGGCGGCGCACGGATCCGGATCAGGATGAGCCCGGGCGCTTGTTGGCCAAAGCCGCCGCGGGAATCCAATTTTTTACTTCGCAAATCATTTACGAGGCGGATCGCATCTGTCGTCTCCTCTGGGATTATTCGGCGCGCTGTGAAAATGGTGGTGTGACACCCCGAAGAATTTTCTTGTCGTTGGCGCCGCTCAAGGAGGCGAAACAGGTGGAGTTTTTACGTTGGCTCGGTGTTGAGATCCCACCTGGCGTTGAGGCGCAATTAATTCAGAATGGGAATGATGTCGGGCTCAGTTCACTCGATGTCTGTACGGACCTCTTTAAGATGGTCCATGATTTCAATCAAAAGCTTGCCCAGCCGATTCCGTTAGGATTGAATATCAGTTCTATTTTTCGTTCCTGCTTTGACCTGGGAGTCGAGTTGACGGGACGCCTGGCGGAGTTGGCGGGAGAATAAGTGAAGGGGGAAACATATGCTGCGCTATTCGATTATACTCTTGCTCATCGGGGCATTGGGTGGGCTGAGTTGTTCTAAAACTCCGGAAGGACCGGCGGATTTAGGGACACGACCGGTTGCCGAAGCTTTGTATCAACGTTTTGAAAAACCGCCGGTCGGGCTTTTTTCTCAACCTCTGGTGCCCCCGGACAATCCGATGAGTGTCGATAAAGTGGAGCTTGGTTATCTGCTTTATTTTGACAAGAGATTGTCGGCGGATGGAACGATTGCCTGTGCGACCTGCCATATTCCCAGCAAGGGCTGGGCCGATCAGGCTCCGGTGTCGACGGGCATCAAAGGTCAAAAAGGCACGCGCAGCGCTCCGCCGGTGCAAAATTCCGCCTATATGTTCCTTCAATTTTGGGACGGGCGCGCCAAAACGCTGGAAGAACAAGCACTCGGCCCCTTTATCAATCCGGTTGAGATGGGTCTCAAAGACCATGACGCCCTCGTGAAAATTGTTGAAGGCATTCCCGGCTATGCTCCCTTCTTTAAACAGGCCTTCGGCGAAGAAGGCATTAACAAAGACAAGATCGTGATGGCGATTGCGGCCTTTGAGCGGACCATCATTTCAGCAAACTCCAAATACGATCGCTATGCCCAAGGGGACAAGAGTGCCCTGAATGCGGCGGAAATCCGCGGCAAGGATCTCTTTTTTGGCAAGGCCAAATGCTCACGGTGTCATGCCGGGCCCAACTTTAGTGACAGCCAGTTTCATAACTTGGGTGTGGGTATTACGGCCAAAGAACCCGACCTGGGTCGCTATAGCGAGGTTAAAGAAGAGCGCTTTAAAGGGGCCTTCAAGACGCCGGGGCTGCGCGATATCACCCAGACCGCACCGTACATGCACGATGGCTCCGAGGCGACCTTGGAGGCGGTGATGGAGTTCTACAACAAGGGTGGCAACAAGAACCCGCAGCTAGATCCGTTGATGGTGCCGTTAAATCTGAATGAGCAGGAGATCGCTGATGTCATTGCTTACATGAAGGCCTTGGATAGTGACGGGTCGTTGCAGGTGGCCGAGCCGCAAAAATTTCCGAAGTAAGAAAGCAATACGTTGGCGATGGAACCCTACAATCTTGCCACCGACTGCATCGACAAGCATCTGCAGTACCTTCAAACCAAGGACCAAGTGGCTTTGACAGTCGTCGAGGCTGTCGGTGACAAGCTCAAACACAAGTCATTAACCTTCTCCAACCTGGCAAGATTGACGAACCGCTTTGCGAATGCCCTGCGGGCGCTCGGGGTGAAGCCGGGTGAACGTCTTCTGATTCGACTACCGAATTGTGCCGAGTTTCCAGTCGCCTTTTTGGGTGCGATCAAGGCCGGGGTGATACCGGTTCCAACGTCGCCGCTGCTCAAGGCGCCGGAGTTACAGTTTTTGCTCGATGATAGTGAGGGCAAGGTCTTGGTGACGTCGCCGGAATTGTTGCCAGAAGAGATTCGTAAGCCTCAGCACGTTATTCTCGTCGGAGAGGCCTCCTTTACTGACTTGATCAAGGCGGCTTCCTCGCAGTTTGCAGTTGCCCCCACCCAGCCCGACGACCCAGCCTTTTGGCTCTACACCAGCGGAACCGAAGGAACGCCCAAGGCAGTGATTCATGCCCATCGCAGTATTCCTGCCCATGATGAACGCGTAAAGCGCTGGCAGGACCTCAAATACAATGACGTCGTTTTTAATACGAGTGCACTCAATTGGAGCTATGCCCTGACCGCCGGCATGTTGGATTGTTGGCGCCATCGTGTCTCGATCGTGACCTATCAGGGCCCGCCGGAAGCAGAGGTGCTTTGCAAACTCATTTCCAAATTTAAGGTGACGGTTTTGATGAGTGTGCCGGGGATTTATCGGCGGATCACGCGGCATCTAAAATCGATTCCCTCCCCCTCGACGGGGGAGGGTCAGGGTGGGGGGGGACTCCACAAGGTTCGCGTCGCCTTGAGCGCCGGCGAAGCGTTGACGCAAGCGTTACGCGATCAGTTTAAAGCTGCCACCGAATTGGACTTATATGAAGGACTGGGCATGACCGAGCACAGTGTCTACCTCGTGCAGCGCTACGGTGAAGCGATTGTGGCGGGATCGTGCGGGCAGCCCCTTCCCAATCACCGCGTTGCGGTCCTTAACGAGGACTTATCGGAGACCGGGATCGATGAAATCGGTATCCTGGCCTCACATCGAAGTTGTCCCGGACTGATGTTGGGTTATCGCGATGAGCCGGATCCATGGACGGGAGACTGGTTTCTCAGTGGTGACTTGGCGAGGCGTGATGAAGCCGGCAACTTTTATTTTATGGGTCGTCGTGATGATGTCCTGACGGTCGGTGGCTACCGGGTTTCACCACTGGAAGTAGAGACCGTTCTCAATGAATATCCTCTGGTGGCTGAATCAGGGGTTGTCGCGCATGAGCTAGACGGCAAAATGGTTATGATCGCGTACATCGTCCCCACAATTGTAGGGGCCCCGCTTGTTGAGCCCGAGGTTGCTGAGGAGCTTATCTTCTATGCTCGCGAACACCTGGCTGACTACAAGATCCCCCGCAAAGTCTTTATTGTAGAGGCTTTGCCACGGACGCGGAATGGCAAGTTGAAACGAGCGGCGCTGCGGGGCATATAAGCCGATATGCCGAAGAAGGACCTATTTCATACGCCTTATCAGGCTGGGGACGAGTATAAGCTCCAATGGTTCGATGCCGGTCTTGTTCGTTTCATCATGCGGGCCCTGACTTTTTGGGAACTTTACTTTCGTTACGAAGTCGTCGGCATGCAAAACGTACCCCGCAAGGGTGGGGTCCTGCTAGCGCTCAATCACGGTTTCTTTTTTATCGATATCCCCCTCCTGGCCAAGCAGCTCTTTTTGCGTCGCGGTCGTATGGCGCGTGCAGTCGCCGAACACTTGAGTTGGAAGCTACCCGTCTTGCGTGAAGTCTTTCTGAACATGGGGATCGTCGATGGATCTCCCAAGAATGCGATGCGCATCCTGCGCGGTGGGCATGCAATGATTGTCTGTCCCGGGGGTGCCAAAGAAGCCGTGCGCTCGTCCCGGCATAAATATGAGCTGATGTGGGATGATCGGTACGGCTTTATCAAAGTTGCGATCGCGACGGGAGTGCCAATTGTTCCCTGCATTTGTATCGGTATCGATGACGCGTATGTCATGCTGATAGATGCCTATCACAAATGGAAAGACAACTTCGTTCCGCTGCCAATCTTCTTCGGCTTGGGTTTGTTACCGCTCCCCGTTAAGCTGACACACTACATCGGCAAGCCGGTGACCCATAATTACAAACCCGAGCAGTACAAGGACATGAAGTGCGTCAAGGCCCTCCACAAGAAGGTCTTGGCCGAGGCCGAGCGTATTAAAGCCGAGGGTTTGAAAAAACGGAAATTATTCGGTTTCTTGTAGAGGTGGGGAAGGTGTCCCGACATGACTGTCAATAACCCCCGCGATATCGTCAGGTTCTTGTGAATGGGTCACGTCGTTCTGGGCCACGACGGGTTGGGGTGGCGCTTGGTTTTTTTGTTGGGCCAGTTCGAGCTTTCGCTCTTCCGTAATGTTGGGATGATCGGGCGGGTCGTCGATCCATTCAATACGCACCTTGGCGGTGCCGGCACGTAAGAAGGCCAGCCTTTTTGCAGCCTCACGCGAGAGGTCGAGGATGCGACCACGGATAAAGGGACCGCGATCGTTGACCTTGACAATGACGGATTTGTCGTTGGTGAGGTTAGTGACCTTGAGCAAGGCCCCAAAAGGGAGTTTTTTATGGGCGGCCGTCATGGCGTTCATGTTGTAACGTTCTCCACTAGCCGTGCGGCGGCCATGAAAAGGACGGCCGTACCAAGAGGCTTTGCCGATGACTTTGTATGTGCGCTGTCCTTTACCGGCGTAAGGCCGGTAAAAAGATGATTGACGTGATGTCCCGCAAGCGGTCAGGGTAATGATTCCACTGCATAGAATGATGAGGAACAGAGACCTGCTCATGGTGGGTGCGAGGAGCATGAGTGCCTCGCACCTTAGTGGGTATCATTCGTGATTGCAACGCCTCAAAATGAGTGGACGGCATGCGCGTTGCAATCGGTCAGGATTTGTTTCACCTGTCGAGAAGTGGCGAAACTGTGGGTATGAACTGAAAGCAGCACCTTACCCTCGCGCATTGCTTCGTTCAGGGTGTCCCATTCGGTTTCGGTGAAGCCGGCGGCGATGACGGTTCCTAAGAGAGCGCCAAAACCACTGACGGCTATTACGATGAGGACCGCCGGGAGCAGACTGACATGACCGAGTATCATGCCGACTAACGCCGTCAGTCCCGCGACGACACCGCCGACCAAACGAGCGATTTTGACCGCATGGACGGTTTCATCGTGCATATGGATGCCTGCAATATCACTGAATTCTTCCGCATCAAAATCACTGAGACTGGAGATCAGGCTGATATTTTCGGATTCCACGCCACTCGGTTCCAGGGCGTCTAGGGCGTGGTGGGCCTCCTCGCGGGTGTTAAAAACACCCGAAATGACCCTCTCATGGGGCTCTGTCTTCATTAGGACCTCCTTCGCGTATTATTCATAATTCTACTCCCCCTTTCTCTTGATTTCAAAAGAGCTTTTGATTATGCGGTGTGTCAAGTTATAGGGGCTTGCGTCGCCCCCTCCACAAGCAAAGCTCGTGGAGCCTCCCCCTCTCGCTCGCATTGCTCGCTAGCGGCTTCGCTGCGAAGAGAATCGTCGATGGGGAAATGAAGAATTTACGGAGATTTTTATGTCCGATGCATCAGAGGCTTCTTATCGTCCCCAGAAAGTTTATATTGATAAGGCGGTCCAGAAGCTCCCTTATACGGAGGAAATCCTGGCCCGCTTGGGTGACGTGACGACGGAGGTCATTGCGGACCCGGAGGCACTCAAGGCGGAAGCCCGCACGCTGCGGCCGGACCAGAATCTTCTCCTCACCCGTTATGAGCGTGAGCCGCTCCACGAATTTAAGGCGATGAGTCGTGGTACCGGCCGGCCGACGTATTCCTTAAACCTCGTTTCCAATTGCCATTTGGGGTGCAGCTACTGCGTCTTGCAGAGTTATCTACACGAGACTCCTTTTGTAATCCTCTACACCAACATCGACGAGATTATGGAGCGCCTCACTGATCAGCTGGAACGGATCCCGCGTGGAGCTGTTGTTGTTACCGGACACGTGACGGATAGCTTGGCGCTCGAGGGGCTCACAGGACTACACCAACGGCTCATTCCTTTCTTTGGCGCACAGGACCGGGTCAACTTGGAGCTCAAGACCAAGTGCGCCCAAGTAGAGTCATTGTTAAAACTCAAACATGAAGGGCAGACGGTTGTGTCCTGGTCGATGGCGCCGGAACGGGTCCAAATGGAAGAGGAAGATAAGACGGCTACCATTTCAGAACGTATTGCCGCGATGCAGGCCGTCCAAAAAGCAGGCTATTCCGTCGGTATTCATTTTGACCCCGTTGTTCACCATACTGGTTGGGAAAAGAACTATAAGAAACTCATTGATCAGGTGTTCACGAGTATTGAGGTGGATCAAGTCCGTTGGGTCAGTATTGGGGCCTTACGTTTTCCGGTCCGTCAGGTCGCCCTGATGCGCGAGCGCTTTCCCAAGAACCGCAAAATCTATAACAACCTCGTCTCGACACAACGTCGTTTTATGCATTATCCGGATCGGCTTCGCGATGCGATCTATACGCGCATGCGGGAGTACCTCAGTCCCCATGTCGATACGGAAAAGATCTACATCTCGATGGAAACCGAGCAAGCAGAACTACAAAATACCGCCTAGGAGTCACCCCCTGCGTCTTAAACTTGTTACGGAGACCCTGCCGACGCGTTTGACCAGCGTGGAGGCCTTTCAGCGGCTTTGTGAGCGCCCTTACTGCATCTTTCTCGACTCGTCCGATTTATTGCCGGAGGAGGGGCGAATTTCGGTGCTGGCGACGGATCCCCTCGAAATCCAGACGAGTTGGAGCGAGTTGCGCCGGGTTCCCACGCGCGCAGTGGACGGCTGTCTCCCCTTCGTCGGGGGCTGGATGGGATATCTTGCCTATGAAGCCTATGCCGAATTTATTCCCCAGGTCCCAGTCCGCGAAACGAGCGAGCCGTCCTTGGCCTTTGGCTTTTATGATACTTTTCTGTGTTTTGATCATGCGGCGCAGCAGGCCTGGGTGGCGAGTCTCGGCCTTACGGATCCCGCCGGAGCTTCGGATGAAGCCCTGGCGCGACGGAAGATCGATGAACTCAAACAGCGACTGGTTACGCCTTCAGTCAAGGGCGCGGCACCCGTCCTCTGCAGTCGCTCTGCTACGGAGGGTAGAAGCAGTGCCCCTACGGGTGATTTACAAGCGACGATTTCCCGTACCTGTTACGACGAGCATATTGCGATTATCCAAGACTACATTCGTGCTGGAGATTGTTATCAAATCAATTACACGCAGTGCTTTGCAGGTCAGACGGAGTTATCCGCGCCGGAACTTTATCAACGTCTCCGTCAACTGAGCCCGGCACCGTATGCGGCCTATCTGAATTGGGAGTCTTTCCAGGTGCTGTCGGCCTCTCCGGAGGCCTTTCTGGAGATAGACGGGAGCCGGGTCACGACACGTCCCATCAAGGGCACGCGACCCCGCGCGCAGGATCCCGAGATGGATGCGCAACAACGTCGCGAATTATTGGCCAGCCCCAAAGATCATGCCGAGCTACTGATGATCACGGACCTGGAGCGTAACGATCTCGGCAAGGTGTGTCAGGCGGGTTCAGTCCAGACGGTAAAACTCAGAGAGCTGCGACAACTGGCCCAGGTTTATCATCTTTATAGCGTGATTGAAGGGGACTTGCGTCCCGATGTCGGCCCGTGGCAGGTCGTGGAGGCGTGCTTTCCCGGCGGTTCCATCACGGGAGCTCCCAAAATTAGGGCTATGCAGATTATCCGCGAACTTGAGAGTCATGAGCGCGGGGTTTATACCGGCGCCATCGGCTACGTTGCGGTTGATGGATCGAGTCGCTTCAATATCCCGATACGAACCCTGCGCTATCAGCAAGGAAAGTTGCAGGTGTACGCGGGGGGCGGTATCGTAGCGGACTCGGATGCCGATGCGGAATATGAAGAGGCGTGGGTGAAGACGAAGGGCATACGCGAGGCGTTAAGTGAAGTCATATAAAGTCTACATCAATGGCAAGTTAGTCCCCGCGGAGAGGGCAAGCATCTCTGTTTTCGATAGCGCCTATCTTTATGGAGAAGGTCTTTTTGAGACCATACTGGCCGTTGGTGGGCGCATCCCGCTCTTGCGCGATCATCTTAATCGTCTCTTTCGCGGGACCAAATTTTTACGAATACCCATGCCATTGGATCGGGAAGAATTAACGGCAGCGATTCAGCGGACACTAAAGGCCAATCGTCTCCAAGACGCTTACATTCGGGTGAATGTCAGTGCGGAAGAAGCCGCCCTGGGCAGCCGCCAGCGTCAACCCGCAGACACCCACATCGTCATCATTACCAAACCTCCCGACCCGTATCCGGATATTCTCTATCGACGTGGGGCCCGACTCATCGTGGTGCGAGATCTTATCAACGATGCCGATGACGTCGCGCGCATTAAAACGACGAATTACCTCACCAAGATGTTAGGCCGGCGCCAAGTCCAGGCGCGGCGTGCCGACGAAGGTATCTTGCTCAATGCGCAGGGGGCGGTTTCGGAATGCACGAGCAGTAATTTTTTCATGATCAAGGGGAAGACGCTGTGGACGCCCGGGCTCAGTGAGGGCTTGATTCCGGGTGTTGTGCGCAAATGTGTCCTCAGTTTGGCGCGGCGTCAGCGGATTCCTGTGCGGGAGGCGTCACTGAGCCTCAAGCGTATCGAGAGCGCGGATGAGATCTTCATTACGAGTACGCTCAAAGGAATCATGCCCGTCGCGTGGCTCGAAAACAAACAATTGCCGCGACCGGTTCCCGGTCCCGCGACGGCTCGACTGATGCGTGCCTATGCCAAGCGGCTGGGAATAAACTCTTGTAAGTAGTTCTTGGCCGCGCGAACGGCCTCACGGATGTCGGCCCCGTTAGCCAGGGCGCAGGCGATTGCCGTAGATAAGATGCAGCCCGTTCCGCGGGGAGATCCGGCGAAGGTTTGTTCCGTCGGAAAGCGGTAAAGCTCCATACCGTCCCACAGGATGTCGGTCTTTTCCGTAGTAAGATGGCCCCCTTTAATCAAAACGGCATTGAGCCCCGGTGATTCATTCATGATCTTGCGAGCGGCGTCACCCATTTGGTCGAGGTCCCGCACGGTCATGCCGGAAAGCGTCTCCGCTTCATCCAGATTGGGTGTAACCATGCGTGCAAGGGGCAGCAAATAGCCGGTCAAGATCGGAAGTGCGGCGTTCTCTAACAAGACCGCGCCGGAACTGGCGCGCATGATCGGGTCGACGACGATATTTTTGACCTTGTGTTGTTCGAGGATGCGATAGACCTGATAGGAAATCTCATTGCTGACGAGCAGCCCGACTTTGACCGCATCAAAGGTGTAAGCGGAAAGTACGGCTCGGAGTTGATCTTTGAGCACGCGCGTGTCCACCGGATTGACCGAATACACACGCTCATCATTTTGTGCCGTTACTGCAGTGATCACCGAGCAGCCACGATGGCCTCTTGAGCGGATGACTTGGAGATCCACCTGGAGACCCGCTTGGGCGGAGGGATCCGAACCGGCTATAACGAGTATATTTGCCAAAAAAAACCTCAGTTGTCCGGACACATAGATCGAATCGACTAAGCTTGCAAGTGTCGGATCATTTCGCGTGTCGCGCTGATGACGTTCGGGGCGCAGGTCAGTGCGGAGATCATCGCAACGGCATTCACACCGGTGTCCGCGACCTCGCGAATATTACTCAGATTAATACCGCCGATCGCGACAACGGGAATGGAGACCGTGCGCACGAGTTCTTTAAGCTTATCCAGTCCTTGAATCGGGTGATCCGGCCCTTTGTTGCGTGTCGGATAGATAGCCCCGAGCGCGACGTAATCGGCGCCTGCCTGTTCCGCCGCGTAGGCCTCGGTCAGACTATGGGCCGAATAACCGATGAGTTTTGCCGGCCCTAAGAGGCGCCGACAATGCGCGATCGGAAGGTCATCGGAGCCGACATGGACCCCATCGGCGCCGAGCGTTTGAGCGAGGACGGGGTCGTCGTTGATGATAAAGTTGAAACGAAACCGTTGTTTGAGTTTCTGAATCGTTTGTGCGGCTTCCTGGCGTCGGCGGGTCGTTAGGGGGTCTTGTCCTTTGACCCTGAGCTGCACCGTCGGAGCCCCACCCAGCAACAGTTGTTCTGCAAGCCAGGAGAGCGGGCGCTGGGGACAGAGCGTATTGTCGCAAAGTGCATACAGACCTTTAATGTCCTGAGCCATAGCGAACAAATACCATAATGAGGAGTCCAATCAAGAAGGTCACGAGCGCGAGCACCTTATGGTAACCGCTACGGTGGACCTCCGGGAGCAGGTCAGAGAGAGAAATATGAAGAAACGTTCCCGCTGAAAAACCTATGGCGGCGCCGAGAAAATATTTGCCTGCGCCCTGAGAAACGAGTTGAATCGCCATGGCGCCAACAGGAACCATAATAAAGAACAGAGTTTGCAACAGCGCTATCGTCCGCTGCCGATAGTTCTCGTGAATAAGGACCGCGGTCAGGGCTAAAGCGGCCGGAAGCTTATGGAGGCAAATGGATAAAAAGACGATCCAGCCCATATCGGCCGTGAGGAGGCCGGTACCTAAGGCGATGCCTTCGGTCAGAGCATGCAAAGAGAGTCCGACAAAGGCGCTGATGCCAATGTGATGGACGGCGCAGTCCATGGCTTCGCAGATGTGCACGGTGACGAATTTTTCAAAGAGAAAGAGAAACAGAAATCCTAATAGTATCCAGAGCCCTGCGCTCTTGGGGATGAATTCAAAGGCTTCAGGAAGTAAATGGAGCGCAGCAGCCCCCAGCATCACTCCTGCCGAGAAACTCAGCAGGGCCGGCAGATGCCGACGCATGAACGGGATCGTGAGGGGGAGGACGCCTCCGATGCCGACGGCGATGGCAATGACACCGGAATAGGCGAATAACTGACTGTAGAAAGGACTCATTGGCTCCGAAGTCTACGGAGTCGTCTGGGATGGTCTATTTTAAGTTCCTGAATCTTCTTGCGGAGGGTGTTGCGGTTAATTCCCAGCATCCGAGCTGCCTGCAGTTGATTTCCTGCACTACGCTTCAATGTGAGCTCAATGAGGGGCTTTTCAACCTGTGCGAGCACAACCGGGTAGAGATCTTCGATATCACAATCTTCGGCTTTATCCAAGAAGTTGGAAAGTTTGTTGCGGACGACATCTTCGAGGGACTGTTGATCAATTGCAACGACTTCCTTCATAAGGTCACGCGAAGTACACCCTGCCCTTATTCTAGGCAAGCGATAATTTAAAAAAAGTATCCACAGCAAATTTTTTTAGAGTTTTTTAGGACTTACAAATTGTATTTTTTTCGAGGTCGGAATGCTGTCACGATGCGAAATAAAAAAAACGGAATTGAATGGGCGGGAACACGAAAAACCGCGCTAATATTGGCCTATTTGCCCTCTTGACGGCATTCGCGGGGCGGTCTAGTGTTTGTTCAATGAACATCATTGATTACAAACACTTGTGCCTAGTCCGACACGAAATACGATGTCTAGGTGCCAGCCTAGTAGCATGTTAAAGATCCTCTTTGGTCGCTACAGCCGTTTTGTGCGTCTTGTCGAACTGGCAGGTGTTATCCTCTCAGCGCTTATCATCTATCGATGGTCACAACTGGGGATGCAGGGCCTACCTGACATTCTATTTGCCTTTATTCTCGTCCATTATGGCTGGATCCGTTTTTGCTTTTTATTTCCGTGGTATCCGGGGGTTAAGAGTGGGGATCCGGATCAACCCGAGTTGGGCATTGTTATCCATTTTCTCAAAGCCCTGGTCCCGATGAGTTATGTGCTTTGTCTCACTGCGATTTTGTATTTGCTTGGGTTTACTTGGGTTCCAACGATATTGGCGAATGTGATTATGATTGTCGTATCAGGAGTCAACGTCATCTTAGTTTGGTTCCATTGGCACGACAAGGATTCTTTGCCGGTCAATTTTTTTACGCGTGAGCTGATTCTGGCTAAGGAACCGCCCATTGCGGTTGAAGAGGGCCATAAGAAACACATTGTTCAAGTCAGTGGGGCTCGTAAAGGCGCAAGGACACCGGCGTGAGTGATTCGATTCTCGTCAGCCGAGCGGGTGACGTGCTGAGACTGTCGCTCAATCGCCCCAAACGCTGCAATGCGATGGACCTCGAGATGGGACGGCAGCTTGTAGCTGAATTTGATCAGGCCAGCGCCGATACTTCAGTTCGCATGGTGATCTTGACCGGTGAAGGTTCCGTTTTTTCAGCCGGCGGTGATATCAAGGCAATGGCCGAACTGACGGATCATCCCGCCTTTTTTCGCGAAATTTCAGATCTTGTCCATCATGTGGTCCTCAAGATCAGGGAGATGCCTCAACCGGTGCTCGCGGTCTTGCCGGGTCCGGTCAGCGGGGTCGCCTTTGGACTGGTTACGGCGTGCGATTTGCGTATCGCCAGTGATAATGCGACTTTTCACGCCGGGACGACCACTTTGGGTTTGGCGCCGAATGGCGGGCTGACTTATTTTTTGCCGCGATTAATTGGTCGGGGTCGCGCGGAACGCATGATCTTAACGGCCCAAAAGATCGACGCGCATATCGCATTTGAGTGGGGTCTTATCGATGGAGTGACAACGTCTCAGGCGTTGGAGGCTGAGGCCCAGGGATGGTGTGAACGGCTGCGCAAGATGGCGCCGCTTGCGCAGGGCCGGTTCAAGGGATTGCTTTATGGCGATGATTCCGATCTGGGGGCGCAACTCGATCGCGAACGTGACGCGATCAGTGAATCATCGGACAGTGCGGATTTTCGCGAGGGCATGGCGGCTTTTTTAGCCAAGCGCGCCCCTGATTTTAAAGGGCAGTAGCGATGATAACGGTCCTTGGCATTGAATCATCCTGTGACGAGACTGCGGCCTGCGTTCTCCAAGTCAGTTCAAATAATCATGTCGAGGTATTGGCGAACGATGTCGCGAGCCAGCACGAGATTCACCGACCCCATGGGGGGATTGTTCCGGAACTGGCCTCACGGCAACACCTCCAGGTGCTCGCGCCGATGGTCAAGGCAACGCTCAAAGAATCAGGACTGGAGGCGCACCAACTTGACGGAGTCGTCGCAACGACGCGACCCGGTCTCTTGGGTTCGCTGTTAGTCGGGCTCTGTTTTGCCAAGTCATTCGCATGGGGTCTCAAGAAACCCTTCATTGGCGTCAGTCATTTAGAAGGACATCTCAATGCCCCTTTCTTAGAACATCCGGACATTTCCTATCCGCATCTGGCCCTGTTGGTTTCGGGAGGGCACACGGTCCTTTATCGCTGTCAGGCCTTTGCCGAATACGAGTTGATCGGTGCGACCCGGGATGATGCAGCGGGCGAGGCCTTTGACAAGGTCGCCAAGATGCTGGACTTGGGCTATCCGGGCGGGCCGATCGTAGACCGGCTGGCCAAAGAGGGAGACCCCGGGGCGCATGACTTCCCACGGAGTCAGGTGCGCGGGCATCCCTTGGATTTCAGTTTTAGTGGGGTGAAGACGGCGGTGCGGTATTATATTGAAAAAACTGGTTTCCCTCCCCTTAGTAAGGGGAGGGTTAGGGAGGGGTCTTTACTGACCTCCCCTCAATCCCCTCCTAGTCAAGGAGGGGAAGCAGCCATTGCTAACATCTGCGCGTCGTTTCAAGAAGCGGTTGTCGACTCGCTGATCGAAAAGACCTTAAAAGCTGCGCGCGAATACGGGGACAAAACCGTGCTCCTCACTGGCGGGGTCGCCTGCAACAGCCGGCTGCGTTCAAAGCTAAGCGCGGCCTGCGAAACTGAGGGCATTGAGTGCGTCATGTCATCGCCCAAGTATTGCACGGACAATGCCGCGATGATAGCCTATGTCGGTGCCAAGCGCCTGGCGCACGGTGAAACCTCGCCGTGGGATCTCAATGCTAATCCGACAGAGATGTTGAAAGGGCCACCGCCGGGATGACCTCGCAGCGGCGTCGTGCCTACGGACAGCACTTTCTAACCAATCCGAGTATTACTGACAAGATCGTCAAGCTGGCCGGGGTGGCGGCCAATGATCCGGTTCTTGAGATCGGGCCAGGCCGCGGTATTCTCACGGATTCGCTCCTAAAAATTGGGGCACGCGTTATCGCAGTCGAAAAAGATAAGGAATTGGCGGCGCATTTAGCTGAAAAGTATACGGGTAATGAATGTGTTGAGATCGTAGCAGATGATTTTTTGAATGTTGACTTGAAAACTTCCCTCCCGTCGAGGGAGGGGAAGATTAAAGTCGTCGCCAATCTTCCCTATTCCGTCAGCACGGAAATTATCTTTCGACTCATCGAATACCGCGAACTCTTTTCGACCTTAACCTTGATGGTCCAGAAAGAAGTCGCCGAACGCTTGGTGGCGACGCCGGGTGGCAAGGACTACGGGGTGCTCTCCGTCCTGACGCAGCTCTACAGTGATTCCGCCATCGTCATGAAGGTGGGCCCTCAGGCCTTCACGCCGCCACCCAAAGTCGATTCCGCCGTGGTCCGAATGAAACTGACGACTGGACCCCGTGTCGAGATAGACGAAGAAGCGGCCTTCAAGCGCGTTGTGAGACAGGCCTTTGCGACCCGGCGCAAGATGTTGCGCAATTGTTTAGGCTTAAAAGATGACGCGAAGTGGCAGCAGATCTGTGATGAGATTGGAATTGATCCAAAATCCCGTGCGGAGAATTTGAGTCTTGAGCAATTTGCGCGTCTATCGGTCTTTTTGAACTAGAGGACCCTGTAGTAAGGTCGGAGAAAATCTTTCGAATGTGGGGCCTGTTCGTTGAGTACCCCCTGATAAGCATCGAAGAGTTTCCTTAAATCACGGCGTAGGAGTCTCTGTTGTCGGGGCGAGTGAGAGGCATCCCACCGGCTAAGGGCTGATTCTAGGGCCTCAGGGCCTTGTAGGAGGTCGACGGTCAAGGTGGCGAAAAGCTCATAGGCACTGTCTTGGGAATGCCCTCCCTTTCCCAGTCGCAAGAAATACCTTTCGTTAAGCAATTGAAAGGCCATGGAGTCGCTGTCAATGAGTTCCTGCCAGACTTCCTGCAGGACACCGCCATTACGATCTCTTAACCAAGTGAGTTCCACATTGTGGGCGGCCTCATGGAGGACAACCAAGGCATTCGTTTCGTGATCATCGGGGATTGGGACGATAAAAACGGTATTATATTCGAGTTGATCTCCGGTGCCATGCAGGCTCGAGTGTTCATCATCAATGAACACCACTTTTTGCACGGTTCCATCAACCATTACCGAACCCCACAGCGCTGTTAATCCATCGAGTTGATCTAAGACCGGGGCAACCATTGCTGCCGTGTTGTCATCGAAACGGAGCTGTGGCTCGCGGCCAGGAACGTGATAGATAGCAAAGGCGGGGCCGCTCTCTAATCGATACCATTCGACATGGTCTTCGATGTCTTGTTCGACGGTAAAGCTCTGGACGACATCCCCTTCTTCATTGAACAGGCGAACCGTAAAATTATCTTCTACGCTGAGGGGATACCGGTAGCGAAAGGAGCGATGGAGAACGATCGGATCTCCTGCGTGGACGCCTAAGAACGGACCGTCATTGAATTGATAGTAGTGGATGAGGCCGAGGGTGCCGGGATGAAATCCCAACAGGTCAATAACAGCGTCTTGTTCGATATTCGGTTCGAATTGGCGATTTGTTAAGAGCTCGCTGGCGCGCTCACCCTTGTCATCCGTGGCGCGCAGCGCATGAAGTGTCGGTCCCTCGTAAGCAGGTAGCGCCTTGAACGGGTTCTGATTCTCATAGATGAAATAGCGAAAGTTGCCCGTTCTCTCTTCTTCTCTGACGATGAGGTCCGCTTGGCCATCACCGGTGACATCGTGGACGGCGATGGTGGCCGGTCGCAGCGCGAAACGTGAGCCTGCCGTGCTGGCGTCACTGCGGAGAAATACATCCAGCGTGAAGGGCTCTAAGGGGGAGAGATTGTATTGTTCGCGGCCGTTGGCATAGTCTAATTGGCCATATATTAAGGTCGCCTGCGTGAATGAAACGGAGTCGGCCAAGCCATCATGATCGAAGTCGTGAACCACCGAGGGTTGATAATCCAACGCCTCCAGACCCTTGACTTCGATCTCGTCGGCGGAGAGTTCCCGCCTGGAATCGAAACAGGTCCCCAGTTCTAATTTACGTTCAGAGCACACCATCCACGCACCACCTCGTCTTATGTTATCGGCGTGCATGGCGGATTGAGTTGCTGCCTATAAGAACTCTAAATCATTAAGTTTTTCGGGACCTGCTGGCTAAGAGCATGCCAAGGGTTCCGAGCAAGAGCATGACCCCTGCAGCGTTCCGCACGGGAAGACCCGCTCGGGCGTTCAGACTGCAACCCCCATCGCCGAGAATGAAGATCAGGTTGTCATTCGTGCAATTGGCGGAGCAGCCATCACCCTCGGTGGCGTTGCCGTCATCGCATTCCTCGCCGGCATCGGCTACGCCGTCTCCGCAGGTCGGGTTGACGCAGGTCGTGCGGCAGGCGTCGGCGGTGGTATCGCTGTTGGCGGTACCGTCATCGCATTCTTCACCCGCATCAACCGTTCCATCGCCACACGAGATGAGGGCACAATTGGCTTCGCAACCGTCGCCATCCACGTTGTTGCCGTCATCACAGCCCTCGCCGGCATCGACAACACCGTCGCCGCAACTCGGGTTGACGCAGGTCGTGCGACAGGCGTCGGGGTCGGTATCGCTGTTGGCGGAACCGTTATCACATTCTTCTCCCGCATCGACGATGCCGTCTCCGCAACCACCTAATTCAAAGGCGCCCACGTCGCAACGGATGTCGCCATCCGCATCGCCATCAAAGGGACGGCCGAACTGACGTTGATCGTTCGTCAGCACCGTCGTTTGAGCATCATCGGACGTACAGCCTTCGACGTTATTAGCCATATCGATGGCCGGACTGCCGGGTTGGAGGGCATGGGTTCGGGTGATGCCGCCGTTATTGGCCAGGCCCGCAAGAAGTGCGTTTATCGCCGAACTTCCCCCTGCGACGTCACCGACTTGGTCGCCGGTCGAAGCAGTAAAGATACAACCCCGATTGTCACCGATGATGTTATATCCCTCACTCGTGAAGGTACCGAAGATCGAGCAGTCGGGATTGATGACCGGTGCCGCGGCAGCGCCGGTCGAAGCGTCGTTATTGCCGGCAATGATGGTATTGCGAGGTATGAGTGTCCCGGATGTACCGACTACTGCAACACCTCCGCCATCGCCGTTATTGCCCCCGTCCGCATCCGCGGTGTTATCGGTGATGGTCACGTTGCGCAGTCGAACCGTATTATCAAAGAGGGAAATCCCGCCCCCGGAACCGTTGGCATCATTGCCGGAGACCGTGCTGTTGACCATGGTGACCGAGGCCGAATTGAGGCCCATGCCGCCGCCGGTTCCACCGGTCGTGTTGTTGCTGATAGTACTTTCGATAACCGTGATGGAACTCGCAAACGAAGACTCGGAAATACCTCCGCCTCCGCCTCCGGCGCTAGCGGGTGCGTTATTGACGGTTACGGTCGAGTTGTCGAGGACGAGACTGCCCATCTCCAAGCGGATGCCGCCGCCGATATCTGTACCGGTTCCGCAGTCTTGGGCGTCGCCCCCGGTGACCGTCACGTTGTTGAGTGTCAATGAGGAAGCACTGGTAATGGGTGGCAGGTGAAAGACGCGATCTGTGCCGTTGCCGTCAATGATCGATCCCCCGGTTGTTGATCCATTGATTGTGATATCAGTGCCAAGTCCGCCATTGACGATATCCAAATCGCCGGTTGCGGCTGAATTTTCGCATGCACCGACGAGATCCAGCACATAGGTTCCGGCCGGCAGGGTGATATCATTGGTTCCGCCGGCCGCGTTTGCCGCAATCACGGCCTCGCGCAGTGAGCAGTCCGCATCGCAGGTGCCGTCGGCCGTATCGGCGGTTTTAGTGACTGTAAAACTAGCTGCGTGTGCCGTAAAACTTGCAACCGAAAGAAAGGCCGCCGTTGTTAAAATGGTGAGCCATTTGGGTGAATACATAATCATGTCTCCTTAACGTTGTTGTCCTTCGATGAAGGTCGGCGCCTCTTTCTCTTTAATAACTTTGATTCGGGCCCGTGGTGATAGTTGCAGGTGGAACTCAACGCGGCGGTTCAAGGCGCGGCCTTCCGGATTATCCTTACCATTGATCTGGTTCGGCGCGATCGGCTGGCTTTCACCGCGACCGACGAAGCTCATTTTATCGGCCGGGATGCCGCGCTTCTTCATATATTCACGTACTGATTGCGCCCGCCGTTCGGAGAGCCGTTGGTTATACGCGTCACTGCCTTTACTGTCGGTGTGCCCTTCGATCCGGACATGGAGTATCTCCGGACGACTCTTGATCGTGTTCGCGATGCTGTCCAGGATGGGATACGATACGGGCAGGATGCGGGCTTTATCAAACTCGAAATGAATCTTGTTGGTGCGGATGACTTCCTCACGAATCTCTTCGCGTGGCTTGCGATAACCGACACCGACAAAGACCCGCCAATCAGGCGCGCCGATGGCATCGAGTATGCCGGTTCCGCCGCCGGCCGTGAGGGCCAGGCCCGGGATCGGAAAATAGCGGACCGCTCCGTTTCCTTCCAAGTTGCGGACGTTATTTTTCCAGAAATTTTCCAGCGGGGTCCAGCCGTTGACTTCGGCGATCAGTTGGACATCTTCGGTGACCTCGTAATTGACACCGGCCCCGATGAGGAATTGATCATCCAAGGAGGTGCCGGAGCTCAAGGCGGCCCCGGAGCGGATTTGAGCTCCTATGTTGAGCGCGGCCGAAAACCGCTCTGAAAAGACACGGGGACTATCGACGACGAGCATGGCGCCACCCGTGACCTTGCCGTTACCGACAAAGTGGGAGTCACTCCCGGTCGGAAAGGTCACAAAGGGAACGAGGGCGATGCCGACGGGATACTTTTCGTTGTTCAAGATCCGACCTTTAAAGTTGAGTCGGATATCTCCCATCTTACCACCGTTATCGGAGATGCCGGTCGTGACGGCGTTAAACTGGTGATAGGGAACAAAACTGACGAGGAGTCCGGCGTTCAACCAATCGAATAATCCGACGGCTCCGCCCAATTGGTTGGCGACTTGAAATTCGATGACGTCACGAATGCGCGCGCCCGTCGCTGTGGAGGCGATAACCGAGTCATTAGAGAATTCCGTCATCAGTCCGACGGCGTAACCCCACTGACCTAAAGTCTGCGATTGCTCCACGGTCAGGTAATACCCTTGATCCGTGGCGGGTTTGAAACTCAAGGAATCAAAGCTTGCCGCGGCATGGACCGCGCGCTGTGGCAGCCATATTGAAAAGATTAACAATGAAGCCAATAGGGTTTTTTTTGTTCCAGCCATTATTTTTGCTCTCCTTCTCCCAGTGGAGGCTGCACCCTATATAATCCCGTCCGTAGAGTCAAAATCGATTTTCGGTTTGCGGATCAATGTGTTACGGTTTAGTGTTCCCTGGCGGGGGCGAAAGGTCGATTGATGGCCAATATGCTAAAAGATAAAACGATACTTGTTGGGGTTTGTGGGGGGATTGCCGCCTACAAGGCCTGTGAGTTCGTCCGCTTGCTCATTGAAGCGCGTGCCGATGTCCATGTGATGATGACCGCGAGTGGGCAGGAGTTTGTGACGCCCATGACCTTTCAGGCCTTATCAGGGAACCCCGTCCATACGGAACTTTTTAACCTGACCCAGGAGCAGGAGATCGGGCATATTTCCCTCGCGGACCGAGCCGATGCCGTCGTGATTGCTCCGGCAACGGCCAACACGGTGGCCAAGCTCGCGCATGGGCAGGCGGATGATATCTTGACGACGGTGGTGTTGGCCACGAAAGCACCGGTGCTTATTTGTCCCTCGATGAATGTCAATATGTGGGAACATCCGGCGACGCAGTTGAATATTCAGTGCCTGCAGGAATTAGGTTATCAGTTGCTCGATCCGGAGGCAGGCTATCTGGCCTGTGGTTGGGAGGGCAGGGGGCGGCTGCCGGATCCGGCGAGGATTGTCGAGGCGCTGGAGGCGATGCTTAGTAAGAGATCGAAAACCTTACATCGGGTGTAGATGGAGTTTGAGGTAGATTAAATCCCTCCTAACCTCCCTTTACAAAGGGAGGGACAAGAATGGGGACATAAATTGAAACCGTGATCTCCCCCTTTGTAAAGGGGGACCAGCCTGCCGGCAAGGCTGGCTAAGGGGGATTTAAGTGCCCAAACGAGATCTCAAAAACCTCAATGTCCTTATAACCGCCGGCCCCACGCGCGAGTACCTCGACCCCGTTCGCTTCCTTTCCAATCCTTCTACAGGGCGCATGGGTTATGCCTTGGCGAGCGCTGCCCAGGAACGCGGTGCTAAGGTGACGCTCGTAAGTGGCCCGGTTGCGCTTGCCAAGCCAAAGCGTGTCGAGGTGATTGAAGTCGTTAGCGCTGCCGAGATGGCGCGCGCGACTCTAAAAAAGGCGAAGTCAGCGGATGTCATTATCATGACCGCGGCGGTAGCCGATTACCGTCCGGTTCAACCGGCGAAACAAAAGTTAAAAAAGTCTGTTTCGACCCAGTCACGTGGGATGACGCTGCGGCTCGAAGCGACGCAAGATATTCTGGCCACGCTGGGCCAACGTAAAAAGTCCCAGCAGTTTCTCGTGGGCTTTGCTGCGGAGACGAATGCCCTTATCAAGAATGCAACGGATAAATTGCGACGCAAGAATCTTGATATGATTGTGGCCAATCGAGTTCGGCAGGGGAATGCCTTCGGTGACTCAAAAAATGAAGTCGTTGTCATCGATGCCGCAGGCAAAAAGCAGCCGCTCCCTCGGATGACAAAGGAGCGGCTGTCTCATAAGATCTGGGATTTTATCAAGAAACGTCGTCGTTAACTTCGACGACGTCTCCAGACCAGGCCGGCAAAGGGTACCAGCAGCCAGACAAGGCTTCCACCGATGCTTCCGGTCATGGCTGGGTTCAGGCTACAGCCGCCTTTGCCGATGAGCACAAACGGGAGGTTTTCAGTGGTACACGTGGCCGAGCAACCGTCGCCGTCGACGACGTTGCCATCATCGCATTGTTCATTGCCTTCACGCGTGCCATTACCGCATTCGAAATTGCAGTTGGCATCGCAACCGTCTCCATTCGTTTTGTTGCCGTCATCACACTCTTCGTTGGTTTGAAGAATACCATCACCACATGTTGGCGTGAATCCCGCCTCGTTCTGACAGGTGCTGTCGCAGCCATCTCCATTGACAGTATTGCTGTCGTCACATTCTTCGTCGGTTTGCAGGACACCGTCACCACAGGCCTCAATGACGCAGGTGGCGGAGCAGCCGTCGTTGTCCGCGGTGTTTCCGTCATCGCATTCCTCGCCGGCATCGACCGTTCCGTCGCCACAGGCTGTCGGTTGCAACTCAAAGGCTCCGATGTCGCAGATCGCGGAGCCGTTCTCGTCGCCATCGACCGGGCGCGGCTCACCGCGTTGATCCGCTGTTAAGGGGACGGTGAAATCAGAGTCCGCGGTACAACCGCTCGGGTCGGCGCCATCGAGGGCCGGGCTGTCATCCTGAAGCGCATGGGTGCGGGTCGGACCGCCGTTGTCGGCCAAGGGATCCAATTGCGGGGGAATCGGACTAGCACTGGTTCCGACTAGATCTGTTGAGAGATTCCAGGACGCGGCACTCGCGCACCCGGTCTCATCACCGATCAAGTTATAGTCCTCGGAAACGATACTGCCGCCGTTTTCCGAGCAATCGGGATGAATCGTCGGCACGGCAACCTGAGCGCTCAGACCCGGGGTCAGATTAACGACGGGAATCGAGGTTGAATTATCGAAATTGCCCGCAACAATAGTATTGCGGAGGAAGATCGTCGTTGGTGATCGGTCATAGATACCCCCGCCGTTTCCGGTATTGTTCTCGTCTAAGTCGGCCGTGTTATTGGATACGGTCACGTTGCGTAATACGGAGCTCGCCGAGCCGTCGTTGAAAAGGCCTCCACCGTAGTTATTGGTCGTATTGCCACTAATGGTGCTGTTGATAATGGTGGTAAACGCCCGCGTATAGATTCCCCCGCCTCCTGGAGGGCCGCAGACGGTTGAGCCGAAGGCATGATTGCCACTGATCGTGCTGTCATTAATCGCGATCTCACCTTGTCCACCCGAATGATAGATCCCCCCGCCGGCATCTCCGCTGTTATTAGTGACAGCGACGCGATTGAGGTTAAGATTCTGATTGAATTCAACGAAAATGCCGCCTCCGCAGCCATCACCGGTCACAGCAGCTGGTTCGTTGCCGTTTCTAATTGTCAGATTAAAGAGCGAAACCGTGTTGGTGGCATCATTGCTGACAACATGAATAACGCGCGCCGCTTGGTTATTATCATAGTCGGCCTCAATGGCAGTTTGATCGGCGCCTTGCCCGAGGATGTCGGTACTGACGGCGATATCTAGGTCTCCTTTGGCATCATTGGAGAAAAAAGATCCTTCTGAGGGGGTCGTGCTCGGATCGATCGTCAATCGGTAGATCTGGGCCTGCAAGTTAATCGTGTTGCTGTTTTCCCCCAAGGCATTGATCTCCATCACGGCGGCGCGCAGCGTGCAATTCCCACTGCCGTCATTGCAACTGCCGTCTCCCGGGCTGCTATCAACGGCATCCGTTGTGCTATTGACATTGAAGGTGGCCCCAAGAGCCGTTGAATGGATCCCGACGGATACGAAGCTGAGTGCAGTGATGACCAATAAGGCTCTTTGCATAATACGTGGGAAATACATAACTTTTCTCCTTAAAAGAATGCGGTACTTTTATGTCGATTCTGTCTCAGGGGGAAGGAGCCAGATACCCTAATGGCGCCTATTGTATCCCACAGAATCTACGAATACAAATGTTCGCTTAAAGCGCCTCAATGGCCTTCCAAGAATGTCGGTGCGCTGTCTTTTTCCACAATGCGAGTCTTTGATGATGACCTCAAGTGTAAATGAAATTCAACGCGGCGATTGAGTGCACGCCCTTCACGAGTCTCATTAGTCGAGACAGGTCTTGATTCCCCGCGACCAGCAGAATCAAGTTTAGACGCTGGAATACCCTTTTTAATTAGATACTGTCTGACGGATTCGGCACGCCGTTGTGAAAGGCGCATATTGTAAGCATCGGAACCGTGGCTATCCGTGTGGCCTTCGACAGTGACCCGACTGACGGCACGTTTTTGAATTGTCTGTGCGATCTCATCGAGAACCGGATAGGATTTAGGCAAAATACGCGCCTTGTCGTATTCAAAGTGAACCTTGTTTGTTGCCAGAACCTCGATGCGCTCTTCCGCCGGATGCCGGTATGAAATGTTCGTAAAGAGGCGATACGTCGGAGCGCCCATGCCATCGAGTATGCCGGTTCCCCCGCCGGCAACGAGTTGCAGGCCTTTCATCGGAATGAAACGCACGCCGCCGTTGATTTCCAGATTGCGGGCGTTGTTGCTGAAAAAATTATCGAATAAAGTCCAGCCGCTCAGTTCCGCGATAATTTCGACGGGCTTGATGATGCTGACATTGGCGCCCACCCCGTACAAAAAACGGTCGTCGATGCTGTTACCCGTCCCCAGCATGGCAGACTGACGGAATTCCCCTCCCAGGTTCGTGGCGATGCGGACGCGGTTCCAGAGCAGCGGTGATTCAACGACCAGTGAGCCTCCTCCGGTGACCTTGCCATCGCCGGTAAAATGAGCGTCATTTCCGGTTGGGAAGGTGACAAAAGGAACGAAGGCGAGGCCGACCGGATACTTCTCACTGTCGAGGATGCGGAATTTAGGCGCGAAGCGAATATCGCCCATGCGCGCGCCATTATCACTGACACCCGAGGTGGGGTTGTCAAAATTCTGATAAGGGACGAAAGTAATGGTGAGACCGAGGTCCAGCCAGTCGGTGACACCCACGGCACCCCCGGCATGAATATTGAACTCATGATTGACGACATCGCGAATCAGCACGCCAGTTGGGGTGGATGCAATGACCGAATTATTGGTGAGTTCAAACCAGAGCCCCATCGCATAGCCCCATTGTCCAAGCGTTTGGGAGCCTTCGATTGTAAAGTAAGGACCCTGACTCGGAGTCGGTTTGAAACTGATCGCGTTAAAGCTGGCAGCCGCATGGACCTTGGTGGCACTAAAGCTCGTGATAACAACGGCGCCGATGAGTAAAAATTTCTTTAGCGATGACATAAGGTATTTCCTCAAATAATGATTGTAATGGAGGCCTGATGAACTCCTGAAATTGCTGCGATATTGAGGGAAAGCCGACCTTCTGTCAACCGAAGGCCTACTTAATAGAAGCTAAAAAGCCCCTAGCGCAATCGGCTAGGGGCTTTCGCAAATCTTGAAATTCAGAATGTGCTTAGCGTCCACAGGCGGATTTAACTGTCCGCGGCAGTACGTCGATATCAAATTGAACGCGGCGGTTTTTCGCTCGGCCCGCGGTTGTACCGTTGGAGGCAATCGGTTGCGATTCACCCTTGCCGAAATGCGAGAGACGATCGCCCTTGATCCCTTTGCCTTGGAGGTAATCGCGAACGGCACTCGCGCGGCGTTCTGACAGTTTTTGGTTGTAGGCGTCGGAACCGGTACTATCCGTGTGCCCAATAATGCGCATATGGGTGATGTCCGGGCGGACTTTCAGTGTCTTGGCGATTGTATCCAGAATGTAGTGTGAATTGAGCTGAATCACCGCTTTATCGAGCGCGAAATGGATCTTTTGGCTGCGAATCTGTTTGGCCTCATGATCGACTTCCATGGCGGGTTGGGGAGGACACCCGCAATTAGATGACGGCCCCGCCTCGGCAGGACAACGATCGTCCATGTCACAGACGCCATCGTTGTCGTTATCCGGACAGGCAACCGGAGGAGTCGGTTCATAATGGTCGTAAGCCGGGGTGTAGGCAACAGTAAGGAAAGTTTCATAGTTAGGAGCGCCCATGCCCTTGATGACGGCGCCACCGCCACCCGCCGTAAAAGCGAGTTCCGGGATCGGAAAGTAGCGGATACCGCCTCGCGCCATCAGTGGGCGATGTTGCGAGCCGAAAAAATCATCGAATTGGGTCCAACCGCGCAGTTCAGCGATGAACTCTAGCTCGCGTAGCGCGGCAAAGTTGGCGCCGACGGCATAGGTCAGTTGATCACCAATATCGGTACCGGCACTCAGATTTGTGTCGTCACGAATCACCGCACCGACGTTAGCGGATACGGAAAAACGGTCGGCAAAGCGCTTGGACTCAACGACAATTTCGGCCCCACCGGTGACGTTGCCTTCACCAGTAAAGTGAGAGCTACTGCCACTGGGGAAGGTGATAAACGGAACAAAAGCGATCCCGACCGGATACGTTTCCCGATTGAGGAGGCGAAACTTTGCATCCAGGCGAATGTCTCCCATGCGCGGTCCATCGTCACTGGCGCCGGTCGCGGGGGACAAGAAATTCTGATAGGGAACAAAACTAATCACGGCGCCAAGATTCAACCAATCCGTGACACCGACCGCGACAGCGGCATGAGCGGAGATCTGATTTTCGACGATGTCGCGAACTTTTGTACCGGCGGCGTTTAAGAGGATCAGGGGTGAATCTGCAAAGACGAAGCTCATTCCGCCGTGAAATTGTCCCTTGCCCAGTGTTTGTGAGCCTTGAACAGTGAGATAAAAACCGTGATCAGAAGCGGGTTTATAATTTAAGGAATCGAAGCTGGCGGCAGCGTGCACGGATTGTGAACCCGTGGGCAATAGCCAGAGGACCCCTGCTAATAAAAGAGTGATGATTTTTTTCATGATAGCCTCCCCTCCCCGAATCTCAACCGAAAGCAACGATAAGCCAGCTGAGTCTCGTCAAGTCACTGAAAAAGTTGCTAATTGTGGGAAGCGGGATTTTATTCAAACATATCAGCCACTTCCGGCAATGGGACGTCTTCATAGACGGCCTGCTGGAGGGCGTTTTGGGCCTCACGCGTAAAAGCATTGGCTTCTGTTTCGGTAATGAGACGTCGCTTGTAGGCGCGTTTGAGGTGGCGACAGGTTTGTTTAGCATAGAGAAGCTTGTCAGCTCCTGTCGGGTCGACGCGGGTGCAGGGGGCATGAGCGGGATCTTCTAAGAAGGTGACGACGGAGTCTATCGCCATGCCCCGAAAGAG
This sequence comes from bacterium, assembly GCA_965216315.1. Lineage (GTDB taxonomy): Bacteria > UBA10199 > UBA10199 > 2-02-FULL-50-16 > JAJFLM01 > CBDCFN01. Next base: position 249,126 of record CBDCFN010000015.1, on the reverse strand, counting down.
TGAGATATCTGTTCGCGAGAGAGTCCACTTTGATTTGCGGTCCAGTTGTTTCATTCCACCACGCCATTGGCGCAGTTTGTGCAAATTAAGAATGGAATTGAAGATGCGTTTGTTCGTTTTGAAAGAAAAGAGAGTCCGTTTGAGCATGCGTTGAAAGAGTTCGTCGTCATGAGAAAAATCGGCACTGCAAATCTCTTTGGCGAGATTCCAAGTACGTTTAGGGCGGCGTGAATCAAAGCGCATTTCCCAATAAACATGACCTAAGGCGCGAGTTGAATAGCTGCGTATCGTTGTTGCCGGGACAAAGAAATTATGGGCGATGATATCGGCCGCCAGATGGGTCAGGTAGCCATAAGCGCAGGCCTGCTGGCGTTTATCCTTGGCTTCATTGAGGAGTAGAAAGCCCACGCGCCAATTATGACAGTTATAGATGTAATCCACGTAGCTTTTGCCGACGGTGATGTCGGCGGCCAGCGTTCCGTATAAGAAATCATTGGGAAAGGCCATGAGGATATTACGTATGGCTGCCGGATAGGCGGCCGTATGGCGCAGGGCTTCGGTGGCGAAATCCAGATGAGTGATGGGTCCCCAGGCAAAAGCCTCACCGGGACACAAAATGACGAACGAGCCGATGAGACCGCTTAGCAGCATAAGCAGGAACATGGGACCATCATAGTCGCTTCCGAGCAAATAACAAGGTCTATACGGGGGAGCGCGGTGGCAGGAGAGGCACCGGTTGACTCTAGGGTGTGAATGGTCCTAGTGATCATTGGCGATGGGTGAGCGAGAGCAAATTGCCAATCAGCTCAAAGCGGAACTTGAGTATCAAGCGGAACTGGGGATTCCCGATTTACCGCAGTCGAATCAGCTCGCAAAATCAAGTAGCGATGAGTTGAAAAAGGAGAGTCTCGAAGACATTAGAGCAGATATAGGTGACTGTGAGCGCTGCAAGCTTTGCAGTGGTCGAACCAACATTGTTTTTGGAGTCGGTAGCCCTAACGCGGATATTATGTTTATCGGTGAAGGACCGGGGCAAGATGAGGACGTAAAGGGCGAACCTTTTGTCGGACGTGCCGGACAGTTGTTGACGCGGATGATTGAGGCGATGGGCCTGAAACGGGACGATGTCTACATTGCCAATATCGTCAAATGCCGCCCACCCAATAATCGCAATCCGGAACCTTCCGAGATAGAGACGTGCTACCCCTTCTTGTTGCGCCAAATTGCAACGGTTAGCCCGAAGATGTTGATTGGCCTTGGGAATGTTGCGGTGAAGGCTTTACTTGGAACCGAAATGGGAATCACGCGTTTGCGGGGCCAGTTTCACCAGGTGGCCGGTATTGATATGATGCCCACCTATCACCCCGCCTATCTCCTCCGTAACGAATACAAGAAGAAGGATGTGTGGGAGGATCTGCAGCAGGTCATGAAGAAATTGAATTTACCAATACCTAAAAAATAAAGCAGATCCGACCTAGGACGCAAAGCGTCCGAGAGGGGGAGGTTCCGGCGGCTTTGCCGACCGGAGGGGGCGACGCAAGCCCCTATGAATAGTGTGTGGGAGGATCTGCAGCAGGTAATGAAGAAATTGGGAATGCCTATTCCCGCAAAGAAATAATTCTTATACAACCTTTTGTTTGGCTTTCTCGTGAGCGCCTGCGACGATTACACGATTACGACCACCGCCCTTGGCCGTATATAGGGCTTGATCGGCACGGCTGACCAGCTCTTCGGCAGTTTTTCCGTCATCGGGAAAGGTAGCGACGCCGATGGAGACCGTAAATTGAAAATCAGAAGTGATTTTGAGATTATCAAAGCTATGTTGGCTGACGCGGCGACGGATTTTTTCAGCGGCGTTTAATGCGCCTTCAGGTTCCGTACTTGGTAGAATAACTAAAAACTCTTCACCCCCCCAGCGCGAAATATAATCGACGTCACGCAGCGATGCCTTTAAGAGCGCGGCGAATTCTTGGAGCATCTTATCGCCCTCTTGATGGCCATAGCGGTCATTGAATTTCTTGAAGTGGTCGATATCGATCATTAACACGGACAACTGACGCTTGAAGCGAGTGGCGCGAATCAGTTCGCGTTGAATCGTTTTGTCGCAATCGCGTCTATTGTAGAGACCTGTGAGTTCATCACGCACGGACAGTTCTTTGAGACGGCCGTACAGGTTTCCATTACGGAGCGCGAGCGACACGAGGTTGGAAACCGCTTGAACTGTTTCGCGTTCATGTTGTCCAAAAGGTTTATCCGCAGGGCGGCTTACGTTAAGCGTGCCGATGGCCTTATCGCCCGCTGGGTCGAGTAACGGGACCGTTAAGAATGAAACGTCTTCCGGCTTCAAGCCCTTGTAATAGAGGTAGCGTTCATCATTGCGGGTATTGGGAATACTGATAGGGGCCCGCTGCGCAATGGCCGCACCCGTGACCCCTTCGCCGGCGGCAAATTCCATACCGACGATATCATTGGGATGCTTGAGTCCGTAAGTAGCGGCGACTTTCAATGTATCGGATTGGGGTTGGTGCAGCAACAGGACGAGTTCGTCGTAATCCAGCATGCAGCCGACAATATCGAGTATTTCCTGATAGGCATCTTCGGAGGCGACGGATTCGCTCAACAGCCGCGCGATATCATAGAGGAGGATCAGATGGCGATTTTGCCGCTCTAACGGCTTATCGACCAGACGCCGGGTCAGGAGGAGAAGGGTGATGCCGGTGAGGACCGCGGAGAGGGCCGCCGATAGGGTCACGGCGACGGGAGCCGAAACGAGCTGAAAGATTTCCGGCTGGTAGAGATAAATCAGTCCCTGGATCCCGGCGGTCAGGCCGCTGACGAATAAGATGACCAGCAAAGAGAGTTTGGGGCCGATCGGAATGTGTTTTAAGCTCATCTGAGTCTCCTGTCCCAGGCAAGACTGGATAGCTCTTTACCCTAAATGACGCGCCTTGTCAATTCGCACAATGAAAGCTGAGCTTCCATTGTGCTCTAGTCAGGGGGTGATACCGCGCTCCCCCTGACAACCCCCATCTGTAAATTGCAATTCCAGCTTATTCTTGGCATCTATTCAGGCACTTCTATGCTCCGTCTTCGTCACATTTTTGTCGTTTGTTGTTTGTTAATCCTTGCGAATACGGCTTTTGCGGGGGTGACGCCGGTGGTGCGCGTGGCACTCTCGCGCTATCCGCTTCAGGTGGTTGAAATGGCAATGGATGACTATTTGTTCGGTGTCTTGGCCGCGGAGCTTCCTAAGGAATGGCCGCTGGAGGCGCAGAAGGCGCAGGCGATTGCGGCACGTACCTACGCACTTTACCGCAAGGCCCATCCGCAGCATGCGGCTTATGATCTGGAGGCATCCGTTAATGACCAGGCCTTCCGCATGCTGGATGAATATCCCTCCAAGCTGGTGACAGCCGTGCGGACGACACGCGGACAGACCCTGATGTGGCAGGGAAATGTAATACCGGCTTTTTTTCATAGCTGTTGTGGCGGGCGGTCTGAGCAGGCGGCGAACGTCTGGACCTGGGCGAAACAACTGACTTTTTATACGGCGAAGGCCGATCCTTTTTGTCGTGCGTGTCCTGATCAGGGTTGGGAAATCGAATTGAGCAAAGCGGAACTCAGCTTGATGCTTCAAGATCAGCGTCTTGCGAGCGGTGAAGTCAGTCATGTGATTCCCATCAACGACGAGGACAGCCAACGCGTTCATGAGGTTGCCATCATTACGGATGCTGAAACGGTTGCGCTTAACAGCAATCGCTTTCGACAGCTCTTGGGCTATAGTCGGGTTCGTTCGACCAATTTCAATATACTTGAACTCAACGAACAATTGATACTTGTCGGTTCGGGTAATGGGCACGGCGTCGGGCTTTGCCAGTGGGGCGCACGCGGAATGGCGGATCGCGGTAGAGGGTATCGTGAGATATTGAATTTTTATTATCCGGGCGTTGAAATTAAACGTTCCTATTAATCCATGGACATCGAATTATTTAATTATGAGTTCCCCGAGGAACTTATTGCGCAGCAACCACTTCCCGACCGCAGTGCTTCTCGTCTGATGGTCCTCGATCCATTCCAAAAAAGTTGGCAACACAAGCGCTTCATTGATTTCACGAGCTTTTTTGGTCCTGAGGATCTTCTGGTCTTCAACGAAGTGAGAGTCATGCCTTCACGCCTGTATGGACAGACGAAAACAGGCCGCCAGGTGGAAGTTCTTTTACTCGATCAACGGCGCGATGCTGAATGGACCTGCTTGGTACGTCCGGCAAATAAACTGAAAGATGGAGTGGAGGTTACATTTAGCGGTAAACTGAAAGGGAGACTGTCGGGTCGTGGAGATGAATGGACGATTATTTTTTCGCCTATTTCACGGGACTTACTTGATTTAATCACGGCTGCCGGTCTTCCACCACTACCGCCTTACATCAAACGTGACGCCCCCTTTGAATCCAAACACGAGGACGTGCAACGCTACCAGACGGTATACGCCAAGACTGGGACCGCAGCGGCGGCGCCGACAGCGGGTTTTCATTTTACGAACGAGATATTGGCAGATCTCAATGCGCGTGGCTGTGAGACCGCGGGAGTGATCTTGCACGTGAGTCGCGATACTTTTCAGCCCGTCCGAGCGAATGATGTGACCGCACATAAAATGCACGGAGAGAGTTATGAGATCCCTGCGGCAAGCCTTGAGAAAATTCAACGTGCCAAAAAAGAAGGGCGACGGGTGACGGCGATAGGGACGACAACAGTACGAACTTTGGAGTCAGTCTGGGATCCTGGAGGAGAGACCGGACAGTCTCCCCTCCAGGCCGGACCCGGATATACGCGGAAATTTATTTATCCGGGCTACCGGTTTCAAGTTGTGGACCGTATCCTGACGAACTTCCATCAGCCCAAGTCGACCTTGTTGATGCTGGTCTCCGCATTTGCCGGTCGCGAATTTATCTTGGACGCCTATCGCGAAGCGGTCGCTCAGCATTACCGACTGTTTAGTTTCGGCGATGCGATGTTGATCCTGAACAGCCCGTCTTCGACTTAGTCTAACGGTGCAGTTCGATGCGCCTGTTTTGTGCGCGCCCTTCCTTCGTTTTATTATCAGCTACCGGACTGCTTTCCCCGCGTCCGCTCGCCGATAGTCGACTTGCGGAGACACCCTTGCTGATGAAGTAGTTCATGACCGACTTGGCGCGTGCCTCCGAGAGTTTTTGGTTATAGGCCTCGGAGCCGGTGCTATCCGTATGTCCAACGACTTCGACATTGGCATTCGGATGCTTTTGCAGCATGGTGACGTTCGCATCAAGCACAGGATACGATTCAGGACGGATTTGGCTGCTATCAAGCTCAAAGGTTACGCCGTGCAAGACAAGCGGTTCGACTTTAGGCGGCGGCGGTGGTGGAACATATTTTTTGACGGCATGCCAGTCGCCGCACTCTCTGGAGCCCTTTTTATAGCCGGCACAGGCGTCGGGATTTTCTTTTTCGACCATTTCATACCAGCGGTGGCATTCTGCTTTGCTCATCGATCCGGAACACGCAGAAGGGGACGTGTCTTCCGGAACTTCCGTACCCTTAGCGAGACCGGAGTGCGCGAATGCAACTAAACTCATACCCATAACTAAGCAGGTTATTTTATGACTGTTTTTCATAGTTCCTCCCTATCTCCATTAAAAATCAAACGATAAGATCCTTTCAATCGCAGAACCGAGCACCTGATTTGGCGTTGAAGCGCCAGCCGTGATTCCGATACGGCAGGGTTTTTCAGGGAGCCAGTCTTGAGTGATTGCCGTCTCCCATTGACCGTAAGGCTTATGTTGAATTTCCTGAGCCGATAGTATGCACTCTGCCGATTCAATATGGAAGCTAGTAAAATACTCACCGGCAATTTTGCACAAGTGGTTGGTATTCGAAGAGTTGTAGCCACCAATGACGATCATGACATCAAGCGGTGCATCTTTCAGTTTGAGAATCGCCTGTTGACGGTCTTCAGTCGCCGAACAAATCGTATCGAAGTTGCGGAAGTGTTCCGCAAGTTTGCCAGCCCCGTATTTTTGGATCATGACATCTTTTAAATAATCAGCAATTGCCAAGGACTCACTAGAGAGCATAGTTGTTTGATTGGCCAGGCCGATTTTTTCCAGATCTTTATCCGGGTCAAAGCCCGGTGAAACCGCCTTGCTAAACTTTTCAAGAAATTCAGCTTTATTGCCGCCGTTCAGGATGTAGTTGGCGACATACTCGGTTTCTTTCATGTCGAGCACGAGAAGATATTTGCCGCCATTATATTCGAGTACCCGCGACGAAGTCGCTACCGATTCTTCGTGGTAATACTTGCCGTGAATGATGGATGTATATCCGTCGCTGGCATAATCTTCGACGCGCTTCCAGACATTGAGTACGGAACCACAAATAGTATCGACCATCGTGCATCCTTTGGTCTTAAGCGTTTTCAGCATGGCGACGTCGGTGCCAAATGCAGGCAGGATGACAATGTCCTCTCGAGTCACATCTTCGATCCCTAGCTCGGCTTTGTACTGACCGGAAAGAAATTGGACCCCCAGCTTGCGCAAATTTTTATTCGCATAGGGATTATGGATGATTTCAGTTGTTAGAAAGATACGCCGGTCCGGAAAGTGTTTAATTGTTTCGTGAGCCAGCTCTAAAGAACGATCGACGCCGTAACAAAAACCAAAATCCGTGGCCAAATAGAAAGTAATATCCTTTTCAGTGTAAATGTAATCGTTAGCGATTATTTTGCTAATGATATCGCTGTGGTAATCCCGTTCAAAGTCGGATTGGATGGCCTCTTTATGCCCCATGCCCTTACGGATAATCTGCCCGGGGGCAAAGGCATCGTCATCAAAATGGCTTGAAACCGCCGGACGTTTTTTGGGTTCTTGTTGGCTCATGGTGACCTAGTCTGACCGGATTCCCTATCATTATGCAAGACTAAAAAATAGGGCCCTAGCGGCGGATTAGAGCACATCCGCCGATGCCGGCGACCCCTTCTTCATCGACACAAGTACTGTCACAGCCGTCGCCATCGTCAGTATTGCCGTCATCGCAATCTTCAAAGCCTTCGAGGACGCTCCCGTCTCCACAAATGTTGTCTTTGCATGCGGCGGTGCAGTCGTCGGTATCGATTGTATTGGCGTCGTCGCATTCTTCATCCGCACCTAATATGTCATCTCCACAGACCGAAACTTCAAAGGCACCGATGTCACAGGTTGTCCCGGCAGGACGCTCGGAACCGCGCTGATCAAGAAATACATCGTTGCCGCCGATATCCGTACAGGATCCCTTATCGATGGCGGGACTTCCTGCTTGCAGGGCCATAGTCCGAGTGGGCCCACTGTTATTTTGCAGAGTGGCTAACAAAGGATCGGTCGAGCTCTGGTCACCGCTGCTGCCTAGGCCACAACTTGTTCCACTGTCGATATTGTTGCCAGCGGAGACGACAGCCCCGTCGCAGTTGCCGCCGGTATTATTGGCAAGAATAGTATTCTTGATCGTACCGGTTCCCGTTACTGCGCTGATACCCGCGCCAGAGCCAGCGGTGTTCCCGCTAACTGTTACGTTGTCTATGGTGACATTCGCGCCTGCGACAATATAGATAGCACCGCCGTCCTCAGTGGGGCCCGCTTCATTTGCCGCAAAGGTTGAGTTGCTGATAGATGCATTGACACTGGTATAGAGAGCGCCGGCACTTCCTTCGGCTTTATTGTTATTAAATGTGCTATTCGTGATTACGAGATCGCCGCCGTTACTCAATACAGCACCACCTCCTCCAGTGTTCTTGGCTTCGTTACTGGAGAACGTACTATTGTTTATCGAGAGACTCCCACCACTTTGAATAGCGCCGCCGTCAGTTGCATTATTGTTGCTGAACGTGCAGCTGTCGATTGTGACGGTAGCATTAAAGTCAATGTCAATAGCACCACCATTACGGTCTGCGATCGAAGTGTCATTATTTGTGAAGGTGCAAAAAGCAAGATCGAGTGTGTCTCCACTTTCGATGCGGATGGCCCCACCATCACTGTTAGGGCCGCCGGCAGAGCGTCCCCCGGTCAGGGTCAGCCCCGAGATGTTGAAACTTTGGTCATCAGCGGGGCTATCGAGTGTAAAAATGCGGGCACTTGTCGTGGCGCCGTTGGCATCAATTGTTAGCTGATTGGCACCGGGCCCCAATAGGCTCACACTTTGTGTCAAGGTCGGTAAGGCACTGTTTAGTGTGATCGTCCCTGTCACATCAAAATTAATGTCATCGGATCCACCGGAGGTCTCGGCATCAATAATAGCCTGCCGCAGCGAGCCCGCTCCCGCGTCATCCGTATTTGTAACAGTGAAAACCGCAGCGGATACCTGTGATGAAAAAAATATCAGGAAGGCTCCAAAAACAACGCCTCCCATCAATCGATTTGCACCCATCCTGAACCTCCTAGAAAGATATTTCCATAACTATCTTTGAAGGCTGCGTGCTTTTGTCGAAGAAATCAAGCGAACCGATGTTAAAAGATTGTAAAAATGGTCAAGGGCGTAGTGAGCAGCCACTTCCTTTGAATATAGTTAATGCCGGGTCAGGGGTGTGTGCCATGAAAACTTGAGTGAACTCGGTTATTTCCTCCCCTTCGCAGTCAAGCTCGACAGTCAATTGCCCACCCCCGCGGATAAAGACGATGAGTAGGGTGTCGCATTCATCGGCAGGATTGAGAGCGGCGATAAATTCATTAGAGAGCGACCAGTCGCATAAACAAGAGTCCGTGGCCTCCGGTGCGCTTATCGCGTAGCTGATGCCGACGATAAGGTCTGAGAAATCGACATCTGGATTGGCGTCAGCGATTTCATCGGCGGCCTTCGTTAGGGAAGGCGCGCTGACGAGCAGCATGAGGGTGATTATAAGACGCAAAAACTTCACGGCGTCTCTATACTGCAGTTTAGCCGCTGGCGGCAATCAATTACAGCGTGCCACTAAATCGGGACCGTAAGACCCAGTGAGAACCCGAATAACGGGTTGTGAATTGGTTTCCCGTATTGGCCCAAAAATTGGTGCGGTTAAATTGGTATTTGGGATGGTATTGAGTCGCGAGGCGAGCGAGCGGATAATGTTTGAGTTTTCGTATTTTCTCTTTATTGGTGGCTTCAATAATATATTCCTTTCCGTCCTGCAGCAAGACGACCCATGCGTGGCCACCTCCTTTGAAATTACCTAAGACGACACGGGCATCATGACCGGCACTGATCAGCCAGTCGGCCAATGCAATTGCATGGTCCTCGCAATCACCACGGGTATAATAGTATGCTTGCAAAGAGTTCTGCCAAATATCCGTGAGCCCACTGTATTGCAGATGATCGTATTGGTATTTTTTCCGCAACGCCAAGGTATAGAGGGGAACCCAAATTTTATCGGTATCGAATGGTTTGAATCCGATCAGATAACTGTTTACAAAGTGATGGAGGGTGTCGAGACCCTGGGCGGATAATGTCGCCGTCGGCGCCTGGCCGAAAGTCCAGGAGCGGACCCGAGCTTGGGTTTCGCGACTCAAATCCCTGACAGTATATTGAACGTGTTGTTCTGTGAGGACATTGCCCGAACCGACTTCCTCGATGAAGCCGGCTTGGTTCACCGGTTGTGACATTTTCTTGTTGAGCTCTGCTAAGGAGGCATCAATGTTCGATTGAACCTCATTTTTATCCTGTAACTGTCGGTACACGTAAGGCAGGATCAAGAGTACAATTACAACAAAGATGGCGAATTTAGATCGTTTCACTGCGGACTACCTTGGTCACCCTTTGAGGCCGAACGAAACGATGAGGGCCACAAAGATCAAGATCGTTGAGGCGAAAATAGCGATCGCGATATTCCCATTCTTTAACTCGTCCTCAACGATAATCGACTTCAGTAATTTCTTGTCGATGACGACAAGAGCGACAATACCTAAGACCAGCGCCAAGATGGTGTAGATAAGGTTAATTCCCAGATTAAACATCGTTGCAAATAAGAATTCGGATTCCATGCAGTCCTCCTCACTGAGGCGACAGGGCTAGCATATTGGACCCCGATCAGCCAAGACGCGATTTCTTGTCGAAGTGTTATTGATAGGTTAAGAGGGTGAGCCCATGGCCTTTTCATTCCAAATCGATGCGAATTCGTCCGAGAGTGAAGCGCGGACGGGTTTGATTGAGACCGCTCGTGGGCGGGTTCATACGCCGGCCTTTATGCCGGTCGGAACCCAGGCGACGGTCAAGGCGATGACGGTCGATGAACTCGATGCCATCGGGACCGAGCTGTTGGTTTGCAATACCTATCATCTGATGGTGCGACCGGGTGAGAAGACGATTGCGGAACTCGGGGGTCTCCATCGATTCATGCAGTGGCCGGGGCTCATCCTGACGGATTCCGGGGGGTACCAAGCCTATTCGTTGGCGGCGACGCGCAAGCTCGAACCGGAGGGGATACGGTTCCGTTCCCACGTCGATGGGACGGAATTTTTCTTAAGCCCCGCGCGTTCGATCGAAATCCAACTTGCCTTGGACAGTGACATCATCATGGTGCTGGATGAATGTACACCTTATCCGGCGACCGCGGAAGAAGCGCGGCGTTCCATGGAGCTTTCCCTGCAGTGGGAAGAACAGAGTCTTCAACATTTTCGATCTTCATCGCCTGCGGACAAAGGACTTTTCGGTATTGTCCAAGGCTCGGTCTATAGCGATTTGCGACAAGAATGTCTGGAACGCTTACTTGAATTCAATGAGAAATCTCCCGGTGAAGGTTTTGCCGGGATTGCGCTGGGCGGATTGGCTATTGGTGAGCCCATTGCTGAGACGCGCAAGATCGTTTCAGCAATTACGCCGCGGATTCCCGCAAGCCTGCCGCGTTACCTGATGGGCATGGGCTATCCGGAAGACCTCGTCGAAGGGGTCGCCGCCGGTTCCGATCTGTTTGATTGTGTCCTGCCGACGCGCAATGCCCGCAATGGCCAGTTCTTCACGAGTTACGGCGACATGAACATCCGTAATTCGGGCTTTAGCCGGGATGAGCGCCCTATTCAGCAAGATTGTTCTTGCACGACTTGTCGTCATTATAGTAGGGCCTACCTTCGCCATCTCTTTGTATCTAAAGAGATTTTGGCTTCACGGTTGGGGACGTATCACAACCTTTATTATTATTTGAACTTGATGCGCGAGATGAGGGTGGCTATCGAGGCCGATCGTTTCGTGGCCTTTAAAAAGGAATTTTATGAGAAACGGGCGCAAGGCATTGATTAGCACCTGGGCTTCCCCTCTTTATAAAGGGGGCCTCGGGGGAATTTTATTAAGTCTTCTACCCATCGTCTCTTGGGCGATGTCGGCTCCAGGCGGGGAAGGCGGCAAGGGAGCCGGCGGCGGTCTCGGTCTCTTTATGCCGATGATCTTGGTTTTCTTGATCTTCTATTTTCTCCTCATTCGTCCCCAAGCGAAACAACAAAAGAAACACGCAGCGATGCTCAGCGAAGTGAAACGGGGCGACGAGGTCGTGACGGCTTCGGGCATCTTCGGAAAGATTACTTCGGTCACTGATGCGACGGTTGGTGTGGAGATTGCCGAAAATGTCCGCATCAAGTTGGATAAGAAACAGGTGGCCCAAGTGCTCACGGGGGCCGAACCAGCTGAAAAAAAAGACTCTAAGGAAAAAAAGAAGTAAGTTATGCCCGAGAATTGGCGTTGGAAAGCTCTGAGTATTGCCGTGGCTATCGTGGCCTCTCTTTATGTGCTCACTCCGACCCTGATGGGTTGGAGTAATGAATTGGCCGAAGGGGATGCGGCGAAGTTGCCGGCGGTTGCGGGAATTTTTCCCAAAAAAGGGCTTAACCTCGGCCTGGACCTGCGCGGAGGTATCTATATTGAGTTTGATGTGGTGATTGAGGAGGCCTTACAGGCCCGGGCGGATATACTCGCGTCTGAGCTGGAACGTTTGTTGAAGCGCGAAAAAATTCAAGTGACGAGTATTGAGCGTGTTCCCGATTCATACAAGATCAAGGTGGCTCTTCCTGATGAAGCCGCCAGCCAGAAGTTTCGGTCTTACATCATTAATAATTACGATGGAGTACTTGCACGTGTCCCTGAGGAAAGTGACGCGACCAACAATGTCTTGATGCTGACGCCTTCGTTTCAACAACGGACCAAAGATCTCACCATGAGGCAGGCGGTTGAGACCATTCGTAACCGCATTGATAAACACGGGGTGTCCGAACCCTCTATTCAGAAGTTAGGGACCGAAAAAATTGCCGTGGAATTGCCCGGCGTGCGTGACCCGGAACGCGCCATCCAGCTGATTAAACGGGGAGGGCGTCTCGAGTTCAAACTCGTTGATGAGGAAATCAATGATGCCACCTTAGCACAATTGGTGGCGGAGGTTCGTCAAGAACAGGACATCAAAGGGTATACCGACAAGGATGTGGCTGCAATCCGCGCGGCACTCAAAGACAAGATTCCTGAGGGTGATGAGGTGTCGTTCTCCGTAAAATACGATCCGGTGGCTAAAAAAATTACCGGGGGGACGCCTTATTTGCTCAAGAGAAAAGCCGAGCTAACCGGCGATATGTTGTCGGACGCGCAAGTGCAGGTACAGGGCAATGAGCCTTACGTCAGTCTTACTTTTAATGATGCGGGGGCGGAGCTATTCGGTGAATTGACCGGCGCCAACGTCAATAAGCGTTTGGCGATTGTTTTAGATGATCGTGTCAGTTCGGCCCCGGTCATTAAATCAAAGATCCCCCAGGGGCGCGCGCAGATCACCTTGGGCTATGGTGATTATCAGAGTTTGTTGCGCGAGGCCGAGGACCTGACCTTGGTGCTTCGTGAGGGGGCCTTGCCGGCAACCTTGGAAGAGCGGACCAAAACGATCATTGGTCCGTCGCTGGGTAAGATCTCCATTGAAAAAGGCATCAAGGCCTTGCTGATCGGAGGTCTGCTCGTCGTTATCTTTATGATGATTTATTATAAACTGTCCGGGATTTTTGCGACGGTGGCGTTAACGGTCAATGTTCTCCTGCTTTTTTCCATCCTCACCTTATTTCAGGCGACGTTGACCCTTCCGGGGCTGGCGGGGATTATTCTCACGCTCGGGATGGCGGTGGATGCCAATATCATTGTCTTTGAGCGGATTCGAGAAGAGGTGCGCGATGGTCGCAAGGCGCGGGCGGCGATGGAAGCCGGTTATAGCAATGCAACGAGTGCGATTATTGATGCGAATGTAACGACTTTTTTAGCGGGAGTGGTCCTCTATCAATTTGGAACGGGCCCCATCCGTGGTTTTGCGGTTACGCTGATGATTGGCATAACGACGACTTTATTTACAGCCCTGGTGTTCACCAAGCTATTGCAGACCTGGTATGTCTATGGGCGCAACCCAGATAAGTTGAGTGTCTAATGAGAACACATATCGCTTTTACTAAATATCGCATCCCTTCGGCCGTACTTTCGCTCGTTGTCGTAGTGGCCTCTATATATTTGGTGGCGACGAAGGGACTGAACTTTGATACGGATTTTACCGGCGGGCGCAAACTGCTCTATAGTTTTAGTGAAGCCGTCACTGAAGGGCAGATCCGCGAGGCGCTGGACCAGGCGGGTATCAGCGATGCAACGGTTCGCCATTATGGAGATGCGGACGAAAATCGTTTTTCCATCAAAGCAGGTTTGGCACCGGAGGGCGTTGATGATGCGACCGACCCAATTACCGTAGCAATTCAAGGGGTCTTTGGGGCGGATCAAGTGACGCTTCAACAGCAAGAATCGGTGGGTCCCAAGGCGGGAAAAGAGTTACGCCGTAAGGCTCAGGTGGCCATCCTGGTCAGTTGTTTACTAATCCTCATTTATATTGGTTTCCGTTTTGATTTCCAGTTTGCACCCGGTGCCATCGTGGCTCTTGTTCACGATATCATGATTACTCTCGGCGCTATCGCATTAGTGCAAGCGAGTTTTAGCCTGACCTCCGTCGCGGCGCTGCTGACCATACTCGGCTATTCTATCAACGATACGATTATTCTCTATGATCGAATTCGTGAGAATACTGCGGCGGATCTCGGAGAAGAGACGGAAGAAATCATTAACAAGTCTATCAACCAGGTGATGAGTCGGACGCTTATTACTTCAATCACCGTGCTTTTTGTGGTGGTCGTGCTGTATGTCATCGCTGAAGGGGCGATTAGGGACTTTGCTTTTGCCCTGATCGTTGGGGTCATTGCCGGGACCTACTCGTCAATTTTTGTGGCGAGCCCCGTTTATCTTCTGGTCCACAAGTGGTGGCCTCGGGTATCACCTGCTGTCTCTGGAAAGAAAGCCTAGTGAGTTTCATCAGCTGCGACGCTGAATGGATTATCCAAGAACCCCAACAAGCCCTCGCTAACCAACTAGCCGCTGAACACGGACTTTCGCCGGTCGTCGCTCAGTGCCTTATCAACCGAGGTCTGACGGAATCAGGTGAAATTCATCAACATCTTAATGGGCGTTTGGCCGATCTTCCTGACCCCATGCAGATTCCGGGAATTCAGGATGCCTGCCGTGTGCTTATCGAGGCCATCGAACAGGGACAGCGCGTCGCTTTATTCGGCGATTATGATGTGGACGGGATGACGGGATGTGCGATTCTCTCCCAGTTTCTTAAGCACTGCAGGCTTGATGTCGATGTGTTCATTCCCGACCGGATTCACGACGGTTATGGTGTTAGTATAGCCGGACTTGAACGCATCAAGGCAACTGGTGCTGACGTCGTGGTGACCATTGATAATGGAACGAGTGCCTTTGAAGAACTCGAATGGGCGCGCGCCAATGGCTTACGAGTGATTGTTGTGGATCATCATGAGAGTCCAACCAAGATTCCTCCGTGTGAGGCCCTTGTCAATCCGAAGCACCCGGAAAGTTTGCATCCCGATAAGACTCTGTGCAGTGCGGGACTTGTGTTTAATCTCGTGATTGCTTTACGTGCTCAGTTGAGAGCACAGGATTTTTTTCGCGGTCGGAGCGAACCGGATCTCAAAGAGGAACTTGATCTTGCATGCTTGGGTACGGTTGCGGACATGGTTCCTTTGTTGGGGCAGAATCGCTTGCTGGTGCGCTATGGACTGCAGATCCTCGAAACCGGACAACGCCCCGGCATTGCGGCTCTCAAGGCAGTGACGTCGACGAGTGGTAGGGCCGTGGATACCTGGGAAGTCGGTTTTCAAATCGCCCCGCGTCTCAATGCCGCCGGACGTATGGCGGATGCGCGTTTGGGAGTTCAGTTATTGACGACTCAAGATAGACGAGAGGCCGATCATCTTGCCCAACATTTGGATCAGCTCAATCAAGAGCGCCGCAAAGTGGAAGCCCAGATGATTGCTGAAGCCATTGCCCAGGTGGAGAGTCAAGACGAGGCGCACAAACAATGGGCGATCGTGGTGGCCGCCGATCAATGGCATCCCGGTGTCATGGGCATCGTTGCGGCTAAGTTGACAGAACACTTCAAACGCCCGGCGATTGTCATCGCGCTCCAAGGTGATGTGGGTGTTGGCAGTGCGCGCACCTATGGGGGCGTCAGTGTTTATGATGCAATTGCGGCTTGCTCAGAACACTTGCTTCGCTATGGAGGTCATCAGGCGGCCGCGGGGCTTAAGATTGATGCGGCCCAACTGACTGATTTTACCGTTGCTCTCCAAGCGGCCGTTGCGGCTTTGGCGCCAGAAGGCTTTCGCGCCACGCTCAAGATTGATCAGGTCTTAACAACCGCCGAGATTTGTGAACAGGTGGTGAATGACCTGATTCGGATCGGTCCCTATGGCATGGGTTTTCGGGCGCCTCTTTTTGTTACGGAGTCGGTGCGCTTGGTGAGCCCGCGCATTCTCGGGGATCAACACCTCAAGGTGACAGTGGCCGGTGAGAGTCGCCAATGGTCAGCAATCGGTTTCAATCTGGCGGCGATTTATGAGTCGCAACGAGAGGCGGAATTCTTTCGTCTTGCCTATCGTCCCGAATGGAATGAGTTCCGGGGCCAGCGCAGTATTCAGCTAAAGATCCAACAAATTCAGGCCGCCCGCTAACTTAATATATTTAATAATTTCAGTTAGTTGTAATATGTGGCGTGAAACAAAACAGTGTATGACACGGTGCACAAAAACTGTTGACAACTTTAACGCGCCGTGTTACCTGTGGGGCCTGATTGTTAGGAAAAGGCTAAACCGCGCATATCGCGTTTATTTATCTTAAAGAGGAGGTACTAGGAATGGCCACTACGAAAAAAGCTACTAAGACTTTGAAGAAGACGACGCGCAAGCGTCCGGCTGCCAAGAAAAGTCCTGCCAAGAAGGCAAGCAAGGCGACTAAGAAGCGCAGCGCTCCGAAACGCAATTCAAGAATTTCGATCGCAAAACTCGATTCTTTGACGGATCTGATCAACAAGATCGAGGTTGAAGCGGAAAAGATTGCCAAGCGGGTGATCGATCGTGCCGAAGAAGCGACGAGTGAGCTTCGGAACAGTGTTGAGGACCTGTTAGAAAAGGTTCGTGCCAATGGCATTTACACTGTTGCTGCGGATAAAAAAGAAGACCTGGAGCGGGAAATCCGCCGTCTGGCCGAGGACGTTGTTGATCGTGCGAAGGATGTTGAATTAATTCCGTTCAACGCCGCCAATCGCGATCGCATCATTAGCGAAGCTAAGCGCAATCTGGAAGATTTGCGTGATCGCATTAACGCCACTGAGTGGATTGCACGGGCCCGCGTTTCCGCGAGTAACACCAAGGAGCAGGTCTTAAGCATCTTGAGTATTCCGTCGCATGGTGAACTCGTTAAGCTCCAGAAGAAGATCTCAAATCTGGAGAAACGGCTTAACACGATAAATAAGAAGGCCGCTTAACGCGTTAGCGTCATCCATTAAAAGTACCTCCCTCGCCCCGCCTTTGTCTGGAGCCCTTTTTAAGGGCATACCGGAAGGCGGGGTAACTCGTTTCGCCTCCTGAAAGCACAGCTTCCAGGAGGCTTTAGTTAAGGGAGAGATACCGCGCTCTCCCTTAACAATCCCTCATCTGACGTTGCTCTCTAGGGGAACCCCTTAATTAAAGGTGGGCTGAGAGGATTGCGTAGGTGTGGGGACTGCGGACATCGCTTTGGGGGGGTATTGAGGTCAGATTGAGGCGGATTTTGAGGGGGGTCCGTGGGTCGATAAAGATTATTAATTTAATGATATCGGTTAGTTAAGGGGGATTACTTGCCGTGGGCATAGGGATTGCACAATCTATGGTCACGATGACAAAAATACTGATCAACCCCCTATATCGCTGGAATATCCTCTGGACGGCCCTGTTTGCCCTCTCCCTCGCATTAGGCATTATTAACCATAACTTAGAACTGCGCACCGGCGTAGGATCAGCGGGACTGGCGAGTCGTTACGGCCATGAGGCCACGATGCGGGTCCAGCAGATTATTCGGCAGGAGTCGCAGCAGATCTCCGTACCGGAACAGCGGCGCATTGCCGAGCAGGTCTTGCATGTTGCCAAGAAAAACCAAATGGACCCCCTCATGGTCCTGTCTATTATTAAGGTAGAGAGCACGTTCCGACCTGAAGTCGTTTCTTACGCGGGCGCCGTTGGCCTCATGCAGATCAAGCCGATCGTGCTCCGTGAGCTTGAGCTGGATGTCCGTCCCTATGGCTCTGCAATGGGTCTGTTGCAAGACCCGACGGCTAATATTGAGGCTGGGGTCAGTTATCTCTCTTTTTTAAGGGAACGCTTTGGGGCGGATAATTGGTACCATGTCCTTGCAGCCTACAACATGGGTCCGACGGCCGTTGGCCGCCAGGTCAAGCGGGGCCAGAATCCCTCTCGGCGCTACTACCTTAAGGTCATGAATGCCTATCGTGATTATCTCAGCCTGCAGTTGCCGGAAGCGGTATAATAGCTTAGCCTTTCCCCATGACATCTTCAGTGCTTATCCTCTCCGGGGGACTCGATTCGTGTGTTTCGGCGTATCGTGCCCGTGAGTTCAGTCCGCCGTGCCTCGCCCTCTATTTTGACTATGGTCAACGAGCGGCCACTCCGGAGCGGAATGCAGCCCGAGAGATTGCGCAACGCTTGAAGGTTCCTTTTCAAGCTATCAAACTTCCCTGGCTGGCGTCGTTGGGCCAGAGTGCACTGACAAACCGTGAGCGTGCCTTGCCGTTATTAGCGAACGATGAGCTCGATGATAAAGTGCGAACGACGGAATCCGCACAGGCCGTCTGGATCCCGAATCGCAATGGGATCTTTCTGAATATTGCTGCGGCCCATGCTGAAGAGCGACATGCCCAGTGGGTTGTGACAGGTTTTAATGCGGAAGAAGCGGTGACGTTTCCCGATAATAGTGCGGCCTTCGTCGAGGTGGCAACTCAATTTTTGAGCTATTCGACTCTTAACAAAGTGCAGGTCGTCAGTTACACGCAAGACTGGGATAAAGCGACGATTGTGCGTCAGGGTATCGAAATGGATGTTCCTTTCGATTTGGTTTGGAGCTGTTATGAGGCGGACTCAATCCAATGTAGTCAATGTGAATCTTGTCTGCGTTCCATCCGTGCGTATAAAGAAGCGGGGATTTGGGAGCGGATGAAGGAGCGCTTTGCATGAGAGTCCAATTAATCGACAACGAGATAACTTACGACGGGTCCCAATTACGTTCGCACTGGATCTATGAGAAAACCGGTCAATTAGGGGACGCCCTCGTTGCCTTTGTCGGGGCCTGTGATGTCAGTCTCGAGCGCATGGTCGATCTTGAAGATGTCCGCCATCAACGGCCGATTGCGAGTCAGCGGATGCTCCATTTCATCGGCGAGTTTTTTAACAATGATTTGCCGCAGACTATCTTGTTGCAGCGCTTGCTGGTCAGCCTGATACAGCAAAGGATTCAAGCGCCTTTGCGACGAACCGGTAATGACCTGTATGAGGGGGATGATAAGCTCACCGTCTCCATAGCGACGGCCTCTCAGGTCTCGACTTTGTTGCATGCCGGGATCAACATCTCATCGCAAGGGACGCCCGTACCGACCAGAGGCTTAGCGGATTATAAGATTGATCCTATTTCATTTGCGCAGGATGTCTTAGCGGATTTTAAACAGGAATTTGAGAGTATCAGTCGGGATATTTCTAAGGTCCGGCCGGTGTTGTAGGTTAAATCCCCCTCGATCCCCCTTTACAAAGGGGGAGATATCGGTTTCCACTTGAGGTCCCTCCCTTTTGTAAAGGGAGGCTAGGAGGGATTTAATTGGATGCCAACTATGACAGTAGCAACTCCCATCATCGAAATTTTTTCCAGCCTCCAAGGTGAAGGAACCCGGCTCGGGGAACGCCATCTCTTTGTGCGCTTTCAAGGCTGCTCGATTGGTTGTCAGTACTGCGATACACCGACCTCTTTTATTCAGAATGAATACTGTCGGGTTGAACGCGTCCCCTTCACCAAGCAGTTTGAGAACTATCCCAACCCGGTCAGCATCCGTCAGCTCAATGAGATTTTGAGCGACTTTACCGATGTTAAGGTCTTGTCGATTACCGGGGGCGAGCCCCTGGAGAGTACGGATTTTCTCGTTGAATGGCTGCCGACCCTGCAGGGGCGTTATCAAATCCTCCTGGAGACGGCGGGGATTCATTATGAGGAGTTAGCGCGCCTCCTGCCGTGGATCAACATTATCTCCATGGATCTCAAGTTGCCCTCGGTGACGGGCGTTGCCGCCCAATGGGAAGCGCATCGCCGCTTTATCACGCTCGGCCGGGATAAAGAACTCTATATCAAGGTCGTGGTTTCAGCTGCGACCAAGGCTGATGATTGGAGCGAAGCCGTGCGTCTCGTGGCCGCGGCGAATCCTATGATTCCGTTCATTCTGCAACCAGCGAGTGATTTCGCTGCCTTCCGGCAGGCGCCGGCTTTAGAGCAACTGGCGGCCTGGCAGGTCGAGGCCCAACAGGTCTTGCAGGACGTACGCGTCATCCCCCAGCTACACAAAATGCTCCGGGTCCTGTGACCCCAATCAGACCAAATTCATTGACTTTGGAGTGAATTTTGTCCATTGATAGACATTGGTTTGGGAATCTCGGGGAAATTCGCATACACAATTTCAGGGCTTAAGTGAAACCGTAGGGAAACGAACGCGTTTCGCTTAATGAATATGATGGGTTCAGATATAGGGGGTCGGGATATGACACGACTAGTTCAATATACTTTAATGGGAGTTTTCGCCTGTGTGCTCGCGCTGGGTTTTACGGTAACAACCTACGCTGACACAGCGGTTAATACTGTCTGCAACGATGGGCTTGAGAATGGCGAAGGTGACAGCGAGCATTGCGAAGACTATAACGCGAATGACAATGATGATTGTAAGTCAAATTGTATTCTAGCGAGATGTGGTGATGGAGTAATTCATGACTCTCATAGCAATACAAACGCGGAAGATACCATCCCGGATGCCAATTTCTGGGGCGATAATGAAGCTCCCGATCTAGAAGAATGTGATGATGGCAATAATGAGGATGGCGATGGCTGTGCTGCCGATTGTACGAATGAAGGGTCTCCAGCATGTGGCGACGGTATTCTCCAAGCCGGTGAAGAATGTGAAGATGGAGGCACCGACAATGGAGATGGCTGTGATGAAAATTGTCTGATCGAAGCGGGTGAATGCGGTGATGGCCTTTTAGATGATGGTGAGGGTTGCGATGACGGCAACGTGACCAACAATGGTGACATGTGCCGCAATGATTGCACCAATCATGGTGATGGAACGACGACATGCGGCAATGGCGTTGTCGATGTTCCCGAGTCTTGCGATGATGGCAACAACGTCGACGGAGACGGTTGTTCGAATTCGTGCGTCGATGAAGATCCATCTGTCGAATGTGGCAATGGCGTTTGCGAGCGTGGAGAAGATGCCGAAAACTGTGCCGGCGATTGCGGCGGTGGTGACGGTGGTGACGGCGGCGACGGCGGTGATGGTGGTGACGGCGGCGACGGCGGCGACGGCGGCGATGGCGACGACGGCGGAGAAGGTGACGGCGGAGAAGGTTCTGAAAGTGCCGATCCCGTCACAGGTGGTTCCGACGGCACCGCAGGCAGTGACGATGGGACCGGGAGTGGTGATGAAGGCAGTGCCGCCGACGATGGTTCCCTTGAAGATGCACTCAATGCCGCGGGGGGTTGTTCCTTGATCACGGCAGCGGGAAGTTCAACTGCGGGTGCGACGCTACTCGCCTTGGGACTTGGGACGCTCGGGATTTTGAGACGTCGTAAGTAATTAGCAGCAGGGTTTGAATAAAAAGGGCAGGGGTTCTACGCAACCTCTGCCCTTTTTTATTTATTCATCGATAAGTTCATAGACCCGAATTGGGGCCTGTTTCCCTTTGACGGTGATTTCATTGAGATAATGCGTTTCCAACTGGTTGGCGATGAGTTGCTGAGTTGTTTCACTCAAACAGATGCTGACTTCTAGGGCCTTGGTAGCTTCTTCCAGCCTTGAGGCCAGATTCACTGTGTCGCCCATGACCGTGTAGTTGAGACGTTCTTTCGTCCCGATATTACCGACAATAACGGGTCCGCTATGCAGGCCGATGCCGATGGCAAAATGTTCTATTGAGAATTTTTCTTCTAATGAAGGCGCCAAGTTTGTGACGATCCGTTGCATGGCGAGGGCTGTTCGGCAGGCCATGACCGCGTGCTTGTTACTGGGTTTGGGAGCCCCAAACACGACCATGATGGCATCGCCAATAAATTTATCAATGTAGCCGCCTGCCTGAATGATTGCTTTTGCAATGGGATCAAAATAAGCATTCATGAGTTCGACTAACTTCTCTGGAGACATCCGTTCTGAAATGACGGTAAAGTTTCTTACATCTGCAAAGAGAATGGTGCAGTCCATACGTTGTCCGCCGAGCTTTAATTTCTCCAGGTCATTCGTTAGCTCAGCGACGATGTCAGGGTGCAGGTAGGATTGAAAGGCCTTGCGGATCAGTCGCTTTTCCTTTTCTTCGGTCAGCCCCCGGTAGAGAGTCAAACTGACAAAGAGAAGCGTCCAACTGGTCGCTGGCACGATTTGGGCGAGGATATAGCCCTGTCCGAATGACCATTGAACCAAAATATAGTGGAGTCCTACCAGCGCAACCATGAGAACCAAACCGTATAGAATGCGAATGCGTGGCAAGATGATAACGAGCCCAAAAATGACGATCAAGGTCAGTACTAAGGAAGCAAATTTGGTCCATGGGTTGGAGATTAAAATATCACCCTTATATAGATTGTCGATCAGATTAGCCTGGATAAGGACCCCGGGAAAATTAGGTGAGATGGGAGTGACGCGCAGATCATAAACTCCCACAGCGGTTGCGCCGATGAGGACCGTTCTATCTCGCAGTGTCTTTGGATCCACGCTTCCGTCTAAAATATCAGCTGCCGAGTAGATCTGAAATTGCTCACGTCCCCCCCGATAGTTGATCCAGATCTGTCCTTTACTGTCAGTGGGAATAAAACGCTTGCCGATACTTAAACCTTCTAACGCACCATTTCTATCGCTTACCGGCACCGCATCGAAACTCTCATGGTGGGAGAATGTTTCGAGAGCTAGTGAGGGGAAAATATGATTGCGATAGCTGACCATGAGAGGAAAATGACGAATGACGCCGTCCTCGTCGGGTACGGCGTTAAAAAAGCCGCGACTTCGAGTTGCCTGGGCCAGCATTGTGGTATTGGAGAGGACGCCCACCATGGGTATCAATGCCTGATCTAAAGCGGAGATATCCGGAAGGGCCGTTGGTAAAATAGACTGATAGCTTGATTCGATCATCGCAGGAGTCAATTCAGCTAATTCAAGCTCGTCCGGATCTTGGTAAAAGAAATAACCTAAAATAACGTTGTCACTTGCTTGTAACGATTGAGCGAGTTGCGTGTCTTGAGGAGATGGCTCTGAAAAAACGATATCCATTTCAATCCAGCGCGCCCCGGCCTTGCGAACACCTTCAATGAGCTGGGAGACCTTGTCACGAGACCACGGCCAGCGGCCGATTTTGTGGAGGCTTTTTTCATCAATGGCGACGACAACAACGTCACCGGTAGCTGGAATGGGCCCGCGGTTATGAAAACGCTGGTCAATCGACTTGAGCTCAAGCCAATGGATCAGTGGTAAATCAAAGAGTATCGGGAAGAGCGCGAAAAGGAGGACGATGACGAGGACGAAATGGATCCAACGGCGTTTCACAGCTTGTATCGCTTTCGTTCTTTGGCCAGCGAAATACGCAACCGGTGTTTTTGTTTCGCTAGACGCTTCTGCACACGGATGAGCTCCTTTTCGAGGAGCGCATCGCTATTATCCGGAGAATGATGAAAAAGAATCAGTTGTTTGGCGACGATCTGTTCTGCAAGCGAGATGACATAGTGCCACGGTGAATGACCCCAACCGCGGTATTGTCCGTATTGGCGGTCTAAATACTGGGCGTCATGAATGAGGACATCGAGGCCCGTGAGCCATTGGTGAAGATTTGTTTCATATTGGCGTGAAGATATTCCTTTGACGTGTCTAAAACCTTCAATAGGTTCGTGATCGGTGACATAGCCGACGCGTTTGTTGCTGGTTGCGATGACGTAGCCCAAGGTGGAGCCTGGATGGTTTAAAGGGTGGCTTGTAATCGTAAAGGGCCCTATTTTACGCTGTGACTTCTGCAAAGAATGGAAGCGTAGTGTGGCGGCGAGTTTGTTAAACGGAATCGGATAGAATTCCTCGGAGAACAAGGACTGGATGATTTGACGTAAGGGACGTTGTTTGCCGTGCGGCCCATATAGATGGACCGTAACGCCCCGTTTGTGCAGGGGATGGAAAAAAGGCAGGCCACTCATGTGGTCTAAGTGACAGTGACTCAAAAAAATATGAAGTTCAGTCCCTGGGCGCACGTGAATTTTATGTCCCAGTTCCCGCAGCCCAGTGCCCGCATCAAAGATGAGCCGCTGGCGACCGCTTTTAATTTCAAGGCAGGAGGTATTACCGCCATATCGATGGGTCTTGGCGCCGGGTGCTGGGATGGAGCCTCTTACGCCCCAAAAATAGAGTTCCATTAGAGTCCGCTCGTACTAAAAGAGAAATCGTAAATAATCGCTCCATTGGTATAGGCCATATCATTTGGCAAGAACTGACCGGTACCATTCAAATGCCCTGTTAACACGTTAAAAAGGCCAAGGCCATCATCATCGATGCCCGCTTTGAGCTCATTGAATAAGGATTCCGCGATACAGAGCGTAAGAATTTGGAGAGTTGAATCATAACCTGCTTCAAAGAGCGGCCGTTGGGGTCCAATCAATAGGAGAGTTATCGAGTTGTCTTCAAATATTTCATGAAGTTCAAGTCGTGCGATGCCATTAGGAGAACGGTTGTCGGCATCGATAAGAATAAAACGTTCGGTCCCTTGGCTAAAAGCGGTGGGGAGATTCACACCTGCTTTAGCAATAGTTTGTTCAATAAATGAGCTCTGGCTGCCTGTTGTAGCGTCGGCATCGTGATCAAATTCGATAATAAAGCGTGGACCAATTGGGAAATTATTGAAGTTGCTATCGAGCCGCATGTCGATGAAGACAGCATCTTCTTGTGAGCATAGCGCATCGATGTTGTCGCGCTCGAAAGCAACATCCATTAGTTCCGGGTGATCAATAGGGTTGCCGTTGAGACCGTCATCCGGGAGGTCCTCAGCAAAATTCACGAAGTTCATTGTGACCGGGATCGTATGAAGCCCTTTATCAATATCACTGATCGCGGATCCAATAAAGCCGGCGGTGGGCGTTGTGGAGAGGATGGCTGTCACTGTAAAAAAGCGTTCCGTTCCGACAGGGACTTGCAGATTGAAGGTTCGGTTACTTGTAAAAGGGGGTAACAGCGTGTCCGTGATGGGAGTCATGTCCGGAGCCGTAACCTGCAAGACAATGCGTTCGACGAGATTTTCAGCGGCAAAGCCGGCGGGAACTTCAACCGTGACCATAGCTTTTTCATTCCCCTGACAAGCGGCGAGCAAGACGAGACAAGCATAGCTGATGAGGGTAAATGAGCGTCGCATCACCCACCCTCCGGAAAATTCGTTGGGACTTTAACGGGTGAATGTTGGTCGCTATTCCCTCCATTGTCGGGCGGGTCGGTCGGAGGAGTTGTGCCCCCACCGGTTCCATTCCCGTTTGGATCTCCTGCGGGACCTGTGTCGATGGGGGGATCGCCCGGAATGTCGTTATCGCCACCGCTTCCTGCCGCGGGGATCACTTCACGTATATCGTTAGCGCCACCGGGCAGAAGCGCTTCGGCGGCGGGGGAGGTGCTTGCAAATGGGTTTTCACCACTCACATCCGGTAGATTAATTGTTCCAGCAGGCAGTGGCGCAAACCCCTGTTGTGAGAGGATGTCTGTGAGCTGCGGGTTGCCGGAAAACATTTTACGAAGTCGTGTGGGAATGGGCCGAGGCGTAGTTGGTGGGGATCCGTCGATTGTCGTAAATAGTCCCGCACCAACTAAAACTTTGAGATTAGGCATTTTGCGAAAGAATGTTTCAATAAGGCCATCAAAGCACAGATATTGAGTTTTCTTGCCGGCAACGCGGGTTCCGACGTCGGTACCGCGAATACCTGCGACCGCCGTCGGTGTGCGCAAGACAATGTCGTCGTTTTTCATATTTGCCATCTTTTCAACAATCGTTCGGACACTGCCTTTGATGATATCAAAAATGCCCTCGCGTATTCCGTGTTGGGGATTATAAACGTATTTGGAGACTAAGACTTTAGAATGGGCAATGAGTCGTAATAGGGTTTGGTCTTTGAAGAGGACTTTTAGCTCGCCATCACCCGTTTCGAGGATATCCATCGGGTAGATAGCATCATTAAAAGAGAGGGTGTGGCTTGTTTCGGCACGCGTGACATGCACTTCCCCCTGAACATGGACAACGCGGCCTATGGATGGGGGTGCAGCTTTCGCTAAGGCGGGGAACGTGAGTAGCGACAGGCTTAGCGTGATAAAAAGGGCACCCCTCTTCATCTTAGATGCGAAACGCAAATGTTACCCCTGCTGTATGTTTATTGTACTGGAAAATAGCCAAATTGGAACGATTACGTTGAAAACCATAATGAAGACTTAGACTTAGGCCTTTAACAATAGGTCGGGAAAAACGAATTCCATAGTTTTGATAATTATCCTGCCGGCGACTCCCAAAGATAGAATCGACATTATCGTAGTCACGATTAACGGTGTACGTGGCAAACAGATAAGAATCGATTTTCCAAACTATTGGATTGAAGAAGGCGGCTCCGATCGTGTGAGCCAGATAGTCCCAGTCATTTCCTTGGGCCCAGTTACGTTCAAAATTATAAGACAATTTAAAATAGCGCCGCTGTTTATCAAAATAAAAAAACTGCGCCAGCTCGATTCCCATATTCCATGCATCGCGATCTTGGGCAGCACTTGAAGGATTTTGAAAGAAATCATTGTAGCGGAGTCGTGTACGCATACGGATTAGGTATTGCTTGCCGGCCCAATAAGCTATTGACGGGGCCACTTCAGGTCGTTGCATATATTTATCATGTCCGAGCAAAGAAAATTCATAGGCAAAGGGTAATTTGAATAAAAATTTTCCAACAGTCCATTGGTGACGTAACTCAGCCCGAGCGAGACCAAAATCGAATGAGTTAAGATCAGGATAAAATGCCTGATAATAAGAGGCCGCGCTTGTGAAACGGTACACGGGGCCACTCACGAGATGGTAACCAGCACCAACATAGGCTGAGATTTGGATGTCATCCTGATCGCTGGGCAATGTCGCGAGAGTAAGGTCTTCAGGGTCTAAGGAGACATTGGAGTCATACAAAGTGCCTACGTTGGCAAAGAAAAACCAAGGTTTGCCATGGCGGCCACGGTATGTCGGAACCGTACCGGTAATTTCTGCAATGTAATTGCTGGCATTCCTGCTGATATCGCCTGGTGGTGCCTGCTTGTACGTTTGCTTAAAGGCGCGCAGGGCCTCGTCTTTACGATTAAGATGATAATAGGCAAGGCCCTGATAGTAATGCGGTTCGACAGCCTGAGGATTGGCCGCCGCCGCTGCTTTGAAGTCAGGGATGGCTTTAGCATATTGGCCTCGTTGGTAGGAACTCAGGCCTCTAAAAAAAGCAGCACTTTCATGTTGTGGATTGAGTTGGGCGGCACGATCAAAATAGAGTTGGGCGCCGACATAGTCTTGCTCTTGGTAGGCGATCAATCCCTCCGCAAAGGCAATCTCTGCCTGCCCTTGCAGGCCGGCTGCCAGGCCGGTCAATGGCAACCCGATACAGAGGGCAATAACCAGGATGCGACGAAAACCCATGGAGGGAGATAATATACTAATATGCATCTTGCGGAAATGAATACATTTCGCTACCACCAGGGCTGTGTTAACCCGCCAGGAATATGAAAATTTAGAGACCAAGATGCTGGCTCCTTATGCCTGTCAGAGCAAGGCCTCGCAGGGTCGTGAATATGAAGAACCAGAGCACACTTATCGAACGGCTTTTCAACGCGATCGTGATCGTATTATCCATTCCAATGCCTTCAGAAGGCTTGAATATAAGACGCAGGTCTTTGTCTTCCATGAAGGTGATCACTACCGGACGCGCCTGACGCATACCTTAGAAGGTTCACAGATTGCGCGGACGATCGCGCGAGCGCTGCGTCTCAACGAAGAACTCGCTGAAGCGATTATTCTGGCACATGATTTAGGGCATACTCCCTTTGGGCACTCCGGTCAGGATGTCATGAATCATTTGATGAAAGAGTTCGGGGGTTTTGAGCATAACAAGCAGTCACTACGAATTGTTACCTTGCTTGAAAAACGGTATCCCGATTTTCCGGGGCTGAATCTCAGTTATGAGGTTCGCGAAGGTATTGCCAAACACGCGACGTCTTATGATGAATCCCAAGCGGCCTTTCAAAAAATTGGTCAACCGACACTGGAAGCCCAACTCGTCGATATCGCCGATGAGATTGCTTACAATAGCCATGACTTAGATGACGGGTTGCGTTCGGGCCTGATTACAGTTGAGCAATTACAAGAGGTGAGCCTGTGGAAGGAGCATTATGAACAAACGCGCGCGACTTGTTCCGAGCATGAACTCGTTCATCAACGACAAACAGTCAAGGCGATTCTCAATGCCCTGGTAACCGACCTCGTTCAAACGACGGAAGCAACGATTGAGACGCATGACATTAGTAGTTTAGAGGATGTTCGGCAGGCCGCTGCCAAATGCGTTGGCTTTTCGGCGACAATGAAACACGCCAATAAAGAGCTCAAGGCGTTTCTATATAGCAAACTCTATAAACATTTTCGCGTGGAACGTATGGCTGAGAAGGCGAAGCTCATCCTAGAAGATCTCTTTCGCGCCTATTGCAAAAACCCCAACATCCTACCCGCCGATGTCAGTCACAAAGTCGATGATATCCGTGTCGAGCGCGTTGTCTGCGATTATATCGCGGGCATGACTGACCGCTTTGCTTTGGAAGAGCATGCCCGGCTTTTCGATGCGTCTGTTAAGGTGTAGCTCGCGATGGGGGGTTGTCAGGGGGGAGAGAGTTTTCTTCCCCATGACTCAAGCAAAGCGGAAGCTGCGCTTTCGCTTTGCGAATCGACGAGCATGCCCGGCTCTTTGACGCGTCCGTAAAGGTATAAACTACAAATTAAACTTCTAAAGGTACTGAACCGCTGAACGCGAGAACCTCTAAGACGGCATGGATCCGTTTTTTGAGGCGAGGAAGATGGCGGTCGTCCATGATAAACTGCGTGTGATCCGGCAATTGGACATAGGCACTGAAAAAATAGCGTGCCTGTTCATCGCAGGTCTTTTCAAAGAAGACGCGGCACTTTTTGACTGTCGATATTTCAAGTAATGATCCCATATGTGCACTTTGTACTATTCAATTCGCATGCCAACTAAGGTCTAAAGGGTTATTTAGATCTATCTATATGAATTATAAGGATATTCTCTAACAGGCGTGAGTGGGATCAGGCGCGCACCGGATAATTTTTTTTCCAGCTTTTGTCAAAAAGTGGGCGTAATTTTATCAAGTTTCTGACGTGGGTAGGGTCGGTATGTGAATGACAAAGCGGGTGCCGACCCCGACGGTACTGCTTACCGAAAGCTGGCCTTGATGCTGAGCAATGATTTTCTTCGTGATGGCGAGACCCAGCCCGAGGCCGCGACGCTTGGTCGTGACGAAATCATCAAAGAGGCTTTTGAGCCGTTCCGCGGCGATCCCTTTGCCGCTGTCTTGGACCGTGACATTAACATGGTCGTCCACTTTTTCCGCTCGAATGGTCAACGTTCCATGAGTCCCGATGGCCTCGATGGCATTGGACACGAGATTGGAAAGGGCGCGGTTGAGGGTGGCCGGGTCTGCTTCAATGCGGAGGCCGTTATCCTCCCAGTGACGGTCGATCGCGATATCGCGTTCATTTGCCGTTGCTTCAAATGTCTCGAGTGTTTCAACGAGCAGAGAGTTTACTTTTATGGGTACGGGGCGGAAGGGAATGTCGTGGGTGAGGTTGTGTAGATTATTGAGAAAATTATTGATCTTTTTAAATTCGCGATTGACGGTTCGTTGAAACATGCTCCTGAATTCCGGATCATCATACTTTTTATCAATAAGGCGACTCGACGTTTCAATTGCCTGGATCGGGTGCTTGAGGTCATGGGCGAGTCCCGAGGCAATGCGACCGAACATCGCGTGTTTTTCTTCTTGGATCAGTTTTTCTTGAACGTTCTTTAAACGTGCTGCCATGTCATTGAAGGCTTGGCCCAATTGCTCAAACTCATCGCCGGTATCCAGTTCAACGCGATAGTCAAGATTACCGCGGGCCAGTTCTTCCGTGGCTGCGGAAAGTACGCGGATAGGATCAATGATACGACGTTTCCCACTGTAAAAGCCCAACCCTAAGGCCACGACTAAAAACAGAAGCGTGATAGCAGCCAAATAATACCCAATGCGAGTGGCGAGGGCATAGGCTTCGCGCGTCGGTTGTTCGACGATCACACTCCAGTGCAAAGGATCTTTGAGCCGGGTACCGACGGAAAGGACCTCTGTATTAAGAAAATTGGTAAAGCGGGTTCCATGGGGTTCGAGTATTTTCGGCATTAATGCCATGGCCTCAAAATGCCCACCCTGAAACACGCTCTTCTTGCGTTCGCCATCTCCCGTCGCCAGGAGACGCCCATCTTCGTCAACGATGTGGAGCACGCCCTTTTTACCAATGCGAATACTATCGACGAGGTACCACATGTGCATCAAATTCAACTCGGCAATAAGGATTCCATTCACTTCGGTGAGTCGCTTCAGCGGGACGGCAACAACCATGGCCGGCGATAGATCTTCGCGGATGTATTCCGGCGATAAATACATTTTGCCGCTTAAAGCCGCGGTATAGGCCTTTTGTTCGCGTTGATTGAGCTGAGCCGCGACGAGGCGACTGGTCGCCAGTGCTTTTTTCTGGAGATCCCAGATGGTCAGTTCGTTGAACTGGTCAAATTGATTCCGGTAATTCTTGAGAATGCGTTCTTTTTGCCAATCGGCCAGGTCTGCGTTGTTAATATTTTCGGCGGTTGACTTCAACAGGGTCAGGGCGCTGCTGACATACTGTTGAATCTGTTCAGCGGCCCGTTTGGCTACGCGGGCGTTGCCTTCCGTCACCGAAATTTCAGTGGCTTCGCGTACCTGCCATTCGGCAAGGGCCCCAAAGATAAGCAGCGGCAGCAGGACGGCAAAGATGAGGAGGACAATCAGTCGGGTGGAGATGGAAATGTGCTTCAGCCACATAGGCTGTATTTATAGTTTATTTCGGCAGACTTGCAAACCGTCTCAAAATGAAACGCTTCCGACGCAATTTGAGACGGTGTTTGTTCCCGTGAGGATACAAGATCTGATCTCTAGGCAGTTATTTCAGTAAGATAGCGTCACTAAGTGGTTGGCATGCCGTGTGCATTTTACTCGGGGGATTAATGACTAAATTGATATATTTTTAAGAGGATTTTTTATGGATACGAATTTGTCCAAGATGGGACTTATCCACAGTTAATCCTCAGTATATCACCAGCAGCGTGTTTATAAGAATTCGAAAAAGCCGCTCTATTATTGGCTTTTATTGCTATGCGTCAGCAACTTTGTTACTGGCTTGTCGATAAGTCTCACGCGAGGTCTTTAGGGAGTTTCAATGAAGGGTTATATTAAAGAGGTCTTTCGAAACTTTTTACTCATCATTTCGTGCACCTGCATCCTTACTACGACGGCCTGTCAGCAAGAAAATAATCCAAATGATGTGAACGTGAACCCCGAGAATTCAGAATCAAGCCCGGAAGCTCGTTCGTTTTCCTCATTTCTCTCATCGTGGACAGAGGTTGGACTTCTCGATGATGTTCAGACACTTGAACGACTGTATGTGTGGTCGGGTCTCTTATTTGTTGAGTATATATCTAAAGAAATTGAGTGTTTTTTTGATGATGTGTCCTCTATCTGTGAAAACAAGAGAGTCGTGATTAAACAGGTTGCACCGGGTCAATGGGAGGAGCGCGACCTGACCGATGCCTATATTGCCGACGAATCAACGGTAGACATCTTGCCAGAGAACTCACCTGCCCCCGTGTTGGCCACCACGCAATTTACCATCGAAGGGCGCTGTATTATCACTCTTGTCTCCGATGACGGTATTTATTTCTTCGAGGATGGATTCGGTTGGAAGGAGTGGAGCGAGGGCATACAGGGTTATGAGATTTTAGACATAGACTATGTACCGGAAGAAAAAATTCTGTATGCCGTGACTCAGGATGAGCTTTACCGGCTTGACTTGAACGGCATTGAGGCCTTGGCGGAGGAGATGCAAGTTCCTACGTCCGAACGTTTATGTAAGGAAACGAACGTTACGATAGAATTTTAATGCATGAAATCCGGATAGTCTCCGGAGGCGGTTACACATGATGAAACAGATTCTGAATACGGGTTTAGCTCTTCTTATGGGGATCATGATCTCTTTTTCTGCAATGTCTTGTCAGCAAGATAATAATCAACAAACAACCAATCCGAGTGCGAATGCCGGCAACTCATCTGCCTCCGAAGAACCGTCGTCGTTTGCTTCATTGTTGTCATCGTGGCAGGCGGTTGCGGGGCTTGATGAGATAGACGATTTGGATCGTCTCGAAAGGCTCTACGTATGGGCAGAGCAGCTATTTGTCGTCTACATAGCCAAAGTGTTTCAGTGCTCGTTCGATGATTTTTTGCCTCCGATGATGTGTGGTGGAGGTGAGTTAGTCGTTAAGCAGGTAGCGCCGGGCCAATGGGAAGAACGCGACCCGGGTGATTTGATTACCAAGGAAAAATATTTTTACGACCTGCCGGATGATGCGCCGACGCCGGTTCTTAAGGCCATCAAGTTTGCAGTAGCTGGGCGGTGTGTTGTTGCCCTTTCCTCTGATGATGGCGTTTATTTCTTTGAGGACGGCTTCGGTTGGCAGCAGTGGAGCGACGGATTACCGGACATCGTCAGTGACTTTGAGTACCTGGCAGATGAAAAGAGCTTGTATGCTCTTACCCAGCAAGGTCTTTTTAAGCTGAGTTTTGAGGATGTTGAGTCGCTCGGTGAAGAGTTTCAGTTACCAGAATCGGAACGCCAGTGTATCCATTACAGCGTATCGGTTGAGTAATAACAGGCGGGGTGCTGAATGAATCCCTGCCAAGAAAAGTTAAGGAAGTGTCATCAGGCTTATGTAAGGGGGATACATGCCAATCGCAGAGTAAGTCACGTTAAGTGACGGACTACGGGGAGGGTGTATCGTGCACGGACCGTTAGAACTCTGTCTCATTAGTATTAAGCTTTGTATCAGTTTATCCGCACCGTTAGCGCATCGCGTTAGCAACTTAATTCAAAAAAATTCGAAACGCGCTTTGGTCATGGGATCATTTCGCTCACTAGGGACAAGGGAGGTGGGTCATGTTATGTCTTCGCAATCTTCTCGTAGGGGTCGTTTGTCTTATTATTTTATTGCTGAGTTCTTCCGCCGAGGCGGCATTATGTTTTGTTGCGCGTCTAGCTCCTAGCGTTACAGCAATTGATTTCGGTGCGGTTGATGTAGGGGATCAGAAAACTATCCAGATGACTGTCCGTTACAATCGTCCTTACATCGTAGAAGATGGAGCATGTGTCTGTAACTGCGATACGCCGAACGTTGCCCAAGTAAATATCACTTCGAGTAATCCACGTTTTTCAATCGACAAGAACTCACTTTCACTTAATCCCGGTGAACAAGAAACAGTTAGTATTACCTTTCAGCCCAATACGGAAGCTATTTTTGCGGATACAGTGCACATGACGGTCACCAACTTGATTGGTGGAGGTAATTTGCCAGGGTGGAATAAAGTGACGCCTGTCGAGCTGACGCTTGCCGGGATTGGCTATCAACCAAAGCCGAACATCGATGTGAGTGCGACCAGTGTAGATTTTGGTGATTCACAAGTTGGGGAGCAAACCACCCAAAATTTAACCGTCTACAACGTCGGGGATGCAACTCTTAATGTCACTTCGATCACAGCGTCAGTACCGTTTAGTGTAACTCCAACGAGTTTCAGCGTCGCCCCCGGCAATCAACGTATACTCAGTGTTCGATACACCCCGAGTGTCCGTGGAGCGAATAGCAATAACTTAACAATCAATAGCAACGACCCTGATACGGGAACGCTGGGCATTGGACTCGATGGAACAGGTGTGGCGCCTTACGTCGAGGTGACGCCAATAAGTCATGATTATGGAACGATACCCGTCGGTGAAAATGTTAGCCAGTTGTTTACGATCAAAAATCAGAACTGGGCTAATTCAACGACGCTTTATCTGACATCATTGGGTATGACGGGAAGTTCATATTCCTATGCGCCTCCAGGTGATACTAGTATTGAGCCGGGTGACGAGACGACGATCGAGTTGACTTTTTCCCCGGCCTCGACGGGAGCCAAAGTTGGGACCTTTAGTTTTGATACGAATGACCCGGCTAATGCGACCGAGACGATCAGCCTGACTGGAGCGGCGGCGATCCCTTGGATTAATCCGTCGACACTCGATCTCGATTATGGGGATGTGCACATTGGGACAACGGATACTTTACAGCTAAATGTTACAAATGACGGCCCTGGAACCTTGACGATCAGTAGTTTTTCGACTCCTAACGGGATGATTGTCGTTGAGCCCGGTTCGGCCTCCCTGACCTCGGGAAGTAATCGGTCTTTTGCGGTTCGTTTTAACCCGACGAGTCATATTGCTATTAATGACACATTAATTGTGCACAGCAACGATCCGGCCATCCCCAACCTGGCGGTCAATTTAACCGGGCGTGGGGTGAGTCCCGAAATTAATAGCGCCGCGTCTGCTGATTTCGGGAGCGTGTTGATCAATCCGGGAGATCCGGAGAATGCGGGGACTCAGACCATCGATCTTGATATTGCTAATGTGGGTGATGAGACCTTGCAAATTACGAATGTCACCTGTGCCAATGCAGCATTCCAGCCATTGACAACGTCATTAAGCGTGCCGGTGAGCGATACGCGAACATTACAAGTGCGCTATAAACCTCAAACCGTCGGAGGGGTAAACGCTCAATTGCAGATCAGTTCGAATGATGCCGATACACCGGTGCAAGCTGTCAATCTCAGCGGCGAAGGGGTCTCTTCTCTCGATCTGAGTTTAGCTAGTATCGAAGTCACTCAAAGTATCCAGGATGAGATGAATAATTTACCAATGGTTGCGGGCAAAAAGACTGTCGTGCGCGCCTATCCGCAAATTGAATTGACTGGGGGTGCAGGTTCCAATGATATCGTCCAAAACGTTGACGCGGTATTACGCGTGTATCGTTTAGGGGAAGAGGTGTCGGGATCTCCCTTTCAATCGCACAACGGTCCGATCACGGCGCACGCCATCAATGACCGTGCGAATGAGAAACACTCACTTAATTTCGCCGTACCGGTCTCAGTGACCAACTGTCCGGACTGTATCCCCTATAATTTTGAATTTGAGGTCGAGATTAACCCGATAAGCGGGGCGCGCGTTCCTCGCATGCCGGAAACGAATACCTCAAACAACATCTTGTCGCGGGCGGCTGTTTTTACAGATAACTATAAGCCAACGATTTTTTATATTCCTATTGTTGGCACCGATATCTATGGCAATTTGCTGCATGCGATGCCCTCCGAAACGGAAATGCTCGAAGGGCCGGAACTCTTTAAGAAAATCTTTCCCGTTAAAGGACTCAACTACGTCCGGCGACCGCCACTCTCCTACGTATGGATGAGTAGTACCTACAATCTTCTCAGGGGTCTTTTTGTCGCCTCTCATATCGGTGTCGAAGATGCACCGGACCGGACTTATGGCTGGTTGTCGAGAAGTCTTGGCAGCACTGCCGGCTTTGCTCAATCGATTCCCGGTCGTGTTGCAGTAGGATACAATGATGGTGATTCCCAACGTGCTCAATCCACGTTTGCGCATGAAATTGGACACACCTATGGTCTCTGTCATACACATGTTCCTGAGGCTTATAGTTGCCCAGTTAATTATCCAGATGGACACTTACCGGAAGATGGTACGATAGCCGAAGTTGGATTTGATACGGAGCTAATGAAAGCACGGAAGCCGGTCCCTACTGATCAGTGGAAGTCTTGCACGGATCAATATATTGCATGGCATGAATGTTGTTTTAGCCAGAATAGTTGTGAGGGATGCTCTGTGCCCTATTGCTCAGGGTTTGGATACATTGACCTTATGTCTTATGAAGGAAACGCTTCGTACCGCCGTTGGATCAACCCGAAGAGATGGTTGTCGTTGTTCAATTCTCTGCGGGATCTCAATAGTGATCCGGCACACGCCGTTTCATGCTTGACGAGTGAATGCAATAGCCTTCAAGAACCCGTCGTGCTCATATCCGGGTCCGTTGGTGTCAATGATCAATTACTGGATCCCTTGTATAGTGCCGAGTCCGTGCCCGATCAACCGAATGATGAGATCCTGGCGGATTATTCGTTGCGTTTGGTTGATAATGACGGGTCAATCTTATTGGAATATCCACTCGCGGTTGATGTAGATTCCGGCGAACAAGAAGGCAACGATGAGGCGAATGATCGTTCCCTCTTTTCGATAGCCGCACCGGCATTTGATAACTTGAAAAAGGTTCAAATCATTAAAGATGGTGCTGTCGTTGCGGAACGCACCCAGAGTTCGTATGCGCCGCAGTTGGAACTATTAGAGCCTCAGGGTGGCGAACATTACAGTGGTGTCCTTACTGTTCGTTGGCTGGCGGAGGATCAAGATCAAGATATTTTGCTTGCGACGGTGTCCTACAGTGCGGATGGAGGGCAGACCTTTCAGACACTGGGTGTTGATATTGGTGGAACGGAATTTCATTATGATGCGAGTCAACTCGCAGGTAGTTTGCAGAGTATAGTTCGCGTCATGGTGACCGATGGATTCATCACGCGGACAGTCGAGTCGTCTCCATTCACTGTCGATCGGAAGGTGCCAAATATCGCGATTTTGTCGCCTCAAGAGAACGCGACGCATTTATCCGGCGCGTCCGCATCACTCCAAGCAGAGGTCTTTGATCTGGAAGATGGTCTCTTGCCCGGATCGGCGGTATCCTGGCAATCCAATTTAGATGGAACGCTCGGAATGGGGAATCCCTTAGCGGTTGTTCTAACTGAGGGCGAGCATACCCTGACGGCCAGCGTGCAGGACAGTGATGGGCAGTCGAGTCAAGATGAAGTGAAGGTCTTTGTTGTAGATGGAACTCAGGCTCCGCGGGCAGATGCTGGTGTCGACCAAAAAGTCGATGAAGGGGATCAGGTCAACCTGGATGGGAGTGCTAGTACGGATCCGAATAAGGATCTCTTGAGTTTCAGTTGGCAGCAGATTGCCGGCCCAACCGTGACTCTAGACGATACACAGATTGATCAGCCTTCATTTACAGCGCCAACGGTCAAAGCAGATACGGAACTGCGTTTCCAAGTTCAGGTCTCCGACGGAAATGGCCACTTCAGTACTGATACAGTCAGTGTTTCTGTTCGCGATAGCTCCTATGCCAAGCTGGAGTTATCCGATGGACAACTTCAGTTCGGTGTCGTCAACGTGGGAGAAAGCGTTTCTCAGAATTTCACGATTAGAAATGTTGGGAATGAGCCGCTCATAATAAACGAGATTGGAGTCAGTCGTGATGTCTTTGCCGTGAATCTCGACCGGCTTACCGTACAATCAGGTCAATCGATCGAGGTATCGATAGAGTTCGCACCGAGCATTGAGGCGCGTTACGAATCTCTCTTATGGATTGATTCCAATACCAAGGCGACTGCGAATGCCGTGATTCTCAAGGCCTCGACGCCAAATCCGGTAGCGACCTACATCGATCATGGTGGCGGTAGTCTACCTTCCGTCCAGATTGCAACGTCCGCGAGTGAATCGCTTGGAGGTGGCGGAGTTACGCCAGTACCAAAATCCCCGCGGCCGTCGACTCCGTATTATGGCGGCGCGGCAGGTTGTACCTTGGTAAGGTAAGACCAACGCTCATTGTTGGCACGTCTTGCAAGCGTGCCAACCGTTTTCCGGAAATTTGCGGGGTCCGCTCCCCAATCTGCGGACTCTTATCTCAGGGTAAAATCCCACTCGCCAGCTCCGGCGGCGTCTCTGATAAGACCCCCTAATCGCACCCAAATCCGACACGGATTTCGCCCAAAATGGACAAGATTTCGCCACCTTAGAGGTGTCAGAAAAGTGCACAAATCCTTATCATTATGATAATTTTTATCATTTTGAGAGGAAATCCCCGCCCAAAAGATGTATAATTTACCCAGCCAAAAATAATGATAACTAACTGATATATAAGGAGAATATAAGTTTATCCACAATTGTGGATTATCTGGCATCCCCATTGCATCGAATTGCAGGCGTAAACTAACGATTAGTCACTAAATACTCGGGGGAGTGTTAAAATGAAGAAAGTAGTTCGTAGCCTATTGGTAGCCCTGGTTGTTACGATGATCAGTTCACAAAATGCCTTAGCCATGCAATGGCTCTCAAAAAGTGGCTTTGGTGACTTGGGTAATAATTTAGATTCGTTCACGTCGGAACGCCTCAATGCCACGACGGGTGATGGCATCACGATTCACCTGGATAATAATAAAGGTCGTTTGCTGTTCAGCGATAGTAAGATGATTCAATTTTCTGAAGGCAGTAAATTCATGTTTATCTGGAACGATCGGGCCTATCTGCGCAACACGGATGGCAAGTGGAGTTCGATCGATCTCAATACTCGTCAAACGAACAGTCTGGTCAGTAAATATTCGGGAGTTCTATCGACGGATACCGTGACGACAGAAAAACTTCGTCTCAATTCTACTCAGATTGAGGGGATTCGTTAGCCTTTCGCAGTAGTATTCTAGCAAAGGCGAGTAGGACCACCCGGGGATGCTGGGTAAAGTCTGTGTCTTTCATATGGAGTGTGATAAGGCTACGGTTTGGTCCTAGCATCGCAAAACTGAATTCAAGCGGGCCGAACTGCGAGGGACTGACGTTGCTCTCGTCCGGATCGACTTTCATGGTCATGCGCAGGACTTCACCGTCCTTCTCCAGGTCATCGACAAGCTTGATCTCATAATTCGTCGCAAAACCAAGTGCTTCGATGGCCTTGAGCACGGGGCCGACGATTCTCTTGCGGTGGCCGAGTTTAAAGGTAACCAGCGCGGCGGGCTTGCCATCCTGCTTCATCGTTTTCCAACTGATTCCCTGGGCGGATAAGTAATCATACCAGAGCGAGCCCGGCTTCCCGAGGTTTTCGGGGATTTCTTCTATGTCCTCTTCCATGACGCCCCGGACGGCGTCGACAATAGGGATATTCAAGATCACACCCGCAATTGCTCCGCCGTTGTATTTACTATCCCCACTGACGCGACCGGGATCTTGATTGGCGTAGCGCGCCATATCCGGTGGCAATTCAGTGGGTACATGAAAAGGAAGGTGTGGCGCAATGATGCGTTCAAAAGCTCCCTGATCATCGGCCGATGATGCTCGTCGGAGGGTTTCCCACCACTGTATGATAGTTTGGTTTACCTCAACGTTGTTCAAGAAACTGTCTTTTAGATCTTCGTCACTGAGCTTCTTTGCTCTCTCGTTGAGTTCTTTTTTTGTAGCATCAATAACATGCCAGCCATCATCAACTTGACCATTGGCATGAAGAACGCGGCTGTGTGTCAGCATGATCTCCAAGTCATACTCCTCTATCGCCATGTTGTATTTTTTCAATATCTGATAGGCTTTTGTGCTATCTTCGAGTGCATCAGCATAATTTCCCATTCTCAAGTATACCTGCGCTCTTGCCATATATGCCATGGACGCGAGTTTATCATTATTGCCGTATTTGTATGCCACACCTAGTGAATCGTTAGCTGCTTGATGTGCTTTATCTAAATTGCCTTCGGCCATGTATATTAAAGAAGCATACAAATAGTTAACACCCGTAAAAAATCTTACCGGCTGTTTCATATATAATTCACTTGCTCGTAGCATAAATTCTTTAGCGCGAGGATCATGTAAGCGATACGCAGTCATTGCTAAATTTGATAGAATCTCGGCGAGTGAATCGGATTTGAATCGTTCTTTAGATAGTTTTTCAGTTTCTAAGTATAATTCCAACGCTTCGTCATATTTCCCTAAGTTGATGAGTATTCCGGCCTTACTTCCGATAGCTTTCATGCGTCGTCTAGCAAGATCAGGCGTGCTAACAAGCGGAATCGCTTTTTCAATATGATGAAGTGCCGTTACATAATCACTATGTTGCATTGCTAAAACTACTAGATCTACGTGGCACTCGGCAATGATTTCATCATCACCAACAGAAAGGGCTAACTGTAGAGCAGCCTTCGTGTATTTTTCTCCAAGAGCGTATTTTTGCTGCTCGTAAGTATAAGTTCGACCGATAAAGTGTAGGAGCCAGGCTTTACTGAGTGACTGTTCGCTAGGTGTAAATAGCTTCAATCCATCTTTCGCTACATCTATCGCAGTATCAGCATAATTTTTTTCATCTCGCCT
This sequence comes from bacterium, assembly GCA_965216315.1. Lineage (GTDB taxonomy): Bacteria > UBA10199 > UBA10199 > 2-02-FULL-50-16 > JAJFLM01 > CBDCFN01. Next base: position 209,029 of record CBDCFN010000015.1, on the reverse strand, counting down.
GTTTAATAATACAGTAGCATACTGATAATAGTACTTTCCAATAACTTCTGTACTTATATCCTCGCGATCTAATAGATCTTGTCCTTTTAATATGTACTCTAGGGCTTCATTATATCTGCTGTATGATAGCGACACTTCGCTTAAACCGATCAGCGCTTTTAGAGCCAGTTCTGGCCTTTCCGCAACTGAGAGACCGTAAACTGTGGTGTAAAATTTTATTGCAGATTCGTTTTCACCTTCTCTCAAATAGGCTTTCTTAGCTGCTTTATAATAGAATCTAGCGGCTTTAATATCCCGATTTCCTCTTTCAAAATGTGATGCTATGGCCGGGAGATCATTTGAATTACAAGCAAGCATTCCTTGTGCGATTAAGCGATGCATTTTCGCAACTCGCTGACCGATCTTGTTATATACAGCATCGCGTAACATAGCATGGTAGAATTGATACTCGCCCTCACCAACGCGGAGCAATAACTGTGCACCGGCGAGATTTTCGAGGGAGTGCTCGTCATAACCGCCAAGTATCGGTTCCAAATCGCGATAGGTAAAGGTCCCGCCGACGACCGCCGCGGCCTCGAGGATTTCACGTTCATCCGGCGGCAAGCCATCGACGCGTGCGAGCAGCAACGCTTCGGCCCCCATCGTGACGGACTTCCCATCCGGGGATTGGAAGCCCATCCGGCCTGTGGTTTCGTCCTTGACGATCTTCCAGTCATCGCGAATCCCGCGGGCGATTTCCTGCACCATGAAGGGACTGCCGCCCGATTCGTCGAGGACAAAGGAACGCTCCTCGTCATCGAGGGGGGTGCGACTAATCTGGTCGAACATCTCTATTAAGGTGGTTTCATCCATGCGATCGAGGATGATACGATCGACGCTATACTCTCCGGTCAGGAGTTCCGGGTTGCCGGAACGATACCGAGGGCGCGCGAGGCCAATAACGTGGATGGCACGATCTTCGAGTCGATCCATCATTGAACGAATCAGACTCTCCGTGCCGGGATCGAACCAATGGAGGTCCTCAAGGAGAAGAATAATATTTTGATTACGGCTGAGCCCTTCAAACAGCGCAATTAAAGCCTCGAAGGTTTCATCACGCAAGGCCTTAGCATCGCTAACAAGTACCTCCATGCGGGGGTGCATTTCTTCGTAAGAGAGCCCAATCAAGTTGCCTAAGACTTGCTCAATAAATTCAAGCTCGTCTGACGTGCCGAGCGCGAGGCGAACTAAGGTACGAAGCTTTTCGCGCGCATCTTCAAGTTCGTCAGTATCATCAATATTAGCGAGGCGGCGGAGTGCATTGATCATGACGCGATAGGGCCGCAAGGCCGGGAGGTTTTCACCCCGTGCGGCAATCAAAGAATGGCCTTTCACGCTAGGCAAGGTAGCGAGGAACTCTTCGACGAGGCGACTCTTTCCCATCCCGGCCCCACCTTCAATCAGAGTAAAATGCGGCTTCTTCAGATCCGTGACTAATTTATGCCGTGCCTCTAATTCGACGAGTTCGGTCGTGCGACCCATAAACTGGACTTCTTCTCCGCGTCTTGTCCCGACAATGGCACCGGGTTTTTCTCCGGTGACCTCATAATATTCAACGGGTTCTATGATGTTCTTGACCTGAGTCAGACCTTCATAATTTTCCTCAAACGCATGACTCGTGCGCAACATCGTTGCACGGCTAATTACTATTCCACCTGGCTTGGCCAGGGGTTCCAAACGCGCGGCAATATTGACCTGGTTGCCAAGTACCGTGAGTATCTTGCGGCCGGCCCCACCCATAATACCTTTGGAGACGCGCCCCGTATTAATGCCGAGTCTTAAATGGATCTGGTTTTCTTCCGCTAGGCCTGCGTTTCTTTGTTGCATGAACTGCTGCATTCGCAGGGCACAACGCACGGCCCGTTCGGCATCATCCTCACGATGTTTGTCCATGCCGAAAACGGCGAAGATCGCATCGCCCCAATAACCGATGACGTAACCGCCCATACTCAAGACCTGGGCGGCGAGACCGGCCTGGATCTCATTGATCGTTGGAAAGAGCACATCCTCCGTCGTCTTTTCAACGTAACTGGAGAAACCACTAAGGTCCCCAAAAATCATCGTTCCGTCGATCTTTTGTGGCGAGATCTCCTCGACCTCCATCATGGGAAAACCGCAGTCTTTACAGAACTGATGACTGATATCGTTGGCGGATTCACAGACCGCACAATGACTGACGTTCTCTTGTCCCTCTAGCGTTACCGGAGCCATTGACATTGTTGACGCGCGTCGCAGGCGAGCGGTGAGATGACGAGAAGTTGGATGAGACAGCCTGCTCTCTGGAATGATACTAGGTGGTTGCGTGAGACTATCCGGCAAGGTATCGGCCATCCTCTGTTGCATTGAGAACAACTGAATAATACTCGAAGCACTTTGCAGTGCATTTTCCAGTGCACCATGCTCAACCGGGATATGTCCGTGCGTGATGTGCGACAACATGCTGTGGGCCGTTGCCAATGTAGCCGGAGTACTTTCGTCAACAACGAGTCCCTCGACAGCGGGCGTAATGTTTTGTGCGACGTCGGTTGCGTCGATGTTTAGCCGCAGTTCATTAGAGATCTGTCCCGAGATCGCCGTGAAGTCGGACAAGCCGGAGCCCGCAAGGAGCATTCCGGATTGCATGAGGGCTGATTGTTGAAGGCCTAAAGCAAGCATAATAATCCAGGCAATCTTCGGCATGTGCCTGAAATTGTTGCGGATTTTGTCGATTTTGGGCCCCGGCGCTAGGGCGTTGAAATTGTGGGGGAAATTGGCGGCAACTTCCCTCCAAGCCTCGCTTTACGCAGGGGAGGGACTCTATTTGGGACCGTTATCTAAGGGGTATTTAATTGAAACTCGACCGTCTCAACATAAAACCCTGCCTGAATGATCAATGATTTAGCAGCTCTAAAAAGTGATGAGTTTTATGTAGTTAAGGGGCAGATTTAACTGGCATCGATTCTGCAAGAATTCTTCCCGATAAACTTTGTTTGTAGATTTCAATGGTTAGAAATCAGTCTTTATTCGTCATGAAGACTTTGTTATCGGAGGAACCTTATGTCAGATACGCATGATTCGAGACAACTTATTCTGCTGGAACATATGCAATCTCAGCTTCAGCTTGTTATTGAGCGTCAGGAACAGTTTAAGACCGATATCCTGAAAGAGGTGGATGTGCGCTATAATCGCTTAGATGAAAAGATAGAAGTACTCAATCTTGCCGTACGGCATAACAGCCGGGCCATTGCAGCGAATGGCGAGGCGATTGAAGCCAATGCGCAAAGAATTGGGAGCCTTGAAGAAAAAGTTGAGTGTTTGGATAATAAAGTTGAGCATTTAGACCGAAAAGTTGGGTGTTTAGATAATAAAGTTGATCGTTTGGACAGCAAATTTGATGGCCTCGCGGAGCAGCTGACCTATCACGACCGAGAGATCGAGGCGCTCAAAGCACGGACCTAATTGAAACCCCACCGTCTCAAAATGAAACTTGTCGTCACCTGATGAGTATCAGCTGGTTCGGGCCCGACGTAATAAATCCTCAATAATACCAACGTATTCCTATTCATTTGTATCTGTCGCCCAGTCTGGCACGAAGACTGCAATATAACTTGGGGTGGCGAGTTGGATAAATATTTTCCGTTTACAGGGGGTTGGGGGCTGATTAAATGTTAGGCAAGTTCGGGTGCGGTAGAAAGGGATGGGGAATGGGCAACAGGGAGGTTCGTCAAACCCGAGTTCGAAAGTTGCTGAGCATTTTGTTAAGTGCCGCAATGATTTTACAGGTGCCGGCCACGGTAGCTGCCAATGAACCTGAATATATAGCGGTCGTTGAACTGCATCAACGCGGGACGCGACCAGACTATACCCGCAAAATTACCGATCGTTTTCGCGAGGAACTATCGCGATATCGTCACCTTAAAATCCTATCTCGAGAAGAAAGTAAGGCGATTCTCGATTATAAGAAGTCAGCCGTCTTAGAGGCGGGTCAGGTGAGCCCAATCCATGGAATGGTGGCCGATGCGAAGAAGGCCTATTTCGCATTGCAGTTAGCCAAAGCAAAACGGCTGACAGATGAAGCCATCGAGAACTGTCTGCAAACGAGTCAACTCACACGTGATTATCGTTCACTGCAGGAAGCTTATACCGTTCAGGGAATTGTCTTGTTGGCCCAACATCGCAAACGAGATGCGACCGAGTCTTTTCGTAAGTTAGTTCGTTATGATCCGTACGTCGAATTAGATGAAAAGTATTTTGCCCCATCCGTCATTAAGCGCATTGAGCGGGCCAAACGTGAGCTTAAGGAACAGCCATCGGGGCACATTGAAGTTCGCTCTCAACCATCGGCGGCGGATGTTTACATAAATGGGATTTATAAGGGAGCCGCGCCCTTAAAGCTTGGGAATTACCCCGTCGGTGAGCATGTTGTTACGGTCAAGGCGGCAAATTATACCTCTAAAAGCGAAACCGTGTCAGTTACGGCGGGTCAAACCGAACAAGTCAAACTGAAGCTTGGTTGGAAAGGGAAGAATAACCGTTATCCCAAGGACATGGTTGGTTTTCATCGAGATCAGTTTGATGATTTGGAAGAATTGATCGGAACAGCCTCAGCAGCGGCACAGTCAATGCGCGTGCGTAAGCTGATCTTGGTCGATCTGCGGCGCGAAAAAGGCAATGACATCGTGCGTGCGCATATCATTGATGAAAGCCTTTCGACCTTTCATCGTCCTGTAGAGGCAACAACCAAAAGAGTTCAACGTCAGTCGGCTCAAGTATCCGCGACTCTGGCAACTCAGGTCCTAGCTGAGATGGATCAGACCATTATGGATGATCCGGCGGGCTTAGCGGCGGCCCCTTATTATGGCGACGTTGTTTTGATTGGAAAGAGCCGCTCTTTACTTAAAAATCCTTGGTTCTGGGTCGGGATGGGAGCGTTGGCGGGTGGAGCGACGGCAGGAGCGATGGTGGCTACGGGAACCAATACGACAGGAGCGATCAATGTCATTTTTCGTTGATAAAGAGAAGGGCGTAATTTTGGACCACCGGCACCTCCCCCTTTGCAAAGGGGGATTGAGGGGGATTTTATTGACTGTGTTGCTTCTTCTTAGCACTGCATGCACGCGCCACGAAAACGTCAACATCGATCTCATTATTGAAAATGCGCTCAGTCCGGCTGGATTATCTGTCGAGCAATTACCCGAAATTCAACGTGTCGTGCGCTTTGTCGTTACCGTGACGGGTGAGGATTTAGCAGAACCCGTGGTCATTAATCTTGATGCTGATTCAACCGGGACGGAACTTAATGAACTTCCGGATGGTACCGCACGGACTTTCTTGGTCGAGGCCTTCAATTCAGAAGGAATGGTGGTTCGGCGCAAGCAGATCATGAATGTTACGATTGATAAAGACAATGCCGAACCCATCGTTGTGTCGCTCAACACAGTCCCACTATTTACGAACTTGCGTTCGGGTAATCGCGTTATCGTAAACCGTCTTAAATTACTCGGTGTCGGTGAGCCGGGGGGACGTCTTGAGATCGATGATGCCACCGAGGGCAGTAGCGACGTACTCTTAGATGTTTCCTTGGGAGATTCAGTTATTTCACCGTCAATAAGCCTTGGTACCTTCACAATGGCGCCAGATACGCTCGCGCTGGGGCGGCATACATTTACGGTTCGCGATTTAGATAACGGCGAACAAAGTCAGGTTAGTGTTCGCTTGATCCCTCCGGGTTCTTTGCCCGGTATCGGGATCGTTTCGTTTGGGGGGATTGAGGCATCACATGTAAGCGCGGGTGGTGTGCCAGTCCATAGCTTTGATGTGGATTTAGCCCATTTCCCGGGTGTGATGCAAAGGAGTGTGCAATGAACGCTAAGGCCCTTTCACTCTTTGGATTGGGATTGATCATGATGATGTCTGCTTGTGCTTCATCTCATCGCAAGGCTCCCGAACCCATTGTCCAAAAACCACGTGATCTCACATCTTTGTATTTTGCTTCCGACCAATCGAATCTCCAATCAGAAGAGCGTCGCAAACTGAGTCCGACAGTAGATTATCTTCGTCGGCATCCGAGTTGGATTGCCCAACTTGAGGGTCATGCCGATGCGATTGGAGATTCGGCATACAATTTACGTTTAGGCGATAAACGTGCGCGTACTATTAAAGAACTTTTAGTTTTAGCGGGGGTTGCACCGGAACAGCTGATTGTTTTGTCATTTGGGGAAGAAAAGCCAGTGGCGAGTAATAGCCATGAAAGCGGCCGATCACGGAATCGGCGGGTCGAAATTAAGATAAGGTAATTATGAATGAAAGCGAGGTAACGTATGGGCCTGTATAAAATACAGAGAAAATTATTTGGATCTATTCTGATATTAGCAGTGATGCTGGTGTCAGTTATAGGGCAGGCCCAGTCGGTCCCTAATGTGATTACCTTTCAGTCGGTTATTTTCGATGATGGCGGGAATGTCATCGAAGATGATAGTGCTGATATTCTGTTTCGTATCCTCGATGATCAGGGAACGGAACTCTATGCCGAAGAACAGCCCGCGGTGCAAATTTTTGATGGAATGATCAATGTGCTCCTGGGTTCCGGTATTGTCCCGAATTCCAATCCTGCCGTTCCAACGGGGGGGCTGATATTTACTGATTTTAATCCGGCGAACCCGCTTTTTCTCGAAGTCACGGTTAAGAATGTCACTACGTTAGATCAATTAGAGCTGACCTCGGTGCCATATGCCTTTTATGCCCAACAGGCATTAACCGTGGCAGAGGGGGCTATTACCGCGACTAGTATTGAGAATGGCGCGATTACGGTCGAGCATTTGGAGAATATTAGTATTTCTCAACTGACGGGTGTGCTGGATGTGACTCAATTACCTCCTGAAGTTACTATGGATACAGAACTAAGTAGTCATACAAGTGATACGTCCAATCCGCACAACGTCACCGCAGCCCAGGTAGGAGCTGCAACCGCAGGTCATAATCATGATTCAGCCTATGTCAACGTTGGTGGCGACACTATGAGTGGCAATCTAAGCATGGGAGGCAATAACATCACAAATGTTGGTTTTGTAGATGGAGTTGATCTTAATGATTCAAATTCAGCACTTAATTCGGATGGATCGATTAAAGGGGCTGGGTATTCGGGGATTGGATTCAGAGTTAGCCAAAATGTTGTGCACGGAACAAACGTTTGCTCTTTAATATATATACCTAGTGGATTCGGTGTTTCAGACTGTGGATCAGCTGTGACATTTGTACCTTCTTTGAGTCAATATGAAGGCGACGGGGGTGGCACGGAAAGGGTTACTGTTTTCATCGATGGAACTTTCAGATTGAACATATGTGCAGACAGTCGCTGTAGTGATGGATCAGATGGCAAATTACCTAATCAAGCTACAATAATAGCCATAGGAACGCGATAAAAATAGAAACTGGGAATCTAATGAACAAAATAGCATGGGCAGTAATCTACGCCGTTATTTTTTTAATGTCAGTTGAAACTAATGCTGCTGATATTTCTGTTAGCTTAGATCAAGATAGCGATTGTTCAGATTTGATATGTGATTTACAAGCCGCTCTAAATCTAGCAGGCATAAATAATCAAGACGACAATCTTTATTTAGAATCTGGGACTTATAATAAGAATTCCTCGGGAGGTAATTTTATTTACGATCCATTAGAGTCAGAGTCTTTTTCTCTGAGTCTAATCGGAAAAGGGATAGACAACACAATTATTGACGGTTCAAATATGAGCGGTGGGTTAGGAATTTTAGATTTAATTAATATCCGGGGTAATATTTCTATTGAAGGTATAAGTTTTTCTAACGGAAAACCTTCTAACCTCAGTGGAGTCAATATTGAGCCATTTAAAGTCAATATAAAGATTGAATCTAGTTCATTTGATACTAATGCCGGTGGTCTAATAATTTCCAATAGCTCATCCACTATTTTAGTTAGAAATAGTCGCTTTATTTATAATGAAAGTGATACTAATGGAGGCCTAAATATATCAAATGGAACAGCAGATTCAGTCGTACTGGAAAATAATCTATTTAGTAATAATTCATTAAATGTTGGTACCGGCGGAGGAGCAAATATTGAAGCAGAATATGTTGTTGTAAGTGGCAATATTTTTGAGAGAAATAGTAGTGGTGCACTTACCATAACAGATGTGACAGATACGGTTGATGGCGCTGATACAATTCTTGTGAACAATACTATTTCAAATAATTTCTCGTTAGATGAAGAAGGCACATGGAGTGGTTTATTGTTGCGGCTACGAACAGATGAGGCTCAGGCAGAATTATATAGTAACATTATTGTGAATAACTTGACTCCATTAGGGAAAGCTATCAATGACATTCATTTTGATTCTGGTATTGATTTTAATAATGATGGCAAAGGGGGATTGATTCGCTTATTTAATAATAATTATGGAAAATTGAAAGCTAGTTGTTTTGAATGCAGTGTTCAGAAAGAAGAATTTGATAGCATCAGTGCCGACCCACTCTTTGTCGATGCGGAAAATGGTGATTTTCATCTTCAGGCCTCATCTCCTTGTATAAATACTGGTTACGATGATGCCCCTCAAATGCTCGAGACTGATTTTGATGGAGATGATCGAGTCATTTGGGATGTGCCGGATATGGGCGCAGATGAATATGATGGGGAAATTGCAGAGGATATCAGCAGTGGGAGTTCGAGTTCAGCAGGTGGCTGTAGTTTGATCAAGTAGAGCAATTGCCAGAGAAATTCTATTTTTCACTATTAATGAAGAGACGAAAGCTATGAAAGATACTTAAAATGGGAAGGAAAAGCCGGCAAATTGCCCGGGGGCGTCAGAAAACGCAAGAAACAAAGGAGGTTGATTCATTATTGGATAAGATGGAGGATGGAAATGAATATGGAAGTATTGTGTCATTCGTCCCCCGCAGTGGAAACGTTATCCCTGATATAAGGAAAGCTCTTGCGGAAGTTGAAAAAATTCGAGAGCGCCCAGCTGTGTGCTATCTCGCGAACGTCATAAAACCATTGCCGAATACGTCTATTGATCTTAGCGATGATCTTCCTTTCAATGAATTAGTTAGTAGTATAGATGATCAGCAAACCGATCTTGACATCTTACTAGCTACAGGTGGTGGTTCGGGGCAGCAAGTTTCACAATTTGTTAACTGCCTTAGGCCACGTTTTGAAATCGTTAATTTCATTCTTCCTCATGCATGCATGAGTGCGGGCACGTTATGGGCATTATCTGGGGATGATATTTGGATGGATAAGCGAGCGTATATAGGTCCGATAGACCCGCAAGTAAGGTCTAAAGATGGCAATCTTGTGCCTGCACAATCTATATTAGTACTACTTAATAAAATTAAACAGGATGGCGAGGAAGCACTGAAGAAAGGCAACAACCCTCCATGGCACTACATCAGGCTGGTAGATACAATGGATCAACGACAGATAGGTGATGCTATAAGCCTATCTGAATATTCGATAAAAATGGCAACTTCTTTTTTGAATCAATATAAATTCAAGAACTGGACTAAGCATTCTAGTACAAATAACACTGTCACGGAAGAAGAGAAGTATTCTCGTGCAAAATGGATCGCTGATAAATTATGCAGTAACGAATATTGGAAATCACACGCGCATGGAATTACAAGAGATGTTGCTATTAGTGAGGAGTTGAAGCTTAAAATCCACGAGATAGAGTCTGTACCAGGGCTACAGCGTGCTATTCGTAGGTTCTGGGCATTAATTTATTATACTTTTGATAAATCTATGATAGTAAAGATGTTTCTGTCTCAAAAATATTCTTTAATACGTAGTGCAAATCAGATATAGGCATTATACAATAAAATGATGGAGCTTGATAAACAATTAGAAAAGCTTGGTTGGTCTGAAGATTTAATTGAAGCTGTACGGAAAATTGCAAGTAAGGTTAAAGAAGGCGCAGTTTTAACGCCTGTATTATCTAGTGCTGATATAAGCATTTCATCGACAGACGATAGTAATGATACTAGTTTGGCAACGTTCTCCCATGAAGGTAACAAAGAGTAGCTCCAACTTTACAAATCATGAAAAAAGCTACTTCAAATATTGCTAGGCAAGATTCGACTATCTGGAAACTATTTATTTTCGCCTAAATCCCTACTAGCCTCCCTTTGTAAAGGGGGATTAAGGGGGATTCAATTTTTAGAAATCTGCTCCTCCTTCGGCACCCAAACATGCACAAGATCGCGCAGAGACTTCATCTGCTCTGTAGGAATGCCGCGGAAGCGTTTGTGAACGGCAATGGGCATGTTGCGCCAAAAGAGAAAAATACCGGGAGGGTCGTCGTGGATGATTCTTTGGAATTCTTTGAGTGCGGCGATTTGATCGGGCTTGGAACGCGCTAAGCGAATTGTTTTTAAGAGGCGGTCAATTTCAGGGTTTGCATACGATAAATAGTTGATGCCCTTTTTGATCTGCTGGGAATCCCATATATTAGAATTGTTTCCGTAAAAATCTCGAAAAACGAAAAAAATCAAATTTGCATCGAAATGCTGTTCGCGAAATATTTTCTTTATATATTGATCGAAGGGGAGAACGGTAATGTTCATTTTGATGCCGAGGAGGAGTAATTGTTCTTGAACATTAAGTAAGATTCTTTCTTCCATACTATGCCCTTCCATCGCATAAGCGGTAAATTCAAAATAACGATTGTTTTTACGCAGGATGTGGTCCTTGTTGTGGGTTTTCCAGCCGCTTTTGGCCAACATTTTTGCGACTCCTTTTGGGTCATGAGGGTAAGGGGTCACTGCGGCATTATAAAAAGGGCTTTTACTCGGGACAGTACTGGCGGCAATCTCCCCTTGGTCCTTGAGGAGGCGTTGAATAATTTGTTCTTTGTTGATGGCCTGATTGAGCAGCCGACGGTTGGTTGTAGAGCGAAAGAGTGGATTGCGGTTGTCGAGGGTGAGGAGGTACAAAAAAGGATACCAATTATTATAGATTTTAATGGAAGGGATTTGGTTGAGGGCGCCATAGTCTTCTGGATTCAATAGAAACGCCATATCAAGTTGCTCGGCAATCAGATGATTCAAGACGGCGCCCTGACTTGGCAAGATGACGATGGCGATGCGATCGAGATAAGGGCGCTGTTGGTAATAGTTTTGGTTTGCCTCTAGAATAATTTCTTGAGGCGTGCGGCGGACAAAACGGTAGGCGCCGCTACCGATAGGATGTTGGTTGAATTGGGCGCTTGCTGCGGGTTTGGCGAGTAAATGTTTGGGGGCAATGCCCACATAGGCCAATCCGGTCCACAACACGTTGTCGAATTGAGATAAACTGATTTGCACCGTATGCGTATCGAGGACACGGACCTCTTTAACAAACTGAAAATAGACGGTATAGGCACCCCGATGACTGTTAATAATATGATCATAGGTAAATTTAACATCCTCGGCTGTTAGTGCAGTGCCATCATGAAACACGATGTCCGGGCGCAAGTAAAAGGTCCACTGGAGACCATCCGGAGAGACCTCCCAGCGTTTAGCGAGTTCGGCCTCAATGTTTTGTTCACTATCCAATCGAACCAGGCTGTCAAAGATGAGGTCTAATAGGTTGGCCGAGATGCTCGAGTCAGTGGTGAGCGGATTGATCTCGGTCGGTTTATGAAAGCTGCCTAAGCGCAGAATCCCACCTTGCTGAGGTTGAGTGGCTTGTTGGGTGCAGGAAATAAACGCTAGGAAAACAAGAATAATGGAAACAAATGCGACGGGCCGGGCCAGCATGAAGAAGGCGACCATGCCACTTAATGTAAAGCGCGACAAGAAAAAAAGGATCTACTCTGCCAGGCAGAGCGACCCTTTTTTCTTGTTCTATTCGTGCGTCAGAATGCGACAGGTACGCATACTGCTGGTTTGGGATCTGTTACTTTTTTGCCTTTGGATACTTTCATTTAAACCTCCGGATTAGTCGTTAGTCGAAATGTTAAGCTGCCGAGTAAACGGGGAGGATCTCCTCTTTCTCGCCGTCGGCACGCATTTTTACGATTTCCCTCTGCATGAAATTCTCGGTGGATTTTACAAGCAGATTGAGTTCACAAGATTTAGGTTCTAAGCTTCCCGTTGTGTTAACTGCATTGAAGCGACAGCCGCCGGCGCAGTTGGGTAAATAGGCGCACTCTTCACATTCTGAGTCCCATTTAGTAAAAGTGTGCTGCCATTCACCGTACTGGTTGAATTCGTCGTGATAGATATCGCCGGCGGCTAGATTGTGTAGCCCCACGAAAGCCGGACACTTGTAGATCAGGCCATTGGGGCCAATTGTCATCGAGTGGTGTTGATGAAATTCACAGGGGCCCACGACCGGACGGTCTTCAATCGGTAGGCCGCTTTCAAAAGTTTTTTGCCGGAGTCGTTGCATCTGGTTGATTTGCTCGTTGTTATAAGTGCAAACATTGCAAGCGTCGGTCAGGCGTCCGCCTTCGCGCTTGAGTGCGATGTCCGGCTGAACGTCGATGATAGGCTTAAAACGAGCAATAAATATGTCGTCGGCGAAAGGGCTGCTACGGAGGCGTTCGATCAGGCTGAACATACTCTCGTAGTTGGCCTGATCGAAATTGCCTCCGATGGCTATCTTGAGTTTACCAGCGATCCGGGAAAGATTATCGTAAATCGTGTCGAAAGTTCCCCTCCCATTGTGCCAGATGCGCTTTTTGTCGTGTTCGTCGCGATCTCCATCAAAAGTGATCTTGACCCATTCAAATCCGTATGGCAGCAACGCATCGACAAACTCCGGAGTTAAGAAAACCCCATTGGTAATCATGCCGATTTCCATTGTGACGTCGGGAAAATTCTCACAGTACTCCCACATTTGTCGGGAAATATCTTTTACGGCTTCGGGATGGGTTAGCGGCTCTCCTCCGAAAAAAGTGATATGAAAAGTTTTGGGGCGCACGGTTTTGACGCGTGCTTTGAGAAAGCGAATTAGTTGTTCGGTGCGTTCCGGCGTTAGTCGTTCATATTCACGGACATCATTTTCAAAACAGTAATCGCAGGCCAAGTTGCATTTCATGGTGGGTAGGATCGTGATTTGCATGTAGTCCGTGCGCTCTTGGATTTTTTCCAGGTACCATTCTTTAAAAATCTTATTCTCATCAGTGTCATCGTCGATTAACACGCCCATCTCATAAAGGACTTCCGCTGTTTCCGTTTCTTTAGGGTTGAGGGGCTCGTTTTTTTTGAGTTTGGCTAAGAGCCGACGAGGATTTAACTCTGGGTCATCAAAGAGGATTCGATGATCGTGAAGCGTATTATACAGCAAGTAGGTAGTCGGGTCATCCTGAGCACGGGTCAGGACATTAAACCTTGAACCCTTCATCACGTTCTCCCCCCGGATTGGTGACTCGTGAATTGCTGCTGTCGATAGATGCAATCGCGGGGCCACTGGTGAAAAATTGCACCATGTGGATAAGAGCGGCTCAGGGGGGCGATGCCTAACCTGCTAAATTATAGTGTAAATTTAACGACTTTGGGGCGGAAGAATTACGGGGAAATGGGATCAAGGCCGCTGTATTTTGTCGGCAAACTGGATAAATTTTTAGGCATAATTTCAATAAAATTTATCCGTGTTGGGGGGCTTAAACGTCGTCTTGGGGGGTCCAGACAGCGTGTTGTTGGCTCAATCTGCGTGCCAGCTTGCGCTAAAATGTCGCCGTCGCCCCACCGCGAACGGTGATGCCCGGCGCCGGGAAACCGAATTTTTCTTGGTAGTTGCGATCCAGGAGATTATCGATGCGTAAATAAGTCCTTAAGTTATTTAAAGGGCCGTAGTCCTTGAGAAAGGTATAGGCGGCGGCGAAGTTGAGTTTGACGTAGCTCCCTACCGTGCCGCTGGTCGCGTTGCCGTTCTGGTCGATGAAGACAAAGGGGAGGTCTCCTGCCGCAGTGCTGATCGTGTCGGGCACGCGCCGGCTGCTAACGAAGTTAAGATCAAGGCGGAGAGACAGATCGCTAATCGGAGTTCCTTGCACAAAAGTGTTGAAATGGTGCCGTGGGCGATTGGGGAGGCGGCGGCTATTGGTCTCATCGCGGGCATGGAGTAGCGTGTAATTGCCGCCGAAAGCTAAAAAGTCCCAGGGTTGGATGGAAAATCCGGTTTCGACGCCGGTTGCAAAGGCGTCTTGAATAAACTGCAATTCATCAAAGAGCCGATCATAATCAACGTAAAAGAAGGTTGCGAAAATCTGGCCCCAATCCCAGAGCTCTTGCTCGACGCCGACCTCATAACTCTGCGAGAGTTCTTCTTGGAGACGAATTGCTTGGAATTGAGGGTCTCCTAAATCGCGCAATAAGGTCTGGGTGAAGAACTCGAGTATCGTTGGGGCATGAAACCCCTCGGAGTAACTCGCCCGAAAACGAGTCCCTGTCTTTTCTAGTTTGTAGAGGATCGAAGCGCGGGGGCTTAGTTCATGTCCGAAGGTGGTATTCCGGTCAAAACGGGCGCCACCGGTGATGAACAGAGTTTCATCTAAGAGGCGAAAACTTATTTGGGCATAGGGCGCGATGTTTTGACGGTCACCTTCTTGACCAGGTCCTGGAAAAGTGAGGGGCGGATCGGTGAAACTGACACGTTCATCCTGAAACTCAAAACCGACGAGGAGTTCGGCGGTGATTGGGCTGGACTCATAGAGTGTAAAGAAATTGCGGAGGTCGATCGTATTGGAATAGCCCGTGCCCGAAAAGTCCTGCGTCCCGACCGCAAAGCCCGTCGGCGCGGTGTCGCCGGTTGTGGGGTTGCTGACGCTGTCCTTGTCGACGAACAAACCATAGTGAAATTGCAGTTGCCACCAGGGTAGCGGGTAGGCTTCCAAAGCGAGGCGTCCCGTGATGAGATCGCGGGTGAGATCGCGATTACGGTCTGGATCAATGCGTACCTGAACACTTCCTGTCGCTGGGTCAAAACCGGTTAGAAATTCATAAAAAAGGTCTTGATTCGTATGCAGGTAGTTGACGCCCACCTCAAGATCAACTTCTGGAGTGAGCTGACGACCAAAATTAGCTGAGGCGGCGATTTCACCGAATCGATCGCGATCAAAGCGCCCTCTTTGGTCGGTGCGGGAGATAGTTAGGCTATAGCGGTTTTTGCCGGGATGCCCGGAGAGTCCCGCCGTTTCTTTAAAGCGCTGGAGTGTCCCCGCTTCAAAGCCCACGAAGTATTGAGGCTCTTCGGTCCCCTTGCGTGTAATAATATTAATGACACCACCGATAGCGTCGGATCCGTAGAGTATGCTTTGGGATCCGCGGACAACTTCGATGCGCTCGACATTATCTAAAGGAATCGATCCTAAGAATAAGGCCCGATGCTCGCGGATGTTGTTGATGGCGACGCCGTCAATCATGATTAACACTTCATCTCGATCAGAACCCCGCATGCGGATGTCCAGATCGTCACCCGGTGCTCCGATGGAGACGACATCGACGCCGGCGACATGGCGCAGGACTTCAGGCACCGTGTCAGCCGCTTGGCTCTCAATGTCATCGCGGGAAATAATCGTGACGGACGCCGGCGTGTCGCCGAGTTCCTGTTCACGCTTGTCCGCTGTGACAACGACCTGAGTTAACTCGGTGGTTGCGTCCTCGGCGCTGTAGAGATTTGGAACCGCTGTGAGCATCAGATAGATGATGCTACTGTTGCGGATAAACTTTGCTGTCATGAAAATTAATTGTGAGTACGAGTACGTTCGTTTTGAATGATGTCCCCCAACTCGAGACGCTTAATTTTATATTCAAGAGTCTTGCGGTGAATGCCCAGACGCTTGGCGGCTTGGCTCTGGTTCCATGACTCCTCTTCTAGTATTCGGAGTAAGAAACTTCGCTCAAAGGCGTCAAGGCTTTTCTGGAGCAATTCTTCACCTTCCTTGGTCTCGGAGTTTTCTACCTTGCAGAGCTGGTATTCGATGGGAACATCGGCAAAACCGACGGTTTCCTTATTGGAGATAGCGACCAGCCGTTCGACGAGGTTCTCCAGCTCACGGATGTTTCCCGGCCAATCATAGCTAGAGATCGTTTCGATCACGTCGGCTTGCAAGGCCTTGACCTGTCGGTTGAATTTTCGATTGTAGCGTTGCAGGAAAATCTCGATGAGTCTGCCGATATCGGCAACACGTTCGCGTAACGGCGGCATATGGATAGGCACGACATTCAGTCGATAATAGAGGTCGTCACGAAAACTTCTTTCGTGCACCTTTTCCTGCAAATCCACATTAGTTGCTGCAATGAGACGAACCCGGATGGGAATCATTTTATTGCTGCCGACCCGCTCGATCTCGCTCTCTTGCAAGACCCGCAACAGTTTCGATTGGAGTTCAAAACGCAGTTCACCGATTTCATCCAGAAAGAGTGTGCCTCCATTCGCGAGTTCAAACTTGCCGTAGTGCAATTGGTGGGCGCCGGTGAAAGAACCCTTTTCGTGTCCAAAGAGAATCGATTCCATCAGCTCCGATGGAATCGATGAAAGGTTGACAGTAACGAAGGGTTTATCGGCCAAGTGACTCTGATTGTGGATGTAGCGCGCCATCAGTTCCTTGCCGGTTCCAGTCTCACCGGTGATGAGTACGGTCGTTGGGAGTGGCGCCGCCCGATCGGCGATTTCACGGGCTTTCAGCATTTGGGGGCTGGAGCCAAAATAAAAATCGTCCGGTTCTTGTTGCCGGACTTCATCACGGAGATAGAGAATTTCTTTGGTTGATTTTTGCTTGTCTAAGGCCCGTTCAATGATAGTGGTTAATTCATTGTAGTCGAATTCCTTGTTAATGTAGTCGAAGGCCCCACTCTTCATCGCTCTGACCGCTGTCTGAACATCCGAAATGACGGTGATGACAATCACTTCAATTTGGTCATTGAGTTCCAGAATTTCGGGGAGAAAATCGAGGCCATTTTCTTCTTTGAGGCGGACATCGAGGAGGACGACCTGAATTTCTTGATGTTGCAGCACGTCGCGCGCCGCCGAGATGCTGGCCGTCGGAAAACAGTCGTAATCATCCTTGAGGATAGACGTCAGCAGATCCCGCATGCTCTCATCGTCATCGACGATGAGGACCTGAGGTTTGAGCTCGGGCAATTTCTGAGCCTGTGCCACAATACTATAGATTTACGGAAATTAGAGCGCTTAATCAAGCTATACTATTGGAATTAAGGGGGTTTTCATGGATAAGCTTTGCTCCGGCATTTGGAGCACTTTCTATCCATGTACTAGGTGTCTTGGCGGGCGGACTTGGCGGGCTTCCCGGCTGAGTAGATGTAATTGTACATCCAATAGTTGCGCATGACGCGTTTGGTGTATTTGTTGGTTTCCCGATAAGGAATTTCTTCGATGAACTCCCAATAATCAAGATGCTGTCGCGAGGGGAGCCAACGAGCCACGGCGTGTTCGCCTGCGTTGTAGGAGGCGATGACGGCGGGCAGGTGGCCGTCGAAGAGATCAGAGTTCATCCGTACATACAAAGTGCTGAGTGCGATGTTGATCTCGGGCTCAAAAAGGTCAATGGTTTTAAATCCCTTCCAGCCCATGATGCGAGCGAGGCGCCGGCCGGTGAAGGGCATAATCTGTATCAGACCGCGTGCGCCGGCCGAGCTGACCACTTGTTCCTGAAACGCTGATTCCTGGCGCATCATCGAGTAAACAAGGTTGGGTTCGAGATGCCGACGTCCGGCGTGACGTTCGACAATCGGTTGGTAGGCGGCAGGGTAGATCCAATTCCAGGCATCTTCCGGACGGTCCATGAGTCCCGGTTTTCTGAGGGCGACAATCATGGGGACGTGATAATTGCCCACTTCATAGGCCATTTCCCCAACGAGTTTCATCAGTGCGGGTCGTCCCTTGGCCTCTCTAAAGGCGGCCTTCATCTCGCGCGTGGCCAGACGCTTACGCCCCATCGAATGGAGGGCCTGAGCGCGGGGCAGATGAAAGAGCCCATTCATAGAGGGTGCAGCGTCGACCGCCACTTGGCGAATACGCCGGGCACGCCGTTGATCCTCAATCTTAAGCGTGCTGTAAAATTTCTTTTCTTTATCTTTGTCGTTCATGTCCCGCAGCGCGGAGAGTCCATAGTAGCCCCATTTGTCATGTTTCCAGGCCTCGCGAAAGGTCTCTCGGGCAAGCTTGCGAAGATCTTTGCGTTCCTGTTTGTCTTTGGTGTCAGCGACCTGTTTGCTGAGTATCTTGCCCTTCCAGAAAAGCATTTTTGCGGCCTGTTCTTTGTTGAGTTTCATCTCAAGCAGGTCATCAATCGTGTTGATCGCAACATCCAAATTGCCGGCGCGATAGCTGACCCAGGCATAATCTTCTAAGGCCTCGATCTTTTCGCGTTTACGTAAGGGCTTTTGGAGAAGTTCTTGGAGCACTTTGGCTGATTTTTCAAATTCCTGGCGATCGCGGTGTAAGAAAGCAACTTTCTTAAGGGCGCTGCGTTGCTTTTTAGAGCCGGCGTATTTCTTGGCGATCGATAGATTGTGCTTGATGGCTGAGTTGTAGTCGCCAATGCGGGCGTTGATCGTCGCCAGTCGGGCCTGGGCCTTGCCGGTCGACTCGCGACGGGCCAATAGACTCTCAAAAAGTTTCTTGGCGCGCTGGTAATCGCGCAAGCGAAAGATACATTCAGCAAAAAGGAAACTATCTTGTGCGCCGAGTTCGACCAATATGTTCTTGGCCTGGACCCATTCGCGCATTTTATACAAATGGCGCGCCCGGCGCCATTTATCATTACCGGAGATTTTGCCCCCCGCTTTCTTTAAAAGTTTGAGTGCGTCTTGGGCCAAGTCATCGTCGCTGGCATCAACCCAAAAATCGCGTAGTTTAGCGCGTGCTGTTTCTTTAGCTCCTGACTCTAAGTAACTACGAGCCAACAACAGCTGAGTCTCAGCGGCGAGTCGCTTATAGGGCTTGGTCTTGAGGAATTCCTGAGCCCGGGTGCGCCCTAATTCAAAGTCTTTGGCGCAGACTAAAGCGCGCGCTTCTTCGAGAATAGAGTCGGTTGCAAAAACAGATCGCGTATAATTGCGGCGCAGCTTGGCAAAGTGATCCGCCGCCTCGCTGCAATCGCCTTCATGACGTTCAGCGACACCGACCATATAAAGAACGTAGTCGGGAATGGGATTATCCTGGTTAAGGAAAGGTTTGAGCTTCTTGAGGACGGTTTTCCAGTTATCTTCTTCAAAGGCCTCGATGCCGCCTTGGAGTTTTGAGTCGTCGGATTTCTTCTTAGCGTGGACGGCCGTGGCCGGGCCCACAATCCCGCCGACCAGAACCAGGCAGATAAACCAGCGCCTCAGTGGCCTAATTGTGTGAATAAATTGTGCCCTCATCGCTCTCCACTCTGGATGATTAGTCAATACTTATAGCGGGTTATGGCTCGTTAGACAAGCCCCAGATGCATCTTGCGTTTGCATCTAAGATGTATCGGTTTTTTTGGTGAAATGTTGTGCCGAAATCGCTGAAATCGCTTCAGATTGGGGGTGAAGCGGCCCTAGATGGAGAATAATTTTTGAAGAACTTGGTGTGTTTTTACCATGATTGTGTGATTGCTTGAGGAGCGATGACAGCCGACGAAATGAAGGAATATTTGTCGCTTTACGGGACTGACTTGGAGAAGTGGCCCGAAGAGCTGATGCACGAAGCCTTTGCCGCCTGCCTGGCCTCGGCCGAGCTTCGTGAGATGGTGGTCGCAGCACGCGAGGCAGCAGCCGTGAGTGCTGCAGCTATGCCTCCGGAAGGACTCGCCTTGCATCTCATCGAAGAGGCTCAGGCTCGAGAGCGTTCACGCGGCGGTGAAAAGCCGCGGAAAAAGATATGGTGGTTCTTGTTACTACTTCTTGTCGGGATGATTATTTGGCTGCTGATTCCCTCGGGATAAGCCTATTCAATTCCTTAAAGTTTTTCAGAATTCTTATCTTCAGTCATCTCCGTACGTGTAAGGTCGTAATGAGATCGAGCGGCAAGGTTGTAAACGCCGGCGATGAGATCCGCTCCATCACCTAAGGGAACACGAATATTGGCGCCGGCAGGCAAATAGACATCAGATTCGTAGATCGGTCGCAAGAAGGCTGGGTTTAAATCCCTGAGGCTTTGAACGTCGAGTTCCAGTATCGAAGCGATATCATCGATGCGTGCCTGGGCAGGGAGTTTGACGGTCTCGTAAGTGATCGGTTCGTAGATGGGTAAGTCGCCAAAGAGTTGCCGATAGTTTTCTGACACTTCAAGGGCGGCAATGAAGGAAGGATAAAAGTTCCGCGATGCAAAACCGTAACCGCGTCCCTTAAACCGGTTGATAATCACGCCGATGTCATCCGTTCCTAGCCGGCGAACCGCCTGCTTAAGGCGTCCCGGCCCGGAGTTGTAGGCATTGATGGCGAGAGGCCAAGATCCGAGCAGGCTATAATTGTCCGACAGCAAACGTGCGGCTGATTCCGTCGCGATGAAGGGATCGAGTCGTTCGTCCACCCATTCATTGAGCTTCATGAAAAGCTTGGCTGTTCCGGGCATAAATTGCCACAACCCGGCAGCGCCGGTCTTGGAGAGGGCTTCATTCACGAACATTGACTCGACAAAAACGAGTCGTGTCAGTTCGGGTGGAAGCTGATAACTGAGAAAAATATCTTCCATATAAGGTAAATAGGCACCCGCTCTTTGAATGGCGCGACGAAATCGATCTCTCATGCCGGTTTGGGAACGTAGTTCTTCGCGGGCCTTGGCAAAACGTTTGGGGTCGTCAGGCAAGAATTCCCAAAGCTTCCAGATCTTGCCTTCTAAAGGGGTGAGTCGCCGTGCAACCCCCTGAGTCTTGTTGAGTTGCTTAAGGGCATTGTCGATTTCATTCATGCGCTCTCTGACGCGATCTTTTTTGAAACGCCAGATCTCTTGGTCACTAAATCCCTGTTGTTTGAGGCTGGTAAAATCAAGCACATCGTAAACCACCCCCAAATAACGCCTATCGTGGAGAACCACTTCATACGAAGTATACTTGGAGTAACAACTTTTCCAGAAATCGACAGCCTTCCGAATCGACGCGGGGACCGGGAATAATTCTTGGTTGGGGAGTTTCTTGAGCGGACTGAGAGATTCAAGCCGCGAGGGGGTCACCAGATTATCAAGCAGTGGAGGGGTTAATTGCATGCCTTCAGGGTCTTCAAAGGAAAGCTTGAAGGCAATGGCGCGCTCTCCTTTGAGTGCGTCCGGAATGATGGGAGCCGGTTCTGCGAGTAGACTCTTGTGAGAGACGGAGCGCGTGTGCAATTCGATTGGCTTGGTAATGGAACGCGACACCCGTTTTGGAAAAAAATGATATTCCCAAAACACAAAGAGTCCCGTGAGTCCGATCAATAATAGTGCGGCGCCAAAGCGGTACCAAGACATTACGATGATTCCTTTTGCGCGATGTACTTAACGAAGTGTTCCAATATCATTTGTTGTGTCTTTTCTGCCGGTGCCGGCCCCGTTGCAAAATCATTCACGAGAATGGCAAAACAGTAAGGTTCCTCATCGACTAAAAAATAACCCGCCAATGTTGAGACCGAGTATAAGGTGCCGGTTTTGGCCCAAATATGGCCCTTGAGCTTTGAGCTGCGAAACCTTTTTAGCAGTGTCCCATCGACGCCGCCAATACTCAAGGCCCTTGTATAATCTTCGCCATAGGACGCCTTGAGAGCATGGCGGAGCAGTTGAGTTAAATGGGCGGCTGCGAGCCGATTGTGACGCGAGAGTCCGGAGCCATTATGCAGCCGATAGTTGGCATCGGTGCCACCGACTTTGGCGAGAGTTTCACTCAAGACTTTGAGGCCGCGCGTGCGGCTTGCCTGCCCATAGCGCGCGGCACCGAGAGAGCGGAGGACCTGTTCGGCGATGAAATTGTTGCTGAATTTGTTAAGCCCCGCCATAATTTCGGCCAAGCGCTGCGAACTATGAAAGAGGAGCAGTCGTGTATCCAATGGGACCCGCTGAAATTGCACTTTTCCTGTCACCGGGATGCCTTGGCGCTCGAGTTCCGTTTTAATCGCAAGGCCGGTATAAATCGCCGGGTCCAAGATTTCTTTATTGAGTAAGACGGGTCTTTCAGGGACTTCTGAGGTCCCGCGTGCATAGGCGCCGTTCTTTTTAAATGAACGCGCGGCAAAAAGCAGCGATTCAGGGCGATTGAAATTATAGGAAAGCGCGCCGGTCACGACTCGGTAAACGCTTTTGCCCGTTGTGCCCGGGAAACGGATTGGTTCCGCGGGGCCAAAGTAAGTGTCATCCACATAGATGGGTCCATCGATGTGACGGATGCCGCGCTTTTTTAAGTTTTTCGCGATCCAACGGAGCTCTTCGTCGACCAGGGCGGGACTGCCGTAACCCTTTACCCAGAGCCCCGAGATCTTTCCTTCCTTATCAGGTTTGTAGCTGAAGAATTCAGTAGGGTAGCGATGATCGGCACCCAAAGTTTCAAAGGCGGCGAGGCTGGTCAGCAGTTTCATAGCCGACGCAGGGTTGAGTGGGAGCCCGTCATTATATTTGAAGACGGTTTTGCCGGTTTTGAGTGAAATGATGCTTGCGGACAACGCGGCCTTGGGAATTCCGTTGCGACGCAGCAGGTCCGGAACATCGGGTAGCGTCGCGGCAGCGAGTGGGTTGGCTCCCAGGAGGAGAACCGATAAAATCCCCGCGCGCAGCCAGTTCTTTTTTTGCTGTTTCGTTTCTGGACGCATCTCGAGGCGCTTTCGTTTAAGAGGCCGTGGCTAATTCATTGACACTATTTAGGAAATTCTCTACTTTCCGCCGAGACGGTGATAAGTCTAACTACACACCTGCGCCGTGTCAACGGATGCACTTTTTGGCTCCACTTTCTTTGTTTGAGTCTGGTGTTTTGTTCGGCATGTTCGGACACGGGCCGTCCTGCGCCGGGCACATTTGTAATCGGGCTGGAGAGTTCACCCAGTACGTTTGATCCACGGCTTGCCGCCGATGCCTACTCATCGAAACTCTGTCGCCTCATTTATTCAGGACTCTTTCGGCTGGATAAAAAACTGCGGCTGACACCCCATCTTTTAGAGTCTTACCAGGCGGTCTCTGCGCAAGAATACCGCTTTGTGTTGCGCCCGGATGTTCGATTTCAAGATGGTTCCCCGCTGACGAGCGAGGATGTTGCCTGGACCTATAATTCGATTCGCGAGCAGAAGGTGCCTTCGCCTCATTATTCAACCTTTAGTAAGATTGCGGCGATTGAGATCGAAGATGCGCAGCGCTTTACGATAAAGCTCAAAGAGCCCTTCGCCCCTTTCTTGAGTGCATTGACCTTGGGAATTGTCCGGCAGGGCAAGGACGAGACGCTCGTTGGCAGCGGGCCGTTTCAGGTCAGTGATTTTGTAGAAGATGAACAGGTCATATTAACCCGCTTTGATGACTATTTTGCGGGGGCGGCCAAACCGCAGCAGCTTGTCTTTCGTGTTATCCGTGATGATAACTTACGTGTTTTGGATCTCGTGCGGGGACGTATTGATCTCTTACAGAACAATGTGCCGGCGGCATTAATTCCTTATGTGCGCAAACGTAAGGATCTCGTGGTGCAAAGTGAGCCGGGAATCAATTATAGCTATATGGGTTTTAATCTGGAAGATCCGCATCTCTCTAATGCCAAGGTGCGCCGGGCTTTTGCTCATGCGCTGAATATTCCGGAGATGATTCGTTACAAGTTAAAGGGAATGGCACGGCCGGCGACCGGAATCTTGGCTCCGATGCACTGGGCCTATCACAAGCCGGGGATGCGCTACTCATACAATCCGCAAAAGGCGATGGCTCTGCTGGATGAGGCGGGTTTTCCTGATCCGGACGGTCCGGGACCCCAGAGTCGTTTTCGCATCCTTTATAAGACGTCCTCCAAACGAGATCGTGTCGGCATGGCCCGCTTGATATCACAATACCTCAATAAAGTTGGAGTCGATGTCCTGGTAACGCCTTATGAATGGGGGACGCTCTTTCGGGATATCCGCGCGGGCAATTTTCAGCTCTATACGCTAACCTGGGTTGGCGTGACGGAACCGGATATATACTATTATGTTTTTAACTCCTCTCAGATTCCTCCGAAGGGGGGAAACCGAAACCGTTACCGGAATAAAGTCATTGATAGTCTGACGGAGGCCGGGCGCTCGACGAATTCACCGCAGGAGAGGAAACGAATTTATGAGGAAGTGCAGTCAATTGCAGCGGATGAGCTTCCGTACATCAGCCTTTGGTATGAAGACGTTATCCTCGTGCGGCGACGTGATGTAAAGGGCTATGTGATGTACCCCAATGCGGCGTTTAGTGGGATGGTTGGTTTGTATCGGGAGGAGCCATGATACACTATGCCGTCCGTCGCTTACTCTTTCTTATTCCTATTCTCTATACTGTCAGTACGCTCGTTTTCTTCTTTATTCACATGATTCCTGGGGATCCGGTTGATGCGATCTTGGGTGAACAGGCCCTGGTCAGTGATCGCGAGGTTTTGCAGCACCAATTGCACCTCGACGAGCCTGTCTGGGAACAGCAGCTACGTTTTATCGACGGTCTCATGCATGGGGATCTCGGCAAGTCACTCTATAGCCAAAAGCCGGTGACTCAGATGATTGCCCAACGTTTTCCGGCCACTTTGCATTTGGCGTTGATTGCTATTCTGATTGCCTTGGCGCTCGCGATTCCCTTAGGCGTCATTGCGTCATTACGACGCGGAACCTGGACGGATCGCGGCAGTATGCTGTTTGCACTGATTGGTATTGCGATGCCCAATTTTTGGCTCGGTCCGCTCCTGGCTTTGGTGTTTGCGGTTCAGTTGGATTGGTTTCCCGTGGCGGGACGTGATTTACCGGGTAGTGTTATCCTCCCGGCGGTGACGTTGGGAGCGTCGATGGCGGCATTGACCAGCCGGTTGACGCGCAGTTCGATGTTGGATGTGATGAACGAAGATTATGTGCGCACGGCACGCGCCAAAGGACTTTCGGAATTTGTCGTGGTCGGAAAACACACGCTGGTCAATGCATTGAACCCGGTCGTGACCATTGTCGGTTTGCAGTTTGGCGCCCTGTTGGCCGGGGCGATCGTCACCGAGAAGGTCTTCTCGTGGCCGGGAATCGGGACGTTATTGTTAACCGCGATCGAACGACGCGATTACCCGGTGGTGCAAGGTTGTATCTTAACGATTGCGGCGACCTATGCCTTGGTCAATCTGGCAACGGATCTCTTGTATGCGCGGATAGATCCGCGGGTAAAGTTAGGTGCAAATGGATAATCCTTTGAAAAAATCCCTCCTAA
The DNA here is from genome assembly GCA_965216315.1 of bacterium. Lineage (GTDB taxonomy): Bacteria > UBA10199 > UBA10199 > 2-02-FULL-50-16 > JAJFLM01 > CBDCFN01. The sequence continues at coordinate 183,712 of CBDCFN010000015.1, read as the reverse complement.
CCTCCCTTTGTCAAAGGGAGGGATACCAAATGGGAACCGTTATCTCCCCCTTTGTAAAGGGGGATAAAGGGGGATTTAATTTGTTATGAAATCTTTCTCCCGCTTGAAATGGGGCTTCATTGGTATCGCCACGTTAGCGGTTTTTGCCGTCGTGGGTCCTTGGCTCACGGGTGTGAGTGCGACGGATTTTTCACTGGCGGATTCCTTGTTAGGTCCGAGTCGCGGCCATCTTTTTGGGTATGACGAAGACGGTCGGGATCTCCTGACGTTAGTTCTGTTAGGGGCCCGAGTTTCCTTGGTGATCAGCGTGATGACGATTCTGCTGACGGCAGCCGTCGGGACGATCATTGGGTCGATTGCCGCCTATTATGGGGGCCGCATCGACGAATTCTTCATTTTTGTGACGGATGTTTTGTTGGCCTTCCCCTCTATTCTGTTGGTGATTGCCCTGGCGGCCTTTCAGTCGCAGACCTCCATTCTCCAGGTTGTCGTGATTTTATCGGTCGTCGGTTGGGTCAGTTTTGCACGCTTGGTGCGTGGCCAGGTCATGGCCATTAAAGAACGTGATTATGTGCGTGCGGCCCAAGTAGTCGGCTGCCGCTTTCCACGCTTATTAATCCGCTATTTTATTCCTAACCTGGCCGGGCCGTTGTTGGTGCAGGCCAGCTTTGGGATGGCCGGCGTGATTATTGCGGAATCAACGCTGTCCTTTTTGGGTTTAGGAGTGCCGCCGCATGTTCCCAGTTGGGGCCGCCTTCTCGACCAGGGAGTGCAGTTTCTTTTAGTGGCGCCGCACCTCTCCATTTTTCCCGGTTTGGCAATCATGGTGACCATCATCGTCTTTCACATGGTTGGGGATGGTTTAAGAGATCGTCTTGATGTGAGACGATCTATAATAGATGAGGCGTAATAGAAGATGAAACTCGGACCACACCTCATTCTCGGTTTTGAAGGGACTCAACCGGATGATGATTTTTTGCGTCTGCTCAGCGAAGAAGAAATCGCCGGGGTGATCCTGTTTAAACGCAATATAGTCAACCCGACCCAATTAGCCGAACTGATCCAGACCCTGAAGCAAGCACGTGGGGGGCCGCTCATTGTGAGCGTCGATCATGAGGGCGGCCGCGTATTTCGCTTAGAGGAACCTTTTACGAAAATCCCGCCGGCGCGTTTGTTCGGACAGTATTATGAGCGGACGCAAGACACGGAATTGATCACGGAAATCGCGCGACTGATTGCCGTGGAATTAAAGGCGGTGGGGTTTAATCTCAACTATGCTCCGGTTTTGGATGTCGATAGTTGCGCGGAGAATCCGATTATCGGAGATCGTGCGTTTCATGGCGACCCCGAAATTGTTGCGGCAGTGGCCATTGCAATGATGCGCGGCTTTGCAGCGGGTGGTGTCATTAGTTGTGGGAAACATTTTCCCGGGCATGGGGATACGCGGGAAGATTCTCACCTAACCTTGCCGTGTGTAGGGACGGACGTCGCTACAATGAGGGCCCGTGAATTGGTTCCGTTTCAACGGGCGATTGCTGCCGGGATTCCGACTTTAATGACGGCCCATGTCTTATACTCTGCTTGGGATCCGACGTGGTGCGGGACCCTTTCGTCCCAGTTGAATCGGGACCTGCTCCGAGAGGAGTTGGGTTTTGAGGGGGTTCTCTTCAGCGATGATCTCTTCATGAAAGGGATCGCCCCCGAAGCCGCTGCGGTTCCGATGGCGGCGTGTGCGGCCTTGAAGGCGGGATGCGATATCATCCTGCTCTGTCATGACGAAGCCCGGCAGCGGGAGACGATTGAAGTGCTTCAGCAGGAGGTCGCTGCGGATGCCGAGCTGAGACAGGCGCTCGAAAGTGCGGTGCCCCGGGTTGCCAAGCTCATGGTTCAGCTCGAAACCTTCGCGTCCCAAGTTGAGGTCTCCGGCGCGGCGGTCGGAGATTTAGCGAATAAGCTCGCCCAGTTAGGCTCCTGAGTCGAGGCACCAAGATGGGGGGTAAGACCCCCAAGCCCGGATGACGGACCCGGGAGCCGCAACCCAACCCCTCCTGAGGTCGATAATAAAAGGTCAGTAATTTTAGTAAGTTATAGTTATTTTGGCATCAAATGCCAGTATGGGCCTAGTTGGCACGGGACTTGCTATTATAGAGGCTGAGGAATTTTATGTCGGAACATCATGTCCAAAATCAGAGCGTCCAGCAGCGCCCGGAAGTTCGCGAGACCCCTGAGGTCCGTAGGGACCGTCCGGAACGGGCGCCTTCGGCCGTTGCTCGCACCATGCACTCGGCCGATGCGTCGCGTCGCGTCTCCTATAAGCTGGAGCATTATGAGCATGACTTTCAGACGGTTTCGACCTCTGACGGTGAAGTGAAGATCATCAATAGTTCGCGGACGGATGCTGACAATGATCGGGAATTAGATCGAGGTGATGCCGTTTCTATCGCCACCCATGCTCAGTATCGCCGTTTTATTGAAAATGGTGGCCAAAATCGCGGTGCCGAAGCCCCGACTTATACCCCGGAGGCTCCCACGGATACCGACAGCGCTGATTTGCAAAATGACCTCAAACTCCTGTCGCTTCGTAGTCGCGGCCGGGTCTAAACCCCCAGTTTTTTCTTGAGTTCCCCGTTTTGGTCCAGCTCCCTTAATTCCTGAAAACCCCCGATTAGTTCATCATCGATAAAAATCTGCGGCAGTGTTGAGTGACCCGTTTTGGCGATCAGGGCATCCAACTCTGACCTCGCTTGGAGATGGATTTGCTCAAATGGAATCTGGTTGGCTTCCAGCAGCCGTTTGGCGGCATTACAGAAACCGCAGTAATCAGTCGTGTAGATTTTAACCTGGGGCATATCTATATAGTTGCAAAATTAGCCAAAAAGTCTCGCCAATCCTCCCTAATCCCCCTTTGGTTGCAAATCAAGCCGGCCCTGCTATGATGCCTTTTCCATGCCCTTACCCTGGATATTATTTGGAATCGCCTGCCTGGCCATCGGTATTTTGGCTGTTGTCGCGCTGCGCCGCAAAAATGATGCCGCGGAGACTTCACTGCTGGCGTTGCAAGATCAGTTTGGTGGCCTTCGCAAAGAAATGCAGGACCAAGTTTCGGAACTCAATAAAGTCATCAATCAACATCTCCAGAAGAACATCGACGTGATGCAGACCTCACAACAACAAGTCGGAACACGACTCGATAATGCGGCTCGCGTCATTGGTGAAGTACAGAGCCGTCTCGGCAAGATGGAAGCGGCGAATGACCGTATTTTTGAGGTCGGTCGCGATATTGCTTCGTTACAGGAAATTTTGAAGGCGCCCAAATTGAGAGGATCACTCGGCGAATTATTCTTGGGGGATTTGCTGGCGCAGGTGATGCCGATGGAACATTTTACCTTGCAGCATCGTTTTAAAAACGGGGAAGCCGTGGACGCTGTGGTGAAATTAGGGGATCATTTGGTGCCCATCGATTCCAAGTTTCCGCTCGAAAACTTTCGTAAGTTTTGTAGCGCCGAGAACGAGTCTGAGAAAAAGACGGCCCATCGGCTGTTTCGGACGGATGTCAAAAAACATGTCGATGCGATTGCCAATAAATATATTCGTCCCGATGAAGGGACTTTTGATTTCGCGCTCATGTATATTCCGGCGGAAAATGTTTATTATGAAACCATCATTAAGGATGACGAGTTTGGAGGCGATAAGGCCCTTTCGACCTACGCCTTGAGCCGACGGGTTGTTCCGATTTCGCCGAATAATTTTTATGCCTACTTAAATACGATTCTGTTAGGGCTGCGCGGTTTCAAGATCGAAGAAAGCATTCACGAGATTATGGCGAATCTTGCGCGTCTCAAGATTGATTTTAAGACCTTTGAACAGGATTTTGCTAAGATTGGAACTCATCTTAATCATGCGCGTTCCAGCTATGAAAACTCCGACAAACGTCTCGCTCGTTTTCATGACAGGCTGCAGGCCTTGGATGTTCCGAACAAGGAAGGATCGCCTCAATTAAAGGAAGTGATTTCGTAACGATGCAGCCAGAGCAGATGATCATCTATGCCGTATCGGATGCGACCGGAGATTTAGCGGTAAATATTACCGTAGCGGCGGTGCGTCAGTTTCCGGATCTCAATTCCAATATTGAACGTCGGGCCATCGTTAATACCGAAGAAAAAGTTACCGAAGTCGTCAAAGCCGCTAAAGAGGCGGGTGCCATCATCGTTTACACGCTGGTTTCCGCGGAACTCAGGCAGGTTCTCTTGGATGAGGCCAAGGCCCAAGGGGTGAGGGCGGTTGATGTGATGGGACCCGTCATGGATCTCATCGAACATAAGGCGCATTTGGCTCCGTCGGATCAACCCGGCATGCAGTATCAAATGACGGGCGACTATCTCAAACGGACCGAGATGATGACCTACACGGTGAAGCACGATGATGGGCAAGGCCTTGATTCCCTTAATGAAGCCGATATTATTTTATTGGGTATTTCGCGCACTTCCAAAACACCGTTGTCGGTCTATCTGGCCTATCGCGGGTATAAGGTGGCCAATGTTCCCCTTGTTATGGGCGTGGAACCGCCCGCGCAGTTGAAAAATGTCGACAAGCAAAAGATGGTCGGCTTGGTGATTGATGCGGAAAAGATGGTTAATCTACGCTCGTCACGCCTGCAGAAACTCGGGCGCCCGCTCAATGAAGATTATGCGGACCTTGACTACATTAAAGAAGAGCTGGCTTTTCAGCGCCGTGTCTTCAGTCAGCTCGGCAATATCCCAGTCGTGAGTATGACCAATAAGGCCATCGAAGAGGCTGCGACGGAAATCCTGACAATATTGGGACGCTAGGCGACGATACGCAACGGTTTAGTCGATAGCTTGAACGTCAAGGTCTCCCCCCGTCTTACCTTAATGATCACGTGAGACCCATCGATAAAAAGGGCCCCGTCGTCCATCTTGGCAGTCAGTTGGATCGCGTCCTTCGGCCCCAACACGTCGCTGCGATAGAGGTGCTTGATGCCGCGTTGTTTGTAGAGTTCGCGGATACGATAGGAAAATTTGTTGGCTTCCATCGGCAGGCGTTTGCCCCCCGCGGAATGAATCGCGGCGGTGCTGCCGGAAGGCGTTGAGACCCAGATGCCTGAGCTTTTCTGTTCCTCGAAGCGCCCCTTGCGCGCGCCTTTATTGACGCGCATCCAGTAGCGGGATGTGGCCCCGGCGTTGCGACTGGTAAAGAGAATCTCATTGAGTACCGGAGGTCCCAGTTTAGTCCGTCCACAATGGGCTTGGAGGCGCTGGAGTGTTTTTAACCGGGCACGTCCGGCGAGGAATTGTTTAAACTTTTTTTCAAAGCCAACCCCATGAACGGCGGTAAAGTGACCGACACTGCTCGTTGGAGTCGAGTTGACGCCAAAGAGAATTTGATTGGTGGCGTAATGAGAGGACTCTAAAAAAGTTCCGTCGCCCCCGACGGTGATGATGAGGTCTGCCTTGACCGGCAGGCGGATTTTAAAGCGATTGTAGGCCTTAAAGGGAATACCGTGTTCCTGGAGACAGGCTTCGACCCGTTTGATCGTCGCGAGATGCTCCTTGTGAAGTTGTTTCCACTGACGTACGCTGATGTTGTTTTCGCGGACCAGACGGTTGTAATAAGAAGACTTCTCTTCGAGCACCATTTTTTGGTAGCTGCTTTTTTTATAGACGATGAGGGCGCTTTTGATTTTCATGATGAAGGCTAGAAAGTATTACTAATGAGAATTATTCGCAAGAAAAGCCCTGACGATAAGCTCAAACGCCGTACCATCGCCCTCTTCGGCGGCGCCTTCAACCCGCCCCACAAGGGCCACGTTGCCATGGTTCGGGCCTTACTTAAAAACAAAGAGATTGATCAGGTTTGGATCGTGCCTGTCTACCGCCATCCCTTTGCCAAGGACATGGCTCCCTATCAGGCCCGTTTTCATATGTGTCGCTTGGCTTTCTCCAATCTTTCGCCGCGAGTGACCGTGAAGAAAACCGAGTCCGACCTCAAAGGGACGAGTTATACGGTGCGGACCTTGAAACATCTGACCCAACGTTATCCGGGGACGCGCTTTATGCTCGTCGTCGGGGCGGACAGCTATAAAGCGCGCGCCCAGTGGAAGGATTTTAAGACGATCGAACAACTTACGGACCTTATTGTCTTCCCCCGCGGGCCTCAGTCGGCAATTCCCAATGTTTCGAGTACGCAATACCGGGGACACGGACAAGGAAAACGCGGGCCGGAGGCCCTCTTACCGTCTTCTGTGGTTGCCTATATTGCTCGGAATTTAGTGTATAATTAAATAGACAGTTTTTATTTAAAGCTGGAATTGAAAGTCCTCAAAAGCCCCCTTCTTGTCCCCAAGCAGCGGTAGGCGCGGTCGAGTGGAGCGCTCCATAATTCCTTAAAAACTCAATAATATTAATAAGTTAAAAAAAGTTTACCCGACCACCATTGAGGGCCTGAGTTGGTACGCCAATTGCTCTAGTAGGGGCCTAAAGGGCGGTGCGATATGACTTGGTTTTCATCCATCACAACACATTTAGGTCCGATGCCGGATTCGTTACTGACGTCGGAAGAGACAACAACTTCTACGACGCCGGACGTGCCGGTCGAAGTCGTCACTTTTGAGCCTGATGAGGTAACGGTTTTTGATGTCGATGCGACAACGGCCCTGCAGCATCAAACGAGTTTGTTTGCGGAGCGCGATCGTATCGAGACAGCCGGCACAGTGTCAGCGGAATCGCTGGAAGAACTTCTTAATGAATTGGAAGCTCTTTGCGCACTATTCCCGGAGTGCCCATTGAGCGAAGCGGGCGCGATCGTGCTAAGCACGATCGTCGCCCGTGGTCGCTCAGAGCTTGAGTCGGGTGCGGATATAGAAATACTGAGAGCACAATTAGAGCTTGAATTACAGCTGTGGTTTGAGACCGAACAACTTTATGCCTTGGAGAATGGATTGCTGGCTGAGGGAGTTCCTACGCGCCTAATGCGTGAATTACAGGCGGCCTTGGGTAACGAGGAATCAATGGAAGCCCATCGTGCGATGCTCGAGTCAATTGCAGCCTATGCCGAAGCTAGTGAACCCTATATTCATACGGCCGCTACTTATAGTGATCAGTTAAGCGGGTTGGATCCCGAATCGGATGTCATATCGGCCGTTCGTGAGGCTCATCCTTTCCTTTATGAGGCCCTGACAGACAATCCTTCGGTTAGTGCTGACGAACGCTTCCGTTTTAATTATATAGCTTCCGAGTCCCGGGGCCTGCTCCAGCAGGTTGTGCGCGTCAATCAACCTTTGAGCTATCAAGATTTGGATCGCATCGATGAGCTGACGAGACAGCTGAGCATTCCCCACGTCGGTGAAAACTACGTCGCCCTCGCCTATCTTGAGAATGTGCTCGATATTCATGAGACGAAACGGCGTCGGGAGGACTGGGATGATATGCACGAAGATGTCACGTTGACGGCGCTGGTGCGCGCCCAGATTGATGTGATCAGTAATTATCAAGAATCTGAAAACGAAGCCGAGGTATTGATCGCATCACTGAACATAATTGAATTGTATGGGATCGGTAATTCGCAGCGACGACGTGAGTTGACGATGTTGCGCAATCAACTTCAGTTAGCCCTTGTCGAGGAAGATCCGGAAGTTCTTGCGGAGCTCGAAGTTCAGACCAGTGCCTGGCTCGTTCACTATGCTCAAGATGTGTATCGACCTGCCGACTGGCGCGAACGTCAATCGAACGGCCAGTGGCGCGAACCGATTAATTGCGCTATCGATTTCCTTGCCGAACAGTACGCCGACGAAATGAGTGTGCAGGACGTGGCGCTGTTTGCCAGCATCGTTGCGCTCGAGCCTCATCGTGCCGGATCCAGTGAGATTACCCAGCTTCAAAGGGATTGTTCCGTCGCCTTAGGGAGTGCGGGTGAAATTGATTTTTCGAGTTTGGCGACGCCATACAATGAATTCGTTCATCAAAGCATGATTGAAACGTTGGACTCGATCTACGGACGTGAGGCCATGTTGGCCGGACTCCCTCCACAAGACACAAGTCATGGCGATCATGCGTATGCGATGGCAGCTTATTTTGACCGGCCGGTTGGAGAGGCCTTCGAACAATTCTTAAGTGCGGATCCGAATGATTTTGAGGCGATGACCGCAGAATTCAACCGGATCTTACGCATGGCCTCGATCGTCGATCGCATGAACACGCTCTGGGACGTCCGCGAAATCGTCGGTCAGTACCATAACGTCAATCTCATCGATTGGGATGAGATCTTTTTGGAAGATGAATCATTGGCCTATCTGCGTGCCTTCGGCGAAGAGTGTTATTCGCGGCTGAATCATCTCGACAGTGCCTTGAATGATCTGGCCGATGCGCGGACTCCGGAGGAGATCGAAGCGGCCTTCCTTGAGGCGGATCATGACATCGCGGTCATGGCGGATCGCTTCGGATCCGAGGAAGTCTTTTTTCAGGATCTACTCGGCAACGGTGATCCCGACGATGACTACTACGACGGCATGGTCAATCAGATCCTCGAAATGAATGAGGGCCGCGATGCGATGGTCCGCCTGATCGAGACGACGGCGATGGTCGTTGTCACCTTCGGGGTTGGAGCTGTCGCTTCGCGCGTCGGGACGTCGTTAGGGCGTTATTGGGTCACCTTTCATGAGACGGCGCAAGTAACCCAGACGGCCACCGCGATGACGCGCCTCCGAGCGATCTTGGGGACAACCCGTGGTCTCAATGCGACTGGTGGTTTGAGTATCGGCGGTTATGCCTACAACGCGTTTCAAATGGGGACGCTCTTTGAAAGTTCCGCGATTGTGATTGATTCACTGGCGCACGGCGAGCGGCGCATTGACTTAGAGAGAACCGGTGGGCAACACGCCTTGAGCTTTGGCTTTGGCTATGTCCAGTCGATCGGGCTCTTTGGAGCCCTCGATCTCGTCGGTCGTCCCTTCATGATGTGGGCGGATGATTTGGCAAGGATGGGTTTCTCGGCCGATACTTTTTGGTTGCGCCGACTTTATAATGGTGCCGAGTTTGGCGTGCGGACCATGAATGTCTTGGCGGATGTCGGCGCGGCGGTAACGGAAAACATCGTTCTCGACAGTACACTCGGTCAACTCCGGCCTTTGTGGGGGGATGAGGCGTATTCGTTTCTCGAAATCTTGGAACAGAACTTAAGTGGGGAGGGGCTCTGGAATCACTTCATGACGGTCGGTCTCATCCGTGCGGGTGGTTTGATGAACAGCGGGTCTCTTGTCCGTCGCCCCCGGCAAGAGAATGTTGTGCCTGAGCTAACGCCGATCATTGAGTTCGATCACTGGTTGGAAATGACGACTTTGCCTGATTTTAACCTCGCGGAAGCAGGGCCCGGACAACAAGCCATGACATGTCTTGTACCGCTCGCTGGGGTTCTTGCAACGGTTTTCGACGGTGGTCTTTCGATGGCGATGGCGATCTTCGGGTCGGATGATGGCAGCGGAATTTATTACGGCTATGAAGATGCCGATCCCATGTCCGATCGCAACCAGCGTGAAAATAGACATGCGCGGGAGATTGCGCGCCGGGCGCAACGAATTTTGCGCGACGAATACGGCATTGATATTTCTGCGGATGTGCTTCGCACGGAATATTATCACGCCGATAATGGGGGTGTTGCGGGCGAATTCAAGACCGGTCAAAATGGCCGTCGCAACCATGGAGATCTTGGAAATATAGAGGCCCAAGTCCAGGCACTGGTCGATGCGGCACTGCCAGTACATAGAAACTCACCCAGTTTGGGGGCCGTCGTCGATCAATTGATTGATCGCCACGATTCAGTATCGTTATCGATGCTGCCGGACTGGTCCCGGCAACGATTCATCGAACAGGAAAGGAGCAGGCTGACAGATGAAATATCCGGCCTCTTAGTTGAAGCGGAGGTCAATAGCTATGATCTGCTTTCTCCTGATGTGCGGACCGAGTTTGAAAGGCGCTGGGCAGAGCGCGTAACGGATTACCTTAGCCGGAGTGATGTTTGGTTGATAATTTCTGACAGCCCTCAAGGACGCTATGAATTTGCTTTGACTCGTTTATTCCAAGACCAATGGTCGTCCTCTGAATTGGCATCGGTGCTCGGAGAGGGCTTCACTAGAGAAATCCTTGGGATTCAACCCGAAGCTGATTTTTACATTGATCGCTATGCAGCGGAGCCTCTTGGCCCAGGACAATACCGTTTACTAGCTTTTAGAGCAAACGAACAGATCGGTAGTTTTATGTACCAGGTTGAAGCCGATGGTGGAGTTCGGATCATCGGGGCATCGACAGTAGATGGTCATCAACAAAACGGGGTTTTCTCGTCACTGTTTCAGATAGCGACTGCAAACGCGCCTTACATTATTACGAAAGTTGCGAATCCAGAAACCGATGCTGCGCTACGTGAGGCCATGGCTGAAGGTCACTCCTTGGAAGAGGCTTTCTTGGCGACACCATTAGGTAAAGCGCGTACCCGTTCCGGATTTAACCAACATGAGATTACCTTTGTAGACCGCGGCAACGGTATTTTTCATGTGACCTCTACTCGGATGGATCAGGCCCGTCCGATTCCCATCGAAGCCGACGGAAGTATCTTAGAAGGAATTCGCTATGAGATCGATGATGGCGAAATGTGGGTACAGGCGACGGAGGGCACGCTAACGATCAATGGTAGGGAACGCACGGATGGCCAAGATTATAGCCTGATGGAAGGCGATACGATTTTAATTGGCGATACTTACTACGCGCGCATCCTCGGCGAACTTCGTCCTGTCCAACTGGCGCCTGATGATGCCCCGCGTCTCTATCCCACTCAACATGAAAATTTCTACACCGGCGATCTCCGTGACAACGGGGACGGCAACCAGACCAAGATCGCCTTACCGACCGCGTTAAATTTTGAGCAAAACGCTCTGGCGTGGATTCAGTTCAACGGAATGGAGGGATTTACTCCCGCTTTGATCGGCCGCGTGCGCCCGGATGCCTTAATCATCAGTCGTGTTCCGGGCGAGAGTCTCGATCGATTAACGGTGGAAGAGCGCGCGGAGATTCCGACCGAGGCGTGGGATCGTTTTGCAGACAATTTAAGCCAACTCCACGACATCGGTGTTTTTCACAACGATGTGAGTCCAGCCAATGTCGTTTGGGATGGAGTCGAGTTGCGCTTGATTGATTTTGGCGAGTCGCGGACGCGCAGGGATCTTCTAGATGAGGCCAGTCGGATTATGGCCGCCGATGATTTGCGGCGTGCTGAGGAAATGCAAGCGGCCATCGAGGCCGGAGGGACGGGTTATCATATCCATCCGACCCGCGGTGACGAGGCCAAAACAGCGATGAGCCTCCACGACGCAGTGGATATACCCGTTGAACCGATCTCGATGCAGGAACCCGAGGTGACTCCGGTAATAGCGATGGACGCTGTCGCGATCCGTCCGGTAGAAGCCGCGACCGAAGTGACTGTTGTCGAAGGGAAAGGTGTGCGTAACGAAGAAGCTTTGGTTGATGATAACAACTTTTGGGTATCGGAACTTTCCCGAGTGGAAACATATGCGAACCACATCATCTCGCGTTATCAGCATGCGCCGGAACGCTATGTCGAGTTACGGCAGCCGATTGAACAACTGGCAAACCTGATGAGCGAATTCATGCGCGTGCGTGACGTTGATGATGAGGCGAGTACACCAGAGACTCGCGAGAGCTTAGAAAGCTACTATTTACGTGAGTTGCTTCCTGTCTTTAATGTCATCTGGACGCCTGAGTTTCGGGCGCGCGAGGAAGCCCGCAGGAATGAGGCGAACGAACGCGACGCTCAACTTCTCAATCTCAACCTGACTCTGGGCGGTTTGATGCTCGCGTCACGAGACAATAATGGCCAAGCTGCCCTGACGTATCATATCGACTCAGAGGCTTCCACGGTTCAGCTTCAGCTGACAACGGAGAGTGGTTCGGTTCCCTATATTTTCTCATTTGAAGGTACCGGTAGTGAACCGACAATGCCGGACCTAATAGCGCGGCAAGAGTTGGAGCTTCAATTGGACCTGGCGCGTCATTTAGTTGAGCTCGGTTTTGGCGTTGAACGCCTTACCGAAGTCTTTGGAACGGACGGGATTCAAGCCCTCTACGACACGGGAATTCTCCTGCCGCGTACGGGGACGATGGACTAAGCATCTCTTTCATTGACCTGAGCCAGATTCTCGTCTTTACTATAGGGACTACGTGAGGAGGCGACCATGGTCATGACTGAATCCACGATGTTGTCCCTGGGGACACCGGCCCCGGACTTTTCTCTTCCCGATGTCGTCAGCGGCATGACGGTCTCATTAAGTGATTATTCCAACCAGCCTCTCCTCGTCATGTTCATCTGCAATCACTGTCCTTTCGTGAAACACATTGCAGACGCGTTAGCGGCATTTGCCAGCGAATACGAAGCGAAAGGCCTGAAGGTTGTCGGGATCAATAGTAATGACGTGGAAACCCATCCCGATGACAGTCCGGAGAAGATGAAGGCGGAAGTGGAGAGTCGGGGATATAAGTTTCATTATTTATATGATGAAACGCAAGAGGTCGCCAAGGCCTACACTGCGGCCTGCACGCCGGATTTTTTCCTCTTCGATAAGAACCACAAGCTCGCTTATCGCGGGCAGTTTGATGCGAGCCGACCGAGCAACGATATCCCGGTCACGGGGGAGGATATGCGCGCGGCGGCAGATCAAGTGATCGCCGGCAAAGAAGTGCCGGCCGAGCAAACGCCTTCGATCGGCTGCAATATCAAATGGAAGGCGGGCAATGCCCCTGCTTATTTTGGCGGCTAATTAGCTACCTATTCTAGTCATTTCTATAGTCTAATAAATTAGACACAAATATCCCAATCCCTTTAGGGTTTCCACAACTCTTGCCAGTGTTCGACGATAACTAAAACTGTGTGTAGCGGCTAACGAAACTATGGAGGAGAGACTATGCCTGATGTAAGAACTGTTGAGACTTGTGTTTATACGCTTGATGATCCCAAATCCTGGCCGGCGTGTCGGGATGAAATTCATACGGCCCAAGCGGAGCATGCCGATGAGGCGTGTACGCTGGAGATTACGGGGACCGATGACCATTCGCTGAAGAAGCTGACGCTGATGTGTGAAGGACGCGCGGCGCCGCTGACGGCGGCACGACGGGGCGCATCGAGTCCGCAAAGGGCGTCGGGACAGCGTATTGAAGATTAGCCGGGACAGGCCCACTAAGTTGCTAATATTATTAAGAAATATTTATTGGATTCAATGCGCTTAATAATGCAACTTAGTGGAGCCTCCGGCCGATAATTGTTACACTGAGGAGTGTCTGGCGGAATGCGTATATTTTACCCTCTCATCGTGATTGTTTTCATTTGTGCCTGTTTTGAGACCGGCGGTGGTCCGGCCGCGACCGGTGCAACCATCACCGAAGGTGCGGAAGGTGTCGATGTCGGCGGGAGTAGCGAAGCGATGGATACTCCCCCGCTCGCGGGTCCCGGAGAAACGGATCACCAGGTCGCAGCCCCAATTCCCCAAATCGATTGTCGTGCCGCGACGGATTATGAATGTCTGCGGCTCGTTCTGTCTCGCGAACCGCTCTGCAGTTATACCGAAGGCCAAACGGTCGAATGGTCGGAGACCGAAGTGAGAACCGTTGAGCCGATGAGTGATGGGCCGACGGTGGATCTCTTTATCGAGAAAGATGGTGTCAGTGGTTCTCCGTCGATTGCTGACTTAGGGTTGACGATAACCCCCGGAGATGCGGATCCAGGTAAACCGGGCTATCAGTTGCCCGTTGAAGCCGATGGAACGATTAAGTTTCGGTTTAAGGCGGGTGTCGAGTCAGGTCTCTACAGCATTAAGGTTAACGGAACGCTGGGTAATGTCGTCTACTGGGCGATCTATGCTATCGAGGTGAAAGATGCGGGGAGCTGTGTCGGTGAAGCTCTGAGCGAGGTTATGGAGGAAGGTCAACCGTTTGTGCTTAATCGCGTTGAAGACGAGGCCGATGAAAAGGCTGAAGAAGGCCAGCTTTATGATCCGAATAGCCTCACGCCCGTCGGCGAAGCGGAAGACGATGAAGCCCGCATCTATTACGTCGACCCCGCAGTTTTCATGGATCACGTGATTCGCATGAAGACTGAAGACGAAGACAGCGATCCCCCCACTCCAACCAAACGCAAGACGCTGCCTTAGCCTTTCTTTTTCTTGCCACCCTTTAATTGTTCGGCGAGTGCGCGCGCGGCCAGCCGCAGGTTGCGCTTTGCTCCGACGAGTCCCGCCAAAGTGATTAATTCATTCAAGGCATAGGGGTGGGCAAAGATCCCCCCGTGAACCTGGCGTGAAAAGAGGGCCCGAGCCCGATCCTGTTCATCGCGATAGGACGTTGAAGGTGTTGCCGGCGACGCCTCGTTTAAGAGATCCGATAACATGATTAACCCGCTGAGCCAGCGCGTGGTTTCCGGCTGGTAGGTCTCAAGTCCAAAAGCCGGCGCCCCGATGAAACCCAATTGAAAGGCGGGGATCTGCATGTTCTTGGTCTGGCTGATGCCCGCGACGTTGGCGGAGACGGTGACCGGGTGGCCGATGTGCCGGTCCATCCGGTTGCCGTAGGCGGCGATGGCCTCGGCGGCACAAACTTTTTCGATGTATTGGGCCCCTTGATAGCCCGTTTTTTGCAAGGGCACGATTGTATCGGCCATATGGATATTGCCATATGGATGGTGATTTGGTCGAAGACGCCCGAAGAGGCGTGCGGCCGAAACCAACATGTGCTTGACGCGCACTCCGGCACGGGCCGCGTCTAAGTCGTCCGGCTGCGTCACGGCCGGCGAGGTCGGCGAGATAAACGTACTGTATGATTTGATCGTTTCGGGACGCAGGCGACGTACAATGACATTCATCGCCGTGGTCAGCCGCCACTCGAGGCCGGAGCCGGCAGCGTAGGCAAAGGTTCCGATGTTGACGGCTTGGCCGTCAGCGAACTTTTCAATCGTCTCGGCGATTTCGCGAGGTCGATTCAGCAGGTCCGCCTGGCGCTCGGGGACAAAAGTAATGCTGCCACTGAGTCCGGGTCGCTGAAGAAACTCTTCCGAGGGGGGATTGAGGTCAATCCACAAGACATCGGCACCGGCCTCAAGGAGAACTTGGGTCGGCGATAATTCGGCTCCTGCGCCGAGGATCGCAAACTTCTGACCCTTTAAATTGACGTGCCCATTTTCATCGCGGCCGTTTTCAATAATCCATTGCAAGGCATCCGTTGCGGCGTGTGAGGCCATGTGACGGTCCGCAAAATCACTGGCGAGGGAAATGATTTCCTCACCTTGATGAGTCGTGTTGCCGTAAGAAATGCGCGGCATCAACCCCGCGCCGGAGAACTCGATGGTTGCGATCGGCAGTGGATCCGCTTCCCCTAACATGTAGTCGAGTAGCGGTATTTCTTTGCCGGTCTCATCAACATATACCATGCGCTCCTGCGACAAGCCGGCCAGATGAGTGGCGATCTCGGTGCGATCCGGTGAGGCGGTGCGGGCCCCTTCAAAATGCATAACCGCGTGACGATAAGTCCGTTGAAAATCTTGCGGGGAGCTCGGTAGGCGAACATCTGCAAAGATGTTGGCGAAACGGGCGGTTGCAGCGGTGTCCACGAGTATCTCGTGGAGAAAACGCGTTCCCGAAGGATAAGGCAGGTTGATTCCCGTGGTAACGGTGGATGAGGCTGCCAGAGCCGATTGGTTTACGAGTGCCGTATTTAAAAGTGCCGATGACATGTGCATAGAGTCCCCTCCCGAATGGGATGATTAACAACAACCACCGACTGTGTCGCCGGGGCGGGAGAAAAGTTGCTAGAAACTACGGGCGGGATTCGCGTTCACGCAATCGGTCTGTGAGCTCCGGATAAAAGGGCCCAAAATTGTCCAGCCAGCGCTTGAGGACGCGGGTTCGGCCGGCCTGCCGCGAATTTTCTGAGAGGGCATCGTCAATTGATATCATCGGATCACGTTCATCCATAGGGATTATCATTCCCTCATCTCCTCCGAGCAGGGCGCGGACCATGCGGCGCCCCATATCCATGCCCTCACGAAGATCGATTTGCGCCAATTTGCCGGGCTGGCGTTGGGCATGACCGAGAATGTTCGTGCGCGTGGAGATTTTGAGATCAGGATAAAGTGTTGCGGCTACCTCGTTCATTTCTTGATCGACGATCGCGCGCAACTTTTCAACCTCTTTGCCGTTCATCGAACCCTTTTGGGGGGCGAAGGAAATTTTTTCCCCGTGCATGGTGCGGTAACTCCCCTTCTCCCCGATGACGAGGACGGCGCCGCGATTTTCCAGTAAAGACTTAAATAAGAGGCGGTAGATGTATTGCATGTCTATCGTACCCAATTCGGGGACGATGACGGCCCGGATGCCGGCCGAGTGGGCGGCTTCCAGGGGAAAACGGCCGCTGTTTCCGCCCATCGTCTGAATGATGTGGACTTTGTTGCAACTGCCGGATGTTCGCTGGATCGAGCGAATGGCGCCGACGACGTAGTCGAGGGAGGAGTCCATACCGATCGAGGACTCCATGCCCGGGATGTCCCCGTCCATACTCGCCCCGGCGAAGATCAGGTTTTTGATCCCTGCTTCCTTTACGAGTCGTTGGCAGAGCTGGAGGGTTCCATCGCCACCGACGACGAGCAGGCCACCGAGAAAGGGGGCGATGTTCGCCATGAAGTTATTCAACGGCGCCTCTTGGGCGAGGCCTGGAATCTGGTCGTAAGGGCCGCAGCGACGACTCCCGGTCGCGAGCAGCAGGTGCCCTTCGTGGGCGAGCTGCGAGGTGATATGCGAGTTGAGCTCAATGATCTGCGGACGTGGATTCGTCAGTCCCGCAAAACCGTTCATGCTGCCAAAGACACGGAGTTTACCGGCGGTGAGTTCGAGATAGGCTCCGTAGTTGATGCAGTTGTAGCCGCGGCTGTCTCCGCCCGAATTGATCAACAAGACGTTTCCTATCGAGGCCCGCGGGCTTGCGATGGGTGTGAGAACTTGTCCGTTAAAGTGGCGCGTGCCGAGAGGGCCGCCGGGATAGTCCGGCCGATGATCCTCGGCGATGGTCAGCCGATTAAAGGCGCTTAGCTGGTCGGCGCTGAACGAAGACGTCGAGGTCGCTGCACATAGCCCCGATGTCATCAGCGTGGCGGTGTGCAGTGAGCCAATTGAGCTCAGTCCCAATGACATAATCCCTCTTCGGACCGCCTGCCCAACTGTTGTGCATTTTTCCAGCTCCCGCGTGTGATGAAATCATCCATCAGCAATTATCTTGACAGGGAGACCCCGCTCATTTAAAAGCACTCTCTTTTGATAAACTATTGAATTGACAGGAATTTTTAGTTAAATTCCAGGTGAAGTTACGACGTCACGTAAAGGGGGTGTCTGCCATCCATGCCAGGTATTAGGATTAGAGAAGGCGAAGGTTTTGAACAAGCGGTGAGGCGTTTTAAAAAGCAATGCGAAAAATTAGGCATCCTTTCAGAGATCAGAAAGCGCGAGCACTATGAAAAGCCCTCAATCAAACGCAAAAAGAAGGCCATTGCTGCGCGCAAACGAGCCCTCAAAAAAGTTCGATTAAGAGAGAGTAGATAATTAATGAGCATCCTCGAAGAGGTCCGGCGGGCTGTTGTCGAGTCGATGAAGGCAAAGGCGCAGGTGCGTCTTGATGTTGCCCGGATGACTCAGGCGGCGCTCAAAAATAAAGAGATTGAAAAAGGGGCTCCTCTGGAGGAGGGCGATTCTCAAAAGGTGGTCGCAACGCTGATCAAGCAGCGCAAGGAATCGATCGAACAATTTCAAAAGGCGGGTCGCGATGAATTGGCCGCCAAAGAAGCGGAAGAGATAGAGTTTTTAGAGACCCTGTTGCCGCCTCCACTAAGTGAGGCGGAGATCGCCGCGTGTGTTGACAAAGTAATTCAGGAAAGCGGGGCTGCAGGGCCACAAGATTTTGGTAAGGTCATGAAACCCGTGATGTCGGAGTTGGGGACGCGGGCTGACGGGAAGATCGTCAAGCAGTTAGTTCAACAACGTTTAGGATCATAGTTAAAGAAGCTAGGGGGAACTGGTGGGCCTCATTCCAGACGAACAGCTGGAAAAGATCCGCGAAGGCGTCGATATCGTCGCGTTTGTCTCGGAGTATCTGCCTCTCAAGCAGTCGGGGCGCAACCATAAGGGTCTCTGCCCTTTCCATACTGAGAAGACGCCGTCTTTTATGGTCAATGCCGATAAGCAGATTTTTCACTGCTTTGGCTGCGGAGAAGGCGGAAACGTTTTCACTTTTTTAATGAAGTTTGAAGGCATCTCCTTTGTGGAGGCGGTGCAAGCGCTTGGCGAGCGAGTCGGCGTGGACATTCGCTTTGACGGTCGCAATGATGAGACCCAATCGCTCCAGCTTAAGAAGCGGTATGCGCGCGTCAATCACCTGGCCGCCGAATTCTATTTTAATCAACTCCACGATGAGAGCGGTTCGGGTCGGCAGGCAGCGGACTACTTAAAGCAACGGGGCATCGAAGCGCGTACGGCGCAGCATTTTTTGCTTGGCTTTGCCCCATCGAGTGGCCGTGAACTCGCACGCTATCTTGAGTCAAAAAAGGTTCCCCTGGAACTGGCTGAAAAGGTCGGCCTATTACGTCGCGGGGATGATGGTCACTATTTTGATTTTTTTCGGGGGCGCTTGATATTTCCCATCCGCAACAGTGCGGGTCAGTTCATCGCCTTTGGCGGGCGGAGTCTCAGCGACGACCAACAACCCAAATATCTTAATACGCCGGAATCGCCTTTGTATCACAAAGGGCGTGAGGTCTATGGTCTCTTCGAGGCGCGGACATCGTTGCGCGAAGCCCAGCAGGCCTTGATTGTTGAGGGCTATATGGACGTCCTGGCCCTGGCGCAGCATGGATTCACTCATACCGTTGCCCCTTTAGGTACCGCGTTGACCGCGGACCAGGTCAAACGACTCAGTCGCCACTCCCAAGAACTCGTCGTGATCTTTGATGGGGATCAGGCGGGCCTCAAGGCGGCCTGGCGGTCCCTGGAGACGACGAGCCCACTGGGGATTCCGACGCGCATTTTTTCCCTGCCCGAAGGGGAGGATCCGGATAGCTTTATCCGCACCGAGGGCCGGGAAAATTTTGGGGCGGGACTCCTGGCGGCACCCGCATTGATGGATTATTTTATCGATAAAGTGGTGGCCCAGAGCCCCGCAGACAACGTCGGCAAGGTCCAGGCGGCCCGTAAGCTCGTGCCTCAGTTAGCGCGCATCGTCGAAGAAGTCGAAAAAGGCTTGTATATTCAGAGACTTGCGTCAAAATTAGGCCTTACGGAGGCGGTGATCCGGCGTGAGATAACGGCTCTAGGGCACAGAGGACGCAACTTTGTACAGGCACCGGCCGATGATATTGACGCTCGGCGTCATAAGGGCGTGCGTCTCACTCCCTTTGAACGAGACCTCTTAAGAGCGGTTTTATCTAATGTGGAAGGGGCTGCGGCCCTTCGTGACGAGCTGGAAGCCGGGGATTGGCAGCATACGGTCCTACGCGGGCTGTGGCCTGGCCTTCAGGCGGCCCTGGACCAAGGACGGTCGCCTGCCGAAATCCTGGGGGGGCTGGCAGACGAGGGTTTGAGTCAGGAACTGACCGAACTGCTCCTGTCTGATTCAAGCGTTGACGCCGGGGAAGCGGAAGATTTGGTGACTTCCTGTCGACAGCGCTTGCAGCGCCAACATCTCGTGGCGCAACGACAGAATTTGGCGAGCCAGCTTCGAAAGGCCGAGGCTGAGGCCGATACCGGTCGCGTCATAGAGCTGATGACGGAGCATAATAGGCTTTTAATCGGGGGTTAACTAACGATGGGGGTCGTTAGGGGGAGAGAGGATTCTCGCCCCTAACTAGAGCAAACTGGAAGCTGCGCTTTCAGTTGGTGAAACGACGGAATTGGAACGATCGGGTTGACGATAATATTAGTGATATAGGGAGCTACGATTATGGCGAAGAAAAACGAGACGCAGGGTGTTCAGCAGCTGATTCACCGCGGAAAGGAAAAGGGCTTTCTCACCTACGAGGAAGTCAACGATGCCCTTCCGGGTGACATGGTTTCACCCGATCAACTCGATGGCGTACTGTCCATGTTTGATGACATGGATATTGAAATCGTCAACGACGAAAAAGCGGCTCAAGCCGTCAAGAAAAAGGAAGAAACGACGGAGAAACCGGAGAGTTCACGTCCGGTTCCTGTCGAGGAGACGCCAGTCGTTCGCTCAACGGACCCGGTCCGGATGTATTTGCGTAAGATGGGCCAGGTGGCCTTGTTGACACGCGAAGGGGAAGTTGAGATCGCCAAGCGCATTGAAGAAGGTGAAGATCAAGCTTTGAGAACCCTTCTGTCGGCACCCATGGGGCTGAATGAATTCAATCGCATGGGTGAGAAGATCAAAAAGGGCGATGTCAGTGTTACTGAACTTGTCAAAGATTTTGAAGAAAGCGAGCAGAACAGCGAAGAGTCCGTTGACGAAGAAGCCTATGCGAGCCACTTTTTACAGTATCTCACCAAGATACGTAAGTTGAGCAAGCAGTACTCGACGTACAAGGCCAAATCGCAGAACGCACGCTTGCGGGCGGAAAATCGCGAAAAGGCGCAGCAGCAGGCGGATGAGGCTTTGGATCAGCTATTAGACGTTGTGAAGGAAATGCGACTTAACCGCAAGACCATCGATCGTTTGATCGGTCGCATTCATGAGTTGGTTGATACGATTGATGATCAAGAAAAAGTTGTTTCGCAAGTGCGACGCAAACTCAGTGTGCCTGCGGATAAGCTGCCCGAGCTCATCGATAAATTTGGCCGCTCCAAATACATGGAGAAAAAGATCTCCACTGATCTGCGGATGAGTAAGGAAGATGTGGTCAAGCATATCGATACTTACAAGGGAGCGAAAAAAATCATTCGTGAGGCGGAACGTGAGTGCGGTCTTGATACGAAAGAACTACGGAAGATTCTCAAAGATATCAGACGCTGGCAGCGTTACGCGGCTCTTGCCAAGAATGAATTGGTCGATGCGAATCTGCGCCTCGTCGTGAGTATTGCCAAAAAATACACCAATCGAGGCCTGCAGTTTCTTGACCTTATTCAGGAAGGCAACATCGGCTTGATGAAGGCGGTGGACAAGTTTGAGTACCGGCGCGGGTATAAATTCAGTACTTATGCGACTTGGTGGATCCGTCAGGCCATTACGCGGGCCATAGCGGACCAGGCCCGGACGATCCGTATTCCTGTGCACATGATTGAAACGATCAACAAGTTGGTCCGGACATCCCGCCATCTTGTTCAGGAATTAGGTCGTGAGCCGACGCCGGAAGAGATTGCCGAAAAGATGGAATTGCCACTCGAAAAGGTGCGCAAGGTGCTCCGTATTGCTAAGGAGCCCATTTCGCTGGAAACCCCCATCGGGGAAGAGGAAGATTCGCACTTAGGTGATTTTATCGAGGACAAGAATATCCCGACGCCGGGCGATGCGGTCACGGGGCTGAATATTGCGGAACAGACCCAGCGGGTCTTGGCGACATTAACGCCTCGTGAAGAAAAAGTCTTGCGGATGCGTTTTGGGATCGGAGAGAAGTCTGACCATACGCTAGAAGAGGTCGGGCGCAACTTCTCGGTCACACGTGAGCGTATCCGACAGATCGAGGCCAAGGCCTTACGCAAGTTGCGACACCCGTCGCGAGCAAAAAGGTTGCGAAGCTTCATTGATTAGGAGCATAAAGGGGCGACTGAGAAGTCGCCCCTTTTTTTGTAGGGGTTCGAGGGCCTGTAGCTCAATTGGTAGAGCACCCGGCTCATAACCGGGTCGTTATAGGTTCAAGTCCTATCGGGCCCACATTGGGTAAGGAGTGGAGTCATTAAAGATCAGATAAAAAAACTCTATCGTCTTAATACGCATGCCGTCGAAATTCATGACATTCAGGCAGAAATCGA
Organism: bacterium; assembly: GCA_965216315.1. Taxonomy (GTDB): domain Bacteria; phylum UBA10199; class UBA10199; order 2-02-FULL-50-16; family JAJFLM01; genus CBDCFN01. The sequence goes on along the minus strand of CBDCFN010000015.1, from coordinate 161,682 downwards.
GGCTGTGCCGGCTAAGATACAAGAACTAGACCAAGAGCTGGCTGATTCGTTTAAGGAGTATAACGCAGCGGCGAGTCGTCTTGAGGAGCTTCAAAAGTCGTATCGTGAGAAAGAAGCCGAACTGGCGGATTATCAGGAGCACGTCAAGGAGCGCGAAGCCAAGCTCTATATGATCAAGACCAACAAAGAGTATCAAGCGGCTGTCTCCGAAATTGCGGAACGCAAGCGCCACAACAAGGAACTGGAAAATCAAATGCTCGCGATCATGGAAGAGACTGAAGGTCTTGAGAAAAAGGTTGCCGAAGATAAACCGGCATTCGATGCCAAGGCGCAGGAGTTAGCCGAACAAAAGGCGGAGCTCGAGGCGAGCATCGGCGAGCTGAAGGCGCGCTTAGAAGAACGCCAAAATGAGTGGGAGCAAAAGACCCATGACATCGACCAAGAGCTGCTGGCTCGTTACAATGAAGCCAGGGGGATGAACCGCGATGCGATTGCCATGCTAGAGGGCAAGTCGTGTCAGGGTTGTTTCGTTAACGTGCCGCCTCAGTTAGTGATCGAGGTGTTACGCCTCGAGACGCTTCATTCCTGCCCTAGTTGTCAGCGTCTGCTTTTTATCAAGGAAGCCGTTGAGGATGAAGGGATTGAAACCCCAACCGAATAGTTTTTCATGTCGCATGAACTCTTAATTGCTTATACCGATGGAGCGGCCCGAGGAAACCCAGGGCCCGCGGGGGCCGGCGTCTATATTGTCGATCAGCATGATGTTATGGTTGAAGAGGCCTATGCCTATCTGGGAACAGCTACTAACAACGTCGCGGAGTATCAGGCTCTTATTTTGGCCCTCGATAAACTGGAAGCTCTTAATCCGGCGGAAGTCATTATTCGGGCGGATTCGCAGCTGATGATTCGACAGCTGACGGGTGAGTATAAGGTCAAAAATGAAGGGCTCAAGCCTTTGTATCTGGAAGCCAAGTCACGGTTGCGCGCCTTTGAAAAAGTTGTTTTGGAGCACGTCCCTCGCGAACAAAATAAAGATGCGGATCGCCTTGCCAATGATGCGATCGATCTTCAGGCGGGTTGACGGCACTTCTCCCCTGACTTAGACTAACGCTTGGAAGTGGGCCAGATGATCGCCCCGAGAGATGGGGAGGAAAGTCCGGGCATCACAGGACACCGTGCCGGGTAACTCCCGGGCGCCGTGAGGCGACGGAAAGTGGAACAGAAAGTATGTACAGATTGCCCCATTGCTAACACGATGGGGGGTTGTCAGGGGGGAGAGAGTTTTCTCGCCCCATGACTTTAGCAAACTGGAAGCTGTGCTTTCAGTTTGTGAAACAATGCTGTAGTGAAATCAGCTAAACCCCACGGGATGCAAGTCCAAATAGGTTCTGGTTTGAGGTCGGTCCGGCCAAGTTAAGAAGGCTTTGCGGAATTCACAAAGTCCTCTTTCGCCAGGATGGGTAGGATGCTTGAGGCGGTCAGTAATGGCCGTCCCAGATAAATGATCATCATCTGCCTGCGGCGGAGACAGAACCCGGCTTATCGGCCCACTTCCTTAATAATTTTAATAGCTTAATGAGGGGCCTGATTATCAGGCTCCTTCTTTTTTGCCCTCCCATTGACATATCGCGTCACATCAGCGTAAAAATGAATACTCATTCATTTTTTTGCATCTAAGCCGTGTAAGGAGATTCATTATGGAAGAAGCCGTTATCGTCTCAGCTGTTCGTAGTCCGATGGGCCGTGCCAACAAAGGATTACTCGTCAACCTCCGCATCGATGATGTGGGGGGTATGGTTGTCAAAGAAGCTTTGCGCCGGGTCCCTCAGATCGATCCGCAGGAAATCGAGGACGTGATTATCGGTTGTGCGATGCCTGAAGGGGAACAAGGCATGAACGTGGCGCGTAATATTAGTTTTCTGGCCGGTGTTCCGAACACCGCGTCGGCGTTTACGCTCAATCGTTTCTGTGCTTCGGGTCTGCAGGCCATCAATGATGCGGCCCTTAATGTCATGGTGGGTAATGGCGAAATTTTTGTGAGTGGTGGAATTGAGTCAATGACCCATGTACCAATGGGTGGGTTCAACCCGAGCTTGAATCCGTTGTTAATGGAATCCGGAATGCCGGATGCTTATGTGTCGATGGGGATCACGGCTGAAAACGTTGCGGCCAAGTACAACATCAGCCGAGAAGACATGGATAAGTTTGCGATGCAATCCCATCAACGCGCAGCGACGGCGACGGAAAAAGGTTTGTTTCGGGATGAAATGCTTCCTATTGAAATACCCTTGCCCGACGGTAAAACAGTTACTCTCGACAAAGATGAAAATATACGCCCGGGGACCACGCTTGAAAAGCTAGCGACGCTCAAACCGGCCTTCAAAAAAGATGGTTCCGTGACGGCGGGTAACAGCTCTCCCCTGACTGACGGTGCCGCGGCCGTTATTGTGATGAGTGCTTCCAAGGCCAAGGCCTTGGGCATCAAGCCCTTGGCCAAGATCCGAGCGATGGCCGTTGCGGGAGTTGATCCTGAGTACATGGGAATCGGCCCGATACCCGCGGTGCAAAAAGTGTTGAAGCGTGCCGGCATGAAAATCAGCGATGTCGACATCTTCGAGCTCAACGAGGCCTTTGCGGCACAATCACTCGCAGTTATCCGTGAACTAGGCATTCCTGAAGAAAAGCTCAATCCGCACGGCGGTGCGATTGCGTTAGGTCACCCCCTAGGGTGCAGCGGCGCACGCATCATGGCGACATTAATCAATGACCTCAAACAGGCAGGTAAGACGATTGGTGTTGAAACGATGTGTATCGGTGGCGGACAAGGTGCCGCGACGGTCATTGAATTATTGAATTAATACGGAGTGTAAATATGGCACGCGAAATCAAAAAAGTGGCGGTCCTTGGGGCCGGCGTGATGGGACGCGGCATAGCCGCGGTAGTGGCCGGAGCCGGCATCCCCGTCTACCTGTTGGATATCGTCCCACCACAGTTTACGGATGAGGATAAGGCGGCGGGACTTAAAGAGGATAGCCCGAAATTCCGCAACAAGTTTGCACTCGGAGCTATCGAAGGCCTCAAGAAGAGCAAGCCGTCCCTGATCTATTCCAAGAAAGACCTCAAGCTCATCACGGTCGGCAATTTTGATGATGATTTAGAGAAGGTCAAGGAATGTGATTGGATTGTTGAAGTTGTCCTGGAGCGTTTGGATATTAAGCAAAGCCTGTTTGCCAAACTCGAACCGCATCTCAATGCGAATGCCATTGTGACTTCGAATACATCGGGTCTGCCATTGAGTCAGATGTCAGAAGGACGTTCGGAGCAATTTAAGAAGAACTTTTTGGTGACGCATTTTTTCAACCCTGTTCGTTACATGAAACTCTTAGAAATTGTTTCGAGCCCGGAAACGGATCCGGAAGCCTTGGAGACAATAGCGGACTTTATGGAAAACACGCTCGGCAAGGGCGTGGTCTATGCCAAAGATACGCCGAATTTTATCGGCAACCGGATTGCCGTGCACGGATTCTGTGCCACGATCAAGACGGCTATTGCTGAAGGCTATACGGTCGAGGAAGTGGACGCGGTACTCGGTAAGCCGGTCGGGCGCCCGAAATCAGCAACCTTTCGCACGGGTGACCTTGTTGGCATCGATACGCTGGCTCATGTGGCGGTCAATACCTTTGAGAGCTGTACCCAAGATGAACAGCGTGAGGTGTTCAAGCAGCCGGTGTTGGAGAAGATCGTTGAAAAAGGGCTCTTAGGCAATAAAGCCAAAAAAGGCTTTTATCAGAAGACCAAGGATGCCGAGGGTAAGCGGAAGATCCTGCAATTGGATCTCAAAACGATGGAATATGTTCCGATTAAGAAACCCAAGTTTGCTTCGCTCAAAGAGGCTAAGTCGATCAAAAATGTTGGTAAGCGCATCAAATTTCTGATTGGTGCCGATGATCGTGCCGGTGCGCTCGCATGGTCGGCGACCCGTGATACTCTGGTCTATGCGGCCAATCGCGTTCCGGAGATAGCGGATGACATCGTCAATGTTGATAATGCGCTTAAGTGGGGATTCAATTGGGAAATTGGCCCCTTTGAATTATGGGATGCTCTGGGAGTGGCCGAGATTGCTAAGCGTCTTGAAGCCGAGAATATTCCCGTTCCTGAATTGGTTAAAAAAGTCCTCGAAAAGGGGGATGGCACCTTCTACAAAAAAGAGGGTGTTAAGAGCCTCTATTTTGACATCGAAAAGAGTAGCTACCTGCTGGTTCCGGTCCGCGAAGGCATTGTCCGCCTTGATGTTGTCAAGGAAACCGCGAAGAAAGCTGTCTTGAAAAATGCTTCGGCGTCATTGTGGGATCTTGGCGATGGAGTGGCGTGTCTTGAGTTCCACTCCAAGATGAATGCGATCGATGATGGGATAACGGAGCTGATGGTTCAATCGGTTTCTGAAGTAGAGCGTAACTTTGAAGGCATGGTCATCTACAACCGGGGTTCCAACTTTAGTGTCGGTGCCAACCTCATGTTGATTTGGTTGGAGGCCCAGCAGCAAAACTGGAAAAAAATTGAACAGGTGGTCGATGCCTTTCAAAAGGCCTGCATGGGACTGCGTTATAGTAAGAAACCTGTCGTGGCGGCGCCTCACCAAATGGCCTTGGGTGGCGGTGCGGAGGTTTGCTTAGGCGCCGATCGTATTCAAGCCCAGGCCGAGACTTATTTTGGCTTGGTGGAGGTCGGGGTCGGACTCATTCCAGGCGGTGGGGGCTGCAAAGAAATGGTGCTACGTGCCGAACAAGCAATGCTCCATAAAAATCGCAAGTTCCCCGTCGGTAAGAGCTGGTGGCACAAAATCCCGGACGGAGGTCCCTTCCAGAAGGCGCAATTTGCCTTCCAGACGATTGCCTTTGCCAAGGTGGCCACCTCAGCCAAAGAAGCCCAGGACTTCTACTATTTCCTTCCCGCAGATCAGGTCAGCATGTCAGGTGATCGTCACTTGCAAGACGCTAAGGAGCGTGTGCTTGAAATGACGAAGGACTATACGGTTCCTGAGCCTCGGGAGGATATCATGGTGGCCGGCATCGGTGGCCAGATGGCCCTGCAATCAGCGGTTCGGGACTTTATCACCAAAGGGGATATTTCCGAACATGACGGTGAAGTCGCCAAGCGCCTTGCACGTGTGTTGACCGGGGGGAATCGCCAGGTAAGCTATGTGACAGAGCAAGACCTGCTTGACTTAGAGCGTGAATGTTTTCTTGAGCTACTCGGGATGCAAAAAACGCAAGAGCGGATGCAGTATATGTTGACGAAAGGGAAGCCGCTGCGGAATTAAGACAGAATGAGTCGTTTCTGGAGCATCGTATTTAGTTCCCTTTATTGGACCTTCTTCGTCGTCACCTCCATCTTTCTTTTTGTAGGGGCCGTGGTTATTCGCGTGTTGACGACGCCTTTCGACCGAAATTTGCGTGTTTTGCACCAGTATTCTTGTTTTTGGTCGACACTCTATATCTGGGTCAGTCCGTTCTGGTGGGTCAAGGTCAGCGGTAAAGAACACGTCGATCGTAAACAGGCCTACGTCATGGTTTCCAACCATCAATCGATGGTGGATATCCTTGTCATCTATAAATCGTTTCTACACTTCAAATGGGTGAGCAAAAAATCCATGTTTAAAGCACCGCTGCTTGGCTGGAACATGTGGCTGAACAAGTATGTCGGCATTGAACGCGGGGATGCGGCGAGTCGAGAAAAGTGCTTGGCCGAATGCCGAGATTGGCTCAATAAAGGCTCCTCGGTAGTTTTTTTTCCCGAAGGAACCCGGTCAAAAGATGGGGCGATGGCCCCCTTTAAGATTGGGGCTTTTCGAGCCGCGTTGGAAACCGGCTCGCCCATCTTGCCCATGGTAATCAACGGGAGTCGCAACGCGTTGCCTAAACATTCGGTCGTACTCAGTCGGAGATCACGGATGTCGCTCAAGATTCTACCGCCCATTCCCGTCGAAAGAATTCCTGCCGATCAAGTGATGGCTGCAGCGGAAAAGCTCGCGCAGCAATGTCACGATGTGATTGAGGCTGAGTTTCACGCACAAGGCTAGTCGTCTGGGTCGTAGATTGCCTTCCGATCGTCCGCTTCTATTCCCGCCAATTCAGCTTCAGCGAGTTCCGCTTCTGCTTCTAATTTCTCTTGGCTATCCGGGATAAGGTCACCAAAGTGGAGACGAGAGTGAACGCGGCCCCGGAAGGCGCTGTAGAAGTCTGAGAGTTCAAGCGGAATTTGTGCGAGTCTATTCTCATGGGCCTCGATGACTTGCGTCATTAGTTCATGTTTATAAATAGGAGCCTCACGGCTGTTATCTAAATATAAGAAGAATCGAATGGCCCAGCCGGGAGGTAGCCATTTAAGGATGCGCATCGGGTCTCGTTGGCGAATATGTTTGAGCTGTAGGATGGCCTCAGAAATATCCTGCCGCCACTTCTTATAATGAGTTCGATCACTTTCTTTAACGCCGGGGCCGATTCTGAGATAACGTTCTGTTTCGGGATAGAGCCCCGCTAATCTTGACTCCACCTGTTGAAACTCTTGACTCTGTGGATCTTGGTCGGAGCGGATATGGTCTAGATAGCGTTCAACTAGTTTTCCTAACACACGGCTTCCAACAAACACAGTTGCGGCAAAAGCGGTTAAGGAAACAGCTAATAATGGAGAAAGCAATGTTCCATTCGATGCAAAATAGAAACAAGCACCGACTTCGGCGAAGAGACCCAGTGCGATTAAAGCGCTTTCTCCACCCTCAGGCTCCAACACGGGCATATCCTCGCGGAGCTGTGGATAACGTACGGTAGTAGTGAAGGGCCCCAGCGCGTGGCCGGGAAACGTTGTGGCAAAGACATCGACGGGACTCGAATTGGAATGAGGGGTTTCGGGGGCCGGAGGGTAACTCCCCGACGCGAGGACCAGCGACCCGCTTAGCGCCGCGCTATTTATTACTGCGAGAGAGCTGTACATATCGGGACCTTTTCGACTTTTAGAAATATCTGTTGTCTATGCAGTTCGTTATCTGTTGACTCCAGTAAACAGATAATCCTTACGCGTCACAACAAGCGCCTGCGGTAGGCGATAAGTCGGCCATGCATATATTGATGAATGCGTCATCGTTGGCGACGACGGCGATCCTCGCCAGCAGTAAGACTCCAAGACTCTGGAGTAATTTTCTCGTTCTTCACCATGAAGAGCGAGGGACTGTCTATAAACATGAAGGACCGCGTTCGCTATTGGCACTGTTGCTCGCCAATCAGATCAATGATGTCTGCGGCAAAACCAGTAGCCTCTCTGTGTTTCATGAACGTGTCACTAAGGGCCTCGATGCCGATCAGATAGGTGAGCTTGGCGAGTTGGTTGATAGCTCTAATAGAAGCATTTATTGCCTTTATCTCGCCAATTTATTGTTAGAAGAGCTAGGCAGCGATTCTCTTGCTGTCTCGTTGAAAGTTTTTGGAGCCCATGATGATGGTCCTAAGGTAACGGATCTTACCGATTATGCTGTTGAACGCCGCCTAAGGATTCAGGATATCCTTGATGCAGTGACAATGGGTAAAAGAATTCACGCTATCTCTCTAGCAAAGTCATTAATTGCATTTACAATGTTGAAGGTGGATGCGGATTGGCAAAAGATTGCCAATAGGGGGGAAGACAGCACAGTATATGTCGTCGCGTTTAATCAACTTCGCATGGTGATCGAAGACCTGAGTTTTTTTAATATACAAGAACGTCTCGACTTAATCGAATATGCACAGCGCACTTTAAAGGAATCAGACTTAAGCGGTGTGGCCCAGGAACACGAAAAAACATCTCTCGAACATCTCAAACAACAACTGGTTCAGGAGTTGTTGCCAAGTAACGTGGAAGAGCCGCTACGGAAAATCATGCCGAAGCTGGTTGATGTCATCGGCGAAGAAGCCGAATCGGTCTTGCGGCAATTGAGTCAAGGCGAAGAAGATAAGGCTCATGCCCATTACGATAATATCAAGCGCATTATTGGCCATATCGATCGTGAGGATGTCGCACGCCGCTTCGAATATCTCTGGATCGCCGGACGGACCTTGGCTCAAGGGGGTGAACATGAGTGGGCGGGTGGTTTTTTCAGACAAATGTTTGCTGTATTGCATCGGCTGCCGGTTGATGAGCAGTCATTAGCGCTATTAAAACAGATTACGGAACACAAGTTTGAAGGAGATGTGGCCGAACGTCTACATATATGGGCCGGGCGTCATGAGGATAAAATGCGTCAACAACTAGAGGGCGAACTAGAAGACGGTGAGGACAGCCGCCCCACCCGGCCTGTCAAAGGTCCCTCGGAGCGAGACTAAATCGGGGTCATTACAATGAATCTGCTTGGCGTCAGCATCTCTAGTCAGTCCGCTTGTTTGCTTGCGGCGGGTTCTCCCAAGCCCTCGTTAGTCAATAATTTGTACCAAGCAGCGCGGGAAGCCGGCATCGTCGATGACTCGGTGACCGATGGCCGGCAGTTAATTGCCGGCATGTTGGTCGCTCCCCTCAGGGATTTCTGCATGCTCTACGCCGTAAGGATGGGTCGACCCGTGAGTGGCTTGGACCGTATTCAATTATTTCATGACCGGATGACAGCCGGCTTAAGTAAAAGCCCCTCGGTCCCGCCCAGCGAAGACGATCCGACCGGCTTCAAATACACGCCGTTACTCGCCGATGCTCTACTCGCTGAACTTATTGAGACGGAGGCACTTATACTGCTCCAGGAGGCCTTGATGGGCATGGAGGCCGGTCTCGAGAAGTATGACCTTTTGGGCCGTGCGAGCCACTATGCCTCTCAGTTGAATGATGAAGTTCGTGCTCTCGAGTTTGCTAAAGAGCAAGTTGATTTAGCGATATTGCTGATCCACGCAGAGCATGATGAAGAAAATGAGGAAATTGATGACGATGAGGCTCGCCAGACGCTGGCCTATGAAGACTTTGATGATTTGAAATTAGTGAGCCAAGCCCTGAGAGCGGCCAGCGGTCACCTCAAGCCTGAGCATATCGAGCGCCTCTTGAGTCATTCCCTCGCCTTAGCCGAGCAAGTAATGCAGCTCGGGCTCCACCGCAAACTTAGTTTTCACCTTTATCAACTAAGTAACCAGTTGCTGCGGCGGAGTAAGCCACCGTCATCGAGACCTCGCGATAGCTAGTCCCGGAAATTTTCAAACTGCAACGGAATAGCAAAGTCCAAGCCTTTGACGGCGGCGATGACGTCCTGCAAATCGTCGCGTTTTTTTCCGGTCACGCGGACTTGGTTCTCTTGAATGGCAGCCTGAACTTTGAGTTTCATGTCCTTGATCTTTTTGACCAGATCTTTAGCCTTTTCTTTTTCGATACCTTCGACGACTTTCACCGAACAACGTACGGTATCGCCTGCAGCAGGTTCTATTTTTCCATAATCAAAGGCTTTGAGGTCGAGGCCACGTTTGACGGCCTTGGATTGGAAGATGTCGATCAAGGCCTTCATTTTAAAGTCGTCGTCAGAAATAAAGGTCAGGTTGTCATTCTCTTCCTTGATCTCTGATTTGCTGCCCTTGAAGTCATAGCGTTGTTTGACTTCGCGGATGACTTGGTCGACGGCGTTTTTGAGTTCTTGGCGATCTAATTCGCTGACAATGTCGAAAGATGGCATGTTACGCTCCCCTACTAATGAATAATTAATGACTCCCCGGTCATTTCCGGGGGCTGTTCAATCCCCATTAACTCCAATAACGTCGGGGCTATATCGCAGAGTCGTCCCGGTTTCAATTTAAGCTCTTTAACGCTATTGCCGATGATAATGCAAGGCACGGGGTTTAGCGTGTGCTGAGTATGGGGATGGCCATGCGCGTCGATCATTTCTTCGCAATTGCCGTGGTCCGCCGTAATAATCACAATGCCGTCTTGTTGAAGCACCTGATCGACGATCTGTCCCAGGCAATCATCTAGGGCTTCAACTGCTTGAATCGCCGCCGGTTCTTTCCCTGTGTGACCGACCATGTCCGGATTGGCGAAATTGATCACATAAAACCCAAACTTGTTTGTATTAAGGGCATTGAGGACCTCTGCTGTTACTTCACGCGCCCTCATTTCCGGGGCTAAATCGTAGGTGGCGATTTCGCGATTGGAAGGAACGAGTTTGCGTTCTTCACCAGGAAAGACCTGCTCGACCCCTCCGTTAAAGAAATACGTAACGTGCGCATACTTTTCGGTTTCTGCACAGCGAAATTGAGCCATGCCTTGCTCTGCAATAATCTCGCCCATAATGCGCGCAAGTTTTTCTTTTCTAAAGGCGATGGGTAGATCGAAATTTTCGCTATACGGTGCCATGCAAGTGAAGTTACTGAGAACTGGAAAAGACTGTCGTTCAAACTCGGAAAAATCGGGATCGCTTAGTGCCTGTGTCAGTTGGCGCGCGCGATCCGGGCGAAAGTTGAAATGGATCACGACGTCATTTTCTTCGATGAGGCCAATAGGTTGTTTTGTGGCAGGGTCAATAAGCACGGTTGGTGGGACGAATTCATCCCCAAAGCCGGGTTGGGGGTTACTCTGATGATACCAGTCGTTGACAATGGTGGCGGCATCATTTTCACTTCTTGCGCCCTTACCCAGGACTAAGGCCTGATAGGCCCGTTCAGTTCGATCCCACCGTTTATCCCGATCCATCGAGTAATAACGACCTGAGACCGTTGCGATCCTGCCTATTTGAAGTGAGTTCAGTGTATCCTGAAGACGGTGGAGGTACTCAACCCCACGTCGTGGGTTGGTATCACGGCCGTCCATAAAGGGGTGAATGCATACGTTGGAAATTTTGTTATTGGCGGCCATGCGCAGAAGTGCAACGAGATGCGAGATGTCGCTATGAACGCCCGCATCGGACAGGAGTCCCATCAGGTGAAGCGTGCTATTATGTTCGATGCAGGCCTGCATCGCCGTGTGCAAGGCTTCGTTCTCAAAAAAAGCACCGTTGTCGATGGCTTGAGAAATGCGGCTCAATGTCTGCATGACAATGCGGCCGGCACCGATGTTCATGTGGCCGACTTCGGAGTTGCCCATGACCCCTTCCGTCAAGCCAACGGCGGTTCCATGCGTTAGTACCGTTGTATGTGGGTAGTTGTGGAGAAAACGGTCATAGTGATTTGTCGTAGCGAGATGAATCGAGTTATGCTCATGTTCCGCTCGTTCACCCCACCCATCCAGAATGATTAGCAGTGTTGGTTTCACGGTGCCGCCTTTTGATCATCACTATTGACCTCTAGCCGGGGGGCATCACTCCAGAGTTGTTCAAGTAAATAGAATTCACGTGTTTCACCGTAAAATACATGGAGTACGACGGCACCATAATCGATGAGGACCCAATGGCCGCTATCATAGCCTTCAATGCCCATGGGTTTGATTTTCTTTTCTCTCAGGTCCTCGGTAACGCGGTCGGCAATCGCCTGGACCTGCCGGTCGGAACGTCCACTGACGATGACGAAAAAATCGGTAAAACTTGTGAGTGTGCGCAGATCGAGGACCACCGGGTCCTCGGCTTTGACATCTTGAGCAGCAGCCAGAATCTCTTTTGCGAGCTCTTCCGAATTCACTCTCTTATCTGCCCCGTTCCAGTTACAACGTATTTTGTTGTGGTGAGTTCTTCAAGGCCCATGGGACCGAAAGCATGCGTTTTTGTCGTGCTGATGCCGATTTCGGCGCCGAGGCCGAGCTGCCCCCCGTCATTAAAGCGCGTCGAGGCATTCCAGGCAACCATCGAAGAATCGACTTCTCGAAGAAAGCGTTCCGCCGTAGTGGCGTTATTGGTCACGATTGATTCCGTGTGTAGAGAGCCATGCCGTTCGATATGCTGCATGGCTTCGTCCATATCTTTGATGACACGAATGGAAATGATTAAATCAAGATACTCAGCATCCCAGTCTTCAGGCGTTGCGGCCGTGGCTTCCGGAATCAACTGACAGACGCGCTCATCCCCGCGTATTTCGACCGAGGCACTTAGATACCGTTTCGCTAGGGCGGGAAGAAATGATCCCGCAATATCGCGATGAACGAGCACTGTTTCCAGCGCATTGCAGACGCCGGGCCGCTGAACCTTGGAATTATAGGCGATGTTAACGGCCATTTCGATATCCGCTTCTTTGTCGACGTAAAGATGACAAACCCCTTTATCGTGTTTGATGACGGGAATTTTCGAATGTTCGGCCATCCATTTCATCAGGGCCTCGCCGCCACGTGGAATCATTAAATCAATATATCGGGTTTGATTGACGAGTATCTTCATGGCCTCCCGCTCGGTCGTGGGGATGACCTGAATAATGTTGGGATCGATGTCGTGTGCTTCACAGACTTCTCGAAGGATGTCTCCCAGCAAAGTGTTGGAATGGATGGCCTCAGAACCCCCGCGCAGTACGATGGCATTGCCGGATTTGAGACAGAGTCCGGCGGCATCGACGGTGACATTCGGGCGTGATTCATAAATCATGCCGATGACGCCCAGGGGAATCCTGATTTTTTCTATCTTGAGGCCGTTGGGTCGGGTGTATTCTTTGACGCGCAGGCCGACCGGATCGGGCAGCTCAGCAACCTCGCGTAAACCGTTGGCCATGTCCTGGATCCGGGCTTCATTAAGGATGAGGCGGTCGATCGCTGCTTTATTTAGTTTGCCTGAGGCCTCCCCGGCTTCGACATCGCGGGCATTGGCCGCCTGGATGTCCGCCTTACGTTCGAGCAGCCGGTCGGCCATGGCCCGCAACAGGACATTTTTTTTCTCCTCAGAAAGGTGAGCGACTGCCCCCGCGGCCTCGCGGGCATGACGTGCGATGGATTCGATTTGTTCTTCGAGGCTCATAGACCTACTCTAATCAAGGGGATTAGTGGTTGCAAGTACGATTCCCTCCTTGGTAAGGAAGGGGCCATTAAAGGAGATTATTATGTCATTACAAGACCACGTCGCTGTTGTCACCGGAGCCGGCCAAGGAATTGGTCGCGCGATTGCTAAAAAATTGGCGAGTGATGGGGCCAAGGTCGGCCTCTTTGACCTCAATGCCGAAACAGTTGCTGAAACAGAAAAAATAATAACCGAGGCCGGGGGAACGGCCAGGGCTTATAATGTGGACTGTACGAATCGTGAGGCGGTCAATACGGCCGTTGAGCAAGTCGTTTCCGATCTGGGCGGCATTAAAATACTCGTTAATAATATCGGTTGGTCGGGAGCCTCGTTTTTTGAGGACGAAGAAGAATCTTATTGGGATAAGATCTATGCGATTAATCTCAAGGCGCCGTTCTTAGTTACCCACGCCGTGTTGCGTTCGATGAAAGAGCAAGGAGAGGGACACATCGTCAGCCTCGCCTCTGATGCGGCTCGCGTGGGTCAACTTCAAGGCGTCGCCTACTCGGCTTGCAAGGGTGGAGTCGCGGCTTTCAGTAAAGGGCTGGCCCGCGAGGTCGCTAAATATAAGATCAATGTCAATTGTATCTGTCCGGGTCCAACCGATACCCCTCTCTACGAGTCGGCGATCAACGACAAGATCAAGCAGGCCTTCGTTCAGATCATTCCGATGAAGCGTATTGCGCAGCCGGAGGAGATTGCCAATGCGGTGGCTTTTTTAGTGAGTCCTGGCGCGAGCTATATCACGGGTCAGGTTTTGTCGGTTTCCGGCGGCTTGACGATGGCGGGGTAGCCCCTATAATTTATTGAGATAATTTTTCAACGTATCAGGCAAGGCAGCGATTAAGGCCTGCTTATCACTTATATCCTCTAAGTGCGAATAGGTTCCCAGCAGTGGAATCTGATAATAATCGCTCAGGACCTGAGGATTTGTTTTTTCAGCCACGCTGGAGGCCGGTGTAGTCTCATTGAGAATCACTCCATAACACGGAATATAATTCCGCTTGAGTACGTCCATTGTCAGCAAGGTATGGTTAATTGTTCCAAGACCAAGCCTAGCTACAAGCAGCACCGGGACTCTGAGTTCCTTCAATAATTCGACGTGAGTCTTTGTTTCGACCAGTGGAACCAGTAATCCGCCTGCCCCTTCGGCAAGCAGAATATCGTGGCGTTCCCGGAGTTGATTAAAGCTGGTGATGACGTGTTCAAAATCAGCACTGAGACCGGCTCTTTCGGCGGCGACTGCGGGCGCAAGCGGCTCGTCATAGTGATACGGGTTGATTGTTTCAATCGGGTCATTACATCCGGCCATTGCCTTGAGGAAGGCCGAATCTTCACATGCCGACTCGAAAGGCTTCATGACACCGACATCGCGTCCCATGCTCTGCAAATAAGCAGCCATAGCGCCGGTGACGAGGGTTTTGCCGCAGGAAGTGTCGGTGCCGATGATGTAGAAGGCTTTATTCATGTAATTTCTTTAATTGATTCAAAAATAATCTCGCAAACATTCTTTAATTCATCTTCACTAATACACAACGGCGGCATCAAGACCATTACGGGGCCCAAGGGTCGGATGATAAGGCCACGTTTCCGCGCTGCGATGACAATTTGGTGCGGGATTTTATCCGCCAGAGGGTAGGGCGCTTTCGTATCGTGGTTTGCTACGAGTTCGATTCCCGCCATGAGACCACGCTGCCGGACGTCGCCGACGGCAGACAATTCCTTAAAGCGGCTGAGTTCTTCAGCGAGCTGGGCGCTTCGCGCCTGCACATTCTTGAGTGTCTCTTCCTCTTTGAAGAGTTCCAGGCTGGCCTTGGCGACAGCACAGGCCAACGGATTGCCTGTGTAGGTGTGTCCGTGAAAGAAAGTCTTGAGTTCCTCATAATGACCAAGAAAGCCCTGATGAATGGCATCGGTCGTCAACGTGACGGCCAATGGCAGGTAGCCGCCGGTAATCCCCTTGGCGGCACACATGATGTCCGGCTCGACTTCTTCTTGTTCGCAGGCAAATAAGGTTCCTGTGCGTCCGAAGCCGGTGGCGACCTCGTCCAAAATGAGGAGGACATTGTACTGACTGCAGAGAGCGCGCACCCCTTTCAAGAAGCCTTCCGGTGCCGTAATGATGCCAGCGGCGCCTTGCACCAGTGGTTCGAGGATGCAGGCGGCAATCGTTTCGTGGTGGTCGCGCAGCATTTGTTCCAATTGAGCAAGACAATCGTCCCGACTTTGCTCGGGTGTCTTATTGTCTCGATAGGGGTAGGGGTGTGGGGCTCGGAACGCCTCGAAGAGGAGGGGGCGATAGAGTGAGTGAAAGAGTTCAATTCCTCCAACGCCGATCGATCCGATCGTATCTCCATGATAGGCATTCTCAAAGGAGATAAACTTGGTTTTGTCTTTGTGGCCGGTTTGCTGGAAGTATTGGAAGGCAATCTTGAGGGCTATTTCCACTGCGGTGGAACCACTATCTGAATAAAAAACATGGGATAAATTTTGAGGCGCGACTTGCAAAAGGGCTTCCGCATATTCAATCGAGGGAACATTGGAGAGGCCGAGTAGGGTCGAATGGGCGACTTTCTCTGTTTGCGTCTTGAGGGCCGCATCGAGTTTGGGATGCCGGTGACCGTGGACATTAACCCAGAGTGACGAGACGCCGTCGAGGTAGCGATTGTTATCGGTATCCACTAGATAGACGCCTTCGCCGCGTTCGATGATGACCGGTTCTTCCGTCCGGTAGTCGGCCATCTGGGTAAAGGGGTGCCAGATGAGTTCGCGATCGAGATCTTTTAAGGTTTTCTTGTCCATCTAAATGGTTTTAATCGCGTTAATAAGTTTCTCTACCTGTTCCTCGGTATGCATTGCCGACAAAGTGATGCGCAAACGCTCTTTGCCGACGGGCACCGTCGGGCTGCGTATCGCGCGGACCAAAAAGCCGGCGTTACGCAATTTCTTTCCTGCGGTTACGACCTCTTCATTGCCGGGAATGATCCAGGGGATGATCGGTGATTCCGCTTTGATTTCCAGTTCATCGGCGAAGTGGTGCACATGTTGCCACAATTGCATCTGTCGTTCCGGCTCGGTTGCGACTATTTCCAAGGCACAGTGATTGACCGCGGTGACGGCGGGCGGTAGCGCCGTTGTATAAATAAATGTTCGCGCGCGATTGAGAAGATATTCGATGCTATCGGAACTGCCAAGGACAAAGGCGCCATAGGATCCTAGCGCCTTGCCGAAGGTGCCCATGCGGATGATATTAGGCGCAGCAAGCGGTGTTTCTACGGTTTCCCATAGGCCTCGTCCCTGTTCTCCGAACACACCGACGGCGTGGGCCTCATCAAGATAAATATTGGCATTATATTGCGTGGCGAGTTGGGCGATGGCTTCAAGTGGGGCCTGATCGCCATCCATCGAGAACACCGACTCGGTAATGATCCAGCGTTCACCGGTCGCGGGATGTTGTTCGAGGAGTTCAGCTAAGTGATCGGTGTCGCCATGACGGTAAATATGCGTGGGACAACGGGCCAGGCGACAGCCATCGATAAGCGAGGCGTGATTCAACGCATCGGAAAAAAGCAGGTCTGACGGGCCGACCAGCGCCGGGATGGCTCCCACATTGGCATGATAACCTGAGTTGAAGAGGAGTGCGGCCTCGGCAGAAAAGAACGCGCCCAGGGCACGGCGCAATTGTTCGTGTGGGCTCATTTGACCGCTGATCAAGGCCGCCGATCCGGCCCCCCAGCCATAGCGATCGGTGGCGGCCGCGGCCGCGGCGGCCAGACGTGGATCTGTCGCCAGGCCGAGGTAATTGTTGCTTGAGAAGTTCAGATAGGGCTGGCCCTGGATCACGATTGCGGCGTCTTGGGGGCCCTCGACTTCGTCGAGTTCCCGGTAGAGTCCCTGTTTACGGAGCTGGGTGAGAGTGGCTTGATAGTCCATCGTCTGTGAGTTTTCCCTTGGAGGCCGCCCTGCTGTCAATCGAGGTCACGAGTCCCAATGTGGAGTCCTGATACCCCATTTTAGGACGTTTGGGGGTGGTGTGCATGCCAGTTAGTCCACAGTTTTCCAATAAAATCCATTAATTACAGCCACTTACAGGTATTAAAAAATAGCGAGTTCTAGGGGTAATTGGCACGGGCTTTGCTTTATAGAAGGGTGAAATGGCAGGTAATAACGTCTACACGAATGGGTTTCTGACCGGCGCACAAAATAATCAGTACGCCTACCAGCGGAATGTTGAGTCGGAAACGCCTCAGCGCACGACTTGGACCCAGCGGATGTTGGTCAAACTGGGCCTGAGGGTTGACCCTGAGACCGTTGCGACCAAGAAGCGCGGTGATAATTTCACGATGAGCGCGCCGGCGCCGCGTTCTGTTGCCGGCCTCCAAGGCCTCCAAGCCGGCGGGAGACATATTAAGGCCAGTCGCCCCGAAGATGCCTTGCTCCAGCAAATTCTTGCCGAAAATATTGAAAGCTAAGCAAACCCCCTAAAAACCCTTTAAATTCGCTTGAAAATCTAAGACTCAACTGATACTCCTCCCCGCCTATGCGTGAAGGGATTCATCCAGAATATAAACCGACCAAGGTCAATTGTGCCTGCGGCAATGTGATCGAGACCTATTCGACCACCGACGATCAATCGATCGCGATCTGCTCGGCCTGCCATCCCTTCTTTACCGGCAAGCAAAAGCTCGTCGATACCGCCGGACGTGTTGAGCGTTTCCGCCAGCGTTACGCAAAACAAAGCGGCAAATCAGCCAAAGAAACCAAAGAAAGTTAGCGCTGTATTGGCAAAGTCAAAGATCCGGCTTTGCCGGTCTTTGACGTGGGGCTTGGGGTTCATCGGAGCCGGGGCCAAAGATTATCAATGATGCGAGTAGCCACATTCCACGGCAAACGGGGACCCCAATAAGATGCTCGAGAAACTTGCAGATATCGAAGCCAAGTTTGATGCGCTCGATCAACAGTTGCAAGATCCCAATATTGTCCAGGATCAAAACGCCTACAAAAAAATCGCCAAAGAGCACGCGTCGATGCGCGAGCTGGTGGCGACGTATCGTGAATATAAAAAGGTCGAGCAGGAGTTAGATGACAACAGGGGATTACTCAAAGATTCCGACGAAGAAATGCGCGAGCTTGCCAAGGCGGAGATTCCGGACCTGGAAACGCGTAAGACCGCACTCGAAGAAGAGCTGAAGATCCTCCTGCTGCCTAAGGATCCGCATGACGACAAGAATGTTATTTTGGAAATCCGTGCCGGGACCGGGGGGGATGAGGCTTGTCTCTTTGTTGCCGACCTGTTGCGTATGTATCAACGATACTGCGAATCCAAAGGCTGGAGTATTCAACTGACGGATGTGAGCGAGGGGACGGTCGGCGGTTTTAAAGAGGCGATTGCGATTATTAACGGGGATCACGTCTATAGTGATTTTAAATACGAGAGTGGCGTGCATCGCGTCCAACGTGTGCCGGAGACAGAGTCGCAGGGACGTGTTCATACCTCAGCCGTTTCGGTAGCCGTACTGGCAGAGGCCGAGGATGTCGACATCGCCGTCAAAGACGATGATCTGCAAATTGATGTTTTTCGGGCCTCAGGCCCCGGTGGTCAAGGCGTCAATACGACGGACTCCGCCGTGCGCATTACGCATAAACCGACGGGAGTGGTCGTGACCTGTCGCGATGAGCGTTCCCAAATCAAGAATAAGGCCAAGGCCCTCAAGGTTCTTAAGAGTCGTTTGCTGGCGGCCGAAGAAGAGAAGTTGGCGTCCGAGCGACGCGAGACTCGAAAAGGGATGGTGGGATCGGGCGATCGTTCTGAAAAAATTCGCACTTATAATTATCCGCAGAATCGAGTCACGGATCATCGCATCGGTCTCACTTTAAAAAAATTAGATCGGGTGATGGAAGGGGAACTGGAAGAAGTGATCGTTTCGTTGCGGACTTTTTTTCAAGCCGAAGCCCTCAAGGCCGAGGCGTAGTGATTATGGAGCAATGGACGTCATTGAAATTAATCGAATGGACGGCGGATTTTTTTGCAAAGAAAGACGTTCCCAATCCACGTTTGGATGCCGAGCATCTGCTGGCGGCGACCTTGGGTTGTCAGCGGATTGACCTCTATGCCCAGTATAACAGGCCTGTCCAGGCCAAAGAATTAGCTCAGTATCGCAGCTATGTCGAACGCCGCGCGCGGCGTGAACCACTGCAATATATTATGGGCGATACGGAATTTTATGGACTGCCCATTCGGCTCAATGCGGACGTCTTGATTCCGCGGCCGGAGACAGAATTGTTAGTCGAAGAGGCGTTGAAGACCTCACCCCCAGCCCCTCTCCTTGGTAAGGAGAGGGTAGCTGCCGAGAGGCGGTCGGGAGAGGTCCTCGACATCGGTACCGGTTCCGGATGCATCGCAATCGCGTTGGCCAAGAACGTACCGGATGTCAAAATTATCGCGACAGATACTTCATTGCCTGCCTTAGCCTTGGCCCGTGAGAATGCCCAATTGAACGGAGTGGGAGAGCAGATAGAATTTGTCGAGACGGACTTGTTCCCGGGTCAGGACGCAGCAGGCGGCGTCCTGACGTTTCCATTAATTGTTTCTAATCCCCCTTATATACGCAGCGATGAACTCGCGACGCTCCAAATCGAAGTTTATGAATGGGAGCCTAAACAGGCCCTCGATGGTGGTGCCGACGGGCTGGCTGTCTATCGCCAGATTGTGTCCGGGCTCAGTGATCGTTTGGCAGCGGGAGGCCATTTTGTTGGGGAAATAGGAAGTGATCAAGGGAGCACGATTCAAGCGCTTTTTAGTGCGCAGGATTGGTGCGAGGCGGTCGAGGTCAAGGCGGATCTGGCCGGACAGGATCGAATCGTGATTGCGCGCCGTAAGGCAATGGGCTAGAGCAGGGTATGCAAAAGATCGTCATAGCAGGTGGCAAAAAGCTCAAGGGAACCGTCAAGATTAGTGGCGCCAAGAATGCGGCACTGCCCTGTCTTTTTGCGGCGCTGTTGTCGGAAGAGCCGAGTAAATTTCAGAACATTCCCAAGCTCCAAGATATTAAGACGACGTTGCGGCTCATCGAAGAATTTGGCGGTGGCTGTTCTTGGGGGCGCCACCTGACGATTTACCCGGAACAGTTGAGTGAGGTGCGGGCGCCGTATGAATTAGTGAAGACGATGCGTGCCTCCGTATTGGCGTTGGGGCCGCTGTTGGCACGGATGGGCCGGGCCGAAGTGAGTTTGCCCGGCGGTTGTGCGATTGGGGCGCGACCGATCAATCTGCATTTGGATGCCCTCAAGAAAATGGGTGCGGAGATCGATATCAAGGAGGGATATGTCTACGCCAAGGCCAAGCGGCTCCATGGGGCCAAGATTTATTTTGATGATGTGACCGTGACCGGGACGGAAAATATCATGATGGCGGCCTGCCTTGCCAAAGGAGAAACGGTGCTTGAGAATGCAGCGCGCGAACCCGAGATTCCCGATCTCGCCGCATGTCTGAAAGGGATGGGGGCGATCATTGAAGGCGCTGGCACGGATACCATCCGTATTCAAGGGGTCGATTCCCTTAAAGGGACGACTCATTCGATTGTTCCGGATCGCATTGAGATGGGGACCTTTATGATTGCGGCGGCGATCACCGGCAGCACGATCACGCTCTCGCATGGTCGCATGGATCACGTCGAGGCTCTCGTAGCCAAGCTAGAAGAAGTTGGCGTTGAGTTTTCCGAAGTTCATGAAGGAATTCGCGTCAAAGGGCCGAACCACATTCGCTATACGGATGTCAGTACGGCCCCTTACCCCGGGTTTGCGACGGATTTTCAGGCCCAATTCATGGCGTTGATGTGTGTGGCCGAGGGATCGAGTATTATCGCGGAGAATATTTTTGAGAATCGCTTTATGCACGTCGCCGAACTCAATCGCATGGGGGCGAATATTAAGATCGAGGGCAACAGTGCGATCGTGACGGGGGTCAAAAAATTATCGGGTGCGCCGGTGATGGCTTCAGACCTTCGCGCCTCGGCGGCCTTGATTCTCGCCGGGCTTGCCGCTGACGGGCTCACCGAGGTGCATCGCATCTATCACATTGACCGCGGTTATGACCGCATCGAGTACAAACTGCGGCAGCTCGGGGCGCGCATTAAGCGAACCAAAGTTAAATTTTAGGGCCGTAAAGCTTAAAATTCATCCACTACCGCAGGATAACGTGCATGTTCCAAAAAATGGACCACAGCCACCGACACAGCCAGTGCCGTCTTCACAGCACCAAGACGATTCTCCATTTGTGCATTCGATTTCGTTAGCACCACATAATGAAGGACCACCGTCATGTTCCATTACCGCGCCTTTACAGGATCGATTTCCCTCATTAGCCAATCGGCTCGCTGCGGTTACGGGAAAGATCTGTTCAAGACACGCCGCCAAAGACAGGTTATTGCAGGAAATGGTTCCTCCACCGAGATCTTCACAGTTTTCTACACAGCAATCTTCAAAGGGCATTTGTGCTGCTGCTGGAACGGACCATAAGCTGATGCTACATAACAAGACGAGACAAGTGTAGATTGTCAGTTTCATTTCATTCCCCCTCTCTATCCTTAGATAGGATTTTACGCTGCTGCCGGGTCGAAAACCACAGGTTTTTTGATATCGGGATAGGTCAGAAATAGATGACCGAACCTTCGATTCTTGATGAAGCTAACATTAGGAAATAGTTCGGTTTTTTGAATTGTGTTCGTCGATTCTTGTAAAGCTTTTGTCTTCCCAAAGCTAGGAATATAGGGCAAACTGAATAAGTGATACGCGTTCTCTGTTTAGTTGCTTCGTTGGTTTTTTTCACCTCCCTGTCCGCTTGTCCGACCACGGCTCCAATGAATTTGGACACAACCTCAATTGATATGGCCGAGAATGATGCAGAAGTCGATGTGCCAGCAGAATCGGCTGCCACGACTCCCAATCGACCCCCTGCGACTGAGAGTACGAATCCTGAAAGGAAGATTCGGCGTGTTGATTTCGAGCGGTATAACGATCTGCGTGAGACGCTGTCGAGCCTGCGTGAGTGTAAGCAGATCCGTTCGTCGACCTTCAGGGAAGCGGTTGATGTCAGGCAAGAGAACGGTGAAAGAAGGTGCCGACTCAAGATCTATGATGACGAGATGCCCTGGAGTGTGTGCAGCGACGAAAGGGAATGGTTTCGTGTCTTAAAGCAAAGGTGCCATGGTAGCATGTTAACAATCTGTCAAGACTTCGAACAGACGCCGAGTTTGAAGCAAGTCATTGAAATCGATTCAGATGCAATGCCGCCGAGATGCCGTTTGGCACACTGGCCAGAAGGAAAGGTGGATGAGTGTGAGCAGTTGCAGGCGCAGATTCACGAACTTACAGAGATCTGTCGCAAGGTCCTCGAGAGAGAAAATCGTGTCTCAGCAGCGTGCGATGAGAGTTCTATTGTTCGTTATGAGGAGTCCGTCGGCGACTTTATGATTGCTTGGTGTCATCTGGAAAGCTGGGATGAAAACCTGTGGGTACGTTGCCAGCAACTCGACATTGCGTGTGCTGAAAACCCGCGGGCCGGCGTCGAAGAGATTACGACTATCTTGCAAGCATCGATTCAAGAGAAGGAATTTGACTGATCATTACTTCTCCCTATCAAGTTGACCTCTGATCCTCAAAATGATGAGGTCCCCTTTCAATGACGATTGCGATTATCGATTACGGAATGGGGAACCTGCGTAGCGTGCAGAAGGCCGTCGAGCATGCCGGTGGCAAGGCGGTTGTCACCCGCTCGCCGCGGACGATCCGACGTGCAGATAAGGTTGTCTTGCCAGGTGTTGGTGCGATCGGTGACTGCATGAAGCACTTGAAGGAATATCGACTCATCGATCCAATTTTAGAGACGATTAATCAAGACAAGCCCTTCCTGGGAATTTGCTTGGGTTTTCAATGTCTTTTTGAAGAGAGTTACGAATTTGGCCGGCACAAATGTCTCGGTGTCTTTCCCGGCAAAGTCGTACGCTTTGAATTACCGAAGAAATATACGATTCCGCACATGGGTTGGAATCAGATCGAGCGCGTCAATGCGACGCCTTATCTCAAGGGTATTCGCAGTGGAACGGATTTTTACTTTGTACACTCCTATTATGTGGTGCCGACGCAGCGCAGTGTCGTCGCGACCCGGACAAAATATGGCAAGAATTTCGTGTCCAGCGTGGCTCGCGGGAACTTGTTTGCGTGCCAGTTTCACCCGGAAAAGTCACAAACCGCCGGGCTCAAGCTATTGTCGAATTTTGTAGCCTTGTGACGGCGCAGCACCCCTACAGTTTTCCCTTAGTCGAAGGCACGGCATCCGTGCGAGGATCTATCTGTGTCGCGACATCGACCGCCTTGGCGAAAGCCTTAAAGATCGACTCGGCGATGTGGTGCTTGTTCTTGCCGTAGTGGACATTGACGTGCAAATTGATGCGGGCGGACTGGCACACCGACTCGAAGAAGTGTTCGACCAATTCGACGTCAAACTCTTTGATGAGCCCGGTTTTCAAAGGCGTGTTGTAAACAAAGGCCGGACGATCACTGAAATCGACCGTGACCGTTGTCAGGGTTTCGTCCATCGGGACCGTAAAGAAGCCGTAACGGCGAATACCCTTCTTGTCGCCTAGAGCCTCACGCAAGGCCTCACCGAGACATATCCCGACGTCCTCGACAAGGTGGTGATCATCAACCTCAACGTCTCCGCTGGCCTGGACCTTGAACTCAAAAAGGCCGTGTTTGCCGAAGAGCTCGAGCATGTGATTGAAAAAGGGGATTGGCGTCTGGACCTCGTAGCTCCCTGTTCCATCGAGTTGGATCTCGAGTTTGATGTCGGTCTCTTTGGTCTTGCGCTCAATGCGCGCTTTGCGTGTGGCCATATTGATCTCAATTCGCGGGTCCTGTCACGGCTCGAAACAATTTTTTAAACCACTTGTCCCGAAGGGACTCGCTCTTAAAAAAGTTTCTCGCGTGCCACCCGCGCCAAATTACTCATCTAGTCTAATACGTACGGAATCACCGTGTGCGGTCAATCCCTCAAGCTCAGCCAGTTGTACTATATCCTTTGACACTTGCGCCAGCCCTTTTCGCGATAACTCGAGCCAGCTCGACGCCTTTACAAAGTCGTATACCCCGAGCGGCGAGGCGTAACGGGCCGTGCGTGCCGTAGGGAGGACATGGTTGGGTCCGACGAGATAATCGCCGGCCGCGACGGGTGAATAGGGACCGATAAAAATAGCTCCTGCATTGCGGATATCGCGCATCCAGGGACCCTTATTGCGGACGATAAGTAAGAGATGTTCGGGGGCCATTTCGTTGGCCAGTCGGATGGCTTCCTTTCGGTTCCGGGCCAAGATGGCGACGCCGTTTTTCGTGAGGGCGCGAGTCGCTATGCCCCGGCGGGTTGTTTTCTTCAACTGACGTCGGAGAGCCGCTTTTGCGCTAGTTAACAAGTCTCGTGAGGTCGTGATTAAGACGGGTCGCGCGTTGGGATCATGCTCGGCTTGGCTGAGGAGATCGGCGGCGATGAAGTCGGGATCAGCCGTGCCATCAGCGAGCACTAAGACCTCGGTGGGCCCTGCGATCATATCGATGTCGACTTTACCGAAGACCTGCCGCTTCGCGGTGGCGACATAGGCGTTGCCCGGACCGACGATTTTGTCGACGGCGGAGATGGATTCCGTTCCATAGGCCAAGGCCGCGACGGCTTGGGCGCCGCCGACGCGATAGATTTCATTGATGCCGACGACTTTAGCGGCGGCGATTGTATAAGGATTGACAGTGCCGTCCGGTGTTGGCGTGACCATCACGAGCCGCGGGACGCCGGCCAATTGCGCCGGGATGGCGTTCATTAAGACGGTTGAAGGATAGGCGGCCTTGCCGCCCGGAACATAGAGTCCAACCCGTTCCAGCGGGGTCCAGCGCAGGCCCATGCGCGCACCACTCTGATTGAGGCTCCAGTTAGTCGTCTTCTGCTGTCGATGATAGCGTCGAATGCGTCCGGCCGCACGGCGCAAAAGGGTGAGGTGACGATTCGGGACCTGCCGGAGCGCCTTGGTGATATCGCGTTTGGAAATTCGAACCGAACTGGCGTCCAGGGTGCAGCGATCGAACTGGTTCGTATAGCGAAACAAGGCGGCATCGCCCTTGCGTCGCACGCTCGCAACGATGGCAGCAACCGTCTTTTCAACCCTGGCATCAGTGCTGGAGGCCGATTCCAGCAATTGAGACCATTTAGTCTCGAAATCCCGCTGCTGAGTCCGCCATTGTTGCATAAGCGCATAGTTAGCCGTGAAAAGGCTGATTGGCAAATTGATTTTCCCGGCGCAATCTCCTAGCATGTCAGCAATATGATACTGATTGTGAATGAGCGTCGGATTAACTCCGCGCGAATGAACTGAATATGATCCTCTATCCTGCCATAGACCTCAAAGACGGCCAGGCTGTCCGCCTCAAGCAGGGGCGTTTTGACGATGTGACCGTCTACTATAAGGATCCCCTCGAGGCGGCTCAGAAATGGGTTGAGCAAGGGGCTGAGTGGTTGCACGTGGTTGACCTCAATGGAGCGTTGGAAGGTAAGCCTGTCAATACGGCCGCCATCGAACAAATCATGCAGGGAGTGGAAGTTCCCGTCCAGATCGGGGGTGGAATCCGCTCGCGGGATATTGCCGAGATCTATTTGACGCTCGGCGCGGGTCGCATCGTGTTGGGGACCAAGGCCTTGGAAGAACCCGAGTTGATCACCCAACTCAACGAAGAATTTCCCGAGCGGATTGCGGTGGGAATCGATGCGAAGGACGGGTTGGTGGCCGTACGCGGTTGGCAAGAGACGGGGGAACAAAAGGCCGTGGACGTCGCTAAGATGATGAAGGACAAGGGTGCGTGTTGTATCATTTATACGGACATCAGCCGTGATGGTATGCTCAGCGGCCCGAATTTTGCGGCGACCCAGTTTATTGCTCAAGAGTGTGGCCTGCCCGTCATTGCTTCCGGGGGTATCGCGACAATCGATGATATTGCCAAATTAAAGGCGATAGAATCGGATGGAGTCGCGGGAGCCATACTGGGCCGTTCGCTTTACGAAGAAACCTTGGATCTCGCCGAAGCGATTCAATTGGCTCAATAAATATGCTGACGAAGCGAATAATACCTTGCCTTGATGTGAAAGACGGTCGTGTTGTCAAAGGAGCTTTTATAGGGGCTTGCGTCGCCCCCTCCAGAAGCAAAGCTTCCGGAGCCTCTCCCTCTCGCTCACGTCGTTCGCTATTGGAGATTAACTGATGCTGACAAAGCGAATAATACCTTGCCTTGATGTGAAAGATGGTCGCGTTGTCAAAGGCACTAAGTTTGTCAATTTGCGGGATGCGGGGGATCCGGTGGCGGTGGCAAAGGAATACGATCGGCAAAAGGCGGATGAATTGGTTTTTCTCGACATCACGGCAAGTCATGAAAGGCGCCCGATCATTTTGGATGTTGTCCGCAAGACCGCGGAAACAGTTTTTATGCCGTTAACCGTTGGGGGCGGTGTTCGCAGTATTCAAGATGTGCGTATGTTGCTGAAGGCCGGAGCAGACAAGTGCGCGATGAATACCGCGGCGGTCAAGGATCCGGATTTGGTAAAGCGTGCCTCCAAGCGGTTCGGCAGTCAGTGCATCGTCGTCGCCATTGATGCCAAAAGAGTCAAGCCCGGCAAGTGGGAGGTCTATATTCATGGCGGTCGCACGCCGACCGGCATCGATGCAGTCAAATGGGCACAAAAAATGGTGCGTTATGGCGCCGGCGAAATACTCTTAACCAGCATGGACCGCGATGGGACCAAGATCGGCTATGATCTCCAGTTAACCCGTGCGATCGCTGAGGCCGTCGAAGTTCCAGTCATCGCCTCGGGGGGCGTGGGCAACCAAGCTCACATCCATGAGGGCCTCACCAAGGGTCGGGCGGATGCTGCCTTGGCAGCCTCGATTTTCCATTTTGGAGAACTCACGGTCGGCCAAGTGAAGCGATATCTTAAGAGAAATCAGGTTCCCGTCCGTCTTTAGTAAGTGCTTATATTTTAAGCAACTTTCTTGTCATCATCCCGAAGACCTCTTCGGTATGGTGGTCTTAGGGTCCCTTTCAGCAGCTTCGCTGGCGCCTGTTTTGGCGGCGGCTCCTCATTATATTTTGCCCGTTGTGAATCCGGTCGCCGGGAGCGGCAATGCCCCAACTATTGCCGAGAATGTCACGAATGTCATGGAGGCCGATCGGGCCTTGCAGCAAGAATTCAGGATGCTCCCGCCCGTGAGGACCGTGGAAGATCCCTTCGAGACGGTTCGTTTGGTTGCGGCGGCTGTTCGTCAATTTAAGACCTTCCGTCCCGATACACCTTTGGATGTGATCGCCTTTGGTGGAGATGGCACGATGAACGAAGTAGTCCGTGGCCTCTTGCTCTACATTTTTCCAAACCAACAAGATATGATTCAACAGTCGGCGGACGAAGTAGCGGCTCGAATGGCGGCCAGTGGACTCCGCGTCGGCGTGATTCGTTTAGGGAGTGCCAATGACCTCAGCGTTATGGCAGGGGCGCCCGGTGCCAATGAATCCGATTGCATTGATTACCTGCGCTCTCATACGACGGTGCCATTAAATCTTGGTTGGCTTGAACTGGATGGCATCAATGAACCGATTATCTTTTCCCATAATGCGGGTGCGGGGACGACCATCGCGGCTATGTTCAAATCGACGCGAACGGGGCACGGCAAGTGGGTGCATATCAAGCGCAAAATGATCGGTGGAAAAAATGTCGTGTTGTCTCGCCCTTTTCATGTCAATTGGAAGCATAGCCAATATGGTGATCATCAGTTTGTATCGCGCGAGGTTTTTTTTCATGGCACGCCTTTAGCGGATGGCAGCAATGCCTTTCCGGGGACACCGATACAGGGTCTTGGGGTCAAGGGCTATCCGCTAGGGTCAATATGGCAAATGTATAAAATTTTTCGTGAGGTGCAGGGCAAGGGGAAAGCGGCTTTGAAAGGCAAGTCCATGCAAATTGGCCCTGATGATCGCATTGAAAGACTTGAGGCGGAGTTGCAGCTACAATTGCTACAGGGACAGTCCATGGAAATTTTCTTTTCAGATGAAAAAGGGCAGCCTTTTGCAATTCCCGTTCAGGTCGATGGGGATTATGTCATCGATACAACGAGGATGATCGTTCGGGCGTTGCCCGCCTGGCCTGCGATGCGTGTCGCGGCGGATTGCCTGTTAGATCGCCATCATCAACGAAATAAGCGTCTCTCCGAAACTTGACTCCCGACCAAGGCTGTGTGACCCTCTAGGACCAACTAAGGGGGGAGTTCTATGCATAAAAGCGCCGGTCTCATTCTATTAATTGTTTTAAGCTTTAGTATCAACGCCTGCAGTTCTAAGGATGCGGAAAAAAGCAAAGGGGATGCCAATATGCCAAAGACATTTTCAGAGCCAACCAAGCCCGATATCGAAGCGGGTGTTAACTATCAGGCTGTCATTCACACGGATAAAGGTGATATTAAAGTCGATCTTTTTGAAAAGGAAGCGCCTATCTCGGTGACTAACTTCAAACAGTTGGCCGAAGGCGGATTTTATAATGGCCTGACTTTTCATCGGGTCGAGCCGGGTTTTGTTATTCAGGGCGGCGACCCTGAGGGGACCGGCCGTGGCGGCCCAGGCTATACGACTGTCGGCGAACATAAGGGAAGCCCCCATAAGCATATCCAAGGGGCGCTCGCCTGGGCACGTCTGCCGGACCAAGTGAATCCCGAGCAACGTTCGAGTGGATCCCAATTCTATATTACCCTGGCTGCAACGCCCTTTCTTGATGGACAATATACGGTTTTTGGTCAGACCCTCGAAGGGATGGATGTTGCCGGAAAAATTGCCGTTGGTGATAAGATTAACTCAATCGAAATCATCAAGAACAAGTAGGGAGAGAAACTATGTTGCGCAAATCAATTCTCATAAGTCTCATTGGATTCGCGGTGATAGCGAGTGTAAATATTGTTGGTGCACAGAGTGAGACACCACCCGCTGCAGCCGAGGCGCCTGCCAAGCTTCCTACACCACCGGAGGCCAAACCTGAAACTCCAGCGGAAACTGCCAAGGCTCCAGCCGAGGCGAAGGCGCCCACGGATGTCTTCAAGTTCAATCGCTCGGACTCGATTCCTCACAACCTTTATCGGCACAAGGGTAAGACGATTGAAGTCGTGCTCAAATCCGGTAAGTCCATTACGGGAAAACTCAAGGAAGTCGGCGACCATCTCATCTACATAGAGCAGTTGCAGGGCCGTGAATTTTTTGACGCCTTGGTCCAAACCAGCCAGATCAGTGCGGTAATCATGCGCGCACGGACCGAATGAGTCCGGCTTAAATGCAACGAGGCCGCAAGTAAAGAGAATGACTTGCGACCTCGTTGTGTATGGTTGGGTGCTGAAGTTGGTTTGATTAAGCGCTCGTCCGCTTTTTCAGTAGAATGGCGATTGCTCCGCAGATCAAGAGGCCGAGCATGCTGCCGGGGGTGCCGTTGGGGGCCGTGCTGCTCAGCGTGCAACCGCCTGAATTAAGGCCGGCGTTAAAGTCGTCCTGGCCGTCATCGACATAGACGAGATCGGGTTCGCTAATATCATCAGCTTCCTCAAGAATCTCGGTTTCCAGTTCTGTTTCGTCTTCATCAGTAACAGGAATTTCAGCTTCGATCTCATCTTCTGCGATTATGGCTCTGATAATTTTCCTCGCTCTCCGAATCCTGTTATTCATCTCCACAATATCTGCATTGAGTTCACGCAAGCCAAAGTCATGACTAGGAATGCGCCCTTCAATCTCTTCATACCAGTCATTGATTGCCTGTTTCAGTTCTTGGCGTTCCTCACGAAGTTGTTTCAGTTTATTTATTTGCTGGTCATTGAGATCTTCGACGGGGATCGGACCGATCCGTTTCAGTTCATTCACCTGGGGTTCCCAAGATGATGGTTCATCGGCTGGTTGTGCACTCGCCACTTGGGGGTAAATGACAGCGGCCAGAATGAGTCCGAAAAGGGTATTAAGAATTTTTTTGTGAGTACGCATTATCTCTCTCCTTGGTTGATGACATCCCGTTATTTAAGCCCCCCTTTAAGGGTTGCAGAGCGGCTGGAAACACCGTGTCCCCAGCCGCCCCACATGTAGGGTTGGGTGCTGAATTGTACCCCCCAAGAGAGCAAGTCTTGTGCCAGCAAGGAAAAGACATAACTATATAATATTATTAGATTATTTATTATTAGCGCGTTTGGGATCCGGCTGCGATTTTGGTGTCGGGAGCCCTCTTTCGACTACTTATTATACACTTTGCATGTGTCGGGGCGTGCCCGTTTCGAGGTCATTTACATCTAGCCTCAAGAGGATTAAGCTCTCAATATGTCCGCAAAGATTCAGCTCTTGCTTGCATTGGGCATGTGCCTTGCCGTCGTCTCTGCTTGCACGACAAATGCACCCAATTCTAACGATGCCAGTGAGATAGACTGCACCGGAACAGCAACTTATCAAGTGACATTTACGGCGACGTGGAGCGAGCAAACGCACGACGTCTTGCCGTCGAATCCTCATTTTTCAGGGCTAATCGGCGCGACTCACGATAGCGCAGTGACCCTATGGGCCAGTGGTGAATTGGCTACCGATGGTATCGAAAACATGGCTGAAATGGGCAGTAAGAGTCCTTTGGACGATGAGATTAGCGCTTTGATCAGTTCTGGAAATGCGGGGACCACCCTCTCGGGTGGAGGGATCAACCCGTCGCCGGGGTCAGTGAATCTGAGCTTTGAGATCAGCCCAAATCACCCGCTTGTCAGTCTCGTTTCTATGCTGGCGCCCAGTCCGGACTGGTTTGTTGGCGTTCGAGATCTTTCTTTATGTGAGGACGGCACTTGGATTGAAACCGTAGAAGTCGAACTTTTTGTCTACGATGCAGGAACTGACAGCGGCGCGACTTTTACGGCAGCGAATCAGGATACGGATCCTGCCGAAGTGATTAAGCTCTTTGATGATGCCTTGTTTGTAGTGAATGGAGAACTTGTTCCGGTCGGCACCTTTAGTTTTGTCAGGCAATAGCTGTA
Organism: bacterium; assembly: GCA_965216315.1. GTDB lineage: Bacteria > UBA10199 > UBA10199 > 2-02-FULL-50-16 > JAJFLM01 > CBDCFN01. The sequence continues at coordinate 130,677 of CBDCFN010000015.1, read as the reverse complement.
TATAATATATACACTAGCCCTCTGCCGTGCTATCCTCAAATACGTGAAATCGGCTGTATTAGCAGGATGTTATGAGATCGAGCGGGAACTCGGGTCCGGTGCAGGCGGTACGACTTATCTCGTGCGGGATAGAGAAGAAGGTCATCAACTCAAGGTCCTCAAACGCTTGCTTGGCGCCAAGGCCACACCGACTCTCGTCAAGGCCTTTAAGTCGGAATGCGCGCTTCTTAAAAAACTTTCGCACCCGCATTTAGCGCGGCTCCTTGATTATTCTAATGATGGTAAAGAACTCTACTATACCTCGGAGTATGTCGAGGGAGAGGACTTTGTCAGTGCATGCCAAAAAAAAGATTGGAACGCGGTCTTTCAATTGATCGTCCAGGCCTGTTGGGCCCTTGATTATTTACACACTAACAAAATCATTCATCGCGATCTCAAGCCCGACAATATGCTCGTTGGCATGGTCCATGATGCGGATGCGTCTCAAACGCTCGAACGACTTCGTTTGAAGATCATCGATTTCGGCTTGGCTGTTGCCGCGAAAAATAAGGATCAGGTTAAAGAGACGGCCGGTACATTGGCCTATATGGCGCCGGAAGTATTGGCACAGCAAGACTATGATCAGCGTGCGGATCTTTATTCGTTTGGAGTTGTGCTCTATGAAATGGCCTTAGGGCGGTTGCCCGTCAAACGCGGGCAAAGCTTTGCGATGTATCTTGAGGCCCTGCGTCAGCAGGACATCGACCTTACTCCCCTGCGCGCCAGCGATGAAGTTCCGGTTGGAATTATCAAAATTATTGAACGCCTGGTCGAAAAGGACCCAAAGCGGCGCCTCGCGAAGGCACGAGCCATTATCGAACTTCTCAATGCAGAAGAAAGAGAAAATTTTGCCCTGAGTGCTGAAAAGGCGGTGAGTTCAGTTTCAAAAACACGCGCCCCGAAAAAGCAACGTGTTCGCAGCCGTGCCCAAGGCAAGCAGAGCGCTCAGGAAGTCGTCGATGAGTTATTGGCGCTGGTACGGAGTGGAGATCGTCATGAAGCCCAGCGGTTTGCTGAATCGCAGCTCTCGCGCTTTAAAACGGAAACGGAGCAAGGCGTCGTCGAAGCGTTTTATGCGGCGATGGGTCACGTCTTGATCGAGCAGGGGCGATATCCCGAAGCCCATGCCTTTCTTGCTGAAATGGCGGCTCATCCCGCCTTAGGTGGTGAACGCTCATTTGAACACGTAATACTTGCCGTGCAATTAGCCTATCGTGAAGGGGCCTTAGATACGGCGACTCAAAATATTGAATCTGTTCCAGCCAACGAGATAGAACAAGCGACGCTCGTCCAGCGCACGCGTTTTGAAAATTACCGTGCTCTCGTCTTGCAGGCGCTTAGTAAGCCGGTCGAAGCGGCGGCCAGTTTTGAAAAGGCTGCGGCCTATGCGGCAGAAAGCGAACGGCAAGATCATCAATTAAGTCTTCTGATCAATGCGGCGACGCTGCAGCAGGAACAAGGCCGTTGGGACCGTGCGTATGAGCTCTTTATCCAGGCTCTTGAACTGGCGCGTGCCTTAGATAATCCGAGTTCGTTGGCTTCGATTCTGAGTAATTTGGGCAATCTTTATTTTTACTTTGGTCGCCTCAGTCAGGCGGAGGAAGCGCTCGAAGAATCCCTCGCCTTATCGCAGGAACACGGACTCCAATCACTGATCGCCTATAATCTCTTCTTGTTGACAGTTGGAGAGCAGGGCAAGGGCAATGAGGAACGTGTTGCCAAGTATATTGAACAAGCTCTCACTTTTGCTAAAGACCTGGGTGAATCGCAGGCGATGTTTCAGGCTCAACTCGCTAAAGGGTATCGCGCGCTGGAACTAAAGGATCTCAATACGTGCGAGGAGGTATTAGGGATTTTGCGCGATTATGTCACGAGTACCGGGCAGGAGTCCTATGAATTACAGGCCAATTGGTTCGAGGCCAAATTCCGAATTGCGCAGGAGAAGTATGCCGATTATCCCGTTGCGGCATGGTTGGCCGCGCTTAAAAAAGATGCCCTGGAACGACAGGCCAAAAATAATCTGTGGCAGATTTTAAGTGACGAAGGGGAGCTTGCTCAACTCAGCGGAAAAACGCTCGCCGCCAAAAGGTCATACAACAAGGCCCTCCAAGTCATTGATGAATTGAAGGCCAGTGTGCCGGAGTCATTTCAGCAAAGCTTTATGCGGGATCGCAAAAAGGAAAAGATTCGTCAGGCCTTAGCAGCGCTCGGTCCAGCGGAAAAAAAGGAAAACGTGTCACAATCAATGGATGCGACATCGTTTATCGAAAGCAGTGATATCAATCGCCGCTTGTTAATGATGCACGATGTGGATCAGCTCCTAGAGGAGGTCCTAGATGCGGCGATTCATCTGACGGATGCCGAGCGTGGTTTTGTGATTCTGTCCGATCGGCAGGATTTGGATATCAGGGCAGCGCGTAATTTCGACAGTCAGGATTTGGATCGCGATGAAGAGGAAATTTCGCGCACAATTGCCAAGGAAGTGATGCGGACTGGAAAGACGATTGTGAGCTTGGACGCGCAAACCGATGAGCGTTTTGCGGAGTCTCAGTCGGTGCACGCCCTTGAAATTCGTTCAGTGCTGTGCACGCCGTTACTGACAGGACGTCGCACGGTGGGCTTGATTTATCTCGACAACCGCTTCCGCCCCGGTGTCTTGAAGTCCGAACATTTACAGATGATTGAGTCTTTGGCGGATCAAGCATCATTGATTCTTGAGCACACGCGTCTGCACCGCGATAACGAAAGGAAGATCGAAGAACTGGAGCGTTCCAAGGTAACGATTGAGAGCCTCAATGCACGCCTCGAACAAGATCTACACGAAAGTCTCCAGCATTTGGAGGCGGCCCGTGAGAGCATGAAGCGTGAGCACGAGGAGCTTCGCCTCAAATACAGCTATGATAATATCATCGGGAAGAGTCCGGCGCTCAAAAAGGTTCTTGTGACCTTGGATCGCGTGACCCAGACCCATAGTCCGGTCTTTATTCACGGTGAATCGGGTTCCGGAAAGGAACTGATTGCCCAGGCCTTGCATTACAATGGTCCCCGCAATTTTGCGCCGTTCATAACGGAAAACTGTGCCGCCCTTGCCGAAACCCTGCTGGAAAGCGAGTTGTTCGGACATGTGAAGGGCGCTTTTACCGGTGCTGATAATAATAAGATCGGTCTCTTCCAGATGGCTCACCGGGGTACCCTTTTTCTCGATGAAGTAGGTGACATGTCATTGGGCATGCAGGCGAAGTTATTACGCGTATTGCAGGAAGGCGAGGTGCGCCGGGTGGGTGGGCGTGACTACCAGAAAGTCGACGTGCGGATTATCACGGCATCGCACCGTGATATTAAGGCCATGGTGGCCCGGCAGGAGTTTCGTAAGGATCTTTATTATCGCTTGAATGTCGTTCAAATCAATGTGCCACCGCTGCGCGAGCGCGGTGAAGATATCCTATTGCTAGCCGAGCATTTTCTAGAACAAGCGGCCCAAGAAGCTGGCAAACGTAAGCTTCGGCTTAGTAAAGGAGCGATACGCGCGTTAATGGATTATCCCTGGCCGGGAAATATTCGTGAGTTGCAGAATGAGATGCATCGACTCATGGTCTTGGGTGCCGATGTGGTTGGCCCGTCATTGCTGAGTCCGCACATCCTCGAGGCCGCCCAACAAGAGCGCAGCTTCAGCCACCTCGGGAGCCTCGAAGCGGCGATTGCCCCGATCGAAAAGCGCCTGATCATGGCAGCTTTAGATAGGTGCCACGGCAATAAAATGAAGGCGGCGGAACTGCTTCAAGTGGCGCGACGCACGATTTATCTCAAGATCAAGCAGTATAAGATCGATCCCAACTACGGCAAAGGAAAGCGTGTCGAGAAGGCTTAAGCGCGCTTTCGAAAATTCTCGCAAGGCTCAGATCACAACTATTTGAAATCTATAGGGGATAAGAACTCATGCTGAGTGCCGCCCCCAGCCTATTTTTGAATTCTGCTAGTTTGTGCGCAAGTGCCTCCATTGTTTCGCTAGCGCATTTTCAACAGGCTCTTTCCGCGCAGGTCACTCATATCGAAAGTGCGGAGCGCGTTGAGCAAGTTCTGGAAGATCTACACGGTCTCGAACAAGAGCCGCTGCAGAGTTTGACGTCACTGCGGGCACTGACTTCAACACCCGTCGTTCAAGCCCTGTGGCGTGATGATAATCTGGGCCAACAGGTGCTACGGATTTTGAGCGCGGCATCAGGGCAAGAAAGACGTGAAATCCTGACCAGTGATCAGAGTCTCGCTATGCTGCGACTTTTTCAGAGCGAGACCCGCAATCTGGGCCATCGGGTGAAATTGAATAGGTTCATACCGGCGATGGAATCCATGCTAATGGATCCGACGGCCGCCCCGACGATTAATCAGCTGTTGACGCTCTTTCAATCGGATCGTCTTTCGGTTTTTCAGTTTATATCGTGTCTGTGTAGTGCGAATTTGCCAAAATTTCATCCGTTGGATCTATTAACGGCGGCAATGCATGGAGGGGCGACACGTACCGAGCTGTGTGCGATAGTAAACGACTGTATCGCTGGCGGAAAAAGGCTTGATAGACGTATTGCTGCCTATGAAGGTCGTACGTACGTTGACCCCGATGCCTTTACCGTGCCGGAAATTACACCTGAAGCGGCACTCCGATTCGGAGCCCATGTGCATCTCGATTATCATGCACTCAAGTTTGTCTTAAAAAGACAGGGGCAAGCTTGTCCTGTCATCATTGAACGCGTTACCTATCAACAGGCGCAGTACATGTTGGAAGGTGTTCTTCTTGAAGAATTTAACGGCTGTGCGACGCCTGAGCGAAAAATAAACAACGAATCGTTTTTCATTGTGGCAAGAACATTGGATGGAAAAGTCCAGGCCGTGTCGGTTTCAACCATCGACACAGATTACGAGATGAAGGGAATGTCTTGTAAGCGCTCGTTTAAGCTTGATCGCGATAAGGAGACACAGATTCAATGGTTAGGACTGGCCATGTATATCTTCCGCTTTCGCTACATGAAGATGAAAGGCTATTGGTATGGAGATCAGTATGAGGTCTTGTCGAATATCAAATTGGGTATCCTGGATAGATATCGGAAGCAATGGCCGGAAGCGAATGGCAACCAGTGGTGGGGGATTGCATTACCGGGGGATGATTTAGGTGGTTTTACCTGCAAGGAGGGTGAGTATTACCTCTCGCTACCCGAATTTCGTTTCGAAGTCTTAAGTTAACCGTGGCCATTTTGCCAGTCTCGGACGATACGGGATTATGGCTTTCAGCTAGATCTCTTTTGTCGCTCGGGGAACAGCCAGGAATGTATAACTGATCGGTGGATTCTCCGGCCTGGGTGCGACGTAAGGAAAGAGAGGACGGGTACCTTGAGAATAATGTTCTTCGATGCGGTAACCCGCCGCCTGAAACAAGTCAGGCCAGCTGTGGCGATGATGGGGAGATGTATAGCGCACAGGAGAGCGGAGGCGCTGTCCCGATGTTTCATGGACCCAGGTAAAACCGGCGTTGTAACTTTGCCAGGCACTGGCCCGCTGCATTGGTGTCGTCAGGGCCGAGGCCTCGACCGGCATCATCAGGATGCCGGCTTGGCGATAAAGTTTGAGTTTTTCTACCAACGCGTCGTCATCCAAACGTGCTTCATGGAATCCGGCACCAACGATCATGACGATGCGTTCTTGTTGAACACGTGCAAAGTCTTCCTCAGTTAAGGGTTCATTCATGAGGGTGGATAACTCATCCTCGCTCAAAGCAGATAAATCCCGATCGCTTAAAGACAGGCTGAGGAATTTGATCAGTCGTTCGGGTTTGGCGATATCGGTTGGAGGGGCGAAAGTCATATTAGCGGGTAGTGTGCCTGCTGCTTGCTCACCCTTGGCGGCATCGAGGGCCTTGGCTTCGTAATCAAAACCGAAGAAACGGAGGCCGTCTGCGCCAAAGCGTTTGACGAATTCCTGAATGGCGACCCCATGACCCAAGGCATGTTCAATCACGACCGTTGGTTGCCAGTCTGTAGCTTCGAAATACTTCTCCAGTTGACGCACTCCATTTTCAAAGTCACGGCGATTCGCATCGCGACTGGCAGCGACATTCGGTCCGCGCTGCACATGTGGTTTGAGGCCATTCGCTTGCAGGAGCTGTGTGTGTTGGGTTGTATAGGTATGATAGGTTCCGATGATGCCGAAAGGGCCGGGACCACGCCTGAGCATGCGCAGGCCTAAGGACGTTACTTTTCCCTCGCTTAAAATGCCCGCCTCTTCAAAGAGCTGCTTCATCTCAAGAGTAAAATGAGGGGGATTAAACTCGCGACCGCGCCGGATACCTTTCAATAAACCTGCAGCATTAAGGGCAAGGACTAAGGGGACAACACGATAGCCAATCTCTATTTCATGGGTCGATGCGGTCCAGCCGGCGGTTGGTGTGCGGCTGGCGATGCGGCTTCCCAGCCAGCCTTCAATCAACTCTTCCCGGGCCAGTCCGGTCTCACCTTTGAACCAGCTGATCAATTCGCCAGTCATGTCCGTGCGATATTGAGTCGGGAGGGCCACGATCTCTTCAAGGACGTAGGAGGCGGTTGAGGTGGTCTTGACATAGCCTTGAGGGGTACGGTCGAGGTAACCGCGCGCGAAGAGAAACTCGAGGTCGATGCCGAGTTGACGTTCATCCAACTCGTTACGCGCGGCGTACTCGGCGACGTTAATCGTCATGCCGCTATTCAAGTCCTGCAAGAGGCCTAGTTCTTCATGCGTCGAAAGTATTTGGCGGAGCAACCACATATCCGGTGGTGCCGTCACCGAAGCCGTGTTAATCATGGTGCGCGTGGCACGAATAGCCCGTTGCATCGAATGAGCATCTTCCTCGCTCGTGCGCAGGGCTTCCGGCAGTACCTTTTCGAGCGCGTCCAGCCAGTCCAAGAGTTCAGCCCCGTCAGCGAGGACGTGGGGAATATGTTGAAGGAATTGTTGGAAGCTTTCCCGGTGGATACGAGGGTGGCCATCGAGGCCCACACTTGTCGGTCCGGCGAGTAGGGTAATCAGCTCGACCCAATGAGGATGTTGGGTGACCTGCGGATAGACGGAGAGCCGACCCTGAAGATGAAAGGTCCGCAGGCCGTCATGGCTTTGAACGAGGGAGCTGAGTTTGGGGGTGCGCGCCAGGAGATCACGGCGGCGGCTCCCATCCGGGCCGAGCAAAAAGTCGCTCAAACCCGTCTCTTGGGCGAGTTGCTGGGTCCGCTCCCCGAGGGTTACGGCCCGGCCATAGAGCCGCAGTGACCAGTTTTGGAAGGAGCTGGCCGCCAACGTCGTCGTGCTGAGTGGTGCTGCGAGTGTGTAGATTCCCATAAACCCTGGTCCCAGGCCTGAATTTCGGTCAGAGGGCGGGAAAGTTGCTAACTATCAGAGCGCCCGGGTAACCCTTCAATTTGACAAATGAGCGGGCTTTAGCGAGAACTCCTCCCATGAGTTTAGAAGACATCCTCGATCAGGTGAAATTCGACGACAAGGGTCTGGTGACGGCGATCATTCAGGACATTGATAATAACGAACTCTTGATGGTTGGCTACATGAACCGGGATTCGCTCAAGGCGACCCTCGAAGGGCCGTATACCAATTTTTGGTCGCGCTCGCGGCAAAAGTATTGGGTCAAGGGGGAGTCCTCCGGCCATACCCAAGAGGTCAAAGAGGTCTACGTCGACTGTGATATGGATGCCATCCTGATCAAGGTGAAGCAGAACGTCGCGGCCTGTCATGTCGGCTATCGGACTTGCTTTTATCGAAAACTCGAAGACGGAGAGCTCAAATTCGTCGGCGAGCCGGTTTTCGACCCCAAAGATACCTACTGAGTTTTAAAACAAGACATTAGCGCGATTCGATCGACGTATAGGGCGTTTCCGTATTACCGCTATAAAGTTGCCGCGGCCTTCCGATCTTGAATTCAGGGTCGGCCATTAATTCTTTGTAATGTGCGATCCATCCGGGCAGTCGTCCCAAAGCAAACATAACCGTGAACATGTTTGTAGGAATGCCCAAGGCACGATAGAGAATACCTGAATAGAAATCGACGTTGGGATATAATTTTTTTTCGATGAAATAAGAATCATTCAGGGCTCTTTCCTCCAGTTCTTTTGCGATCTCCAGCAAGGGATCTTTGTATCCCAGTTTTTGGAAGATCTTGTCACAAGAAGCCTTTAATATTTTGGCCCGTGGATCATAATTTTTATAGACGCGATGTCCGAATCCCATTAAACGAAATGAACTGTCTTTTTCCTTCGCGGCAGCTACGATATCGCTGACTTTGAGGTGTTCCCGTTCAATACGGTCCAGCATTTCAATGACTTTCTGATTGGCGCCTCCGTGGAGTGGCCCCCAGAGAGCACTGATCCCGGCGGAGATGGCTGCAAAAATATTCGCTCTCGAAGAAGCGACCAGCCGGACTGTGGACGTCGAGCAATTTTGTTCGTGATCGGCGTGAACGATCAATAACAGGTTCAGTGCCTTAACCACTTCCGGGTCTATTTCATAGGGTTCGGAGGGAACGGCAAACGTCATATAGAGAAAATTAGCGCAATAAGAGAGATCGTTTCTCGGGTAAATGATCGGTTGCCCGATCGATTTCTTATGCGATGCGGCCGCTATCGTTCGGACTTTAGAGAGCAGTCGAATATAATTCTGATCTGAATCTTGCTCAGAAATATCGGGATCGATCGCGTTCGGATGGTAAGCGGATAGCGAACCGACCATCGCGGACAATATCGCCATGGGATGAGCCGTGACCGGGTAACCATTGAAGAAATTCTTCATGTCTTCGTGAATCAGAGAGTGATATGTCAAATCATCGCTGAATTTTTTGCGCTGTTCTTGGTTGGGCAACTGCCCATAGATCAACAGATACGCGGTCTCGATGAAATCCGCATGATCCGCGAGTATTTCGATGGGGATGCCGCGATAACGGAGTATTCCTTTTTCTCCATCAATAAACGTGATGCTTGAACGGCACGCCCCCGTATTGACGTAAGCGGGGTCATAGGTGATATGCCCGGTCTTTTTACGCAGCGTTCGGATGTCAATCGCACGCTCATCCTCCGTACCCGTCAATATGGGCAGATCATATTCTTTATCCCCAAGTTTGATTTGTGCTGTCTCACTCATAATTGTGCTCCTTCCGGCTGGTACAGGTATTTACCATGATCAGCACCTCTAATTCCTCAATATTCGTGTTTGTCGCCGATTTTTTTGCGGGGAGCAGAAAAACTTGTGAGCACCTTTTCGGTTACTTATCCGATAATGGGTGCTGTAGGACGTGCGATGTTTGCGGTGCAAAAACCCATATCCCCCGAGCTCCGTCGCTATTTGGAGCGTGACCTGGTTCAGTTGACCGAGATAGGCCAACGCTGTCGGGCCAAGGCTCGTCCGCCGTCCACACAGCGGCTGCCGACTAAGTATGAACTCAAGAATGATCCCAACTCCCCGTTCTATCGCCAGCGCAAGACCTATCTGTCACTGTATAAGTTGGCGGGCATCGTCGATGATATCGATGCAGCGGGTTTGCGTCTGATCGCCCGTTTCGAGGGCTATCGTAGCCAGATCTATCGGGATCTCGCCGGTCATCCGACGATTGGGTATGGGCATCTTCTTTTACCGGGAGAGCACGCGCGCTTTGCCAAAGGGATTACCCGCCAGGCGGCATGGGCGCTCCTTAAACAAGACGCGGCCAAGGCCGTCAACGCGGTTCGTCAACTCGTGATCGTGCCGTTGAGCCAGAATCAATTTAATGCACTCGTGAGTTTGGTGTTCAACATTGGTGAATGCGCCTTTGCGAGTTCCACGCTGCTCAAGAAACTCAATGCTGGTCAGTACCACGAAGTCGGCCGCGAGTTACTTCGTTGGGTTAAAGTAACGGTGCATGACGGCCAAGGACGTCCTGTCAAGAAACCCGTGCGCGGTCTTCTCTATCGACGCAGTATCGAGTCGACGTTGTTCTACACGAAGTAATCAGAACTAACTCAGCAGCTTATCGAGCAGATTCTTCTGCTTGTAGAGCTCGTTGTCGGTGCCGGCCTCTTTCGTTTCTTTGAGCTTCTCGTCGCCTTTGCCTTTGACATGATGTTCGGCCAAGTTGGCGGCCTTGGAGGAGACATCGAGGCCGCCGGAGTACATGGCTTCAGTCGCTTGGGCGGCGGCGCCGGCATGGCGGGCCATATGGCGGGCGGCGGGATGACCTTGAGCGGTCAGAGCTCCCTCACGGACCGGACGGTAATAAAGACAGAGATAGGGGATGTCATCACTGCCAAAGCATTGGACCAAAGTTTCGACGCTGATGACGGCGCCGGGCTCTAAGTTGCGCAGCGTATTGAGGGCCTCCGTGGTTGGGATTTCCAGACGCACAAACTTTTCACAACGATCGCGACGTTCTCTTTTAATGTAAAGGTCGGCAATCAGCACCGGTTTTCCCGACTGAGCCTTGGGATCATCGGGACGCGGATCCTGATTGGAGATGCCGCGAAAAATCAATTCGCGTATCGACTCTGCATCGGCGGATTTTTCCTGGATATAAGAATAGAGTTGTTCGAAAAATTCTTTCCACTGCTGGAGCTGTTTCTTACGGTATTTTTTTTCACCGGCGGCGAGTAAGACACCGAGGCTTTTCTCGCCCATAAAGTATTCGAGGAAGACTTTTTCAAAATCGGTAAAGTCACCGTCTTTTGCTGTCTGAACGGCCGCCCGCATTTCTGCACGTAATTCTTCGGTGAGGACTCCAAGGGGCCCCGTTGTCTTGCCGGCCAGCATGCGTCCCGCCTGAAAGCCCTTGCCTTTTTCACTCACCATCTGCTTCATCTGGCGCAGAACTTTGTTGAGGCCTTGTTTCGAAAACTGATCTTTCTGGGCCTGTTGCTGCTTGCCAGCGTCGGGCTTGACCGATTCAACCGATTCGCGGCCGCCTTCCTGAGTTATTCTGGGCTGCTGGGGGCCGCGAGGTTGCGATGGTATGTTGGATCCGCTAGGTGACATATAAGTAAAGGATATCATTAATAATGCCGGCTGACGACAGTAAATCACTTGAGACCCTGTTAGGTGCTATTCAAGGTGCGGAGGCGCCGCTCGGCCTGATGGGCCTTGAGGGTTCGGCCCCGGCCTATTTGGTCTCACGGCTGTTAGCGCGCAAGGCTCCTCCGTTAACGGTCTACGTGGTTCCGACGACCAAGGATCTCGAGCAGATCGCGAGTGAGTTGGAATTTTATGGTTGTGCGGCGGCGGTCCATCGTTTTCCCCCCTTGGATACCCTGCCCTATTTTCAGGTATCGCCGCATCGTGATGTGCAGGCCCAACGGATCAAGACATTGATTGCCCTATTGCATGAGCCCGGCCCTCAGGTGGTTGTGACCTCGGCATCGGCTTTAGCCTCTTACGTCTTGCCGCCGGAACGTCTGCGCGACAAACAGCAGCTTTTAAAACCGGGTGATACCTCCGATCGGGATATCTTGGTGCAATATCTGTTGGACTGGGGTTATCAGCAAACACCCTTGGTTGAGGATCGCGGGACCTATGCCGTGCGCGGTGGGATCGTTGATCTCTGGGGACCACTGGACAACACGCCTTGGCGGATTGAACTTTTCGGGGACGAGATTGAGTCGATTCGCCGCTTTGATCCTAAGAAACAGACTTCACTGGAGACCCTGCCACAAGTGACGTTGGTCCCGGTGCGCGAGTTACTTTGGGATGAGGAGTTGCGCGAAGAGTTGGCCGCGGCCTTTGTTAAACGGGCTGATGAAATCGGTCTCAAGGCAACGGAAAAACGCGATGGTGCGAGCAAACTCCGGTCGGGAATGCTTTTCGGTGGGGTGGAACAGTTGCTTTCTTTGCTGGGGACGTCTTATCTCCCGGCCTATTTCCCTGCGGGGACGCAATATATCTTTTCGGATGGTGCCGCGATTAAAGAACACCTCGAAGAACTCAAGACTGAATTGAACACGGTTTATGAACACTCCGAGAGCCTTGAGCGGGTGGTGAAACCGGATGAAGTTATTAACGAGTCGATGATCGAACCTGTCGACGGTGCTTCTCTTTATATCGGGGGCGTGAGCGATGAAGGTCGACCGAGCCTTCATGCAGCGGTCGAGGCCAATGAAGATCTGCGCTGGACTATTCGCAAAGCCGCTGATGCTCCGCTCCAAGAGTTGGCGGGGCAGTTAACGAAGTGGCAGGAAGAGTGCCGCCTTGTCATTGTGGCCTCGACGACGGCCCAACGCCGACGTCTTCTCGACCTCTTTGCGCCGTACGAATTGTCATTGGTGGCAAGGGACAGTGATTTTAATACGACAATCCAGCAAGGCAGGACGGGGGAAATCCCGGTGGTGCTGGGTGAATTAACGCGTGGTTTCCGTTGGCCGGATGAGCGCCTCATCATTGTTACGGATGAAGAGATCTTCGGGCCCAAGGCGCACAAGCGCGTGCGCGGTCCCGCCAGTCAGGAGCGGTTTCTCTCGTTTGGAGAACTCAAAGAGGGAGACCCGCTTGTACATGAAGAAAATGGGATTGGTCGTTATCTCGGGATGACACGTCTCGATTTCGAAGGTGTCGGCAACGACTTCCTCGTCTTGGAATACGCGCAAGGAGACAAACTTTATGTCCCGGTTTATCGAATGAATCAGGTGACTCCCTATACGGGTGGAGCCAAGGTGCCACGACTTGATAAACTTGGCGGGGCGTCATGGCATAAGGTGCGCGAAAAGGCCCAAAAAGCCATCCGACAAATGGCAGGTGAACTTCTCAATCTCTATGCGGTTCGTGCTGCTGGTGTCGGTCATGCCTTTGCCCCGGCCAATGAAATCTTTGAGGCTTTTGAGGCGAGTTTTCCTTATGAGGAAACCGAGGACCAGGACCGGACGATTGAAGAAGTCATTGCGGATATGGAAAAGCCCCAGCCTATGGATCGTCTTGTGCTGGGGGATGTCGGTTATGGAAAAACCGAGGTCGCTATGCGCGCGGCTTTTAAGGCGGCACTCGAAAATAAACAGACCGCTGTACTGGTGCCGACCACGGTGCTGGCCTTTCAGCATTACCGGAGTTTTGTCGAACGCTTCAATCAGTATCCGGTCAAGCTGGGCATTCTATCTCGGTTCCAGAATCGTAAGGAGATTCAAGCGACCTTGGCTCAACTGGCAACGGGTGAAATAGATATCGTTATTGGGACACATCGTTTGCTGCAAAACGACATTAATATGCCAAATTTGGGCCTGCTCGTTATTGATGAGGAACATCGCTTTGGTGTGACGCAAAAAGAAAAAATTAAACAGTTTAAAAAATCAGTTGATGTCTTGGCTTTATCCGCGACGCCGATTCCTCGCACGCTTAACATGGCAATGTCGGGGCTGCGTGGCATCAGTGTCATTGAAACACCGCCGACAGATCGCCTTTCAATTCGTACTTATGTGACACCTGATAGTGATGCGACGATTCAGGAAGCCGTTGAACGTGAAGTCAGGCGTGGTGGTCAGGTCTTTTTTGTCCATAACCGGGTGATGGATATCCAAAATACCGCCCAGCGCCTCAAACGTATTTTACCGGATATCCGTATAGGCGTCGCCCACGGACAGATGAAAGAACAGGAACTGGAAGCCGCCATGATTGCTTTTGCGAATCACGAATATGATTTGTTGCTCTGCACGACAATTATTGAATCGGGCATCGACATTCCGACCGCCAATACGATTCTCATCGAGCGTGCGGATCAATTTGGGTTGGCACAGATCTATCAATTGCGTGGCCGTGTCGGCCGTGGAGCCCAACGGGCCTATGCTTACTTGCTGATATCCTCACGTGCAGAGATGACGGCGGATGCCAAGAAACGGTTGGCGGTCCTTAAACGTTTTAGTGAGCTGGGGAGCGGTTTTAAGATGGCCTGTCATGATTTGGAAATACGTGGGGCGGGAAACGTGCTCGGTGATAAACAATCGGGACATTTAGAGGCGATTGGCTACGATCTCTACGTTGAGCTCCTGGAGCAGGCGATCAAGGAGTTGAAAGGGGAGGTTTTTGAGGAAGTGATCGAACCCGAACTACATTTACGTGTGCCTGCGGGCATTCCGGAGGATTATATTCGAGATCCCGCATTGCGTTTGGATATGTATCGCCGGCTGGCGGCGATGCGGTCTTTCGATGAAGCCTATCAATATGAAGAGGAGCTGGTAGATCGGTTTGGACCCTTGCCGAGCGAGACGGAAAATTTGCTGAAGCTGATGCAGGTAAAGGTGCTCGCCAAACAACTACGGCTGCGCGCCGTTCATTATAGTCATAAACAATTTGTTTATAGTTTTGATGCCTCCACCCCGCTTTCGCCGGATGTGATTATGGAGCGAGTCCAGCAAGATCCCGATAAATATCGCCTGACTCCGGATATGAAGCTGGTTGTGCAAGGGGAGGCCGAGAACGATTCCGAGCGCTTGAAGGCGCCTCAATATTTCTTGCAGAGCTTATTGCCTCATGTAAATGTGTCGTAGATGTCGTTATTTAAGCCCATCTTAGTGTTGCTGACGGTAGTTTTTTTGCTAAGTTGTTCCGGGAGTGAGACGGCCGTATTGGCAACGATTGATGCAGAAGCGATTACGGCAAAAGACCTTAAGAAGGCCTTTCGAATGCAAGAGTTGCAATTGGGGTTATTGCCGGATCCCCGGTCGCCCGAAAAATTGCAACGTCGTAAGCGGGCCATACTTGATGCCTTGATTGAACATCGTATTTTACTGATGCAGGCACGTCGGCACGGGATGACTATCGACTCTGTTGTGCTACAAGGATATTTAGCGCGGCTCAAGCAGGGCTATGATGAAACAGATTTTGAAGACCAGATGGAGAGCCGAGGCCTCACTGTTCGTGAATGGGAACAAGCACAACAGGAAAAATTTCTCGTACAAAATTGGATACGAAAATATATTGTCAGTCAGATACAGGTGACTCCTGATGAGATCAAAGCTTATTATCGTAAACATAAAGAGGCTTTTATTCGGCCCGAACAAGTAAAGGCGCTGCATATTTTTGTGAATACAAAGGAGGAGGCGGCCAAACTGAGACAGATGATAGAAGCCGGGGCCGAATTTGAACAGGTCGCACGGCAGTATTCTAAAGGGCCCGAAGGTGCCGAGGGGGGCGATTTGGGCTATTTTACGAAGGGTGATTATCCGCCCGTTTTTACTGAAACTTGCTTTAAGCTCAAGAAGGGCCAGCTTAGCCAGGTTATCAAATCAGACTATGGATATCACCTGTTCAAGCTGGTTGATCGTCGAAAGAAAAAGAAGCGCTCTCTTAAGGAAGCCACCGAAGATGTCAGACGGATCTTGACGGAACAACGGATTCGAGAAAATATTAGCGTGACTTTGGAGCAATTACGCCAGGAGCTCCCGATTCAAGTCAACGAGGAGGCCCTGGCTGAGGTGACACTATGAAATCATTGAAGTTATTTGTTGCGACCTGGCTCGGGCTAAGTTTGATGCCATTACCGGCAGCGCAGGCCGCGGGTCTTGTTGATGCGATTGCAGCCACCGTCGGATCGGAAATTATTCTTCTTTCCGATATTCGCGCTAGAGAGGCGGTTCGTAAGGGACGTTTTGGCTCTAAGAAAAAAATGAGCCGCCAGGAAACGCTGGATGAATTAATCGAAGAACGGTTACTCAGTCAGGAAATCGATCGTCTTGGTATCAAGGTACCGCAGGCCGAGCTTGATCAGACAGTTCGAATGGTGCTGGCAAAAAACCATATGACTTTGGACCAGCTTAAGCGGGAACTTGCAGCCAAGGGAGTCCCCTGGGAAGCATATCGTCACGATCTAGAAGAACGTCTCAAAATGATGAAGTTCATGCGACAACGAATTTATAGCAAAATTGATGTAGGTGAAGAAGACTACGATTTATATCGCCGCCGTTATCCTCAGAAATCAAAGCAGCAATCTAAAAAAGAAATCGAACAGGCCATTCTCGAACAGAAATCACGTGAACATCTCAAGTCCTATATCGCGCGTGTTCGCACACGGACTTATGTGGAGATAAAGGATCGCCACTAAAAAGCCAACGCTAGCTATCACTATGGGCGATCCGCGCGGCGTCGGTCCCGAAGTGATTGTCAAGGCGCTACCAAGCCTGAAGCGACAGGCGCAACTCATCATATTCGGCCATCGTGACATTCTTGAAGTAGCCGCTCATTCCTGTGGGCAGCGAGTGCCGATGAATCAAGTGGTCATCGAGCCTTCCTTGACGGTCGGACTCAATTCACCGCGCAAGCGCTGTGGTGAGGCGTCACTGGCTTACATCCGTGCGGCTGTTGCTTCCGTTCTCGAGAAGAAATGTGATGCCATCGTCACCGGGCCAATTTGTAAGGAGCACATTCACCTCGCCGGAGCGCGTCACCCGGGGCATACTGAGTTATTGGCCGAGTATGCGCAGTCGAAGCAACAGACTTTTCTCATGATGGTTGGTAAAAAACTAAAAGTGGTTCTCGTGACATTGCATGAGCCGCTTGCAAAAGTTCCCAAGTTGGCTACACGCGAACGCATTTTAGAGACGATTCGCCTCACTCATCAAGTCATGCGAGCGCGCTATCGTTTACGGAGCCCGCATATTGCCGTTGCTGGGTTGAATCCCCATGCTGGTGAAGCCGGCCTTTTTGGTCAGGAAGAAATCCGCTATTTGGAGCCGGCCATTAAGGCGGCGCAACAGCAGGGTATTAAGGTGACGGGTCCTCTTCCCGGGGATACGGTTTTTTATCAGGCCCTGAAGGGCGATTATGACGTCGTTGTCAGCCTTTACCATGACCAGGGTTTGATCCCGATCAAGCTCTTGCATTTTGAAGACGCGGTCAATATGACTTTAGGCCTGCCTTTTGTACGGACCAGCGTGGATCATGGAGTCGCTTTCGATATTGCTTGGAAAGGTATTGCGAACGCTAAAAGCATGATTGCAGCGGGGAAGTTGGCTGCGAAGTTAGTGGGAAAATAATATGCAAATTAAATTCGGTACCGACGGGTGGCGAGGACGCATTGCACGCGATTTTACTTTCGATAATGTCAGAAGCGTGCTGCAAGCTTTCTGCGATATTTTTGTTGAGTCCTCTCAGCCGCAATTGATTTATCTTGGTTATGACAGACGGTTTTTGTCGCGCGAATTTGCTGAAGCGGCAGCCGAAGTTCTAACCGCTAATGGCATCGAAGTTCATTTAGCCCGGCAATTTTGTCCGACTCCCTGTATTTCTTGGATGACTAAAGAGTTTAAAGCGGGTGCGGGTATCATGATTACAGCAAGTCATAATCCGCATGAATGGAATGGAATTAAGTTTAAAGAACCGGATGGTGGTGCCGCGGCTGAGACCTATACGGGGCCGATTGAAAATCGTGTTGTTGCCAACTCCGAGCAAGGGCGACAACCACAAACCCTGTCTTTAGAAATAGCCCGAGACAAAGGGCTTCTAAAAGACTTTGATCCCTTAGGTCCTTATGTCGAACATTTACAATCAATGATTGATGTTGAGGCTATCTGTAAGGCCGGTTGGAATGTTGTAGCCGATTCTATGTATGGAGCGGGTTCGGGGTATTTTGCAGCGGTACTGGGCGATGGTGTGAAGGAATTGCACGATGCGCGCAATCCATCGTTTAATGGGGTCCAACCGGAACCGATTGAAAAGAATCTATCAGAGCTACTGGATCAGGTTGGGGCCAAGGGCGTGGATATCGGTCTGGCAACGGATGGAGACGCGGATCGCATCGGCGCTGGTGATGAGAACGGGCGGTATGTCAACAGTCATCATATCTTTGCCTTGCTTCTTAAGCATCTTGTCGAGAATCGTGGCGAGACAGGCGAAGTAGTCAAGACGGTGTCGACGACGCAAATGATCGATAAGCTGTGTGAAAAATACGGATTAAAAATCCATCAGACTGCGATCGGATTTAAACATATCTGCACAAAGTTTCATGAAATATCACCGATGATCGGCGGAGAAGAGTCGGGCGGGATCGCTATAGCGAGGCACATCCCGGAACGTGACGGCATTTTATCAGGTCTCCTGCTTCTCGAATTAATGACACAAGAAAAAAAATCACTTTCAAAACTAATTACTGAGCTTGAGGCGGATATTGGGACTCATCGCTTTGCGCGAGTCGACTTAGCATTAGCTGCGGATAAGATTAATGAGATTCGGCGACACGTCACTGATTTTTCTCGGGAGACGTTAGCGGGTCTACCGATCGCTGAAATACTTCGTATTGACGGTTGTCGTCTCAATCTTGCCGATGGAAGCTGGGTGCTGATACGCGCCTCTGGAACCGAACCTTTGTTGCGGCTCTATGCGGAGGCGGAGTCGAATGAGCGCGTACAAGAATTATTACAGGCGATACGTCAGGAATTGGCTCTGTGAAGATACTTGTCACGGGAGCGACCGGTTTTATTGGAACTCATTTGTCTCGCGCCCTAGTCGCGGCAGGTCACGAACTCATTGCCCTCGTACGCTCACCGCACAAAACCAAGCAACTTCCACCGACCGGGATTCAAATCCTTAAAGGTGACCTCGCTCTTTTTAAGGATCCCGAACTTGTACTGCCCCAGTGCGATCTTGTAATTCATCTAGCTGGAGTCATCGCTGCCGAACGCACCCAGGACTATACACGGTACAATTTTGATGCGGTCAAAGATTTGGTCGAATGCATCAAGCGACAGACCTGGCAGCCGCGCCGTTTTATCTTCGCTTCTACTTTAGCTGTCAGCGGACCCAATCGACCCGGCCGTCCTCATACTGAAACGGATACCGAACAACCCTGCGACGATTATGGGCGGGCCAAATTGGCTGCCGAGCAGTATCTACAAGCCGAAGCTCCCTGGCCCGTGACGTGTTTCCGGCCGGGAGCCGTCTATGGCCCCGGGGATCCGGCTTTTCTGACTGTTTTTAAAATGGCTGCTCGTGGTTATGGTTTTAGGGTGGCAGGGATCGATCAATCATTCAGCTATGTCTATGTCGATGATCTGGTCGATGCGATTATTCGTCTTGTTAATGATGACAGCTCTGAGCAACGGACCTATTTTACAACTCATCTAGATAATGCGCGTATCAGCCAGATGTGGGATGAATTTCGTCGGGTTATGCAGCGAAATATACTCGTTGTTCCGATTCCTAAGCCTTTGCTTTATACTTTAATGGTTGGGGGAACAGCGGCGTCGAAACTACTGCCGTTTAAGAATCAGTTGGATATTAAGCAATATCAACAGCTGACGGTGTCCTCTTTTACCTGTGATAGTAGCGCGCTCATACGGGATTTTGGCTGGAGCCCTTTGAATAATCTGAGTGCTTGTATTGAAAAAACAACTGCTGGATACCGAAAGGCTGGATTATTATAGTGTCGGTTCACTTGGGGATTGATAATTTGCTCGCGGAGCATATGCATCTCTTGAAGGGAAAGCGGGTGGCGCTGTTAGCTCATGTGGCCAGTGTCGATCGACAGCTGCGGTTTACGCCGACCCTCCTGGATGAACATCCGGAAGTGAACCTGACAGTTCTTTTTGGCCCTGAGCATGGCTTATATGGAACCGCGCAGGATATGGAAGGCGTTAGTACGTCAATTGATCCGGGGACAGGGCTCGACGTGATCAGTTTGTACGGGACGACGCTTGAGTCGCTCAAGCCGAAGCCAGAAGATCTGGATCGTTTTGATGTTCTAGTGTGTGACCTGCAGGATATTGGATCACGCTATTATACCTATATCTATACGGTAGCCTTGTGCATGGAGGCCTGTGCCGCAGCGGATAAGCCGGTGATTGTCTTAGATCGCCCCAATCCTCTCAATGGTATTACGATAGAAGGTAACATGTTGCAGCGGGAGTTTGCTTCCTTTGTAGGTCTGTATCCCCTGCCCGTGCGCCATGGCATGACTATTGGAGAATTAGCTCAATATTTCAATGAGACGGAACAATTCGGGTGCGACTTAACGGTCATTCCGATGACAGGTTGGTTACGCGAGTATTATTATGATCAAACCGGACTGACTTTTGTTCCTCCGTCACCTAATATGCCGACATTGCAAGCAGGAATTGTCTATCCGGGTATGTGTTTGATTGAGGCGACCGAGCTCTCGGAGGGACGTGGCACGACGATGCCGTTTGAGTGGATTGGGGCTCCTTATATAGAAGCGCGCGGACTCTCCGACGCTCTCAATAAGCAAGATTTATCCGGAGTGTATTTCAGGCCCACAAGTTTCAAACCGAATTATCAAAAATGTCAACGTAAGGAATGTTTTGGCGTTCAAGTCCACGTTTTGGACCGAGATAAGTTTGAGTCCTTTAAGGCAGGTTTGATTCTACTCAAGACGATCCATGATCTTTATCCCGATGATTTCCGGTGGCGCGAAAAGCCTTATGAGTTTGTGACGGATATACCAGCGATTGACCTCTTAACGGGCAGTGATATCTATCGAAATTGTCTCATTCACAACCAATCATTAGACGCCTATATGGCTTCTTGGCCGGAGGAAATGGAGGCTTTTCGAGAGGAGAGGCGGAGGTACTGTCTTTACGGGTAGGACCGCTCACAATCAGTACAGAAAAAAGAATAAAATTTTATTTATTTCAAATATACTGTTATTTTTCACTAAGTTATATAGATATGCAAGTACAAGAGTATACTTAAAATATCGTAAATGCTTGACCTCCTTGCCGGGCGGCCGTATCAATAGAGGATGCGGCGACCCTCCTCACCGGTCAATATCTTCAAATATCTCGATTATCGAAAATTTCTTCGGGCCTGGTATGATAAAAAGAAGCAGACGCGTGCCTCTTTTTCATTTCGTACTTTTTCAGAACGAGCTGGGTTTCGGTCGACGAATTTTTACAAACTCGTCATGGAAGGAAAGCGCAATCTCACTGAAGAGAGTATTGTAAAATTTTCCACAGGTCTCAAGCTTAATAAACAAGAAACGGAATTCTTTCATAACCTTGTTTGTTTTAATCAGGCTAAGACTCACGAAGAGAAAGACAAATTTTATCAGCGTCTCTTACAATCGCGAAAATATACTCAGCTTAAACCCATTGAGAAACATCAATATGAGTATTGTTCTAGTTGGTACCACACGGTAATTCGTGAACTGGCTACGGCAAAAGATTTTGATGGGACGCCGGCCTGGATTGTTAAACGGATCTACCCGGAAATCTCTGAACAACAGGTTCAAAAATCCCTCGAACTTTTAGAAAAATTAGGTCTTCTTGAAATGGCTCCAGATGGCCAATGGAAACAATCAAGTTCAGTTGTTTCGACCGGTTCAGAAGTTCAATCTTTAACGGTATTCAACTATCATAAGAACTTACTCGCGCTCAGTCAGGATATTCTTGAAGAGGTTGATTCGGAAATGCGGGATGTCAGTGCCATGACGCTTGGCATTACAAGAGATCAGATTCCTGTATTAAAACAGAAAATTCATGAATTCAGACAGGAAATCCTGAAGCTTGTTTCGGTTACGAGTGAGCCTGAGGAAGTCGCTCAGGTCAATATTCAAATGTTCCCCCTAACCAAGTTACAACGAAAGGAAACGTCATGAAGACATTTCTTTCATACTCCAGCTTAGTCCTATTTATCCTTTCGTATGTCGCTTGCGGCCAGGGCGGATCGGAAATAGGGAATCCTAAAAAGCCCACCGGTGGTGTCGCTATTAGCATCGTCGGTTACCAATCATCGTTGTTACAGGCCTTGCAATGGGGAGATCTGACTGTCAGCGGTCTGGATGTCACGACAGCACAGATTGTTCTAGATCAAATACGTTTCCGTCCTGCGCTTGGCTGTGAAGATAGCGAGCCCGTATCTCAGGAGTTGAGTCAAGAGGAGAAGGATCCGTTGCGTTTTGATGGGCCTTTCGTTGTAGACCTGCTCGAAACGGGAACTGTTTCGGGGTTGGAAGAAATCAATATACCTGCCGGTGCGTACTGTCGTATCAAGCTGATTTTGAAGAAACTTGATAGTAATGTGAGCGAAGGCGATACGATCGCGGGTAAGAGTGTTCTTATTGAGGGGACGCGTGGCGATGGACTAAAATTTCGCGTGTCGCTCGAAGTCGATGAAGAATTTAAGCTAGAAAATGAAGAGGGTGGATTTAATATCAATGCGGCAGGTTCGTTAGATCGTTTCTTTATCGCTTTTGATTTGGACCAATGGTTTGTAAGTACAGCCCTGAATACCGCATCGCTTGAGGTGAGCTTCGATGAAAATGAGGAGCCGATCATATTGATCGATAAAGACAATAATACAGAAACGCATCAAGCAATTATTAATAATTTAAAACTGTCGGCTGATTTATTCGAAGATCAGGATGACGATAATAAATTGGATCCGGACGAGCAAGATGATCCGCTTGCGGAAGGGACGACAGAACCTTGATTGAAGCAAGGACTCTTAGGGGGAACGTGGGGCCGCGCTGGAGTGGCCTTCTCGTTCTATGGGGTCCGGCACCCATTAGGGTGCCGGACCCTTAATAAGGAGGAAAAGTCATGATGCGTAAGAACTCTATCCAATCCTGGGATAGATACGATATGCGGGCAATGGAAAATTTATTGAAACCGGAGGACCACAATAGTTCGTATGTCTGGAAGGTGCTCCTTTTTCTGCTTTTAACCAGCGGAGGTTTTGTTTCTATTGTTTCACTTATCATTATTATTTCGGAGCGATTTTTGCTGACAATTCCGTAGATTGGGTTAGGAATAGCTCCTTAATCAACAAGGAGCTGACAATGTCTAAAGTGACCATCTATCATAACCCCCGCTGTTCCAAGAGTCGGCAGACGCTGGCCTTATTAGAAGAGCAGGGGATTCATGCCGAAGTCATTGAATATCTTAAATCGCCACCGTCCGCCACAAAACTGGAAGAAGTATTAAAGGCCCTCGGCAAAGAGCCCATCGAAGTGATTCGCACCAAAGAAGCGACTTTTAAGGATTTGGGCTTGAAAAAGACAGATGAGCGTTCCCGCCAGGAATGGATCCGGCTGATGGTGGAAAACCCCGTTCTCATTGAGCGACCAATTGTGGTCAAGGGTTCCAAGGCGGCTCTAGGTCGCCCTCCAGAAAGCGTCCTCGCCATCCTCTGAGAAAAAAACACAACATATTCAAGACTTAGCCGAAGACTCCTGACAAACCACTAAGACGGGTATTGCGCGAATGAGAGAGAACGACTAAGCTGAAGGATTGGGATGACAGAGCCACAAGAAATCATTGTCCGGGGTGCCAGACAACATAACCTCAAGAACGTCAACGTGACGATTCCTCGGAATAAGCTCGTAGTAATTACGGGGCTTTCGGGGTCAGGAAAGTCTTCACTCGCGTTTGACACCCTTTATGCCGAAGGACAGCGACGCTATGTAGAATCGTTATCGGCCTATGCCCGGCAGTTTTTGGAACAGATGGGCAAGCCTGAGGTCGACACGATTGAGGGGCTTTCTCCGGCTATTTCAATCGAACAAAAGAAAACAAGTAACAATCCACGCTCTACCGTTGGAACGGTGACGGAGCTCTATGATTATTTGCGCTTACTTTTTGCGCGGGTTGGCCAACCCTTTTGCTTTAAATGCGGAAAGACAATCTCTGCCCAAACAATCAGTCAAATGGTCGATCAGGTGCTGAAATTCAAGAAAGGCAGTAAGCTCCATATTTTGGCGCCCATTGTGCGAAGTCGAAAAGGTGAATACAGCAAAGAACTACGCGAGTTCACCAAACAGGGCTTTGTACGTGTTCGCGTTGATGGAGAAATTTATGATTTAGCCGACAGAATCGAGATCGATAAGAAAAAGCGTCACGACATTGACCTATTTGTTGATCGACTCATTCTAAAGGATGGTATCGAAGCTCGCTTAGCGGATTCACTGGAGACAGCGTTACGTCATGCGGAGGGGCTTGTTAAGGTTGAAGTGCTTGGCGGTGAAACCGCGATGTTTTCAGAGAAATTTGCTTGTATCGATTGTGGTGTCAGCTATCCAGATATCAACCCGCAGATGTTTTCTTTCAATAATCCGCAGGGAGC
This sequence comes from bacterium, assembly GCA_965216315.1. GTDB lineage: Bacteria > UBA10199 > UBA10199 > 2-02-FULL-50-16 > JAJFLM01 > CBDCFN01. The sequence goes on along the minus strand of CBDCFN010000015.1, from coordinate 106,608 downwards.
CTGTGCTGATTGTAATGGTTTAGGGGTTAAGCAGTTTTTTGACGAGAAAAGCGTTGTCCCACAACCGGAACAATCTTTGCGCGATGGAGCGATTCGCCCCTGGAGTGGTCGTTACGAAGATTATTACTGGAACCAGCTTGAAAGTCTCGCCAAGCACTATAAATTTGATGTCTACACGGCATTTAATAAGTTGCCCAAGAAGATCCAAAAATTGATTCTCTATGGAGGCAAGGACAAAGTCGATTTCGAATACGATTTAGGGGACAAGGTTTCGCATTACAGTGAAGCGTTTGAGGGGGTTATTCCCAACCTGGATCGTCGCTACCATGAAACCGATAGCGAAGTGATTCGTGAAGAATTAGAGAAATACATGACGGTGCAAAAGTGCCCGACCTGTAAGGGGTCGCGGCTGCGTCATGAGGCTCTTTCCATTAAGATAAGCAAATTGAATATCGATGATGTGACCCATTTTTCGATCGGCAAAGCGCTGGAGTGGTTTGATAAACTCAAATTGAGCAAGAAAGACGCCAAGATTGCAGAACGCATTTTAAAAGAAATTCGCGATCGCCTCAGTTTTATGAATAATGTCGGGTTGGCTTATTTGACGCTGGATCGTCGGGCCGGGAGTTTGTCAGGCGGCGAGGCGCAACGAATTCGCTTAGCAACGCAGATTGGAGCTAGTCTTGTCGGGGTGCTCTATATCCTTGATGAGCCGTCAATTGGGCTCCATCAACGCGATAACGATCGGCTCATTGCAACCCTGACCCGCCTGCGTGATCTAGGCAACACCGTCCTCGTCGTTGAACATGATGAAAACACGATGCAAGAAGCGGACTATCTTATCGATATGGGGCCAGGTGCCGGCGTTCACGGTGGTAAGATAGTTTCCGAAGGAGCGCCGGAGCACATTATGGCGGATCCGAAGTCGCTGACCGGGCAGTATCTCTCCGGGAAAAAGAGCATTCCCATCCCAGCCAAGCGCCATTTAGCGAATGGAAAGGCGTTGGTGCTTAAAGGTGCGCGCGAAAATAATCTCAAATCCGTTGATGTCGAGTTTCCCTTGGGTTTACGCATTTGCATTACCGGAGTATCGGGTTCCGGAAAGAGTACGTTGATCAATGACACTTTATATAAATCCCTGGCACATCAGCTCAACGGGGCGCGTGATCCCGGAGGAGAACATGATTCTATTGAAGGACTCGAGTTTATCGATAAAGTGATCGATATCGATCAGTCACCGATTGGGCGCACCCCAAGATCTAATCCGGCAACTTATACGCAAGTGTTTACACCGGTACGTGATCTTTTTGCGAGTCTCAACGAGGCCAAGCTGCGCGGATATAAACCGGGGCGATTCTCTTTTAATGTTAAAGGCGGGCGTTGTGAGGCCTGTGAAGGGGATGGCATTATCAAGATTGAGATGCATTTTCTTCCCGATGTCTATGTGGAGTGCGAAGTCTGTCGTGGCCAGCGTTTTAATCGTGAAACTTTAGAGATTCTTTATAAAGGCAAGAACATTGCCGATGTCCTCAAGATGACGGTCGAAGAGGCGCATGAATTTTTTGCTAAGATTCCGGCGATCCGTAATAAGTTGGATACTTTGGTTGCCGTTGGGCTTGGGTATGTGGAGTTAGGTCAGGCCGCGACAACTTTGTCAGGCGGGGAGGCCCAACGTATCAAGTTATCTCGAGAGCTTTCCAAGCGTTCGACAGGAAAGACACTTTACATCCTCGATGAGCCGACGACGGGGCTGCATTTTGCGGATATTCATATGTTGTTAGAGGTTCTTGATCGTCTTGTCGAAGGCGGGAATACCGTCATTATCATCGAGCACAACCTCGATGTCATCAAAACGGCCGACTGGGTCATTGATCTTGGCCCGGAGGGCGGTGACGGAGGCGGGACCATCGTGGTTCAAGGAACACCGGAGGAAGTCGCCGCACATCGCAAGTCCTATACCGGACAATATCTCAAAGAAGTCCTGCCGTCCGCGCCAAAAAAGCGCCAGGCCCGAGCCTAGCGGCATCGTTTATTTCGTATAAAAAGTGTACGTTTTGGCGCGTGACCACCGGACCCATCTAGGGGCATAGTGCGCTGCGGCAAATCGGTGCATCAAAATTAGCCCTATAATAATCCACAGTTAGAATTTTTTCTCCTACCCGACTCTGGCACAACGATTGCGATAGTAGGGGGGAGGAGGTGCGAACATGGTAAGAGAAGCTTCTGACAAACTGGATAACGAAATTCTCGTCTACGGACCCGTATTGGACTCCCGCGAGGAAGCGGTAGCACTCGAAAATGAGATGACGTCATCTACATTCACCTCCTCGGATGAGTCTATTTATTGCTCCGAAGAGACGCCGGAAGCGCCGGATTGCTTGATGGGAGCCGAACCGAATAAACTTTTTGCTCCCCTCGATTCGACTCCAGCATCTCACGTCGAAACGGAACTCGCTAAATTGAATCGATTGATTCAGGCCGGGGATGTTGCCGCTGCGAGTGTCCAACTGGATATCACTGAGGCTGCTTATCAAAAATTTGCCGAGTTGGATCTTCATATGGCGAGCGAGCGCCGTTATTTAGTCCGCGACCTCGCTCACGCACGGGCTCAATTGGCAATGCGATCCGGTGATGGCAAGAATGCATTTCATGAAATCAAATCAACACTTGATGTGACGCGTGCCTCAATCAAGGGAAATCCAGATGATGTAAAGTCGTATGAGGTCTTAGGGTGCATGAATCATCGCCTGGGTAACTATCGTGAGGCTCGTGATGCTTTTGGGCAAGCGGCTATCGTCGACGAATGCTATGTGAGTATCGCCAATGCCTATGATCAGCAACTAGCCCAGTTACTTGAAGAGACGACAGCACAACGTGAAGCCGCCACGGGCCTAGATGATCCCACGGTGGTTCTTCCACTGCTTAACGAAGAGATCAAGCTCAACCGGGCACTGGGCAATAAGGCGAAAGCCGATGCCCTTGCCAAGGATTTTCAAAGCTATAGCCGGCGCCTCGCCATTGAGAATTTCATAATCCCGCTGACCGAAAGCGCTAATGCATCCGAGTTGAGCCAGGATGACCTTGGTGAATATAGCGCGTATGTTTCGATCGTAGCCGATGCCGATGGGTACGTGACGCTTGAGTTGGCGGATGGCTTTAATGAGATCGATTCTGCCGACCAACTGTCGATTCTGCGTGGTGTTCAAAAGCAGCTGATGACGGCTCATCATCGTCGTTCGATCACGACGGCGCGGCATGCGACCGTCAAACGGTATCATGAAGCCCGCGTTGCTATGCTCGAAAATGATATGCCGCGTGCGATGTTGGCCTACATGGACGTCAACAATGCGACCAAAGAGACGGAAGATCCCGAGCTACTACGTTTGCGCAGCGAGGCACGCGAAATCCTCAGCCAACATACGATTCAATATATCGATAAGTTATTGGGTCAGAATGCGATGCTTCATGACGACCGCAGTAATCACGCCATCGGTTGGGGATTAAGCGCCGATATTACGAATGAGGGGTTGAAGACAACACTCTACCGTTTGAAAGCGAATTTAGGTGCTGAGAAGTGCGCGACACTCGATGAAGCGATCCGTGAATTTAAGGTGGATCACAGGGGTTTTTTCCCGGAAGACCCCGACTTCAACAATTTATTAGGCCTGTGGACCTATGAAGGCCTTGCGGCAGCTGCCAGTCAAACGGACGGGAGACGTGTGCAGATTCTTGAGTTAGCGGAATCGTTGAATCGTGGGGACGGGTCTTATCAAGTTTCCGCTGAGCTCTTGGCCGAGCTATTCGGCAAGGATATCGATACGATTAAGGCCGATGTTCTGGCCCGAGAGGGTGATGAAATTGCCAAGGACGTGCGGGTGGATAGTGATTTTAGCAAGTCAGAAGTGCGCGAACGGCTGGAAGAAGAGCTCAAGACCTTAAAAGAGACCAAGCCCAAACTTTTTAAACAGCGCTACCCAGGTGGGAAACCCAGCGATGCCGAGATGAAGGCCATGGTCGAGATGACGATCCAAGGAGAGATCGATCGTCGCATCCTCAAGCGTTCCTTTGAATTTCTTGAAGCCAAGGTGGAGTCGGGTCAGACCGACGAACTGACCAAAAAAGCGTGGACTCTGTATGAAGACATGAAGGACCCGATGGATCGAGTCTGGAATATCTCTCACGAGACGCGTTACCTTATTTATAAAGAAGTCGTGATGACGGTCGTCACGCTGCCCGCGAGTATGGGCGCCGGAGCCCTCGTTCGCGCGGGCGTTGGAAGTATTCCGTTTGTGGCCCGCGCATCGGCTCAGGGCGGCGTTCGAGGATTTATTGCACGTGGTACGGTCTTGACGGCAGGGGCCGTGACCGAGGCCTACGTCAGTGAAGGGCAACAGGCCCTATTGACCGGGCGTTTTAGTCACAAGAATGCCGGCATGGATTTCCTGATGAGCTTTGCCTTTCATGGTGGCGGTTCCGCTTGGAAAGCCCTGGGCAAAAAAGCCGGCCTTGAAAAAGCCATCAAAGGGAGTGCCGGTATGCGCCGGGTCGCGTTGCAGTCGGCAGATGGAGCCGGGATGTTTGCGGTCCAGGTCCAGTTGGCCACGACTTCTACTTATCTGACTGAAGTGATGCTTGGACATAGCGACGCATCCACATACTGGGAACGCCTCGGCGCCAGCACGATTCGGATGGCTGGCTATAGTGTCATCGGTCGCGTCACGAAGAATGCGCTCCCCAATCAAATGGAAGCGCAGATGTGGGAGCGTATGCAGTATTCACGCGAACTGTATCGTAAGACAGCCGATGCCGATCTTGCCGTTGCACCTAATTACAGTCACTTCAAAGCGGGTCAATACATTGATCTGCCTCTCTCTCATGTGGTTCCAACGCAAGAGGTCGTTTTCAGAGCCCAGGTAGATGCCTACCGCAATAATCAGATTTCTTCCGAGATTCCCGAGGTCGTCATCATTGATGGAATTCCTTATGTCGAAAACGGCCATCACCGCCTCTATGCGGCCTATCGTAAAGGTCATGCGCAACAAGCTGTTGTTCGGGTACGGGTGGCGGCACCGGATCCGGATGCTGACGGCATGGTGCCGGTGCTTGATGAACGAGCGACGCGTTGGCATAAGATCGTTATTCGGCCTAGCAATGAAATCTATCCGAGTCAAAAAAATGATGCGAACCTCAATCGCTTCGGAGCTCATTATTACAAGGATGCGAATTTTTATAATTCCCTAACGACCGCGACCAAAGTCGGGGATAATTTTTATTACCCCATTCTGCCAGGCATCAAGGGTCATGTGGCGCCGACGCATAACGGCGGATCGGTCGAGTTTACCGGGAGAGTTTTCGGTCAGGGTTCAGCCGCAACGGTGTATGAGGGGGTTATGACGAGCCCGCACGGGGAGAAACGTATCGTAGCAATTAAGGTGCGTGATCATGGCTTTGCAACGCCGGCGCAGATCGCCAATGAAACGAACTTGTTAGAGTTGGCTCAAAATAGCGATCTCGGCAACGTGGAGTTTCTCGGCATGACGCGGGTGATGGATCGTCCCGGTATTATTACCAATGTTGCTGACGGAGCTCATTGGGAAAAGGTTGATGGTCATTGGATTACGGAACATACTGTTGTGGAGCTATTGAGACTCCATACCCAACTTATTGACCTAGGACTAAATCCTGGTGATTTGCAGTTTATGATTGCGAATCCGCACATGGCAGCAAACAAGCCTTTGGTTTCGTTGATCGATGCTGAAGGCTTGCATGTCCCTCATTCAAGCAAGCCCTATAGTTGGCGGCAAGCTCTCGGAATCTTGAGTCGGCGTCGTGCCGAGAGTGGTCTTCCGAGTCGTGACATTGATGTTTTTGAGTGGTTCCACGCCCGGAATCCGATTCGCCGTTCCGTATCTGCAAAAGATCTCGTCACGAACTCATCGCTTAGCGATCGAAGTGACCTGGCGACCTATCTCATTTTAAACAAAGGCTGGTCGCTTAACGCAGTTCAAGAGCTCGTCGGGCCTCACGTGGATGTGAAGCCGGGAGGCCAACGTGCGGTAATCCCTTCGGGTACCAAGAGTAGTCGACCGCGCTTTGTTGATGGAAAGCTGATTTATCCGGATGACTCTGATGCTGCGGTCGATGTTCGCTTTGGCTTGAGGAATGTCAATCGCATCGATCCAAATACACCGCTGCGTGAACAACTAAGTTATTTAAGTCGAAGTGCTTCTATCGAAGTCATTCGTTATCTTGTGCTTGAAAAGTCGTGGACGAAAGAAAAGCTGGCTCAGTGGTTTGACCCGGCGGTCATTCAAGATATTGATCAAAGCCAACCTGAGTTATTCAAAAAAACCGGATAAAGGTCTCGGTTACGCCGAAGCGGCTCTAGGCATTTCGTCGACCTTATCGAGGTGGACGGAGACGATTTTAGAGACACCCGGTTCCTGCATCGTGACGCCGAAGAGGCTGTTGCAGATTTCCATCGTGATCTTGTTATGCGTGATCAGGATGAATTGAGTCCGATCCGTCATGTCCTGGATGAGTTTGTGGAAACGGCGCGTGTTGGCATCATCCAAGGGGGCATCGACTTCGTCGAGGATGCAGAACGGTGACGGCTTGACGAGAAAGATTGAGAAGATGAAAGCGACCGCCGACAGCGCCTTCTCCCCCCCCGATAACAATGAAATATGGGACAGGCGTTTTCCTGGCGGTTGGACCATGAGCTGGACGCCGGTGTTGAGCATGTCATTCGGGTCTTCCAAGCGTAATTCAGCCCGGCCGCCTTTAAAGAGTCGCGGGAAGACCTGAGTAAATTTTTCTTGAACGAGTTTGAAAGTTTCTTCGAAACGTTGGCGAGTCGTCTGGTTAATCTTGCGGATGACTTTGTGAAGATTTTCAATGGAGACTTCGAGATCGCTATATTGCTCTGTTAAAAAGACCTCACGTTCCTGGAGATCTTCGAATTCAGGGATGGCTTCCATGTTGACGGGGCCCATTTTGTCGAGTTTTTCGCGGAGCTCTGTTGCACGCGTGTCCGGGTCCTCGCACTCGGGAACCTTGTCACACCATTCCCCAGCGATGTCGGGGAGGATAACGGAATATTTTTCGCTCATCTGTCCGGTTAAATAATTAACCTCTCCTTCGAGTCGGGTCAGCGAAATTTTGAGATCTGAGGTATGCTCTTTGGCCAGATCAAGTTGCTTGCGAAAATCACGTACCCTCAATTCATGTTCCTGGAGGACGGTCCGCTTGCGGTTGAAAATTTCTTGGATTTCCGCCTGTGCTTTTTTGAGCTCATCGCTGGACGCCGTTTCCGTTGTGATCTGCTTGGCTAGGCCCTCGAGATCTTGTTGGAGCTGCGTTACCTTGTCAGCTGCCTCTTTAATTTCGTGAGTCCGGGTTTCAATGCGCTCATTCAAGTCCGTTTTAGTGCTTTCAAGTCGCGCCAGGTCAGCACGATAGGCTTGTTCTCGCTCTTGAACGGATGACATGCGGACCTTAGCCTCCGTTAAGGCTTCATGCTTGGTATTGACAAGCTCATCGCTTGTACTGACTTCCTCTTGGACCTTGAAAAGACGTGCTTGTTGCTCAGCGGTCTGATCTTTGTTTTCAGTCTGTTTTTGCTCCAGCTCGGCTTGGCTCTCTTTATTTATTGAAATATCTTTACGCAACTCACCGATGTTTGCCTGAAGGGCGGCTATCTGTTCGTCAAAACGCTGCTTCATATCTTTGCGGTGAGAAAGATCTTGTTCAAGTTTGGCTTTATTGACTTCGATTGTTTGCCACTCTTGTTCCAGGGCCTTTCGTTCGAGTTCAATGCCGGAGAGCGTCCCTTCCAGTTGGCTGACTGAGTCGTCTTTGAGTCCGATCTCTTGTTCGAGGCGGACGACCTCACGGCGCAATTCTTCAATTTCGCGGCGTTTAGCGAGGACATTACTAGATCCCTTGCCAGGGCGTCCTCCGGCGATCACGCCCGAAGGATCGACCCGGTCTCCGCTGAGAGTGACGCAGCGAAGCGACTGGTGGCCACTTTCCCAGAGGCCAATCGCCGTCTCTAAATCTTCGACGAGCAGGACATCTCCGAAGAGGTAGTCGGCTAGTTGAGCGAACTCGGGTTTAAGCTGCACAAAGCGACGTAAGGGACCGATAATGCCGGTGCCTGCATCAGGCAGGGGATGAGACTGTGTCTTGACTTCTTTAGGAAGAAAGCTTGAACGGCCACCGGCCTCTTTTTTAAGATAGTCGATCGCTTCGAGTCCTTGTTCCTGACTCTCAACAATAATGTACTGGAGTTTTTCACCAAGCGCGGCGACGAGGGCGGCTTCATATTCCGGAGTGGCTTCGATGGCATCCGCGACGAGTCCATGGATCCCTTTGCCCCGCCGTGTCTTCAGGATGGAGCGAACCCCTTCGCCATATCCTTCCAAACTCTTTTCTAATTCCACCAGTGAACGCAGCCGCGAACGTTTATTGACGAGTTCTTCCTGTATACTCGTTAGCTCATACTGTTTTTCTTCACGAATGCGGGTTCCGTCATTGAATTTTGTTTCTAATTCACTGCGGTGTTGCTGCATTGTTGTATGCTGACCTGTAAGGGTTGCTAATGTTTCTTCCGTTTCCTGAATAGTGCGAGCCGCTTCTTCTGTCTGGGTTTTAATCTTATTGCATTCACTTTCTGCCTGGCTCAGCCGAGTCTCGAGACTCGGTAGCTGTTGTTGCGCCGCATGATAACGGCTTTCTAGGGTTGCCAAGCTCTGTCCATAAGAAGTAATGGTTTCGCGGCATTTTTCGAGCAGACCGACTTTTTCCTGTCGTTCTTGTTGAGCTTTTTTCCAGGCAGCGTCAGCGGCGTTTAAGGCTTCTCGGGCCTGCTGAGTCATTTCTTCAAATGATCCTGCGTCGGCTTGTCGTGCTGTCAACTCTTCATTGACAATCCGAATTCGTTCTCGGGCGTCTTCGCATTCTTGTTTCCAACGCGTGGATTGTTCTTGCAGGGTTGTGACTTCACGGCCCTTATATTCTTGTTGAGTTCGTGCGAGTTGCAATCGATTGCTGACTTCAAAAATCTGTTCTTGAAAACGCGACAGTTCGGTTTCTTTCTCCGTCAATTCGAGACGTTCTTTTTCAAGGTCTGTTTCCAGCGTCGTTAGCGAATTATGTGCGGTCGTTTCCTTTCCGCTCCATTCCTTTAAGAGGTCGTTCATCTCCCCTTGTTCGCACTGTTTTTGTAGGTAATTCTTGGAGGAGAGATAAAGGTCGAGTTCGCGAAGTTCGGAGCGATAACGATTGTACCGCTCCGCTTTTTTGACTTGGCGTTCTAAGGAACGAATTTGACGTCTAATCTCGGCGAGGATGTCACCTAAGCGCAATAAGTTGTTTTGCGTCGATTCCATGCGGCGCACGGCCGCATCCCGCCGGGTTTTAAACTTAGAGATCCCTGCGGCTTCTTCGATGAGACGGCGTCTGTCTTCCGGTTTGGCATTGATCGCAAAATCGACCTGTCCTTGCGCGATGATGGAGTAGGCCTTGGTCCCGGCCCCCGTTCCTAGAAAAAGATCGAGTATGTCGCGGAGGCGGCACGGAACCTTGTTGATCATGTAGTCACTTTCGCCGGAACGGTAGAGACGCCGCGTGACGGTGACTTCGGTGAAGCCGCTGTACTGCGGGGGCACCATGCCGTCTTCGGTGGAGAAGGTCAGCGAGACGCTCGACATGCCAAGTGGAGCCCGGTTGGAAGACCCATTGAAAATCACGTCTTCCATCGCCTTACCACGAAGGTGTTTGGCGGACATTTCGCCCATGACCCAGCGAATGGCATCGACGACATTGGATTTGCCGCAGCCGTTCGGGCCCACTATCCCCACGATAGGGAGGTCAAAGTCGATGATCGTCGGATCGACGAAAGATTTGAAGCCTTGCAGCTCGAGCTTCTTTATCCTCATAAGAGGCCTAAGTAATCGTTTTTGAGGTGAATTTGTTGCTCAAAACGCTAGCATAAGCGGTTAAAGTGTGTAAAGGGCAAAAAACCCAAGGGATAGTGGTTCCTCGCTTCCCGACCTACTATATCTTGTGGATATCTTGTGGATAAGAGGAGCAGGGGCAGGCCCTTGTTTCATCCGGTTTTCTCGGCTACGAAGCATGGAGCGATGAAAATCCTTATCCTCGAGCCCTTTTATACCGGATCCCATCAGAAATGGATTGAGAGCTATGTCCGGTATAGCCAGCACGATGTGACGACACTGACCTTGCCGGGTCGCGCCTGGAAGTGGCGGATGCAACACGGTGCTGTGACGCTGGCCCGTGAATTTATGGCAAAGGATCTCAAAGCGGATCTACTCTTGGCCTCCGATATGCTCGACTTGGCGTCGTTTTTGGCACTGACACGACAGAAAACCGCCGGCACGCCGACGGCGATTTACTTTCATGAGAACCAACTTTCTTATCCTTGGTCGGAAAAAGAGCGCAACATTACGACGCAAAAGGCTTTCTTGGGGGCGATTCATTTACAGTCGGCATTGGCGGCAGACGCGCTCTTCTTTAATTCCGCATACAACCGTGACTCGTTTCTTAATGAGTTGCAGGCGATGCTTAATTTTTTTCCTGATGATCACGACCGTGAATCGGTCGCATTGTTACGGAACAAGTCGTCGATTTTGCGCTTGGGTGTCGACTTACAGTCATTGGATGGAGGCGATCCGGGCACGAATCAGCGGCCGCTCATCCTCTGGAACCACCGCTGGGAATATGACAAAAATCCAGCCGCCTTTTTTGTGGCCTTGCGCACGCTGAAGCAACGGGGACATGATTTTGGCCTGGCGATTCTAGGGGAGCAACCGGACGTCGTTCCGGATGTTTTCATCAGTGCACAAGAGGAGTTTCGTGATCACATTGAACAATGGGGCTATGTCCCGTCGAAGGCCGACTATGTGCAGTGGCTCCGGCGTGCGGACCTATTGCCGGTTACTTCCAACCAGGAATTTTTTGGTGAGAGCGTCGCCGAGGCGATTTATTGCGGTTGCCAGCCGCTCTTGCCCAAACGACTCGCCTATCCGGAACTGATTCCGGCCGAGTTTCATGACAATGTTTTTTATACCTCACAAACGGAATTGATTGATCGATTAGAGCGGGCGTTGAACAGCGTGGGACAGAATAAGACCGAACAACTCAGTCAGGCGATGTTGCAGTACGATTGGTCACGTCTTGCACCTCAATATGATGCCGAGATGGAAAGAATAAGTGCTTAACTGAAAGCGCGGCGACATGAGCGAGAAAATCAGGGGATAAGCCTGTGGATAGGCTGGGGATAGCCCTCGATTCTCATTATGAGAAACCGGTACCCACAGCTGTGGACAAACTGTGCTTTGGCCAAATTTCTTACTTTAAGGGTAATTTGCGACGACCGTGTTGCTGGCGACGTCGATGATCGAGATGTTGTTGGAATCCAAATTGGTGACAAATAGATAGTCCGTGCCCCCGATGTTGGCGGCTGCCATGCCAAAAGGATTCTTAGCTGTAAAGCCGCCACTCGTCAGATCAATGGTTGTTATGGTGGCCATGCTCGCCGGGTCGGTGATGTCGACGACCGTGACGCTGTCACTGTCACCATTAGTCACGTAGGCGCGATTGTTAAAGAGTAAAATTTCTTGGGGTTCGAGGCCGACGCTTAAAGTCTGTCGTTCAACGCCATCGTTTTCGACGTCGATGCGGAGAATCGTTTCACTGATATCGGCAAGCGGCGGAACGGATGTCAGATCGATGGAACGTAAGCGCGTGACTTCATCGTCTTCGAAATCGACTTCAACCGTGTAGAGATTCGTCCCATCGCTTACAATGCCGCGCAAGTCGTTCATGTTGGCAATAAGATAATCGATAGGGTTCTGCCCACTGCCATCGATTTTATCGGTGTTAATGACGTAGATGATGCCGGCCCGATTTGTTAAAAAAGCTTGATTGTTAAGCAGGGCAATGTGCGTTGTCGAGTCGCCGCTAAAAGAGTCGCCATTGCTGACCGTGATTTCGAGGCTGATCGTGGTTTTGCTCGTTGGATCATCGAGGTCGAAGACCTCAAGGTTACCGTCGGAAACAACATAGAAACGATTTTGATTGTCACAACAGGCAATGCCAAATGGGTTTTCACCGGCCTCAATGGTTTGAAGCGTGCCAAAATCACCATCTTCCGTCATATCGATAACGAGGAGGTTGTCAATGAGGTCTTTATTATTGGAGGAAAAGCGATTCGTAACGAACAAGCGCTGGGTCGTGGCATCAAGGAAGGCCTGGCCCGATAATGCCGGAACTTCAAAGGGATTGTTGTTGATGTCTAATATAGTCGGTGCGGTCGGGTCAGCAATGTCTAAGGTGATGAGGCTCGTATCCTCAAAAGCGACGTTAAGATTGGAATTGACGACGTAAGCGCGGGAACGCGCTGTATCGAGCACGATGGCAATCGGCCCCGAAAGGTTGTCGCCGATCGAGACAAACAAGGGGTCACCGGCACAAGACAAGACGCTTAGGCACGCCAGTAGGGAGAGGCATCGTTTAATATATTTCATTGCGATTCACCTTTCAGATTCGCATGGGCTGCAGCCAGGCGAGCTGCGGGGACACGATAGGGGGAACAACTGACGTAGTCCAACCCAAGTTCATGAAAGAAGGCGATGGATTCCTGTTCGCCCCCATGCTCTCCGCAGACTCCGACTTTGAGTTGACTGTTCGTCGAGCGCCCTTTTTCAAAGCCCATTTTGATCAACTGGCCTACGCCCTTTTTATCAAGGACAGAAAAGGGATCGGCGGGGATGACACCTGTATCGACATAGTAGGGGAGAAATTTACCGGCGTCGTCTCGTGAGATTCCAAAGGTCATTTGAGTCAGGTCATTGGTGCCGAATGAAAAGAAGTCCGCATGGTTGGCGATGGCATCGGCCGTGAGCGCGGCCCGCGGCAGCTCAATCATTGTGCCAATTTGATAATCAATCTCAATCTCCTGCTCAATGAGGACTTTTTGACAGACATTATTGGCTTCTTCGCGCAAGCGCGCGAGTTCTTCATCAATGCCGACGAGAGGAATCATAATTTCCGGGATGACTTCGATAGATTCTTCCTTAACGAGTTCGCAGGCGGCCTCCATGATGGCCCGTACCTGCATACGACAAATCTCCGGGTGAGAGATCGCCAGACGACAGCCACGATGACCGAGCATGGGATTGGCTTCGTACAAGGCATCGAGAGAAGATTTCATGTGATCGAGCGAGATTTTCAGGCTGGCGGCAAGCTCTTCGATTTCCTTGCTTTCATGCGGCAAAAATTCATGCAGCGGCGGATCGAGGAGACGAATATTGACTGGTAAGCCGGCCATGACCCGAAAGATGGCCTTGAAGTCGCTTTTTTGAAAAGGGAGTAACTCGGCCAACGCTTTTTCGCGGGCATCAATATCATCGGCGACAATCATGCGCCGCACGGCTTCGATGCGATCCGGTTCGAAAAACATGTGCTCAGTTCGACAGAGGCCGATGCCCTCGGCACCAAACGAACGGGCGGTTTTGCAATCTTCAGGCGTGTCGGCGTTGGTACGGACTTTAAGGCGGCGAAAGCGATCTGTCCATTCCATGAAGATGCCAAAGTCGCCCGAGAGTTCCGGCTGTATCGTTTCCACCTGACCCTTAATGACTTCTCCGGTTGATCCATCGAGGGTAATCCAGTCACCGGCAACGATGACTTCATCACCGACAAAGAAGCGTTGATTCTCATAGTCGATCTGAACATCACCGGCGCCGGAAACACAGCACTTGCCCATGCCCCGCGCGACGACTGCTGCATGCGATGTCATTCCCCCTCGCGCCGTGAGGACGCCCTGCGCCACATGCATGCCGTGGATATCTTCCGGAGAGGTCTCAAGCCGGACGAGAATAATTTTTTGCCCCGCTTTGGCCAGTTGTTCGGCTTCGTCCGAGCTGAAGCTCACTTTGCCGACGGCTGCACCCGGAGAGGCGGGTAGCCCACGTGTCAGAACTTGTCGGTTGGCATCCTTGGCGAGCCGCGGATGAAGGAGTTGATCAAGTTGGTCGGGAGAAACGCGCAACACGGCTTCTTTCTCTTCAATCAACTTTTCATTGACCATGTCGACGGCGATTTTTACGGCGGCCTGGGCGGTACGTTTACCGGTCCGCGTTTGCAGCATCCAGACCTTGCCTTTTTGAATCGTGAATTCGATGTCCTGCATGTCACGATAATGAGCCTCTAGTTTTTGATAGATATCGACCAGTGTCTCGTAGGCCTGAGGAAAGACATCTTGCATCGTTTGCACCCCATCCGCCTGCCCTTCTTTACGGCAGATGGGTTGAGGGGTTCGGATTCCGGCGACGACGTCTTCACCTTGCGCATTGACAAGATATTCACCAAAAAAGATTTTCTCGCCGGTTGCGGGGTCACGCGTGAATGCAACGCCTGTTCCGCAATCGTCGCCCATATTGCCGAAGACCATCGCCTGGACATTAACGGCTGTGCCCCAATGATCAGGGATGCTGTTAATGCGGCGATAATCGACCGCTCGCTTATTATGCCAGGAACCAAAGACCGCAGTGATAGCCCCCCATAATTGTTCGTGAGGGTCTTGGGGAAACGATGTCTTATGATGTGTGCCGATGATTTCCTTATATTTCTTTACGAGGGCTTTCAGATCTTCAACTTTCAGTTCCGTGTCGAGATTGATGCTGCGCCGCTTTTTTATTTCCTCGAGAGCATGTTCAAAATAGGTCCCCGAGAGGCCGAGGACGACGTTGCCATACATCTGGATAAAGCGTCGGTAGCTATCAAAAGCAAAACGTGGGTCCTGGCTTTGTTCCGCCAGGCCCAGAACCGTTTCATCGTTAAGCCCGAGGTTGAGGACGGTATCCATCATACCCGGCATGCTGACTCGAGAGCCCGAGCGCACGGAAACGAGTAAGGGGTTTTTTGTATCTCCAAAGCGGCTCCCCAGACTCGCTTCAATTTTTTCCAGGGCGGCATTGACCTCCGCTTTGAGGCCTTCCGGATAATTTTGATCGTTTTGATAGAAGAGAGTGCAGACGTCGGTGCTGATCGTAAATCCGGGTGGGACGGGAATTTGCAGGAGACTCATTTCGGCTAAGTTAGCCCCCTTGCCGCCGAGGAGATTACGCATTTCCGCTTGGCCATCGGCTTTGCCGTCACCGAATGTATAGACATGCTGTTGCGTCATTATTTAAGCTTCTCTCTTAAATAAGGTGTAACCTGATCGCATGCGACCCGATCCTGCTCCATCGTATCGCGATTGCGAACCGTGACCTTGCCGTCTTCTTCGGAGTCAAAATCATATGTGACGCAAAAAGGTGTTCCTATCTCGTCATGCCGGCGATAGCGTTTACCTATGCTGCCAATTCCATCAAAGTCGGTCAGGAAGTTTTTTCGGAGCTCTATGTCGAGCCGTTTCGCCGGTTCTGATAGCTTCTTGGAGAGAGGAAATACGGCGACTTGATAAGGGGCGATATGCGGTGCCAGTTTAAGCACAACGCGTTTTTCACCTTTCACCTCTTCTTCGTGATAAGCATCTGCCATGATCGTGAGGAGAGTTCTGTCAATGCCGACAGAGCTTTCGATGACATGAGGAATATATTTTTCATTGTTATCATTCATGACGGAGAAGTCTTTTCCGGATACCTTTGAGTGTTGCGTAAGGTCATAATTGCCGCGATTGGCGATGCCTTCAAGCTCCGACCAGCCGAAGGGGAACTCATATTCAACATCACTGCAACCTTTAGCGTAGTGGGCGAGCTCATCCGGGTTGTGGGGGCGGAGCCGGAGGTTCTGCTTTTTGACCCCCATTTGCACAAACCAATTAAAACGCTCGTTGACCCAATATTCATAATAGTCATCAGCGGTTTCGGGTTCACAGAAAAATTCCATTTCCATCTGCTCAAACTCACGGCTTCTGAAGATAAAATTGCGTGGGGTAATTTCGTTGCGAAAACTTTTGCCGATTTGAGCGATGCCAAAGGGAACTTTTTGTCGGGACGAAGTCACCACATTTCGAAATTGAGTAAAGATTGATTGGCAGGTCTCCGGGCGAAGATAGGCGATGGAGGCATTGTCTTCGACTGGCCCTACGAAGGTCTTGAACATAAGATTGAAGGCGCGTGGTTCGGTCAGTTCGCCCTTGCATTCCGGGCATACCTTGGTGTCGGGGATTTGGTCGGCGCGGAAACGTTTTTTGCATTCCTTGCAATCCACCATGGGGTCCGAAAAACTTTCGACGTGTCCTGAAGCGACCCAAGTCTGCGGGTGGGCAATAATTGAGGTGTCTAAGCCAACGACATCATCACGGTACTGGACCATGGTCCGCCACCAGTTTGCTTTAATGCGGCTTCGCAGTTCGACTCCCACCGGGCCGTAATCCCAAAAACCGCCGATGCCGCCGTACGGTTCGCTGGATTGAAAAATAAATCCCCGTCGCTTACAGAGGGAGACGAGAAGGTCCATGGTGACTTCTGAATTCATTGATACTCCGTAAAATGTTCTATTTGACTCTCAATTCGCTCCGGGCTGCCGGGGACCGGCAGCGGGACGCGGAGTTGACTACCTAAGCTGCGCGCAGAGGGGTGTCAAGGACGGAAGAGCTAAGTAACTAATTTCCTTCCCTTTTTAGCATAATTTCCCTATGATATCATCTCAGCTTATGTCGGGTTTTAAGCACAATTGGAACCGCTTCGTGGGGATGGCCCTGCTGACCCTCACAGCCCTCTTTTATGTGGCTTGTCTGCCGAAGTCACCCGTGGGTGAAGACGCCGCCGACTTCAAGGGTGGTGAGCGGGCGGGTGTCCTCGCGGTGATGGCTTCGGCCAAGGAGGTGCCGCTCATCCATCGCGCCAAGGGTGAGATTGTCCCCTCGAATAGTATTAAGGTGCAGGCCGCCGCCAACGGCACGATTGAGCAAGTCATGGTGCATGAGGGCCAAAAAATTTCGGCGGGAACGCAGCTGATCCGTTTTGACAACGAGGCCGCCACGGCCCGACTTAATTTCGTCAAAGCGGAAGGGGATGAGGCCGATGCCGCGGTTGATTATGATCAATTTCGTTTCGACAATCGAGAGACATTGCTCGACGAAGAAGAGATCTCAGCGACGGTCTATGACCTGCTGGAGAAAAAGCTTGAATATGAAAAGGCGCGGGCCAAACGTGCCAAGGCGGAAATAGGTTATTTAGAAAAAGTGGCGAGCAACGCGGATATAACGAGTTCAATCGCAGGAGTGGTCGTCAATCGAAATGTAGCGGATGGGATGCCCGTGGCCGAAGGACAGTTTTTAATGGAAATTATCCAGGATGATCCGGTTAAGCTGAAAGTCTCGTTGCCGGAAGAGTTTATTCCCGCGACCCATCGGGGCCAGCTGTTGCAGGTGGTTTATCCCAATAATCCGGAAGAGCAGACGGTCAAGATCACGGAAGTCGGAGTTGCGGTCGACCCTCTCACGGGAACCTTTGATGTCTTTGCCAAACTTGAAAATCCGGATGGTTTACTCAAGACGGGTATGCAACTTCCCGCCACGTTAGTGACGGAAAAGAAGACCCGCATTATTTCTATCCCCAAAAAATCCGTTGCTCTACGCGATAAGAAGACCGTTGTCTTTCGTATCGACAACGGCGTGGCCCGCAAGACCCGGGTGCGTCTCGGTCAAACGAATGGGACCGAAGTTGCGGTCAAAAAGGGCGTTCAAGAGGGGGAAATCATTGTGTTGAGCCCGCCTCCCGGGCTCAAGGATGGGGATAAAGTCGATATACTCACCGCCGCAGCGGAGAATAACAGTAAGCCGACGGCTCAATGATTCGTTATCTCGTTTGGATCCTCTTGATTATTGTATGGCTGGGGTCCGGTCAGGCCCGTGCCGACTGGCAATTACTTGAGTCGGGACTTGAGTATCGATTGGTGACGGTAGGGGAAGCAAACAATGAGCTCCATTTGCTTCGCGTCAATCCCAAGACGCATCGATTCGATCTCTTGCGGGCCGCCGAGCAAGGAGCGAAACGTCAAAGTCTGAAGAAACTCATTGGCGCCCGTCCCGTGCGTGCAGCCATCAATGCGAGTTTTTTTGATACGGATGGCAATGAGATGGGCCTTGTTGTCAAGGGAGGTAGGGCTATCAATCCGGTGCGCCGCGCGGCCTGGGGAATTTTTCAAATCGTGAATGGCCGCCCGTCTATTGTGCATACCCGTCAGAATCGACCTTCCAAATCTCGAAGCCTGGCGATCCAAACCGGGCCGCGTTTGCTTATCGATGGCAATATTCCGAAATTTAAAAATGATGTGCCGCGGCGGCGGTCGGGAGTTTGTATTACGCCTAAGGGCCGCGTCATTATTGCTGCGGCCACGCCGGGTTCGATTACGATGCATGCCTTTGCCCGTGCCCTCAAGCCTTACTGTAGCAACGCCCTCAATTTCGATGGGGGAAGTTCAACTCAGTTTTATCTTAATGCAGGGGATAAAAAAATTCTCATGGAAGGCTATGAGCGCGTGCCAAATGCCTTGGCGGTGTTTAAGCGATAGTCTACTTGTCAAAGTCAAGTCCGAGTGAGCGCAGGAAATTTCGGATCGTGTCATAATGCCCAATATTAAAGTAGGGCCTATTGAGGAGATCCGTTTTCTTGAGGTGCAGGACATCTTCCAATGTAACTGCGCCGGCATTAACGAGATGTCGTTGCAACGCTTGATTCATCCCTCCTACGTAAGTGAACGAAAGAGACGTAAGCGGTGTTTGCATCAAGCCACGGTGGTGGCGGCCCGGCTTTTGCCAGTTCCGGTTGTCCATGCCGAGGCTCAAGTCGTGAGCCTGAAGATAATTCAAGATTGCTTGCCGTGTTTGTTGTCCTCCAGGCAAGGCGGAAGGTGACAGACGCACCAATTGACCGACAAAATGAATGCCCTGTGCGGTGAGGGCATGACGGATCCGGGTGTTCAGTCCTTTTTGCTCATGAAATTGAATATGGTCGATCAGCGTATCAAAGATTTCCAACGCAGGCCCTGGTGTCATCTCAATACTAGGCACGACGCCGAGCGGACGTTTCGGCATCAGGGCATAATCAAAAAGTTGTGCTTGCAATGCCTCGATGTCGGCTTCGCCGATAGCGGCCTGCAGCATTGGAGTTAGATGAGCGAGCGCAGCATATTGATGAATGGGTGGTGCTTCATCTTGTCCGGATAAGTAGGACATGAGAGAAATGCGATGGAGTTCCTGGGGGATGGGATTCTGAAAGCGCAGGGCTTCGGGTTGGTGGCTGCGGCCGATCAAGAGCAACTGGGCCTGATTGAGTCCGTCAGTGGCCTCTTGAAACAGAAAACCGACCCCGACGTCATTCGGTATGCTCACCGTAATCAGATGAGCCTGAGTCGGTTGCAGACCGGCATGGAGCGCCATCCCCAGGGTCCTCCGATGCATGTCATTGTGCTGTTGAATGGCGCCAAGGGTATGGCCGGGCAAAATGACACCGGTAAACATACGGGCCATGTGCTGCAGGGCGGCGATATTCATGACTTCTCTTCGATCAAAGAGCACCAAAGTTGCTTGGCAATTAAATCCCTCCTAGCCTCCCTTTACAAAGGGAGGGAAACACATTGTGGGGAGCATAAGCGACCTAACGAGCAACGCGAGTGAGATGGGGGAGGCTCCAGGAGCTTTGCTTCTGGAGGGGGCGACGCTAGCCCCTATTACTGATTCATTGAATCAATGAATTCGACGTTGTTTTCGGTCGATGACATCTTGTCGATCATAAATTCGACCGCATCGATGACGTTGAGCGGGTGGAGAATTTTTCGAAGGATATAAACTTTTTGGAGGATATTTTCATCCAAAAGCAGTTCCTCTTTTCGCGTTCCGGAACGATTGATATCCATACAGGGGAAAATACGTTTTTCCATCAGGCGCCGGTCGAGATGGATCTCGGAATTACCGGTGCCCTTAAATTCTTCGAAGATCACTTCATCCATGCGACTTCCGGTATCAATCAGGGCTGTGGCAAGGATCGTGAGTGAGCCGCCATTTTCGATGTTGCGTGCGGCCCCGAAGAAACGCTTTGGTTTATGCAGTGCATTGGAATCGACACCACCGGAAAGAATTTTGCCGGACGGCGGCACAACCGTATTGTAAGCGCGTGCCAAGCGCGTGATGCTATCTAAAAGAATGACGACGTCTTTGTTGTGCTCGGTCAAACGCTTGGCCTTTTCGATGACCATTTCGGCAACCTGAACGTGGCGTTGTGCGGGTTCGTCGAAGGTCGAGCTGATCACCTCACCTTTAACCGAACGTTGCATATCGGTGACTTCTTCCGGCCGTTCATCGATGAGCAGGACCATCAGCACGACATCGGGATGATTGATCGAGATTGCATTGGCAATGTCTTGCATCATGACCGTTTTACCGGTTCGAGGTGCTGCGACGATCAGACCACGTTGTCCCTTGCCGATAGGGGCCATGAGATCAATGATCCGGGTGGTGTAATTCTTGGGAGTGTACTCCAGATGGAGTCGTTCGTTCGGATAAAAGGGCGTTAAGTTGTCGAACAAAATTTTATCTTGGGCGACAGAGGGGTCTTCAAAATTGATTGATTCCACCTTGAGTAAGGCAAAGTAGCGCTCACCTTCTTTCGGCGGACGGATTTGACCGGAAATCGTGTCGCCGGTCCGCAGGTTGAATTTGCGGATTTGGGAGGGGGACACGTAAATATCATCCGGTCCCGGGAGATAGTTCGCATCATTGGCCCGTAAAAAGCCAAAATTATCCGGCAATATCTCGAGGACGCCTTCACCGTAAATGGCGCCTTTTTTATCCGTCTGGGCCTTCAGCAGGGCAAACATCAGTTCCTGCTTCCGCATTCCGGCCGCCCCTTCGATGCCAAAGTCCTTGGCTAAGTGGGTGAGTTCATCGATGGGCATCATCTTAAGTTCTTTGAGATTCATCGTCCCGTTGACGGGAGAGCCCACATTTTCTTCGTGATTGACCTGCTGGGGCCGTGCTGCTTTCGGGGGACCGTCAGACCGAGGGGCCCGGTTTGGTTCAGGGGCGCGACGGGGCCGGTTTTGGTCGTTTGGACGGGGCGAATGAGGCCTTTTGGCAGCAGATTTTTTTGGTGGCATAACGGAAATCGTCTTTCGGGTTTGTAGTAAAGATCTCGCTTTCGTGGGATTGACCGCCGAGTTGGTTCCTGGCGGAAGTAAGGCAAGTATGCGAAATAGGTCACGGTCAGTCAAGTGTTTTTAAAGGGTTTTCATTGACATGATAACAGGCGATTTTTAGAAGATGGTGATGAGACGTAAACGCTGGAGTGGCCGCTTTAAGAGCCAGATGGACCCGGAGGCGCTCCGATTTGGGGCCTCGATCCCTTTCGATCACAAGCTGGCTCCCTACGATATTCAAGGGAGTATCGCCTATACCAAGGCCTTGGCGCGGGCTCGTCTTCTGACTGGGGCCGAATCTCGACGGATTCAGGAGGGTCTAAACCGGGTTGCGAAGGACCTGGCGGCCGGCCGGATTCCCTATCAGACGGAGCTTGAAGACATCCATACCCACGTGGAGCGGGCCCTGATCGACAGGATCGGTGAGGTCGGCGGCAAACTGCATACCGGTCGGAGTCGCAATGACCAAGTAGCGACGGATCTGCGGCTCTACTGCCTCGATCAACTCAAACAGCTGCGGCGTGCCTTGAGAGGGCTTCAGAAGGTCCTCGTATCGAAGGCCCGCGTCTGGCAGAAGGTCCGGGTTCCGGGTTATACCCACTTGCAGCGGGCTCAACCGGTGCTCTTGGCGCATCATTTCCTCGCTTACGTCGAGATGCTGGAGCGTGACGAGGAGCGCTTCGCGGCGGCGCTCAAGAGTACATCGGTCTTGCCGCTTGGTTCCGGGGCGTTGGCGGGCAACGCGTTTCGCATCGATCGGCGGGCATTGGCCAAGGATCTGGGTTTTGCTGCGGTGTCGCACAATAGTTTGGATGCCGTCAGCGATCGCGACTTCGCCGTCGAAATCCTGGCCGCGGGTTCCCTGCTGATGGTTCATTTGAGCCGCTTGAGCGAAGAGCTGATATTGTGGTCTACAGAGGAATTCGGGTTTTTGAAACTGCCGGAGGCCTTCTGTACGGGTTCGTCCATGATGCCCCAAAAAGTGAATCCGGACATTCCGGAATTGATTCGCGGCAAGAGCGGGCGCGTGATCGGTCAGTTGATGGCGCTCCTGACCGTGCTGAAGGGACTTCCGCTGGCCTACAATAAAGACCTGCAAGAGGATAAAGAGCCGCTTTTTGATTTCTTTGCGAATGTTCTGCCCGCCCTGACCGTGCTGGCGGAGATGCTTAAAGAATGCCGTATCGATAAGGCGCGAATCAATGTGGCGGCAGATGATCCTGCCATGTTGGCGACGGATATGGCGGATTGGCTGGTCATGAAGGGCGTGCCGTTTCGCGAGGGCCATGAAATTGCCGGACGGGCCGTGAAGTTAGCTATTCAAAAAGGGGTTTCATTGGCGGCTTTGTCGTTGTCTCAATTGCAGCGGTTAAGTTCCGTTTTTACAAAAGATATTTATCACGCATTGCAATCCGAGCAATCGATAGCCAAGCGACGTGTTGTCGGCGGAACCGCACCGGCGAACGTGTTACAGGAGATTCGTCGACACCAGAAACGGCTGGCAAAGCGAGTAAAATAATGAGTCACTTTAGTTATCGTAAAGATCGCCTTTATTGCGAATCGGTTTCCCTTGAGCGTTTGGCTCGAGAGGTTGGAACGCCCTACTATGCCTATAGTTATGAGGCGATCCGCGAACATTTTTTGTCCTATGAACAAGCCTTTGAAGGTCTGCCTCACCTGATTTGTTTTGCAATCAAGGCCAATTCCAATCTCGCCATCCTCAGGGCCGTGGCTCAGCTGGGAGGTGGTGCCGATATCGTGACCGGAGGGGAGCTCTTTCGCTGTCTCACGGCGCGGGTGCCCGCGGAACGCATTGTCTTTTCGGGCGTGGGAAAGTCGACCGAAGAGATTGAATACGCGCTCAAGAGTGGAATTCTCATGTTTAATGTAGAATCGGTAGAGGAGCTGGCGGCGATTGACAAGGTGGCTAAGCGCCTGCGAAAAAAGGCGCCCGTGTCGTTGCGGGTCAATCCAAATATTGATCCGAAGACGCATCCCTATATCTCGACAGGTCTCAAAAAGAGTAAGTTTGGGATTCCGGTGCCTGATGCCCTCAAAGTCTATGCGCAAGGGCCCCGCTATCGCCATGTAGACTTTGTTGGGATCAGTTGCCATATTGGTTCTCAAATCACTGAGCTGGGCCCCTTTGTCGAGGCGAGTGAGCGGGTTGCGCAATTGGTAAAACGCATCCGTCGTCTGGGGATTTCTATTCGTTATATCGATATCGGAGGAGGGCTGGGGATTACCTATGATAAGGAAAAACCGCCCTCACTGACCCGCTATGCCAAGGCCCTCAAAAAGAGTCTTGGATCCTTGGATGCGACGTTGATCATGGAACCCGGCCGCTCCATTGCCGGTAATGCGGGGGTTTTTGTTACAAAGGTGCTCTACAATAAGGGTACGGGTCGGAAGAAGTTTGTCGTGGTGGATGGGGCCATGAATGATTTAGCGCGGCCGTCATTGTATGGGAGTTATCATGAAGTACGGCCGGTTCAGAAGACGCGCCGGCGGAAGGTCAAAGTCGATGTCGTCGGGCCGATCTGTGAGTCGGGCGACTTCTTGGCCAAAGATCGTCATATTGCCGCAGTGAAGTCCGATGAATTGTTGGCCCTGATGAGTGCCGGTGCGTACGGCTTTACGATGTCATCTAATTATAATTCACGGCCCCGTGTTGCCGAAGTGCTTGTGTCGGGCCGGAAACATTACGTGATTCGCGAACGTGAGTCTTACAAAGACTTGCCGAAGGGGGAACACGTACCAAAATTTTTAGTTTAGGAGATTAACATGAAGAAGAATTTCACCAAGATGCAGGCGTTGGGAAATGATTTTATCTTTTTTGACGCATTGAAATCTAAATTAACTTTGACACCCAAGGTTGTTCGCGGGCTTTGCGATCGACGTTTTGGGATTGGGGCGGATCAACTACTTGTCTTAAGTAAATCGCGCAAAGCGGACTATAAAATGGTCATATACAATGCCGATGGCGGACAGGTGGAGATGTGTGGCAACGGTCTCCGCGCCTTGGCTCGTTTTGTCCGCGACAAAAAGATTTCAGCTAAAAAAGAATTAACAGTTGAGACCAAGGCAGGGATTCAGATGACGAGCTTCGTGAATAAGAATTCGATTCGTGTCAACATGGGGAGTCCGATTCTAAAGGGGAAGGATATTCCGGTCAATCTCAGTGGGCGTGTCATCAACCGCCCTTTGCGAATGGAAGGGCGGGACTTTCGAATTACCTGCGTTTCTGTGGGCAATCCGCACTGTGTTGTTTTTGTGAATGATGTAGAAAGCTATCCGGTTGAGACGTATGGTCCTTTGTTAGAGAGTCATAATATATTTCCTAAGCGTACGAATGTTGAGTTTGTCCAGCCGCTGGATAAAAAAGTCATTAGATTGCGTGTGTGGGAACGCGGTGCGGGTGAAACACGAGCCTGCGGTAGCGGGGCCTGTGCGGCCGCTGTTGCTGGGGTGCTCAATAACTATACCGAAAGGAAGATTAAGGTTGAACTCCCCGGAGGCAAACTTGATATCCATTGGGATCTCAATGATGATAACGTTTACATGACAGGGACTGCTGAGAAAGTCTTTGATGGGACGATTGATTTATAAGAAGGAAGTTAAATGACAGCTATTCAAGGCTCATGTGTTGCCCTCGTTACGCCATTTCGTGACGGGTCTATCGATGAAAAGACATTACGCGCTTTGGTTGACTGGCACGTTCAAGCAGGCACTAAAGGCATTGTTCCCTGCGGAACAACCGGAGAGTCGGCGACGCTCAGTCATGACGAGCACGACGAGGTGATTCGTATCGTCCAGGAACAGGCCGGCGATCAATTGTATGTTATTGCTGGAACCGGATCTAATTCAACCCGCGAAGCGATTAGCATGACACAAGCGGCGGAAAAGATGGGCGTGACGGCGTCCCTGCAAATTACTCCTTATTATAATAAACCCACCCAGGAAGGGTTGTATCAGCACTTTAAGGCGATCTCCGAAGCGAGTGAGTTGCCGCTCTTTCTCTATAATGTTCCGGGGCGGACGGCCTTGAATATGTTGCCTGAGACCGTGGCGCGCATCGCTACGTTCAAAAATGTTATCGGCATTAAAGAGGCGTGCGGGGATCTGGATCAGATTCGACAAGTTCGCGACCTGTGTGGTCCCGACTTTATTATTTTGTCGGGCGAAGATTCACAAAACTATGAAATTATGGAACTTGGTGGCCGTGGTGTTATTTCTGTAACCGCAAATATTGTTCCGCAACAAATGTCGCGCTTTTGTGACTTGATGATTGAAGGTAAGGCCGAAGAAGCGAAATCGTTGCATCGGGAATTAATGCCCCTTCATGATCGACTTTTTATTGAGACGAATCCGATTCCGGTAAAAACAGCCTTGGCCATGCTAGGAAAGTGTGCAGAAGAATTTCGCCTGCCACTGTGTGCCATGAGCACTGAACACAAGGCCCAGCTTACAAAGACCTTAAAGGAGTTTGGTTTGCTATGAAAAAGATCGCCATCATTGGGGCCGGAGGGCGGATGGGCCGTCGACTGGTCGCCTGCATTGAAGAAGATACCGAGGCTCAGCTGATTGCTGCCATCGAGGCGGAAGATTCGGAGCACATCGGAGTAGCTGCGGGGCAGTTGGCGGGGATTGCCGGGGCCGCCTTAGCGATCACTCACGATCGTAATGCGGCCGCTCAAGCGGCCGATGTGCTCATTGATTTTTCGTCGGCCGAGTCAACGATTGCCAATTTGGAAATTGCGGCCGAACACGGAACCCCCATGGTTATAGGGACTACGGGGCTCACCGATGACCAAAAAGTTTCGGTGCAACGCCTGGCGGAAAAAATCGCTGTTGTCATGGCGCCTAATATGAGTGTCGGCGTGAATCTGATGTGGCGACTTATTGCTGAGGCCGCCAAGGTCTTGCAAGATGATTACGACGTTGAAGTTATCGAGGCCCATCATCGACTTAAAAAGGATGCCCCCTCGGGGACGGCCATGCGGTCTGCTGAAGTCTTGGCGGAAGCCTTGGGTCGCGATCTTGCCAAAGATGCGGTTTATCACCGTGAAGGCATGACTGGTGAAAGAACAACGAGGGAGATCGGTCTGCAAACAATTAGGGGTGGCGACATCGTTGGAGATCATACGATTTTGTTTGCAGGAATCGGTGAGCGCTTGGAAATCACGCATCGGGCGAGTTCACGGGACACCTTCGCCAAAGGTGCCATTCGCGCCGCCAAGTGGCTCATTGACCGTAGCCCCGGCCTCTATGACATGCAGGATGTATTGGGGCTTAAATAATCAATTTCAAAGGATAAATTCATGGATATCAAAGTTGCAAAAAAACTGGGGCAGCTGCCGCCTTACCTCTTTGCGGAGCTCGATCGCCTCAAGGCCGAACAGGTAGCAAAAGGTAAAGATGTTATCAGCCTTGGCATCGGGGACCCCGATCAGCCAACCCCATCACATATTGTTAAGGCCCTCCAGGAAGCGGCAAAAAAAACCGAGTATCATAGCTACCCTTCCTATGAAGGAATGATGAGCTTTCGAGAAGCGGCCGCGTCTTTTCTTGAGACGCGTTTTGGTGCCAGCGCCGATCCTGCCAAAGAAATTGTAAGCTGCATCGGTACCAAGGAGGCGATTTACCATCTTCCTTTTGCCTTTCTTGACCCTGGGGACGTCTGTCTATTTACGGATCCGGGTTATCCGGTTTATTCTGCCGCCACCTTGTTGGCTGGAGGACAGCCTTATCCTGTGCCGTTATTGCGCGAGAATGATTTCTTGCCCGATCTTGCGGCCATTCCCGAAGAAGTGGCCACTAAAGCGAAGCTTTTGTTTGTCAATTACCCGAACAATCCGACTTCCAAAATGGCACCGGCCTCTTTGTATGAGGAACTAATCGCCTTTGCTAATAAGTATAATGTCATTATTGCGAGTGACGTCGCTTACTCTGAGTTTTATCCCGGTGATGAGAAGCCGCTAAGTCTGCTGCAGTTTCCTGGTGGCAAGGATGTTGGCATCGAGTTTCATTCGTTATCAAAGACCTATAATATGACGGGGTGGCGCATTGGCTTTGCTGCCGGGCATCCGGAGATCGT
Source organism: bacterium (assembly GCA_965216315.1). Classification (GTDB taxonomy): domain Bacteria; phylum UBA10199; class UBA10199; order 2-02-FULL-50-16; family JAJFLM01; genus CBDCFN01. The sequence continues at coordinate 79,340 of CBDCFN010000015.1, read as the reverse complement.
TGCAGGTTTAGGTAAAATTAAAACGAATGTGGATTCGGGTATTTTTGAGGCCTTGCAAGAGGCCGGCGCAACGGCCTTAACGGGTGACCAATCATGTGTTGCTGAGATGCGTGCCCTCTATGGACGCCGGCGTTCGATGCTGGAAGAAAGTTTGCAGCAGGCGGGGATGAAGATCGCCTGCTCGGAGGGGGCTTTCTATATTTGGGTGGAAATTCCGGAAGGAACAACTTCCAAAGAATTTGCAGCACGAGTGATCGAAGAGGCCGCAGTGGTATGTACCCCCGGTAATGGTTTTGGTGAGACGGGTGAAGGTTATGTTCGTTTTTCGCTAACAGCTCCGGAAGAACGTCTGCGCGAAGCCGCTGAACGGATTGCCAAACTAGTCATCTAATGACAATGACGCGAGCCTATATCTCACTTGGTTCCAACATTGGTGATCGCCGCCATTACTTGGAAGTGGCCCTCGAAAAACTCGCGAATACTTCAGGTATCCAGTTACGCAAGGTTTCCTCGATCTATCGGAGTGAAGCCATGACAATCGACAGTTCGGTGGGCCCGGATTTTTTGAACGCCGTCTGCCAGATCGAAACGACTCTAGGGGCTTACGAGTTGTTGCGTGCTTTGCAAATCATTGAAAATCAGTGTGGAAGAGTCCGTCATGAAAAGTGGGCGCCGCGTTCTATTGATCTTGATATTTTGAGCTATGGGACGCAACAGATTCCATCAGGTGTGTTATGTCTGCCTCACCCGGAGCTCACGCGGCGCGAATTTGTCCTGAGACCTTTAGCGGAACTTGAGCCGCAGTGGCGGCATCCCGTCACGTGCCAGTCCGTTCACTCTCTCTTGGAGAACCTTGCAGAATTTCCTCAACCAGGTAAGGTGGCCGCATGTTGCGGGTCCTTCTCATAATTATTCTGGGCTATTTGGCCTACCAGTTGTTTAAGCGGAGTACGGCCAGCCGCGTAACGAGAGGCCCACAGAACTCCAATCAAGGCGCCGTCCAGGCCCCGACCGAATTGGTCATGGATCCGACTTGCAAGACCTACCTGCCTCGCGATAAGGCCATAGCTCATGGGGGGCACTATTTTTGTAGTTTGGAGTGTCGAGACAAGTATCAGCATGTTGAATAGAAGGAGTCATAATGGAATTTTTTATTGATACCGCAATGGTCGACGAGATTCGTGAGGCCCAGGAAATGGGCGTGATTAACGGGGTGACCACCAACCCGAGTTTGGCTGCGAAAACCGGCCGCCCCTATGATGAGGTATTGCACGAGATATCGAATATTGTCGATGGCCCGATTAGTGCCGAAGCTGTCAGTCAAGACGCCAAAGGGATGATGAAAGAAGCCCATCATTATTATGAGATTAATAAGGGCAAAATTGTCATCAAGGTTCCCAACACACCGGAGGGACTCAAGGCGGTTCATCATTGTTGCGAAGAAGGGATTCCAACCAACGTGACGCTGACTTTTTCTGCGAATCAGGCCCTGTTAGCGGCTAAAGCGGGAGCGACGTACGTGAGCCCTTTTGTCGGACGACTCGATGATATCGGTCAGGACGGTATGCAGCTTATTGATGACATTCGCACGATCTATGACAATTATGGTTTTGCAACCAAGATACTCGTCGCGAGCATACGGAATCCCATTCATGTTCATCAGGCGGCCCTGATCGGGGCGGATGTTGCAACGATTCCCTTTAACGTCATTATGCAGCTCTTCAAGCACTCGTTAACGGATATCGGAATTGAAAAATTTCTTGCTGATTGGGAAAAAGTACCGAAAGGATAATTAGCCCGGGTAGTGGAGTTCGCGCAGGACCTGTTTGGTCAGGATTTTGAGCGGTTCCACTACGCTCTCCCCTCGTGAGGCAATTGTTTGAAAGGCCGGGCGTTCGGTTGGATTGAGAATATTGTTGAGGATGCCCAAAGGAACCGTCTCTTCTTTGAGATCCCGTTTGTTATATTGCATGACCAAGGGAACCTCTTCGAGAAAAGTTTCTTGGTTGCGCAGATTATTTTCCAAGTCCTGCAGACAAGCCAGATTTTCCTCTAGGCGTGCGAGCCGCGAATCCGCGACAAAGACGATGCCATCAATGCCTTTCATGAGAAAACGCCGGTTGGCTTCATAGAGAATCGGGCCCGGAATGGCGTACAAGTGAAAACGGATTTCATAATTTTCATAGGAGCCCGCGGACAAAGGTAAAAAATCAAAAAAAGCTGATTCTTCATAATTACGAGTGAGGCTGGATATTTTCCCTTCTTTCTTGCTTTTAAAATGTTTGTGAAGCTGACGGAGGGTGGTTGATTTCCCTGCCAAGGCGGGTCCGAAATAAATGATCTTGAGAGTCACACTCTTCTTTTCCGGGTTGATAAAAGACATCTCAGCCTCCCAATTCGTAGCGGCTTGATAAGGCCCGCGATAAAGTGATGGGGTCCGTGTACTGTACATGAGCGCCAACTGGAATTCCAGAGGCAATGCGCGTGATGCGAAGTGGCAGTTCCTGCAAAAATTCCTTGATGAAAAGAGCGGTGGCTTCACCTTCTGGGTCTGAATTGAGCGCTAAAATAATCTCTTTTATCGTTGAGTCATTGCGCAGTCTTTCTTTCAGTCGATCCAATTGAAGGCTCTCGGGGCCAATCGACTGCATGGGAGAAAGGCTGCCATGCAAAATGTGATAGCGCCCGTTATATTGATTTGTTTGTTCTAGGGCGTGCATGCTCGATGGGTCTTCAACGATACACACAAGAGTCTGATCTCGTTGATCGCTGCTGCAAATACGGCAGAGGTCGGCCTCGGTTAAATCTTGGCAGAGATTGCAGAAGCCTATCTTGGTCTTTGCATCTTGGATGGCCTGAGCAAGCTCGAGTGCATAGCTGCCGGTAGAGCGGAGTATGTACATGGCGAGACGTGCTGCGGTTTTTTCCCCGATGCCGGGTAATTTGCGGAGAGATTCAATGAGTTGATCGAACGAATTGCTATTCATCTTTACCTACCAGCCCGCCGGCCATGTTTTGGAAGGCGCTCATCATATCGCCTTTGACGGCGTCTTTGGCCTTTTGTAAGGCGCTATTAACGGCGGCCGTGACCAGGTCCATGACGGCTTTGAGGCCTAGTGTTGCCAGGGCCTCTTCCTCAACTTCAATCGATTGGATCTCTTGCAATCCGTTGATCTTAACCTTCACCATGCCCCCGCCAGTCTCGGCTTCGAAGAATTTCTTGGCAAGCGATTCTTGCTGAGACGAGACCATCTCTTGCATCTTGCCGGCTTCTTTAATTAATTTCATTAAATCAAAACCATCGCCCATAACACTTACCTCTTTTCCATTTCCGTGCGTGTTGGTTTAAAAATGGCTATCGCCTCATCGATAATTGAATTCTCCGCTTCGGTTTGTTCTGGGTTGGTCGATACAGGTGCCGCGGAGCCGTTAGTCATAATGATCTCTTTTTTAAAAAACTCTTGCCCTAATTGCGCGAGAATCTGTTGCCGGGCTGGATCCTGCAGGAGGGTACGGTGGGCCGCCTGTGGGGGATATCCTAATTGAATGCGCCCATCGATTTCGCCATCCCAACGGGCTTGAGCTAATACGGCGGCCAGGGCCGGCTTTTTGCGTTCAACAAAGTTAAGAAACTGTTCCCAAGGATTACTGCTCCCGCTACTCGGCGGAGTTTGTTTTGCCGTAGAAGTCTGCGGTGATGTGCGTTGCGATTGCGATGCTGGACCACTCTCTATGGAGTCCAGACGCGCGATGACGTCGGCAAGGGGTTGGCGGTCATGGCGCGTACACAGACGCATCACGGTAATCTCGAGAAGGACGCGTGGTAAGGGGCTATAAAGAATTTCGCGATAGGCGCGGTGAAACAGGTGAAATAGGTATTCCAGTTCGTCGATTTCACTCTTGCTTGCGAGTTGCTGGACGGCATCTTTTTCGCCCTGGCTCCAATCACTAAAGCCTTTGTCGCCGGTGACTTTAAAAACGAGGACATCGCGAATCGCTTCCATGAGATCCTGGCCAAATTGTTTGATGTCTTGGCCTTCATTATAGAGATCATTAACGAATTGGAGTGCGCCTTCCGTATTGCGGGTGATGACGTGGTCCAGTAGCTGAAGGACGGCATTACGACCGCTGATGCCTAAGGCCTGGAGTACATCAGCTTCGGTGATTTTGTCGCCGGCGAAAGAGATTACACGGTCAAAGAGGCTCAACGAATCACGGACGCTGCCTTCCGCTTGACGTGCGATCCAGAGTAGGGCTTCACGTGGGACGTCGATTTTTTCATCCGCAGCGATGCGCTCAAGGTGCGTGAGCAATAGTTCGGTGGAAGGGCGACGGAAATCAAAACGTAACACGCGTGACAGGATGGTCGCCGGGATTTTTTCCGGGTCGGTCGTCGCAAAAATAAATCGAACGTGGTCTGGAGGTTCTTCTAGTGTCTTGAGCAGCGCCGCAAAGGCTGACTTGGACAGCATGTGGACTTCGTCGATAATATAAATTTTATAGCGGCCCGATCCCGGGGTGTACTTGGCATTTTCCCGAAGGGATCGAATGTCATCGACCGAAGTGTTGGAGGCTCCATCGATTTCTTGGACGTCCATGGATGATCCTGCCGTAATCTCCTCGCAAGGAGTGCACGCCTGACACGGAGCGGTCGTGGGTCCTTTTTCGCAGTTAATGCATTTGGCAAAGATGCGGGCTAGGGAGGTCTTGCCGACGCCACGGGGACCGGTAAAGAGATAGGCGTGGTGCAGGCGCTGCTGTGCGATCGCATTTTTGAGCGTACGGGTGGCCGGCTCTTGGCCGATGGCCTCTTCAAAACTCTGGGGCCGGTATTTACGGGCAAGTACTTGGTAGGACACAAAGGCCTTATAGCACGCTGGGCTGAGGCGTCTAGGCTGATTTTCGCATTGATGTTGTTGCGTAAGATAGCTAAAGGAAACCCATGGCCCGCAATGAGAATTGGCATCTACGGACCTTTCATGGCCTGATCCTGATCGGGATAGGAGTCCTTGCCGTCACCGATTACTGGTGGCCCGGGATCATGTTTGTGATCGGGGTGGCGATGATCGTCGATAACATGAGCCGCGGCAAGGCCTGGCGGGCCTACGGGACGCCGATTATTCTGATTGGGATTGGTTTGATCTTTCAGTTCAATTTTATGATTGGTCCCTACTCGATCGGATTCTGGCCACTTATCTTGATAATATTCGGTTTTTTCATCATTTTTTCCCGTAGAAAATAAGCAATTTTTGAGCAACCAATGTTTGGTGGTGCCGAAGACGTCCCCATGCTTGGTGCAGCAACTTCAATGTCATCCGTGGCGCTCGTCTTGCCTGGAGAGGCCATGTGGGGCGCGTTTCAAACGGGTTTTGTCTTTGAACTGGGTTCTCGTCTTCAAGCTGCCGGGGTGGGGTCCCAGCCATTTCAACTTGCGATCGGCAGTTCATCGGGAAGCCTCATTGCGGCCGCCGCGGCCGCGGGTGGTCCTTTTGATCATGACATGGCGCGCTCCGGCTGGATTCAATTTGGACAGGCCACCCGCTTGGTTCCACGACGGCATAATCTCAACCCTTACCCCGCAGCCTTGCAGCAGATATTTAAGAGCGGACTGGTTGATTCAGCGCGTGCCTTTGAGAGTCAGACAGCGCTTGTGCTGACCGCGACCCACTATCGTAATGAAGCCCTTGCCGAGCTTCGGCACGATCATTTACGTCTTTTTCTGGCGGGCCTCCATTTATTTCTTGCTGGTTCCTCTGCAGCCGATGCGGCTAAACTCTCCGAAATTGGCGCGTCTTTACTGGCAGATGGCAATCGCCTTTTTTCAACACGCTACTTCACATCCAAGCCTCCCCCTACTCATATCGTAGAACATTCTCAGCGCTCTGATGAAGACTGGATCGTTGTTCGGTCGCCGGAGGAACTGAGTCAAGCTGTTATTGCCTCATCACGCGTTCCGTTTCTTTATGGTAATCCCATCATTGATGGAGCTAATGTTCTCATAGATGGAGTCTTTACCAATAATGCTCCGGTTCAATTGGCACTTGATTTTGGGGCGGATCACGTCTTTGTAGTGACGAGTAGCAAAAAAGGCTACGTCTTTGATCGGCCGGTACAAACGTTATTTCGACGTCAGTTGAGATCGTTATTACGAGGCTTTGACAAAGCCTCGCGTCGTTTGAGTTTTCTTCCACGTCGTTTCCGCGTCAGCGATCTATTAGCTCACCTGGCGCGCCTAGAGGAGAATGTTCCATTGCCTCGTCCGCTTGATCTCGATGCCTTACGCGAGCGCTATCCCGACCAGGAGATTCATGTCATTCATCCGACGGAAAAGATCCCGGTCAACCGTTTCTTGGAGTCTCGTCCTGATGTCCTGGGGCGTCTTTACGATATGGGACGGGATTTAGCTGAAAGAATCAGGGGTTAGGCGATCGCCGTATGATTCGGCAAATTGATCGTTAACACCTAGCTGATCTGAATCCCGATACAGCCGTGACGATCGCAATGAAGCTCCTCAAGGATGTGCTTCGAGCCGCATATAGGTTAGGTCGATGCTTTGGTCGATGGGCGGCAAATCCTGGACGACAAAGGCATTGCCATAGCCGACGTGATACGCGTCATCGATACGTCCATCAGAACGCATAATCACCGAGTCGACTTCGTCGATTCCGAATACATAGTCAACGAGTCCATCCTGGCGCATGAGCACACCGTCACCGCCACCAAAACCGATCTCGTAACCGCTATCGCGACTGTCATCACAGTCGTGAAGTCGATCACCATCGCCAAGATTGAAGATATAGCAATCCGCCCACGCTGAAGCGGACCACGCCATTAGAATCAGCGCGATTAATGAGATGATTTGTTTCCGGATCACATCCTATTATACGATATTTTTCCCTCGAGGGTAAAGATTCTATCGCTCGCAAATCCTTTATTGATAGGTATTTGCGCCGACTCTATAACGCATTGCATTTTGCTAATCATATCAGATGTTTGTCTGAGTGCACCGCGTTAAATACCCAGACGTTGACGGATGGCGTCAGAATAATTCGGGAAATAGCGGGCGATGGTCATGATATCAAAAGCGGAAAGAATGGCCTCTTTGGGCTCGTGTTCCAGTAAGAATTCAAAGGAGGCCTTGACGAGTTCGCCGACTGCGACCTTGCCGTCGGTGAGGGCTTCATAGTCCTTTTTGGGCACGCTGACTTGGTGCCGCGTCTCAGTGCCATTTTCATGGACTTGGACGTTGACGCTCCAGCCTGAGTTTGTCAGTTCAGCGCTCAATTGAATATCAGCCATAATTAGGTGGGCCGTAACTTAATATCTCTCCCGTGTCTAGCTTCCGAGAAAACTATTTACGAACTGTCAAAAAAACTCTATCAAATGGAGTGTTCGTGAACGAGCGTCGGATTGACTCCGCGCGAGTGAACCATTTATGGGGTATGGGGGTGTTGGGCAGAGCACACACCCCCATTATTACGGAGAGGTGGCCGAGTGGCTTAAGGCGCACGCTTGGAAAGCGTGTGTGCGGCAACGTACCGAGGGTTCGAATCCCTCCCTCTCCGCAAAGACAGTTTTATTTCAGAGGTGTCTGAATCATGCCGACAGCGCTCTGCCATTGTGGACCTTGAAACTGAGGCAATCCGTAGTCGATCGCCTCGATATCTTTACGGTGACGAAAACTACGCCCAATTCGATCCCACCACGAAAAGATACTCGCATAGTTGGAGTTATGTTCTTGCACTCGGTCCGAGTGGTGGAGCCAGTGCATGTGCGGTGTGACGATGACGGCTCGCAGGACGCGATCAAGCGGTTCGGGAAAGCGGATGTTACTATGATGCAGCAGAATAACCGGTTGCAATAAGGTTTCGTAAAGAAGAAGTTCCGCCAGCGTCATGCCGAGCAGAGGCAAGACGAGCAGCCTCAGTAATGATGATAAGATAATCTCTCCCGGATGAAAGCGGAGTGCTGAGCTGGCATCCAATGTCGAATCGGTGTGATGCATGCGGTGAAAGCGCCACAAAAAATGTATCCTGTGATTGGCCCGGTGCCAGAGGTACATCCATAGATCGAAGAGTACGACTGCTCCACACCAGCGGAGCCAGGCGGGGCCGGGCCACAGGTTCAAGAGACCAAAATGGGATGCAGTCGTTTGAGCGGCGACGATCGCCATAACCCCCGAGAACAAGAGCAAAATGATCATCGCATTGCCCAGACCGAAACCGAGGTTGGTGAGATCATGCTGAAGCCGTCCGCGTCTCACTTGAAACTGAGGCCACCAGCTTTCAAGTGAGACGAGAAGGGCAAGAGTTCCCATTTGGATGAGAGTCTTCAGCGGAATGCCTTCGGAGATCTCAATAAGCATGGGGTGGCGATTATAGCATTGCCACCCCACATCATGTCATTTTTATAAACAATATATTGAAACTAAAAGAAATAATAACGAACGCCGATGCCGCCCGTGATATCAAATTTAGTTGAAGGCGCCAATTGGACGCCCGGCGCCACCTCAAAGAAAACTTCCACGGGATGGTTGATAAACTGCATGGCAACCCCGACAGGGACGCGGACGCCGACAATCGTTCTCCCATCGTTTTTTCCTCTTTGCCCAAAACCGAGAATGCCTCCGGCACCCGCATAAAAAGGTAATGAGAAGCTGTTTGTGTTCACCGGAATATCGAAGAAGTCGTAAGTAACATCGCCGATTAATGTCAGTGCATCATCTAAAAACGACCAAGATGCTATCAGATCAAGTGCAACCCGCGAGCTCACATAACCGCGTAGGCTGATGCCGGTCGGTTCACCGGCAATAATGCCGGCCCCGAAGCGTCGGCCTTTGGGGCCATAGGCCGTTGTTTCGCTCGGTATCGCAAAACATGTTGTGCTTAATAAAGTAAATGCGACTATTCCAAGAAACGTATTTTTAAAGAAGTTTCGTTTCGTTTTCATGAATCATCCTCCGTACCGTAGTTTTGATAAGCACAGCGGCCGCGGCAAATGATTGGGGTAGTATTCATTGCCGCGGCCCTGCTGAGACGCAGTCCAATGGACTGCTTTGGTTTGGTTTACTCTAAAAAGAAAACGCCTTTTAGATCCTCTGTCTGTGAAATCGGTACGCCATCTTTTAATGATGTCGCTCGGAACTGGTAGAACATATCGGCTTCCAGCGCGGTTGCCGTGCCGGCCCCGGTGCCATCGACATCATAGGTGACGGAGGGGTCAGAACCACTGACGCCGTCGATGCTGGTTTCCCAGACAATATTGCCGAAGCTATCGAAGACCGTGACCTGGTATTCATCTTCCGACGAATCATCGTCCCAGGTGAAAGTCGGCGGGTTGCTGACAGCTTCCTGGCCACTGGCTCCCGGGCTGATAATGTTCAATGCTTCGGTAATCTTGAAGCCTTCCACATCGGTTGTTTCTCCCGCAGCGACCGTGATACGTAATAGGCTGGTGCCGGCAATCGAAAGGTCGGGATCGCGCACGAGCAGGTCGTCTTCAAACGCCGCGAGGATGACGTAGTCACCGGCGGGGACACCTTCGATCAGATATTCGCCAGAAATATTTGGTGCAGTTCCGGGGGCCGGAGCGCGAAGGCCAGGCGGGACTTCGCCTCGGACCAGGGTTTCATCGAAGGTGGATTCCACGGCCAGGATGACTGATGTCAGTGAGCTTCCCGGCGCATTGACGATTTGGACACTGCCGCTGACGGCACCTGCATCTTCATTGGCGATTGACAGGTCAACAGTAGCTTCTTCATCATCTGCCAGATCTACGCCCTGACTGTCGTAGTTGACGCCCTGGGCGAAACCACGGACCGTGTAACTGTCGGCATCGAGGTTGAATATTTTGTAGGTTCCTTCTCGGTCGGCAAGAGCCGTAAAACCAGCGCCGCCACCGTTTTCGGCAACGACCAAGGCGCCGGCGGACTCCTCGGGAATTTCTACTGTTCCGCTGATTGAGGCCGTGCCTGCTCCGCCTTCCAGCGCGATCAGTGCTATATCCGTCAAGGATGACTCAACAACCAGGGCTGCCGTGTCTTCGACAGCCGTACTCAGATCAATAGGGAGAGCTTGCCGTACGCCGCCAGGAAAAGTTTGATAGCCCGTCGCATCCGCGCGGAGTGTAATGTTGTTGTCCAGCGGATTGCCGTCTTCATCGCGCGTAACGGAGACTTCTAATTCATAGGCCCCATCAGCATCCGTGACGGCCAGTGTGCTGGCTACGGATCCGTTGGCATCACGTGCAATGACATGAGCCCCTTCGATGGGGGTTTCGTCGGCAAGATCGAAAACATTCCCGCGCACGGCAAAAGGCTCAAAACAGCCGTTTTTGCCGTCGGTCGTCTGCTCGCAGACCTGACCGTCGTCGCAGCCGCTTTGGGCTTGGAAGTCACATTTTTTGCCCCCGCCGCCCCCGCCGCAGCTCATGGCTAGAAATAACAATGATAATGTTACCGAAATCGATTTAAATGAATGATTCATCAATGAGTCCTCCTTAAATATAAATTAAAACACCGGAGTTCCTTCTTTTCCCTGTGCCAGTGATGGTTCCAGTTCTTCTTCGTCCAGTTCTTGATCGTTGTTCTCATCCCGAAGTAAATCGGCAGAGCCTTGAATATTGTCGATTATTTGTTCTTGAATGTTTGAATTTTGCTCTGCACTGATAAAAATGATGGGGTCGCCGTTTGAATCGCTGCTCGTTGTAGCATGATTTAGGTTAACGCTATTGAACCACTGCTCCAGGTCAAAGGCGATGAAAAAACTTTCTTTGCTTTCAGCATTGTCGACTAGGAAACCATTGGCATCGTTTTGCAGTTCGAAGTCTTCGTCTTGAGTTAATTCAACTTGAAAGGGAGTGCCGTCGCCCCGTTCTCCCTCAATATAAACGCTACGACCGACAATCACGTTTTCAGTGCTGGGATTGCCGGCGATTTTTTTGAAACGCAGTGTGATGCTGCAATAGGTTCCCGCAGGAACATCGAGATCGTCGAGCTCTACGAGACTCGAGGGTTGCAATAAATCGATGATGAAGGGTCCGCCGAACTCGATGGGACTCGCGTTTTCAAATTCATCATCACATTCGTTGAGGCTGCGGAAACGGATTCGATCTAGGACGACCTGCGCCGTATTCAAAGTCAGACCGTTCACGGCGATTTGCTGAAAATCGCTGGAGCGATAGCTGATGATATTCAGGCTGATTTTATCCGGGTTCCCCGAGTCCGTTCCTCCGCTACTGCCGCAATGGCATAGGAATGGAATCAGTATCAGCAGGAGCTTCATGCGCTTCATGCCATATCCTCCGGGTCCAAGGGAAGCGATACCGGGAACAATTGGATATTGATATGAAATACCTGCGATGGCTCGTCTGACGCGACGAGCTTGAGAATTTCCTGTCGGAATTCCAGAATTTTTTTCTTTAAAAAAGGCAGACGGTCTTTAGAGACACCAAGTGTCAAAGCGCTCACATCACGCTGTGGTGCGGGGAGTGATTCTAGTATTTCACCGCTTAATGCCAATAGGTTCTTATGGTAGTTAAAAAATACGAATGACTTCACTTCGGGGCCGGTTGAAAGGATGGAAGTGGTTTGTTGCCAGCGCCCCTTTTTTTTCGTGATAAAGCCCAGGAGTTTTAATAGCTCCATTGATTTTTCAGCTTGTGCGGGAGTGATGGGTGGATAGATATTTTGTGCGATCCATTCCGCCGTTCCATCAAAATGTGGGGAGGCGACCAGTTCACGAATGACCGGATTATACCATTTGGAATAATAGTCGTATTGATGCCTTTCAATCGGTTTGAGTTGGCTAAACTTGCGCGATTGAAGCAGCCGTTTGTAGAAATCATTTTTTTCGACCGGGTTAAACGATTGATTAAATTGAACCAGGTTGCGAAAGAATTCCTGCTCTCTCGAATCAAGTTTCAGTCCTAGAATGAATTTTTCGATACTGGCCGGGGTCAGATTGCGTTCCCCTTCCATCACTAATTTAAGGGTATTCGGTGAGCTGAATCCTGCCCGTTTAGAGAAGGTACGATACGACATTCCGGCACGGGTTCGTTTGGTGGCTTCATACCAGTCCTTAAGAAACTGACGGTAATCCAGGTATTCATAGATGTTCACGCGTGGTGGCATTGTTCTAGGTCCTTAGGAAAATGGAACGACTAGATCAAGGCTTTCGAGACATTATTGTGCACAAAAAGATACACAGAGTTATCTAACTACTTGAAATAAATATTAATTTATTTCAAACGTAAAAATATTCTGGGCGAAAAAGATACAATTTTGATTCGCTTATTCGGCCAACTCGTCGAGGTATTTTTTTACATCACCGACGACGCCGCGGCGCAGCGCTTGTAGGGATTGCGTGAAAGGATCGACGTGGTTTCCGGTGCCGGGAAAAATAGAAGCTCGGCGGAGGGCGCGGGCCAGACGTTCTTGGTCGCCGAACAAGTTGGCAAATAATACCAAGCCATCTTCAAGGCTCTTGATTTGGTCTGAGAGCGTGTATTCCCGTAAGAGGCTCAAGTAGGGCGCGATGCGGGCGAGGACAAAATCCGTGTAACGATATTTATCTGCGCTCGAAAGATGACCGGCTCTTTGAGTTAGGACTCGTTGGGACTGACGCCTATTAAGCGGCTTCGGAGCAAAAATGACATCCAGGCGTTCGTCATCATTGGCGATGTGTCGGCCCGTCGTATTGTTAGTGATATCGTGTAAATGAAAAAGTTGATCGTCGGGAGCGCTCGGTAGAAATTTATGCCCACCGATGATTAAAACAGAGCGGTCTTGCTCCGTATCTTTGCTGAAAAATCGGCTGAGTCCGCGGGCCAGCTCATCGTACTTATTAGACGGAAGGACTTGGACATCATCGATTATCATGACGTCTGCCGTGTCGACGCGATCTCGAGTTTCGGCGCGGACCAGCCCAGGTCCTTGATTGGGTGCGGATAAAGTGATCTCTCTAACTCGTAGGCCTTCCCGCCTCAACAATCGAACCACTTGGGGAACAATATGTGAGCTGACGCCGCCGCCCGTGAAGGAGGCCAGGTTTACTAATTTGTAAGGCGAATCGGGATGGAGCGCGCGATACAAGGCATATTCTTCGCCGATGCGATAACCGGAGAGGCGGATCCGTTCATGGTCTTCGCTTTGGACCGGGACCTCCGTCTTGTAAGCGCGAGGGATAAAAGGCGGTCGTTCTCGTTCAGGACTCGCGGCGGGGTCCGTTTCAAGGAGTTCGGTGCCGCGTACCGATTCGCCTCGTGCTCGCTTATGAAACCAATTATCCCGTGCAACTAGCCCCTCGACTTGCTCAATAAAGGTCTGACGTTCCTCGGGATCGGTGGGAAGTGCATCCAGCTGCGAGCGGATGTATTCCGGGAGCATCCATTCCGGCAGTTGCTGTAAGTTATGACCGAGCCGTTGAACTTCTTCGTTTATCTTGATGTTAAAGCTGGCGTCATCCGTGAAGTCGTTATTTTCGGCTAGAAGCCGCAACGCGGTGAGATTCTGGATCAGCCCATAGATGGGCGTCATGTTCAGCTGTTGGGCTGAGGCCAGGGCTGTTTGGGCGTTGTAAGCCTGCATGGGTGCAAATAAGCCAGTCATTGCAGTGCGCTTATCGCAGTGCCTCCATAGAAGTTGCTATGAAAACAAAGCTCTAACTAGCTGTTAATATTTGGTTTATAGGCTTCAACAGGATTCGAAACGGGTGACTTAGCGCAGTCCGAGGAGGCGGGCGGCATTCGCGTAGAAGAGATTCTGTTTCGCTGATTGGGACAAGGGCGCCTCTTGGATGACGTTTATCTCCGTCATCATGTCGTAGGGGATGTGGGGGAAGTCACTGCCATAGAGGATGCGGTCCGAATAGTGTTCAATCTTGCCCCAGGGTATCTCGAGCGGGAAGAAACCCGCAACGACCATGGTCGTGTCGAGCCAGAGGTTGGGGTACGGGTCCATGAGGTCGAAGAACTCATCGACTTCATCGGCGCCGAGATGGGGCATGATCATCTTGAGTTGCGGATAGCGTCTGAGGACGGGTTCGACAAAACGGATTCCGCTGATGTCTTTCGTGGTTTCTTTGTACCCGCGCAGACTGGGTCCGACACCGGCATGCAAGACGATGAGTTTGTCATGCTCGATGAGTTTTTCATAAATAGGGAACATGCGTTCGTCATCGGGGCGGATCGCACTGACGTGACAATGAAACTTGATCCCGGCAAAACCATAGTCATTGAAACAACGTTCTAAGATTTTATCTCGATTTTCATCGTCAGGGTGAATGGCCCCGAGGAGCACGGCTTGCGGATATCGTTTACAAAAGTTGTAGGTCCATTCATTCAGGGACTCGGCCATCCCTGCCTTGTGCGCATAGTTGAGGACGAGAAACCCATCAATACCCTGTTCACTGAGTTGCTGAACGGCTTGGTCTGCATAGATTTTATAGCGGATTTGCCAAGCGTGTTCATCGAACCACTTCCAAATCGCCTCATGGAGCCGATTGGGCCAGAGGTGAACATGGGCATCAAAAAGCTTCATCTCATGGGCATTTCATGTCCCTGTGCTGCGGTCAAGCCACAACATTTTTGTGGCCAGGTCGATAGACGGCCTATGTATGTGTCACTTGCAAGCCTGCCGCTGACCGCGACGCCGGTCCTGGCGGGCGCGCCCCTCTGGTGGAACCGTTTGTCACAGGTAAGCCGCAATTTGGTCGATTCGGCGCATGTGGCCTCAACCTATACGCGTCCGGCGCCGGTGAGTACGCATGAACTGGAAGTACGCCTCGATCGTTTGTTGAGTTCGGGATGCATTGAAACGGAATTGCAAGCCCGCCTTCACCAAAGTAGCGCCGAAAAACTGTCAGTCGGGACGGATCCGGACTATCGCGTGTTGGAGGAGGCGACACAGTTATCCGAAAAAACGTCTGGTCGTTGGCAGGCGGCCAACTATACGCGACCTTTGCGCTATGCCTCGCTGTGGCGTTGGCTCTATGAACGTTCTCCATTACGGGGACGCCATGATCTCAAGGTTTTTGGAGTGGGTATTGGGGCACAACTGGCCTTTTATCCTGATGCCCCACATCGACTCGAAGAGGAAAACGATGTGGCGTATGATCTCTATTTTGCGGAGCCACTTGAATTGTTAGCCGTTGCGGCGCGATGCGGAGAGGTCCGCTACATTGAAATGAAAGAGAGTATCATCCAACGAGCGCGTGAGTTTCGCGAGAGTGGCGTGATGATCAGTCCCCAGGTTGCCGGTCCTGGCGGTTATTTAAATGAACTCCGCGATCGTTTCAGGCGACGCGAATGGTTTGAATATCAGCTGCGTGAACTTCCGATGCGTAAGCTATTAACCTACTTCAATCATGTTGATGTCGATTGGGCCATGAAAGAGATCAAGCGTGGTGGGGTTCACTTCAAGAGGCATTCGCCGGATGACACCGGTTTTATTCCCTTATTGCAACTGAACTATCCCGTTGAAATGGCGCGGCGCTTGACCGCGGAAGCTGGAGACCTTTTATTTTACCAGGGATCCGCCGGCTGGGCCGATTTTTCACTTGCCCTCTATGCCCTGCGTTACCTGGCCCCCGAACCGGGTCCATTGACGGTACTGGGGACCTTGCAATTGGCCCGTACGGTCAGGCGGGGCGGCTTGATTGCCGTTTCGGATTTTCCTTATTCCGGTGGCGCATTGGAAGATTTTGTCTTGCGAGCCTTAGGATTTACTCCGGTCCACGCCCTGGTGCCGATGGAGCCCCATCATGTCATTCACATCTATCGACGTCCGTTCCAGGATTCAGTCTCCGCCACCCGCGCCTATCAACAAGCGGCACACATCGTAGCCGAGCTAGCGCCGCCTCCCGAAGAGGCGTAGCAGCAGCAGAAACAAATTGATGAAATCAAGGTAGAGCGTCAAGGCGCCGATGATGGACGCCTTCGCAAAGCCTTCACTTCCCTCCCGAACCTGGAGAGCAATGTGTTTGAGTTTTTGCGTATCATAGGCCGTCAGGGCAACGAACACGGCAACACCGACGTAGGAAATAATATAGCTCAAGGTCGAGCTCTTGAAAAACCAGTTGGCGATCGAGGCGATGATGACGCCGATCAAGCCCATAAAGGCGATTTGCCCGACGCGGGTGAGGTCGGTCTTCGTGATAAAACCATAAATGCTCATCACGCCGAAGGTGCCGCCGGTGATAAAGAAGACCTTGGCGATCGACTCGCCGGTGTAGACGAGAAAGATTGATGAAAATAAAATGCCATTGAGCGCCGCATAGAGCAGAAAGAGTCCGGTCGCGACCGGCGCACTGATCTTATTGATCCCCCAGGAGATGGCCATCACGAGACCGAGGGTGGCGCCGATCAAGAGAAAGAAATTCAATTGCTTGCCGAGCAAGAGCGCGACTAGATCGGGACGCGAGGAGACGTAGGCCGCGATGGCACCGGTAAGGGCCAGCCCCAAGGCCATCCAGGTATAGACCCTGCTGAAGAAGGCTGAGATGGCGGCGGTGGCCGCGGTTTCGGTTTGCGGCAAATTATATTGGGGTTGTTGCATAGGCTGCATGTTGTTTCTCCTCACTTGATGTACTCTAGGCGGGTGACGCGAGCGATCCTTTTGAACGTCGTTTTTAGACGCAGCAAAAGGATTGCGTATGCGGCAGGACCCGCCCACTGGCAATGTGGGTCACTAACCATATTTAAAGAGATTAGTAAATAGGGTCAACGAGGAGCGAGGGAGTGACGGGCTTTGCCCGCCCTCCCAAAGCTGATGGACGCCTCGTCGTTATTCGGCTTTGATATCGATCTTCTTCGTGCTCTTCTCCTTCACCGCTTTTTTGGGAACTCGGACCGTCAGCACGCCGTTCTTGAACGAGGCGTTAACGTGGTCCGTTTCTACCGTATCTGCGGGGAGAAGGACTTCGCGGTGAAACGTACCATAGCTGCGTTCCATTCGATAATAGCCCTCACTCTTTTCCTCTTTTTCCTGTTTTTTCTCGCCCTTAATCGTGAGGACATCGTTTTCAATGGAGACATCGATGTCTTTTTCCGTAAGTCCCGGCAATTCCGCCTGGACCTGGATCTCTTTTTCGCCGTTGATGACGTCCAGGTGTGGAATGAAATCCGCGTCCGCGGAGGTCCATGTCCGCGGAGCCAGTTCCGAATTGTTACCGATATCCTCAAAGAAATCATCGAGCATCCGTAGTGGATCCAAGACGGCCCGATGCCGACGACCCCTAAAGGGCGTTAAATGACGAACGACCATTATTTTATCCTCCATTTAATGTTCATTTTCAGCCTTGAACAAAAGCTAAGCAGGATCTATGAGTTGTCAAGATGGTGATTTCTCCCAAAATTTGGCTTTTTATCCTCTTCGGCGTCCTCGGCATCTTTGGCGAGGTGATTTTTACGGCCGTGGCCGGCCTGATCAAGACGCGCAAGTGGCGCCTGAATGGAGAATCCTATATCTGGATGTTCCCAATTTATGGGCTGCTGGCCTTCCTGTTCGATCCCGTCAATCAGGCCATTGACCATATGTCCTGGGTGGCCCGCGGTTTTATTTATATGATTGCGATTTATATTGTTGAGTATGTGACCGGAGCCTTGCTTACCAAGCTGACCGGAGCGCACATCTGGCAGTACACGGGAAAATATAATTTTCAGGGGCAGATCCAATTGGCCCATGCTCCGGTTTGGTTCATCGTGGGGCTCATCGTGGAGCATTACTATAATGACGTAGAGCAGTTGGCACTGTGGCTGTCACTGCATTTTGGATAAATGGGTATGGAAAAAATCGCACTGATCACAGGGATTATAAATGGGTTTCTATCCGTAGCGTTGGGCGCCTTCGGAGCACATGGCCTCAAAAATCATGTTGCCCCAGAGATGCTGACGGCATGGCAGACGGGGGTGACCTATCAGTTTTTTCACGCGTTAGCACTCATTGGAGTCGGTCTCTGGTTGAAACAAAACAGCCTGGCGGCTCCTTTCGTTTATTGGAGCTTTACACTTGGGATTGTGTTCTTCTCTGGAAGCCTCTATGTCCTGGTCTTAAGCGGCATCAAAGGGTTTGGCGCGGTGACGCCTATCGGCGGGTTGGCCTTTTTGGCCGGTTGGCTCCTATGGCTAGTGGCCGTGGTGAGGCATGCATAAATGGAACTTCGAGAGAAAACCATTCTGATTACCGGGGCCGCGCGACGCATTGGGCGAGAAATGGCGCATGCTTTTGCAGATAAAGGGGCCCACGTACTCATTCATTACAATAAGTCTGAAAAAGAGGCCTTGGAATTGGTGACGGAACTTCAAGGCAAGGGCGTCAAGTCCGAGGCCTTTCAGGCGGATCTGCGGAGGCATGATGAGATTCAGGCAATGGCGCGACAGATAATTCGCGACTATGAGATGGTGGATGTCCTGATTAATAATGCATCGAGTTTTTATCCCACTCCTTATAAAACGACTAATGATGAACACTGGGATGATTTTTTTGCCGTCCACGTCAAAGCGCCTTTCTTTTTAGCTCAACAGTTCAGTCCGGCGATGAAACGCAAATCAAGAGGATGTATCATTAACATGGTCGATTGGACGGGCTTGCGGCCGATGAAAAACTACGTTGCCTATTGTACGTCAAAGGCGGCATTGCTGGCGCTCACGAAGAGTCTGGCTAAAGAGTTGGCGCCGGAAATTCTCGTCAATGCCGTCTGTCCCGGGCCTATCTTGGCACCCCTGGGCATGGAAGCGGAGGAGCAAGAAACCGTGGCTGAAAAGACCCTGCTCAAGCGTTGGGGTTCTACCGCTGACATTGTGAAACAGGTGCTTTATTTGGCCGAACAGAACTACGCCACAGGCAGTTATTTCGTCGTTGACGGCGGCCAGTCGCTGATCTGAATCTCTGTTGAGACTCTAGTGAAATCCTGATATAGACGGTTCGGTATGGGCTTTGTCGAAGTTTATCGGGAAAAGCATCAACATCCAATCAACCGGGCACTCCATTCAGTCGGAATTCCGCTGATTGTTATTTCACTGCCACTCTTTTTTTGGGATTGGCGGTGGGCCTTGGGGTTGTTTACTTTTGGCTGGATCCTGCAATTCATTGGCCATCTGTTTGAAGGAAAGGCACCGGCTTTTTTCTCGAATCCGATTCATCTGATTACGGGCGTGGTCTGGTGGGTGCGTAAGGCTTTGGGTCTTGAGTCCAAAGATGAAGGTGATAATCAGTAATTATATTATTTGTGAGAGGGTCACTATGAAACGTTTCTCTATTTTTTTGTTATTTGTGTTGAGCGTGGCGATTGCACTTCCAGTCCATGCTGAAGCTGAAAAAGTTGTCCGGAAAAAATCGCCGGCGGGGGCTAAGACCTATATTATTTCGCCCCAAAATGGGGCGACAGTCACGAGCCCGGTGACGGTTGTTTTTGGTTTAAAAGGAATGGGGGTCGCCCCGGCCGGCCTATTTAAAGAAAATACCGGCCACCACCATCTCTTGATTGACGTCGAAAAACTCCCGCCCTTAGATGCGCCGCTGCCCAACGACAAAAATCATGTCCACTTTGGGGGCGGACAAACGGAGACCACGATCGAATTGACGCCGGGTAAACATACTCTGCAGTTAGTCTTGGGGGATTTAGTGCATGTGCCGCATGATCCCGCGGTGATGTCAGAGAAAATTACGATTACGGTGAAGTAGAGCGACTACTTACGGCGGAAGAAAACAAGCGTTCCTGTGGTCAGCGCTTCTGTGTCCATGGCTTCGCCGTCTTTTTGAGGGGCATAGGCAGCAATGTCGAGATGTTCGACGTCGAGTGCGGTGGCGTTGTATTGTACTGAGGCCACATCGGCTTGTGAACGTAAGTAATTCAAGGTCCGTTCTAAGACACGTAATTGCTCCGCTGTAGGACCAGCTTCTAGAATAGCGACGCCCGTGCCACCAGATTTCAACAAATCAAGTGCGGTTCTGAGTTGATAATGGAGCGGCTTGGGTGCCGCCCCTCGCCAGATACGACCAAATGGATTCATTTTTGCCGGTTCGGTGTAGGGAAAGATAAGTGAGACGACCGAAGCGGTACCGCGACCGATCAAGTCTAGGGTTGTTCTATACGTGACATCGGCAACTTCATCGCCGGGCTGCATACGTTCAACGCGGACTTGTTCAAGTCGTTTATGCTTAAGGGCCTCCCGACCTGGCTTATTCATCGTGAGTACGTAATAATGCACGTTGTTTGGTAAGGCTTCCACATGAGGCGCCCCGTCTTTTAATTCCAAAAAAAGTGGCAGTGAGTTTTCTTTTTCGATGCCAATAAACTGCCCATCATGACGAGCAGCCAGACGACCCAATGAATCAGCGTTACCGCTGCCGATGTCGATCCAACTTTCTCCTATATTTACGGATAGAGCTTCCCATTTTGATAATATGGCCTCTGTTGAAAGCTCTGTGACCGGGACGCGATAGAGCAGCGTATTGACGCTTCGGTGCACGCGAGGAAGAACTACATCATTGAGCTCACGTCTGCCTAGGTCAAAGGCAAAGCGAGATAACGAGCCCAATAAGGAACCGCTTTGGTTAGAGGATTGTCCGGCTGCAAGCACAGCGATGCTAGAGCTCGCAGAAAATAGAGTTGTGGTGCCTATTAACATAATTACTCCCGTTCCACCCAGCGCCGTTGCCCTTCGTTTGGGCGGTAAAAACTCGTGTAGCGATTCATGAAAGGAGACATAGGGAGGCGAACCGAACCGAGCGAAGACTCAAGAAATTCCGCCGTCAAACGCAGCCGACTTGCATCGGGTCGTTGGACAACGAGTGTCATTTTATTGGGGGTCATTTCGACGGGGATTCCCTGACGCGCCAGTTCCGCGGAAAATTCACTGATCACGGATTTATCCGTCGTCCAGTCTTGGCTCGCATTAAGAATTTCGGTCGTTACCGTGCTGGCGACGATGCCGCCCGGAGCTAACTGATCATACATGTGGAGAAACAGCCCCAGTGGATTGGGAACGTACGGGCTTAACGAGGCCGAAATCATCAGGTTGGCTTGCTTACCCTCAGGTAGCCTGATGCGACCGGCATCTCCCGTCAGGTAGTGCAATTTTGAGTGTAACTGCGCGGCCGTAAGCGGAAACTCAAAGGCATGCTGCAGTCGGCCATTTCGGTCCAAGGCAACATCGGGATCACCGACGGTGTAGCGGGTGATCTGACTCAACTCAGCACGTGTGGCCGCCAGTGCCATCGCATGTGCCATGAGGACCTCGGGGGCGTGGAGGTCATTGACGTAGACCTCTAAATCCGGACGCATGAGCTTGGCGAGCAACGCGGCGATTCCAATGCCGCCGCCCCAGTCGGCGACAACGGCTCCTTGGGGAAGACGGCCAATCATACGCCAGAGCGTCGTGTCTTCGGGCTGTATCGCGACACCAAACTTGTGGGCCGGTTCGCGTTCAAATAAATGTTCACTGCACGCGACCAACCCGCGCGAATTGACTTTATCGAACATGTCGGGGCGGAAGATATCTTCGGCTCGCATTGCTTTGTCGCTACTGAGAAAATTAGGTGCGAGGACCTCGCGACCGGATACCTCAGGAAAGTGAGTGGCAACATGCTGGAGAATCTTGCTGAGCATGGGCCGCTGGAAATCAATGAGGTAAGGGCGTTGTTGAGCGACCAAGCTGAATAATTCTCCCAGACGTCCGGACGCAACCAGGTCAAGGGCTTGTTGAATCAAGGGGTTGGTAAACTGTGCGCGCGGATAGTTTTGTGAGAGCTCACGGCGCAGCTGCGCGCTGGCTCTTGTTTGACTCCCACTGAGTAAAACGACCTGCTGTGATGGATGGATTGTCGTTTCCCGCGCCCTGAGGAAGCGTCGAGCCCCGCGAATGACCGTGGGCAGGGCCGCATTCAGGCCCCGCGACACAACGTGCGCGGTCAAAGATGCCGCGACGGGTAAGTCTCGTTCGCGTTGTGGGTTCGCCACGAGGCGCGCGGTGTCCGCAAGGCCCGCGTAGGGGATCAATGAACTTGCTGCCAGTAGCGTCGGACTTAGGGCAGATGTGGCCTGAAGAGGGATCATGCCCGCTTATCGCGGTTTTTCGGGCTTCGTTGTGAGGCCATCCTTTCGAAAAATTCCGAAAAATCCCCCTTTGTAAAGGGAGGCTAGGAGGGATTTAATGATTATTAGGGACTGCTTAAATTAAATGTCCCGGCATAATCGTTGGCCCAAGGCTCGAGCGTCAACGCACCGGGACCCGCGACAAAGATATAGGCGCCGTAGGTCGAAGGGAGGGTTCCAATTGTCCCGACTAAGAAATCAGTGGTTCCGATTGTCAGCATGCCGACATCGCCCATGATGGAAAACTGAACCTGGTGACCCTGTTCGTGTCTTGGTAAATAGTCACTACTGGCATTAAAGCAATGGCCAATGGCGCCGGTATTCATCGCACTCAAACAGAGGTTGTGATCAAAGATCAACATGCCTCCGAAAGCGGACACGTCGCCGGTAAATCCGGTCGCAATTTCACCGATACCGGCCCACACGAGTCCGAGGCTGGAAAACGCAGGGGCGGCCGCGAAATTGAGCGGGATGGCGACGGCATTAAAGGCCGGTTCACGTTCCCAGCCTTGTTCGTGGCCGATCCAGTTGGTCATACTGGCGAGGGATTGTGCTCCCAGCCAGCTCCCGGCGACGATGTTAGGTATGTCGTCGTTGGTCGTGAACTGGTCGGTAATCCAATGCAAGGTGAAGGCATTGGCAGCGCTGCCCGCGCATCCCATCAATGCGCGGCCCCAGCCTTCGCCTGTACCTAGATCCGCTTCACCGGCGAGGACGCTCCATAAAAAACCGGAAGCGCAGCCGCCGGCCGCGAATAGTAGTCGATCGCGGTCCGCATCGCCCATTGGGCCTCCTCACTACAAGTAGAGCAGGGCGGCGAGACTGGCCTGAAAACCGCTGCGACTTGCGTCCGCCGTGTTCAGAATAGCGCCAACACTCAAACTAGCATTAAAGTTGCCTAGTGTGGCGATGGCTCGCAAATTGAGCCCTAGCTCAAACTGGGGGGAATCATTGCCGGTAAACCAGGTAGCTCTTGGATTGATATCTCCGCCGAGATAGAACACAGGGCCGTATGCGCCAAAATAGGTTCCAAGCATGCCACCGATGTGGAATGCGTCCCCGGATCCTTCATCAAAACCCGGTCCTGATTGCGGTTGATATTCATAACCGCCGGTGACTCCGGCGATCCAACGAAAGCTGCGCCAGTCAGACACATAGGTGTCAAAGTTGGCGACGACGGCTCCATCCAGGCTCAATCGATTTTCTTCACCGCTTAGTCCAGGCCTTAAGGTGTATCCCGCGCCGATTCCGGCGTTAAGGTGAACACCCTCAATACGTGCGCCTTCTCCCATGAGGTTATCCTCACTTTCTCTCTATGCGCACTGAATTATGCTTCGGTTCTTGAGGGCTTAAGTTGTGGGGTATTGCTTGCGAATTTTCGTTGAGCGACTGCGTCAAGCCACCCGATTAGCATCGAAAATCTTAATCATTTCACCTGATGCATATTCGAAATAGATATCTAAGTGGTACCGGGACGGGGTGATACGTCCATAGTTTTCGCGTAAACGGTCGATCATCTCGTGGATATTAATCTTAACGTTGGAGCGCGGTTCAAAGCGGATGACAAAGCGGTCATCACGAACATCGGCCGTCGCGACTCCTTGAGGACTGATGATCTGGGTTCCAGCAGGGACCATGTTGGCGTTGCGAAAATTAATTTCAATCAAGTCGATTACGTCGGGGAACAGATCGGCGACATCATCTGTTTGTATCTGACTGCGTGCGATATGAGCGTAGTACCGGCTCTTATCCGGCCGGTTGGCCATGAGATAATATTCAGGTGGCATCTCAAAGAGCTGGAGGGCTCCAAGGGTGATTGCATATTGTTCCTCTTCTGGCATTACCCCCGCGCAGGCCGCCCAGATGCGGAGGGCTTCGAGTCCTATTTCTTTGGAGTCAATGTGCATGCGGATGGGCTCCCCTTGATGCTTTCCTTCCATGAGCTTAAAAAATTTATCGAGGGTTTCCGCCGCGCTCAAGGTCTTTTCAGCGGGTTGAGGATCTGCTTTGAGGAAACGAGTGACTAAGTAGGCGGCCGTTAAGGCACCGCCGACAATCAATGCGAGACCAAGGCCTAAGCCTGCAGAGGCGACGTCGGTTTGGGTTGTCGGCTCCGGGCCTTGAAAAGATACTTGTGCCGCGGGCTGTGATTCGAAGAGCCGCGTTGAGCCCTGTGCTGGTTGAAAGGCCTGGCCTAATTGGACCGGTGCAAAGCCATCAAAGGGTCCTAACGTAGACGGACCGGAGGCCAGAACCATTGCGGGCAAAGCGGTACTCAGTAATTGAGTGGAGGACACAGCACCTAACATGGGCCCTTCATCGGCGCGCATTCCCAGAAGTTGCTTCTCAAAATTTACGACAATAACTGCGGAGAGGGAGGGATTCGAACCCTCGGTACCCCGAAGGGCACACCGGTTTTCGAGACCGGCGCCTTCAACCACTCGGCCACCTCTCCGTAAGGGAGAGTTTATTTACTTAATTCGGATGGAAGTACAATACTTTTATCTGGCCGTATCTAAGAAACAAAGCAACTGATACAGTGTTTCATTGACCGGCGTCGGAATGTTCAGTCGCCGGCCCTCGCGGACCAGGTAGCCGCCAAAGGTCTCGTGTTCCAGGCGCTTGCCGCGTTCGAGGTCCTGGAGGAGAGACGGACGCACGCTGCGGAGTTTTTCGTCTGAGAAAGTCAGGTGCTCCTCGATATCTTCTTCCGTTAACGGAACATCATTGGCCTGGGCGAGCGTCACGACTTCATGACCTACAGCTCGTAACAAATCCCACATCTCCGGTGAATCGAGGATGTCTCCTACCGAGGAGCGAGCGATGGCGCAGACCTGATTGAAGGGCGCGTTCCACAGGAGTTTTTTCCAGAGCAGACGCTGAATATCGGTGGAGAGGGTCGTACGGATGCCGGCTTTGCCGAAGATCGTTGCGATGGCCTGTACCCGTTCCGATTGTTCACCGCTTAGTTCACCGATCGCAATTTGGCCGTCGGCACTGTGGACAATAGTGCCCGGTTCCGTGACCTCGGCGCCGATATAACAAATGCCACCGAGGACATTGTGTTTATCAAAATACGCGACCATTTTGAGTTCGGTTTCGACGCCGTTTTGTAGGGATAGTAAGAGCGTGTTTTCGCCGACGAGGGGCTTTATCTGTTGGAGGATGGTGTCGGTGTCATAAGTTTTTGTCGTAATGATAATCAGGTCGGCCGCATCCATCTCATCGATTGATTCGACGACCTTGAGCTGGATTTCAAAATCCCCTTCGTAACTGTTCACGCGTAACTTGTTGGAGCGCAAAACTTCGAGAGTCTTGCCACGCGCGAGGAGCGTGACGTCTTGTCCACTACGCGCCAGCATCGCCCCATAATAACCGCCGACCGCACCGGCCCCCGCCATTAAGATTTTCATTGTTTTTTCATTCCTATGACCAAGAGAAAGAATGAGATGAAGACAATATACAGCAGGATATCGAGCAAGATCAAAAATTTAATCCCGGCGGCCATGCCCATGATGGCGGCCCAGGGCATGGCCGCGTGACCTAACAAGATGGGGAAGCCGACGAGGTTTTCGATGACGTCAAAACCGGCGGCAAACCATGCGAACCACGCGACCATGATGCCGAGCTTGGCGAGTTGTTTTAAGCCGAGTGCGCCGGCCTTGCGGCGAATCAATAAGGCGGCGGTGGCGAGTGTCGTGCTGTAAGTGATCATGTAGATGAAATCGACGAGGTTGATGTACAACATGGCGCGGCGCACGGTGTCGCTCCAAGGTCCCATGACTCGTTCGACGCCGGCTTGGTTCCACATGAACTCAAATGAGAGAATGCCGAGCGGGGCGTCTTCGTGGATGAGGACGCGTCCCCAAATCGAGAAGAGCGCACCCAAGGCCAGTGTGCCGATGATAGCGACGCAAAAAGTCATCCAGAGGTTATGCGTGGAGAGGCGATCGAAGGGGTGCGTGGCAAACATGTCCCGTTGCAATTGCCATAAAAAAAGTGCTTATGTCTACAGAATGCTAATCGACTCCCACGCCCATATTCATTTTGATGATTTTAAGGACGAACTGCCTGAGGTCATTACGCGTCTCCAAGAAGCCGGCGTCGGCTGCCTGATCAATGTCGGCACCGATATTGCGACCAGCCAAGAGTGTGTGAAGTTGGCACACGAGTATCCTTTCATCTACGCCGCCGTCGGTTTTCATCCCCATGAGGCAGCGACCGTTCAGGAAGGTGATTTAGCCACGATTCAAACGATGGCAGCCGACGAAAAAGTCGTCGCGATTGGTGAAATCGGACTGGATTATTATTACAAGCATTCACCTCCCGAGGTTCAGCAGCAGATCTTTCGCGAACAGATCCAGCTGGCGAAAGAAGTCAAATTGCCCATCGTCATCCACTGCCGAGATGCGTTTGAGGATTGTTTCCGCATCCTCGACGAGACTGATGGTTGGAAGGGCGGCGGCGTCTTTCATTGTTATACCGGCGACCTGGAGACGGCCAAACGGGTTGTGCGCAAGGGTTGGTACGTTTCGTTTTCCGGGATCGTGAGTTTTAAGAAGGCGGAAGAACTACAAAATGTCGCGCGAAATATTCCGCGGGATCGTTTTCTCATTGAAACGGACTCTCCCTATTTGGCGCCGGTTCCGAAACGCGGAAAACGGAATGAGCCGGCCTTTGTCAGACATGTCGCGGAAAAAGTTGCAGAGTTGAAAGGTGTCAGTGTCGAAGATATTGAGCGCATCTCCGCGCGCAATACCAAAGAACTCTTCGGTTTGTCGATAGATTTACCTGATGATGCGGCCAAGATCGCGTATAAGATCCGCAATAACCTGTATCTCAATATCACGAACCAATGTACCTTAGCGTGTCGTTTCTGCCCTAAGTTTGACGATTGGATCGTCAAGGGCCATTATCTCCAGCTCGACCACGAACCGACAGAGGAGGAGATACTCGAGGCGGTTGGGGATCCGTCGCTATATCAAGAAGTTGTCTTTTGTGGTTTTGGCGAATCGACTTTGCGTATTGATTTACTCGAGAGTGTTGCCAAGCAATTGCGCGCGCGCGGGGCTTCACACATCCGACTCGACACGGAGGGGCTTGCCAACCTCGTCCATGGCCGCAACATCCTACCGGAGCTCGCTGGCTTGATCGACTCTATTTCAATTTCACTCAATGCGCCCGATGCCAAGACTTATGCCAAACTCTGTCCTTCCAAGTACGGCGAGGATGCTTATGAGCACGTTAAAGAGTTCATCAAAGAAGCGAAACGACATATCCTTGACGTGACCGCATCCGTCGTGGGCGTGCCCAATCTTGACATCGAGACCTGTCGTGAAATTGCCGAAGACGAATTGGGGGTTAAGTTTCGATTGAGGCCGTATGATGAGGTGGGGTAGTCGCTTCAGTGAATTGAACACGAACATTGGCAATATGAAAAAACTCTCCAGGTTTGATTTTTACCCCTTCATTTGTCGCCAGTCGATGACCTTTGAAGTATGTTCCGTTCGCCGAGCCCATATCGATTAAGTAGTAGTTGCCGACTTCGTCTTGATCGATCCGGGCGTGAACACTCGAAACGTGAAGGTTTGAAAGCGTTAGGTCCGTGTCAGGGCTTCTCCCGATTATGACGGTTTGGATGTCTGGTGTCATGACGATAATTGGGTCTTCAACGTCGTCGAGACCAATAGGGAATTGCTCGAGAGATCTCTTCGCAAATTCATGCGCCTGCTGATGGGCGTACGTTTCACGGTCTAATGAATCAGATAACTTTACAAATATAAAGCTTCCAGCTGTGGGCGCGCGGACTAAGATTTGTCGAATCGCGCGATGGCGCAGCTCTTGAACAGTAGTATCAGCGTAGAGGTCCTGGTGGGCTACGAGTGTGCTTCCCAATAAGGTCAGCTTGTTGATGGCTTCAGGACTGCAGAGATACATCAATGCGCCAACAAAACCGGCATCATAGTCCCGTGATTCACCGATTTTATTTAAATCGTTAAGCAGTTTTACGGAGTTAAGTCGGGGGAAAGGTCCTGCAATAATGCGATGTGAATAGTCGATCAGTTCCTGTGCAGCATTTCGCGACAAGCTGAGGTGGTTACTATTTGCAGAAGTGATACCAGTGTCACTCAAACAAGATACTGTGACTTGGGAACTGAGTGCCGTACAAGCGGGCAACAAAGTAGCTGAATATAGACAAGGATTCATTACCATGCTGGCCTTATCGGTTACAGCATAGCTGAGTTGCATTCAGAATTTTTTAAAGCATGTTATCTGTTAACGCGAGTCAACACTTAAGTAGGGGCGTAGCGTGCTACGCCCCTACAAAAACGATTCCAAAGAAGCTGTTAGACTCCCTTTCCAACCAGGAATGAGATCTTAGCATTGACCCGGTAGTTGGTAATCTTATTGTTCTCGACGATGGCCTGCATTTCCTTGATGTAAATATGTTTAATATTATTCACCGTTTCGGATGCTTCTGTAAGCGCTGCTTCTGTCGCGGCCTCCAAGGTGTTCCCTTGAGCTAAAACTTCGATCACTTTGACAATAGCCATTAGTTACCTCCTATTTCCAATTCATAATAAGGTGACGGAGTGTATAGCATGGCGGGATGTGCGGCAACACGAGATTAATCGGTAATGATCTGTAGTGATTTTTCGGCGTTTCCTTTGGCACGGACTTTGCCAATCGAAATAATCTTGCCTTTCTCGTCGATTACGGCTGTCGTGCGAATCACGCCAATACTTTCTTTGCCGTAGAGGACCTTTTTGCCATAAGCGCCATAGGCCTTGTGGACTTTAAGGTCGGGATCGGAAAGGAGCGGGATCTTGAGCTTGTGGTCCTTGCGGAACTTCTCATGGCTCTCTAACGAGTCTTTGCTGACGCCGAGGACGATCGCACCCTGCTTTTTGAAATCTTTTTGCATGGCAGTGTACTCGCAGGCCTGAATCGTGCAGCCGGGGGTGTTGTCCTTGGGGTAAAAATACAGGATGACCTTTTGGCCTTTGAGCTTGGAAAGGGTGTATTTGTTGCCATCATCGGCCTTGAGGCTGAATGCGGGGGCCTTATCGCCTGCTTTGAGCTTTGCCATCGTTCCTCCGTCGATAGGGGTTCACATTTTGCTTGCAATGTATGACAATATTGGTCAGTGATTGTCTACTATGAATGCAGAGCCGAAAGAAAAATACAATTGTGGAACGAAGGGGCGCGAGATGGCGCCGGCGGACATCGTTAAACGCTTACAAAGTGAATTGCCGGGGGCTGAAGTCTTAATGGACGATATCTCGTGCAGTCGGAATAAGTTCAGTATGACCGTCATTGCTCCGCAGTTTGAGGGACTCATGATGCTCAAACAGCATCGCATGATCTATGAGATCATGGCTGATTGTTTCGAGGACAAGGGAGGGGCAATTCATGCGTTGACCTTGAATACCTATACTCCCGAAGAATGGCGCAATAAGAACACCGCATAAGAAGGAAATAGAATCATGTCAGAAGAAGCCGTCCAAAAAATTATTGATGATGAAGTCAAAGGCAATAAAGTAGTCATTTTTATGAAGGGTATTCCCGAAGCGCCCCAATGTGGTTTTTCGGCTAAGACCGTCCAAGTCCTTAATGAACTCAACATTCAATACAAGGCGATTGATGTGCTTTCGGATCCATCTATTCGTGCCGGGATCAAAACTTATTCCGATTGGCCGACGATTCCACAGGTTTTTGTCAACGGCGAGTTTGTAGGCGGTTGTGATATCGTATTGGAATTATTTCAGCGTGGCGAGTTGCAGAAGTTAGTCGAAGCCTAATTATCGCTTACTCCGAAAAAAATCTTTCAAGACCTGACCACATTCTTCCGCTAAAACACCGCGCGTCACGTCGATGCGGTGGTTGAGCCGGTCGTCATTAGACAAATCATATAAAGACCCGCAGGCTCCGGCCTTGGGATCCATCGCCCCATAAACTAGTTTGGGGACCCGCGCCTGGAGCAGGGCTCCCATGCACATCGGGCAGGGTTCGAGCGTGACGTAGACGATGAGTTCCTCGAGGCGCCAGCTGTTCAACTGCTTTGCGGCCTGGCTGATGACGGCGATTTCAGCGTGGGCAAGGGGGTCCTGGTCGCGTTCCCGGACATTGTGGGCCTGGGCAATGATTTCTTCGTGATAGACGCCGAGCGCCCCGACGGGGACCTCTTCCTCCCGAGCGGCTTGAGCGGCTTCCTGGAGGGCCATGCGCATGTAATACTCATGATTAGGCATCATCTCGGCCTTATAGCGGCCCGTTGCGGATCTCACAAGGCCCAAGCGATCCCGGTTAGGTTGGATAAATTTTTAGGCAACTATTGGGGCTCAAGGGCGAGAAGGGAGGGCATGACGGTCAATGCTACGCTTTTTCAACAGGTCGCCCTCGGCCTCAATACGGCTGCGGCCGCCTTGCAAGTACCACCAATCTCTCAGAAGAATATCGCTCCGGCCGTGCATCAATTTCAATCGGCTCTAGGGTTGTCTCAACTGGAGGAGCCACTTCGCAATGATGTCGGGTCCCTGCTTCAACTTTTTGCTAAGCCAGTAGCCCAGGTTCGGTTGTTGGAAGCGAAGCTGGCTATCGAGTCGTCGGTTATCAACGTGCTGTGCAGTGTTCTTACTGTCTTTCAAGGATCATCTTTTGCGGAAGACTACGGTGAGGCGGGGGCGACGGCCATCAAAGAATCGATTCGACTCTTATGGGATGCCGGGATTCACTTCAAGATGACAAGCCACTTAGCGGAATCCGTCGTCAAGGTTGTCGATCCGCAGAGTCCCGGTGGCGAAGTTCTCATGTATGTCGATGACATGGCCATACTTCATCGGGCTATTATCCGAGGCATGAGTCCCTTTAAGTTTGAGGAAATTATGACAGCGTCGAATGGTCAAGAAGGATTACAGTTGGCCGAATCAAACTTAGATCGCTTAACGGCCATTATTACCGACTTCAATATGCCACTTATGAGTGGCGATGAATTAGTCAGGGAGCTTCGCCAACGGCGCCCGGATCTCCCTATCCTGGTTATTACTGGCCGGGAAGAAAATATTGTTCCGGAAGATCATCAGACCTGGAGGGTGATGAAGCCCATTCTTGGAAGGGAAATAGCCCAGCATCTGCGCTTGATGATGATTCTTCGCCAGGCTTACGCCGGATAACCCACCTTTTTTACACAACATTACGCGCTAAGTGGCGATGAACCCCATCACAGGGCTACTGGTATGGTGACTTACGCGTTGCAGTTTTCACAATTGGTCGGGACAGTCGTATCGTCTACGGCGGGTCTTCAGGCGAATGTCGCGCCGCAGCATGTGCTGGCCGATTTTATGGCTCCCCGCCTTACCCAAATAGAGAGCCTTGAACTCCAACGCATCATTGCCCCCATCCAAGCCCTTCAAGTCCGCTCACATGCCGAGTCCGTAGAACGTATTGAAGTATCTCGAGCATTACTGGATTGCATTCATGAACTTCGCAGCATCAAGCCAGATCTTGATCCGATATTGAACCAGAAGTTAACTTGGGCCGAGCGACAATTATCTCCGCTATCGCCTGACTATCTGCCGGCCGGTTTGTCTTTGGTCGGCGAAGATCCGGCACTCGTTCATTATAATGGCATGATTGAATCTTTCACGAATCCGGCTGGTATTATTAAGATGGACGGAGGAGGTTTGAACCTTCTCTTATTAAATACGGCGAATGAAACTGTGTCCGGTTTTTCACGGACGCATCTCCTGACAATAAATTTTGCGGACAACTATCATCCCGACGATGTGCTGAAATTCGGTGAATTGATTCAGAGCGTTGTTTCGACAGGAAAAGGTTTTCTCAAAGGAGTTCGTCTCAAAGTAAATGAAAGTGCTCCGGTCAAGATTAAATACGGACATGAGTATTACATGTGGGTCGATGTTGAAGTTGGCAGGATAGAGAGAAGTCCCTACATTTACTATGAATTAATTAACGTGACCCAGCGGGTTTTAGCGCAACAACTGACTCAAGATCTTGAGACGATGTTTAGAATTTCAGGTATTCCGTTGAGTGTTATCGAGGTGCACAAAGACGGAAGTACCGAGCGAGTGCTAAGTAGTTCCGCTTTTGCCAAGATGCTGGGCTATCCTACAGATGGCGATGGTATGCGCGAGATAGGCGTGCTTGATGTCATCGATGAGAAGCATCACCATGAATTGCAGCAACATATTAAGTTATTTTTGAATACCGGCGAGTTGGAATGGCTCGATGCACCGATGAAACGGGCCGATGGAACAGAAACGCATATTGATATTAGTGCCCGCGCCAGTACCATTAACGGTAAAACGTATGCAATTGTTGTCTATGAATTAACCGCGCAACGGGTGCAAAGGACTGAAGATGCCGTGCGACGGCGGCTGGCGGGTGGAATTGCCCATGATTTGAACAATCAACTAACCGGAGTGATGGGCTATTTGGGCCTCATGTTGCGAGGCAATAGTCTCTATGGAAAGTCGCGCAGTGCAATCGAACTCGTCATGGAAATCATGGACGAAATGAAAGAGGCGATCAATTATTTTAGGGGGGCCTCGGATACAGTCGTGCGGGGGCCGATTGATCCCTATCCGCTCTTTAATCCCAGACGCTTAAGCATGCTGTTTGGTCGCGAAGCACAATTGAAAGTGCGCTTTGCGGCGGCACGTTTGTCGGTGGAGGGGCCCCGCTTTCCCATCACGCAAATTATCAGTGTTCTATTAAACAATGCGGTCGAGGCGATGGCGGAAATGTCTCTTGCTGACCGCACCATTAATGTTCAAACGAATAACGTTTGGTTGACAACGAGACAATTGCGTCAAGGCCGTTATTTACCGCATACCGTGAAACCGGGACCTTACATGCGCTTGAGTATTGCCAACAACGGACCGCATATACCTGACCATATGCTCCACAGTATTTTTGAAAAAAATAACTCGACCAAGAAAGGGAAAGTCGGGCGGGGAGTCGGTTTGCATACGGTTGCTCAAATAGTTGCAGATCGCAATGGTTTCGTTGAGGCTCATAATCTACCGGACCGCGGGGTCCGTTTTGATATCTATTTACCGATAATGGGAGAGGCTTCGTTTGTATTCGATAGTCCGGGAAAGGAAAGCGTGCTGGTTGTCGATGATGATGCGATTAATCGGATGGGCATAGAAATGGCCTTAAAAGAGTATAAATATACCGAAGTGCTGCTTGCAAAAGATGGGCAGGAAGCACTTGAAATCATTGAGCAGCGGGGACAGGATTTAGCTGCTGTCATTACGGATCGGACGATGCCACGTCTGAGTGGTGATGCCTTAATCAGGACTCTTCGAGAAATGCACCCCACCCTGCCCGTGATTCTTCAGACAGGTGATTCCAACTTTACCTTGGCCGAGGATAAGCAGACGGGATTTCTAGTCAAGCCTTGGAGAATCGATGATCTTGCCGGCAAACTGCGTCTCTTGATCGACGAGTACAAGTCCAAAAATAGTGGGTGATCGTTGATTGACCTGTGTGAGGCCTTGAGTCATAACCCCTCCCATGAAGTTAATCTCCTGGAATGTGAACGGCATCCGCGCCATGCTCAAAAAAGATCATTTTTTGGAGGATGTGCGCGGGTTGGATCCGGATGTCCTCTGTCTCCAAGAGACCAAGGCGCACCCAGATCAAGTCGATGAGATCTTTGCAGACTATCCGCATCATTTTTGGAATGCGGCGGAGAAAAAGGGCTATTCAGGTACGGCGGTTTTCTCACGCGTCAAACCAAAAGACGTCAGTTACGGTATTGGTGTTGCCAAACACGATACGGAGGGAAGGGTTATTCGCCTTGAGTTCCCAAAATTTTTCCTGGTCAATGTTTATACTCCCAATTCGGGAGAAGGCCTCAAGCGGCTTGCCTATCGACAGGACTGGGATAAAGCCTTTCTGAAATATCTCAAGAAACTGGATAAAACCAAACCGGTTATTGTCTGTGGGGACCTGAATGTTGCCCACCAGGAGATTGATTTGGCGCGCCCTGCCAACAATCATTTTAATGCCGGTTTTACCGATGAAGAGCGGGCCGGCTTTGACAAACTTGTTAAGGCGGGGTTTTTAGATAGTTTCCGCGAGTTTAATAAAGAACCGGATAACTATACCTGGTGGTCCTATCGTATGCGGGCCCGTGAACGGAATGTCGGGTGGAGAATTGATTATTTTTGTATTTCACGGGCCTTGCGTCCGCGTCTAAAAGAGGCTGCGATTTATCCGCAGATCATGGGTTCCGACCACTGTCCCGTCGGCATCGTGCTTAAATAAAAAATGTTGCAATTTAACTGAACACGCAACTTGTTGGCGCGGCGCCTCCGATAACTCCCCATAAGCTAATCTAAACTGTTCTGTGTAGCCCCCCACAGTTTTAGCGCGAGTGATTTCTCGCGCCTATATAGAGTCATTTGTATCCCCTTGGTGGGAAGGAGGCACGGACCATGTTTAAGCAACGTATCATTTCTTTAACCGCACTGTTCGCGATGGCTTTAGTCAGTTTTGGCTGTGAACAGGGTGGTTCAATCGATCAGACAATTCCTGAATCTCCAGATATTGTTTCAGAGATCCCTATCGAAGATCCGACTTCTGATTCCGGAAGTCAGTTTGACGAAAGTACTCTGGAAAAAATCAAAAAAATGGAAGAGGAACTCAAGGTGCTGGAAGAAGAAAAGAAGGCGCTTGCTGAGGAACTTGAAAAAGAGAAGCAGTCGGAACGGCCCATTGCTGAAGAACATACGCTTGAAGAAGAGACGGAGGAGCCGGCCGATATTGAAGAAGTCAAACCGTTTAGTGTTGAGAGAGACTACCCAAAAGTGAGTGAAAGTTGGGTATCCGATCGAGTCATTCTCAAGTTCTCAGAGCACGTCGACGTGAGGGCGCTCGAAGGACAGATCCAAGTTAAGGCGCTTGATTGTTCGCATCAAGTGAGCATCGATTCCCTGGATCGCTACCTTGGCCTGGGGTCTTTCGTGTGGTTTAACGTGTCTCCACGCCGACACGATTGTCAGTATGAAATCCGAGTCCTGGCAGGGACCGAGAATATGGACCGTAGCCAGCAGATGAAAGATGATTTTGTCTTTACGGTAAAGGCCATTGATAACAGCGCGCCGAAAGTCGTGAAGGTGGATCATACCCCCGATTACCGGCTTTTTGCGGTGGAATTCAGCGAGCCGATGGACCTCGATTTTATCCAACGTGAGAAATCGATTCAGCTACATGCTGTGCCGTGGCCCTTTCCTATCGCGGCAACGATCGGCGTTTGGAATAACGGCGAAAAGTATCCCAAGCGTATTTTCTTTGCGGTAAAGGATCCGCTTAAGCCTGGGACGACCTATACCTTGAATGTACTCGGGCTCAAGTTTTCAAATGGAGGAAATACCGGTAGTGGAATTCAAGAACGGGCGGCACGGGATGTGGCCGGCAATCAGCTGGAAACCAAATACAACCTCACGTTTACGATCCCTTCGGAACTGAAACTACTCAACTAAGCGAAGGTCACCGCTAAGCCCCGTGGGATAAACGAAGCCACTATCCCATGGGGCTGGCTATTTTTTTTCTCCTAAGTTTTCTTCGGCTTGGAGAAAGAGGTGCTCACTATAGGTCCACTCATCGGCACTGCAGGCGGCCACTCCAAATAAAAAAGGCGTTTCAAAAGAACGCTTATTGATGAGATAGGAGGTTTTCTCCAACGAAAGGACGAGCCGGCTTACGGCGGTAATAGCGCTTTCCACATCGGTTTGCGGTAGGGCAATTGCGATACGCTTTTCGGTAAAGATAGAAGCAAAATCCATTACCCTCAGGTGGCGCCGAATCTCTTGGGTAATAGACTCCATGAGTTGGGGGAGCAGTTCCGGAGGCTCACTTTCTTCCCATTTATAAAAATGAGCCGGTTCAATGACAGCAAGGGCGAGAGGTTCACTATAACGGACGTGCCGTTCGATTTCTATCTCCAGGCGACGTCTGAATTCCTGGAATCCACCGGTCTGAATATTGTACAGATCAAAAAATCGTCCCTTGGCCTGCATGAGTTCCTGAAAAGTTCCTTGCTCGACAATATGTCCGGAATCAAGAAAGAAAATTTGATTGGCCTTTTTTGCGGACGATAGCTGGTGCGTAATCAGCACTATAGTAATCTCATTTCGCAATCTTTCCAAGGCCTCACCAATCTGAAATTCGGCCTCTGCATCGAGCGAGGATGTCACTTCGTCGAGGATAAGGGCTTTGGGGCGCAAGAGAAGGGCGCGCGCCAATGCAATCCGCTGACGCTGGCCGACAGAGAGGTTTTTGCCCCAGGGCAACAATACCGTGTCATAGCCTTGAAATAGCTCCGTAATGAAATTGTGTGCATTGGCCTGCCGGGCGGCCTCGATAATGTCTTGTTCGGAGGCCTGCGGGTGACTGTAGCGGATATTGTCACGTATCGTCCCTGCAAAAATAGCTGCTTCTTGAAACACGACACTCACCTGTTGGCGGAGATCATGAACCTCAACATCGTGGATGGACTTGTCTCCATAGTATATTTCACCGGAATCAGGCTGATACATATTTAAGAGTAGGTGTGCCAGCGTTGATTTGCCGATCCCACTTGGCCCGACGATGGCGGTCATCTGATTTTCGGGAATTCTCATATCAAGATTTTCGAGGATGGGCCTTTGTTCAGAATACGCAAAACTGACATTCTTGAAGGTAATGTCTCCTTTGAGCGGCTCCACCGCGGAAACGACCTCGGAACTGATTTCTTCCTGTGGCAGTTTTTCAAGTTCATTAACGCGTCGTAGCGAGACGGAGCCAATTTTTGTTTGTGTCCAGAGGTGAGCAAGTTCACTGATCGGTTCTTGGATGAGTGGTAGATAAATACCGAGGCTGATCATTTCACCAATCGTGAGGACGCCGCGGATGACCTCAAAGCCTAAGTAGCCCGTTACGACGACGGTCCAAATTTGCAACGTCAATGAATTGGCGAAATGTTGATAAAGGCTTAAGAGCTTATAGCGTATCGATAAGCGGGCTCGTTTTTGAAAGAGTTCTTTGACGCGGCCACGTTCTGACATTTGTTGATTAAAAGCTTTGATCGTACGGACGTTGCCCAGTTTTTCCTGGAGACCTTGGTGAAGGTTGTCATCACTGTATTGAAGGTCTTCTTGGACGGCTTCAAGCCGATGCGAGTAGTAGTGGGTTTCTATAATATAGAGAGGAACCGCAATAATGCCTAGAATTGTGACCCAAGGATCCAGGATCATCGCAATCGTGAAAAAGATAATGAGTTGGACGACAGCGATGAGTAAGTGGGACGGAAGATTTAACAGAAGCCCCGTAATAATGTCCGTGTCTTCAACGAGACGGACAGTCATGTCACCCGTCTTGAGGTTTTGACAACGACGCAGCGGTGAGTTGGCGATTCGTTGAAACAAACGCGTTGAAAGTGTCGTGTTCATTTGGTTGTCGAGTTTTTCATTGAGGTAATCGCCCCAAGACGAGAACGCAAAGTGTAAGAGGTAGGCGAGAAACCCCCCGCCTAAGGCGATGAGTAGCCAATTTAAACTTTTCTGAGGAAAGGCATAATCAAAGACGAGAATGGAAAACAGCGGCGGAATCATTTCAAGCCCCGCACTAAGACTGTCTAGAATGAGGAGCCCGAAAACGCGTAGACGTTCCTTGGAGAAATAGCGATAATGTCCCTTGAGAAGGTCGAATGTTGCGACGGACATCTAAAACTTTGCGTTGAAGCTAAACAGTTTCCGAGGATTGGGGCTTAACTTCAGGTGCGTATTTTTCGATAACTTTTTACGCAACAACTTGGATTCAAATTTTTTCAGGGCGTTTGCCGCCCCTCCGGCTGCCGGCGGACGCTTGATTTTCTTATCATCTCTACGAATAGCCATACAAGAATTGTAGCATAGAATGCGGCGACAACCAAAAACTAAGATTCTGCGGGTTCTTAAGGGGTGATGATGCATAACTTATTGAAATAAAAAGGTAACTGAGGGTCATGTGGGCCGGCGCTTAGTCATTTAACAGCCATGTTTGTAATCATGGCGTAGTCAAGAACATTTCTAGACCTCCCAAAGCGTATTTGTTATAGCACTGACGTGTTTTCTTCCAGCTGGCTCGAGCCGCTTAGTCAAGCTTTTCAGCAGTTGAAGGATAATCTTACCGCGATATTACCTAACCTGCTGGGCGCGCTTATCTTGTTGTTATTCGGTCTTATCGTCGCATTTATTCTGCGTGCTTGGATTCGCGGATTCCTAAAAGGTCTTAATCATCTGGTACGGCGGCGGGCGCGGGCGCGTGGACTGACGGAAACGGGTGTCAGTACGCATGTCATCCAAATTGTTAGTCGAATTGTTTTCTGGTTGGTCCTGTTATTTTTCTTGGCGGTTTCATTAGAGCACTTAGGTCAACCCGTTATTTCAGGTTGGCTTAAGTCGATCGCCAAATACATGCCAAATATTCTTGCCGCGCTGCTTATCATTTTTCTGGGGCTCTTTACAGGCAATATCATTAGGGCGGTGGTCACCCGTTTCACAAAATCTTCTGAAGTTGCTCACGGTGAGCTGATCGGACAATTAGGGCGCCTTTCCATTATCATTACGAGCGTTCTGATTGCTATCGATCAACTCGGCATCGATATCAATTTACTGATCATTATTATTGCGATTATTGCGTCTGCCATTAGTGGTGGCATAGCTCTCGCATTTGCTTTAGGGGCCAAAACGGCCGTGCGCGACATCATTGCTTCGCATTATGTGACAAAAAATTACAGTCTCGGTCAGACGGTGCGTGTCGGGGAGATACAGGGGCGCATTATCGAATTGACGCTTACTTCCGTCTGCGTAGAAACAAATGAAGGTCGCATGTATATTCCGGCACATCGTTTTAGCCAGGAAATGACTCTTATTCTGAAAGAGGAGTCCTGACATGAAATGTGCGAGCGACTTGGCGGATGCCTATGTCGCCACTCATCCCAAAGAAGCCGCGCGAATTTTAGAGGAGCTCTCTTTGCCGGAGAGCATTGAGTATTTCCAAGGATTAACGGCTCCGGCAGCCGCGGCAGTATTGAGTCAAATGATAACGGCGACGGCGGGATTATGCTTGTCAAAATTAAAGCCCGAGTCGGTTCAGCAGATTTTGTCTATTCTTCCGCTTGACACGGCGGCTATTTTATTAAGGTCATTACCTCCTGACGAAAGAAACAAATTACTGAAGCTATCGGCCTCAAAAACAGCGGAGGCCATACGGCTATTGCTTGAATATCCACGTCAGAGTGCCGGAGCTCTGATGGATCCGCAAGTCGTGGCCTGGCCGCATGACATGCGCGTATCCGTTTGCCTTGAGCAGATTCAACGGGCAGCGCAACAAACAGTTTCGTATTTGTACGTGATTGATGACGCTAAGAAATTAGTGGGTGTGCTTGGTTATCAGGAATTAATTGGTGTGGATGATGAAGCCCGACTTTCATCGCTCATGAATCCACCCACCGCGCATTTAGTGGCTGATGCGTCCTTAGAGAGCATTGTGGTCCACCCGGGTTGGCGTGACTATCACGCCCTTCCGGTGACGGATGACGGCGGACGTTTTTTAGGAGTCTTGCGTTATCGCACTTTTCGCCGCTTGGAAGCACAGATGAGTACCGAGTCCCATAGTCCGGTCCATGTTGCTTTATCACTCGGTGAGCTGTGCTGGGTCGGAATGACAGCGGTGTGGGATAGCCTTATTACGGTTACAAGCAATCAGCCGAAGCAGGAGTCTTAGATGACGTCGCAGGCGGTCCAAAAATTAAATCGGGCTTTTCTGGAACAATACCCGGAAGAGGTAGCCCGACATTTGGAGACGCGTTCCGGTTCCGATGTCATTTCATTTCTTAAGAAACAGGATGTACAGCATTTAATGACCTTATTGCACCGCCTGACTCCCTCGATGGCGGCGTCTGCCTTTGCTGCGTTGGATAAAGCAACTTTCGTGGCTGTTTTAGCGGGAATGGACCTGCACCGGGTGGCACTGCTCCTGTCGCAAATGGATGAAACGGAGCGCTCCAAGC
Organism: bacterium; assembly: GCA_965216315.1. Lineage (GTDB taxonomy): Bacteria > UBA10199 > UBA10199 > 2-02-FULL-50-16 > JAJFLM01 > CBDCFN01. The sequence goes on along the minus strand of CBDCFN010000015.1, from coordinate 39,185 downwards.
GGCTCAGCTGGCTTGATGCGCAGACAGCTCAAGAACTCACGCAACTGTTATCTTATACGGCAGATACGGCCGGTTACTACATGGATACCCGAGTTGTTACGTTGCATCCACAAGCGACCGTCAAGGATGCGATGAAACGAATGCGTCAACTGCAGCGAAAGAGGATACTGGATTTATTCTTAGTTGATGATACCGGCCATCTTACGGGTGTCGTCCCCCTGCAGGATGCCATTCTTGCCAAGCATGACGAAGTGCTCCAAAGTTTGGTCGTCCGGCCACCGGTAACCATTCAAGCCGTGTCTTCTCGGGATGAAGCCGTCGAGTTGTTTGAACGCGGTCGACTGAGCACTTTGCCGGTTTTGGACTATGATAATCGCCTCTTGGGCGTGATTCGACAACACGCCATCATGCAGGCAGCCGAACAGGAAGCCAGTGCGGATATCCAGGCGATGGTTGGTGTCAGCAAAGAAGAGCGTGCTTTTTCTAAGGCGAGCTTTGCTATTAAGAAGCGATTACCCTGGTTGCACATTAATTTGCTGACCGCTTTTCTCGCCTCAGCAGTCGTCGGTCTTTTCGAGGGAACAATCGCCAAATATACGGCTCTTGCTGTTTTGATGCCGGTCGTGGCGGGACAATCCGGCAATACCGGGGCGCAGGCCTTGGCCGTCATCATGCGCGGTCTCGCGCTGCGCGAAGTGCGCTTACGTCAGTGGCCCAAGGCCCTGTGGAAGGAAGGTCGCGTAGCCCTAATCAATGGCATTGCTATTGCGATTGTCACGGCCATTGCGGTTTTTCTTTGGAGCCATTCGTACGGACTCAGTCTCATCATCGGTTTGGCGATGGTCATTTCCATGCTCGCGGCAGGGCTAGCGGGTGCGAGCATCCCGTTGGTTCTGTCTGCATTTGGACAGGATCCTGCGACCTCTTCCTCGATTATTCTAACCACCGTAACGGATGTGGTCGGTTTCTTTAGTTTTCTCGGGTTAGCGACTCTCTTAGGGAGTCTCATCTAGAGGCACTGTATAGAGGACATCATTTCCGTCCGGCAATTTGTTCAACGGCTGGCGTCATCTGCAAGTGCAAGTCCCGTTGTGGGAACGGAATTTGAATGCCCGCATCGCGGAACGCTTGATCGATAGCGAAATTAAGTTGACTGATGACCTGTAGTTGACTTTCCGGAACCGCGGTCCAGGCGAGCAATTCAAAGTTGAGAGACGAATCTCCGAACTCCAAAAAACGCACTTCCGGAGTCGGTTGCTGCAGAATTGACTCGTGATCCCGCGCGACTTTAAGCAGAGTTTCATGGACCAGGGTTGTATTTGAGCCATAGGCAACGCCGACGGAGCAATGGAGACGTATTTTGGGGTCACCGTGTGACCAGTTGATAACCTGGTTCTCGATAAATTTGCTGTTGGGCACGATAATAGTCACGTTATCGAATGTTCTGATCAATGTTGCTCGCATGCTGATCTTGATGACTTTCCCTATCTGCCCTTCAACATTAACAAAATCGCCGACGGCAATCGGTCGTTCAAATAATAAGATCAGACCTGATATGAAATTAGAGGTTATATTCTGAAGTCCAAATCCAACCCCGACACTTAAAAAGCCAAAGACAACAGCGAGACTGCCCAGATTAAATCCGACGATCTGAGCGGCTAAAATCAATCCGAGAATGATAATGAAATATTGTAAAATCCGGCTGAGCGCATAGGCTGTTCCCGAATTTAATTTGAGCCGTTTGGTAAGTCGTTTAGATAGTGACTTTTGAAGGAAAGCAGCCAGAAAAATGAAGACGACAAGCGTGAGAAAAGCAGTGCCGAGCCCGCCCAATGTGATCTGGACCTGACCGATCTTGATAAGCGGGAAATTAACCCATTCTAAAATTTTTTCTAGGGTGAATTGTTCCATTAATCTGATATGCGAGGACTTCCCATAGCATAGTATCAAATAGCTGTCTAATTTTAGATGGATTAGCCCTGAAATTGTGACAATGCAAGTTTAACCCGTTCTTCCGCCGGTAGTTGCCGGGTGATCATTTTCTCAAAGTTATTCAATATTTTTTTAAGTCCCTTACGGTTGGCTACCTGAATGGACAGGCCCGGGCGCGCATTCATTTCGAGCATTAATGAACCATAAATTTCATCAACGACAATATCGACACCCAAGTAGCCCATGTGGACTATGTCGTAACAACGCGCCGCTGTAATGAGGATTTCCTGCCAGTAGGGGATCTCAAGCCCATCTAGCGTGTGGCTGGTATCAGGGTGGTGATGAATAAAATGATTGTGGTGAATAGCATAAGTTACTTTACCGCTAGTCATGTTTAGCCCTGCGCCGATGGAACCTTGATGCAGGTTTGCGCGACCATCGGACTCTCGAGTGGGTAGCCGCGTCATCGCCATTACCGGATATCCTCGGTAAACAATCACGCGAACATCCGGAATTCCCTGATACGTATACGAGTGAAAGGCTGGATGAAGTTTGACTTTATATTGGATGATAGCCTCATCGGGTGTGCCACTTAATGAGTATAATCCGCTCATAATTTGTGAGATATGATCGCGAAGCTGTTGAAGCGTCATTTGTTTGCCACTTGGTTTGATAAATAGTTCCTTATCGACTCTGTCGATGACAACGATTCCATGTCCCATGGCGCCTTTAGCAGGTTTGATCACGAAGGCTTCATAGGGTTTGAGAATTTCACTCAGGTTGCGTAATTCCCCGTAAGAATCAAAAATATGGTAAGTTTTCGGAATTTTGATTTCGTGCTGTTCAGCCAATGCGCTTGTTTTGATTTTGTCATCAACAAACGGATAATATTTTCTTGGATTGTAGCGATTCATGTAGTGCCCGATGCGGGCATTGATGCCGAGAACGCCAAGTGAATGGAGTGCGCCAAAGGTCATGCTCTTTGCCTCAGAAACTCACGAAAACGGATGATCTCTGAAACGCGATATCCTGTGTAACGGCCAATCATGATCAAAAAGGCAATAATGGTAAATAGAGTCTCCGGATGGGTGTAAAGCAGCCTTTCCAACAGCTCCCATGAGAAAAGGCTATAGGCCACAATCGATATGAAAAAAGTTCCTAGCAAAGCCTGCCCCGTATTTAATGTGCCTTCTTCTTCCCATTTAATGCTAAAGCGTTCGATAAACATCGTTGTAATGATAATAGGAAGAATTGCCGGGTTATACTGCGAAAACTGATACTGATTATTGAGTATCGCGAATAGCAACAGAGTTATCACCAAGAGGACCAAAATTATTGAAAATCGTGGTACGGCTAAGAGGTGCATAGCGGTTAGCAAACGACGTTCTAATGTCCCCATAATAATAATAAAGCCAAAAAAACCCATTCCAAACCATAAAGATGTGTCTTTGAAAAACAACGCTAATAAAACCGGAAAGAAGATGCCAAAACTCTTCATTCCAATAATATTGCGACAAAACGCTAGGACGAGAGTTCCGAATGCAAATAAGAGAAGCAGCTTAAATGCCGGCTGCTCCGAGAGCGGCAACGTGTAAGGTGAAAAGCTCAAAATAAGCGATTTCTTGGCGGTAAGTTGTTTTCGATATTCAAGCGCATTAAATTGCTCGGAGCTGAGCCGTTCCGCATTGACAGTTAAGTGAAAGCCATCATTAGGCCACTTGGGACGTAGTTTCGTGCTTGTGGCTAATGGGAGATACTCAGCCGGTATTTCACCCAAATAGCCCTCTTTTAACAGGACGGGAATCCATTGTTGTCCTAAATAAACCTCATTCCAATGCCAGGCGGTTCGTTTAATATTTTCTTTCTCTGTGAGCGTTATTCCCATTATCGTACGTGCCGGTATTCCCTGACGGCGAGCAAGGATCGTAAATAGTTCGGCTTTATCGCGTGAAGAGCCCTTTGATTTCAATAATGCCTGTTCAATCCCCTGGTGTTTCTTTCCCTTTAGGATTTCTTCATGCAGAAAATAAAAAAGAGTCTTAATCCGGTTGAGGCGTGTCATTTTGACACTAAACAATTCATATTCCAATCTTTCTATAGCTTGCTCTACAGACGGACTCAGCGGAGGGGGATCTAAAAACGCAGCCACTTTTTTTGGATAGCTTTGCCATTCATTTGAGACAGGCATCTTATATTTTTTTTGAAAGCCCTTAAGATTGACTCGATAAAAAACCTTGATGTTTTGTCTGCTAATGCCGGTTAGGCTGGCGTGAGCCCCTGCCAATGTGGTTTTAATCGCTAATGCCAAATTTTGACCTTCGAATTGTGTCTCAAGAATTTGGATGCGATCGCTTGCCTTGGGTATGGGGAAAACGATCTTTTGGCTTTTTGGGCTTCCCTTGACCTTCGCCATAAACTCAATGGCCCACGTATCTTTTTTAACAGAAGGGAAAAAGTCCATACCTAATATGAATGTCTTGTAAGAAATCGGAATTGCCGTTGCTAGCAAGAGACCCGTTACAAGCAGAAAATATTTCCAGTTCATCGTGATATCTTTCTTATTCTACGGTATGAGAGAGAGAAACATCGACGACAAAATCGCCCCGCAAGAAATTACGTCCTACCAAAAAGTTATACTTCAGTTTGCTTCTATCATTCAAATTAATATTAACTTCTTTGGTAATATTCCCAAGCTGAACGAGTTCACGTATCACATAGCGTGCGTCAGCTTCACCATCTGTTTTCTTGATGTGAGATTCTTTATGAACCTTAGTTTTGATGTGATATTTATTCCCATTGCGGTCTTCGGTATCGAATTCAATATATTTAATTTTTCCGACTTTGGTTATTTTTGCGTTGGTTACATGTATAGAGCAGGTATGGGCTCCGGTATCAATACGCCCTTCAAAGGAAATGTTATGTTTCGGCAAAGTAATCTTCTCTATGCGACCGATGCGCAGTTTGCGATGCTGATCGGCAATAGAAATGCTTGGTAAGAACAAGGCAACTATTAATAGCGGTAGAATTTTTTTCATGGCTTATTTTCGTTATAGAACCATCGATCGGTTAGCTTGCAGGCAACGATATCTCCACAGACGTTAATAGATGTCCGTCCCATATCAAGGATGCGGTCGACGCCCATGATCAAGGCAATCCCACTTGTGGGCACACCGACGCTATCGAGTACTAACGCCAAGACCACGATGCCCACGCCGGGGGTTGCCGGAGAACCGATGGACGCACCGACCGCGGTGACTACGATCAATAAAAGACCTATCATGCCGATGGAAATTCCAAAAACTTGTGCCAAAAAAATCGTGGCGACGGCCTGATAAAGAGCCGTTCCATTCATATTAATCGTGGCTCCCAATGGGATGACAAATTGTGAGACGGCGGAACGAACCCCCAACTTTTCTTCAGCTGTTTTCATGGACAACGGCATGACCGCTGCGGAACTGGAAGTCGAAAAGGCCAAGAGCAGAACGTCCTGCACCTTAAATAGAAATTTCAGTGGCGACAGGCGTGCAAAGACGAAGACTAAAAAGAGATAGAAAAGAAGCAAGATAAGCAGGCCGAGCAGGACAGTGCCGACGTAGACCGCCATTCCGATCAGGGCTTCAAAGCCGATTTTAGATGTCAGTTGCGTTAGCAAGCCATAAACCGCAAAAGGGGCCAACCACATCGCCCATTTAACAACGGTCATGCAGACGGCTTGCAAGGAACCTAAGACATCAAGCAAGGGCTGGGCCTGTTTGCGTGGGATCAACAACAAGGCTATCCCGACGATAATAGCGAACAGCACGACTTGAAGCATTTGGCCTTCGACCATTGCATTGAGAGGATTTTGGGGAAGTATGGTCAGCAGTTTCTGGGGTAATTCGCTAACGCTGGGAATTTCTCCCGCCGTCTGTGGGGTTATTTGGGGGCTTGTGCCCAAGGCCTGCTGAACCAGTGAACTGTTTACAAATTCTCCGGGCTTGATCAGAAACGACACTGCAAAACCAATGACAACGGCAATGACGGTGGTCACGATGAAATAACCGACGACACCCAGGCCCATTTTTTTTAACTGTTCGAAGCTTTCGCTCGCGGCCAGTCCATGAATCACGGAGGCAAAGACAAGCGGAATGACGATCATTTGAATCAGTAATAGAAATAATTGACCAGGCAGGGCGAGCCAGTTGCCGACCATTATCCTTGTTGGATCCGAAACCCACCCCACTGATGGCCCCAGCATAATTCCGGTGGATATTCCTAAAATCATCCCGATGATGACTTTCAGCCATAAGCGACCTCGAACCAACCCTGAAAGTGTTTCACTGAGTTTTATCGTCGAGTAACGGAGCATGAGCTTTGAAGATAATGATGACAAGCACCTAGAGTGTCGCTAAATCCACATTGTCGAATTTGCGACCATAATCATGCATGTATTGGACCTTGCGTTCGAGTGCTCTAACCACCTCGTAGTTAAAGTTAACGCCTTCGAACTTTTGGGCACTTCCGAGGCCGCCGGGACTAAAGACGTTTATCTCCATGAGTTTGTCGCCCACAATATCGAGACCGACTAAGAACATACCGTCTTGGACCAGTTTGGGCCGTACAATTTCAGCAATTCTTAAGACGGAATCATTGATCTCTGCGGCTGCAAGTTTACCGCCTGCGTGTACATTGCTTCGCATATCCCCCCCCTGCCTGACGCGACGAAACGCGGCATATTTGCCTTTATAACGCAAAGGTTGGCCGTTCATTATAAATAAGCGCGTGTCCCCCTCCGCAGCTGCTGGTAAATATTCTTGCGCGATCACATAACCATCTCGGATGATCGCATCGATCATCTGATTGATATTGGGGATATCATCGGGCCGAACTAGGAAAACATTGGCCCCGCCGGATCCTTGCAGTGGCTTTAATACGATCGTGCCCCCAATATGTTTCGCAAATGATTTGATCTCTTCGCGATCTCTCGTAATCAGGGTTTGGGGCCGAATCTCCTGCGGGTAGAGCTGAAAATACATCTTATTCATGGCCTTGGCGAGGCCATTGGGATCATTGAGGACGATCACACCGTGTCGAAGTGCCATGCGGCCAAAGTCGAGTCCTACAGTCGTTGCCCAGGGGCGGTTGAGTGCATCCGTAGAAGGATCATTGCGCAGGACTAGAACATCCAATTCATCGACGCAGATTCTGCCACGCACCGAATTTCTTCCCTGTAAATCAGTTAAGAATGTTTCGCCAGATTTGTATTTTGTTTTACCGACCGCATGGGCCCGTGCGTAGACTTTATCATCCGGATCATAGGCAAAATCTTTCGCACCAATATGCCAGACCTGATGTCCCATCTTCAGCGCGGCAATGGCAAGCCGCGTTGTCGTGTAACCGGCCTCCTCCGTCATTACATCATTTACAAAAAGCCCCAGTTTCATCGTCTTCTTCCTCCTACCAGATCTGTCACTGAAAGGCCAGAACGCAAAAGCTCCAGGGCTTTTGCCGTGTCTTTGCCGCGCAGATAATAAGGCAAGAGCGGCGGTTTATGCAAAACCTTCCTTGCCATCAATTCTTTGATAATAGGGAGATGTTTTAAAGCAAACTTACCGACAAATAAAGGTTCTATTACTCCGCCTTCCTTGAAGTACTTCAGCAACGCGATTAGGCCACGTAGGTAAGCCGCGTCTTTTGTCAGACCACCCCCACGAAAAACTCTAAGCGTGATCGTAAAGGCGGTTTTTTGTCCAAAATCGTAGAAGCGGTCCAGTTCACGAAAGACATCCACAAAGGAGGCTCCTTCAATCATCTGCCTTACCGCAACAACCCGGGCAGCTAGAAGCCTGAGGCGTGGCCGGCTTAACCCACCGCAAATATATTCGGCTAAAACTGCCAAGCCTTCTTGCAATTCATCATACCCGGCCAGGCCGGCATGCAGCATGCGAAAAGGTTGTGTCATGGCATTATAGTAAGTAACCATATGGGTTCCTATTTCATGCTGTATCAACGCATCAATGCGACGGCGCGGGATACTGATCCGGCTCCCAATCAGAAGATGTCCTCGGGATACCATAAGGCTCGCAGGTCCATCGTAGACCTGCCATGTGCCAGTGAAATTTGGCAACTCCGCTTTATACCGACTTATTTCGTTCTTAGCATAGTATGCAAATTCATCGGCCGTCACTTTGCCACCTGAAGAATCATCACGCGTGCGGGAAGGAATTTTCATTAACAGATCTTTTGCCGACTTGAATAAAACCTCATCAACGCCGCCATAAAGTTGAATACTGCCATAAATGAAGCGGGGCGTGCCGCGATCGGTCAGGAGTGTAAGTTGGCGATCCAGCTCATCGCGTTTGTCACGGAAGATCTCTTCAATGGCGGGATCTTCAATATGCTCCATCGGAACCATATAGAGATTTCTTTTCAATGAGGCCGGTTCGATTGGTAAGCGTGGATAAAGAAAACTTGGTGTCTTTTCGAATTTGCTACGACGAAACTCAGACCAGGACCTACTTAGATTAACAGGGTTCAGATGAATCAATAAATCGAAGGCGTCGCTAATCGCTGCCAGTTGCTGATCTGTATGCCAAACCGCTTTTACAAACGCACGCTTACCTAATGATTGGTAGTTTGGAGGGCGGCGGGCAGTTTGAGTGCGCGTGAATTCATAGAAAGCCCGTTGCAACGCTCGAGAAAGGCTTCGAACCAACGAACGACGTACTAAAGGGAACTCTTCTTGCCGGTCCACGCTCAGATGAATGGGACGAACTTCAAGTCCAAGCCAGTGGCAATTCCATTGCTCTGCTTCTCTCTGAAGCAATATTGGGCGCAAGCCTTCGGGGGCACATGTACCGGGCATTATTTCCACTTTCGGTGTTCGTTTGAGAATATGCGTTTTTTGAAGAGCTGCTTGGAGGGCTTCCGTCGTTGAGGTGAGGCGGTAGTCGTTGGATGCAGCAATTTTAAAGGCGGGTTTGGAAGCTCCAATTTTGCCTGTTTCTAAAAATGCATATTCTGGAGAAGACCATATCTCTATGATGAGAAAGGCCCCAAAGATTTCGGATAGGAGTGCAGAAATACGAGTGACGAGCTGGCGTAGGCTGCGGTGAAATTTGCGCTTGCCCGACGCCACTAAATAGGCTGCTTCGCTCATCACGAGTCGCTCGGTACCTGCATCCGAATAGGTCTCCGGTTGGCGATAAAGACATAGGAAGGGCAGCTGGCGATCAATGCTCAAACGACCACCCATAAAAGAACTTATAATTCGCTTGTCTTGAGCCAGCTGTTCACAAACGTTCTCAATAAATTGTTGTGAAATTAAGTCGCCCTTTTCAAGATTTATTGGTTTCATTGCAACCGAGCTCTTCCAGAATCCCTGGCACTGTTTGGAGTAATGCTGCATGCAGTGCTTCCAATTGCGCTTGATCGGGTTCTCCTGTCCATTCATCCATCCAGAATTTTTTAAATTCGAGGGCGAGGCAACAGCCGGAGGTAGGGAAATTTTCGTGTGTCCATTGGGCCAGTTGGCGCCCTCGAAATTTAACATTTTCACGGACATCCAAGTGTCGTCCCAAAAAATTATAGTCTCGAAGTTCGGAGATAAAACGATCCACAAGCGGCGCCCAGTAGGTTCGGTTCATTGTCCCGGTTCCCACATTGATTTCCGGATTTTTGGCCGGTTCTTCAGGCGCTGCATCAGGGCCTCCCCGCCGATGATTGTAGGAATGGAGATCGAACACAACAAATTTTGAATAACGAGTATTTAGCTCCGACAGGATCTTTTCCAGCTCCTGATAGAAGCTATCATAGTAAGCCAGGGAACGTTGGGCGGTTTCTTCGGTAAGATCCTGTTTCCAGACCTGTAAGCCCCAGGCATCCTCCGGACGGCGGTAGACGGCTTGATCGCGTGAACGATTTAAATCGACTTCAAAGCGCGAACGGTGCGGGACTACGCGATTAGGTGCGACGGTGGTTAAGAAATCCGTATAAGGATCTTCTTCCCTCAGTTGTGTTGCTTCATCGAGGGCACAGAGGGAGGCCAGTTCGGGACGGAGTTCATGTCCACTATGAATGGATGTTGCGAGTAGGGGTCCTTCTCCGCGAGTAATCTGCCAAAGTTTTGTTTCCATTTTCACTAGTGCAATACTGTACCAGAGCTCTGAGGGTATTCCAGCTAAAACGGCGAAATAAACGCTCAAGCTCTCGCGTAAGACCTGTTATGCGCGTTGCAAAGTCCAAATTATCTTATTAATTATGATAGGTTATCTCCCCCCACAGACAAACTTTAAGCTTGTTTTTTTGTCGCCGTAGAGCGAGACTGCGTAGTCTGAATGGGTCAACTGGCTTTTGGGATAATCATCTTCGCTTGTGTCCTCCTGTCCGCTTTTTTCTCCGGCAGTGAAACGGCTTTAATGCGGCTTCGTAAAGAGCACCTGGAAAAGGACATCCAGGAGGCGAAAGGGCCGTCGGCCGTGGCCGTCCGTAACTTATTGCACTCAACGCCGCGGCTTTTGGTAACGATCCTGCTCGGTAATAATTTGGTGAATATCGTCGGGGCGTCCTGCGCCTCTGCCTTGGCCATTTATTTTTTCGGCGAAAAGGAAGGTATTGTTGTTGCTTCTGTGGCAATGACGATCATTGTCCTTATTTTTGCTGAGATATTGCCCAAGGCGATCTCTGCCCGTAACGCGAAAGGTGTGGCCTACTTGGTAGGGATGCCGCTTTACTTGTTTCATCAGCTCTTGCGCCCGATTCACTATATTTTTGATAAAGTGATCGAACCGCTGGTCCGGCGTATCTCGAAGGGACGAACGGAGGCGGAATTCAATAAAGTCGACGAAATTCTCGCTATTGCGCGCACGGGCCCACCGTTGAAAAAGACGAAGGGACCGGTTGCCATTATTTCCGGGGCCGCAGCGGCTGCCGGCATGACGGTCTCAGATGTGATGATCCCGCGCACTGAGATCACGGCGTTCCCCGCCGACATTCCAGCTTCCGATCTCTTGGATAAAGTGATCGATGAACGTTACACAAGACTTCCCATCTTTGAGGGGTCGGTTGATAATATCTTGGGGACGGTTCATTTAAAAGAACTCGTTCGACTGGTGCGTCAGGAAAAATCAAATATTCGGAATGTTATCAAGCCGATTATTCAAGTTCCGGAGCGAAAGCCGATTTTGGATTTGCTGGCGAATATGCAGCAGGCCTTGATCCATATGGCCATTGTCAAAGATGAGTTTGGCGTGACTCTAGGGCTGGTAACCCAAGAAGATATTCTTGAAGAAATCGTCGGCGAGATTCGCGATGAATTCGATCGCGAAGAGCTTCTGTCGGTTCAGCAAACTTCCGACGGAAACTATAAGGCGCTTGCCCGGATTCGAGTGGCCGATTTCAATAAGCAAACCGGGTGGCACCTGACCTCAGAGCGCGGCGATACTTTAAGCGGATTAGTCTTCAATGAACTCGGCCGGGCGCCCAAAAAAGGTGATTCGATCGATGTGGAAAATTATCGCCTCAAAGTGCTCGATGTTTCCGGCATCCGCGTCACGCGGGTGAAAGTTGAAAAGTTAGCTATCCACTAACACGTAAATACTGAATAGTGTGTCGGGGAGACAGGATTCGAACCTGCGACACCCTGCTCCCAAAGCAGGTACTCTACCAGACTGAGCTACTCCCCGTTATAATGGGGGTCCGCTACGCTTCGCCTTCGGCGAAGGCTCACATGACCCCCATGCCCCCCGTTCCTCGATAAGCAGAGCTTTCTCGGAACGATGGTTATGTTCAATTCGATCCTCGCTCACAACCAGGATAATCGCATTTGCGGCAGCAAATTTTCCTCCGCAAATAGCGCTCAGGAGCATAAGTGAGCCGGTGAGCCTCGTCAATGAGAATGCTTACTGGACCGAGTAGGTCACTTGGCCGCCGGGGAGCCCCTCCTCTTCGATCCCGTCATGCAGGGTCCCGCTCAGCTCGCTATCGACCTCGGAGCGTCCGCCTTCACCGAGTTGCGTCTGCCCCTCAGGTTCTTCCGCCTCGCTGCCGTCGCCGAGTTGAACTTGCCCTTCTTCTTCCTCACCGTAGTCTAAATAAGCTTCGTCGGCGGTGTCGTCCCAGTAGTCATAAGCGGCATCAGGGTCGTCGCAGTCCTCTTCGTCAAAGGGATCGGCGACAAAGGCCGCGAGTTCAGTCGATTCCATTTCGAAGTCGATGATTGCATAATCCGCTGCTTCGTAGTCTTCCGTTTCCAAGAAGCGCGGGCGCAACAGAATGGTTCCATCGGCTCTCTCTTCGTAATCGAAAGCGAGTTTAGGCGGCATCACATCCTGTAAGATCGAGAGGACCTGCTCGACCGTGAGATCTAACAGGATGGGAAGATCCACTCCCAGCTCATCGAGGATTTCCTGTAACTCGGAATCGATTTCAAAGTTTCGCGAAGTAAGAACGGCCAACTCTGACAGGACCTGATTGAGGGTCATGCCAGCCGTGACGTCGTATTGGAGTTTCATCCAGTCCTCATTGTTTGAGGAAGCAGTGGAGGAATCGTCCGAGGATCCTCCGCAAGCGGATCCCAACAGAGTGAGTGAAAGCAGTAATGCTATGATTGTGTTTTTCATCGTCTTATCCTCTCTTTATTTGGGTAGATCCGGTTGAACCGTGGTTCCGTTGACGTCGAATTGATCTTTGTACGCGTCATATTGAGCTTTAGTTATGTCGTTATCGACGGCGATTCTGCGAGCCAATTCCTGATCCTTCATCCGCAGTAAGGTCTTCATTAGCCGACGTCTCTTTGCTTCTTTGTCATCGGGATCGCCGTGATTAATGAACAGGATCGTCATCAGCATGTAGACCTTCAGTTTCGTGTAACTACCGCGCCCCATTAATGTTTTGCGGGTCTTGCCTTTCTTGCGGTAATCTTCGTCGAGTCCCATGACGTGCCCCAACTCATGAGCGATGGTGCGCGACGTGTTTTCCATCCAAAGATTCGTCGTATTGGCGTTGTAGTCTTGATCGCTCGGTGGAGCACCCGGGTGAACTTTAAAGCGATGTTTGTTGGGGTCTCTCTTCTTCTCGCAATCGTCGATGACGGTAAACTTGAAATCAAAGCGAATTTGCTTGCGGGGATCGCCTCGCTTGATGCGCAGTTTGGAACTGCAGGCGTTCCAGATATTTTCCACTTCTTTTTCGTGCTTTTTAGCAAACTCCTCAAGTTCTTCTTTTGTGGGACCTTCCTTCTTTTCGGTCTTCGGGTCGTCGGCAGGATCGGGACAGAGCTCAATCTCCACTGTAATGACCGTTTCATCTTTGCCCGTGTTGTCGACGGTCACCGATCGCGCCAAGACCACATTCGTGATGAAGGTGAAGGCCAGTATGGTGGCGACAAATACCTGAGACTTTTTCGAACGAATTGTTTTCATCTCTCGCTCCTGTTTGTATTTCAGAAAAAACGCACTCTAGGCTCTAGCTATTGCAGGAAGCGTGCCAAGGGAGAGAAGAATTATTAACGAAATGATTTCATAGGGTTATGCTGGATCTGGCTATTTTTTTACTACGTAACAAAATAGAATTATTCATTATGAACACTGTTACGGAGACAGCTTTATTCTTAGTTGAGAATTGGCTAGCGCCGCTCGAAGAGGAGCGGGTAGCCCCATTGAAAGGTCCCATAGGGGAGTCGACTCTGGTAGTCGTCGGGATAGAGGGATAGGGCCCCGCGGGTCAGCATGGGGGGGTGAATGCCGCGGGCATCCAGTTGAGTACCGGATAAAGGGACCCGGCTATAACGAATGCGTGCGACCTGCCGCGGCTTGGATTCTAGATAAGTGATGGCGCTTTGAATCGTCGTGGGATTTTCCGAGACGATGACACCCATGCCTCCCTTTTGGAGAGAGTGTAACATGCTCTTAACCGCGTTGAGCGTCGGGTCTTTGATGTCCTTGGCAACGAGGGGCGGGAATAACAGCGAGGCGGTATTGGCAGATCGCCGCGCTACCTTTGTGTTTGTTCTGAGATCCACGTCGAACAATAAGTTACCTGACAGACGGGTTGCCAACGCAGATAAATCCACCCGCACGCCGAAGTGAAGATCCAGCCAGGGTCGGCTCGCTCGATAGGAGAGGGCATTGATGGCTTCGGCCAAACGCGATGCCGGAGCGGTTTCCGCCGTGAACGGGGGTTTAGCGCGAAACGGCCCGGTGACCGCGTCTTTGAGCATGTCCCATAGTAACCAACGCAGGGGCGGCATCCACATCATGGAGACACCGGCACCAGCGGAAAAACTACGTGCCTGTTTGTCTTTCGTTGTTTCGCGTGCTTTGATGCGTTGATCGATAATTTTAGCATTGAAGTCGAAGGCCGCAAAGAGATGAGGATCACGATGTGCGATCGTTTTTACGATGCTATCTTGCTGAAGTTGAGTAACAAGTTTTCGAATAGCGCGGCGACTGGAATTCAGAGGCAGGCGGAATTCTCGGCTATCCTGATAGGTCGCCAAGTAGACATCTTCGATCCCAACACCTCGGTCGCGCCAGATATGAACGAGATTGAGGAGCGGTCCGGCAGACGGGGAGGCTGCCGGTTGCATGACGACGTCGACGCAATCCTGATAGAGCTGCTCACGGATATTGGCGATACTCCTCTGATACTGCGCCTGTTTAGATCGGTCAACGTAGGGCAAGTCCGCTGCGGCCTGGAGAAAGAGGCGGGCCTGCGAAAAGCGGGCGACATCCTCGAGGCTGCTGATGAACGGACCAGGCCGCTGGGCCCAGTGTTCAAAGGCCGGCATTAGGAATTCGGCCGGGGAACAGAGCTCTCGGTTGAGACGAGGCGCCACCGCGTTCGCGAGCAGCAGCGGCGCCGTAAGGCTTGATGACAGGGCAGTGGCCAGCATGGAGGGCTTATCGCCGACGCGTTCAAAAGGTTTCGTGGGTACTAATTGGCGATAAGTTCCTGTAATTCTGCAAAAATATCCTCTGCAGGCTCTTCACGGCCGGATCTCCGTAAGATAGCGCGTATATCCTGGATTGCAGCCGACTTAGGATCTTGCATGATTTTAGGAAGTTCCTCGCGGATTGTTTGCATGACCTTAGTGCGCCCGAGTTTATTAATAGCTTGAATGATTTCATCTCGTTCGGGTGAACGGCTGAGACAATAATAGGCGATAGCAATATCCCTTTGTCGTTCCTGGGGATTGCTCAGGTAAACGAATATTTTATGAGTAATAAATCGAATAGGCGAGGGTGTTCTTACCTTAATGGAATCACATGTAATATTGATGGTGTCCGTGAGGAGATATTCATATCCTTCATTTGCATTAAGAATGATGTCATCACCTAATACTTGACCCTTAACTTTTTTGATGGACTTCTTATCGGCCAGGAAATCGATTGGAATACCCTCATAAATCAACTGGTACGGGCGTTCATGCCCCATTTTTAGATGTTTCTTACTGAAACCTTGTTTAGTGCGTTCTTCGATGAGGGGATCCATGTGGAGTGTGGCGTCAATTCCAAGATCCACATCCATAGTTGCAAGGATGTAGCGCCCCTGCCACAGATATTCGAAGTAAACAGTCGGGACCCAACCACCGACGAGCACCAGTTTATTGGCGTCTTTGCCGAGAGCCGCGAGGACGTTCAAGAAGGGGTATTTATAGCTCATAGGGAATCTGATGCTTATTCCAGTAGTCAGCTAATTGGCGGATGACATATTTGTCGGCGTCCATGGTGTATAGATCGAGGAACAATTGCAATGGTGAAACGATATTGATTCCTTTTATACTTTGGCTATTGAAGACAATCTCGAACTGTAAAGGAGTAACCAGAATCAAGTTTGCTTCTTTCAGGACCGGAATGAAACCATGCTGATTCTCTAGCAACTTAAAAATCGACCGGGTGTTTTTAAATAGTTCGCTTCCCGGCCAATAGTATGCCATCGGCGGGGCATGATGGACGATTTTCCGGATCATATTTGCGGCGGCATAGCCAGTGAGAGCGTAACGGCCACCTGTTTTCTTGCAGACCTGCTTGAAATGCGCTATTGGATCCTTTTTCTGAATGAGATAAAGATAGGTTAGATTCTGATTAAAATTGTAGTGTTGGACCCATTTACGCAGCAGTTCTTTGGGACGCAGCAGTTCCGTGCCGCGGGCGTAACGACCGGCGCCACCACGCTGAACGATCCGTTCTTTTTCCAGGGTCTTTAGAACTCGATTGACCCAGGCCTGGCTAAGTTGCAGCTCCTCAGCCAGCTCCACGCCATGCCAGACTCGCTTGGGATCGCGCATTAAGGCGCGCAGCACGCGGCTAGCCTTGCCTTTGAAGGGATTGATTGCGGTATCTTGCTGGGCCATATTTCTAGCAATAGTTAATTTCTATTAAATAGTATAAATTAGAATATAGTAGAAATTAACTTTCCTCAAGTGTTTATTTGTTTTAGTTGGATTTGCTAAATTAAGTTCTACTCAGGCTGACAAGCTTTAACTATATTCAGAAGACCATTTCTATTTCTTCTTAGTTTATGAGTTTTGCCTGATACATCTATGGATATTCCCGATTTATAGGTTTTGCATCCATCTTCACATTGAAAAATGTGCATACAACCCGTATTACTATCGTAGCCAAAGCTGGCGAGTTGGTTTGTCTGTTTATCAATGCCAACAATTTTTATTCCTGCGGTGCGAATGCCCCAAAAAGTTACAGCTGTTGGCATACTCATTCGATCAAAAACCCCATTACAGAACACAAGTTGATTATCAACTGAGCAGCTAAAACCATTAGCAGATCTCACACGTCCTTCAACTACTGTGATGGGAACACACATGAATAAGGACAAAATTAAACAGCATCTATTTAGTATATGCCGTAATGACGACGTGTTTTTCATTTATTATCTTTTTTCAATCGTAGTCGGAAAGTTAACTCGTGCCGCTAAATCAAAATATTATATAGCGAATCCCATTCTCAATCGCAACCAAGACGTTATTCGGGGTTATTAATTGACGATATTGTAAAGCGAATCCCGTTCATGCGGTTCGCGCCCGGCTTCGGTAATGAGGCGCTTGAGGATAGGGACCGTGAGGGCTTGGGGTGTCGTGGAGCCTGCCATGTGGGTGATGTTCTCTTCACGTACGGTGCCATGGATGTCATCCGCGCCAAAATTGAGTCCGAGTTGGGCAATGCCGACACCGGAGGTAATCCAATAGGTTTTGATATGTTGAAAGTTGTCTAAGTAGAGCCGGGAAATGGCCAGCGTCCTGAGGTCATCCGTCCCGTTGGTCCAACCGAGGTCCGACATCAGGTTGTTCTCCGGATTAAAAGCAAGCGGAATAAAAGACATGAAGCCGCCGGTTTCATCTTGCAACTGTCTCAGTCGTTCCATGTGGTCAACGCGATCTTCGATTGTTTCGACGTGTCCGTACAGCATTGTCGCATTGGAACGCAGCCCCAGGCCGTGAGCGATCTTATGGATTTCAAGCCAACGCTCTCCATCAATCTTTTCTTTGCAGATTTTATCGCGCACTTCTTTAGCGAGTATCTCGGCGCCGCCGCCCGGCATGGAATCGAGACCCGCCTCAATCAACGCTTTAAAAGTTTCTTCAATGCTTAAGCGTGCCAAACGCGCGAAGAAATCGATTTCAACGGCGGTGAAGGCCTTGATGTGAATTTGCGGTGCGAGTTCTTTGATCGAGCGCAGCATATCCAAGTAATAATCAAAGGGCAGCTTGGGATGGAGTCCGCCGACGATATGAACCTCGGTGACGCCTTCTTTAAGCGCCGCGTTCAAGCGATCCGCGTAATATTCGAGTGGGTGAAAAAAAGCCGCTTCATCGTCTTCGTATTTAGCGAAGGCACAAAACTTACATTTGTCGGTTAAGACGCAAATATTCGAGTAATCAATGTGATGGTTAATATTGTAATAGGCGTGATTCCCATTCTTGGCCGTGCAGACTTGATCTGCCAGCCGACCGAGCCCGACGAGGTCGGGTTCCTGGAAAAGAGCGATTCCCTCCTCAAAGCTGATTCGCTCCCCGGCATTGACCTTCGCGGTGACGCTGTCTAAGATGCTGCGTGCCATAGAGGGCCTTGATAATCGCTACCTCCCCCTTTGTAAAGGGGGACCTGCCGACAGGCAGAGGGGGATTTTATTAATGACCGACTACTACTTCGCCATGACCACCACGGCCAATGAAGCCGATGCCGCGCGTGTGGCCCAGAAACTCGTCGAACGCCGCCTGGTCGCCTGCGCCAATGTCATTCCGGGTCTGCGTTCTTTTTATCATTGGCAGGGTAAGCTCTGTGACGAAAAGGAATGTCTGGTGACGATGAAGACGACCGCCGATAAAGTCGATGCCCTCAAGCACATCCTACCGGCGTTGCATCCCTACTCGGAACCGGAGTTGATCTTTTTGCCGATCGACGATGGATCGGAGTCTTATCTTAAGTGGGTTTTTGCGAGCCTCTCTTAAGGCCTTATCTTTAGCAACTGAGGAGACCCTTTGTCTTCATCCCCTTCATCTCGCTGGGCCGAGCAAAACCAATCATAGTCAATCAGTTCGGTAATGGTCGCCTTGTCACTGCAGACCGGGCACTCGGGATCGCGGCGGATTTTCATCTCGCGGAAGGTTTGTTTGAGTGCATCATAGAGGATGAGCCGTCCGACCAAAGGCTGGCCGATGCCTAAGATCAACTTGATCGTTTCCAAGGCCTGCAATGATCCGATGATGCCGGGAAGCACCCCGATAACTCCCGCTTCGGCACAGGACGGTGCCATTTCCGGTGGCGGGGGTTCCGGGTACAAGCATCGATAGCACGGGGCTTCGTCAGGGATGTAAGCGGTCACCTGCCCTTCAAAACGAAAGATAGACCCGTCTATCAAGGGAGTCTTGGTGAGGACACAGGCATCGTTAATAAGGTAGCGGGTAGGAAAGTTGTCACAGCCATTGATGACAACGTCGTAGTTTTTGATCATGTCCATGACGTTATCGCGCGTCAGCTTTTCACGATGTTCGACGACTTTGACATCGGAGTTGAGACCGGCGATGGTCTGTTTGGCTGAGGCCGTCTTAAGTTCGCCGACGCGATCCTCGGTATGAAGGATTTGGCGTTGCAAGTTGGAGGCATCGACGACGTCGTAATCGACGAGTCCTAAGGTGCCGACACCGGCCGCGGCGAGATAGAGAGCGGCCGGGCACCCGAGTCCCCCGGCGCCGATCAACAAGACCTTCGCATCGAGTAGTTTGAGTTGGCCTTTTTCTCCAACCTCGGGGAGCATGGTGTGGCGCAGGTAACGTCCCGCCTGATCTTTGGTCAGGCTCTGTTTCATTTCAAAGGCTTTGCCGGCCCGTTTCCAGGCATTAAATCCGCCTATCAATGATTTGACATTCGTGTAACCGAGTTCCTGCATGGCTCGTGCGGCAAGAGCCGAGCGGACACCGCCGGCACAGTAGATGACGACCTCCTGATCTTTGTCGGGCACCTGTTCTTCGATCTTGAGCTCCAGGAAACCGCGGGCCAGGGGGATGGCTCCGGGGATGATGCCGCCTTCCCATTCATCAGGTTCGCGGACGTCAACGACGCTCACCTTAGAGTCCCCGACCTTATCCTCGATATCGTCTACGGTTACTTCCGTGATGTCGGCCTTGACGGCCTTGATCATGTCTGAAAAATCTCGATGGGCCACAATTGCTCCTTTTACTGACTCTGATGCGGTTTTCCTCGATTCATCTCAAAATTAGGCTAGCAGAGGGCCTATCTCCCGTCAATCCCCGTAGAATTTGACTATACCCCGGATAACTCCTAGGATTCCCCACAATCATGCAGGTGACTCGCGAAGGAGATTATGCACTCAGGGCCGTGATCTATTTGGCCGCCTCTCACCCCCGAATTTGTTCAGCGGGCGAAGTTTCGCGTGAGCAAAAGATTCCCACCAAGTTTTTAGCACGTATCATGCTTAAACTGGTCAAGAAGGGGCTCATCAACAGTCTGCCCGGCTCTAAAGGTGGCTATCGGCTCGCCCGTGCGCCGGAGGAAATCTCGTTTCTAAATGTGCTCGAAGCGGTCGAAGGTCCCCTCCTTATTAATGCTTGCCTCGAAGAGGATTTTGGCGATTGCGAACACGAAGAGGTATGCGGGATGAAATTTGTCTGGCAACAAACCCAGGATCTCATTGAGGGATATCTTTCAAAAGTGACGATGGATCAACTACCCGAACCCCCATGCAAGCAGAAAGCTCAACTCTGAAGGAAGGAAACTCATTATGGAACTCTATCAACCCGGTTTGCTCAAAGACCAAGTGATCATCATCACCGGTGGCGGCAGTGGTCTGGGCCGTTCGATGGGACTGCGCTTTGCCGAATTAGGGGCATCCATTGTGCTGACGAGTCGCGATAAAGATAAGTTGAATAAAGCCGCGGAAGAGATGAAGGCCAAAGGGGCTCCGGAGGTCCTGACCGTTTCGTGCGATGTCCGTGATCCCGAACAGGTTGAGTTGATGGCGGACGAAGTCTGGAAGAATTTTCCGTCGGGAGCGACGCGGTTGATTAATAATGCCGCGGGTAACTTTATCAGCCCCACTGAAAAACTCTCATACAATGCTTTTAACGCCGTTGAGGGGATTGTTCTCCGGGGCAGTTTTAACTGTTCGTTGGCAATCGGTCGGCGCTGGTTGGAGGCCAAGCAGTCGGGAATGATGTTGAATATTGTCACGACCTATGCCTGGACTGGTTCGGCCTTCGTGGTTCCTTCCGCGTGTGCCAAGGCCGGGGTGTTGGCAATGACCCGTTCCCTCGCTGTCGAATGGGGTGGCCGTGGCGTTCGTTGCAATGCGATCGCGCCGGGACCTTTCCCGACGCCCGGGGCGTGGGAACGCCTGGTCCCGCCGGGCTTTGAAGAGGTGATGACCGAGCGCGTTCCGTTAAAGCGCGTCGGTGAACACGATGAGTTGGCCAATCTCGCAACCTATCTGGTCAGCCCCTTCTCCGAGTACATCAACGGTGAAGTGATTACGATTGACGGCGGCGAATGGTTGCAGAGCGGTGGCGAGTTTAATTGGGGCACCAAAATCCCGCCCGAAACCTGGGCCGAAATGGCCCAGAAGGGGCGAAGCTAAGAATGTTTGCTATTCCCGCGCTTCGAGGATAAAGGGATTGATTTCAACGGTACTATTCTCACCCGTGATTGCATCAAAGGTAAGCGGAGCGGCTCTCTTTTCCCAAGACATTCGAGGGCGTACATAGCGACCAATGAGCATGAATTCTTTTTGCTCGATGGTCGTATGAAGGTCATCGCACCATTCTTCTTGAGGATTGGTAGAGGAGCCGTCCATTGAAACGACGAGCGGCGGTGAGGGTGTCGATGAAGTGATCCCTATCTGTACCTTCCAGAGCGTTGCATCGAGCGGGGTATAACGGAGGTTATGAGTCTGTAGCTCATGGGTCTCGAGCAAGAGATACTTACTTTTGGCACCGATCTCCCGAGCTCTGACTTCGAAAGAGAAAAATTCCTGCTCTAGCGTGGCATTATTGTCGAGTGAGACCCATGCGACCAAGGTGGCTTCGGCGCAACCGATGCTGCCCGCGCTCGACGGACTCCAGGTCGGATTCGGATCCGCCGCGCTCACTTCTTCGGTAACGGGATTGGGTGTCGTGGCCGAATCAGCGACCGTGCTGACAGTATCGCTACTTTCACTGTCAGATATTTCCGTCTCCGTGGCTGGAGCCGAGGTCAGTCCCGAACTCGAGCCACACTGACTCTGGCCGGTCAGGAGCAGGATCGTCAGGAATAGGCTGCTGATTCTCAATAGTTTCAAGGCGCCTCCATGAACACTCTTAAGTCTACACTACTTATTATCGGCCTGCACGTTAAAGGAGTTTCTTAAATCTCGCCGAGCTTTTTCAGGCGGTCGTAGAGGGTTCTACGACCGATTCCGAGCCGGCGTGCGGCCAGGGCCTTGTTGCCACGCGCTTCTCGCAGGGCCTGGCGGAGTTGGCGGATGGTAAGTCGGCCGTGCTGGGCGGAGAGGCCATGTTCGCTGATCTTTTGGTAGAGGCGGGCGCGGGAGATGCCCAACTGTTCGGCGGCCTGCTTTTTGTTGCCTTGGTGACTATCCAGGGCGCGAAGAATGAGATGTTTCTCAAAGGCCTTGAGGGCCGGGTCCAGTTTCCGTGTACTCGTGGCGTTGTCCCAGTCGTGACGGGCCTCGCGAATTTCCGGGGACAGGAGCTTGGCAGTGACTTCGCCCTTGCCGAGGGCGAGGGCCCGATGGATTTCGTTTTGCAGCTCGCGAATATTACCGGGCCAATTATAGTTGGCGAGCAGCTGCATGGCCTCCTCTTCAATGCCTAAGAAATCTTGTGGAATACCGATATCGTTGGTGCGTAAAAAATGGCGAATGAGATCGGGAATATCCTCTTTGCGTTCGCGCAACGGAGGTAAATCGAGTCGCACGACGTTGAGTCGATAATACAGGTCCTCGCGAAAGGCGCCTTCTTTCATAATCTGTTGAAGATCTTTATTACTTGCGGAAACGATCCGGACATCGACTTTCTTGGGGCGATTGGAACCCACCGGCCGGATCTCTTTTTCCTGGATCGCACGCAAGAGTTTGCCCTGCATGCTGGGGCTCATTTCACCGACCTCGTCCAAGAAGAAGGTCCCGCCATCCGCTTCTTCAAAGAGGCCTTTGTGATCGCGTTCGGCGCCGGTAAAGGCGCCACGGACGTGACCGAATAACTCGCTGTCGAGCAGTTGTTCCGAAAAGGCGGCACAGTTGATCGCGTAGAAGCTCTTCCCGCGCCGCGGCGAATTGGCATGGATGGCACGGGCGATCAGTTCTTTGCCCGTACCCGATTCACCGTGGATGTACACGGGAACTTCGGAGTCTTTAAATTGGCGGATCGTGCGAAGGACTTGGCGCAGGGCCTTGGACTGACCGATGATGCCGGGGAAGTCTTTGTGTAACGGCTCTTGGCCCAGGCGCGTTATTGCATCATCGCGTTCGCGTTCGGCCGACTGGACCTTGTCTTGCAGCTCTTCATTAAAGGCAGCGAGTTGCTGCTGCAGGCGATCCAATTCAGCCGCATGATTGCGGCTTTGATCGAGGGCATCGAGCGCGCTCAAGGCCAGGGCGGCTTGATCGGCAAAGAGGTGCACGATGCGGACCTGTTTTTCCTGAAAGGCCCCCTCCGTAAAACGGTTGTCGAGATACAGAGCCCCTAACGGTTCATCACTGACATGCATGGGGACGCAGAGGATCGAACGAAGCTTCATTTCCATCACGCTTTTAGCCTGCTTCAATTTTTTATCCTGGGCGGCATCCATGACGATAAGCGGTTCGCCGGTCTCCATCACCTGGGTAATCGCTGTCTTGCTGTACTTCTTTTGGGCCTGTTTGATGGCCTCTTTGTCGATATTGCGTGCGGCAACAGGTGTGAGCGATTTCTCGTCTTTTAAGATAATAAAACCGCGTTCCGCGCCACTGAGGCGAATCGCTTCATCAAGAATGAAGTTGAGGAGCTTGCTGCGCTCACCGCTGGTGATCAGTTGTTTATTTTTCTCCAACAAATTCAGTAGATCTGTCGTCTGAATATCCGTATCAAGCGTCATGACGGGCTCCTTCGACTAAGTGGATAGCTTGTTCGATCTTGTCGCGTTTATGATCCCGCAGAAAGGCTTTTTGTTGCGCTGCATCCAAGCGGCTAAGAATTTTATCGATAGTGTGCAGACTGGCGCGATAATGTTGGACGGCTTGTTCCGAGTCTCCGGCTTCACGTGCTAATTCCGCACATTCGAATTCACATTCCCATTGCAATTGTGAATTCTTGCCGGAGGCTAAGTGTCGGCGGGCGGCCTCGAGATGGGTGTGCGCCTCTTGTTTGCGACTTTGATCCGCGCGGAGAACGCGACCGAGGATCAAACGGGCCTGGGCGGCGAGGTCAGAGGCCTGGATGTCTTCCGCGGATTCGAGGGCTTGTTGGGCCTCCGCCTCGGCGCGCATGAGCTGACCGGCGCCGAAGTAATAGTAGGCCGCTTGAATGCGGGTTTGGGCCATTTCAAAGGCGAGACCGGCGGTTTCAAAGAGAGATAGGGCTTCCGCGATGCGTTCGCCTTGGCGGCGCGGATTACCGTGTTTCGATTCGATCATCGCCAACAATAAAAGGGCGCGCCCCTGGGTCAGAAAGTAACGATAACGGACCGCGAGGTGGAGTGCCTCACGCGTGAGGTAATCGGCCTTAGTTACTTGCCCCAGATAAAAGCAAAGGTTGGCGTAATTAAGGGTGGCCTGGGCCGTGACGGCTGAATGGCGGGTCTTTTTGAGTGAACTCAAGGCCGTTTCGTAGAGTGGTTGCGCGGAACTAAAATCACTTTGGTCATAGGCGAGGTTGGCGAGGTTGAGGGTTAGCGTACCGTGAAAGAGTTCGGCGTATTGGGTATCCGGCGCCATTTTTAAGCCCTCCTCGTAGCATTGTTGTGCGCGCTTCAGTTCCCCACGGCGTTGCCATAAAATTCCCTGGTGCAAAAGGACGCGCACCGCGGTCGCCCGGCTTTCGCTCGTGCGGGCCAAGTCGAGGGCCGTCGTTAAGTATTGTTCTGCGCCGTCATAGTCTCCACGAAACAAGGCTGATTTGGCACGCGTTTCCCAGACGAGGGCTTGCTCGGCGGGATTAAGCGCTGCGGCAAACGCCTCATCAAGCAGACTGTCGAGTTCGTCATAATGTCCCGCTCCGACGAGGAGGCGCGCCCGGATAAGCCGGAGTTCCTTGGATTCATTGCGTTTACACAATTGGAGACCGGCTTCGTAACGCCCTTCGTCGTAACATTTTTCTAAGAGCGGCATGAGGTCAGTCAGGGGGAGCACATCGGGTCCTGTGGTTTCACGATCTTCGGTGCCGGTAAAGGTGATCTGTCCGGACTCGATGTCACGTTGGATTTCCCCACGATGGTGGAGCCGGTCAAGGAGGGCCTCGACCTCCATCACACTGGGACCGTCCAACCATGTCGCAAGGGTTTCAGCATCCAGCGCGATACGACTTAGCTTCAGTAACGAGAGGAGTCGCTGTTCCAACAGATCTTTAAGTTCAGGCTTAGGTATTGTGACATCTGGATTTATTTGCCAGTGCTGTCCCGTCCACGTGATTTGATGTTGTCCTATCAAGTTACGTGCGTGAGTCACGATGTGAAGCGGTATTCCATGAGTTATGGTAAGCCATTGTTTCGATGGAACCTCATCGGCGCTTTCAAAAATTGCTTGGAGTGCCTGAGTGATTTCGGGAATTGTGAGTGCGTCGAGTTCGTGTGGTTGCCATCCATTTTCACTTGTTGCCCACTTTAGCTGTTTGCCGAGCAGGACGCAGTGCTGGGGTTGATGGGCTTCCAGCCAGGCACGAACGGGGCCTTCATCCGCGTCGTCAATGATGATGATGTCACCGGATTGGGGTGTCATTAAAACGCATTCACTCCCCTTGAAACGGAGTACCTTGCGCTGTTGTTGCCATGCGTAGCGTTCCATGGCCTGCGCCAGAAAGGTCTTGCCCATGCCACTCTCGGCGCGAATGACCCATTGCCCCGCGTTCTGCAGGATGGTGTCGATAAGTTCAGGCGTATCGTTTCGGAAAAAAAGCTGCACATCTTCAAAAATAGGGATGGGGTGGAGCCTCGTTTTAGCAACCGTCTCGTGCAGGGCTTCCTGTAAGCCGAGTAAGGCGGCCCGGGGGTTTTCATAGCGTTGTTTGGGATCGCGTGCGATGAGTCGCGCGACGTAGTTTGCGAGTGAAGTGTCGACATTCGGATTCAATTGGTTGAGCAGCGGCGGGTCGATGGAGAGTTGCTGGTTTAAGGCCTCGACGCTGTCTTCTGCCTTGAAAGGCGGGACGGGACTAAGCGCGTAGTAGAGCAGCATGCCGACGGAGTAGAGATCGCTGCGCGTATCGAGGGTGCGGCGCAGCGCAAACTCCGGTGCGGTAAAGGGTGGCGTGCCGATCGCCGCCGATTGATGCGCGCGTTGAGAGATGGAGGCGAGGCCGAAGTCGATGAGTTTGATGGAGCTCGACTGTTCTGCGGACTCCTTTGCGATCAACACATTGCCGGGATGGAGATCGAGATGAATGACGTTACGAAAATAGAGATAGTCTAAGGCCTCGAGTAATTGCAGGGCGAACCAGATGATTTTATTTTGATCCACCCCTCTCGTGGCATGGATCCAATCTTCGCCCTCGATATATTCCGTAGATAAATAAAATTGTTCGTTTTCATTCCCGTAGTCTTGCAGAGCGGCGATGTAGGGGTGCGACAGTTGGGAGAGGAGCGACAACTCGTGGTGGACCCAATCCGCCTGTTCCGCCGACCATTCACGAGTGAAGCGTTTCAGGGCTATGGGCTTTTGTCCGCGTTGTTGGTCACGCGCGAGCCAGGTCTCGGCCGTCGCCCCGCGGCCCAGCTCGCGGACTAATTGATAGCGTCCGAATGCTTCGTCGGCCATCCTTTGAGTATCTCACAAATGACCGCACAGCAGTAGACATTCACGCGCAGCTAAAGCCCGCCAAAAATAACCAATAATTTCAAATAGCTATATGACTTTCGTAGTAATTAGACACTTCAATACAGCTAAGGCTCGGATAGATTTCGAGGCGTTTTTGACCAAAGTGCCAAGAGATACCAATGAATTTCAAGGGGTTAAGGGGAAAGCGCGGAACCGTTCCCGCTTGGCAGGGCTCTTGCTCTAGTGAGGGGTAGGCGGTGCGGGTCAGTATTTTCCATCCAGCTCTATCGCACCGAAACCGCACCCTCGTGTTGTCTAACGACGCGCGGGGGTGCGGTAATTATTAATCATGAAGGAAGGTCTTGCAAAACTCGATGTCATTCTGAGGCGAAGCCGAAGAATCCCCCTAAATCATTTGATGCCAGGGGATCCTTCGCTCTGCTCAGGATGACTCCCAAGTGAAAGAGGATTTTTTGAAGGAACTACTGGACGGGAATCAAAGTTGAAGGACACGTGATGACGACAACAATAAAAATTGTCAGACCGAAAGCACCATGTCAGTGCGAGGCGCCAACGGAGAAGATGCGTCCTCGCGCAATGACTGATGTTTCAACGGAAGAAGTGGACCAAAAAGAATTGACCGTAACGGAGCCACCGCATTTTCCGATGGCGCGCTGGTTTGGTGCGGTGCCGCTTCAAGTGGAGAGTCTCTGCTCTAAAGAAAGGGGCATGGAGTCATGAGTCGCATGAGTCCTCTCTTGCTGGCTGCGGATGCGATGGTGCCAGCCATCGATTCGCTCAGCAAAGTCGGCACGGATACTCCCATGGAAACAACGCGATCTGCGACGAAGGCATTCCCCAAACTGGGTCCGGATGAGGCATCGGGAATGAGTTACTTAAAGCACCTTGGTCTCAAGGCCCTGACCACGGTATCGAAAGAGGCTGAGGCCATTACCATACGGACAGATGAACGCCGCCGTGCCGTTAATCTCGCGGCTCTAGATGTCTGGGCCGTTTATAACGAAGAAGCGGCCGCGTTGGAAAAGGACAAAGCAACCAGTGTCACCGGACATCTCAAGGCCTTTGCCGATTCAGCATATCGGAGCGACGAAAAAACTTTACATGATGACCACGCGAAATACTGGGCCGATGAACGTCTGCTGGTCACGAAACTGAAGAAGCGCATCGAAGCCGGTGAGGCCAAGACAATCAAGGAGGCCCTCGGTCATATCAAGAAACATGGTTCGGCTCCACTCAAGAAAAGTGCGCGTTACTATTTAGACGAGCTGGATCGGGTAAAAAAAAGCGAGGCCAAGTGGTTTCCTGATGATCGGCCCTTAGCGGGTCCCCACGAGTTTCCGATCGTCCGACTTATTGATTACACCAGCGAAAGTTCACCCTCCGACGAAAAGGCCAAAAATTTGTTGGACCAAGGTTTTCGTTTTGAGGCCCATCATCACGCCGTGAACAGCCCCTATGCTCTCTATTCTCTAGTCAAAGAAGTCGCCGAAGACAAAGACGTTCGTGTCACGGCGAAGACAGGTAAGAAGGCGCTCGAAGGTGACAGCAGTGTCGGGCGCGCCGCCTACAAGTTTATGATGTCGCCGGAAGGAGAGAGTTTGCCGGCAGACATCGGCTTGATGTTTGTATCCGCGGGACTCGGGAGTCTTGCGCGGCTGAAAACACTGACAGCTTTGAGTAAGGCCGTGAAGGCGGGCCACATCGGATCGAAGACAACGGTCGGTCTCAGCTTGGCAGCGGAATTTGGTGCCGAAACAACGGCGCTGTGGGCTTTATCGACCGGTAAGGAAGCCTTGAGTCGTGACGTCAGTAAAGTTTTTAGTGAAGAGAATTTGATGAAGAGCTACGCGGCGACGGCCATGATGCTCGGGGCTTTAAAAGGCTTCGGTGGCATCGGCCGCGCGCTGGGGGGAAGTGCTGCGAAAAGTCTCGGCATGGCGACCGAGAAAGGAGTGACGACCGGCGGCAAAATTTTAATAGGAGCGGCCGGTCATGGCGCGGCTCTGACCGGCATGGTGGCGAGTCGTAAGGCCGGTGAAGCGCTGGAACTCAGCAAAGGGGCTGTTGGCGGCGAAAAGGAGGCCTTGGTCCATGATGTCTTGGGCTACGTCCGTTTTGCGCTCGCCCACAAGGGAGTCGATGCGCTCTTGGGTGGTAAACTGAGTGCTGCGACGAATAAGAGTCGGGGTAAGATAAGCGAGGCGGAGCGAGTTTTTGGTGAAGCCGATACGATGCCGGCAGAAAAATACGCTCCCACACCGAGCGAAATGGCCATATTTGGCACCGAGGAAAATCCAATCAGCTTGGGTCCCTACCGTAAGGGTGCGTCTCCTTCTCCGGCGGGTACTTTTCACGCGGCGCGCATTGGACTCGAGGTTCTTCTTAGGAAGATTGAAAGCGGGGAACGAACCCTGGCCGACGTGGCCGTGCACGCGGGTATCGCAAAATATACGACGGTCTTGGCCAAATACGAAGCCTTGCAAAATTCGAAAGCGGGTGCCCGCCCCAAACTTCATGCACGTGCTATAGTCGAAAAGGCCAAGTTATCGCGGCCAAAGGCGCCGCCTTTCGCGATGGCGGCGCGCGCCGGGACCGACCCTATGAAGATAGAAACGCGCATAAAACCGTCAGCATTTGAAGCCACCAGAAATATTCGTCCTCCATTGCAGGAGTCATTGAAAAAGAGCTCTGCCGACGAATGATAATCAATAGTTTGAACCTAGAAAGTGGTCGTCATCTGACTCTGTAAGCGATTTCATGCAGTCCCCTAAAATGAAGGGCCAGCGTTTGGCCCGTGCGTCGCGCCAATTCGTAAGGCATGTTGTCGAGATGCCGCACGCGCCAGCGATATTCTTCAAAGTCCGCCATCAATTCCGAGACCATGCGATCATGATAGCTGATGCCGTCGAGATCGATCGGCTCCGATGCCGCTTCGTCCCACTGATAATGACCTGAAGTGTGGCGCCAGTGTTCCGCTTCGTGGACAAGTCCGACTAGCCGCATCGTTATTTCTTGAAAGGCTTCTTGCTCCGCCGCGTAGCTTTCGAGGCTTAGCGGCGGAAGTTGGCGGATGATGATGCGGTCGCGTTGGGTCACGCCGCCTTGAATGAAGAGGCTGTATTTAACCGGTGGGCCGTCCCATCCGGCGACAAGCGCGTCGAATTCCGTTGGACTGAGGATTTCAATATTAAATTGACGCTCTTGCCAGCTCTCTCGGATGGCTCGGATGTGAGGATTGGGAACAATTTGCAGGAGAACAAAAAGTTCCTCAACGCCGAGGGTGCGCTCCAAACGCACTAGTTTCTTGATGGCATCACCTAAGAGATTACTGGCCCAAGTACGTCGATGAGGTTCTTTGATGCACAACTCCATATCAGCGCAGACGGAGACGACCTTGCGGGCGAGTCTCATGTCATTAATATAAGCGGTATATCGAGTTCCGTTGATCTGTTTGGCGAGCTGTTCATGGGCATAGCCGTGGCGCGCTAATCTTTGGAGATATTGATAAGTTGGTAACTCATCTCGTTTGTTGCGGATCTCCTCAAGAAAGGGCGTGTCACCGATGACCTTGGCCAGCGCGGCCTGTGACAAACCATGGCGCATTGCTTCAAAGATACTATGGAGGGCTTGAAGCGGCTGAGCCGAATCTGTCAGGGCGAGGACGATGAGTCCTTGGAGGAGCACGTTTTCAAGCCCGCCCCAACTTCTTGCTTGTGCATTGTCGGTGAAGACATGTTGGATGGCATGGGCGTTGAAAAATTGATTTCGGCTGCCCGGATCAGGTGCCGTGGCGAACGCCTCCAGGAGTGCTAAGTGAAACTTGGGTAACTGGCTCGGCGTGCCGAGGACGGACTCGATGATTTCACTGGAATAGGTGTCGGGGCTCGCGACCGGAAAGCGGCCTTGATAGGCCTCGCGGAGCCAGTCGGCATCCGGGGCCGAAAATTTGGCGGAGGCGAGTAAACAGGTGGATGCATTGAATGTCAGTGCTGTGATCATTGTCGTGTCTCCTTAAATATCAACTATCGCCGCCCATGAGCGGCCTCGGAAAAGGCCTTGATGTTGCCGCGCAGGGCCTTCGTGGCTTCCCAAGAAGGAGCGTCCAGTCCGGTGACGTCGGACTCGGTGGCGTACCAGAGCAGGGTTTTCTTAGGGCCGATCGGCAACAGACGCCAGTGCCCTTTGTTGTAGAGAAAGGTCGTGCCTTCAGCGTCGAGGCAGGCCCATTTAATTGTAGTGTCTTTGATCAGTGTCCAACTGACCTCCCACCCGATGCCGCCATGCCGTTGTAAGGTCGTGTCGTTTAAAGTCATCTTGTTGGAAGCGGGCCAGGGGATGTCGAAAACAATTTGCTGGTGTACGCGCGTCGCTGTGATTGGTGTGACCTTGGAACAACTGACGAACGGTGCTTCGATTTTACCTTTTCCATAATCGTTGCCACGATCCCAGATGGCCCCTTTAAAACTATCGGCCGACGCATCGTCGAGAACAAAGCCATGAAAGGCCTTGCTCTCGGGCCAATCGCCCCGTCCGGTGCCGAGGTGTTTCGTGGTAAAGACGGAGATGTTCTTTTTCTTGCCCGCAAAGGGAGTCGTGAGAATGATCGCGAGGACATCGGCTCCGACGAAGTCGCGAATTTTTTTCAGGGCATCGCGATAGTGTCGCAGTTGCGCCAAGGTAATTTTGCCGCTGACCATGCCAAGCCATTCGGCGTAGACCGCTTCGTTGTTAAAGAGGCTGCGTATCTCGCTAAAGAGTGCGTCACTCGGGTCCGAGACGGCGGCCGCCGGAACCATCGCGGCTTTGATGGGCGTGTCATGAAAAGTCGTCGGGTGATATGGGGCTGAGATGGGGATTGCCATGAGAGACTCCTGTTCTCTCTATCGCAGCATGTCTTATCGAAGGGAGTTGCGCCGAGTTGCGCAGTATTTTCATTAAAGATCAGTCTATTGTGACCATAGGCCCGGTTTTGATGACATAACGGGTCAGATACGGGTTAAAAAATAAGTAAAAAATTACATATAGTTATAGATATTATTGGATAATAAGACAGATCCGCACAGAATATCACCTCAGCCCCTTCCCCTATATACCCCGAAGAATTGGGATAAAAGTAAGTAATATTAATATGTTATTGGAATTTTATCGATAGCGCAAGGCTTGGCAAGAACCTTGCTCTATACAGGGGTATCACGGGCACCGGATGGTCTGAGGCCCAGTACTTAATTTGAAGGAGTGAGACATGAAGACACAAGCAATTACCACCAAAGTGGCCACGGAGTTAGCGGCAGCCGATACCGCCAGTCATGCAAATCAGGACTATGCGCGTTCACTTGAGCATCCGAGTTTTGCAGCCGGCCCTTCGCAGTATGAACCGTCGGCTTCTGAGGGAGGTCCGCGGACTCAATATGAAGGCACGCCTAAACCGGATGTAGCGCTAGAAGCGTTCATCACGGGTGCGGCTTCTCAATATAAAAGCGAATAAATTTGTCTCTGTGGTCACAGTGGGAGGGATGATTGGCGCCGGCTGAAAACCGGAGTCTATTATCAATAACGAATGAACGAGGAGAAACGAACATGAGTGAACTGACAATTGTTTCAACGATAGCTCAGGCTGGACCTGTTGCCAGTCCTGACGGTGGAAAAGATTCCACGCGTAGTGATGAAGTGATCGAAGCGACAGCGACGACATCCGAATTGCAAACTACTGAAGATTCAGTGGATCCCGAGGGTGGTACGGCTTCATCGCGTCTCGCAAATATGCTGCGCGGTCATCAGGTTAAAGGCCAGGGCTCGACGGATTACGCGGAAGACGGCAGCGAAGTGGTTGCGCGCGTCCAAGAGTAAACACCATAAGCTCAGGACTCTGTCCTGTCATGCGATCGATCGTCCGTCCCTGTCCCCCAGGGGCGGGCGATGTGGTCGCGATAAAGTTTTTTAGGTCCGGTTGAGAGAGACAAAAAGGAGGAAAGAACATGAGTGATCTAATATCAGTTACTAGAGATTCTCGGGCCGATCGTTCGGCGCCGACCCCGGCAGAAGAACCGGAAACATATACGACGATCACGACGGATCCCGGCATAGGGCAGGAGCGTGATACGACGGATCCTTTACCGGAGCCGATGAGTACGTTGGTCGGACGTGGTTATCAGGATTACCAGAAATTGATTAGCTTCGAGAAGGGCCATCAGGAACGGGGCTCTAAAAAACCGGAACAATACGACAAATCACCGTACAAGGATAATAGCGGCGGTTCCCGTGTCCAGTCGTAAACTACATAACACTCAGGACTCTGTCCTGCCACGTGACCATACGTCCGCCCCTGTCTCCGAGGGGCGGGCGGTCTCGGTCGCATGGGAAATATAAATTTGGGTCATGGGTTGGGAGAAAAGGAGGAAAAACATGACCAGTGTACACGCGATTACCAAACCCCTATGGATTCCGGATGACAGCGCCAAGGGCGCATCGCAATTCAACAAGGGGTATCCGAAAGCGGGTCCCGGTGACGAGTCTCGCAGGAGGCAAGCAATCCCAGGGGAACCTGTCGAAGCGGCGTTTGATTTGCAGGCGACTAAAAGGGAGCGTCAAATAGGCGTGCCCCCGGTCCCGCCCCAACGTGAAGCCGATGCCGGCGATGTGTATTTAGAGGGCACCGCCAAGTAATTTACACACCCAACAATCCAACCTAATGACCCACCGTCTGCTGCTTCTCCGACTGGCGGGCGGTGGGTTTCTCTAGTGATGGGGTGTCCAGAGGGACTCGAACCCTCGACCTCCGGAATCACAATCCGGCGTTCTAACCAACTGAACTATGGACACCATTCGTTCGCCGAAAGCGCAGCTTCCGGCTCTTTAAAGTCATTGGGGAGAAAGGCTCTCTCCCCCCTGACAACCCCCCATCGTGAATTCGATCGGAGGTCGCGATATGTACCTAGAGATGCGGAGCTTGTCTAGACTACAATTTTCCTTTATAGAAATCGAGCATTTGCGCCCATAGCTCAGCTGGATAGAGCACCGGCCTTCTAAGCCGGTTGTCCCAGGTTCGAATCCTGGTGGGCGCGCCTTCAAATAGTGAATCAAACTCGACATGAGAACCTGGAAGGTTCGACAAACTCTAGCAGTTCGCACTCGTCTTACACCGTTAAGTTTTCCTTGTGAGAAAATATTGGGAGGGCATATTTTGTCAGAGGGGGATTGGAGATGAAGGACGAAAGAAATAAAAGCCATAGGTAAAAAAGCCGCCTTCCCTTTTCAAGGAAGGCGGTTTGATAATTATTAGGGATCATTGGTACATACGTCCATCTCCGATCCCAAATCCGTAAAAACTTTTATGTTACCTGCCTCGATCGGACCGGCCTCCAATATAGGGTTAATTTCTGAGCACTCCAATGGGTCACCAGAAGGAACGTTATTTATTAAATAAGAGCAAATACGAAAAGTGGGAAAAGGAATATAGCGAAGCCCAGTTCCGATCATTTCATCGGGACGCGAATTATCGTTCCAATCCCGTACCGTAAAAAATACAGGCCAACCTTCATCAACAGAGCCTGTATCACTGGAGAAAGTAACGTGTCCAGTAAGAGTCAGAGCACGGATGTCCGGCCTTGGTATCATACAATCGATTTCAGATATCGTAATAAGGCGAGTCCTTTTACAGTTCGCCTGGACAAATCCGCTCGGTTCGCCATCTTCATCCTCAAAAACGGTTAAAGAAAAAGTATACTCACTTAATGGACAATTCCCTCGGGAATCATCAGTTGTCATTAATTTCCCGCCGCCCGAGGCGATAAGGGTGTTGCGGGCAAAGGCCTCCTGCCCTGGAACTACCAGCAATAGGGCGGCGACCGCTACCAATCCGAATCGTTTGAATACACCAAATAAATTATCGATTAATTTTTCCATGACTCTCCTCCGTGGTAAACCCAAAATAAAAACCACCTACCGTGTACGGCGGATAGGTGGGTTGCGGAAAAGAGTCCAGCTGACGGCTGTCAGTCGAGTTGATTCCTTGGCGGCCCTGCTATCCGCTTACCACGGACCAGAAGCTTTGCGTCCCCGCCTTGCGACGGGTTTGCCGTTTCATGAACCGAGAATTAAAAGATCAATTGCCAACTATATATTATTTTCCTCTTTTAAAATGCGATTTTCAAGCAGAACATGATCAAGGTCGGGACGTGGTGGTTGTCTTAGTCATTACGAATATTCGTGGCACCCTTTTTCTTAAACTCCGGTCAGTCGGCTGATGATATTGATTTCCGATTGCAGCGTGCGATGGACCGGACATTTGTTGGCGATCTCGAGAAGTTTCTCGCGTTGCTCTTTATCTAAAGGACCGGTTAATTCGATATGCCGTACAATGCGGTCGACACGGCCTTTCTCCGTTTCACAATCGGCACAATCCTGCGCATGAATCTTTTCGTGATTCAGTTGTACCTGAATACCTTCCAGCGGCCATTCCTTACGGTCGGCATACATCCTTAAGGTCATCGACGTGCAGGCTCCCAGCGCGGCGAGGAGGAGGTCGTAAGGATTCGGTCCCGTGTCGGTGCCACCGAGCGAGGTGGGTTCATCGGCGGCAAGTTCATGCGGGCCCACCTGAATTTGCTGAGCAAAACCACTACGTGGTCCCTGGACGGTAACGACACGCTTCTCATCGGTCGTTGGTGAATTTCCTTCCATGCGCTGCCTCCTTCTTGTTATTATCTTTGGCAGTTATTGGAGAATAAGTCATGATATTTAGACAACTCTTTGATGAAGAATCTTCGACCTATACCTACTTACTGGCAGATCCCAAGTCGAAAGAGGCCGTATTGATTGATCCCGTCAAAGAACATGACGCGGAGTATATCGATTTAATGGCTCGCTTGGGTCTCAAGTTGAAGTATAGTCTGGATACTCACGTCCATGCGGACCATATTACCGGGGCGGGCGACTTGCGGGAAAAGACCCAGTGCCAAACCGCGCTGCATGAAACGACCCAGGCCGAGTGCGTCGATATTCGCTTGAAAGACGGGGAGGAATTATCGTTTGGTCCCTATAAAATTCGAACAATTCATACGCCGGGGCACACGCCGTGTCACTCGGCCTATCAGATCGAGGATAGACTTTTTACCGGCGATGCCCTCTTTATCAATGGTTGTGGGCGCACCGATTTTCAGGGAGGGGATGCGGGGCAGCTGTGGGATTCGGTCGTGGGAAAACTCTTTGAACTTCCGGCGGAAACATTGGTGTTTCCCGGGCACGATTATAAACATCAGCATGTTTCGACGATTCAGCAGGAAAAAGAACTC
The DNA here is from genome assembly GCA_965216315.1 of bacterium. Classification (GTDB taxonomy): domain Bacteria; phylum UBA10199; class UBA10199; order 2-02-FULL-50-16; family JAJFLM01; genus CBDCFN01. The sequence goes on along the minus strand of CBDCFN010000015.1, from coordinate 3,486 downwards.
AACCCACGCTTTAAAGGGCAGACGCGGGAGAGTTTTATTGAGCTGATGAATAATCTGGACCTTCCTGATCCCAAGAAAATGATGGAGGCGGTTCCCGCCAACATCGGTTGCGGTCTGGCCTAAGGGACGAGTTTGAGGGCGAGAAACAGGGCGGCGATTAACAAGAGCAGGCCGCCGGCGCCGCGCAAGAGTCGTAGTTTTTTTTCGTCCGGAGTTGCTCGACTCCCATAGAACATCGACTGCGGCCAGATTAGCAATATCAGGCCGATAACGGCTGGGATGATCACATCAATGTAGGCTGCCATAGATACACCTCTGTTTTATTCGTTGTTTGACTTCCTCGTTTCTCCGTCCTATCATTATTAGGCATGAAACGCACAGCCTTCATTTTTGCCCTGATAATCGGCCTAACGGCCTCAGGGGCCCCTATGGCGCTAGCTTTTACGGGCGACGAAATGCCCTGCTGCCGCTCGGGGCAAGGCTGTGAGCAGGGGCTGCAGCAGATGGATTGTTGCATGGGCCCGGCTCAGACCGCCGAGTCCGGTGCGGTTATGAACGTTTCTCAAATGACACCGGTGAGCCAGCCGAATCAACAGCACAGTCTGACGATTGAACTTGCCTGCGACGGCCATCCTTCGAGTGATCAGGATGAAGCCCCGCAGGAAGACTCTTCCCTCTATTTGCAAAAAGAATCCTTTCTAATCTGAGTTCCCTTCAATGGATTAGTGCGTCTTTCGCATAGCGAAAGTGCAGTTTTTTCATCTGTGAAGGGAGATGGTCTTAATGAAAAAAAGATATTTTGCCGTTGTTGGGCTCATAAGCTTGGCTTTGCTTGTGCCGCTGCATCAGGCAAATGCCGGTCGTGAATTGGATGGTCTGATTAATGAGGCGCTCAATGAAAATCCCGGCGTCCGTGCGCACGGGGCACGGGCGGAGGCGGCGCAGGCGCGCATTCCGCAGGCGGGCTCCCTCGAAGATCCGCGCATCGGGTTTCGGGCTTCCAATTTTCCGACCTCTAACCTAGGCCTGAACAATACCCCGATGACAGGACTGGACCTGACCTTGGCGCAGAAGATTCCCTTTCCGGGCAAGAGGAGTTTGCGGAAAAAAGCCGAGCAGTCCATGGCAACCGCGACTTCTTCCTTATACGCGGAATCGCAAAACCAATTACGCTTTCAGGTTTCAGAAACCTATTACCAGCTCTATCGCACGGATCAGGTCACGCGCGTCGTGCGCGACAATCTTTCTCTATTAGATAAACTCGCCAAGACGGCCGAAACGCGCTACTCGGCGGGAGAGGCGAGTGGGCCGGACGTGTTTCGCGCCCAGACTTTTCGCTCCCAACTCGAAAAAGACCTGCTGGCCCTCCGGCAAGAGCGAAAATCCCTTACGGCGCGCATGAACACTTTGGTCAATCGTCCTGCATTGACGCCGCTACGTCTGCGTTATGGCTTTCGTATGAATCGACCGCCGCGCCGGGCCGATTGGGAGACTGCCGTTGATGAACGGCCGTTGTTAAAGGCCTTTGATTCGCAAGTCGATGCCGCCAAGACGCGCGAACGACTCGCGAGACACGATTATCTTCCTGACTTTGATTTTTCTGTCGGCTATCGCATTCGTGGTAACGCCCCGGGCGATCCGGTGCGCGGCTCTGACTTCATCTCTGGGGGCGTCAATCTCAACATCCCGCTATGGGCCTATTGGCGCCAGAGCAAAAAGGTTCAAGAACAGGCCGCACAAAAGATGGCCGCCGCACATCAACGCAATGCGGTTCATAACGACTCAGTTTATCAAGCAACTGATAGCTATGAACGGGTGCGACGCCAATATCGCCAATTGAATTTGTATCGCACCCGGCTTCTGCCAGAAAGTCGTGCAACGTATGAATCATCGATCACGGCCTACGAATCCGGACAGGCCAAGTTTTTTGAGACGATCGAGGCACTCAGGGACCGTTATGAAATGGAGCGGGAGTATTATGTTCTCAAAGCCAATTATGAAATCAGTCATGCACAATTAAAATGGGTGCTGGGCTGGAACGACACAAAGGAGGTGTCGCGATGAAGTTGAAACGAACAAAATTTTTGATGGGGGTTTTGTGTGCTGGCATCCTGGTAAATTTTCCCTCCCCCTTGATGGGGGAGGGCCAGGGTGGGGGTGACCCCGGGACCACTCTCCCCCCAGCCCCCTCCCATGAAGGGAGGGGGAGTGCTGATGAATCAATGTTCGTCTGTCCCATGCACCCACAAATCCAGCGTCCCGAACCGGGCCTCTGTCCGATCTGCCAGATGGCCCTCGTGCCGGCGACGGCGAGCGAGGCGGAAAAATGGCGGTTGCATGAGACGCCGCATGAACATGAAGAGGCCTCCCCCTCACCCCAACCCTCTCCCCAAAGGGGCGAGGGAGTACAAACTGAACAAGCCGTTTATACTTGTCCCATGCATCCTCAAATTCGCGAGGATAGGCCGGGTAGTTGTCCAATTTGTAACATGGATCTTGTTTTGATGAAGGCGCAAGAGGACCTGCCGGAATCCAAAGTTTCCGGATTTGCGACGATCAAGATCAACCCGACGCAGCAGTGGTTGATCGGTGTCAAAACAGCACTGGTAGTCAGACAAAATCTGACTAGGAGGTTAAGAACGTTTGGAACGGTGGCCTATGATCCCAAATTATACGTTGCGCAAAAAGAATTTTTGGAAGCCCTTAAGACCGGTCGCGCGTCGGGGGCGACATCTTTTATCAATGCGGCACGCCGCAAGCTGATGTTGCTCGGCATGACGCAAAAGCAGATCGGCGAGTTGGAGCGCAAAGGAAAGGTTGATGAATCCTTGTTCTTAACGGAGGGAACCGGCAAGGCTTGGATTTATTCCGTCATCTACGAATCCGAACGCCCGATCCTGCGCGAAGGCCTCAAGGTAGAGGCTAAGACGGTCGGTCATCCCCAGATGAAGTACGCAGGTACTGTTGATTCGATTATTCCCGTTGTGGATCCCAAAAACCGCACGATACGTGTGCGTAGCGCCGTCGACGATCCGGTCGGGATGTTGCAACCTGACATGTTCGTTGACGTCTTTATCGAGATCCCCTTGGGCCGTACATTAACGGTGCCCAAGAGTGCGGTCCTGCAGACCGGCCTGCGCAACATCGCCCTGGTTGCCAAAGGCGAAGGTGTCTTTGAGCCACGTGAGGTCATACTCGGCAATCAGTCGGACGAAGATATTCAAATCATCTCGGGGCTCAAAGAAGGGGAGACCGTGGTGACCAGCGCCAATTTCTTGCTCGATTCCGAGAGCCAATTGCGCGGGGCTTTTAAAGCTGCAGTCGGAGGTCATCAACATGATCACTAAGATCATTGAGTTCTGTTCGCATAATCGCTTCTTTACCTTCCTGTTCACGGGGCTTGGTGTTGTGTGGAGCCTCTATGCGATTAACAACATCCCGCTAGATGCGATTCCCGACCTTTCGGATGCGCAGGTCATTGTGTTT
>CBDCFN010000014.1:0-3480 GCA_965216315.1 bacterium | reverse complement strand
AGTTTTTGCTGTTGAAAGTCAGCGACGGCGACTTCAACATTGTTATAATCATCACGACTTAGACCAGGCACTGCAGTTGACCTATCTAAATTCGACAAATTAAGACCTTTAAGAAAATATTTGAAATAATCGAGGTCGATACCTGGCCTTTCTTCTGTAAAGTATACTGTATCAATAGGCCAACATGGTGTCGGCGAATGATACACTGCTCCAATAGAGCCTTTCCGTCCGATTATGAGCGACGGCTTTTGTATTAACGCGCTCGCATGTCTTCCGACAATGCCACTAGATCCGTAGACAGGATATTGGCCAGACTCATCTCTCTTAGCTTTTGGCAACCCTTTACCGTAGGAGAGAGGTAGGATTTCTCCTAGGGTGCTGACAGCCCAGCCATTAGGAAGCTTGTCACTTTTTTGTAAGTCATTATGCTTTAATGTCACGCTGCCAACACCTCATTCATCTCATCAATAATCCTATCCAACTTATCCCCAAAAATCTGATGCACCCGCCCCAATCCCCCTTCTTGCGCGAACGGTGCATACTCAAAGTCATCCGCATCAATAGACAGGTTGGCCGCAATATGATCTCGGATCATCTCCAGCCAATGCCGCTGCTCGTCGCTGAAGCCATTACCGTTCTTCTCCTGCTCCGACAACCAATTCTGAAAGTTAAGCTGAACCCGCTCTGGAAAGGGGACGAGTTCTTGATCCTGTTGGGTGGCAAAGCGGATCAGGGACACGAGGTCGGTCAAGAGATGGGGCGCGCTCGCCCCGCGGACCTTCGACTTTTCGAGGGCCGCATAGGCGTGCCACAATCGGTCCTGGGTCCAGTGGCGTGGCGGCTGCTTGATCTGGTCGGCGAGCTCCTTGATATCATCAAAGCGGAGTCGCGCCCGGTAGGGCTTAGTGTAGAGGACCTGGAGTGCGGTGATCTCGTCTTTGTGCTCGGCCAGGAACTCTTCGAAGGAGCGTACGGTCTCCTGAGCCCGCGTTAACGCATCCGCGCTGTATCCGGCCTCAAGTACCTGATCCTCACTGACATTATCGATGATCTGTTCTTTCTTGCGCACCGACAGGACCGCTTCGCGGAGTTGTGCATCATACAGGGGCCGCACCGCTGCCTCCATCATTTGGTCGGCCGACTTGGCAATCTGTTCTGCCGTCGGCTCTTGCCCCTCTTCGAGGTCCTGCTGGGCCCGGGCGCGGTGCTGGTCGGGGTCCATGGCCTGGACCAGATCTTTGGAAATCGCATTCAACGATCGTCCACCGGCAAAACGTTCCATCACTTCACGCTGGTCCGGAGTCGCTTGCTTCGCGATCCGTGACAAACGGACCGCAATCGATGAGAGCACCTCAGGCTCTTTGTTGCCCAGGGCGACGGCCTGTAGCAGCTTGTCCATGGGAACGGACTTCTTCTGATCCATGGGCCTGGAATCCGTCTTATCGGCCTCACAGACCCCCACTGCATCGACGATGACAAAATGCTCCTTCACCCTGGCATCCGGCGTCACCCCCCCGCAAATCGTCTTCGTCAATGATGCGAACTCCGCGCCCCTTCATCTGTTCGAAGAAGCTCCGTGACTTGACGGCGCGCATGAACAGGACAATCTCCAGGGGCTTGATGTCGGTCCCTGTCGCGATCATGTCGACTGTCACGGCGATCCGTGGATTGTACGAGACGCGAAAGGCTTGGATGAGGTCCTCGGTTTTCATTCCGGTCGTCCTATACGTAATCTTTTGGGCGAAGTCGTTACCTTTGCCGAACTCTTCCCTGACAATTTGCACGATATCGTCTGCGTGACTGTCGTCCTTGGCATAGATCAGGGTCTTGGGGACCTCGATGCGACCGGGATAAATCTCCGTGAAGAGTTTGTCCTTAAAAGTTCGGATCACCGTACGGATCTGGTCCTTGGCAACGACATCGCGGTCGAGCTGCCGTGCCTCATAGGCCAATTCCTCGTCGAGGCGTTCCCAGCGCATCTCCCGGGTCTCTCGATTCCGCAGATCGATATGATATCCGGCCTCCACCTTGGAGCCAGCCGCGGTAATAGCCGTCTTGATCCGATAGACGTCGTAGTTGACGTTGACCCCATCAGCGACGGCGGCCTCGTGACCGTACTCCATGACGAGGTTCTTATTGAAGAAACCAAAGGTCTGCTTATTGGGAGTCGCCGTCAGTCCGATGATACGGGCATCAAAGTATTCGAGCACCTGACGCCACAGATTGTAGATGGACCGGTGACACTCGTCCGTCACGATGATATCGAAGGTCTCGATGGGGATTGCAGGATTGTAGGTGACCGGTGGGGTTTCTTTGAATAGCTCTTCATGATCAAAGAGCGATTCTTCCTCAATCTCTTCGGCGAGCTCCTTGCCACGCAAAATAGAATAGAGCCGCTGGATCGTACTGATACAGACCCGCGCCGTCTTGTCGATGGTGTTAGAGCTGAGCTGTTGGACAATGAATTCTTCGGTAAACTTGAAGTTATTGTAAGGAGACGCGTACTGCTTGAATTCCTTCAGCGTCTGCCGCCCCAAGTTGGCGCGATCGACCAAAAAGAGGATACGTCGCGCACCTCCAAACTTGATCAGTCGATAGATAAAACTGACCGCCGTAAAGGTCTTACCGGAACCGGTCGCCATCTGAATCAAGGAGCGCGGGCGATTGTCGGCTAGGCTGGCCTCGAGATTCTCAATCGCCTTTATTTGAGGCGCCCACAGCCCCTCCCTCTTAAGTGGCGGACGATGTCGCATCCGTTCCAGGAAAGTACCGCCGTATTTGAGATATTCGGGACCTGTGGCCGTGTCGTCCGCGAAGGCATCTTGGGCCCACTCGCGCAAGGTCTCGGGACGATGAAAAGCAAAAACCGGTCGCGAGCGCGCGTCGGGGGCGAGACCATTGGTAAAGCGCGTTTCAATGCCGGTGGACTCATAGGCAAAGGGCAACGGCCGACTCCAGGCCGGAAGCCCGTCGGGAAGACCTTCCACATACTTGGCCGATTGGACCTCGACACCGGTCAGTGTACTCCCCTGCTTCTTGGCCTCAATGACCCCTATGGCCTTGCCGTCGACGTAGAGGAGGTAATCGGCGAAGCCGTGCTCGGAATTGAGCACAAATTCACGGAGGGCGGTATTGGGATGGGATGCCAGATCGACATCTTTGAAGTCGCAGACATGCCAGCCGGCGGCGATCAAAAGTTCATCAATTTGCTTACGTGCTTCTTCTTCCGGTTTGGCCATTGTCCCCTCTACAAAACCCTTTAAGACAATTCAGTTTATAACGATGCCGTTCTGTAATTAACTACTATTTTCTTGCCGTCATGCCATCCTCTCTCTCCCGAGTGGATAAATATTCCTCCACTCCCCGCCAACACCCGAAACGCAACGCTCCACGCCGACACTCAGATAGAGCGGGCACAATGAAGAGAATATAAGTCGATTATATTTTAGGGATTGGCGCGCTATTGTCGAACCCCTCGCC
>CBDCFN010000013.1:0-4862 GCA_965216315.1 bacterium | reverse complement strand
CGCCGGTTGCAGCATAGCTTCTAAAATACGTTTCTCCGTTCACAACCGCGTACAGATAATCCCTGCGTTTCGCAACAATCAGCATTAGAATCCGAAAATTCAGCCATCAACAATCAACGCCGCGGCGTTTTTGAGAGAGAGGATTCTTATGAGTTTTTTTAGCGCAAATGTTGCATCGATGACGCAACTCCTGTTGGCAGCAAATGCTACGGCCTTCTCGACCATTGGTGTCGAGGGCCATGAGTTTGTGAAACTTCCGGGTGGTCCCTTTGTGATGGGGTCATCGGCCTTTAAGAACGCAGCGCCGCATTGGGTGACGCTCTCACCCTTTGAGATTAGTCGGACGGTGATCAGTGTCGGGCAGTATCGCAACCTTGTTAGAGGCGTTCCTGAGGCCATTCGTGGGCTCCAACCCGATGATCCCGTAATTAATGTTAGTTGGAACGACCTAGATCATTATGCGAAGATTTTGAGATGCGTGACAAAACATTGGATCACCTTGCCGAGCGAGGCGCAGTGGGAGTTCGCGGCACGGGGCCCGGCGGTGGAGTTACGCCAATTAATGGAAGAGGAGTTGGGAAGATTCCAGCCGAAGGATGTGGTGGACTTTGTCGAGGGACGCTTGGAGAGTTTTTACACCGAGATCGGAGGCCATATTTATACCGATCCGAACGGTGCAGCCTTTCAGAGCTTGCTTCGCCAAAGCACGCCATTGTATGGCTGGCGGGTCTACGGGACGGGGTCCGGGCGCCTAACACCAGATGAGGCTTATTATAAACGTGGCAGCCCGGCTCCGGTGGATTGGGGCCCGAGGGGTTCCTATGGCCTAAAGGGGATGACGGGTAATGTCTTGGAATGGACTATGGATTCGTATGATCCTGATACTTATCCGGGCCACTCACGAAAGGATCCATGGGTGACACGGTTTGGGATGTATAAAGTTCTGCGTGGGGGCGGGTCGTGGTACAACGCCGATGCGGGTCTCATGCGCGTGGCTTATCGCGGCAAGGAAAAGCCGGATAACAGTGGCGTCATGATCGGTGGTCGTTTGGCGTGTACTCCGCCGTACTCCCAATCATTATATAAAAAGATGCGTAAAGGTCCGGGTTAAGTCGGGTATTTAAGCGAAATAGGTCCTTTTCTGAATGAAGAAAAAACATAAAGTCTTTTGGATCTTGCTGCTATGCGTTTTCCTTCTCTATCTAGTGCTGTTCATTTTTTCATTCAGCAAACTCTATTATTATGACGAACACTATATTGACGGGACACCTTATTTAAGTTGGCCCGATATTAGCTTATCATTGAAAATAGCGGTGGTTACGTCGAAGATCATCGGGTTTCCCTTTGGCTTTATGCTCTTCTTTCTCAATAGTCTCGTCATAGCGCTGGTTCTATATTTCATGTATCGTGTTTTGCCGTTCACGAGAGCGAACAGATAATCTCTGCGCAGCAAAACAGTGAGTGTCAGCCGCCTGCGAATACAGGTACGATCACACATCATGTCTGCAATGCCACAAACAACGGAGAGCTCATCGCCGCATCCTTTTTCGAAGGAGTTTGTCGTCGGCTGGGGCGACCTGGACGCCAACGGCCATATGAGAAATACAGCCTACTTGGAGTTCGCGGCGACAGCCCGCCTTTGTTATCTTGCTTTGCATGGCTTTTCGGTGCAGCGCTTTAGAAAAGAAGGCTTTAATGCCATCGTTCTCAAAGACGAAATCGATTACTCGCGTGAGATCCACTTGCTACAAGCCTTTTCAGTCAACTTCTTGCAGGATGGCATGAATGAAAACGGTTCCGTCTATCGTATTGTCAATGAATTCTATAATGCACGTAATATACTTATTGCCCGCGTCATAACGCATGGGGCCTGGTTTGATTTAAAATCGCGCAAGATCATCGTGCCTCCCGCCGAACTGCTTGCTATTATGCAAGCGCTACCGAAAACAGCGACCTACGCGGCGATCATTGGGCGCGAAAGTTGAGCCCGTTCACAGCCGCGAACGGATAATTCCCGCGATTCACAACACTCCTTACCAGCGGTCGATAAGACCTGCCATGACACTCATATCAAACTCATTTTTCAGCACTGGGATTTTCGCCGCCGCTTCGTTTTCCGGTTCCTTTTGTAGCGAGCTGGTGACGCTCTCAGGTGACACCAGTAACGTTCTCGTCCCGACACCGTCGTCGCAATTACAACGGCACTTAGATGGCACCGCCCATCTGTGCTTCAACTCGAGTGGGGACGATAGCGGGGCCGAAAGTGCCGCGACACCGCGCGAACGGCTGGTTGCGTTGATACAAGCCGCTTATGTCGATGGGAAGTTCGATCCCGATACAAATCCAATGGATTTTAGCGGATTTGATTTTAAGGGGCTGCGGCATGCCTGCGGACCAAAAGTCTTGCAAGCGATCGCCAAGGATCATCCTCGGGCCTTTATTGGGGCCAATCTGGCCGGTGCTGCTTTGTCGGGATTTGACTTGAGCGGTCTTTATTTTAAGAGGGCGCTGTTGGCTGGGGCGGTCTTGATTAGGGCGAACTTGGCTGGGGCGGACTTGGCTGGGGCGAACTTGGTTGGGGCGCACTTGACTGGGGCGAACTTGGCTGGGGCGGACTTGGCTGGGGCGAACTTGGCTGGGGCGGACTTGGCTGGGGCGAACTTGGCTGGGGCGTACTTGTCTGGGGCGAAATTGAATGGGGCGCACTTGACTGGGGCGAACTTGGCTGGGGCGGACTTGTCCGGGTCGAACTTGGTTGGGGCGCACTTGACTGGGGCGAACTTGGCTGGGGCGGACTTGGCTGGGGCGAACTTGGCTGGGGCGGTCTTGCGAGGGGCGAATGTTCTTCATGTGGATTGGCGTGCCGCCGTCATCAATGCCGTAACCAAGATGGATCCCGCGGCGCGCGAGGCTGCGCTTGCCGGCGGCGCGATAGAAAAAGACTGAATTTGGTCTGACGTTTACACCCGCGAACGGATAATCCTTCTGAATTGCAACATTGATTTTGCCAAAGCCGATTTACATAGTCGCTCCAATTTAATAGGATAACTTTTTACAAAGAGGGAGGCACTTCATGCAAAAACACTATTTATTACCTATTTTAATGGTCGTTGCTCTGTTTATGTCAGTTCAACCTGTCGCGGCGGCAAATAAAGTGACGGGGAAGTTGACCGTGGCAGGCAAGACGCATGAAATCAAATATGGCTATGCCTATGCGCAAGCAGGCTTTTTTGATGAGGCCAAGGATGATGTCGTCGTTGTTCTCTGTGATGCGGCGATACCGGAGGCGGCGCAGCGGGACATGTCTGAGCGGCGTCAGCTGATCCAGGCCGGCAAATTGCACTGTGTCCAACATACGATTAATGCCAGTCAAAAAGTGATCAATTATCGTGTGCAGCATCAGGCATTTGGCATGCCCGAGACCGGTAGTGGGACCGAGCATGTTTTTGAGTCCAAGCTTATGGAGCCCAAAAAAATTGCGGGGCGCTCCTACACCAAGAGCCCCCGGAAGTCCTTCAAAGACATTCCATATACCTATAACATTGAATATGAGTTAGATATTTCGCCGAAAAAGTAGAAAGGCTGAATTCAGCATTCGGTCTGCCGTTCACAACCGCGAACAGAGAATCCCGTCGATTAAAAATATCAGATGAGAGTGACCGAGAATAGAAGGTATGATTCAGAAGAATGTCTTCAACGCAACAGAGCGCGACAAACGCAACGGAAGAACTTTTCTTTAAAGAATTTACTGTCGGTTGGGGTGATTTAGACGCCAACGGCCATATGCGAAACACGGCCTATTTGGAATGTGCCGCGACGGCCCGCCTCTGTTATCTGGCGCGCCATGGTTTTTCGGTGCAGCGATTTAGTAAAGAGGGTTTTAATGCCATCGTTCTCAAAGATGAAATCAGCTATACGCGCGAGATTCACTTACTTGAAGCCTTTTCAGTCAACTTTCTTCAGGATGGCATGAATGCAAACGGTTCCGTTTATCACATTGTCAATGAGTTCTTTAATTCACGTAACAAACTGATGGCTCGTGTCATTACTGAAGGCGCCTGGTTCGACCTAAGGGCACGCAAAATCATTGCCCCTCCTCTTGAGCTGCTCGCAACGATGCAAAGCCTTCCCAAGACGTCCACCTATTCACCGATTGTTGGGCGCGAGGGCTAAGCGCGTTCACACTTGAGAACAGATAAACTTTTCAATGCACAACATGCTGTTCACAGATGCCGATTATTAGATTAGCACTTCATGAAGTGGGTCTTTGGTCTCAAGCGACTCATAGGGAGGTTGATTAGATGAAAAAAATATTTGCCGCTCTCGGGATATCAGTACTTTTGTTGGCGCCGGCTGTTGCCCACGCCGGGCCCTTTCTATATGTTCCAAATTCGGGCGATGATACAGTTACGGTCATTGATTTAGAAAGCAACTCTGTCATTGGGGATCCTATTGCTGTAGGCGACATACCGGACAAAATTGCTGTAAGCCCCGATGGCAGTCGCATCTACGTCACGAATTACGGTGATGATACGGTGTCCGTTATCGATACCAGCACCAATATGGTTGTGGATGCACCGATAATGGTTGGCAACGGCCCTGAAGGAGTTGAGGTGAGTCCCGACGGTGTTCATATCTATATTGCCAATAGTTTATCGGGGAGCATGTCGGTGATTGATGCGAGTACCAACATGGTTATTGCAGAACCGACTGTTGGTGCCTCTGCTTGGGAGCTCGCCTTAAGTTCCGATGGAAGCTATGTTTATGTTGCAAATTATGCAGATGAGTCGGTGACGGTCATAGATGCTGCAACCAATCAAGTTGTGGGTAGCCCAATCGCCGTGGGTCAGGCGAATTATGCA
>CBDCFN010000012.1:0-11014 GCA_965216315.1 bacterium | reverse complement strand
ATATCTTATTGTTGTGTTTACGATCCCACTAAGTCTAAAGGCGGGTAATTTCAGCAATTTTTGGAGCCAAGTTTTCAGCATTTTCAAAGTCCAAGAGCCCATAAAGTTCGATCTCACCGTTTTTGTGGATCACGATATTCGGGCGCCCCGTGTACGTTAATAATTGTAGCACTTTTTGTCGTTCTTTTAATCCCAAAGAAGTGATTTTTCCCTTCGCCTCTCTAACCGCAGTATCAATCTGATTCAAGCTGCGTGCCAGTTTGCGTTCGTGTTTCTCCCTATTTTTAAGGTGTTCGAGGTTCTTTTTGAGGATGGCCTCTTCACGGTCAATGTCGGACAATTGCTTGTCCAGTGCATCATCATCGATCTTTCCGCGCCGGAAGAGTCTTAACATGCCATCACGTTCAACAACTTTTTTCGCGATTAGCTTTTCCAACTTATCTTTCGTCAATCCCGTTTCAAGGCTCGTGATGCGCTCGTGATACGACTGCTGAATCTGCTTCTTGAGAAAGTCAGGATCGCATAGCAGACGCTCCACACTCTTCCACACGGCGCGATCGAGTTCTTCCGAATGCTGCCAGGGGAGATCGCAAGTTTTTCTCTTCCTGCGCGAATAACAGATGTAATAACCGCGACCGCTTGAATCTTCACCGACCAGCGATGCACCACACTCACCACATCGAATAAGATGCGATAAAAGATACACCCTTTTGTAGTTACCTGAAAACGTCTGGTTCTTTTTGGCTAACTCTCTGACTTGATCATACTCGGCCCGCGTGACGATAGGCGGTACATCTATTTTGATCCACTCTGATTTAGGCTTCATCACTGTCTTCTTGCCCTCGCGCGTTCGAATCCCCACAAAAAGATCACCATAGTACGTCTTTTGGCTTAAGAATCTGCGAACTGTCGTCTTCGCCCATCCGGTCTGCACTCTCCGTGCGTTTCGCTCTCTCATCTCAGTTGGCGTCGGCTCTCCCCTGGCATTAAGCTCATTGCAAATGGATTCGGAGCCCATCCCCGAAAGCGCCAAGTCATAGATAAGTCTGATGATTCGGGCCTCTGACGGTTCTATGACATACTTCCCCTCTTCATCCCTGTACCCAAAAGGAACTGTGCCGTGCGCGTGCTTGCCTCGCTTCCAGCTTGCAATCCGGCCCCTCGATGTCCGGGACTTGATTTTGTTCTTCTCTCTCTTGGCCAGCATGGCGAATAGCTCGGCCATCATGTCATCATCTTCATTAGTGAGGTCCAGCTGTTGATATGGAGTGTGCAGCGTGATGCCATTTTGGCGCATGACGTTGTGAATATAAGCCGTCTGCATTTGATTCGTCGCCCGTGAGAGCCGGTCCAAATCAATCACAAACACTGCATCGAATTTCTTGTCTTCAGCGTCACTCAGTAGTTGCATAAACCCTGGCCTATCCTCGATGGTCTCACCTGAGATGCCATCGTCTATGTAAGTCCCCACGATCTTGAATCCCTGATCGCGAGCAACTTTAGGCAATATATCCTTCTGCGACTGAATGGTCGTCTTTTCGCGCTGACGATCCGAACTCACCCGCATGTATAACGCGGCTCTCTTTTTCATCTTTGGTACTCGCAACAACGTTTAAGATGTCCTTGCCCGCTCTTCGACGTGTTTCATCGGTGGCCTTCAAAGGTTTGTACCTGACCCGATATTTTCGCGCACTTGTCGCCATCATTCTACCTTTCGCAGTTTAGATTAGAAACGAGGTGACCGGACTCGACACCGGCTCCCATCGCATAGCCAGCCCTAGCGGGCGCAACGGACATACGCTTTCGCGTATCGAATGGGGCTACTCCGTCCCGCGTTTCCTTCAACGCCGCTCCTCATTCCAAACTAATTGCAGCCAGCAGGCCGGAATCGAAACCGGCTAGCGGGTACGACCATTAGTCGACACTAGAGTGCGGCACCTGCCCGCTACCTTGGCACTCAACATGCGTGTCCTTCCACGCCGCTGCCTGCTGCAAACTTTGTCAGTCCCTTAAGCGAGGCTCCTGTCGGATGCTGGAGCCACCCAGGTACCTTCAAGAGTCTCTGGCGGTCTTGCTACCTTCTGCACGTCGGGAGCCCGTGCCGCCTATTGCAGTCCGAGTGATTTCCACACCTGATGACGGCTAGTATCGTGTGGTTATCTCCCCTCTCAAGAGACTGACTTTAACAAATTTAAAAGATCAATCGGACGTGACGCCCCGCATTCCTCTTAGTCACTATTCCGGGGAGAATAGTCCGTGCTTACGAGACGCCACGCCTTGATTCTGAATCAAGGGCTCCTTTTCCTCTTCCACCTTGACAACTGCATCGGGATGCCAAGCGCTCGCAACTCCTTCGAGCCAAATCATGTTCTCACCACCGCTATGCATCGGCGCGATCATTTTTACCTTGGCTGTGCCTATATAATCGCTAAGGGGATTCATCAGGCCGTAATATTGAACTGTATCGCCAACCTTTAATTCACTCATCCCGCCGCCCTTCCGTGACAATAATAATGAAAATAAGGGCAACCATAGTCGCCTCCCTCATAACCACAGCCCTTCTTATCTCCCGTTATCATTGCACTCCTCATTGTATAAGTTCATTGCTGACCCCATTCCGTCGCGTACTTCCAAAACCAGTCCGGCATCCCCCGATAGACGAGAGTCGCACTGAACTCACTTGCAGTCATGTCCATGTAAGAGACAACCGATACTCCCGTTACAAGTCCCTCTGAATAAATAGAGCCTACTCGAAACGGCGGTTTGTACCACTCGACGTTCTTCTTATCGAAATACCATATCCGGCTGCGCAACTGACGGCGCGAGACTCGCATTTGCCGGAGCGCACATTGCCACGTAAAAGTTTGGGAAACCGATCACGTTTTGAGGGAGAGAGAGGATCATTTGTATTTCTCCGCAGTAACCATCGCCCCTTGTAGGGTCTTAATGATCATCCACAAGCAATTGACGTTCATACTTTCAATGTATCTTGCGAGACACCCGATAATGATTAAGAGCCACTTCTGATCGGTCATGCCGTATTTCTCGTTGAATGCCGCTTCGTTTTCATGAAACTTGCTGTGACAAGGAGTACACATAGGAACGATTAAATGATCTGAAGGACGCTTTCCCCCGCTGTGATAATGGTGATGCCCTTGATAGCTCTCTGGCTCATTAAGCAACTCTTCCTCACAGAAGGGGCAACACTCATTATTTCGAAGCCATAGCCGGTATCGGCTAGACTTGAACGTGATATCCTTTGGATTCATCTATACACCCACAATTAGCAACACGCTCGATTCGTCGGACACCTACCTCTAAGATGTTTTTTACCTGCTTGATTTCGTCCATGTCGCACCGGACTAAGGATTCGATAACGCGATTAACGTTCTCAGTCTCTCGATCCATTACTGAAAATAGAAAATCGCGCAGCATCTCGATTTGTTTAAATTGATCTATCATCATGATATCCCCGCTGCTTTCCAGAAGATGGCCAGGGATAAGAAGAACGCACACCCAATGCCGACGAACATGACAAACTCTACTTTGAGCTTAAGCATCTTCTCGCCGTAGGTTTGCGGCTCAGTCATTACTTCGATAAGTGGGCGGTGAACATCACCTCTCAACTTCTTCCATGTTCGCGCAAACTTATTCATGGCCGACACCTCCTGGCGGTTAATGAATTAGGCTCAACAAAGATTTCACGCTGATTGTTGACCAACCTGATACAAATCAGGTTCTTGCGCTTGCCGCGCTTTCCATACTTTATGACGTGTGCGGGTCGATACCGACCCTTGATGTGAGCCCAGACACGGGAGCCTATGAGAAATAGGCTCTCCATTAGACCACCGCCTCTTCGGCAAGCTCGATCTTGATGACAAGCCCTAATGCATCGCAAATTTTACGCAGTGAGCTGAGTCGCGGGTCATTCCTACCGTTCTCAATAGAAGAGATTCCATTGAGGTTAAACTTAGACTCAGATGCCAACTTGAATTGTGTCCAGCCTAGCTGCTCCCGTCTCCTTCTGATTACGTCAATATAGGCTTCGTCCTTTTGGGGTGTCCTATTTTCGACCATGCTGAATATATAGCGCGTAATATATTACACGTCAACTATAATATTACATAAATTTATTACGGCTTTAAATTATAGTGCTAGTGTTATAGTAATGGGTATATGAGCCTGGATAGCCTTGCAAAGCGATTGACCGCGTTCAGAGAGAAATCACAGCTCAGTAAGCGGGAACTGGCCAGAAAAGCAAATGTCAGCCCTGAGTACTTGTCATCACTCGAATCAGGCGCTCAGACGAATGTAGGGACAGAGAAAGTGGAGGGCATTGCGAATGCTCTCGGAGTCGATCCAGCCATCCTGGCTTTCGGCAAGCCGGAAGCTGCTCATAATGCACTAAGTCGAGTCGTACCTGTTGCCGATAGGGATCTAAAGCAGATCATGAAGGTCTGGGATCAATTGACCAAGGCCCAAAAAACTGTCGTTCGGCATGTTGCTACGGAACTCGCAACAACCTACGAAGGCGATAAATACCCACCGGACGCAATACCTATAGATGAGCCACCCGGAAGCAAAACCGCTTCCAAAAAACCTGGAAAGAAAAGGGTGGCCGCGAGTCGCCAAAAAAAGAGAGCCTAGTGAGTGGTCTACCACTGGCGAAGACTTATCCAATGATACCGCTAAGGTACTTCCATTGTTTGCAAAACTGGGGGATTCCGTCACATGACGAAAATCATCTCAGTACACACAAAACGCTTAGTTTCCAACGCAGTGCGTTCAGCACTGCACTTGCATAACATCGAGTACACGGATAACATGTTATCCACGGGGAGTGGTAGACCGTGGAAAAAATTGCGCCTGATTTACGGGAGTTTTATGACGAAGAAGCCACGCGACCCCCCGTTATCATCACGGGTTCCTCAGTGGTATCGAGAGGAAGTTGAGCAATGGTGTTCGGTGCTCAACGAAAAACCCTCTAATTTTGTCCGTAATTCAATGGATCTACGTATCATGTTGCAATACGTGGCAACAGGTGACTTCAAAGGTCTCATGGACTTCATTAAGAAGCTGACCTCCCCCCCGCCGTCTCAGCCTTCGTGACGTTGGATAAATATTCGCCGTTTACTTGGCACGGGCAGAGAACTAATATCTAGTCATGACAAATCCGAATAAGTCCGGGTTAATAATAAATGTCGTTGCAGGGCTTATTGTACTTGGCGGCCTATTCTGGCTTTACCATGTGATGTACGGGAGTGAGCAGAAAAACGCATCTAGCAGATCAAACCTAACATCATCGTCAGAGAGTCCCAACACGTGCAAAGATGACCTCCAATGTTTGGCAGAGGAGCATCTCCCATATGTCAACACATACTGCCCTGACAATATCGTTAAACTTGCAAAATACGGGCACAAGTGGACAGACGGTTTTCTTGACTTTAAATTCACTAATTTTAAATGGGCCGACAAGAGCCTGGGAACCATCCGCTATATAGGGGACAAATTGCAGATACAGAATCGTTCTGGCGCTTGGCAGAATGCCTTGTATTCATGTGATTTTGACCCTGATAGTAAGTCTATCGTCCATGTTTCGGCTGTACCTGGTAGGTTATAACTAACCAATGGAGTACCTTCAATGATATGTCCTCATTGTTCCGTAGGAGTTAAGCCTGGAGAAGCCACAAGTAAGGCAGGCAATGACGCGAAAGGAAACGTGAAGCCCGCTGTCTTAAAAAAACGAAAGGCTGCACTCAGCGACAAACTAAAGAAACCTGATAAAAAATAACAAAATGGCTGACCCGAAAATCATCCGACATAACAAAGTCACTTCTCTCGACAAGGCTCGCGAGAAACGCGAGGACCGAGAGGCAAAAGAGCGAATCAAAAAAAGTCTCGATGACTTTGCCGACGTAGCACGAGAACTAGCCGATGAATTTAAAGAGATTCTCACCGAAGATGATGACGACGATTAGCCTGGGGGTATACATATGGGATGGATTGAATTTGGCAGTGGCGTTGCAATAATCGTCGTTGCTGGACTTATTCTGAAATTCGTTGGCCCCTGGTCTCGGGTCATATATTGGCTCTCTCATGATTCTTATTTCAAGATCCCTGCTGACAGTGGACCTGACGTGGAAATCAGAACTCAACAGCTGATTATACTCAATACGGGGTGGAAACGTGCCGACGATTTAGAGATCGTATTCCGGGACAAGCCCGACTACTTTAATATAAATTACGTCACTTATGAGGCTACCACCCAAGATAATGGAAACTATATAATAAAAATTGAAAGCCTCGGGAGAAAAGAATCTTTCAGCGTCGACCTATTGTCTCTGACGAAACTACCTGTGCTCAATCATATGCGATCTAAAGATGGTCCCGCCAAACTAGTTGCAACACGCTATTTAGAAGTTGTACCTAAGGCATACAGCTTCATAATTTGGAGTTTTCTCATCATTGGGGGATGCACGTCATTATATTTGGCTATCAAGGGAACATCCTATCTAATCAGATCAGCTATTGGCGAACCTTTGACTTCACTATGACCGATGCGCAAGCGCTGCGATTAAAACTCCTAAGCGAATACATCCGCAAGCACGGCTGGGAAAAACTCCGCGCACTGGATCGCAAGCGATATAAGGGCGTGAGTCTTGCACGCTGGGTATATGATCAACGCACCAGGCGCCGGAAAGGTCTACTATCAAAGGAGATGATCAAGGCCTTAGAATCAATTAAGGGCTGGACATGGGGCAATTACAAACGGACACCCAGTGAACGCCTGGATTTTCTGAAGCAATACGCTACTAAACATGACCTTGCGAAGGTCAAGGAACGAGACAGCTATCGTGGCTTCAAAATTGGGATCTATATCAATTATCTCCGCACTCAATATCAGCGTGGGACACTCGATGCGAAGACAATCCGCCATGTCGAGAGATTGAAAGGCTGGAGCTGGGCACCGCTACAAGACCGGCACCTGCAAACGCTGAAAGTCCTCAAACAATTTGTCTCTACGCATGGCTGGGAGAAGCTAAAAACCACAACACGCTATCGCGGCGTGAATATAGGGACATGGGTGGCAAGCCGACGTAGCAACTATCGAGATGGGAAACTCCCAGAGTACCTACGTGAAGCGCTGCAATCACTGATAGGGTGGCAATGGTAACTCGGACGACACTTCATTATATAGGGGCTCAAAAAGGCGTCATTTTGGGGATATCTGCAAATCTAGGGGATATCCTCAAATATCGGTTATTATGGGCTGTAGGTTGACTATAGGGCAACGAATCGGGTATTAACCAACTCAGTTAACGTGTCGGGGGATTCTTTAATAATTTCATACGCTTAAACTTAGCAACTAGTTGAGATTGTCGGTCGATACCTTAAATAGGCCGACTCTCACTCTAGTAAAGTGGTCTTCCGGTCGTTCTATCTGCTATAATTATGTCGCCAAGGATGGTTGGCAACGCTAGGAGGCACTGACAATGGATCGAAAAAACGACACGCAAGAAGCGTCAGACGTCAAATCAGCACAAGAAAAGTATGAAGAGCTCGTGCGCGATGGCCTTGTCAAATCTCCGAATGAGGCTCCTGACCGCTTCGAAGCGCCATCATCTTTCATTGACGTTCCGAATATAACAAGCTACCAATCTTGATCGCCATAGGGGTGTTCAAGACATGTCCAATTGGAGCCAAATACTCAAAGAAATCGGTGATACGGCTCAGACGCATAACCAGGAAGCTGCGGGTGCAATAAATACTGTACGCAAGCGTCATCTGAAGAAACTCCACAAGAAGGTCAATCGCAACATCATAAGTTATTATTCTGGTTTCTTATCGAAGCCGAAAGTTCCGGCGGACATTACTGATGAAGATATGACGGGATTCATGATGGCCATTCACGGCTTGGACCGCAGTAAAGGGCTCGATCTCATCTTACATACACCCGGTGGCACCGTCTCCGCAGCGCAATCCTTAGTGCATTATCTCAGAGAGATGTTTGGCAAAGACATCCGTGCCATCGTTCCACAGATAGCAATGTCTGCGGGAACAATGATAGCCTGTACTTGCAAAAATATATTGATGGGTAAGCACTCGAACTTAGGTCCGATAGATCCTCATCTAAGAGGAATTCCGGCACTTGGTGTCTTAAAAGAGTTCGAGCAAGCCCATGATGATATCACCAAAGATCCGAAAAAGGCGCTCGTTTGGCAATTCATTTTGCAACAATACCCTCCTGCCTTTCTTGGGCAATGTGAAAATTCCGTTAAACTGGCAAAGGAATTTGTTTTGTCAGAATTACAGACCGTTATGTTTGACGGTGAGTCTGATGCTTTAAAAAAATCCGAAGCCGTCGTTGACGAGCTACTCAATTATGACAGGCATAAGCAACATGACCGTCACATACATACCGAGGAATGTGCCGATATCGGATTAAAAATAAATCAAATAGAAGAAGATGATGACTATCAGGACCGACTTCTAACGGTACATCATTGCTATATCCACGCCCTTACTAACACTGCGGCCTATAAAATCATTGAGAATCATGATGGTGTTGCCTGGGTCAAACAGCTCGTTGGTGGTGAGGTCATTTAGACCTTTTAGACCTTATATCCTGCCCTTAATAACTTGATACACGCCATCACATTCATTTGCTCATGAGGGGATAGTTGCCTAAAATCCTTATGGATGATCTTGCCCTTAGACTCCACCGCTTTCTCGTAGGCCTCAACGAATCTATAGACATCGGACGTGCATCGCGGCTCGAGTAAAGACTCAGTCTTTACGATCACCCTCTGCGCGCATCCCGTCGATAACATCCCAATTATCAGGAATATGATTTTTAGCTTCCTCACCATCGCCCCTTATCGTATCCGTCTTATCCTTTAGCGCTTTCGTCTTACGGATCGTCTCATCCTTGGCAGCTATATCTATCGACTTGGCATTGTCCTTACGTATGAGCCCTATAATCCATCTCGCAGTGAAAAATAGCGAGACAGCGCCTACAGGAATTCCGACAACGGCCCACCACATTAAACTTGAGGTGTTGGCTTCGATGCCTTCTTAATGGCTTTGAGCCCTTGCGGTGCCTGACTATTTGCAGTGAACGCATCAATTATTCTTCCGCCCCAATCAAGGAACTTGGCGAAGAAATTTGCAACCTTATCATCAGTTGTGTTCGCCGTGGCTTTTGCCATGAAATGCAGAAACTTGGATATACCACGCAGCAACACCAGAGTTGCCAATGTCCAACCGATAATTTTCGCCGGTATCTCAATCTGACCCAGCTCAACAGCTCCATCCTGAGCATAGGCAACGCCTGACATCGTCGTCGCCACCGCCACCACAGCAATTATCCATCTATTCATTGTGAACCCTCCCGTGTTTGACCATGAGGTCATTTAAGTAACGTTCTTCCTCTAAATACTTGCGAAAAATATCCATGTTGAAATTAGGGCACGTCTTGGCGACATTCGGGACCTCATAGTGTCCGATAACGCGGTCATAAGTGAGCCCCCATCGCTGGCACAGCTCCCGTATTATTTTTCTGAGCTTTATAAATTGCCTATCAGAAAATTTTTCATCGCCAATCAGGCAAATACCAACTGAGGTGCTGTTAATCCCAAACGCATGCGCCTCGATTTCGCCCGGCTCGATCATATTATCCGTATCAGGGGGACGGCCCCACTCGAATGCTCCGTCCGAGTGGGGCCAGTATGCGTCTGACGATCGTCTTAGAGGATAGCCATTGAGAATAACGCCCATGTATCCAATCCGGCTCCAGCCGCGCTTCCTGTGCCATTTGTCAATTTCTACTGCTGTCCCGAATTCAGAAACGGAGCAATGCACTACAATTTGATTTATCCGACCCATTAATTAGCGCCTCCAGCCATTGTGCGGTGGTCCTTCAGCAATTCTAAGGCTGTATCTTGAGATCCTTTCACCGATAATAATGTACGCGTATTCTCTTCAACAGATTGCGCCAGCCTAATTACTGCGGCACTATTGCTTTCCGCCAACTTGTCCACCGTTCGTGTAAATGACTCCACGGTTTTCGATCTTTCCTCAGTCGAAGCCTCATTCGATTTAGTGAAATGCTTTACGGTAGCACGCAGATACCACCCGAATAATATGACCACTCCTGCGAGGGCTCCACCTTGGACTCCAAGTTCCTTAAAATATGCAATGTCAAGACCGGTCATGTCAGCACTATCCTTCCAGCAAGAAATTTGGTTAGCAACTCTGTCGGCCAAATGAGATAGACAAGGAGACCGGAAAGTTTCGTTGCAATATCCTTTTTAGTTTTCTCAAGCTCTTGATGACGTTCTACCCAAAGTTCCCTGTATAAAACGAAGTAACCCGCCCAAATCGGTATCCATAAAAGTAGCCATATAGACCAATGGCGCGCCGCCCATAATGCCATCATGTTAATTGCTGCACTGTTGTAAACGTGGCTTAAGTCATTCGCGTCGTAATGTTTATCTAAGTCGTACCAAGCCATTAAAATGCCTTATATATCCCTCTCACATAAATATAATCACCGGAGTCGTTAAGATCGTCGTTGTTTATTGAAATTCCATTATTCGTAAGGAATTCGATATATTGATTTTCTCCACTCGTATCGATCAGCTCAATGTAGCCAACATGAAGATCATTACTCCCACCAGTGACTTTTACTTGCCCAGTAAAAGCATAATCAAACACATTATTCGCTACAACTTTTGCTGCATAAGGAGAAGACACTTGTAAATTCACTGATGATGAGCCATTAGGATCACCACCGTTAATTGACATTGTGAATAATGACATCCCATCTAAACCAAGATTGAAATATGCGTAATCATTGGTCCCCCCTGGTGCACCCCCGCCGTTGTCGCGAGCGAATTTTCCAGATGCATTGCCCATTTGACCTGTCGGAAATTGAAATAGCCTTTCGCCAAAAACGTATTCCAGGGCACGCTTGCCAACGCCTTCACCTGCGGGGAGAGCGAAAACCCAGTCA
>CBDCFN010000011.1:0-4592 GCA_965216315.1 bacterium | reverse complement strand
ATCTCATCGGCAACTATAAGCGCTTTCCGGTCGCGTGGAAAAAAGGCAAGGGCGTCTATCTCTGGGATACGACGGGGAAGAAGTATCTCGATTTAGTCGCCGGCATTGCGGTCAATACCCTGGGCTATAATCACCCGCGCATTGCGTATGTCCTGTCCAAGATGGCGACGCACCCGCTGCATGTCAGTAATCTCTATGAAATCGAAGAGCAGGCCGCGCTCGCCAAAAAGCTCGTTGATCTGAGTTTTGCCGCCAAGGCGTTCTTTTGTAACAGTGGCACGGAAGCGACCGAAGCCGCGGTCAAGGTCGCCCGCAAGTGGGGTAACGAGAAGGCAGACCAGCCGCGCAACGAAATCTTAACGACCTCCATGTCGTTTCACGGCCGGACGCTCAGTATGATCGCGGCCTCGGGGCAAGAAAAGCTGCGGAAGGGTTTCGATCCGATGCTGCCGGGGTTTCGTCACGTCCCTTATAATGATGCCACTGCCATGCGGGAAGCGGTCGGGCCCGAGACCTGTGCGATCATGGTCGAGCCGGTGCAGGGCGAGGGCGGCATCAATATTCCGGATCGGAATTATTTAAAGGAACTCAAGGATATCTGTCAGGAGCACCAACTGCTCTTGATCTTGGATGAGGTGCAGAGTGGGATTGCCCGGACCGGGACGATGTTTGCCTACGAACAGTTTGGCGTCGTGCCGGATATTATCGCCTTAGCCAAGGGCCTGGGCGGCGGCGTACCGATCGGGGCGATGTTGGCCCGTGAATCCGTGGCGGAGAGCCTGACCCCGGGGTCCCATGGGAGTACCTTTGGGGGCAACCCGCTGGTGACGGCCGTGGCCACCGCGGTACTGGAGGCGATCGAGGAAGAAGATCTCGTGGAGCAGAGTGCGGAACTGGGGCAGTATTTCTTAAAATGCCTTAACGAGCTGCAGTCGCGCTATGATTTCTTACATGGCGCCCGGGGGATCGGGCAGATGCTGGCGATTGATATTGATCAGGAGGCACGCCCCGTTGTAGAAAAGTGTTTGGAAGAGGGCTTGATCATCAATGCCGTGCAGGCGCATACCTTGCGCTTTTTGCCGCCGCTCATCATCAATCGAAAACAGATTGATGAGGGCATTGAAATCTTGGACTCGGTTTTTAAGGAATTGTAATGAAAAAGGACCTGTTAACACTGTGGGATCTGGAGGCGGAAGAAATACTCTCCATCGTCGATGATGCGGTGACGGAGAAGGAATGTCCGACCGCCGATCAACCGCTCGCCGGCAAGACCTTGGCCCTCGTCTTTGAGAAGTCCTCTACGCGCACCAAAGTCAGTTTTACCGTCGCGGCGCAGCAACTAGGCGCCGGCGTCGTGAGTTTGGATCAACAAAGCAGCCAACTCGGTCGTGGGGAGACCCATGCCGATACGGGCCGGGTCTTGAGTCAGTACGTGGATGGCATTGTGCTGAGGACCTTTGCGCAGCGCAATCTCGAAGAGCTTGCCGCAGCTGCGAGCGTTCCCGTAATCAATGGTCTCTCCGATGCCTATCACCCTTGCCAAGTCCTTGCCGACCTCGCCACGGTTCAAGAAAACTTTGGTGATTTAAAGGATATTCGCTTTGCCTGGGTGGGGGATGGCAACAATATGACCCATAGTTGGATTGTCGCCGCGGCCAAGTTAGGGCTTGAGCTGCAGATTGCCACCCCGAAGGGCCGGGAGCCGGCGGCGGATGTCGTCAAACGAGCCGGTGAGTTGACGGATAAAATCCATATCGGTACGGACCCGGTGGCAGCGGTCAAGGGGGCTCACGTGATTAATGCGGATACCTGGGTGAGTATGGGGCAGGAGGATGAGGCCGAAGCGGTAGCGGTCTTTGAACCGTATCAGGTCAACGCGGCGCTGTTGAAGCACGCGACGGATAGTGCCATCGTATTACATTGCTTGCCGGCTCACCGGGGCGAGGAAATCACCGATGAGGTGATGGACGGGCCGCAATCACGTATCTGGCAGCAGGCCCAGTATCGCCTGCATGCCCAAAAGATTATTTTGAAACGTTTTATGGGGGATAGGACTTAATATGGCTGCGAAGAAGAAAATTGTTGTCGCCTATTCGGGCGGGCTGGATACCTCGATTATCATTCGCTGGTTGATCGAAGAGTATGACTTTGATGTCATCGCCTACATTGCCGACCTCGGGCAGGAAGAACCACTCCAGCAGATCAAGCAAAAGGCCCTCAAGACCGGTGCCTCCAAGGCCATTATCTCTGATCTTAGAGAAGAGTTTGTGAAAGATTACGTCTGGCCGATGTTGCGCGGCAACGCGCGGTATCAGGACACCTATTTATTAGGGACCTCGATTGCGCGGCCGATCATTGCGAAGGAACATGTGCGGATCGCTAAGAAAGAGAAGGCGGCCTATGTGTGTCACGGTGCGACTGGAAAAGGGAATGACCAGATTCGCTTTGAGCTGACCTATTATGCCTTGGCTCCAAAGATACAAGTCATTGCGCCGTGGAGAGAATGGTCTTTTGAAGGGCGCCAAGATCTTATCGACTATGCCAAGCAGCATGGCATTCCGGTACCGGTCTCCAAGAAGAAGCCCTATAGTATGGACCGGAATCTCCTTCACCTGAGTTTTGAGGGGGGGATCTTAGAAGACCCCTGGGCGGCGCCGCCGGAGGATATGTTTGTCCTGACCCAGTCGCCGCAAAAAGCCCCGGCGAAACCCCAGGATCTGACCCTTGAGTTCAAGAAGGGTGATGTCGTCAAGATTAACGGCAAGGCGGGGACGCCTGCGCAGTTGTTGCAGCGCCTTAATAAGGTGGCCGGCAAGCACGGTGTTGGCCGGGTCGATATGGTTGAGGATCGTTTTACCGGCATGAAGAGCCGGGGGGTCTATGAAACGCCCGGCGGGACGGTCATTCATAGTGCCCGTTGTGCGCTTGAATCGATTACCCTTGATCGGGAAGTCAGGCAGATTCTGCTGAGTACTATGCCTCATTATGCGGAGGCCGTGTATAACGGGTTTTGGTTCGCTCCGGAGCGGGAATTGATGCAGGAGATGATTGATAGTGCTCAAGAAGCTGTGACGGGGTCGGTGCGAGTCCGGCTTTATAAAGGCAGTTGTACCGTGCTCGGACGGAAGGCGCCGAAATCGCTCTTTAGTAAGGAGTATGCGACTTTTGAGAGTGATACGGTTTATAAGCAGAATGATGCTGAGGGGTTTATTAAGCTTAATGCCCTGAGGCTTAAGTTGCAGGCGATGGTTCGGCCGAAAAGATAAATTTTTCTCTTATCTCTGACTAATTTCATTCGAATTAAGGGCGTCCGCCAAGCTTTGTTGAATAGCGCTTTGCGGGTGATGGATAAATTTTCGCCACGTGTGGGGCTTCATTGTCAATCTGTGAGATGTGAATCCTGTTTAATTCTCTATAGGGGTAGGGATAAACTATGCTTCTGTTGCACAGGCTGAAAAATTTCTATTGATAAGGTGCCCAATTTTATGGGCGTTTGTCTTAGACAGTTATTGTAAGCAGGTCAATGCTAGCAACTAATTGAAGTTAGAATTAAAGAAGGAGGACTTATGGCTCAAGAATTACCCTATCTGCCCTCATACAAGAATGTGGGGAAGTTATTTGATAAAATTAAAGCTGCAAAAATCCCGGAGACATTTACCCATAAGTTCCTATATGACACGATTGGGTTAAAAGGTGTCGCTGATAGACCTCTTATAACCCTTCTTAAGCAACTTGGTTTCTTAGATAGTAGCGGGAAGCCAACTTCGAGTTACAGTGCACTTAAAAACGACAAAATTGCTGGCGTTGAGATAGCTAGAGGGATGCGGGAGGCGTATCAAGCATTATTTGATGCAAATGAACATGCAAATATTCTAGAACCGTCAGAGCTAAAGGGTTTAGTTGCACAAGTATCAGGTGCTGATACTGGCACAACATCTAAGATCGTAGGAACCTTTAAAGCCCTTCTAGCAGTAGCAGACTTTGAGTCAGATACAACCCTTCGGGAAGATGAGAAACGTAGAGATACCGGCATCAATCAGGAAGATCAGGGCGCTCTAGCCGATGCTCATATGACTGGTATTGCACAAGACCTTAAACCAGAATTCCACTACAATCTTCAAATACACCTCCCATCTAATGGCACCGAAGAAACATACATGAACATCTTCAATGCCATAAGAAAGGTATTTAGATGACCGATGATGCAAAAATTGCGCTTTTTCTAATGCTCGGCCAAACAGCAACAAAAATTATAGGTGCTATTCCTGCCGTCGTGGATGGAAAGCCTTTGATGATATCTGAGCATTATGATTTAACCATGTTGCTGCCTAATGCCGTAAAGTCTGCCAATAAAGCCTCGGAAGGCTATCGGTTATTTTTTGTGTTTGAAGGGTATCTTAGAGAATTTATTATCGAAACGATTTCGAAAAATGGAACAGAAACATGGTGGGATAAGGTGCCGACAGATGTACAGCAGGAAATTAATAAGCTAGAAGAAAACGAGGAGGTGAAGAGGTGGATGGCACTAGGTTCCAGGGACAAATCCGCGTTAATGACTTATCCACAGTTATTGAGAGTCGTAGAGCATTGCT
>CBDCFN010000010.1:0-8824 GCA_965216315.1 bacterium | reverse complement strand
AATCGCCCATCGGTCAGTGCGTTCTTGACGTAGATCGTCCCGACTTGACCCGGACCCAGGATCGTACCGCCCTGGTCGCGAATCTGAATCTCAACTCCCGGTGCGGGGCGCCCCACGGTCTCTTTATGGGCGAGTAATTGATCCGGTCTAAGGACGGTTACCAAACCAAATTCCGTCGTCGCATAATTTTCCCAGATGATGGGCCCGAACACGCCGACAGCAAGCTCCTTCAATGAAGGATGAAACGGAGCCGCTCCGACGTAAATGGCCCGCAACGAATCAAGTTTATAATCGTGGTGAGAATCGGCAACAAACATACACAAGCTTTTCAACCAATGCGGCGAGGTCCAAAAGTTGGTGAGTTGATGGTTATCAATCAAATCTAAAGTCGCTTCCGGATCAAAGGCGAGGCTCGGGGTTTCATCGAGCATCACCATCGCCCCGCGATTGAGGTGCCCTTTGGCCCAGGAATGGGCGCCGCCATGATAGAGTTGGCCGACCACGAGATTCTTGTCTCTCTCGGTAATCTGAAACAAGCGGTTCGCCTTGCGCCCGACATTCGCATCCCGTTTGACTCGGACTAACTTGGGCTCACCGGTCGTTCCCGAACTCATCATCACGGGACCCGGATACTCAGGCGCAACCATATCCGCACTTGCAGCCGGGGGTCGTTTAAATTGCTTAATGATACTCCGATAATGCAGAACGTGAGGATACTTGTTGTCGATATCGACCACAATCGTCCCCATCGCCTCGAGCAAAGGAAGATAGAGTTCGATATGAAGCAAACTCTCATGATCGAGAAACAAGACCCGATAGGGAAGAGCACTGAGCTTTTCCATAATTTGATCGCGCGACAAGTAGGAATGAAAATTGGTGTACGCCACACCTGCTCGTTTGGCTCCAATATTAATCGAAAAATGTTCGATACGATTCCGACTAAAGAAGATGGCGATTTGTTGATCCTCCGAATCACGACATCCCGCGATAAAACGACCGAGGATATCCGCGTGGGCATCCAGCTTCGAATAGGTTATCCCTTCGGTGCCCTGTCTCACCGCAATGCGCTGTCCCCAGTTGAAGGCATTCTGGGCGATGGGGTCGGTTCGATTGATAGGGCCTGGAGTCATCCGACTCGTCAGGTCGCCTAAGATACCGCGAATCTGCTCTCGATTGGGAATTGATGTCAGCGTCGGGAGCGAATAACTCCCCAAAAAGGGCCTAACGACCGATGACTCATGACCGCGCCAATAAAGATCTTGGACGTCCTCCCAGATTTCTCCATCCGTGAGCTGATCGTCCGAGCGCATATGCTGCTCAATTTGCTCGAGTTCCAGCGTAAAGGCCGCAACATTGAAGGTGTCGCCGCTGGCGCAGAGCACGGGGACGGCCATGAGAGTGGTCGCCAAATTGGATGTCATGAGACCTGTAAACACAGAGGGCTCATCGCACATTTTCGGAAAAAGTTGTTTATTTCTTAGGGGTTATCTTCGAATCCTTGCGAAAGAATCGCCGGTTGAGGCTTCGCGATAGATCTGCTAAGGACTCGATTCACATAAGGAGCTAAGTTCATGAAAAAGATATTCATTCTCTGTGCCGGCCTCATCCTCGCGGCTGGCCTCTCTGCTTGCCAGAAATCAACAGATCCAGCCAAATCGGAGCCGACTTCTACCCTAGAATCAAAGAGTTCGGGAGACAAAATCTCTGGAGAGGCCTTTAGCGGTGATTATGTCACTGTCCTGTGCCGCAAATATAAAGAATGTGGCATCAATGCCTTTAAAGAGGATAAGGATTGTCACAATCGTATCAAGGCCGTCCTCGACAAAGATGCCAAATGGCAAGAGCTCAACTTGGACAAGTCGGCGCTAGCCGCGTGCTTAAAGGACTTTAAGGACTTCTCGTGCGACAATTTTTAAGGCAGGCAAGGCCCCGGATAGCTGTCAAAAGCTCTAGGATATTGTTTTTCCTTGCGTATTTTGGGGTTAACTCGATATAAGGCCCCCGCCTTTTTCATTAATTTATAAGGAGATCTTCAATGGACGTGTGGATTCAATGGGCACCTATAATCGGTGTCATCGGGTTGGTGACAGCAGGACTACTCTACGTAGCACTCAAACGTCACTCGGCAGGAACAGAACGAATGCAAGAGCTGGCGGACCAGATTCATAAAGGCGCCATGGTCTTTCTCAAGCGAGAGTACATGATCTTGGTGTTCTTTATTATACTCGTCGGGCTGCTCTTGGGCTTTTATATATCGCGGAACACGGGACTCGCCTTCTTGGCGGGCGCCATCTCCTCAATGCTAGCTGGTTTTATCGGCATGAAAGCCGCCACGCGAGCGAATGTAAGGACAGCCGCCGCAGCCAACCAGGACGGGACAGCCTCCGCTCTCAACGTGGCTTTCTTTGGCGGTTCGGTCATGGGACTCTCAGTTGCCGCGCTGGGCCTGATTGGATTAGGCGTCTCTTTTTACTTGTACCGACTTGGTTATATCCAGGCCGCTGATATCAATGGTTTTGCCATGGGCGCCTCTTCAATCGCCCTCTTCGCCCGCGTCGGTGGCGGGATTTATACCAAGGCCGCTGATGTCGGTGCCGACCTCGTCGGTAAGGTTGAAGCCGGCATCCCCGAAGATGATCCACGTAACCCGGCCACCATTGCTGATAACGTCGGTGATAATGTCGGCGATATCGCCGGCATGGGCGCGGACATTTTTGAGTCTTATGTCGGCTCTGTCATCGCTGCGATTGCCATTGCCGCAACCGGCGCCAGTTATGCCTCATTGAAACTGGCCTATATGACCTTTCCTTTAGCCCTGATCATGATCGGCCTGGTCGCTTCGATCATCGGTGTCCTCTCTATGAAGATTCTTCGAGGCCTGGGACCTGAAGCCGCGATCCGCTATGTCCCCTTAGCGCCGCTATTGGGTTTCCTAGTCGGTGCTTACTTCCTCGCGGACGCGTTGGGGATTCCTCAGGGAACGGTCGTCGCCGTTATCTCCGGTTCGGTTGCGGGAGCATTGATCGGTCTCGTCACTGAGTACTATACCTCGGCGAAACCGATTCGTGACATTGCGGCCGCTTCTCAAACAGGCCCGGCCACAACTATCATTTCTGGTATTGGTGTGGGCATGAAGAGTTGTGTGCTCCCGATATTAATTATCTGTGTCGCGATCTACTTAGGTTACACGTACGCGGGTCTCTACGGGATCGCCATTTCGGCAGTGGGCATGCTGGCCACAGTTGGTGTCACGATGTCCGTCGATGCCTATGGTCCGATTGCTGATAATGCGGGTGGTATCTCGGAAATGGCCGAACTCGGCCCTGAAACGCGCAAGATTACGGACGGTCTTGATGCCCTCGGCAACACGACAGCCGCCATCGGTAAGGGCTTTGCTATTGGTTCTGCAGCACTGACGGCCTTGGCCCTGTTTTCGGCCTACGCTTCAGCCGTTGGACTGAGCACTTCCGGAATCAACATCATGAACCCACGTGTCGTCATCGGACTCATGGTCGGCGGTGTACTCCCGTTCTTGATCGCCGCGCTGACCATGGATTCTGTTGGTAAAGCCGCGTATGCAATGGTTGAGGAAGTCCGACGCCAGTTCAAAGAAATCAAGGGACTCATGGAAGGAAAGGCCAAACCCGACACGGAACGTTGTGTCGACATTTCCACCAGTGCCGCACTGAAGGAAATGATACTCCCTGGCATCAGCGCAATCCTCGGACCTATCTTGGTCGGTGTCCTGCTCGGCAAAGAAGCGGTTGGTGGACTGCTTGCCGGTGCAACAGTTACCGGCGTGCTGTTGGCCCTTTTTATGGCGAATGCCGGTGGGGCTTGGGATAACGCCAAGAAGTACATCGAAAGCGGCGCGCACGGCGGTAAAGGATCCGATCCGCATAAAGCCGCCGTCGTTGGTGATACCGTCGGTGATCCCTTTAAGGATACCAGTGGCCCGTCAATGAACATCCTGATCAAGTTGATGAGTGTTGTCAGTCTCGTGCTAGCGCCGCTCTTTGCAACCTTGACACCATTGCTGTAATTTTATCGTAGGGGCGACCGGTCGGTCGCCCCTACTTCCGTTTACGGTGAAAACTGTACAAAACAACCCCAACCGCCAACAAGCCTGCCGCTCTTAGATAAGCCCCGGTCGAAAACTGCGCGGCCATATAAAGCGTGATAACGGTGCCAAGAATGGGAACCGGCAAGGGTACCTTAAAGAAAGATCTGGCGGGGTTATCTGGATAGCGCTTTTTTACTTTTACGCCAATCAGCGACACATTCACCAAACAAAACGCCAACAAGATAATGACGTTGGTGGACTCGGCAAGAACCTTTAAAAAGCCAGTGAGTGCAAAAGCCATGGCGAGCAGACCCGCGACCAACACCCCCGTCGTCGGTGTTTGGCGGCGAACATGAACGCGACCAAAGCCATCGGGAATCCAACCCGAACGTGCCATTCCGTACAAAATGCGCGAACACATGATCATATTAAAGAGTGCGCTGTTAAAGACCGCAAACAGGGCAATGCCACTGAGCCACTTGGTGGAAAAAAATGGCAAGAGTCGTTCCGCCACAACAGCCAGAGGTACTTCAGAAGCTTCAAGTTCTAGCGGTGAAGCGACCGAAACGACAGTAATCCCGACCCCTATATAAACAATGGTTGAGACCAACATCGCTGCAATGATTGCACGGGGAATAGTTTTTTCGGGGTCAACGACCTCTTCAGCAACGTTACAGATGTCCTCAAAGCCTATATACGCATAGAAGGCCAAGGCCGCCCCTGCAACAACCAGACCGAGAGGATTACCGTGCATAGTACCAATACTGGTATCGAAATAATCGACGCTCCCCCACTTGGGGAGGGCATAGATTACAAGGATGATCAAAGCACCTACTGAAACCACCGTACAAAGAACATTCACCCAGGTCGCTTCGCGAATACCGCGGTGATTCAGTCCTGTAATAACCGCTAAAAAAATCAGAATAATCGACCAGCGCGGGAGATCGATAAATTGCGCAAAGTAACCCGCAAAGCCATGACTTAAAGCCGCCGTGGATGCAATCCCACTAGCGAGGATTAAGAAACCGACAATGAATGACAGGGTCCCGTTCTTAAAAGCACGATCGGCATAAACCGCCTCCCCTGCCGATTTCGGATAGCGACTCGCCAACTCCGCATAAGAAAGCCCAG
This sequence comes from bacterium, assembly GCA_965216315.1. Lineage (GTDB taxonomy): Bacteria > UBA10199 > UBA10199 > 2-02-FULL-50-16 > JAJFLM01 > CBDCFN01. Next base: position 3,630 of record CBDCFN010000010.1, on the reverse strand, counting down.
TCGGCAACGCTGCGCACGCTGAGGCGATAAAGACGGCCCAAACGGCATTACCGGCAACCCCGGCGATTTTACCGACCAACACGTAAATGCCCGCACCGATGATAACGCCGACTCCGTATAATGTAAGGGTTGTCGTCTTTAGATGACGCCGCAGGCTTGGGGCTTGTGTCTCCGAGCTCATTGCGCTAGACCCTAGCTCAGGAGGAAATCAATGTCGATTGAACAAATTACCCCTACGATTGCTAAAGAAATGCTCGATAAAGATGCGAACACCGTCTATTTAGACGTCCGTTCCATCCCTGAATTTACTCAAGGTCACGCTGAAGGAGCCATTAACATCCCTCTCCTCCACTTGAATGAACAGAGCGGCACGATGGAGCCCAACCAAGACTTCGCCAAGGTTGCCCAGGCAGTTCTTCCGCCGGAAAAAACTTACGTTGTTGGTTGCAAAATGGGCGGGCGTTCCCAAAAAGCCTGCGAACTGCTCACTATGCTGGGTTACCCGAATTTATTCAACATCGATGGCGGGTTTTCCGGCAATGACCATCAACCCGGTTGGGAAGCCGAGGGGCTTCCAACCAGCACCGATAACGGCGAGGGAGTCAGCTACGAATCTCTCGCCACTAAGGCCTAACACTATTGAGTAGCGGCTTCAGCACAAAACAAAGCAGGAGAGCCAGACCAAAGCCCGTGACGATCGTGGGGCCTGTAGGCAGATCCCACGTATAGGAGGCCGCAATCCCCAGTCCACTGACCAGGGCTCCAATCGACCAACCCAGCAGAACGCGAGCGCGGATGGACTCGAAGAATAGCAGGCTACAGAGTGCGGGAACGATCAGAAAAGAAAAAACCAACAATATGCCGCCCATTTGGACGGAACTCGTAATCACGGCTCCGAAAGTCATATAAAACAGCAGATCCCACCACCAAACGCGCACTCCCTTCTCAGCAGCCTCCTCAGCATCACTCGAGATTCGAAGAAACTGGCGCCGATAAATATAATGAAAGAAGCCGATGACAAAATAAATAATAGTAGTCTTAATGATTAAAGGCCAACTGACCCATAAAATCGTACCACTAAGAACGTATTTTATATGCTCACCGCCATGCGGAAGCCTATCGGCTATCAGTATTCCCAGTGCTGAACTAACCGCAAAAACAACTCCAATAATAGCTTCCTGTGGAACCTTACGGCTCTTCAGGAAAGTAAATAGCACCGCCGCAATCGCCGTGAATGCCAAGGCAAATATATACGCGACAGTACTATCGGGTTCAAAGTGCCATACATGACTGACTGTAATCCCAACGGCAGCAATTTGCGCCAGAGCGATGTCGAGAAAAATAACTTCCCGTCGAATGACGTGGATGCCGAGATAGGTATGAATACCCGTTAAGACCAGACAAGCCAAAAAAGCAGGCAGCAAGAAAGCAACTTCGCTCATTTCAATGCCTCCAGTTGAGTGACCAACTGCTCAAAAAGTTCCACATAGGCCGACTCCGCCTGATAATCACTGACCGAAGATGGCACGCGCAACAACGGCACTTCTGTTCGCTTGGAAAGCTCCACTGCTGCCTTAGGATTGCTATAGTTCGCTATCATCAGGGCAGCTATCGACTTGCGCTTAGCCAACTCAATGAGCTTCATAATATGTGCGGGCGATGGCGGGATGCCGGGCTTAGGCTCAATAACATCAACAACCTTAATACCTGACCAATGTGCAAAATACGAAAAAGTTTTATGATTCGTAATCAGGTGCGTACTTCGCAACGGCATTAGTCGCTGCATCCAGATATTTAACTTCGCATGCATCCGGTCGCGTAACCTTTGTAAGTTATGCTGATAGCCGGCCGCATGCTCGTGATCCAAGGCTGCAAAGCGCTCCGCCAGACGCGCTGCGATTTTCAAACCATTGCGCGGGTCGAGCCAATAATGGGGATTCCCTAAGGGATGGATGTCTCCCTGGGAGCGATCGATACGCCCTACCGGTATTTCACGTATAGACAAGCCTTGAGAAGCGTCCAGATAACCGCGGGTACCACGCTGTATCTTTGGGTTGCGTGATTGAGTTAATAAAACCGGGAGCCAGCCGATCTCTAAATCGAGACCGACCGCAATCAGCAGATCGGCGCGATTCATCGTACGCGCATAACTCGGTTTCGCCTCTAGATAATGCGGATCTTGATCGCCACGACACAGACTTTTGACTTGAACATGCTCGCCCCCGATGGCGTAGGCAAGCGCAGCTAAATCAGTCGTCGTCGTGACAACATTGAGCTTAGCCCACGTCGTCAAGGGGAGACATAACACAAATAACACAATAAATGTTTTCATGACTCCCCCTAAAATATGTGGGCCCCATGGGGACCCATATTGAAGACAAACTGCAAAAAGGCCTGATGGTTAACAGGGACCCCCGGACTGCGGACGTAACTGTACTGGGCTCTAACACGAAAATACTCGGATGCGAGGAAGGTCAACATCGGCGATACCGCCTGTTGCTCAAGGCCTTCTGCCGGCCATCCGATAAAATCGCCACGAACGCCCGTTTCCCAACGGCGAGCAAATTGATAGACAAGTTGCGTATATAACCCTCCTTCTACCAGAGTATCCACCGCATCGCGTCTTCGTCGCAGGAAGTATTCGGTCTGCCATTTCAGCCCTTTTCTTTCTGAAGGTCGCCAACGTAAAAACAGGTCGGCTCCATAGAGTTCCGTCAAGCGTGCGACGTCATTTTTTCCAATGGCCGCACTAAGACCCAACTGCAGTCCCAGATTTTCAGTAAGGTCCACGAAGTTTTTCCAATGGCCGAGATAGACGAAGTCACCTTTGCTCGGACTATTGAAGTTGTCCTCGTTTTCACCTTGAAGGAATTCAAAACTAAACTCGGAAAACCAAGGCGTTGGGAACAAGATGGATACTTCCAGCCCTAGTTCACCAAATCCTTCTACGCCCATAAAGTACCGGTTACTAAAAGACTGGTCGACAAAATCCCACTGTTCCGTATGTTGCGTATTCTGGCGACCCATGCGTGCAAGTAAAAGACCACCCTTTAATTGCAAATTTGCCGGCAGCGATAAACTTGTGATCGTCGCTTCCTCGATCTCTACCTCGTCTTCCTTGAACAAAATGAAGATATCGCCCCGCACATAGGGATCAATCACGGCTTGGATTGCTAGCTCAATGGATTGAAGATTAAATCCCGTACGCTCCGGATTTTCGCCCTGCTCACCGTCAGGATCATTGCGAAAGTAGCCACCCGCAAACGCCCCGATGAGACTGATGTCAGGCAACAGTTTTGCCGCCCCCTTTCGTGGCACTTTCCAGAGCAATAACTGCGCGTCATCGCTTTTATCCGCCTGCTCCTCTGTTTGTGATTCCTTTGTTACATCTGTCGACTCTTGAGCATGCGAGATAGTCACATAGCTCCATAGTGACACACTACATATGAACGCAACGAGGCGTATCAAATGCTTCATTTTATTATCTCCTCAGTAAGTAATTTGTTGAATCAGACGCAAAGGCGCCCGCAAATTTTAGAGGGAAATAGCAAAGGGAGGAGCACGGGGGGCGAAGTCTAAGAGAGGTTGGTTCGGGGTGAGCGAATCATTCCTTTTAATTTCCAGCTCAGT
>CBDCFN010000009.1:0-5097 GCA_965216315.1 bacterium | reverse complement strand
AGAGAGATCCAAAAGTCGCCAATACTCTTTTTTACCGGATACGGGACTTCGAGCGCTATGATGGCAAGACTTCAGCTTATGCGGCCTATTCTTTTCTTCACTCCATGACCAAAGATGCGGAGCTCCGAGCCCGGATCAGTGAAAAAATTAAAGCTCTGGAGGGAAAGGCGGGTTTTCTCACGTATGTGGGCCGGGTTGCCGACAAACTGTTCCGTCCGAGTGAGCTTCTCATCACCGTTCCCCTGGTTGTTACCGGTTCCTATGCCGGACAAGTGGCGCGTTTAGCCACCATGCGGAAACTAGGAAAGCTTGGAGTTGAGGGCTACAAGGCAATAGCGTTAGGACTCGGGGCCGGGATTGGAGCGGAGGCCACTGTCTTCTGGGCCGGGCATACTCTTAAAGATGCCTCTTCCCATAATGTGGAAAAAGTTTTTTCGCCTAAGAATCTTGCCCTGAGCTATGCCGCCAATCTGTTAACGATTGGAGGGATCAGGGGCTTTGGTGCAATCGGAAAGGGCTTAGGACAAGGTGCCTTGCGCCTCCCCGGAATGGTCAAGGGGGAGGCCTTAACCACTGCAGGTAAGCTGGTTGCGGGGACGATTCATCATGGAACTTCGTTAGGCGGACTCATCGGAACCGGTGAACTCAGTCAATTGGTAGGATTAGCACAGGCCCCGAAGGGAGGATTCACCGAATCACTCGCCGGCCACGTCGTTGCTTATGTCCAGCTGACCTTGGGCCTTAAGATAGCCAATCGTTTATCGGCCGGTAAATTGCATACCGCCAATCAACAAATCGGGGAAGCCATTCAATATCAAAATGCTCTCGCGATGGCGCGGCGCTATGTTCCCCAATTAGGATTTAGCGCCACGAAGGGAGAGGCGCGAAATGAAGCAATAGCGGCTCTTGCGACAGCTATGCAATCTCCCGACTTTTCTGCAAGAAAACTCGTCAGCTTGTATAGGGCTGGGAAATATCGCGAAGCTGGTCAGTATGCGGCCATCTATAAAGCACCATTTTTATTTAAGGCCAATGGCGAGGTACATCTTTACAAACAAAAACCGGCAGTGGATGCGAAGTTTAAGCAGGGAAAGCCGAGTTTTAAGCGCCTTCCGGACCGCAATGATGATATTACAGTTACGACGGTGGAACCCAATAATAAAAGTTCCGAACCGAGTTTTCAGGACACTGCTGTTATCATAGGGATGAACGGACAGTGCATCGCGTCAAACTCAAAACCAAAAAAGAGCGTGGACCCCATCTATCTTAAGCTTAGTGATCTCAATTGGGTCGGGATTAACTCCGATAATCCCCTGATTCTGCATATCATCGGACCAAAGAGAAACCATAATCTAGACTATGGTTCTCCTTTTCGCACAGCTACGTTGGCCGGCACGGTCGGTACCAAGCAATATGCCAAGCCGGCGGGTGCAAAGCATGTCTGGGTGGTTGTTAAGGATGGAGCGGCTGCCAGAGAAGTCGTTAAACAAGTTACAGGGAGTGAAAAGGGCAAGTTGCCCGACCGTTACAAGATTATTACTTTAGCGGAGTATGAGGCTCACAATCGAGTAACGAATACGATCTTTGCTACGATGTATGACACCCGGACGAATAAGCTCCGGCATAAAGCCTGTTCTCTCCCTGAGATTGTACGGATAAAGGAGTTCGCGCGTGGCATGGAGGACTATTTGGCCGGATTGCGGAGAAACGCCCCCACACCGGATCCGATGGTAGCCCATCATCCGGTCATTAAGGCTTTGCAGGCACTTTCCCGTTCAAAGGGCCTCTCGAGTAAAGGCAATGTGTTGGCTGGAAAGGCTTGGACGGAGAAATGGGGTCATCTAACGAGAATGACCGCTAAAGATGCTGCAGCACGCTCTAACCTTGATGCCTTGCTTCGAAGTGCTTCAGACGCGAACAAACCTGATCTGAATCTGCGTGAATTTCTAGCTCAAGCGCCATTGAGCGAAATTCTGCTCCTAATTAGGTCAAAAGACAGTGCCGGTGTCATCAATCAGATCAAAGTAAACGGCTATTCCGATATTCTAGTGGGTGATCCGGCCGCTCAGGTGGCGCGTATTGAAGCCATTAAAGATGTAACGACACGGAATACGCTATTAGCTATTACGGCCCAGCGTGAGTTTCGCCTCCAGAAGAGTCAGTTGGCCTTCAGGAGTCCGGCCGGCACTGAACTCTTGGCCCGTTTTGGCATCTATGTTGCCTCACACAAGGTCTTCCCCTGGAACAGCCGTGACGTCATGAGTCGTGCGGAGCTGTATTTTCGGGTCAAGGCTGAACGCGTGAAGTTTACGGAATCGCTAATGAAGGGACAACCGAGGAGCGCGGCTCAGGCCAAACAGCTAGCGGATACGATCTGGAAGATGATTATGACCCAGGACGTCAAGGACACCAAGCTACCCTTTACGCCCCATGGCTGGGCCCATACCCTCGATGTCGCGAAGCTTCAACGTGCTATTTTCCATGGTTCTCCAGCACTGCGCGCTTCATTGATTAAGAAGTTTGGCTCACAAGAACGCGCGCTCGCCATGCTCGATGTGGTCGTCATGATGCATGACGTTGGCTATGGACGTCTTAAGCCCGGTGAATCCAAGGGGGTCCATGCGATTCGCAGCGGTGAGATCTTTAAGGCGGAGATCGCCAAGAAGCTCAAAGAAACGTATAACCTGACTGACGCTCAGATCAATGACGTATTCTTGGCGATCGAACGTCATGGGGCGGATAAATTCGGGAAACCCGGCTATATGGGAGCGAGTGTCGAGGCAAGACCCTTACTCTTTGCGATTCGATTGGCGGACAATCTTGATTCCAGTATCAGCCGTCTCCGTAACATTCAAACCAATCCGCATTTTATCGCAGCTCTCAAAAAAATGACGGACCTGCAGAAAAACCCTAACTTTACTAAGGAGACGGAACAGAGGATGCTGCAAGCGGTTCGGGATGACTCTGCGAAGCAATTTAAGGCAAATATGTCGCCACACGATGCCAGCTTGGCTATTGATCTCTTGAAAACCATGAATCATCTAAGCTGGGCGCACTTCAAGGGTTGTGAAACCGTTTCTAAAGTTAAAATTAGTGAATCAAGTGGCAAATTATTTGTTGATTTTGTTATTTCGGGAATGACGAACACAGGCAAGGTGAGTGAGAACACGCCTCGTGGCCCGTTGCAAGTCGATGGATCCCTTTATCAGCTGTGGCGCGCCTATGCTTCGGCGAAGTCGCTGTCCTATCGAGGTGAGGGGATAAATTTCCGGTATACGACAACAGCAAAAAAAGGCGTCTTCCGTCGTAGAAGATACTTAACGGGTCACCATAGAATTACTGTGAGTACCCGTGATCGTATTCAGGCTGATGTAAACAGTTGGCTCCGCACGCAAGGCATCCGTGTTACGATGGAGAAGATGCATAGTTCCCAAAAGATCGCCTTGGCCAAGCATCTGCTGGTCGATAAGGGTTGGGATACGGAAGCCCTGACGAATTACTTTGGAACCGAATGGCTGAAGATCGTCCCCAGATTACAGTCACAGGGTCCGCTGTTAAGGATAGATACCCAGTATTAGGCCTGTCCTCACTTCAGTAAAAACACATTTAATTACATTAGGTTAGGAGTATTTTCTTAAGCGGAATTTCGCTGTCTGCGTGTGTTCAACTGTCCACTGAAAGCCCCTCCGACGCCTCACTCGAAAAAGGGCCCTGCCGATAACTAAAGACGTAGGCAATTGAAGTATTCAGCCTAAGTCATGGATTTGAAAGGTGTAAAAGGGTGCGTTGATGGTGTTTGGTAATGTAAAACTACTTGTTTCGGGTGCTTGGGTTCAAGGTGGGACAACGAATCATAAGGCTTTGGTCCACGGGCCGAAGCAGCTTACCGGCAAGCAGTCGGATCATGATAAGTTAATTAAACAAATCTATGCTCATCAGGGTTTCTTCGGCCTGATTCAGCCATCCGTTTTTGAATTCAAGGGCAGTCCTATCCACAAGGAAAAACAGCAACAGCTCGAAGCCCGGTTAAAGCAAAATCCACGTGACGTCGCAGCGCATATCGCTCTCGCGGAACTTCATGGAACTGAGAACAAGCAGGCGTATGTTTATCATTATCGAAAAGCTTTCGAGAGTCTCTGGAAGTCAAAGCAGAAGCCCATCAAACAACTCGAATTGATAGCGCAAAAACTTGAGGTTGCGGGCGATCATTATACGGCCGGCCGCGTGTATCAGTATTTGCTGACTAAGCCGAGTCAGGTCAAGGATATTGAGACCGATGGGATCACAAAACTTCGCGCAAAGAATCAACGGTGGTTGGCACGCAAGGGGCAGGCGCTGGCAACGGACGTCAACCATGGCAAGTATGCCAAGGCGATGTTGCGGAATGCAGTAAAAAGTCAGGATATTATCGGAAAGCGTGAGGCCTTAGGGGTGTTAAAAGATTTTCACATTACTATCGATCAGCCAAAGATAGAGACCGTAGCGGAGCTCAAAAAGGCCGTATGGAATTATCTGAGAAACGGTCATGCGATGCGTGCCAAGCAGACGTTTCACTATATGTTGTCGGTTGCTTGGAAGCAGGGCGATTACCAATTGAGAAGCAAGAAATCGACTGAGCGGCTGCACCGGGCGATTCACCATGCCATGCATGTCATCAAGCTACGTAAACAGCTCGAACCCGCATTGCGTGGCAATTCAGTTCTGATGGGCAAAGTAGCCAAGTACTGGGATAGCCCGCTGTTTACACAGCATCAGGGATATATCGGAAAACTGTTGCAAATAGCCGACCAGAAGCCGACTGAAGCCAATCGCCTGGCGGCGATGAGTTATTTACAGAATCTTGTCGAGTACAAAGAGCATCGTGAAGGACTCGAAAAACTAACGATGCAATATGTAAAGGCGTCTCCGGCTCAAAAGAAGGCTCTAAAAACAGCATTGAAGAAATTGCTGAGCAGCCAAGACCCGAAAGATCGGGCGTATGGGCTGAGGATTAAGAAGGCTCTTACGTTCTTAAAGAAACGTGAAGGCGCGTCAGCGACTCTGGAGCCCGGCTCAATGGATCAGGTGCCGACAAGGATCCATGAGGAGCAAGCACTT
>CBDCFN010000008.1:0-4084 GCA_965216315.1 bacterium | reverse complement strand
AAGCTTTCTGCGTTCCTTCACCCCGAATCACGGCCTTACGAAAAAGAATACTCAGGCGAAGTCGACAGGGGTCCGGCAAGCGTCGACCGCCCGCAAACAATTACGCCCGGTCGGACCCATGGCGATTTACATCTCCGATGAAGCAACGGGCTCGCTCGGCGCTCTCGGCATTCCGATGGGAACCGAGCTGAAGGCCGTCATTGAAAACAGCGTCGTCGCTTCCGACCGGTCCGTTCCCGTAATCGCACGCCTCACTCAAACCTTCATGCAGGACGGGAACCTCGTCCTACCCAAGCACGCGCTGATTTTCGGTCAAACCGGCGGTGCGGTGGAGGACCGACTGAGCGTTAAATTCAGCCGGGTCGTCTTTCCCAACGGGCAGGAGTTCCCGTTCAGCGCGGTCGCACTCGACCGAAACGGCGCGGGCGGCATTCAAGGAAAAGTGAAGCGCAAGAAAGGCAGCCGGGGGCTGGCGGTGCTCGGCGGTGCCGCCTTGGGCGCGACGAGTATCTTCATGCCGGGCGGTTCGTCCTACGGTGATGCCTTCGCAAGGAGTGCACACCGCGGCGCGATGACAGAGGCAGGACGGGATTTCAGTCATTACCGGCGGACCGGGGCGTCTCCCGTCATCACGATCCCGGCCAATACCAGGATCACGGTTCTGGTGGACAGGTCATCATGAAAACAATCGTACTCACACTTTGTCTCTCTTTTCTGATCACGTCATCCGCCTGGGCGGGAGGCCGATTTTCGCTCGGGCCGGACATCGGATTTTCATACCGGACGCACCGGGCTCCTAGCGATGGGAAATTATCGGGTAATGCGGGGCTCACCTTCGGTCTGTCCGGCACCTATGAATTCTCCGGTGATCTCGACCGGCTGGCCCTGGACTACAGCGTCGGCTATACGCTGCTACCTCGTTTCACCTACCGGGACGTGACGATCAACGGCGTAACAGGCACCTACAAAGAAAAGCTCGACGTCATTCACTGGTACTTCGGTGCCCGTTACCACTTCTTGTCCAGGAAGTGGCGACCGTATGCCGGACTCGACATTGGCTTCGAATTCTTTAACCGCCGGAACATTGAGTTCCGGGATGAGGCCGGAGCGCTGCGTGCGATACCGCCTCATTCGAATCACCTGAATTTCGCTTTCGTTCCGCAAGTCGGCATCGAGTACCGGCCGACCTTCCGGTGGGCCTTCGGGCTGGCCCTGAAGCTTCCGATGAGCATTCGAACATCAGGGGTCGTCCCGGCGATCCAGGTGCCGTTGACCGTTCACTTCGCATTCTAAGAAAGGAGACCGACATGGAGAAAAGACACCCTGACTATACCGTTTCGACCCCCGTCAACGTCGAGGGGAAGGACGGAGAAAAGACGTACTGGACCCGGCTCGGCATCGGCTTCGCCAACAAGAACGGCGGCGGAGAGATCACCAGCATTTCACTCCGGCTCAACGGCAATCCCATAAATGGCGAGCTGGTGCTGTTTCCCTGGGAGGCGGAAGAAACCGGTGCCCGGGACTAGGTCGCGAGGGCGGGAGGATTTTTCCGGTCCTCCCGCCTCGCCCGAGGAAGGAATCACGACTTGAATCACGAACGTACCATGCCGACTCAAAGATTATCTCCGGAGACTTCCGTCAGGCCAGCGTCAGGCCGGCGTCAGGCCGCTTTAAGCGGCCTGCAGGGGGCTTGCCGAAATAGTGCAATAATTTCGCATCCTTCGTTTGGCGGCCTGCGGCCTGCCACTCGTGACCCCGCTCTCTCTTCGTCCCTGATGGGACTACGAGATACCGGGGTCACGAGACACTACGGATGCAGGGGGCACAATTTAGGCAACCAAGAGATGAGAGAGAATTCGAAGGTAAAAGATAGAGGAATAAGGAGGGGGGTTGGAAGAAAGAGGAAGAAAAAAACGGGGCAAGATTGGGTGGCGAAAGAGCCAACCGGCCGGATGATCGGAGCAACAGACAAGACAGGAGAAGGACATGAAGGAACAGACGGCGTCAAAAACGAATAAGCCAGGACAGACGGATGGGGTCGAGGTGCTGACGGAGCAGGACAGGCAGATCTTTCAACTGCTCCTCGAACAGAAATACCTCACCATGGGGCTCCTCCTCCGCAAGCTGGCGCCGGACGAAGTTCCCGGCAAAAAGCACGACTCCAAGACATGTAAACGCATCTACGCGCTGGCCAAGCGGGGTTACATCCATAAATTGCGCGATGGGCACGCTGTTTATTACATCCTAGCCGAAAAAGGCGCCGCGGCGATTCAAAATATCAATGACCTTCCGCTCGTCTCCCAACTCGATAAGCAGACCCTGGAACATGACCTGATCTGCTCCGCACTGCGATTTTACTTCGAATCCCTGACTCCGCTGACTTGGGCGGCCGAGCGCGAAATCCGCGGCAAGATTCCGGACTACTCGCACTACGTGGACGCCGCCTTCCTCTGGGAGCAATTGGCCGTCTTCCTGGAAGTCGAACTGAACAAGAAAAGCGTCGATAGATATCGCAAACTCAGGGCCTTTTTCGCTCGGCGGCCCGGCCCTGATAGAATCCTCTATTTTTATCGTGGCGAGTCCTTGCTGGCGACATTGCAAGAACAGCTTGGTGCCAACCGCAAGATTGCCTTTTTTCCCTACCTGGACCCATTGCCGCTTCCGGCACTTCTTGTCGGCAGCGCTCAAGGACAGGAGATCTCTTTAGCGGATTTCCTGAAGCCGGACTATTTAACCTTGCCGTCGAGAACTACCGAAGGTGCGGAAGGAGACGGTCATGAATGAGAAACTACTCCCTCTCATCACACTCTTGTCGCTGGGTCATTACTGTGGGCGCGCGTTGACCAAGCATTCAGCGAAGGTCGGGCGCTGGTATTATCGTGTGATGACGGCATTGCTCGTCATCGTGCCTTTGACCGGTTTTCTTTTGTACCTGACGGGTTCCTTACACCTGGCCGTTGAGTTACCTCTCAGGGCGGTGCTCCATTTCATAAATTATGACCCCGCGGCTGACCTGATCCAGCGAAGCGTGGGAATGATCGCGGCGTTTTTTATCCTGGGCCTGCTCGCACTCGTCATGGCCTCGTTTCCGTTGAGCGCAATCCTGAAGCTCTTTGTACGCAAGAACCCCGATACGAGCACGCCCTCGAAACGCTATAAGCCTGAGAAATTTCTGAAATACCGCAATCGCACGCCGGTGGGGAGTTGCTTCGTCGGCATCGATGTCCGGAGCGGGCAGCCGATCTATCTGTCGAACAAAGAGCGGCTGATGCACACTCATATCATCGGCATGAGCGGATCCGGGAAGAGCGAAGCTATGGCTGCGAAGATGGCCCACGACATCGCCGGCGGGGGGCCCGTGATCATCTTCGATCTCAAAGGCGAGAGCGAGTTTCGTGACCGTGTGATCGGCTTGGTGGTCGGAGCGGGACGCGAGGACGATTTACTGTACAATTCCATTGCTCATCCCAAATTGTCCGACACAATCAACTCTTTGCAACGCGGTGACGCCACGGAGCTCAAAGACAAGCTGATCGGCTCGCAGAAATGGTCCGAGGAATATTACAAGAAGCGATCCGAGGAAGCGACGCTGATACTCTGTCAGGCCTTCAAGACCCTTGGCAGGCCCATTTCCCTGTCAAGACTGTATGAGGCTACCAAATCCGTCGACGCGCTGCGCGAGGTGGCGGATGCTCTTATTGCCGGAAATCATGAGGACATCATCACACCATTCATCGATTCGTTGGGCCCGAACAAGCTTAAGGACCTGACCGGCTTAAGGGCGGATCTCGCAATCCTCGTGAAGAGTGATTTTGTCGAGATCATCAGTCCGGATTTCGGCGAGATCGACCTGCTCGATGTCGTGAAGAATAATAAAATCCTATTCATTCAAATTCCGGTTTGCCTCTATTCCGAGACCTGTGAGCGTTTGGCCCGAATGCTCATCCAGGAACTCAAGTCAGTGGTTAACTATATTCAGAACCATTGGCACGGGGAACGCCCATTCGTCCCGGTTTATATTGACGAGTTTGCCGCTGTCGTCGGTGACGACTTCATCGAGTTATTGCGCACGGCACGTTCCGCC
>CBDCFN010000007.1:0-6443 GCA_965216315.1 bacterium | reverse complement strand
AGCAGCATTTACGGCGATGTTGGCAATAAAGGCGCTCTTGCCCATGCTAGGACGGCCCGCGATCACATAAAGTCGCTGAGGCTGAAAACCCCATGTGTACGAATCAAGCCCGCGAAACCCACTGGGTACACCGGACAAGGACTTAGGATCCGCATGTGCCCTTTCCAGGCGGTCATACAACTTGCGTGCGGCGCTCCCTATCGTAGTAACGCTGTCTGTGGCGATCATGCGCCGCGCTTTGGCACTCAGTGCTTCTGCAAATTTCAAGGGATCTTCATGGGGATCTATTTCGTGTGTTATTTCGTCAAAAAGCCGTTTTCCACGGCATTCTTTCAACATAGCAACGTATTGCGGCAGTGTCTCCGCAACGCCGGCATCTAAGACATATTCAGTAATCCCAGAAATATACCCTGCATGTTTCTTGCCCATTTCGTGCCATACGATCGGCATGTCCCATTTCTTGCCCTGGGCCGCCAACGACTGCATCGCACTGAAAACCGCTCGAGCTTCGTCCCTAGTGAAGTCCATAGCATCCAGTTCGTGGCTGTTAAACGCCCCTGGATGCATGATTAGCTTCGCTAAAACCGTGTCTTCTACGTCGTGTTGTGTCATAGCTGCGGCACATGCTCCCATGAATTTTGGCTATGGTTGACTCCGCCGTGTCTCGTGTCGTCCATTTTCAAGACCAACTGATCGAACTTCTCTCTCAGCTTGCCAGTTGACAGAATGTTATTTTTCCAAAAGCGATCGGATTGAGACCACTTGATTACTTGCTCGATCAATTCAGGTGGACGCTTATCTATCCGAATCGTCAGATCGATATTTTTTGCCCATGACTGTAGGTTGGTCTGCTTATGGGAAGGGTTTCTTTCTCTGATCAATCCGAGGAGAAGTTCGCTTAGTCGGTACTCGACGGAGTCCGACGAAAAGTTTTCTTTTGTACGTTCGCTTTTGTTTCTTTTGTATGGGGTCAATTGACCACTACTTTTGGTGGTCGTTTGACCACTACTTCGACCATTTTGACCACTAGGGGGTGGTCGTTTGACCACTAGCCACTGATGCCATTTTTTATTGAGTTTATAGGTACTTCCGTCCTTGATTAGTGGTCGTTTGACCACTAGCGATTGAATGGCTCTAATGACATTTCTTCTAGGTAGCCCTGTACCCCTAGCGAATTGAGAAAGGCTAATCATATCGCTTTTCTTCCCCCATCCGTAGGTCTTGCGCATGACATACAAGAGCACCCGAAACTCACTGCCGCTGATGGGCAATGCTGCAATCTTTTCCAAGAGCTCATTGGCGATCTTTGTGTACCCATTTTCAAGCTGTGGACTAGCCAACTTAAAGCCCCCCATGTCCGTTAATGAGCCTCAGCTGTTTCCTACTGTTAGGAGATGACCGGGACAGATATTTTTTTCGGAAACGCTGAATTGCTGGTTGGTGATGATATTCGGTAGTACCTGGCAAGACTTCAAGTGGGTCGCCTTCCTGGCTCAATATGATTAGGACGGCTGCTTGCTTTTTTCCAGTATCTCTCTTATAGGCGCTTCTATTCCGCATTATCGTTGATTCCTCTTATGCCCCGTACTCGGTACGCCGCAAAACGTCAGCCGAGTACGGGGTTTGTTGTACTAGCTCGCCAGTGCATCATCAACCGGTCGCTCCTTCCCATTGAATAAGTCGCTGACGGAAACTCCCAGCTCATTTGCAATCTTCTCCCTGAGTCCTTCTGGCGTTTCGCGGTATCCGCAGAGGTAATTACTTAGCGCCTGTGGACTGATGTTCAGCCGCAGCGAGAGCTGATTCTGCGAAATCCCCTTTCTCAAGAGGGCAACCTTAAAATCAAAGTTGTTCATCTTCGCCTCCTTCATGTTGACATCATAAAACCAACTGGCACTTTGGCTGTCAATAGAAATCACTATATATATCAACTAGTTACGCCTGAAGTAATAGATAAATTTAGGTGTATTACTTCAGGGTTGAGGTAGGAATTTCACTTCTTAGATCTATAGTAATTCAGAAGCTCTTGTTTTTGGGGATCCGAATCGGGGAGTATTTCGTCCAAATATTCAAAATGGTGTTTGTCGGATCCAATTGCTTTTTTGGAAACAATGCCTTCAATGGTCTTACGACTATACGGTTTACCGCGTTGGCCACGGCTGCCGATTGATGTGAGCAAGTTGATTACTTTGTCCTTTATGGCCGTATGCTTTGTCTGATTTTTCGGGATAGTGAGGCTTTTGCTGACGACTTGATATAGAGTCCAAATACCTTGATCAATGTTCGCCTTACGCTTCGCCTTCCGGGACCGCCCCTTGCCTCGTTTTATTTTCTTAAGATCACCCACAAATTCATTAATAGTTTCCATAGCACGGCACAGATCCATCGGAAATTTCTGAGACGATATAAGCGACATTACCTGCGTTGTAACTTCAACTGGAGTATTGGGTTCTAATCTGTTTTGAATATAGACAGTTTGAGGGGGTGATACCTTAATCAAGTCGGATTTCTTTAGGTGATTGAGTAGACTATCCCATTTTGTGGCAAATATTTTCATGCCAGGATCGAGTACTATGTTAGGATTTGGGTTGGTTTCAAGATGGTAGATACCGCTGAGAACGCGGACCAATATGGACCGAGCCTCTTGATTGAACGATTCCAATTCACGCTGCAAATCTTCAATGTGCTCGGTTTCCAGCTCTGGAAATTCTTTTGCTATTTTCTCCATTTTTCCCTTAACAATCCCTGAAAATAAAAGCAGCAGGCCCTCAGGGTGAAGACTCTTCGGGAGCGACCCTAGCCGCTAATTCCAAGTTCTCCAGACCGTTTCCGGTGCATCAAACTCTGACAGATCTTCCATGAAATCGTTTAACTGACTGACATTATATATTTTTGCTATGTTACCAGACCAATTTATTTGTTGTAATCTCTTGGCCCACTTAGAATCATAAATCGCAAACTCACAATGCGCACTTGGCACAACCACATGAAAGAAATCTGCTGCATCATTCAGTTCAAAATTATCATTTCCACTAATAAGCATTTTGAAGATGGCAGAATAAAAATAGTTCGTAATGTGAATTCCCTGAGGAGGTGGTGAGAGTGGCAAATCTACATTACTCTTAACGCGAGGGTTGCTGCGATATAATTTTCGCCCTTTATCAATGATTTTTTTGATTCTGACTTTGAAACTCTCTAGTTCTTGTTTTTTCTGATCTAACGTCTTGCTGTCCATAAGCAAAAACTTGAATGCCATGTCTATGGTAGGGTGCTCTGCTATTTCAGCGTATTTCGCCCAGTGAGAAAAATATTCAGTAGTCAAATTATCATCCAAGAAAGGTGCTAGTTTATTTGGCTTCCACTGATTCTCTTTAGAAATGACTTTTGAAGGATTCGGGTCTATAAGATGCCAGTACAAATCAAATCGTGCATAGAATCTCATCCGTGAGAGATAGATTTCACTCGCCGGATCAAGGGGCTGAGTTTCTAGAAAATTTACCCAAGAAACACATAGAGAGCCTTCTTTTTCCTTTAAAGTCTTGACGAATTTATTGTTGAGTAACTCATCTGATTGTAGTTTGGAAACTGCACATTGATCTAGATAGATAAGTGGCGCCTTGGGAAGCTGGTCTACAACTAGTGGTGCCGCTTCAGTTGTTCTCAATCGAAGCATTCGCGCAATTCCTAATCTCTCTGTGACTTCTTGTGCTCAAGAAGGTCCCCCGGCTTACATTTGAAGAATGTGCATAGCTTGTCGAGCATCTCGAGCGATGGGTTATATGGCTCGCCATTCATCATCTTATATATTGGAAGATGAGAAATACCAATTTCCCTCGCCAGCTTGCGATAGGAGTAGTCGCCGTAGCCCTTTCTTTTAATGATTTCGCGTAGTTTGAGCTGGATCACTTTAATCATATCTACCCTCCAAAGTGTTATGTGTCAAATAACAATTATATTGACATCTATCAGATAACGTTATCTAATAGATTACAGAAGGTCAAGAAGGTGTCTTATGCGAATCGCCCTATATGCCAGAATTTCTACAAACAACGGTCGCCAGTACGCGGAGAATCAGCTTGCCGAACTAAGAGACTGGGCCAAGCGGTTAGGCGGAGATATAACTGCAGAATATGTTGATGAGGCATCGGGATCACGCAGTGATCGCAAGCGCTTAAATCGAATGCTGGCGGACGCCCATCGACGTCGATTTGATACAGTCCTGGTTTGGGCCCTTGATCGCTTAAGCCGCGAAGGGATCGTGCGCCTTACCGGCTACCTGGAGCGTCTGAAACAGTCAGGCGTTCGCTTGATGTCACATCAAGAGCCCTGGCTGGACACAGCCGGTCCTATTTCAGACCTCCTAATTGCTATTTTTGGATGGGTTGCTCAGCAAGAGCGGACCAGAATCAGCGAGAGAGTCAAAGCGGGGCTCAGGACCGCCAGAGCTAAAGGCAAGAGGCTAGGCAGACCCGTAAGCCGAATTGATCTACATAAGGCTCAAATGCTTCGTTCTGAAGGCTACTCGTTGCGACAGGTCGCACAAATTCTCCAAGTTCCTCGAAGTACCCTATCTAGAGCACTGTCCCAAAAACCCCACGAAAACGTCGCCTAAAAACCTAATAAGATTAGGACCTCATTTTTCCAAATGCCTGGCCCAAAAACAGTTGTTTTTAGGACAGCGGCCTTTAACCTATCTCAGAAAGGCGTCTTCAATTACTTTCAAATAAATTGATTTACCAGATTTAGGGAAAATCTGCTGTAAGTCACATTGGTAATATCCTGCCAAACAGTCCCACAGGGATTTTTGACCCCTAGACCGATGAGTTAGTTTGTCCTTTAATGACTTGGGATCAGCTATATCAACAACAAACAATTTGAGTGGCTCAATTCCATTAGCAGGGAATGCTGCATTGTAAATCGTTTCATTGATATGCTCGTCGTTGAAGCTATAACCGATCACCAGCAGATGTTTCCCTCCCTGAGCCAAATGCTCCCTAAAAAGATTGCCATATAACTCAAATAAGCCTGAACTCTTAATTTGCTCGGTCTTATTGGTGCCGATTATCATTTGCCCTGCCCCGTCACTTGAGTACCAGTTTTGCGAACCATGCAGTTTCACGTAGAAACTTGAGTGAGACTGCAATTCGCTTTCACAATTATTCTTAATTGTTTCATCATTAGGAAGTGTAACGGATAGAGAATCAAGAGTAACATCCTTTGTCTCTGCTACAAAGAGGCCATTGGGATGGGCAATACCTGGAAGCCTTGGCCTTATCCACTGCTTATCTTCACCTCGCGGCAACGCAATCATCCGCTCCATATATAGGTCCTGGTTAAGCGTATAGATGAAGCAAGCAATATTATCGTGAATATTTTGCGGCAGTAATTTTTTTAAGAAGTCCCGTAAATGTCCAATGTGAAAGGAGGGATCCCCTTCGACTCGTGCGTTATCCAATAGTTTAAAGACCTCACCTAAGCTGCTCTCTAAGCATTTTTTGTCATCAGAGGTATAAGAGGAATCCGTTCTAATCTGAGTCACTGCATCTTCAAAATTGAACGTGTTGCCTAACAATGCCCTTAATTTTGAATTACTCTGAATCTCTTTATTGTTGAATAGCCAAGACCAGAGTTCTCTCACGAGCGGACCACCAAAGTTTTTCGAAAAACCCGCACCCGTGAGGAGAACGTACTTGCTTGCTGTTTTGGGGATCTTCATGTTGCGCTAGCCCGTCTTAAGATGTTTCTCGCAAATAATCTTCCGTTTATGAAACGTTGATATTAAGCCATTCTTGGCCTAAAATCATTACGTTTTTAAGGGCAAATTCAAAAGGGTTTTTGAAACAGGGAAAGTGGGTCTGCTCGTTTACTACAAGGAGAAGGTAAGTAGGAGGAAACATCATGACTACAGGAATTGTGTACGAACCGAGTGAAGCAAAAAAGTAATAGAAAAAAATTAAAGTCATTTTTAGAGTCGTATATCCATAAACATTACGATGGTCTATTGTCCTTTTTGAGTAAATCAGGCGATAGGAAAAAGGAAGTTACGCTTGAGGTTCAGGAAGTCATAAATGAAGGCCAACAGTATAATGTTCAATTTTCATGTGAAGAATTGGAGGGTGACAATTATGCAGCACATACCTCTATAGGGAATGAGAGCGTAACAATTGAAGGCACAATTCATGGCACTGAGTCGATAGAAGCAACAAAATACAAGATTGAACTCAAGTTAATAATCAGAAGCTAGTAAGACATGTCCAAATGAATTCATGATGTAAGGAAAACCGCACAAAATAGAAAAAGTGCGGTTAAGTCTGATATGCCTCTTCAAAGATCAAGCACTTACGCGCCATTAGCAAATTGAAAAGTGCGGTAAATTTCGCGCATACTGTTAAATGGTCATTTCAATCTGTACAAGATAATCAAATTCAGGAGACTATTGAGGC
>CBDCFN010000006.1:0-1804 GCA_965216315.1 bacterium | reverse complement strand
CAGGCTTCTTCATTTTTGCTGCAACCAATAAAATATCATATTTTGTTATATTCGTAACTTTGAAGGATGCGGCAATTTGCATTGCAGGCTTATCCCCTGACTTGCCCATATGCCACCAATATTTGCTAAATGAATCGGGAACTATACGAATGGTCTTCCGAGGGATTTTGAAGGTGACTCGTTCTCTTGGTTTAAACAAGTCCCCTGCAAAATCTAAAATAGGTTTAATCAAACTAATAATTGACGAAGCATCCATATTGACAGCCGCTTATGTGTACTATTCTTTACTCTTCATATTAGAAACAGACTCCATCTTAGAATTTTGCTAAAATTCTTCGCTTAGATTCTGTCTTTTTCTACAAGTCTGCGGTAATGCTCGCCCAAGGCAGTGAGTTTGCAACCTTTATACTGCATAGCAGCATGCCACATATGAGGCGCATCAACAGGTACCAATAAATTTAAGTGATTGTATTGCTGTAGGATTGCAAACTTCTTCACGTTCTCCGGATCAGGCTCAGGCATACCAGGGTCGCGTCCCTTCATTTCTGGCTCGTACGATGGATCGAGAGGGAATTCATGCCCAATAGAGGGAAAAAATTCCGTAAGACGGCGCAAGTCTGTAAGTAAAATAGGAGGTACTACTCTCCGCATAGACACGAATTGCTTTACATTGGTTTTAAAAACAGGCCGCTGCTCCCATGCCCCAAGAGATTGATCGATATGCGCGTACACGCTGCCTGGCGTAATGTCGCCAGTCAAGTTCGCGGCGCTACCACTAAGGGCGTCGACTAGAAGTCCTGTAAATAAACCATTCCCATCTTTTTCCGTCGCATATTGTTCTTTCGTTGACGCTGTGAGAATAGTCAGTCCCTCTGATAAGGTCGCCAAATTCCCACTTACCGCTGGAGTTCCCGCAATGCCAGAATGACAACTATCCAAAATAATTATTTTGTTCCTTGCTGGTGAAGCGTTTGCAAGGGTCAGAATCTCAGAAAGTGCCACGCCTTCATCGCCGCGCTGCGCATCAGAGGCAATCAGATAACCATCTGTCGATTCAATATGACCATGCCCTGCAAAATAAAACAAAGCGATTTCAGATTCAGACGCAAATAAACTTTTTATACTATCTTTAAGAAGACCGCGATTTACTTGATTGTCATGATCAACAGCCTGGATTAGCTGACAATCAAAATTAACCTTACCATCCTCATGACGCTCCAGGATTTCTTTGACGGCTTTAGCGTCATCTACGCAACCGAAGAGCGGATTAGCATGCTCATAGTAGTTGATGCCAACAATCAGCGCAATTCGCATTGTCATCAGTGCCTCCTTTATAAACTATCGATGAATTTTTCGACTGTTTGCCAGGTCCATACTTTGGTATTAACACCGGGAAGGTTAGTTCGATCATCTTTGTAGGCCCAAATCCCGAGAATTTTCTTCCCTTCTTCTCGCGCGCATGAAATCTCCCATTTTTGCCCGCTGGAAGTGAGAGAGTTCTTACTTACAAGCGCAATAACTCCATCTGAACGCTTTATCCGAGTGCGTACTCGCTTTTTCCACTCAGTGTCATATGGATCCTTTACAGACATGTCGACGTACTCAAATGGAGAGTCCGTATTTAGTGACTGCCCCTTCAATAAATCTCTTTGGGCCTTATCTTCGATGGCAAATGCTACAAAAATGACTTTCTTGTCCTCGCTATTATTACTCATGTATAATCTCCTAATAATTTCATATACTTACCGTTCATTGGGATATAGTAGTCATAAGAAGACTATTTCCCTTGCAATTTTTTTGTTAT
>CBDCFN010000005.1:0-1355 GCA_965216315.1 bacterium | reverse complement strand
GTGTCCAATATGTTTGGGGGGTATTTGTATATAATAGATGTAGGTTCTGAGCAGCTAGGAAGCGCACCGCAGGTTCCTTATTTTCTGTTGCCAAAACACTAATTCGCTCAACAAGTTGCTCATCATGCCTATAGAATTCAAGATAACACAGCCCAGTAGCAGCTTCTGTGTGAGGAGAGGGCGACCAAGAAGGCGACGTGAAGCTTTCTTCACGTTCAGAGTGAGGTGGGTCGATTTCAAATCTGGCACATTTTAGAAGCACTGACTTGGAGAATTCATAATATTCATCAATTAAGCTTTTAAAAAGCTTGCTGATACTTACAGCACAGCCTCCTAGCTTTGTAAGTAACGTCTGAACAACAAGCTTGTCGGCTTTTATATCTTGATCAAGTATATTAAGTGCCTCTCTCGCAGTTGGGATGATAGAATTAATAGCATCAACAGTGGGAACCTGATTTCTCCACGTGTCAATAAAGGCATCTAATGACTCAAAAAATGTTTGGAGAACCTTATTGTCTTTTTTATTTAGATCGACTCCTTCTTCTTCCAACCAGTCTTCCGTGGTAAAGTCGCCCACTTCACATTGAATCCTGATGGGGGGGCTATTTTCGGGCGGACATCCTTCATCTATTATTTTAATGGAACGTTCATCGGATAAGGCAGTTGACGGCAGACAGCCAATTAATCTTTTCTGCGTATCTTCGTCGGACAATTCTAGGATTGATTTCTCTATTTTCAATAATTGCTGCTTATTAAACTGCCCAGCTCCAACTTTAAGAAACTCACCTAACTTATATGATGTATCCATCCCCATCTGAATAGATTCTGCCGTGCACATGTCATATATATAATCAGCAAATATCTCTGGATTACTCTTGCCAAGCATCAATAATCTCCTCCAAAGAAATGCTACTGACGCTTGTTCAGAAATAATCTCAAGTACTGTATTTAAAAGTCCAGCATTCTGAGCTCCGACACTCACGTGGGCAAGATACTTAAATAATTCATCCGCAATTTTGAGAGGTTCATCCTTATAAATTCTTTCATCCCAGATATAACTGTAATCTGGATAATAAGTGGTTTGTTTCCCTCTAAAGCAAAAGGTTTTTTCTTCCCTAGGATTATCCTCCAGATGTTCTCTGATGATAAATTGATTAATCACTTGAAGGCCGGCATTAATGGCACGCGTTTCAGAAACCCTAAGAAATTTTGGGTAGTCTTCAATCAATCTGTATTGACATAATTCAAAATCCTGTCTACGCGTGCTAGTGACGGGCATTACTCGACTTCCGCCCATAGGAGTTGAGTCATCGCTGATTTCCTGATGAGAGAATATAACACTATATACTCTCTCA
>CBDCFN010000004.1:0-6025 GCA_965216315.1 bacterium | reverse complement strand
AAGGTCGCCAGGGCCTGACAGAGACCGGGAGTCGTGGAAAAATAGACCATGATGGAGTCCTATCGGCACATTTAACGCCCCGTTTCGGAAAACCCAGACCTGGAGCACATAAAGTGGTTACTGGAGTCAACACCCGCGATTCGTTTTACTCACAACAATTTTCACCTGAAGTCGATAAAGGCCGAGAGTTCGTGGGCGCACATGCGGAGAATAGCAAAGGATGATTGCGACTGCGACACAACTAGGAAACTCTCTGCTTACCGGAACCTTTATCTCAGGGCTCAAGGATTCGCTCTCAGCCACCAACCTACTCCCAAATACCGACTCTTCGATCACGGATCTAATTTTGACTGTAAGAGAGCGCCGTCCATTCCTTCAAAGGATCAGCGTCGGCCATCCCTCGCTACAGGTGGCGTTCAGTCATTTTCATAGGCAAATTTTCGACACCCTTCCTTCCTGGGAAAAACCCGCATCAATTCAAACCAGCTTCCATAAGTTAGCAACTAGCTATCCACCTAATGATCAATGGGCGCAAGAAAAGACCATTAATGACTATTATCTGAGTCTCCTTTACGCCCTGCTGGATGGACTCGCCACACTACAGACTACAATAGAAATGGCCCCTAATTTACTGGGATTCAATTGCGCCGATGGGCACGCGATCCTCAACGGTCCCCAGCCGGAGATCACGTTGGATCTGGCCGTCCAGCACTATTGCCAAGCTCATTATCAAAAAGACTGGCCCGCTTTCTTTACAACGCTGATCAGTTCTACGATCGAGATGGACGAACTGGATCACCGCACAAAAAGCCATCTGCGGATCGGCGGACATATGTGGCGCTTAGGTCTCGCGGATGACGAGAGCTGGGCGAACATCCTGTGGGCCGCGGGCAATTCAATTCCTCCCCATGAAGACATGACGGCCGTCTCTATCATTTCTCTTTATGCAGCCGATAGCATTCGCGACAGCCGGCAGGCCGGTCGTTCTTTTTTCAGATTGATCCAAACAGCCAAGTCACTCCCCGCACACAGCGCTAAGGCCGCCGAGCGGGAACTCAACGAGCTTCGGGAAACACCGCTCGCCCCGGAGAGTGTCGGCTAGTGTACACAAATTTTAAAAATATTATGGAGAAATAGTACAATAAATAAATTTATTTACCTTATTATTCAATAAGTTATAAATATATAAGTGTATCCTTAAATAGGCGATTTTCCCTTGAAATGCACGGATGGATTCGTTAATACCCCAGGCACGTAGCGAAATACGAATGCAGCGCTAACGAGTAGATTAAAAATCATGACGACGCAGGAGCCCCACCCAGCCCAAGACGCCCCTATCAGCGTTTTCGATTACCTCGATTACCGAGAATTTTTACGCGACTGGTTATCGGAAGCCAGACGTTCTTATGGTTTTTCTTTTCGGATTTTTTCACGTCGCTCCGGCTTTGGATCGCCGAGCATTTATAAACTCGTCATGGATGGCGAGCGCAATCTCACCGAGAAAAGTATCAAGAAATTCGTCAAAGGTTTAAAGCTTGAGAAGACTGAGGCCGATTATTTTCGTCACCTGGTCCTGTTTAATCAGGCCAAATTTCACATTCAAAAGGATAAGCATTATCGAAATCTTATCTGTCTCCGTGATGCCAAACGGCTCCATCCCATCGCCACAGATCAGTACGAGTACTATTCCACATGGTATCATCCCATCGTTCGAGAAATGGTCGTCTCCCGCGAGTACGATGGAACACCCGATTGGATTGCCCAGCGCATCCAACCCGCTATCAGCAGCGCCCAAGTCCGCAACTCGCTAGAACTGTTGGAGCGACTTGAGTTTATCCAAAAGGGCCAGGATAAAACTAGTCCTCGTTGGCGGCAGTCAACACCTCTCGTCACCTCGGGAGATGAAGGTTATTCAATTCCCTTATTCAACTATCACCGGAGCGTGCTCGATCTGATTAAGGAACGTCTCTCCGAAATCGAATGGAAAAAGCGCGACATCAGTACGCTGACGTTAGGCATCTCCCGCGGACGTCTCAAGGAAATCAAACAAAAGATACAGGAATTCCGTCGCGAGATTCTCAATCTCGTCGCCTCAGATACCGAACCCGATGAGGTCGTACTCCTATCCATGCAATTGCTGCCTGTCGCCACCAATGACATCGAAGCCAAGGAGATCAATCAATTATGAAAAATGCACGCATTATTACATCCCTTAGTCTGCTTCTCTGGATGGCGGCCTGCCACAACCTCGACACGGTACATGAACTCCAAGGTGGCACTCAGGCAGGCAACCCACATGAATTTAGGCAATTGGTCGGGCAAGTGCCGGCTGATGAGGGCAATTGTATCGCGGATGAGATGGTCGCAACTAGCCTGAACCTAGAAGTCCTCGAAATTACTGTCGGCGCGGATTGCTCGTTTATAGGCATCTTAAAAGTCGGTGAAAGCTATGGACTGGAACTCGTACACGATAATGAGCACCTGGCTTCCATCCTGTTTGCCCTGGAAACAACCGACGATTTATCACCATTGCTCTCGGTCACGGCCGGTAATGGACCCATTGACCTCGGCCTGCTTCGTCTCGAAAGGGTCGATGACGAGGTCGTGGCCGTCGCCACGCCTACTGAAGTGGACGAACAGACGCTCACACTGGCGGAAAGTTCAGCCGACCCAAAAGAAGCGGAAGCAGACGATTCATTAGAGATGGATGAAGGGCCGGCTTCCCCGCTCTCGGATTTCTTGTCAGAGGACCCAATCGAAGCAGCCGAAACAAACGCGTCTCCGCTCTCAACAGCGCGCTCACCTTTTATCTACAAGGAAATATGATTTCAAACATATCACCCTGCTTCATTACACTTACAAATCGTTACAAAGCCGGCACCCATGATCACGATCATAATGGGTATCTTTGTCGGCAGTGATAAAATTTATCCAAGGTAAGCGTATCCGTTGTCCGGATTTTGTGGACAAAAATTGTATCACCTCGCGTGATTCCTCTTGTCTCCTAATCAACGAATCCGGACAATACGTACTAGACTTGCTGAGCAAGTTCTTTGAAACGATAATCCATGAAAGGGCAAACCCGTTGTAAAACGGGGACGCAAAGTCACAGATCCTGCTTCGTTAAAGCTATGCAGGATGGCTGGGCCGCCAAGGAATCCGGGAGATTTAAATCATTCCTTTAGTCTCTACCTCCTTCTGCCGTCTCCATACCCGACGGGTTTGAATAAAGTGGGTTGATGCCCATATTCAATCTGAAGAAGGAGTAGAAAATGAAACCTCTAACATACAAACTATTGAACTTCCCCGTTGTTCTTGTGCTGCTGTTCGCAATGGGCATGCTGGCCCCAGCGGATGTAGAGGCAGAAACGTTCACTGTTATTACTGGTGATGAAATCAACGATGTCATAGATGAGGCCTGTGCAGCAGGCAACGGCAATACCGTCTACATACCCGCCGGAATATATAATCAAGAAATTCAAAGAACAGAGGGTAATGGGTGTGAGGTTCATATCGTCGGCGCCCCCGGTGCAATCCTCGATGGCACTGGCGTGGCGTGGCCATCTGCCGTCAATCTAGCCTTCTACCCCAATTCCAGCATCAGTGGTCTTACGGTAGTCGATAATGACGGAAACATCGAAGCTAATATTTATGTGCGTGATTCTGATAACTTTGTGATTTCAGGTAATACGGTGTCCAACCCGGGATGGGTGCCATACTGGCGGCGCAACAGTGGTGCCGGTATCAAAGTGTTTCGTTCTGTCGGCACAAGTGTTGAAGGCAACGAAGTTAGTGGGCACTCAGAACGTAATGGAATCATCATTGACAATACAAGTTCTAGTACGGTTACGAGTAACACCGTATTGAGTTCTCGAAATGCCGTGGACATGGTTAACAGCACGGACAGTGCCATCAACAATAATGATTTAACTGGCCAAGATGGGATACACTTATGGAATACGCACAATACCATCGTAACTGCCAATCATATGGATGTTACAACGCGTAGCATGGAAGTCGGCGGTGGCGCTGAAGGCAATACGGTAGAGGAGAATAAAATGATCGGCGGTGAAAAGGGTGTCAATCTTCGTGGTGCGATAGACAATACCTTCAACAAGAACAAGATTAAATCTGTAACGGGTGTGCTGATAGAATGGAACGGGCGAGACTGGTGGCCACCGGAAAGAAATACAGAATCAACTGGCAATAGTTTTACTAATAATAAGGTATGCTCAGGTGGCGTTGGCAGCTACGGATATCATGTAACGAATGACAGTGATAACAATAGCGTAAGCACAGATAAGATCTACGATGCCGAAGGCGAAGACGTCCTTGACGAGAGCGGTGGCACGAATAGCTACGATGTCACACTGCTCACTGGTGAAGAATGTCCGTTCTAATGAATAGGAACTGAATCAATCGCTTCAGGCCCCGGCTGCGAATGCGGCCGGGGCTTTATTTCGTCTGAGCAGGACACATGATTTCAAACATATCACTTCTTCTCGCTTTGACGCATATCGCCATGACGACAATCATAAGGGATACGTTTATGTGAAATGATAAAATTAAATGAACTGATGTGTATCCCGTGTCCGGATTTTGTGGACAAAAATTGCATCACCTCGCGTGATTACTCTTGTTTCCAGACATCCGGATCCGGACAATATACATAGGACTTACAAGTTCTTTGAAACACCGATTCATGAAAGGGCAAACCCGTCGCAAGGCGGGGACGCAAAGCTTCTGGCCCAGTGAGATATTGAAGATGTCTCATGGGGTAGCAGGGTCACCAAGGAATCCGGGAGATTTAAATCATTCCTTTAGTCTCTACCTCCTTCTGCCGTCTCCGTGGCCCGACGGAGTTGATGTGCATTGTGCGCAACGTGCTCTTACCAAGCTGAAGAAGGAGTAGAAAATGAAACCATTAATATACAAACTGTTGAGCTTCCCCATTGTCTTTGCGCTGTTGTTCGTAATAGGCATGCTGGCACCAAAGAGTTCGGAGGCGGCGACGATTATTAATCCAGGTGACGATGTCGTTGCGGCAATCAATGCAGCCTGCGCAGCTGGTGGAGCTGCTGATGTAGTATTTGCAGCCGGTCAGCACGATTATAATGCAGAGGACGGTGACTGGAGCGTTGGCGCAGTTAAACCAAATGGCGACATCAAGGATTGTGAAATCCACATTACCGGACCGGGTGCAGAACTCACTGTCAATGAGCCACTGACCCTCGCTACTGGCGCTGAAGGTAGCAGCATCAGTAATCTAAAGATCAATGCCGCAAGTTGGCGGAATGTAAACTGGATCAACAAGTGGGCATTAGGACTGTTTGCCGACGGTCAACAGGCCAAGCATGTGGAAGTCGAAGATACTAGCCAAGGCATCAACACACCCGCCCATTTAATCTTCACAAACCGGATTAATACGATATCCGATTGTATAGTGAAGGCCTATAATCGTAATGGTATCAAAGTTGAATGGACAACTGGCGCTAAGGTTACAAATAATGACATCGTAGCAAAAGGAACTGGCGTAGAATGTTTCTCCTGCAATGAAATCAATGTAAGTGGAAACACTATAGATGCTGATACGAATGGCATTCACATAATAGGATTTAGGTTCGGACAGAGCCCAGGGTCATTCATCAGCAATAATGAGATAGAAAGTAGCACTGTAGGCATCGATATCGAGGGCGCAGAGGATGGCCTTTTAGTTGAAAATGCCATTGTGGCGACTATCGGCATCAACGTCAGAAAGTCTACCGTAGGCCCCCCACATTGGTATAAACCTGAATCAACAGACAATAAAATCAAAAACAATACGGTGGACAGCACTGACGGCGGCATTGTCGTGGAGCATGATACGCATGGTACTAAGATCCAGGACAATTTCGTAACGGATGACGTAGTTGGTATCCTTCTATCAGATACAGTTCATACTAATAAAGTGCAGGGGAACGGCATTTGCGCTCCTGCAATAGTAATTAACGATAGCACAGGAACGAATAACAAAGTCAGAGATAAC
>CBDCFN010000003.1:0-6395 GCA_965216315.1 bacterium | reverse complement strand
ACTTACAAGACTTACCTTCTACTGCGAAAAAATCAGGCGCCAAGCTGAAAAAGAGATACCGATGGCGGAGTTAAGGCACTCTCAGTGTTGTGGATAATTCGGCGTTATTCAGAGCTACTGGAACGTGATGGTGACCAAATGGTGACCATTTCGGGTGGTAGAAATCGTCCCAGGACCGAACATTTCAGTGCTCTTAAATGGCAGGCGTTAATGGAATAATAATTTTGGTCGTATCACTTGTTAGAATATGCAAACAATAGATTTCACCTATTGATGATCCGCGCGGCATGTCTAAGGCTGAAAAATCGACCTTAATGATCGTTAATTCATTAACCCACATCCCGGTTTTTAATGGGCTATCTTTTAAAGTATCTTCATCTTTTGATTTGATACAAATTGGGACTTGTTCAACAATCTGGAAAATATTTCTTAAGAAATGTCGCCAGGCTTGCGCATCATCCGTTATAGCCGTTGGTAGGTTTCTATCAGTTAAAAACGCCCTGAGTTGTTCAGAGAAGGGCAGAAGTAATGTCTTAGATGCTTCACTAATCACATGATCAGTATGTGCCGTTTTAACCTGGTGTATTGTTTCATGAATCTTTGCTACTAATCTTGATCCAGCTGCCGATCTATCAATCTTGTTATGTAGGGCCCAATCACAGAATAATTTGAGATCACTAAAGTCGGTAATTTCTTTCTCATCTAAATTCTCGAGCTCTTTTCGAATCAATGACAAGAGATGAGAATCTTCACTTTCTAGTCGTGTCGTCTTTTTCAAGAGACCTTGAATTTTGACTTGGGTTTTATTCATGGTCATAAACGATCTACTGTACTTTTATTTCTCACGATAGTTCGCGAAGGTTGATCATTCCTTATATGAAACAATTATTCCTCATATGGAATACTTGGGCAGATACCTCATTGAAGAAATTTCTACCGATCGCTACAGCGGACTAATCTGCTAACTAATTGATTATATTGATATATTTAACTCTACTCAAAAGCGCAGAATAAGCTATTATCTGTACAGCAAAATAAGCTATAAATAGAACGTCAGAATAAGCTATAATTTGCACAACTAAATAAGCTATAAATAGCACGGAATTGAGGATCCCCTAGATGGCAATACCGGCGGAAAAACTGGCTGAATCCCTAGATGAACTAAAGGCACTGCAAGATCAGGGTCATATCGTCATTCGCAGCAGTGATCTGAGTCGCACTCACCAAGAACGCCTAATCAAGAACGGCTACCTACAACGGGTCATCAAGGGCTGGTACATCCCAACCCGTCCGGACGAGACTCCCGGCGAGAGCACAGCCTGGTTTGCATCCTTCTGGGAATTTTGCGCGGCCTACCTGAGGGATCGTTTCGATACGGACTGGTGCCTGTCCCCGGAACAGTCCCTCTTGCTCCACGTCGGCAACCGGACGGTCCCGCGCCAGCTGATCGTGCGATCCTCCAAGGGGCGCAATAAAGTAACTGCGTTTCCTCACGATACCTCCATATTCGATGTCCGCTACTCAATGCCCGCAGCTCCAGACATTGAAGTCAAAATGGACCTGCGTCTATATCCGCTAGCAGCAGCCCTCGTTGCATGCTCCCATCGTTTCTTCACTCAGTATCCGAGCGACGCGCGCGCGGCGCTCGCGATGATTCAGAATGCCTCCGAGGTCTTGGACCATCTCTTAGAAGGTGGTCACAGTAAGATTGCAAGCCGCTTGGCGGGCGCTTTCCGCAACATCGGACGAGAGCGTATTGCCGATGACATCATCAAAACCATGCGTGCCGCCGATTATGATATGCGAGAAACGGACCCCTTCTCAGATAAAGCGCGGCTCGAACCGCTTAGGGAAAGATCACCCTATGTCAATCGCATCCGCCTCATGTGGCAAGCGATGCGTGAGCCTATCCTTAGATATTCGCCCCCAGCGTCAAAAACGACGACTGATATTGATTCGTATATAGATCGCGTCGAAGAGGCCTATGTAACGGATGCCTATCACTCACTTTCAATTGAGGGCTATCGGGTCAGCCCTGAGTTGATCGATAAAGTTCGCAGTGGCACCTGGCACCCAGATAAGAACGAGGAAGATCGCGAGCAAAGAAATGCCCTGGCCGCGCGTGGCTACTGGCAGGCCTTTCAAAGCGTTAAGGAAAGTGTCCGCCGCGCATTGAAAGGCGAAAATCCAGGTCAGGTGGCCGATGAAGACCATGGGAACTGGTACCGTGAGATGTTCGCCCCCAGTGTCGCCGCCGGTATTTTAAAGCCCGCTGACCTCGCTGGTTACCGTAACGATCAGGTCTATATTCGTCGTTCGAAGCACGTGCCCCCTAACAAAGAAGCTATGCGGGATAGCATGCCCGCATTCTTCGAATTGCTCCGTGAAGAGACAGACCCATTTGTGCGTGTTGTGTTGGGACACTTTGTCTTCGTCTATATCCATCCCTACATGGACGGCAATGGGCGCATTGCACGTTTCTTAATGAATGTGATGCTGGCAGCAGGCGGCTATCCCTGGACGGTTGTCATGGTCGACGATCGAGACATTTACATGGAAGCCTTGGAGGCTGCAAGTGTTGGGCAGAATATTGAGCCTTTTGCGGAGTTTCTGGCAGGTGCGGTTAAGGATGCAATTAAGAAATAGCGATTGATGTTACCAGCAGACCATTGGCGCCTTTTGTGATAAAAAAGAGGTCACGATATGAAAGACTTTTTTCTTGCGCTGGTCCGGAATTGGAAAGCCTTTTTGGCTCGGTGGACCCTATACTTTGCCATCATATTATTTTCATATGAGTTCCTAGTCCGCAGACTAGATCTCAGTGTATTGCTGTTCTTGCTCATATTAACGCTACTTATCTCTGCTATGCATGTATTAGCAAAAGATGATTATGAAAGCCAAATGCAAGACAAGAACACCGAGAATAAACGTAAGATCTATGCGGTGCTGGACTTCTTATATAGGAAGCGCCTGATAATTAAATCAATCCAAAGCATTTTTGTGTCTCATTTTGAGCGATTTGGAGATTCCCCTTCTACTAGAATTAGAGCAATCTTTGATCTTTTCTACAGAGTCATTCCTGAAAAACAGTATTCCTCAATTCGGGAAATACGGCATACAGGTCTCTCAAGAAGTCCCGTTCCCAAGAGCACAGATATCGATATTCCAAGCTGGCATAGCGTAAAACAATTCCTGGGCCTAGAGGTTGGTGAATTCCATGGTGATTTTGACGACTTTTTAATTCCCAAATGGATTACTTATGAATTTGAGGAGCCAATTTGGTTTGCAGTGGGTAGTACCTTTGAAGCAGAACATGTCGCTGTGCTCAAACGGGGCATCGAGACAACCGATACCTATCGCCAAATACTGAAAGACATGTCAGAAATCAGGAATGATGTATTAAGCATAATGCAACTGATCTCGAGAAATTTTCAATCTCGCGAGAAACAATTTTCTGAAGAAGAGTTACTTCACTTGCTGATTAAATCATTCTTTTGGTTTGGCATTATCAAGTATGGTGAGGAGAAATCGAGCGGTCATAAAGATCCATTAGCTGTTACCTTCACAACTTGGCCGTAAGGGTGGCCTGGTGATTTGCCCATCGGCCACACCAGATAACATCCTAACGTCTTCTTTAATCTAAATGGTCACTCGAAACACGACTTTCCGACAACAATGAGCGGCCGGAAAGATTCTGCAAACTGTCCGGTAAAGTGTCCGGTAACCGGAAAGTACCGGTCAATTAGGTAACTGAAATAGCACTGTTATATCGCACCCTTCGCTTGTCCGGTTGGCACCGGACACTTCTGACCTCACCCTCTCTACGTACCTTCCGGTAGTACAAGAGGCTGAGGTCAGGAGACACTGCGGGTGCTGGAGGGTGCTATTTCGGGAGAGTGATAGTAATGATAGGTAGGTAGTTAAATTGATGTATAGAAATGAGAGAGTGAGGGGTTGGGCATGAAGAGGGATTGGTAAACGGCCCTGGAGATAAGAGAGTCATGGCCGTTAGAGTGGTGCAGCTAGAATGGAAATTTCGGTCAATTGATCTAGTTAATAGGACACGGTAGAGTAAATACATACATCTCACAGCTGAGGAGTGCAAAATAGGTGAGCAAAATCGGTCGAAACGATCCATGCCCCTGTGGCAGCGGTAAGAAGTATAAGAAGTGCCATGGAAGTGGGTGCTTGTCATCTAATCGGCCTCTGACAAACTCTGAAAAGCCCCAACTGTCTGCTCACTTAGGTGGCATGGGGTTACAGGGGCAGAAGCAGCATATTGTTACAGCGCCACAAACAAATGATCCTAACCATCCTCTTAATCGTGCTGATCCCAGAGGCTCACCGGGTGCGTACAACATCATATTTATCCTTACTCGACCTGGCATAAATCTGCACCCTGAAAGACAATTTTCTTATGCGGAAGGTTTGCGAGGTGATTCGCATATTGCTATCACTAAGCCAGCATATAAACCTCCAGACAACCCTGATGCTGACCAGATAAGAATTTATTCATCCGTAAACAATCAAAGACTCACTTTTAAAGGATACCCGAATGAGCAAGGTTTCCTTGGCAAGATAGTACTTGAGTCATTTAATGCACAAAACCTGAATGATGCGGAACATAAAGCATATCGCGCGCTCTTGCCCGCCCTTAGTTTGATGTCAGCTGAGTTGGACGTGCCGATAGCAATACACCAAATTGATGTGCTCGAGGTATCTACTGGTATCACTCAGATGAGTATGGTGCAGCCATTTTTGGAAATGCCGCTTGTAGGTGCTCCAAGCTCTGAAATGTCGGCAGCAATACGAGGGTATACAAGCATTTACAGAGAAGCCTTAGTGAGTAACAGTTTTACGTACCAGTTCCTATGTTTCTATAAGATTATTGAAAGCATACGAACAAGACGTGCGCGAATAGGCAAATCAATTACAGAACCGACACGTAAAGCCATTAAGGCAACGGAAAAAATTCCTCAAAATAAGGAGGCGCTTATTAAATGGCTTCAGGGAATCCATCCCACGGCTAAGAAATCATGGGATCCAATGGCATTGGATATGATTCTTTCCCCTGAATCAGCTGGTAAGAAGTTCGGCTATGTAATTGACAAGTTCCTCAGACCATTAAGGGATAACATCGCTCATGCCCTCTTAACGGAAGCAGAAGAATTACAACTGTCTGCGGACGATGCTCTACACATCAATGAGATCCATAAATGGCTACCAGTCACCAAATGTATTGTCAGGCGAATGCTGAAAAATGAATTTCCGGGGTCATATCTGACTTACCTGAAAGAGGAATACGCTGAGTCACGACGATCGCAAGACTGGTAAGTTACCAGATATGTTACCGGTAACTTACCACCACCTTAGTTACCACCCACAACCTAGCCCCCTGAAATCATTGCATCTTTTTTTCGGTCGCCTAGGCACATCAAATGCATTCTTACTCTCAAGGCATAGTTGCCACCAAGCGAGAATGGCGTTAATGAATCAAGAACCGGAAAAGTTTGTGACCCTGGATCAGCTAGCTGCGCTCCAAGTCGTGCCGGTGCCCAAGGACACGCTCTATCGCTGGGCAGCCCAGGGCATCATCACGGGTTACAAGGCGGGCCGACGCTGGCTCTTTAAGGTCAGCGAGGTGATCCAAGACATCGAGAGGTACAGACATCATGGCCGTGATTCGGTATCGCAAAAATCGCAAGCGTTGGGTCGTCGACTGGCGCGAGGCTGGCGTTAGGTACACGCAGTCGTTCAAGGACCGTCAGAACGCCAAGGAGTTTCTGCGGCTCAAGGAAGACTATCTGGAGCGCCGCCGCGCCGGCATGGAGAGCGTAGAGCCAATACCATTCGCCGACTACGCCGAACTCTTTATCGAGAACCACTTCCGCGAAAAATCCGAGCGCTATCTGCGCAGCTCCAGCTATCGAATCCGTTCTAACTTTGTCACCTTCTTCAAAGACATGCTGGTGTGCAACATCGACCGCGCCGACGTCGTCGCTTTTCGGAACTATCGGCGCGCCATCGGACGTTCGGCTAAGACCGTTCGTAATGATCTGGGGATTCTCAATACTATGTTCAAAAAGGCGATCGACAACGGCTTTGCCTTTGAGAATCCCGTCGAGGGCGTCGAGAAGCCACGGAATACGCCGAAGACGGAGCAAGTGCCCTGGACAGAGGACGAGTTCCGCTTCGTCATGCGCAACTCTCCAGAGGAAGTGCGAAGCGTCTGCATCATCCTCTACAACACGGGCATGCGGATGGGAGAGCTGGCGCAGCTCAAAAAGTCCGATTTTGACCTGCGCCTGGGCGTGGTCCGGATCAAGTCGGTTGAGGGTGCAACCACCAAGACTTATCAGGCACGCGTGGTTCCGCTGCCAGATGTCATCATGGAA
>CBDCFN010000002.1:0-2222 GCA_965216315.1 bacterium | reverse complement strand
GGTGCCCTCCTCTGCCCTCTGGATGATCTCCCTAGTAAAGCATTACTTATACAGCAAATCTGTATCCTTTCAACACAGATCGGGGGCTGAGCCCTCCTCCCGTCATTTATCAATCCGTTGAAATGACTCAAAAAATCGCTGGCACGCCCCTTGCTCAAATATTTTGATCAAGGAGCGTGTTTCAGCAAATACTACGAATAAATATGGGAGAGCAACATGTCACGACTTAAACTACAATTACGTCAGGTTGAAATGAACGGTGACGTGCATAAATATATATTTCGGGTCACCGATCCGTCTACCAAAAAAAGCTACGCCATTGTAGCCGTCGACGGGGACGGCGACGGCAAGATCGATCTCGACGCAACACAACGGCGTGATTATGTTACGTACGTCGGCAATTGTGGACAATCGGCTAATCACGTCACGGCCCGCGATGTTTCAGCAATTCAAGATACGATAACTTATTTTCACCAACGCCGGGACGTAGAAATAGCGCATGCCAACTTCCGCTATCGTTGGGAGCGCACGCCTGCCGGGATGATAGCAACCGGACTCAGCCTAGTCGCCTCGCTGGCCTCGAGGGCTTCGCGCATCGGAGCGCTTGCGAGAACGCGTATCCACTCGACCCATAATGATCAGGTCACTAAAGTGAGCTTTTATACGATCGATGGCGGCGTCCGCGTCTTCATAGCAGGCGATAATCGTGACCTGCTGAAGCGTTTCGATAATCTTCTCTAAAAATCGGAGTTTATGATGGCTGACATCACTTAGTAAGTCCAAAACTCTAGCAAGCGAGGATCTAAAGCGAATCGTTTTTCTCCTTGCATATGATAATGTATGGTCAACATTGACCGCCTCGGATCCCATCGATAGCCATGTCTCTCACTTGCGTACATGATGAAAGGTGCATCCTGGAATACTACATTCGATGATGTCTTTGAAAACTTGCCATCTTCCCAATTAATTCTCTCCGTAGCTCCCATATATCTATAAAGGCGGCAGGCACCTTCCGTCAACGAACAATCAGAGGCTAAGCCCAGCGTTTCTGTAAGAAGACGATATAGAGCCACGCCGCCAAATTCGATCTCATAGGACCGAAAACTTACAAAGTCATTTTCACATTTGATGATAATTGTAGAAGTCCGCGACTCTTCTGATTCAGATAAAATCCTTAGCTCATGCGGATCATCCCTAGCCTCTGGATAAACAAACTCAATTCTCCTTTTTACCTCCGACATAGTTGGGCCTTGATATCCTGCAATATCGGAATCTTGATAACAGGTAATACTATGTGGATCAAACGTAAGTCGTCTCATTGCCCAATGTTCAGAATTAGCTTCCTCAATATCCGGTTCAGCTAAGTCTCGAATCATCTCGTTTCCCATGATCCGCATCATCAGACGAGATTGATTGATAAACGTGTTAACATGCGCGGTATTGAGTTCAAGCCCATCGAGCACAGGCTCCTGAGTGTTGCTTCGCACTATGGGGACGATCACAGACCCATCTTCCGGGACAACCCGGAAGGTATCAAGGTAGTCATCAATACGACCTGAGTCAAAAAATGCAATGACAGGGTCGGCTCCCGACGCAGCACAGATGCTGGCAGTTATGTTTGTTGGCAAAGAGTTTGCTACAGAAAACAACATATCCCACTATCGGAGGAGATATCCGATAGTTTCACTAAAAACCTTAAACCACGCGCTTTTATGTCCAATTTAAGTTGACACATACCGACACTTTCCTCTTCTTATAGTCCGATGCCGGCACTGGGCCAAACGGTGGCACATGAGGCACGAGGGGGCCCTTGGCTTCGGGGCTTGCACACGCACCGGAATAAGACTAGATTAAAGCTAGTTCTTTCACATTGGGGGCGATTTGGGTTCGACGGAATCGCTAGAAGTGACGATAGCAGGTCGAGGTTGTCCGAACCTTGTCTAAAACGGACACAGGCTATAAACGCCGACTATGATGCGCCTTTGGCGCTTGCTGCTTAATTAAGCGGCCGTCTCTTAAGTTCTTGTCTGTGGGACTTTCTGAGACGCCATTTACAGACTGGCTCAGAGGACATTGTCTTCGAAAATCTGGGTGAGAAACTCCGAAGGCTAGCGGCCGGACCCCTGTCGATGGGGAAACCCGGTGGCGAATCACTAATCATCGACTAAGCCTGTAGCGATCGTCATGGAAGCCTTCCGGACGGGGGTTCGATTCCCCCCGCC
>CBDCFN010000001.1:0-12282 GCA_965216315.1 bacterium | reverse complement strand
ACTGCGATTGCGCGGGAAATCGACGCGATCACGGAGTTTCTTGAAACTCTCAACCCTCCCTCCGCTTGATCCCGAGTGGCACGTCCCGCGCCAGCCCGCCGGGGGCGTGCTGTCACGGTCCGTGCACCCCACTTGCACTCCCTTTGCGCGGGCCGCCGCGTGGTCGTGGCGGAAATCACTCTGTGTCCTGCCCTCAGTAGAAGATATCCACAGGGCGTCGCAAACGATATGACAAGGACTGGACCGTCCTTAGCCCCCGCTTATGACAGATGTTCAGTCCGGGGCTGTAAATTATGGGGTGGGTGGGAGGTATTGGATAACTTCTCGCCATAGGCGATGAAATCAGTCAGCTATCTTGTATGGCGTAACAGCTTGATCTCGCTTGAGATTTAAATGGCTTCGTCATAAATTGCATTAGAATAATTACGTGAGGGGGAATGCAGCCGAATGGTTATCAGTAAGCGCAAGAGCAACCTTTATGATCCAAATTCGGATAGGCCATACAGCCTAAGTCGATCCAAACTAGAAGACTTCGCGAGATATCCAGGCTGTTTCTCCCTCCATCGCCGCCAAGGCATCAATTGTTTCCCTACGTCAGATTTTATGCTCAACATGGCAGCCGATCAATTATTGGAAAAAGAATATAGTATCTATCGATGAATGAGAGTTAAATAGAACAATGAATTCACGAAATACACGCGCGAATAAGTCACATCTTAATGGCGTACAAGCGAGGATAAAAAAGAAGCTCTCTACACATCTTTCAGCTTTAGGATTTGATAAGAATAAGCAGGGGTACATATCACCACCTAGTGATAAAAAGAAAATCATTAGGAAGTTACATCGAAAACAAAAAAGTGACCTCCTGAAAAATGAAATGCCATTTATTCGCTCAAGATATGACGAACTCATTCAATATTTTGCCTCTGGTGTTGAAGTCATTCCTCAAAAAGTATCTCCCAGATTGGAACTTATCGAGTCCAACACATGGCAGTCAGACCTATTTAGGCTCGCAAGCCTTACATGGAGCGTTCCAGTCTCACGTGGATACGGTCGCCGCATTCGATTCTTAGTGTGGGATGACTTTAATGGAAAACTCATAGGACTTTTCGCATTAGGTGATCCCGTATTTAATTCAAGAGTCCGAGATGAATACATCGGATGGTCCTCGCATGACCGGAAGAAACGACTTGTTAATTGCATGGATGCATACGTGGTTGGTGCAATACCACCATACAATTTCCTGCTATGCGGGAAGATGATTGCTTGTCTCATTAGGACAAAAGAAGTTCGGAGAGCCTTCCGCGTCAAGTATGGAAATAGAAAGGGAATAATTTCACGGAAGCATAAGAACGCATCGCTCTCTTTAGTCACAACATCCTCTGCTCTGGGGAGATCCTCTGTTTACAATCGATTGCAATTAGATGGGATTAAATACTTTGAACCAATTGGCTTTACTGAGGGATGGGGTCATTTCCATATCCCCAACAGTTTATTCAATGACCTGCGGACATACCTTACAGCTATTGATCATCCTTATGCGGATGGACATGAATATGGCAGTGGATCAAATTGGAAGCTTCGCGTTACGAGAGCTGCATTAGAATCTATGGGGTTAAATGGTGATGTACTTCGACATGGTGTTTTTAGAGAGGTATATGCCTGTAAGTTTATTGAGAACTATAGTAGTCTTCTCACCGGTAAATCGACCATTCCGCGGTACAGATCACTTAAATCAGTGAGTGAAGTCGGAGCCGCGGCTTTACAGAGATGGCTCATACCCCGTGCTGAAAGACGTCCGCAATATTTGTATTGGAAGAAAACAGATCTAGCAAAGCTGTTATCTAGAAAGCACTCTCATCACATTTCACTTAATATACCTAGACAATCTGGAATAAAGCGAGAGTTAAAGAAATCACATCAAGGTCTCACACGAGAATTTCAAAAACTACTTATTGAGAACATCAAGCGATTACCCAATAGCGAATCACACTTGGAGACATTGAGAATTTAATGAGAATCCATGAATGGCAAGATCGCCTATCAGGTGCGTTCTCGGCAATTCGGACTAAACGCGAGCGCATGGGTGATCACGCATATGTGTTTGCTCTAGAGCATCAATTGGATGAC
The DNA here is from genome assembly GCA_965216315.1 of bacterium. Classification (GTDB taxonomy): domain Bacteria; phylum UBA10199; class UBA10199; order 2-02-FULL-50-16; family JAJFLM01; genus CBDCFN01. The sequence continues at coordinate 10,152 of CBDCFN010000001.1, read as the reverse complement.
ACGGAGTTAACAAATCTATTCACTTCAGTTAATCAAGCATTTCAGCAAGATACGGACATAAGCGAATATTGGCTACCATGTGCCGTTGTTGCTGCTGAAATTGGCTACGAGTTTTCGGGATATGAATACTGGCAAACCTTCGAAGAAAGACTGCCCGCCTGGAAAATGTGCGGAAACAGAAAATGGATTAGCGATGCCTTTGAAAGATTCAAACAAACCTATAGGGGAATAAGTCCTTCGGGCGCGTGGGCAATGCATTTCCGAATCATCGCATGGCCGATTACGAACGCGATACTACCTCTGGATTTACAACGACAGTTTCTAGAATCGTTGTATAGATTGCGACCGTTACTTCGAGATGAGCATTTTGAAGATCCGGAACTTTTGGCCGCGACGATTGAGGCCAGATCACTTCATCTCACTGACCGATTTGCCAACTTTCTCAATAATCGTGCTTTAGTCTGGCAGTTCAGCTCTGCACTCTTAGCCGAACAATTAGGTGAGAACAGGGAACTAATTTCTGAACGCACTCTCAGGCGAATTGTAAGTGATTTAGGGCGCGAGCGAGCGTCCAGAGAATGGTTGAGAGAGATCCGTCGTCAAACCCGGCAGTTAATCACTCATGGAGTAACAAAAGGAAGGCGAGATAATAAGCGCAGTCAAAGAAAACGATCTGCAATTAAGTATGGCAATATGTCACCTCAGCTTCAACTGCGACCTAATGACGAGGGAGAGTACAGTCTGTACGCGATAATGCCAGAATTTGGCGCTCTCCTATCTTCTGATCCCGAATTAAAGCGACTATTCCAGAACGTAAGATGTCAAGTGCGTGGAGCGAAATCAAGCAGTCCTTTTTCCCGAGGACACTTTCTCTATCGCCGCGAAGTCAGACTTAGCGAATGGCCTGAGTCAAATGTACCAATGCTAGAACCAATCGACTGTCATGACAATGAATTGCGAGAGCTGTTTGAGAATATAACAATCAGAAGCCGCGGGAATACCTGGCTATTCAAGCTACGTTCCGATGGAACTGCGGCATACATAAGAGGGGGAACTCTGCGCCCTGGAAGCAGCTATATATTAATTAGTAAAGATCAACGTCTCCCCGATATTAATGGAACGACAATTAAATTGGCCTCCCCAGGTGTATCCAACATATTGTTTGACGTCTCCGATTCCGGCATTTCACCATTTACACAAAATGACGCTCAGCGTCTTGGATTGAAAGAAATTACATATCTGGACGTTTGGCCGGCGGGAGTATCGCCCTCGCAATGGGACGGTGAGGGTTATATAGAGTGGTTGTCAACTGACCGTCCTATAATAGCGGTGCGCGCTAATAAGGAAATAGAGAGCATTTCTATTGCTCTTGAGGGCTTTGCGAAACAGGAGCTGACAGTGCCCATCGCTTCTGCATATACGCATTTCATTGAACTTCCCCGCTTATACACGGGAAGCTATACTCTAAAACTTTTAACGCACTCAAGCACACCAGAATATAATTCTGTTACAGCCGAAATAAGCATTAATATACGAGAGCCACAGGACTGGTCTATGGGATCGAGCCCATGTAATCCTTTAATGGTTCTTACAGATCCTATACAGCCGAGTTATGAAGATATTTGGAATGGTGATGTCGATATAGCCGTTCAGGGACCTGTCGCTTCAAGAATTACCTTCATCATTTCATTTTTTGATCGGCGTGGCATTCTAGTTCTCGAAAGCGCTCCAATCGACTCTACTCTGCCTGTGACTATAGACGATTGGAGAGAGCTGTTTGTTCAGCACGTTCGAAGGAAATGGAAGCGCGGCGAAACCGATCCTGCTCATTCATGTAGAGTGGTTATCCGCGGTGGTGAACTTGGTGATGCATCCATTAGTGCTGAGAGACAAGTATCTGCACTACGGTGGAGCGTACAGAGAAAAGGTAAATCAAATATTGCAATGCTAATTGACGACACCGATTCTCTTAAGAAACAAGATACATGCTATTTCACCTCCGAATTTCCAGATATATCCGTAGACCTGGACTATGAAAAAGCAGTAGAAGGAATGAAGGTAACAAAGCGCACAGTTCTTTTTCATGCAAGAGCAAATGGTGATGAAACCTCTTTTATCGTAAGCCCTTCTGCTAGACTGCTATCATTGAAAGAACTGAGATTTACACCGCAGTTGAAAAGCGATGTTTGGCAATCCGGTCAAACAATAAGTGCAATGCGACTTCTGGACCTTTGGGCAAATGCGAAGACACTCGACGACTTGAAAGCAGTCCTAATCAAGCGTTCCGTGGTGTTAAATATGCTACAGAGATTGTTTGCAATCTTCGGGGGAGCGGAATGGCTGGACATGGAGTGTCAATATGCAAATCGTCCTGAACGTGTTGCACTCAAAAGAATGTTAATCGAACTCTCAGATTACTGGAAATTCGGTAGTATTGCACATTTCATATTCACTGAACTAGATCAGGTCTCGCCACTTGCCACCTTTCAAAGGAAATCATGGTTTGAGTACGCTCTGGAAAAACACCGTATGTTTCAGAAGTCTTCACCTTTTGAATCAATAACATGGTTTTCTGAATTGTGCCTTAGAGTTGCATCCGATCCCGGTACCGTATCTGCGTGGGCCGACGAGAAGCTCGTAGGTGGCATAACAGCATTGGAGCGATATCCAGTACTTCCGTTACTGGCAAGATACTTTGTTCTATCCGTAGAAGAGAGGCTTGGATCTCAAGCAGGCAAGGAACTAGGCGCTCTTTATTCCTCATGGAGATGGTAATGTGATGAGAGTTTTGGAATACAATGAAGCTAAGAGAATTGTCATTGCGAATCTTCGTTTGAATTCACAGGCATTGAACCTTTCATCACCTGAAGCCATTGCGGCAACAGTAAGGAAGGTCGCAGGCTTTATTTGTCCTTGTTCAGCTAGTACGCTGACTGCGCAGGTTGGCTCACTACTTAGAGGCTTGGTAGATGATGAGTATATTCAGTCAATCCCAGACATTATCAACGATATGACATCTTATGGAGATTTATTGGAACTTACTTCTGTTGACGAAGGGCAAATGCGGAAGCTGCTCTACGCAGGACCTCCAGCATTTGTAAAACTCGAGCCAGGAGCACTTCTATTGCTAGGGATCGTACCGGACTACTTTTCACCTCTGCCTAGTGACTTGGAGTCACGAATAACATATAGGAGACATGTAAGACGAATAGATAGTATCTCGGGTGATGATCTTACGATATTGAATAAATCGGGTCTCATGGAATTCTCGCTAGAATACTGGCTCTGCCCTCCATATTGGCTCTCTACATCCAAACAAATTACTGCCCATAAATTCATTCAAGCAATTGATAGAGAATTAGATCAGACACAAGAAGTCGATCTTAAAGAAGACGTCCTGATAATGAAGCCAACTGAAAACCCGAGATTCTATAAGCAGCGATGGAGCCCTATACACAAATCAGTGGGCAGATTCATAGCTCGCCGTCCAAGAAAGTACGGGAATGCCCTTTGGAGTTATTTGGAAATCAAGAATGGAAAGCTCACTCGAGCACTAAATTTACCGCTGGAAAGATCAAATGGACGCGGATGCGACGATGCATGGTACATTCAAATGGCGCTTGATGCTATTAACGGATCACCACAGTTGTTCCGGGTAAGCAAGACAGATCATGAGCAATTCATATTCGATTTTTATTCGCCTGTTCCTAGATGGGTTCTCCGCAAGTGGGATTCAATTGGCCAGCCAATTAAGTCAAAGGACTCCCTATTTGCGTACAGATTTAAAAGTCAATACTGTCAAAGTGAAGTGAAATTCTGCCAAACTAACCTCTGGTTAAAGCAGATGGCATAAATTAGAAATATATTATGAATACCATTGGCCAAACAATTTCACACCTTCAAGATGAATTGCGGGATTACATAGAAGCGACATACCACATAAGTCACCCATTCCTTGTCCGTGAAAGACAGCGACTGTTGTCAGAAGCGGGAAATATTTACCAGGTTCCATATATTGAAAGCACGCCGAAATACGTAACTGGAGACATGTTTCGATCATTAGGCCTGCATGAGGCTGCATTGGAAGCTTTCGCTGCAGTAAGTGGTATAGACGGTGGTTCGTGCCTAATTCACGATCCACCATATCAACACCAAGCGGAAGCTATCAAAGATACATTAGCATGCGGCAGAGATACCGTTGTAATGACTGGAACAGGGTCTGGAAAAACTGAATGTTTCTTATTGCCGATCCTAGGTAAACTCGCCATGGAAGCAGCTGAAAAGCGCAGTCAGTTCGCTGAATTCAACGCCGTCCGCTGCATCATTCTTTATCCAATGAATGCACTGGTAAACGACCAACTTGGCCGTTTACGACTTCTTTTTGGTGACCCCAGAATTACAACACTATTTAATAAGTGGTGCGGAAGACCTATTCGCTTCGCAAGATATACAAGTCGGACCCTGTACCCTGGCATTCGCACTAGACAGAAAGACCAACAAAGACTTGCGCCCATCGGACGATACTATGTGGACCACTTAAGAAAAGCGAGAGATCCTGATGATCCCCAACGAGGAGCCTCCGCCCGCTTGATAGCAGAACTGAAGCGGCGAGGAAAATGGCCTGCTAAACCTGACCTGGAGAGGTGGTACGGGCGCCCAAATCAAAGATGGACTGATAGAAATGGGCGATTTGCAAGATGTGTAACGTTACCGGAGGACGTGGAACTATTGACCCGACACGAAGTGTTAGAAGCGCCGCCAGACATCTTACTGACTAACTACTCGATGCTTGAATACATGCTAATGCGTCCAATTGAGCGTCCGATATTCGATCGCACTAGCGCTTGGCTTAGAGAGAATCCTAATGAACGGTTTCTTATAGTCATTGATGAAGCGCATCTTTATCGCGGTGCCGCGGGTGCCGAGGTTGCGCTGTTATTGCGCAGACTTAGATCAAGATTAGCGGTTCCAGAAGACCGAATTCAGGTGATTTGCACCAGTGCAAGTTTTGCAGATCATGATTACGCAGCGCAGTTTGCCGCTCGCTTATCTGGTAAGACGTCATCTGGTTTTACGTCGATAACAGGAACACTCGACCTAAGAAATAATGCAAGGCCTGGGAGTGCTGCAGAAGCTGAACTATTAGGCAATATTGATTTGCAGTCATTTTATAATGCTAGTGATGATCAAAGAAGCAACGTGATCCAATCATTTCTGACTATGCGTGGAGTATCTCCTGATCTACCTCTACATCTAGCATTGTATGAAGCCTTAAGGGAATTCGAGCCTCTCAATCAACTGATTAATCTTTCAATGCAATCTGCAATTCGTCTTGATTCGCTTGGGGGACTCATATTTCCAGAAGTTGATCCTGAGGTGAGAGATAAGGCGGTAACTACTCTTCTAGCATTCGGAAGTATAGCTAGAAGAGAGCCAGATTTACCGGGTCTCCTACCATGCAGAATACACTGTTTATTCCGTGGCCTTGCAGGGCTTTGGGCTTGTTTGGACCCTCAATGCACAGCAATTTCTGAAACTGATAGGGGCGGACCAACTGGCAGACCATATAGTCAGCCGCGTGATATTTGTAGCTGTGGGGCGAGAGTGTATGAACTGTTCACATGTCGTAATTGTGGTACAGCTTATGCGCGTGCGTATACCGACGATGTCGAGTCTCCTCGTTATCTATGGTCTGAGAAAGGTAATCGTATACGAACTGAACAGGGTGATTTGAGGGAATTATCGCCAATAGACCTGCTACTCGAGGCTCCTGCAGAGACACTCGACAACCAGCCAGAACCGCTTGATTTTGATGTTGTTACGGGTCAGGGAAGTCCAAACCAACTGGGCGAACGTGTAAGACAAGTATTTCTCCAGCCAAATAGGGTTGCTGATGGACGCAACCAAATAAGTAATTCTGAGCCAGGACAATTCTCGCCATGCGCCGTCTGCGACGAGCAAGCTGGCTACGGACGTTCGTCTGTACAAGATCACCAGACGAGTGGCGATCAGCCCTTTCAAGCGTTAGTTTCAAAGCAAATTGCTGTCCAACCTCCGGGACCGCATCTAGCAACGCCATTCGCACCACTTCGCGGACGCAAATCACTGGTGTTTTCAGATTCGCGCCAGACAGCAGCAAGATTGGCACCAAACTTAAAATCTCTCTCAATGAAGGATGCTCTCAGACCCTTATTGCTAGCTGGCTTTGCCAGGATGTATCGATTTGATGATATGAGTGAGGTCCTTACTCTCGACCATTCCTATTTTGCAGTTTTATTAGCGGCTCACGAGTATGGCGTAAGGCTCCGACCGGAAATACGACAAAGTGATGATTTAGGTCACGAAACTCAGCTTACTGACAGGTTAAATGCAGGTTTACTCAATAACCCTCGAGAATTTGGTCGATTTGTCGACAGATTTCTACGTACGGCTCGGCCACCGGTCTCACTATTGAACGGCATTTACGATATTATCTTCGCAAGATATTATGGACTAGAAGCGTTGGGGCTTGCATCAATCTGTGAGCGATTAGACTTATCTCAAGATTTGATTATTGAATTACCGGATCTCCCGGGATTAGCGGAGTCTGAAGAACAGAAACTCGCACTGTTACGAAACTGGATTCGATATTGGCAAAAGCCGGAGCGAATCTGGCTAAGCCTTTGTCCTGATGATTGGAGAGAAAATACGACAGATCGTTCCAATAGATATATCAGTACACACAATACGGGAAAGTTCGGAAGATTTGAACGTAATTTTCTAACTACTTCAACGCTAAAACGATCATTTAGAGAACGTTGGTTGCCAGCTTTATTATCTCATTTTTGCACTCAAACAGGAGGTGGTGGTTACAGGCTAAGTGGTGGTAGCGTGACCCTCCTAATGGAGGGACCTCTGGGGCTATTGCCAGACATGCCGCACTACCCAACGTCCATTCCCTGGACACCGCATCTGTGTACATTGTGGTCAAGATGCAGTCGACATTATTGATCCTAATACTGATCCAGTCTTTTCTGCTCGAAAGGAATACTACCGTAAAACCTCAAGGGCTCTTCTCGAAGATGATATTCCACCGCTATCAATTATCGCAGCTGAGCATACAGCACAATTAAATGCGGCGCAGTCTGCTGATGTGTTCTCGAAAGCAGAGGAGTATGAACTGCTGTTTCAAGATGTAGATCTGGGTGACACAATCGACGGTCCCGATCGGATGGCTATCGATGTCTTGTCATGCACAACAACAATGGAGGTTGGAATAGACATTGGTGCGTTATCCGGTGTGGCGCTGCGAAATATGCCTCCCGGGAGGGCAAACTATCAACAAAGAGCAGGCCGCGCAGGTAGAAGGTCGTCCACTGTAGCAACCGTGATCGGATTCGCGAGCTCCGATAGTCATGATGAGCATTATTTCCGTGAACCAGACCAAATGATTAGAGGCAAAGTTGATGACCCTATTCTTACTTTAGATAACTGCGATATAACGAGAAGGCATGTTACGGCATATCTTCTTCAAAGATATCATCAGGCACGATTACCGCACATCTCTCCAGAAGACCAGCCCCACAATCTCTTTTCCGTTCTTGGAAGCGTTGCGGCATTCCGCGGTAGTACATCTGTGCTGACTAGAGATGATTTTGGGGAATGGCTTAGAGAAAATATCTCCCACCTTAGAAATGATGTCGATGATTGGTTACCGGATGACTTACACCAAGCGCAAAGGCAAATACTTTTAGATCAGTTGATTGAAGAGACCCTGCGTCCCATTGACGATGCTATTATGTATGATCCTAATCTTGAAGACGGACAGGATAGTAATGATGATGCTCTTGAGCCACTGGAAGTACCTTCAGAAGCAGGTGATACAACAACAAATATCGGCCGCGCAGAAGCCGAGAATCTCTTGGATAGGCTCTTATACAAGGGTGTCCTTCCACGATATGCCTTTCCTACAGATGTTACGACATTCTACATTTTTGATGATGCCAATTTTACACGCTATCGCCAGGCGTTTCTTTATACTCCCTCGCAGGGCTTGAGCATAGCTTTAACACAGTATGCACCCGGCAAACATGTGTGGATAGACGGTCGATTGTGGCAATCTGGAGCACTATATACGCCTATTTATAGTGAACGACAGCGCGCATGGGAATCTCGTAGGCTCTACTTTGAATGTTCAGAATGCCAGTTTGCTTCGACTCATCCTGCCTCGGAAGCCGAAAAAGATGAAGTAAGGGATTGTCCTGCCTGTAGATCGGCTGGCACATTTGGGCCGGCAACGTGGTGGTTGCGCCCCCCAGGTTTTGCACATCCCTCCAACATACAGCCAGTCACAGCTCCAGAGGATCAACCTGCACGAAGCTATGCAACTCGTGCTAAGCTCACGACTGAGGCCGGAGCAGAAAGCGAATGGGAACGTATAAATGAACGCATTAGATTATACAGAACAAGAGAACATCTTCTGGTAACAAATAGAGGTACGCTTAACGAGGGATACAATTATTGTACTGTCTGCGGAGCGATTGAACCGTCGGCAATTCTTCGTGGCACTACAACTCAAAGTCATAGGAAACCATTTCCAGATAATCGCGAACCCGATTGCCCAGGTGGGAGAACTGCCCGAGCCATAGTATTGGGAACAGATTTTCCATCCGATATTTTATTGATCAGCTTGCAAGTTAATGTTCCTATTACATTGAGACCCGGTCTCCTCAGTACGGAAACTGCTCTTCGCACTTTATGTGAAGCATTAACTTTAGCAGGTACACAGTTGTTGGCGCTTGAATCTGGGGAGATTCAGGCGGAATTCAGGCCCGCTTTAACTGAGGCCGGAAGCACCGGCCTAGAAGCTGAAATCTATCTCTACGACACATTGCCAGGTGGCGCAGGCTTTTCTCCGCATCTCGGGGAGTTCGGGCTTGAATTATTTAACCGTGCGCTCAGGATACTGGAAAACTGTTCGGATCACTGTGACAGATCTTGCTATCGCTGCCTCAGAAGTTACAAAAACAAATTTGAGCATGATCGTTTAGATCGTCAGCTTGGTGCAGATTTATTAAATTATTTGATAAATGCCAGAGAACCAAATCTTCAAAGTACGCGAACAGATTTGTCCACAAATAGACTTTACAACGATTTACAAAGACAAGGTCTCTCTGGCGTTGAACTACACAGGAACGAGACTGTTGATATTGCAGGTATCGGAGTAGTAAGAGCCCCAATTCTAATATCAACACATGATAATACACAACTTATAGTTGCGGTAAGCCATCCGCTCACGCCTCAGCGACTTAATGATCCACAGCTTCAGGACGTACTAGACAATTCTGGTACCATTCAAGTTTTTCCAGCCAATGAGATAACTGTGACGCGTCATCTTCCTTCAGTCACGACCGAAATAATGAGAGCAATCAGTTAATGATCGCCCAGGCATCTGATTTCTGGCGAGTAAGAAATCCGGTTTCGTCTCCTGCTAAGCCTGATTTCATGACTTATTCTACGTACAAGCAAATTGCGACATGCCCTAGGAGATGGTGGCTTCAGGAGAGCAATTATGAAGATCTATGGAATAAAAGGGGTTATCCGAGGCCTCTAGCTGAGGATGCTTTAGTTGGGAATATAATTCATGAAGCTGCTGAAATAGTTACTAATAATCTTACCGCAGCTGGATGTATATCGTTGGAAACGGAAGCGGCGGTCGGAGTAATTCGTCAACTGAGTGGTTTCAGCAGAATTATCACGGATACCATCGCATCGAACTTAAAGCAAGTAGCAGACAATCCCAGAATTATTGAAGATGTTAAGAACTTGCAGTCTAAAATCACTGCTAGACAAGGTCATATCAGGCGAAGCGTTCAGCAGTTATTGAAAGACATAAAGCTTGTTCCCCAAGCTAGGCAGCGTACTCAAAGCGATGATGTATCTCAGACGTGTTATTCTCGAGGAAGCTTCCCTGAGGCTTGGATTACTGCTGATCAAATATCTTGGAGGGGAAAGGCCGACCTGATAAACATCGACGATGATGGATGTGAAATAATTGACTACAAATCGGGGGAGGAACGTAAAGATCACCAAGAACAGATAAAGATCTATTCGATTCTTTGGGCTCTCGATACGAAAAAAAACCCTGTTGGTCGCCTAGCAGACAGATTGATT